>NZ_JAJCVI010000010.1 GCF_020567525.1 Halorubellus salinus
CGCGTGTAAGCACAATCCAGACACAAACTGGACTCGTACCATCGAGTCAACAACATTCCAACAGACGTGGCTACTGTGCCAACTGGTGGATGGCTCGGCTTGAGAGCCGACGAAGGACGTGCCAAGCTGCGAAAAGCCCAAGGGACCCGCACGGAGGGAAAGAACTTGGGATCTCCGAATGGGAATCCCCACCGCAATTGCTTCGCGCAATGGGGAACGCCGAGAACTGAAACATCTTAGTATCGGCCGGAAAAGAAAGCAAGACCGCGATGTCGTCAGTAACCGCGAGTGAACGCGACCCAGTCCAAACCGAAGCCCTCACGGGCAATGTGGTGTTCGGACTGACAACCAACAACAGAACGTTCGATTGAAGTCTCCTGGAACGGAGCGCGACACAGGGTGACAGCCCCGTAAACCGAACAAGTACGTTGGGCGTCAGCTCCAGAGTATCGGGGGTTGGATATCCCTCGTGAACGACGCGGGCATCGACCGCGAAGACTAAACACTCCTCAAGACCGATAGCGAACAAGTAGCGTGAGCGAACGCTGAAAAGCACCCCACAAAGGGAGGTGCAATAGGGCCTGAAATCAGTTGGCGATAGAGCGATGGGGCATACAAGGTCCACGAGAAAACGACCCGGGCGCGAGCCCGCAGTAGGAACTCGTGGAAGCCGGTGTTCCATCGTGCGTTTTGAAAAACGAGCCAGGGAGTGCATCTGTCTGACGAGTCTAACCAGCTTCTCGCTGGGAAGGCACAGGGAAACCGATACGACCGCAGCCCCCTAGGGGCCAGGGTCACCGTGTTCAAGCGCGGGGAGTCAAACGGATGCGACCCGAAACCAGATGATCTACGCCTGGGCAAGGTGAAGCGTGCCGAAAGGCACGTGGAGGCCTGTTAGCGTTGGTGTCCTTCAATACCCTCGCGTGACCTAGGTGTAGGGGTGAAAGGCCCATCGAATCTGGCAACAGCTGGTTCCAATCGAAACATGTCGAAGCATGACCTCTGCTGAGGTAGCTCGTGGGGTAGAGCGACCGATTGGGAGATCCCACTTCGAGAGAAGTGGGCCTCCCTGTCAAACTCCAAACCTACGAGCGCCGTCGACGCAGGGAGTCCGGTGTGCGGGGTAAGCCTGTGCACCATGAGGGAGACAACCCAGAGCCGGGTTAAGGTCCCCAAGTGTGGATTAAGTGCGATCGAAGGTGGTCTCAAGCCCTAGACAGCCGGGAGGTGAGCTTAGAAGCAGCTACCCTCTAAGAATAGCGTAACAGCTTACCGGCCGAGGTTTGAGGCGCCCAAAATGATCGGGGCTCAAATCCACCACCGAGACCTGGCCGCACCCATCATACGGGTGATCGTGTAGATTGGCGCTCTGTATGGGTGGAAGCACGGACGAGAGTTCGCGTGGACCATACAGTGACGAAAATCCTGGCCATAGTAGCAGCGTTAGTCGGGTTAGACCCCCGACGGCCGAAAGAGCAAGGGTTCCTCGGCAATGCCGTTCAGCCGAGGGTTAGCCGGCCCTAAGTCCAACCGTAATTCGACTTGGACGAACCGGGAAACTGGTTAATATTCCAGTGCTCGTATGCAGTGAACGCCGACGCCTTAGAGACAGTCGAGCTGGGCCTTCGCCCAGTCGAATCCGGGAAATCCGTGGACGCCGTAATGGCAGGAAGCGGACGAAGCCGGAGATAGCGAAAGTCGACCGTATCCGGGGCCCGTGAAAAGGCAAGCATACGAACCGTACCGAGATCCGACACAGGTGCTCTAGCCGAGAACGCTCAGGCCTGTCGGGAACAACCGACGTCAGGGAATTCGGCAAATTAGCCCCGTAAGTTCGCGAGAAGGGGTGCCTGCCTCGGAGAGAGGCAGGTCACAGTGACCAAGAAGCTCCGACTGTCTAGTAACAACATAGGTGACCGCAAATCCGAAAGGACTCGTACGGTCACTGAATCCTGCCCAGTGCGGGTATCTGAACACCCAGTACAATGGGACGAAGGACCCGTCAACGGCGGGGGTAACTATGACCCTCTTAAGGTAGCGTAGTACCTTGCCGCTTCAGTAGCGGCTTGCACGAATGGATCAACGAGAGCTTCGCTGTCCCGACGTTGGGCCCGGTGAACTGTACGTTCCAGTGCGGAGTCTGGAGTCCCCCAGGGGGAAGCGAAGACCCTATAGAGCTTTACTGCAGGCTGTCGCTGAGACACGGTCGTTAGTGTGCAGCATAGGTAGGAGCCGTTACACAGGTACCCGCGCTAGCGGGCCACCGAGGCATCAGTGAAATACTACCCACTAATGACTGTGACTCTCACTCCGGGAGGAGGACACCGGTAGCCGGGCAGTTTGACTGGGGCGGTACACGCTTGAAAAGATATC
Source organism: Halorubellus salinus (assembly GCF_020567525.1). Lineage (GTDB taxonomy): Archaea > Halobacteriota > Halobacteria > Halobacteriales > Natrialbaceae > Halorubellus > Halorubellus salinus. The sequence goes on from NZ_JAJCVI010000010.1 coordinate 2,374, forward strand.
GAGCGTGCCCCAAGATCACCTCAATCGCGTCGGAGACGCGATGAAGAGCGCAAGAGCATAAGGTGGTCTGACAGTGTCATTCCCAACGAGTGACACTGACGTGAAAACGTGGTCTAGCGAACCAATTTGCCTGCTTGATGCGGGCCATTGCTGACAGAAAAGCTACCTTAGGGATAACAGAGTCGTCACGCGCAAGAGCACATATCGACCGCGTGGCTTGCTACCTCGATGTCGGTTCCCTCCATCCTGCCCGTGCAGCAGCGGGCAAGGGTGAGGTTGTTCGCCTATTAAAGGAGGTCGTGAGCTGGGTTTAGACCGTCGTGAGACAGGTCGGCTGCTATCTACTGGGGGTGTTATGGAACCTGACGGGAACGCTCGTATAGTACGAGAGGAACTACGAGTGGTGACCACTGGTGTACCGGTTGTCCGAGAGGGCATGTGCCGGGCAGCTACGTCACACGGGGTAAGAGCTGAACGCATCTAAGCTCGAAACCCACCTGGAAAAGAGGTTCCGCTTGAGAGTCCTCATAGAAGATGAGGTAGATAGACTCGGGGTGTACGCACCAAGGCAACGAGGTGTTGAGCCCGCGAGAACTAATCACTCGAGCCACCATTCATTCGGACTGTGTGCTGACTCGTGCTGTACGAGTCCAGGTGTTAACTGGATTGTGCTTACATTGCGGCTGTCGTACCGACGTTTGGCGTACCATGGATCGTTCCCGTGGGTCGGCGTTGAGGCGGCCAGAGCGGTGGGGTGACACCCGTACCCATCCCGAACACGGAAGTTAAGCCCATCTGCGTACCGGGGAGTACTGGAGTGCGCGAGCCTCTGGGAAACGCGGTTCGCTGCCTCGCATTCATATCTTGAAGCCTGCCATCCCCTTTGGGGGTGGCGGGCTTTTCGTCTTTAATGGGGAGTGGTGATGCTGTCCGTGGATTGTGTGTGTTTGTGTTCGCGGAGTGGCGACGCTGACCGTGGATTGTGC
>NZ_JAJCVI010000011.1 GCF_020567525.1 Halorubellus salinus
TCGACGACGGTCGCGGGCGAGACGGCCGAGGAGACCCGCGAGGAGTGGACGGCGTTCGAGTTCGAGGGCGACGCGAAGTTGAGCGTCGAGGACCTGAACGTGTGGTACGGCGACGACCACGCCTTGAAGGACGTCTCGATGGACATCCCCGAGAACTCGGTGACGGCGCTCATCGGGCCCTCGGGCTGTGGGAAGTCGACGTACCTCCGGTGCTTGAACCGGATGAACGACCGCATCAAGGCCGCCCGAATCGAAGGGTCGGTCGAGCTCGGTGGGACGGAGATCTACGACGCGAACGCGAACCTCGTCGAACTCCGGAAGCGCATCGGGATGGTGTTCCAGGCCCCGAACCCGTTCCCGAAGTCCATCAAGGAGAACATCTCGTATGGGCCCCGCAAGCACGGCGACCTCGATACCGGCCTGCTCGCCAGGCTCTTCGGCCGGGACGACACCGAGGAGGAGCTCGAGCTCGTCGAGCGAGCGCTCAGGCAGGCGGCGCTCTGGGACGAGGTCAAGGACCGCCTCGACGACAACGCCCTCGGCCTCTCGGGCGGCCAACAGCAGCGTCTCTGCATCGCTCGCGCGCTGGCGGTCGACCCGGAGGTCATCCTGATGGACGAGCCCGCGAGTGCGCTCGACCCCATCGCCACCTCGAAGATCGAGGACCTCGTCGACGAACTCAGTGAGGACTACACCGTCGTCATCGTCACGCACAACATGCAGCAGGCGGCGCGCATCTCGGACCAGACCGCCGTGTTCCTCACCGGTGGCGAACTCGTCGAGTACGACGACACCGACAAGATCTTCGAGAACCCCGAGAGCCAGCGCGTCGAGGACTACATCACCGGCAAGTTCGG
>NZ_JAJCVI010000013.1 GCF_020567525.1 Halorubellus salinus
GCTTGGCACGTCCTTCGTCGGCTCTCAAGCCGAGCCATCCACCAGTTGGCACAGTAGCCACGTCTGTTGGAATGTTGTTGACTCGATGGTACGAGTCCAGTTTGTGTCTGGATTGTGCTTACACGCGGCTTCATCACGTCCCCTGGTAGTTGCCAGGCGGACGTTCGACCCTTCCCACTCACGCTTGCGCGGAGTGGTGCATCAGTCGTCGTCAAGTCTTCCTCTCTCCGTCTCCCACTTAAGGGGATTGGTTCGGGACGACTTGAACGTACATGGACCCACTGGGATTCGAACCCAGGGCATCCTCCTTGCAAAGGAGGCACTCTACCACTGAGCTATGGGCCCACCTCCCTCTCGGGAGGATGGTTAGCCCTGGTAGTTCAAAGGTGCCCGATCGGGCGACTCGGTGGAAAACCGAACTCGGAAAGGTGGGTCGACCCGTGTGGGTCGATCCCGGTCAGTGGAGGTGATCCAGCCGCAGATTCCCCTACGGCTACCTTGTTACGACTTAAGCCCCCTTGCGGAGCCCAGATTCGACCACCGTTAGGTGGCCTCATCCGGACCCCACTCGGGTGCTT
>NZ_JAJCVI010000014.1 GCF_020567525.1 Halorubellus salinus
ACCCCCCGAGCCTTGAGCTCGGGACCATTCCGGTTGATCCTGCCGGAGGCCATTGCTATCGGAGTTCGATTTAGCCATGCTAGTCGCACGAGTTCATACTCGTGGCAGATAGCTCAGTGACACGTGGCCAAACTACCCTATGGATCAGAACAACCTCGGGAAACTGAGGCTAATTCTGAATAACGCTCTATGCCTGGAATGGCTTGAGCCGGAAATGCTACGGCGCCATAGGATGTGGCTGCGGCCGATTAGGTAGACGGTGGGGTAACGGCCCACCGTGCCCATAATCGGTACGGGTTGTGAGAGCAAGAGCCCGGAGACGGTATCTGAGACAAGATACCGGGCCCTACGGGGCGCAGCAGGCGCGAAAACTTTACACTGCACGACAGTGCGATAAGGGAACTCCGAGTGCGAGGGCATATCGTCCTCGCTTTTCTGTACCGTAGGGAGGTACAAGAATAAGGGCTGGGCAAGACCGGTGCCAGCCGCCGCGGTAACACCGGCAGCCCAAGTGATGGCCGATATTATTGGGCCTAAAGCGTCCGTAGCCAGCTGAACAGGTCCGT
>NZ_JAJCVI010000001.1 GCF_020567525.1 Halorubellus salinus
TGCTGGTGGTTGGGGGTGGTTCGTGGTTGTGGGTGGGTGGGGACGAAAACCCTTTTCGGCGGGGAGTGCGGAGTGTGGGGTATGGCAGACGAGAACTCTGAGAACGGTGACGAGGCGGCGAGTGAGGATTCTGAGGAGAAGTCGTTCCGCGAGCGAGTCGAGGAGATTCGTGAGCGTCGTGAGGAGGAGGGTGACGAGGAGCGACGGGAGCGGATGGAGGAGATGATGGGTGGTGAAGGTGGTCCTGGTGGGCCTGGCGGGCCTGGTGGGATGGGTGGCGGTGGGAATCCGTTCGCGCAGATGATGGGTGGGATGATGGGTGGTGGTCCCGGTGGCGCTGGGCCTGGTGGGATGGGCGGTGGGCCTGGTGCGCAGGAGGATTCGGGGAACGAGGAGCTGGTGCGGGAAGTCCGCCAGATGCGTGATGAGCTGCGTGATCAGACGCGTGCGCTGAAGCGGATCGCGGACGCGCTCGAGGACGACTGAGTCGCGGGCTGCGGTCGCGTTCTTTCTGGTTCGTTCACATGTAGCGGCAGCGCTATTACTGTGGGGGTGTGTGTCGTGGGGAAGGATGTCGTTGTCCGTGTTGGTGTTGGGGGTGGCGTTGTTGGTGGTACCGCGGTGGTACGCTGGACTGGTGGTGGTGTCTGGAGCTGGTGCGGTGGTGGGGTTCTCGGTGGTGTTCGTAGGTCTCGGTGGGGATGGTGGTGTGAGCGGCGCGCTCGTGGTCGTGTCGACGTGTGCGTTGGTCGTGGGTGTGCTTGCGCTCTGTGAGGGACTCGCGGTGGGGTTGTCGTTCGCACCTGGACAGTTCCGCGTGACCGGCTAGCTGTCGGCGGGGGCTACGTGATGGTGTCGTAGTGGGTGCGGAGTTCGGTGACGGCGTGTTCGATGCTGAAGGTGTCTCGGCGGTCGAGGCAGTTCGCTGCGAGGCGGTCGTGGTCGTCGAGTGTGCGTTCGATGGCGGTCTGGAAGCCGTCGACGTCGCCTGGTTCGTAGTGGTAGCCGGTCTCGCCGTGGTCGATGGTGTCGGCGAGTGCCCCGGCGTCGACGCCGGCGACTGGGGTGCCGCAGGCGTTCGCTTCGAGCGCGACGAGTCCCTGCGTCTCGACGGGGGAGGGGAACGCGAACGCGTCGAGTGCGGTGTAGAATGCGGGCATGTCGTCGCGGTCGAGGAAGCCGAGGAAGCGGACGTCGACGTCGGCGCGCTGGGCGCGGGTTTCGAGGTCGTCGCGGGCGGGGCCGTCGCCGCCGAAGACGACGGTGACGTCGTCCATGCCGTCGGTGGCGCCGATGACGTCCTCGAGGCGTTTCTCGTAGCCGTGGCGGCCGGTGTACCCGACGAGTGTGCCGTCGAGGTCGAAGCGGTCGCGGAAGGCGTCGGCCTCGGCGCCGGCGGGCTGGAATCGCTCGGTGTCGATGCCGTTGGAGACGACGTGGACGGGCGTGGTGACGTCGAGGTCGTCGACGAGGTGGCGTTTCGTCGGTTCGCTCGGGGTGATGACGAGGTCGACGTGCTCGTAGTACCAGTGCTCGTAGGTTTCGCTCGCGGTGGAGATGCCTGCGAGGACGCTGTCGTAGGAGGAGATGTATTCGGCGTATTCGGCGGTCGGAGTGTGGTAGGAGGCGACGAGCGGGAGGTCGTGTTTGCGGGCGTATCGGCGCGCGGCGAGGCCGAGGCCGAACGCGGTGTGGGCGTGGACGACGTCGGCGCGTGGGACGGTCTTGGGGACGCGCGGTGCGCCGACGCGCACGCCGTCGTAGAACGGGAACGGCAGCGACCGAACGGGGTGTTCGCGTGCGCCGGGCGTGTACTCGTCGGTCCCGGGGTAGACGACGTCCATGCGACCGTGGTGGTCGTTCCAGTGGTTGCACCAGGCGTCGATGGTGTACGTGACGCCGTTCACCGTCGGATGGTAGGTGTCGGTGAAGGCGGCGACCCGTGTCATTGTTGGCGAAAGTATGTTCGGTGGCTTAGTGGCTTCGATAGTCAGCGAGTCGACGCGTGGCGGCGCTTCAGTCGTCGATGACGCGCCGGTACGCGTCGACGAGGCGGTTCCCGACGTGGTCGAGCGAGTGCTCTTCGACGGTCTCCCTGGCGTTCTCGCCGAGGCGCTCGCGGAGGTCGGGGTCGTCGGCGAGGCGGTCGACGGCGTCGACGAACTCGTCGAACTCCGAGCAGAGGATGGCGTCTTCGCCGTCGGTGAAGTACTCGCGGAAGACGGGGATGTCCCGGAGGACGCAGGCTTTCCCGCAGCTCATCGCTTCGAGGACGACGAGTCCCTGGTTCTCGACCTTCGCGGGGAAGCAGAAGACGTCGCCGGCGCCGAACGCCATCCGTTTGTCGTCGACCCAACCGGTGAACGTGACGTTCTCGGGTGGGTTCTCGGTCCACTTGCGGGTGGTCTTGCTCGCCTGTGGGCCGTCGTCGTAGTGCCCGAACCACGCGAAGTCGTGGTCGGTGGCTTGCGCGAGTTCGCAGAACGTGGTGAGGCCTTTCCGTTCGAAGACGTTCCCGACGGCGAAGACGACGGTGTCGTCGAGGTCGTACTCGTCGCGGGTGGGTTCGCGGAAGCGTTCGTGGCCGTCGAGGCTGTCGACGTCGATGCCGTTCGTTATGGGTTCGATGGGGGCGTCGACGGGGTAGGATTCGAGGATGCCTTTGGTGTACTCGCTCGGGCAGAGGACGAGGTCGGCCTGCGAGTAGAAGCGCTTGAGGTAGGCTTTGAGCGCGGGGGCGACGGCGTTCGAGAATCGGAAGCTGTCCCGGAAGTCTTCGGCGGTGACGTGCGTGTGGAGAACGAGCGGGACGTCGTTCGCTTTCGCGTGGCGGGCGAGCGCGAGACTGACGGGCCCGGCCATGTTGAGGTGTGCGACGTCGTACTCCTCGAAGAACGACTCCTCGAAGGCGAGGTTCGCGAACGCGGCGTCGAGCGGGTTGCCGTCCCGCCACGGGCTCGTGACGACGTCGACGTCGGCGTCGGCACGTGCGAGGGACTTCCGTTGCTGGGCGGCGGCGGTACCCATGCCCGACCGATGGAGTTGGGATTCGAGTTCGAGGTGATTGAGGACGCGCATTCGTTTGTGGTCGCTGGTCGGTGGTCGCGTGTAGTCTTTCCGGATTGCGTTGCTCGTGTGGGCACGCGACGACGCACTCGTGGGGTGGGAGTCTCCTGGGCGGGCGTGTGCGTGGCCTGGGCGAGTGCGAGGAAGAACGTTTACCCGGGTGAGTACGGTACTGGTGGTATGAACGTCGCTGCGGAGCGGATCGAGCGGTTGCACGTGCTGGCGCGGGAGGCGACGGTCGCGGGGGAGGCAGAGCGCGCTCGCGAGTACGTGCGGTTGGCGCGCCGGCTCGCTGAACGCCAGCGGCTGTCGCTCCCGCGGGACTTCCGGCGGTTCACCTGCGACGACTGCGACGCGTTCCTCCGACCGGGCCGGAACGCTCGCGTTCGCACGCGGTCGGGGCACGTGGTGGTGACGTGTGACTGCGGGTCGCAGGCCCGGTATCCGTACGGCGAGTGACGGTCCTGCCGTGAGTGAGTGCGCTCGCGCTGGTCGCGGGTAAGTTCCGGCTACTGATTCGGCTAAGGGTTTAAGCCGCACCCGCGTTTACGGTTCGAGACGACTATGAACGACGAGGAGATGCGGAAGGAGGCCCACGACCTGGACGTGACGGTGTGGGTCGGGAAGGCAGGTATCGAGTCCGTGGTCGACGAGCTCTCGGACCAGTTGGCGGCTCGCGATCTCGTGAAGGTGAAGTTCCTGCGAGCGGCGCGAGGTGGGACGTCGACGGAGGAGCTCGCGGAGGAGCTCGCTGAGTTGACGAACGCGGAGCTCTTCGAGACCCGTGGGAACACGGGGGTGCTGTATCGGTGATTCCGCTGCAGGCTGGGCTGTCGGGGTTGGCGAAGACGATGAACGACCTCGGTATCCCGGAGGCGTACGCGGAGACGGTCGCGGATGGGATACTGTTCGTGGTGGCGTTCGTCGCGGTGATCGTCGTCGGGCGCGTCATCGTGCTTCCGCTCGTCGACCGTTTGCTCGACCGTCGTGGCCTCGACCGGCACGCGAAGGTGCCGTTGAAGAAGCTCGTGAACTTCGCGGTGTACTTCGCGGCGCTCGGCGTGGCGTTCGCGTTCGCGGGGTTCGGGAACATCCTGACGGCGCTGGCGACGATCGGTGCGGCGGCGACGCTCGCGATCGGGTTCGCGATGCAGGACGTCATCGCGAACTTCGTCGCGGGTATCTTCATCTTCACGGACAAGCCGTTCCGCATCGGTGACTGGATCGAGTGGGACGGCAACTCGGGGGTCGTCGAGGACATCAGTCTGCGCGTCTCCCGCGTCCGGACGTTCGACAACGAGCTCCTGACGGTGCCGAACTCGCAGTTGACGGACGGCGTCATCAAGAACCCGGTGGCGAAGGACAAGCTCCGGCTGCAGTTCCTGTTCGGTATCGGGTACGGTGACGACATCGACGAGGCGACGGACATCATCCTCGAGGAGGCCCGAGCGCACGAGGACATCCTCGCGGACCCGGAGCCGTCGGTTCGCCTCACGGAGCTCGGTGATTCGTCGGTCGGTCTGAAGTCCCGCGTGTGGATCGCGGACCCGTCGCGTTCGGACTTCGTGAAGACGCGCGGCGAGTACGTGCAGGCGGTCAAGGAGCGGTTCGACGACGCGGGCATCGACATCCCGTATCCGAACCGCGAGCTGTCGGGGACGCTCGACGTCTCCGAGGAAGTGGTGACGCCGGCCGACGACTGACCGGGCTGCGAGCGGTCTTTCTCCGGTACGCGACGCCGGCTAGCTCGGCGTGACGCGTTCGCGCGGACGTCGCAGGGGAGGGCGACGAGTGATGCGACGACGAGGACGACCGACGCGTACAGCGGCGTCCGGTTCGCGAGGACGTCCCCGAGCAGTGCTTCGACTGGCATCTGTGGGCGTCGCAGGCCGCGAGAGAACCAGGTTCGTGCTAGACGGCTGGGCCGCGGCGTGAGGTCCGGGTCGTGCGGTCAGTCCTCCTGGAGGCGGTCCTTGCGGCGTTCGTACTCGCCGTCGTCGATGTCCCCGCGGGCGTACGCGGCGCGCAGTTCCTCGAGCGCGCGGTCGCCGTCGTCGCTGGCGATGACGCGGTAGAGGAGGTACGCGCCGGCGGCGAGGAGCGCGACGAACGCGAGCTGTGAGAGGAGGCCGACGAGCGCGAACCATCCGGGGAGGCCGCCGCGAGTGTTGTCGTGCATCCCGCTCCCCCACGTCGGGCCGTCCATCGGCATCCACCACCCGCCTCCGCCCATGCCGCCGAGCCCGAGCATGATCGCGAGAATGGGGGTTGCGAACATGACGACGAGCGCGAGCGCGGCGACGCCGAGCGCGATGGCGGTATTCCGGTTCATGGTGTCAGGGGCGGAGGCGTCCGAGGAGTTCGTAGTCGGTGTCGGGGTCGTACCGCCGGAACAGGAGGCTGTTCGCGAGGACGCTCACCGAGGACAGCGCCATGGCGCCGGCGGCGAGCACGGGCTGGAGGAACCCGAGCGACGCGAGCGGTATCATGGCGGTGTTGTACCCGAGCGCCCAGAACAGGTTCTGCTTGATCTTCGCGAGGCTCCCTTCGCTGACGCGGATGGCCTTCAGGACGTCCATGGGGTCGTCGCGCATGAGGGTGACGTCGGCGGCTTCGATGGCGACGTCGGTCCCGCTGCCGATGGCGACGCCGACGAACGCGGTGGCGAGCGCGGGGGCGTCGTTGACGCCGTCGCCGACCATCATCGCGCGCGTGCCGTCGTCCTGGATGGCGTCGACGGCGTCGGCCTTCTCGTCGGGGAGGACGCCCGCGCGGACGAGCGCGGGGTCGATACCGAGGTCGTCGGCGACGGCGCGCGCGGTGCGTTCGTTATCGCCCGTTATCATGTGGACGTCGAGGCCGCGCTCGCGGAGCGCGGCGACGGCGTCCCTGGCGGTGGGTTTGACGGTGTCGGCGTCGGCGAGCACGCCGCGGACGCGGCCGTCGACGGCGACGAGCATCGCGGTCTTCCCGTCGGCTTCCAGTCCCTCGCGGGCGTCGTCGCCCGGCGTGGGGTCGACGTCGTGCTCGCGGAGGAGCGCGGGGTTCCCGACGAGGACGTCGTGGTCGTCGACGGTCGCACGCACGCCCTTCCCGGCGACGTTCTCGAAGTCCTCGGGGTCCGTGACGTCGAGTCCGCGCTCGCGGGCGCCGTCGACGATGGCGTCGGCGAGCGGGTGACTGCTCGCGGACTCGGCGCTCGCCGCGAGTCGAAGGACCGCGTCCTCGTCGAACGCCGCGTCGTCCGTCGCGGCGACCGTTCCGCCGTCGGCGGCGGCGTCCCCACCGTCAGCGCGCGCACTCGCGTCGTCGAGCGCGACGACGTCGGTGAGCGTCATCTCGCCCTTGGTGAGCGTCCCGGTCTTGTCGAAGACGACCGCGTCGGTGTCCTTGACGCGTTCGAGGATGTCACCGCCCTTGAAGAGGACGCCGTTGCGCGCGCCGATGCTGGTGCCGACCATCGTCGCTGCGGGCGTGGCGAGCCCGAGTGCACAGGGGCACGCGATGAGGACTGCGGACGCGAACACGACGACGGCGAACTCGAGGACGCCGACGCCACCCGCGCCGCCGGCGCCGGCGACGGGCCCGCCGCCGACGAGCCCCCACGGGAGGAGGCCGCCGACGAGGTCCGTCAGGAACTGCGGGGCGAGCCCCCAGACGACCGCCCAGAACAGGGCGTTGACGATGACGGCGGGGACGAAGTACGCGCTGATGCGGTCGGCGACGTTCTGGATGTCGGGCTGGCGGGACTGGGCGTCCTTGACAGTCTGGACGATCTGCTGGATGGCGGTGTCCTTCCCGACCTTCGTCGCTTCGACGACGAGGACGCCGTTCTCGTTGATGGTGGAGCCGACGACGTCGTCGCCGGGTTCCTTCGAGACGGGGACGGATTCGCCCGTGACCATGGACTCGTCGACCGCGCTCTGGCCGTCGACGACCACGCCGTCCGTGGGAATCTGCTCGCCGGGCTTGACCTTCATGCGGTCGCCGACGGAGATGTCCTCGACGGGGACCTCGCGTTCGCTCCCGTCGTCGTCGACGAGGATGGCGGTGTCGGCCTCCATCTCGAGGAGCTCGCGGAGCGCGTCGCCGGCCTGGCCCTTCGAGCGCGCTTCGAGGTAGTTCCCGAGCGTGATGAACACGAGGATGAGCGCGGCGGTGTCGAAGTAGAATCCAGCGCCGGGGAACCCGAGCAGGCGGGCGACCGAGTAGAGGTACGCGGTCGAGGACCCGAGCGCGATGAGGACGTCCATGTTCGCGGTGCGGTTCTTCACGACCGCGGTCCAGGAGTTCTCGTAGAACTCTTTTCCGAGCGCGTACTGGATGGGCGTCGCGAGCGCGAATCCGAGCCACTCGAACCGGATGCCGAGGCCGGGAATCGTCTCCGGGAGGAGGTCGGGCGCGAACAGGTGCGCGGTGAGCATCCCGAGCAGCGGGAGGGAGAGTACCGCGCCGAATATCGTGAGGCGCTTCTGGCGTTCTATCTCCTCGCGGCGCGCGACGTCCGCGGCGGACTCCTCGCGTTCGCCGCGACGGGATTCGCCGGCGCGTTCGTCGTCCTCGCTCCCAGCGTCGCCGCCTCGGTCGTCGTCGCGGACCGGCGAGTACCCGGCGTCCTCGATGGCGTCGTAGAGCGTCGGCCGGTCGACTGCGTCGGGCGCGTACTCGACGGTCGCCTCGTCGGTCGCGTAGTTCACGCTCGCGTCGACCACGCCCGGCACCTCGAGGAGGCGGTCGTGGATGGTGTCCGCGCAGTTCGAACACGACATGTCCGTGACGGCGACGGTGACGGTGTCGGTGATCGGCGTGTAGCCCGCGTCCTCGATGGCGTCGAAGATGGCCGCGAGCGTCGTCTCGTCGTCGTCGTAGGTCACGCTCCCGCCGTCGGTCGCGAAGTTCACTGACGCGTCGACGACGCCGTCGACGCCCTCGACGGCCGACGCGACGGTGTCCGCGCAGTTCGCGCAGGACATCCCCGTGACGTCGACGTGGACCGTTCGTTCTGTCATGTGGTCTAGTACGGCCTCCTCTTTCAACCAGTTTGTTCTTCCAGTCCGTTCGTCAGCAGGCCCTCGAACTTAGGAACCCAAAGTCAACGCCCGTCACTGAGTTCCTCGTAGCGGTCGACGAACGCGCGCTCGCAGGATTCACAGCAGAACCGGTAGCTGTCGTCGCCGAGCGTCGCACTCGTCCCTTCGCTCGTGACGGTGTTCCCGCACTCCGCGCACGACACCGCGAAGTCCGTCGCGCCCACGGATTGACGCCACTCGACGTCCGCGAGCAACGTCACGTCGACGGACTCGAAGTCGTCCGGGTCGAGCACGTCCTCCACCCAGCGGTACGCGTCCGTACTCGGGAGCGACGCCTGCACGACGACGTCCCCGCTCGCGGTCGTGAACACGTGTTCGACGGCGTCGGCCGCCCGGAACGCGTCCCGGACGGGCTCGCGACGCCCGGCAGCCACCGCGACGTCGACGAGCACCGGAACGCCTTCGCGGAGCTGAGAGCGGTCGACGTCCACCGTGAACCCACGGAGGACGCCCGCCTCCTCCAGCTTTCGGACGCGCTCCGAGACCGCTGGCCCCGACCGTCCGACGACGTCACCGATGTCGCTGTACGCACGACGTGCATCGTCGGCGAGCAACTCGAGGATCTGCATGTCGATGTCGTCCAGGTCGCGCATACCGACACGAACGCACCAAGCACTGAAACGCCTTCGGCCGCGAAAGCTCACGGGGCCGTTCACTTCGGAATCCAATGCACCTCCGGTGGGTTCGACGTGCGCGTCGCTTCCGCTCGCGAGTCGTAGAATCGGTATGAATGTGGACGCCTGGGATTGCACGGCGTTCCCGAACGGGGGGTCCCGGTTGCCTCCTCCACCCCGCGACCCGTCGAGCGATCGCTGTCCGGCGGTGGGCTGCTCACTTCCGTGCCTGACCCATTACCACCGACTAACGTCGGGAACGCCGTCCCTGCGGACGACGCCCGACGACCGCCATCCCCGACGGACGAGGCTTCTATGTCAGCTCCCGGGGCCCGCTCGGGTCTGTCCGCACGCGCCCAGGGTTCAGTCCCCCCTGAAGACCATACCGGGGGTAGCGAGCAGGGCCTAACTGCCCGACCTAGTCCACTCCAAGGTAACCGCCTCGCCGGTAAGTGCCTTTCGACTCACTCCGAGAACTCGGTGCCGGCGTCGACGTCGGCGATGCGGTCGACGCCCGCGAACAGAAGGCCTCAGGACGCTGGCTCGGGTTTCGGACGGAGGACGCCGATTGCGTCAGCGAACCAGAGTGCCCCGACGAGGATGCCGACCGCGGCGACGAGCAGCACCCATCGGTGGTACGCGAGCCACGCTGCCGTCGAGAGACTCCCGACGAGCTCGGCGACCCCGCCGAACGCCCACATCGCCGTCAGGAGCACGACCATGAATCCGACGACGAGTGCGACGCCCGCGGCGATATCCGGCGCGGTCCGACCCTGTCGGCCGGCCGCGAGGACGATGAGTGCGACGAGCGCGAGCACCGCGATGTACGGCGGGCCGACGATCCCGAACTCCGTGTAGTACGTCTGGACGGCACTCCCGGGGACGCCACCCGCGACGTACGGAACGAGCATACCGGCCGCGTACGCGGCCGCCGACACGACGCCGACCGTCGCCGGCGTTTCCACCTCGACCATACCGGGCACTCCGCCCCCCACCCCGTTAAATACCACGTTGTCGAACCGACGCCCGCCACCCGGTCGATCGCGCCACCCGCTCGAACTGGCTGCTCGCAGTGAATCGGCTGCTTGCGGTGCGAGCGGCGAACGCGAAGGGGAAGGCACTACTGCGTGGCTCGCTTGCTCTCGCGCATGGGACTCGGCTCGACCGCAAAGAAGATCCAGACGCTTGCCGACCGAGCTGAACAGTTGTACGTGAAACTGAAGGAGGTCCACGAGCGCGTCGTCAGCGTCGAGGACACCGTCGACGACACGCAGGTACGCGTCCAGGAACTGGAGAACGCCGTCGAGCATCAGCGCGTCGTCATCGAGGCGCTCGCCGAGGACCGCGGCATCGACGTGGAAGCGGTCGTCGCCGAGGCCGCCATCGAGGACGCCGACGACCAGAGCGACGGCGGAACGGCAGCCGAAGCGAGCGATACCGAAGCGACCGACGGATCGACCGACGACGCGACCGCCGTGACCGACGGGAACTCGAATGCCTGAACCGTCACTGCGGGTCTCGAACGCCCGAACCCTCACTGCGAGGCGGGTGCACGACTCGGGGTCGCCTCTCGGAATGAGAAGGACATAACACAGCCGGCAACGTTTGCCACGCTAATGACCACGTACCGCGAACCCCTCGCCTCGGTGAACGACACCGTCGGCGAGACGCCGCTCGTCCGCGTGCAGGCATCGCCAGACGACGTGCCCGTGTACGCGAAACTCGAATCGTTCAATCCCGGCGCGAGCATCAAGGACCGCATCGGGAAGTACATGCTCGAAGCGATGCTCGACGACGGGACGCTCGAGCCCGGTGGCACCGTCATCGAACCGACCGCCGGCAACACCGGTATCGGGTTCGCGACCGCTGCGACGCAACTGGACGTGCAGGCGATGTTCGTCGTCCCCGAGCGCTTCAGTCTCGAGAAGCAACAACTCATGCGCGCGCTCGGCGCCGAAGTCATCAACACGCCGACCGAGGACGGGATGGGTGGTGCTATCGACCGCGCCCACCAGCTCGCCGAGGAGCTCGACAACGCGGTCGTCCCCCAGCAGTTCAAGAACCCGCTGAACGTCGAAGCGCACTACGAGACGACCGGCCCGGAGGTCCACGAGGCCCTCGACGGCGAGGTCGGCGCGGTCGTCGCCGGCTGCGGGACCGGCGGCACCCTGATGGGGATGGCGAAGTACCTCCGCGAACGGAACGACGACGTCGTCGTCGCCGCGGTCGAACCACGCGGGTCGATGTACTCCGCGTTCTTCGGCGAGGACCCCGAGGAAGACGAGTACAAGATCGAAGGTATCGGGACGCACGACCCGGCGACGAACGAGCTGTTCGACCCGGACGTCGTCGACGAGCTCCTCGCGTTCGACGACCGCGTCGTCCACGAGGAGATGCAACGCCTCGCCGCCGAGGAAGGCCAACTCGTCGCGTCCTCGGCTGCCGCGAACAGCCTCGCCGCCCGTGAGATCGCGGAACGTATCGCCGCCGGCGACCTCGACGCCCCCCACGACACCGTCGTCACCGTGTTCGCTGACTCCAGCGAACGCTACCTCTCGAAGGGCGTCTACCGCGACTTCGAGGAGTGGGAGGGCTGACCGCGGCGCGAACTCACGGCGCGACGCGGCGGCTTCGACGCCCGGTCAGTCGACGAGCCGCGAGTGCTCGACCTTGATGCACCTGTCCTGGACGAAGTTCCGCCCGGACTCCTCGACGCGACGACCGGCGTCGTCGTTCGTGATACCGAGTTGCAGCCACACGGTCTCCACGTCCTCACGCTCCAGGACCGCATCCACGATGCCGGGCGCCTCGTCGCCCGGCCGGAACACGTCCACGACGTCGACGCGACGGTCGACGTCAGCGAGCGAATCCACCGCCTCGATACCGAACACCTCCTCCGCGTACGGGTTCACGGGAATCACGTCGTAGCCGTGGTCGAGCAGGTACCGCGGCACGTCGTGCGCGGCCTTTCCCGGCGTCGACGAACAGCCGACGACAGCGATAGTCTCCACGTCCAGTACGTCCCGCAACGCCGAATCAGTCGAGACGACCATGTCTGGACAGACGCTCACGGACCGCAAAAGGCTAGCGCCGTCGTGCACACCGCGAACCACATCCCGCAGTCCCAGTCAGCCGAGCCCCTGCACCGTCGGGAAAGGTCCTAGACCGTCGGCCGGTGGCCTGCACCCGTCGGCTGCGACGTCAGTTCGTGCTCGGGAAGCCGGCGGTCTCGATGGTTCGCTCGCCGTCGCCGTCGTCGGTCACCTCGACGACCGCGTCGAACAGTTGCTTGAGCGTGTTCATCGTCTGGTCGTCGTGCGCCGTCGAATCGATGACGTACACGCCAAGGGCGTCCGCGCTCTGCACGCGCCCCGTGAACACGTGCATGAACCGGAACACGGTCTGGAGGTCCGAGTACATCAACAACGTCGATATCGAATGCAGGAGGATGCGGTTCTGCTCGTGCCCGCGTACCTGATAGAACTCCTCCAGGAACTCGGACAGCTTGATACCGATCCCGGTCATGTCGACCGGCGAGGAAGCATACTTCACGCGTGGATCCTCCCGGACGTTCCCAACCCCGCGTTGTTTCGTCACGCAATCCACGACCCCGACGTCGACGTCCTCGACGTCGCCGACGAACCCGGCGTAGTCCTCGAGGACCTTCTCCGCGTCGTCCTTCGTCGTCACCACGATCGACCCTTCCCCGGCTCGCGCCCCAGTCGCCAGAATCTCGAACGCGATGTCGCGCTTACCCGTCAATGGCGGCCCAGCGACGAGGAGGTTCGTCCCAGCCGGCAAGGGAGCGTCCGACAGTTCTTCTGGCAGTTCGTACATGGCGAATGACTATCGCAGCAGACGTCGCCCCACCACGGCGCGCCCACCGCGCTTCGGTTGATAAGAGAATACAGTATCCAGCATATAGAAGTTTTGATTGGGTCACTTAGCCCGCTGACAGGAGGAGTGGCGTCGGTCGCTGGAACCCACTCACGTCGGGACGATTCCCGACGGTGCGACCCGACCGACGAGGAACGCCACGACCGCCAGGAACTGCGCGTACTTCAGGTGCGTCTGGCCGAGCGTCGCGTCCTCGTACGCCTCGAAGGCCGCGTACAGCATCGCCACGTCAGCGGGAACGACGAGCGCGAGGTACGCAGCTCCGAACGTCCCGAGCACGAACGGAATCGGGCTCGCAGCGACCGCCACCACCAGCGCGACCGTCGCGACGTGCAACGCCGTTCGTTCACCCGCCGCTATCGGGAGCGTCCGCAATCCCTCCTCGCGATCGCCAGCCACGTCCTCGACGTCCTTGATTATCTCGCGGCTCAACGTCGACAGCGCCGCAAGCACGAACAACACACCGGGAGCGAGCGGCGCCTCCACCGCCGCACCACCGAACAGGAACGTACTCCCCGTGAGGTACGCGACGACGAGATTCCCCACCCCCGGCAAGCCCTTGAACCACTCCGTGTACGCGATCAACGCCAGGAGATTCACCACCGCGATACCGATAGCGAGAACCGGGAGGACGGCCGCGGCGACGACCGCACCGACGAACAGCACCGCACTCCACGCCAACGCCCCACGCGCACTCACCGCACCACGCGGAATCGCGCGCTCCGGCCGATTCACCGCGTCTATCTCCCGGTCGAAGTAATCGTTGATCGCCATCCCCGCTCCCGTCGCGAACACTGTCGCCGCAACCGCCGCACTCGCCGCCACCGGCCGCCCAGCGACCCCACCCGCGACGAACGCCCCCAGGAACGTCAACACGCCCGCCGCGACCGAGTTCGACGGTCGCGTCAACTCCACCAACCCACGACCCGTCTCGACGACACTCGACATACCCCAGTCCACCCACGGCCCCCCAAAAAGCACCCCGATTCCGCCCCGAAACCACATCATTTAAATCGCTCTGCCAACTCCCGATAGACACAGGGCGCTTAGCTCAGCCTGGACAGAGTACTTGGCTTCGGACCAAGCTGCCGCGGGTTCAAATCCTGCAGCGCCCATGATTCTCGCGAGCAACGAAGCGATGAGCGAGCTCTGGCTGCGAGGGATTTGAATCAGGGAGTTGTGGGGTGTTATAGTGTCGACGTCCTTCCAGTCGTGAGTGAGATGAGGAGCGGAACGTGTTGCTACCGGGGACGTGGTGGGTGACTACTGCGCGGCGTCCGCGACGCGAGCTGCTGGCTGGGACCCACGGGTCGGTCCGGGGTCGGTGGCGGCGATGGCTCGCGGGGCGCTACCGGGTTGGACGGCGGCTGCGGTCACCGAGGAACTGGATTCGTTCCCGACCTCGACGTTGTTCTCGTTGATCTCGACGACGTAACTGTTGTTCGTGGACGGGTTGCCAGGGGCGGAGTCCGGGTCGTCTGCCGGATCGTCGGACACCGTCGGGTCGACGTCGTAGTCGACGCTGGTGTCGTACGCTTCGAAGTGAAGGACGACGTAGTCGGTGTCGTCGTTCGAGCTGTTCGTCTTCACGACGATGACGGCGTCGTTCTCGCCGAGGTCGAACGCGTTGCCGCTCGAATCGAGGAGCGTCTTGCCGGTGTCGGCCTCGTACTCCTCGATGACCTGCGTGAACGTCTGGTCCTTGAACCAGCCGCCCTCGAACGTGGCGCTGCTGGGAACCGATTCGCCGTCGACGTAGATCTTGTGCGTCGAGTCGTCCGCGTTCCCGACGTCGTCGAACACGCCGCTGGTCGAGTCACAGACGACCTCCTCGTAGGTCTCGCCGTCCGGCCCGGTGGTGGTGTCGAACGTCGAGTTCCCGCTACAGGACTGCGTCGTCGCTCGCGCACTGACGAGCGTCCCGACGTACTCCTCTATCTCGTCGTCGCTCGCACCCTGGAGGCTCGCGATGTCGATCTCCTTCGACGGCCGCGTGCTGTCGGTCGGGTCGTTCGCGTTCCCCGAGAGCGTCACCGAGCTGGTGCCGACCTCGACCTCCACGGTCGTGTTCTTGTACTCGATGACGTTGACCCGACGGTCGGTGACGGACCCGGCTATCTTCTGGAAGGTCTCCTCCAGCTTGTTTGCGTCGCCAACCTTCGAGAAGTTCCCGCCGGTCTCATCTGCTATGTCCTCCAACAGGTCGTCATCACTCCCCGGTCCGAGGCCGACGGTCTGGACCGTAATGCTATCGTCAAGATCTTCTGCGGCTTCAAAGGGATCTTGGTCATAATCTGGCTGGCCATCAGTGAGGAGAACCATCACCTTCTCTTCGTTGTCGCCATCGAGCAACTCTTGACCACCCAGCGCTATTGCGGTTTCCATCGGCGTGCCACCGCTTGAGCGGAGCGTGAGACTGGAGTTTGCACCATCAAACAGCGCGCCCTCGCTCCCGATTTGATGCACAAGACGGGCGTCATTTCTTTCCCCGCCAGAGAACTCGACGACGCCAACCCTGTCGCCACGGGACGAGTTGAGATATCCAATAAAGTCCTGCATCGCGTCCTCACGGGTGTCGTTCGGATCATTCCCTATGATGTGCTGTTCGGCGTAATCCCAGTTCTCGGAGCTAACCGTCTCACCGGGGAAGAACCACTCGGTGCTTGGATCCCCTTCGTCACCGTCTGCGTCTTGTTTCGCAAGCCAGACCTCTCCTTCGTCGACCGTATAGGTCCTTTCGGAGACAGAAGTGGTTCGTCGGACCGCGATGAAGTTGACATTGCCTCTTTCGTCAAAGTCGACTTCTTCTCCCGGCTCAAACATCTCGATGTCGTCGTTCCCCCTCCCGGGGCGGTCCGTATAAACTTGCCAGACTTCTCCTTCTGGGACGGTTTCTTCCCCGTCTGGATTGTCGACGTACGAGGCATCTTCATCCAGCACCCAACTGGACCAACTACCATAGTTTGGTTCGAGGGAGACCAAACTTGAGCCATACCCCGTGTGTTCCGGATTCCCCATCGACCCTGAGTCGTCGATGACGAAGACGACGTCGAGCGGTTCGCGTTCGCCGACCTCGCGGATGACGGTCTTGTTGTCGGCGACCATCGACCCGACGACGGTGAGCTTCGCGGTGGACTGGTTGACGACGAGGGCGTTCGCGTCCTCGTCCTCGGTGACGGCGCCGCAGCCGTTCACGCCGCTCCCGTCGCTGTTCTCGCATTCGTCGACGGCGTCCGGCACGCCGTCGTCGTCGTCGTCGGGCGCGGGCATCGCGGACTCGTTCGTGGACTTCGGTCCGCTGTCCTTCGCGGCGAGGTCGTAGTGGACCTGCGTGCCCTTGTTCACGATGACCTTGCCGCCGACGACGGCGCCGTACACTTCGGCCGCCTCGGTCGGCGAGCCCTGGCGGAGTGCGACGTCACCGCCCGTCGGCGTGTAGAGGACGCCCGTGAACTCGGTGTCCTTCTCGAACGTGACGTCGGACCCGCTGTGGACGTACATCCGGACGCGCGTCGAGTCGTTGTTGGGGTTCGACGCGCCATCGTCGAACACCTTCACCTCGTTGTCCAGCGCGACGTCTCCTTTGACGAAGAACCGGACCTGGCCGTCGCCGCGGACCTCGATTCGGCTCTCGCTATCGATGGGGCCGTCGACGACGACGACGATGTCGCCGTCGGTCGTGTCGAAGACGACCTTCTCGTCGTCGGCGACGTCGAACGAGAAGTCCTGCGTGTAGTAGATGCCATGCGTGACCGTGCCGGCGTGGACCTCGCCGCGCCCGGTCTTGAAGACGTTCGTCTCCGTGTTGTTGTTCACGTCGGGGTCCTGCGCGTTCGCGATCGCGTTCTGGATGTCGCTGTCGGGCGAGACGACGCCGTCGGGAACGAACCCGAAGCCGCGCTTGAACTGGCCGGTCACGGTGTAGTGGTTCCCGCTCCGCGAGCCGTTGTAGACGACGTTCCCTTCGACGTAGACGGGTTCAGCATTGCTGCCCTGGAGTTTGACGTCGCCGTCAGCGAAGACGTCGCCGTATATCTCGGTGTTCTGCTTGATCCTGATCTTCCCGTCGTTGACGACCACTGCCTCCGAGCCGCTCGCGACCGTGTAGGGGTTCTCGCTCGAATCGTAACTGTCCACTATCGTGGGCCGATGTGCGCCGGAGCTGCTCTGGAACTTCAGTTCGTCCTGGGAACTCCAGATGGCTGCACGCACCGTCGCCCCTGCGACGGTGTACTCGCCGGTCTCCGGTCCGGGAGAGGACGTCGCCGAGTCGTTCCGACCGAGCTCGACGACGTAGGACGCCGTTCGCGTGCTCGGATCGGAGTTGTTCGCGATGACGTGCTCCTCGCCGAACTCGTTATCGAAGTACTGGATCCAGCCGCTGTAGTACGGGCTGTCCTCGACGGTGACGGTGAGGTTGTCGACGTGAGCGACTGAACCGGAGCCACCTGCCAGACAGAGGTCCTCCTCGAGGTCGTCGTTCCGTTTCCGGGTCGCCTGAGCGGTGACCTCGTCACTGCCGTCGATGTCGCCGCTGACGTTCACGACCGGGAACCGGATGGTCTGGACCGTCTCGTTGTTGATCTGCTGGCTACGGTACTCGAGCGTCGGGGACTGGACGACGGTCACGCTCGACCCCTGCTTCTTGAACACGCCACCCGCCTGGTAGGCGACGGTGGTCCCGTCGTCGTTCTCGTAGACGATCGACCCGAGTTCCATCTCGTGCGTGCACGACGAATTCTGATTTATTTGAAAACGAAGCCGCCCCTGTTCCTCGATTGCCACCTCGTTGGGGTCCTTCCCGCTCAGGTCGAACGACGTCACGGTCCCGTTACCCTTGAACGAGAGCGTCGAGAGCTTCGAGCTCACCTCCTGGAGCGAGGTCTCGGCGGTGTCGACCTCGGAGGCCGATTGGACGGATTGTTTCGCGTCCATGCCGGCCCAGAAGATGATGCCGGCTCCCGCGATGACGAGCCCGAACAGGAGGACGAGACCGACAATCGCGGACGCTGCTCGATTGTCGCTCCGGGCTCCGGGGGGGAGAGTTGAATACATACTGGTAATCAGTTGTTACGCACGTTATGAGCATGATATAGCAAAAATGTATCGGCCATGTTCTTAGTAATATACCTACTATAAAGGACATAAATTTAATTCTTCTGTCTGGATGAGTGTGGGACTGCAGTGGTTTCTCCGCGATGGCCACCTGGCGTCTGTTCGGACAAACACTGCCTAGGTTTAAGATAACGCGTGCCTGTTCGAAAGTGTGCCGTGACAGACAGACGCCAGTGGGAGGTGGTGGTGATGACGAACGCTCTCGGTGCGCGGAACCGCGTCTGTCAGGACTCGAAGGGGTACTCGCCCGGGAGCTCGCCCCGGTCGTGCGCCGCGTCGAACGCTGGGTCCGGACCCACCGGGACGAGCCGCTTCGGGTTGACGTCCGTATGGGTCGTGTAGTAGTGCTCCTTGATGTGTGGCATGTTCACAGTCGATTCGATTCCCGGGAGCTGGTAGACGTCGCGAGTGTGCCCCCAGAGCGCACCGAAGTCGGTCACTCTTGCGACGTTGCACTTGAAGTGCGTGTGGTAGACCTCGTCGAACCGCACGAGCGTCGTGAACAGGCAGACGTCCGCGAGCGTCAACTGGTCGGCGACGAGCCAACGACGCTCCTCGAGTTCGGCGTTCCAGTGCTCGAGTGCGTCGAACAACTCCGACACGGCTCGCTCGTGTGCAGCCTGTGAATCAGCGAACCCGGCGCGGTACACGCCGTTGTTGATGGGGTCGTAGATGGCCTCGATGACGTCGTCGATGTCGTCGCGGAGCGCCGGCGGGTAGAGGTCGGCGTCGGTGGACGCGAACGACCCGAACGCGTCCGCGAGCATCTTGATGATCTCCTCGGACTCGTTGTTCACGACGGTCTCCTCCTCGCGGTCCCAGAGCACGGGGACGGTGACCCGTCCCGTGAACTCGTCGTCCGCAGCCGTGTACACCTCTCGGAGGTACTCGGTGCCGTTCACGGTGTCGTACGTGCAGTCGTCCTTCGACGGCGTGAACTGCCAGCCGTCGGCGTCGCGGTACGGGTCGACGACGTCCATGGAGACGACGTCCTCCAGACCCATGAGCGTCCGCACCATCGCGGCGCGGTGCGCCCACGGACACGCTCGAGAGACGTAGAGGTGGTACCGGCCGGCGTCCGGCGTGAACCGCGCGTCGGCGTCGTCGCGCACCCAGTCCCGGAAACTCGTCTCCTGTCGGTCGAACTCGCCGTCGTCGTCGGTCGTCTCGTACGCGTCCTCGCGCCACTCACCGTCCACGAGCATGTTCATACCCGTCCATAGACCATCGGCGCTGAAGAGCACTCGCTTCCCCCCGATTCGGACCGCATCCGCACCAGGAACGACCTCGAATCGACTTCCTTCCGACGCTCAAGCCCAGTCGCCCGAGAACATCACGCGAAGCCCACCGCGTTCGGCGAGCGCCTCGACCGCGGACTGCAGGTCGTTCACCGGTCGACCAGTCTCCACGTAGACGCCACCGATGTCGATCGCGGACTGCATCCGAGTACCGTCCGGGTGCATCGGTTCCCGATGCAGGAACGCTCGGTCGTCGGACGTCGGCGCGTACGGGAACTGGATTCGCGGCCCGATACCGCGCTCCTCGAGCAGGTACTGGACGCCCTGCGCGAGCGCAGCGTCGATGTTCGGGTTCCCGACCGCGCCGACCGACCGGCCGTCCTCGAAGAACCGGAGCACGTACTCGCTGTCCACCGACGCACCCTCGCTCGCACTCGCCCGCGACAGCGACGTGACTCCGCTCCGGTCAGTGACTTCCTCGCGAGCACCGGCCGGCGCATCGTCCCCGGCGCTCTCGCCCGTAGACCCCTTCTTCTCGTGCTCGGTCTGCCCCGGCGACGCCGGACTGTCCTCCTCCCGAGGCGACGCTGCACTATCTTTCTGCCCCGGCGATGCCGCACCATCTTTATGCCCCGACGACGCCGCACCGTCCTGACCGGTGACTGCAGCGTCCCCGAGCGCGGCCGCCTCGCTCTTCGGGTCGACACCGTCGGGGGCGAGTTCGTCGACGACTGCACGCAGGAACCGGCGGGCGATCGGTCGGACGTCCGACGCGACGGCATCCACGGAGCCATCCGAGACGGCGTCGGTCACCGAGTCATCACCGTACTCGCGCGCGACGTCGACGACGCGCTCGGTGACCGCGTCCACGGCGTCCCGGTCTGCGGCGACGAGTGCCTCCGCGACAGCCATTCTGTCAGTACCGACTGCCGCCGCGACCGCGTCGAACGACAACGCGTCGAGCGCCTCCAGTCGAGCAGGGAGCGCTTCGAGCGCCAGTTCCACGTGCTCCACCGAACGACCAGGCCCGCCGTCTCCAGCATCGGCCCCCGAACCATCGAGTGCGACGAGCGCGTACCGTCGACCGTTCGTGTACAGTCCGCGAGGAACGGCAGCGGCCCGCATCGCCGCGACGAGGTCGTTCCGGCGCTCCTCGGAGAGGTCGTCCTCGGCTGGCGACACCATCACGAACGCGCCCGTCGTCCGGCCCGGGCAGAGCGCGTAGTCGACCGTCGTCCCGTTCGGCGCCGAGTACGCCGCGGTTACCGACGGGGAACGGACGTCCCAGCCCAGCGTCGAGAGGAACGGTTCGACCACGCGCAACTCCGTGTTACGCTTCGCCATCGCGGGGGCTGCCTCGATAGCTGCCGTAGCTCGTTCGACGAACGACGCCACTGCCTCCCGTTCCATTCGCCCGAGCGTACGGCTCCCCTGCGCTTCAACCTTCCTCACGAGACGGACGGCGTCGAGGGTGACGCGCCCGGACCGCTGGGACCGAGATGCGCCAGGTCGACCGCCGGTAACCCCAAATTGACCTCCAATCAAACTGCATTGAAAAATAATAACTATGCCTGTAATTACAAGCCTGCTAAGGTTTTCATGGGTGATAACGGCCGGAGGGATTTTATAGCCCAAAGGCCACCCTTGTGCACATATGCTGGGCCCGTTGCGAACAGTTACACCGAACTTTATCCGCAGAAGTTATGCGTTAAAATTCGGCATCGCGCTTCTGTTGATGGGAGTGGTCGTGGGGGCAGTGGGGGTTGGCGCCACGACACAGATCACCGACGAAGTCCGGACGTCAGTCAACGGCGGACTGGACAACGTCGCGAACCAACAAGCACAGAACCTCGTGTCCTGGCACGAGAAGAACCAAGCGATCATCACCTCGCTCGTCCAATCCGAGGGAATCAACAACGCACAAAACGACGACGAAGTCGACGACATCCTCGGTAATCGCGTATCGGACTTCTCGAACGGGATGCGCGTCCACTTCGTCGACACGAGTTCCGGCACCGTCAACGCGTCCTCCACGACGCAGTACGACGGAAAGCGACTGAGCGAACTCGACGAACCCTGGGCGACCCAGAACATCTCCGGGACCCAAGGCGCAGTCACTGAACTCTACACCATCGACTACCGCCTCACCGACCAGAACGAGAGCGCGCTCGCGTACACGCACTCGCTCCCCGGTCGCTCGAACCTCGTCGTGGTGTACGTCGTGAACACCGACAGCTTCAGTGACACCCTCACGCAGGGGTCCGGACAGTTCACGACCGTCTACGACGAAAACAGCGGGAACGTCGCCTTCTCCAGCGAGAGCGAGCTCGTCGGCGCACAGTACGACAACCAGGACGTCGTCGCGGGCGTCACGTCGAACGCCACGACGAAAACCGGCAACCACGTCCTCGAACTGGGCATCCCGAGCGGGAACCTCGCCGAGTTCGTCCCCAACGACTACGACGACGAGGGGTACGTCGTCAGTTACTCGCAGGTCGACGCGCAGGGCCCGAACTGGTACGTGCTCACGCACACGCCCGAGAGCGAAGCGTACGGGTTCGTGGAGACCGTCAACCAGTACGGGCTGTTCGCGACGCTCGGGTCCATCGCAGTGATGCTCCTCATCGGGATGATCATCGGTCGGAACACCGCGTCGTCCATCGACCGGTTGACCTCGAAGACCTCCCAGATGGAGCAGGGGAACCTCAACGTCGACTTCGAGACCAAACGCATCGACAGCATCGGTCGGCTCTACGACGGGTTCGCGGAGATGCGTGACGCCCTCCGGAACCAGATCCAGGAGGCGCGGGACGCTCGCGAGGAAGCCGAGCTCGCTCGCGCCGAAGCCGAACAGATGAACCGGCACCTCGAGCGGAAGGCCGACGAGTACGCGGACGTCATGCAGGCGTGTGCTGCCGGTGACCTCACGCAGCGTCTCGACGGCGAATCCGAGAGCGACGCGATGGTCGAGATCGCCGAGGAGTTCAACGAGATGATCGCGGAGATCGAGCGCACGACCGCGCACCTGAAGAACTTCGCGAACGAGGTCGCCACCTCCAGTGAGGAGGTCACGGCGTCCAGCGAGGAGGTTCGGTCCGCGAGCGAACAGGTCACGGAGTCCATCCAGGAGATTTCCGACGGCGCGGAACGCCAGAACGACAGCCTTCAGGACGTCAGTCAGGAGATGAGCGGGTTGTCGACGACGATCGAGGAGATCGCGTCCTCGTCGAACGAGGTCGCGGACCTCGCAGAGCGCACCGCCGAGACCGGCCGCGACGGTCGCGACGCCGCCGAGGAGGCGATCGACCGCATGAGTCAGCTCGAGGACGAGCGCGAGGTCGTCACCGACCAGATGGGCCAGCTCGAGGACGAGATGGCGCAGATCGACGAGCTCATCGACTTCATTACGGAGATCGCCGAGCAGACGAACATGCTCGCGCTGAACGCGAACATCGAGGCTGCGCGGTCCGGCGAGTCCGGGGAAGGGTTCTCCGTCGTCGCGGGCGAGGTCAAGGACCTCGCCGAGGAGACCAAGGACGCTGCGGAGGACATCGAGAAACGCCTCGAGCGTATCCAGGACCAGACGAAGCAGTCCGTTCGCGGTGTCGAAGCGGCGAGCGAGCAGATCGCGGCGACGACCGAAGCAGTCGAGGATACGGTCGAAGCGCTCGACGAGATTGCGGGGTACGCCCAGGAGACGAACACGGGCGTCCAGGAGATCTCGGCGGCGACCGAAGAGCAGGCGGCCTCGACGGAGGAGGTCGTCGCGATGGTCGACGATGCGGCGACGATCAGCGAGGAGACGACCGCGGAGGCGGAGAACGTCGCTGCGGCGGCCGAGGAGCAGACGACTGCACTGACGGAGGTGTCTCGGAGCGCGAGCGACCTGGCGAATCAGGCGTCGCGGCTGTCCGAGGCGCTCGACCGCTTCGACACGGAGACCGACGAGGCAGGGGCGTTGGACATGGACGAGTCCGACCTGCTCGCGGACACGCAGACGGACGTGGACGTCGAAGCGGATGCGGCCGCGGCAGTCGGCGAACTCAGCGGCGACGCGACGGACGCATCCGAACTCGGATCGACGGACGAGGACGCCGAGGACACGACCACGGAGCGCGAGCCTGCGTCCGCTGAACCGTCCGCGAACGCTGGAGGCGCCTTCGACGACCTCTCGGACGGCCCCGGGGCCGAGTCCGAAGACGCCGACGCCGCAGGTGGCGTCGGCGGCGGTGACCCGCTCGGCGACCTCCCGGACGAACCCGCCGGCGACGGGTCCGACGCGGACCACTCCGAGTCCGGGCTCGGAACGCCCGCAACGTTCGAAGACGAGGACGACGCGTTCGACGCCGACGACGACGCGTTCGACGCCGACGACGAGACGTTCGATGCTGACGGCGAAGCGTTCGACGCCGGCGACGACGCGCCCTCGTTCGAGGAGACCCTCGACGACCCGCTGGCGGACGAACCGGACGCGGAAGCCGAATCGGACGTGGACGAGACGGTGCACGACGACGCCCAGAACGACCTTGGGACCGACGCGTTCGACAGCAGCGACTTCGGTGGCGCGGACAGCGTCGAAGGCAGCGAGACCGACGACACCGGCGACCTCGGAGAGACCACCGGCGCGAACGACCTTGACCTCGGGACTCCGAGTGCCGAGGAGACCCCGACGGAACCCGTCGAGGAGTCCGAAACGACGACCGACGTCGACGAACCCGAAGGGACGACCGACGTCGACGAACCCGAAGGGACGGCTGACGTCGACGAGTCCGATTCGACGGCGGACGTCGACGATTCGCCGTGGAACCCGTCGGAGGCCAGCGAACCCGACGGTTCGGACACCAACGACGAACCGGAGTCCGGCGACTCGCTCGACGAGGATGTCGAGGACGCGCTGCGCTTCGACGAGGACCCGCTGGCCGACGACGACAGCGTCACCGGCGACGAACCTGACGACGTCGAATCAGGCGAGGACGCCGGTTCGATCGACGACGGCGAGGTCTCAGACGACGACCCGCTCGCTGGTGCCAGCGACCTCGACTTCGGGAGTGACGGCGACGCCATCACCGACGACGCAGGCGACGTCGACGCGGACGACAGTTCGAACGACGACGAGTCCGAAAGTGACGACCAGTCCGACGCAACCGACGACACCGACGACGACGAGGACGACGCGGACGACATGTTCTCTTTCGCCCAGGGCAACCCCGACAACGACGACGACGACTGAGCAGAGTCCATCCGCGGACTCGAACTGATTCTTCGAACTTTCGCCGTCACATCGGCTCCCAGTCAGTTTCGATAGTCCTTCCACCGATTCACGTCACCATACTGGATAGAAGCCAGTAAGTTCCGTGGATTTATACCGCGTAACGAATCTATTTCCGAGACAGATGGTCTGGAATCTTGTGGTGGCGTTCCTCCTGATCACCACGCCGACACTCCCCGCTGCCCATCACCCGACCCCGAACGAACCTCCGATCGCCGACGCTGGACTCGACCAGCGCGTCACCGCAGGCAGTACCGTCCTCCTCGACGCCACCGGGAGCCGCGACCCCGACGGAACCATCGAGGAATACACGTGGCGCATCGACACACCCGACGGGAACACGATCGAGCCCGGGTGCACGAACTGCGAACGCACCCGCTTCCGTGCCGCGAACAACGGGACGTACAACGTCTCACTGACCGTGACCGACGACGACGGAGCCACGCAAACCGACTACCTCTACGTCACCGTCACACCGGACGACCCCCCGACCGTGAACGTTACCGGGCCACGCCGAACGACGACCGAGACACCCACGACCTTCCAGGCGAACGTCACCGCCGGAAGTGAACCCGTCCAGGACATCACCTGGCGCATCAACGAGACCACCATCCAGGTCGATAACACGACGACGGTCACGAGAGCCTTCGAAGACCCCGGAGAACAATCCATCACCGTCATCGTGACAGACGAGATCGGACGGACGACCACCGATACCCTCCAAGTCACAGTCAACGCAGCGAACGCGACACCCCCACCCGGAGACGGGAACGGCTCCGACCCTACGGATCCGGCGAACGGGCCCGACTCCACGGACCCAGCGAACGGAAGCGACCCTGAACCGATCATCACACCCTCGCCCGGGGCAGGGAATGGCTCGTTGCCTGGAGACGGAACGTCGAACACCTCAGTTGGCACGCTCGCCAGCCAGTTCGACCCGACCGTCACCGGCCCGCAGCTCGTGAAAGGCGACCGTCCACTCGAAGCGTCCTACGGTATCGCGTCCAACGCCCACCCACAGAACGTCAGTAGCATCGAATGGATCGTCAACGGTAACCCACAGACGACCAGCCCAGGCATCGACGCCACCTGGACAGCGGGACGCCACTCACTCGAGGCGAAAGTCACGTACGCGGACGACTCGACCGTCACAGCAACGTTCAGCGACGGCAGTACCGACGTCATCGCAGACCCTGCACCCACCCCGATACTCGACGACCCCACCGTCGAAAGCAGCGTCATCACAGGTGGCTTCGAGGTCCGCGACGGCTACGGCAACCTCGAAGACGTCACCGTCACCGTCGGCGACGGGAACGACTTCCACCTCGGCTATCCACCGATGCGACGACTGCAACCCGAACAGGTCAGAGACCGCTACCGATTCGAGAACCTCACCGCGAACCAAACCTACACCGTCACACTAACAGCAACCGACAACCGCGGCCAGACACGAACCACGAGCCACACCCTCAACACGTCTCCCGGACCCGAAATCATCTCCATCGGTTTCCCAGACACACCCGTCGACTCCTATCACCCACGAATCGACGCAGATCGCTATACCGCAACTCACGTCGTCAAGATCGACCTCAACGGGTACGAATCCTCACAAATTTCTACTAACACGGAACCCAACACATCCGACACCATAGATCTGAATGCGAGGCGTCAGTCGTATAACGAAGAGACAGATGTCCTTACCATAGAATCGGACTGGGCGGGCCATGTCCCTGATTCGTATTCAGTTAGCACAGACTTTTCAATTGATAACAGTCGTACGACCATCTTCGATTCCTCATTCACCGTCACGTCTAGCCCCCCCGAGCTTAGACTTACCTCTCCCACGGAGGGGACTAAGCGGTTAGTTCAGAACTGGGGAATGGTAATTGACGCGAGCCAATCCTTCGATCCCGACAATCACCAGATGAGGATAAACTGGCTAGACGGCGCAAAGCATGTTCAAAATAATGAATGGGTTGCAGAGCTGACTCCTACTGACACCGCTGGAGTTCGGATTATAGACGAAACGGGAGCCACAGCCGAAGAACTCGGCAGCTTTCTCCCGTATTATATTCCTCGGATTGTATCGAAGAAAACTACAAACACTGGACCGTACAATCGTAGTGAGGACGTCGTTATCGAGGTTCGGACTGATTCGTACGCTTTCACGAAGGACCCGAAGCGATACAATATCACGTTGGGGGCTCGGACGAATTCGAGTGCTGTCGAGATTCTCTCCGTGGAGAAGCGACAGATTCCGCCGAACGAGGTCGAAGGGAATAACGCGATCAAACATCGCTTGCATCGTTGGGTCACGACGGTCCGCGTGGAGGCGCAGGAATTGAACGAGGGTGAGAACTGGATAACGATGTACAACGTCGAGAATCCGGAACGAATCTACGTGTCTCAAGAGTTGGGAGATGTCGAACTCCGCTTCTCCGAGAAGGCACGGAATCTGTCGCTGGAACGCACAGCGTATCGCGTGAAGAACGAGAGCGGTAATCAACAGATCGAGATAACTGACCGAAGCAGGTACCGGAAACTTCTCCGCGACGGTTGGTCGTTCGAGAAGCGACGACAGTTCGTCGATTCGGTGTCGATCCAGCATCGAGAGCGTGAAACGTACACTGAGACGAAACGGAGAACGTTCAGTCAGGGTTCTAGCGCGAGGCAGTTCGCTGCGTCGAAGCCCGAATGGTCCTATGCAGGGAAGGAGCGATACGAGGAGACGAAGACGGTGGTCGTCTCGGAGTGGAAGCGGAAGGTCACGGAGGGAAGACCGACCGGACAGACGAGACGCGTCGTCTCCAATCCGAACGCCTACGTGACGCAACGCCAGTACCGGTACTGGACGACCAATCAAGTTACTGTCGAGAGGGACGTGACCAAGAAAGTCCCGGTGACTGTGACCGTCGAGAAGACTATTCAAGAGGAGGTCTGTCACCGCCGCATCGGGTGCTACGATCGCGAACGAACGATCTCTGTCAAGAAGACGAAGCAGGTCGAACGCACAGTAACCGTCAAGCGAGAGGTCACCCGGAGAGTCAAGCACCGGTACTGGGCGAAAGATGCGTTCGCGAACGGACATACTGCGACCGGGAACACTCGCCAGGTCCGCTCCGAACCCAAGAGATATCACACGGAGTACCTCGTGCAGATTCCGAAGGAACGCACCCAGACAAAGACTCGGCACTCGGTCTCGAAGACCGTACAGAAATCACGAGAAGAGTGGACTGCGTTCACCAACGTCTCGACGATCGTGCAGGCTCGAGGAATGGTGAAAGCCGAAGACATGCGAATCGGGAGCATCGAGAAGCATCGCAAGTGGGTTCTCACGAAGGAAAGGAATGTCACCGAGGTAGTCGAAACGTATGACGACGAATCGAACGTCCAAGTGACGTACGCCACGGTCAGCGGTACGCTCGTTTACGGGCCCGAACCAGATCAACACCGACGTTTCACGATCACCATCGAAATGACTGGACATGCGACGAAACAAGAACTGATCGAAGCAGCCAAAGCCCGAATCATTGGCTGCGAATCCGATACGGAGGACTGCAATGAATAAGACTTCTATCCTACTTGTCGGTCTTCTCGTGATTGCTGCCGTACCGACATCATCAGTAGCGGGTGGACAAATTAGCCCCGAGCAAGAGCTTGAACTGGCTCAAACCCCGTCAGCGGAAGGTATTATCGAACGGACGTTTAGGACTCGTGGAACAGAATACGTATTGCGGGTCAACGTATCTAACCATACCCTTCGTGTGAGTGCAGAGCACTTCGCCGACAACAAAACGAACGCTGCATATGCTGTCCAGCTCAATAATAATAGGCTAATTAGTCGAGGTTGGCGTGCTTCTGAAGGCGAAACCTCACAGTCTCAGGTCTACCTTCTAAACAAATATTATGCGGGGGATGTTCTCAGAAACATCACACTTTACACGCATGAGAAGGTTTTCAGCTTCACATACAATTTCACGGTGCCGAGAAAGCACAACGGCCGGTATCTACGTCCGACGGTTACGAATGTGGCGTTTGAGCAAGTCAACCGAACGCATGGGCGTGTCTTCGTCACTGCTCGTTCTGATACGAAGCATCACTATCCTGCGTACGCCCGAGTATGGACGCCGGACGTCGATGCGAAACTGCTGTACTTGCATTCTGGCGGAGGCGATAACAAGACGACTGAATCTCTAATCGTCCCGGTGGCTAAAGGAGAGAAGTTCGAGGGAGAAATCTGGATACATGCGGATGGATTGAACGAAACTGGTCCATTGCATGCGAAATGGGAGTTCTACGGTCGTCCTGGAAATGCGCACTTCAATCGTGTCCCGTTCGAGCCGATGAAATTGAACCGCGTCAGCGAGTACACGTACGTCAACGAGAGCGCGTCTGATAGCGGTCGGTTCGAGATGAGTGACCGTGAGTACAGGCGTGTGCTGGGTGGTATTGGTGTGGTGCTGTTGCTGATTGTGGTTGTTGGGGTCCTGTTGGGGCGGCGTCGGCGGCGCGTCTAGGTGTTGTTCCTGACGTCTCGCACGATCTGGTCGACGTTGTAGTCGTCGTCTGCGATGTCGAACACTTTCTGTTGGTCGACGGTGACGGTGAAGACGCCGTTGTCGCCGGGGACGAGCGTGATCTCGTCGATGGTTTCGCCGAGTGATTCGAGGATGACGTGTTGGACGTCTTCGGCGCGGTTCAGGTACCCGCAGGGGAGGCAGAACTCGATTTCGACGGTGGAC
This sequence comes from Halorubellus salinus, assembly GCF_020567525.1. Lineage (GTDB taxonomy): Archaea > Halobacteriota > Halobacteria > Halobacteriales > Natrialbaceae > Halorubellus > Halorubellus salinus. The sequence continues at coordinate 29,032 of NZ_JAJCVI010000001.1, forward strand.
ATGTGTCGGGTGTTGTGTCGTGGGTCGGGTAAGCGTTATCGTCCGGTGTACGTGTTCGCGAGGGCGTCGAGGGCTTCGTGATGTTCGGTGGTGTGGGGGGCGGTGAGGGGGCTGACGCTGACGTTCCCGTTGACGATTGCGTGCCGGTCGGTGCCGGGTTCGTCGGGGAGGTCACCGTCGGCCATGCGTTCCCAGACGTGGTCGTGGAGGACGATTCGGCCGTCCTCGTGCGTGGCGTCCATGTGGTAGGAGTGCGAGGGGCGCGTGATCTCCATGTCCGCGGGGCCGTTCTCCGGGATCGGCGCGTTCAGGTTCAGGTAGTCGGCGTGGTCGAAGACGCCGGAGTCGATCGCGTGTTCGACGAGGTACGCGGTCGCTCGGGCGGCTTCGCGATAGTCGCGTTTCTCGGGTTGGACGTCGGAGAACTGGACGTCGTCGGGGATAGGGACGTAGAGGCTCGCTGCGATCGCTGGCAGGCCGAAGAAGGCGGCTTCGACGGCGGCGGAGACGGTCCCGGAGCGACCGAGGACGTAGTGGCCGAGGTTCGCGCCGCGGTTACAGCCAGCGACGACGAGGTCTGGGTCGTCGATGAACTCGGTGAGTCCGGCGACGACGCAGTCCGTCGGCGTGCCTTCGACGGCGTACCCGCGTTCGTGTTCGGTGAGTTCCGCGGTCGTACTCATGCTGCGGCCGACGGCGCTCTGGTCGGTGGCTGGGGCGACGACGGTGACGTCGCCGTGGTCGTCGAGGGCGTCGGCGAGCGCGTGGAGGCCGGGGCTTTCGATGCCGTCGTCGTTCGTGAGGAGGATGGAGCGTTCGGCGTCCGTCATGTCCCAGTCTGTGAGTGTGTGGTGTTTAAGCGTGCTGGTCGCGGGTGTCCTCGGTCGGTCCCTGTGGCCGGTGAATTAGCGTCTCAGTGTGCCCGGTGAGCTAGCGTCTCAGAGTGGGGCGGGGGCGTGGTCGACGGTGGTGTGTTCGTCGACGACGAGGTTGTACGCTTCTTCGTCGTCGTTCCAGAGGGCGAGGGCGCCGTCGAACGTGAGGAGGTCGCCGTAGTCGGCGCGCCGGAGGCCGTCGTTGAGTGCGGTCTCGTTCGTGAGGACGGCGTAGTGGTCGATGGTCTGGCTGCCGTCGCCGACCTTGTAGAGCGGGTTGGCGTCGTCGCGGTCGGTGAGGTCGTGGGAGAGTTTCACCGCGATGGCTTTGATGCGGTTGGGGACGTGCGTCTCGGTGTCAGCCATGCGGGCGTACTTGTTCGTGGTGGCGGTGACGTCGAGCCGTCGGGTAGTGTCTCGTCGGAGGATGCTGTAGGCGTACTGGACGTCGACGTTCACGAACTCGCCGGGTGCGTGGTCGGCGTCGGTCTCGGGGGTGGCGTCGTCGAGGCGCCGTTGGAAGTCGGGGACGTCGAGGTCGGGTTTCACGTCGAACGTCCACCCGCAGTCGCTGGGTTCGTGGCCGGGCCAGAGGCGGACGGTCGGCGAGTAGACGGTCGCGTTCGTCGATTCGACGACGGCACGTTCGGCGGTTCGGAGGCCGGTGGCGGTGTTCCGGTCGGCGGGGGCGAGTGCGAGGAGTGCGCCGTCGTCCGCGACCGCGTTCGTGTACGTCTCCATGACGGTTGCGGGGTCGGCGAGTTCGTTGAGGACGTTCGCGAACACGACGAGGTCCCAGTCTCGGCCCTCATCGGTGCGTGGGTCGAAGTATTCGGCGCGCTCGCGGTGGATGGTGGTGTGGAAGTTGTCGCCGGTCTCGTCGAGCATCGATTCGAGGACGTCCGCGTTCGCGCTCGGTTCGAGCGCGTGGTAGTCGACGAGTGCGTCGTTCGGGAGGTAGTCGTGGAGGCCGAGTGCGGGGCCGCCGACGCCGGCGCCGACGTCGAGCACGCGGAGGTCGTGGTCGAGCAGGTCTTTCTCGGTGAGGTCTCCGAGCACGTACTGGATGGCGGCGTAGAAGTCGGGGAGGTGATAGCAACCGTACGCGAGCGCGGCCTGCTCGTCGTACGTGACGTCGCGCTGGTGGTAGTAGTCGTCCTTCATCCGGCGGATGGTCTCGCGGAGCGCGTCGCCGCTGTCGCCGCGATGCCAGTCCGGGCCGTGTGCGGCGACGAGTTCGTCCTCGAACGCTCGCGCGTACCGGACGGGGAAGCGGTCCACGTCCACGCGGCGGTGGTCGACTGGGGCTTCGCTGACGGGGACGAACGTGCCGTCGGGTTGCTGGACGAGGCCGAGGTCGAGCGCTTCCTCGTGGAGGATTCGCTTCACGACCGCGGGATGGGGATGGCCGTCGACGTACTCGCAGATCTCCTCGGGGTCGATCGGGCGGACGTTCTGGAGGTACTTCGCGTTGTTCCGGATGGCGTCCCTATCTGTCATCGGTGGTCCGTGAGTCTGTCGTCGGTGGTCCGTCGTTCGTCGTCGGTGGTCCGTCGTTCGTCGTCGGTGGTCCGTGAATCTGTCATCGGTGGTCGGTGTCGTCGTCGTGGGCGCGTTCGCTGGCGTCGGCGAACGCGTCGAGGAAGGCGTCGTGGTCGGCGTCGGCGAGACGAGCGGCCGCGTCGGCGAGCGCCTGGCGTCCGGGAGCGTATCGGTCGGCGATGTCGGCGTAGACGCGTGGTTCCTGGCTCGTGACGTGCGCGGCGAGGTCGGCGAGCTCGCGCGACAGCGGCGTGTGGAACTCCTCGCGGACGTCGTCGGTGGCGAGCTGCCACGCGAGGATCGCGGCGTGCGTAGCGGCCTGTACTGACTCCATCGCCGTGTCGTGCTCGTCGACGGTCGTGTCGAAGACGTCGTTCCCGTTCGCGGCGAGCGATTCGCGGAGTGCGTCGGTGACGGGACCGCGCTGATCGTGGACCGCGGCGATGGTTCCGGGTGCGTTCTCGGGGGCGAACAGCGGGTGGAGGCTCAGTCGTTCGAGGTCGGGCGCGTGCTCGCGCATCGCGTTCACTGGCCCGCCCATCTCGCCTGCGACGTCGACGACCGCGCTGGTCGCGCGACTCGCCTGGCGAGCGATGACGTCTGCGGCGACGGTCATCGGGACCGCGACGCAGACGACGTCGAACCGCCGTCCGGCCGCGTCCGCATCAGCATCAGCGGCCGGGGTTTCCGGGTCTAACGGTGTCGTTTCGGCGTCGTCGACGGCTTCGGCTGCGCGGTCGGCCGCGGCGGGGTCGGCGTCCGCGAACGCGACGCGTGCGTCCACGAGGTCCCCGAACCAGCGACCCATCGTCCCGGCGCCGACGACGAGTACTCGCATCTGGACGCGAGTAGCCGACCGCGGGAGAAAAGCCGTTCGATACCGCCACTCGCCGACGTCAGGGACCTACTCGACCTCGAGCTCGATCGGGTAGTCGGTGAGGTTCTCGTAGCCGTCGTCGGTGACGACGACGATGTCCTCGATGCGGACGCCGCCGACGGCGGGGTCGTAGAGCCCGGGTTCGATGGTGATGACGTGCCCGGCTTCGAGTTCCTCGCCGTTCAGCGATATCGAGGGGGCTTCGTGGACGTCGAGGCCGACGCCGTGCCCGGTCGAGTGAATGAATCCGGTCTCGGTGTCGGGGTCGGTGAAGACGGTCGGGTGACCGGCGTCCTGGTAGACGTCGACGACCGCCTGGTTCACCGCTTCGCCGGTCGCACCGGCTTCGACCGCGTCCAGCGCCGCCTTGCGCGCCTCGTCGGTGACCGCGTGCCAGTCGCGCTGGGTGTCGGTCGCCTCGCCCTTCACGAACGTCCGCGTCATGTCCGCGTGGTACTTCGACGCTTTGCTCCGCGGGAAGATGTCGATGATGATGGTCTCACCGGCTTCGAGCGGGCCGCTCCCGCGGTCGTGGGGGTCGGCGGCGTCCGCGCCGCACGCGACGATGGTCTCGTCGAGTGCACAGCCCTCGCGGATGAGCGCCACCTCGATCTCCTCGGTGACGCGCTCGCTCGTCAACACGTCGCCGTCGTAGTGGAGGACGCCGTCCTCGACGGTCGCATCGCGGATGAGCGCCTCCGCTGCGGCCATCGCGTTCTCGTTGGCCTTCTGGGCTTCGCGTACGTACTCGAGTTCTTCGTCGGTCTTCACCGCACGGACGTCCGTGACGACGCCGTTCCCGGTCGACTCGGGGTCGACCGCGACGCCTTCCTCGCGGAGGCCGTCGGCGAGCCCTGCCGGGAACCCATGCTGTGTGGCGACGGACTCGACGCCGACGTCGGCGAGGAACTCCGAGACGACCTTCTGCTGGACGTTGTCCTGGCCGTACTCGGCTTGCTTCTCGCGGGGGTCGTACTCGGAGCGACGTCTCACGGTGTCGGCGCGCGCCTCCTTCTTCGCGCGACCGTACTCGAGCGACGACACGAGGATGGCGGTCTCGTCGGGCGTGTAGACGCCGACGAACGGGTCCGGGGCGCCGAAACCGGTCGTGTAGTAGAGGTCGGAGTTCGACTCGTCGTCGGCGAACGCGTACCCGTCGAGGTCGTGCTCGTCGAGGTACGCATCGAGCGCTGCGAAGTCCGGGTCCATGGGCGTACCCTCGGAACGGTCGGGCTTACGTCTACCCCTTTCGGGCACCGAGGTACCGCACCTCGAACTCGCAGCGCTCGTCGCTCGGACCGGCGACGTGCGTTCGTTCGCGGAAGTGCTCGGGCACTCGCTCCCGCCAGTCGGCGACCGCGTCCTCGTGACGCTCGAAGTGCTCGTCGACGTCGTACTCCGGTGATTCTGCGGGTTTCGGTTCCGTGTCCGGTGCTCGTGGGAACGACTGGGCGTTCTCGTCGACGAACGCCTCCGCGGGAACGAGGAGCGGATCCGCGTCGACGTCTTCGGCCCGTTCGTCATTCCCAGCCGGGTTGCTCTCCGGCGGTGCGGCCTGCTGGACTCCCATCTCTCCAGGCACGTGGATGCGGGCGCGTTGGCGTCGACGGAACGGCGGCGTCACCCTGAGGACGGTCTCCCGTCCTTGCGCGGTCGCCGCGAGTGCCGCAACCACGTCGTCGGCGTGCACGACGAGGACGTCCACGCTCCGCGGGTCCGGCGATTCCACTGGCATACGAGGACGATGGCGCCCGACGAACTTGGTTCGCTCGCCGACGGAACCCGATACCGCGTGCTGGCTCCGTGCCGGGCGGCGCTGGCGGACGTTGTCGCCGTCGGTACCCATAACCCCGCGGCGGTCCACGGCTCGGGCATGGACGCACACGTCTCTCCCTCGTCGGTCTCGGGGACTGCACGCGCCCCGCCATCGAAGAGCTACACGCATCGCGCCATCCTCGCCGCCGGCCTCGGCGACGGTGCCACGGTCCGCGACCCGCTCGTGAGCGCCGACACGCGAGCGACGGCCCGCGCTGTCGAGGCGTTCGGCGGGACCGTCGCTTTCGCTGACGACGGTAGCGCGGCTCGCGTCGACGGGTTCGCGGGCGAGCCCGTGACGCCAGACGACGTCGTCGACTGCGCGAACAGCGGCACCACGATGCGACTCGTCACCGCGGTCGCGGGACTCGTCGACGGCACGACCGTCCTCACGGGCGACTCGTCGCTCCGCTCGCGACCCCAGGGCCCGCTCCTGGACGCACTCACGCAACTCGGCGCGGGGGCTCGGAGTACGCGCTCGAACGGGCAAGCGCCGCTCGTCGTCGACGGCCCCATGACGGGTGGGACCGCGAGCATCCCCGGCGACGTCTCCTCGCAGTTCGTCACCGCGCTCCTGATGGCGGGTGCACTCACCGACGACGGCGTCGACGTCGCCCTGGAGACTGACCTGAAGTCCGCGCCGTACGTCGACATCACGCTCGACGTCCTCGACGCGTTCGGGGTCGCGGCGGAACCGACCGCTGGCGAGACCGCCGAGGCCGTCGCGGGCTACCGCGTCGACGGCCGGCAGTCCTACGCCGCGGCCGGCGGCGAGTACCGCGTCCCCGGTGACTTCTCGTCGATGTCGTACCTCCTCGCCGCCGGCGCCGTCGCCGGCGACCCCGAGGTCGTCGTCGATGGCGCGGTCCCGAGCGCGCAGGGCGACGCCGCCATCCTCGACGTCGTCGAGCGGATGGGCGCACCCGTGGACTGGGACCGCGACGCCGGGGCCGTGACCGTCGAACGAGCCGCGCTCTCGGGCGTCACCGTCGACGTCGGCGACACGCCCGACCTCCTCCCGACCATCGCCGCACTCGGCGCGGTCGCGGACGGCGACACGCGCATCGAGAACGCGGAGCACGTCCGCTACAAGGAGACCGACCGCGTGACCGCGATGGCGGAGGAACTCGCGAAGATGGGTGCGAGCGTCACCGAGGAACGGGACGCGCTCACCGTGCACGGGAGCGAGACGACGCTCGAGGGCGCGACCGTCGACGGCCGCGCCGACCACCGTATCGTCATGTCCCTCGCCGTCGCCGCACTCGTCGCCGACGGCGACACCACCATCCAGGGCTGCGAGCACGTCGACGTCTCCTTCCCCGGGTTCTTCGACGCGCTCGCCGACCTCGGCGCGCACGCCCACCCGATGGACTGACTACCGGGCGTCCGTCACGCACCGCTGGGCGACCGTCACGGTACCACGACCCGCACCGTCACAGGACTCTTGGGCTGACCGCACGTCGTCATCGACATGCTCCGCGACGACGTCGCGGCCGACCTCCGCGAGCGCAACGAGGAGGGGCCGCGGCTCTACCCGGCGTACGTGGACTACTGCTTCGGGAACGTCCCCGGCACCCTCACGAGCGCGCTCGGTGAACCCACCGGGAGGCGCCGGCTCCCCGAAGACGTCTACGACGGCGTCGACGGCGTTACGGTCAGCGACGACCGCGACGTCGACCACGTCCTCCTCTTCCTCGTCGACGGCTTCGGGCTCGCGCAGTGGCACGACCACCGCCATCACCCCGTCGTGAGCGCAATCGAATCGTCGACGACGGTGACGCCACTGACGTCGGTGTTCCCGAGCGAGACCGCCGCCGCCATCACGACGTTGAACACGGGCGCGTACCCCGCGGAGCACGGGGTCCTCGGCTGGGACGTCTACGACCCCGCCCTCGACGCCTCCTTCCTCGGGCTCGGGTTCGACGGCACCGGTGGGAGCGACGTCTCCGGGTACGACGCCGAGGACGCGTTCGCGGTCGACCCCATCTACCCCGAACTCGAAGCTCGCGGCGTCGACTGTCGCACCATCGCACCGTTCCCGTCGCCGTACTCGGGCGCGACCGCCTCGCAGTACGACGGCGAGGACCTCGCGACGCTCCCGGCGACGGTCGCGGACGCGATGACGGACGCGACCGACCCGGCGTACGTCTACGCCTACCTCCCGCAGGTGGACGCGAGCGGGCACCACGACGGGAACGACTCCGATGCGTACGCGGGCGTCGTCGACGAGACGTGGAACGCGGTCGCGGACGCGGTCGCCGCCGCGGAGGATGCGGTCGGCGCCGACGAGGACGTGCTCGTCGCGTTCTGCGCGGACCACGGCCAGATCGACACCGAGCCGGACCGGAACGTGGACCTCACCGAGTACCCGACGGTCGTGGACGGTCTCGAACGCTTCGACGACGGGTCGCCGGTGTACCTCTCCGGCGGGCCGCGGAGCGTCGAACTCCACGTCCGCGACGACGCGACGGCGGACGTCCGACGCGTCCTCGAGGACGAGGTCGAGGCGTTCGTGTTCGACGGCGAGGACGCACTCGCGCGAGGGCTCTACGGCGACGGGCCGGTTGCGCCCGAGACCGAGCGTCGCGTCGGCGATCTCGTCGTCTGCCACCCCGACCTCGGCGTCTACTTCGCCGTGGGCGCGGCGGCGACGAGCCTCCGATTCGTCGGGATGCACGGCGGGCTCCACCCCGACGAGATGCTCGTCCCGTTCGCGGCAGGACGACTCGACGACGTGGCTGGCGCGCTGTGACTCGGCAGCGCGCACGTCGGCCCGACAGGTGACGGTCGTGGCTGCTCGCCGACGGGATCGTCACGCTCCAGCCCAGGCCTGCCGGCGGCGTCGATCAGCGGACGCCGGTGCTTGCTGCGGCATCACTGATGAACCCCCGCCGCCCGTGGAGGGTGGTCTGGGATCGCGGACGCGGGCCGGACTTGCGGGTAGGATAGGGTTGAAAGGGTAGGGCGCGTAGGAGCGTGCATGAACGGGAACCGGTTCGGGCGGCTCTTCCAGGTGACGACGTTCGGCGAGAGCCACGGTGAGGCGATGGGCGTGACGGTCTCTGGGTGCCCTGCGGGCCTGGAGCTCTCGGAGGAGGACATCCAGCGCGACCTCGACCGGCGGAAGCCGGGGCAGTCGAAGATCACGACGAGTCGCGGCGAGCCGGACGCGGTCTCGATCAAGTCCGGTATCCAGGACGGGTACACGACCGGAACGCCCATCGGGATGGTCATCGAGAACAAAGACGCGAGAAGCGGGAAGTACGAGCCGTTCATCACGGCACCCCGCCCCTCGCATGGGGACTTCACGTACTCGGCGAAGTTCGGGACGCGGAACTGGGGCGGCGGTGGGCGGTCGTCGGCCCGGGAGACCGTGAACTGGGTGGCGGCGGGCGCTATCGCGAAGAAGCTCCTCGCTCGCGAGGGCGTCGAACTGAAGGCGCACGTGAACCAGATCGACGACATCGAGGCGCCCGAGGTGTCGTTCGCGGACATGCTCGAACACAGCGAGGACAACCCCGTCCGGTGTGCGCACCCCGAGACGGCCGAGCGGATGCGCGAACGCATCGACGAGTACCAGGAGCAGGGCGACTCCATCGGTGGGAGCATCGAGTTCCGCGTGGAGGGCGTGCCCGTCGGGCTGGGCGCGCCACGGTTCGACTCGCTGTCGGCCAGGTTGGGGCAGGCGATGATGAGCGTGCCGGCGACGACCGCGTTCGAGTTCGGCCTCGGCACCGAGGCGACGACGTGGACGGGCAAGGAACGCAACGACGACTGGGCGTTCGACGACGACGGCAACCCCGTCCCGAAGGAGAACGACCACGGCGGCATCCAGGGCGGTATCTCGTCGGGCGAACCCATCTACGGCGAGGTGACGCTGCACGCGCCGACGTCGATCCCGAAGGAGCAGGAGACGGTGGACTGGGAGACCGGCGAGGCGAAGACCGAGCAGGTCATCGGCCGTCACGACCCCGTCCTGCCGCCCCGTGGCGTACCGGTCGTCGAGTCCATGCTCGCGCTGACGCTCGTCGACTTCATGCTGCTCTCGGGGCGCATCAACCCGGACCGCGTCGACGGCGACGTCGGCGAGTACGATACCGACTACCATCCGAGCAGTCCGCGCAACGAGTAGGAGAGGTCCTTCTCGTCGGTTCTTCGAGAGGTAGCCACGTCCCGGATGAACGTTCGTTTGAAATAGTGCGGGTCGGCGCCGTCCCCGGAAACCCGGAAACCGTTTCCCGGTTCTTCACAATTATTGTGTGCTAATGGATAGCAAAGGCTTTAGTCGGTTTCTCTTGAATCTTCAAGTACCTAGGTCCAGCATGGGCCGTGACTACCAACAATGACTGACGACGACCTCATCTGGCGCGTCTCGGGCGGTTCCGGTGACGGGATCGACTCGACCAGCCAGAACTTCGCGAAGGCCCTGATGCGCTCGGGGCTGAACATCTTCACGCATCGTCACTATCCCTCTCGAATCCGCGGCGGCCACACGTACGTCGAGATCCGCGCGTCCAACGACGACGTACGGTCCCGCGGCGACGGATACAACTTCCTCCTCGCACTCGGGGACTCCTTCGCGCGGAACCCGAAGGAGAACGCGTACTACGGGAACGAGGAGCTCAAGCCACTCAGCGAGAACCTCGACGACCTCAACGAGGGCGGGGTCATCGTCTACGACACCGGCCTCCTCGACGAGGACGACGTCGCCGAACTCGACCTCGAGGAACGAGCCGAGGAGAACGACTGGCACCTCTACCCGATGGACCTCCGCGAGATCGCGAAGGAACACGGGCGCGAGGTCATGCGGAACACCGCCGGCGTCGCCGCGACCGCCGCGCTCCTCGACATGGACCTCCAGCACATCAAGGAGATCATGACCGAGGCCATGTCCGGCGACATCCTCGACGCGAACGTCACCATCCTCGAGGACACCTACGAGGACGTCAAGGAGAACACGGAGATGACGCACGACCTCCGTGCGCCCACCGGCGAGTACGAGAGCGAGCAAGCGCTCCTCTCGGGGTCGAACGCCATCGCGTACGGCGCCATCGACGCCGGCTGCCGGTTCATCGCCGGCTACCCGATGACGCCGTGGACGGACGTCTTCACCATCATGAGCCAGAACCTCCCGGAGATGGGCGGCATCTCCGAGCAGGTCGAGGACGAGATCGCCGCAGCCGCGCTCGCGGTGGGCGCCAGCCACAACGGTGCGAAAGCGATGTCCGGTTCGTCCGGCGGTGGATTCGCGCTCATGAGCGAACCGCTCGGCCTCGCCGAGCAGACGGAGACGCCGCTCGTGCTCGTCGAAGCGATGCGCGCCGGTCCCTCCACGGGGATGCCGACGAAGCCCGAGCAAGCCGACCTCGAGCACGTCCTCTACACGAGCCAGGGCGACTCCCAGCGTGTCGTGTTCGCGCCCGGGAACATCCGCGAGGCCTACGAACAGACGCGGAAGGCGTTCGAGATCGCGTGGGACTACCAGATCCCCGCGATCCTCGTCTACGACCAGAAGCTCGGCGGCGAGAACACGAACGTCGACGTCGAGTTCTTCAACCGTGAGCCCGCGCCCGACCTCGGGTCGACGCTCACCGAGGAGGAACTCCTTGAGGCCGCACACGACGACTCCGGGAAGTTCAAGCGATTCCAGCACGACCCCGAGGAGAACTTCGAGGGCGTGCCCGAGGGCGTGAGTCCACGGTCGCTCCCCGGCCAGCAGGCCGGCCGCTTCCTCGCCAGCGGGAACGAGCACAACCCGATGGGGCACATCAGCGAGGACCCGGACAACCGCGTCGCGCAGATGGACCGCCGGAAGCGCAAGAAAGAGGCCATCCGCGCGGAGCTCGACGAGGACTCCCAGCAGACGTACTTCGGTCCCGAGGAAGCCGAGTACGGCATCCTCACCTGGGGGTCGAGTCAGGGTGCGGTCAAGGAGGCCGTCGACCGCCTCAACGAGAACGGGCACTCGGTGAAGGCGCTGTCGGTCTCGGACATGATGCCGTATCCCGTCGCGGAGGTCACGGAGTGGCTGGAGAGCGTGGACGAGGCGATGGTCGTGGAGATGAACGCGACCGCGCAGTTCCGCGGTCTCACGCAGAAGGAGCTCGGTCGGTTCGGCGACAAGCTGACGAGCCTCCTGAAGTACAACGGGAACCCCTTCGAGCCCGCGGAGGTCGTCGAGGGGTTCGAAGCGAACGTCAACGGTGGCGACACGTCGGACCTGCAGGCGCAGGTCCGCATCGAACCTGCAGCAGGTGACTAACCCATGAGTGCATTCAACGCAGTCGACGACGAGCGAGAGATCGACCGGGACGAGTTCACGCCCGGTCTCGAACCCCAGCCGACGTGGTGCCCGGGGTGCGGTGACTTCGGTGTCCTGAAGGCACTGAAGCAGGCGCTCCCGGAGGTCGGGAAGACGCCCGAGGAGGTCCTGACGGTCACGGGCATCGGGTGCTCGGGGAAGCTGAACAGCTACCTGGACACGTACGGGTTCCACACGATCCACGGGCGGTCGTTGCCCGTGGCGCGTGCGGCGAAGCTCGCGAACCCCGGCGTCGAGGTCATCGCCGCGGGCGGTGACGGCGACGGGTACGGCATCGGTGGGAATCACACGATGCACACCGCGCGCGAGAACCACGACATGACGTACATCGTGTTCAACAACGAGATCTTCGGGCTGACGAAGGGCCAGACGAGTCCCACGTCGCCGAAGGGCCACAAGTCCAAGACCCAGCCTCACGGGAACACGAAGACGCCGATCCGGCCGCTGTCGCTCGCGCTCACGAGCGGGGCGACGTACGTCGCGCGGACCGCGGCGGTGAACCCGAACCAGGCGAAGGAGATCATCAAGGAGGCCATCGAGCACGACGGGTTCGCGCACATCGACTTCCTCACGCAGTGTCCGACCTGGAACAAGGACGCGCGTCAGTACGTGCCGTACATCGACGTGCAGGAGTCCGACGACTACGACTTCGACACGAGCTCGCGCCGCGAGGCCCAGGAGATGATGACGAAGACCGAGGAGGCCCTCTACGAGGGCGAGGTCCTCACGGGCCGGTACTACGTCGACGACGAGTCGGTGTCCTACCAGCAGCAGAAGCAGGACATCGGCGAGATGCCGACGGAGCCGCTCGCGGAGCGGTACTTCGACGACGACTACGAGTGGGAGCGGAGCTACGACCTGCTCGACCGCCACAAGTAGGCCGACCGGGTCGTCGGTTCGCGCTCGGGCGACCACCACCTGCGCTCGCATGCCGCGGTTCTCGAGTTGCGAGGGGGAGTTCGGTCGTCCGAAAGCTTCTTTCGCACCGACGCAAATTTCTTCTACATATATGAGCACGCAGTCGACGGCCGACCGCATCCTCTCTATCCTCGAGGAGGACGCACAGGCCTCTCACGCGGAGATCGCGGAGAAGGCGGGGGTTTCGAAGCCGACAGTCCGGAAGTACATCAAGGAACTCGAGTCCGAGGGCGTCATCGTCGGGTACTCCGCGGACGTGGACCCGAAGAAGCTCGCGAGTCAGTCGATCGCGCTCGTGGGCATCGACGTGGCGAGCGAGAAGTACGTGGAGGGGACGCGCGCGTTGAAGAACCTGGACGAGGTCGAGTCCCTGTACACGTCGAGTGGCGACCACATGTTGATGGCGGAGGTGCGTGCGACGGACGGGAACGCGCTCGGTGCCGTCATCGAGGACGAGATACTCGAGATAGATGGCGTGACTGCGGCACATCCCTCGTTCCTCCAGGAGCGATTGAAGTAGCGACGCGGGTCGACCGTCGGATGCGGTCGGGGGCGGTGCGTGCGGTGGGGTATCCGGGTGGCGATGGCGTTCGTTGGTTCGCGCGAGGCGTGGCGGGAGGGGTTCCCCGACCAGCGGCGTTATGCCCGTCGGGTGTCAATTCTGGAGTATGCCGACGTTCACGCGGGAGGTCCGGGTTCGTGCGCCGTTCGACGCGGTCTGGGAGTTCCACTCGAACGCGTCGGGACTGGAGGCGTTGACGCCGGCGTTCATGGAACTGGAGTTGCTCGCGGTCCGCGGGCCGGATGGGGAACTCGACCCGGACGTCCTGGAGACGGGCGCGGAGATCGAGATGCGGATGCGGCCGTTCGGGGTGACGCCAGCGCAGTCCTGGACGTCCGTCATCGTCGAACGCGATGCGAGCGACGGGTCGGCGTACTTCGTCGACGAGATGCGGGACGGGCCGTTCCGCGAGTGGCGGCACACGCACATGTTCTACGCCGACGGCGAGGACACCATCGTCCGGGACCGCGTCGACTATCGTCTGCCCCTCGGCGGACTCGGTGACCTGGCGGGACCGTTCGCGAAGGTCGGGTTCGAGGGGATGTTCCGGGACCGCCACAAGCGAACGAAGCGCATCCTCGAGTAGCGCGACGGGCTACTGGTCGTTCCGGGACGGATACGTTTTTTCCACCGGAGCACGATGTATGGTAGCATGGCACGAGTACTCGTCGTCGGGGGCGGCCCGGCCGGCCTGAGCGCGGCGCTGTTCACCGCGAAGAACGGGCAGGAGACGAAGGTGTTCGACACGGACGAGACGTGGCTGCACAAGGCCCACCTGTTCAACTACCTCGGCATCGAGTCAATGGACGGCAGTCGGTTCGCGGACGTAGCACGCGAGCAGGCGGACTCGTACGGCGTCGAACGGCACCAGGGGGAAGCGGTGACGTCCGTCGACTCGACGGAGGACGGGTTCGTCGTCCACACCACCGAGGACGTCGACGGTCGCTACGAGGGCGACTACGTCGTGCTCGCGACCGGCGCGGACCGCGACCTCGCCGAATCGATGGGGTGCGAGTTCGACGACGACGGTACCGTCAGCGTGACGCTCTCGATGGAGACGTCCATCGCGGACTGCTACGCGACCGGCGCGATGGTCCGCGACCAGGAATGGCAGGCCGTCATCTCCGCCGGCGACGGCGGCGCTGCGGCACTCGACATCCTCAGCAAGGAGGAGGGCGAGCACTTCCACGACTTCGACACGCCCGGCGACGCCGAGTAGCGACGCGGCCGCTTGGGCCGGTACCGGAACGGGTTTGAGGGCGTCCGCGTACCGTGATGGTGTGTTCAATCGGGTGCGGCGCGCGGTCGTGGAACGACCGGTCGTCGGCCTCGCCGTCGCGATAGTCGCGGTGTCGACGAGCGCCCCGCTCGTCAGAGCCGTCGAGGACGCGCCGAGCACGGTCATCGCGTTCTACCGCGTCCTGTTCATGACGGCGCTCGTCGCGCCACTCGCCGTCCGACGGAACCCCGGTGACTTCCGCGACATATCGCGCCGCGACCTCGCGATCGCGGTGGTCGCGGGCGTCGCGCTCGCCGCGCACTTCGCGCTCTGGTTCGTCAGCATCGACCTCACCACGATCGCTGCGAGCGCGACGCTCGTCCAGACCCAGCCCGTGTTCGTCGCCATCGGTGCCTGGCTCGTCCTCTCTGACCGCATCACGCCCCGGATGGTGCTGGGGATCGTCGTCGCGGTCGTCGGCGCGGCACTCATCGGGCTGGACGCCTCGGGCTCCTCGACCGTCTCCGACCCGCTCCTCGGGAACGCGCTCGCCGTCGTCTCCGCGGGGATGGCCGCGGCGTACGTCCTCGTCGGGCGGTCGCTCCGCCAGCGCGTTCGCGTGTTCCCGTACACGACCGTCGTCTACGGTGCGTGTACGGTCGCTCTCCTCGTGACCGCGCTCGTGCAGGGCCACGACCTCCTGGGGTATCCGGCCGTCGAGTGGGTGCTGTTCGCCGCGATGGCCGTCGGTCCGGGGTTCTTCGGCCACACCGTCATCAACTGGTTGCTCGAACGCGTCGAGTCCGCGGTCGTCTCCGTCTCGCTCCTCGGGGAGGCCGTCGGGAGCGCGCTCCTCGCGCTCGTCATCTTCGCGGAGGTCCCGGGCTGGCTCACCGTGGTCGGTGGCGCAGTGGCGCTCGCCGGCATCGCCGTCACCGTCCTGGCGCGCGAACGCGACGTCGGTCCGAGCGAGGACGAGTCCGCCGCTAGCCCGAGCGAGTGACCAGGGTTCCAGCAGGCATGGACGCGTCGGTGAGGGAACCGAGCCCCACACCCCCGATGCAAGTGAACGACGGGTCGTCGAGTGCGCTCAACCCCGTCGAGTGCACGCCCTCTCGACTCAGGCGTCGTCGACGTAGTCCGGGCGTTCGGCGTACGCGATAGGGTCGCGTTCGCCGAGTCGCTGGAACGCCTGAAGGCGGAACGCGCACGCGTCACACGTCCCGCACGCGGGTTCGTTCTCGCGGTAGCAACTCCACGTGTGCTCGTAGGGGACGCCGAGTTCGAGGCCGCGCTCGGCGATGTCGGTCTTCGACCACTCGACGAACGGCGCGCGGATCTCGATAGCCGTCTCGTCCTTCGTCCCCGCGTCGACGACGCCCTGGAACGCCTCGAAGAACGCCGGGCGACAGTCGGGGTACCCCGAGAAGTCCTCGCTGTGCGCGCCGATGAACACCGCCTCGCAATCGTTCGCCTCGGCGTAACTCGTCGCCATCGCGAGCAGGTTCGCGTTCCGGAACGGGACGTACGAGTCCGGGATCTCGTCGTCGTCGAGGTCGGCGTCGGCGACCGTCATCCCGTCGTCGGTCAGACTGGAGGCACCGATCGCCGCGAGGTGCCCGGTCTCGACGTGCAGGAAGTCCGCCGCGTCGGTCGCGTCGGCGAGCGCGCGAGCGCACTCGTACTCGCGGTCCGCGGTGTTCTGCCCGTACGACGTGTGCAGGAGGTAGAGCTCGTACCCGCGGTCGGCGGCGACGTACGCCGCCGTCGCCGAATCCATCCCGCCCGAGGCTAGCACGACCGCGCGCCGTTCGGCACGCTCGCCGTCGCCAGCGTCGATGTCGGCGTCGTGGTCGTCGGTCGATGCGGTCGTGTCGTCGGTCGATGCGGTCGTGTCGTCGGTCGATGCGGTCGTGTCGTCGGTCATGGGGTAGTCGAAGGGAGTCACGTTTCGGGGGCGTCGTTCCAGAGGTCGACGTGCAGGCGTGGCGTGTACCGGTAGCCGTGCTCGAGCGCGAGGTCGGCGACGCGCTCGCGGGTCTCGGCGAGTCGGTCGCGGGTCGCGCCCTCGGGCATGAGGAGGACGTCCGCGTCGCTGACGGTTGCGGTCGTCGCGTCGCGGACGCGTTCGACGAGCGCGTTCACCTCGGCGACGTCCTCGGCCTCGGAGACGACGAACTTCAGCTGGCTGTCGTACGATTCCACGAGCGCGCACAGCGCGTCGAGGTCGACGCGACGGTCGTCGTGGCGCTCGGCCCACTCGCCGTCGCCCTTCGGGTCGCGCTTTGCCGTCGGCACGCTGTTCGCGAGCTTCGGCGAGATCGAGGCGAGGTCCATCGGGGCGTCGGGCGCGATGGTCCCGTTCGTCTCCACGGTCGTGTGATAGCCGCGGTCGGCGAGCCGCTCGAGGAGCCGTTCGCTCGCGTCGTGCACGAGCGGCTCGCCGCCGGTGAGCACGACGTGGTTCGCGTCGAAGGATTCGACCTCCGCGAGGACGTCCTCGAGCGCCATCCAGGCGTGCGTCGGCTCCCACGACGTATGGTAGGAGTCGCAGTACCAGCACCGGAGGTTGCAGCCGCTCGTCCGAACGAAGACGGACGGCGTCCCGGCGAGCGTGCCCTCGCCCTGGAGGGACTCGAACAGCTCGTTCACCGGGAGCGCGTCGCCCTCGGGGGCGGTCGCGTCGTCGCCGCTGTCTCCCACGACGTCGGCGTCGTCGATGCGGTCCGTGACGGGCATCCCTACAGCGGGCTGCCGCCCGTGAGCTCGCTCGTCTCCGCGACCTGCACGCGGACGTCCGCGACCGACTCGGGGAGCGCCTCCAGTAGCTTCGTCTCCAGGACGACGCTCATGACCTCCGCCGTCGGCGGGCGTTCCAGCGTGACGACCGCGTCGCCGTCGCCCGCGTCCTCGAACGCGTCGACGAGCGGGTCGTCGGCTTCGAGGAGGAACCGGTGGTCCCACTCGTCGACGACGTCGGTCACCACGCCCTTGTCGACGACCCAGCCCTCCTCGGTGACGTCGCCCGTGATCGCGACCGCGATCTCGTAGTTGTGGCCGTGCGGCCGCGAGCACTTCCCGTCGTGGTGCTGGATGCGGTGCCCGGCGGAGATGCGTAGCGGTCGGTCCCGGCCCACGTACAGCGTCCGGCGGGCGTCCTCGAGACGCTCCGCGGACGCCGACGATATTCGCTCCATCATACCCCAGGATTCCCTCGCGTGCACTTGAACGTGCTCATCCGACGCGAACGCGTCGCTCGTCGGACGTTCGTCCTCGCCGGAATCGACGACGCGAGCAGGTTCGCGGAAGGAGCGCGACGCCAGCCGACGGTGAACAACGCGACGCTGGGTACCAGTCAGTCCGGCGAGGCTGACCGGCGGTCACTCCATCTGTTCCTGTATCTGGTTCTTCGCGGCCGACCGGTCCTCGGTGGACAGGGTCGGTCCGTCGCCCGTGAACTCGATGGCGAACTCGTCGAGCGTGCGCCGGTAGACGTTCGTCCGCCGGCCCTCGTCCGAGAGCTGTCGGCCCTCGCACTGGAGGAGTCCCACGGACTCCAGCTCCTCGATGCGGCGATAGCACGTCGCGATGGGGACCCCCAGTTCGTCGCTGAGGTCCTGGACGGACGTCGGCGTGCGCGCCGCGCAGAGGATCTCGGCGCTGTACTTGTTGCCGAGGGCCGTCAGGACGCTGGTGGCGACGTCGTCGGTCCGCCCACTCGAACTCATGTCACACCCGTTCTCGATTATCACTGTTGAAACTTCCGACTGGTTCGGCGAGCGCCCGGTCAGTCCACCACGACCCACACCCCGGCGTAGCGTTCCACGGCCCGCCGACACGCATACGGTCGTCTCGCTCCAACCGACGACCGTGACAGAGCGTCGAAGTCGCCGGCGTCGGTACGCCGTCGCGCTCGCCGGAATGGCACGCCCCGACCAGCTCGCGCTCATCTGCGTCGTGTACGCGCTCGGCGTGCTCGTCGCTGTCGCCCGCGGCGGCGAGCACGCGAACGTCCTCGTCGGGGTCGGCGCACTCCTCGCGGTCGCGGTCGCCGTGCACTACGCGAACGAGTACGCCGACTACGAGACCGACGCACTCACCACTCCCACGCCGTACTCCGGCGGCAGCGGCGTCCTCCACGCCACCGGGCTGGAGCGAGCGTTCGCGTGGCGCGCGCTCGTCGGCGCGAGCGCACTCGCGACCGTCGCCGTCCTCGCGAGCGCCGTCGCCGGGCTTCCAGCGACCGCCATCGCACTCCTCTCGGTCATCCTCGTCGCCGGCGTCGCGTACTCGCTCGGCCCGCGTCTCGCCTGGCGCGGTCTCGGCGAACTCACGAACGCCCTCCTCGGCGGCCTCGCACTTCCCCTGTACGGCGTCGCCGTCACCGGCACCACACCCGACGTCGTCGACGTCCTCACCTTCCTCCCGTTCACGGCCATCGTCTTCGCGAACCTCCTCGCGACCCAGTGGCCCGACCGACGCGCCGACGCCGAGGTCGGGAAGCGCACGCTCGCAGTCATCCTCCGCGTGCGCACGCTCAGAGGACTTTACACGTTCACCGCGATCATCGGCCTCGGTGGCATCACCACGCTCGTCGCCACCGGGCTCGCGCCCCTCGCACTCCTCGCACTCGCCGCGCCAACCACCGTCCTCCTCGTCGTGGGTGCACACCGATACGGCCGCGTCGAATCGCCCGCGGTGACCGTCCACGCCATGGTCGTGCTCGCGTTCGCGTACGTCATCACCGCCGCCTTCGCGTGGTGATCCCCGTCACTCGCAACGCCACCGAACGTCCTGCTCGGGGGGCAGATTTTTATCCGTGCATACGGATTAGCGAACACGAGAATGTCCGCGGACCTCCCCGACGAACTACAGGACGTCGAGGTCTCCTCGCCGTCCGACGAGGAGACCAGAGACCCGGAGACGGAGCGCGCCGGCGGCGACGGGGAGCCCGACGAAGTCGAGCAGTTCGTCGTGTTCCGCGTCGGCGACCGCCGCCTCGCGATGGACGTCGACGCCGTGAAGAACATCGTCAAGGTCGGCGAGTTGACGCGCGTCCCGCGAGCCGCGAACGCCATCGACGGCATCATGGACCTCCGCGGTGAGATAACCGCGGTCATCGACGCGCGCAGTCACTTCCCGACGCGCGTCGACGAACCACCCGAGAACGACCAGCGCATCATCGTCTTCGACATGCCACAGGACCGGCAATCGGCCGGCATCCGCGTGGATACCGTCGACGGCGTCGAGCTGTTCCCGCTCAAGTACGTGACGCCGAGCGAGGACGCGACCGACGACGCGGCGGACCATCCGCTCGTCGCCGGCCTCCTCCACCGCGTCGAGAACGGCCAGCGAACCGAGCCGGTCGGCCTCGTCGACGTCGAAGGTGTCATCGAAGCGTCCGGCCCGACGCAGTGAGCCGCGGGAGAACGTGTCATAGTCACGTCGCGACAGCATCGGTAGGAACCCCTTGAAACGCCGCTACCGGCGAGTAACGACTCCATAACACGTATTATCGCGAATGATAACCGGGCAATAGCATTTATGTTTTTGCTTCGTCTAACGATGCTTGGTGTATTAACCGAATGTCGACAGGGGTGCTCATCGTGGACGACTCTCATTTTATGCGGAATCTCCTCAGACAGATTCTGGAGGACGATTACGAGATACTCGGAGAGGCGTCCAACGGGGCCGAAGCGGTGAAATTGTACAAGGAACAGGAACCGGACATCGTCATGATGGACATCGTGATGCCGAAGTGTAACGGCATCAAGGCGACAGCCGCCATCAAGAAACTCGACCCGAACTCGCGGGTCATCATGTGCACGTCCGTCGGTCAGCGCGAGAAGATGAAGCTCGCGGTCAAGGCCGGCGCGGACGGCTACGTGACGAAGCCGTTCGAGGAACCCAGCGTCAGGAAGGCGCTGAAGGACGTCGTGCCTGCATGACGAGCGTGCTGGTCGTCGACGACTCGCAGTTCATGCGCACTGTCATCGGGAACGTGGTCGCGGACCACGGGTACCGTGTGCTGAGCGCCAGCGACGGCCAGGAAGCCATCGAGATGGTGCACGAACACGACCCGGACGTCATCACGATGGACGTGGAGATGCCGGGGATGGACGGGATCGAGGCCGTGTCGCGCATCATGGCGTCGAAGCCGACACCGATCTTGATGCTGTCCGCGCACACCCAGAAGGGCGCGGAGGCGACGCTCGACGCGCTCGCGCGCGGCGCCGTCGACTTCCTCGCGAAACCCGGCGGTGAGGTGACGCGGGACATCGAATCGCTCGGCGACCGTATCGTCGAGAAGGTCGACGCGGTCGCCGGCGCGGACCTGTCCTCGATAACCCCGACGGAACGACGGGCCGCGGCCCCCGCGGGGTCGACGAGTTCGACGCGTTCCAGTCGGCCGGAGGCGACCGACCGGTCGGGAGCGGCAGGCGAGTCGTCGGTCGAGCCAGACCGTGCGTTCGTCGAGCACCCCACTGTCGTCATCGGGGCGTCCACTGGGGGCCCGAAGATACTCGAGAGCATCCTACGTTCGCTCCCGGTGACGCTCGCCCCGAAGGTGTTGGTCGTCCAGCACATGCCGGCGAGCTTCACGGACCGGCTCGCCGCGCGCATGGACTCGTTCCTGCCGTTCGACGTGTCCGAAGCCTCGGACGGACAGCGCGTGCAGGACGGCGAGGTCGTGGTCGCGAAAGGCGGATATCATCTCGAGGTCACGTCGAACGTCGCCGGGAACCTCCGCTTGCGGTTGACCGAGGGCGAGCGCGTTCACGGTGTCCGTCCCGCGATCGACGTGACGATGCGGACCGCTGCGGAGCGCGTGTCCGACCCACTCGTCGGCGTTGCGTTGACGGGGATGGGGAAGGACGGCGCCGCGGGTATCGAAGCGATCAAACGAGCAGGCGGAACGACAATCGCGCAGGACGAGGCGTCCAGTCCGGTGTTCGGCATCCCCGAGAAGGCGATCGCGACGGGATCCGTCGACCACGTTCGGTCGGCGTCGGACGTGCCGGGAGCTATTTGTGACGCGTTCGCTCAGGAGGCTTCGACCCATGGATGAGTACGTACGCGACTTCGTGCAGGAAGGAGAAGAGAACGTCACCGAGCTGAACAACGCGCTCCTGGAGTTGGAGCGCGAGCCAGGGGACGAGGAGGCGATGGACCGCATCTTCCGGATGGCGCACACCCTGAAGGGGAACGCTGGCGCGATGGGGTTCGAGGAGGCGAGCGACCTCGCACACGCCATCGAGGACCTGCTGGATGCGGTTCGCGCGGGCCAGATGGACGTGTCGGCGGACCTGATGGACGACGTGTTCGACGCGGTCGACGAGTTCGAGTCGATGCTCGACGACGTGCGCGAACACGGCGAGATCCGGACGGACCCGAGCGACACCATCGACCGGCTTCGCGCGGTGGAGGCGGCTGCGACGGGCGCCCCCGGTATCACGGACCCGTCCGACGACGACCTCGACGACGCGGTCCGTGGACTGGACGACCTCGACGAACCGGACCACACGGTGTATCACGTCCGGCTTGCGGTCGTGCAGGACGAGAGCGTGAACAACGCGGCACTCGTCGTGGATGCGCTCGAGGACGCGTTCGACCTGCTCGGGACGACGCCGCCGCGGGACGTCGTCGAGTCGGACGATGCGAGCGGTCGCATCGACGCGGTGTTCGGGAGTGCGGTCACGCCGGGCGCCATCGAGGCGGCCCTCGAACCCGTCGGCGCCGTCGACGACTGGATCATCACGGACGTCACGACGCGCTACGACGAAGCGGAGCCGGTGGAGGACGCGTCCACGGGCGACGGGGATGCGTCGGCTGACCCGCTCCCCGACGACCCGGCCGCGGAGATCGACGAGGACGTCGCGCAGGACATGAGCGTCGACGAGCTCCTCGGCGAGTTCGACGAGTACGACGACCTGGACGCGCTCGTCGAGGAGATGGACGACGTCTCCGGGTTCGACGACCTCGGCGAAGCCGGGTCGTTCGACGACCTCGACCTCGGCGAGGACCTGGCGGTCGACGACCAACCGGCGAACGACCCGCTCGCCGGGGACGACGACCTCGACCTCGGTGACGACTTCGCCGGGGACGACGACCTCGACCTCGGCGGTGACGACGTCGCCGGAGACGACGACCTCGACCTCGGCGGCGACGACGTCGTCGGGGACGACGCCGCGGTCGACGCCGACGACGCGGACGACCCGGAGCAGGTCGAGGACGCCGCGGAGACGTTCGCGGAACTCAAACAGGAGGTCGATCCCGTCGGGTTCGACGAACTCCAGGACGAACTGGACGAACTCGAGTTCGACGAGTACAGCGACGAGGAGGAGGTCGGGTTCGACGAACTCCTCGGCGACGACTTCGAAGAGGGCGACGAGGACTTCTTCGGCGACGACGAGATGGACGTCGGCGACGGCGACGTCGACGACATCCTCGTGGACGACGTCACCGGGTTCGACGAAGCCGACGCCGACGACGAGTCGGTCGAAGCCGACGCGGACGCGGATACGGTCGAAGCTGACGCGGACCCCGTCGAAGCCGACGCGTCGACGGTCGGCGCTGACGCCGACGACGAGCCTGCTGACGCGTCGACCGCCGCCGACGAGGTCGCCGCTGCCGGTGACGCGCCAGACGATGCGCAGACGGCAGACGCGACCGCCGACGTGGACGCACCCGAGACCGCAGACGCGACCGCGGCAGACAGCGCCGAGTCGGCCGGCGCCGACGACGGGTTCGACGATTCGGCGACCACGGACGACGGGTTCGACGATTCGGCGACCACGGACGACGGGTTCGAGGACGCGCCGGACGTCGGCGGGTTCGACGAACCGACGACCGCGGACGCCGCCGGCGACGACCTCGACGACGACGGCTTCGAGCTCGGCGCCGCCGACCCCGACAGCGACACGTCGTTCGACGACGTCGACGACCCGTTCGACGGAACGGCGACGCCCGCGAGCACCGACGACGACCTCGGGTTCGACGACGACGTCGACAGCGACGACCTCGGCAGCGACTTCGACACCAACGACTCGTTCGCCGTCGATGCGGAGGACTCGTTCGACGTCGACACCGGCGACGGGTTCGACACCGGCGACGGGTTCGAGACCGACGCCGACCTCGACTTCGGTGCGGACGACGCACCCGACGTCGACGCGGAGACCGACGCGTCCTCGACGGCCGGCCCGCTCGCGGACGTCGACGAAGCCGACCTCGACAGCGTCGAGGTCGGCGAGTTCCAGCTCGACGAACCCGGCGACGACGCGGCGAGCGCCGACAGCGACGTGCAGACCGGCGACTTCGGCACCGACGCCGGCTTCGACGACGCCGCATCGAGCGGCGTCGACTACGACGGTCTCGACGCCGGCGGGTTCGACGACGCTCCCGAGGACGCGGCCGACGTGGACGCGCCCGAAGGCGAGATGGACCCCGACGAAGCGCGCGCGCTCGTCGACTCCACGCTCCCCGCCCGCGGCGACGACAGCGGCGAAGGCGACGTCCAGTCCGTGCGCGTCGACGTCGACCAGGTCGACCGCCTCCTGAACCTCGTCGAGGGCCTCGTCACGAACCGCGTCAGGCTCCGTCGCTCCGTCGAGGAGGACGCGGGCGCGGCGCAACTCGACGACGACCTCGACGAACTCGAGGACATCACGGGGGAACTCCAGGACACCGTGATGGACATCCGCCTCGTCCCGCTCAAGATGACCGCGAACAAACTCCCGCGCGTCGTGCGTGACGTCTCGCGCGAACAGGGGAAAGCCGTGGACTTCGAGCTGGAAGGCGAGGACGTCGAGATGGACCGTACAATCCTCGACGAGATCAGCGACCCGCTCGTGCACCTCGTGCGGAACGCCGTCGACCACGGCATCGAATCCCGCGAGGAACGCGAGGACCTGGACAAACCGGACACGGGAACCGTGTCGCTCGAAGCGCGACGCGCACGGGACCGCGTCGTCGTGGAGGTCAGCGACGACGGCCGCGGCCTCGACCCGGACGTCCTCCGCGACGAAGCCGTCGAGGAAGGCATCCTCAGTCGCGAGGACGCGGACGCACTCAGCGACACGGAAGCGCACGAACTCGTGTTCCATCCGGGGCTGTCGACGGCCTCGGAGGTCACCGACGTCAGCGGCCGTGGGGTGGGGATGGACGTCGTTCGGTCGACGGTCGAAGACCTCGACGGCGAGGTCGAGATCGAGAGCGAACTCGGCGAAGGCACCACGATCCGACTCGTGCTGCCTGTGTCGGTCGCCATCGACGACGTCCTCTTCGTGGAATGCGGCGACGAGGAGTTCGGTATCCCGACGAAGGTCGTCCGGGACATCGGCTCCGCCGCAACGGTGGAACAGGACGGCGACCGCGAGGTCGTTCGAACCGACGACGGGGACGAGACCCCGCTCGTACGCCTCGGAGACGCGCTCGGCTCGCCGGGTAGCGCCCGAGCGGACGGCGGCGGCATGCTCCTGCACGTCCGCGGGGACGTCCGGGACGTGGCGCTGCACTGCGACCGCGTTCAGGGCCAACAGGAGGTCGTCGTGAAACCGTACGACGACGTCCTCGGGGGTATCCCCGGGCTCTCGGGCGCGACCGTCCTCGGGGAGGGCGAGGTCGTGAACATCCTCGACGTGAAAACGCTATGAGAGCAAACAAACCATGAGCTTGATGGTCGACATCCGGAAGCTTAGCTTCATCAACGAAATGGCAAAGGTGGGGACGAACGGCGTCGCCGAGAACATGAGTAAACTCACGGGCGAGAACGCCCAGATGGAGGTGACGAAGACGAACTTCATCGACGTGAAGGACATCAAGTCCCAGCTCGACGACGGGAAGCGCGTCGGCGTCCGCGTGCGGCTGATGGAGCCGCCGCACGGGCACGTCCTCATCCTCTTCCCGGAATCGTCCGCGAAGAAGGTGACCGCGCTCATGTTGTCCGATATGGTGGACGACATGGGTGACGTGTCCGGCGAGATGGCTCGGTCGGCAGTCGAGGAACTCGGGAACATGATGGCGAGCGGGTTCATCGACGGCTGGGCGGACGTCCTCGGTCGCACCATCGACATCGCGACACCCCAGCTCGTGTACGCGCCAGCGGGCGACATCGTCGAACGGACCGCGGGACTGGGCGGCGAAGACCTCGCGCTGTTCTTCGACTCGAACCTGACCGTCCCGAGTTACGACATCGCCGCCGAGATCTACGCGTTCCCCGACCTCGAGGAGTTCGTGGAGATGGTCAACGCGATCGAGGCACGGCCCCAATGAAACTGGACATCAAGGCACTCGGGACGTTCTACGAGATGGCGCGCGAAGGCGCCGGCCTCGCCGCAGGCCGCCTCACGCGGATGACTGGCGTCGAGACGCGAGTCGGCGTCACGAAACTGAACTTCATGCGGGGCTCGGAGATCCAGAAGGAGTTCGGCGACGGCACCGACAAGGTCGGCGTCCGCGTCGAACTGTCCGGCGGCATCGACGGGCACTCCGTCATCGTCTTCGACCGCGAAAGCGCGCTGCGCGTCGTCTCCACGCTCCTGGACGAAGCCGGCGACGATTTCGACGACATGAGTCGAAGTGCCGTCACCGAGGTCGGTCAGATAATGAACGCGGGGTTCATCGACGGCTGGGCGGACGTCCTCGAGACCGGTATCGACGTGGAGACGCCCGAGTTCGTCGAAGGCCGGACCGCGATGGACTTCATCGGCGACCTCGAGGAAGCGCCGGACGCCGACGACTTCGCGCTCCTCTTCCAGAGCAAGATCGAGGCGGTCGACACGGAGATCGAGTTCCGGCACTACCTGTTCCCCGAGCGCGAGTCGATGGCGGCCGTCCTCGACCGGCACCGCGACCCGAACTCGATCGGGATCGAGTACGACAAGCTCGCCGGGTTCGACGAGATGGCGAAACAGGGCGCGAAGGAGGTGGCGTCGAACATCACGACGCTCACGGGCATCGAGACCGAGGTCGAGGTCCGGAAGCTGAACTTCGCGAGTCTCGAAGCCATCCCCGAGGAGATCGACGACGAGATGCTCGTCGGCGTCGCGCACGAACTCGACGGGAACCCCTCCGGGTACCTGTTGTTCCTGTTCGACGAAGGGAGCGCTCGCGAGGTCGTCGAAGCGACCGTGCCGAGTCCACCGGACGACGAGTTCGGTGACCTCGGCGTCAGCGCGATCAAGGAACTCGGGAACATCATGGCGAGCGGGTTCATCGACGGGTGGGCGAACGTCCTCGGGACGACCATCGACCACTCGCCGCCGGAGTACATCCACGACTACGGTGCGGCGGTCATCGACCCGGTCGTCATCCAGCTCGGCGAAGATCAGGAGTTCGCGTTCGTGTTCGACACCGTGATGCGCGCGAACGACCGCGAGTTCGACTGCTCGATCTACGCCATCCCGAACCAGGACGACCTGGAACGTGCGCTGAACGAACTCGACGTGGAGAAGGTCGCCGACGCGGAGACGAAAGCTGACGTCTCCATCGACGAACTGGAGAACGCATGACGATGGAGGACGCATGAAGACGTACGGGAGCGAACCAGGGGCACCGGAACCGGTACAGGTCGGCATCTCGGAGTTCGTCGTCCGCGGCAGGGACGCCGAGGACACGCTGAAATCGTACGGGCTCGGGTCGTGTCTCGCGGTCGCGCTCTGGGACCCGGACTCGGGAATCGGCGGGCTCGCGCACGTGATGCTGCCCGACGGCGACGCCGCGGACGGCGCGGACGAGAAGCCCGGGAAGTACGCGGACACCGCGATCCGCGCGATGCTCCGGCGGATGGTGGAGAATGGCGCGGCGTACACGAGCGTCGAAGCGAAGATCGCGGGCGGGAGCGACATGTTCGAGTTCGAGTCCTTCGGTGACGGCGTCGGCGATCGCAACACCGCTGCCGCGAAGGACGAACTCGGGAAGCTCGGCGTCCCCATCATCGCCGAGGACACGGGCGGGCAGCGTGGTCGCACGGTCGAGTTCGACACGAGCACCGGCACGCTCACCGTTCGGACCGCCGACGGCGATCACGGAGTGGTCGAGCTGTGAGCGGTGACGTCGCCTACGAGCAAGTCACCACGTACGTCGAGGACGAGATCGGGTTCGCGACGAGTCACTACAACGACAGCTACCTGAAGCGACGCCTCTCCAGTCGGATGCGTCGAACGGACGTCTCGGGGTACGAGGAGTACTTCGAGTTCCTGAAGGACAACGACGAGGAGGCACAGGCGCTGTTGGACTCGTTCTCGATAAACGTCACGGGGTTCTTCCGGAATCCGGACGTCTGGGAGGGCATCCGTGGCGTCCTCCGGGACCTCTCGGAGCACAACGACCACGTCCACGTCTGGTCGGCGGCGTGCGCGGACGGTCGGGAACCGTACTCGCTCGCGATGCTCGCCATCGACGACCCGCGCGTCGACGAGGAGAAGTTCCGCATCTACGGGACGGACATCAACGAGGAGTCCCTGCAGACCGCGCAGTACGGCGAGTACAGCAGTTCGCGGACCGTCGACATCGAGGAACAGCTGTCGTTCCTCTCGAACTTCCATGCGTACGTCGACCGTGACGGTGACTCGTTCCGGATGACCGAGCGCGTGCGTCGGAAGGTGACGTTCGCGAAGCACGACCTCATCAACGGCGAGGCCAAGAGCGGCTTCGACCTCGTCGTCTGCCGGAACCTCTTCATCTACATCGACAACGAGTACAAGCAACCGATCCTGCGGACCATCGCGCAGTCGCTGAAGCCCGGTGGGTATCTCGTCATCGGGAAGGCGGAGACGATTCCGCCACAGCTCAAGTCGGCCTTCGAGGTTCTCGACGGTCGACTCCGCATCTACCGTCGCGACTAACGACCAGAACAACGCTATCGTGTCGGCACACGAACCAATTTTTTCCGTGTGTTGGTTGGATAACATCAACGGACGGCGAGCGCGGTGTCGAGCGAGCGCTCGGAGCGCCGCGACTTCAGGCGACCTTCCGCTTGAGTTTCTTCTTCACGACGCGCTTCCCGACGAACGCGAGCACGCCAGCAGCGACGAGGCCCTTCCAGCCGTACTTGTCCTTCCCCTTCTTCGCGGCCTTGCGAACGAGTTTACTACCGAACATACACGACACGACGAGCAAGACCCACGAGAACGTCGGGGCAAAACAGTTCGGGTGCAGGCTGCAAGCCCGCCCGCCTTTCCACATCCACGCGACCAACGACTCGCTGCGCTCGTCGGTTGGCGCCGCGAAAATGTGAGTGGACTTGTCGGGATCCTCGCGAGCGAGCGTAGCGAGCGAATGGGGATACGACAAGCCCACGACTCCGTGAACGTAGTGAACGGAGGAAGTGGACTTGTCGGGATTTGAACCCGAAACCAGACCTGCTCGCTCGCTTCACTCGCTGTGCGCGACTGGTATGGCTTCAAATCCCGTCTGCGACGGTCAATTCTGACGACTCCGACGACTCGCTACGCTCGACGATTGGAGTCGTCAGAATGTGAGTGGACTTGTCGGGATTTGAACCCGAGGCCTTCCCCGTGCCAGGGGGATGATCTACCGCTGATCTACAAGCCCGCGTTCGCAAGACTACTTTGTCCGTGGGTGATTGATAAACCCCTCGAATCGCGTCGCTGTCGTGGGAGGGTTTGGCGTGGGTTGGTGATGTGTTTGGAAACCCTTTTGAGCGCGCTCGCCGGAGGTATTGGCGGGAACGGCACGGTCGCAAATCTGACTCGCTGCCCGCTTGGGTGGCTTGGGATTGCGATAGTGCGTCCCGACCGCGAGCCCTGCGCGCAGCGTGGGGTGGCGGTCGGGTGACTATCTGCGCCGCTGCGGTTCCTATCCTCAACAATGGCACGAATGCACACGCGCCGTCGAGGCTCGTCCGGTTCGGACAAGCCTGCGGCGGACGAACCGCCGGAGTGGAGCGACGTCGACGCGGACGCTGTCGAAGACCGCGTCGTCGAACTGAAAGAACAGGGTTACGACCCGTCCCAGATCGGGATGAAGCTGCGCGACGAGGGCGTTCAGGGCACGCCGGTGCCGGACGTCAAGCTCGCGACCGGAAAGAAGGTCACGGAGATCCTCGAGGAGCACGATGCGACGGACGAGCTCCCGGAGGACCTCCGGAACCTCATGGAGCGCGCCGTGCGTCTCCGCGATCACATGGAGGAGCATCCGCTGGACGCGTCGAACAAGCGCGCGCTCCAGAACGCGGAGTCGAAGGTGCGCCGTCTCGTCTCGTACTACCGTGGTGACGTCCTCGACGAGGACTTCACGTACGAGCACGAGGAAGTGAAGGAACTCCTCGGGTACGACGACTAACGTCAGATGTCGCAGTCAGGTCGCAGTGGTACCGACGGCGGGCTCGACGCGGCGAGCGTCGCGACCGAGGTAGCCGATGCGCCGTTCGTGCGCGTCGTCGCTCGCGCGAGCGGCGATGCGGTGGCGGCTGCCGGGTTGCTCGGTCGCGTGCTCGCTTCGCGCGGAACGCCGTTCCAGGTGAGCGTCGGTCGCACTATCGAGGACCGGACGCGTCGCGTCGAGGACGCCTCGGCGGGCGACGTCACCGTGGTCGTCGGTGATTCGCGCGCGAGCGACGCCGTGCATCTGGACCCCGTGGACGAGCCGGCGAGCGTCGCGGCGTGGCGGCTCGCTGGCGAGCTCGGCGCGACCGCGGACTCGGTGCTGGCGCTCGTCGGCGTCGCCGCGGCTGGCGTGACACCGGGTGCTGGCTCGAGCGCACGACTCGTGGAGTCCGCGGAGGCCGGGGGGCGGCTCGACCGTCGTCCCGGCGTCGCGGGGCCCGTCGACGACGTCGTCGACGCGCTCGCGCACTCGACGCTCGTGCACGCGTCGTTCTCGGGCGACGAGGACGCGGCGCGGAACGCGCTCGGTGCGTTGTCCGTGGACGCGGACGTCCTCGCGGGCGACGTGGACCTGTCCGACGACGACCGTCGACGGGTCGCGTCGTTCGTCGCCATCGCTGCGACCGGTGCCGCGGAGGCGCCGGCGCGCTCGGGCGACGCCGTCGAGCGTGCACTCCGTCCGTACGTGCTCGCCGACGCGGACGCGCCGTTCGCGACCGTCGCCGGGTACGCGGACGTGCTCGCGGTGCTCGCGGAGAGCGCGCCGGGCACGGGCGTCGCGGTGGCGCTCGGGCACGACGTCCGCGAGAGCGCGCTGTCGGCGTGGCGCGAGGGCGCGACGGCCGCCCACGAGGCGGTCGGGTCGTGCGAGCGCGCTCGCCACGACGGCGTCGTCGTCGTCCGCGACGTGGACGCGCCGCTCGCGACGACCGCGCGCCTCGTCCGCGACTACCGCTCGCCGGAACCCGCCGTCGCCGCCATCGACCCTGCTGGTGACGCCGTCGCGGTCGCCGGGACGCCCGACGTGGGCGTCGGCGACGTGCTGGCGCGCGTCACCACGCAGACCGGTGGCGAGCACGACGGTACCGCCGACGCTGGCTACGCGACCATCGACTGCGAGACCGACGAGTTCGTCGACTCGCTGAGGGCTGCACTATGAGAACCGCGACCATCGAGACGACCCACGACGACGCCGCACTCGTCGCGGCAGCGCTCGCGCCGGACAACACGAGCGAGATGGAGACGACGGTCGAGGACGGCCGCGTCGTGACGTGCATCGAGCGCGAGACGACGAGCGGCCTCCAGTCGACCGTCGACGACTACGTCGTGAACGTCGGCGTCGCGGAGCGAATCGTACAGACTGCCAACCACACATCGAATCACAACACATGAGCGAACGATCAGTCTCCCGTAAGAAGGACCAGAAACGCTGGTACACGATTCACGCGCCCGAGCAGTTCGGTCGCGAGGAACTCGGTACCACGCC
This sequence comes from Halorubellus salinus, assembly GCF_020567525.1. GTDB lineage: Archaea > Halobacteriota > Halobacteria > Halobacteriales > Natrialbaceae > Halorubellus > Halorubellus salinus. The sequence continues at coordinate 59,995 of NZ_JAJCVI010000001.1, forward strand.
CGCAGACGAACCGGACCAGGTGCTCGGTCGCACCATCGAAACAACGCTCGGCGACCTCAAGCAGGACGCCAGCGAGAACAACACGAAGCTCACGTTCAAGATCAACGACGTCGGGAGCGACGCCGCGTACACCGAGTTCGTGTCCCACGAGCTCACGCGAGACTACCTCCGTAGTCTCGTGCGCCGTGGCGCCTCGAAGGTCGAGGCGTACATCACGGTGCTGTCGACGGACGACTACCGCGTCCAGATCCAGCCCGTGGCGTTCACGACGAAGAAGGCGGACGCGAGCCAGGAGAAGGCCATCCGCCGGACGATGATCGACCAGGTCGAGGCGGCTGCCGAGGAGCGCACGTTCGAGGCGCTCGTCGACAGCGTCGTCGAGGGCCGGATGTCCTCGGCGATCTACAGCGAGGCGAAGACGATCTACCCGCTGCGTCGCGTGGAGATCCAGAAGATGACGCTCGAAGCCCGTCCCGAGGAGGTCGCCGCGGAGGAGGAGACGGCCGTCGAGGTCGACGAGGACGAGGTCGCGGACGAGATCGAACCGGACGACGAGGAGTAATCGAACTCCCACGCACGCGGCGTTCGCGTGCCCGAGACGCCTTTCTTCACGTGCAACCGTGGTGTGTGTGGTCGCGAGTAGCGGAGGCGACGGGTTGGGGCCGTGAGTCGATTACTCTTCGACGACGACGCTCCCGGTCATCGCCTGGCGCTCGTGGGGGATGCAGAAGTACTGGAACTCGCCGGCGGTCTCGAACGTGTGCTCGTAGGTGTCGCCGGAGACGATACCGCCGGCGCCGCGCGCCCACGCGTCCCGCGCCGCCTGCTCGTCGTCGAACCCGCCCGAGGCGAAGTACGCGCCGCCGTCGGGGACCCCCGTGTCGTACGCGGTGACGGTGTGTGCACGACCGCTCGTGTTCTTCCAGACGACCGTGTCGCCGACGGAGACCGTTATCTCGTCGGGCTCGTACACGCTGTCGCCCATCCCGACGTCGAAGTCGTCGTTCCCGCTACCGGTGCTATTGAAGACCGCGAGGCATCCCGAGAGTGCGCCCGCTGTCGCGAGTGCGCCGGACGCGAGGACCGAACGGCGGTTCATGCGCGCCGCTTAGGGCCTCCCGGACAAATGTACCGCGGTTCCCGAGGCACGTTCGACCGGTGAACCACCACGCGCTCGCGTCGCGAACGACCCGGCGCGGTCGGCCGCGGCCCGGGTGACGCGCCCGCAGGCGGGCAGAACGCAAGTCCTATTGGTGCGCTTCACGCAGTCGTTCGATATGTTGCCGCGGTTCGTCGGGCGATTGAGTCTCGCGGACGCCGTCACGACGACGAACGCCTGCCTGGGCTTCGTCGCGGTCGTGGTGGCGTTCGCGGACCCGGAGCTCGCGGCGAGACTCGTCCTCCTCGCTGGCATCGCCGACGGGCTCGACGGCGTGGTCGCACGCTACTCCGGCGGCTCGGCGGCCGGCCCCTACCTGGACTCGCTCGCGGACGTCGCGTCGTTCTGCGTCGCCCCTGCGGTCGTGGTCTACGTGAGCGTCAGGGACGCCTGGGCGGTCAGCATCGCCGACCCGGGGGTGCTCCTGGCGCTCGTCCTCGCCGTCCCCGCGTTGTTCGTCGCGATGGGCGTCGTCCGCCTCGGCCTCTACACGGCGTACGATACCGCGGACGACCACACGGAGGGCGTGCAGACGACGCTCGCAGCGACCATCCTCGCCGCGGCCGTCCTCTCGGGCGTCACCGACCCGCGCGTCCTCCTCGCCGCGACCGGCGCGTTCGTCTACCTCATGGTGTCCACGGTGACGTACCCGGACCTCCTTGCGCGCGACGCGCTCCTGATGGGCGTCGTGCACGCGCTCGCCGTGCTCGTTCCCTACGCGTTCGGCCGGACGTTCCCGTACGCCATCCTCACGCTCGGCGTCGCGTATCTCGTGGCTGGCCCGTGGTTCTACTGGCGGGAGGACGACCCCGCGGTCGCGAACCTGTATGGAAACGCTTAGGAAACCGCTGGCCCGACGTTCCCGTATGACTCTCACGGCTGGTGTTCGCCCATGAGCGAGGACGAACCCGAGAACGGCGACGCCGACGGCGAGGCAGCCGACGACACCGAAGGGACCGACTACAGCGTCGAGGAACTCCGCGACCGACTCGAGGAACTCCAGGAACTCCTCGACGCCGCGGAGACCGAGGCCGACCTCGACGACGTCGAGGCCGACGTCGAGCAACTGGAAGCGGACGTGGAGGCGAGCGACCTCCCCGAACCCGACGACGAGGACGAGGACGCGCCCGAGGAGGAACTCGTCGCGGACATCGAGGACGTCCAGAGCGACCTCGAAGAGGCGCGCGGCCCGTACGCGGCGGACGTCGCGAGCGACCTCGAGGATGTCGCGAGCACGGTCGCGGACACGCGCTGGACGGAGGACGGTCACGAGGACGTCCACGCGGCCGTCGAGACGTTCCTCGAGGCCGCCGGCGAGGAACTCGACGAATCGTTCGACGCCGACGACGAGGAACCCGAGAGCCTGGGGACGGCGCTCGAAGCGGTCGCCGACGCCGTCGAGAGCGCTGGCCTGGACGCTGACGAGGACGCCGACGTCATCGCCGCGCTCCTCGAGGCGACCGAGACGCTCCAGGCGGCCGTCGAGGACGCCGAGGAGTGGGACGACCTCTCCATCCGCGAACAGCTCGAGTTCCACGGCGTCTACGACCAGGTCGACCACCGGAAGGACTTCCCGCCGGAGTGGCACGCGCTCAAGGTCTACGAGAAGAACTTCGACGCCGAGGGCGTGCTCGTCGTCCTCGACCGCTTGGACTCGGACTTCATGGAGCGTCACTGCATGGAGGTCCTGGAGAAGCTCGGCCCGGAGGAGGCCCTCGACGAGATGAGTCAGCGCGCGCAGCGCCGCGACAAAGCCGCGATCCGCATCCTCGGGAAGATCGGGAGCGAGGAGCCCGTGGAGACGCTCGTCGACTACGTGGACGCGGACTCCGACCCGGAACTCCAGAAGGCGACGTTCCGCGCACTCGGCGAGATCGGGAGCGAGGAGGCGACGCAGCCGCTCGCGAACAAGCTCGTGGCGGACAGCGAGGACACGCGCTCGCGTGCCGCTCGCGCGCTCGGTCTCCTCGGTGACACGCGCGCCATCAGCCCGCTCGCGGACGTCCTCGCTGACGAGGCGGAAGCCGACCGCGTGCGTGCCAGTGCCGCGTGGGCGCTCAACCAGATCGGGACCGAGGCCGCCTTGGAGGAGGTCTCGGGGTACGTCGACGACCGCGCGTTCATCGTGCAGGCGGAAGCCGAGAAGGTCGCCTGAGCGCGTCGTTCGTTCGCGTCACTCGTTCCTCTCACCGATCCGTTTCACTCGTTCGAGGAGGGTCCTCGCACCGTTCGCACATCGATTCGTGCGTGCTACGATTCAAGGAGCGACCGCTACGCCCGAGGGTTCTTGTGACGGGGCGCGGCTACGGTCGGCGTGCCACGAGGACGTACGGTCGCGGTAGCCCTGGTCTGGTTGCTCGTCGCACCGGCGATAGCGACCGGTGCTGGGTCCGCGTCGATGGCGGACGTCGACCCGGCAGCCCCGCCAGTCGGGGCATCCACGGCAGCGGCGGGAGTGAGTCCGTCCTCGCTGTCGGAGGCGGCCAGGGAGAACGAGTCGGGGCCGCGAGTCGAGGCGGTCTACCCGAATCCGGTCGCCGACGGTGACGCCGGCGAGTACGTCCTGTTGTCGTTCCCCGATCGCACTGCCGTCGGGAACTGGACGCTCTCGGACGGCGAGACCACGGTCTCGCTCCCGAACCGGACCGTCTCCGGGGTCGTGGTCGTCGCAGCGAACGTCTCCGCCGCACGTCGCCTCCGAGCGAACGCGTCCGCGCCGACTCACGCCCGCGCGAACGGGAGCCACGGGAACGACGGGAGCAGCACGCGCATCCCTGGTGTCACCGCCGCGGGGCTCGCGCTGTCGAACGGCGGCGAACGACTGGTGCTCGCCCGACCGAACGGGACGACGGCGGACGCCGTCGCGTACGAGGACGCGCCCGAAGGCGAACGGTACGTCGACGGCGCGTTCCGACCGCTCGGTGCGACCGCCCACGCGCCAGCGACAACGGCGAGCGTCGACGCGCGAGCGTTCGTCACGCCAGACGTCGCCGTGCCGCTCGCCCCCATCCGGAACGCGTCGACGAGGATCTCCCTCGCCGGGTACACGTTCGCGTCCGAACGCGTCGCCGACGCACTCGAGCGCGCAGCCGACCGCGGCGTCGACGTCCGCGTGCTCGTCGACGACGCCCCAGTCGGCGGCGTCACGCCGCGCCAGGTACGCGTCCTCGAGGACCTCTCCGACTCCGGCATCGCGGTTCGGGCACTCGGCGGACGCCGCGCACGCTACGACTACCATCACGCGAAGTACCTCGTCGCGGACGACGTCGCCGTCGTCCTCACCGAGAACTGGAAACCCTCCGGGACCGGCGGGCACGCGAACCGCGGCTGGGGAGTCGTCCTCCGAGACGAAGCGACCGCGAGCGCGCTCCGGGACGTCTTCGACAGCGACTGGACGGGACCGGACGCGAGACCCTGGACGAGCGTCACCACGGAGGCGGCCGCCCAATCGACTCGCGCCGCGAACGCCACGTACCCCACGCGAATCCGGTCGCGCAACGTCACCGCCGAGCGCGCGACCGTCCTCGTCGCCCCCGACAACGCCGAACGGGCGCTCACCGCACGCCTCCGGAACGCGACCGACCGCGTGCAGGTCCTCCAGATGACCGCCGCCCGCGACGGCGTTCTCGTCCGCGAGACCGTCGCGGCCGCTCGCCGCGGCGTCGACGTCCGCATCCTCCTCTCCTCCGCGTGGTACGCTCGCGAAGAGAACCAGGCGGTCGTCGACGCGCTCACCACCATCGCCGAACGCGAATCCCTCCCGCTCGACGCCCGACTCGTCGACCCGGACGGCCGATTCCGGAAGGTGCACGCGAAAGGCATCGTCGTCGACGACACCGTCGTCCTCGGCTCCATCAACTGGAACGACCACTCGCTCCGCGAGAACCGAGAGGTCGCCGTCGTCCTCCACGGCGACGCCGTCGCGGACTACTACGCGGACGCCCTCGCCCGCGACTGGCAAGGCGGCACGAAGACACCCATCCCCACGTGGCTCGCAGTCGCCACCGCCGTCGCCGTCCTCGTCGTCCTCGCAGCGCTCGCGCGACGGATCCACTTCGAGAACTGACCGCGAAAAGAACGCTGTCGAACCCAGCCTCAGACGTCGTCGACCGCGGAGAGACTGGAGACGTCCTCGTCGATGTCTGCATCCGCCATCTTCTCGACGAGCGCGTCCAGGACCTCCTCGCGGCGGCCCTTCACGAACTTGATCGAGCCGACGACGAGGTGCCCGCCGCCCGAGACCCCGCCTTCTGCGACCTCCTCGGTGAGTTCGGTCACCATGTTCGGGATGTCCAGACGCACGCCGTCCGACCGCAGCACCGCGAAGTCCGGCCCGTATCCAATCGTGATGACGGGGTCACCGGTCTCCTTGACCTTCCGGTCGTGGATCTCGCCGGTCGTGTTCCCCGGTGCCGGGTACGTGAAGCGCTTCGCGTGATTCTCCACGTCGATGCGGTAGAGTTGCGCGCCGTTGTCCAGCTCTTCGTGCTCGACGTGCTCCATGGCGCGGTCGAGTTGCGTCTCCACGCGCTCTCGCGAGCGCGACGCGAGGAAGTCCACGAGCTCCTCGTGGCGTGCCTCGTCGTCGCACCGCACGTTCAGCGCGTCGTCGATGAGATGCTGGCCGGAGTTGTACCGGAGCCAGTGCGCGCCGTAATCCAGCGCCTCCGAGATGTCGCGGAGGTCGTCCTCGCTGTAGCCCGCGTCGTTCGCGAGTTCGAGGTAGTCCGTCATCGCCTCGGCCTTCGACCGGTCCGCGAGCCCCGCGACCGCGGGGACGTGGTCGAGCTTGTCGGCGAACTCGGGGTGGATCATGCGCGCGAGCTCCACGCACATCATCCCCGTCGTCACCCGGTAGTCCTCGTCGTAGAGGTACGGGTTCACGTGATGCGTCAGGAGGTCGTCGACCGCCTCGGGATCCGGGTGATGGTGGTCGACGACGACGATGGGGATGTCGTAGTGCGCGAGCGTCTCGTACGCCGGCACGTCCTCCGCGGTACTCCCGTTGTCGAGCATCAGGAGCAGCGGGAGCTTCTGGCCGTGCCGCGAGCGGTCCTCGAGCGCGAAGTTCAGGTCGCGCGTCGCGTCCTCCATCTCGTAGAACGGCGCCTTCGACGGCAGGCGCTTGAACAGGTGGCGTTTCGCGTCACCGTCCTCGTGGACGTCCTCGATGAACGCCTCCAACGCCGCCTGCACCGGGACGCTCGCGCACATCCCGTCACCGTCCGCGTGATGCCGCAGCCGGATGGGGCGTCCCTCGATGACGGTCTTCCGGAGTTCCTGCGCGACCGCCTCCAGGTCCGGGCGGAGCTTCTCGAACGCCTCCCACTCCACGAGCGGCTCCACGTCGTTCGGCTCCGCCGCATCCAGCATCGCGCTCTCAAGGCGCTCGTGGACCGCGTCCGCGGCGTCGCCCTCGAGCGTCTCGATGTGCTCGACCTCGATCTGGTGCGTTCCCTCGCGCTTCTCGACCTCGCCCGCGATACGCACCACGTCACCGACCTCGATCTCGGGGTGCGCGCGAACGCCAGCGGACGCGAACGCCGTCGCCGGCACCACGCCGTGCTCGTCGCGAACCTGGAACACCGTCGGCCCACCCGTCTGCTTGATCTGCGTGACCTCGCCCTCGACGTGCACGCGATCACCGAGCTGCGTCGACAACGCACTCGTCGCCGTCAACGCCACGTCCTCGCTCGCCCGCTCCACGTCGTACTCGCCCGCGACGTCCGCGAGCACGAACGACAGGTCGCCGTTGTCCCGCACCGACTCCAGTTCCACGACGAGCTCGTCACCGACCGAATACGACCCGTCCAGGTTCGACTCGTGCACGAGACCCGACACCGACTCCGACAAATCAACGAACACCCCGTACTCGACGACCCCGTTCACCGTCGCCAAGTACGGCACCTCCGCATCAACGTCGTCGACGGTACACGCCGGAGCGAGATCGAAGACGACCGGACGCTCCGCCCCGCCGGCAGATTCAACAGTCATGTTACCCTCGGATTTGCTCCGCCGCCGTTTAATCCTTGTCAAGACGCCCCGCCCCGCCAGAAACCGCCACTTGCACGCACACACACCCACCACCCCACAGCAACCAGGCAAGCGACCGCACCGCCGAAACGGCGCCCTGGGGGGCGCCGTACGCTCGTGCGGGCCGCATCCGCGAGTAGTCACCACAGCACCGACCGCGAACGCCCCCGCACCGCTGAAACGGCGCCCTGGGGGGCGCCGTACGCTCGTGCGGGCCGCGTGACGCTCGTGCGGCCCGCATCCGCAACGTTCAGGTAGCCGAGACGACGAGTTGCGGGCATGGGGTTGTTCGACCGGTTCTTCCGGTCGCGAAACGTCGCGGGTATCGCGCGGGACACGCTCGAGTTCGCGCTCTCGTCGGCCGAAGACACGCACCCGAACGAGTACATGGGGTTCATGCGTGGGACGCCGGCGCGCGAGTTCGACCTCGACGAGGAGATCCACCCGGACGACTACGTCGTGACCGACGTCCTCGTCATCCCGGGGACGACGTCGAACGAGATGAGTGCGACCGTCGACAATAACATGATCCCGAACGACATGCGGACCGTCGGCTCCATTCACTCGCACCCGAACGGCGTCCTCCGGCCGAGTGACGCCGACCTGGCGACGTTCACGTCCGGGAGCGTGCACGTCATCATGGGTGCGCCGTACCGGACGAGTGACTGGCGGGCGTTCGATCAGGAAGGCGAGGCGACCACGCTCCCGGTCCTCGACGTCGACCTCGACGACCCGGAGGCGTTCTTCGACTTCGACCAGTACGACATCGACGACGAACTGCGGCCAGGAGACACCTACTAGATGACACGAGCAATCGCACAGGGCACGTTCGACATCCTCCACCCGGGGCACGTGCACTACCTCGAAGACGCAGCGTCGTACGGCGACGAACTCCACGTCATCATCGCACGACGCGGGAACGTCACGCACAAGGAGAAACCCATCCTCGCCGACCGTCAGCGCCGCGACATGGTCGCCGCGCTCGACGTCGTCGACGAAGCACACCTCGGGGACCGCGAGGACATCTTCGTGCCGATCGAGCGCATCGACCCGGACTACGTCGTCCTCGGGCACGACCAGCACCACGACGAGGCGAGCATCCAGCGCGCGCTCTCCGAGCGCGGCATCGACTGCGAGGTCAGTCGAGCGAGCGCTCGCGAAAGACGCTACGACGACGAACTCCTGTCGACGGGTCGCATCATCGACCGCATCCTCGACGAACGCGGCGACTGAACGGTCGACTAGCGGTTCACGAGATGGTGCCAGTGACGTCGGTCGACGATATCATGCCGACGTAGTCGTCGTCGACCACGGGCAGGTGCTTGATGCCGTACGTCGTCATCATCGCAGCGACCTCCTCCATGTAGAGGTCCGGGCTGACGGTCTCGACGTCCTCGGTCATCACGTCCCCGACCGTGAGCTCGGAGACGTTCCGGCCCTCGGCGACGGCGTCCAGGACGTCCGTGCTACTGATGATACCGCGCGGGTTCGTCGGCACCACGAGCGCGTTGATGTCCAGTTCGCGCATGCGCTTGGTCGCCTTCATGACGGTCGCGTCCTTCGACACGGTCTCCAGCGGTGACGACATCACGTCCTCGACGGTCACTCGGTCGGACGAATTCATACGAACACTCACGGCGACCACCGTAATGGTGTTTCCGCCGGTGGCAGCGCTTTCGTGGAACGGGCACGACGACAGGCCCAGTCGTGTCGCGCGGTAGCACGCGTCCACAACACTGATTCTGCAGAGTCCGGATGACTGGCTCGTGAGAACGTTCCTGTCCCTCGAGTACGCACACGACACCGCGCTCCCCGCGGACCACGACGACGAGTTCCGGACGCCGCACGCGCTCGTCGAACGGTTCCTCACCGAGTACACCGAGCCCGGCGACCGCGTCCTCGACCCGTTCGCTGGGTTCGGGACGACGCTCGCCGTCGCCGAGCGACTCGACCGCGAGGCCTACGGTATCGAGTACGACGCCGACCGCGTCGAGCACGCCCGCGACGCGGTCGCAGACGCTGCCCGCGTCCACCACGGGAGCGTCCTCGACCTCGACGACGCGTGGTTCCCCGCGTGCGACATGTGCTTCACGTCGCCGCCGTTCATGGAACGCACCGACACCCGGAACCCCTTCGAGAACTACGCCGGGGAGAGCACGTACGTCGACTACCTCGACGACGTAGAGCGCGCGTTCTCGCGCGTCGAGTCGGTTCTCGCGACCGGCGCGCACGTCGTCGTCGACGTCTCGAACATGAAGCACGAGGGTCGCGTGACGACGCTCGCGTGGGACGTCGCCGACCGCGTGGCGAACGTCCTCGAGTTCGACGGCGAGGTCGTCGTCGGCTGGGAAGCAGGCGACGACCGCGACCACGGCGACGGGACGTTCGGCTACGGCTACGACCACTCGTACTGCCTGACGTTCACGAAGAAGAACGAGTAGCGCGCCGTCGCGGAGCCCTCAGATGAGGTCTTCGTCGGCGAGCCGCTGCACGCCCTCGCGGAGGCGCTCTTCACTGGCTGCGTAGGACAGTCGCGCGTAGCCGGGCGTGCCGAACGCGCTCCCGGGGACGGTCGCGACGTGCGCGTCCTCGATGGCGGCCTCGCACCACGCTTGGTCGTCGTCCGCCACCTCGGGCATGAGGTAGAACGCGCCGTCGGGGGTCGCCGCGTGCACGCCGTGGTCGTCGAAGAGGTCCACGAGGAGGTCGCGACGCGACTCGAACGCCTCGACCATCTCCTCTACTGCGTCGTCGGTGTTCTGGAGCGCTTCCACGCCCGCGTGCTGGACGAAGTTCACCGCACACGACACCGAGTGACTGTGGAGCTTGCTCGACTGGTCGACGAGCGCCTGGGGCGCCGCGTAGTAACCGAGCCGCCAGCCGGTCATCGAGTACGCCTTCGAGAACCCGTTCAGGGTGATGGTGCGGTCGCCCATGCCGTCCAGGCTCCCGAGGCTCGTGGACTCGACGCCGTACGTGATCTCCTTGTAGATCTCGTCGCTGATGACCGCGACGTCGTGCTCGACGGCGAGGTCGCGCACGCCCTCCATCGCCGCGTCGGAGTACACTGCGCCGGTGGGGTTGCTCGGCGAGTTCACGACGAGCAACTCGGTGTCGTCCGTGACGACCTCCGCGAGTTCGTCGAGCGCCGGCTCGAGCTGGAAGTCGTACGGCGACGTGTCCACGCGACTGAGCGTGCCGCCCGCCATCTTCACCATCGCCTCGTAGGACACCCACGCCGGGTCCAGGAGAACGACCTCGTCGCCGTCGTCGATGAGCGACATGATGATCTCGAACAGGCCCTGCTTGCCGCCGGGGGTCACCACGACCTCGTCGGTCGCGTAGTCCAGGCCGTCGTCCGCGAGCTTGTCCACGATCGCTTCCTTGAGCGCGGGGATGCCGTTGCTGGACGTGTAGCCGGTGTGGCCGGCGTCCATCGCGGCCTTCCCCGCCTCGACGACGTTCTTCGGGGTCGGGAAGTCTGGTTCACCGACGCTGAGGTCCACCACGTCGTGCCCCTCCGCTTCGAGTTCGGAGGCGGCGTTCGAGATGGCCAGCGTCGCGGACGGTTCCACGCGTTCGACGCGAGAAGCGAAATCCATGGTCATGAGTCGTCCTCGAGTTCGGCGACCAGGTCGAGCGCGCCGTCGACCGCGTGCGCGGCGTTCTCGACGCGCTCCCTGGCTTCCGCACCGCTCATTCCCGGCCCGGTCACGCCGAGGGTCACCGGGGTGTCGCGCTCCAGGCTCACGTCCGTGAGCTTCTGGGCGGTCGCGTTCCCGATGACCTCGTCGTGGTTCGTGTCGCCGGTGACGATCGCGCCGACGACGGCGACCGCGTCGACGTCGTCCCGTCGCGCCAGCCGGTCCGCCGCCAGCGGCGAGTCGTACGCGCCGGGGACCGACGTGACGTCGACGACCTCGGCGTCGCGCGCAGCGGCCGCCGAGAGCGCGGCGTCCTCCATCTCCGCGGTGACCGACCGATTGAATTCGGCAACCACCAGTCCGAGCCGTGCCATACACCACCGGTTGCCGAGACGCCACAAGAACCTACCGGGACCGGCTGCACGGGCAAACGTTGCCGCGCTCGCCGGCCGCGATCGGGCCCGGAGCGGGCGTGCGGATTGACAAAGCCCTTACCGTCCGGGGGACAGGTGGGGAACGATGACCTCTCGTCGGACCGACCGACGCGGCACGTTCGCCGCGCTGCTCGCGCTCGCGGTCGGTGGGACGCTCGCGCGAGTACTCGCGCTCGGCGACCGCATCGCGCACTGGGGCGAAGCCCGCCTCGGGTACGACGTCCTCCGGTACGCCGCGACCGGCGTCTTCGAGTACCGACCGGTCACGCACGGCCCGCTGCTCTATCACGTCGACCGCGTCCTCTTCGAACTCATCGGGGCGTCCGACCTCGTCGCGCGCCTCCCCGTCGCGGTCGTCGGCGGCCTCCTTCCACTCGCGGCGTGGCTGTTCCGCGACCACCTCCGAGACAGCGAAGTGCTCGCGTTCGGCGTGCTCCTCGCCGCGAACCCCGTGCTCGTCTACTACTCGCGGTTCGTGCGCAACGACGTCCTCGTCGCCGCGTTCGCGCTCGCCGCGCTCGGGTTCCTCGTCCGGACTCGACACACGGACGACGCGCGATACCTGTATTCCGCGAGCACGTTCGGCGCGCTCGCGTTCGCCTCGAAGGCCAACGCTCCCCTCTACGTCGCGTTCTGGATCGCCGCCGGCCTCGTCGTCGCGGACCAGCGCGCGTTCCTCCGCGCCGTCGCCCGACGGCCAGTGTTCGACCATCGTCGCGGCGGCGAACTCGTCGCCGCGGTCCGAGCGCGCGGCACGCCCGAGATGGCGGTCGTCGCAATCTTCAACCCCGTCGTCGTCCTCGCGGTCGGCCCGTTCTCGACGGTCGTCGTCGCCGTCCTCGTCGCCGTCGTCGCGCTCCTCGCCGGACTGTCGCTCCAGGACGCCGACCGCATCGCCGACCGGAACGCGGTCTGGCTCGTCGGCGGCGTCGTCGCCGCGTACGTCGGCGCCTCGGGCTTCCTCGGGTCTCCGCTCGCCGCCGGGAGCCGCGAGGTCGCGTTCGCACTCACGTGGCTCGCCGCCGCCGCCGGCATCGTCGGCGTCCTCCTCCGCGGCACCGCCCTCGGCGCTCGCGTCCGCCGGTGGCGTGCACCCGGCGTCCTCGCGACCGTCTGGTTCCTCGCCCTCACGCTCGCCCTGTTCGCGCCACGGAACCCCGACGGGCTCGGCCTCTGGAGTTCGCTCGCGGACCCACTCGCACTCCCCGCGCTCGTCGAAGCCGGCCTCGTCACCCCACTCACGGAGTACTACGGCGTCTGGGTCGCGTCCAACCACAACGACTACCTCACGTTCACGCTCCCGCTCCTCCTGACGCTCGCGGTCACGAGCCTCACGGTCGTCACCGCGGGCGTCCTCGGGTTCGTCGCGAACCGCTACGGCGACCGCGACGAACTCGTCGAGTTCGCGCTCGTCTGGGGCGGCCTCGCCGCGGTAGTCTCCCCGCTCGCGATGCTCGTGAACGCCCCCTGGCACGCCGTCCACGTCGTCGTCCCGCTCGCCATCCCCGCGGCGGTCGCCGTCGCCGCGGTCGCCAGACGCCTCGCGACGGCAGCGCGCGAGCGCGACCCCGGGGTCGCCGGCGTCGCCGCCATCGTCCTCTGCGTCGCACTCGCCGTCCCCCTCACCACCGCCGCCGGCACCGCCTACCTCCACCCCCAGAGCCAGGACAACCCGCTCGTCCAGTACGGCCAGCCAGCCGACGACGTCCGCGACACCCTCGAACGCGTCGACGCCGCGGCCGGGGCGAACGAGGACGGCCCGGACGTCGTCTACTACGGCGCGTACTTCTACCTCGAGAACCCCGAGCGCGTCGACCGCCTCCCCGTCGGCGACGTCTACACGCAACGCGACGACGGCGAGTACGAACTCGTCGAAGCGAACGAAGGCTGGTACAACCGCCTCCCGCTCCCGTGGTACACCGCGTCGATGAACGCGACGACCGACAGCGCCCGGACGCTCGCCCGCCTCGAAGAGCTCGCGGCGACGGAGCCGCCCGTCGTCGTCGTCCGCTCGCAGCTCGCCGGGAACGTCTCCACGGTCCTCGGTGGCGGCTACGACCGGACGACGTTCAACCTCACGCAGCGCAACGTCACCGTCACCGTCTTCGTCGACAGCGACGCCGGGGTCACCAACGCGCTGGATGCGCCCGCGGTCGAGCGAGCGACGAACGCGACCGCCGTCGGCGATGCCGGCCAGTCCGGCGTTCGCGCGCATGGAAGGAGGAACCGTTAAGCGCCGGCCCGCAGAACCCCTCGCGTGATGACCACGCTCTCGACGCCCGGCCCGACGCTCGGGGTCGTCGGCGGCGGCCAGCTCGGACGGATGCTCGCCGAAGCCGCCTCGCCCCTCGGCGTCGACGTCCTGGTTCTCGACCCGACGCCGGACTGTCCGGCCGCGCCACCGGCACGCGACCAGATCGTCGCCGACTTCGACGACACCGACGCCATCCGCGACCTCGCCGAACGCGCCGACTACCTCACGTTCGAGATCGAGCTCGCCGACCAGGACGCGCTCGAACGCATCGAGCGCGACACCGGCGTCCCCTGTCACCCCAAGCCCGCGACGCTCGATTTGATCCACGACAAGCTCGTTCAGAAGCGCGCGCTCGCCGACGCCGGCGTGCCCGTCCCCGAATTCCACGAGGTCGAATCCCCGAGCGACGTCGCGGACGCGCTCGACGACCTCGGCGCACCCGCGATGCTGAAGGCGCGCACCGGTGGGTACGACGGCCGCGGGAACGTCCCCGTGGACGCCGACACCGACCACGCCGCCGCGCTCGCCGAAGTCGGCGGCGAAGGGAACGCGATGGTCGAGTCGTTCGTCGACTACGAGCGCGAACTCTCCGTCATCGCCGTCCAGGGCGACGACGACACCGCCGCGTTCCCCGTCGGCGAGAACGTCCACCGCGAGCAGATACTCCGCGAGACCGTCGTCCCCGCCCGCACGAGTGACGACGTCCGCGACCGCGCCCGCGACGTCGCACTCGACGTCCTCGACGTCCTCGACGGCCGCGGCGTCTACGGCATCGAACTGTTCGAACACGCGGACGGCAGCATCTCCGTCAACGAGATCGCGCCCCGGCCGCACAACTCCGGACACTGGACGATCGAGGGCGCGCACTCCAGTCAGTTCGAGCAGCACGTCCGCGCCGTCCTCGGCTGGCCGCTCGCCGCGACCGGCCTCCGCGGGCCGACCGCGATGGCGAACCTCCTCGGCGACGGCGACCACTCGCGGGACGCCGTCGTCGACGACGTCGACGTCATCCTCGAAGCGCCCGGCGCGAACCTCCACTGGTACGGCAAACGCGAGACGCGCCCGCTCCGGAAGATGGGCCACGTCACGTGCGTGCAGACGGCCGACGAATCCGTCGGCGACCTGCTCGCCGGCGCCCGCACCCTCCGCGACGGCATCGCGTTCGACTGACCCACACCCACCATCGCCTCTCAGCACCCAATGACAGACAGACTGCAAGCGCTCATCGACGACCTCCACGCACAGGCCGACGACGACCGACCCAGCGACGAGACGCCCGACGTCGGCATCGTCATGGGATCGGACTCGGACCTCGACGTCATGATGGGGACCGCCGAGTCGGTGGGCGCATACGACGCGCTCGTCGACGAACTCGGGTTCGCAGAACAGACCGACTACGACGACGCCCCCGACGCGCGGTTCACGTTCGAGACGTTCGTCGTGTCCGCCCACCGGACGCCCGAACTCATGTACGCGTACGCCGAGACCGCCGAAGCACGCGGGCTCGACGTCGTCATCGCGGGCGCCGGCGGGAAGTCCGCGGACCTCCCGAACATGACCGCGAGCATCGCGTACCCGGTTCCCGTCGTCGGCGTCCCCGTCCAGGAGAAATCGGTCGACTCCGTCATCGGGATGCCCACGGGCGCGCCGCTCACCGCCGTCGACGCCGGGAAGAGCTTCAACGCCGCGCTCTCCGCGGCGATGATCCTCGCCCGCGAGCACGACGACCTCCGCGACCGCCTCGTCGACTACCACGAGGGCCTCAAGGCCGACGTCGCCGACGTCTCCCACGACCTCCACACGCTCGGCACCCCTGGCTTCCGCGAGAAACACGAGTGACGCGCGGACGGCCCGACCGTCCGACGAAGGGCACGGGTATCCTACACGGACGGCGTTCAGCGAACCGATACGTTCGTCCCGCAGGGACGGTCGGCGATGCCGGTGCTCCGGCGGCCCGACGACGGCACGGACGGACCGGCGACAGCGGACCGCGACGCCGACGACGGCGAGGAGCACGCGCCAGATACCGACGAGCACAAGCCAACCGGCGGCGGGCGCGCGCCAGCGTCTCCGGCGCCGCCGCCGACACCCCAACCGACGCAGAGGACGCCCTCGCGCTCGGCCCGCGCCGGGACGTCGCCCCGACCGTCGACCGCACCCGGACCACCGACGCTCGCGTGCGCGCAAGCGCCCAGTGAAACAAAACAGCGTAGTACACCGGGCTCACGTCGATTCCTTCGTCTTCCCGACGGATACCCCCGCAGGAACCCGAAAACCCCAAGAATCAACCCTTATATGGGTGCGCTTCAAACCCGCAGATGATACGGAGTACACGGTATGAATCCATGGATAGCAGTCGGGGCGCTCGGGGTCGTTTCAGTGGTGATACCGCTGAGTATGATGCTGGTATCGTCGCTGTTGCGGCCGAGCGTTCCAGAAGACAGTAAGCGCACCACGTACGAGAGCGGTGAGGTCCCCACCGGCGGGACTCGCATCCGCTTCAACATCCAGTACTACATGGTCGCACTCCTGTTCGTCGTCTTCGACATCGAGACCGTCCTCATCTTCCCTTGGACGGTCATCTATCGGTCTGCTCTCGAAGACGGCGTCGGACTCGTGACCGTTCTGGCGCCGATGCTCATATTCATCGGCGTCCTCGTCGTGGGGCTCGCCTGGGCGTGGCACAACGGCGCCGTGCAGTGGTCGCGCGACCCGCAGGCGAGTGAGACACAGTAACCCCGTCAAACAATGAGTTCAGACAACACCACGGACGGCGGCAGCACAGACGCACTGACCAAGACGCGTGAGGCACGCATGGGCGCAGGGCTCGACGACCGCTTCAACTCGAAGCTCCGCGAAGCCTTCGGCGCCTCACCGTTCATCCTCACCAAGTTCGACAAGTTCATGAACTGGGTGCGTGGGTCGTCGATGTTCATGCTGCAGTTCGGTATCGCGTGCTGCAGCATCGAGATGATCCACACGTACGCCATCAAGCACGACCTCGACCGGTTCCACGCCGGCGTGCCGCGGGCGAGCCCGCGACAGGCGGACGTCATCATCGTCCCCGGAACCATCGTCTCGAAGTTCGCGCCGCGCATGAAGCGCGTGTACGACCAGATGCCCGAGCCGAAGTTCGTCGTCGGCATGGGGTCGTGCACCATCAGCGGCGGCCCGTTCCAGGAGGGCTACAACGTCGTGAAAGGCGCCGAGGAGGTCATCCCGGTCGACATCCACGTCCCGGGCTGCCCGCCCCGCCCCGAAGCGCTCATCTACGGCGTCGCGAAGCTCCAGGAACGGATCGCGAACGGCGAATCCAGTCCCGTCACCGTCAAGCCCTACGAACTCGAGCAGTTCGGGGACATGGAGCGCGACGAGGTCGTCGACCAGCTCGCCGACCAGATCGACGAGGATACCCTCGCGATGCGGTACAACTGGGCTGATTCGCCATGAGCTTGGAACCAGTTCGCGACGACACGCTCGACGCCGACGGCAACGTCGACCCGCAGGCCATCCTCGACCTGCTCGGGGACCGCGTCCTCGACATCGAGGAGCACATGAACGCCGACATCGCGGTCGTCGTTCGCCCGGACACCGTCGAGGAGACGCTGCTCGCGCTCCGCGACGAAGCCGGGTTCGACCACTGCTCGCTCGTCACCGCCCAGGAGTACGAGGACCGCTACGAGTCCATCTACCACCTGAAGCAGTACGACGACCCGACGAACGAGGTCAGCGTCGTCGTCCCTGCGACGAAGGACGACCCCGTCAGTCAGTCCGGGAACGCCGCGTACCGGACGTGTGACTGGCACGAGCGCGAGGCGTACGACCTGGTCGGTATCGAGTACGAGAACCACCCCGACATGCGGCGCATCCTCATGCCCGAGACGTGGCAGGGGCACCCGCTGTCGATGGACTACGACCAGGACCGCCCGCAGGTCGTCACGCTCGGCCAGCACGACAACCCGCTGAAGGACGACATCCGGGACGAGGAGAACGACACGATGTTCATCAACATCGGTCCGCACCACCCGGCGACCCACGGCGTCCTCCACGTCAAGACCGTACTCGACGGCGAGACGGTCGCTAACGTCGAGTCCGACATCGGGTACCTCCACCGCTGCGAGGAGCAAGTGTGCCAGAACGGCACCTACCGGCATCAGATAATGCCGTACCCGGACCGCTGGGACTACGTCTCCGCCGGCCTCCTCAACGAGTGGGCGTACGCGCGCGCTGCCGAGGACCTCGCCGACATCGAGGTCCCCGAGTACGCGCAAGTCATCCGGACGATGGGCGCGGAACTCTGCCGGGTCGCCGCGCACATGCTCGCGCTCGGGACGTTCGCACTGGACGTCTACGGTGACTTCACCGCCATCTTCCAGTACGCGTTCCGCGACCGCGAGGTCGTCCAGAACATCCTCGAGGAGCTCACCGGCCAGCGGATGATGTTCAACTACTTCCGCCTCGGCGGTGTCGCGTGGGACCTCCCCGAGCCCCGCGAGGACTTCTTCGAGCTCACGCGGGACTTCCTCGACGGGCTCCCGGGCAAGCTCGAGGAGTACCACGACCTCATCACGTCCAACGAGATCTTCCAGCTCCGGTGCGTCGACACCGGCATCCTCGAGCCCGAGGTCGCGAAGTCCTACGGTGCGACCGGACCGGTCGCTCGTGCGTCCGGTGTGGACTACGACCTCCGGCGCGACGACCCGTACGGCTACTACGACGAGCTCGACTGGGACGTCGTCACCGAGGACGGGAAGGACAACTACGCGCGCGTCCTCACGCGGATGCAGGAGGTCGAGGAGTCCGCGAAGATCATCAAGCAGTGCGTCGACCTGCTCGAGGAATGGCCCGAGGAGGAACGCACCATCCAGTCGAACGTGCCCCGGACGCTGAAGCCGGAGAACGACACGGAGACGTACCGTGCGGTCGAGGCGGCGAAGGGCGAACTCGGTATCTACATGCGCGCGGACGGCACGGACAAACCGGCGCGGTTCAAGATCCGGAGTCCGTGCTTCTCGAACCTCCAGACGCTCCCGGAGATGGCGCAGGGCGAGTACATCCCTGACCTCATCGCGAGCCTCGGGAGTCTCGACATCGTCCTCGGCGAGGTGGACCGCTGATGGCGACGCAGACGCTCCCCGAGTTCATCAGCGAGATCACTGGACTCGGGTCGTTTGGCGTCGCCGGCGAGTTCGTCGCCGCGATCGTCGGTGCCGGCATCATCGGCACCATCATGCTCACGTACACCGGCATCGCCGGCCCGTGGGCGAAGCGGAAGATCACGGCGGCGTTCACCGACCGGTACGCGGCAAACCGGATGGGTCCGTTCGGCCTGCTCACGATTCCGGCGGACGCGCTCCGGCTCCTCTCGAAGGAACTCATCATCCCCGAGCGCGTGGACCGGCCCGCGTTCGACCTCGCGCCGCTCGTCGTCGCGGGGTCCGCGCTCTTCGCGTTCGCGGTCATCCCGATGGGTTCGCTGTTCGGCATCAACATGCAGATAGCGGACCCCGAAGCGGGGCTCGCGTACGCGTTCGCCGTCGCGTCCATCGCGACGCTCGGCCTGACGATGGCCGGGTACGCGAGCGCGAACAAGTTCTCGTTCATGGGGTCGCTGCGCGCGATCGCACAGAACATCGCGTACGAGATTCCGCTCGTCCTCACGGGCGCCTCGGTCGTCATCTTCGCCGGGTCGCTCCAGATGAGCGAGATCGTCGCGGCGCAGACGATCAGTGGCGGTGCCGAGCCGCTGTTCTCCATCGCTGGCCTCGGCATCCCGCCGTGGTTCGCGTTCGTGAACCCGTTCGCGTTCGTGCTGTTCACGATCGCGAACATCGCTGAGGTCGGCCGGAATCCCTTCGACATCCCGGAGGCACCGACCGAGATCGTCGCCGGGTACCAGACGGAGTACTCCTCCGTGTACTTCGTCCTCATCTACCTCGGCGAGTTCCTCCACATCTTCCTGGGTGGCGCCATCGCGGCGACGCTCTTCCTCGGCGGGCCCGCAGGGCCCGTCCTCCCCGGATTCGTCTGGTTCACGATCAAGATCTGGGGCTTCTTCCTGCTCACGCAGTGGGCGCGCTCCGCGGTCCCGCGCGTCCGCATCGACCAACTCATCGAGATCGGCTGGAAGGGCATGCTCGTGCTGTCGTTCGCGAACCTGCTCCTGACGGCCGTGATCGTCGGGGTGATAGCATGATTGGAATCCTGAAAGGCATGGCGACGACGATGAAGCACGCGCTCGACGGTGAGAAGTTCACCGTCCAGTACCCCGAGGAGACGCCGGAGGTCTCCGCGCGATTCCGTGGGGTGCACAAGTTCAGTCAGGAACGATGTATCTGGTGCCGGCAGTGCGAGAACGTCTGCCCGAACGACACCATCCACATCGTGACCGACGACCAGCGCCAGGGCGAAGAGTACAACCTCCACATCGGACAGTGCATCTACTGTCGGCTGTGCGAGGAGGTGTGTCCGGTGGACGCGATCCTGCTCACGCAGAACTTCGAGTTCACCGGCGACACGAAGGACGAACTCGTGTACAACAAGGAACAGCTGAAGAGCGTTCCGTGGTACAAGGACATCGACCCGCTCGAATCCCGCGAACCCGACCGTGGTGCGTGGATCGGTGAGGGCGATGGCGAAGTCGACTATCAGTAAGCAAACGAAACAATGGCACTAGCAGAAACCATCGCTTTCGCGCTGTTCGCCTTCGTGACGCTCGGGGCGGCGGCCGGGGTCGTCCTCGTCGAGGACGTGTGGCACGCCGCACTCCTCGTGGGGGTGAGCCTGCTCAGCGTCGCGGTTCACTTCGTGATGCTGCAAGCGGAGTTCATCGCGGCGATGCAGGTCCTCGTCTACGTCGGCGGGGTTCTCATCCTCATCACGTTCGCCGTGATGTTGACGCGCGAGAGCGATACCGAAGGCGGGGTGGTACAGAGATGACGACCAGACCTGAGTTACGCGACACAGGTGGGCTGCTGCCGGCGGTGGCGGCGGTCGGCCTGTTCGTCGTGATGGCGGCGGTGTTCCTCGGTGCACCCATCGGGGACGCGGCCGGGTTCCCGCAGAACGCCGAGGTGGCGAACGAGTCCATCGGGGACGCGAGCGTCGCGTCGAACGCGAGCATCCAGACGACGAACAACGGGACGTTCGCGCAGGTGGCGACGGCGAGCGGGAACGAGTCGACGCTGCTGACCGAGGATACGGGCGTGAACGCGACGATCGTCACGGCCGGTGGGTCGGCGTATGGCGTCGTCTCCGAGCCAGTGAGCGTCACGGCGACCATCGGGTACGCGATGTTCGGACTCTCCAGCCAGTTGCCGGACGAACTGAAGAGCGAGAGCTTCCTCGCGGTGTTCGAGATCATCGATCTCGTGCTCGTCGCGGCGCTCGTCGGTGCAGTGACGCTCGCGCGACGCGAGGACCTGAGTACGGTCGTGACGCTGTTCACGTCGTCCGAGGACGCTGCACCGAGCGGCGCGGTCGCGGCGGACGGTGGCAGCGAACCGGACGTCTCCGAGGAGTCCACTGACGGAGGTGACGCCTGATGGCGGTACCTGCCGAGTACTACCTCGTGCTGTCCGCGGGCCTGTTCTGTATCGGCCTCGCTGGTATCCTCACCCGGAAGAACGCCCTGATGTTCCTCATGAGCGTCGAGCTCATGCTGAACGCCGCGAACATCAACTTCGTCGCGTTCAGTCTCTACTGGGGGAATCTCACCGGGCAGACGTTCGCACTGTTCACGATGGCGTTGGCGGCCGCGGAGGTCGCCATCGGTATCGGCATCATCCTCGTCCTCTACCGGAACTTCGGGGACGTGGACGTGACCGACGCAGTGGGGATGAGGTGGTAAGATGACAGGAACTACTCCGTTCGCGTTCGAGTTCGCGCCCGCTATCGCGGCGCTCCCGTTCGTATCGTTCCTGATCGCGCTCGCGTTCGGCGACCGGATGCCGAAGGGCGGTGCGCTCGGTGGTATCCTCGCGACTGCCGGGTCGCTCCTGTTGTCGCTGTGGGTGTTCGTCACCGTCTCCGGTGGCAGCGCGTACGTGCACGACATCCACACGTGGACGATCCTCGACGCAGGCGGTGCGCTCGGGGACGTCAACCTGCACTTCGGACTGCTGCTCGACCCGCTGTCGGCGATGATGCTCATCATCGTGAGCCTCATCGCGTTGCTCGTGCACGTCTTCAGTCTCGGGTACATGAACGACGAGGGCGAGACCGGCCTCCCGCGGTACTACGCCGGCCTCGGCCTGTTCACGTTCTCCATGCTCAGTTTCGTCATGGCGGACAACCTCCTGCAGGCGTTCATGTTCTTCGAGCTCGTCGGCCTCTGCTCGTTCCTCCTCATCGGCTTCTGGTTCCGGGAGGACGCACCGCCGAGTGCGGCGAAGAAGGCGTTCCTCGTGACGCGGTTCGGGGACTACTTCTTCCTCATCGGCGTGGTCGGCATCATCGCGACGTTCGGCACGAGCCGGTTCGCGGTCGTCGGTGACGCCGCTGCGGCGGCGTTCCCCGTCGAGGCGGCGAAGGTCCTCGGCGTGACGGAGGGGACCGCGACGGCGGTCATCCCCGGTGGGATGGACCCGCAGCTGTGGTTCACGATCCTCGGACTGCTCGTCCTCGGTGGCGTCGTCGGGAAGTCCGCGCAGTTCCCGCTGCATACGTGGCTCCCGGACGCCATGGAGGGCCCGACGCCGGTCTCCGCGCTCATCCACGCGGCGACGATGGTCGCAGCCGGTGTGTACCTCGTCGCTCGCATGTACGGGTTCTACCTGCTGTCGCCGACCGCGCTCGGTATCATCGCACTCGTCGGCGGGTTCACGGCGCTGTTCGCGGCGACGATGGGCGTCGTCAAGAAGGAGATCAAGCAGGTGCTCGCGTACTCCACCATCAGCCAGTACGGGTACATGATGCTCGCACTCGGCGCTGGTGGGTACGTCGCGGCGACCTTCCACCTGATGACCCACGCGTTCTTCAAGGCGCTGCTCTTCCTCGGCGCCGGGTCGGTCATCATCGCGATGCACCACAACGAGAACATGTGGGACATGGGTGGCCTGAAGGAGAAGATGCCCGTCACGTACTACACGTTCCTGTCGGGCTCGCTCGCGCTCGCGGGCATCGTGCCGTTCTCCGGGTTCTGGTCGAAGGACGAGGTCCTCTACGAGGCGTTCGTTCACGGGCTCGGGACCGCGGGGACGCAGGGCACGCTCCTGCTCGTCGCGTACGCGTTCGGACTGCTCGCCGTGTTCTTCACGGGATTCTACACGTTCCGGATGGTGTTCCTCACCTTCCACGGCGAACCGCGCAGTGACACCGCGAAGGACCCCCACGGCGTTCGCTGGAACGTCAAGGGCCCGCTCGCGGTCCTCGGTATCCTCGCGGCGGTCGTCGGCCTCGTGAACATGGTGCCGGTGAAGAAGCTCACCGGTGCGAACATCGACTTCCTGCACAAGTGGCTGAAGGGACCGGAAGCCCTGAAGGCCCAGACGTCGGTCGCGCACTACACCGACGGTGACACGAGCCTGCTGCACGAGGGCGCGCACTACGTCGCCGGCACGCTCGCTGGCGGCGAGGTCGGGACGGTCCTGATCTCGGCTGCGGTCTCGCTCGGCCTCGCGCTCGCCGGTGCGGGGCTCGCGTATCGCCTGTACAACGTCCCGGAGCCCGTCGAGCACACGGACAAGCTCGGCGCGGCGAAGGACGTGCTCTACAACAACTACTACCAGGACGAGTTCCAGGTGTTCCTCGCCGAGCGCGTCACGATGCCGCTCGCGAAGGCCGCTGACACGTTCGACCAGAGCGTCATCGACGGCGCGGTCAACGGCGTCTCCAGCGTGAGCCTGTTCTCGGGCCGTCGCGTCAAGCGCGTCCAGACCGGGTTGGTCACGAACTACGCGCTCCTGTTGACGCTCGGGTTCCTGGTGCTACTGGTGGCCATGGCGGCCACGGGAGGGTGGTTCTAAATGATCGACGGCACTATCGAAGCGTTACTCGCGGTGACACTGGTCGCATCGTTCGCCGTGCTCGTCTCGCCCGACCGGTACGCCGCGAAGCTGGCGACAGCGCTCTCGCTGTTGCCGCTCGCAGGCAGTCTGGTGATGTGGAGTGGATTCGAGCCGGCCGGCAACGCCCTGGTGGACGGCGAGTCCGCTATCGGGTACATGAGTCAGGTCGAGTGGTTCGACCTCGGCGGTATCACGCTCCAGTGGTTCGTCGGCGTCGACGGCGTCGCGATGCCCCTGGTGGTGTTGACGACGGTACTGACGACGCTCGCGCTCGTGAGCGCGTGGACGCCGATCAGCGAACGCCAGAGCCAGTTCTACGGGCTCGTGCTGTTCCTGGAGGCGTCGCTGCTGGGCGTGTTCACGGCACTGGACTTCTTCGTGTGGTTCGTCTTCTGGGAGGCCGTCCTCGTCCCGATGTATCTGCTCATCGGGGTCTGGGGTGGCCCGCGCCGGAAGTACGCCGCCATCAAGATGTTCGTGTACACGAACGTCGCGAGCCTCGTGCTGTTCATCGGGTTCGTCGCGCTCGTGTTCGGGCTCGGTGACAGCGTCGCGACGTTCGGCCTACCGGAGATCACGCAGGCGCTCCGCGACGGCGTCGCCCCTGACGGTCTGCCGGGCGTCGGCGCGGAGTCCCTGAAGCTGTTCGCGTTCCTCGCGATGTTCGTCGGGTTCGCGGTGAAGGTACCCGTCGTCCCCGTGCACACGTGGCTGCCGGACGCGCACGTCGAGGCGCCGACGCCGGTGTCGGTGCTGCTGGCGGGTGTCCTCCTGAAGATGGGGACGTACGCGCTACTGCGGTTCAACTTCACGATGCTTCCGGACATCGCGACGGACCTCGCGGTCCCCATCGCGGTGTTCGCTGTCGTGTCCGTCATCTACGGGGCGATGCTCGCCCTCGCGCAGACGGACCTGAAGCGCATCGTCGCGTACTCCTCCGTGAGCTCCATGGGGTACGTCATCCTCGGACTCGTCGCGTACACGACCATCGGGGTCAGTGGCGCGACGTTCCAGATGATCTCCCACGGCCTCATCTCGGGGCTGATGTTCATGGCGGTCGGCGTCATCTACAACGTCACGCACACGCGCATGGTCTCGGACATGTCCGGGATGGCTGACCGGATGCCGGTGACGGTCGGGATCTTCGTCGCCGGTGCGTTCGGTTACATGGGCCTCCCGCTCATGAGCGGGTTCGCCGCGGAGTTCTTCGTGTTCGTCGGGTCGTTCCAGTCGACGGTGCTGCCGTCGGCCCCGGTGTTCACGGGCGCTGCGATGTTCGGTATCGTCATCGTCGCCGGCTACCTGCTGCTGGCGATGCAGAAGACGCTGTTCGGCGAGTTCCGGCTGGACACCGACTACGAGGTCGGGCGTGCGGCGTTCCACGACGTCGCGCCGCTGTTCGTCCTGCTCCTGCTCGTCATCGCACTCGGCGTGTTCCCGGACCTGTTCATGGAGATGATCGAGACGGCGATTGAGCCGGTTGCGAGCATCGGAGGTGGTGCCTGATGAGTAGTCACGCGTCCCTGTTCGCGCTCGGACCGGCGCTGTACCTGGCGGCAACGGGCCTGCTCGTGCTCGTCCTCGATTCGGTCGGGCGGACGACGCGGCTCCCGTTCGCGCTCGGGTCCGCGGTGTTCGGCGTTGCGGCGGTCGGCGCGGCGGCGGTCGCCGCGTTCACCGGCGGGACGCTCCTCGGACTGGGCGTCGGCGCGCACGCGTTCGCGGCGATGAACGCGTTCCTCGTCGCGTTCCTCGTCTACCTCGTGGACCCGTCCGGGTCGAACCGGCTGCTGGTCGCGTCCGTCGCGGTCGCCGGCGCCGTGTTCTCGCTCGGGAACGCCGCGTACTACCTGGCGTACTTCGGGACGACGAGTGACGCGCAGGCCGCGCTCCTGTTCGGCGACCAGCTGGTCGTCGACCAGATGAGCCTGCTGTTCATGGCGATCGCGGCCAGCGTGACGGCGCTCGTCGCGCTCGCGTCCTACGATTACCTCGAAGGGCACGCGTACCAGGCGGAGTACTACGCGCTCGTCCTGCTCGCGGCGACCGGGATGAGTCTGATGGCGGCCGCGAACTCGCTGGCGACCGTGTTCGTCGCGATGGAGCTCGCGAGCCTGCCGTCGTTCGCGCTCGTCGCGTTCCTCAAGAAGAACCGCGGGAGCGTCGAAGCCGGCTTGAAGTACTTCCTCATCGGCGCGCTCTCCTCGAGCTTCTTCGCGTACGGGATCAGTCTCGTGTACGCGACCACGGGCTCGCTCCAACTGGAGGCGGTCGCGAGCGCGCTCTCGGGCGGCACCGAGTTCGTCGGGATGCTCGGGATCGGGATGCTGATGCTCGTCGGTGGGTTCGCGTACAAGACCGCGAGCGTCCCGTTCCACTTCTGGGCACCGGAGGCGTACGAGGGTGCGCCCGCGCCCATCAGCGCGTTCATCTCGTCGGCGTCGAAGGCGGCCGGGTTCGTGATCGCGTTCCGCGTGTTCACGGTCGCGTTCACGCCCGCTGGGTTGTTCGCGAGCCTCGGTATCGACTGGGTGCTCGTCTTCCAGATCCTGGCGGTCGTGACGATGACGCTCGGTAACTTCGCGGCGGCGACCCAGGAGAACGTCAAGCGGATGCTCGCGTACTCCTCGATCGGGCACGCGGGCTACGTCCTCATCGGGCTGGCGTCGCTCGGCGGCGTCGCCTCGCAGGGCGACACCGTCCTCGGCGCGAGCATGATGCACCTGTTCGTGTACGGGTTCATGAACACGGGCGCGTTCCTGTTCATCGCGCTCGTCGAGTACTGGGGCGTCGGTCGGACGTTCGAGGACTACGCTGGCCTCGGGCGGAAGGCACCGGTCGCCTGTGCGGCGATGACGGTGTTCCTGTTCTCGCTTGCGGGCCTCCCGGTCGGGGCGGGCTTCCTCTCGAAGTACGTCCTGTTCTTCGGTGCGGTCAGCGCCGGGTTCTGGTGGCTCGCGGCGGTCGGTGCGATCAACTCCGCGCTGAGCCTCTACTACTACACGCGCGTCGTGAAGGCGATGTGGGTGGAGGAGCCAAACGGCGAACTCGAACTGCAGGGTCGCCCGACGGGGCTGTACGCGGCGGTCGTCGCGGCAGCGGTCGTGACGGTCCTGCTGCTCCCCGGGTTCTTCCCGATCGCCGAGACCGCGATCGAGGCGGCGAACGCGGTGCTGCCGAACGCGGGCGACACGACGACGGCGTTCTTCGGCTGAACGCCCCTGGCGCCCGATTCCGGTCGTTTCAGCGGTTCTTTCGTTCTCTCGAGGTCGGTAGGTTTTACCGTGCGGAGGGGGTAGCCGGGGTATGGTTTCGCGGGTCGTTCTCGGGTGTGGTGCCGTCGGGCAGCGCCTGGTGGCGCGCCTGGCCGACCGTGGGGGCGTCGCCGCGGTCGTCTGCGAGAGCGAGAGTCGCGTGGACGCGCTGCGGTCGGAGAACGTCTCGGCGACGGTCGGTGACCCGACGGATGCGGCGGTGCTCGCGGAGTTACCGGCGGCGACGGCGGTGGTCGTGGCGACGGACGACGCGGTCGTGAACCACGACGTCGTGCGTGCGGTCCGCGACCGGTACGGTGACGTGTTCGTGCTGGCGTACGCGGGGAGTCGGTCGACGACCGAGCAGCGGGACGCGTTGGCGTCGGTGGCGGACGCGGTCGTCGACCCGACGTCGGTGCTCGTCGAGAGCGTCGGCGGGCAGGTGGCCGGGGAGCGCGCGGAGGACACGCGCCGGCTCCGGCAGGTGCTCCGGGAGGTCGACGGCGGGCTCGCGGTCGTGATGCACGACAACCCGGACCCGGACGCGATCGGGAGTGCGGTGGCGCTGGCGACGCTCGCGGAGGCGCTGGGCACGCCCGCGGTCCCGTGTTACTTCGGCGATATCAGTCATCAGGAGAACCGCGCGATGGTGAACCTCCTCGATCTGGACCTGGAGAACCTCTCGAGCGGCGACGACGCACTGGAGCGGTTCGGTGGGTTCGCGCTCGTCGATCATTCGCGGCCGGGCGTGAACGACCAGCTCCCGCCGACGCTGGAGGTGGACGTCGTCGTCGACCATCATCCGCCGCGTGGCGCGGTCCCGGCGCGGTACACGGACCTCCGCGAGGACGTCGGGGCGACGAGCACGCTCGTGCTCGACCACCTGCATCGGTACGGTATCACGCCCTCGTCGACGGTCGCGACCGCGCTCATGTACGGTATCCAGGTTGATACGCACGACTTTGCACGCGAGGTGTCGACGCTCGACTTCGAGGCGGCGGCGTCGATACTGCCGAGCGTGGACGTCTCCTTGCTCGCGAAGATGGAGTCGCCGAGCGTGAGCGGCGATACGATGACGACGCTCGCGGCGGCGATCCAGGACCGCGAGGTCCGTGGGAGCGTCCTCGTGTCCTGTGCGGGCCAGATCAACGACCGGGACGCGCTCCCGCAGGCCGCCGACAAGCTCCTGACGATGGAGGGCATCACGACGGTGCTCGTGTACGGCGTGCTCGAGGACGACGTCCTGATGTCGGCGCGAGCGCGTGGTCGGGACGTCGACCTCGGGGAGACGTTACGGGTCGCGTTCGACCACATCGGGAGTGCTGGCGGGCACGCGGACATGGCTGGCGCGCAGGTCCCGATAACGAACGCGTTCGGCGAGTTCGAGACCGACGACGAGCGACTGGCGGCGGTCCGGGACGTCGTGACGGAGGCGTTCTTCGACGCGCTTCGGGAGCGCCCGCGCGGGACGAACGTGGACAGCGACGCCGCGGTCGGGTTCGAGTTCGAGAACATGCTCGACGTGAACGACGACTGAGTGCGCTCGACTGGAGGGAGAGGCTTTTCGTCGCGGGCGCCGAAGGCCGGGCCATGAAAGGCGACGACGGGGATGGGCGGGGGACGCCGCACGTGAAGGATTACATGACGCAGGACGTGGTGACGGTGTCGCCCGACGAGACGGTCGGTGAGGTGGCGAAGATGATCGCGGGAAGCGAGGAGCACAGCGGGTTCCCGGTCTGTGAACGACGGCGCGTGGAGGGGTTCGTGTCGGCGCGAGATCTCTTGCTCGCGGACGACGACGAGCCGATATTCAAGGTGATGACGACGGACCTCATCGTCGCACACCCCGAGATGAAGGTGACCGACGCCGCGCGCGTCATCCTGCGGTCCGGCATCCAGAAGCTCCCGGTGGTGGACGACGCGGGGAACCTCGTCGGCATCATCTCGAACGCGGACGTCATCCGCAGTCAGATCGAGCGCGCGACGCCGGAGAAGGTCGGGAAGCTCCGCCGGACCCTCGAGAACATCCACGGCATCACGCTCGAGCAGGAGCGCCGCGAGGTCGACCTGGAGGGACTCGTGCCGACGCAGACGAAGGTGTACGCGGACGAACTCGAGGGCCGCCGGTACGAACTGGAGCGCGGGCTCGCGGAGCCACTCGTCGTCATCGACAACGCCGGCCAGATGCTGCTCGCTGACGGCCACCATCGCGTGATGGCGGCGGACCGACTCGGGCTGGAGTCGATGGACGCGTACGTCATCGTCATCCGCGAGCGAATCGACCTGGGGATGGCGAAGACCGCCGAACGCGAGGGACTGCGGTCGCTCGAGGACGTGAACGTCGTCGACTACGCGCGCCACCCGCTCGTCGAGACGACCAAGCGACTGCAGTAGCGGTCCCCCGAGCTATCAGTATTCGTATCGGATGGTCCTTCAGGAAACGTTGACCTTCGTGGAGCCCCTCGGTGTGGACGTGACATCGAGTCCCCGCTCCGACGATGGCCGCGTGGACGTTGCCGTGTCCGCGGACGGCCTCCGGAAGGAATACGGCGACATCGAGGACGGCGGCGTGCTCGCGGTCGACGACGTCTCGTTCAGCGTCGACAGCGGTGAGATCGTCGGACTGCTCGGGCCGAACGGTGCCGGGAAGACGACGACGATCAAGATGCTTCTGGGTCTCGTCACGCCCTCGACGGGGTCGGCGACCGTCGCCGGCGTCGACGTCGAGGAACACCCGCGCCGGGCGTACGAGCGCGTCGGCGCGATGCTCGAGGGTGCACGGAACGTCTACTGGCGGCTGTCGGTACGGGAGAACCTCCGCTTTTTCGCGGCTATCGGCGGCGCCGACCCGAGCGACGTCCGGGACCGCCACGACGACCTGCTGGAGACGCTCGGTATCGCCGAGAAGGCGGACGTCCCGGTCCGCGAGCTCTCCAGGGGCCAGAAGCAGAAGGTCGCGCTCGCGTGCACGCTCGCCCGCGGTGCCGACGTCCTCTTCCTCGACGAACCGACGCTCGGTCTCGACGTCGAGAGCTCGCTCGACCTCCAGCGGGAACTGCAGCGCCTCGCACGCGAGGACGGCGTCACGGTCGTCCTCTCCAGTCACGACATGGACGTCGTCGAGCGCGTCTGCGACCGCGTCGTCATCCTCGCCGACGGCCGGGTCGCGGCCGACGAGCGCGTCGAGGACCTCGTCGAGGTGTTCGCCACGCAAGCGTACCGCGTTCGAGCGTCCGCCGAACCGGGGCTCCGCGACGCCGTCGCCCACGCCGGGACGATAGAGTCCTGGACGGAACGCGACGGTATCGCTCGGTTCGAGGTCGTGCTCCCCGACCAGGAGGCGTTCTACGAGCTCGTCGACGCCGTCAGGGAGAGCGGCGCTGCCCTGGAGGCGTTCGAGAGCGTCGACCCGGACCTCGAGGACGTGTTCGTCCAGATAACGTCGGGCGACGGCTCGCGTGCGACCGCAAAAGAGGGTCGTGCGGGCGAGCGCGCGACGTCCAGCCCGCCGGTGACGGACGGAGGTGACGAGCGATGAGCTACCTGACGCTCGTCGAGGCGCTCGCCCGGAAGCGGTACGTCATCCTCCGGGAGTACCCGGTGAACACGCTCACGCAGCTCGCGGTGACGTACATGTTCTTCGCGGGCATCTTCTTCGGCGGGCAGGCCGTCGCCGGCGCCGCCATCACGGACAGCCTCCCCGGTATCATCGTCGGGTTCTTCGTGTGGACGATGGCCATCACGGCGTTCGCGGGGGCGGCGCGCTCCATCATGGACGACGCCCAGTGGGGGACGCTCGAACAGCTGTACATGTCGCCGTACGGGTTCGAGCGCGTGATGGCTGCGAACGCCGTCGTTCGCCTCCTCGAGTCGTTCGCGTGGGGTGGCGCCATCCTCGCGGCGATGCTCGCCACCACCGGCCAGTCCCTCACGCTCGACGTCCTCACCGTCGTCCCGCTGGTCGTCCTCACGGTCGCGAGCGCGCTCGGCATCGGGTTCGTGTTCGCCGGGCTCGCACTCGTCTACAAGCGTATCGACAACATCTTCGGACTCCTCAACTTCGGGCTGCTCTTCCTCATCGCCGCCCCCACCGACCAGTACCCCTTCCTCGCAGTCCTCCCGCTCTCCCAGGGCAGCACGCTCCTCCAGCGCGCGATGACCGACGGCGTCGCCATCTGGAACCTCCCCGTCGTCGACCTCGCCGTCCTCGTCGCGACCGCCGTCGGATACGTCGCAGCGGGCGTCGTCGCGTTCCGGTTCGCCGAACGACGCGCGCGCCGCGACGGCCTCCTCGGCCAGTACTGAAGCCCGCAAACCATATGCCCGCGAGACGAGTACGATTCCTCCATGACAGGTCCTGCGGGCGTCCTCTCGTCGTTCCACGATTCCCTCGGAGATGCCCTCTACGTCTTCGATACGTCCGGCGTGCTCGTGGACGCGAACGCGCGCGTCGGCGAGGTGTCCGGGCTCCCGACCGCGGAGATGCTCGGGACCACCCACGAGGAGCTCCTCGACGAGTACGGGGCGAACGAGACGACGAACCGCGGGCGAGCGGCCTACCGGGCGGTCGCGTCCGGCGACGAGGACCGGTCGCGCGTCGAGTTCGAACTCCGGAACGTCCACGGCGACGTCGTGCCCGTCGACGTCCGGTACGCGCGCCACGACGAGTACGTCGTCGCCATCCTCCGGAACCTGACCGCCGTCCGCGAACGCGAGCGCGAGCTCGCTCGGCTCTCCGAGCAACTCGAGGTCCTGAACCGCGTCCTCCGGCACGACATCCGGAACGACATGAACGTCGTCGCGGGCTGGCTCGACGAACTCGGCCCGCACGTCGACGCCGGCGGTGCGGACGCGCTCGCGAACGTCAGGGACGCCGTCTCGCACACCATCGCGCTGACGACGGAAGCCCGCGACCTCGCCGAGGTCCTCATCCAGGGCGGCGAGATGCCCGTCGAACCGATCCAGCTCGACGTCGTCCTCCGCCAGCAGGTCGAGAAGACCCGACGCAAGTACCCTGACGCCACCGTTCGCGTCGACGGTGACGTTCCCGCGGTCGCCGTCGTCGCGAACCAGATGCTGTCGTCGGTCTTCGACAACCTCCTCGGGAACGCGATCGTGCACAACGACCGCGAGGAGCCGACCGTCGTCGTCGACGCGACCCTGACCGCGGCCGACGATGCGGACGCGGTCGTCGTCCACGTCGCCGACGACGGCCCCGGCATCCCCGACGCGATGCAGGAGTCCCTGTTCGGTCGCGGCGAGAAGGGCGTCGACAGCCCCGGCACCGGCATGGGGCTGTACCTCGTCGACCGGCTCGTCTCCGGGTACGGCGGCGACGTCCACGTCGAACCGAACGACTCCCGCGGGACGGTCTTCACCGTCACCATCCCCGTCGCCGACGACTGACCGCCCGCGGCGACGTCCTTCGGTTCGGCGTCGGACGGCGACGACCGGCGGCGTCGCCGGCGACCGAACCATTATAGGCGGGTCCGGCAATACTTACGCGCATGTACGACGACGACGACCTCGCGGACATCCGCGAGTCACGCGAGGCGTGGGAATCGGAGACCCTCGACCCCGTCCTCGACTCCTACGGCGAGCGAAAGGACCGGTTCGCGACCGTGTCGAACCTCGAGGTCGACCGGGTGTACGACCCGACCGACGTCGCGGACCTCGACTACGACGAGGACCTCGGATTCCCCGGCGAGGAACCGTACACCCGGGGGCCGTACCCGACGATGTACCGCGGGCGGACGTGGACGATGCGGCAGTTCGCCGGGATGGGGACCGCCGAGGAGACCAACGAGCGCTTCCACTACCTCCTCGAGAACGGCCAGACGGGGTTGTCGACGGCGTTCGACATGCCGACGCTGATGGGTATCGATAGCGACGACCCGATGAGCGAGGGCGAGGTCGGGAAGGAAGGCGTCGCCGTCGACACCCTCCGGGACATGGAGGTGCTGTTCGACGGCATCGACCTCGCGGAGATATCGACGAGCTTCACGATCAACCCGAGTGCGCCCGTCATCTACGCGATGTACGTCGCGCTCGCCGACCAGCAGGGCGTGCCCCGCGAGGAGGTCCGTGGGACCCTCCAGAACGACATGTTCAAGGAGTTCATCGCGCAGAAGGAGTGGGTCATCCCGCCCGAGCCGAGCCTCGACCTCGTCACGGACACCATCGAGTACAGCACGGAGGAGACCCCGAATTTCCACCCCGTCAGCATCTCGGGATACCACATCCGCGAGGCCGGGTCGACGGCGGTCCAGGAGCTCGCGTTCACGCTCGCGGACGGATTCGGGTACGTCGAGGACGGCATCGACCGCGGCCTCGACGTCGACGACTTCGCGCCCCGACTCTCGTTCTTCTTCAACTCGCACAACTCCATCTTCGAGGAGGTCGCGAAGTTCCGGGCCGCACGCCGTATCTACGCTCGCGTGATGGACGAGTGGTACGACGCCGAGAAACCGGAGTCCAAGCGACTCAAGTTCCACACGCAGACCGCGGGACAGAGCCTCACCGCCCAGCAGCCCCTGAACAACGTCGTCCGCGTGACCGTGCAGGCGCTCGCGGGCGTCATGGGCGGCACGCAGAGCCTCCACACGAACAGCTTCGACGAGGCGCTCGCGCTCCCGAGCGAGAAAGCCGTCCGGGTCGCACTCCGCACCCAGCAGATCATCGCCGAGGAGTCCGGGGCGGCGGACATCGTCGACCCGATGGGTGGGAGTTACGCCATCGAGGCGCTCACCGACCAGGTCGAACAGCAGGCGATGGCGTACATCGAGGAGATCAAGGAGATGGGCGACGGCTCGGTGCGCGACGGCATCCTCGAAGGTATCGACCAGGGGTTCTTCCTCCGGGAGATCCAGGAGGCGAGCTACGAGTACCAGGAGCGCGTCGAGCGCGGCGAGGAGGTCGTCGTCGGCGTCAACGAGTACAGCATCGAGGAGGACACGAGCCCGGAGATACTGAAGGTCGACGAGGCGACCGAACAGACCCAGCTCGACCGCCTGGAACGTACGAAGGAGGAGCGCGACGACGACGCGGTCGACGCCGCGCTCGAGGACCTCGAGGCGGCCATCGAGGACGACGAGAACGTGATGCCCGCCATCGTCGCCGCCGTCAAGAAGTACGCGACGATGGGCGAGATCATGGCGGTGTTCGAGGACGCGTACGGCGCGTACAGCGAACAGATCGGCCTCGCCTGAGCGGGTCGCGCGCCGATTCTACGCGGTCGCTCGCACGTCGAGCGTCGCAGCCACGTCGACGTCCAGCGCCGCGGCCGACCGGGCGTCGACGCTATCGCTCATCGAGCCACCGGTCGCGTCGAATCCGTTACCCGACCAGTCGACGAGCGCGTCCGGGCGGTCGACGCTCGCATCAGCGGTCGCGTTCGCGGTCGTCGCGTCCGCGATGAGCCCGATGGAGATGCTGACGTTGTGCGACCCGATGAACACGGACGCGGTCGTTCGCCGCGGGAGGGATGCGGCGTCCGCGGGTACCGACGAGCGGTCGTCGGTCACGTGCACCGTCGTCTCGTTCCCGGTGGTCGTGACGTAGACGTACCGCGTCTCGCCGGGGGCGAACGATTCGTTGACCGACGTCGACCCGGTGACGTTCCCCGCGACGCCGACGGTGTGGTCGAACACCGTCGCCGACCCGACGTTCTCGAGTTCGACCGCGGTCCCGTTCGCGACGAACGACCCGTTCACTCGCGGCGCGGCGTCCGTCCACGACGGCTTCGCGAGCGACGCACCGCCGTACGCGTCGACTGAGTGGTCGAGAACGAACTCCGTCGCGTCACCCGACCCGGTCTCGACGGTCAGCGTCGCGTCCGCGTCGTGGACGACGCCGTTCGCCGCGACGAACACCGTGAACGAGAAGTCCTCGACGGTTCCGTTCGGCACGCCGAGCGCCCCGCGGAACTGCCGGAAGCGCGATTCGTTCACGCCCGTCGACTCGTACTTGACGACCTTCTGGCCGTTCCGCGTCCCGAAGTCCGACGCGCGCATCTTGTCGCTCAGCGAGAAGTACAGGAGCGAGACGCTCGCGAGCGGTTGACTCGGTCGCGCGTACTGGAAGCGCGTTCGCGTCGGCCCGACCGCGTACTGGTAGGTCGTCCCGTTGGGTTGCACGGACCGGGTCGTCGCGACGCCGTTCGCGAAGTACACGTCCGTGCCCGTCGGCGTCCCGTTCCCGACGTTCCGACGCGACGAGACGTAGTCGCCGTCGGGCGTTCGCGTGAGCGCGAACTCGACGGTCCCGGTCGCGTTCGCACCCAGTGCCGTGTAGCGCGTGGTCGATTCCGTCGAGACGTTCGACAGCGCGCGAGCGTTGGCGCGCAAGAGCGTCCGCGGGTTCGCGATACCGCTCTGGGACGCACCCGGTGCGACGAGGTTCGAGGGAACCGTCACGCGGTTCCGGTCGCCGTCGGTCGCCGTCGATGCCGCGTCTGTCGGGGCGTCGGTCTGGTCGCCCGGCGCAGTCGACGTCCCCGGCCCTCCGCTACAGCCGGCGAGGACGACGAGCGCTACGACGAGCACCGTCGCGAGTCTGCGTGTCATTGGTCGAACTGTCCACGCGACGCACTTGAACGTGGCTAACCGGTCACGGAACGGTCACCGCGACGCTATCGCCTCGGCGACGGCCGGTATTCAGAGGTAGTCCATCCCGGTCGTCTCGCCGAGGTCGAACCCGGCGCGCTCGTGGGACCACTCCACGGGGTCGTCGCGGTGCTCGTCCATGAACGAGACGAGTCGCTCACCGACGTCCTCGCCGTAGAGCGCCGGCCCGTCCCGCATCCGGCCGCGGAGCGCGTCGTCGTCGTGGACGCGACGAAGCATCGTGGCGACGAACTCCCCGGAGACCGGCGGGACGAGGAGGTTCGTGTTCGCGTCGAACACCGTCTCCGGCCGATCCGTGTTGAAGCGCGCGGTGAGGCAGACGGTCTCCTCGATGTGGTTCAGTTCCTCCTGCATGCTCCCGGAGTCCGTGAACTCCGCGAGGCACTGCCCGGATTCGAGGAACTCGTAGACGTGCGCGTGCTTCTTCCAGAGACCAGTGAACAGGAAGTTCTCGTGGCGCTCGTCCAACTCGAGCAAGCGGTCGCGGAGTCCCGTCGCCTCGAGCGCGTTCCGGGTGGCAGTCAGCTCGACGAAGTTGACGTTGAACCCGTCCTCGACGAGCGCGATCACGCCCTCGACGATGGCGCAGAACCGGCCCGGGAGGAGGTTCGCGCGCCGATGGACGTCCACGCGGATCCAGTCGTCGCGCTCCTCGAGCGTCGGGTAGACGTCGAAGACGCTCTCGTCGAGCTCGGCCGCTCGCTTCGCGTCGATGGCGTCGACGACGCTGTTCCCGACGACCGGTACGCGCTCCTCGGGGTAGCCCTCGCGGACGAGGTGCTCGCGGTTCAACTCGACGGGCGCGAAGTGATAGAGCGAGGCGGCGGACCCGACGAACGTGTCGTACTGCTCGGGGAACGGTTCCGAGCGGTCGACGTGCCAGTCGTCGCGCCACTGCGCGTCGACGAA
This sequence comes from Halorubellus salinus, assembly GCF_020567525.1. Taxonomy (GTDB): domain Archaea; phylum Halobacteriota; class Halobacteria; order Halobacteriales; family Natrialbaceae; genus Halorubellus; species Halorubellus salinus. Next base: position 96,313 of record NZ_JAJCVI010000001.1, read on the forward strand.
CGCGTCGATCGCGTCCGCGTCCCCGAGGGCAAGCGCGTCGCGGTCGACCGCGTCGTAGTCCGGCGCCATCCCACGCAGGCCCGCCTCGTTGTGCGCGACCTGCTCGCCGGTGGCGAACGCCCACGCCTGGGGGACCGTCGCCGCGGCGTGCGTGTCGCCGTGCACGAGCGGGACGACCGTCGTCTCCGGATGATGCTCGTCGAGGTAGTCCGTGAACGCGTCCACGCGTTCGGTCACCTCAGCGGTCTTCTGGGAGAGCCCACCGCGGACGCCGAGGTCCACGCCGACGCGGTCCTCGACGCCGTACTCCGCCAGGCCGTACCCGAGCAGGTCGTCGTAGTGCTGGCCGGTGTGGAGGATGAACGAGGGCACGCCCATGTCGTCGGCCGCCGTCACCACCGGCGCCTGCTTGTAGAAGTCCGGTTTCGTCGCCGTCACGACCGCGATGGCGAAGTTGGCGCCATCGAGTCTTGCGTCGAGTCGGTCCTCGTAGACCGTGTACTCAGCACTCATTGCCCAGTCGTCCTCGCCCGACCCACGAGTACCTGTTCATCGCGACGCGGTCGCCGCACGTTCGAACCGCCGCGAACCGACCGCCGACGCGAACCGGCCACCGACGTCGGGGGAAAGCTTAGCATACGTCCGGTCGACGGCCTAGACGAACCATGGCCGACGATACCGACGACGACGCGGTGGAACTCGAAGCGCGACTCGCCGCACAGGACACGTTCGAGCCGCCGGAATCGTTCGTCGAACAGGCGAACGTCGCCGACGACGCGGTCTACGACGAGTTCGCCGAGAACTGGCCCGAGTGCTGGGAGGACGCGGCCGCGCTCGTCGACTGGGACGAACCCTACGACACCGTCCTCGACGATTCGAACCCGCCGTTCTACGAGTGGTTCACGGGCGGGTCGCTGAACGCGAGCTACAACTGCCTCGACCGGCACGTCGAGAACGGCGCGAAGAACCGTGCAGCCATCCAGTGGGAGGGCGAACTCGGCGAGGAACGCACGTACACGTACCAGGACCTCCTCCGGGAGGTGAACGCGTTCGCCGCCGGGCTCAGAGACCTCGGCGTGGAAGCGGACGACGTCGTCACGCTGTACATGCCGATGATCCCCGAACTCCCCATCGCGATGCTGGCGTGCGCTCGCATCGGCGCCCCTCACAGCGTCGTGTTCGCGGGGTTCTCCGCGAACGCGCTCGCGACGCGGATGAACGCCGCCGACAGCGAGTACCTCGTCACCTGCGACGGCTACTACCGGCGCGGCGACACCCTCAACCACAAGGGGAAGGCCGACGAGGGCCTGCGCGGCGTCGACCACGACGTCGAGACCGTCGTCGTCGACCGCCTCGGCGACGAACTCACGCACTTCCTCGGCGACCACGCCCACGACTACGACGAGCTCGTCGACCGCCACGAAGGCACGCACGTCGAACCCGTGAGCCGCGACGCGGAGGACATGCTCTTCCTGATGTACACGTCGGGGACGACTGGCGAACCGAAGGGCGTCAAACACACCACCGGCGGCTACCTCTCCTATGCCGCCTGGACCACCCAGAACGTCCTCGACGTCAAACCCGAGGACACGTACTGGTGCGCCGCCGACATCGGCTGGATCACGGGTCACTCCTACATCGTCTACGGCCCGCTCGCACTCGGCACGACGACCGTGATGTACGAGGGCACGCCCGACTACCCCGAGCGCGACCGCCTCTGGGAGCTCGTCGAGAAGTACCGCGTCGACCAGCTCTACACCGCACCGACAGCCATCCGGTCGTTCATGAAGTGGGGCACCGAGTACCCGAACCGCCACGACCTCTCCTCGCTGCGCCTGCTCGGGACCGTCGGCGAACCGATCAACCCGCGGGCGTGGAAGTGGTACTACAAGCACATCGGGAACGAGGACTGCCCGGTCGTGGACACGTGGTGGCAGACCGAGACCGGCGGCATGATGATAACCACGCTCCCCGGGGTCGGCGAGATGAAACCCGGGAGCGCCGGCCCGCCACTCCCCGGTATCGGCGCCGAGGTCGTCGACGTCGCCGGTGACCCCGTCGACGAAGGGAACGCCGGCTACCTCACCGTGAACAAGCCGTGGCCGGGGATGCTCCGCACGCTCTACAAGAACGACGAGCGCTTCGTCGACGAGTACTGGCGCGAGTACTCCGACGTCGACAGCGACGACCCCGACGACTGGACGTACTTCCCCGAGGACGGCGCGAAGATCGACGACGACGGCTACATCACCGTCCTCGGGCGCGTCGACGACGTCATCAACGTCTCCGGGCACCGCCTCGGCACCATGGAGATCGAGAGCGCCATCGTCGGCGTCGAAGGCGTCGCCGAAGCCGCCGTCGTCGGCGCCGACCACGACGTCAAAGGCGAAGCCGTGCACGCGTACGTCATCACCGAAGACGACGCCACCCCCGGTGACGCGCTCCGCGAGAAGATAATCAAGGGCGTCGAGGACGCCATCGGCCCCATCGCACGCCCCGAATCCGTCGTCTTCACGCCCGAACTCCCGAAGACCCGCAGCGGAAAGATCATGCGTCGCCTCCTCGTCGACGTCGCGAACGGCGACGACCTCGGCGACACCTCGACGCTCCGGAACCCAGACGTCGTCGAGGACATCCAACAGGCAGTTCGCGAGTAACAGGACGACCACGCCCCTTCCGACGGCGACACCGACGAATCAGTCGGTCTCCTCCGAGAATCACCCCGTACCGTCAACGAAGACGACGGCGTCAGTCAGTATCGTCGGCGACTACGACGCAGTCAGTCAGTATCGTCGACGCGGCTCGCGACCTGCACGAGCGCGATGAAGACGCCGAGACTGAGTGCGAGCATCACCATCCCGTACAGCGCGAACGACACCGGCGTTATCTCGAACGTGATCGGCCCGAGTTCCGCCATCTCGACGTTCTTCTGCGCGGGGAGGATGATGCCAAGGACGTACCCGAGGACGCCCGCGAGCGCGACGACCCCGACGTAGACGGTCGCCACCACGCGCTTCCCGGAGAGCACCGCCGACAGGCGAACGTTCTCAGTCACACCGGTCGCTTGGCACCGGCAACGATTAGCCTTTGGCATTCCGGCTCCAAAACCCGTTCATGAGCGAGAAAGAGCTCCTGCTCGTCGTCCTCGCACTCGTCGCCATCATGATGTTCACCACCGGATTCGTGCTCGCGACCGTCTGACGGCGACCCCTCGAATCCACCGACAGCACGACAGTACGCGAACTGGGCCGCGTCCCCACCACGGACTCCTCTAGCTCTCCCCACCATCGACCGCGAGCGACGCGTCACCCGCCCCCACGACGATACCAACCCCACTGACCGCAGAGCACCGCCGTCGCTCAGCGAGCGAATCACGAACCACCAACATCGATACGCGAGTCGTCGACGACGAACGTAACTCCGAACCCGAGAAAGAAGACGTACCGCAGCGCCGCGTTACTCGTCGCCGGCAGCGTCGTCGTCCGCGTCGACGGGTTCGCCACCGTCGGTCATCGGTTCGTCCTCGGCGGGCTCGCCACCGTCGGCGAGCGTCGTCTCGATGCGGTCAGCGTGCCAGTCGAACTCGCGACTCGGTAGGCCGTCCTCCTTCAGGTTCCACGGGTCCGGACCGACGACCGGGCCCTCGAGCCAGGACTGCACCATGTTCACCAGCCAGATGATCTGGCCGACGAGGAGGATGAACGCGCCGACGGTCGCGATGACGTGCAGGTTCGTGAAGTAGCCGATGATGCCCTCGGCCGTGACGCCGTTGTACGTCGCGTACCGACGCGGCATCCCGCCGTACCCGAGCAGGATCATCGCGAAGAACGTCAGGTTCGTCCCGACCATCGTCGTCCAAAAGTGCGCCTTCCCGAGCGTCCGCTGGTACATCCGCCCGGAGACGATCGGGAACCAGTAGTAGACGCCCGCGAACACCGCGAACGCGATGGCACCCATGATGACGTAGTGGAAGTGCCCGACGACGTAGTACGTGTCGTGGAGGATGAGGTCCACGGGAACTGCCGCCAGGAACACGCCAGTGACGCCACCGATGATGAAGTTCGCGATGAACCCGATACAGAACAGCATCGGGGTCGTCAACCGGATGTTCCCGTTCCACATCGTCGTGATCCAGTTGAACGTCTTCACCGCGCTCGGTATCGCAATCGCAAGACTCACCGCCATGAAGCCGGCGCGTAGCCGCGGGTCGATACCGCTCGCGAACATGTGGTGCGCCCACACACCGAAGCTGAGGACGCCGATGGCGAGCGTGGAGTACACGACGAACTTGAACCCGAACAGCTTCCGGCCCGAGAACCGCGGGAGGACGTAGCTGATGATACCCATCGGCGGGAGCACGAGGATGTACACCTCGGGGTGTCCGAAGAACCAGAACAGGTGCTGGTAGAGGATCGTTCCACCGCCCTCGACCGCGAAGAACCCGGTCGCGAAGTTCCGGTCGAGCAGGAGCATGACGATCGCGCTCCCGAGGAGCGGGAACGAGAACAGGATGAGCGCGGACTGCGTAAGGATCGTCCACGAGAAGATGTCGAGCTTGTCCCAGCCGACGTCACTCCCGCGCTCCGTGAAGATGGTCGCGATGAAGTTGATCGCACCCATCGTCGCCGACACGCCAGTGAGGTGGAGCCCGAGCAACATCAGGTCCGTCCCGGCGTTCAGCGCGGCCGTGTCGATCTCGCTCGACGCGATGACGCGACCCGCGTACTCGTAGGACATCGCGTCTTGCCCGGCGGCGGTCTGTGCGACCGCCTGCGGCGGGTACATCGTCCACGACGTCATCGACGCCGCGATACCGTCGAAGAACGGCGCGAGGAAGAAGCCGGCCCAGATGAGGATGGCGCCGGGCGGCAGCAACCAGAACGCGATGGCGTTGATACGCGGGAACGCCATGTCGTCCGCGCCGATGAGGAGCGGGATGAAGTAGTTCGAGAACGCGGCGAGTATCGGTGTCCCGAACAGGAACAGCATCGTGATGCCGTGACTCGTCAGGAGCTGATTGTAGAACGCGCGGCCCCCGACGCTGGCGAGGACGTCCATCGCGGGCGTCGCCAACTCGAACCGCATGAGCATGACAGCGAGGCCACCCCACGCGAACGCGACGATGGCGTAGACGCCGTACAGGATGCCGATGTCCTTGTGGTCGACGGTCGTCAACCAGCGAACGATACCACCGGGCTTCTCGTCGTGTCCGTACCCGGTCTCTCCGCCAAGGGCGCCGCCGCCGGCGAGCGGCGTGTACGTCCGCCAGTCGTCGAAGCGCGTGGCGAGCGCGAAGACGATGAGGACGAGGACGCCCGTGAGGAGTGTTAGTGCGAGCTCTCCGCTAAGTCCCATGGATGTTGCTCAGGATTGCAACCTAAAGAAAGGCTCGGGTTCACCGCCGCCCGCGATTTCGGCGATTCGCCTCGAGGAGGTGGACGAGGTCGTGCATCGAGAGGTCGACGGTGGAGAGAATCGCGGAGCGGGCGTCGGTCTGGAGGACGAGAGAGCGTCTCGTCAGACGGCTTCTTCGGGGGAGTCCTTGCGTTCGTCGGTCCCGTCGTCGCCGGTCGCGTCCGGCGTCTCGTCGGGCGTGTCGGTCGCGTTCGTCTCGGCGGTGTCGACGACCGCGGATTCGTCTTCGGCGTGTGCTGCGCGACCGGCTTCCTCGCTCTTGATGGCGTCGCCTTCGATGGCGACCGCGGAGATGTACGTGAGGATGGCGAGGAGGAGGAACGACCCGCCGATGATACCGAGCATGAGGGTGCTGTACAGCGGGTCCCAGCTGAACGGACCCCAGAGGACGAACAACCCGATGAAGAAGGCCATGATGCCCAGTGGGATGATGTTCACCAGGAGGTCGAGCATCGTGTCCTTCGTGAAGACGCGCTCTGCCATTGCTATCATGGGTTTTCGAGTGACGCCCAAATAGGTTGTCGGTTCGTGCCAGCGCGTCCCCCTACGTCTTCGTGAGGTGAGGACCGCCGTCGAGCGAGTGGGCGCCGTCGAGCGAGTGGCGTCGATTACGTCAGTTCACTGCGGATCGAGCCGACGCCCGCGGTGAGGATGGTGAGCGCGCCGGCGGAGATCATCGACAGGCCGCGGTACGCGACTGCGTTCGGGACGGCGACCAGTTCCGTGCCGCCGACGACGCCGCCGAACGCCCCGAACACGGCGATGCCGAGCGCGAGGACGACGGTCCCGAGGACGCCGAGCGCCACCCAGGGACGCTCCACGTACCCGGCTTCGGCGAGGATTCCCGCCACTGCACCCGTGAACATGAGGAAGCCGATGACCGTGAACACGAACACGCCGACGACGACGCCGACCTCGGCGATGGCGAGCCCGAACGCGATGAACATCGGCCAGAGACTCGCGGAGGGCTTGTGGTCGGTGACGGCGCGATTCCCCTCACTGCTCGCGGCCCCGTCCTCGACGCGCTCCTTCGACATATCCTCCCGTTAGAGGTTCAGGCATAAACACGTCACGGAACACCCCAGACGGCGGTTCCGGACCGGGTTCCTCGTCGAGCGCCGACAGCGGCCGTGCGCTCGTCGCGCCGTTAACCACGACATATTAAGTGGTCGATAGCGAAGTTCAGGCCATGTCAGGTGTACGAGTGGCTGGCGTCGGGTTGACGGCGTTCGGCGCGTCCCCGGAACGCACGGGCCGGGACCTCTTCGCGGAGGCTGGCTGTGACGCGCTCGCGGACGCTGGCGTCGACCGCGACGACGTGGAGGCGCTCCTCTACGGGAACTTCATGGGAGAGCTCGCAGAACACCAGGGTCACCAGGGGCCGCTGATGGCGGAGGCCGTCGGTATCGACGCGCCGGCGACGCGCTTCGAGGCGGCGTGTGCGTCCTCCGGGGTCGCGGTCCGGGAGGGCGTCAAGCGCGTCCGGAACGGCGAATCGGACGTCCTCCTCGTCGGCGGCACGGAGCGGATGACGAACCTCGGGACGGCGGGTGCGACGGAGGCGCTCGCCATCGCCGCGGACGACCTCTGGGAGGTCCGCGCGGGGATGACGTTCCCGGGAGCGTACGCGCTGATGGCGCAGGCGTACTTCGCGGAGTACGGTGGGACGCGCGAGGACCTCGCCGCCATCGCGGTGAAGAACCACGACAACGCGTTGAACAACGAGAAGGCGCAGTACCAGCGCGCGATCGACGTGGAGACGGTCATCGACGCGCCGATGGTCTCCGAGCCGCTGGGCCTGTACGACTCCTGCCCGATCAGTGACGGTGCGGCGGCGGTCGTGCTCGTGAGCGACGAGTTCGCCGCCGAACACGACCTGGACGCACCGGTCGCGGTCACGGGCACCGGCCAGGGCGGGGACTTGATGGCGCTACACGACCGCGAGTACCTCGCGCGCTCGCCCGCGGCGGACGAGGCCGCCGAGGAGGCGTACGCGGACGCGGGCGTGACCCCCGAGGACGTCGACGTCGCGGAGGTCCACGACTGCTTCACCATCGCGGAGGTGCTCGCGCTCGAGTCCCTCGGGCTCTGCGAGGTCGGCGAGGGCGTCACTGCGGCCGCGGACGGGCGGACGACGAAGGACGGTGACGTCCCCGTGAACCTCTCGGGTGGCCTGAAGGCGAAGGGGCATCCGGTCGGGGCGACGGGCGCGAGCCAGATCTGCGAGCTCGCGATGCTCCTGCGCGGCGACCACCCGAACAGCGACGCGGTCGCGGACGCGGACTGCGGGCTCGCGCACAACGCGGGCGGTACGGTCGCGTCTGCCGTCGTTCACGTTTTAGAGGTGATGGAGTCATGAGCGACGAGGACGTCGCGGACGCTGGCTACGACGAGTGGATCGACGCCGTCAGCGAGGGCGAGGGCTACTTCCTGTCGTGTGAGAACGACCACGGGTCGCTGCCGCCGCGGCGGGTCTGCCCGCACTGCGGGTCGCTCGACATCGAGGAGACGCCGCTGCCCGACACCGGCGAGGTGGAGACGTTCACGATAACGCACGTCGCGACGCCGAACTTCGCGGACGACACGCCGTACGCGGTCGGTATCGCGCGGTTCGGTGACGTTCGCGTCACTGGCCAGCTTCGGGACGTCGCCGTCGAGGAGGTCGAGGTCGGGATCCAGGTCGCCATCGACGTCGCCGAGACCGAGACGACGGGCGACGACCTCGTCGTCTTCAGACCGCAGTAAGGGACGGCCGTTTCTCGCGGTCAGTTCTCGCGGTCAGTTCTCGCGTTCGACGGCGACGCGGTCGGCGTCGACCTCGCGGTCGAGGCCCAGGTCGTCGGCGAGCCCGTCGAGGAACGCGTCGGGGTGTTCGTCGTGCGGGAGGAGCGCGGCGTAGTCGACGACGACGAGCTTCGCGTTCGCGGCCTCGGCGAGTTCGCGGCCGTCGGCGAGCGGCGTGATGTCGGCTTCGCGACCCCAGACGAGCGTCGTCGGGACGTCGAGGTCGGCGATGGCGGCGCCGAGGTCGAGGTCGCTGTCGAGGTACCCCGAGACGAACGACGCGGGCGCGAACCGCGCCCCGGCCTGGTGCGTGGTCTGCCAGTCGTACTGTTTGCGTTCCGGCGAGTACGCGTCGGCGTCGTAGTACGAGTGGTCGTCGCTGAAGTACTCGAGCGACCGCTCGCTCGCGACGGCGTCGAACAGGAGCGTGCCCAGCACCGGCGACCGCATCGCCTTCCGGACGAGCGGCTTCTCGCCCCCGGGCATCGTCGACGCCGTCGGCGATACGAGCACGAGCCGGGAGACGTCGACGTCGTCCTCGGCCGCTGCGGCCATCGCGTACGCGCCCGAGAGCGACGACGCGAGCACGGTCGCGTCCGGACCGGCGACGTCCCGGAGGAACGCGGCGAGGTACGCCTCGTAGTGCTCGTTCGTGTACTCGATGGCTGGTCGCTCGGAGCGCCCGAACCCGGGGAGGTCGGGTGCGAGGACGTGGTAGTCCTCGGCGAGCGCTTCGGCGATTCCGACGAACTCGTTGCTTGACGCGGCCGCGTTCACGCCGTGCACGAGGACGAGCGTCGGATGCTCGGGATTCCCGAGGTCAGTGTAGTACGTGTCGATGCCGCGCCAGCGGTACGTCTCGCCCGTGCCTGGAAGCGGTCGGGGGAGGTCGCCAGCTTTCCGTCTGAGCGCGCGGTCGACGAGCACGCCCGCGCTGACTGCACCGACCGCGCCTGCCGCGGCGTACGCCGCGTTCTTCAGTTTCATATCTCGATAGAAGAGACCCAACGACTTGAACGTCGTGCCGAATCCCGGAGCGAACCACGAGACGGAACCACGAGGCGTGGGACCGAACGACACGCAGTCGGGGTGGGGCCGGCGGGGTCGTGAGGCCGTCAGTTCTCGCGTTCGAGACACGCAGCGACAGGGTCCAGCACCTCGTCCGCGATCGTGTACGGGTCGGTCTCGCCGTCGAGCACGCGCTCCGCGAGCGCGTCCACGCCACCGTGCTCGTCGATCTCCCCCTCGACGAGCGCGCCCGCGTCCTCGCGGAGCAACGTCCGTATCTCCTCGGCAGTCCGCTGCCGTCGCTTCGCCTGGATCTGCCCGGTGTCATCGAGCCAGTCCGCGTGCGCCTGCAGCGTGTCGAGGAACTCGTCGACGCCGTCGCCGGTCGTCGCCACCGTCTCCAGGACCGGCGTCTCCCACGGCTCGATGGTCTCTTCGCTCTCGTTGCCCTTCTCGGGCATGTCGACCTCCGTGTCGACGCCCATCCCGTGATGCCCCGCGGCGACGCTCACGTGCCCGTCGTCCATGTGCACCATCTCCTCCAGTTCCTGGACGGTGCGGTCAGCGCCGTCCATGTCCGCCTTGTTCACCGCGAACACGTCCGCGATCTCGAGGATGCCCGCCTTCAGCATCTGGACGTTGTCGCCCGACCCCGGCGGAACGAGCACCACGACGGTGTCGGCGGCCTGCACGATGTCGATCTCGTTCTGGCCCGCGCCCACGGTCTCGATGATGACCTTGTCCTTCCCGAACGCGTCCAGCGCCTTCACGGCGTCCGCGGTCGCCGTCGACAACCCACCGAGGCTTCCCCTCGCCGACATCGACCGGAAGAACACGTCCATGTCGCCGACGTTCGACGCCATCCGGATGCGGTCCCCGAGCACCGCGCCGCCCGTGTACGGCGACGACGGGTCGATGGCGACGATACCGACGGTGAGGCCGCGGTCGCGGTACGCCTTCGCGACCTTGTCGACGAGCGTCGACTTCCCCGCGCCCGGACTCCCCGTGATGCCGATGACGTCAGCGTCCCCGGTATGCTCGTAGAGCCCGGAGACGATGTCGCGGTAGCCGTCCTGTCGGTTCTCGATCTTCGTGATCGCTCTCGCGAGCGCACGGTGCTCGCCCTCGAGGATGCCGTCGAGCAGTTCCTGCGTCGACAGCGTCATCGCTCCGGGGCGTTCTCGCGGACGAACTCGATGGTCTGCTCCATCGACGTCCCGGGACCGAACACCTCGGCGACACCGAGTTCCTTGAGGTGCGCCTTGTCCTCGTCGGGGACGACGCCGCCGACGAGGATGAGCGTGTCCTCGAACGCGTCGTACTCCTTCAGGCCCTCGATGACCTTCGGGACGAGCGTGTTGTGCGCGCCCGAGAGGATGCTGATGCCGATGACGTCGACGTCCTCCTGGACCGCCGCCTGCACGATCTCGTCGGGCGCCTTGTGGAGGCCCGAGTAGATGACCTCGAATCCGGCGTCGCGGAACGCCCGCGCGATGACGTGCGCGCCACGGTCGTGCCCGTCGAGGCCGACCTTCGCGACGAGGCAGCGAATGGACCGCTCCTCCTGGCTCTGACTCATGAACGACTGTTCCCTTCCGGCAGGTTTTACTTTAACGGAAGTGTGACGCCTCGTACGGGTAGGGGTTCTCGGTGGGACCGGCCCACCAGCGGTTCCAGTACCGACAGCGACCGCCACGGGACTCCCAGGGAGTCCGAATGCAAAAGCAATTACTCGCGCTCTCCCTAGCCCCGGTCGATGACGGAAACGACGACGCCGCCACTCCGGGACCTGAAGGGCTCGGTGCGGTCGCTGACCATCGTACTCTCGGTCGTCGGGTACGCGCTCGTGCTCGGGACGCTCTACCTCGGGCTCCCCATCTACCCCGACATCGGACTGAACACGGTGAACACCCTGAGCGACGCCATCGCGGTCATCAACACGGTCGCGACGACCTGTCTCGTCCTCGGCTGGAGAGAGATCCGCCGCGGGAACGTCGACCGCCACCGCGCGCTCATGGGTGGCGCGTTCGCGCTCATCCTCGTGTTCCTCGTGCTCTACCTCCTGAAGACCGGGGGCGGCGGCACGAAGGAGATCGCGCTCGAACCGGGTGCAATCTACTACTCGTACCTCGCGATGCTCGCCATCCACATCCTGCTCTCCATCGTCTCCGTGCCGGTCGTGCTCTACGCCATCCTCCTCGGCGTGACGCATACGCCGCGGGAACTCCGCCAGGAGACCCCGCACCGGCGCGTCGGCCGCATCGCCGCGAGCGCGTGGATCCTCTCGCTCTCGCTCGGCGTCGTCACGTACCTCATGCTGAATCACATCTACGGGTTCGAGTTCGTGAAGGCGGTCGTCGCGGTCCCACTCCCCGTCTGAGGCGGCGACGGCTCGCGGCCGCGAGTCGTTCCGGCAACGGATAGGTTTTTACTGGTGCCTCGGGTATCGAGTCGTCGTGACTGTCGAACGTTTCGCGGCCCCGGATGCGGCCACCGTCGCTCGCGTCGTCGGCGACGGGCTCCGCGAGGGCGCGGTCGTCTCCATCGAGGCCGAGTGCGAGGTCGAGTACGACGGCCGGTCCGGCGGGTACCTCGGTCCGGGCGACCGGCTCGTCGTCTGCAAGCCCGACGGGACGCTCCTCGTGCATCGCCCGTCCGGCCACAAGCCCGTGAACTGGATGCCTGGCGGTGCCACCATCAAGGTCGACCCCGGTGAGAGCGACGAGGACGCGCCGTTGCTGTACGCGCGCCGGTCGAACCCCAACGAGTTCCTGCGCGTGTACCTCCAGGACGTCTACTCGGTGTCGCGCTTCGACGCGACGGACGCCGTCGAGTACCAGGAGCGCGGCACGGAAGCGGAGATGCACGAGTACATCGAGAGCGATCCGGAGAGCGCGCTCGAAGCCGGGATCCGCATCGTCGAGCACGAGCGCGAGACCCAGTACGGGTACCTCGACTTCTTCGCGCAGGACGCCGACGGGACGCCCGTCGTCGTCGAGGTCAAGCGCCGGCAGGCGACGCTGAATCACTTCGACCAGCTCAAGCGCTACATGGACCTGTACCGGGAATCGAACCCGGAGGTGCGTGGGATGCTGGTCGCACCGTCGACGAGCGACCGCGTCAAGCGCGCGCTCCGGGACAACGACATGGAGTTCGTGCGCCTCGCCGAGTTCGACGTCGAGACTCGCGAAGCGTCAGAGACGACGCTGACGGACTTCTCCTGACCTGGACCGTGCCGCGGCCGTCGGGGTGGCGGTCTGGCGTGCCACGTGCACGACCGAGGGACGCATTAACGCACGGCGCGCTCCCGTATTGATATGAACGGTCCCACGCGGCGAGCGGTCCTCTCCTCGGTCGGCGCCGGCGCACTCGCTGGCCTCGCGGGGTGTCTGAGCACGGGTAGCGGGAGCGGCGACCCGACCGACGGCGGCGACGCCGGCGATGGCAGCGGCGACGGAGGCACCGGCGAAGACGGCTCGGGGGCGGACTGGCGGGACATCTCGCTCTCGACGGTCCGCGGCGACGAGTCGTTCACCATCGCCGACCTCGCAGCCGACGGCCCGGTGCTCGTCGAGACGTTCGCGGTCTGGTGTTCGAACTGTCTGCGCCAGCAGAAGACGATGATCGACTTCCACGAGGCGAACCCGGACGTGACGACCGTCGCGGTCGACATCGACCCGAACGAGGACGCGAAGAAGGTCCGCGACCACGCGAACAAGCACGGGTTCGACTGGCGATACGCGGTCGCGCCCGGCGAGTGGACGAAGTCCGTCACGAGCGAGTTCGGGTCGTCGATGGCGAACGCGCCGTCGGTCCCGATGCTCCGCATGTGCGGGCCCGAGGACGTCGAGCGCCTGAAGGACGGCCAGAAGTCCGTGGCGTTCCTCGAGTCCGCGCTCGACGAGTGCTAGCCGTGCCCGAAATCGCCCTCCAGCTCGGGTTCGCCCTCCAGCTCGGGTTCGAGTTCCCGGCGGGCATCGCGCCATTCGTCGAGGCGTTCGTCGTCGGCGTCCTCACCCCGTTGACGGCGGCCTGTGCGCTCCCGCTCTACCCGGGATTCCTCTCGTATCTCGCACGCAGCGACCGCTCCGAGACGGGCACTGGCGACGGCACTGGGTCCGGCGCCGCGAGCGACGGCGGCGCGTCGCGGTCGTCGTTCGTGCTCGGACTCGCGGTCGTCGCGGGCGTCGTCGCGTTCATGGGCGCGGTCGGCCTCGTGTTCGCGTACTTCCTCCAGGAGTCACTGACCACCGTCGTCGAGGTCGTCTCCCCGGCCGCGTTCGCGGTCCTGTTCGTCCTCGGCGTCGCGCTCGCGCTCGACCACGACGTCGTCGACCGCCTCCCCGGCCTCGACCCGCCGGAGACCGGGAACGCGTACGGGTCCGCGTTCGTCTACGGCCTCTTCTTCGGCGGCATCGTCCTCCCCTGCAACCCCGGGTTCATCGCGCTGTTCTTCGCGCGAACGCCCATCCTCTTCGACTCGCCCATCGCGGGCTTCGCGGGCTTCCTCGTGTTCGGCCTCGGGATGGGCGCACCGTTGCTCGCGTTCGCCGCCATCTCGGAGGCCCGCGGTCGCGCCGTCACCCGCGCACTCGCTCAGAACGCGGGCCTCGTCAACCGCGTCACGGGCGTCGTGATGGTCGCCGTCGCCGCGTACTACCTCGTCGTCGTCTTCGACGTCGCGGGAATCGGTAGCCTGCTCGGGGCCTGAGGGTGGAGGAATCGGGAGCCTGCTCGGGGTTCGAGCGATTGCCGTCGCGGTGGCTCTCAGTCGGTCACCGGGATAGCGAGGGCGCCCGCTGCGAGGAACGCGACCGCGGCGACCGCGAGCACGCCGAGTGCGGCGAGCGGGCCGAGGTCGAGGACGACCGTGCCCGCGTCGGTCGACCCGGGCGCGATGACCTGGCGGAGTCCCTGCGCGAAGTACGTGAGCGGGCTGAGGGCGACGAGCGGGTGGAACCACTCGGGCAGTAGCGCCGGCTGGACGAACGTCTGCGAGAGGAAGAGCAGGGGGAGGCCGATGGCGTTGCTCGCGGTGACGGCGCCGTCCTGGCTGTCCGCGAACGCGCCGAGGAGCGCGCCGACGCCGCAGAAACACGCCACGCCGACCGGGACGTAGACGAGCAGGAGCGGGGAGAGCACGATGCTCGCGCCGGTGAGCGCGGTGGTGAGGGCGAGCACGAGGACGGTCGCGACGCCGATGATGCCGACGTTCACGAGCGTCTGTGCGAGCAGCCACTCGCCGCGCGTCAGCGGCGTGGTGGCGAGCTTCTCGAACCGGTTGTGCTCGCGGTGGCGCGCGACCTCGCTCCCGACGCGCGACAGCGGCGTGAACAGCACGACGACGGCGACGTACCCCGGGACGTAGTACGACGCCGGCTTCGTGAACAGTCCCGCGCCCGCGGCGTCGGTCTGGACGAGCACGCCGAAGATCCCGACGAGTATCGCGGGGAAGAAGAACGTGAAGAACACCGCCACGCGTCGCCGGAGGAACGACCGCGACGCCGCCATCGACGCCGACCGCACGCGCCCGACGCGACTCACGACGACTCACCCCCTTGCACGGCCTCCGTCGGCCCGCCGTCAGTGCGAGCGCCCGCGACCGCGCCGTCGCGACGACCGCCCGCGATCCCCGAAGCGTCCTGGACGTCGGCGTCGTAGGTCTCGCCGGCGAGCGCGAGGTAGACGTCCTCGAGCGTCGGCTCGCGCCACGACAGCCCGGAGTACGGGACGCCGGCGTCGTCGAGCGCGTCGGCGACCGTCGCGACGTCGCGCGCCGCGACGCCCCGGACGCGGACCTCGGTCCCGTGCGTCGTCACGTCCATCCCGGCGTCCGCGAGCGCGCGCTCCGCGACGACCACCGGCTGCTCGCTCCCCGACGAACCGCGGTCGCGCTCGCCAGTGCGTTCGGCGCCGTCCGCGGTCGCGTCCACGTCGACGACGACGCTCGGCGCGCCAGCGTGCTCCGCGACGAGGTCCTCTGGCGCCCCCACGGCGACGAGCTCGCCGTCCGCGAGCAACCCGACGCGGTCCGCGAGCCGCTGAGCCTCCCGCATGTCGTGCGTCGTCAACACGACCGTCGTTCCGCCCGCGACCTGCTCCTCGATACGGCTCCAGACCGTCCGCCGGCCCGCCGGGTCGATGCCCGTCGTCGGCTCGTCGAGGAACAGCACGTCCGGGTCGTTCACGAGCGTACTCCCGAGACACACGCGACGCTGCTCGCCACCGCTCATGTCGCCGTAGTTCGCGTCCGCCGCCTCGGTCACGCCCACTGCCGCGAGGACGTCCTCGACGTCCCGCGCGTCGTCGTAGAGGCCCGCGTAGTACGCGACGACCTCCCGCCCGGTCAACCGCTCGGGGGGCGAGAAGGATTGCGGGAGCACCCCGAGGCGCTCCCGGTCGGCCGCCGTCGGCTTCTCGCCGAGGAGTTCGACGCCGCCCGCGTCGGGCGTCGCCGTGCCCGTGAGCGTCCGGACGAGCGTCGTCTTCCCCGCACCGTTCGGACCGACGAGCGCGAACACCTCGCCCGCGGCCACGGACAGCGACACCCCTGCGACGGCCTGGACCTCGCCGTAGGCCTTCCGGACGTCAGTCGCGACGAGCGCATCAGTCATCGGGAGACGCTTCGGCGTCGACGCGCTAATGCGTCCCGGTCTCGGTTCGCGCCGAGCGATCTTCGTGCACGGTCGCTGCCGTGCCGGCACCCCCCAGCATATGCCGATTCGGCTCCAAGGGACCCATATGCGAGTCCTCGTTCTCGGCGCCGGCTACGCTGGCGTCGCGTTGACACGGAAGCTCGAACGGACGCTCGACGACGACGTCGATGTCGTCGTCGTCGACGACACCGGCACGCACGTCGTCCAGCACGAAGTCCACCGCGTCATCCGGAAACCACGGGTCGCGGACCACATCACGCTCGACCTCCACGATCTCTTCGACCGCGCCGAGGTCCGCGAAGGCACCGTCGTCGACGTGGACACCGACGCGAACGAGGTGACGCTCGACGACGACACCGTCCTCACGTACGACGTCGGCGCGGTCTGCCTCGGGAGCGAGACCGCGTACTACGACCTCCCCGGCGTCCGCGAGCACGCCATCCCCTGCAAGCGCGTCTCGCACGCCGACGAAATCCGCGACTCCGTCCTCGAAACGATAGCGGCCGGTGGTCGTGCCATCGTCGGCGGCGCCGGGCTCTCCGGCGTGCAGGTCGCCGGCGAACTCGCCGCCCTCCGCGACGCTCACACCGACCCAGCGCCGACGGACGACAGCGACCCGGTCCAGGTCAGCGTCGACGACGCGACCGACGCGCCCGAGCACGCCGAAACGACCGAACCTGCAGCAGACGACCCCGCACCCGACGACCCCGTGACGGACGACGTGGCGTCCCAGGGCGCTGCAGCCGACGACTTCGAGGTGACCGTCCTCGAGATGCGAGCCTCGGTCGCACCCGGGTTCCCCGAGAACTTCCAGGTCGCCGTCCACGACGCACTCGAGGACGCCGGCGTCGACGTCCGTACGAACGCGGTCGTCGCCGAAGCCACCGCCGACGCCGTCGTCCTCGAGGACGGCACGCGCGTCGAGTACGACACGTTCGTCTGGACCGGCGGCATCGCCGGCCCCGAAGCAACCGACGGCGACCGCGTCGACGCGCGCGCCGACCTCCGCGTCGGCGGCGACACGTTCGTCGTCGGCGACGCCGGCCGCGTCGTCGACGCCGACGGCGAAGCCGTCCCCGCGAGCGCCCAATCCGCCATCCGCGAAGCACGCGTCGCCGCCGCCAACGTCGCGGCGCTCGTCGAGCACCGCCGGACGAGCGAACCCGGCGACTTCGAACCGCGCATGAAGCGCTTCGACTTCGACTCCCCCGGCTGGCTCGTCTCCATCGGGAACGGCGCCGTCGCACAGGTCGGCCCCACCGTCATCACCGGCCGCGCCGCCGTCGCGCTCAAAGCCAGCGTCGGCGCCGGCTACCTCTCCGGTATCGGCGAACTCCAGAACGCGACCGACCTCGTCAACGACGAACTCGACCTCGACCCCGGCCACGACGAGGCCTGACGCAGCCAGAAGCAGCCAGAAACAGCCCGACGTCTCGACGCTCGAACGCTAGAGCGTCAGAACACGCGAACGTCAGACCACCCGGACGTTGGACCGCCAGAACGCGACCACACCGCTGTCGCTCGTCACCGCGGCTCGTCCTCGTCGTCGACCTCGGACATGAACGACTGCAGGAGTTTGCGCTCGCCCGCACGAAGGTGCTCGTGGAGCGTCGGCGAGGAGATGTCCATCGCCTCCGCGACCTCCTCCGCCGTCGACTCCCGCGGCCACTCGTAGTACCCCGCCGAGAACGCCGTCTCCATCGCCGTCTGCTGGCGCTCGGTCAACCGGTCCTCGAGGTCCTTCCGGAACGACTCGCCCGACTGCACCGACCGCTCCACGCGCCGCTTCGAGAGGACGGACGTCTCCTCGTACGCGGACTCGACCGCTCGCGCCAGCGCCTTCAGGTCCGCGTCCGGTGCGACCTCCGCCACCAGCCGGCCCTCGCCCTCCTCCACGCGGAACGTCTTCACCGTCGCCCCAGCCGACGAGAGCGTGTGCACCGCCGACGACGCGACCGTAATCTCGAACAACGACGGGTCGCCCTCCGTCACCAGTCGGACGTCCTCCACGAGGTCGTGCGTCGTCGCCGCCTCCAGGAACGACTCCCCGGACACCCCAGCGGCCTCCAGGTAGCACGTCAACGACGAATCGCTCGTCGACGCCACGCCCTTCAGATTCGCCGTCGCACCCGTCGACGCTGATAGGTCCACGAACGGGTCGTCGCGGTCCGTATGCCGGAACTCCAGTTCCACGATGGTGTCCGCGAGCAGGAGCTTCCGTTGCTCGACCGAGTTGATCCCGTTCCCGATGCGCTCCCCGAGCTCGCCGAACACCTCCAGCTCCTGCTCGCCGAACGCCTCGGCGCGGTCCGCGTACACCAGCACCGCCCCGTACGTCTTCTCACGGTACGACAGCGGCGCGACCACCGCCGACGTCTCCACCGTCGAATCGTCGTCCGTCGAACCGTCGCCCCCGAACACCGCCTCGCGATGCGCCGAGGACACCGCATCGATGGCGCGAACCTCGCCCGTCGTCACCGCGTCCTTCACGCGCGTCGCCACCTCGCTCACGTCAGCCGTCTCCGCCTCGACGCGGTCGACGTCCGCACCAGCCGCGACCCGCGGATCGAACCGCTCCGTGCGCTCGTTGTACCCCGTGATCCACGCCACCGAGTACGCGCCCGAGTCCGCGAGCGACGCACACACCTCCGACTCGATCTCCTCGCGGCTCTCCGCGTCCACGAGCACGCGATCGACCTCGCGGATGACCGTGTTGATGTGCGTCAATCGATCCAGTTCGCGCTCCCGTCGCTCGATGACCGGCTCGTACTCCTCGTACTGCTCAGTGATCTCCTCGCGGAGCGCCGCCAGCTCGTCGGCGTCCCGGAGCTCCTCGGTCTCCCGGGCCGCGAGCGCCTCCTCGGTCGAACTCATCGCGAAGTACTCGCGGACGTCCTCGTCGAACGACGACCGCGCGAGCATCTCGTCGACCGCCTCCAGGATGTCGTCCTGGGACACCGGCTTCACGAGGTAGTCGTCGAACGGCATGTCGACGATGTCCGTATCGGGCGCGACCGCCGTCATCATCGCCACCGGCACGTCGAACCCGCGGTCCCGGAACTCCTCGAGCACCTCGTCACCCGAGAGCGTCGGCATCCGCCGGTCGAGCAGGACGGCGTCCACGTCCTCGCTCATCGCCTCCAGCGCCTCCTCGCCGCTGTTCGCGACGCGAGGCACGTACTGTCCAGCGTCCAGCCAGTACTCGCAGGTCTCCGCCAGGTCCTCGTCGTCGTCCACAACGAGAACGACCGGCGCGTCGTCGTGCGACGGCACGTCCTCGGTCGCGTCAGTACTCATTGCGGTCGTATTCAGACGGCCCCCTAAAGTCAGACGCGCCTAACTACGTAGGCCGACCCTACGTAGATTGGGTCGCGAACAGGTCACAGCGACCCGTACGTCAGCTCGATGACGACCAAGCGAACGACGACGCGATCCGTGGTACAGCTCATCTCGCCGTTATCGATCCCAGTGTCGTCGTCCGACCAGCCCTGCTCTTCGAGCGTCCGCTCCCACGCAGTCGTGTAGTCCGACCCGTCGACGTCGACCTCGACGCCGATCCCCGAACCCGTCTCGGCGTACAGGAGTTCCGTCGACTCCTCGGCCATGGTCACCTCGACGTTGTCCGTCGCCCCGATGGCACCCTGGGTCGACGTCACTGCCACGAGCGACACCACCGCACTCTCGCCCGTGCACTTCATCGTCGGCTGCAGCACCGTCACCGACGCCGACCCGTCCCGCCGGAACACGCCACCGGACTCGTACGCGACCGCCGTATCGTCCACGTAGAACTCGAACGACCCGACTGGATTCGGATCTGGCGTCACCTCTGTCCCGTCGACGACCACCTCGATGTCCGTCGATTCGTCCACTTGCAACTGACCGCCACCGAGGTTCAGCGACCCACCACGCCGCGTCGCCTCACCCTTCACGAGGTCGCTCATACTCAACGCCACCGCCTCCAGCGCACGCTCCGCGTTCGCCTTCTGCTCGCCGTCACGCACCTCCCGTATCGACGAAAACCCCGTCCCGTACACGAGCGCGACCGACGTGATGATGATGGAGAACACGATGATGAACGCGAGGACGTCACTCACCGCACGCTCGTCATCCCTGCTGAACAGGTCCATCACCACGTCACCCCCGACGGCGCGAGCGACGGCGACGGTCGGTCGTTCTGAATCGTCAGTTCCATCGTCCCACCGGATTCTTCGATGACGATGTAGAAGGAACCACCACTAACCGTCGTCGGGGGATCCTTCAGGGTGATAGACGGGTCTATCGGGACGACGATTTCGCTCTCACCACCGCCAGGGGTCGATAGAACCAAACACTGTACCTCTGAGGGAGTCGGCGCTAGGTCTCCAGGTGCGTCACAGTTTGCGTCTCCGTCCCTTAACTCTACGTTGTAGTTGTCCCCCGCGACGTACTGCGGGTGCGAGACGCGGACGGCCATCGTCCCGCCGCCAGCGTCTTCGGCACTGTAGTACGCCGACGAGATCTCCGATGCCATCCGGTTCCCGATGGTCCGCAGTTCCGTCTGCGTCGCACGCTCCTTCTCGTCCCGAAGGAGGCCGCTCCCGCCGACGAGCAGCCCCGTGATGAGGATGGTCGTGATACCGATCGTCAGCACGTGCGTCACCGCGATAGACACCGCCCGGTCGTCGGTAAAGAAGCTGTCTCGAATCATCGTGACCGATTGTACACCTCCACGTAGTACTCCTCGGTGTACGACACCTGCCCGGACTCGTACCGGACCTCGACCTCGAACTCCCAGACGTCCCAAGTCCAGTACGGGTCCCCACTATCAAAGAGGGAATCCGTCGGAAGGTTCAGCGACGGATTCAGCTCGCTCTGGTCGTTGACGGCGAGCGAGTACCGCCCGGTGGCGTTGTCGCCGCGGAAGAACTTCACGTTCCGCGTCGTCCCGTTGTCGATGGTTGCCCACGGCCCCAGCTGGGCGTCGCACGCATCGTACCCCTCGATGTTCCCGTCCGAGAAGTTGAACGTCACCGTCGACGCCGAATCCGACCCCGGGAGTACGCACTCCGTGCCGGAGAAGTCCGGCCCCGGTTTTGCCGTGTTGTTCACTGTCCGTATCGCCACCTGGCCACCCGCGGTCTCGTAGATCCAGACGACGTGGTTGTTGCTCGGTCCCAACCACGCGACGTGGAACGCGTCCTGTGACGCGCCCTCAAGCGA
Source organism: Halorubellus salinus (assembly GCF_020567525.1). GTDB lineage: Archaea > Halobacteriota > Halobacteria > Halobacteriales > Natrialbaceae > Halorubellus > Halorubellus salinus. The sequence continues at coordinate 117,375 of NZ_JAJCVI010000001.1, forward strand.
GGACCGGTCGACGGTCATGTCGAAGTCCCTGACGATAGCGCCATCGCCGGACGACTGCATCACCGTCCAGTTCTTCGCCCCGCCCCCAAACTTGAAGTCCGATCCGTCGTCGTCACGGATGCGCGCACCGTGCGTCACGTCGGCAACGCTTGTCAAGCTGAACGAAACGAGCGCCGGCGACGACGCACCGACCACCTTCGTCATATTGTCACTGTACGCCGACAGGTTCTCGGTCAGGTTCGCGTTCGCCTGACTGGGCAACTTCGGCTTCGTCTGGTGGTTCACCCGCTCCACGAGGCGCTGTGAGCCAAGCTCGACCTCCCGGTTCAGGATCTGCGCGTCCCGTGGCGCGCTCGCTGCACCCGTCGACGCGACGTTCTCCGTGTACAGGACCGTGTTGAACACGACCGCGAGCCCGAGCACGATGAACGCGATGGCGACCGCGCCGACGAGGATGAGTTGCGCGCGCTCGCTCCGCTCGTCGAACGCGAACCCTACCATACGACCACCTTCACCGTCACCACGTTGTACACAGGACTGTTCGGGTACGCGTCCGGGATCGGATAGAACCGGTCGTCGCCGTTGCTCGGGTTGGTGTCGTACTCACTCAACGGCAACTGCGACCCACCGGGGCCGGTGAGCCGCTGGTCGTCGTAGAGCGTGATGGTGTACGTCGCCACCACGCCACTTTGGGTGGAGAACCCGTTTCGGACCATCGTCATCGTTCCACCGTTCGGGTCACCGGAATCGTCCTGATAGGTCACGACCACGTTGTACCCGTTCTTGTCCTCGAACGCCTCCTCCAACATCAGCAACAGTCCTCGCGGTGCCTTCCCGGGTGGCAGATCGCTACTGTACCCGAGCGACCGGCTGTCCGACGCCGCGAACCGCCGATCGGTGCTATCCTCCGTCCCGTTCCAGTACCGGATCATCTTCGAGAGGTTCCCCGAATCCGCGCTCAACACGAGCATGTCCTGGGCTTCCAGACGCACCTGGTCGCGCGCATCGCGGTCGACCGTCCCACCCGTCGTCGGCGTGATGACGACCGACTGGAGCGCGAACAGTACCGCGGTCAAGATGAGTATCGACCCGATGAACCCCTCGAGCGTGTACGCCTGTCCTCTGTTGTCGTCGAACATGATTACCACACCCTCACGACGAGCAGACACCCAGTCTGACAGCCATCGACGCCTTCGAGGCGGATAACGCGCGTCGTCGACGCCGCAGCCTGGTTCGACGGGTAATCGTCGCCGCCGGTCAATCGATACGTCCCTCCGTCGTAGGTCGTCTCGACGACGTCACCAGTACGCTTCTGTATCGTGACGTTGACTTGTGCGGTTGCACGCAATCCGAACTTGTCCCGGATGTCGGTCCCGGACACCGTGACCCCCGAATCTGACGAACCAATCACTTCGCCGACCATCTTGTCGAGATCGAGGGTCCGTGCGCTTCCATCCTCGGCGTACGTGTCCACGACGGTCGCCGCGACGCGGTCGGACTTCGCGGGAATCGCGTCCGTCACCGGCGAGCCGAACGGCGTTACGGTCGAGGGGACGAACGCGAACGTGAACGTCACCGTCAACAAGAACACGCTGATACCGACCGCGAAGTCCTGCGTCGTCTGCCCGCGGTCGCGTCCCCGCAGTCCCGTGAGGTCTCGCCCTGTCATTATCCTGCGCCCACCGCAGCCCAGACCACGAGCGCGATCGTGAGCAGTACCAGCACGAACTTCAGGCCACTCGTGATGTCCGCGTCACGGATGTAGCCCGCGATGACGCCCGACAGGATGGCTTGCATCGTGACCGCGTGGAAGAACAGCATCGACAGCAGCGAGACGTTGATGCTGCTCCCCAGTCCCGACGCCGCACCGCCAGCCGACGCGCCACCACCGCCACTCGAGGAGTTCGCGGTGACACCCTGGAGCGTATCCAGGAACTGCGTCTTCAATATCGCCATCACCGCCAGTAACGTCAGGTACGTCATGATGATGATGACGACCTGCATCCTGGTGCGGGACTTCCGTTCGCGCTCGATGTCGTCCTGGTTCTCGGACGCTTGCGCCGCCGTCGACAGCACGTCCGTGATCTGACTGGACGCTTCCTGCGCCTTCGAGATGAGCTTCACCGTCCGCGCCATCCGCGGCATGTGGTACTTGTTGTTGAACTCGACCAGCGCGTCCTTCAGGCTCATCCCGTAGTTCACCTTCGCGTGCATCGTGTCGAACTCGGTCGCCATCTTCCCGCTCGTCGTCTCCGACACCGTCTTCAGCGACTCCAGGAGCGTCAGGCCGGTGTCGTTCGCCGAGGACAGCTTCCGGAGGTTGTCGGAGATGTTCGAGACGATGGCCTTCCGCGACCGGACGTTCCATTCGCGGAACACCGCGAACGGTAGGAAGATCAGGTACGCCGGCATGTAGACGTACATGAACGTCCCCCAGACGGGCGCGTTCTGCATGCCCTCCCAGCTCGTCGGTACCGACCCGGTGAGCGCCGCCAGTATGACGACGACGAGTGCGAGCGGCACCGTTATCGCAGCCGTGTACGCCGGGTTCTCGCGGAAGAACAGGTGCGGTGCTTTCAGGACGCGGATGGTCTCGTGGGTCCCTTCCTTGTTCTTGATGCGCTTGAACATCGACCCGCGGTCAGCGTACTGTTCGACGAGCCCGAGGTTCAGGAGGCCGGCGTCCTGCTGTTGCAGCAACCGGTCGTCAGCGTCACTCGGTAACAGGTAGCCGTCACCCGGTTCGTCCTCCTTCACCGTCGACACCAGCACGAGGAACCCCAGTCCCGTCAAGGGAATGAGGCCGTAGACGGTCCCGTACAGCATCGTCACCTGCGCTTCGCCGAGCATCTGCATGATGACGAGGATGATGATGAGCAGGAGCGGGAACAGCGAGAGCGTCATGTACATCTCGCCGAACAGCTCCAGGGTCTCCAGCGTGAGCTCCTGTTGCTGTTTCGCCGTCCGCATGTGTTTCTCCTTCTTGTCGTAGAGGAACCCCTCCATGTCACCGCCGGAGTTCACGATGGAGAGCATGTCCGTCAGGAACTGCGCGAGTTCGTCACTCGGCGTCTCCATCGCCTGATTCCGGATCGCGGTCCGATAGTCGGTGTCGAAGTACTCCGTCTCCTGGACGATGCTCTGGAACTCCTTCGCGACCTCGCCGTACGTGTCCTCCGCGGCCGCCATCGCCTCCAATATCTCGAGTTGGTTCAGGCCACCGACGGAGAGTGCGTACATGAACGACACCGCGTCTGTCAGGAGCATGTTTATCTCGCGTTTCCGGCTGGACGCTCGCGAGTACGGGACCGCGACGAGCGCACCGAACCCCAGCGCGAACCCGATCGTCCCGAGGAACAACCCGGTCGCGAGGATGAGGGCCGGGACCTTGATGAGGTTGATGAAGTCGATGAGCGCCGGATTCGTGATGCCGATCCCCGTCAAGCTCTCCGTGTTCTTGATGAGGAACGTGAACACGAGGTACCCGAGGAGCATCCCCATCAGCCAGAGGATGCCGCCCGCGAGCACGCCGATGCCGAGCGCGCGCGACAGGTACATCTCGACGGTGTCCGTCATCCGTGACTGCGCGAGCTTCGTCTCCACGTCCGCGACGAAGTTCGAATCGTCCGCGAACAACCGCGTGTACAGCGGGTAGAACATGTCGCCGAGACTGTCCGAGCCAGCGTCGAACCCGCCGTCCTGATCGGTCGTTTGCAGGCTCATTCCTCGTCACCGCCGCTCGAGAACACGGAGCCGTCGTCCTCGTCGTCCTCGCCGTCTCCCTCGTCGAACACGCCACCGCCGTCGCCACCACCGAACACCGAGTCGTCGTCCGGCGGCCCGCCGTCGGCGCCGTCCTCGTCACCGAAGACGCTGTCGTCGTCCCCCGCGTCTGCGCCGTCGTCCACTGCGTCCGCACCGTCGTCGAAGATCGCACCGTCGCTCTCCCCGAAGATGGAGTCGTCGTCCTCGTCGAAGAACGGCTCGTCGTCGTCGCCGAAGAACGCCTCCTCGTCGACGTCGTCCTCGACGTCGCCGTCCGCGTTCGACGCATCGTCGCCGGTCGAGTGGTCGTCGTCACCGAATATCGCGCCCTCGTCGCCGCTCCCGGCCGCTGCAGCATCCTCGTCGTCGACGGAATCGCTGGACGATGGCTCCGTCGACGCCGTCGAATCGCCGGCCTTCGCTGGCTCGCGCGACGGTTCGTCGTCGGCCGACGACTCGGTCTCCTCGTCGGTCAACGCCGGGAACTCCGCGTCGATGTCGCCAGCGTCGTCCTCCAGTGCCGCGTCGTCCTCGCCGAACATCGCTCCCTGCTCGTCGGACGCGTCAGCGTCGAACGCGGCCCCGTCCTCCTCGAGGAGCGATTCCTCGTCCGAGCCAGCGTCGAACGCCGACTCGTCGTCTGCCGCCGACGCAGCCGCCTGCCCGACGCTTCCATCGTCCGCATCTCCGACCGACGAATCGTCGCCCTCGTCCTCTTGCGCCCCGCTCCCGGCTTCCAACTCCGGTGCGTCAGCCGGTGCCGACGCCTGCGCGGAACTCGCGTCCTGCGCGTCGGTCGACCCGCCGGAATCCTCACTGAACGGATTCGCGTCCTCCTCGCCCTCGCCGAACGAGAACCCGCCACCGTCGTCGCTCAACCACGACGGCCCGTCCGTCTCCCCGCTGTCACCGAACGAGAAGTCCTCGTCCTCGTCGTCCCCACCGAGCGTGAACCCGTCGCCGCCACCGACGTCGTCCAGCGAACTCCCGAAGTCGAAGTCGTCGCCGCCGGACTCCACCGCCTCCGACGCGTCCACGTCCTCCTCGGTGCTCACGCCACTGAGCGCGCTCGCCAGCCCACTCGGTATCTTCCCGCGGTACTCCTCGAACATCGACTCCTCCGCGCGCTCGAGGATGTCCTGCGCGAGATTGTACGTCTCGTCGTCCGGGTCCGGCCGCGGAACGAGCTCCTCGTCCTCCGGGTCGACGTCGATGAGGACAGACTCCATCTCCCGGAGGTCCGTGAGGCTCTCCTCGAGTTGCCCGTTCGCGATGAGCGTCAGGATGGTCTCCGGGTCGTTGATGAACGCCTGGACGATCGCCGCGACCTGCGCGTACTCGTTCAACCCGGTCTTGATGATGTACGCGAGGATGACGCGACGCTTGAACAGCTCCTCGTCGAGCTTCTCCTGGCCCCACCCGCGGTCGAACTTGATCTCCTCGACGGTGTTCGAGTCCCCCATCTTCAGGAACTCGTCCGTCTCCGCCTGCCACTGGTAGACGTCCTGCACGTTGATCTCGTCGTTCTCCGCGTCGTAGTGATTGATCTCCGTGATGTTCCGGTTCCGACGGACCTTCCGGCCGTTCACCCGCGTCTGCGTCTGGATCGAGACGAGGTCCAGTGCCGTGAACATCGTCTTCGAGACGTTGATCGGGTCGGTCGTGAACCGCTTCAGGACCTCGCCGACGGAGTCCGCGTGGAACGTCGTGTACGTCGTGTGCCCCGTCGACATGACCTGGAACAGGACCCGGCCTTCCTCGCCACGGATCTCACCCATCACGATGTAGTCCGGGCGTTGACGCAGTGCCGCACGCAGCAGGTCGAACTCGTCGACGTCACCCTGCGAGTCCTCGCTGAACGACGGCCGCGTGACGCTGGCCACCCAGTTCCGCTGGGGGAGCTCGACCTCGCGCGTGTCCTCGATGGACACGATCTTGGTGTTCGACGGGATGAAGAGCGAGATCGCGTTCAGGCTCGTCGTCTTCCCGGACGCCGTGCCGCCCGCGAAGATGAGGCTCTTGTGGTTCTCGATACACAGCCAGAGGAACGCCATCTCGTCGAGCGAGAACGTGTTCCAGTTGATGAGGTCCACTGGCGTGAACGGGACGTCCTTGAACTGACGGATGGTGTAGTTCGTCCCGTGGTCGCTCACCTCCTTCCCGAGGGTCAACTGCGCACGCGACCCGTCCGGGAGGGTCGCGTCGACCTGCGGCCGACGCTTCGAGATGCCTTTCCCGGAGCGCTGGGCGAGCTTCACGACGAAGTCGTCGAGCTCGCGTTCGCCGTGATAGATGTTCGAGATGATCTGCTCGTACTCGCCGTGGTAGACGAAGATCGGCGAGTTGTGGCCGTCACAGGAGATGTCCTCCACGTTGATGTCGTGCTTGATCGGGTCGATGCGCTCGTACCCGATGAAGTCCCGCTTCAGGAAGTACAGCAGCTTCTCGACCTGGTACTCGTTGAGCGTCTCCGGGTCCTCTTCGAGCAGCACGGGCTCCGGTCGGGCCTTGATACCGTCGAGCTCCCGCCCGAACCCTTCCGCGTCCTCGTCGGCGCCCGTATCGGGCGCGCCCTCGCCGTCCGCGTCCGCCGTCCCGAAGAACCGTCGGATGCTCTCCGTTATCGACTTCGTGCCCGAAGCCGCGCCCGCCGAGTCCGACGACGCGGGCGTTCCCTTGAACAGGTCGTAGCGCTTCAGGAGTCGTTTCGTCTCACGGTCGATGACGCCCCGGCGAGCGTCCTCGTCGCCTTCGACCGCGACGTCCTCGTCGCTGTACTTGATCGCGGTCCGGAGCTTCCCCGTCATGAACTCCTCGAGGTCGTCCTCGAGCTCGTTCATGTACGGCTGGATGACGTAGTACTTGCGCTCGTTCTCCTTCTCGGAGAGGAAGATGATGACGAACGCGTAGGGTTTGTTCACCCAGTACCGTTCCTCTTCGCGGAAGTGCGTCTTCTTCTCCATCGGAACGGCCTTCTCCAGGTCGTAGCGATTGACGACCGTCGTGTTCCCACCGGGGTCCGAGAAGAACTCGTCCTCCTCGATCTCGTCTTGCACGTTCACGGTGCGTTCCTCGACGACGTCCGCGAGCTCCTGTGCGAAGTCGTCGCCCTGACTGAGGACGCCTTCGACCTCTTCGTCCTCGAAGCTCAGGTAGTCGGTCTCGTCGAACTGGACCTTCTCGCCGTCGCCGTCGGTCGGGACGTCGCCGTCGCCCTCGTAGTAGTACTGCCACTTGAAGTGCTCCCACGTCCACGTGTCCTTGACGACGGGCGTCGCCTCGGGGTCGACGTGGTCCTTGAACTCGTTCCAGAGCCACTTCGCGCCCGGGGCGACGTCCTCGGTGATGTGCGCGGCGAGGTCGTCGGGATGCACGCCGATGTACGGTTCGGGATCGAAGTCGACGCGGTCCCAGTCGTCGCCTTCGGGAACCGTCTGGACAGTCCCCTCCTGGGTTCCCAGGCCCATCCTGCTCGAATCCTCGTTCGTGTTCTCTTCGACGTTCCGGTAGAGTGCGGATACGTCGTCGCCGTACCCGTGCTCCTGCATGAACTCTCGCCAGGTATACTCGCCAACCCGAACCGAGGAACCGTCGGTCGGGCCATCGGACGCCGCCTCGTCCGACGCCCCAGAATCGCCCCCATCGAGCCCGTCTTGCCCTGTCTGGTCGGCGTCGTTGATAGCCATTGCCTACCCCTTTACGCGTGCGAGCAAAAAACCTTCCACCGATTATCAGCGATGATACTTCCCTCCCCGTCCAGTCACTTCGTTGTCTATTTCGGCATGCAAGTCAACGCTTGCTGTCGATTTCGATGGAAACGCCAGCGTTACGCATCGACTTTATTTCTCCCTTATAATACCTGTATGAACTTCCATTTATATCTACGGCCATGTCACTAAATTCCACACTCGGGGTGCACGGCCACTGCATCCCCGGTAAGACGCAGTTACGAACCCGCGACGTACACGCAACCAATACCTACTCCACGACCACTGACACCATCACAGAGCCAGCCACGGACACCATCACAGAGCCAGCCACGGACACCATCACAGAGCCAGCCACGGACACCATCACAGAGCCAGCCACGGACACCACCACGGAGCCAGCTACTCCGGAGGACACTGCCCACCACTCGCACCACAGGCAGCCCCAGGGCGACAACCGGCCCGGCAGTCACCTGCGGCCGGACTCCCGACCCCGGCCCCCGCTGGTCGCACCAGGCGACCCGGTCGGCGTCCGCTTCGGGGGAACGAGCGATGCGAACAGGAGGAACGGGATAGCGACCAGCAGGTCGACGACGACCACCGGCGCGAGCGGGTGGAATCGGTACAGCGAATCGAGGACGCCGGTCGGGAGGACGACCGGATACCGGTGAACGTCGAGCGACCGACGGTAGTTCCCCAGTTCCGGTGGCGCCGTCAACGTCACCGAGACGTTCGCGCTCGACCCGGGAGGGACGACGCCGGACGCGTTCTCGACCGCGATACCGTCGCTCGCCGGGTCGGCGTAGTACCTGATGGGGAACAGTCGTCCACCGGGGACCCGGTAGGTCGTTCGCTCGGACTCCCCCGCCGGAATCACGCCCGCCCCAGCGAGGTCGCTCTCCGCACTCACGACGTCGTACTGTACGGGTCCAAGGGGTAGGAGCATGCTCGCGGTGGCAGCGACGACGACGGCGACGGCGGCGAGCAAGGCGATGCTGCGGACAGAGAGCGTCGGCGTCCTGTCGCCCTCCTCGTTACGACCTCTCGCGCGTACCCGCTCGCGACCGGCTGCGCTCCCGCCGAACGCCAGCAGCACCAGTCCGGTCGCGGCGGCGCCGACCCACAGCCCACCGGAGCCACCGGGAACCGAGAGTCCGACCCGCTCGAGCAGGGCGGCGGTCCCATCTCGGACGCCAGTCACCACCGTCCCGAGCGCCGGAACGACGAGCGGCCCGCCCCCGACCTCGAGCGCGACCGCGACGACCTGCGACCGACGGACCGGGGGTTCGCCCGCGGACTGGTCGGTGAACGGGTTCGCGTCGCCCTGCGTGACGTATCCGCGCTCGGTCACGTCGACGACGCGGTGAGTCGTCAGTCCGCCTCCGTTCAGCTCCTGGGCGCGGTAGATTATGACGTCGCCCTCCTCGGGCGCCCCGGCGACCGTCGTCGGGACGGCGACGAACCCGTCCCCGGTTTCGAGCGTCGGCGCCATGCTCCCCGTCCGAACGTAGCTCAGGAGCAGCGGCTGCCCGACGGTACTCGCTACCAGGAGCACGACCACGATGACGACGACCCCGGTGACCGCCCTCGAACGAACGGACGTCATCTAGCGTGCACTCTCCGAGCCATGCTCAAAAGGATGACTCACGTCAGTAGTTCGGGTCGAACTCGATGAACCGCACCACGAGGAGTCCCACCCCGGCCAGTACCAGCACCGCGACGAGCGCAATCGTTGCCGGATCCATGCCGTCGTCCTCGCCGGGAGTCCGGTCCGTCGTCGTCGCGTCCGTACTGGCGGCCGACGAGGACGTCGGCTCCAGCGTCGAAGGCGTCGCCGACCCCTGCGTCGGTTCTGGGTCGGTGGTCGTCGTCGTGGGCTGGGTCGTGGTCGTCGGTCCGGCCTGCGTGCTCCCGCGGTCGGTCGTCGTACCCTCGCCATCGTCGCCCCCGCTGACGGAGATGAACCCGGCAGACCGCCCGTCGACGGCGACCCTGTACGTCCCGGGCTGCTCGAGGACGTGCGACACCGTCACCGTCCGGTTCGACAGACCGGGTACCGTGATTATCTCCTTGTCGACCCGCTCGCCGGAGACGTAGAGGTCCACGGTCACCGTCTTCGACGACCGGTACTCGTTGTAGTAGGTCGCGTTCACGGTCAACGTATCCCCGACCTCGAACGACGAGCCCTGGACGTCGACGTCGGTGAGGCGGACCTTCGGCTCCTCACCACCGCCACCACCGCCGCCGCCGCCGCCGCCACCACCACCGCCACCACCGTCGCCCTCGGTCGTGGTCGTCTGTTCGGTCGTCGTGGTCGTCTGCTCGGTCGTGGTAGCGGTCGTCGACGTCGGCGTGGTGGACGTCTGGGTGGTACCCGGCGCCGTCGTGGTCGTCGTCCCCGGACCACCGCCGCTCGGTGGTTCAGCGACGAGCGCGTGGACGGTCAGCTGCCCGTCGGGGTCGACCTGTCCCGACGTCGTGTCGACGCTGAACCCGACGAGCAGCTCCTCGCCGGGGCCGAGTTGCACCTTGTTCTCCTCGCCCTCGATTGGCGCTTTCGACCCGTCCTCGAACGCGTAGAACGTCACCTGACCGGAGTAGTCGGTCACCCACACGTACGCCTCGCGGTCGTTCGTGTTCGTGAGCACCAGGACGTCCTCGAACATCGTGACGGCGTCCTGGTTCACCCCCGTTCCATCCAGATCGGAGTTCAACGCGTCCAGGTCGATGCTGACGTTCCCGGTGTCGGAGTTCGCCGTCACGAACTCCTCGTTCGGAGCGTCGGCCGCCTCGAGGACGATACCGTTGCCGACGGCGCCGGCCTGCGTCCCGCCGTGGAACGACGCCACGACCGACAGTGACGCGACGACGACGATCAAGAGAACCAGCGTAGAGCGTCTCATGTATCAGAAGTCCCGGTGGACGACGACTCCGGCGTCGCTCGACAGGCGACGCGCCGGACGGTCCTTCCAACTGGGTCACCCGGCCCCCAGCCGAACGTCACGGAAGACACGTACACTCGCATTGTCGGTGCATGCGTCTAGAATACCATTGTATTAGTCGTCTTGAACCGGTTCAAAACCCGCGTGAAGGCGCCGTCCGGACGACCGGAGCCGTCCGCTGCGGTCGCAAGTCCCAGTGAACGGTCGCGTTGCCCCGGGGCGGGCGCCCCGAGAGCCCTCGGTCCGGTTCGACGCGATTGCAGGCGGATGCGGGCGGACGCTGGCGGCCGTAATCGTCGCATCCGGCCACTTCAAACAGGTTTTGAAGCCCGACCGGGCGCTGTAAGGGACGATGGTGTTCGTTCAAGAGACTGAATACAATCACTCTATGGCCAGTTGAACCGACCGCATGGAGCGACGGAAACTACTGATCAGTATCGGCGCGCTCGGGACAGGGGGAGCGGCGGCCTTCGGGACCGAGGCGTTCACGAGCATCGAGGCGGAACGGAACGTCGACGTCCAGGTCGCGGGGGACTCCAGCGCCTACCTCGCATTCCAGGCGCTCGACAGCACCAACGGGAACGACTACGTCACCACGGAGGACGACGACACGCTCTCCATCACCCTCGACGGTTCCGGGGGCGCCGCCGGCAGCGGCGTGAACCAGGACGCGATCACGCAGATCGAGGACCTGTTCAAGGTCGTCAACCAGGGGACGCAGTCGACGAGCGTCTACTTCGAGGACGACAGCGACGCGGTGACGTTCCGCGTGACGCGCTCGACGGACACCAGCACGAACGGGTCGAACGGCCAGTCCCTCGAAGGCGCCGACAACTCGGTCGAGCTCGACGTCGGCGAGCAGGTCGTCGTCGGCCTCACCGTCGACACCCTCAACAACGACGTCAGTGGCGGTCTCCTCGACGCCGTCACGGTGGTCGCGGACGCGAACGCGTCGGCGCCCGGCCAGAGCACGCCCGCGCCACAGTATGTCGTCGACGGCAGCGGCAGCCAGCCGAACACGTTCGCGACGCTCTCCGCGGCCCTCGACAGTTCGGACGTCTCCGCGGGGTCGGTCATCGGCATCAAAGGGAGTGCCAGCATCACCGAGAGTTCGCAGGTCGTCGTCGACCAGTCGGTGACTATCACCGGGTTCAACGGCACTCCCAGCATCGATGCGACCACGTTCACGGGGGATGGTGGTGCCATCGACATCGACGCCGACGACGTCACGCTCCGGAACTTCGAACTGAACTATCGAGACCTTGCGAGCTCTGGAGGCGCCACGAACGGTGTCGAAGCGGCAGGCGATTACAGTGGCCTGACTGTCGACGGGCTGGTCGTCACGAACGTTGGAGACCTCACCGGTCAGCCAGCAATCAACACGGAGAAGGTCGACGACGTCACGATAACGAACAACGACGTCTCCGGAGGCGCAATCGGTGTCAATCACCAGAAGGATGCCGCGAGCGACACCGTGACCGTGACGGGGAACACTATCAACGCAAATCCCGGTGGGTCCGGCAACGTCACCGAGGGCATCTTCGTCTATGGCGAGGGACTCTCGAAGAAGACCCTCGAACTCGCTGCGAACGCGGTCAATAATCAGGGAGGGAGCTCCCGAGAGATCCTGGTCGCCACGAGCGCGTCGGAGATGCCTAACAGTCTTAATGGTGTCTCCGGGACGGATGCGTTCTTCCGGACCCTCCTCGAAGGCAACGATGTCAATACCGTGAGCGTCGCGGGGAGTGACGGAGTGACCGTCGATGCCAACGGCAGCGCATCGAACGTCTACGCTGAAATCCAGACCGGGGTCGACGAAGCCGGCAACGGTGGCTACGTCCGTGTGAAAGACGGCACGTACGATTCAGCGCCCGTGGTACTCGACGCACCAGGGCTGACTATCGAGTCCGAGAATGGGGTCACGCCCACGCTCGACGCGAGCGGAGCCGAGAGCGGAATGAACGTCGAAGCGGACGACGTCGTCGTCCGCGGGCTCAACATCGACTCGACCGGTGTCGGTGTCTCGTCCGGTGAGGTGGAGGGTATCTTCGTCGGTGACCCCAACGGATTCACCGACAGCTCTGGGGTCATCACCATCGAAGACGTCAGCATCACGAACGTCGAGGGAACGAGTAAGTCGACTGAGGGAATCCACGTGAAGCACTACGACGCGGGCGACCCGATCGACGGGCTCACTATCAGGAACGTCGACATCGACGGGGTCACGTCTGGCGGCGCAGGCGGCAACGGCATCAAGCTTCAAGCGGACCTCAACAACATCGACGTCGTCGATACGACGATTCGGAACGTAACTGGGAGTTGGGGGTATGGTGTCGTGCTGACCCCAGCCAGCCAAGAGAGCGGGATTCCGACCGCTGTCAACTTCGACGGGTTCTCGATTAACACGATCACTGGTACCGATTACGACAGCGTCGGGATTGGAGTCGATAGCACGTCGGGTGGTCCCAGTGATACCGATGTCGCCGATCCAGACGAACTGTCGTTCACCGGTCCGAACACCGTGATCCAGACCGTTGACATCGGGATCGTGAACAAGAACACGAACAAGGACTACACTGCCCCGAGCAACGTCACGTTCCGGTCGGTCGGGATAGAGGTGGCGAACCCCACGAGCTAAGACGGTCTAAGGCCCCTGAGACTCGGGACGTTTCCTCCTTCCATCCGTCTTCGCCGGTTGAACTGTAGCCCTCAGTCTACTCTAGTCATATTGCTTTCGGGCGCCAAAGAAGTAGAATCTCACCCAGGCCGTCCGATGAATCTTCGTATCGCACGGCGTCGGTTCGGGATCCTAATTGCTCGAACTCACACACTCGACGACGAGTGTCGTCGTCGTTCGGAACTGAATGCCATCCCCCTGTGCCTCGATCTCGGCTATCAACTCCCCGGACTCGTTGCTCTCGCAGGTTGCCTGTAATTCTACGCTCTTTCCTGGACCGAGGTCTTCAGCTGTGAGGCTTCCGCTGGTCACGTTCTCGCTCGTCGATTCTACCGTGACCGAGATGTCTACGTTCGTCCCGAACTGGTTCGTCACGACGAGCACCGGTCCGGTCGACCCGTTCTCGATCGGCGTTCCGGTCTCCTCGAGTGCGAGGTAGGCGTCGGCGTCGTTCGCGACGTTCACGTCGGCCGAGCGTTCGCTCTGGATGCTGTCGTAGCCGGCGGTGCCGACGATGAGGGCCGCGATGACGAACAGTGCGAGGACGGCTCGACCGTGGTCGATCATTCTACCTCCGGCGGTCGTTCGTACGTGCCCAGTCGTCGCCCCCGGGCGGTGTAGGTGTGTGCTGCGGCGAACACGAGGAGGGTGGCGACGAGGAAGGAGACCCACGCGAGGTCCGGGAGGGCGTCGAACGGTCCGGCACCCGTCGCGAGCGCGACGACGAGCGAGGCGCCGATCGCGCCCAGCCCCAGGTAGTACCCGTGCCAGGGCACCTCCGAGCCGTTGACGACCTCGAGGTAGATGGTGAGGTCCTCGGTCTCGTCGGTCACCGTCACCGTGCCCCCGCGCTCGTCGAACCCGAGGATGCCCGCGTCGTCCATCTTCGGCAGGTGGAGTTGCTGGAGCGAGGTGTAGACGGACTTGCGGTCCTTCGAGCCGACCTCGGACTCGTCGATGCCGTTCTCCCAGGCTGCGACCCGCTCCGCAAGCGACCCCAGCGGCACCTCGCTCCCGGCGGGCCGGTCCTGGAGCGCGTGCAGTACGAACCGGCGTCGCTGGTTACTGAGCACCGCAAAGACCGTCTCCTCGTCGAGCTCGCTCCCGTTCACCCCAGTGAGTAGTCCCCCGTTCATCCCTCACTCACTCCCGGCGTCGTCGGTTCGTCTGGTCGTCCGCGTGATGCGTGTGTGGCCGTTCGAATCGTACTCGGTCGTGGGACGATAGCTCAAACCGTTCATCAATCTACAATCAGGTAGCCACGTCCTATAGTAAATATAATTAATGGTTACGTGGTATTCGAGGACGGATTTCCATAGGATATAACCACATTGTGCCTGAATATTAAACTCTGCATGCACCGTAATGGCCGTTTTCGGCAGTCGGACGGACAGCAATGAACCATTTCCGAGCCGACCCACCGAAAATCCGCTCCGGAACGAGGCGTCGAACGCTCTCCCGCGCACACCGCGACGCAACAACGTTGCAACAGCTTCATATAACGAACCGTTCAACGGGCTGGTATCTACAGCGGATGGTCGAGAACGCAATCGCGGAACGCGAGCGGACGGAGGTCCCCCAGGACGCAGTGCGTCCGCCGTGGTGCGACAGCGTCGGCCCAGCAACGCCCCACGAACACCGCCCGCACCTGTCGCCCCTTCGATCCGATCCATGACTGAGTCCACCGGCGGCGAGACATCGACGCAGCCGCTCCAGTACAGGCGACTCGTCGCCGAGAACTACGCTCTCGTCCTCGCCGTCCTCCTCGTCGTCGGCGTCGTCGGTCTCTGGATGGGCTACACCGCGTTCCTCTCCCCGGCGACGGTGTCGGAGGAACAGACGGTGTCGACGTGGTCGAAGACCGCGACCTTCACGCACAGCGCCGAGGTCACCAGGCGCAATCCCGTCTACGCCGTCGGAACCACACTCCGGGACCGGACCGCGTACTTCCCACTGATCGCGCCCTCGCTCGGCGGCGAACATCGGTTCGACTACACGGCGAGCGACAACGCGTCCGTGGACGCGAGGACGACGGTCCGCCTGCTCACCCAGTCGACGGACGGCGACGAGACGTACTGGCAGTCCTCGACGCTCCTCGGGAGTAACGACGCCACCGACCTTCGACCAGGAGACACCCTCCGGACGGACTACCGCTTCAACCTGAACGAGAGCCGGCGGACCATAGAGCGCATCGACGAGACGTTCGGTGACAGCATCGGCGATCCGGAGGTCGTCGTTCAGGCGACCACGCGCGTCACCGGGACCGTGAACGGTCGCACCGTCGACCGGACGTTCACGAGTAGCCTCACGCTGACCCCAGAAGGAGACGCCTTCGTGGTCGACGACCCCGGACGCGACCGCGAGTCGTTCACGCAGACGCGACGCGTCCAGCGCACGCAAGAGTACCCGATGCTCTGGAAGCTCTCCACTCCAGTCCTGCTCGTCGTAGGGTTCGGCGGTGCCGGGCTCCTCGCGTGGCTTCGACGGCTCGACCAACTCTCGCTCAGCCACGAGGAACGAACCCGCATGGTCCGCGCCCGATACGAGGAGTGGATCTCGCACGCCGACCTCCCGGCGGAACTCGACTACCCCGAGTCGAAGACGGTCGAACTCCATTCGCTGATGGACCTCGTGGACGTCGCCGCGGACAGCAACAACCGAGTGCTGTACGACGCCACGCAGGGCCGCTACGCGATTCTCGACGACGAACGGTGCTACGTGTACGACGAAGCCAGCGCGTGAGAATCTCGGGACAGCACCCGAACGCGACAGGTCCCCCTTCGAGGACGGCGCTGGCGGCTGCGAGTCATGGACTTCGAATCTCACGTTCCGTCTCGCTCCTGCCCTACGTCCGTCGCGAGGCCGGGCGTGACGGGAGTGCCGCGAGCGACCGACGGGAGCGAGTGGGACTCGGGAACGCTCGCTGAGCGAGCACAGCGAATGAAGCGGCCGTGACGGGATTCGAACCGAAGTGAGACGGGCAGTCACTTCGTTCGGCTGCTGTGACTCACAGGCTCCGAACCCCCGGTTGCCCGTGGCGCTCCTCACGTCAGTTCGTCTCGCCACGGGCGTGGCGGGATTCGAACCCGCGATCGGGGGGTTAGGAACCTCCCGCCCTATCCGCTAGGCCACACGCCCGCGAGGGGCGCGGTGGAGAATCAGTTGGTTTCCGTCGACGTGTCTGTGGAAGCGTCCGTGGACGTGTCGGTCGTGGTGGTCGTGTCGTCGAACGCGCTCTCGTCGTTACTGGAGGGACCTTCTCGCATGTCCTGGAGTTCGTCCTCCACTTCCTCGCGGCCCTTCTGGAACTCGCCCATCGCTTCGCCGGTCGAACGCGCGAGCTTGGGAATCTTGTTCGCTCCGAAGAGCAGGACCGCGATGAGGAAGACGATGACCATCTCTGGCGCACCGAGCCCCCCAATGAATGTCGGAATCGTTTCGAGTGCCATCTCTACCTCACGCTTACCCGACGCCAAATATAGGCTTTTTGCTCGTTGGACCGACGCGAACGAACCAGTCCGGTTCAGGTATCGACACGAACTCGCCCCTGGACCGAGGAATCGAAACCCCCCGTGAACGCACGCCAGCGGCTCCGCGAACGCAACCGGTATGCCAGTCCTTCCACAAGTGTCGGGGTGATGGCCGACGTAGGCGACACTGCACCCGACTTCATCGCACCGGTCGCGACCGGCGACGTCGAATCGATCACGCTCTCGGACGCGGTCGAGGACGGCCCGGTCGTCCTCGCGTTCTTCCCGGGCGCGTTCACGAGCGTCTGCACGACCGAGATGTGCTCGTTCCGCGATCGGTTGAGTGCGTTCGAGGACGTCGACGCGACCGTGTACGGCGTCAGCACCGACTCGCCGTTCTCACTGAACGAGTTCCGTTCCCAGAACGACCTCTCGTTCGGGCTCGTCAGCGACCACGAGAAGGAGATAATCGACGCGTACGACGTCCGCACGAGCTTCGACCACATCGGCCTGCACGGGCTCGCGAAGCGCGCCGTCTTCGTCGTCGATAGCGACCGAACGATATCGTACGCGTGGGTGAGCGACGACCCAGGCGTGGAACCCGATTACGACGAGGTCGCGACTGCCGCCCACGCCGCCGACTGACGCGGCCGCGTTCACGTCTCGCGGACGACAACCCGTCACTGGCAGCGGGTCGACGGAGGATTCTTCCTTCCGCAGCGCCACGACGCGGTATGAGCGAAATCGAGAGTGATACCGGGAACGGTCGCGTGTACTCGCCGAAGGGCGAGCACGCGTTCCCGGACGAGAAACTGAACGCAGTCCTGGAGTTCGTCGAGAACGACCCGGAGATACAGACGTACCTCGAAGCGCAGAACGTGAACGCGGTCGACCGCAAGGGGTACAACGACCACGGCGCGAAGCACATCAGTATCGTCCGGCATCGCGCGCTCTGCCTGTACGACCTCCTGAAGCGCGCTGACGTCGAGTTCAACGGTGCGAGACAGCAGGGACTCGACGAGGAAGACGAAGCGGTCATCGTCGCGCTCGCCGCGACCCTCCACGACATCGGGCACGTCGTGCACCGCGACCACCACTCGTACTACTCGATACCGCTCGCGTCGGACGAACTCGACCGCATCCTCCCGGAGTTCTACTCGAAGCCGGAGTGCGTTCGCGTGAAGGGCGAGGTCCTGCACGCCATCCTCTGCCATCACACCGAGGAGATCCCGCTCACGAAGGAGGCGGGCGTCGTCCGCGTCGCGGACGCGCTCGACATGGAGAGCGGGCGGTCGCGGATGCCGTACGAGCGCGGTGGACGCGGCATCAACACCATCTCGAGTCAGGCGATCGAGAGCGTCTCGCTCTCGGCTGGCGAGGACCATCCGGTGCTCGTGGAGATCGAGATGAACTCCGCAGCGGGCGTCTACCAGGTCGACAACCTCCTGAAGGCGAAGCTCCAGGATTCGATGCTCGAGCACGAGATCCGGATCGTCGCGATACAGTCGACGAGCAACGGCGACGAGCTCGTCGAACGCATCGAGCTGTAGGGTGGTACCGGGAGCGCAAGCTTTCTGTCGTCGTGGTCCCGAGCGTCGAGCGTGACAGAGGAGGACCGCGATTGGCCCGACCCGCCGCTCGAGAGCGACCGCGACGCCGGCCGTCTCCGCGTCCGACTCCTGTGCTCGGCCGTGGTGTTCGTCGCGTTCGTCGCGCTCTCCTGGAACTACGCCGGCGAGGTGCTTGCGATGCTCTGGCCGCCCCACGAGTCGCTGTCGCGATGGTTCACGCTGGTTCTCCTCCAGCTCATGGGGTACGTCGTCCTGCCGTTGCTCGTCGGCGGGTTCCTCGGTGACCTCGTCTACGATCGGTTCGTCGACGAGTGACCGAGTCCGCGGTCCTCGAGTGTCTCGCCGACCCCTGGGCCGTCGGTCGATGCGTCGGTCGGTACGCTCGGTCGGTCGATGCGTCGGTCGGCGTCAGGTGGTGACGGAGACGCGTTCGGCGTCGTGGCATTCGACGTGCCCGTCGGCTTCGAGCGTGGCGATGACGTCGAACAGCCCAAGCTTCCGGAGGCCGAGTGCGTCCGCGAGGTCGTCGACGGTCGCGTTGCGTTCCTGCGCGAGGTAGACGTAGACGAGCTTCGCTTGCGGTGATTCGATGCTCTCCGGAACGACCGGTGTCGCGTCCGTTCGCGCGCGAGTGGCAGTGGTCATGGTAGGACGAATCCAACAGTTCGACGACCATAAATCTCCGTGTCGACAGTCGTCGAAACTTTTGGCGGATAGTCGCCGGCGACGACCACGCGTCCCACGCCCTCGGCGAAAGGTACCCGCTCGAACACCACTGGACACCGTCTCACGCCACTGGCAACGCTTGCGTGTTCTTCGACTGACGACGACCACCGTCGAGACAGCGACAGGCGGAACCGAAGAGGCGGAGTTCGAACCGATATCAGGCGTTCTCCCACTTCGTTCGCTGCGCGCGACCGGCAGGGTTCGAATCCCTTTCCGCTTCGCTCGTCACGTTCGTTCCTCGCGAAGCGGAAGGGGCGGGATTCGAACCACGCGAAGCCTCTCCACGAACTGTGTTCGTGGACTGCTCTCCCACTGAGCTACCCTTCCACGGCTTGCGGTTCGAGGTGGTGGCTGATAGGAGCGTTGGTCGACGAATCGAAACGAACGTCTTAACCGCTCTTGCGCGCAAGCACGTGGTCGTTATGAGTATCGCAGAGATAGTCTTCGCGACGCTGACGGGGTTGATTGCTGGTGCGGTTTTCGCGCTCGTCGATGCACCGATACCGGCGCCGCCGGCGCTCGCTGGCGTCATGGGTATCGTCGGCATCTACGCCGGATTCAAGCTCGTCGAGCACTTCGAGCTCGTTGGCGCAGTCGCGGACGCGATTCCGTTTTGACGACGAGAGGTCGCTAGTCGCCGGAGACGCCCGAGTTCGTCGTGTCTTCGTCCGGGGCGTCGAACGCGTAATAGACCGTTCCCATGACGACGCCGAACACGGCGTGGCCGGCGAGCATCGCGCTCGACACGTACGGGAACGGGAGCGAGACCGACGAGATGACCGCGAGCCAGAGCGGCATCGCGAGCGCCGTCAGGACGACCCAGACGCCGAGCGAGAACATGAGTCCGGCACCGATCTGCTCGCGAGCACTCGCGCCGGACCGGTCGGTCAGTCCGATGACCGCGGCGAACGCGATACCGAGCACGCTCGCGTGCAGGACGTGCAGTACCCACCCGAGGACCGCATCGCCTGGTGGGCCGACGCCGTACAGCGCCGGAATCATCTCCCGGAGTACCACCGGGTCGATGACGGATACCACCGCGCCGGACGCGAGCCCACCGACCAGCCCACTTGCCAGCCCCAGTCGCCAATCGCCGCCGAACGGGTCCGCGACCTCCGGTGGTGATTGGGTCGTCTCAGTAGCCATCGATTGAGAGTACGTAGACACGACGAGCGTAATGTAATATTGACCATATCGTGCCCGCAGGGTCACATTTCACGCCCTGCTGAGGGACGGGCAGAACGCTCGCCGGCGCCGAGTAAGCTGCTACTTTCGAGACGCGATGCTCGCGGGGTGAGAACACGGAGCCGATACTGTCAACGAGAGCCGAGTCGAGGAGTGGTCAGTACGAGCGTTCCTTGGGCTCGTACGTCTTGTTCTCGCCTTCGAGGATGACCGGACGGAAGAACACCTGGGGTTCGCCGTCGTGCCACCCGATGAGCGTGTGCTTCAGCCACTCCTCGTCCTTGCGCTCCTGGTGCTCCTTGCGCCAGTG
This sequence comes from Halorubellus salinus, assembly GCF_020567525.1. Lineage (GTDB taxonomy): Archaea > Halobacteriota > Halobacteria > Halobacteriales > Natrialbaceae > Halorubellus > Halorubellus salinus. Next base: position 137,728 of record NZ_JAJCVI010000001.1, read on the forward strand.
CGCGCCACGGAACTCGTCGCGGACGAGCGCGCCCATCGCGATCGTCTCCGCGATGTCGATGAGGTTCCGCGTCTCGATGGTGTGCTGGAGGTCCGTGTTGAACGTGCGACTCGGGTCCTCGACGTACACGTCCTCGTAGGCCTCGCGGATGTCGCGGATGTCCCGCAGCGCCTGCTTCACGCCTTCCTCCTCCCGGAAGACGTTCACGTTCTGGGTCATCGTCTTCTGGAGGCGCTCGCGGATCTGCGAGTGCTTCACGCCCTCTTCCTTCGAGAGCATCTCCTCGACGCGTTCGCGTTCGGCTTCGACCTCGCGTTCGACGACCGCGGTCGGGTCCTGCGTGACCGCGCCACCGTCCGCCGCTGCGGTCGCGCTACCCGCACCGCTGATACCGGCTTCGCCCGGCTGAACCGGCATCTGGGTGTCGTCGTACTCGATGTCGCCGCGCTCGCCCGTCTCGATCTTCGACTCGCCCATGTCGGCGCCCGCAGCGTGCTTGCCGGCGCGCGCACCGAACACGATGAGTTCCGGGAGCGCGTTCCCGCCGAGGCGGTTCGCGCCGTGCACGCTCACGCACGCCGTCTCCCCGGCCGCGTACAGGCCGTCGATGCACGTGTGACCGTTCTCGTCGGTCTCCACGCCACCCATCTGGTAGTGCTGGCCGGGCTTGACCGGCATCGGCTCGACGAGCCCGTCGACGCCCTCGAAGTCCTCCGCGAGGTGGAGGATGTTCTCCAGGCGGTCCATGATGCGTTCCTCGCCGAGGTGACGCATGTCGAGCATCACGTACTCGTCCTCGAACCCACGCCCTTCGTTGACCTCCGTCAGCTCGGCGCGGGAGACGACGTCGCGGCTCGCGAGCTCGCCCTCGTTGTTCGCGTACCCGTGCTCGAACATGAAGCGCTCCCCTTCAGCGTTGAAGAGGATACCGCCTTCCCCGCGGACGCCCTCGGAGATGAGGACGCCCGTGCTCGGGAGCGTCGTCGGGTGGAACTGTACGAACTCCATGTCCTCCAGCGGAACGCCAGCGCGGTACGCGATCGCGTATCCGTCACCGGTGTTCGCGACCGCGTTCGTCGTGTGGTCGAACGCCTGCCCCGGTCCGCCGGTCGCGAGGATGACGCCGTTCTTCGCCTTGAAGCCCGCGATCTCGCCGGTCTTGATGTCCATCGCGACGCAGCCGTGACACGTGCGCTCGTTCGGGTCGTCCTCGTCCGTGACCGCGACGTCCTGCACGTACCACTCGTCGTACACCTCGATACCTCGCTTCACCACCTGCTCGTACATCGTGTGCAGGAGGTGATGGCCGGTCTCCGCGCCGGCGTACGTCGTCCGCGGGAACGACAACCCGCCGAACGGCCGCTGGGAGACGGTCCCGTCGTCCTCGCGCGAGAACGGCATCCCCCAGTGCTCGATCTGGATGACCTCCTCGGGCGCGTCCTGCGCCAGGGTCTCGACCGCCGGAGCGTCCCCGAGGTAGTCCGAGCCCTTCATTGTGTCGTACGCGTGCAGTTCCCAGTCGTCGCCCTCCCGGAGTGCCGCGTTGATGCCACCTTCCGCCGCGCCCGTGTGCGAGCGCACCGGATGGAGTTTCGTGACGATAGCCACGTCCGCGCCTTCTTCGTGGGCGGCGATCGCTGCGCGGAGTCCCGCGCCGCCACCACCGACCACGATTACGTCGTGTTCGTACATGTTGAGTGCTTAGGATTCGATGACTTGAAGTTGTCTACCAGAACTTGAGGTTGTTCTTCACGGCTTCGCGCTTGAGCTCCTGGATGTGCTCGGTGAGCGGGATGTCCTTCGGGCAGACCTCGGTACAGGAGAACTGTGTCTGGCACCGCCACACGCCGTGTTCCTGTTCGAGGATGCGGAGCCGGTGCTCTTCGAGTTCCTCCTGGTCCTCGCGTTCGTCCATGTAGAACCGGTAGGCCTTGTTGATCGCTGCCGGCCCGAGGTACTCGTTGTCGCCCGCCGCGATGTTACACGAGGACATGCACGCCCCACACCAGATGCAGCGCGTGCTCATCTTGATTTTCTCGCGGTTCTCGCGGGTCTGCTTCTGCTCTTCGCCACTCGGCGCGTTCTCGTCGCCCTGGAAGTACGGCTCCACCGAGTGCATCTGGTCGTAGAAGTGCTGCATGTCCACGACCAGGTCCTTCACGACGTCCTGATGCGGGAGCGGTTCCACGCGAACCGGCCACTCCAGCTCGCTCATCTGGGTCTTACAGCACAGTCGCTGCTGGCCGTTCACGAACATCGCGTCCGACCCACACACCGCCTGCCGGCACGAGTGGCGGAACGTCAGCGACGGGTCGTAGTGGTCGCGCGCGTACATGAGCGCGTCCAGGACCGTCATCCCCTTCGTGAAGGGCACGTGGAACTCGTCGAACCGCGGCTCCTGCTTGCCCTCGACCTCGGGGTCGTACCGGAAGACCTTCAGCTGGACGGCCCTCTCGGCCGCCTCGATCTCCTCCTGGGCCTTCTTCTGGGCGTCCCGGTACGACGCCGACTCGGCCTTCTTGGCCATCCGCTTCTCCTGGGGTGATTCGGCCGACGCGTCCGCCTCCGCCTCGGCGCTCGACTCCGCCTCCGCTTCCTGTTCTGGAATCTGCGTACTCATTGTTAGAGGAACCCGTTCATGTGAAGTGCGACGCGCGTCCCCTGCACGACGAGCAGGAGGGCGGCGAGTCCGAGGATGCCCTGCGCGGCGCGCTTCTGCGTGCCCGTGATGCCCTGGTTCACCATCGCGTTGTAGATGCCGTTGACGCCGTGGAACGTCGCGGTGACGAGGAACAGCCACATCGTCGCGAAGTACCCGACGTCGGACATCCGCGCGTTCGTCCCCGCGAACGTCACCTCGTACGCGTGGTGATAGAAGTGCAGGAGGAAGAAGTGGAACGCGAGCACGACGATGAGGAACGCTGCAGTGATACGCTGGAAGAGCCAGCCCCAGCCGCCGCGGTCGAACGACGTCGGCGCACCGCTGGTCTCGGCCGCCATCAGACGCCACCTCCGAGCCCGGCGAGGAACGTCGGGACGCTCGCGACGACGATCGCGCCCGTCAGGACGAGCGACGCGTAGAAGCTCTTGTCCTGACTCCCCAGGCCGATGCCGAGGTCGACGAGCAGTAGGCGGGTGCCGTTCAGGATATGAAAGACCGCCGTCGACAGCAGGCCGATCTCGAGGATGCGGACGACGAAGATGCTCTCGAGGCTCTGGAGCGTCGTCGTGTACGACTCCGGTCCTTGGATTGCGGTGCTGAGAACTGCGATGTGCGTGAAGAGGTAGCCGACGAGGATCCATCCGGTGAACTTGTGGAATATCCACGCCCACATGCCGGCCTGGAACTCCTTCCACCGGCCGAAGTCCTCGACGAGACCACGGTTGTAAGACTGGCTCATGCTCTATGCGGGACGCTTGGACCGTACCGGTATAGAAGTTACTACCTCGGCGTCATAGCTGGCGGTTCGACGGCGTCGCGACCGGGGTTCGCGCTGGCTGGGTGGTGTCGGGGGGCGAGGTGGCGGTCGTCGAGCGACGGTTGGCGGGATTCGAACCGGATCCGTTCGGTCGCGCGACGGTGCGCCGGTGGTCGCGGTCGCGCTGTTCGGTCAGGCGTTCGCGGGCGCGTCGACGGCGGTCGGCGTCTGGTCGCGTTCGAGCGCGCGCCGCGTCGGTTCGTCGAGTTCGACGAGGTGACAGAGCGGGTTCCCGGGGTAGACGACGGGGTTCTCGAGGATGCCGACGAGGACGCCAGTGAAGGGGGCTTCGACGGCGGTGTTGTCCTCCTTGAACGGACTGGTGATGGTGCAGATGCGGTCGCCTTCGTGGACGAGACTCCCGCACTCGAAGTGCATGTCGACCATGCCGCCGGCGTCGGCGCGCAGCCACGTCTTCTCGTCGTTGTCCTCGACGACGGTCCGCCAGCCCGGCCAGCTCACGGCCTCCTGTGCGAGGAGGCCGTACTCCGCGAGGACGCTCCGGACGCCGTCGAGCGCGCGGTCGATGAGGCGACGCTGGAAGCGGTGGGCTTCCCCCATCTCGATGGTGATGGTGGGGACGCCGGCGTCGCTGGCCTCCCGGCGGAGCGTGCCGGAGGGGCCGTCGCTGGAGATGATGACGTTCGAGGAGAACGCGTTCGCGAGACGCGAGACCTCGTCGTCGGCCATGTCGGCGCGGACGTGGAGCATGTTCGTTCGACCGCGCGTGGACGTGTGGAGGTCGATGCCGAGATCGCACGGTTCGACGAAGTTCGTGAAGATGCGGTGTGCCATGCGTTTCGCGCTCGTCGAGTCCTCGTGGCCCGGGAACGACCGGTTCAGGTCGCGGTCGTAGATCGGGAGGTAGCGTTGCTGCGCGAGGAACCCGGGGACGTTCAGGACGGGCATACAGACGAGCGTCCCGCGGAGGTCCGCGAGGTCCCACTCGTGGGCGACCTCGCGCACGACCTCGATGCCGTTCAGTTCGTCGCCGTGCGCGGCCGCCGAGAGGAACACGGTCGGGCCGGCCTGCTCGCCGTTGATGATGGTCACTGGGATGCGGACGGGGTCACCGAGGTACGTCTCGCTGATACCGTAGCGGATGTTCGCGGTCTCCCCGGGGTCCACGCGGCCCCCGTTGTACGTGAACGCGTCCGCCGCGTCGTCGCTCATGACTCGCCTTCGGTCGTCGGCACGTAAATGCCTGCAGGTCCCGTCGCGTCGTGTCAAGAGGGACCGACCGTTATTACAGTTGGTGTCGTAGTTGTTGTCATGGAAGTTCGCGACGCAACCGCCGACGACTTCGAAGCGATGCGCAGGACCGCTGCGGCGTCGATGCACGAGTCCTACGATTCGTTCCTCGACCCGGAGACCATCGACGCCGCGCTCGACGAATGGTACGGTGCCGACACGCTCGCGGCGCAGGTGACCGCCGAGGGCGCGCTCCTGTACGTCGCCGTGGAGGACGGTGACGTCGTCGGCTTCGTGCAGGCGGAGACGGTGTCGAAGGACCCCGTGGAGGGACGCGTGCTCTGGTTGCACGTGCATCCGGACGCTCGCGGCGACGGCGTCGGGTCGCGCCTGTTCGTTCGCGCACAGGAGGCGCTCGTCGACGCGGGCGCGGAACGCATCACTGGCGTGGTGCTGGAGGGGAACGACCTCGGGACGGCGTTCTACGAGGGGCACGGGTTCACGCGCGCCGGCGACCGCGAGGTCGAGGTCGGCGACGAGTCCTACGCCGAAGCGATCTACGTCCAGGGCGATTCCGGCGGGACGGAGTGGGAGAGCCTCGACGAGTACGAGGTCGACGGCCGGTCGGTGTACGTGAGCTACAGCGAGGCCGACCGCGGGTCGAAGGGCCCGCTGTACACGGCGTACAGCGACCCGGGCCGCGAGCGCAAGTACGGGTTCTTCTGTGGCGCGTGCCACTCGTTCGACGTCTCGATGGACTCGATGGGGGTCGTCGAGTGTAACGACTGCGAGAACCGTCGGAAGGCGACGCGCTGGGACGCGTCGTACCTCTGAACTCCGCGCGACTCATCCTCTGGCCGCTATCGTTCACGGCTCCCTGTCGTTCCAGGTTCAGGTCGCGCGAGACGGACAGCCGACGGCTTGGATACGAAAGCCGCCGCCGTCCGGCGGTCACGTCGAACCTGTCGGGGAAACAGTGACTGAGACCCTCACGCGCTTGGTACGCGTCTATCAAGGAACGTTTTTGGAACCCCCGTGAGTGGGTATGGACATGAACGGTTCTTCCGGTGTACGCGTCGGCGTTCTCAGCTTCCACAACAGCAAGGAGTCCAAGGCCATCTGTAACGCGGTCGAGGACCTCGGCCACGAACCCGAGTGGCTCCGCGAGGAGAACACGACGATCCGCGTTCGCGGTGACGACGTGGAGCTGACACCGGACGTCGACGTGGTCGCGAACCGGATGCTGCTCTCGAACACCGAGCAGCCCTGCGAGGAACTCGGTATCGCGAACACGATCCAGAGCCTGCGACCGATGCTGAACACGCCGAACGCGACGCTGCGTGCGTCCCACAAGTTCGCGACCGCCGGTGCGCTCGCGGAGGCGGACATCCAGGTCCCGGACGCGCTGATGGCACTGGACTCGATGGCGCTGAACGCCGCGCGCGACGACTTCGGCGAGGAAGCGGTGTACAAGACCGCCATCGGCACGCACGGTGGTGGGACGTGGAAGGTCTCGCGCGACGAGCACGTGAACCCGAAGGTCGGGAACCGGTACGCGTTCCTGCAGTCGCTCATCGAGCGCGACGGCCAGAAGCACCGCGACATCCGCGTCTACGTCGTCGGCGACGAGGTCGTCGGCGCGATGTACCGGTACGCGCCGGACAACGACTGGCGGACGAACGTCGCACTCGGTGGGAGCGTCGAGGACGCGACCGACGACCTCCCCGAGGAGGTCGTCGACATCGCGACGAAGGCCTCCGAGGTCGTCGGCCTGGACTACGCGGGCGTCGACATCGTCGAAGGGAACGACGGCTGGTTCGTCCTCGAGGTGAACCCGACCGCGGGCTTCAAGGGCCTGTACGAGGCGACGGGGCGGAGTCCGGCGCCGTACATCGCGAAGCTCGCCATCGAGCGCGCCGGGGGGACGGTCGACCAGGAGCGCGTTCGCGAGCTGTCGGCGACCCTCGACGATTCGGTGCCGTCGTGTAAGCCGCGGCTGCCGACGTCGGACTCGGACGAACCCGTCATCGTCGGGTACACCGAGGAGGTCGTCGTGCACGGCACGCAGGGCTCGAAGACGGTGGTCGCGAAGTCAGACACGGGCGCGACGCGGACGAGCATCGACACGAGTCTCGCCGCGGAGATCGGCGCGGGCCCGATCAAGTCCGTGATGAAGGTGAAGTCCGGGAGCCTCAAGTCCGGGAAGTCCCGGCCGGTCGTCGACCTCGTGGTCGGCGTCGGCGGCCGCCAGCACACGGTCACGGCGAGCGTCGAGGACCGCAGTCACATGGACTACCCGCTCCTGCTCGGCCGGGATATCCTCGGGAACTACCAGGTCGACGTCTCCAAGCGCGTCGACGGGAGCGACGAGGCGAACGAGGAAGAGGAAGAGAGCCTCGAGGAGTAGTCAGAGCGCTTCGAGCGTCCAGAGCGCGAGCATCCCGACGGTGATGGTCGCGGGTACGTTCTCCGTCTTCCAGGCGACGAGCGCTGCGAGTGCCGCGGCCGGGAGTTTCGGCGAGTACGCGACCGCGGGGAGGACCGTGGCCGTTGGTTCGACGACGACGACCGCGGGGACGACGAGCGCGGCGAGGACGGCTGCGGGAACGAACTCGAGTGCGCGTTCGAGCCCGGGTGGAATCTCGTCGACGCGGCCGACGACGACGACGAACGACGCCTTGAGCGCGAACGTCCCGAGCCCGCCGGCGAGGACGACGAGCCAGAGGGTGGCGTCGCCGGCGGTCACGAGCCGTCACCTGCCGGTGCGTCGTTCGGGTCGTTGCGGGTGACCTCGAGCGCGGTCGCGGCGACGACACCGAGGAGTGCGGCGACGACGAGCGAGACGTCGTACGGGAGGTTCGTGCCGACGACGGTGCCGACGCCGCCGACGACGGCGGCGACCGCGCTCGGTGCGCCCTTGACGTTCGGGACGAGGAGCGTGAGGAACGTCAGCGGGATGGCGAACTCGAGCGAGAGCCCTGGTGGGACTTGCGCGCCGACGAGGACGCCCGTTATCGTCGAGAGCTGCCACGCCACCCAGAGCGTCGCGGCGGCGCCGACGAAGTACCACTTGCGACGCGATGGACTCCGGTCGTGCTCCTGGTAGTCGACGAGCGCGACCGCGTACGCCTGGTCGGTCATGAGGTACGCCAGGAACGCGCGCCAGCGACTGGAGAACGCCCGGAAGTGCGGAGCGATGCTCGCGGCGTACATCGGATAGCGGAGGTTCACGACGAGGATGGTCGCGACGACCACGGCTGCGGGTGCGCCTCGGGCGAGCAACTCGACGGCGGCGAGCTGGGCGGCGCCCGCGAACACGACCGCGGACATCGCCGCGGCGACGGTCGGCGGGAGGCCGCGGTCGACGGCGGTGACGCCGTAGACGAGCCCGAACGGGACGACGCCGAGGAGGAACGGGCTGATTGCTCGCACGCCGTCGAGCGCGTCGGCGCGAGCGCTCACGCCGACATCACCAGCAGCCACGCTCGCGTCTGGGTCATGGCAGAATCCGACGACGCCCCCACCAATCGGTCTTTGGGTCGGGGCAGTCGCGACGGTCGATGCGACCGGTCCGGTCGGAGTCGCGGTCAGTCCTCGACGACCTCGTCGACGCTCTCGGCGAGGTCCTCGTCGACGCGCCAGAGGTAGAGGCTCGCGTAGCTCCGATAGGGCTTCCAGCGTTCGGCGCGCTCGCGCATCTCGCTCCGGGTGAGGTCCTCGCCGTCGGGGAACACGCGCTGCATGCCCTTGCGGATGCCGAGGTCGCCGACGGGGAAGACGTCCTCGCGGCCGAGCGCGAACAACAGTTGCATGTTCGCGGTCCACTCGCCGACGCCCGTGATGGCGGTGAGGGCGTCCCGAACCGCGTCGTCGCGCTCGTCGGCGAAGGACTCGACGCTGTACCCGTGTTCGGTGAACGCGTCCGCGACTTCGTTCACGTACCGCGTCTTCTGACGCGACAGTCCCGCGTCCCTGAGGACGTCGTCGTCGGCGGCCCGGATGCCGGCGGGCGTCACGTCGACCGCGTCGAACAGGCGCTCGCGGGTCGCGGCGGCGCTCGCCATCGACACCTGCTGGCGGAGGATGGACGTGACGAGGCGCTCGAAGAGGTCGTCGGCGGTCTCGACGTGCAACTCGCCGTGTTCGGCGATCAAGGGGCCGAGTATCTCGTCGCTCCGGAGGAACGCGTGCGGGTCACTCGCGGCTGGCTCGGCGTCGTCTGACACGAGCGAGCGTACGCCCTCCTGGCGGTTAGCGTTCACGGACGCTGGCGCGCTCCGCCGCGGCGCACGAACCGCTCGCGTCCGCGTACGTCGGCGTCTACAGCGACGCCGTCGACGTCGACTACGAGCAGGGGAGCGCGTCGTCGTTCGGCGCGTCCTGAGGGGGTCGACGACGCGTCTCGCGCCTGTCGACCCGGGAGGAGTTGCCGGGACACGCCATCACTCACCACACCGATAGCATCAGGTATCCGAGGAGAGTACTGTCGGTATGGAGAACACTACCGGCAGCGTCCGGTCGTGGCTGCTCGCCACAGTCGACTTCGCGTTCGCCTTCCTCGGCGTCGCCGCCATCGCGTACCCGACCCTCGCACTGGCTGGCGCACTCGTCGGGTCACCGACCCTCCGAGCGCTCGTTCCCGTCCTCACGTTCGTCCTCGCGTTCGGCGCGAGCTACCCGTACGTCGCCGGCGACTGGTCGCTCGGCCGCCTCGGCGAGTTCCTGTTCGTCGCCGTCGCCGGGTCGCTCGCGTGGGGCGCACTCGTCGCCGGCGTCGTCCTCGCCCTCGACCTCGCCACCGTCCCCGGCGACCCCGCACCCATCGCGACCGCGTGGACGCTCGCCCTCGCCACCGCGTACGCCGTCGTCTACTGGCAGGAACGCCAACTCTTCCGGTGACACCGGCGGGGACGACTCGATCCAGCGAGGGTCGCGACTCGGTCCACCGACGGCCACGACCCGGTCCCCCGACGAGCGAGACCTCGTCCACCGACGGCCACGACCGCGGACCGAAACCCTCAGGGGACCGAGCGGCGACCACCTGAGCATGGCCGACCTCGAACAACGACTGCAGGCGTGGTTCGGTTTCGGCGTCGAGGTCGTGTACACGTTCTTCGCGTTCGTCCTCGTCTCGCTCCCGTTCCTCGCCCTCGGCGACGACGCGTTCGGCGAACCACTCGGCGCTATCGTCACCCCGCTCGCGTTCGGCATCGGCGTCGTCGGAACCGCCGCGTTCGAACTCGGGACGTACTCCTTCGACCGCCTCGGGCACTTCGTCGTCGCCGCATTCGCCGCCGCCATCGGTTGGGTGCTCGTCGTCTCCACGCTCGTCCTCGTCTTCGACCTCTGGCGTGCGCCCCGAGACCCGCTCCCGATGTTCGTCGCGTGGTCGCTCTCGCTCGCCACCGCGTACCTCCTCGTCTACCGCGGCGAGGACGCACTCGCCTGACGCGCTCGATTCCCCAGGTGGGTCGCCTCCGCGGGTCGTTCGTCGCCTCGGGTCGGTCGCCTTCGCGGGTCACTGCTTGGCGAGCGTCACCGTGTACGCGTGCTCCCAGCCCTCGCCACCCTCGCGTATCGACTCGACCGTCCACGCAGTGTCGGCGACGGCGTCCCGGACGTCGTCGGGCGTGAACAGCTGGAAGAGCCACGGCTTGCCGAGCTGCTCGTCGTACTCGTACTGGACGACGCGGAACGCGTGCTCGCCGGCGGGGTCCTCGCGGAACCCGAACAGGTCGCGTGTCCGCTCGTGGTCGGGGTCGTAGCCGTCGAAGACCGCGGTCGCATCCGGCGTCGTCACGTGCGTGAGGTCGCCGAGGAACGCCCGCAGTCCCGGGAGCGACTTCGCGATACCGACCTGTGTGCCGACGCTGTACGCCCCGCGGAACGCGTCGCGCTCGAAGTGCTCGCGGAGCGAGAACATGTCCGCCTGCACGACGCGGTCGACGCCGCGGTCGCGGAGGACTGACGCGAGCAACTCGCTCGGCTCCACCGCGCTGACCGCCGGTCGTTCGCCGTCGGGAGCCGTCGCGTGCTCCTGGACCGCGAGCGCCTGCCGGCCTGCGCCCGCCCCAAGGTCCAGGACCGGAGCGTCGAGCCCGGCGAGCGCGTCACCGTCCTCCAGCGACCACGCCTCGAAGTACCCCGCGACCCCGTGCTCGACCGGCTCCTCGCCGTCGCGGTACCGGAGCGGGCCGTCGTACTCGTCGTGGAACCATTCGTGGAGCGCTCGCGCGAACACGTCCGTCACGGAGACCGCTGCTCGTGGACGAGGCAAAAAACGTGCAGCCGGTGTGGGAATCACCCACGTCGTTCAGAGGTCGGTCGCCGACGCCGACCGGTCGCCGGACGCGACGGTCAGTAGCCCTTGCCGAGGAGTTCGCGCGCGATGATGTTCTTCTGGATCTCCGTCGTGCCCTCGTAGATCTGCGTGATCTTCGCGTCGCGGTAGAACCGCTCCACGGGGAAGTCGTTCACGAACCCGGCGCCGCCGTGGATCTGGACGGCCTCGTTCGCGACGTCGACCGCGACGCGCGACCCGAACTCCTTGGCCATCGACGCGAGCTGCGTGATGTCCTCGCCCTGGTCGACGTTCCACGCGGCCTTGTACGTAAGCATGCGCGCCGCCTCGGTGCGCGTGTGCATGTCGGCGAGCTTGTGCTGGATGGCCTGGAAGTCGCTGATGGGGCGGTCGAACTGCTCGCGCTCCTGCGCGTAGGAGAGCGCCGCCTCGCTCGCGCCCTTCGCGATACCGACGCCCTGCGCGGCGACGGCGGTACGGGTCTCGTCGAAGAACTGCATCTGCTGGAGGAAGCCCATGCCGCGGTTCCCGATGAGGTTCTCCTCGGGGACGCGCACGTCGTTCAGCATGAGTTCCGCGGTGTCGCTCGCGCGGATGCCGAGCTTGCCCGTGATCTTGTCCGCCTCGAACCCGTCGCGGTCGGACTCGACGACGATCTGACTGAAGCCGTTGTAGCGGCCCTCGGCGTCCGGGTCGGTCTCGCAGAGGACGACGTAGTAGTCGCCGATGGAGCCGTTCGTGATCCACATCTTGTTCCCGTTGATGACCCACTCGTCGCCGTCCTTCTCCGCCTGCGTCGAGACGGAGGAGACGTCGCTGCCAGTGTCGGGTTCGCTGATCGCGGCGCCCATGATCGCGTCACCCGTCGGGATGGGTTCGAGGAAGCGCTCCTTCTGGTCCTCGGTCCCGAACTCCATGATGGCGTCCGCGCCGAAGCTCGTGGACGTCAGGGAGAGGCCGATGCCGGGGTCGACCGCGAACAGTTCCTCGGTGATGAGCGCGGACTCGAGGTTGCCGTAGTCGGCGCCGCCGTACTCGAAGGGGATGTGCGCGCCGAGCAGGCCCGCGTCCGCGGCCTTGTCGATGATCTCCCACGGGTACTTCTCCTCGACGTCGTACTCCTGGGCGACCGGTTCGATCTCGTTCTCGGCGAATCGAGCGACCTCTTCCTTGATCTGTTTCTGCTCGTCTGAGAGCGCGAAGTCCATAGTAAATCATTAACGCATTGTTCGTTAAAAAGGTATGCACCCGCCGGTAAACTAGACAGGAGTTGGTGGACTCGCTAAGGGAAACCTTGAAACGATTGCCAGTTGACTTCTCGTCCATGGAGTTGGAAGAAGTCAACACCGTCGCAGTTCTCGGCGCAGGTAACATGGGCCACGGTATCGCGGAGGTCGCGGCCCTCGCCGGCTACGACGTCAACATGCGGGACATCAAGGAGGAGTTCGTCCAGGGTGGCTACGAGAAAATCGAGTGGTCGCTCGGCAAGCTCGCGGACAGCGAGCAGATCACGGAGACCGACGCCGACGACGCACTCGACCGCGTCACACCCCTCGTCGACCTCGAGGAGACCGTCTCGGACGCCGACGTCGTCATCGAGGCCGTCCCCGAGCGCATGGACGTCAAGGAGGACACGTGGACGGACGTCGAGGAGTACGCGCCCGACCACACCGTCTTCACGACGAACACGTCCTCGCTCTCGATCACGGACCTCTCCGAGTTCACCGAGCGCCCCGAAGCGTTCTGCGGGATGCACTTCTTCAACCCGCCGATCCGCATGGACCTCGTCGAGGTCATCTCCGGCGAGCACACGGACACCGAGACCCTCGACCTCGTCGAGGCCCTCGCCGAGGACTTCGGGAAGACGCCCGTCCGCGTCCGCAAGGACGTTCCCGGGTTCATCGTGAACCGCATCCTCGTCCCCCTGATGAACGAGGCCGCGTGGCTCGTCGACGAGGGCGTCGCCACCATCGAGGAGGTCGACGCGACCACGAAGTTCGACATCGGCCTGCCGATGGGGAGCTTCGAGCTCTCGGACTACGTCGGCATCGACGTCGGCTACCACGTCCTCGACTACATGCACGAGGTCGCCGGTGACCGCTACGAGCCCGCGCCGATGATGGTCGAGAAGGTCGAGAACGAGGAGTTCGGCCAGAAGTCCGGGAAGGGCTTCTACGACTACGAGGACGGCGACGGCGCGGAGGTCCCGATGGACGACGACCTGTTCAGCGAGACCGTCAAGGAGCGCCTGCTCGCGGCGCTCGCGAACGAGGTCGCGTTCCTCGTCGGCGACGACGTCGCCAGCCCCGAGGAGATCGACACCGCCGTGAAGCTCGGCGGGCGCTGGCCGAAGGGCCCGGCGAAGTTCGCGGACGAGTACGGCGTCGCACGCCTCGCGGAGGCGCTCGAGGAAGCCTACGAGGAGAACGGGCATCCGCGCTACGAGGCGTTCGACCACCTGGCGACGGTCGCGGAGGAAGGCGGGTTCTACGACGACGACGGCGACGACGAGGACGGCGCGGTCGACTTCGAGACGCTCGAACTCACGTACCCCGCGGACAAGGTCGCGCAGATCGAGCTCTCCCGGCCGCAGCAGATGAACTCCATCAGCCTGGAACTCATCGAGGAACTCGACGCGGCCATCGACGTGGTCGACGAGGACGACGACGTCCGCGCGCTCCTCCTGACGGGCGCGGGCTCGAAGGCGTTCTCCGCGGGCGCGGACTTCATGAGCATCGCCGGCGGCGGCGCCGACCCCTTCGGCGCGGTCGAGCTCTCGAAGTACGGCCAGGAGACGTTCGGGCGCCTCGAGGAGATCGAGATGCCCGTCGTCGCCGCCATCGACGGCTACTGTCTCGGCGGCGGGATGGAGCTCGCGACGTGCGCCGACGTCCGCGTCGCCTCCTCGCGCTCCGAGTTCGGGCAGCCCGAGTTCAACCTCGGCCTCCTCCCGGGATGGGGTGGCACGCAGCGCCTCCAGCGGATCGTCGGCATGGGGCGCGCGAAGGAGATCATCTTCACCGCCGAGCGCTTCCCCGCCGAGGAGATGGAAGGGTTCGGGTTCGTGAACGAGGTCTACGACGCCGAGTCCTTCGACGAGGAGGCGCTCGCGTACGCCGAGAAGCTCGCCGGTGGCCCGCCGCTCGCACAGCGCTTCACGAAGCGCGCGATGCACAAGGGCTGGGACAACCACGAGGCCGGCCTCGAAGTCGAGTCCATGGGCTTCGGGCACGTCGTCGGCAGCGAGGACGTCCACGAGGGCATCAACGCGTTCTTCGGCGACGACGACCCCGAGTTCGAAGGGAAGTAATCGCCTGACGGCGACCTCGCGGTTCCGTCATTCGAAGTCGTAGTTCGATCTTCGTTTCTCACGGCCGCTTCGTTCCTCGCAGTTGAGCGTCCAGAGTGCGAGCGCGACGCTCGCGATGGTCGGGATGCCGGCGGTCGTGACGATTCCGGCGACCGAGACGTAGAGGCCGAACGCCAGCGGCTCCAGGAGTTGCCCGGAGACGTCGACGCCGCCGTCCTTGAGCAGTTTCGGGACGGTGGTTCCAGCGATGAGTAGCGGGCCGACGGTGAGCCAGGAGCCCGCTCCGATGGCGAGCCCGGTCGTGAGTGCCCGGCGTCGTGGCACGACCCCATCTTTGGAGATGCGGAGGTGCCACAGCACCCACGTCCAGGCGACCGCGTTCACGACGACGAGCGGGACGAACAGAAGGATGATCGGGGTCCAGATGCCGACCGCGAACAGCGCGAAGTACAGCGTCGAGAACGCGAGCGCGAACGTCCCGTACACTTCGGCAGCGGTCCGGGGGTCGCGCTGGTTCTCCGCGACCCACTCCGGGCGCTCCGGGACGCGGCGTTCGACGAAGCCGGGGACGAGGTCCTCGACGCGAACCATACGCGAGTATCCACAGTCGCGTGACAAAACGGTTCGGGCGACGGTCGACGCGACCGCGAGGAACGGCGCGGCCGCCGGGACGACCGGTAGTTTCCTGACGGTCGCGGCCGCCGACGTTCGTATGCGAGTGAGCGTCATCGGCGGCGGGGAAGCGAGCGGCGACGACCTGGACGCGGCGCGCGAGGTCGGCCGGCTCCTGGGTGAACGCGGACTCGACCTGGTCTGCGGCGGCCGCGGCGGCGTGATGGCCGCGGCGTGTGCGGGCGCGAAGGAAGCAAGTGGGACGACGATCGGGATCCTCCCCGGGGAGGACCGCGGCGGCGCGAACGAGCACGTCGACGTCGCAATCGCCACCGGGCTCGGGCACGCGCGGAACGCGCTCGTCCCGCTGAACGGCGACGCCGTGATCGCCATCGAGGGCGGGCACGGGACGCTCAGCGAACTCGGGTTCGCGGGCATCTACGACCGCCCGATAGCGGGACTCGGGACGCACGACGTCGACGGCGTCTACGCCGCGGACTCGCCGGCGGACGCCGTCGCGTACGTCGCTGACGCGCTCGGCGAGTAGCGGGCGCGTCGTGGACGTCCGCGGTCGTGCACGCTCGGGCTCGCCGCGTCAGCGCTCGCGGAACCGGAGCTTCACGGGGCGGTCCGGCTGGAGCGTCGCCGAGAACGAGTACTCGACCGCGTCGGTGACGGCGTCGACCTCGAAGCGCGACAGGACCGTCGCCAGTATCAGTTTCGCCTCCAGGGTCGCGAACCGGTTCCCGATACACGAGCGCGGCCCACCGCCGAACGGATAGTGCGCGTACTCCGGGAGGGCGTCGCGCATCGCGGGCGTCCACCGGTTCGGGTCGAACGCGAGCGGGTCGTCGTACCAGCGCTCGTCGCGATGCACGACCAGCTGCGGCGTCGTCACCGTCGTCCCCTCTGTTATCTCCCAGGGGCCGACCTGGACGTCGCGCTTCGCCTCCCGGAACAGGTTGTACGCCGGCGGGTGCAGGCGCGTGCTCTCGTCGACGACCGCCTGGAGGTACTCGGCGTCCCGGACCGCGTCCGCCGTCGGCGTCCCACCGCCGAGGACGTCGTCGAGTTCCGCGTGCAGCGTCGTCTGCGCGTCCGGGTTCCGCGCGAGCTCCCAGAGCGCCCACGTCAGGAGGACGGCGGTCGTCTCGTGGCCCGCGAACACGAACGTCACGAGGTGGTCCTGGAGGCGTTCCCGGTCCATCGACGTCCCGTCCTCGTACTCCGCGTCCGCGAGGATCGAGAGCAGGTCGTCGCCGACGTCGTCGTTCGCGCGTCGTTCGGCAACGAGGTCCGTCATCGTCGCCCGGAGCGCTCGCATCGTCCGCAGGAACCGGCGGTTCGACGGCGTCGGCACCCACACCGGGAGGTACGAACTCACGTTCGTCGGCGACGTCCGCGACAGGATCGCGTCCGCCGCATCCCCGATGACCTCGCCGTCGCCGGAGAGGTCCGTGCCGAACATCGTCCGTGCGATGATCTCGAGCGTGAGGTCCTTCGTCGCCTCGTCGACCCGGACGACGTCCGCGTCAGCCCACGCGTCCGCGGTCCCGGCCGCCGCATCGACCATCGCGTCCGCGTACGTCTCGACGCGCTCCCGGTAGAACGCCGGCTGGACGAGCGCCCGGTCTCGCGCCCATTCTTCGCCCTCGCTCGCGACGAGCCCGTTCGGCGCGAACCCGTCGAACGCCCGCGACAGCACCTTGCCCTTCCGGAACGCCGCGGCTTGCTCGACGAGCACCGACTCCACGTACGACGGGTGCGTGAGCATCACGGCGTCGGTCCGGTTCACGCTGTACGCGACCGCGTCCGACTCGTACCCGTACCCGACCTCCGCGTAGTAGCCGTCCGGGTCGCGAACGAGCTGGAGGAGTTTCCCCACGACCGGCGCCTCGGCCGCTCGCGGCGGCCGACGACCGGTCGCTCCATCGCTCCCCGCCAGCGACGCGGCCGCGGCGGCGTCCGCCGGCCGCTGGCCTCGCAGTCCGTCCGCCCCCACAGCCGTCGACGCGTCCTGCGAGCCAGGTCCGTCGGCGTCCACGTCGGTCCGCGTAGGCGTGCTCATACCCCCGAATCGTCCAGCGACCATCAAGTCGATTCTGTCCAGATGACTAGCGTACTTATACGATGAGGTGGCTGCATGGACCCCCGCCAGTTCGAGTACCGTCGTTCGGTCGCGTCATCGAGCGTCGTCGTTCGGTCGCGTTATCGAGCGTCGTCGTTCGGTCGCGTCACCGAGCGTCGTCGTTCGGTCCCGTCACCGAGAGCCGCCGTCGAACCGCTCGGCGTCCGCGGGGCGGACGTGGTCGTCGAGACGGCGGACGACCTCGTCGGCGAGCGTCTGGAGGTTCCGCGTGTCGTCGCGGTTGTACTCGACGAGCGTCTCGAGCGCGCGGTCGTCGCCGTCCTGGTACTCGTACCAGAGGCGGACCGCGTCCTGCCCGGAGATGTCCGGCTGGTCGCGCTCCAGGCCGACGTCCTGCTCGATGCGCTTCAGGCCGCCCGAGAGCCCGATGCGCTTGCAGGGATACATCAGGTCGAGGTGCGGGACGTCCGGCGTCACGCCGAGTTCGGTCTCGAGGAACGGGACGTCGAACCGCGCGCCGTTGAACGACGACACCAACGCCGCATCCTGGAACTGCTCGCGGACGCGCTCGGCGGTGAGGTCCTGCCCACGAACGAGTGTCGTCGTGTCCCCGCCCTTGTGGAACGACACCGTCGTCACGTCGTTCCGGTGCTCGTCCAGCCCCGTCGTCTCGATGTCGAAGAACAGCGTCTCGTCGCGGAAATTCTCGTACAACCGCCAGCGTTCACCACTCGGGAACGCATCCCCGAAGAACCGCGTATCGCCGTCGTCCAGGCGCTCGCGGGCGTCCGCGAGGAAGTCCTCGATGCGCTCCGCGGTCGTCGACCCGATACCGGACGTCGACCTCGCTGCGTCCCGGTCGAAGTCGTCCCAGTGCGTGATCCCCGACCGCCACAGGTTCCGTTCCGACTTCTCGCCCACGCCCCGCACGCCGATGAAACTGTTCTCCAGTCGCACGGCACACGGTTCGTCGGGCGACGCCTAAACCCCTCGCTTCGACCGCGCGAGACGCCCACCGCCACCGCCCGCGCGGTCAGTTCAGACCCTCGAACTCGCGGAGCGTCTGGCGCCACTCCTCGGGGATCTCCACGGACTCCTTCGCCTCGCCATCGTACGCCACCTGGACGGTCGACGCTTCCGCCGCGAGCTCGCCGCTCGCGTACACCTCGTACTCGAACGTCACGCTCTTCGTGCCCACGTCCACGACCTCGATCTCGACGGTCACGAACCCGTCCTCGAGCGTCACCGGACGGTAGTAATCGATCTCGAGGTTCGCGAGCACCGCCTCGATGGCGCCCGTGTCACCGAGCACGTCCGGGAGGTACTGGACGCGCGCCTCCTCCAGGTACGTCGCGTAGATCGCGTTGTTCACGTGCCCGAGCGCGTCCACGTCCTGATACCGTACAGCCACGTCAACCGCGTACACGTCGTCGGTCATGCGCAACGGTCAGCCGAGGACGACCCTCCGTCTTTCGGTCTCGACAAAGGGCTCGGCCTGTCGCGCGCAGGCGAGCGACCGCCGAGGGTCAGTCGTCGCCCCTCTGAGGGTCAGTCGTCGTCCTTGGAGAGGTAGAGCGTGCGGTCGATTATCTGGACGATGGCGTCCGCCCACGCGTTCACCGCCGGCCCGTCCGCAGCGGGGATCTCGAGGACGACCGCGTTCTCGTCCACGGACAACTCGGCGTGCGTGGTGTCGTCACGGTCGAGGTAGTTCCGTAACTGATAGGTGAGGAGTCGTTCGCGCGCACCGCCGAGGTCCATCGCTTCGTTGGACGTGAACGAGAGCGTCGCGGTCTCGGCGTCCGCGTCCGCGGTCACGTCGAACGAAGACCCCGAGAGCGGGAACGTGTACGACTCGTCATCGAGCTCGTCGACGGCCGCGTCGAGGTCCGCGTCGGAGACGTCGGGCGTCATGCTCGTCCCGCCGACCTCCTGGGTGAGCGTGTCCAGCTCGCGGTTCACGAGGTCCGCGATACCATCGTCGTCCGTGTCGTCGGCCGCGTCGTCCGCTCCACCGTCTGCTTCCTCCGAGTTCTCGGCCGCGTCTGACTCGTCGTCGGTCGCCTCCCGTCGCTCGACGAGCGCGTCCTCGACGGCGTCGACGTCAGCTGCGTCCTCGTCCCCGCGGTCGTCGAGGCCGTGGACGGCCGCGGCCGCGAGCGCGTCAAGCATCTCCTCGGCGGGCATCCCACTGCCCTTCACGCCAGGGGTCACCGCCGCCTCCCGCTGGAGCGACGTGTAGTCGAGCGACCCCTCCTCGTCCTCGTGTCGCTCGCGGATCCGTGCTTTCGCCGCCGACAGGTCATCGACTACCGCGTCGGCATCCACGCCGGCTGCGGCCGCAGGCTCCGCGTCGCCGCTTTCAGCGTCGTCCTCGCCCGCGTCGACGTTCGCGTCGTCGAACTCGTCGTCCGCTCCGAAGGTCTCCCTGTTGCCTTGGTCGCTTTCGTCGGGTTCGCTCCCGCCGGTGTCGTCTTCGCCGGTGTCGACGCCGGAGGTCTCCCCTGCGTCGGACGGCATCGTCTCCACGTCCACGACCTCCGTGCCCGGGTCCGCGGTCACGTCGCCCGTCGCGTCGTCGCCCGTCGCGTCGTCACCCGTCGCGTCGTCGCCAGTCGCGTCGTCGCCCTCCACGTCCACGGTGTCCTCCACGTCCACGGCTTCCGTACCAGCGTCAGCCCTCCCGGTGGCCGGTTCGGCTTCGTCGACGGCCGCCTCCCCGTCGTCGTCCCGTGGGGCGTCCGGTTCCGTGCCGGACGCGTCGGAACTGTCGGGCCCGTCGGCCGCGTCCTCGTCGGCTTCGCTGTCGGTGGACGTCGGCTGGAAGCGCGACCCGAGGTCGTCGAGATCGACCGTCGGGTCGCCGTCGTCGTCCGCGTTCCCGAACGCGGACACAGGGTCGACGTACGCGTTCCGTACCTCGTCCGACCCGAGTCGCTCGTCCACGGTCGGCTCCGCCGCTGACGCATCCGTCGTGGCGTCATCGAGGTCCGTGCGAGCAGTCCGTGGGACGTCCATCGTGACGTCGTACCACGCCGGATCGCCGCTCCCGTCCGACGCGAACCGACCGACGTTCCGCGACGTCGCATCGACCGACGGACCGGTCTCGTCACCCCCGGTCGCTGGGCCCTCGACGTCACTCCCAGTGGTTCCGCCGTCGGCAGTGGTTCCGTCGTCGTCGCTGTCTCCGGCGTCGTTCTCGTCGCCGCCGCCTCCGTCCTCGTCGTTGCCGGCCTCGCCCATGCTCCCGTCGTCATCGGCGTCGCCGTCCCCGGCACCGTCGGCCGCGTCGGTCGCTTCCTCCACGCCGGTGCGCACGTCTCCCGCAGATGGCGTCCCGACGGCCGGTGCACCGTCTGCGCGCGTACTCTCACCTGAGTCGACGCCGACGCCCGCGGCCGTCGACTCTTCGTCCTCGGACGCATCAGTCGACGTCCCGGCCGTCGCAGCCGTGGGAGCGGTGCCGACCCGACGACGACCATCGGCAGGGGTCGCACGCTCGTCGAACGCGCCACCCGCGGTCGGATTCACCGTCGTCGTCCCGCCCGCAGCCGCGTTCACGCCAGCAGCGTGCGCCCGAACCCTCCCGGGCCGAACGTCACCGGGCCGAACGCCACCCGGTTCGCCGCTCCCGGGAGACGCCGAGACGCTCCCGCCGACCACGTCCGTCCCCTGCACGTTCGCCGTCGCCCCGGAAACGCTCTCTCGACCCGCCGAGGGCCCCGCTCCCGAAACGCCCTCTCGACCCGTCGGCGTTCCGCCACCCATGCGGTCGTATATCCGCGTGAGCGTTCCGTTGATGCTCGCCAGGTCCGAGTCGACGTCGTCCTCGAGGTAGTCTATCTTCTCCGCGACGTCCCGGAGGGCGAGTGCGATGTCCCAGAGGACGACCACCATCAGGAACAACAGCATGAGGAGTATCGTCCCGGCGACACCGGCGAGGAACTGCACGCTGATCTCGACCTGGAGGGGGACGGCGGCGTCCAGGGCGGTCGCGGGGGGAACGACGACCTCAGAGCTCATGATTACCGGTCGTAGGACGCCGTTCGTTAAAGAACGTCGTCCGATATCGAGATTCGATACGCGCGACCCGACGTCGGTTGTGCACCATACCAACACATCTGTGGTGGGTTTAGGTGCGTGGAACCGCTAGGGAGAGCCGATGACAGAGACAGACGAACGCGACGCGATCCGGGAACAGAAACGCAAAGAGCTCCAGGAGCAGCTGGCCGACGGCGGAGCAGTGAGCGAGAGCGAGGCCGAACAGACCCGCCCGGACGCACCGGTCCACGTCGAGGGCCCCGACCACCTCGCGGAGGTGACGGACGCCCACGACGTCGTCCTCGTCGACTTCTACGCGGACTGGTGCGGCCCATGCAAGATGGTCGAGCCGGTCGTCGAAGCGCTCCACGAGGACGGCACCGCGGTCGTCGCCAAGGTCGACATCGACGAACACCAGGCGCTCGCCCAACGACAGAACGTCCGCGGCGTCCCCACCATGCTCCTCTACGTCGACGGCACGCCGGTCGAACGCGTCGTCGGCGCCAAGGACAAAGCGAGCCTGGAAGCTCTCGTCGCACAACACGCCTGACCGCGACACCCCCGCCCCTGCCGCTCCGAGCCGTCAGAGCGAGATCCAGCCCGTGTCCGTGCCGCGGTCACGGAGATCCCAGCGCTGCTCGAGGCCGTCCTCGCCATCCCGGACCTCGACGATAGCGTCGAACAGCGGCTCCAGCAGGTGAACGTAGTCGCTATCCCGGGCGAGCGGCAGATGGAAGTGCCCCATCCCGTCGACCTCGCGGACGCGAGACGTCACCATGTGCAGCAGTCGGAACACGTTCTCGGACTTGTGGTCGCGGAGCAACGGCGTCACGGAGTCGAAACATAACCGTAGTTCGGCCGGTTCGAGGTCGAACTCGTCGTCGTACGCCGCGACAGCGTCGATTATCTCCGCACCCAGGGACGCCAACAGCTGGTTCCCGACGACCGTCCGCTCGATGGACTCCGGGACGCCGTCGTGCACGCCCGTCCCGTCGTCCGTCGATTGCGTGACGATACACGCCGAATCCTCGACCGTCGGTGCCGTCGCCGTGAACCCACAGGACTCGTTCCCGGCGGTGTAGACGTAGACGCGACGCCGAGGCTCCTCGCCGTCGCCGAGCAAGCGCTCGCAGGCTGCGTGATGTGCTGTCCCGCTCGTCTGTCCGACGAGCAGGATGTTGCTCCCCTCCTGCTTCAGGCTCGACAGCGTCTGCGCAAATGCAGTGCTGTCGGGCACGCCCCCGCCGTGATCGGTCCGCATTCTTGCGGAACTACGGATACAGCATATAATAAACATTGTGGCGACCACCCTGCAAGAATAATCCACGAGGCGACCGAACCGGCAGTATCGACGAGCGGTCGAAGTGGTCGAACCGGCAGTATCGACGAGCGGTCGAACCGACCGAACCCGCAACGTCGACGAGCGGTCCGTGGCTGCGAGCGCGACCCGCTGGAGCGGGCCAGACTTTTGTCCGCCTGGCGAGAAGGTCCGACCATGACCGACAGCCGGGACGACGACGTCGACTTCGCGGCCACCGCGGAGGAGCTGTCGACGGTCCTCCAGGAGCTCCGGGACGAACTGCGACGCGACCCGCCACGCGGCCCGTTCGGGTTACCGCGTCCGCCGTCGCCGAGCGAAGTCGTCCGGTTCGCCGACGAGGTCGCGATACCGGGAACGATCGCCGTCCTCGAAGTGAACATCAAACTCCTCGAGACCGTCCAGCGCGCTATCCGCGTCGTCGACACCGGGAATCGCGCCCGAGAACGCGCCACGGGTGCACGCGACCGAGCGGCGGGGTCCGCCGAGCGTCTCGCCGAGGTCAGCGACCGGACGCTCGAACGCCTCGAACGGTCGCTCGGGGACCTTCAGACGGCGCTCGACGACGGCGGGCTCCCGGACGACGGCGCGGCCGGTGAACTCCTCTCGGAGGCTCGCGCCCTCCGCGACGACGTCCAGTCCCGACTCCGGGAGGCGCGCGAGCGCGACCACACGCTCGACGAGTTCGAGGAGCGCGCGAACCGCGCCGACGACGCACGGCGCGCGGACGCCGCCCGCGACGACGACCCGGCCGACCGGAACGCGACCGGTGCCACCGGGGACTCCGACTCCGTCGACGAGGGTGTGAAGGTCGACGTCGACGCGGAGATAGAGACGCTCAAGGACCGATACGGGAAGCGCGACGACGCGACCGCGGACGGCGACGCAGGCGCGGACGACGGTGACGGGTCCGCGGACGCGGGTTCGGGCAACGATGCGTCGAGTGGGGGCGGCGACGACGACGCGGGTTCGAGCGACGATGGGGCGGAAGCAACGGGCGACGATGCCGACGGTGACGACGCCGACGATGGGCGCGGCGACGCGGACGCATGACCGCGGAACGGTCGGAGTCCGTGGACCGTAGCGGACGCACACCGGATAGGGCCCGTCCAGTGTTCGAGACGACTCGTGGCGTTCGAGTCCGGTCCGTCACCGCCGCCGAGATGCGAGCGGTCGACCGGGCTGCTGTCGACGACGTCGGCCTCCCGCTGTTGTCGATGATGGAGAACGCCGGCCGGAACCTCGCGAAGGCGAGCCGTGCGGTCGTCGGTGGACTCCCACAGGACGCGGCCGTCCTCGCTGGCGGCGGCGGCAACGGCGGTGGCGGGCTCGCGGCCGCCCGACACCTGGCGAATCACGGGACCGACGTCACCGTCGTCCTCGACCGCGACCGCGACGCACTCGAGGGCGCCCCAGCCAGTCAAGCGGCCGCGCTCGACGCCACCGACGCGACGCTCGTGCACGGCGACGGCGCGGTCCACGACGCGGTCGACACCGTCCTCGACGTCGACCTCGCCATCGACGCGCTCGTCGGGTACGGACTCACCGACGAACTCGACGGCACCGCCGCCGACCTCGCACAGGTCGTCGACCAGGGCGCGAAGCGCTCGCTCTCGCTCGACGTCCCCAGCGGGTTCGACGCCACCACCGGCGACGCGCCCGGGCGAGCCGTCCACCCGGACGCCACCCTGACACTCGCACTGCCGAAGACGGGTCTCGATAGCGTCCCCGGCGACCTCCTCCTCGGCGACATCGGCATCCCCGACGGCGTCTACGAGCGCGCGGGCGTCCCCGCACCAGACCCGTCGGTCTTCGACGGACAGTACGTCGTCGCGCTTGCAGTCGTCGAAGAATAACGGAACGAGATCGGATGCGGCGTCGCTACGACGTCACGGACTCGAATACGGGTGTGCTGGCGCTACGACTCCACGGGTTCGAACCGGTAGCCGTCCCAGGACTGACTGTCCGGTTCGCGGATTCCAGCGCCCGGTTCGCGGAGTTCCTCGACGTACGTCGGCGCGACGACGTCACCGGATTCGACGTCGCCGGTCGTGAGCTGTGCGAGCGTCCGCACCGGCCCCTGCACGGTCCCCGCGGTGAAGTCCTGGGACGCCTCCAGGGCAGCGTCGAGGTCGAACTCGACGATCGCGAGATGGTTCGGTTCGCGGACGCCCGGCGGCGTCGCCGTACTCGTCGTCCACGTGACCACCTCCGCGCGCGTCTCCGAGAGGTCGAGTTCCGCGTCCTGTGACTCGCCGCACGTCGGGCACCGCTGGTGGCCGGGAAACGTCGCGTGCCCGTTCGTGCAGACGTACGCGGTCAGGTCGTCGCCCGAGAGGTGGCCCTCGCGGATCCGCGGTTCGTCGTCGCCGTGAGTGGAATCGTGGTCGCTCATGCTGCTGCCTCCAGGATGGTGGTGATGACGCAGTTCCCGAACCCGCCGACGTTGCACGCGAGCGCGACGTCCGCGTCGACCTGTCGCGGCCCCGCCTCGCCGACAATCTGCTCGTATATCTCGACGCCTTGTGCGACACCGCTCGCGCCGAGCGGATGCCCCTTGGACTTCAGGCCACCCGACGTGTTGATGGGGAGGTCGCCGTCCATCTCCGTCTCGCCAGCCTCCACGTGCTCCCACGCCTCGCCGTGCTCGGCGAACCCGAGCCCCTCCATCTGGAGGAACTCGAGGATGGTGAACATGTCGTGGAGTTCCGCCACGTCGACGTCGTCCGGTTCGAGCCCCGCCATGTCGAACGCGCGCTCGCCGCTCTCGACGACCCCACTCATCACCGTCGGGTCGTCGCGCTCGTGGACGACGTGCGTGTCCGTCGCTCCTGCGACGCCCGAGATGACGGCGTAGTCGTCGGCCCTGTCGACGTAGGATTCGGCTTCCTCGGCTGGGACGAGCATGAGCGCGGCGGACCCGTCCGTGATGGGACAGAAGTCGTAGAGCCGGAGCGGGTCAGCGACGATCGGCGAGTCGAGGACGGTCTCCAGGTCGACCTCCTTCTGGAACTGCGCGTGCGGGTTCCGCGTGCCGTTCTCGTGGTTCTTCACGGCGACCTTCGCGAGGCTCTCGCGGGGCGCGTCGAAGCGCTCCAGGTAGTGTCGCGCGGTCAGTCCGGCGAAGCTCGGAAGGGTGACGCCGTGCTTGTACTCCGCCGGGTGCGTGAGCGACGCGATGACGTCCGTCGATTCCGCGGTCGTCTTGTGCGTCATCTTCTCGCCGCCGACGAGGAGCGTCGCGTCGCTCGCGCCGCTCGCGATGGACTGCCAGGCGGCGTAGATGCCGGCGCCACCGGAACTCGACGTCTGGTCGACGCGCTGGGTGTACGCGCCGAGCGCGCCGAGGTCGTGCGCGAGTGCGTTCGGGACGCCCGTCATCCCCTCGAACTCGCCACTCGCCATGTTCGAGACGTAGAGGTGGTCGAGTGCGGACGGTTCGACGCCGGCGTCGTCGAGACAGGCGTCGCCCGCCTCGGCGAGTAGCTCTCGTATCCACGCGTCGCGCTGCCCGAACTGTGTCATGGACGCGCCGATTATCGCGACATCTCGCATACGAGAGCCGTCTCCCGGACGCGTCTTATAGCTCGGTGTTGGCGCGAACGCCGTTCCGTCCGAGGACGCGGTCGGCCACGATCGCCCCGCGCGGTCGGGGCGCGGTCGCTTCCGCCGTGGTTGCTTCCGCCGTAGTTGCTTCCGCCGCGGACGCTTCCAGGCCACAGAAGTGTTCGCTGCCGCCCCCACCGTCGTTGCGCGTGAAGCGACGCCGGGCTGGCGGCGTCGCGACCGAACGAGTGGTGGTTCAGCGACCGACACCCACCACTGGTGCAAGTGAATAACCGTGACGTTCCGAGCGTGGTCGCTGGGGCAGGACCAGGTCCAGGTGTGTTCGCTGAGGTTGAGGCGAGTGAGCTCGCTGGGGTTAGGACGAGTGTGATTGCTGGGGTTGAGACGAGTGTGGTCGCTGGGTCGAGGGGTTCGAGGGGGAGAGAGACACCACTGTTGCAAGTGAAGCGGTTCTGGGTGTGGGTGGTGGTGCGTGGGGCGGCGAGTGGCGGGGTCCGTCGACGACGTGGGCACTTCACCTGCAATGGTGGTGGGGTGCCCGGCGATAACGGCACTTTCAGGCCCACTATCCGGCGAATGCGACGACTGGACGGACGAGCGGTCGACGATACGCTCGCCGAAATGTCAGCGCTTCACTCGAAACGACGGTGTGCTCGCACGTGACCCCTAGCCCAACCCACGCTTCACACGAAACAGTGGTGTCTCTCACCCCACCCCCAAATCACTCACCTTCCACTCACCCCACGAACAACCCGTCACCGCCAGCTCACCCTCGCCGCCTCACGGTTCCTAGACTACTCACTAACCTAGCTAGTCTAGCTAGACCGACTAGACTAGAGAGAATAGCAAAGAAAGGAAGAGAGGATGCAGAGCGGATGAGGCGCGGGAGAGACAAGAGGACCGTCCGACGAGGGACTGCCCGAGTTCGTTGGTACCGGAACCCGTAACGTGCGGCCGCACTCGTCATCGCCGTCCGGTTCGAGACCTCGGCTCGGGGCGTTCACTCGAAACACTCGAATCACGTGAAAAGGCGGTCGTTAAATAGGGTGAGTGCTACGGTCGAACGCATGCGTCGTTTCGAGCGCAAGCGGACGATATTCGCAAACAAGGACGCGCTCAGAGAGAGCTATCAGCCCGACCGCATCCAGGAGCGCGACGAGGAGATCGACGCGTACATGGACGCCCTCCAGCCCGTCATCGACGGCTGGGAGCCCAACAACATCTTCCTCTACGGGAACACCGGCGTCGGGAAGACCGCGGTCACGGAGTACCTTCTCGAACGCCTTCGCGAGGACGCGCGCGGCTACGACGACATCGACCTCTCCGTCCTCACCCTGAACTGCAAGCCCCTCTCGTCCTCGTATCAGGTCGCGGTCGAACTCGTGAACGAACTGCGGCCGGACGGCGGCGAGATATCGACGACGGGGTACCCCCAGCAGACCGTGTTCAACAAGCTCTACGAGGAGATCGACGCGGTCGGCGGCACCGTCCTCCTCGTGCTCGACGAGATCGACTCCATCGGCGAGAAAGACGAGTTGCTGTACGAGTTGCCCCGCGCCCGGTCGAAGGGCGACCTGGAGAACGCGAAGGTCGGTATCATCGGCATCTCGAACGACTTCAAGTTCCGCGACCAGCTGGACCCGCGCGTGCAGGACACGCTCTGCGAGCGCGAACTCCAGTTCCCACCGTACAACGCCCAGGAGCTCTCGAACATCCTCTCCTCGCGCGCCGAGATCGCGCTCCGCGAGGACGTGTACGACGACGCGGTCGTCCGACTCTGTGCGGCGCTCGCGGCCAAGGACCGTGGGAGCGCGCGACAGGCGCTCGACCTCCTCCTCCTCGCCGGTGAGCAAGCGCAGAACAACGGCGACGACTTCCTCGAGGAACGACACGTCGAGCAAGCCCAGCACGAACTGGAACGCGAGCGCGTCGAGGAGGGCATCCGACAACTCACGCAACACGGGCATCTGGCGCTCCTCTCGGTCGTGTCGCTGGCGCGCGCCGGCCGTACCCCGGAGCGCTCGCGGAACATCTACGACCGCTACCTCGACGTCTGCGACGCGATGGGTATCGACAGTCTCGCGCAGCGCTCGGTGCACAACCACCTCTCGGACCTCCGGATGCTCGGTATCCTCACCGCGCGCGAGAACCGCTCGGGGAGCCGCGGGAACTTCTACAGCTACGAACTCGACGTCCCCCTCGAATCCGCGCGGCGCGCACTCGAGGACGAACTCGGCATCGAGGACGGCCTCGAACCCACCACGCAGGCCGCACTCGGCGACCACGGCGACTAGTGTTTCCGCTGGCCAGTCGCTCCCGGCGACTAGTGTTTTCGCCGGCCAGTCGCTCCCGGCGACTAGTGTTTTTGCCGGCCAGTCGCTCTCGCCGCCGAGGAGGACGCCGCAGAACTCGCGGTGTTTTGCCGCAGTGGCCGCGCGGACTCAATCCGTTCGTTCCACGCATCAACCCCACCACCGCTGCATGTGAAGCGACAACGATGCGACGAAGCGGTCGCCATCCCGAAGAACCAACCGTGGACGCGGCCGTGACCGCTCAGAGGTCCATGCCGCCGTTGACGTCGATGACCTCGCCCGTGATGTAACTCGATTCCTCGGTCGCCAGGAACCGCACCGTCGCTGCGATGTCGTCGATCTCCGCGAACCGCTCCAGAGGAATCTGGGCGACGATGCGCTCCTGGACCTCCTCGGGGACCTCGGCGAGCATGTCGGTGCGCGTGAACCCAGGCGCGACGCAGTTCGCGGTCGAGCCACCCGACGCCAACTCGATGGCGATGGTGCGCGTGAACCCGAACACGCCGGCTTTCGCCGCGGCGTAGTTAGCCTGCCCGAAGTTCCCCTGCTTCCCGACGATACTCGAGATGTTGATCAGCCGCCCCTCGTGGGCGTTCCATATGTCGTCGTAGAACGCTTGCGTGCAGTTGAACAGCCCGCCGAGGTTCACGTCCATCACCTGGTCCCACTCCTCACGAGTCATGTTCACGAATCGCGTGTCCTGCGTGATGCCGGCGTTGTTCACGAGGACGTCGACCTGGCCGAACTCGTCGTGCGCGAGCTCGCGCATCGCTTCGACTTCGTCGCGGTCGCAGACGTCCGCCTTCGCGCTGATGGCCTGACCGCCTTTCTCGTGGATGCTCTCGACGGTCTCGCGCGCGGCCTCGTCGCTCGACCGGTAGTTCACGACGACGTTCGCCCCTCGCGCGCCGAGGTGTTCGGCGATGCCGCGTCCGATGCCACGCCCTGAACCCGTGATGACACAGGTGCGTCCTTCCATAGACATGCGTTGAGATGCGAGCCACCGGTGGCGACTCGACAGTATCTGGACAATCGTCCAACTGCATCTTAATGGTTCGCCCGTGTGCCTTCCCGAGCGCCGTACGGGCGGTCGTCATCTTTCGATATCACCCACTCGTCGACCTGATACGTCTCGAACTGCTGGTCGGAGGACCGACCGTATCGAACGACGCGGCGTCGTGTAACGGTCACCCGCAAAAAGTCGAACTGCCAATCGCCGTCGGAACCGTCATCCCGTCGAGGAGCGTCGAGGCCGTCGTCGACCCTGACTCCTCACTCTGCGACGTGCGCGCCGGCCTGGTCGATCCAGTCCTCGACGCGAGACACCGGAAGGTCGGTGTCGCTCGCGACGGTCACTGCGTCCGCGGCGGCGAGCGCCGTAACGGAGTCGTAGCCCGCGTCCGAGAGGCGCTCGGCGTACGCCGGCCCGATACCGTCGAGGTCGGTGAGGTCGGGCGTGTCCGTCCCCTCGACCTCGATCTCGACGCCGTCACCGTCGGGGGCTTCGGCGGACGCGTCCGTCGCGTCCTCCGCGATGGCGGCGTCCGCACCATCGACCGCCTCGACGTCGTGCTCGACCGCGTCCGCCTCGTCAGGCATCCGTGCCTCGAACCAGTCGCAGACGTCCGGCCAGAGCTTCGCGTGACTCTTCGAGGACACGCTCATCCCGATGTGTCCCGTCGGGAACTCCATGATGGTCTTGTCGTCGCTCGGGATGGCGTCGTTGAACGGCTTCGACGCCTCCGGCGGGATGAGGTGGTCGTACTCCGCGACGATCTGGAGCACGGGCATGTCGATCTTGTCGATGTCGACGTGCTCGCCGCCCAGGTACAGCTCGTTGTTCATGAGCTTGTTCTCCTGGTAGATGTCCTCGATGAACTCGACGAACGTCTGGCCGGCGACGTCGATGCCGTCACCGAGCCACTCCTCCATCCGCGCGAAGTTCTCGACGAAGTCCTCGTCCTCGACGTTCTCGTAGAGGTTCACGTACTTCGTGACGTAGTTCTGGACGGGGTCCATGAGCGCGAACCCGACGTCGAGGAACTCCGCGGGGACGTTGTGGAACGTGTCCGTGACCGCACGAGGCTCGAAGTACTCGTCGTCGCCCCAGAGTTCGAGGACGCCGCTGTCGCCAGCGAAGCAGAGGCCGGCGGCCATGAGCGCGAGCGTCCGGACCTTCTCCGGGTTGAGTGCGGCGTACATCGTACTCATCGTCCCGCCCATGCAGTACCCGAGGACGTTGATGCTGTCCTGGCCGGAGCGTTCGCGGACGACGTCCACGCAGTTCTCCATGTAGCGGTTCACGTAGTCGTCGAGCGTCAGCGACCGGTCGAGCGACGACGGCTCGTCCCAGTCGATCATGTACACGTCGAACCCGTTGTCCAGGAGCGTCCGGATGACCGAGCGCTCGGGCTGGAGGTCGAGGATGTACGGGCGGTTGATGAGCGCGTACACGACGAGTATCGGGACCGAGTGCTGTTCGTCGGTGCGGGACTCGTAGTGCAGGAGTCGGAGCTTGTTCTCCTCGTAGACGACCTCGCTCGGCGTCTCGCCGACCTCGACGTCCTGGAACGTCTCCGTGCGTTCCGGCGCGACCGTCGTCTTCTCGATGAGTTCGCTCGCGTTCTCCCAGGCCCGCCGCTGGGCTTCCATGGTGGCAGCGAAGGGGTTCTTCACGCTAGTCCTCCAGGTGTTCGAGGACGCGGTCGAGCTTCTCCTCGACGGCGTGCTGGCGGCGCTCCAGTTCCACGAGCCGGTCGCCGACCTCGACGACCTGCTCGTCGGTCGCGAACCCGAGCTGTTCGAGCGTGTCCTCGGCCATCTGGTCGGCCTGGCGCTGGGTCTCCATCATCTGCTGCACCGTCGACCCCGTCCACGCGGCGAACGCGGTCGTCTCCATGACGTCCTTGAACGCGGAGTTCGCGGTGTTCAGCCAGATGTCGCGGAACTCGCTCGGGTCGACCTCCTCGCCTTCCATCGAGTCGTTGACGCGGTCGACCATCTGGTCGGCGGCGTCCATCCACGCCTGGTAGGCGTCCTTGTAGCCCTCGAGGCCTTCCTCCATCTCGGGCTGGTTCATCTGCTGGGCGTCGACGGCTTCGCTCCACTGCTCGACGAACGACGCCTGCGCTTCCATGTTCTGCTCCATCGCCTCCATGAACTGCTCGTTCATGTCGGAGACGAACTCGTTCCAATCTGTCGGGACTGTCTGTTGGTTTGCCATAGTAATTGCTGCGAAGGGTGTACTCAAAACGGTTGGGTCGGCACTCAGGCGGAGACGGACTCGGTGACGTCCTCGACGTCGGCCTCGACCTGCTCGTGCGTGTCGAGGAAGGAGTCGAACGAGGAGTCGACCGCGTCGACGTACGCGTCGGCGAACTCGTCGTACGCGCTCGCGCCGTCCTGCATCGCGTCGTTCATCGCGTCGAACGCCTGGTGCTGGCTCTCGGTGAGCTGGTCGAAGCCGTCGTCGACCATCTTCTCGAACTCGCTGAAGTCCGCGCTGCCCTCGGGCATCATGGACTCCATCGCGTCGAACATCGCGTGCCAGGTCTGCTTGGAGACGTCGTTGTTCTGCTCGGCGAGGGACTCCATGTTCTCCATGGCGTCCACGAACTGGTGGACGGTCTCCTTCTGGACGTCGACGGCCTCGTGGGTCATCTCCTGGGTCTGCTCGATCATCTGGCGCTGCATCTCGAAAGCTGCGGTCATGGGGTTGGTGGTTTCACTCATTGGAATCACGGTTGCGTTTGACGGGGATGACGATCGTCTGGACGATGTCGCCCTCCTCGATGTCGAGCGCTTCGCGCTCGGCGTCGGGGATGCTGATGCGTCCGCCGGATTGGACGCGCGTCTTGAACATCGCGGACCCCATCGTGAGGCCGCGAAGGTCGGTCATCGCGTCGGAACTACCGGTGGAGGCCTGGAGGAACTGCTGGAAGAGCTCCTGCTGGGAACTCACCGCTTGTTCGCTCGCCTCCTGCATCTGTTCCTGGAACTGCTGCATCATCGCGGGCGACCAGGGCATCTTCGGCGACTCGTCCGTCATCACCAACATGTACGACCGCATCCATCATAAGCGTTCCGCTGAATGGTGGCAGATGGTTCTCAATACCAACGAACGGCGTAATCCGGGACTCAATGTGGCGCCGTCCCCGGATTACAGACCCCCAGTCTGTCGGATATCGGGGTCCTCTGGCCACCTACCGGTGAATTCACCACGAGCCAAAGGAGACTTAACGCCGTCCGACGTATGCTCTCTAACATGAGCGAACGACACAGCGAGGTTGCGACCCCGTTGACCGCGATGGCGTCAGCGTGGACGCGCTTCGCCGAGACTGCCGTGAAGGGTGCGACCGCGGCGAATCGAGCTGCGTTCTCCGCGTTCACCGTCGACGGATACGCCGACGCGTACGCGCCGAGGGACGACGACCCGGAAGCGGTACGCGAGGCGTCGGTCCCGTCGCTCGCGTACGAGGAGCTGGACTGGACGTTCGAGCGAACGGTCGACGCGCCGAGCGACATCACGGTCGGCGACACCGTCTCCTTCGAGAAGCAACTCGACGAGGACGACGTTCGTGCGTTCGCACGTGCGAGCGGGGACACGAATCGCCTGCACCTCGACGACGAGTTCGCTGCCGACACGCGCTTCGGTGGGCGCATCGCTCACGGCACGCTCGTCTCCGGACTCATCAGCGCGGCACTCGCACGCCTCCCCGGACTCACCATCTACCTCGGCCAGGACCTCGAGTTCCAGGGTCCGGTCAAGATCGGCGACCGCGTGAGTGCGACCGTGGAGGTCCTCGAGGACCTCGGGAACAACCAGTACCGGCTATCGACGGTCATCCACGACGAATCCTCGGACAAGCCGGTCGTCGACGGCGAAGCGGTCGTCCTCATCGACGAACTGCCGGAGAACTGAATCCAGTCGTCCGCAGACCTCGCCCCGACCCGGAGGACCACCGCGGACGTGCGTCCTGTAGGATGTCGGTCTGGAGATTAGTTCTGTCTTACAAATCGCAAACCGAGTAAAACGTTGCTTGATTGCTCGCTCGATAGCTATAAATTCCTCATACTACTCATGCGAGATTATGTCTCACTTGTCAGAGGCTACCACGGGCACTGGTATCGAGACCGGCCGTCGACAGTTCTTGCGCCGAGCGGGCGCGGTAGGCGCCGCAGCAACGGGACTGGTCGCGACGAGTAGCGGAGCGACCGCCGAGGAGGCGGCGACCTTCCCGCGGATCAGTACGCGAGGGCACTACGACATCACCTGGTACGGGTCGGTCTATCGGAAGGACGAGTACACGAAGTGGGAGTACGACACCGTCGGGTCGATACCGGGCCTTGACGGCGGCGCGCCAGCGGAACTGCTCGTGCACGTCCACGGGTGGCGAAACGAGTCGAACGAGGCCGTCGACGGGTTCCGGGAGGCCCGCGAGGCGTACCGGGCGAACGGCTACGACCACCCGGTCGTCGGGTTCACGTGGGATTCGGACTCGACGGTGTTCGGGTGGTGGGACTCCACGGAGATCGCGGAGGCGAACGGCCTGAAGCTCGCGCAGTTCGTGTACGATTACCGCAACCAGAACCCGGATACGCGCGTTCGCCTGGTCTGTCACTCCCTGGGCGCACGCGTCCTCCTTCGTGCGGTCGAGGTCCTCGACGACTCCGACGTGACGGACTACGTGGACTCCGTCTCGCTGCTCGGTGGCGCGGCCGACAACGACGCGGTGTCGACCGGCGGCCGGTACGGCCCGCACGTCGCGAACGCGGTCGGGCAGGCGGACAACTTCTGGAAGGACGAGGACGACGTCCTGAACTGGGCGTACACGACCGCGGAATGGGATTCCGCGGTCGGCGAGGAGGGCTGCGAGGGCACGCAGCCGGGGAACTACCAGGACCACAACGTCGATTACGTCCCCGACCACTTCTCGTACGACCAGTCCGGAGAGGGCTGCATCGGGGACGTCGTCGCCCAGTGGTGAGGTGGAGGCGGGGTGGAGGCGAGCCGGGTGGGGGAGGGTCGAGGCGGGATGGAGTGAGGCGAGCCGGGCCGTCTGAGTGGGATGAACGGGCGATCGTGGGGTCGATTCGGCCGCACTCATTCGGTTTAGGCTCGCCGAAAGAGATGGACAATCTTTTAGGTGTGCCTAAACACGCTACGTGTAACTGATGACGAAACCAGACATCTGCGTCGTCGTCCCGACGATCCGCGAGTGGGAATGCATCGAAGACTACGTCGCGAACGCGCGCGACCACGGCTTCGACACCGACCGCCTCGAGTTCGTCCTCGTCACCGAGGACTTCTGTCCGACCGACGAGATGCAAGCGATGCTCGACGACCTCGGCGTCGAGGGCTCGGTGTTCGACGAGTCCGCGCGCGAGGACTGGTACGAGGCCCACGGCATCGAGGAGTACGGTCACCTCGTCCCCGCGGCGAGTCACGCCCAGACCTCATTCGGTCTGCTGTACCTCTGGGCGCACGACCACCCCTACTGCCTGTTCATCGACGACGACACGCTGCCCCACGACGACGTCGACTTCTTCGGCACGCACATGGACAACCTCCAGTACGAGGGCGAACTCACCGAGGTCGCCTCCGACGAACAGTGGGTGAACGTCCTCTACCAGAACTTCGACGAGCACGACCTCTACCCCCGCGGGTACCCCTACTCGGCGATGGACGAGGAGCGCGAGGTCGGCACGACGCACGTCGAGGACGTCGTCGCCTCGCAGGGCCTGTGGACGAACGTCCCCGACCTGGACGCGGTCCGCATCCTCATGGACGGCGACCTCCAGGGGCAGGCTCAGACCCGAACCTCGAAGGACGACTTCGGCGAGGACTTCGTCGCCGCACGCGAGAACTACCTCACGGTGTGCTCGATGAACCTCGCGTTCCGCCGCGAGGTCGTGCCCGCGTTCTACCAGTGCCCGATGGACGACAACGCGTGGGACGTCGGCCGGTTCGACGACATCTGGAGCGGGCTGTTCCTCAAGCGCGCCTGCGACGTCCTCGGGAAGCGCATCTACAACGGTGACCCGCTCTGCGAGCACAACAAGGCCGCGCGGTCGACGTTCGGCGACCTCGCGAACGAGGTCCCCGGCCTGGAACTGAACGAGCACGTCTGGGAGCTCGTCGACGAGTCCGGCGCGGACGCGGACTCGTACGCGGCCGTGATGGACGCGATGGCGACCGCGCTCGCCGACGGCGACTTCGACGACTGGGAGAACGGCGAGTTCCTGAACCACGTCGGCGAGTACATGCACGACTGGCTGGACGCGCTCGAAGCGCTCGACGGCCTCCCCGGTCGGACGCGCGCCGCGGCGCTCGCGGACGACTGACCGGCCGAACCGACCGAACCGATCGAAGGCTGGCTCGACGGTCGACCGGCCGAACCGACCGACGGTCGACTGCGTCACCGGTCGACGTTCCGTTTCTCGACGCCGCCGCGTCGCGGCCCGTGACTCGCACGCTTGGGCCGTCGTTCGACGCGTTCACCGTCGAACGAGCACGATGGGCTTCCGACGTCCCGTCACCGCCGGGACTGGTTTGTTTCACGAAAGCATCGCCCGTACGTACGAGCGCAAACCGGCAAGTATATAAGTTTTAGGCCGGCCTAAATCAATACATGAGCGAAGACGACGGACCACGACGACGTCTCGGTCGCCGCGAGGTCCTCGCGGCATCAGCAACCGGCGCCGCAGCGGCGACCGCCGGCTGCGTCGGCAGCATCTTCGGTGACAACAACTCGGAGAACGAACTCTCGCTCTCCGACTTCCGCGGCTCCGGCCCGTTCGTCTCCGGGCGCCCCGCACCGGACGGCACCTCCATGGACGACCTCGACGACCTCTCGGGCACCCTCTCCATCTACATCGGCGGCGGCGAAGGCGGCCTCTATCGCGGCCTCATCGAACTCCTCCAGCAGAAGTACCCCGACTTCGACGCGCAACTGAAGTCCGCGCCCTCCACCCAGCTCGCGAACACCATCATCCAGGAGAGCGAGAACGGGAACCCGCGCGCCGACGTCTTCTGGAGCATCGACGCCTCCTCGCTCGGCCTCGTCGCCAACGCGGGGTACGCGACGTCGCTCCCGAGCGCCGTCACCGACCCCGTCCCGAGCGAACTCCAGGACAGTAACGGCCGCTGGGTCGGCGTCGCCGGTCGCGCTCGCGCCATCCCGTACAACACGAACCGCTTCAGCGCGAGCGACATCCCGAACAAGGTCGACGCGTTCGCGAACCAGGAGCGGTTCGCGAACTCGATGGGCTGGGGGCCGACCTACGGCGCGTTCAAGTCCTTCGTCACCGCGATGCGCATCATGGACGGCCGCGAAGCCACCAAGCAGTGGCTCCAGGGGATGCTCGACCAGGGCACCGAGGAGTTCCGCGACGAGTACTTCGTCTCACGCGGCGTCGCGACCGGCGCCGTGTCGGCCGGATTCGCGAACCACTACTACGCGCTCCGCGTGAAGGCCGCCCGCGAGAACCCGCCCATCGACCTCGCCTTCACCGAGAACGACGCCGGTGCGCTCGTCAACGTCTCCGGCGTCGAGATCATCGAGGGCACGCAGCGCTCGGACCTCGCGGGACTGTTCGCCGAGCACCTCCTCACCGCGGAAGCACAGGAGTTCTTCGCGACCCGCGCCTACGCCTACCCGATGATCGCGGGCGTCCAGCCCGTCGGCGACCTGCCGACGATCGACGAGCTGAACCCGCCGGAGCTCGACCTCACCGAGCTCAGCGACCTCGAACCGACGCTCGAACTGATGCGCGAAGTCGGCGTCCTCTGATGGGGGTCGCGGAGGGCGAGAACTGATGGCGACCGAGGAGGGCCTCGTCGACGCGTTGCGTCGCGAAGCACGCGGTGAACGGACGCTCGCACTCACCCTGTTGAGCGCCGCGATCGCCGCGCTCGTGCTCTCCCCGGTCGCGTGGATTCTCCTCGAGGCGAGCACCGTCGGATTCGCGCGAGCCGTGAACCTGCTCGCGGGAGCGCGGATGGTGCAGGTCCTCGTGAACAGCCTCCTGCTCGTCGGTATCGTCACCGGTGCGTCGGTCGTCCTCGGCGTCCCGCTCGCCATCCTGACGAGCCAGACCAACCTGCCGTTCCGCCGGTTCTTCACGGTCGCCATCTCGCTCCCGCTCGTCGTCCCGAGCTACATCGGGGCGTTCGCGTACTTCACCGGATTCGGGGAGGATGGCGCGCTCACCGCGGCGCTCGCGGACGCCGGCGTCGCCGTCTCGCTCCCGGAGATGACGGGACTGGTGGGGACCGCGGTCGTCCTCACGTTGTTCACGTTCCCGTACGTGTTCCTGTCGACGCGCGCGAGCCTCGCGTCGTTCGACGGCACGCTCCTGGAGGCCGCACGGACGCTGAACCACTCGCGGACGTCGGCGTTCTTCCGCGTCGTCTTCCCGCAAGTCCTCCCGGGTATCGCCGCCGGCGGCCTGCTCGTCGCGCTGTACGCGCTCAGCGACTTCGGGACGCCCGCCATCATGGGGTACGACGTGTTCACGCGCATCCTCTTCGTGAACTACTACGACTTCCAGCTCGCCGCGTTGCTCTCCGTGCAGTTGCTCGCGGTGACGGCGGTCATCATCGCGCTGGAATCCGCGGTCGAGTCCGGCGACGCCTCCGGGTACGCGTCCAGTAACCCGGACGCCGCCACCCGGCTCGAACTCGGGTGGCTGAAGGGTCCGGCGCTCGTCGTGTGCTCGCTCGTCGTCGTCGCCGCGCTCGCGGTCCCCATCGTCGTGCTCGTCCTCTGGCTCGTCCGCGACACCGGCCAGACCGGGTTCGGGTACGCGTTCTCCTGGGAGTACGGCTGGAACTCGCTCTCCGTGAGCGTCCTCGCGGCCGTGGCGAGCATCCTGTTCGCGCTCCCGGTCGCGTACAACTCCGTCACCGACGACGGACGGCTGTCGCGGCTCGCGGAACGCGGGACGTACGTCGGGTACGCGGTCCCCGGTATCGTCGTCGGCGTCGCGCTCGTCGCACTCGGGAGCAAGTACGCGCCGTTCCTCTACGGGCAGATTCCGCTGCTCGTGTTCGCGTACGTCGTCCGGTTCCTCCCGCAGGCCGTCGGGAGCGTCCGCTCGTCGGTCCTCCAGGTCGACGGTCGACTCACCGAGGCCGCGCGGACGCTCGGGCACTCGCCGCGAGCGGCGTTCCGGAAGGTCACCCTGCCGTTGGTCGCACCCGGTATCGTCTCCGGGGCCGCGCTCGTGTTCCTGACGACGATGAAGGAGCTACCGGCGACGCTCTTGCTGAGACCGGGAGGTTTTGAAACCCTCGTCACGTACATCTGGATGGTACAAGAGTCTCGCCACTACGGGAAGGCTGCCGTGCCCGCGCTCGTGCTGGTCGGTATCTCCGCGATCTCCATGCTGGTGTTGCTCTCGCGAGGTGGAAACGATGTCACGTAATGAAGATGCAAGCGACGTCAGGGATGGTGTGATGGATGTCACGTAACGAACCCAAGCGCGCTTTGGAGCGCGAGGACCCGTACGCGCAGTCGGCGTCGAGCGACGACGTCGGGAATCCGGGGGCGACCGACGTCGTCCTCGAACTCGACGGCGTCACGAAGCAGTTCGGGCCGGAGTGCGCGGTCGACGAGCTCTCGCTGTCCGTGCACGACGGCGAACTCCTCACGCTCCTCGGGCCGTCGGGCTGCGGGAAGACGACGACACTCCGGATGCTCGCCGGTCTGGAACGCCCGGACGGTGGCGAGGTTCGACTGAACGACCGCGTCATCGCGGACGGCGACGGGCGGTTCCGGAAGCCGGAGCACCGCGACGTCGGGATCGTCTTCCAGGACTTCGCGCTGTTCCCGCACCTCTCGGTCGCGGAGAACGTCGCGTTCGGCCTCCAGGACCGCGACGGGGACGCGACCGACGCCCGCGTCACGGAACTCCTCGAGCTCGTCGGGCTGGACGACCAGCGCGACTCCAAGCCCGCGCAGCTCTCGGGCGGTCAACAGCAGCGCGTCGCGCTCGCCCGGTCGCTCGCACCCGAGCCGAGCGTCCTCCTGCTCGACGAACCGTTCTCGAACCTCGACGTGCGTTTGCGCGAGCAGATGCGCGAGGAGGTTCGCGCCATCCTCAAGGAGACGGGCGTGACCGCGGTGTCGGTGACGCACGACCAGGAGGAGGCGCTCTCTATCTCGGATCGCGTCGCGGTCATGCACGAGGGCGACGTCGAGCAGGCGGGGACGCCCGAGAAGGTGTTCCAGCACCCAGAGTCCCGGTTCGTCGCGTCCTTCCTCGGGCAGGCCTCCTTCCTCACCGGGCACTTCGGGCACGGCGCGGTCGAGACCGCGCTCGGTGACTTCCCGGCGTCGATGGTCGAGGGGTTGACGACCGAGTACGAGAACGCCGAGGTCGACCTGCTCGTCCGCCCGGACGACCTGCGCGCGACCCCGGTCGAGGACGGGTCCGGTGGGAACGGCGAGATCATCTACCGGCAGTACATGGGGCCGTCGTTCGTCTACCGCGTTCGATTGGAGTCCGGGGACGTCGTGCACTGCCAGCACAATCACGTCACGGACTTCGAGCTCGGCCAGCGCGTGAACGTCGAACTCGTCGCCGACCACACCATCGCCTGGTACCCGACGCAGTAGCCGCTCGTGGTCGACGTCGACTCCTTCCTCGCGTCTGTGCGTGCCTGGACGAGCGACCGCGCCGTCCGCGTCGCGCTCGCCGCGTTCGCGGGCGTCGTCGTCTTCGTCGTCTCCGTGGTCGTATTCCCGTACCACTCGACGAATCACGACGAGGCGGTGTACCTCCAGCAGGCCGCGCTCCTCCTGGAGGGACAGGTGTTCATGCGGCCGCCGGTCCCCGAGGCGTTCCGCCCGTGGTTCTTCGTGCGCGACGGCGACGCGCTCTACTCGAAGTACACGCCCGTCACCGCCGCCGTCTTCGCGCTCGGGAAGGGGCTCGCGGGCTCGTATCGCGTCGCACTCGGCGTCGTCGCTGCGGGGAACGTCGCGCTCGTCGTCGCGCTCGCCCGGGAAGCGTTCGACCGGCGGACCGCGCTGCTCGCTGGCGCGCTCCTCCTGGTCTCGCCGCTGTTCGTCGTCTCCTCGTCGGTGTTCCTCTCGTACGCGCCGACGACGCTGTTCAACCTCGCGTTCGCGTACGCCTACGTCCGGAGCGTCCGCGTCGATGGCGAGGGGTCCGGCGACGACGCTCCCGCGCGTTTCGGTGCGAGTCGACGCGGGCTCGCGTGGGCGGCGGTCGCGGGCGTCGCGGTCGGACTGGCGTTCTTCTCGCGGCCGTACACCGCGGTCCTGTTCGCGACGCCGTTCGTCGCGCACGCCGCCTACCGCGTCTTCGCCGTGCGGTCGCGGCGCGTGCTCGCCGCGAACGCCGTCACGGGCGCGCTCGGCCTGGCGTTCGTCGCGCTCGCGCTCTCGTACAACGTCCTCGTCACCGGCGATGCGCTTACGTTCCCCTACCAGGCGTTCGCGCCCGAGGACGGCCTCGGGTTCGGCACCCGCGAGATACTCGGCTACTCGCGAGAGTACACGCCGGCGCTCGCACTCCGCGCGAACGCCGAGGTCGTCGCGAGGCTCCTCGTCCGCTGGGTGCCGCTCGGTATCGCCGGAACGCTCCTGGCGGGCTGGGGCGCGCGGCGGGCGTTCGACGCCGACGCGTTCGCGACGAACACGACCGCGGTCGGCGAGACTGCCAGTGGGACCGTTCGCGGGCTCTCGGACCGGACGCTCCGCGCGCTCCTCCTCGCCATCGCGCCCGTCGTCGTCGTCGGGAACGTCGCGTTCTGGGGGAACCTCAACGTCCTCGGGGACCTCGACGTCCTCGGCGATGGCCTCGTGTGGACGCTCGGCCCGTACTACCACTTCGACGTCCTCGTCCCCGTCGCCGTCTTCGGCGCCGTGGGCGTGCGAGACCTCGCGACCCGAGTGCGCGCTCGCGTCGCCGCGGCCGACGGCAACCGACGCCGGGCCGTCGCTGCCGTGGGCGTCGCGCTCGCGCTCGTCGTCGCTGCCGTGGGCGTCGGCGCGCTCGCACATCCGGTGGCCGCGAACTACGTCACCAGCCAGCACCTCTCGGACGCCTACGACGTCGACCGCGAGTACGACGACGCCGTGGTCTTCCTCCCGCAGATCTACGGCGACTGGCTGAACCACCCGCTCCAGGGGTATCGTAACGACGCCGGGTTCGACGGCGACGCCGTGTACGCGCTCGACCGCGACGCGGAGAACTTCGCGGTCGTCGACGCGTTCCCGGAGCGGTCGTACTACCGGTACACGTACCGCGGGGAGTGGCTGCCGTTCGAGGGCGAGTCCATCGAGCCGCGAATCCAGCGCGTCGACGTCGCGCGCGGGGGCCGCGCGGGCGTCGACGTCTCCCTGGGGACGCCCCAGTGGACCGTCCGCGGCGCCGTCGAGTTGACCGCCGACGACGACACCGTCGCGTACTACGTGAACGACACCGAGGACGACGTGGACGTTCGCCTCGTCGTCGCGGACGGTCGCGCGCGTCTCGTCGGCAGCGACGTCCAGCCACGTAGCGGGAACGGGAGCGTGCGCGTCGCGAGTGCGGACACGGTCACGGTCACCGCGTTCCTCGGTGGACAGGGCACCGCGGGGCTGACGTACCGCGTCGAGACGCCCGTCCGTGGCGGCGCCGGCGGGAGCGCGAGCGCGGTGATGACGCCGTACGTCGAGACGTGCGTCGAGTTCGGCACCTGCCGGGGCGGCGCCGCGTACCTCCCAGACGAGAGCGACCCCGGCGTCACCGTCACCGTTGACGTCTGGTCGACGTCGACGCGGTCCCAGAACGAGTCAGTCGAACAGTCGCCGGCCGCGTTCCTCCAGGCAGACCCGGAGGATGCCGGTGCCGATCTCCCAGCCACCCTGGATGGGGTCGAGCTTCGTCTCGCCGGCGCGTTCGCCGTACGTGATGGGTATCTCGACGACGTCGTAGCCCCGCATCGCGGGACGGATGAGGAGTTCCGCGGATAGGGCGGTGTTCGTCGTCCACACGACGTCCTGGAGGACGTCGCGCCGGTACGCGCGCATCCCGGTCGTGGTGTCGTGGACGCGCGTCCCCATCAGGGCGCTCGCGAGCACCGCGAACGCGTGGTTCCCGAACCGGTTGAACGCGGGCATCGCGTCCGCGCCGTGATAGAGGCGGTCGCCGGAGACGACGTCGTAGCCCTCGTTGATCTTCTCGAGGAACCGCGGGAGCGCGTCCATCGGGTACGTGTCGTCGCAGTCGGTCGTGACGACCACGGGCCGGTTCGGCGTGAGGACGGCCTCGCGGACCGCCACCCCGTACCCCTGGGGTTCCTGCTCGACGACGGTCGCGCCCTTCTCGCGAGCGATCTCTGGCGTGCGGTCGTCCGAGCCGTCGATGCAGA
Source organism: Halorubellus salinus (assembly GCF_020567525.1). Taxonomy (GTDB): domain Archaea; phylum Halobacteriota; class Halobacteria; order Halobacteriales; family Natrialbaceae; genus Halorubellus; species Halorubellus salinus. The sequence continues at coordinate 180,334 of NZ_JAJCVI010000001.1, forward strand.
CGACCTCCGCCTTCCCGTCGGTGACGCGCTCGATGTCGTCGAGGACGGTGCCGATGGCGGCCTCCTCGTTGTACGTCCCCATCACGACCGCCAGGTCGTCGAACGTGTACGGCGTCGACCCGCTCGTCACTTCGTCGTCCGTCGTGGTCGCTTCGTCCGTCGCGATTCCGTCGCCGGTCGCGGCGTCTTCGGTCGTCGTCGAGTCGCCAGCAGCGTCGTCGCTGTCTGTCATGGCCTCGGCTAGCCTGCGCGCCGACTTTAGGCTTACCAAAAACTCCGAAGGTGGTCCTCAGATCGGGTCGGTCTCGTGCAGGAACGTCTGGAACTCCATCTTCCGCCCGTCGGGGTCCGTCGCGAAGAACTGGTAGATGTCGAACGCCTCGTTCACCTCCGGCTCGCCACGCGCACGGTCGGCGAACCGCTCGTAGAACTCGTCGACGCCCGCCCGGTCCTCGGTCACGAACGTCAGGACGCCGTCGGTCTCCGTCTCGTCGCTCGCACAGAACCCGAACAGGAGGTTGTCGTACCGCAAGATCGTGCACGCGGACTGCTCCAGCCACACCTCGGCGCCCACCTCCTCGACGTAGAACGCAGCGGTCGACTCGTAGTCCTCGCACCCGAAGAACACGATTCCGGACATACCGATGCATCCGCGGACCACGACCAAAGACGTTCGCGTAGCAGGAACCGACTGCCGGTGCCCGAGAGGTGAGGGTCAGCGGACGGCGTGCGATGCAGTCGGCGGCCTGACGTCAGCCGGTGAGTTCGACGACGAACAGCAGGACTTGCGGGGCGACGAGCAGGAACAGCCCGAGCGCGACGAGGAGTGCGGGCACCCAGAGGAGGTTCATGAACCCGCCGAGCCAGAGGCCGAGGCCGGCGAGCAAGCAGAGGATGCCGACGATGCGCAGCACCCACGCGAACGCCTCTTCGAGTCCCGAGTCTGCGACCAGTTCGACGACCTCCAGTGCTTCGTCCATGGCACCTGGACCCTGCCCGCAGACGGTCTTCGACGCCCATCCTAGACAGTGAGGGCCGCGTCGTCCTCACCCGTCGCGGCAGGGGTTCGATTCTTGCGTTCGACGCAACTCGAAGGTAATTCTTACCGACCGTCGGCAATCAACTTTTTCCCACCCCGGCCTCAACGGAGAGTCGATGACACGTCTTCGTCGAACGCTTGCGTACTTCGGCTTCGCGGCACCTGCCGCATCTATCGGTCTCGTGTTCCTCGCGACGCTCGTCGACCCGAAGTACTCGTGGGCGACGCGCTCGCTCTCGAGCATGGGCGAATCGACCGGACTCGGCCTCCTCGCGCTCGGGTCATCGAACCAGCTCGCGTGGCTGCTGTTCAACGGCGGCCTGTTCGCGGGCGGCATCCTCGGGCTCCCGTTCGTCGCACTCCTCTGGATGGACGCACGGAACCGCCCGGAACGCGTCGGCGCCGCCTGGTTCGGGTTCGCGCTCGTCTGCATGTCCGGCGTCGGCGTCGCGTTCCTCGAATCCGACGCCGCCGCCGCGCCGTTCGACCAGTTCCACTTCCTGTTCGCCGTCCTCCTGTTCTTCTCCATCGCCATCGCCCCCTGGATCCACGGCTCCGGGATGGCGCTCGCCGGCGACGCCCGCGCGGGCGTCCTCACGATGTGGCTCGCGAACCTGTACACCGTCCAGTGGGTCGTCTGGATCATCCTCGAGGCGATGGTGTTCACGGGCGACGGCGACACGTGGACGTACTTCGCCGTCCCAGAGTTCGTCGGTGCGCTCGCGCTCGGCGGCTGGGCCATCTGGCTCGCCACCCGCAAACTGCGGGGCTTCTGACGGCAACGGGACCCGAGACGGGCTCGTGACCGCGATGGCTCCCGCAACCGTTTAGGCGACGCCGTCTGGTACACTCACCATGGACACCTGGCGGCAACGAACCGCGTACTACCTCGTCGGGCTGGCCGCCGTGATGTTCGCGTACGCCGGCCTCTACTACTACGGGATGAACGCGATAGAGGGCCGTCCGCGGACGTTCCTGCACGCGCTCCAGGTCGTCGTCGAGACGTTCACCACGACCGGATTCGGGTCGGACTCGCCGTGGCAGACCCCCGAGATGAACGTCCTCGTCATCGTCATGGACCTCACCGGGGTCGTCCTCATCTTCCTCGCACTCCCCGTCCTCGTCTTTCCGCTGTTCGAGGAAGCGATCTCCACGACGGTTCCCACCACCGTCGGGGACGACGTCACCGACCACGTCGTCATCTGCACGTACACGACGCGCGTCGACCCGCTCGTCGCGGAACTCGACGCCGTCGACGTCCCCTACGTCATCGTCGAACCGGACCGCGAGAAGGCCATCGCTCTCGTCGAAGCCGGGTACGACGTCATCCACGAGGACCCCGACACGGAACGGGGCCTCGTCGGCGCGAACCTCACCGGCGCGCGCGCACTGGTCGCGGACGTCTCCGACCAGGTCGACGCCAGCATCGTCCTCGGTGCGCGCGCAATCTCGGACGACGTCCCGCTCGTCAGCATCGTCGAGGAACCGGAGAGCGTCCGCTACCACGAACTCGCGGGCGCCGACGTCGTGCTGTCGCCGCGGTCGATACTGGGCGAGAGTCTCGCGAACAAGGTCGCGGCGGCACTCACCGCGGACGTCGGTGCTGCGATCGAGATCGGCGACCAGTTCGACATCGTCGAGTTCCCCATCCATCGCGGGAGCGAGATCGTCGGGAAGACGCTCGCGGAGAGCGGGCTCCGCGAGCAAGCGGGCGTGAACGTCATCGGCGCGTGGTTCGACGGCGACTTCGAGTCGCCACCGGACCCGGAACGACCGATCGAGTCCGGGACCGTCCTCCTCGTCTCCGGCGAGGAGACCGCGCTCGAACGTGCCAAGGAGCTGACGCTCAGCGAATCCCGGCGGGTTGCGCGCGGCGAGACCATCGTCGCGGGCTACGGCGAGGTCGGCCGGCAGATCGCGGCCGCGTTCGACGAGGTGGACCTCCCGTACACGGTCCTCGACATCGAGGACAAGGACGGCGTGGACGTCGTCGGCGACGCGACGAACGCGAAGGTGCTCGAACGCGCCGGCATCCACGAGGCGCGGTCACTCATCCTCGCGCTCCCGGACGACACCGCCGGCGAGTTCGCGACGCTCGTCGCACGCGACCTGAGTGACTCCGTGGAGATCCTGTGCCGAGCAGAGGAGGTCGAATCCACGAAGAAGATGTATCGCGCCGGCGCGGACTACGTCCTGTCGCTCGCGACCGTCACCGGTCGCATGGTCGCCTCGGAGGTCCTCGACGAGGACGTCATCTCGCTGAACACCCAGATAGAGGTCGTGCGAACGAAGGCCCCGGGACTGGCGGGGAAGACGCTCGCGGACGCGCTCGTCCGGTCCCGGACCGGGTGTACGGTCGTCGCACTGGAACGGGACGGCGAGCTCGACACGGACGTCGGCCCGGACACGGAGATCCGCGCGGACGACGACCTCATCGTTGCAGGCACGGACGCGGGGACGAACCGGTTCAAAGAGCTGCTCGCGTAGGCACTCGACGGCCGCCGCTCATTCGGGGTCGACGACGCGCTTCGGGCCGGAACCGACGAGTTCGCCCTCGCGGCTTCCCGGCGCGACGTACGTCCAGACGCGCGACCCGTCGCCGCCGTCGACGACCGGGGCGTCCTTGAGTCCGCGCTTGATGCACCGCCACCAGCCGGACTCGCTGTCGTACCCCGCGGGGTACTCCGCGTAGAGCTCGTCGACGAAGTCACTGCGCTTCGCGCGGTCGACGTCGCGGAGGTACGCGAGCGCCGCGCCGACGGCCTCCCGTCGGGGCGCGGACGTCGACTCGGACCGGCCGGGGACGTCGAGCGAGTCCAGGTCGACGAGGTCCTCCCCGGGGCGGACGTCCGGACTGGAGCGCGCGATACGCGTCCCGGACCGATACTCGAGCCCGGTCGAGGGTTCTCGGCCGAGGCGTTCGCGCGTCTTCGCGACCGCTCGTCGCGCGAACTCGTCGAGACGTTCGCCCTCCACGCCCTTCAGCTGGTTCGCGTGCGACCCGAGGGACTCGTCCTCGAAGCGCTCGACGCGCTCCGGCGCGAAGTTCCCGGCGATGTCGACGGCCTCGTTCGCCTCGTCGCCGGCGTCGTCGCTCCGCGACGGCCGCTGTCGGCTGGCGCCGTCGCTGGCGGTCTCGTCCACGTCCCCCGCGGCCTGTGGGTCGGCCGTGGTCCGTGGTTCTGCAGGGGTCGTCGTCGATGCCGACTCGGCTCCGGGCTGCGGGTCTGCGGGCGTCGACGACGACTCGGCCGTCGTCCGCGCTCCGCTCCCGTCGGTCGCGCGTGCACGCCCGGCGTCGCCCTCGGTCACGGCCGCTGGCTCCGGCTCGCCGACGCCACCGGCCGCAGCACCGCCGTCACCGCCACGCTCCTCGTCGCGCGCCGAGAGCTGGGCCTCCAGTTCGTCGACGCGCGCCTGGTACTCCGTCAGCAACTGGTCGCGTTCGGTGCCCTGTTCGATCGCGGCGCGGTTCCCGATGATCCAGCGCAGGTACTCGCCGCGGTCCTCGAACCCCAGGAGGTCGACCTCCGTGTCGAGCTTCCGGACGTCCTCGGCGGACAGTTCGAGGCGTATCTCGGGCATCACCGTCGGCTACGCCCGTCCCCCCTATAAATCGTGGCGCAAGATACCGAGCCCTCGGCGTGGAGAACGTTCGCACGACCCGGGCCAAACCCTTAAATCTCGGCGAACGCATACGAATGGGCATGCACAAGGACGAACTCCTCGAGCTCCACGAGCACATGGTGACGATAATGGAGAACTTCAGCGACCAGGACGAGGTCCCCGACGACCTGTTCTCGACGTACCGCGAACTCGACATCGACCCGTCGGACGTCCACAAGTCCAAGAGCGAGCACAAGCACGCGGTGTTCGTGCTGGGGAACTCGCTCGCGAACGCGATGAGCGAGGACGAGTTCTCGAGCGCCGGCCGGATCGGGAAGCGCATGAAGGAGCTCGCCGAGGACGCCGAATCCAAGATATGAACGCGTACTGTTCCTGTCATCGCTTCGTCACCGAGTGACGACGCCAGGGGCTGATTCCGCTCGCGTGGCCGGGTCGCGACGGCGGAACCTATTTGGTCCGTGTGGGGCGAAAGGCAGTACATGGACTCCCGAACGGAAGCGCGCGTCAAGGACTGGGATTCGCGTCCGTTCTCTGACGGCTACGAGGACTTGCGAGAGCTCGCGGACGCGGAGTTCTCGGGGGCGGTCGAGACCGGGTCGACGACGGCGTTCGTGTTGAACGGGAAGGTCGTCGGCGTGGTCGGTGGCGACGTGGAGTCGTTCGACGCCGCGTCGGGCACGATCTACGAGGCACCCCATCCGAGTCTCCCGCTCCTGTTCGCGATGCGCGAGCAGGGCGGCGAGGAGCGCGCGAAGTACTACACGAACGACACCCCGATTTCGGAGGCCGACGAGACGTTGTCCTCCGGGTCGTTCACGGGCTACGTGGAGTTGTCCGAGAACGTCCTGTCGGGCGATTACTACGTGGTCTACTACGGCGGTCGGTCGATGAGTTGCGCGTTCGTCGGGAATCAGGAGAAGCTGATAACGGACGACGAGGCGTTCGACCGCGCGGACGACGAGGTCGGCATCTACACGGTCTGGGACGTCGATATCGAGGTCCAGGACATCCCCGCGGACGAGGAACCGGACGAAGACACCGCAGCGGGCGCTAGCGCTGGCGGCGCTGCAGGGGCAGGTGGCGCTGCGGGCGCTGGCAACGCTGCGGGTGCAGGCAGCGCTCCGGGCGCTGGCGGCGCTGCAGGTGCAGGCGGCGGGGCTTCGGCGGACGAGCGCGTCGACGACATCGAGTCGACCGCGGACGACGCCGCGTCGACGCCGTCGGGCGCGGACGAGGTCGCTGGCCGCGACCCGACGAACGGTGGTGCGGAGGACGCGGTCGCAGCACCACCGATTGACGACGCGGAGGCCGGGAGCGGAGACGCCCAGGCGACGGGCGATGACCCGGTCGTCAGCGAGGCGGAACCGACGTCCGACCAGACGTCTCGACGTGGTGCGCCGGCCGAACGCGGGCGGACGGACGACTCGGTCGACGAGGAGCGACGTGGCGCGCGCCCGGTCGACGACGGTGACACTACGGCCCGCGACGAGCGTGCGGGGAGCGAGGACGCGGCGTCCGGGCGTCGAGCGCGGAGCGAGACGGAGGCGTCCAGCGGTCGGAACGCTGCCGGTCGCACCGCGACCGGGCCGGCGGACCCGACGGCCGAGACCGACGCGACTGCGGCTCCGAGCGACGACTCGACCGGCGGTGCGATGGCGGAGGTCCCCGACGAGGTGATGGCGGAGGTCGAGGACGAGGCGCGAGCGAGCGAGGTCGACGACGAGGTCGCGTGGCGCGAGACCACGACCATCCCGTCTATCAACCCCGACCGGACGACCGAGGACGACGAACCGGACCCGCTCGCGGCCGGTGCCAGCGGGACGACCGGAACGACGTCCGAGGCCCGTTCGACGACCGAACGCGACCCCGGGCGGACGCCACCGAACTCGCAGGCGTCGCGGTCCAACGAACGCGCCACGGGGAGACAGGGCGCGAACGAGCCCCGGAGCGCGACCACGAACGGCGCAGCGACCGGCGGCGCGGACCCCGAACGCGTCGCAGAGCTCTCCGAGGAACTCGAGACGGCGCGCGAGGAACGCGACCGGATCGCGGCCGACCGCGACGAACTCGAAACCGAACGCGACCGGCTCGCCGAACGCAACGACGAGCTCCAGGCGCGCGTCGACGAGCTCGAGGACGAGGTCGCGTCGCTCGAACGCGACCTCGCGGCGGCGCGCGAACGCCTCGAAGCGGAGACGCCCGGTGACGACGTCGTCGAGCTCTCGCCGCGAGAAGCGCTCGAAGGCACGAACCTCTTCGTTCGATACGGCTCCAAGAGCGCGACGACGCTCGAGGACGTCCACGACAGCGACGTCGGGATCGCCGACCTGGAAGCGAACCTCCGTCTCGAGTATCACACGAGCTTCGACGCGGAGAACGCGGTCGTCGACGGGAAGGCCTACGACGAGTTCCTCTACGAATCCACGCCGTACCAGTTCGTCGAGTGGTTCGTGTACGACCTCGTCTTCGAGATCCGCGACACGGGGAACGAGAGCGACCTCGGCGAGCTCTACGAGGCGTTCCCGAAGGTCGACCGCGTCGAACTGTACGGCGACGTCTCCCTGCGATACGAGGAGGACGGCGAGGAACACCGCGAGCAGACGACGTTCGACGTCGTCGTCCGCGACCGGATGGGGAATCCGTTAGCGGTCGCGAACGTCAACGCGTCACGGGACCCGGCGACCGAGGAGATGATGGTCGACCTCCAGGAACGCGGCACTCGCGTCAAACGGACGAGTGACGCGCTCGCCGGTGCGTTCATGGTGACCGCGAGCTTCTTCGCGCCGGAGGCGCTCGAGATCGCGAACGAGGCGACCAGCGGCGGTCTCCTGAGCCGCGACTCGAAGAAGTCCTACGTGAAGCTGTCGCGCAAGCGCGGCTACCACCTGTGTCTCGTGGAGACCCGCAACGGCGAGTTCCACGTGAACGTTCCGGAACTGTAATCGCGTCACGGAACTCGAGTCGCGTCCCGGCCGTTCGCGGCCGTCGCGGCCGTTTGTGGGTGTCGATGGACCGATCGAGCCGGGTCGGTGACGCCGTCGCTGTGGGTCGTCCGTCGAACGAGAGAAGAACGAGGGGTCTAGTTCTCGACTTCGGCCGCGTTGTCGATCTTCATGTTGTCCATCTTGTCGACGATCTCGTCGATCTTCTCGTCGAGGTCGTCCACGAACTCGGAGGTGTGGTCCGTGGTGATGGCGCCCTGGCTCGAGGGCTCGATGAGGTTCTCTTCCTCGAGGACGCGCAGCGAGTAGCGAACCTTGTGATGTGGGTAACCCGTCTCGTTGGACATCTTGACGATCCCGATGGGTTCGTTCTCGATGACCATCTTCAGGACCTGCAGATGCCGCTCCAGCATGTCGACTTCCTTCTCAAGTCGGTCTATCATGGCATTTGTTAACTTGTCGTTCGGGGTTTTAAACCTTACTCTCCCATTGGCATGGTTCCGCAGAACAGTGTCTACCATTGACAGACGCGCTACATAGGTCTTCTGGTCGGTACCGGGATACCGTCGGTGGGTTCCGGCCGCGACAGCGCCAGCCTGGCTCTCGCGCGCCGCGGCCACGGTCCGCGGGGAGCGACCAACGACCGACGGTATCGAAATCGGTTTATCGGGGCCTCGTGAAACCCCCCGTGTAAATGACTGTTACCATCGTCGGTTCCCAACTCGGAGACGAGGGGAAGGGCGGCGTCGTCGACCTCTACGGCGACCCTGCGGACGTCGTCGTCCGCTATCAGGGCGGCGACAACGCCGGTCACACCGTCGTCGAGGACGGAACCGAGTACAAGCTCTCGCTCGTCCCGAGCGGCGCCGTCCGCGGGAAGGTCGGCGTCCTGGGGAACGGCTGCGTCGTCAATCCCGCCACGCTCTTCGAGGAGATGGACGGGCTCCGCGACCGCGGCCTGGAACCGGACGTCCGCGTCGCCGAGCGCGCACACGTCATCCTCCCGTATCACCGCGTACTGGACGGTATCGAGGAGGAGGTCAAGAGCGAGACCGATAGCGCCGTCGGTACGACGGGCCGCGGCATCGGGCCGACGTACGAGGATAAGGCCGGTCGGCGCGGGGTTCGCGTCGGCGACCTGCTCGACGAGGACGTGCTCCGCGAGCGCATCGAGTACGTCGTCCCGCAGAAGCGCGCGCTCATCGAGGACGTCTACGGCGTCGACGTCGACGACCTCGAGGACCCGGACGCGTTCGACGTGGACGCGGTGTACGAGACCGCTCTGGAGTACGGCGAGCGCCTCGCCGCGGAGGACATGACCGTCGACGCCGGGAACTTCCTCGCGGAGAAGCGCGCGGCCGGCGAGAACGTCATGCTGGAGGGCGCGCAGGGGACGGTCATCGACATCGACCACGGGAACTATCCGTACGTGACGTCCTCGAACCCGACCGCCGGCGGTGCGGCGACGGGGTCGGGGCTCGCGCCGACGGTCATCGGCCAGGGCGAGGTCGTCGGTATCGTGAAGGCGTACCTCACTCGCGTCGGTCGTGGACCGCTCCCGACGGAGCTAGCGGGCGTCGAGGGGCAGACGCCGGGCTACGACGGGCACGCGGGCGACGACGAGGAGGAGCTCGCGACGTACATCCGCGACGAGGGCGGCGAGTACGGTACCGTCACGGGGCGGCCGCGTCGCGTCGGCTGGCTCGACCTCCCGATGCTCCGGCACTCGACGCGCGTCAACGGGTTCACCGGGCTGGCGGTGAATCACGTCGACGTGCTCGCGGGGCTCGACGAGGTGAAGGTCGGCGACTCGTACACGCTCGACGGCGAGGAGATCGAGACGCTGCCGTCGACGACCGAGCGGTGGGCGGAGTGCGAGGCGAACCTCCGGACGTTCGACGGTTGGCCCGAGGTCGACTGGGACGACGTCGACGAGTACGAGGACCTCCCGGAGAACGCTCGCGCGTACCTCGAGTACGTCAGCGACGAGCTGGAGACGGACATCTACGCGGTCGGCGTCGGCCCGGACCGCGACCAGACCGTCGTCCTGGAGTCGCCGTACGACGACTGACGCGTTACAGTTACTTTCTTAACACGTCGTCTCGTTGGGGGGAGTATGCTCCGACGACTCACCGCGTTCGTCAGGTCGTACTGGCCGGCAAGCGACGACGGCGACGACGGCGACGTCTGGGACGCGATTCCGGGGTCGCAGTACGACGGCCGGCACGCCGAATCCGGCGGGCTGACCCGCGGGGAACAGGAGGCCGCCATCGCGGACGTGACGGAGCAGGCCGAGGCGCTCGACCAGGAGTGAGTGGCTTCGGCGGCGCGGACCGCGCCTCGCGACTCTCCGGACCTGCACCTCGTTCCTGACGGAGGAACGCTTTACTCGCGGTCGACGGTACCGATACGCATGGAGGACTACGACCGGTTCGATATCTACTCGGTCGCACTCGACCCCGAGTACTGTCCGCAGTGCGGGAGCGAGGTCGGCTCGCGCGAGTTCGACGCCGGCCCGATGGACTGGTGTGGCGACTGCGAGCTCGTGTTCTCCCGCGGCCCCATCGCCGCGGTTCACGTGGTGGTCCGCGACGACGACCACGTCCTCCTGCTCGACGAACTCATCCCCCAGCACGACGGCGTCTTAAGCCTTCCCGGCGGGCACGCTCACCACGACGAAGGACCGCGCGAGGCCGTGCTCCGCGAACTCGAGGAGGAGACCGCGCTCGCGGCGACCCCCGATGCGCTCTCGCTGGTCACCGTGTATCACGCCGAGACCGACGCGGTCGCCTTCCACTTCGCGACGTACGCGCTCGAGTACGCCGACACCACCGGCACGCTCTCACCGGAAGCCGACGGGTTCGAGATCCGGCGCGAACCGGTCGACGACGTCGTCGGCGGCGCCGTCCCCATCCGCGACTCCGACCGCGAACGCGTCGCCGCCGCGTTCGACCGCGAGCACCCGCTCTGAACGGCCGTCATCGACCGCGGGCACTCGCTCTGAACGGCCAGCGTCGCCAGCGAGCGCGGCGACGATACCCGTTCGTCCGGTCGCTCGTAGAGCGTCTCCTCGCTCGTGGCGCTTGCACGCGACCCACGGAAGAATACGATCAAAGAACACGTTCGGGTCACAGCGTGCAGTCCCACCCCCGGCATCGCACCCGACGGGGTCACCGTCGCCGCGTTCCCGAAGCCTTTTGCTGTCCGTCCCCGACGCTCCGGGTATGAAGGAGTCGCTGATGGACGTTCTCTGCTGCCCGATGGACAAGTCAGAACTCGAACTGGAGGTCGACGAGCGCGCGGACGACGAGGAGGTCCTCGCCGGCACGCTCGTCTGCTCGGAGTGCGGGGAACGCTACCCCATCGAGGACGGCATCCCGAACCTCCTCCCGCCGGACATGCGCGACGACGTCCCCGCCTGAACCTTTTTTGCACTCGGTCGTGAGGTAGGTTCGTGGTCGACACGCTCACCGTCCACCTGAGTCGCGGGGAACTCCACGAGGTCGCGCCAGCGACCGCCGACTTCGAGACGGGGGGCACGTTCGAGCTCGAACTCGTCAATCACGGTCGCGCCAGTCACGTCCACGTGCATCCCGACGACGCGCTCGCTCGGGGCGTCCACCTCGACGAGACGAACCTCTACGTGGAGACGGACTCGACGCGCGTCGTCGAGGTCGCGGTCCCCGACGGGCCGCGGCCGCTCCGTGGCGCGCTCGAGATATCGGCGGGGTACGGCGCGACCGGGTCGTCCGTGGACGTCGGGATCGTCGAACGGCCCGAGCCGGACCTGCCGGTCGACGAGACGCTCGCGGAACCGGAACCGAAGCCGGCCGGCGCCTCGGGGAGCGCGCTCGACCGCCTGCTCGCCGAGGAAAGCCTGCCGGTGCTCGGGCTCGGCGTCGTCGCGGTCCTCATCGCGCTCGGTGCGGCGGTCGCGTTCGGCGACCTCGTCGTCGCAGTCGGCGCGCTCGTCGTCGTCGCTGGCGTCCTCGGAGCGCTGTACGCGCTCGTCAGCGAGTGACGCTCGGCCTCGACGACCTCCGAGGGCGCTACTCGTCGTCGGTCGGGACGCCGCAGAGGTTGCCCTCGTCGTCCATGCGTTTCTCGCGGAGGTAGCGCGTCCGCCAGCGGTTCGCGTCGTGCCGGAAGTCCGCCTCGCGCACCTCGTCGACGTCGCCGTCCGCGACGGTGTCGACGATCGCCTCCAGCTGTTCCTTCTCGCTCGGCGTCAGCTCGAACTCGTAGGTCTGGGCGTCCTCGCCCTCGAGCTTCGTCCACTGGCGGGCGGCGGAGACGACCATCGAACACGGTTCGCGACACGGGAACGCGCCGACGCCACCGTCCGCTTCGAGGTCGGTGTCCTCGTCGTACTGCCACTCGCGGCGCTTCAGGCACTCCGAGTCCGCGCAGCACGTCTCCGCGACGCGTTCGACGTGCTCGGTGCCCTCGCCGCGGTTCCACGTCTGGACGACGCCGTAGATGCCGGACTGGCGCGCCATCGTCGGCTCCCAGTGGTCGACGTCCAGGTTCCCCTCGCGCTCCCGATGCCAGTTCGCTATCGTCGCAGGATAGATCGTCTCGACGACGCTGACGACCTCCGCGCTCGTCAGCGCCGTGAACCGCCAGCCGTCGACGAGCGTCGGTGCGGCCTTCAGCGGCCGGTAGCGCCCCTTCTCGTCGAACTTCGCGACGTCTCGTGCGTCCCGGACCTCGCGGTGCGCGTCGAGTTCGTCGGGGTCGGCGTCGGCGTCGTCGACGTGCCGGACCTCGTACCGTCGGTAGCCGTCGTCGGCGAGCTCGACGGTGACGAGGAGCTGGCCCCACTGGCGCTCGATGCCGCGTTCGAGCGCGTGATACCGGTCCAGGACGTCCGTCGGTTCGTACGTCGTCCCGTGGGTCGCGTCCCCGCCGTGGCCGCGCGTCTCCGTCGGAGCATCGTGGTCGGCGACGCGCTCCAGGTACCGGAGGAAGTCGAAGCGCGCCGAGCCCTCGGTGGGCGCGACGTCGTGCCAGAAGTACCAGTTCGAGACGTGCTCGGGGTTCGCGCGCGCCACCCGACGCAGTTCGTCCTCCGAGAGCCCGCCGCGTTCCAGGTCCGGGAGCTCGAACCGGTACCCGTCGTCCGTGCGCGTGACGTGCAGACCGTCGAACGCGACGTCGTCCTCGACCGTCACCGCCGCCGACAGCGCCGCGAGTTGCTCGTCGTCCATGCTCTCAGGCCTCCGTGACCGCGGCGTCGCGCGTGTGCTCTTTCACGTACTCGACGGCGTCGGCGACGTCCGCGCCAGCGTCGAGCGCGCGCTCGAGGACGACGTCCGCCATCAGCGGTTCCGTGCCGACGGCGCCAGCGTACCAGAGGTAGTGCCCGTCGACCTTCGCGGGCGTCTCCCAGCCGTCGCGGTAGTCGTCCGTCAGCCCCATGTCCTCGGGGATGTCCTCCTGGGTGTGGTAGCCGTCCGCGACGAACAGCGGGACGACGACGACGTCCTCGCTCTCGAAGAAGTCCGTAACGTCGTCGACCTCCGGGTCCTCGTCCATGAACAGCGCCTGCACCTCCTCGAAGCGACCCATCTCGCGGATGCGGTCGGCGTGGTACTCGACGGCCTTCGCGGAGTTCTCGTTCCGTTTCGTGCCGTGGCCGACGACCGCGAGCCCGAACCCGTCGCCGACGTCGGGGTCGCCCGTGACCGATTCGGCGCGGCGAACGATCACGTCGCTCATCGCGTCGTGCGTCCCGACCGGGCCACAGTAGTGCACGGTCTTGTCGACGTCCGCCGCGTCGAGCGTGACGTGCGTCGCGCTCGTGCCGTCGGACTCCCACGCGTCCGGGTCCCAGTCGTCGAGACGGAGTTCGCGCGGGATGACGTCCTCCGTGAAGTATCCCTCCGAGATGAAAAGTGGGACGACGTACACTTCCTCGCTCTCGAGCGTCCGCAGGACCTCCCGGAAGTGCGGTTCCTCCTTCCAGAACGCTTCGCGAACCTCGTCGAACGCCGCCGTCTCCCGGATGGTGTCGGCGTGCCCGTACGTCGGCGTGCTCGACTCCGGGTTGAGGTGCGAGCCGTGTGCGACGATGACCAGCGCTTGCATACCTCGGCGTCCGGCCCGAACCGTCTTAGTGCCATCGTCACCGGGTGTCCGAACGGCAGTGTTCGCCTCGACGCCGCTGCAGGCGACCGCAACGCCTAACGTGCACGCTCCGCGAACGACCAATCGAGATGACACGAACGCGTACGGTCGTCCTCCTCGCCGCGGTCGCGTTCGCCGTCGCCCTCTCCGGGTGCTCGTTCGGTCCCGGTGGGGCCGGCGACGGTGGCGTTCCGCCGGTCCCGGACGGCGACGACGCCGCCTCGACGTACCGGGCGCTCGGGAACGTCACCGGCGACCTCCAGGTCGAGGTCGTCTCCGGCGACCACGAGAACCGTTCGACGCTCCGGTTCGCCGCGGAGGTCGGCACGCGGAACGTCCGCCAGCGCGTCACCGCACCGGCCACCTACCGAGGGAACCGCTTCGTCTCGAACGACGCGTACTACTGGCAGTACAACGCATCGGCCGACGTCGCACGGCGATACGGGCACACCGCCGCGACGTTCAACTCGACGTTCGGGACGGGCGACGACGGCGACTTCGGCGCGTTCCTCGCCGCTGCGTTCGACGCCGCCAACGAGAGCGACGGCACTGTCTCTGCCCTCCCGAACGTCGGCGTCGGCCCGGCACCCACCGTCGTCAGCGGCGACGACGGCGAGGCGTCGGCGCCCGCGCCGTCCGCGAACGTCAGCGCGTTCGTCGTCACGTACGCGGGCACCGAAACCGTCGCGGACGAACGCACGCACGTCCTCGTCGTCGAACCCGCAGACCCGGACGCGACAGCGGCCCGGAACCTCACCATCACGTACTACGTCGACCGGGAGCGGTTCTTCCCGGTGCGCGTCGAACGGCGCGCGACCGCCGACGGCGAACGCTGGTCGCACGCCATGACGTTCTCGAACCTGACCTACGGCGCGAACGTCTCCGCCTCGACCTACCGGTACGAACCGAGTGAGCGCACGGAGGTCGTCGACTACGCCACCGGCGTCGTCCGGTTCCCGACGGTCGACGCGCTCGCCGAGAACACGACCGTTCCCGTCCCCGACCCGAGCGTCCCCGACGGGTTCGAGTTCGCGTACGCTGCCGGCATCGACCTGAACGCGACCGGCGGCCAGCTCATCTACTCGAACGAGTCGACCGTGCTCGTCGCCGGCCGCTACCTGAGCGACGGCATCATCCAGTCCCGCGAGCGCGGCGTCGCGGAGAACCTCACGGTCGACGGCCGTCGCGCGCTCTACGTCGACCTCGGCCGCTCGCAGGCGGTGTACGTCTACTGCGAGGAGTACGTCGTCTCCGCTGCCAGCATCGGGCCGTACCCGCGGGACGCGCTCGTCGCGTTCGCAGCGTCCCTCGACTGCGACGACGACACGGACGACCGGACGGCTGGCTCCCCGCCACCGTCGGTCGCATCGGGTGGCGAGAGGGACGCCCTGCTCGGTGCGCGCGACGCCCGAGGGGACGAGGGCGGAACGCGACCGTGACCAGCCGGGAGCGACGCCGTGGACCGGCGGTCGTCCCCGGCTCTCAGGGACGGCGGTGGAGCGCGTACACGATGCACGCGAGCCCGGCGAGCTGGGACCCGCGCACCGATACCTGCCACGCCGGACGCAGCACCTCGGGGGCGACATCGTACTGGAACGCGAGGCTCCCGCCGAAGCTCAGCCCGAACGTCACCGCTGTCAGCAGGACGAGGCCGAGCGACAGGAACTTCATCGGCGTGCTGTCGTTCCGCCTGAACCCGCGGTACGCCTGATAGCCGACGTACAGGCCGAGCGCTGTCGACGCGGCCGCCATCGCGAGCAACAGCACCTGGAGCGCGTCGAGGCCGCCAACGCCCACCTGGAGCGGGTGTGCGAGCACAGCGACCTCGCCGGCCGCGACGAACGACCCGTCGGCGGCTTTACCGGCCGCGACGAACGACCCGTCGGCGACCTCGCCGGTCGCGACGAGCGAACGCGCGACGTCACCGGGTGGTGGTAGTGCCCCGAGCATGGCTAGAGGCGCTCGAACATGTCCGTGAACCTGTCCGCGACGTCCGTCTTCGTTTCCAGTTGCATCTCGAATGTCCCCTCTGAGAGCGTCAGTTCGACGCGCGAGAGCGTCGTGACGTACACGCTGTGGTGGTTGCCGTCGCTACGCAGTTCGGTCTCCTCCGCGAGGAGGCCAGCGTCGACGAGGTCGTCGACGCGCCGGTACACCGTCGGGAGCGACGCGTCGATGGCCTCGGCCAGCTCCTTCGCGGAGCGGGTCTCCTCGCTCGCTGCCGCGAGGATGTCTCTGGCGTAGTCGTCGTCGAGCAGCCCGACGACCGTCCGCACGTCGACGTCCTCCGGCACACCCGCATCGTCCCACTGGATTGACTTAAATCGCGGTCGTCGGCTTCCGGCCGAGAAACCGGCCCATACCGATAGCCGGCGGTCGCGTCGACCGCACGAGCGCGCGGCGAAGGCGACGCGCGTCGAAGCGGGTCGACGCGGGCGACCGCGGTACTTTTCTCGCCGGCGGACGCCCGTTCGAGCATGAGTCTCGCCGAACGCACTCGCGACGCCGCCCGCGAGCACCCGTTCCTCGTCGACGCCCTCCGCGCGGGCGTCGCGAACTACTCCGCTGCCGCCCGCTTCCTCGACGTCGACGGCGACCCGGACGCGGTCGCGACCGCACTCCGTCGGTTCGCCGACGACCTCCCCGATCGCGAGCCGACCGCGCGAGACGTCCGCGTGACGATGGAACGCGGCGTCGGCCGCCTCCCCGACCCCGCGAGTGTCGACGCGCGCGAAGTTCTCCTGGCCGTCTCCGGGACCGGCTTCGGGGCCGCGGACGACGGGAAGACCGCGGTACTCGCGACCGGCGACGTCGACCTCGACGGCGTCCGCGCCGCCCTCGACGCACTCGCCGTCGACGACGTCGCCGTGGACGCGCTCGCGCACGCCGACGACGCCCTCGTCGTCGTCGTCCCACGACTCGACGCCGCGAACGCCCTCCGGTCGGTCGAACGCGCGTTCGACGCCGTCCCCGCCGGGCCAGCCAGGACCGACCGACGCTGACCCACGGGAGACGCGCAGAGCGACCGACGCTGACCCACGCGAGACCGAGGCTTTTTCTTTCGCTCCCGGGGTAGAGGCGGGCAATGACCCTGCACGTCTCGAACACGTTGACGGGCGACCGCGAGGTCTTCGAGCCCCAGGACCCCGAGGAGGTCCTGCTCTACGTCTGCGGGCTCACGACCAGCGACCCCGCGCACCTCGGGCACGCTCGCCTCTGGGTGGCCGCCGACGTCATGCATCGCTGGCTCGAACACGAGGGCTACGACGTCCGGCACGTCGAGAACTTCACGGACGTCAACGAGAAGATCGTCGCACGCGCCGGCGACCCAGACCTCGGCGACGACGAAGCCGAAGTCGCGAGTCACTACATCCAGGAACTCCTCGAGGAGATGCGCGCACTCAACCTGAAGCGCGCCGAGGTGTACCCGCGCGTCAGCGAGCACGTCCCCGAGATCGTCGACCTCGTCGAGACGCTCGTCGAGAAGGGGTACGCGTACGAATCCAACGGGTCGGTGTACTTCGACGTCACGAGCTTCGAGGGGTACGGGAAGCTCTCGAACCAGCAGGTCGACGACATCGAGGAGCAAGGCGAACCCGACGAGCTCGCGGAGAAACGTCATCCCGCGGACTTCGCGCTCTGGAAGGCCGACGGCGTGAGCGCGGACGCGGTCCGCGAGCACCGCCACGACGACCACCCGGGCGCCGGCGACGCCGACCTGCCGAACGGCCAGGTCTGGGCGTCGCCGTGGGGCGACGGCCGCCCCGGCTGGCACATCGAGTGCTCGGCGATGAGCATGACCCACCTCGACGAGACGATCGACGTGCACGTCGGCGGGCAGGACCTCGTGTTCCCGCATCACGAGAACGAGATCGCCCAGAGCGAGGCGGCGACCGGCCAGCAGTTCGCGAACTACTGGCTGCACGTCCGCCTCCTCCAGACGAAAGGCGAGAAGATGAGTTCGAGTCTCGGGAACTACTGGTCGGTCGGCGACGCGCTCGACGCGGTCGGCGGGAACGTCGTCCGCTCGTTCCTCGTCTCCACGGCGTACCACAACGAGGCGGTGTACAGCGAGGAGACGCTCGCGGAGGCCGAGGAACGCTGGGAGCGCCTGGAGCGCGGCTACGAGACCGCGATCGCGGCGTGCGACAGCGAGGCGGCGCGGACGAAGGTCGCGGACGACGACCTCCGCGACGCCATCGCGAGCGCTCGCGAGGACTTCGTCGCCGGGATGAACGACGACTTCAACACGCGCCAGGCGGTGACGGCGCTCATGGACCTCACCGCGGCCGTGAACCGGCACGTCGACGCCCGCGACGCGTACGACTACCGCGCGCTCCACGACGCCGTCGACGCGTACGAGGAACTCGGCGGCGACGTCCTCGGGTTCGCGTTCGACGCCGCACCCGACGGGACCGCGGACGTCGCGGGCGAGGTCGTCGACCTCGTCCTCCAGGTCCGCGAGGCCGAACGCGACGCGGGGAACTACGAGCGCGCAGACGAACTCCGCGACGAACTGGAGGCGCTCGGCGTCGAGGTCCAGGACACCGACGACGGCCCCACGTACCGGCTCTGACCGTCAGGTGACGGCGACGGCCGGTACCGCCCCGGTCCGAGCGGGTCCCCGCCGTCGGCCGCTCGACCGAGACGCGTTGACGGGTGTTTTATGGTTCGTGACCGGTTCCAGTCCGGTATGCAACTCGACAACCGCACGCTGGTCGCGCTCGCGCTCGCCGCGACGCTCGCGACGGCCGGCTGCCTGGGCTTCCTCTCGGGGACGACGTCCGTGGAGGCGTCTCCGGCCATCGTCGCCGACGAGACCGCAAGCAGCAGTGACTACGAGAAGGCGGAGACGCGCGACCTGAGCGTCAACCGCACGTTCTCCGCGGCCGACCAGGAACGCACGGTCAAGGTGACGAACTGGGCGGTCGAGTACCACAAGACCGTCGGCATCGGGCCGCTCGCCGACCAGAAGGCGGCGGTGTTCGCGACGTTCACGTCCCCCGAAGTGAGCGTGTTCGGCCAGTCGTTCAACCCGCTCTCGAAACTCAGTACGAAGGACTTCGCGAAGCGCATGCAGGGCCAGTACCAGGGCCTCACGGTCGGTGACGAGGTCGACAAGACCACCGTCGCGGTCGCCGGCGAGGAGACGAACGTCTCGCAGTTCGAGGGCACCGCGACGTTCAACGGCCAGGAGGTCGACGTCTACGTCGTCGTCAGCGAACCCGTGAAGCACGAGGGCGACTACGTCGTCACCATGGCCGTCTACCCACAGGCGATGGACGGCGAGTACGAGACCGTCAAGGAACTCATGCGGAACATCGAGCACCCGACGAACGCGACCGAATCGTAAGCGAACCGCGTTACTCTTCTCCGACGTCCCCGTCGACTGACAGCACCCGCGCCCGCCCATCCGTCGTCTGGGGCATGCTGTCAGTCACCTCGACCAAGCCGTTCTCTCCAGCCTGTCCGCATGTCTGTCTCAGCGATGAGAAGCGCGCTCGTAGCGCAGGGCGCGCGACGGCGCGTTCGTTCGACGACGCCACGGCGCGCATCTGGACGAGTCGAGACGAAGGCGTCGCTCAGGACGCGTACAGCGGACGGAAGAATAGGGCGACTGCGAGAGGGGGCGACTCCGCGTGCCGTCAGCGGTCGAACGCGGTCTCGGCGCGCACGGCCGGTGCGGCCATCACGTCCGAGGGTGCGTCGACCGACGCGAACCCGGTCGCGGCCGGCGGCGACGCGACGCTCGCAGGCGCGCCGACGCCACCAGCAGGCGCCAGGTGGTTCGCGCCACTGTTGTTCACCGCGACCGTGTGCACGCTCACCTTCAGGAACGTGATCGGCGGCGGCAGCACGCCGTCAGGGAGTTGGAGGGTCGGCTCGACACTGCCCAGGTTACTGTCGTAGATCATCGAGGCGGACTGCCCAATCTCAGTTGGGCCACCGACGAGTGCGCCGGTCACCTTCGAGTTACCCTTGATCACACAGAAGTCGTAGCCCTTACAGCCACTTCCACTCAGGAGCGCCGGGTTGGAATCCGTGTCATCCAGCACTGCCTCATCGCGAGGAGCATACACCGTTCCGATGTAATGCGACCCACTCCCGCCGTTCATGGCCATCAGCATCGTGGAGTTCCCGTAGATTTGGAAATGCCTCGCATCTTCATCGTCCGCGTCACCCGCGTACGAGTTCTTCATGCTGAGGTCTCCAGTGGTGTAGATTCGGAACACGTTGTCGGTGCCGTGGTCTTGGACGTTGATGTTCCCGCCGTTGAGTGTCATGTCTCCGTCGACAATCAGAGTCACGTTACCGCCGGAGAGGTCGACCTGCATCGTCCCACTATTCAGCGTGAACCCGTCGTTATCGTAGTAGGTCTTGCCGTTCTGGAGCTCGTCTCCGGAATCAATCTGCTCGTCGTGAATCGAGCCGTTGGTTAGAGCGTCGTTGACCTTGCGTTGTATCGCCTCGTCGAGTTCGAAGAGGCCCGATTCGACGTTTTCCTCGGGACTCGAGTCCGCGATACCGCCGGTTCCGTCGGTCACTTCGCCCGTCGCTGCGACCGGTCCAGTGATTTCTGCGTTCCCGCTGTCGGTGACGATGTCCCCGTCGTCGCCACCGGTCGCCAGCACACCGTTCTCGAAATCACCGTTTGCGACTGGTTGCCCAAGTTTGACCTTGACGGTTCCCATTTCGCCAGGAGGCGAGTGGTCAACCTCCACGGCCACGTCGTTCGTCTGGCTGCGGAAGTACTCTGCCCATCCCATATAGTACTCGCTGGTGATGTACAAGGTGACGAGCTCTCCTTTCACGTAACTGTCATCGTTAATCGGGGACTCCGTTTTTAGCTTGTTAATATCGAGCTCCCCGGCATGCACGGATTCGTCGCCATCAAGAGCAGGAATCGGGAACGTAAGCGAACCGTTCTGGTACTCGACTGGGGGCCGCGATACCATGCGGGATTCCTTTCCAGTGCCGCGCCAGACGCCACCTGCCTGGTACGCGATGGTCTCACCGCCTTTCTCGTAGACGAGGGATCCGACGGTCTTATTCACAACCTCGGTTGTGCCATTGACGACGCGGATTCGCCCCGTGTTCTCTTGGCGGAACGCGGCGGTCTGGTCCTCGATGTCGAACTCCATCGACCGGTACTTCTGGCGGCCGAACGCGACGCTGGAGACGTCCTTGTTGAACTGTCGGAACGTATTCTCGACCTGGTTCTCCTGTGCGGTGTCTCTGGTCTCGTCGACGGTCGCGGTACCGACGACGAACAGCGATACCGACGCTGCGGCGACGAAACCCATCATTAGGACCACCGCGAGGACGGACGATGCCCCGTCGTCGTCGTCGCGTATGGTCACCATTCTCCGCTCGTCAGTCGCCACAGTGAGCCACCTCGCGACGACTGACGTCCGTATCCCTGCCCCGAGGGGATGGACGTTGCATTACTCCCCTAGAAAGCGTCCCTTACCAAATGTATGACGTAAAGATGCGCTAGAAACGAAGATAAAATAGCGCGCGTGTTGGATAGTACTACGATATATTGCCCAGAAGAATTTTTGAAATCGCGCTAGACGCGCTCTCGGCTTTCCTTAGCCAGTGGCCATATCCATTGGAAACTGTGCCCGATGGATCGAAGCCCTGAATTGTAAAGCAAGCGGATAGAAATGGCTGCTTGACGACAACAACACGTCTTCAATCGGTGCCTGAACGGCACGAACCGGTCAGTATCCGGTCCACTCGGGGTCCCGGTCCTCGAAGAACGCGTCGATCCCCTCGTTCTTGTCGTCCGACGAGAACAAGAGCGCGAACAGCTCGGCCTCGTACTCGATACCTTGCTCCAGGTCCATGCGCGACCCTGCCTTCACCGCCTCCTTCGCGAGCTCCAGCGCGAGCGGGCTCTTCTCGGCCATCCGCCCGGCGAGCTCGTACACGCGGTCGTCCAGTTCGTCGGACTCGCAGACATCGTCCACGAGTCCGATGTCCGCTGCCTCCTCGGCGTCGACGAGCTCACCCGACAGTATCAGGCGCATCGCTTGCCCTTCGCCGACGAGTCGCGGGAGTCGCTGAGTGGCGCCACCGCCCGGCATGATGCCCAGGTTGATCTCCGGCTGACCGAGCTTCGCGCCCGCGCTCGCGATCCGGACGTCACACCCGAGCGCGAGCTCGTTCCCGCCACCGAGACAGTGCCCGTTGATGCGCGCGACGACCGGTTTCTCCAGGTCGTCCACGTACTCGTAGACGCGCGGGCGCTTGGACGCCTCGCGCTGCTCGACGGCGTTCCGCTCGCGGAGCTCCGAGACGTCCGCGCCAGCGACGAACGCCGACGACTCGTCGGACCCCGTGAGGACGACCACCCGCACGTCGTCGTCGTCCTCGACCGCGTCCAGGACGTCCTTCAGCTCCCGGCGGACCTGCGCGTTCAGCGCGTTCCGCTTGTCAGGGCGTTCGAGCGTGACGGTCGCGACGTACTCGGCGTGCTCGCCGACGGACGCCGAGACGAGGTCGCAGTCGCCCGCGACGTCGACTACTCCCATATCGGACCCTCCTCGTCGTCGCGCTCGCCCTGTCCGGCCGCCGCGGCGTCCTCGCTCACGCCGACTATCTCGCCGTCCTCCCACACGTAGTAGCCCTCGCCGGTCTTCTTACCGAGTTTGCCGGCGCGGACCTTCCGTCGGAGGCTCTGCGGTGGCTTGAAGCGCTCGCCGAGTTCCTCCCGGAGATGCTCGAGGATGTCCAGACGGACGTCCAGCCCGACGACGTCACCGAGCTCGATGGGGCCCATCGGGTGGTTGTACCCGAGTTCCATCGCTGCGTCGATGTCGCGCGGACTGGCGACGCCCTCCTCGACCATCCGCATCGCCTCCACGCCGAGCGTGACGCCGAGACGGGACGTCGCGAACCCCGCCGAATCCCGGACGACGACCGCTTCCTTGTCGAGGTCCTCCGCGAAGTCCGTCCCGAACCGAACCGTTCGCTCGCTGGCCTGCTCGGGGACGACGACCTCCACGAGCCCCATGATGTGCACGGGATTGAAGAAGTGCAGGCCGACGGCTCGCGTCGGGTCCTCGAGCACGCTCGCGATCTCGGTGATCGAGAGCGACGACGTGTTCGACGCGATGATCGCGTCGTCGTCGACGACGGCCTCGACGTCCTCGAACGTCGACTGCTTGATGTCCATGCGTTCGGGCACGGCCTCGACGACGAGGTCGGCGTCGGCAGCCGCTTCCTCGAGGTCGGTCGTCGTCGTGATGCGGTCGAGTGTCGCCTCCTTCTCGGCCGGCGTGACCTTGTCGCGGTCGACGCCCCCCTGGAGGTTGTCCGCGATGGCGTCGACGCCGTCGGCGAGGACGGTCTCGTCGATGTCGCGCATCGCGACGTCGTGGCCGGCCATCGCGCTCACTTGCGCGATGCCGTGACCCATCGTGCCAGCTCCGAGTACGCAGATTCGCATACCAGGAACCGCGATGGCCTGGCAGGTAAGCGTTGCCCGTTCCGGTTGATTTGCCGGTATCACCCCCATCCTGGAGCGCCAACAGTTACCATCTCTCATCGCGTACGGTGGTGCATGTCAGTGTCCTCGAGGGTCGTAGCGTCGGTCGAAGGGGTCGCCACCAAGCCGTTCCGCGTCCGCGTCGCCGTCGCGGCCGTCGCAGCGAGCGTCGCGAACCTCCTCGTCCTCGCAGTCGCGCTCCTGCTCGAACTCGCACCCGGATTCCGTCCGCTCGCACCGGCGCCGATCGTCTTCCTGACGGTGCTCGGCGTCGTCGGCGCGGACGCGGTGTACGCGTTCCTCGACCAGCGCACGGACGCCGGGCACGACCTCTTCAGGACCGTCGCGCTCGCGGTGCTCGTCGTCTCGTTCGTTCCGGACTTCGCGCTCCTCGCGCTCGACCCGGCCGCGACGACCCTGGGCGTGCTCGCGCTCGTCGTCATGCACGTCGTCGTCGCCGCCATCTGTCTCGCGTTCGTCCCCGGAGACGCACCCAAAATCCCTGTCTGACCGCGCGACGACGACGGTTCCCGGTCAGCGCCGACCGGCGGGTCGGACCTTGAACCCGTACCGCGTGACTCCTTCCTGCGTGTATATCCGACGGACGGTCGCGACGACGTCGTCGCCGACGTCGACGCTGCCACCGTCGACGTCGGTCACCTGGGCGGGCGCGCTCACGGTCGCGTCGCCAGTGGGCGCGTCGAACGCGACCACGACCACGTCGAAGTCGCCGTCGCGCTGCTGTTGCTGCGCGAACTCCGGCGGCGCCCCGCCCTGCGATATCGTCGTCGCCGCCTCTATCCGGCCCGTTCCCGGTAACTGCACGTCCTCGTACGCCGTCAGCGACCCGCAGTCGCCGCACGCGCCCTCCGGCGGGAACGCGAGCGACCCGCACTCGCTGCACCGGCCTGCGACGAGTCGATGCCGCTGCGGGAGCGTCCGCCGCCACGACGGCACGCTCACGTACGCGCCACCGCCCTCCGGCGGCTCCGGGACGATCTCGTCGCGGAGGCGGAGGTACTCGGCGTAGGAAAGCGTGCGCTCGTCGTCGCGCTCCAGGACGAGCGCCGCCGGCACCGCATCGGTCGTGTCGACGACGAACGCGTCAGCGCCGGCGCCGCTGCCGTACCCCGCGACGAGCACGGGTCCGACGTCCGGGTCGTCGAGCGCTCGCGCGAGCCCCAGGAGCGCGCTCGCCGCGCCCGTGTCACCGAGGTCGTGGACGGTCGCGACCCGCTGGATCGCCTCCGCGTCAACGCCCAGTGCGCCAGTCGCGCGGTACGGCATCGCGCCGTCGGGCGCCTGCACGGCGGCGGCGTCCACGTCGAGGCCACCGTCGCCTGCGCCCTCGTCGCCGGTTCCCGAATCGAGGTCGTCGACCGCGCCAGCGAGCGTCTCCGTGAACGTCGCCCGGTCGTACGATGTCACGCCGAGGCCGTCGACGCGCTCGCTCCCGCGCTCGCGGAACCGCGTCCCGGGGCTCGGGCGCACGAACGTCCCGCGAGCGAGCGCGCTCGCCGGTCCGTCGTCCACGACGAGGAACGCCACGGCGCCGGCGCCCGCGGCTTGGTCGCGTTCGCCCGCCGGTTCGCCCTTCGGGCAGTCGCTCGCCACGACGAGCGCCAGCTCGCCGTCGCCGAGGTCGGCGTCCAACCCCGTAGCGAGCGCGCGCGTTCCGGCGCGCGTACTCCCACCGAACGACTCGTGGCGCGCGGTCTCCGGGACGCCGAGCGTCGACCCGAGCCGCACCGCGACGTCCTCCTCCTCGACGGGCGGCGTCGTCGACGCGAACGCGAGCAGCCCTATCGAGCTCGCGTCCGTCCCGTCCGCGTGCAGCGCGTTCGTCGCCGCCTCGTGCGCCATCGTCAGCGCGTCCTCGTCCGCGCCCGGCACCGCCTTCTCGCCGACGCCCGACGCCTGCACCGATCCCCACGCAGCCTCCACCTCGCTCGCCGGCAGCCGGTTCCGTGGGGCGTACGCGCCAACGGCCCGGATACCGTTCGACCCCACCGAGGCTTCGACCGTCTCGGGGGCAGCGTCGTCGCTCATCGCGCGCTCACCTCCGAGGCCCGCTCGAGGACGTGAACCACGGCTGCACCACCGCTCCCCCCGACGTTGTGCGTCACGCCGCGCTCGGCGTCCGCGACCTGTCTGTCACCTGCCTCGCCACGTAACTGCTTGTACGCCTCCACGACCTGTCCCGCGCCGGTCGCCCCGATGGGATGACCCTTCGACTTCAATCCGCCCGAGGAGTTCACGACGACGTCGCCGCCGTGGTCGCTCCGGCCGTCCGCGACGAACGCACCGGCGTCCTCCGGCGCGCAGAACCCGAGGTCGGCGTACGCCATGAGTTCCGCGATGGCGAAGCAGTCGTGGACCTCCGCGAAGTCGAGCGCGTCCGTGACCGCACCAGCCTCGTCCGCGTCGATGCCGGCGCGGTCGTACGCGCGCTCCGCGGCCATCGCCGACGCAGGCACGCCAGCGTACGTGTCCCGCTGGAAGAGGCCGACCGCGTCCGACGCCGCACCGACGCCAGCGACCC
This sequence comes from Halorubellus salinus, assembly GCF_020567525.1. Taxonomy (GTDB): domain Archaea; phylum Halobacteriota; class Halobacteria; order Halobacteriales; family Natrialbaceae; genus Halorubellus; species Halorubellus salinus. The sequence goes on from NZ_JAJCVI010000001.1 coordinate 206,106, forward strand.
GGACCGGGTCCGTCGAGAGCTCGCTCGCGACGTCCTCGCTCGCCACCAGGACCGCCGCTGCGCCGTCCGTCGTCGGACAGCAGTGATAGAGCGTGAGCGGGTCCGCGACGACGGGCGCGTCCCGCGCGTCCTCCAGCGTGCACTCGAAGCCGAGGTGCGCGTGCGGGTTCATCGCACCGTGACTATGATTCTTCACCGCGACCTCCGACAACGCGTCAGGGTCCGTGCCGTACTCCGCGACGTGCGCGCTCGCCATCTGCGCGTACACGCCGGCGAACGTCGTCCCCGAGAGGCGCTCCCACTCCGTCTCGCCGCTCACGCCCAGCCAGTACCGCGTCGCGTCACCCGACGCGTCCGTCATCACCTCGTACCCGCCCGCGAGCACGAGGTCCGCCATCCCCGACTTCACCGCCTGCACCGCCTGGCGGACCGCGTACCCCGACGCGGCGCACGCGTTCTCCACGCGCGTCGTCGGCACGCCGTGCAACCCCACGTGCTCCGTGACCGCCGGCCCGGACAGGCCGATCTGGCGGCCGCCGACGCCGAGCGTCCCGAGCACGGCCTCGTCGACCGCGTCCGGGTGGAACTCGCCGTCCACGGACTCGACGGCTTCCTCGTACGCGGTCGCGAACAGCGACCGGTAGCTCTCCTCCGGGAACGAGCCGAAGTCTGACTGGCCCGCACCGACCACGTAAGCATCGCGCATACTCGGACCTGCGTCGGCGGCGCGCATATAATTCAGGGAACCAGTCGCCGACGCGGAACCTGGACAGTAGCCCAGTCCATCCCTGCTCGCGCTCGGTGTCGTCCCGAGTGCCACGTTCCGCTCGACCGGGAGCCCCTCCTGCTCGCTGTCGGCTCGCTCGCAGTCGTGAGCGCCGTCCTCGCACAACTCGTCGGCGCCGCCGCGGTCGTCGCCTGACCCATCACTTTTCACCCAGAACGCGGAAGCACACGGTATGTCCACAGGTGCTCCCCGCGACGACCCGCTCCAGCCGCTTCGAGACGCCACCGGCACCAGCCTCCCCGCCGTCAGCCTCGTCGGCGCGGTCGTCGCGTTCCTCACCGGCTTCATCCCGGGGTCACCGCTCGTCGGTGGCGCGGTCGCGGGGTGGCTCCTCCGCGAGAACGGCCGCCGCGGCGCCGTCGCCGGCGCACTCGCCGGGTTCCTGTTCTCGCTCCCGACGGTCCTCGTGCTCTGGGCGATCTTCACCGTCGCGCTCGGCGTGACGCTCCTCGGCGCCATCCCCGCGGCCGTCGGGTTCGTCGTCGTCCTCTTCGGGCTCGGCGGCGTCGCGTACACGCTCGGGCTGGGCGCGCTCGGCGGGTACCTCGGCGTCGTCGCCTACCAGCGCCGCTACCGTCCCTCGTCGACCGACGACACCTACGGCCAGCGAACGCGCGAGGACCAGTTCGACGACACCCAGTTCTGAACCAAAGCGACCGAACCACTCCACCGACCCTCGAACGGTCGAACCGGCCGCGAACCCGTTTCTCGACCCCTGAGACAGGAGGGCCTGGTTTACTATCTCCGCCATCGTAGTAGATGCATGAACGAGTACTCCACCACCTCCGATACCGGTCGCTCTCGCAGCGGGTTCGTCAACGCCCTCCTCGGTGCGGTCGTCATGGTCGTCTTCAGCTGGATCCCGTTCGTCCCCGTCGTCGGTGGCGCGCTCTCGGGCTACCTCGAAGCCGGGGAACGCGACGGGACGCGGTCGGTCTCGCGACGCGGCGTCCGCGTCGGCGCGCTCGCTGGCCTGCTCGCGGCGATACCTGCCCTCCTCGTCATCGGGCTCGTCGGGTCGCTGTTCACCGTCGGCTGGGTCGGCCTGGTCGCGTCGAACGGTGGCGGCCCCGGCGTCGCGCTCGGCCTGCCGGTGTTCGCGTGGGTCGTCGTCGTGTTCGTCGTCGTCGTCGCCGTCGTCTACCACGTCGCGCTCGCCGCACTCGGCGGGTGGCTCGGCGCGGAACTCGCCGGCCGCGACGACCGTCGGTTCGACACGACGCCGTCCGCTGACCGCCGCGAGGCCCACGACTCGCACGAGGCCCACGACTCGCACGTGGAGACGGAGGACGCGACCGGCGACGACCGCGAGGACGTCGACCGGTAGCGTCGCGACGACACCGGGCCGGTCGTTCCCGCCCTCAGGGGGTGAAATCGACCACCATCGTTTTTACTGACACCCTGCGAAGGCGGGGTATGGCTTACAGCTACGAACCCCACTACTTCGAGGACATGGAGGTCGGGAAGACGTTCGAGAGCGCCGGACGCACCGTCACCGAGTCGGACTTCGTCTTCCATTCGATGTTCGCGGACGACTGGACGGAACTCCACACGAACGCGGAGTACAGCGAGGACGGCCCGTTCGGCGAACGCATCGGGCACGGCCCGATGACGTTCATCCTCACCACCGGCATGGTCCAGCGGTGCGGGTTCGTCGAGCGCACCGTCATCGCGTTCCTCGGCATGAACTACATGGACGTCCCGAACCCGCTCACCATCGGCGACACCATCAACGCCGAGTTCGAAGTGACGGACAAGCAGGACTTCGAGAGCCGCGAGGACGCCGGCCTCGTCGTCATCGACGGTACCACGTGGAACCAGGACGACGAAGTCCTCCTCGAGGGCGACATGAAGTTCATGTTCAAGAAACGCGCCGCGTACGAGGACGACCCCGAATCGCCCTGAGCGTCGATTCCGGCGATAGCCCCGACTAGCCCTGAGCGTCGATCCCGGCGATAGCCCCGACTAGCCCTGAGCGTCGATCCCGGCGATAGCCCCGACTCGCCCCGAGCGTCGCCGTCGTCGCACGAGCACAACCCAATGGATTTTTGTCAGCATGACGACGAGTGTTGCGTATGTCGGTACTGTTCAGTCTCGTCGGACTCGTCGTCGGCGGCCTCGCGACCGTGTGGGGCTACCGCCGACGCGCGTACCATCAGGCGATCTCGGGAACGCCGACCTCGCGCGTCCTGGACGTCGACGAACCCGGCCTCGTCGAACTCAAGGGCGAGGTCGTCGCGACCGGGGACGACGCCGGGACCATGGAGGCGCCGCTCTCAGGCGAACGCTGCGTCGCCGCCGGCTGGGAGGTCGACGAATGGGAGGAGGGCGGTGACAACAGCTCGTGGCACGAGATCGCGGAAGGATACGACTCCGTCCCGTTCCTCGTCGACGACGGGAGCGCGGAGATACTCGTTCGCCCCGGGTCGAACGCGGACGCGAGCAACTGGACGTCGAACATCTCGCTCGACGGGCTGGACGACAGCGTCGCCGTCGACGGCGTCACCGTCGACTTCCAGCATCTCCCCGTCGAACACCAACTCGAGCCCGACGACCCGACGCCGGCGCGCGTCGAGGAGTTCGAGCGTCGGGCTCCCGGCATCGACGAGCAGACCGGGTCGATATTCAACGCCATCGACTTCGGGAACGCGCACGGCGAACGCAAGTACAAGGAGGGCGTCGTCCAGCCCGGCGACAGCGTCTACCTCCTCGGGACGGTCGAACCGAAGGACGGCGACGCGCACCCGGACCGACGGCTCCGGCCCGAGGACGCGGTCGTGACGCCCGCGGGCGACGACGAGTTCATCCTCTCGACGCGCAGCGAGGACGAGTTGCTGAGCAAGAGCCGGTACGGGCTCCCTGCGATGGTCGGCGGCGCCATCGTCGTGGCTGCGAGCGTCCTCTACGCGGTCGGCCTCTGACGCGGGACGCGCCTCGAAGCACGAGCGCGGCGAGTGCGAAGCGTTTTGCGTCCTGGGCTGGGACTACGGCGCATGGACGTTCGGTCGTACCTCTCCTCGACGCGATTCGCCGTCGTCGTCACTGCCATCGCCGTCGCCATCCCCACGGGCTACCTCGTCACGGACCTCGCCGCGAACGACTCGCTTGGCTTCCTGACGATGTTCGTCCTCGGCGTGTCGGTGCCGCGGACGTACTCGCGGTCCTGGCCCGAGCACGAATCGCGCTGGCACGGCGTCGCGTGGGCGGTCGGCGCGTGCGTCGCCGCGCTCGTCGTCCTCCTCGTCGCGCACGTCGGCACGAGCGCCTTCCTCGGCGAGTTCTGGGCTGCGGTCGGCGCGTTCCTCGTCGTCGAAATCTTGCTGTCCGCCGCCACACGCTCGCTCGAATCGGCCGAGGCGGCCGCCGAGAGCGACGAGGACGCGGCGACGACCGACGTGGACGGGTCGGACTGACCGGCCGCGATGGCGCCCCACCGCGGGCGGTTCGCTCCGCGCTCGGGTTCCCTGCGGCCGCGGTCGGCGTCGGCCGCAGGGTGAGACGGCCGGCGACGCGATTGCCGTCGCGGAAGCGTCGGCCGCGGGCTCGCGCGATGGGGTACGTTTTTGCGAGTGGCAGTACCAGGGGCACATATGAGTCTCCCGGACGTGCTCGCGGACGAACCGCGGGCCATCGACACGCACGCCCACCAGCCGACCGAGGAGTTCCTGTTCACCGCCGGCGGCGAGATGATGCAGGACGCCGCCGAGCGCTTCGGGAAGGAGATGGTGCCCAACGACTACGAGCAGATGCGCGAGGAGTACGAGCGCGCCGGTATCGCGAAAGCGGTCCTGCTCGGCTGGGACGCGGAGACGAACACGGGGAACCCGCCGGTGCCGAACGACTACGTCGCCGAGGTCCGGGACGAACACGACGGGTTCTTCGTCGGATTCGGGAGCGTCGACCCCCTCAAGGACGACTGCGTCGAGGAGGCGATCCGGTGCGTCGAGGACCTCGACCTCTCCGGGTTCAAGTTCCAGCAGATCGCGCAGGGGTTCGACCCGAGCGACCCCGAGCACGAGGAACTCTGGAACACCATCGAGGACCTCGGCGTCCCCTGCGTCTTCCACGGCGGGAACTCGACGCTCGGCGCGTGCGCGCCCGGTGGCCGCGGCCTGAAGATCAAGTACGGGAACCCGATGCTGCTCGACGACGTCGCCGCCGAGCACCCCGACCTCCAGATGCTGATTGCACACCCCGCGTTCCCCTGGGAGAAGGAGCAACTCGCCATCTGCCAGCAGAAGGGCAACGTCTACATGGACCTCTCGGGATGGATGCCGAAGTACATCGACGACCAGGTCCTGCACTACGCGAAGACCGTCCTCAAGGACAAGGTGATGTTCGGCACGGACTACCCGATGCTCGACCCCCAGAAGTGGATGGAGCAGTTCGCGAACCTCGAGTACAGCGAGGAGGTCCAGCGCAAGCTCCTCTGGGAGAACGCCGAGGAGTTCCTCGGGCTCTGAGGGCGCCGGTTCGCTTCACGAGACCGCCGCGACCCTTTTCTCGGTGCCGTGCGCGTACCAGCTATGGACATCCGCATCGACCACGTCGCGAGCGCCTGGGCGGACCGGACGGCGGGCGAGAGCGCGTGTGACGCCGTCGGACTGCCGACGACCGACGGCGGCGAGCACGCCGACGGGACGACCGAGATGAGTCTCGTCGCGTTCCCCGACGGCACGTACCTGGAACTCATCACGAACACGGGCGAGGCGACGCCCGCGCGCTGGCCGTCGTTCATCGCGGGCGACGCGGGGCCGGCGGCGTGGTGCGTCGCGGTCGACGACGTTCGACGCGCGCTCTCGCGTGCACTGGACGCCGGCGTCCGCGTCGCGGGTCCGGACCGCGACGGCCGGGAACGTCCGGACGGCGTCTCAGTCGAGTGGGAGACCGCCGTTCTCGGGGACGCACTCGGGGCGACGCTCCCGTTCCTCATCGAGGACCGGACCCCGCGACGATACCGCATCACGCCCGACCCCGAACTCGCCGGCGGGCCCCTTCGCGGTATCTCCGAGGTCGTCGTGCTCGCGGACGACGCGAGTCGGTCGACGGAGACGTTCGACCGCCTGTTCGGCGTCCCTCGCCCCGAAGTCGTCGACCCGGAGACGTTCGGCGCGACCGTCCATCGGTTCGCCGGGGCGGGCGTCGCGCTCGCCGAACCGGACGCCCAGCGGCTCACCGAACGACTCGCGGCGTACGGGCCCGCGCCGTGTGCCGTCCTCGTGGAGACGACCGACCTGGCGGCCGCGCGAGACGCGTTCGCGATCGGGGACCCGACGCGGTGGGGCGAGGACGCCGTCGCGTGGTTCGACCATCCCGCGCTCGAGGCGTGGCTCGGCGTCGTCGAGTACGCGCACTGACGCATGAACGCCGACGAAGGACGTCGAACGCCGACGAAGCACGTCGAACGCCGACGAAGCACGTCGAGCGGTGACGCAGGACGTCGAACGCCGTCGTAGTACGGCACGTGCACCGACCAGCGTTCGGTCGCGTGGTTCACTCGGTTCCGCATTCCGGTAACTATTGAATCAAACCGGGGTTATTGAACGGGCCTGAACGTAACCATCGTTGATGCACAAGCCGCTACTGGTCACCGACTTCCTCGACCGGGCTCGCCGGCACTACGCCGACGAGACAGCCATCGTTGCGACGACGGGCGACCGCTACACGTACCGAGAGTTCGGCGCGCGCGCCGACGCGTTCTCCGCGTTCCTCCAGTCCGAGGGGGTCGCGAAGGGCGACCGCGTCGCCGTCCTCGACCCGAACACCCACTACCAGCTCGAGGCCGCGTACGGAATCATGCAGGTTGGCGCCGTCCACACGCCGCTGAACTACCGACTCACCCCCGCGGACTACGCGTACATCCTCGAGGACGCCGGCGTCGACGTCGTCTACGCGGATCACGAGTACGCCGAGAAGATACAGGCCGTCCGCGACGACGTCCCGACCGACCTGTTCGTGACGGACGACCCGGACGCCGTCGACGGCGACTGGCGCGACGTCGAGACGGAACTGGACGCCGCCGGCGCCGACTACGAGCGTCCCGAGATGACGGAGGACGACGTCGTCACGATAAACTACACGTCCGGGACGACGGGCGACCCGAAGGGCGTCTGCCGCACGCACCGCGCCGAAACCCTTCACTCGTACCTCGTCACCGCGCACCAGGAGATCAGCGACGACGACGTCTACCTGTGGACGCTCCCGATGTTCCACGTCAACGGCTGGGGGCACATCTACTCCATCACGGGCAACGGCGCGACCCACGTCTGCACGCGCGGCGTCGACGCCCCCGACGTCTTCGACGCCATCCAGACCGAGGACGTCTCCTACCTCTGCGCCGCCCCCACGGTCCTGAACATGCTCATGGACTACTACGACCAGCAGGACGGCGACGTCCAGACCACGGGCGCGAACGACGTTCGTGCCGCCACCGCCGGTGCCGCCCCGCCCGAGTCGACGCTCCGGACCGTCGAAGGCGAGTTCGAGTGGACGCTCATGCACGTCTACGGCGCGACCGAGACCGGCCCGCTCATCACGACCTCGCACACGCCCCGGCACTTCGAGGGGAAGTCCGACGACGAGCGGTTCGGCCTCATGAAACGCCAGGGCATCGGGTACCTCGGCACCGAGGTCCGCGTCGTCGACGAGGACGGCGAGGACGTCCCCCGGGACGGCTCCACGATCGGCGAGATCGTCGTCCGCGGCAACCAGGTGATGGAGAAGTACTGGAACAAGCCGGAGGCGACCGAGGAGGCGTTCAGCGAACGCCGCGAAGGCTACTACCACATGGGCGACCTCGCGACGTGGGACGAGAACGGGTTCGTCGCCATCCAGGACCGCAAGAAGGACATCATCATCTCCGGCGGCGAGAACATCTCCACCATCGAACTCGAGGACGTCCTCTACGAGCACCCCGAGGTGTCGAAGGCCGCGGTCATCCCCGCGCCGAGCGATCGGTGGGGTGAGACGCCGAAGGCGTTCGTGGTGCTCGCCGCGGACGCGAGCGTGGACGCGGACGGCCTGAAGGACTTCGTCGCCGACCGCGTCGCGAGCTTCAAACGCATCACGCGCGTCGAGTTCGTCGAGGAACTCCCCGAGACCGCGACCGGGAAGGTCCAGAAGTACGAGCTCCGGCAGCGCGAGTGGGACGGCGAGGAGTCGATGGTCGGCCAGGGCTAGCTCGCTCGCGACCCCGCGCGGACCGTGTCGTCGCGACCCCGTGTGGACGGCGTCGTCGTCGACCGGTCGTGGACGCGGGGAAGTCGACCGCCTTTTCTCCGTGCGCTCGCTACCGGGAGCGTGATGGGAGTCGTCGCCACCGGGTCGATACACGGCCATTCGTACGTTCGCGTCCAGGGTGGCGGCGACGCCGACGGCGTCCTCGTCGTCGTTCCCGGGTTGAACGACCCGCTGAAGCGAGTCGGCGACGCCCGCTGGTTCGCGGGCCTCATGGCGCTCTACCTGCGTCGATACCGGGACGCCCGCACGGTCTACATGCTGTCCCGACCGCCGGGGCTCGCCGGGGCGCGGACGACCCGCGAGATGGCGGGGCACTACGCGACGGCGCTCGACGCGCTCGCGACCGCGGAGGGCGTCGAGGCCGTCGACCTCCTGGGGCTGTCCCTCGGCGGGTTCGTCGTCCAGCACATCGCCGCGGACCGCCCGGACCGCGTCGACCGCGCGATACTCGGCCTCGCCGGTACCGAACTGTCGACCGCGGGCGAGACGCGCCTCCAGCGGTGGCGTGCGCTCGCCAGGCAGGAACGCTGGGGACCGATATACCGGGACGCGTACGGACTCGTCGCCACCGGATTACGTGCCAGGGTGATGCAGGCCGGGAGCGCGGGGTACGACCTCGTCGCGACCCCCCGGCATCCGAGCGACTTCACGGCGTCCGTCGACGCCAGTCTCGCGCACGACGGCCGGGACGCGCTCCACGACGTGCCCGTGCCGACGCTCGTCGTCGGCGGCACCGCCGACCCGTTCTTCGACGAGGACGGGTTCCGCGACGCCACGCGTCGCCTCCCCGACGGCCGGCTCGCGCTCCTTGACGGCGTCGGTCACGACGCGGTCATCGAGCACCCCGCGGCGTTCGACGGCGCCATCCGACGGTTCCTCGCCGACGCGGACTGACGACACGAGCGCGCAGGAATCGGGTCCGATTCAGTCCCACTCGGGGTCGCGGCCCTCGAGGAACGCGTCCACGCCCTCCTCGTGCTCGTCCATCATGTACGCCTGCACCTGCATGTGGTTCTCGTAGTCCAGCGCCTTCCGCCAGTCGTTGTCGAGGTTCTCGTGGATCGCCTGCTTCGTCATCCCGACCGTGCGCGTCGGCCGGCGACCGAGCTTCCCGCAGATGGCGTCGACGGCCTCGTCGAGGTCCTCGGGGTCGACCGCCTCGTTCACGAGGTCGATGCGTTCGGCCTCCTCGCCGTCGAAGAACTCGCCGGTCATCGTCAACCGCTTCGCGGTCCGGAGCCCGAGGAGCTTCGGGAGCGTGAACGTCGCGCCCGTGTCCGGGATGAGCCCGATCCGGATGAACGCACACGAGAACGTCGCGTCCGGGACCGTGTACGCGAAGTCAGCGGCCGCGACGATCGCGAGGCCAGCGCCGACGCAGTCGCCGTTGACCTTCGCCACGACCGGCACCGGCGACTGCATGATCGTCGCCGCCGCGCGATTGAACGACTCCGCGACGCGCTCGTAGGCCTCGTGGGGCCCCTCCTCGCGCTGTTTCATCGCCTGGATGTCCCCGCCCGCGGAGAACGCCGGGTCGTCGCCCGTGATGACGACCGCGTCGTGCTCCTCGACGGTCGTCTCGTCGACCGCGTCGGCGAGCTCCTCGGCGACCTCGATGTCCATCGCGTTCATCATCCCCGGCCGGTCGAACGTTATCGTGCGCACGCCGTCTTCGTCCTCTACTCGCATACCTCGTTGAACTCTCCATTGGTGCTTAATTGTTCGGGGGTCGCTACCGGACGGTTCGTCGTCCCGACCCCCGCGCTCGGAGCACGCCAGTAGCCTTCGAGGAAGACCCAGGTCACCACCGAGGGTTCCTTCGGTGCGACTCGATGAACCGCCCGGTCGCTCTCACCGGATTTCGCCGCAGCGGATAGAAACCCTGAAAAGCTTCCCGAGCGCACGGCTATCCGACATGACAGCACGGGCGCCTCGCGCCGGGGATGCGGCCGCCATCGGGCAGGTCGCGCTCATCGGACTCTTCGTCACGGCACTCGCGACCGCACAGCTCACCGCAAGCAAACTCCTCATGTTCGGCCTCCCCTTCGAGCTCCCGCTCGCCGGCGGCGCGCTGGTCCTCCCCGGCGCGGCGCTCGCGTACGCTCTCACGTTCTTCGCGAGCGACTGCTACGCCGAACTGTACGGGCGTCGCGCGGCGACCGTGATGGTGAACGTCGGGTTCGCGATGAACTTCGTCGTCCTGCTGCTCGTCTGGTCGACCATCGCCGCACCCGCCCTCCCCGACCAGCCCATCGACCCGTCGACGTTCGCGACCGTCCTCGGGGCGAGCACGAACATCGTCCTCGGGTCGCTGCTCGCGTACGTCGTCAGCCAGAACTGGGACGTCCTCGTCTTCCACCGCATCCGCGAGTACACCGACGGCGAGAAGCTCTGGCTGCGCAACATCGGGTCGACCGCGACCAGCCAGTTCCTCGACACCGTCATCTTCGTGTCGGTCGCGTTCTCCCTCGCGCCCGCCGTCCTCGGCACCGGTGGGAGCACGCCGACGAACGTCATCCTCTCGCTCATCGTCGGCCAGTACGTCTTCAAGCTCCTCGTCGCGCTCGTCGACACGCCGTTCGTGTACGCCGTCGTCGCGCTCGTCGACCGGTTCGGTGACGGGGCCGCGACAGCCGACCCCGCGACCCGATAAACCCGCCCCCGCGTCTACTCACCACGCTCGCGTCGACCCACCACGTTTTATCTCGCCACCCGTCGCAGACCCGGTATGGACATCGAAGCGTTCTTCGAGGAGATGCCGTTCGCCGACCTGCTCGGCGTGGAAGTGACCGAAGCCGAAGCCGGCCACGCGGAAGGCTACCTGGAGATGCGCGAGGACCTGTCGTGGAACGCCGACCGCCTCATGGCTCACGGCGGCGTGACGTTCACGCTCGCCGACACCGTCGGCGGCGCCGCGCTCGTCTCCGAGGTCGACCAGCCCGTCCCCACCATCGACATGCGCATCGACTACCTAGACGCCGGCACCGGCGACCTCCGCGCGGAAGCCGACGTCGTCCGCGTCGGCGGCGACGTCGGCACCGTCGACGTCGAAGTGTACGCCGCCGCCGACGACACCCTCGTCGCCGACGCTCGCGGCGTGTACAAGACCGGATAACGGCACCGGCGGTCCGGTGGCCGCCGGAAACCCGGACGGTTCCAGGACGAACCACCTCCGGAGACGGAGACATCGGCCAGTACCGTCGGCGCTGGCCGCCCTCGTGCCCATCACACTAAAGCACGCGCAGAGCGGTCTGTAGCTAGAACCGTCGACATGGCCTGGCAGTTCACGCCGTACGTCACCCCGACCGCCGTCTCCGCGACGCTCTCGTTCGCGCTGTTCGCGTACATCGTCACGATCCGGCGACGGAAACTCGACCTGCTGGTCGTCCGCAGCTTCGTCCTCCTGACGCTCTCCATCGCCGTCTGGGGGTTCGGTGACGTCCTCCAGCTCAGCGCGACGACGCTCGCCGCGAAGCGAGCGTTCCTCGCCGTCCAGTACGTCGGTGCTGCCGGCGGCACCCTGGGATTACTCGCGTTCGCGCTGGCGTACACCGACAACGACCGCTGGGTGAACCGGTGGACGGTCGGCCCGCTCGTCGCCGAAGCGTTCGTCGTCCTCGCGTTACTCCTCACGAGCCCGCGACACCACCAGCTCTACGTCGTCGCCGTCGACACCCAGACCGTCGCGGGCGTCGTCCAACTCGAACGGTCACTCGGGCCGGCCGCTCGCGCGCACGTCGTCGTCTCCTACCTCGTCATCCTCGCGTCCATCAGCCTCCTCGTCCGGTCGGCGGTCCGGTCGGAGAGCCTCTTCCGCGCGCAATCGCTCGCCGTCGTCGTCGGCGTCACCCTCCCGTTCCTCACGAACGTCGTCTGGTTCCTCGGGCGGGGCCCGCAGAACAACGTCGACCTCACCGTCGTCGGGTTCGGGCTCGCCGTCTTCCCGCTCTGGTACGCGGTCTCCCGGCACGACCTGCTCCGTATCTCGCCGGTCGCTCGCGACACCGTCATCGAGGACATGCAGGACGCGGTCGTCGTCGTCGACGACACCGACCGCATCGTCGACGCGAACCCCGCCGTCGCCACGCTCGGCACGCCGGCGGCCGCCGAAGTCGTCGGCAAGGACGTGACGAACGCGTTCCCGTTCCTCGAACCCGCCGTCTCGCCCGCCGTCCAGACGCCGGACGAGGTGACGGTCGAGTCCGACGACGTCACGAAGCACTTCGACGTGAACGTGCAGTCGCTCTCGAACGACGAGAGGGGGACGCGACTCGTTCTCCTCCGGGACGTCACCGAACGTCGTCGCGTCGAGGAACGCTACCAGCGGCTCATCGAGAACTCCTCGGACATGATAACCGTCCTCGACGCGGACGGCACGATCAAGTACGACAGTCCCGCCATCGAGTCGCTCCTCGGGTACGACCAGGACGAGTGGGTCGGGCGCGCCGGTCGCGAGCGCCTGCATCCGGACGAACGCGACCGCATCGTCGCGGAGTTCCGCGACGGCGTCGACAACCCCGGCTACGAGACGCGCGTCGAGTACCGCATCCGGCACGCCGACGGCTCGTATCGCGTCTTCGAGACGTTCGCGTCGAACCTCGTGCACGACCCGGTCGTCGATGGCGTCGTCCTGAACTCGCGGGACGTCACCGACCGGAACCGCCGCGAGCGGGAACTCGAACGCACGAACGAGCGGCTGGACGAGTTCGCGAGCGTCGTCAGTCACGACCTCCGGAACCCGCTGACGGTCGGGAACGGCTATCTGGAGATGGCGCGCGACGGCGACCTGGACGCGCTCGACGAGGTCGCGTCCGCGCACGACCGCATGGAGCGGATCATCGACGACGCGCTCGCGTTGGCTCGCGAAGGCGATTCGGTCGACGGCGTGACGACGGTGTCGCTCGATGCGGTCGTCGAGGACGCCTGGGATTCGGTCGCGACCGAAGCGTCGACGCTCGAGGCCAGCACGGGCGCGATCATCCAGGCCGACCGGTCGCGGCTCCAGCGACTCCTCGAGAACCTGTTCCGGAACAGCGTCGAGCACGGCTCTCCCTGCTCCCGGAGCGCGTCCGGGAACGCACCCGGACACGGCGGCCGCGACGTCGCGGTGACCGTCGACGTCGAGTACGGAGACGAAGCCGACGGCGACGACGTGCACGCGCCCGAGGACCGTCCAGTCGTGGCGTTCGCCGTGAGTGACGACGGCGACGGCATCCCGCCGGCCGAACGCGACTCCATCTTCGATTCCGGCGTCACGTCCCGAGAGGACGGGACCGGGTTCGGACTCGCCATCGTCGAGACCATCGCGAACGCACACGACTGGGCCGTTCGTGCAACCGAGAGCGATACGGGCGGTGCACGGTTCGTCGTGGACATCGACGCGGACCGCAACCGCGATGCCTACGGCGAAGGCGGCGACGTGGACGGCCAGCACGCGGACGGCTGACGCGGTGACGTGGACGGCCAGCACGCGGACGACCGACGCGGTGACGTGGACGGCCAGCACGCGGACGACCGACGCGGTGTCGGGTCGGTGTCAGCCGAACAGCTGGTCGAACACCGCGGCCTGTCCGCGACGGAGTCGTTCGAGGAACGCGGACTTGCTGACGCCGAGCGCGTCGGCGACCTCGCCTGCGTCCACGCGACGGGGAACCTCGAAGTACCCGAGGTCGTACGCCGTCCGCATCGCCTCCTCCTGTGCGGTCGTGAACGGCCAGCGTTCCGCGACGGCCTGATCGTCCTCGGACCCGAGCGGGTAGATGCGCTGGAGCGTGACGCCGACCGTCTCGCCCGCGGCCGCCATCACGCCGTCGAGGACGTCGCGGCCGACGACTGCGCCCGTATAGCGCTCCTCGCCCTCGTCGTACCGCAGCGACTCCACCATGAACCCGGCGTCGGTGAGCCGCTGGACGACGCAGGGATGCTTCGAGAGACACCGGAAGTTGACGCGTTCACCGACCCGGGCCGCGTGCAGGTACCGGAGGCGGTCGTCGGTGTCGAGGACGTCCGCGAGCGCGTCCGCGTCGCTCGCGCTCGTCGAGCACTGCAGGAGCACGTTGCCGTCCTGGCGCAACTGTGGCGGGTTCGCTTCGACGGTCGTCTCCGTCTCGCGCGTCGCGGCGGCGAGCGGGCAGTCGTCGCCGGTGACGCGGAATTCGACGACCAGGCACTCCTCTATCACGCGACCATCACGACAGCCACTACCACCCACGGGTACTTAAGGCCCGCACATGTGGTGGTGTACTCGTTTGTCCCTGGACGTGCTAGGTGATGATGAACCATTATGGACATCGAGGAGGTCAAACGTCGAGCGGGCCCGCGCGAGTTCAGCCCCAAGGACGACCTGCCAGAGGAGTACCGGAAAGCCGCGACCCGCATGATCCAGTTCCACGCGAACTCCGAGATCATGGGCGCGTACCTCGAACGCCCCTTCATCCGCGAAGCGCCCAGCCTCGACCGGAAGCTCGCCTGCAGCGCGAAGGTCCAGGACGAGATCGGGCACGGCCAGCTCCTCTACCGAGCGGCCGAATCCCTCGGCCTGAAGACGCGCGACGAGATGCTCGACGAGCTCGCCAACGGCGAAGGGAAGTTCCTGAACTGCTTCCACTACCCGATGGAGAGCTGGGTCGAGACGCCGATGATCGCGTTCTTCGTCGACGGCGCCGCGATGCGCCGGCAGGCGACACTCAAGCGCACCAGCTGGGAGCCGTACGCCCACGCGATGGACAAGGTCTGCTTCGAGGAGGGCTTCCACGTCAAGCACGGCGAAGCCATCCTCCACGAGCTCATGACGGGCTCGAAGAAGGAACAGGAGATGACCCAGGAGGCCTTCGAGGTCTGGTGGCCGCGCATCATCCAGTTCTTCGGGCCGACGAACGACAAGTCCACGCACCACGGGTTCGCGAGCGAGGTCGGCCTCAAGCAGATGGGGAACGACGAACTCCGGACCGCGTTCCTGAACGCGTACATCCCGAAGGCCGAGAAGTACGGGCTCGAGATCCCCGACGAACCGCGCATCCGGAAGAACGACGACGGGACGTACGAGGTCGTCGAGGAGGACCTCGACTGGGACGAGTTCTTCACCATCGCGAAGAACGACTACGACGGCAGCCACCAGCAGATAAACGGCCGCCAGAAGGCCCAAGAGGCCGTCGACTGGGTCCGCGAGGTCCTCGACGAGCACGAGGCCCGAGAGTTCGGGTCTACGCAACAGCAGGCGGCGGACTGATACAGCCATGATCTGGGAAGTATTCCGCCAGGAGAACGCTGGCGACTACCACGAGCACTGCGGGAACGTGCACGCGCCTGACCGCGAGATGGCGCTCATGTTCGCGGAGGTCCAGCACGCGCGACGGAAGCCGACGAACAGCCTGTGGGTCGCGCCGAAGGACGAGATCGGCGAGGTCGACACCGAGGACGCGAAGTTCGGTGGGACGACCGACAAGTCCTACCGGTGGGCGGTCACCTACGACTTCGAGGCCGCCGCGTCGGAGGTCGAGGAGTCGACGGACGAGCAGGCCGAGGCCGACCGTCGCCGGAAGGTCCAGCAGGAGAAGCAGGAAGCGCAGGGTGGTGACTGATGGCGGTCAAAGAGTCGCTGCCGGCGCCCGACGAGTTGACCGACGAGCAGCAGGAGGCCGTCGAGCACCTCCTCTATCGGCTCGCTGACGACGAGTTCGTCGTCGCGGAGCGGTACACGGAGTGGCAGGTGCGGTCGCCGACGCTCGAATCGGACCTGGCGCTCGCGAACATCGCGCAGGACGAACTCGGGCACGCTCGCCTCTGGTACGACCTGCTCGAGGACTTCGGGTACACCGAGAGCGAGCTCGTCTGGGAGCGCGACCCGAGCGAGTGGCGTCACAGCACGCTCGTCGAGCAGCCGTTCGCGGAGGGCGACTGGGCGGACGCTATCGTCCGATCGTACCTTTACGACCAGGCGGAGTACATCCGACTGGAGGCCCTCGAGGAGTCGTCGTACCCGCGTATCCGCGACCGCATCCAGAAGATCATCCAGGAAGAGGATTACCACCGCGAGCACGCGGAGAACTGGATGAGCCGGCTCGCCGAGGAGAAGCAAGGCCTCGAGCGACTCCAGACCGCGTTCGACCGGTTGTTCCCGTACGCGCTCACGTTGTTCGCGCCGACCGACGAGGACGTCGAGGACCGGATCGACGAACTCGGCCTGCGGTCGGACCCGCTCGACGTCATGCGCGAGGAGTGGCTGGACGTCGTCGTCCCGTTCTTCGAGGACCTCGGCGTCAGCGTGGACGACGCGGAACTCCCCGAGCAGTACGACGTCCACCACAGCGAGTTCGACCTCCCCGAGCACGTCGGCCGCGACCAGTCCCATACGGACGCGTGGTTCGACCTCCAGGAGGAGTTCACGCACACGTACCAGAAGCTCGACCGCCACGAGGCGAACCGCATCATGAAAGACCCCGACGAGGCCTGAGGTCTCGTCACAAACTGAGAGAGATACCACACGATGGATAGCGACGTACCCTACGACCCAAGCGACGTCCCGAAGGACGTCGACGCATCACCAGACGACTGCGACGAACCCGCTGCGACGGCGTGTGCGTACACCGAGTACGAGTACGTCGACGCGCCGAACACGGAGGAGCTCCCGGCGACGGGCGCCGACGCCGAGGGCGTCGAGCGCGCGGTCTGGGACGCCCTCTACGCGATCGAGGACCCCGAGATGCCCGTGAGCATCGTCGACCTCGGCCTGCTGTACGGCGTGACCGTCGAGGACGGGCACGCGGAGGTCGACATGACGCTCACGTACTCGGGGTGTCCCGCTCGCGAGATGCTGATGAGCGACGTCGAGGATGCGGTCGCGGACGTCGACGGCGTCGAGGACGTGTCGCTCCGCCTCGTGTGGAACCCGCCGTGGGGCCTCGAGATGGTGACCGAACAGGGCAAGGCCGACCTGAACGACTTCGGCCTGAGCGTCTAGCATGAGTCGACGACTCGACCCATCCGTCCAGACGAGCGGCGACATGGAGGGCGCGGAGTGCCCGTACTGTGGCTCGACCGAGACCGAGCGCGAACACCCGAAAGGACCGTCGCTCTGCCGGTCGATGCACTACTGTAACAGCTGCGAGCAGCCGTTCGAGAAGTTCGAGTAACCTGCCCGGACGAGCATACGGCGGCCGCCAGGTCGCCGTTTCTGTTCTGGGAGAAGACTGCCCGCACGAGCGTACGGCGGCCGCGACGCCGCCGTTTCTGTTCTGGGAGAGACTGCCCGCACGAGCGTACGGCGGCCGCGACGCCGCCGTTTCTACCTCTTCTGCCCGCACGAGCATATGACGGCCGCGAGGTTGCTGTTTCTGTTCTGGGGTGTCTGATTGCGCGAGCGTCTGGGTGTAGCGGCCTGGTCGCTTCTTGCTGGTGGGATGTATGGGGTGGTTGTCGGTGAGGCGATTCGTTTTTGTCGACGGACTCGGTGCGTTGGTGTATGACGCGGGAGCCGTTGGCGACGTTGTCAGCGAGTCGGTCGGGGTTGCGGCAGATGGTGGATCTGGCGGCGCTCGGGACCGACGATGGGGTGTACTACGACGAGATGCTGGTTCGCGTGACTGGGGAGCGCGTGGAGACGCCGGCGGGGAAGCGGGACACGTCGATGGCGGCGTACTGTACGGTCGCGCACGAGGCGTTCGACGACGTGACGGTCCACATCGATGGTCCGGCGGTCGCGATCTTCGATATCGATGCGGCGCTCGGGTGGTTGGAGTGGTTGGCGGCGGAGCAAGTGGACGTCGTCCTGCTCGGTGACCCCGAGGATGCGTTCGCGGGGACCCTCGAGTTGCGGACGAGCGAGGAGACCGTGCAGGTGGCGTGTCGGCACGGGCCGGAGGTCCTCGGGACGGTGACGACGGAGCTGCCGTCGCGGTTCGACGACGAGGACCGGTTCCGGCTGGAGGATGGCTCGGTCGCGCCGACGCGCGTGGAGACGGACGCTGGGGCGCTGGAGCGGCTCGCGGACGCGGTCGACCTCGCGGAGACCGTCGACGGGTATCCGTTCGTCGTCGACGACGGCGAGTTCGTGCTGGACGTGGGGAGCGAGCTGTCGCTCGCGCACGCCACGGCGACG
This sequence comes from Halorubellus salinus, assembly GCF_020567525.1. Classification (GTDB taxonomy): domain Archaea; phylum Halobacteriota; class Halobacteria; order Halobacteriales; family Natrialbaceae; genus Halorubellus; species Halorubellus salinus. The sequence goes on from NZ_JAJCVI010000001.1 coordinate 224,228, forward strand.
CTCGACGGCGAGGTCTCCGGGCCGGACGTCGCGAACCGGTATAGCGCGGAACTGGCGGCACTTGCACGGGCGCTCGACGGCGACGTGGTCGTGCAGACGGGGGCGGGCGAGCCGCTGGTCGTCGTGCAGTCAGGTTCGCTGTTCACGCTCCGCTACGTGCTGTTGCCGGCGTCGTGGTGAGAACGAGACGGGTCGCCACCCAGCGGCCCGCGTCGGTTCGTGGCTACGAGGGTCGCCCGAGTTCGAGTGTGTAGTCGGAGCGGATCCACGCGTCGGCGTTCTCCTCGTCGTAGATTTCTACGCTGCCGTCGTCGGCGTCGCGTGCGCAGAATCTGTTCGCTATCTCGGGCGGGTCGGCGTTCGTCGCTCCGTCGTTCGTGCTGTCCATGGGGGGAGAGTCGTGCGGGCTGTAGCCCGCGCGATGCTAACTATTCCCGAGGGGGTGATGAACATAAGCCTTCCGGGGGTGTGTGTGGAACGTCCTTCGAGGGGTCTTGACTCCTCTAGGAGGTTCTAGGACGTGGTGCGTGGCGTCGGCGGAACCGGGCGCGTGCAGGGGGCTGCCGGCTGGTGATGCAGCAACTCGGCGGCGGGGGTTCCTCGTGGTCGTCGGTGCGGGTGCGCGACGAGTCGGGGGCGTTAACCCGATGGCCCGAGGAGTGGGTGCCATGACAGACGACGGCTGGTTCGCGAACTGCGAGCCCGGTGACGTCGACGGGGCGGCTGTGGCGGTCCGCGACGGGTCCGCGAGCGAGCCCGCTGATTGGCCGGCTCGCGCGGTCGACGCCGGGTTCGCGCCCGACGAGGACGCGTACTACGACGCGCTCCACGAGGCGACGGTCGCGGCGGCGCGCGCCGAGGCCGTCGAACGGGAGCGTGCGGACGACCAGCAGCTCGTGCACGCGGTCCGTGCGATGGACGACTGCGCGCGCACTGCGAACGAACTCGCCGAGCGCGCCGCGGAGTGGGCTGGCGCGCTCTTCGACGTCTCCGGCGGCGGCGTCGACCTCGCCGCTCGGGTCGCCGAGCGCGACGCGGAGACGCCAGCGGAGGAACGCGCCATCTCGCTCGCCGAACGCGTCGTCGAGCTGGACGCGGAGGCCGAGGACCTGCGTGGGTTCATCGAACAGCAGGCGCCGACGGTCGCGCCGAACCTCGCGTCGATGGCCGGACCGGTGCTCGCCGCGCGACTCGTCTCGCTCGCGGGGAGCCTGGAGACGCTCGCGAAGAAACCGAGCGGGACCGTCCAGGTGCTCGGCGCGGAGGACGCACTGTTCGCGCACCTCCGCGGTCGCGCGTCCTCGCCGAAGCACGGCATCATCTACACGCACGAGTACGTCCGCGGCACGCACCCCGAGCACCGCGGGTCCGCGGCTCGCGCACTCGCCGGGAAGCTCTCCATCGCGGCGCGCATCGACCACTACAGCGGCGAACCCAAACCCGAGATCGAGGCGGAGCTCGACGACCGCATCGCCACCATCCGCGCTCGCACCGGCGACGAACTGCCCGACGACGCCGGCGGTGACGACGGAGGTGCGGGCGAATGACGGACGCACCCGCGCCCGAGGACGCGACGCTCCCCGAGGGACTGGCGCGTCGGGACTTCGGTGACGGCGAGACCCTCGCCACCCAGGGATCGCCCGTCGGGCCGGAAGCGACCGACGGCGACTGGCGCGCGTGGGACGCCTCGCGCTCGAAGCTCGCCGCGACGTACGCGGTCGGACTCGACCCTGGCCTGACGGCGGACGCGACGGTGCTCTACCTCGGCGCGGCCGCCGGCACCACCGCGAGCCACGTCGCGGACGTCGCCGGGGCGACGTACGCCGTCGAGTTCGCGCCGCGACCAGTACGCGACCTCTGTCGGGTCGCCGACGACCGCGACCGGTTGTTCCCGCTGCTCGCCGACGCCCGCAAACCCGAGTCGTACGCGCACGTCGTCGAGGCCGACTGCGACCTCCTCGTGCAGGACGTCGCGACGCGCGGCCAGGCCGACGTGGCGCTCCGGAACCGCCGATTCCTCGCCGACGACGGCCGGCTCGCGCTCGCCATCAAGGCCCGGAGCGAGGACGTCACCGACGACCCGAGCGACGTCTTCGACGCCGTCCTCGCGGACCTCCGCGAGGGCTACGAGGTCCTCGAGACCGCGAGCCTCGAACCGTACCACGACGACCACCTCGCAGTCGTCGCCCGACCGCACTGACGGCAACGGTCGACGCACGGCAGCCTCGCGCTGACGGCACCGTGCGACGCACGAACGCCTCGCGCCGGTGGCCAGTTCCACGAAAGGGCTCGCGGTCGTGCACGGCGACCTGCCGACTCCGTACTCCTTTTATCACGTGCGAGCAAACGTGGCGTCGATGGACAAGCGCGGGTCGCGCGAGGCGTTCGAGGACGCGGGGACACTCGGTATCGAGGAGGAGTTCTTCGTCGTCGACGAGGCCGGCCGTCCGGTCTCGGGGAGCGACGCCCTCGTGTACGACGGCGACCCGCCCGAGTTGCTCGCCGGTCGGCTCGACCACGAGCTGTTCAAGACCGTCATCGAGACCCAAACTCCGAAATGCGAGGACCTCGGGGACGCCCGCGAGAACCTCCACGCGGTCCGGGACGCGCTCGTCGAGTTCGCGGCGAGCCAGGGCTTCCGGGTCGCGGGCGCCGGCCTCCACCCGGGTGCGCGCTGGCGGGAGCTCGAGCACGCCGAGAAACCCCGGTACCGCAGCCAGCTCGACCGCATCCAGTACCCCCAGCATCGGAACACGACCGCGGGACTGCACGTGCACGTGGGCGTCGACGACGCGGACGCGGCGACGTGGATCGCGAACGAACTCCGCTGGTACCTCCCGCCGATGCTCGCACTCGCCGCGAACTCGCCGTTCTGGGACGGCTACGACACCGGACTGGCGTCGGCTCGCGCGAAGATATTCGAGGGCCTCCCGAACACGGGGATGCCGACCGCGTTCGACGGCTACGACGACTTCGCCGCGTTCGAGAACCGGATGATAGACACCGAGAGCATCCGCGACCGCGGAGAGCTCTGGTACGACGTCCGCCCGCACTCCGGGCACGGGACCGTCGAGATTCGAGCGCCCGACGGCCAAGCTGACCCCGCGGTCGTGTTCGCGTTCGTCGAGTACGTGCATGCGCTCGTCGTGGACCTCCGCGAGCGCTACGCGGACCTCGCGGACCCGTGGGACGACCGCAGCGACGGGTACCCCCACCAGCATCGGCGCGAACTCCTGGACGAGAACAAGTGGCGGGCGCTCCGGTACGGCCACGACGCCGAGTTCGTCGCACTCGATGGCGACGGTACGGTCTCGCTCGCCGAGGTCGTGGACGGCGAATGCGACCGCCTCGGCGTCACCGGCATCCGCGACGTCCTCGACGCGGACAGCGGCGCCGAACGCCAACGACGCATCCTGGAGGCCGAAGGGTTCGACGCGCTCTGCGAGTCCCTCGTCCTCGGTCGGTGAGCGCGAACACCCCCGAGCAATGGGTTTTTACCCCCACACGGCTTGTGTCCTCAGTGAAAGGACATGACCAGGGACGAGGCGGAGACACCGGCTGAGGACGACGAACCATCCACGCGACGCCAGCAGGCCGTCGACGGCTTCGACTCCGGCATCGTCGACCTCCTCTCGTGGGTGCTCGACACGGAGACGCGAGCGAAGATCTACATCTTCCTGCAGGCCAATCCCGCGTCCACGAGCGAGGAGATCGCGCAAGGGACGGGCCTGTACCCGAGTACCGTCCGCGAGGCCCTGGCCGAACTGCACGACGAGGAGAAGGTTCACCGCGAGAAACGCGCCGCTTCGGGCGCCGGGAACAACCCCTACGAGTACACGGCTATCGCACCGAGCGAACTCGTCTCGGGCGTCGTCGGGCAGGTACAGGACGAACTGAACACCGTGTTCAACCTCGATTCGCTCCTCGACGAGGAGGAGGAGGAGGAGGAGGCGCTCGAACCCGTCGATGCCGAGGACGAGCCGGTGACCATCACCGTGCAGTCCAACGCCGTGGACGCCGACCCGGATGCGGGCGCGGACGAGGCGGACGCGGACGCGGACGAGGCGGACGCGGACGACGACGCGACGACGTCGACCGACGAGTGACGCGTCCGGCGGGCCGCGAGCGCCGCGGGACGCAGGGGTCCCCGGATTCAATCCTTTTATGCCGCGTCCGGTCGACCGTTCGGGCATGAATGTTGCGCTGGGTGGGACGTTCGACCCAGTTCACGACGGGCATCGTGCGCTGTTCGAGCGCGCGTTCGAACTCGGGGACGTGACGGTGGGGTTGACGAGCGACGAGCTCGCACCGAAGACGCGGCACGTCGACCGGTACGTCCGGTCGTTCGCCGACCGGAGACGCGACCTGGAACGGGAACTCGAGCCGCTCGCGGCCGAGTACGACCGCGAGTTCACGGTCCACGAGCTCACCGAGCCGACCGGCATCGCGACCGAGCCACGGTTCGACGCGCTCGTCGTCTCGCCGGAGACCGTGGATACCGGTGAACGCATCAACGACCTCCGCGAGGAGGCCGGCGTCGACCCGCTCGAGATCGTCGTCGTCGACCACGTCATCGCCGAGGACGGTGACGTCATCTCGTCGACCCGCATCGTGAACGGCGAGATCGACGAGCACGGGACCGTGACGCCCGACCGCGACGGCCGGGACGCGACACGCTGACCCCCCGATTCTCCAGCGAACTACCAGGACGGTGGTTCGAACCCTGCCTCTTCGAGGACGTCCTTCCAGCGCTGCTGGACGCTCAACCGTGAGACGTCCGCCGCTTCCGCGACCGCGGTCTGCGAGCGCTCGTCGCTCTCCAGGAGCGCCGCCGCGTACACGCTCGCCGCGATCGCCGCGGGCTTGGACCGGTCGGACTCGGGCGCCGTGGAGAGGAACAGGTCAGTGGCGGTCGTCCGCGCCGGCGAATCGAGCTCCAGTCGCTCACAGACCGCCTGTAGCTCCTCGATCCACGCCTCGTTGTCCACGCGGTCGCTCGCTCGATACACACCTCCTCCTGGGGCGGCCTCAACCTTCAATCTCGCGTCCGAGACGACAGGTTCTTGAACGACTCGGGGCGTACGTTCGGGCCGCGCGCGGGTAGCCAAGCCAGGAAACGGCGCAGCGCTTAGGACGCTGTCTCGTAGGAGTCCGCCGGTTCAAATCCGGTCCCGCGCACTTCTCGCGGCGAACACATCGTGAGCCGTGGGCATCGAATCGACCGGATTGAACCCTGGAAGTCGCAGCGACCGGGGGAAGCGAGGTCGACCGTATTCAGACGGTTCGAATCCGGTCCAGCGTGTCCTCGTGTGGGCGTCGTCGGCCCGTTCGCCGGTCAGCGGTTGGCGTCGGCCGCCGAAGGCAGCCAGCTCTACTGGGCGGTGTGGCTCCAGTTCCACTCCGCCACGACGGTGTACGCTATCGACTGACCGCGAGGCGCTCGTCGGTCGAAACGTCTTCCGTTCTGACAGGAGGCGGGTGACAGTCGTCTGACTCGCGTCGGACGCTGCACAAGGCTTTTTGACGCACCGGCGATTCTGTCTGCGTCATGGAGGATATCGGCGAGTTGTTCGACGGGTTGTTCGCTGACGTCGACGCCGTAGTGTTGTTCTCGCCGAGCGGCTCGTACTTCGAGCGGTTCGACGACCTCGAGGAGACCGACGTCGTCGTCGTCGCCACCGAGAACTCGGTCGACGCGGACGCGTTCGTCGAACTGCCATTGGACTTCGACGAGGTCTCCCAGCGCGTGAAGTTCGGGCTCGAAGGCGCGCTCGAACAGGGATTCATCGACGGCGGTGACGTGGTCGTGTGCGCGACCAGCGTGTTCGACGGGACCGCAGACACCGTCTCGCGAGTCCGCGCCGACGAGGACGTTCGGTCGGGCGTCTACGACCTGTTCGCGAACTCGCGCGCCGAAGCGGCGGTCATCAAGAACGTCCTCGAGCTCGTCGTGGAACTCGGGAAGAAAGGCCAGAAGGGCGAGCCCGTCGGCGCGCTGTTCGTCGTCGGCGACGCCGGGAAGGTCATGAACAAGTCCCGGCCGCTCTCGTACAATCCCTTCGAGAAGAGTCACGTGCACGTCGGCGACCCCATCGTGAACGTGATGCTCAAGGAGTTCTCGCGACTCGACGGTGCGTTCGTCATCTCGGACTCCGGGAAGATCGTGAGCGCGTACCGGTACCTGGAGCCGTCCGCGGAGGGCGTGGACATCCCGAAGGGCCTGGGGACGCGACACATGGCGGCGGGCGCGGTGACGCGAGACACGAACGCGACCGCCATCGTCCTCTCGGAGAGCGACGGCCTCGTTCGCGCGTTCAAGGGTGGTGAACTCGTCCTGGAGATCGATCCGGAGGACTACTGATGGTACTCCTACAGCTCGGTGACGCGGTCCGGTGGGTCGAGAACGCGATCTCGAACCGGTTCGTGCTCGCGAGCGTCGTCGTCGCCATCGGGTTCGCCGTCGGGTTCCTCATCGGGAAACTCAGCCGTCGAGCCCTCAACGCGGCCGACGTCGACGACGCCGTCGAGGGAACGTCCTTCGAGCGGACCGCACAGAGCCTCGGAACGTCGACCGTCGACATCATCTCGCGGCTGAGCTCGTGGTTCGTGTACGGGTTCGCGATACTCGTCGCGGTGTACGTCGCCGGACTGAACGCGGCGCTGTTCTGGGCTGTCATCGTCGAGATGGTACCGCAGTTGTTCGTCGCGGTGCTCGTGCTCGTCGTCGGGTTCGTCGTCGCGGACAAGGCCGAACTCGTCGTCAGCGAACGCCTCCGGGGCGTGAAACTCCCCGAGGTCTCGTTCATCCCACGCGTCGTGAAGTACAGCGTGCTCTACATCGCGGCACTCATCTCGCTCAGTCAACTCGGCGTCGCGACGGCGGCACTCATCGTACTCCTGTTCGTGTACTTCTTCGGTATCGTCGTGTTCAGCGTCATAGCACTCTGGGACTTCCTCCCGTCGGGCGCCGCAGGCGTCTACCTCCTCCTGGAGCAACCGTACAGTATCGGCGACCGCGTCCGCATCGGCGACAGCGAGGGCGTCGTCCAAGAGGTCGACCTCTTCGTCACGCGCGTCGAGGACGACGACATGGAGTACGTCGTCCCGAACCGGAAGGTACTCCGCGAGGGCGTCGCCCGCGAACGCTGACCACCGCTCTCGTTCACGCACACCCCAGCGCAGGCCAAGTAGACACGGCCACCTGGCGGCGGGCGTATGCTCGCGGAGTCGGTAGTGGAAACGGCCGCCTGGCGGCGGCCGTATGCTGGTGCGGGCAGTCAGTTCTCCTGAACGTCTTCTTCGCTCATCGGTTGGGCTGGAACGCCTGCGACGGTCGCGCCCGGGGGGACGTCGCGCGTGACGAGGGAGTTCGCGGCGACCTGCGCCCCGTCACCGATCTCGACGCCGGGGAGGACGACCGCGCCGGCGCCAATCATCGCGCGTTCGCCGACGACGACGTCGCCGACGCGGTACTCCTCCTGGAGGAACTCGTGACAGAGCAGCGTCGCGTCGTACCCGATGATCGCGTGGTCGCGTATCGTGATGTGCTCGGGCCAGAACACGTCCGGCGTCGCCTCCAGCCCCCACGAGACGCCGTCGCCGACGGTGACGCCGATGCGTCGCAGCAGCCACGTCTTCAGTTTCAGGCTCGGCGAGATACGGACGAGCCAGACGACGACGTAGTTCAGCGCGACGCGAAGCGGTGACTTCGCGTCCGTCCAGTGCTGGAGCGAGTTCAATGGGCCCTGCGTCGGATAGCTCCGCACGCGGTCGTGCCTGGGGGTGTCGTCCTCTCTCGTTCGGTCGTCGCCGACGGACTCGTCGTCGCTCACGCTACCCCGTAGCCGCCACTGGGTCTTGAATCCATCCCGCAACGTCCCCGTCTGGAGCGAGTTTCGACCGACGGACGCGCTCCCTCTCCTTTCGATACGCGGGCTTTCGGCGCACGGTGGTCTCTCGGGCGACCTGCCGGGCGTGCTCGTTGCGGTTCTCCGAGTCAGTCCGCCGTGGTGTCCTCGGGGCTCGCTAGTAGGTCCGCTTCGTATGCAGCGACCGCCTCCACGACAGCGTCCGCGTCGGATTCGGGCACGTCGAACGCGTCTAGACTCTCCTGTAGTAACGCGAGCGCTCGCTGGACGAGGTCGGGAGTGAACGGCACGTGGAGGTGCGCCTCGCGGACCGGTTCCGCGTCATAGGTTTGGGGCCCACCCGCCGCTTCGCAGAGGAAGTCCGTCTGCGTCCGGCGGAGTTTCTCCATATCCGCACCTTCGAAGAACGGACCCAACTCGTCGTCCGCGAGAAGCCGGTCGTAGAAGTCGTCGACGACGGACCGAATGCCCGTCTCCTCTCCGAGCCTGTCGTACAAGGTGTCCTCCGTCATGGCGGCAAGATACGAACGAAAGACGAAATATCTTGCGTATACGCTGGCATTCGGGCTCCGAAATCCGGAACCTGTTCCGATTCGTCAACCTGTATCCGTTCTCGTCCGACCGAACCCATCGACGCGCTCCATCCTCCACGGCGGGTACGACGGCTCCAACGTCGACGACGGTGCGTCGGTTCCCCTGTCAGCCCGGAGACGAGAGGCGTGAATCGAGGTCGATCTAACAGCGGGCTTCGCGAGTGTCGCTGGTCACTCCGAGTCGACTGCGCTCGTCGCGTCAGTCGCCGCGGAGGTCCTCGACGTGGTCGATGCGCGACTGGACGAGGTCGGCCTTCCCGACGTCGTGGCGCACGTGCAGGCCTTCGTCGCCGGCTTCGTCGAGGACGGCTTCGGCGACGGCCTCGGCGTCGGCGATGGTGTCGGCGATGCCGACGACGGCGAACGCGCGGCTCGTGGTCGTGTAGATGCCGTCGTCGCGCTCGTCGACGCTCGCGTAGAACAGGAGCGCGTCGCCGTCGTAGCCTTCGGCGACCTCGCGCGCACCGGCTTCGTCGACGGTGACCTTCGTCCCGGCCTCCGGGTCGACGGGGTACCCCTCGGGGGCGGCGTACTTGCAGACCGTCGCCTCGTTCGCGAACTCGAGCTCGGGGAGCGGGCGGCCGTCGCGCGCGGCCTGCATGACCTCGACGTAGTCCGTCTCCAGGACGGGGAGCGTGTTCATCGCCTCCGGGTCGCCGAAGCGCGCGTTGAACTCGACGACCTTGATGCCGTCCGCGGTCAACATGAACTGGCCGTAGAGGATGCCCCGGTAGTCCTCGAGCGCGTCCACGGTCGCTTCGAGTATCTGGAGCGCCTCGAAGCTGTCCGCTTCGGTCATGAACGGCAACTGGAACGACGCGTCGGTGTAGCTCCCCATCCCGCCCGTGTTCGGGCCCTCGTCGCCCTCGTAGGCGCGCTTGTGGTCCTGGACGGCGGGCGTGACGAGGACGTCGTCGCCGGCGACGAACGCCTGGATGGTGAACTCCTCGCCGACGAGGCGCTCCTCGACGACCCAGTCGTCCCAGTCGCTGTCGCGCATGTACTCGACGGCTTCCTCGGTCGTGACCTGGTCGCCGGTGACGCGGACGCCCTTCCCACCGGTGAGTCCGACGGGTTTCACGGCGACGTCGCCGTCGTACTCCTCGACGTACGCGCACGCCGCGTCGACGTCCTCGAACGTCGCGTAGTCGATGCGGCCCGGTATCTCGTTCGCCTCCATGAACTCGCGCTGGAACGCTTTGTCCGTCTCGATGCGCGCGTCGTCCTCGCGCGGCGCGAACGCGTACACGTCGGCGTCCTCGAGCGCGTCCACGACGCCGGCCTGGAGCGGGGACTCCGGGCCGATGGCGGCGAGCGTCGCGCCGACCTCGAGCGCGTAGTCGACGACGGCGTCCGGGTCGTTCTCGTCGAGCGTCTCGAAGTCCTCGGCGAGGCGCGCGATACCGGGGTTGCGGTTGCTCGCGCAGGCGTACAGTGTCGCGGGCTCCTCTGCCTCGTCGACGGCGCGGGCGATGGCGTGCTCTCGGCCACCGCCGCCGACGAGCAGGACGGTCTCTGACATACGCGAAACCGGTACGCACGACGCTGTAAAGTTTGCCCTTCCACGCGCCGATAGTATCCACGGACGTGCGCACCAGGTGGGTGTGGGACCGCGACGGACGCCTTTACCCGCCGTCGACTCCAACCTGCGGGTATGACCGACCCGACGGACCGGAACCGCCTCGACGAGGAGGCGTCGCCGTACCTTCGACAGCACGCCGACAACCCCGTACACTGGCAGCCGTGGGACGACGCCGCGCTCGACGCGGCGCGCGAAGGGGACAAACCCATCTTCCTCTCGGTCGGGTACTCGGCATGTCACTGGTGTCACGTCATGGAGGACGAGAGCTTCCAGGACGACGACGTCGCCGACCTCCTGAACGAGCACTTCGTCCCGATCAAGGTCGACCGCGAGGAACGCCCGGACGTCGACTCCATCTACATGACCGTCTGCCAGACCGTCACGGGACGGGGCGGCTGGCCGCTGTCGGCGTGGCTCACGCCCGACGGCAAGCCGTTCTACGTCGGGACGTACTTCCCGAAGGAACCCAGCCGGAACATGCCGGGGTTCGAGAACCTGCTCGGGCGGATCGCCGACTCATGGCGGAACGACGACGACCGTCGGGAGATGGAGAATCGCGCGGACCAGTGGACGGCCGCCGCGAAGGACCGCCTCGAGGACGTGCCCTCGGCGGGCGCTGACGCTCCCGACGACGACGTGCTCGCGGACGCTGCCGCGGCCATCGAACGCGGCGCGGACCGCGAGTACGGCGGGTTCGGGAACCAGGGCCCGAAGTTCCCGCAGGAGGCGCGCCTCCACGTCCTGCTGCGCGAGCACGCCGAGAGCGGTCGGAACGCGTCCCGCGACGTCGTCACGGAGACGCTCGACGCGATGGCCGACGGCGGCCTCTACGACCACGTCGGCGGCGGCTTCCATCGCTACTGTACGGACCGCGACTGGACGGTCCCGCACTTCGAGAAGATGCTGTACGACAACGGCGAACTCCCACGCGCGTTCCTCGCTGGCTATCAGGTCACGGGCGACCAGCGGTACGCCGACGTCGTCCGCGAGACCATCGACTTCCTCGAGCGCGAACTCCGTCACCCAGCGGGCGGGCTGTACGCGACGCTCGACGCGCAGAGCGAGACCGCCGACGGCGAGCACGAGGAGGGCGCGTTCTACGTTTGGACGCCCGACGGCGTCCGCGACGCGGTCGCGGCGAGCGACGCCTGCGAGCCCGGGGACGCGGACCTGTTCTGCGAGCGCTTCGGCGTCACCGACTCGGGGAACTTCGAGGGCGACACCGTCCTCACCATCTCGGCGTCCGTCCACGACCTCGCCGACGAGCACGACGTAGACGCCGAGGCGGTCCGGGAGCGTCTCGAACGGGCCCGCGAAGCCGTCTTCGCGGCGCGCGAGGAACGCCCGCGACCCCGGCGCGACGAGAAGGTGCTCGCCGGCTGGAACGGCCTCGCGGTCAGCGCGCTCGCGGAGGCCGCCATCGTCCTCGAGGACGAGGCACACGCGGCCCTCGCGGGTGACGCGCTCGCGTTCGTCCGCGAACACCTCTGGGACGACGCCGAGCGGCGACTCTCGCGTCGTGCCGTCCCCGTCGACGACGCCCCCGAAGGCCTCGACGTCCAGGGCGAGGGCTACCTGGAGGACTACGCGTTCCTCGCTCGCGGCGCGTTCGACCACTACCAGGCGACCGGTGCCGTCGAGTCCCTCTCGTTCGCGCTCGACCTCGCGGACGTCGTCGTCGACGAGTTCTACGACGCCGACGCCGGGAGCGTCTTCTTCACGCCCGCCTCCGGCGAGGCGCTCGTCGTCCGCCCGCAGGAGGTCCGCGACCAGTCCACGCCCTCCAGCCTCGGCGTGGCGTGCGACGTCCTCCTGAGTCTCGACCACTTCACGACCGACGACCGCTACGAGGCCGTCGTCGAGACCGTCCTGGAACGCCACGGTTCCCGCATCGAAGCCAGTCCCGTCGAGCACCCGACGCTCGCGCTCGTCGCCGACCGCTACCGGCGCGGTGACGCGGAACTCACCCTGGCGTGCGAGGACCGCCCCGCGGAGTTCCGCGAGACGCTCGCCGCGACGTACCTCCCGCGCCGGGTCGTCGCACAGCGACCCGCGACCACAGACGCCCTCGACGCGTGGCTCGACGAACTCGGGCTCGAGGACACCCCGCCAATCTGGGCGGGTCGCGACGCTCGCGACGGCCCGACCGCGTACGCGTGCCGGTCGTTCGCGTGCTCGCCGCCCGCGGACGCGCTCGCCGACGCCATCGCGTTCTTCGACGACTGAACGACGCGCTCGCCGACACCGTGACGGTGGCGTTCACGACGCCGACTCGGGATTCGACGCTCGATTCAGCCACAACGGTTTTGGGTCGACACGACCCATCTCGTGCCAGTGAAGCGAACGTTCCTCGGAGCCGTCCTCGTCGGCTGCCTCCTCGGGTACGTCTTCCTCTCGGGCGCCGCCGTCGACCTGACGCCGACGCCCACCGACGAGCCGCCGCGCACGCACGACGTCCAGGTGCGTGCGCTCGGCGAGGACACGACGCCCGTCTCCGTGACGCTCCTCCGGAACGACCGCACGGTCATGGAGCGGTCGCTCGCCGCGAACGAGTCCTTCGAGCGCGTCCTCCGCCTCCAGGGAACCGGCGAGTTCACGCTCGTCGTCTCCACGGCTGGCGATTCGACGACCGTGACCGTCGACCGCCCCGAGCACTACCGCGACTGTTCGGGCGACATCAACCTCCGGTTCTCCGTCGAGTCCGACGACGTCTACCTCTCGACCGACGAGGAACCAGGACACTGCGTGCAACCCTGACCGATACCGAGAGACTCGCGGCTGTCGTCCCGGAACTGTGCGTTCAGACGTGTGCTTCCAGGTCTTCGGCGAGGACGACGCCGACCGGGACCGCGGCGTCTTCGACGAACCGAGCGAGTTCCTCGCCGGTCTCACGGTCCTCGACGACGACCGTCGGGATGAACTCGATCCCGTACTCGTCGACGCCCGGCCCGACCTTCCCGCCGTCCTCGCGCTCGACGGGATAGTGCTCGACGGCGTCCACGCCGGCCGCGTCGAGGAGCGCGCCGAAGTCCGGGAGTTGCTGGCGGCAGTCGACGCACCAGTCCCCGCCCCACACCTTCACCACCACGCGGTCCGCGAGCGCCTCCCACGTCGCGACGGTGTCCTCGTACGCACCCGGCGAGAACGCCGGGTTCGGCCGCATCGTCTCCAGCTTCAATGATTCGCTCATAGCAACCCGTACCGACGCGAGGGATTTGACCGTTGCGGCGACGACGGCTCGCACGAGCATACGCCGGTCTCCAGACCGGCGTTTCCGCGTTGGGGCTCGCACGAGCATACGCCGACCGCCAGGTCGGCGTTTCTGCGTTGCGGCTCGCGCGAGCGCCCGGCGGCCGCGTGAGTGGCGTGGGTGGGGTGGTGCGCGTGATGGCTCTGGTAGCGTCAGTGGCTGCCGGTGTCCGACACGGTAAAACTGCTGGGGGCGAACGGCGTGGTATGAAGCGGAGTATCCTCGGGACTATCGGGTCGCCGCTGGTTGCGGTCGACGGGCCGCCGGGGGCGACGGTGGCGGCGAAGATCGAGTCGTTCAATCCGGCTGGGTCGGCGAAGGATCGGCCGGCGTTGGAGATGATCCGGGCGGCGGAGCGCGCTGGTGAGTTGACGGCCGGTGATCGGGTGGTGGAGCCGACGAGTGGGAACACGGGGATCGGTGTGGCGATGGTGTGTGCGGCGCGCGGGTACGAGTGTACGATCGTGATGCCGGCGTCGAAGAGTCCGGAGCGACGGCAGGTGATGGGTGCGTACGGCGCTGATCTGGAGCTCGTCGACGGCGAGATCGAGGCGGCGAAGGAGCGCGCGGACGAGATCGAGCGGGAGACTGGCGCGGTGCAGTTACGGCAGTTCGAGAACGAGGCGAATCCGCGGGCGCACTATCGGACGACTGCGGAGGAGATACTCGAGCAGGTGGAGGGCCGGGAGATCGACGCGTTCGTCGCTGGCGTCGGCACTGGGGGGACGCTTTCGGGGAACGCGCGGCGGCTCCGGGAGGAGTTCCCTGAGATGACGGTCGTGGCGGTCGAGCCAGAGGAGAACGCGGTGCTGTCGACGGGCGAGAGCGGCGACGACGACTTCCAGGGGATGGGGCCCGGGTTCGTCAGTCCGAACCTCGACCGGGACCTCATCGACGAGGTCGAGACGGTGGACGTGGGGACTGCGGAGGCGGAGTGCCGGCGGCTCGCTCGCGAGGAGGGCATCCTCGTCGGGCAGTCCTCTGGTGCGTCGAACGTCGCCGCGAAGCGGGTCGCGGAACGCATCGCGAACCCGGACGTGGAGTGTCCGCCGGCGGGCACGGGCGAACCGCGGACGCCGGTCGGTGCGCGCGACGAGGACCGGGCGGACGCAGGTGGTTCGACGGTGGGTGCCGGACGGGACGCGGGCGCGGACTGCCCGCTCGTCGTGACGGTGTTCTGGGATTCCGGCGAACGGTACCTGTCGACGGGACTGTTCGACGACGTCGAGTGACCGATCGCATCGGCGCGGACTCGCTCGCGACTCCGTTCGTTCCTCACGTCCGGAACTCGAAGCGTGCACCGCCCGCGGGGCCCGACGTGACGCGGTACGCCCAGCCGTGGACGTCCGCGACGCGGCCGACGACGAACAGTCCGATACCGGTGCCGCCACCGCCGGATTCGCCCATCCCGAAGATGTCCGCGCGCTCGTCCTCGGGGATGCCGGGGCCGTCGTCTTCGACGTAGAACCCGTCGTCGTCCGGGAGTGCGCCGACGGTCACCGTCACCGCGCCCGGCGAGTGGTCGTTCGCGTTCCGGAACAGGTTCTCGAGGAGCGTCGCGAGCAGGTTCTCGGTCGCCGTCACCGACGGCGGGTCGGCGAGCGAGAGCGAGGCGTCGGGTGCGTCCGTCGTCTCCCAGGCGTCGCGGGCGGCGGCAGCGATTGCGACCGGACGCGAGTGCGAGACGTCCTCGACGCCGCGCGTGAGCACGAGGACGTTCTCGATGATGGTGTCGATGCGGTCGAGCGAGTGCTCGATGCGTTCGACGTTCTCGTCGTCGTCCGGGCGGTCCGCGGCGAGCAACTGGAGGGAGCCTGACGCGACCTGGACGGGGTTCCGGACGTCGTGACTGACGATGCTCGCGAACGCCGACAGCTCGTCGTTGGCCGCGACGAGTTCGTCGTTCGCGGCGTGCAACCGGACGGCGTACACGCCGATGACGGCGCCGAGCGCGGTCCCGGCGGTCATCGACGTCAGTATCGCGAGTTCGATGCTCGTCTCGAACGTCACGGACAGCACGAAGAACCACGTTCCGACGAACACGAAGTACAGGAGCGTCGCGAGCAGCCACTCGACGAGCGGTCGGGTCGAGGTAACGTGGAGCGTGTGGTCGTGGCGTCGACCGTACGCGACGATGCCGAGCGAGAGCACGGTCGGGAGCGACGCCTGGAGGAACCGGGCTTCGAGCGGGTTCGACGCGAGGACGGTGAGGGCGACGACCACCGCGAGGAGCGTCGCACCGAGCGCGACGAGCGCGTTCGGTCGACCGCGAGAGCCATCAGCTCCGCGCGGCGAGGTCTCGTTCACGGCAGGACGGACGCGCATTCGAGAGATAACTATTGTGGCGCCGGCGCGACCGAGCACCAGTCGGCTGACTCGATCGGTAGTCGACGCTCACTCGGTGATCACTCGGCGGTCGCGAGGCGGTTCGCGTCGATGACGAGCGTGAACGCGGCGTCGATGAGGCCGACGAAGAGCATCGCGGCGTCGATGAGGCCGACGAAGAGCATCGCGGCGCCGACGACAGCGACGACCAGGCCGATGATGCTGGCGACGAGCTCGACGGGTGCCCGCCGAACCCGGGTTCGACGGACAGCGAGAGCCCGAACGTCGTGAGGACGCCACCGAGTAGGTAGACGATGATGGGTCGGCGCACGTCGGGCGGGAGTGCGGACGCGACGGCGGTCTCGTAGTCGACGGGCGAGTCCCGGAGGACGGATTCGGCTGCTGTCATACGACGACCTGTCAGGGCCAGCCAAGCGGCGTGAGGGTGCGAGCAGCGACCGCGGTCGTCGCTCGCGAACCAGAACGCTTCTCTGGCGGGCACGGGAACGCCACGAGCGTGAACGAGGACGACGAGCGGACGGTCGGCCTGTCGGTCGTGGTCGGCGCGAGCTACGCCGTCGTCGCCGTCGCGCTCGTCCTCGTCGTCGACCTGTCGAACCCGACGTTCGCGCCCGGCCTGGACTTCGTTCTCTCGGCCGCCGCGGGGACGCTCACCGCGGGGAGCGTGCTCTGGTGGCGCGCCGCCGAACGCCCTCGCGTCCGCACGCGCCGCCGGAGCGCGGCCGTCGGCGCCAGCGTCGGGCTCCTCGCACCGACGCTCGCGTTCGCGTTCAATCCGAGCGTGTACGGGTCCACGCCGAACCTCCTCCTCGACGTCCTCGGTGCCGTCGTCGCGGCGGGCGTCCTCGGCCTGCAAGCGCACCTCTCGACGTTCGGCCTGCCGGTCGTCGTCGGCGCGCTCACGGGCTGGTCGCTCGCCGGCTGGCTCTCCTTCCTCGCGGAGAACTGACCGAGTGCGTCGATTCACGTCGCGGAGAACCGACCGAGTGCGTGGACTCAGGTCGCGAAGAACGACCGGAACGCGTCCACTATCACGGCCGGATGTTCCTGGGTCGGCCAGTGCCCGCACTCGGGGATCTCGACGAGGGACGCGTCGGGGGCACGCTCGGCGCCGCGGCGCGCCCACGCCACGGGGAACAGGGGGTCCTGGGTGCCGTGCACGAACAGCGTCTCGACCGCGAGGTCGTCGAGTCGTCCGGCGAGGTTCGTCTTCACGCGACCCGAGGGCCCGATCTCGTTCCGTTGGAACGCGGCGAACGCCGCGCCAGCACCGGCGCGACTCGCGCGCTCCCGGAACGCCTCGACGAACCCGGCGTTCAGCGCGGACGCGTCGTACACGACCTGCGAGAGCCCGGTGCGTGCAGCGGTCGTCGACGACCCCATCGCGGCGTAGCCCGCCTGGTTCGCGCCGGGGACGTTCGCGAGCGCGTACCAGAGCGAGCCGGCGGGGACCGACCGCCCGAGGCCGTAGCTGGAGACGAGCGCGAGCCGGTCGACGCGCTCGGGGTTCGCGAGCGCGAACGAGAGCGCGACGCCGGCGCCCATCGAGATACCGGCGATTGCGGCCGACGCGAGGCCGAGTTCGTCGAGCACGCCGACGAGGACGTCGCGGTACGCCGCCACGGAGTGCTCGGGCGCGTCGTCGCTCTCGCCGTGCCCCGGCCAGTCGAGCGCGTACACGCGGTGCGTCCGCCCGAGTTCCGGGAGGACGTGCTCCCAGGAGAGCGCGCCGTCGTCCACGCCGGCGCCGTGCAGGAGTACGAGCGGTGGGCCCTCGGTCCCGGCGCGACGGTACGCGACGCGTCGGCCGTCCACGACGGCCGCTCCCGTGCCGACGCTCGCCGGGCCGTCGACCGGCGACTCGACGCCGTCCGCGTCGCCCTCGGCAACGCCGGCGGCAGGGACGCTCGCCTCGCCGACGTCGACCGGTTCGCGTTCGTCTTCTGGAATCATACGGTGAACTCGCCCTCCGTGAGTCGGACGACGACCGTCTCGTCGACGTCCCGGAGGTCGTACTCGGGGACTTCGCCGTCCTGACGCGAGACGTACAGCGGTTCGACGAGCGCCGGCGGTCCCTTCGGGTTCGGGTCCTCCGGCGTCGGCTCCGGTTCCTCGAGTCCGTACACCTTCAGGTACTCGCCGGTGTCCGGGCCGTGGACGTCGCCGTCGCGGACCGCGGTCGCGAGCTCGCGGGAGAGCCATTCGTCGTCGTCGACGCTCGGTTCGCGCACGAGGACGTCGTCGACGAACCGCACGATGTACCAGTTCAGGTCGTTGCAAAGCGAGACGGCGGCGCCGAGGCTCACCGTCGACAGCGCGATGGCGTTTTCGAACGGCCGCCGCAGGTCGTACGTCGACAGCGCCTCGCGCGCGGTCTCCCGGGAGAGCAACTCGTACTGGAGGTCGCAGTCAGCGTCCCCGACGAAGCAGACCTCTGTCACGCCAGCCTCTCGGGGACGACGGGGCTAATCGGTTTCGGCTCGCGCGCCCGCGCCGCGCTCGTCGACGACGGTCGCGTCAGCGCTTCCAGGGACGACGGTCGCGTCAGCGCTTCCAGGGACGATGGTCGCGCCAGCGCGGTCCTCGTGGTGGCCGTCATCAGGTCCGTGCACCGCCCGCCGAAGGACTCGCGTGCGATCTCGCCGTCGTCGTCGAGACGGACGTCCTCGGTGACGAGCGTGACGTTCACCGTGGCGAGCGTCGACGCGTGCCGGCGGTTCCAGCGGTCGCAGAGGTACTGCGCGAACCGGTCGCGCCGCTCGTCGACGTCGCCGCCGCGGAGGTTCCGCAGGTAGAGGTACCACTTCTGGCTCGGGTACGTCGCGTCGACGTCCGCTGGCGGGCCGCGGCTGGCGGTCCCGGCGTAGAGGTCGACGCGGTCGCCCCCGGTGGTCGTGCCGACGGTCGCGTACCACGCGTCCGTCGAGAGCGGGTTCGGCGCGAACATGTCCCAGCGGTGCTCGGTCGGGTCGACAGTCTCGGTCGCCGCGGCGGGGAGCGCGAGCAGCCCGAACCCGGCGGCGTTCCAGACGAGGACGGCCGCGAGGACGACGACGGGGAGGACGCGGTACGCGGTCCGGCCAGCGGACCGCAGGCGAGCCAGAGGGGCGCTCGCCGCGTCGCCGCTGAGGGCGTCGTCGCTGGGGCCGTCGCCGCCAAACGTGTGGTCGCTGGGGTCGTCGCCGCCAAACGTGTGGTCGCTGGGGTCGTCGTCGCTCGGAGTCGCACGCTCCAGCACGGTCACCGCGCCCTCGACCCGCGCTGTGACGTGGGGGTCGACGACGCGTTCGAGGCGGTCCCAGACGAACGGCGGGAGGAAGACGAGGAGGCCGGCGATGGAGACGAACGGGAAGACGCCGAGGGAGAGCGTCGCGGCCATCGAGAGGTGCGCGGCGACGAACGCTCCGGCGACGAGCGCGCGGAGGCGTCCGGTGGCGAGCACGAGCAGCGGCGTGGCGTACAGGAGGAGGACCCAGGCGTGCGTGCCGAGTTCGAGGAGGACCGACTGGCCGGCGAGGGCGTCCCCGAGGAAGACGGTGATGGCGTCCATCCCGAACACGAGCTCCGCGGCCTCGCCTGACTGCCACGCTCGACCGCGGGACTTCAGGACCGCGTTCATCCCGTACACGACGAGGACCTGCACGAACACGCCGACGGTCGCGACCGACGTCACCAGGTCGGGGGCGACACTCCCGGCGTCACCGTCCGCCCCATCTCGGTCCGCGGACGCGCGCCGCTTCGCGTCCACGCTCCAGCGCGCGCCGACGGGGAGCAGGACGCTCCAGAGGAGGAGGCGGCGGAGGAGCGAGTGCCCGGAGTTCAGGACGAACGGGTTCCGGAACTGCATCGAGAGCACGAGGCCGAGCGTCACCGCGGTCGCGAGGCGACTCCGGTACCCGACGAGCATCGCGACCGCGGCGAGCGCGACGAGCGCGAACGCGACGTACTGCCACCAGGGCGCGCCCGAGAGCGCGTGCAGGGTGAACTGGCCGCGGACGGGGAACTCCACCAACAGCAGGTCACGCGGGAGGACGCCGGCGTCGGTGTAGAACGCTCTCGCGTCCGCGGCGGCGAGCACGACGTCCACGAGGACGACGGTCGCGAGCAGGACGCGGACGGCGGCGAGCGCGCGCTCGTCGACGCCCAGTCGAGCGCGCAGGGCCGCACGGAACTGCTGGAGTGAGAGCATCGGTTGCGAGGTCGGTTCAGTCCAGTTCCAGTGCCGGCAAGTATCTTGTGCGCTCGACGTTCCCGGGGTCGTTCCCGCGTCCGCCATTCGCGCACTCGGTGACGCCGAACGGTCTGACCTCGACCCGGTCGGGGGCGTCGAGGACGACGCTGCGGGCGACGAACGTGACGTTCACCGAGCCGAGCGTCGACGCGTGCCGGCGCGTCCACCGCTCGCAGAGGTAGTGCGCGAATCGGTCGCGGAGGCCGGGCGGCGGTCGTTCCCTGAGCGTCGTGAGGTAGATGTACCAGCGGTGACTCGGGTACGTCGCGTCGACGTCGCCGGGCGCCGCGGTGCTCACGGTGCCGGCGTACGCGTCGACGCGGTCGCCGGCGGTGGTCGTGCCGACGGTGACGTACCAGCCGTCCGTCGAGCGGGGTTCGGGTGCGAACATGTCCCAGCGCCGCTCCTCGGGGTCGACGGTGTCGGTGACGCTCGCGGGAAGTGCGAGAAGTCCGAGGGCCGCGGCGTTCCAGACGAGGACGAACACGAGCAGTGCGACGGCGACCGACCGCGCCGACCACGCGCCGAGGCCCCGAACCGCCGCCGGGAGCGGCGGACTCGAGGGAGCGAGTCCGGAGACGGGACCGAGTCGCTCCCGGAGCGCGTCGGCGCGCGGGGCGAGGTGGTCGTCGACGACGCCCTCGAACCGGGTCCAGACCGACGTCGGGAGGAAGGGCAGCAGGGCGACGAGCGACACCAGCGGGAACGGCCCGAGGCGGAGCGTGAGCGCGAGCGCGAGGTGACCGGCCGCGAACGCGGCGACGAGCGCGGTCCGGGCGCGACCGCGGGCGAGCACGAGCAGCGGCGACGTCACCAGGAGCGCCGTCCACGCGTGCGTCCCCACGGTCAGCAGCAGCGGGAACTCCGCGACGACGTCGCCGAACATGACCGTGAGGCCGTCCATCCCGTACACGAGCCGGGCCGCGACGCCCTCGGTCCAGGCGCGGCCGCGGGCCTTCACGACGAAGTTCACGACGTACACGGCGACGACCTGGACGAGCAGCCCGACCGTCGCGACCGACAGCAGGCTGGCGTCCTCGCGGTCGCCGCGACCACTCGTCGCGGCGCGTCGTCGGGCGTCGACGCTCCAGCGCGCTCCGAGCGGGAGGAGGACCCCCCAGAGGAGGAGCCGGCGGAGCAGCGAGTCGCCCGAGTTCAGGATGACGGGGTTGCGAAGCTGGAGCGAGAGCACGAGCACGAACGTGACCAGGGTCGCGAGCCGCGTCCGGTAGCCGACGCCCATCGCGACCGCGGCGACCGCGATCGCCGCGAACAGGACGAGTTGCCACCAGAGTGCGCCCGAGAGCGTGTGTAGCGAGAGCCGCCCGAGCGTCGGGAACGTCTCGAGGAGGAGCGCCCGAGGGAGGACGCCGGCGTCGGTGTAGAACGCGCGGACGTCCTGGAGCCGGAGCGCGAGGTCGAGGAGGACGAGCGCGGCGAGCGCGACGCGGACGGCGCCGAGCGCCCGCCGGTCGACGGCGAACCGGTCGCGGACGGCGTCGAGCACGCGCGAGACGAGAGACATGTCGCTTCGGGCCGTATCGACCACCACGACGGAGAAATGTCTTGTGTACCGTCCGCGCGATGCCCGAACCGCCTCAGTCGTCGCCGGGCGCGCTCGACTCGGCGTTCGCGCCCTCGACACCGCCGCTCCGGCGTCGGTGCACGACCAGACCCAGTTCGCCGGTCGCCCAGGCGAGCGCGAACAGCGCCGCGAACACCATCCCGACGGCGTCAACGGGCGTCATCCACCGCGGGAGCGTGAACAGCATCCCGTTCACGAGCAGGCTCGGGAGGACGTCCTCCGCGGCGAGCACGACGCCAGCGACGACGCCGCCGCTCGCGCGCCGCGAGTCGAGTCCGGCCTCGGCGGCCGCCGGCCCACCCGCGCTCTCCGCGCCCGTTCCGAGCCGCTCGGCCTCGTACGGCCCCGGGAACCGCATCTGCCAGACGACGTCGCCGTCTGCGTCGACCTCGACGACGCGGTCGCTGTGCGTGTCCGTCACGAGCGTGTGCCCGTTCGGGAACCGGTCCGCGTCCCGCGGCCACTGCACGCTTCCATCGCGCCACAGCCACGAGCGCTCCCACGAGTCCTCGACGCGCTGGTACTCGACGATCCGGTCGTTCTCGCTGTCCGCGACCACGACCGCCGGCCCACCGCGCTCCTCGGGGATGTAGTCCGGGTTGTGGGCCTCGTAGAGCGTCCGGTGGTCGCCGTCGCTCCCGAGCGTCATGTCCTCCACGACGCCCTCGCCGGGCTCGATGAAGATGACGGAGTCCATGTTCCGTGGGCTCGCCATCACCAGCCCGCGGTCGTGGAGGTACTCGACGTCGTTCATGTGTGTCCAGTCACCGGGGTACTGGCCGCCCGAGGCGTTCGGGTCGTAGTGCTCGCTCGCGTTCCACCGCCACACCTCCTCGTCCGCGGAGACGTTCACGACGTAGACGCCGTCCGGATGCGAGATCTCCGCGACGACGAGGTGCGTGTCGTTCACGAAGTCGACGTCGTGGATGTTGTTCGACCCGGAGGGCGTCGCGTATCGCGCCCACAACTCCTCGCGTTCGCCGGTCGTCACGTTGAGCCGCATCACCTGGGACTTCCGGCAGCGGTCCTCGCTCGCACAGTGCCTGGCGGCGGCGCCGTGACTCGCGACGTACGTCACCGACGCCTTCCCGAACCGCGGTGCGGGGTCGACGTCGTGATAGAACCGGTGTTCGTCGGCCTCGTACACCTTCGAGCCGTTCGGCGCGTACGCGGCGATGAGGCCGGGGCCGATGCCGTCGACGGTGACGACCGTGTGGCCGTCCGCGGGCGGGACCGACTCGGGGACGCCGCCGTCGTACCCCGCGCTCCCGGTGGCGACGCCGAGGACGGTCGCCATCGCGGGCGACGCACTCACGAGGACGAGCGCGAGCGCGAGGACGCGGAACGTTCGTCTGGAAGGACGTGGGACTGCGTGGAGGGCACTCACAGTCCACTGGCGGATGCGACACGTCTCTAAACTTACGATTCGGTAGCCAGACCGGCGGCGTGCTACGGTCCCGTCCGCTCGACGACGACGCGTTCGGCGCGGTCGACCGCGTCTCGCGCTCGCTCCCAGAGGTCGTCGGGTTCGAGCGCTCGGATCTGGTCGAGACTCCCGTCGACGGCCGGTTCGTCTGGCACGATACGGTTACAGCCGGCGTCGATGGTGGAGTCCGCGAACGTCCCGATCTCGCGAGCGAGCGCGGTGATGTCGTGCTTGTCCCACGTCAACAGCGGCCGATGCACGGGTAGTGTCGTCGCGGCGTCGGTCACGGCGAGGTTGCTCGTCGTCTGACTGGACTTCTGGCCGATCGCCTCGCCCGTGACGACGCCGGTCGCTCCCACCATCTCGGCGACGGCTTCGCCGACGAGCAGGAGGAATCGTCGGTGTGCGAGCATCCGCCCCCGGTCCATCGTCTCGACGAGGTGCGCGACAGCGTCGCCGCCCGGGACGACCCACGCGGACTCGACGTGGTTCGGCGCGAACCGCGCGAGGTCACGGACCGTCTGGACGGCGCGAGCGCGATGGTCCGGGCCGCCGTAGTCCCCGAGGTCGACGTACACCGGGACGATCGGACTGCCGCGTTTCATCACCTCGAACGCGGCGACCGGCGAGTCGATACCGCCGGAGACGAGGACGACGAGCGGCGACTGCGTGCCCAGCGGGAGGCCGCCGACGCCGTCGACGGTGTCGGTGTAGACGAACGTCGCCTCCTCGCGGACCTCCACGCCGAAGGTCACGTCCGGGTCCTCGAGGTCGACCGCGGGGTCGACGCCCGCCGCTTCGGCGGCGTCCCATATCGCCTGGCCGCCCTCGCGCTGGACGTCCTCGCTGTCGAACGGGAGCGAGCGGTCGCTCCGCCGCGCGTCGACCGCGAACGCCCCGTCGTCGTAGACCACTTGCGCGGTCTCCGCGAGCACGTCGCAGATACCGTCGAGGTCGGAGTCGACAGACAGCGCGGGGCTCGCAGACACCACGCCGAACGTGTCCGCCGCCGCCTCCGCGACCGCCGTGACGTCGTCCTCCGTGGTGTGGACGCGCGGCCGCGACCACGTCAACTCGACGTCGCCGTCGAGCCCGCGGTCGGCGAGGATGGCGCGCAGGTTCTCCCCCAGGCGGTGCTCCATGTCGCGCTTCACGCCACGGGACTTCGACCCCATGTCGCCGTGCCGTACCAGCACCACGTCCGCGCCGGGAGGCTGCATCACCCATCCGTATCCCACGCCCAGCAAAACGCGTGTCGGTCCGCGCGTCGACCCGAACGCCGGTCCCAGCCGCGGCGGTGGCCTGCCCAAAGGCACTTACAGGAACGCGGTCACGCTCGGTGTATGAGCCGCCGCCCTCTCCCCTCCACCCTCAGCAGCCCGCTCCCCGCGACCGACTCGCCGTCAGTCGACGGGCGCGACGACGCATTCGCGAACGAAGACGCGAACGCGACCGCAGACGCGGACGCTCTCACCCCGATACGGTCACCGGGACCGCATCACGCCGTCGTCGAGAACGACACCGACGGGACGCGCTCGGTCGCCGTCACCGTCACGCGCAGCGACCGCAGCGAGGTCGTCCACACCCTCCACCACGCATGAACCGACGAACCCTCCTCCTCGGCACGCTCGCAGTGGTCTCGAGCACCGCAGGCTGCCTCGAATCCGCGAAAGACTCGGGGACGACGGAAATGGGCACGACCGACGACTCCGGGACGACGGAAATGGGCACGACCGACGACTCGACGACAGAAATGGGCACGACCGACGACTCGACGACGGTCCACGCGATGGACGCTCCCGACCCGGACCACGCCATCTGGGTGGAGAACGAGGCGGCCACCACCCACCAGATTGCCGTGACCGTCACGCAGCACGTCGACGACGGCCCGGACGAGGTCGTCCACGAGTCCACGCACGAACTCCAGCCGAAGGGGTCGGAGTACGTCTACAACCTCAATGAGGCGAATCCGGACGGGGTCGAGCGGTTCAAAATCACCGGAGAAACGGGCGAGCAGACCGCCTCGCGGTTCATGGCGACCAGCAAGTGCTACACCGACTGCGGTATCGTCCTCAGAGAGCGCGGCGAACTCGTCGTCGAACGCCCCATCTGTTGAGCATGAACCGACGAACCCTCCTCGCGACGGCGACGAGCGCCCTCTCAAGCGTCGTGCTCGCAGGGTGTCTGACCGACGACGAACCCGGCGCGTCCACGAGCGAGCGCTCCACGACGCCCCACGACGGCACCGAGACGGAACGCTCGGGGTCGGAGCCCAGCGGATCGTCGACGCCCACGGAGACGACCGACGACGACTCGACGTGGTGGTCGGAGGCGGCGAACGAGCCAGACCCCTCGAAGGAGGTTCGAATCGGGAACGACGGCGAGGACGGCGTCGCACACTCCGTCGGTCTGGAGGTGTATCGCGAGGCGACCGGGACGGTCGTCCACGACGAGCGCCACGAGGTTCCCGCTGGCTCCGAGCTGGTCGCGTACGACACCGCGGACGCGAACCCGGACGGCGTCGAGGCGTTCCGCATCACGTGCACGTTCGAGGACCAGACCGAGACCGTGACCATCGAGACGAGCGAGTGCTACGGCTGGGCCGAGTTCGTCGTCACGGCCGACGACGAACTCGACGGGACCTACACGATCTGCTGAGCACGAACCGGCGAAGGCTCCTCGCTGGCGGGCGAACGACGGTGATTTCGCTCTCGCTCGCGGGACGTGTCGAGTCCGACGACGAACCGAACGCAGGGACCGAGCACAGCCACAGGCCATCGTTGGCTATCGGGACGAAACCCGAAGGATATCTCTCGGAGGGATGGATAGGAACCGCCCGCAAAGATGTTAACATAAAAACTTAATCCAGTGCTGTCAAATCACCGAGTGTGAACCGTCGCACCCTCGTCACATCGGTCGCAACGGTCGGAACGACCGCCGTCGCGGGCTGCTCCGGATTCCTCGACGGGAACGAGACCGGCGAGACGACGAACGACCCCGCAACACCGGTGTTCTCGACCGCAGACGCTTCGGACCGCGAGCGAAGTCAGCCCGAGCAGGTCGACCACGAGCACCTCGTCGTCCTCAAGAACCAGGCCGAAAGTCCTCGCGAGGTCCGATTGACCGTCTTCGACAGACGCCGAGGTGTGCAGGCGTACCTGCTGCAGTCGACGTACGAACCCGGGTTCGACGACGCCGTCTACGACGTCGAGCACGCCGACCCCACGGGCATCCAGTCCTACGAGGTTCGAATCGAGGTCGACGACGAGACGGCGTCGACGGTCCTCTGGACGAACCAGTGCTACGGCGACGCGACGCTCACCGTCACCGCCGACGGGGACGTCACCGCGACCGTCGACACCTGCTGAGAAGGAGTCACGCGTCGAGCGACGCCGTCGCTAGAACGTCGTGAGTTCGCCCTCGATGACGCTGCGCGTGACGTCCGTGACGTCCGCGAGTTCGCGGTCGACGATGCCCTCGACCTCGGGGCGGACGTCGCTGATGGCGACGCCGTCCTCGGTGATGACGTGCGCGTCCGCGACGTGCGGCTGGTCGATCGGGCGTCCGATCTGGCTGAGGAGGCGGATGCGGAGGTCGCGGATGCCGTCGACCTCGGCGACGACCGCCTCGGCGATGCGCGTCGACAGGAGGTTGTAGATCTTCCCGATGTGGTTCACGGGGTTCTTCCCGGACGTCGCCTCCATGCTCATCGAGCGGTTCGGCGTGATGAGGCCGTTCGCGCGGTTCCCACGGCCGACGGAGCCGTCGTCGCCCTGCTCCGCGCTCGTCCCGGTGGTGGTGAGGTAGATGGAGCCCTCCTCGAGGTCGTCGGCGGTGTTCACGTGGACGTTCACCTCGCGGTCGGTGTGCTCGTGCGCGACGTCGGTGACGAACTCGCGGACGCCCTCGACGGCCTCGGTGTACTCCTCGAGACCGCCGACGTAGGAGTCGACCATCGCCGCGGCGACCGTGATGTCGATCTCGTCGCCCTCGCGCTTCCCCATGATCTTCACGTCCTGACCGAGTTCGGGGTTCGTCTCGTGGTACTCGCCGTTGAGGCGGCGTTCGGCCTCGTACACGATGGTCTCCGTCTGCGTCAGCGGCGCGTGCCCGACGCCGAAGCTCGTGTCGTTCGCCATCGGCACCGTCGCGCCGTCCTCGCCGAAGACCTCCTGGAGGTCGCCGGAGCCCTCACCGAGTTTGACGTCGACGACGATGTCGGTCCCGAACTCGAGTTCCGGGAAGTTCGCGTCGATGTAGTCCCGGGCGGCTTCGAGCGCGACGCGACCCGTGGGGATGTGGTGGACGACGCCGTCGTCGGTCTCGTACTCCTGTGTCGCGCGACCGACGATGAGGAGGTAGATGGGTTCGATGACCTCGCCGCCACCGAACGCGGGCGCGGCGTTCCCCGCGACGAGCTGCGTCTCGTCGGTGTTGTAGTGCAGGACCTTCCCGACGCGGTCCAGGTACGTCTGCGCGAGCGCCTGCGAGACGCTCTCGGCGATGCCGTCGCAGATGGAATCGGGGTGCCCGAGGCCCTTCCGCTCGACGATCTCGACCTCCTGGTCCTCGACGGCCAGTCGGTCGATGGGCTCCACGCGAATATTGCGGTCAGTCATTGTCCAATTCCTACCCTGGCGCGGTTTCTATAACTTGCGGAAACGAACAGCGCCAAGAAGATTACTCCAGGTTATTTCTGGTGGTCGTTCACGTCCCTGTCGTCCGCCAGGCTGCGGCGCGTTCGTCCACACGCTCCAGGAGGTCCCGCCTCAGGTACCCGACGACGGTGACGAGCACCAGCGCCGTCGCGAGCGCGACGAACGGCAGCACCTGCTCGCGAGCGAACTGGTCGCCCGCGAGCGCGACCGCCGCGAACGACGGAAACCGACCGACGACGAGGAGCCCGAGGAACCGTCGCTCGCGTAGCTCCGAGAGGCCCGCGAGGAAGCAGATCGCGTCGTCCGGGAACGCCGGCAGGAGGAACACGACGAACAGTGCCGCCTCGCCCTGCTCGTCGACGAACCCGTCGAATCCCTCGAGGACGTCGTCGGTCACCCAGGACTCGACCGCGCTGCGACCGTACGCTCGCGCCAGCCGGAACACGATCCAGCTCCCGGCGACCACGCCCACCATGCTGTAGGTCGTCCCCGCAATCGCGCCGAACAGGTAGCCAGCGAGGAACCCGAGCGTCTGCCCCGGAACCGGTGCGAGCACGACCTGTACGGCCTGTAGCGTCGTGTACGCGACGGGCGCCCACGGCCCGAACTCCCGAACCGTCTCGCGCGCCCACGCTGGCGAGAGCAGGACGCTCGCGTACTCGTGAACCACCCACGCGCTCGCGGCGAACGCGACGACCGTCGCGACCGTCGCGACGAGCGCCCGCCGCCGTGCCCGGTCGGACTCGAAGAACCGCTCGTCGCCGAGCATCGTCATCGCGTCGTCCGCGTCTTCGCGTTCACCGCGAACTTCGCGACGTACGACCGCACGCTCGCCGTCCGCCCGTGCGCGCTCGTCCGGCCCTCGCGTATCGCGTCCAGTATCGGCTGGTAGTCCGCAACCGGGTCCGCCGCCGGGCGAACGTGGACTCGCGTGTAGCCGTCGCCGACGCGAGCCGGCCGGTGCGCGTCGCTCCCGCCGAGGCGAGTCCGGTCGTGTCGGCTCGCGAACGTCCGCGCCTGCCGATTCCGGTACCCGAGGACCGTACAGGCGTTGAACGTCTCCACCGCGTCGAGCGCGTCCGCGTCCCGCAGGACCTCGCGGCCGACGCCGTGACTCGACCGCCGGAACGGATGCGGTGCGACCGCGACACCGCCGCGGTCGTGCACCCAGTCGACCGTCCACGCGAACGAGCGCCCCTCGGGCGGGGTCGTCTCCACGCCGAGCGCGAGCAGGTGGCCACCGAGCGTCGATACCTCCACGCCCGGAATCGCGAACAGCCCGAACTCCGGCGCTCGCTCGACCGCGTACAGCGAGTGATCGACCGCGTCGTGGTCCGTCACCGCGAGCCCGTCCAAGCCCGCATCCGCCGCCGCCGCGAGCACATCTTCGACGGCCGCGTTCGAGTCCCAGGACCCCTCCGTGTGGACGTGCGGGTCGAAAGCGAGCGTCCTCATGGGAGGACCGGCGCGTAGAGCGCCGCGAGGACGAGCAGGCAGACCACGCCCAGGAGGTAGTGCACGCGCTCGGTCTTCGGCGCGCGGTAGTCGGACACCATCAGCGGGCAGGCAGCGGCGACCGTCCCGGCGGCCAGCCAGCCGTTCCACGCCCCGACGTGGGTCGCGAGCACGACGTTTGCGACGACGACGAGGTGCGTGTGGACGACGGTCGTCCCGTGGTAGTGACTCGTCCCGTCCACGTCCACGAACCCCTCCTCGTTGTGGCGGATGAGCCGCAAGCCGCCGAACCCGATGACGAGGAAGCCGACGACCGCGCTGGCGAGGACGTTCGGGGCGAGCGCGTAGTGGAACAGGAGCGCGCCGGTGACGAGGTAGACGAAGATGTCGATGAACGAGTCGACCTGTCGGCCGAGCTTGGAGTCGACGTCGAGGCGTCGCGCGAGCCACCCGTCGAGCTTGTCGAACGCGAACGCGACGAAGGCGAGTGTCACCCCGAGCCGCGTCGCGCCATCGAGGAGCGCGAGTGCGGCGGTCCACGCCCAGAAGAGCGCGACGAGCGAGACGTAGTCCGCCGGGGTGAGGCGGTGGAGGATGTTCCCGGAGTCGTACCGGAAGCCGGTCCGTCGCGCGCCCTCGCCGAGCGTTCGATACGCCGCCGCCAGTGCACCGTCGGGGCCCGTTGACATCGTACGCGTGAACGCGCGGACGCTTGGACTATAATATCTTCGTATAGAATAAATATAGAGGCTATAGACTATATTCTCTGTCTCTGTGGAGTGGACCGTGGCGGCGCTCCCAGGCGAAGGCGCGATAGTAGGCCACTTCGTCCACCACGTCGAACCCGCGTGCCTCGAACGCCCGCTGGGACGGCACGTTGTCCTTCGCGACCAACGCGTACGCCGCGTCGACGCGGTCCTCGGCCGCGAACGAGAGCGCCCTCGCCAGCAACGCGGACCCGACGCCACGACCCCTGTCTTCGGGGTCGACGTAGAGATGCCAGAGGTACGCCCCGTCGAACCGCACCGTCGCCGCGAGCTCACCCACCTCCACCGGGCGCTCGAGCGTGAGGAACGCCCATCCACGGACGGCGTCGACGTCACCCTCGCACAACTCGGCCGCCGGTCGCGCCCCGGCGTCGCGAGCGATCGCCACGAAATCGGCGGGCGCGAGGTCCTCGAAGTCCTCGTCGGGCTGCACGGACAGTTCGCTCGCCCGAACGATGTCCAGGGCGACGTCGTCGGGTGGCGACCGGTCCACCGACGCATCCGAGAGCGCCACGGCGTACACGTACATCGACGTCCCGGTGACGCCGAGCGTGTCCAGCGCGTCGTAGAGCGCCCGGCCGAGCCACGTCCGCGTCACCCGATGAACGCCGAAGTCGACCATCGTTCGTCCCTAGTCGGAACGGCCGTCACAATCAGTATTCCGGTGAGCTACCGAGATATGCACGAGAATACATATTCCGGGTGGGTGGTCGGGGGACTCCCGCTATTTCTCCTCGACGCCGAGCAGCAGGCCGAGGTACGACGTCCTGATCTGGTCGTCCGGGTCGAGGTTGAGCGCGCGGAGCGCGTCCGCGACCCGGTCGCGTGCGCCCTCGACGCCGGCCTCGTCCGTCTCCGTCTCCGCCTCGACGAACGTCCCGAGCCCTGCGACGTCGTCGACCGTCACGGTCACGCCGTCGAGCCTCCAGAACTCGCGGCGCTTCGCGACCGTCGCCGCCGGCGAGAACCCGAGCTCGGCGAACACGCGCGCCATCGTCGCCCCGTCCGCGACGCCCGTCTCGAACTCCTCTCTGGTCTTCGACTCGTCGTCCACGAGGGGGCCCTTGTACGTCACGCGAGTGTCGAACGCGCCGTCGTCGAGCGCGTCCGCCACCGCCTCCACCCCCGGTGGCGCGTCCTCGCCGAGTTCGGTCTCTCGGCGAACGCGCAGCGCCTCGTCGGTCTCCGCGAACTCGCGATGGGGCGCGTCGTAGTACGTGTCCTCCTGGAACACCACGCGCGACCGCGACGCCCCAGCGTCGCGGAGTCGCGCCCGCACGTCGTCGCCGCCCGCTCGCACCTTCATCTCGACCTCGTACATACAACGAGCACGTCGTGGAACCGGGAAAAACGTGGTCGTTCCCGGCGCAATCGTCCGACGAGTCCGCTCGTGCGACACGGTCGAATCCGTTCGCGCGAAGCGCACGCTCGCGGGTCGAAAACGTGGTTCTTAAATGCGGGCTGGGAGACGTATACGACATGACCGACGAAGAAGCCGAGACTGAGGACGCAGCAGCCGAGACAGAGGCAGACGAGACCGAGGGCGTGCAGGACGGAGACTTCGTGAAGCTCGCGTACACCGCCCGCACCGTCGAGAACGACCAGCTCGTCGACACGACCGACCCCGAGGTCGCCGAAGAGGAGGGCATCGACCAGGAAGGCCAGGAGTTCGCCCCGCGAACCATCGTCCTCGGTGAGGGCCACATCTTCGACAGCGTCGAGGACGACGTCCGCGGCAAGGAGGTCGGCGACACCGGGACCGTCGTCGTCCCCGCCGCCGAAGCGTTCGGCGAGTACGACGAGGACGACGTCCGCACCCTCTCCGCCGAGAAGATCCCCGAGGACGACCGTCATCCCGGCGCGCAGGTCCAGATCGACGGCGAGGAAGGCTTCGTGAACACCATCATCGGCGGCCGCGCTCGCGTGGACTTCAACCACCCGCTCGCCGGCGACGACGTCGAGTACGACTACGAGATCGTCGACGTCGTCACGGACGAGGTCGAGAAGGCGTCCGGGCTCTTCGAGATGTTCTTCGACATCGCGCCCGAGATGCACATCGAGACCGACGAGGTCGAGGAGGAGACGATGGTCGAGCCGGACGAGGACGCCGACGAGGACGCCGAGCCCGAGTTCGAGACCGAGGTCGTCGAGAAGCGCTCGCTCTACGTCGAGAGCGTCCCGCAGCTCCAGATGAACCAGCAGTGGATGTTCGGCAAGCAGCAGGTCGCCCAGCAGATCATGAGTCACGTCGACGTCGACCGCGTGGTCGTCCAGGAGATCATCGACGGCGGCGGCATGGGCGGCATGATGGGTGGCATGGGCGGTATGATGGGCGGTATGGGTGGCGAGGGCGCCGACGCCGAGGCCGTCGAGGAAGCACTCGAGGAGGCCGACGTGGACGCCGACGAGATCGCCGCGGAACTCGACGAAGAGTAACCCAGCAGCGCCGATTCTCTCGTTCTCACGCCGCGTAGTGGCGACGCTCGTCGACGGATTCCAGAACGCCCTTGGGAGACGATTCCGACGCGCTCGATATGGACGCTCAGGACCGCGTGCGCGAGTTCCACGACGAACACGAGATGCAGGGCGAACCCGAGTACCAGCTGCTCGACCTCGCGAGCGAGGTCGGCGAACTCGCGGCGGACGCGTGCTCGTCGACCGAGTACGGCGTCGGCGACGGCGACCTCCAGGTCGAGCGCGACGAGATCGGGGACGCGTTATTCAGTCTCCTCTCGTTCGCGAACTCGCTCGACGTCGACGCCGACGCGGCGCTCGACGAAGCCCTAGAAAAGTACGAACGACGCATCGCCGAGACCGGCGACCCCGGGAGCGACAGCTGACGGAGAACGCGAGTCGAGAGAACGAACTCGCCGCCGTCAGTTCCGAACCCAGTCGCGCGCCGTCTTCGCGAGGATGGAGATGTCCTCGAACTTCAGCATCCCGAGCATGTCGCGGAGGTTGCCTGCGTTGACGGAGTCGAGTTTGTCCTTGGAGTGCTTGTGGAGGTCGTCGACGAGGGCGTCGTATCGTTCGTTCGACGCACGGTACAGCATCTCCGTCATGAACAACCGCTTCTTGACCTTCGGCGCGACGCGGTCCTGCCAGAGCTGGTCGTAGACCGCGAGTTCCCGCGCCGACGTGTCACGGTCGCTGTCCGTCAGCGACCGGTCCGCGGTCGCCGCTGCGACCCGGCCGGAACGCATGCACTTGTCGATGCCTTCGCCCCAGAGCGGGTCCACGGTCGGCACCGTGTCGCCGATCGCCATGAAGTTGTCCGTGCTCATGCTATCCGGGAGCTGGACGTGCGCGGACCCACGGTGCTGTTTCCCTTCGAGCTTCACCGCGTCCTCGAAGCGCGGGTCGGTGTCCACCCAGTACTGGAGGTAGTCGTCGATCGTGTACCCGGACTTCGAGTTCTTGCGATGACTCTCGTTCTGGAGGTAGCAGACGCCGACCTTCGCCGTATCCTCGCCAGTATGGAAGATCCACGAGTACCCGCCAGGCGCGATGTCGTGGTCGAGTCGGAGCATCATCGAGTCCGTCAGGTCAGCGTATCCCCCGGCGTCGACGTCGACGTTCTCGTACTCGAACTCGATACCGATCGCTTGCTTCTCGCGTTTCAGGCCGCAGACGTCGAGCGCCTTCGCGAGCGGCGCCGCCGGCCCGGTCGCGTCGATGACGATGTCGGCGTAGATCTCCTCGTCGCCGTTGTACTTCACGCCGACTATCTCGTCACCGTCCATGATGGGTTTCGAGACGCGCGCGTCGAACCGGTACTCCGCGCCGTCGGCGACGGCCTCGTCGACGAGCCAGTTCTTGAAGTCCGCGAACTCCAGCACGGCGCCCGGCTGATGGCGACGATAGTGATGGTTCGGCGATTCGAGGATGACGTCGTCCGTGAAGTTCATCACGACCTCGTCGGGGATTCCGAACGACGCCATCGTCGACGGGAACGTCCCCGCGGTCGACTTGTTGCTCCTGCTCGGGAACTCGTCCTCGGTCTCGGTCTCGAGTACGACCACGTCGTACCCGCGCGACGCGAGGTCTCGCGCCGCCTGTCCACCTGCGGGGCCCGCACCGGCGATAACCACGTCGTGTGTGTCTGTCATGGTAGGGTAGGAATCATCGCTATAGAGTCGATGTTCGTCGTCCTTGTGCATCCGTACTGACCGGTCCTTGTAATTTGTGCTGGTTTCGAACGCTCAGGTTTCTCGCGGCTGACTCTGTCGATATCTTCGGTCTGTGGTGGTTCTACGGGGTGATGCGGCGGTTCGAGCGTGTGTTACGCTCGGCGCGAGCGTCGGGCTCGGAGCGAGGGGTGCCCGCCGAGACTGGGAACGTCCTCGTATCTGGTGTGCTCGGGCGTGATACGGTCGGACGTGAAGTGATCGTACCTGGGGCGGTCGTCACGCGACTGTGGTGGTCGTCACGCGATGTCGCGGCTGGTGTCGATGGCGACCTCGTCGGATAGCTCGAGTTTGATGGATTCCTTGAGCGCGGTGCCGCCCCGGAACTTCGGGACGGTCAGACGGTTCTCGAGTTCGCTCCCACGTACCTGGGTCTCCAGGTCGAAGACGACGTCCGCCATGTGCTTCGTCGACGACCGGTTCTGGGGTGGCGTCTGCTCTTTCATGCAGTGCATGATGGCGATCGAGCCCGTGTTCACCATGTGCGTCTGGAGTTCGGTCATGAAGTTCCGGAAGCGGTTCCGGTCGCCGCGCTCCAGGACGTTCGCGGTGTCGATGATGAGGTTCGCGCCCTCGGGGAGCGCGCGGATGAGGCGGTTCGCCTGGTCGAGCGGTTCGCTCCCGGAGATGTCCCGGACCGTCGGCGAGCCGACGGGCGCGTTCGTCTTCTCGATGGCGTCCCGGACCGCCTGGTCGGAGCGCTCGGTCGTCAGGTAGAGGCTGCCGCGGGCCGCCGTGAGCTCGTAGAGGATGAGTTCGGACTGACTCGCCGGCTCCGCCGTGAGCGCGACGATGGTACCCGGCGGTAGCCCCCCGTCGAGCTTCCGGTCGAGAACCTCTATGCCCGTCTCCAGACGCCCCGCCATGTGCCTCTGGGTTGGCCTTCACTCCGTAAAAAGGTGTCTGCCGCGTCGAAGTGCCTTACAGAGCCGCCCCACGGCGGCCCGATGCGCTGGGGCGGTCAACGGGTCGTCGTCGACGACCGGGACGGTGACGACGCGTGGTGCGCCGAGGACGTCCTCGAGTGCGCGCGGTGGGCGGTCGCCGACGACGACGGCGGCGACGACGGGCGTCTCGAGTGCGCGAGCCATCGCCGCGGTCTTGGCGGTGTCGCGGACCGCGGCGGGCGTCGGGCGCGTCACGAGGACGACGCCGTCCGCGGCGGCGAGCGGGCGCGCTGCGTCGGGTCCACCGCCACAGGGTGCGTCGACGACGACGCAGCGGCGGGAGCGACCCCCGGTCGCGTTCCGGTCGCCGCTCGTGCCGTCGGGCGCTCGTAGCTCGGAGAGCGCTCGCTCGAACGCGTCGGTCGCGTCGGCTGGCGGTGCCGGGGCGACGCGGACCCCCGAGAGCGACGGGGCGGGCCGCCCGCGCGGACACTCGAGGACCGTCGGCGTCCGGTCGACGCCGACCATCGCGTGCACGTCCGGCATGTCTACGTCCGCGTCCACGACCGTCACCGTCCGTCTCCGTCCGTCGTGCGTTCGTGCGGCCGAGAGTTCGCGCGCGAACGCGAGTGCAGTCGTCGTCTTCCCCGTCCCACCCTTCCCACCGGCGAACGCGAGCATACCAGCGGTCGCCGCCGCATCGCCCTTGAACTCGCGGCCAGGCCACGGCCCGAATCACGGCCGTGGTGCGACCCGAACGGATTGATTCAAGGGCCGGGGGCGGGTGGTGTCACGTGATGCGTCACGACCACCTGCTCACGGCGCGACAGCTCTCGCGCGAGGACATCGAGGAGGTCCTCGACCGGGCCGCGGAGCTCGACGCCGACCCGTCGGCCGCCCGCGAACGGAACGCGGGCACGCTCCTCGGGTTGTGTTTCTTCGAACCGAGCACGCGAACGAAGATGAGCTTCGAGGCCGCGATCAAGCGCCTCGGCGGCGACGTCGTCGACATGGGGAGCGTCGACTCCTCATCGGTCAAGAAAGGCGAGAGCCTCGCGGACACCGTCCGCGTCATCGAGGGGTACGCGGACGCGCTCGTGCTCCGACACCCACTGGAGGGCTCCGCGAAGATGGCGAGCGAGTACGTCGACGTCCCGCTCCTGAACGCCGGCGACGGCGCCGGCCACCATCCGACGCAGACGCTCCTGGACCTCTACACGATCCGGGAGACCGCCGGGCTCGACGACCTCACTATCGGTATCATGGGCGACCTGAAGTACGGGCGGACCGTGCACTCGCTCGCGACCGCGCTCACGAACTTCGACGCGCACCAGCACTTCGTCTCGCCGGAGTCCCTGAAGCTCCCGCGGTCGGTCCGCTACGACCTCCACGAAGCCGGCGCGAACGTCCGCGAGCACACGGACCTCGAGGAGGTGCTCCCGAGCCTGGACGTCCTGTACGTCACGCGCATCCAGCGCGAGCGCTTCCCCGACGAGAACGAGTACCACAAGGTCGCGGGCCAGTACCAGATCGATGCCGAGACGCTCGAGGCGGCGAGCGACGACCTGACGGTCATGCATCCGCTCCCGCGCGTCGACGAGATCGCGCCCGAGATAGACGACACCGCGTACGCGAACTACTTCGAGCAAGCGCACAACGGCGTCCCGGTGCGGATGGCGTTGCTCGACCTGCTTATGGAGGACGACCAATGACGGAGAAAGAGCTCCGCGTCTCGAAGATCCGCAGTGGGACCGTCATCGACCACGTTCGCGCCGGGCAGGCGCTGAACGTCCTCTCGATGCTCGGCATCGACGGGTCGAGCGGCGAGGAGATCTCCGTCGGGATGAACGTTCCCTCGGAGGCGCTCGCGCGGAAGGACGTCGTGAAGGTCGAGGGTCGCGAGCTCAGTCAGGACGAGCTCGACGTGCTCTCGGTCATCGCGCCGGACGCGACCGTGAACATCGTTCGCGACTACGACGTCGTCGAGAAGAATCGCGTGGAGCGCCCGGACCGGGTGACTGGCGTGCTCGCGTGCCCGAACCGGAACTGTATCACGACCGCGGACGAACCCGTCGAGTCGGCGTTCGCGGTCCTCCGTGACGGCGTGCGCTGCGAGTACTGCGACACGATCGTTCGCGAGGACATCGCAGCGCTCATCGACGGTTGACACGAAGCCGCGCGACGGCGGGTGACGGGCGAGTCGTCCCCTCGCGTCGGGGACCCTCGTCGCGTTCGACGGCCCCCGGTTCAGTAAGTCATAAATAGTCAAAGCTCGAACGTATCCGTATGTCCAAGAAGGTCAAACTCCTGATCGCGGTGGTCGCAATCGCCCTCCTCTACAAGACGTTCTCCGGCGGTGACGAGACCGTCGAAGTCGAGTACGACGCCGAGTAACGTCCTCCAGCGCTCCGGGCGCCGCCGCCGGCCGCGTCGCCCGCTTCCGAACGGTTTTCGTGTATCCACCCCCCACCGAGTGGTATGTACGGCGTCGTCACGCGGAACGAGCCGGAGCTCGATTGGCCGTCGTTCGACCGTGCGTTCTACGAGGTCAAGGACGTCACCGGGCGAGCGGTCGAACCCGAGCCCGAGGGCGTGAACATGATCTCGTGCTTCGGTGACACGGCCGCGGGCGAGGCGAAGCCGGACCTCGTCCCCGTGAGCGAGGACGGTGAGCGAGCGACGCGCGAACAACCGTACTTCGACTGGGGGTACGTCTGTCCGAGCCGCGAGCGCTACCGCGAGGGGCTCCTGGAGATGATCGAGGATGCGGCCGCGGCGAACCCGGACGTGCGACTCGACGACGTCGGGTTCCCGCGCGCCGAGTACTGTCACTGCGAGCACTGCGAGGACGCGTTCGCCGACAGCGAGTTCGAGGACTGGTGGGCGTGGCGCGAGGCGACCATCACCGACTTCGTCGCCGAGGCCACGGACCGCATCCCGGGGAAGGTGTACTTCACGCTCTACCCGGACCCGTACCCGGGGCATCTGGAGGAGCGCGCTGGCCTGAACGTCGACGCGCTCGCGGAGTACGTCGACGAGTTCGTCGTGCCGCTGTACGATACGGCGTACGGGACGACGTACTGGCTGGAGACCATCGCGAAGGGTTTCCGGTCGCGCATCCCGGACGGCGTCGACCTCGGCATCGAACTGTACGCGGTCGAGGTGGAGGTGGATAACCTCATCCACGCGACGGAGGTCGCGGACGCGTACGCGGACGGCGTCTACTTCGGGTACGACGCGAGCCAGGCGCAGGCGGCGCTCCGCCGGATGAAGGCGGACGCGCGCGACGGCGAGAGTCACGGCGCGCCCGAGTGACCGATGTCGTGCGGCGACGACGCGCCAGCGGGCGCCGTGGGGGCGGGGACGTGGGGTCGGCTCGGGCGTCCTACCGAGTGAGCCCCGCCCCGTCCCCGACCCTTCACTTGCAGCGGTGGTGGGGGGTCGGTCAGACGGGGAGTGCGCGGTCGCGCCACTGCCGGAGGTCCTCGCGGTCGCGGGTGTCCTCGGGGAGGACGTCGAACCACTCCGCGGCCGTTATCTCGCCGTCCGGGTCCTCGACCGCGGGCTCGTGCGTCCGCGCTTCCGCCGCGAACACCGGGAGTGCGCCGGTGACCGCGTACGAGCCGTGCCGGACGTCGATGCGGCCCAGCAGCGCGAGTCCGTCGTAGTCCGCGGCGACCCCGGCCTCCTCCGCGAGTTCGCGCTCGGCGGCCTCGCGGAACGACTCCTCCGGGTGGACGCCGCCACCGGGCACGACCCACTTGTCGACGCCCTCGTGGTACACGAGCAGGAGGTCGCCGCCGTCTCGATAGACGACCGTGTGCGCGCCGAAGGGGGCGCCGGACTGGGCGACGCGCTCGGCGACGCGCTCGAACTGCTCGCGACACACGTCGCGGGTCTGGTCGCACGCGAGGTACTCGTCGTGACCGTCGTCGAGTCGGTGGTACGCGCGCTCGCCGACCTGCGTGGCGCGATCGGCGAGGAACCAGAGGTCGTCTACCGGCATCGCCGCGTGCCTCGAGCGCTGCCGGCGGTCGACCGTCGAACCGGACCGTGGAGGTGGGGACGAGCGAAGGACTGGGTCATACCAGCGCGTATGCGAACGCGACCCAAAGGCGCTTCGCTATCCGCTCGCCGCGCAGGACCGCTCGGTCGCGTTGCCCAACGGTGTCGGTATCGGCACTGGCCGCCGGTTCCTCACGTGCCTTTCGGGCCCCGCTCGTACCCGGGGGTGATGACACGAGCACTGTTCTTCGTCAGCGAGGACGGCTACTGGGGCGAGGAGTGCATCGAACCCCTGACTACCCTGAAGGACGCCGGCGTCGACGTCGACGTCACCACGCCAGCGGGGAACCCGCCGGTTGTCGACGACCGCTCGGTCGACCCCGACGAGGTCGGCGAGGAGACCTCGGAGTTCGTCCTCGACGTCCACGAGAACGACCCGGACCTGAACGACCCCGAGCCGTTCGCCGCGGTGGACGCGAGCGAGTACGACGCCGTCGTCTTCCCGGGCGGCCACGGCACCGTCTGGGACGTCAACCAGGACGTCCACGCCCGGACCGCGCTCCGGACCGCAGTCGCCGGCGACGACGGCGTCGCGCTCGTCGTCTGTCACGCCGCCGGCCTCCTCGCGTTCACCAGGGCGGCGCCACGCGCCGCCGACAGCGCGAGCGGCGACGAGCCGCGAGCGCGAACCGACGACGGCGAGTTCCTCGTCGACGGCCGCGACGTCACCGGCTTCCCGAACGCGTGGGAGGACGGCATCGTCGACGAACACGACCGCCTCGACGGCCGGAAGCTCCCGTACTACGTCGAGGACGAGGTCGTCGCGGCCGGCGGGAACTGGGACGCCGAACTCGACGCCGACACGAGCGTCACGGTCGACGGCGACCTCGTCACCGCACGCGGCCCCGGGTCCTCCGCAGCAGCAGCCGACGTCCTGCTCGACGAACTCGGGCACTGACGCCACCTCGCGAGCGCGCACAGTCCCGTCGACGAACGCGACCGTCGGCCCGTTCGTATCGAGTCCTTTTTACTCGCGCCGGGGGAACGCGGTGGTATGAGCTTCGAGGAAGACGACACCGTGGTCCTCCACGACGAGCACAGCGAGTACGACGGCCAGACCGGCACCATCACGCAGGTCATGGAGTCCATGTTCGGCGACGCGAACTACACAATCAGCTTCGAGGACGGCCAGGAGTCCGGCGTCCCCGAGGACTCCCTCGAACTCGTCGACGAGGACGAGGTCGAGGACGACGAGGAATAACGCGGTTCTGGAGCGCCTATGGCGAGTGTTCCCTTTCACTACGTGGACGTCCGGACGTTCGCGTACGCGACCGAGGACGAGAAACGCGTCGAGCAGGCGCTCCGTCACTTCCTGCCCGAGGACGTCGAGATAGAGCGAACGTCGTCCGAGGGCCATCACGGGGACCGCATCGACATCCTCTCGGCACGCATCGAGAACGCCGACGACCTGCGGTACGCGCTGAGTCGCGTCGCGAACCTCGACGACACCGAGTCGCTGCTGGACGAGATAGAGGAGCGCGTGACAGAGCACTGCGAGTTCTTCCTGCATCTCGACAAGCAGGCCGCCTTCGGTGGCGAGTCCGCGCGCGGCGACGGTATCACGTTCCGCGCGAAGGTCGAGGCGTATCCGGCCAAGCGCGAGAAGGCCATCGAGAACGCGCGCCGGACCATCGAGGAACTCGAGGAGCACGAGGTTCGCGTCCCCGACGACGGCGAGAACGACACCGAGGGCGGCGCGGCCGGCGACGACGCCGACGCGACCAACGGCGACGCCTAGCGCGATGACGGGGGTCGCCGTGGGATGACGGGGTTCTACGAGGCCGTTCACGCGCGACCGGACGGCGAGTCGACGGTGCGTCGATGCGTCGAGCACGCGGCGAGCCTCGGCTACGAGGGCGTCGTCGTCCGGAACCACGGGGACGCGCGCGCCGACGTGGACGTGGACGCTGTGGCGGACGCGGTCGGTATCGACGTCGTCGACGGCCTGGAGGTGCGGGCGAACTCGCCCGAGCAGGCCAGCGGGTACGTCGGGAACTACCGGCCGAAGTACACCGTCTTGCTCGTGCACGGTGGCACGAACGAGATGAACCGGTTCGCGGTCGAGCAGGACCGCGTGGACGTGCTCGCGCACCCGATGCGCGGCGACGGCGACTTCAATCACGTGCTCGCGAAGGCCGCGGCCGAGCACGGCGTCCGCGTCGAGTTCGACCTCTCGGGCGTGCTGCGCGCGACCGGCGGCCGGCGCGTCCAGGCGCTCGGCGACCTCCGGAAGCTCCGCGAACTCGTCGAGTACTACGACGTGCCTTACGTCGTGAGCGTGGACGGGACGAGTCACCGGCACCTCCGCGGGCCGCGCGCGCTCGCGGCGGTCGGCGAACGCATCGGGTTCTCGCGCGAGCAGGTCGAGGACGGCCTCCGCGAGTGGGGGCACCTCGTCGCTCGCAACCGCGAGGTCACGTCCCCGGACTACGTCGAGCCGGGCGTGCGTCGCGGTCGGTACCGCGACCGTCCGGACACTGACGGCAACCGATCAGTGACCGACGGCGACGACTCCGGGGCGTAGCGCGAACCCGCGGCGTTCTTGACGCGGGGTCGCCAACCCGGAGGCATGAAGCGACCGATCGAGGAGCACGCGGCGCGGTTCGACGAGATGGCGGCGACGTACGACGACCAGGAGAACGACACCGACGAGTACCGCGCGTGCGTCTCGCTCGTCGTCGACGCGGCGCGCGACGCGATCGACGCGGAGTCGACGGTGCTCGACCTCGGCTGTGGAACCGGTGCCATCGGGCTGTCGCTCGCCGAGGACGCGGGCCGCGTCCTCGGCCGGGACATCAGCGACGGGATGCTCGCGCAGGGCCGCGAGAAGGCAGCGGACGCCGGGTTCGAGAACGTCTCGTTCGACGAGGGGCGGTTCCGCGAGCCGAACGTCCCGGAGGACGTCGACGTGGACGTCGTGGTGTCGAACTTCGCGATGCATCACCTCGCGGACGACGAGAAGCGCGAGGCCCTCGCGGCGGTCGCCGCGCTCGACCCCGACCGGTTCGTGCTCGGCGACGTGATGTTCTTCGGGCTCCCGGACCCCGAGGAGCCGTTCTACTCGCCCGAGGTCGACGACCCGGCGACCGTCGGCGCCCTCGCGGAGGCGTTCACCGACGCGGGGTTCGCACTCACCGACGCGACGAGCGTCCACGACCAGGTCGGCGTCCTCGTCGGTGACGACGTCGACGAGCTCGCGGCCGGCGACCACCGCGCGTTCGCCCGAGCGGACACCGACGCGGTCGGCGACGGGCCGCGATGAAGCACCTCCCCAAGCACCTGCGGCCGAAGTGGCGGTACGTCGCGGTCGCGCTGGAGACCGACCCGGAGGTCTCGCTGTCCCGGGGCGCGTTCCAGCGCGAACTCTGGTACGCGGCCCAGAACCTCCTCGGAGACGCCGTGAGTGCGGACGCAGACGGCACCGTCGTCCGATTCCAGTTCGGGAACGGCGACGGGAGCGCGGTCGTCCGCGCCCGGCGCGGGCACGTCGAGGACCTCAGAGCGGCGCTCGCGTGCATCGAGACCGTCGACGACGCCACCGTCGCCGTGACCGTCCGTGGCGTCTCCGGGACCATCCGTGCGTGCGAGGAAAAGTTCATACCTGCTGGGACGGAACGTCCGGACCGACGCGAGGTCGCGTTCGCGAACGGTCGTCGTCGCGCTATCGTGCGCGGTGACCGCGTCGCGGTGGACGTCGACGGCGAGCGCGCGTACGCGACCAGCGAGGACGTGGAGTGACACGATGGACGGACACGATCAGATGGCGTACGACCGCGGCACGAGCATCTTCTCGCCGGACGGCCGGCTGTACCAGGTCGAGTACGCGCGCGAAGCGGTCAAGCGCGGGTCCTCGACGGTCGGCGTGAAGACGTCGGCGGGCGTGGTGCTCGCGGTGGACAAGCGCGTCGGGTCGTCGTTGATGGAGGGCGAGAGCATCGAGAAACTCCACGTGGTCGACGACCACCTGGCGGCGGCGAGCGCGGGCCACGTCGCGGACGGGCGTCGACTCGTCGACGAACTCCGACGGGACGCACAGATCAATCGCCTCCGGTACGGCGAGCCCATCGGCGTGAAGACGGCGACGCGGCACGTCTCGGACCTCGTGCAGGCGTACACGCAGGTCGGTGGGGCGCGACCGTTCGGTGCGGCGCTCCTCGTCGCGGGCGTGGACTCGGACGGCACCGCTCGGCTCTACGAGACCGACCCGTCCGGGACCGTCGACGGCTGGCAGGCGGTCGCGGTCGGTGCGGACCGCGGCGAGATACAGGCGTTCCTCGAGACCGAGTACGACCCCGAACTCGACCTCGCGGACGCGACGGCGCTCGCGCTCCGCGCCATCTCCGTTCCCGACGACGAACGCCCGGACGTCGACCAGGTCGCGGTCGCGACGGTCGACGTCGAGACGCGAACCGTCGACGTCCTCGACGACGACGCGCTCGCCTCGCACCTCGACGCGCTGCCACCGGTCGACGAGGACGACGGTGGCGACGGCTCGGGTTCGCGCGAGGGAAGCGACGGCGACGACGCGGCTGGCGGCGGCTCGGGTTCGAGCGAGGGAAGCGACGGCGACGACGCGGCTGGCGACCCCGGCGCGGAGTGAGCAACGGGGACACACCTTTTTAAGCCCGACCGCGTAAGTTCAGCGTATGATTTCACTGGACGAAGCGGTGACGGCGCGGCTCGAATCCCACGGCACGCGCTTCGAGGTCCTCGTCGACCCGGACGCGGCGCTCTCCATCAAGCGCGGCGAGTTCGACGGCGACCTCGAGGACGTCATCGCCGCGGAGGACGTCTACGAGAACGCGAGTCGCGGCGACCGGCCCGCCGAGAGCGACCTCGAGGACGTCTTCGGGACGACCGACCCGATGGAGATCATCCCCGAGGTCATCAAGCGCGGCGAGATCCAGATCACGGCCGAGCAGCGCCGGGAGATGCAGGAGCAGAAGCACAAGCAGCTCGTGAACAAGATCGCGCGCAACGCGGTGAACCCGCAGATGGACGACGCGCCGCATCCGCCCGACCGCATCGCGAGCGCGCTCGAGCAGGCCGGGTTCCAGGTCGACCCGATGGAGCCGGTTGAGGAGCAGGTCGACGACGCGCTGGACGCGCTCCGTCCGGTCATCCCGATCCGGTTCGACGAGGTGACGGTCGCGGTCCGGGTGCCAGCGGACTACGCGGGGTCGGCGCAGGCGAAGATCCGACAGTACGGCGACCTGGAGAGCGAGGAGTGGACGAACGACGGTGGCTGGATCGGCGTGCTGACGTTCCCGGCGGGGATGCAGAACGACTTCTACGACATGGTCAACGACATGACCAGCGGGCAGGCCGAGACTCGGATCGTGAAGGACGAGGACGACATCAAGACCCGCTAGCATGGCGTCGCGGGTCGACGTGGTCGCGTTCGACGAACGCGAGGCGCTGTCGGACGCCGAACGCAAGCACGAGCAGGTCGTTGCGCTCGCGACGTACGTCGTCGTCGCGGTCGTGCTCGGCGGTGCGCTCGTGCAGGGGATGCTCCTCCTCGGCGTGCTCGGCGCGGTCGGCGTCCTCGTCGTGCACCGGTTCCTCTTCCGGGACGAACGCCCGATCGGGACGACGTACCGCGCGGTCGACGCGGGCCGCGGTGCGGCCATCGTTCGAGCGCACGAGACGGAAGCGCGCAAGCGCGACCAGATGCGGACGTTCCTCGTCGCGGTCGTCGTCGTCGTGGTCGCCGGCTGGGGCGTCCTCCAGGGGAGCCTCTTGCTGTCGGTACTCGGTGC
The DNA here is from genome assembly GCF_020567525.1 of Halorubellus salinus. GTDB lineage: Archaea > Halobacteriota > Halobacteria > Halobacteriales > Natrialbaceae > Halorubellus > Halorubellus salinus. The sequence goes on from NZ_JAJCVI010000001.1 coordinate 268,890, forward strand.
GGGCGCCGTGGCGGCGTTCGCGTACGTCGCGGACGACGAACCACTGCTTCCGCGGGTCGTCGAAGCTGACATCGACCGCGAGCGAGCGGACCGACTGTTCGAACTCGTCGAGGGCACCGCGACGACGGCGGACGTCGATGGCGAGCGCGACCGCTGACGAGTGCGGAGAACGAGCGGGAGAAACGTCGGTCGTTCGCGACTGGACCGAACGGCAGCGGATTATCCCTTCTTGAATCCGATGAGGAAGCCGCCCGTGAAGCCGGCGCCGACGGAGAGCGTCGAGAGGATGGTCTGTATCCACGACGGTGGCGCACCGGACGCGGCGTCCTGGCCCGCTTCGATGAACCCCGAGGTGAGCTTGTCCCAGTCGACGGTGAGGATGCCGCGGGACTCGAGGAACTTGAACAGCGCGAGCTCGAGGCCGATGATGACGGCGATGACCTTCGCGATCTTCTTCGCCGCGAACCCGATGATGCCACCGATGACACCACCGGTCCCGAACTCGATACCCAGTTGCTGGGGATCGACGCCCAGTTGCAGTGCGAATGGGTCCATACCCCCCATTCCTCGCCGCCGCCATAAGGCGTTTGTGGCGTGAGATGATGTGCGTCCGACGGCTCGTGATTCCGGCGGGTTCGCGACCCACGGTCGTCGGTCGGGTTCGCGTGGGGAGAGATTCAAGGATGCGGGCGACCAACGGTCGGGTATGACTCGGACAATCGAGGTGGCGGCCGGCCCTGCTTGAGATGCGAGGAGCGACTGCCGACGCGACACGGCCGACGTCGCGTCACGAGGTCGGGGTGGGTCGATGATGAAAGCGGTTGTCGCGAAGCGAGCGGACGAAGGCGAGGCCGACCTCGAGGAGATCCTCGACCTGGCTCGTGCGGCGGACTACGAGGTGGTCGGGTCGGTGACGCAGACGCGCAAGGAGGACCCGGCGCTGCACTTCGGGGAGGGGAAGGCGGACGAGCTCGCGGCCGAGGTTAGAGCGACCGGTGCGGAGGTCGTGGTGTTCGACAACAGCCTCGGGCCGTACCAGACGTTCAACCTCGGCGCGAAGCTCCCGGAGGGAGTCGAGATACTCGACCGGTTCACGCTCATCCTGGAGATATTCGGGCAGCGCGCGGAGACCCGGAAGGCCCAGTTGCAGGTCGAGCTCGCGGAACTACGATACGAGCTGCCGCGTGCGGAGGCGAAGGCGAGTCTCGCGAAGCGCGACGAGCACCCGGGGTTCATGGGGCTCGGGGAGTACGACGAGTCCCGCGAGCAGGACATAAAGAACCAGATCAGTCGCATCCGGGACGAACTGGAGCGCATCGAGCAGACCGAGCAGTCCAGGCGCGAGCGCCGCCGCGAGGGCGGGTTCGACCTCGTGGCGCTCGCGGGCTACACGAACGCGGGGAAGTCGACGCTGCTGCGGCGGCTCGCGGCGGACATGGACGTCGACGAGAACGAGGGCCTCCATCCGGATCTGGACACGACCGCGGAGTCCGAGAACCGGTTGTTCACGACGCTCGGGACGACGACGCGGCGGGCGGACGTCGAGGACCGCGACGTCCTCCTGACGGACACGGTCGGGTTCATCTCGGACCTGCCTCACTGGCTCGTGGAGTCGTTCAAGTCGACGCTCGACTCCGTCTATCGCGCGGACCTCGTGCTCCTCGTGGTGGACGTGAGCGAGGACGTCGAGGAGATACGCGAGAAGCTCGTGACGTGTCACGACACGCTCTACGAGCGCAACGAGGCGCCTATCGTGACGGTCCTGAACAAGATCGACGAGGTCGACGACCGCGAGCTGGAGCGCAAGCGCGACGCGATCAGTGCGCTCGCGCCGAACCCGGTGGCGGTGTCCGGGCTCGCGGACCTGAACGTGGACGCGCTCCGCGAGCGCATCGTCGCGGAGCTCCCGGACTGGGAGCGCGAGCGCCTCGTCCTCCCGATGACGGAGGACACGATGAGCGTCGTGTCGTGGCTGCACGACGAGGCGAACGTCGACCACGTCGAGTACGGCGACGACGACGTCCTCGTGGACTTCGAGGCGCGGCCAGCTATCGTCGAGCAGGCGCGGTCCCGCGCCGAGGACCTCCGCGCCGTCGAGGGCGCGGTCTGACCGCGCCGCGGTCGCTGTCGAGGGCTCGAGGCGGTGCACGCGCCGCTCGGTTCAGGGCTCGCCCGAACGATTCTACTGCTTTTTGTACGAGGCCGCGCAATCGACGGGCATGAAGACCATCAAGGACAGCGTCCACGACCACATCGAGGTGGGTGGCGTGGCACGCGACCTCCTGGATACGCCGGCGGTGCAGCGACTCCGCCACATCGTCCAGCTCGGGACGTCCTCGCTGGTGTATCCGAGCGCGAACCACACGCGCTTCGAGCACAGTCTCGGCGTCTACCACCTGGCGTGCGAGGCGCTCGACCACCTGGGGGTGGCGGGGCGGAACGCGAAGCGCGTGAAGGCCGCTGCGCTCCTGCACGACGTCGGCCACGGGCCGTTCAGTCACAACCTCGAACCGCTCACGCATCGGCGGACGGGGAAGTACCACGACGACGTCCACGAGCTGTTCGAGCGTGGGGCGGTCGGCGCGGTCCTCAAGGAGCACGACCTGTCGCCGGCGCGGGTCGCGGACCTCGTCGCTGGCGACGGGAAGTACGGACAGGTCGTCTCCGGGGAGCTGGACGTCGACCGGATGGACTACCTGGTCCGTGACGCGCACCACACGGGCGTTCCGTACGGGACCATCGACCACGGGCGGCTCGTCCGCGAGCTGACGTTCGACCAGGACGACGACCTCGTGCTCGACGAGGGGAACGTCCAGACTGCGGAGAGCCTCCTGGTGGCGCGTGCACTCATGATTCCGACGGTGTACAATCATCACGTCACGCGCATCTCGAAGACGATGCTGCGGCGCGCGGCAGAGCGACTGCTCGAGTCGACGGACGTGGACGCGGAGGAACTCCGACGGATGGACGACCCGGGGTTCCTCGTCGCGCTCCGTGAGACGCCCGAGACCGAGTCGTTCGCGCGTCGCTTCGACGAACGCGACCTCCCCAAGCGCGCGCTCTGGGCGGAACTGGACGACACCCCCGATGGCCTGCTGGACCTGGCGCACGAGGACGTCCGCGGATACGAGCTCGAGATCGCGGAGCGCGCGGGCGTCCCGGAGGCGGACGTGGTGCTCGACGTCCCCGGGGAGCCCGAGATGACGGAGTCGTCGACGCGCGTGCTGGTGAACGGCGACGCGAGGGTGCTGCACGAGCAGTCGCCGCTCGTGGACGCGCTCCGTGCGGCGAACCGCGCGCAGTGGCGCCTCGGCGTGTACGCACCCGAGGAGGACACGGAGGCGGTCGGGACGGCCGCCGCGAACGTGCTCGGTCTCGATCTCGATGGCGCGCTCGTCTCCGAGGTCCGCTCTGGTCTCCAGGAGACGCTCGGGTCGTTCGCCGGTGAGGACGCGTGACCTCAGATGCGGACGAGAACGGTGGTGTCTCGGGGACGCTCGAAGGCCTCGTTCTCCGTGGGCGAGCGTTCGAGCCCGTGGAGGGACGGGTCGTCTTCGAGGACGGCACGATCACGGCCATCGAGGAGGCGTCTGTCGAGAGCGATCGGCTCGTCCTGCCCGCGTTCGTGAACGCGCACACGCACATCGGGGATTCCATCGCGAAGGAGGCCGGCGAAGGCCTGACCCTTGAGGAGCTGGTCGCGCCCCCGGACGGCCTGAAGCATCGGTTGCTCCGCGAGGCGAGCCGAGACGAGCTGGTCGACGCGATGCAGCGGACGCTCGCGTACATGGAGCGGGCGGGGACCGCGGCGCACGTCGAGTTCCGCGAGGGTGGCGTCGACGGCGTCGAGGCCATCGAGCGCGCTGGCGCGGACTCGGCGGTCGAGTCGGTGGTGCTCGGGCGCGAGGAGACCGCGGCGATGGAGCGCGCGGACGGGTTCGGGGCGAGCGGCGCGAACGACGCGGACTTCGACCGGGAGCGGAACGCGACGCGACGCGAAGGGAAGTTGTTCGGGATCCACGCGGGCGAGGTGGACGCGTCGGACGTCCACCCGGCGCTCGACCTGGACCCCGACTTCCTCGTGCACATGGTGCACGCCGAGGCCCTCCACCTGGACCGTGTGGCGGACAAGGGCGTTCCCGTGGTGGTGTGTCCCCGGTCGAACGCCGCGTTGAACGTCGGGCTTCCCGACATCGACGCGCTCAGCGAGCGGACGACGCTCGCGCTCGGCACGGACAACGCGATGGTGAACGGCCCGTCGATGTTCCGCGAGATGGAGTGGGCGGCGAAGCTCTCCACGCTGCCCGCGCGGGAGGTGCTGGCGATGGCGACGGTGAACGGTGCCGACATCGCGGGCCTGAACTGTGGCGTCGTCGAACCGGGCCGGGACGCGAAGCTCCTCGCGCTCGACGGCGACTCCGACAACCTCGACGGCGTCCGCGACGTCGTCCGCGGCGTCGTACGGCGCGCGACGGTCGACGACGTCGACCGCGTCGTGCTCTGAGGGGGTGGTACCGAGGACCGGTCGACGACGTCGAATACGGCGAGGATTCATGTTAGATGGTATCGTATCACTATCCACGGGGCGATGTACGATCACATCCTGGTGCCGACGGACGGGTCCGTCGGCGTGGAGCGCGCGGTCGAGCACGCGGTCGAGCTGGCCGCGACGCACGACGCGACCCTGCACGCGCTCTACGTCGTGAACACGGCGAGTTACTCGAGCATGCCGATGGAGACCTCCTGGGAGCACATCCGCGACATGCTCGGCGAGGAGGGCCAACGCGCGCTCGAACGCGTCGGGGAACTCGCCGCCGACGCTGACGTGCCCGTCGAGAGCGTCGTCGTCGACGGGTCGCCGAGCCGCGAGATCGTCGGGTACGCCGAAGAGGAGGGCTGCGACCTCGTCGTGATGGGCACCCACGGTCGCGGCGGTATCGACAGGCTGCTGCTCGGGAGCGTCGCCGAGCGCGTCGTCCGCGCGTGCAAGGTCCCGGTGCTCACGGTTCGCGTCGGTGACGACGCGTGATGGACCTCCGGCAGAAGGCGCTCGCGACGTTCACGCTGCTCGCGATGGTGCTCGCGTTCGCGTACTTCGACGAGACCCTCGCCGTGTTCGCGGGCATCGCGACGCTCCCGTTCCTCGTCGGCGTCCTCAGACAGTAGCGCAGGCAGGCGTCGTCCGACCGCGCTGTCACGCCGAAACGACCGCCTGGGGGCGGCCGTATGCTTGGACACTCAGTCCGCGGCCCGCAGGTGCTCGCAGTCGCCCGCGGTCACGCGCTCGACGCCGTCGTCGGTCTCGACGAGGAGCGCACCCGGGAACTCGACGTCGCGAGCGACGCCCTCGACGACGCCACCGGGCGTCTCCACGCGCACCCGCTGGCCGAGCGTGAGCGAGCGCTCGCGCCACGCGGGCAGGACGGCGTCGAGGTCGCCCGAGACGAGGTCGTGGAACCCTTCGAGGACCCGCTGGACGAACGCGCGGCGGTCCGCGACGCCGCCCTCCATCGCGACGCTCGTCGCACCCGCAGGTAGCTCGCGCTCGGGGATATCCACGTTCGCGCCGATGCCGACGACGAGCCAGGACACGCGGTCGGCTTCCCCCTCCATCTCCGTGAGGATGCCCGAGAGCTTGCGCGTGCCACCGTCGCCGTCGGGGACGAGGACGTCGTTCGGCCACTTGATGCCGGCGTCGACGCCGGCTTCGCGTGCCGCGTTCGCGGTCGCGACCGCGGCAGCGAGCGTGAACACCGGCACCTGCGCGGGCGGGACGTCCGGTCTCACGAGGATGCTCGTCCACACGCCGCCACGGGGCGCGGTCCACTCCCGGTCCAGGCGGCCGCGGCTCCCGGTCTGTTCCGCGGCGACGACGGCGACGTCGCGTTCGCCGTCCGCCGCGAGCTCGCGCGCCCGGTCGTTCGTCGACCCGACCGAGTCGTGGTAGTCGACCGCGTACGGTGCGGCCAGTTCGTGCGCGACCGCCAGCCCGCCGTACTCGGGGGTGGCGTCGAGCCGATACCCGTCGTCCGTACTCGACACCTCGAACCCGGCGTCCCGGAGCGTCTCGACGTGCTTCCAGACCGCCGCACGAGAGACGTCGAGTGCGTCCGCGAGCGCCGGCCCGGTGACTGGACCGTCCGCGAGCGCGTCCAGCACCCGCAGTCGCGTGTCGTTCATGCCCTGCGCTTCGAAACGGGTCGACAAAAAGGCGCGCGATGCGTTCGTCGTCCAGCCCGACGCCCGGTCAGTCCCGGAGTTCCTGCAGGCGCTCGCGGCCGGGCGCGATGAGTTCGTCGAGGTACGACGCGAGCGTCCCCTTCGCGTCCGCCGGATGAAGTTCGCCCGAGTCCAGGTCGTCCGCGAGGGACTCGTAGTCCTCGTAGGTCAGGTCGCCGCCGTACTCCTCGGGGCGTTCGACGACCACCGACTCGAACCGCGGGAACACGTGGTACTGGAAGAGCTCCAGGACGGGGTTCTTGCGTTCCTCGCCGTCGTCGGTCGGGTCGGGGTCGCGCGTCGGCGGACAGTACGCGCTGTTGACCTTCTCCTCGAGCGCTTCCGCGTCGTCCTCCATGCTGATGGTGACGCCCGTGCTCGAGGACATCTTCCCGACGCCGGTCGTCAGGTCCGCGAGGATGGGCGTGTGGATCGCGGGCCGGCTCTCGTACCCGACGTTCGGCAGCTCCTCGCGAGCGAGCATGTGGACCTTCCGCTGGTCGAGGCCGCCGACGGCGAGGTCGAGGTCGAGGTACTCGATGTCCAGCGCCTGCATGAGCGGGTAGACGACGTGACTGACCTTCGCCGTCTCGCCGCCCTGTATCTCCGCCATCGCGCGCTGCGCGCGGTTCAGCGTCGTCGACCGCGCCATCTCGTGGAGGTCCAGCAGGTAGTCCTCGTCCAGCTGGTACGTGGAGCCGAACACGAACTCGGTCCGCTCGGGGTCGAGGCCGTACGCGAGGAACTGCTCCTGCATGACCTCGGCGGTCGCCTGGATCTCGTCGAACGTCCCCTTGTCGTTCAGGTACGCGTGGACGTCCGCCAGCAGGATGACGACCTCGAACCCGACGTCCTGGAGGTCGATGAGCATGTTCGCGGTCAGCAGGTGGCCGAGGTGGAGGACGCCGCTTGGCTCGTAGCCGACGTAGACGCGCTTCCCGTCGGGGGCGTCGGCGAGCGCTCGGAGCTCCTCCTCGGTCACGACCTCCGCTGCGTTCCGCGTGATCAGGTCGTAGGTGTCCATACCGACGAGAACTCGCGCGGGCGTTTTGAACCTTCCCAACCTGTGCTAGCGCTTCAGCCGTCTCCCGGTGCGCTCGCGGCGTCGGCGTCCGTCACTCCTGGCAGCTCTCGACGTGCTCGTTCGCCCACGTCTCTATCTCGTCGAAGACCGGGCAGAGCGCGCCGCCCTTCGGCGTGAGGCTGTAGTACGTCGCGATGGGGGCGTCGCTCTCGACGCGACGTTCGACGAGGTCGAGGTCCGCGAGGTCGTCGAGGACGCGACTGAGCGTCCGCGAGCTCGCGTCCGTCGAGCGCTTGAGCTCGTTGAACCGCTTCTCGCCGCCCTGGAGGTCGTGGAGGACGACGAGCCGCCACTCCGACCCGATCTGCTGGATGGTCTCGACGACCGGGCACGCGCCCGCGTCGTCCTCGGCGTCGGCGGCGACGGTGGCCTGTGAGTCTGAGGACATCGATGTTACCTGATTACGCTTGCGTCCGCGTCCGCTTAAATGGTTCGCTGACGAACCAGGTGACGTGATGAAACCACAGACGATCCCGACGACCCTGTACGCGAGCCGGTCGACCGACGCAGTGCTCCCCCAGCGCACGAGCCCGCTCGCGGAGGTGACGGACTGATGGCGGTCACCGGCATCGAGGGCGTCGCGCTCCTCCTCGGGCGCGTCCTCCTCGGCGGCGTCCTCGCGTTCATGGGCCTCAACCACTTCCTGCAGACCGACGGCATGGCGGGGTACGCGGCGGCGAAGGGCGTCCCGTTCCCGCGCGCCGCCGTCCTCTTCTCGGGCGGCCAGCTCGCGTTCGGCGGCGTCCTCCTCGCCGTGGGTGCGTACCCGGTGCTCGCGGCTGGTGCGCTCGCGTCGTTCTTCGTCGTCGTCACCCCGATGATGCACGACTTCTGGGCGGTCCCCGACGACCAGGTCCAGGACGAGATGACGGGCTTCCTCAAGAACGTCGGCCTCCTCGGCGCGTCCCTGTTCGTGCTCGCGCTCGCCGGCCAGGAGTGGGCGTACGCGGCCGGCATCGGGCTCTGAACGCGGCCGGAAGACCTGCGACTATCCTTCGAGTTCGGCCGCGAGCACGTCGAGTGCTCGTTGACATACCGGGACGTAGCCCCCGGCGAGCAACGGCACCTCGAAGACGACGCGACACCCATCGGGGGTTCGCTCGACGCGATGGCCGGTCGCCGGGATCCGGGCGACCGACCACGTCCACCGACGAACGTCCTCGTCGGCGTCCCCTTCGACCGCGGTCACCTCGAAGGGCACCCAGGGTCCGCCGAGCACCTGTACCTCGCCGGTCAGGCCCTCGCGGACGGTCGCGTCCGCGGGGCGAACCGCCGAGACGGTCGGCCCCCACGTCGGCCAGTGCTCGGTGTCTGCGAGGACGGTCCACGCTCGCTCGGGCGGTATCGCGTACTCGCGACTCACCGCGTACCGTCGGCCGGACTCGCCGCGCTCGACGCGCACTCGACTCACCATGCCCGAGTCCTCGGGCGCGACGCCCAAGACGGTCCGGGTCTCGGCGCGACCTGTCGTCGAACAGACACCGTAGCTGTCGGCGGAAAATCACGAGACGTGCCAGTGTCGACCGTCGAATCGAACGGTGAGGTGCCCAGAAGCTTAACCTGCATTCGACCCCAGACACGAGCTAACGAATGATTCGGGTGGACGACCTGCGGAAGGCGTACGACGGTTTCGTCGCCGTCGACGGCAGCACGTTCGAGGTCGACACCGGCGAGGTGTTCGGGGTGGTGGGCCCGAACGGCGCCGGGAAGACGACCACGCTCAAGATGCTCGCCGGGCTCGTCGAACCGACGGGTGGGGACGTCGAGATCGCCGGCGCGTCCGCCGGGAGCCTCGACATGCGCCGGAACCTCGGATTCCTCCCGGAGGAATCGCCGCTCTACGAGGAGATGACCGCGAACGGCTACCTCGAGTTCTTCGCGGACCTCTACGACGTCCCGACCGACGTCGCCCGCGAGCGCATCGACGAGGCGCTCGACCGCCTCGACCTCGAGCACCGCGAACGACGCATCGGCGACATGAGCAAGGGCATGAAACGGAAGGTCGCCATCGCGCGGTCGCTCGTCAACGACCCCGACGTCCTCATCTACGACGAGCCGGCGTCCGGCCTGGACCCGCTCACGACGAACTACATCATCGAGTTCACGCGCGAACTCGCCGACGACGGGAAGACGATCGTGTTCAGCGCGCACAACCTCTATCACGTCGAATCCATCTGCGACCGCCTCATCGTGATGAACCACGGCGACATCATCGCACGCGGCACGCTCGAGGAGATTCGGGACGAACACGGCCAGACCGCCTACCACGTCTACACCGACGTCCCGGTGCGCGACGCCGCGCACGACGACGACGAGGACCACTACCAGGTCGTCGTCGAGGACATGGACGCCGTCGAGCGCGTGCGTCGCGAAGCGCAAGCCGACGGCGGGCGCGTCGTCGACATCCAGACCGAGGACCCGAGCCTGGAGGACATCTTCCTCGACATCGCCGGCGAGCGCGTCGAGTCCGCGCGCGAACCCGAGGCGGAACGCCCGACCCAAGAGGTCGAGACGTGAAGCTACGGAAGACGCTCCGCATCGCGCGCTGGGAGGTCACGAAGAGCGCCGGGACGCTCGACCGCACGACGATCGCGTTCGCTGTCGTCCTGCTCGCCGTCGGGATCGCGGTGGGGCCGGCGCTCGTCTCGGACGTGAGTCTCGACGAGGGCATCTATCGCGTCGGCGTCGACGAATCGAGCCCGTACTACGACGTCGTCCAGCAGAACGAGCGACTGGTCGCCGGGTCGCCGAACGGCGAGCTCGGCGAGGACGTCTCGGTCGTCGTCCGGAACGGCCAGTTCCGGCAGGCCGATACGCGGAAGGGCGCGGCGGCGTACGACGAGTTGCGGACCGCGATACGCCAGTACAACGACCGCAGTCTCGCGGCGCAGGTCGACCGCGGTGACGCCGAGGAGCACGCGGCGTTCCCGGTCATCGTGACCCTCCGGTACGTCGAGCGCGTCGCCGAGCCGCTCCCGGGAGTGGACGGCCGCGACGCCGACGGTGCTGGTGGTGGGAGCGGTGCTGGCGGCGGCGATGGAGGCGGTTCGGGCGGGGACGGTTCCGGCGGTGGCGTCGGGGGCGGCCTCGGCGGCGGCGACGACGGGCAGGTCCGTGCACCGAGCGTCGGCGGCGGCGGCGGCGGGTCGGAGACGACGGGGACGCCCGGGGCGCTCTCCCCGCCGTTCCCGTTCCAGTCGCTCGTCCTCGCGTTCCTGTTCATCGTCCCGATGAACTTCGTCGTGCAGGCGTACGGGAGCACCATCATCAACGAGCGCGTGAACCGCCGCGGGGAACTCATGCTCGTCTCGCCCGTCACCAGGGGCGACATCATCGCCGGGAAGACCCTCCCGTACTTCACCGCGCTCCTCGCGGTGTGCGCGGGCATCGCGGTCGTCGTCGGCGGCGACCCCTACAGTCTCGCCGCGGTCCCACCCATCCTCGCCGCGGTGACGCCGATCGCGCTCCTGTTCCTCGCCGCGACGTTCGTCGGCGGGATGTTCGCGCGGTCGTTCAAGGAACTCACGTTCGTCACCATCGCCGTCTCCGTGTTCCTCACCGCGTACGTGTTCGTCCCCGCCATCTTCTCGGACATCACGCCCATCGCGCTCATCAGTCCGCTCACGCTCGTCGTCCGCCACCTCCGCGACGTCGGGTTCACCGCGGTCGAGTACCTGTACTCGACGGGTCCGTTCTACCTCGCAGCGCTCGTGCTGTTCGCGGTCGGTGCGAGCGTCTACCGCGAGGAGGACATGTTCACGCAGAAGCGCCTCGGCGCGAAGGCCCTGGACGCGGTCGCGTCGTTCGTGCACTCGAAGAAGTCCGTCGCGTTCGTCACCATGGCCGCGCTCCCGTTCGTGTTCGTCGCGGAACTCCTCGTCATCGCCGTCGTGTTCCCCATCCCGAGCGTCGTCGCGCTACCGGTGCTCCTCGCCGCCATCGCGGTCGTCGAGGAGCTCGCGAAGAGCCTCGCGGGCTACGCGGGGTTCACGCACGACCGCTTCGAGAACTCGACGACCGCCGCGGTCGGCGTCGGCGTCGCCGCCGGCGTCGGGTTCTTCCTCGCGGAGAAGGCGACGCTCGTCGTCCAGCTCGTCGGGATGGGGAACGTCGAGTACGGGCGCGCCGCGTTCGCGACCGTGCCGACCGACGCGTCGCCGCTGCTCGTGCTCGCACTCCTCTTCCTCCCGCTGGGGTTGCACGTCCTCACCGCCACCATCTCCGCGGTCGGCGCACAGAAGGGCCGGACGACGTACGCGCTCGCGTTCCTCACCGCGGTGTTCGTCCACCTCGGGTACAACGCGCTCGTCATCGGGCTCCGCTCGGGGGTGGCCTGAGATGAGCGACGACTCGGGGTCCTCGGGCGCGCGACTCGCCATCGCCAAGCGCGAACTCGCCGCCCTCCGCTCGGAGAAGACCATCGTCCTCGCGCTCCTCATCCAGCTGTTCGTCGCGTCGTTCTCGTCGTTCCTCGTCGTCGGCCTCGTCTCGCTGTACGACCCGGGCGCCGGACAGACCTATCAGCTCGGCGTCGGACTGACGGGCGACGGTAGCGACGAGATCGGCGCCGTCCTCGGTGACGACGAGGGCGTCGTCGTCCGCCGGTACCCGGACACCGCCACCGCACTGGACGGGTTCCAGGACCGGGAGGTGGACGCAGTCCTGGTCTCGAACGAGACGGTGAACGGGACACTCAGGGTGCGAGCGATGGTGCCGGAGGAGAACATCCGGACGACGATAGCGGTCGTGCAGATACGCGAAGGGATGGAGGAACTCGAGCATCGGCTGCGCCTCGAGTACCGCGACGACCTCGCCGCACCGCCGCTGCACGTACCGGTGCGTTCGGGCGGGAGTCCGTACTACGGGTTCACGTACACCGTCCTCGTCCCGCTCCTGATGTTCCTCCCGGTGTTCATCAGTGGCTCCATCGCGGTGGACTCGCTCACGGAGGAGTCCCAGCGCGGGACGCTCGAACTCCTCCGGGTCGCGCCGGTCTCCATGGGCGACATCGTCGATTCGAAGCTGTTCGCGACCGCGAGTCTCGCGCCCGTGCAGGCGCTCGCTTGGCTCGTCCTCCTCGGCGTCAACGGGACGACGGTCCGGAACGTCTCGCTGCTCGTCCTCCTCGTCACGGGACTGTCGCTCGCTGTGGTCGCGTTCGGCGTCGGCATCGCGCTCTGGTCGTCGGACCGACGGCAGGCGCAGTTCCTGTACTCGACGGGCATCATCGGCGCGGCGACCCTCATTGGGTTGCTCCCCGAGCATCCGGCGAACACGGTCGCTCGTCTCGCCATCGGCACGACGAGTCGAACGACGATCGCGCTCGCGATACTGTACGTGCTCCTCGGACTGGCGGCGTACATCGTCGTGCGACTGCTCGTCGACCGGATGGACCCGGAGCGCATCTGACCGCGTCGACCGAATCGACTCCAGGCGCATCTGACCGCGTCGCCAGAATCGACTCCGAGCGCATCTGCCTACGTCGACCGAATCGACTTCGAGCGCATCTTCCCGTCGGTCGTCGTCGGCTCGTTACGAGAACTCGTCGGTGAAGTACGCCATCACGGTCGGGAGCACGAACAGGTAGAGGAGCGCGGGGAAGATGGCCATCGCGAGGATGATGATGACGATCGACCCGAGGAAGCGGAACGGCGTGGACCCGGCGGGGTCGTCGTCGGCGCTCCCGTACTCGACGACCGTGACGGTGCGTTCCGTCGTGACCGATGCACCGGATTCGTCGACGACGGTCACGGTGATGGTCGCGTTCCCGCCGTCGTCCCACGTGTACTGGACGGTCGTGCCGTTCCTCGTCACGCCGTCGGTGTCGTTCGCGGATGGGCCGTCGAACGTCCACGTGGCGGTGACGTTCCCGTCGGCGCCGGAGACGACGACGGAGTAGTTCTGCGTGGCGTTCTTCGCGATGGTGCGGGGCGTCTTCACGCGGACGCTGAGGTTCTCCGGCGTCCGGGCCGCCACGGACCGATGGATGGTCGGGTCGCCCGCGGACTGGAGGGTGGTCGCGTCGTCGGTCGAGTGGATCGCGTTGGCGTCGTCAGCGAGCGCGCTGCCGGTCGCTGCACCGGCGGTTCCGGCGCCGGCGACGGCGACGGCGAGCGCGACGACGACCAGGAGGGCGGTCGGGGTGCGCATACTCCCGTATCCCGCCGTCCGTGTCTTCAAACTATCGACACGAAGGGGTGCGGGGACCGGGCGCGACGGCCGGCGCTCGTCGAGTCACGGACAGTGCGCGGTCGGTTCGCCGAGGGGCGTAGGTCTTAGTGGGCGGGCGTCGTCGCGTCCGGCATGGAGTACACCACACTCGGTAGCACCGGCGTCGAGGTGTCCCGCATCTGCCTCGGCTGTATGAGCTTCGGGTCCAGCGACTGGCGGCCGTGGGTCCTCGACCCCGAGGACGGGAAGGAGCTCGTCGACCGCGCGCTCGACCTCGGTATCAACTTCTTCGACACCGCGAACATGTACTCGGCGGGCGAGAGCGAACGCGTCCTCGGCGAGGCACTCGAGGGCCGCCGCGAGGAGGCGGTGGTGGCGACGAAGTGCTACTTCCAGATGGACGAGGACGACCCGAACTCGGGCGGACTGTCGCGGAAGGCCATCGAGCAGGAGCTCGAGCACAGCCTGGACCGACTCGGCATGGACACCATCGACCTCTACCAGATCCACCGCTGGGATTACGACACGCCTATCGAGGAGACGTTGCGCGCGCTCGACGACGCCGTCCGACGCGGGAAGGTCCGGAATGTCGGCGCGTCCTCGATGTGGACCCACCAGTTCGCCGAGGCGCTGCACGCGAGCGACTCGCTGGGGCTGGAGTCGTTCGCGACGATGCAGAACCACTACAACCTCTCGTATCGCGAGGAGGAACGCGAGATGCTCCCGTTCTGCGAGAAGCAGGGCGTGGGCGTCATGCCGTGGAGTCCGCTCGCGCGCGGGTGGCTCACGCGTCCCCACGAGGAGTTCGAGACGACGACTCGTGGGGAGAACGAGGAGCACGCGCGTCGGCATCCGTACGACGAAGGCGGTGGTATCGAGGTGAACGAGCGCGTCCAGGAGCTCGCCGCCGAGAAGGGCGTGAAGATGGCCCAGGTCGCGCTCGCGTGGCTGTTCGAGAAGGACCACGTGGACGCGCCCATCGTCGGGACGACGAGCGTCGAGCACCTCGAGGACGCCGTGGAGGCGCTCGAGTCGGTGAGCCTCTCGGCGAGCGACGTCGCGTACCTGGAGGAGCCGTACGAGCCGGTGCGGGTGTCCGGACACGAGTGACGGCGACCGCGACCCGGATTGCCTTCGGTCAGTCCGAGTAGGCGTCCCTGGCCGTCGCGGTCTGGGCGTGCGTGTGATGGAAGAACCAGAGTCGGCCGCCCGAGCGCGGCTCGAAGCACACGCGCTGGTAGCGCTCGTTGTCGAGGAGGTTCACCATGACGCCGGCGTCGTGCTCGCTCACGGAGTCGTACGCGCGGTCGCAGACGGGACACTCCTCGGGCGCGTCGTCAGGCACCTCCATGGGTACTCGACGCTTGGGCGGGCAGATAGTTAGTCGCTAGCCCGGCGGCGACACCCGGCCGGTCCCGAGCAAGGCGGCGGGATTCGGTAGGTCGCCTCGTCGGCACGGGGTGTCGTTTACTGGCGGTCGCTCCCCGAGACCTGCTTTCGTGCGGTGGTTCGCCGTCTGTGCGCCGTCGAGACCGGCGCGGTAGCTCGTTCGCGCACTCGGTATTCCCCGTGAGGCGTGGTCCTGGGGCTGCTACCTGCATTTACTCCCGGTTCGAGCCTCGTTATTTCGACCTTGAGTAAATCTTTTGAATCTGGGGGTGCAGTGTTCTATCATGGAAACCACCGCAGCACAGCGACGTGAACGCGTGTACGTCGACGGCGAATGGCTCGGCGGCGAGAAACGCCTCAGCGTCACCGACCTCGCCGACGGTGGCACGTTCGCCGAGGTCACCTCGGCCACGCCCGCACAGGCCCGCGACGCGCTCGCAGCCGCCCAGGCGGCCAAGCCAGCGATGCGCGAGACCACCATCGTCGAGCGTGCCGAGTGGATGCACGAGATCGCCGACGGCCTCGAAGCCCGGAAGGAGGAGCTCGCGGAGGTCATCGTCCGCGAGGCCGGGAAGCCGATCTCGAGCGCCCGCGGCGAGGTCGACTCCGCGGCGACGCGGTTCCGTCGCGCCGCCGAGGAGATCCGCCACATGAAAGGCGAGTACCGCGAGGGCACCACCGCCGGGCACGAGGGCTGGGAGGCCATCGTGAAGCACGAACCCATCGGTGCCGTGCTCTGCATCACGCCGTACAACTACCCCCTGGCGACGACCGCGCTTCAGGTCGCGCCCGCGCTCGCTGCCGGGAACGCGGTCGTCCTGAAGCCCGCGAGCAAGACCCCCGTCTCGGCGGCCATCCTCGCGGAGGTCGTCAGCGAGGTCGACCTCCCCCACGAGGGCGCGTTCAACTACGTCGCCGGGTCCGCGAGCGACATCGGCGACGTGCTCGCCGGCGACGACCGCATCAACGCCATCGCGATGACGGGCTCCTCGGGAGCGGGCAAGCACGTCGCGAAGGAGTCCGGGATGGTGAACCTCCACATGGAACTCGGCGGGAACGCCCCCGAGATCGTCTTCCCGGACGCCGACCTCGACGCCGCCGCGGCCGCGGCGACGAAGGGCTCGCTGAAGTACGCCGGCCAGCGCTGCTCGGCCGTCTCCCGGGTCCTCGCGCACGAGGACGTCCACGACGAGGTCGTCGCGAACATCGAGGGCCAGATGGACGAGTGGCCGATCGGCGACCTCTTCGACGAGGACACCGCGCTCGGGCCGCTCATCAGCGAGGACCAGGCGGAGTGGGTCGACGAGCTCGTCCAGGACGCCGTCGAGAAGGGCGCGACGCTCGTCCGCGGCGGCGAGCGCGACGGGAACTTCTACGAACCGACGCTCCTCGCAGACGTCCCGCACGACGCGCGCATCGTCCACGAGGAGCAGTTCGGGCCGGTCGCGGCCGTCACGAAGTTCGAGAGCGAGGCGGACGCGCTCGACCTCGCGAACGGGAACGACCTCGCGCTCGACGCCGCGGTCTTCACCGCTGACCACGACCGCGCGATGCGGATGGCGAACGCCATCGACGCCGGCGGCGTCCGCATCAACGGCGCCCCGAGTCACGGCCTCGGCGACATCCCCTTCGGCGGGAACAAGGACTCCGGTATCGGCCGCGAGGGCATCGACGCCAGCATCCACGCGTTCGTCCGCAAGAAGAGCATCATCCTCTAGAGCGCGTTCGACGCCCGCTTCGTTCGCGACTCCTGCTTCTCGAACCTCAAACCAGCTGCGCCTGTGCGATGACCGCCGAGCGACCGCCGTCGTCCGCCGTCCAGACCACCTGGAGGGTCGCGCCGGACTCGAAGGTGGCGTCCGCGGTCGCCGCCTGGAGCGTCCACTGCCCGCCCGCGGCCCACGTGTCGCCGTTCGGACGCGTCGACTCGATTGCGTCGGACGTCGCCACGTCGGTCCCGTCGTAGTGGACGGCGACGTTCGCCAGGTCGACGTTGTCGCCGCCCTGATGCGTGAGGACGACCCGCTCGGCGGCGTCGCCGTCCCACTCGCCGTCGCCGCCCTGGTCGTACTCGAACGCGAACGACACCTGCGGAGTGGCGTCGTCGCCACCGGACGGGTCGCGGCCGCCGTCGTCTCGCTCCAGGAGGTCGAACTCGCCGACCGGGAGCTCGCCGGTGAACGTGACGACGCGCCCGTCGGTCGTCACGTCGGTCTGCTCGTACTCCGCGAACCCGGCCCAGTCGCCGAGCGACGCGACCGCGTCCGCGTCGATCGACGCGGCGTCGTCGAACGCGAACGGCGCGACGAGGTCGACGCGGTCGCCGAACCGCCACGCGTACGCGTACGCTGACGCCGAGGAGACGACCTGCTGGCTATGCGCGGTGCCGCCGAGCAGGTCGACGTCGTCCGCGGCGTCGAGGACGGCCTCGAAGTCGGGATTCGACGCGTACCGGTCGACGTCGCCGGCACGAGCGTCGAACATCGCGTCGACGAGCGCTCGCGTCTCGCCGAACAGGAGGTGGTCCGCGCCGAGCCAGCAGACGCCGTCGGTTGTCACGTACTCCTCGTAGCCGTCGGGTGCGTCGCCGGTCGGTTCCGGTGGTTCGGCGTCGCCCGCGGTCTCGGTGTCGTCGCCGTCGGCAGCCGTGCCGACCGCGGTCCCTTCGCCCGCGGTCGCGGTCGCGGCGGCGGCGTGGGCGAGGCGGTCGCGGACCTCGCTCGCCGGGAGGTCGAACGTGCACGCGGTCGCGTAGCCCTGTAACGACGCGAATTCGACGACGTCGTCGCCCGCGAGGATGTCACCGGGGACAGCGAGCGTCGTCTCGTACATGCGCGCGAGCACCTGACCGTCGACGCCGGCGTCGCGGGGTGCGTCCAGGTCGCCGGCGAACACGAACAACGGTTCGGCGTCGAGGGTGCTCTCCCCGGGGAGCCACGCGGGTGCCGAGAACTCGCCGTCGATGGTGGCCGTGGCGCCGCCGCCCGTGGTCGTGTCCGCGGGACCGTTCGTCGTCGTCGACTGCTCGTCGTCCGTCGATGTCGTCGAGAGCTCGCCCTCGCCGGTGGAGAGACAGCCGGCCGCGAGCGTCGTCGCTGTCGCACCTGCGAACGCCAGGAGGTCGCGTCTACGCGGGGGACTCATACTCGGGTCGACTTGTCTCCACGGACAAATGTCTTGGGCGATGGGACCGAGGACGCCAGCGCGTCAGCGCGTGGTGACGTTGTCGCTCGCCAGCACGTGCGCGGCCTCGCCGTCGGGACCGACCCACGTGACGAAGACCGTCTCCCCGATGGCGAACGCGGGGTCCGCGGTCACGCCGCCAGTTCCACCCCCCGGACGTCCCTCGTTCCCCTCGTCGTCGTTCGACGCGACGTCCTCGAGCGCCTGACAGCCGGCGAGCGCGGCGACGCCGGCGGTCGACGCGAGCCCGAGCACGGTGCGTCGGTCGAACCGCTTCATAGCGGCGAGTCGCCACGTCGTTTGAAAGGTATTCCGGCCGGCGCAGTCGGAACCGGGAGAGTGAACTGCGTGCCGCCCTCAGCGCCAGGCATGAACGTGCTCGCTCGGACGCTCGACGCGAGGTCGGTGGGGTTATCGGCCGTCGGCAAGCTCGCGGTGGCGGACGTCGTGACGTTGCTCGCGCTCGTGACCGTCGGCGAGATCCGGCACGGTATCGACGTCGTCGGGAACCCCGGTCAGGTGCTCGTGACCGCCGCGCCGTTCCTCCTCGGGTGGGTCGTCGTCGGCGCACTCGTCGGCGCGTACGGCGACCGCGCGTTCGCCGGCGGCGTCGACACCGTGAAGCTCACCGTCGGCGCGTGGCTCGGCGGCGCCGGCGTCGGCCTTACGCTCCGGGGCACCAGCTATCTCGCCGGGGACTCCCCGCTCTCGTTCGCGCTCGTCATGGCCGGGCTCGGGGCGCTCGCGCTCGGCGTCGTCCGACCGCTCGTCGTCTCCCGGCTGAGCGCGCGCGCCTGAGCGCGCTCCGCTGTCGTTCTCTGACTCACGCTGCCGCAGTCGGTCCGTCGCTCACGCGCCGCGCCGAGCGAGCGCGAGCGCCGCACCGGCACCGAGGAGGGCGATCCCGCCGAGGGTCGCGAACAGCGCGGCCGCGTCGGCGAACTCGAGGATCGTGCCGGCGAGCGCGCCACCGAGCGCGCCGACGCCGAACACGCCCAGGTACGTGTAACCGTATGACAGTCCGCGCGTCCCGGCGGGCGTGTGGTCGGCGACGGCGGCCTGGTAGAGCGGCTGGACGAAGAACAGCATCGTGCCGAGGACGACGCCGAGCGCGAGGAACGGGACGAGGCCGGCGTTCGCCGCCGGGAGGACGAACGCGGCGAGGACCGCGAGCGCGACGAAGGCAGGCGCGAGCGCACGCTCCGGACGCACGAGGTCGCTGACGCGGCCGCCGGCGTACTGGCCGAGGATGCCGACCGCGAGCAGCCCCGCGTACGCGTACCGGTACGTCTCCAGCGAGAGGTCGCCGAGGGCGACCGCCGCGAACGCGTCGTACGTCGACAGCACCTCGGGGAGGAACGTGAGGATACCGCGGTAGTAGAGCCCGGAGGCGACGACGACCGGGAAGATGAGTGCGAACCCGCCGAGGAACAGTTCCTTCGATCCGAGCGTGAAGTCGGCGAGCGAGTCGACGGAGCTGGTTCGGTCGTCACCGCCGCCGCTCGTATCAGTCGTCCGGTCCTCGCCGCCGTCGCTCGCCGCTCTCTGCTCGTCCTCGCCGGCTTCGTCCTGAGAGTCGACGGCGGCGCGTTCGTCGACGTCGATGCGCGTGGCGAGCGCGGCGACGCCGATGACTGGCACGGCGAGTGCGAGGGCGACGGTCTGCCATTCGGCGACGACGAGCGCGACCGCGACGACGAACGGGCCGAGTGCGATGCCGAGGTTCCCGGCCATGCCGTGGTACGCGAACGCTTTCCCGCGTTCGCTCGCGCCACGCGAGAGCATCGAGAGGCCCGCGGGGTGATAGACGCTGGCGGCGGCGCCCCAGAGCGCGAGCGCGAGGCCGACCGCGAGCGCGGACGGGGCGAGTGCGAGCACGACGAACGCGCCGCTCATCCCGAACAGGCACGCGACGATGAGGCGCTTCGAACCGACGCGGTCGGCGAGCACGCCGCCGGGGAGTGCGCCGAGCCCGAACAGCCCGTACCCGATGGTGACGAGGACGCCGGCGGCCGCGGCGTCGAACGGGACGCTCGCGACGAGCAGGTCCAGGGTCTCGAACTCGGCGAGCCAGAGCGGGATGAACAGGGGAATCGCGAGTTCGAACGTGTGCACGCTGGCGTGTCCGACTGTCGCGAGGCCGACGACGGCGCGGTCGTTCCGGTCCACGTGCCCGGCGAGGGCGTTCTCCGACAAGAGCCCACCGGTCGGGGTAGATTCCCCGGTTGTCGATCGGGGACCGTTCCCACCACTGAGTAATTTACCTCAGGTAAATACGCTGCAGTCGTGCGTTTTCTTACCGGTTGTATCCTCATAAGTTATGAGTATGTAACACAGTCATGCTGGAGCAAATACGAATCATCGACGCGTGAAATACTGAACCCATTCTACCCCAAGATACAAGTACCCGGGTCGCATTTGTTTGAGTATATTATGACTGGGTACTACGACATCGTGCTCGGGGCGATTCCGCTCTCGCTCCTCGGCATCTCCGGCTCGCTCACCTTCGCAACCGACCTCGCGCTCAGCACCGCCGTCACGCTCGGCGCACTCGTCGCCGTCGCCCTCATCGGGCACGCGATGTTCGTGAACGGGCCCGTCGACGCACCCAGCCTCCGCCAGGACTCGCCCGCGAACGGCGCGGACTCGCCCGCGGCGACCCCGGTCCCGGACGCCGAGTAATCGACTCCCCATCGACCTCGAGCGACTGCGACCCAGCCAACTGGCCTACCCGGCCCCTTTTTGCGATTCGCGCTCCGAACTAGGGTCATGACAGCGCTGTTCCTCTCGAGCGACGACGTGAGCGGGCTCGCAGACCCCGCGGCGTTCGTGAACGCGGTCCGCGACGGCTACCGGCAGCGAGGCGAGGGTGCGTCCGCGAAACCGCGGACGACGCTCCGGAACGCGGACCCGCCCGGGATGTTGTTCTCGTACGCGGCCGTCCTCCCGGACACGGGCGCGATGGGTGGGTACATGTACTCGGCTGGGTTCGCTGAGCGCGACGCGTGGTTCGCGACGCCGCTGTTCGACGCCGAGTCCGGCGAGCCGCTCGCGGTCGTCGACGGCGCGAGCATGAACCCGTTCAAGACCGGTGCGGCTGGCGCGGTCGGCGTGGACGCGCTCGCGCGCCGGGACGCGAGCAGTCTCGCGGTCATCGGCTCGGGCGCGCAGGCGAAGGGGCAGTTGCGTGCGACGGTCGAGGTTCGCGACTTCGAGACCGTGGACGTGTACTCGCCGACGAAGGCCAACCGCGAGGGATTCGCGGCCGAGATGAACGACCGGCTCGATCCGGCGGTCGCGGCGGTGCCGTCGGCCGCGGCGGCGGTGGAGGACGCGGACGTCGTCGTCACGGCGACGACCGCGAGCGACCCTGTGTTCGACGGCGAGGACCTCGCGGACGGCGCGCACGTCACCGCGATGGGTCAGTATCACCCCGAGAAGCGCGAGCTCGACGAGACGACCCTCGAGCGCGGGACGTACGTGCCGGACCTCCGCGAGCGCGTCCCGCAGGACGCCGGGTCGTTCATCGCCGCGAAGGACGCGGGCGTGGTCGACGAGGGCGATGTGCACGCGGAACTCGGCGAGATAGTCGCCGGTGCAGCGGAGGGGCGCACGAGTCGCGACGAGATCACGATCTTCGACTCGGGCGGCACCGGCATCGAGACGGTCGCCGGCGCGTACCTCCTCTACGAGCGCGCGATGGCGGCGGACGAGGACCTCGGCACCGAGGTCGAGTGGCTGCCAGCGAGTGAGGCGCTTACCGGTCAATGAGCGTCCGGCGGCCTCCGGGCCGCCGGTTCGGGGTCGCGGTATCGCGCTCTTATCGCGGGTGTCGGTTCAGAGCCCGAGTGCGGAGGTGAGCGAGGCGCTTACCGGTCAATGAGCGTCCGGCGGCCTCCGGGCCGCCGGTTCTGGGTCGCGGTATCGCAGTGCTGTCTGTGGTGTCGGTTCAGAGGCCGAGCGCGGCGGTGAGTGAGAGGCCGGACGCGAGCGCGCAGACGAGGTAGCCGGCGATGGCGCCGCCGTTCAGGAGTGGGAGGCCGGCGTGCGCGCGGCCTTTGAGGACCATCCAGAGGAGGACGACGAGCCCGAGCTGGGTGCCGACGATTGCGCCGAGTGCGGGGAGGTTCATCGTGACGAGCGGGAGGCCGAGGTCGGGGAGCGAACCGTTCGGGACGGCGGTGTGGAAGTGCGCGGCGCTCGCGACCAGGATGGTGGGCATGACGGCGTCGCCCAGGCCGACGAAGAACGCGTCGCGTTCGAGCACGTCGTCGTCGTCGTTCTCGGTGGTGGTGTCGGCGGTCTCCTCGCTAGCGGGTTCGTCGTCGGCGACGGCGTCGGCGCCACCGTCGGCGGTGACCTCGTCCTCGTCGCTGGTGTCGACGTTGTCCGGTGATTGCATGTCGAGGAACGAGAACCCGAGCGTCGTCGGGATGACGAGGATGACGGGGACCTTCATGTCCATGACGCCGTCGGCGAGGTCGAGCATGTGCTCGGTGCCGTACACGCTGATGGCGTCGTAGACGGCGAGTACGACGAGGAGGACGAGCGTCGGGAGGAGCCCGAAACTGATGCCGAACAGGCCGGCGGCGGCGCCACCCATGAGGACGCCCGCGCTATCGATGACGTACCACTCCGGGTACGCGACGAGCGCGATTCCGACGAGTGCGGCGAGGCCGAGCGAGAACGGCGACGGGACGAGGACGTCGAACACCTGCCAGGCGAGGCCGGCGCTCGCGAGCACGACGAACCCGCGGACGATCCAGTCGAGGTCGTACTTGAACGCGGCGAGCATCAACGCCGTCATCACGAGGATGGCGCCGACGTAGAGGATGGAGTTCGTCGGGTCGTCGGGGTTCTGCGTGAACGCCTTGTCCGCGGCCTCCAGCGGCTCGACGAGCATCAGCCCGCCGAGCTGGACGCCGAGGAACAACGCCATCGTGAACGCGACCGCGGCGTAGATGCGGGTGCGGTCTTCCATGCACGCGAGTACCCGCCCGTGCCGGGAGTAGGTTTCGCTCCGCGACGGTGCCGCAAGAAGACCGAGTCAGCGCGCGTACAGCTTCTCGCCGAGGAGGAGCGCCGGCTCGATGCCGTCGGCGGACACGGCGACGTACGGGCGCGTGACAGGCCCGAAGACGTCGACGACGCGCCCGACGTCGTCGAGGTTCTCGTCGACCACGCCCGCACCGATACGCGGCGGGTCGTCGTCGCTCACGCGAGCGATCGCGAGCCCCTGTGCGACGCGGACGACCTCGCCAACGCGCTTCATACTGACTGCCCCTCAAGAGCGGTCGTCGGTCCCGACTCGCCCCCGGGAACGGCACCGGGCGTCATTCGCGGAGCGCGTTCACGTAGGCCGCGGCTGCCTGGACGATGTCGTTCTTCGCGTCGCCATCGGGGTTCTTCACGAGGACGCGGCCGCGGTCGCGGTGGCCTTCGCGGCTGTACTGTTTGTCGCGTTCGACGATGACGTCGTACCCGACCTGCTGGACGGCCTTCGCGACCTCGTCGACGTCGGGGTCGTCGACGGCGAGGGCTTCCGGGACGCGTCGACCGTCGGCGCGGGAGAGCGTCGCGTCGAAGTACGCGGGATAGAGGACGTTCTCGACCATACCCATCGGTCCGGTCGTGGGACTTACAACCTTTCCGGAATCGCGGGTCGAGAGAGACGGAATCGCGGTCGCCGTCGTCGTTCGTCAGTCTCGGCGGGCGAGCGCGCCGACGACGAGGGCAGCGGCAGCGAGTAGCGCGACCGGCCCGAACCCGGGCGAGCCGTCCTCGCCGGCGGGGTCGGTCGTCGTCTCGCCGGTCGCGGTCGTCATCGAGTCGTCGTCCGCGCTGGTCGTGCTCGCGTCGTCTCCGCCGGTGGTCGTCGTCTCGGCGTCGACGCTCGCGTAGACGTCGGCGTTCACCTGGACGTTCCCGCGGAGGCTCTCGTTCGCGCTCGCGTACGCGTCGGGATACCACGTCATCGCGAGGCTACGGACCGCGAGGGCGACGCGCGGCGCGGGCTGACTGATGTGGTTACGATCCACGGCGACGAGGTTCCCTTCCTGCACGGCCGTCGTCTGGTTCCACGCGGCGTTCTTGGGGATGGCGGCGGGCGTCCCGGGGTAGACGATCCAGTCGACGCTGAGGTTCGCGACGGTCTCCGGGTTGATGACCGCGTACCCGTTCGGCTGGAACTCGACGACGCCGATGGCGAGGTTGTTCCCGCCCGCCGCCTCGAGTCCCGAGTTGATGAACGTCTTCTCGCCGGCGGTGTACCCGAAGAGCGCGTAGAGGAAGTCACGCGGTTCCTCGCCGGCGGTCGCGTTCTCGACGATCGCCATCTCCTCCTTCATCGACCGGACGGAGTCGACGGCGGCGTCGCACTCGCCGACGACTCGGCCGGTGGTGGCGACCTTCCCGTAGACGTCGTCGACGCTCTCGGAGTTGTTGAAGTAGTAGACGGTGATGCCGGCGTCGCGGAGCTTCGAGACGGTCTCGGGGCTCGTGACGTTCTCGGCGAGGACGACGTCGGGCTGCTGGGCGACGACGCGCTCGACGCTGATGCGCGCGCGGCCGGCGCCGGAGACGTTCGCCTTCGCGGTGGCGCCGTCGAGGTACGCGGCGAACTGCGTCACGCCGACGACCTTGTCCTGTGCGTCGAACTCCCACATCGTCTGGGCGCTCGCGGGTCCGAGCGTGACGACGCGCTCCGGTTCCTCGGCGATCTCGACGCGTTCCCCGGAGGCGTCGCGGAGCGTGAGCGGGTAGTCGCAGGGGCCTGCTGTGGTACTGGCGTCGACCGACGCGTGCGTGGCGCTCGGGTCGGCGAGCGACGCTGTCGGGCTCTCGGTCGTCGTCGCACCCTGGCCGACTGCGGCGGCGGCGGGCGTGGCGACGAGCGCGAGCGCGAACAGCACTGCGGCGATTGCGTTCGTTCGTGTCATCGTGGACACCTCCCGGCTTATGCAACAAGTATTTATCTAAAGCAAGTGGACTTGGTATCGATGCGAGCAGGGACGACAGCCACCGCGTACTCGACCGCACTCCTGGTCGCACTCCTCGCGACCATCGCCGGCGCCGCGACCGTCGGCCCGGTCTCGATACCGTACGCGACCGTCGCGAAGGCCCTCCTCAACGCCACGCCCGTCCCGGTCGGCGTCACCGTCCAGGGCGGCCTCGGCCTCGAACTCGCGAACCCGTTCAGCTTCGACGTCGCCCAGACCCACCAGCTCATCGTCGTCGGCGTCCGCGCACCCCGCATCGTTCTCGCCGCCGTCGTCGGATTCGCGCTCGCCGCCGCCGGCACCGTCATGCAGGGGTTCTTCCGGAACCCCATGGCGGACCCGAGCATCGTCGGCGTCTCCTCGGGCGCCGCGCTCGGCGCCGTCGCCGCCATCACCGCCCCCGGCGTCGTCGTCGCCGTCACCGGCCCGCTCGGCGTCCCGAAGGGCGTCGGCATCCAGACCGCCGCGTTCGTCGGCGCCATCGTCGCCGCGTTCCTCGTGTACGCCATCGCGACCGAAGGCGGCCGGACGCCCGTCGCCACGCTCCTGCTCGCGGGCGTCGCCGTCCAGACGTTCCTCGGCGCCGTCGTCTCCTTCCTCCTCGTCCACAGCGGCGAGAGCATCCGCCGGGCAATCTACTGGCTCATGGGCGACCTCAACAACGCCGCCTGGGGCGACGTCGCCGTCGCCACGCCCGTCGTCCTCGTCCTCTTCGCCGCGCTCCTCCCGTTCACGCGCGACCTGAACGTCCTCCTCCTAGGCGAGGAGGACGCCCGCACCCTCGGCATCGAGGTCGAACGCACCAAGCGCGTCCTGCTCGCGGTCGGGAGCGTCGTCACCGCCGCCGCCGTCGCCGTCGCGGGCGTCATCGGGTTCGTCGGCCTCGTCGTCCCGCACGTCCTCCGGCTCGTCGTCGGCCCCGACCACCGCGTCCTCCTCCCGACGAGCGCGCTCGCCGGCGGCATCTTCCTCGTCGCCACCGACACGCTCGCGCGCTCGACCGCCGCGACCCTCCCCGTCGGCGTCGTCACCGCCGCCGTCGGCGCACCGTTCTTCCTCTTCCTCCTGCGTCGCCGCGAGGTACACGAACTATGACCGCACGCACGCAGCGAACGCACGACTCGCGCGGGAGCCAACCACGATGATCCGGGTCGAAGACCTCACCGTCTCCCTCGGCGGCACGCACGTCCTCGACGACGTCTCGATGGCGGTCGACGACGGCGAGTTCGTCGGGCTCGTCGGCCCGAACGGCGCCGGGAAGACGACGCTCCTCAGGTGCCTCTCGGGCGTCCTCTCCCCGGACGACGGCGTCGTCACCGTCGACGGCGACGCGGTCGGGAGTCTCGGAGCACGCGAGGCCAGTCGCCGCATCGCGGTCGTCCCACAGGACACCCAGCTCGCGTTCGACTTCTCGGTGCGCGACGTCGTCGCGATGGGACGCACGCCACACCGCGGACGGTTCGACCGCGCGTCGAGCGAGGACCACGACGTCGTCGACCGCGCGATGGACCGCACCGAGGTCGCCCAGTTCGCCGAGAAGGCCATCACCGCAGTGAGTGGTGGCGAACGCCAGCGCGTCGTGCTCGCTCGCGCACTCGCCCAGGAGGCGCCCGTGCTCCTGCTCGACGAACCGACGGCGAGCCTCGACGTCAACCATCAGGTTCGGACGCTCGACCTCGTCGCCGACCTCGTCGAGGACGGTCGCACGGCGGTCGCCGCCATCCACGACCTGAGTCTCGCCGCCCGGTACTGCGACCGCCTCGTCCTGCTCGCCGACGGCGGCGTCGTCGCCGCCGGCCCACCCGAGCGCGTCCTGGAGCGTGCGACGGTCGCGGACGCGTTCGACGCGGACGCGGCGGTCGTCGACGACCCCGTCACGGGCACGCCCGCCGTCACGCCGCTGTCGGCGCCCGCGTGGTCGCTCGACGCGCACGTCCACGTCGTCGGCACCGGCGCGCAAGCCGGCCGCGTCGTCACCACGCTCGCGGCCGCGGGCGGGACCGTCACCGCCGGCCCGGTCCCGGAGGGTGACGCGGTCGCGACCGCCGCGAGTGGCGTCGACGCCGACGCCGTCACCGTCCCCGCGTTCCAGGGCGTCGACGACGAGACCGCCCGCGCCGTCGGGGACCTCGCCGGGCCAGCCGCGGTCGCCGTCGCCGCCGGAACCGTTCCCGCCGCCGCCCTCCACGCCCTCCCCGACTCGATGCCCACCTACGCGACGCGCGACGCGACGCTCCCTGACGCGGTCGACCCCGGGGACCGCGTCGCGCTCGAAGATGTCCCCGGTCTCGTCGCCGACGGCGTCCGGGGGAACGCCACCGCGGACGAGGGCGTTCCGAGGTCACTCTCCTTCGGTCCCGAAGACCCACCCGTCGACCGACGGGACGTCTCCGACCCGCGGACGACCGACGACTGAGCGGCCGTCGCCGTCCCGACGCCCGCGGACTCGTCGACCGACCGCGAGTGCATCCTCGAGTTCCATACACCGAAACGTGATTTACGTGGACGCCGGAGTACGTGATGTGACTCGGACGACAGTGGTCCTCGCCGTGCTCGCGGTCGTCGTCCTCGCCGGCTGCTCGTCGTTCGGCGACGTCGCGACGACGCGCGACCCCTTCGACGTCGACGAACCGACGGGAACGACGACCACCAAGTCGTCGGCCGACCGACCACCGGTCATCGCGTTCGACCCCGTGGGCAACACCGCGCCCGGAGCGTTCGACCTCGTCGAGGCACACTACCGGACGCTCGAAGGCCTCTCGTACACCGTCCAGTACGATCACGTCCAACGGTACGCGAACGGCACGGTGCTCACGAGCGACCGGTGGACGACGACGTTCGGCCCGAATCGGACGACGTACGTCCAGGACAGACGGTCGACGCTCCGGAATCGGACCGCGCATCGAGAACTGTACGCGAACGGGTCCGCGGTCTGGCAGCGCCAGGCGCTCGACGACCGCGACGACCCGACGGTCCGCCTCCTGCGTTCGCCGACAGGCGACCCCGTGCCGCCGACCGAGGTGTCGGTTCGCGCCGCCCCCGGCCTCATCGAGGCCGGCCTCGTCGCGACGAACGTCACGGACGTGACCGCGCTCGATACCGTCCCGAGCGGGGTCAACGAACCCGTTTTCAGGGTCGTGGCGAACGAGACGGCGACTCCGAACGCGTTCGGTGACAGGACCGTCGACGTGTCGCTCACGCTCATCGTCACCGAGGAAGGCCGCATCATCGAGTACAGTCTCGAACGGACGTTCGTCGAGGACGGCCGAGAGCTGCAGTCGACGACGCGCGTCCAGTTCCACGGCGTCGGCCGCGCCACGGTCGACCGACCCGATTGGGTACCGGGAGCCCAGGGTAACGAGTCCGAACGCACGCAGCAGGCCCAGGCCGGACCGACGACCTCACACCTCCAGCACACCACCGCGACGATGCCCACCGAATCCGGCGGTGTGGCGGAAACGGCAGCACGGGTCGCACGTTCGGCCTGACGCACTCCGGGAACTCCACGCTCGCCTGATGGCGTCCACGTGGTCCCCATACATCTTCCTTCGAGCGTCCTCCCCGCTCGACCCATCGCGGAACCGGGCTCTGGACCGGCTCAGTCGTTCGAAATCACGCATTCACGCTCCGCACCAGAACTCACTGGTTTCGTATAGCGGGATGTGATTTACGTGGGGTACCTCAGCCGCCCAGATTACTCTAACATCGAGTAAATGTGGTGGTCGTAGACGTCCGCGATGCGCGAACCCCAGTCGTGCGTGTAGGTGTCGATGACGTCGCTCGCGACGTCCCCACGGAGGTACTTGACGACCCCGCGGTCGCCCGTCCGGTCCCGGAGGTGCGTCGTGAAGAAGTGCCGGAAGTAGTGCGGGGTGACGTTCTCGCTCGCCCCGCCGCCCGTCCGATACCAGCCGGCGTCGCGAGCATGCCGGGTGACGAACGACCGGACGCCACTCGCACGCAGTCGCTCGCCCCACTCCTCGCTCGTGTCCACGAACAACGGTTCGGCGTCCGACCGGGCGTCCGGGCGAACCGCGAGCCACGCCTCGAGGACCGTCCGAAGTTCGTCGTCAACCGGCACGACCGTGTCGCGCTTGCGCTTGTTCGATTCGTATCGCTCCTCGCCGTTCACGACCGCGCCCCGCGACGGCTCAGCGGAGACGTACAGCGACGGCCCACGACCGTCCAGGTGAACGCGCGAATCGACGTCGAACGCTGCCCTCGCCCGTGAATCCGGGAGCTGGAGGTCCCGGAGGTCGAGGTTACAGCACTCGCCGACACGCATCCCCGTCTTCAGCAGCGTCACGATTACCGCACGTTCGAGCGGATGCGTGACGGTCGCGACGAACGCCCGCATCTCGTCGAGGGAGACGTCCCGTCGGGTCGGGTCCGGGTCGATCGCCTCGTCCATCTCCTCGACGACGAGCGCCATCGGGTTCTCGTCGAGCTCGCCGACCTGCGTCATGTACGCGTAGAACCGATGGACGTAGGAGGCGTACGACGCCACCGTGCTCGGCGCGTGGGTATCTCGGAGTGCGTGCACCCACGCCATGCACTCGCGGCGATCCACCGTGTCCGGCGTCGTCGACTGCCCGCCAGGACCCCGGTTCGGGTCCGCGAGGAACGATTCGAACGCCCTGAGCACGCGCTCGTAGGACGCTCGCGTCCGTTCGGCCTTCCCGTGGAAGCGCTGGTCCTCCAGGTAGCGGTCGACGAGGTCCTCGCCGCTGCTGTGCCCGTCGGGGCCGGTACCGGTCTCGTTCATTCCCCGATTGCCTCGTACCCGCCGTTACGGCCGCTGTACACCACCTTGTTGGCTGCTTGCAGCGACTGGAGGGCGTCCTCGAGTCGGCCCTCGACGTCGTCGGTCACTGCCTCCAGGAGGTCGTCCCAGGACCGCGTCTCCTCTTGAAGGAGTGCGTACACGCGGTCCTCGAACTCGCTGCGGGCGTCGCTCGCATCGTCCTCGGCATCGTTCCCCGAGCCAGTGCGGTCCGGGCCAGGAGTCGACGGGTGGTCGGCTGCCGCCGGGGAGCCATCGACGGTGAAGTCGCGGCGGCCAGCCTGCACCATCGTCCGGACGAACTCGCTCTGGCTCATGTCGAGTCGGTCGGCGTGCTCGACCCAGGCGTCCTTCTGGTAGGCCGGGACGTACGTCTTCACCACCGCACGCTCGACGTCGGGTTCGCTCACCGTCGCACACCCCCCAGAATCGAACCCGGTTTCGAGCCCGCAACCCCTGGGGTTCGGACCCCGAAGACGGGGCTCCACGACCCCGGGCTCGAGCGACCCTTTCGACCCCCGAGATCCCCGCTCTCGACGCCTCCGAGACGGAGCCGACCCTCGAACGTCAAATCGCCCCGTCGAACCCGGTCGTGGACCGCCGACAACACCCTCCTCGACGTATGTTCGTTTTCTGGTATTTCTACCCACCACCGGTGAACGTCGTCGCATTCGGTCACGCTCGAACGCTCTCGCCCCACCCACAAGTATCTAATCCCACAGGAGAAGATAAAAGACCTTATCCAACGCGATAGGACTTCTCACTTGCACACTCAGACCGTATATCCGCTTTTATAGTACTGCAATTTTCGCAATGTGGTGCTATTGGTTCGGATGCATATATCTCATCCTGTCGTTCCTACGGAAACAGTTTCTGGTGGGGACTGTCGCTACGGTTCACCGAACGCAGCCTCCGCTCTGTTACGTATCCTGCCATATTGTGCTGTCGCAGGCGGGTCACTCGCGAGGGACGCGGTCCAGGGTCGCGTCGACCTCGCGGTCGCTGAGGGTCGTCGGCGGTGGGTGCTGGTAGCCCGCCCGGGCTAGCTGCTGGCAGAGCGCTCCCGCGCGATCGGTCGGCCATCGGACGACGACGATGGAGTGCCGTCAGCCGGACGGTCTCGCTGGCGTCGTCAGGCGTGCTGTCTGGACGCCGGTTCTCCGCTGGTTCGAGCGAGCACAAGAGGCTGGCTGGTCGAAGCAGTGGCGGTACCTGGGCCACAGGGCCTGCCGCCTCGAACGGTCGGCTCGCCATGTCGCGGCCATACCTGTCGCACGCCTCGTCTACCGTACGGGGCTGCTATCGAACCTGGCCGCGCTTTCGTCCTCTCTCCCCAGCAGCGCGCCCGGTATGCGTTCGTGGACGGCATCTGGCCACCATTCGCCGCCATCTCCCTTCTTCGCTGCCGAACGCGCCTCAGCGGCCGCTCAGGCGTTCCTGGCGGTGGCAGGTAGTCTGGCGCTGGCCCAGCTCGACCTCGAGACGTCCGAGAACGAACTCATGAATCCCATGTCGCTATACTGAACGCGGTGGTCGTGGCGAACGAGGACCGACGGAGAAACGAGCCTACTGAACGACGAGCTCGGAGTCCAGCTCCGCCGATTCGAACAGCGAGATGGCGCGTTCTGCCGCGTCGTCGATCTCCGCGGTGTTCGACATCAGCACCGTCTCGCTCGGGAACAACCGCTCACCGAGCTCCAGTCCGTGGTCCCGCGCCGTCGACCCGCTCATCGTCAGGTAGACGCCGACGCCCGAGTCCGCGATCGCAGCCTCCTCCTCGCGACCGTCCTCCGCGTACGTGAACGCGACGTCCTCGACCGCGTCCGTCCCGAGCACCGCCTCGACGAGGCGCTCGTAGCGCGGCGAGATGCAGAGCTCGCCCTCGTGGGCCGCGACGAACTCGCGGTCGAGCGTCGACCGCGGCGACGCCTCGATCGCCTCCTGCGTCGCCATCAACGTGTGGTAGACGGTGTCGCCGAGACCCGTGACGACCCGGACGTCCGTGTCGTGCGGATCGATGCGCTCGTTCACGCCCGCCAGATCCTCGAGCGGGTCCGGCGTGAGGCCGACGACCTCCTCCAGGACGAGGTCCGCGCTATCGAACCCGAGCGCGAACGAGTGCGTCCGGAGCGCGCGGAACGGCTCCTCGCGACCGACGAGATGGATGTCGACGTCCTCGCTTGCGAACGTGACGCTGTCGAACACGACGCGCCGCGGGAACCCCTCGCGGTCGTCCCGGAGGAGCGTGTACTCCGGCGCACTCGCGTCGTCGATGTCGCTGTACGCACGCAACCGCTGGTACACGTCCCGATGCTCTCGCTTCGAGCCCTTCGTGATCGCTTTCTCGTAGCGAAGCGTCGAGATCACGTCGTCGGCGAGGTCCGTATCGCCGGTGCGGGCCGCGAGCCGCTCCAGGACGGCCTCCAGTGGCCGGCCTTTGCGCGGAACCGCGACGGAGACGGTCGCTGTCATCACTCGAAAACTCTCGTCTCCATTGTAAACAGATTGCGTTTCCAGCGCGCACGCCGAACGCCCGGGACGAGCCGGTCCCGTGTGAGAGGGCCCGGTACTCAGGAGAACATCTCGCCGAGCTGGTCGCGCCACTCCTGGATCTCCGTGACGTCCTCCTCGATGGCGTCGACGTCGTCGCGGAGTTCGGTCACGTCCTCGTCGAGGTCGGTGACGTCAGCCTCCACGTCGTCGACGCGCGTCGTGAACTGCTCGACGTGCTCGTCGACGGTCGTCTCCAGCGTCTCCACGTCGTCGGCGACCGAGTCGACGTCCGCTTCGAGGTCGTCCGTGGTCGCTTCCAGGGCCTCGGCCGTCGACTCGAGGTCGCTGGCGGTGCTCTCGAGGTCGTCCTCGAGTGCGGTGACGTCCGTCTCGAGTGCGTTGATGCGGTCGTGCGCTTCGGCGCTCTCGTCGCCGAGTTCGTCGACGTCCGCCTCGATACCCTCGATGACCTCGTCGTGCTCGCCGACCGCGGACTGCACGGACTGGAGGTCGTCGCGGAGCGCGGACACCTCCTCGTTGTACTCCTCGAGAAGCTGGTTGGCGGTGCCTTCCTCGTCGAGGAACTCCTCGAGTGCGGTCGTGTACGCCGCGAGTTCCTCCACGCGCGACTGGAGGTGCTCGACCTTCGCGACGTCGGTCGCCGGCGGCTCCACGTCGAGCGCGTCCTGCAGGCGGTTGCGGGTGTCGGCTTCGGCGGTTCCGTCGTCGAGTTCGTCCGCGAGTGCCGCGGCGACGTTCCCCGATGCGACCACGTCGTCCGCGTCGATACCAGCGTCCGCCGCCTCTGCGTCAGAGCCGTCGTCCGTGGCGGGTGCGATGGCGTCCTGGATGACGGCGAGGTCCTCGTCGTCGACGTCGTCGTCGCGGACCGCAGCGGCAAGCGCCGCGACCACGTCGGATTCGTCGACGTCGGTCGCAGCCTCGTCGATATCGGCCCCATCCTCGTCGACGTCGGTCGGTTCCTCGTCCTGATCGCTCGCGTCGGTCGCGTCGACGTCTGGTGCCGCGTCCACGTCGGACCCCGCGTCCGACGCTTCGGCCTCGGCGATGGCCTCGTCGTCGCCGTCTTCGGCTGCGCCGGCGTCGACCTGTTCGTCGGTATCATCGTCTTCGGCTGCGCCGGCGTCGACCTGTTCGTCGGTGTCACCGGTAGCGTCGTCGTCGGCGTCGACCGCGTCCTCGTCCGTCTCGACGTCCGCGTCGACGGGTTCGGCCGCTGGTTCGTCCTCGCTCTCGTCCTCGGTCGCTGCGTCCGGCTCGTCGATGTTCAGCTCGATCTCCGGCCCGTCGTCGGCGTCCGTCTCGTCGTCCTCGTCGTCGCTGTCGGCCGCGTCGTCCGCGCCGAGTTCCGCCTCCGCGCTCCCGAGGTCGAGGTCGATCGCGGACCCGTCGTCGTCGGCGTCGTCCTCCGCCGCGTCCTCGTCGTCGAGTCCGGGGACGCCATCGCTCTTCCCCGAGATCATGTCCTTGACGACCTGGTTCGAGTCGTCGTTCACGATGTCGTCGATGGTGTTGTCGTCGGCACCGGTTTCCTCGCCGTCGGCGTCACCGTCGGTATCGACCTCGGTGACCTGTGGTTCGGTGAGGAACTGCGGGACGTCGCTCTGGGACTCGATACGGATGCCGTAGACGGTGACGACCTCCTCGCCCGGGTCGAGCGTTCGCTCGTACTCGACGTGGTGGTCCTGGAACGCGGTCCAGTTGTCGCTGTCGTAATCCGGGTGGAACCCGACGCCGTCCATCGGGAAGTCCGCGGGGATGTCCTCGTGCAAGCGTACTGTGACCGCCTCGTCGCGATTCGACGTGATAGCGAACCGGATCGCGGGGACGGGGAACTCGTCTGCCGCGAACGACTTCTCGACGGCAATGCCATCAGCGGACACCGCCACCGTGTCGTCCGGGTCGACCTGACTACTCATACCCCTCCGTATCCACAGCACGACCATAAAGGAAACGGGGGTTCCGTCGACTGTTCGCGCAC
Source organism: Halorubellus salinus (assembly GCF_020567525.1). Classification (GTDB taxonomy): domain Archaea; phylum Halobacteriota; class Halobacteria; order Halobacteriales; family Natrialbaceae; genus Halorubellus; species Halorubellus salinus. The sequence continues at coordinate 303,212 of NZ_JAJCVI010000001.1, forward strand.
ACCTGTCCTGCCAGGCCGCTCTTTTATCCGAATACGGACACGATTCGCGGATGCAGTAGCGTGCTGCACGTGGTCAATGCGTACGAGCCGACGGACGCATCGAGCGCGAGCCGATGCCGAGTCCGGCGACTCGTCGACGACCCCAACCATCCACCCACTACTCGACGGGTCGCCTGGTCACCTTCCCGCAGCCTTCCCACCCCCGAGTTCTTTCGGACGGCTCGCGTCGTGCGGGAGTCCCAACGCTCTTGCCGTGGCCACGCACACCAGCGTGTATGAGCGAAAGCGACTGGGGTGACTGGCTGCCGCGAGCGGTCGCGGCCGCGGACCCCGACGGCGTCGCAGTGTGGTACCTCGGCTGTAACGGCTTCGTCATCAAGGGCAGCGAGGGGACGACGGTCTTCGTCGACCCGTACGTCGGCCTCGGCGACCCGCCGCGGACGATACGGATGATTCCAGTGCCGTTCGACCCCGAGGACGTCGACGCGGCCGACGCCGTCCTGGCGACCCACGAACACACCGACCACGTCCACGGCCCCTCGCAGGCACCGATCCTCGCGAACACCGGCGCGAGCCTGCACGCGCCCGCCGACAGCCTCGCGGTCGCCCGCGAGGACGAGGACTGGCCCGCGAACTACGACGTCGACGACGACCAGTTCGAGGAGGTCGCCGTCGGCGATTCGTTCGACGTCGGCGAGTTCACCGTGCACGTCGAGGCCGCGTACGACCCCGACGCGACCCAGCCCGTGAGTTACGTGTTCGAGCACGACGCCGGCACGTTCTTCCACGGCGGCGACACCAAACCCAGCGACGAGTTCGCGCGCATCGGCCGCGAGTACGACATCGACCTCGGCGTCCTGGCGTTCGGGACCGTCGGGAACGTCCCGGACAAGGAGACGCGCGAACCGAAGCGCACGCGCTGGTACAACGACGAGAACCAGGTGATAGAAGCGGCGAACGACCTCCAGTTCGACCGACTCCTCCCCAGTCACTGGGACATGTGGAAGGGACTCACCGGCGACCCGACGGTCCTCCACAAGCACGCGAACTCCTTCGAGCACCCCGAGCGACTCGAGATCGTCGAGATCGGCGACCGCATCGACCTCTAAGCGCTTCACGGCGGGTATAATCGACCTCTGAGAGCCACACGGCGGGTCTAGTCGACCGTTTCTCGCGCCAGCGCGAGCCCGGACGATCGAGGACGAGTGGGTCCCGTCGGCGGCGCCGCGGGCAGTACTTTTAGCCTTCGACGCCTACGGCTCCGGTATGCTCTCGGCCGCCTGGCTCGGGCCAGCATTCGTCGTCGCCGTCGTCCTCACGCTCGCGGGGTCGCTGTACGCCATCGCGCGCATCGACGACCCCGACGGCGCGTGGGGGCACGCGCTTCGCTCGCGACTCGTCATGGGCGTTCCGTGGGGGACGCTCGTCACGGCGACCCTCGTGCTGCTCGCGTACCTCGTCGTCCAGGACGGGTTCGCGCAGTGGCGTGACCCCGTCACCATCCCGTTCCGGTCGTGGTCGTGGTTCTACCCGACGGGCGTCGCGTTCGCGTCGTTCACGCACGTCGGCCCCGGGCATCTGGTCGGGAACCTCATCGGAACGCTCCTGTTCGGGTCCGTCGCCGAGTACGCGTACGGGCACTTCCCCGACAAACGCGGGTCGCAGTCGTTCACGTCACTCACCACGAACCCGTTCGTGCGGGCGTTCCTGTTCGTTCCGGCCGCGGCGCTCGTCGGCGGCGTCGCGCTCGCCGCGTTCGGGCTCGGCCCCGTCATCGGGTTCTCGGGGGTCGTGTTCGCGCTCGCCGGGTTCGCGCTCGTCCGCTACCCGATGACGACCATCGTGCTCGCGCTCGGCGGGCAGAGCGTCGCGAGCGTGTTCTACAGCGCGCTCCAGAACCCCATCGTCACCGCGCAGGTCACGCCGTCGCCGCCCTCGCCACCGTGGTGGGCTGGCATCGCCATCCAGGGGCACGCGCTCGGCCTCCTGCTCGGTATCGTCGCCGCCGCGGTCGTGTTCAGTCGCCGCAGCGAAGGCCCGAGCGCGCTCCGGCTCTACGTCGCAGTGCTGTTCTTCGGCGTCTCGAAGTCGCTGTGGGCGATCTACTTCATCGAGAGCAGCGACCGCTTCGTGTTGTTCCGCGCCCCCGGGCTCGTCGCCGTGTTCGTGCTCGCGGTGCTCGTCGCGGGCGCGGTCGCCAGCCGCGGCGACGGGAGCGCGAACCCGCTTCGGCTCCTCGAAGGCACCGGGTCGGCGTGGCGGACCGTCGCGCTCGCCGCGCTCGTCGTCACGTTCGCGGTGGTCGCCGGGATGGCACTCCCGACGAAACTGAACACCACGCAGGCGTCGAGCATCCCCGGCGAGAACCCCGTGGAGGTCCGGGACTACACGGTGACGTACGCCGAAGGCACCGAGTACACGCTCGTCTCCGCGGTCGACGTTCCGTTCGTCGAACTGCCGACGGAGAACGTGACCGCGTCCGGCGTCATCGTCGTGAGCGAACGCCGCAGCGTCTGGTATCCCGCCGTCTCGAAGGGCCAGCTCGCGTTCGGCGGGTCGCGACAGGTCGACGTCGGTGGCGTCAGCTGGCGCGACTCGGTGTGGGCGATCCGACGCGGCTGGTCCGCCAATGGCGGGCCGACGACGTACAAGGTGTGGCTGCAGCGCCCGAACGAGTCCGCGAACCTCGCGTTCACCGCCGACGCGGCGACCGCAGACCCGGTCCTCGACGGGAAGAACGTGAGCGTCGCCGCCACCGAGACCGGGTTCGCCATCGTCGTCTCGCGGAACAACGCGACGCTCGCTCGCACGACGATGCCGTCCGAGGGCGGGAACGCGACCGTCGCGGGCATCTCGTTCGAGCGCGAAGGCCGGCACGTCTACGCGGTCGTCAACGAGACGCGCGTGAAGGTGTTCACGAAGGAGAAGTACGGCCGGAACCGGTAGCGGTCACGGGTGCCGAACGCCCGCGGCGACGGGTCACGTCCACTCGATGCGGTAGGCTTCGGCGTCGATGGCTGCGGTGTCGTGGTCGTGGAAGTCGAACTGGTTGTCGACGTCGAGCTCGACGGCGAACGCGTCGGTGACGGTCGCGTCGGCGTCCGCGGCGTACGCGCGAACGAACTCCTCGCTGCCGGCGTTGTGGACGGTGTATGAGACGTTCGCGACGTCGCGGACCTGGTCGAGGAACGCGCGGTCGGCGTGCTCGTTCCCGTCCTGCGCGCCGAACGGTGGGTTCGAGAGGACGACGACGCGGTCGTCGAACGCGAGCGGGAGGTCGGTGGCGTCGCCGACGACCCACTCGACGTCCGTGGTCGCGCCGACGCGGGCGGCGTTCTCGCGAGCGGTCCGGAGCGGGGCAGGGTCGACGTCGACGCCGACGACGCGACGGGGACCGCGGAGTGCGGCGGCGAGCGCGAGCATCCCGGTCCCGGTGCCGAGGTCGAGGACCGTCGCGCCCCCGTCGTCGTCGACGAGGTCGCCGCGCTGGTCGGCGACGTGCACGAGGGACGCGGCGACCTCCGCCGAGGTCGCGTACTGTTCGAGCGCCGGACTCGGGTTCTGGAAGTCCTCGACGACGCCGAGGCGGCGGGCGAGCGCGCGACGTGTTGGCATCGGGTGCCTATTCGGCGTCGAGCGTGATGGGTGCGTCGAGTTCGAACGCCAGGCCTTCGCGGCGGGCGCGTTCGGCGCACGCCGCGAGTGCGGGGCGGACCTTCTCCTCGTTCGGGACGGACTCGCACGTGACGCGGACGCTCGCGGCGCCGAGGAACGCGGCGGCGCGGACGTGCCCGCGGATGCGGTCGGCCTCCTCCTGGGTGGCGAGCGAGCAGTCGTCCTCGAACCGTGCGCGGACGGCCAGCGTCGACGGCGAGTAGCCTTCGGTGGCGAGTTCGCGCTTGAGGTCCCGGAGGTACTCCGGAGCCGTCGATTCGAGCGTGTCGGCGTCGACCTGGATCGGGGTGACGTCCTCCGGTCGGCAGCGTTCGATGGTCCGTTCGACGTTCGGCGAGGGAGTCGCGCTCATCGTACCAACGAATACATACTGGGAATACAAAAGCTTTTGTTTATGTCCAGTAGTAATACAGCGGACGGGTCAGTTACGGATTACCGACCCATGAGAGAATGGAACACACTTATTATTGCGGGTTAAGCAGTTCCTGTATGAAAGATTGCCCACGCTGTGGCTCGTCGCTGAGCCACTACGCCCTCGCGGACGGGGAGGCCTACGGCTGCGACGCCTGCGGGTGGGTCGGCGTCGACGTCGAGCACCGAAGCAAACCCGCGACACTCGAATCCTGGCACGACGCCATCTCTCGGTTCGAATCGAAGTTCGCACGCGACGGCTCCGAGAACGCCGTCCGGAACCTCGAACGCATACGGGACAACGTATCCATCCCGGACGACGCGCCCGAATCAGACCCGAAACCGCACGTGGAACGCGTCCCCGGCGACACCCCAGCAGACACGGACGCCGACCACGCTGACCCCGACGCGCACGCCGAAGACGAGGCCGGCGACCCCGAAACGGAACGCCAGAGCGACGAGGCCGCCGAGGACGAGACGAAGGACGCGGCCGACACCAGCGAGGACGACGCTTCACCGACGAGCGACCCCTCCGGCGCGGACCAAGCCGAGGAATCGGACGAGGCCGAAAGCACCGCAGCCGACGACGACGAGGTCGAGTCCGCGTCCATCGACGAGGACGCCGGCGAGGCGTACGCCGAGGACTCCGCCGACGTCGAGGACGAGAACGCGGACGACGGCGACGACCGACCCACGGACGACACCGAACCGAGGACGACCGACGACGACGACACGGACCCCGACACCGACAGCGTCGACGAGGACGCCACCGCGGAAGCCGCCTGACCCGTCCCCGAGCACCCTTCTCGCGACCGCATCGTCCCCGACAGCCGCAACTGCTCGACGCCACCAGCCAGGCGAATCCCGCACCTGTTCACCGAGCCCTGCACCTGCTCACCGAGCCCTGCACCTGCTCACCGAGTCGGCCACGCCTCTCGGCACGCACCAAACAGCAACGCGACCAGACGCCAGCCAGTTTACGTTCGTCACGGAACCGGCGACCGCACGCGTCGCTCCCCCGTCCAGCGTCGAGCACGCGAAAAAACGAGGTGACCGACGGCGACACCGCGTCAACTGGAGCGTCACGACCGACCGAGTCGTCGGACACGAAGCCGGGTGTCGTGACGTTACTCGTCCGCTGCAGCCGCTTCCGCCTCTTCCTCGGGCTCGTCGACGTCCTCGTCGGAGCGTGCAGCGACGAGGCCACCACGGGCGACCGAGTACAGGGGCTCGCTCGCGTGATGGACGCCACTGATCGAGAACGGGATGTTCGCGTCCTCGAGGTGGTCGCGGAACAGCGCCTCGAACCCGTTCGGGCTCGACGTGCCACCCGTGACGACGACCGGAACGTCGAGACCCTCCTCGATGTCCTCCTCGTCGACCTCCTTGACGACGTTCTGGATGACGTAGTCGAGCAGGTTCTCGTAGTAGATACTGAGTGCGCCCTCGACGCCACCGACGTCGGTGGTGAAGTCGAGCTCGAAGTCGCTCTCCTTGACGCTCGTGACCTTGTCCACGGGCGTGCCGGTCGCCTGCGCGGCCTGCTCGTCGACCCAGTCGCCACCGCGAGCGACGGAGAACTTCATGACCGGGACCGCGTAGTACGCGAGACAGACGTTCGTCATGCCCGCGCCGAAGCTGATGCCGAGGCCAGTGAAGTTGTTGTCAGCGAGCTCGCTGTAGATGACGGCCATCCCCTCGTTGATGGGTTCGGCGTCGTACCCCATGTTGTCGAGGAAGCTCTCGATGGTCTTCTGGTGGTAGAGCGTCGAGAGCTCGGAGTCGATCGGGTCCGCCGGGACGGAGAAGTACAGCTTCTCGTCGGGATAGCTCGGTTCGCCGACGACCTGCTCGATGATGAGCTTCATCATCGGGATCGCGGACTTCTCCTGGCTGGAGAGGATCCCGTGCTTCATCGGGCGTCGGGTGTTCTTGTTGAAGATATTTGCAAAGTTCAGTGCGTCGTCACCCACGACGTACACCTTGTCGTCCTTGCGGATGTGGAGGACTTCCGAGCGACTGAGCATCTGCTCGGCCATATCGGAGTACTCGATTTCCACGAAGGAGTTCCGCTGCTGGACGAATACGGTATCGCTACCATCCTGTTGTGCGGACAGGATGTTCATCGTGCCGACGTCTAGGCCTTTAGCCATATTTGCCCATGTACCCCATCGGATAATAAAACTATGTGAAATTATTTCATCACGTAACGTGTTAGTATTAACGGGTTCCTAATTGAAGTGCGAGCGGGCGCTCAACCGAGGCCGAGCGCGCGCTTCAAACGCGTCCACAGACCGTCACGTCGGCCACCGAGCGACCTCGAGCTACCGGCCGTCGCGTCCTTCTCGGCCTGTTCGCGCTCCCGGCGCTCGCGCAACTCCTTGAGCTTCGCCGTCTGGTCGTCGACCGTCGACTCCGACCGCGCCGTCTTCTTCTCCCCGCCCTTCATCGCCTTCAGCGAGTTGAGTTGCGAGTCGACGCCCGACGACCGCGTCGTCTTCGCTGCCCCTCCCGCGAGCGTCGTTCCCTCCATGTCCGCGTCCTCGCTGAAGCTCAGGTTGCGGTTCTGCGAGCGCTCGACACCACCCCAGGACAGGTCGACGCCGGACATCGCGTCCTCGATGTCCGCCTCGATCTCCGCATCCGAGATGGACTCGCCCTCGTCCTCGTCCTCCTCCATCGGCTGGATGTCCGCCGGCCCCGGCTGCTGGTAGCGCTCCAGTTGGTCCGCGACGAGCGCCGCCCCCGTCGACCCGACGACGAGCACCAACCCGACGGCGTACAGGCCGATGACGCCGAGCGTGGTTCCCAGCCCGCCTTCGTTCCAGGACCCCGGGTAGGCGGAGACGAACAGTGCGACAGCGAGGACGTTGATCGCCGCACCGCCACCAGCGGCGTACACGGCCCGCTCCTCGACTGGCAGGAGAACGACGACGCCAGTTATCAGCGTCGGCAGCGCGAGCATCCCCACGGCGTAGGCCGCTTCAGACCACTGCCAGAACGGAGCGGTATTGTACTCGAGTACGCCGAACGTAACCACGCTCAACAGGAGTGCGAGGGCGGCCATCCCGACGCCGGTGAAGAATAGGCCGAACCCGAGGTAGACGTCCGTGTCCTCCTCCGGTTCGCCGATGTATTTCTCGTAGAGGTCGTAGAGGACGTTGTCCGGGACTTCGACACCGGACTCGCCCTCCGCTGGGTCCTCGGTAGGCATTGCCTATGCCTAAACCCCCCACTGCCATGATTGTTTGGTTAACAGTTTGTTACTTGAAAAAAGACGGCGTCAGACGTCTCGCTGTCGCCGAGTTTCAGTCCTTGCGTTTCACGACGTCGCCGAGCGTCGTCTTCGTGGACGACCCGCCGCTCCAGTCCTCGTCGTCACCGGAAGACCCGCCGGCGTCGAGGTCGATGCCGAGTTCGCGCTCGAGCTTCGACTGGACCTTGTCGCTCGGGAGCGTGTCACCGCGCTCTAACTTCCGGATGAGACTCGCCTTCTCGTTGAGCTCGTTCGCGAGATCGGCCTGACTCATCCCTTTCTTCTCGCGGGCTTGACGTATCCGTTCGTCGTAGTCCTGGGCGAGCTCGCCCATGTCGTCGAACATGTCCCGACGTCGCGTACTCCCGCCCGACGACGAGGAACTCCCCGACGACCGACCGCTCGACGAGGACGAGCTCGAGGACGAGGAGCTCGTGGAGTACTTCGTGGACGTGCTCGATTGCTTCTGACTCTTCACTTCCGTTCCGAAGTCGGCGCACTCCGAACACACGTCGAGTTCGGCGCCTTCGACCTTCACCGTCTTCGGGTCCGACGTTTCGGCACCACACATCTCGCACTGAACCATAACCTAGCCTTTCTCCCGGCCGCGTATAAAACATGTGCCCCCCGCGTCCTCAGTCCAGCCGCGACCAGGCGCCCCAGAACCGCTGGACGGCGGTGACGTGACCGACGACGGCGAAGACGACGAGCAGCCATCCGACGAGCGTCAGCCCGAGGAGTTCCGTCGGGTAGATGACGACGGCGACGCCGACGGCGCCGGCGAGCGCGAGGCGGTCGGCGCGACCGAGGACGCCGGCGTACACGCGGTCGAGACCGACGGCTTGCGCTTGCGTCCCGAGGTACGACGTGAGGAGGACGCCGGTGACGGCGGCGAGGCCGAGGTCGTACCGGCCGATGCCGGCGGCGAGGCCGACGATGATGGCGACGTCCGCGTACCGGTCGAGGACGTGGTCGAGCAGGTCGCCGCCCTCGCTGGCGACGTCCTGTTCGCGGGCGAGTGCGCCGTCGACGATGTCGAGCCAGCCGTTGAACGCGACGCAGACCGCGCCGACGGCGTACAGGATGCTGACGTCGCCGACGGCGGGGCCGGCGTACGCGTAGAGACCGCCTGCGGCGAGCGCGAGCGCGAACGCGACGACGCTGACGCCGTCGGGACTCATCCCGAGCGCGTTCGCGGCGCGAACCCACGGGTCGAGCAACCCCGAGATCCGGGGACGGAGCTGGTCGAGGGTCATGGATGGGCGTGGGTCATAGGTACTCGATGTAGTCGACCGTGCCCGCGCTCGGTTCGCGGTTGCCCGCGAGGACGGCCGCGATGGCGTCGGCGACGGCGTCGGGGTCGCGGTCGGTCGTCGCGACCTCGTACACGGCCTCGGTCCCGTGCGCGTCGACGCTCTCGCCGAGGACGACGTCGAGCGCCTCGCTCTCCGCGTTCTCCGCGGCCTTCGCGGCGGGTTCTCCGCGGTCGGTGAGGCGGGCTTCGAGCGTCTCGGGGTGACATCGCAGGACGACGACGCGGTCGGCGGCCAGGTGGTGCGCGAGGTGCGAGTCGAGCACGACGACGCTCGCGTCGGCTTCGGCGACGTACTCGTCGACCCACGCGCCGAGCGCGTCGAGGTCGACGACGACGCTGTCGCGAGCCTCGTCGACGTCGTCGTACAGCTCCTCGTCCTGGACGACGTCGTTCAGGTGGACGACGTCCACGGAATCGACCCCCAGCTCGCTGAATCCGCCCGCGTCGAAGCGGTCGCGGAGCCGGTCGGTCGCGGTCGTCTTCCCGGTGCCGGGCGTTCCGGTGACGGCGACGCGGAGCGGACCGTTGGTGGTCACGCGGCGAGCACCTCGTTGATGGCGTCGACGGCGCGCTCGGTCCCCGCTTCCGTGCCGCACGTGACGCGGATGCAACCGGGGAGTCCGAAGCTCGTACAGTCACGGACGATGACGCCACGCTCCTGGAGGTCGCTCGCCACTGCGTCGGCGCTCTCTGCGCCGCGCGCGTCGCTGACGTCGACGAGCACGAAGTTCCCCTGGCTCGCCCAGACCGGTGCGTCGAGTTCGTCGCGGAGGTACTCGCGCGCCCAGCGCGCCGTCTCGACGCTCTTCTCGACGTGGTCGTCCGCGTCGAGCGCGGCGAGTCCAGCGCGACACGCCAGTTCGCTCGCGGCGAACGGCGTGTTCACCCTCGCGTACGCGTCGGCCCACGCCTCGGGGACGACCGCGTAACCGAGGCGGACGCCGGCGAGCCCGAACGCCTTCGAGAACGTCCGGAGGAGGGCGACGTCGTCGCGCTCCGCGAACGCGTGGTCGTCCGCGCCGTCACCACCGAGCAGCGAGACGCCCGACTGGACGTCCGCGTACTCCGCGTACGCCTCGTCGACGACGACGAGCGTCTCCTCGTCGGTGCGGTCGGCGATCTCGACGACGTCGTCGAGCGAGAACACGCTCCCCGTCGGATTGTGGGGGCTCGTGAGGTAGACGACGCGTTCGCCGTCGTACTGGCTGCAAACGACGTCGGCGTCCTGCGCGAACTCGGGACGCGACAGGTCGTAGCGGTTCACGGCCCCGTGGTGGAAGCGCGCACTCATCTCGTAGTACGCGAACCCGGGGTCGGGGACGAGCACCTCGTCGTCGGGTTCGAGCGCCGCTCGCGCGAGGTAGTCGAGCGCGCCGTCGCCGCCGTTCGCGAGCCAGACCTGCGCCGGGTCCACGCCGTGTCGGTCCGCGAGCGCGTCGGTGAGGTCGGTGTGTGCTGCCTTCGGGTACGACGACGCGTTCTCGGCGGCGTGCTGGATGGCGTCGACGGCCGCGTCGGGTGGTCCGAATGGGTTCTCGTTCGACGCGAGCTTGACGAGATCGCCGGGGTTCATGCCGAGTTCCCGGGCGACCTCCTCGATGCCGCGTCCGGCCTCGTAGGGGACGTGAGTGGAGAGGTCCCGTGGTTGCATGCTCGAAACCGCGTCCCCGCGGCCCTTGAGCGTTGTCAAAGCGACGGCTCGCGCTGGACACCGGCCGGCTCGGCCCGGCTTCCCGAGGGTTCGATCCGCCTCCCCGGGGGCTCGACCCGGGTTTCGGCCCTTCGACACGTGCTTTCTGGTCAACTAGCTGACGTACGGACGCGGTCGAGACGGACCGCACAAACCACATATCGCTATACAGAATCGAGGGATTTGCACCCGAGTCGTCGTCGAGCGTTTCACCCGAAAAACTCAGCGACGGCCTGCTAGAAGCGCCGCGTACGGCGAACTAGCGGCCGTCCGCGATCTTCGCGCGGGCCCGCTCCAGGACCGACGGTCGCGCGGTCACCGTCACGGTGACGTCCTCGCCGTACGCGACGTCGTCGACGCTGGCGTGGTCGTAGAGCCACGAGAGCGTGCGTTGCCCGTCGCCGTCGTTCGGGAGGGAGAGGGTCGCGGTCTCCGTCGGCAGCGCCTCGCGGACGCGGTCGCGGAGAGTGTCGATGCCGTCGTCGGCGAGCGCACTGACTGCGACGACGTCGTCCACGACCTCCGCGAGCACGTCCCGTCGCTCGCGGAGGCCGTCGTCGTCGGCATCCCCGTCACCCACGACCGCGTCGACCTTGTTCAGGACGCCGACGACCGGGCCCTCGGTCTCGCCGATGGCGTCGACGGACGTCCGGACCTTCTCCCCGAGGCGCTCGGGGTCGTCGGTCGCGTCGACGACGAGGAGCGTGACGTCCGCGGCCGCGGCCTCGTCGATGGTCGCGCTGAACGACTCGACGAGGTCGTGCGGGAGCGCGTCCACGAACCCGACGGTGTCCGTGTAGCAGACGCCGAACCCGTCGAGGGTCCCGCGGCGCGTGACCGTCTCGAGCGTCGCGAACAACCGGTCCTCGATGGGCGTCGAATCGGTGAGGTCGGCGTGGTCGGGGTCAGCGTCGTTGACGCTCATGTCGTCGGCGAGCCGGTGGAGGAGCGTCGTCTTCCCCGCGTTCGTGTAGCCCGCGATGGCGACGAGCCCCTGACCGGCCTCGCGGCGCCCCTCCCGTCGTTCGGCGGCGGTCTCCGCGATTGCCGCGAGCTCGTTCTCGATGCGGTCGATGCGGTCCTCGACGTCCAGTATCGGGTTCCCCTTCTCGACGGCCTTCGAGAGCTGGGAGACCTTCGTGATCCGGCGGAGTCGCGGGAGCATGTACGCGAGCCGCGCCGCCTCCACCTGCAGTGCGGCGCGCTTGTCCCCGGTTCCCTCGGCGAACACGTCGAGCACGAGCCGATAGCGGTCCACGGGCTCGACGCCGTCCGGGAGGAGGTCGACGAGGTCCGCGTACTGGCCGGGGTCGAGGCCGCCGTCGAAGACGACGACGTCGACGTCGAGTTCGCGAGCGCGCTCGGCGAGTTCCGCGGCCTTCCCACGGCCGACCCAGGTGCCTGGGTCCTCGCGTCGCTGCTGGGTTACTGCGTCGACGACCGCGTAGCCAGCGGCGTCGGCGAGACGTTCGATCTCCGTCGTGTCCGGTCGTTCGTCGGCGGCGCGCGCGACGACGATGGCGCTACCGCCGGCGAGTCGTGACTGTGAATCCTGCATGTGGTGTGGTCGACCGACGTGACGCCACGGGCGGGTCGCGGCGACTGCGTTCGGTCGGGTCGGGCGGTCCAGTGGCGGTACCGACGCGAAGCCACCGGGAACGAGCCCGCGCTCGGTCCCCGGTCAGCGGGGACGAGAAAGGGTCTCCATACGATAATCTCGGAGACGAGCGGGTATAGTCCTTGGGCTGCTGTGTGGGTGGTTGTCGTCCATGGCGACGGTGGGTGGTCGTTTCCGCGACGGGTCGTGTCGGACGAAAGGGACTTGGCACGGTGGTGCGTTGGTCTCGCTCGAATGAGGGTGAGTACGTGGCGCTGACCGTTGCGGACCTGGCGGCCGCGGGGTTGGGGAGCCAGCTCGCGACCATCGAGGACGCGGTCGCGAGTCACCTGGAGGGGTCGGTCGCGAACGTCGCCGTCATCGCGGAGCCATACGCCGGCCGGGACGTCCTCCTGGAGTACGCGGAGGACCAGTTCGGGGCCGCGGCGGGACACGTCTCGTTCGAGTCGCTCGTGACCGACCCGGCGGCGCTCGAGTTCCCGAACCGGGAGGTCGTGGTCGTGGCGGGCTGTCACTACCTGTACTCGCGCCGCATCGGTGGGTTCGACGTCCTCGACGCGTTCCTCGACCGCATCGCGAACGCCGACGCGTTGTTCGTGACGGCGTGGAACCGGTGGGCGTGGGATTACCTCGCCGCGGTCAGGGACGTCGACCGCGCGTTCCCCGTGCAGGTGGACGTGCCGCGGCTCGAACCGGAGGCCATCTCGGCGCTCGTTCGCGAGCACGTCGACGACCCGCCGACGTTCGTCGAGAGCGACGGCCACGGTCGCGTGAAGACCGTCGACTTCGACCGGGCGAGCGTCGACGTCGCGGGCCGCGAGGTGTCGGTGCCGGTGCCGACGCTGAACGTCGAGTACCTGACCGCGCGGGACATGGGCGAGGAGTACGGCGAGACGGAGCGCGTCGTCTACGAGAAGCTCGCACGGCTCGCGGAGGGGAATCCGGGCGTCGCGCTCGCGCTCTGGGATCGCGCCGTGCGGGACGGTGAGATGTCGCCCGCGTTCCTCGACGGCCGCGACGCGCCGCTGAACCTGGACGACGACGAGGCGATGACGCTCACGAGCGTGCTGTCGAACGAACGGCTCGCGATGCCGACGCTGGGCGAGATACTCCCGGACGTGAACGTCCCACAGGCCGTGCAGGCGCTCGAACATCAGGGACTCGTCGAACTGGAACGCGACGCGCGTCCGCGTTCCCGCGACGACACCGACGACGCGGAAGTCGATGGCGAGCGTACGGTCGCGGACGGCGACGGCGCGGGTTCGTCGAGCGAGCGCGTGGACGTGGTGTCGGTCGCACCCGAGCGCTTCCACGCCGCGGTCGAGCACCTCGAAGGGAGGCGGTTGCTGTGGTAGCACCGGCCCGAGGCCTCGCGACGAGCGTTCTGGGCGCGGTCGCGCAGACGACGCCCTCGTCGGACCCGAACGTCTTCGAAGCCATCAACTGGAATCTCCTCCTGGAGGCCGTCCCCATCCTCGTGTTCGCGTACCTGCTCGCGAAGCTCACGAGCACGCTCCTCTCGGGCGTCGCCGACCGGTTCGTCGCCGCGCGCTTCCGCGTCACCGTCCTCATCCCGGTCTTCAAGCTCGCGATATACGGGACGGCGGTGTACTTCGCGTTCTCGCTGCTGTTCGACCTCACCGAGAACCAACTGCTGGCGCTCTCGGGCGTCATGGGTGCCGCGGTCGGCTTCGGCCTGAAGGACCTGCTCGCGGACCTCGTCGGCGGCCTCGTCCTCGTCGCCGAGCAACCGTACCAGATCGGGGACAAGGTCGCCATCGGCGAGTACTACGGCGAGGTCGTCGACATCGGCCTGCGGTCGACGAGTCTCGTCACGCCGAACGACAACCTCGTGACGGTCCCGAACTACCTGTTCTTCAACGAGTCCATCGCGAACGGGAACGCGGGCGCGGCGGAGATGCTCGTCACCGTCGAGTTCTACGTCGACCCCGAGTCGGACGCGGCGCGAGCCAGGGAACTCGTCGAGGAGGCGATGCTCACGAGCCAGTACGTGTACGTCACCGACGACCTCCCCCACGAGGTCCTCCTCGACGACGACGTCCACTACCGGAAGATAACGGGGAAGGCGTACGTGAACGACCTCCGGAACGAGTTCCCGTTCAGGACCGACGTCACGAAGCGCGCACTCGCCGCGTTCGACCGCGAGGGCATCGAATCCCCGAAGGTGCCTTCGGGCGTCGCCGGCGAGATAGATCATCCTGGCGTCGACTGAATCGACTGTTCAGAGGCGTTCGTGGACGTGGTCGGCGCACTTGAGTGCGAGTGCGGCGATGGTGAGCGTCGGGTTGAGCGCGCCGCCGTACGTGAACGTCGAGGAGGAGGCGATGGAGAGGTTCGAGAGGTCGTGCGTGCGGAGTTGCGGGTCGACGACGCCGTTCTCGGGGTCGGCGCTCATCTTCGTGGTGCCCATGTGGTGGAAGGCGGGGCCGGTGTTCTCGGGGCCGACGGTCCACTGGATGTCGACGCCGAGTTCGGCCAGTATCTCGCGCTGGCGGTCGTTGGCGGCGCGCAGCGTCGCTCGCGTCCGGTCGTCGAGCGACCAGTGGACGTCGGGGACGGGGTTGCCGTGGTCGTCGGTCGTCGAGGAGTCGAGCGAGACGTAGTTCTCCTTCCGTGGGGCCTGAGCGGCGAGGCCACCCATCGCGATGGCGTTCCCGTACGCGCCGCGGAGTTCGTCGAGGAGGTCGTCGCCGAAGCTGTCCGCGCCGAGTGCGAGTTCGACGGGACTGGGGCCGGCGTAGTTCAGGAACTCGAGTTTGAACGGCCCGCGTTCGTCGGTGACGTCGTCGTAGAACTGGTGGGATTCGCTCGTCAGGAACCCGACGTGGTTCTGCCTGGTGGGTTCGTCGAATCGGCCGCCCATGCCGGCGAACAGGTGGTCGTGGAAGTACTTCCCGACGAGGTTCGAGGAGTTCGCGAGCCCCCGCGGGTACGTTTCGGTCGCCGAGAGCAGGAGGAGCCGGGGTATCTCGACGCCGCCGGCGGCGAGCACGAACTCGCGGGCTTCCTGTCGGTGCTCCTCGCCGTCGGGCGTCGCGTACACGGCGGCCGTGACGGCGTCGCCGGCGCGGTCGTGTTCGAGCCGCTGGACGGGCGCGTGGTCGACGACGCGCGCCCCCTCCGCTTCGGCGCGCCCGACGTGCACGGTCGCGTCGTACTTCGCGCCGCTCGGACACACGGGCTTGCACGTCCCCCAGCCCTGGCAGGCCGAGCGGCCGTCGCGACGTTCGGAGTTCCGCGCGTTCGGGACGGTGTGCATCGTGACGTCGAGCGCGTCGCAGGCCTCGGCGAACAGCGAGTCCGAGTAGCTCGGCGGGAACCCCGGCATCGGGTACGGTTCCTCGCGCGGTGGCGCGAAGGGATTGTCGCCGGCGGTGCCGGCGACGCCGAACTCGTCCTCCGCGCTCGCGTAGTACGGCCGGAGGTCGTCGTACGCGATGGGCCACGGGTCGACGCCGGCGGCGCGCGCGTGCTCGTCGAAGTCGCCCTCGTGCAGGCGGAACACCATCCCCTGCCAGTGCAGCGTGGTACCACCGACGCCCTTCACGCGCGCCGCGTTCAGCGGGTACCCGCGGTCGCCACTGGACGTGTACGCGTCGCGCTCGCCGCCCATGTCCCAGACCTCGTGCGGGTGATAGCTCGGGCGGACGTCGCGCTCGACGCGCTCGATGCGGTCCGCGCGGTCGAACCGCGGCCCGGCCTCGAGGACGACGACGTCCTGGCCGGCGCTCGCGAGGCGGTCCGCGACGAGGCCGCCCGCGGGCCCGGCGCCGACGACGCAGACGTCGACGCGGTCGCTCGCCGACCGGTCGCGGCCGTCGCCCACGCCACCGTCGGACTGGTTCGCGGTCATCGGTTCGTGCCTGGAGCGCGCTGGTAGCTGTCGGTGCCGCCGGGGAACCCCTGTGGGTTCTCCAGGCCAACGAGTCGCCCGCCGGTCTCGGTCGTGTAGAGCGCGTACAGCAGTTCGTTCACGAGGTAGAACCGGACGCGCTCGGCCTCGACGCCCTCGGGGTCGGGCTCTTCGACGTCCACGCCCATCTCGTAGAGGGCGGTCTCGGCCGCCTCGGACCCCAGGTCGACGTAGTCGCTGTCGTACCATTCCTGCGTGTACTCGTCGAGCGCGGCGACCGCGTCCGCCATCCCCGTGCGGTAGTCCTCGTCGCCCTCGCTCCGCGACAGCGCGTACGTGCGGACGAACGACTCGACGTTCTCGACCTCGCTCGGGTAGACGGCGCGACCGACGGCGACGGTCGTCGCGAGCGCGTGCTCGTCGAACTCGACGGTCTCCTCGGTCCCGGCGAAGCGGTCCGCGACGACGCCGGCACCGACGGCGACGCCAGCGGCCGCGAGTGCCCCCATCGCGTCCCGGCGCGTCAACTCCATGTTCACGCGTCTTAGGCAAACCTAAAACTTGAGTCTTGTCACTCGCGACCGCCACCGGCCGAGAGGACAACCGGCTCTCGAACCCGCCTCAGACGTCCGGTATCGAGACGGTGTGTTCGAGCGCGCCGACGCCCTCGACCTCGACGCGGACGTCGTCGCCGTCGCTGAGGCGGCCGACGCCAGCGGGCGTCCCGGTCGCGACGACGTCACCCGGTTCGAGCGTCACGTACGTCGTGATCTCCGCGAGCAATTCGGGCACCGAGAACACCATCTGGTCGAGCGACCCGTCCTGCTTGCGTTCGCCGTTCAGGTACGACCGGACGTGGGCGTCCTCGGGGACCTCGTCCGGCGTCGCGACGACCGGCCCGATGGGGGCGGCGCCGTCGAACGCCTTCCCGCGCACCCAGTTCGTCTCCTGGCGCTGGTCGTCGCGGTTCGACACGTCGTTCACGCACGTGTATCCCGCGACGGCGTCCATGGCGTCCGCTTCGCTCAGGTGCTTGGCTTGCTCGCCGACGACGACGCCGAGCTCGGCCTCGAAGTCCAGTCGGTCCTTCCCCGCGGGGAGCGTGACGTCGCTCCCGTGACTCGCGACCGCGTTCGGTGGCTTGAGGAACAGGAGCGGCCGGTCGGGGACGTCGTTGTCCATCTCGTCGGCGTGCTCGACGTAGTTCCGGCCGACGCACACGACCTTCGACGGCTCGCACGGCGCGAGCACGTCCACCGCGTCCACGTCGTACGTCTCGCCGCCGAACGCCACGGTTGCGTCGTCGCGGTACTCGCCGCGGCGGACCGCGCCCGCGGGGTCCCGGAATCGAACGTGCTTCATACCCGGGGCGTCGCCCCTCTCCGGCGTAGGCGTTCCGGAAGCGGCGAGCGGATCGGCTCACGGCCGCGGGCGCGTCCCCAGTCGTCGGCCTGTCAGGCGTCGCCCGCTCAGTCGTCAGCGTGCCAGGCGTCGTGTGCGCGAGCGAACGCCCCGGGGAGGCGAGCGTAGATCTCTGCGTTCGCTGCGAGCGCGTCGACCGTGGTGTACTCGTCGCTGGCGTGGACGGTGTCGGTGCCGAGCGCGAACTCGACGGTCGGAATGCCGGCGTTCCGCAGGGTCTTCGTGTCGCCGCCGCCGGTCGCGCTCCGTCGGTGCACGCGGTCGCCGACGACGGCCGCTGCGGTCTCGGCGGTCGCGGTCGCGATGGGGCCGTCGACGGGGACGTACGTGCCCCGGCTCCAGGAGACGTCCGTGAGTTCGACGCGGTCGTGCTCGCGCAGGCACTCGCGGATGTCCGCGAGCACGGTCTTCGTGTCGACGCCGGCGACGACGCGGACGTCGAGGCGCGCACGAGCGTGCTCGGGGACGGCGTTGATGGTGTCGCCGCCGTGGAACTCGCCGAGGTTCGCGGTCGGATACCGGAACGTGTCCCTGGCGGCTCGTTCGCCCATGATGGGCGCGTAGTACTCGACGGACTGCTCGACGATGGCGTCGACATCGGCGGGCACGTCGAGCGGTCGGTCGGTGAGCGACTCGCGGAGGTGCGTGACGGCCGCCCAGAGTTCGTCGATGGCGTTCACGCCGAGCGTCGGCCGGGAGCCGTGCGCGCCCTCGCCGGTGGCGTCGAGCGTGAGCCAGATGCTCCCGCGGTCGGCGACGGTGACCGAGTGCCGGCCGCGCTCGCACGTCGTCTCGCCGATGACGCAGCCGTCGGCTTCGAGGTCGTCGACCACCGCAGGGAGGCCGGCGTCCCCTCCCGTCTCCTCGTCGCTGACGACGGCGTACGCGAGCGTCACCGGTGGACGTTCGTCGACCGCCTGATAGGAGCGCGCCGCGTGCAGCATCGCTGCCAGCGGGCCCTTCATGTCGGTCGCACCGCGCCCGTAGAGTCGGTCGTCGCCGTCGACGGTCGCACGCTCGCCGAGCGGGTCTCGCGTCCACTCGCTCGCGTCGTACCCGACGGTGTCGAGGTGGCCGTTGTAGAGCAACGTCAGGTCGCTGTCGCCGGGAACCTCGAACAGGAGGTTCGGTTTCGCAGGGTCGACCGACGACTCGCGGACCGTGACGCCGGCAGCCTCCATGGCGTCGCGAACGACCGCCGCTGCTGCTGTGGTGTCGCCGGGCGGGTTCTGCGAGTCGGCGGCGAGCAGTTCGGTCGCGAGCTCGACGAGTTCGTCGGTCGTCGCCGTGACGTGCTCGACCGCCGCGCGCGTTCGCGCCCCTAGGTCGCTGGACTCGTCGGTCATGTCGAATACTTCGCCGCGGAGCGTGATAATGGTTCTCGGGGACGACGCGGGGGTCGGGGCGGCGATAACGAAACCCTTTAATTTTACCACCCGGAATGAACTGGTACGCGCTCCGTTGGTGTAGTCCGGCCAATCATTTCGGCCTTTCGAGCCGATGACCTGGGTTCAAATCCCAGACGGAGCATTTTCGCGCTCACAACTCGACGAGCGAAACGAGCCGTCGTGACCGCGAATCTCTGTAACTGGATTCGAACCCGACCAGTCGCGCGCAGCGAACGACGTGAGCGAGGACGTCTGGTTCCGGTTCACATCTCAGACGGAGTCTTCTCGCGCTCACAACTCGACGAGCACCGCGAGTCGACGTGCGCGGTGTCCCGTTCGCTCCTTGGTCTGTATCGTGTTCGGTCGACGAGGAGCAGGGGGCGTGTTGGGCGTGAACGTGTGTACCGACACCACGTAGCATTCTCTTCACGCATAATTCCGAGACTTTTAATTACCTCAAGTTATTCGACTCCGGTATGGCTTCCCTCTCGTTCGAACCGGCGACGTACGACGACCTCGACCCCGAACGCCGGCCGACCCTCCGGCAGGCGCTCGTCCCCGTCCTCGGTATCGTCCTCTCGCTCGGCATCGCGTCCGGGTACCTCAAGCTCGCACCCCACGCCCCGCTCCTCTGGAGCATCGTCCTCACGGCGGCCGTCGGCACGTACTGGCTCGGCTACTCGTGGGACGACGTCTACGACGGCATCGCACAGTCCCTGCTCACCGGTCTCCAATCCATCCTCCTGCTGTTCGTCATCTACGCACTCATCGCGACCTGGATCTCGGCCGGCACCATCCCCGGCCTCATGCGGTACGGTCTCTCGCTCCTGACCCCCACCGTGTTCCTCCCCGTCACCGCGCTCCTCGCCGGCGTCGTCGCGTTCGCCATCGGCTCGTCGTGGACGACAGCCGGTACGCTCGGCGTCGCGTTCGTCGGCATCGGCTCCGGCCTCGGCATCCCCGTCCCGATGACCGCCGGCGCCATCCTCTCCGGCGCCTATGCCGGCGACAAGCAATCACCGCTCTCGGACACCACGAACCTCGCCGCAGCCGTCACCGACACCGACCTCTACGACCACATCCACGGGATGCGAAACGGTACCGTGCTCGCGTTCGCGCTCGCCATCGCCCTCTACGCCGCCCTCGGATTGCGCGCCGGCGGCACCATCCCCGCCGGCCGCATCGCCGACATCCAGACCGCGCTCGCCAGTACCTACGAGCTCACCCCGCTCGTGTTCGTCCCGCTCGTCGTCACGTTCGGCCTGGCACTCGCCGGCTACCCCGCACTCCCGACCCTCGTCGCCGGCGTGTTCACCGCCGTCGCCACCACCGTCCTCGTCCAGGGCGCCGCGTTCACCGCCGCGTGGACGGTCTTCCTGAACGGCACGAACCCCGAAACCGGACTCGACGTCGTCGATGGACTCCTCGCGAGCGGCGGCCTCGCCGGGTCGGCGTGGACGATCTCGGTCGTCGTGCTCGCACTCTCGCTGGGCGGCGCACTCGAACGTACCGGCGTCCTCGCCGTCCTCGCCCACGAGGTCGCCGAAGCCGTCACGAACCGGCGGAGCCTCGTCGCGAGCACCGGCGTCTCCGCCATCGTCGTGAACGTGTTCTCCGCACAGCAGTACATGAGCATCGTCGTCCCCGGGATGACGCTCCGGAACCTCTACGACGAGTACGACCTCGACTCCGCGGACCTCTCCCGCGCCATCGAATCGGCGGGCACGCCCACCGGCGCGCTCATCCCATGGCACGCCGGGAGCGTCTACATGGCGGGCGTCCTCGGCGTCGCCCCCTGGGCCGGCGCGTTCGGGCTCGCCGGGTTCGCGCCGTACTACTTCTTCGCGTTCCTCTCCCCGCTCGTGCTGTTCGCCAGCACGCTCCTCGACCGCGGGTTCGTCACGAGCGCGAACGTCGACGGGCGGTCGACGGACGCGACGCCCGCTGACGACTGAGGACGACCACGCGCGCTCGAGACCCGTCCGTCGGCGACGCCGTCACACGTCCCGTGGGTCGAGGGCGTCGCGGAGGCCGTCGCCGAGCGCGCCGAACGCCATGACGGTGAGGGCGAGGGCGACCGTGGGGAAGACGGGCGTCCACCAGACCTGTGGGAACGCGGCCTGGAGGCCGTTGAAGCCGTTCGCGATGGTCTCGCCCCAGGATTCGTTCATGATGTTGTTCATGCCCATGTAGGCGACGGCGGTGTGGAGGAGGACGAGGAGCGGGATCATCCGCGTCAGCGCGGTGATGACGGTGCTGGAGACGTTCGGGAGGACGTGCTCGCGGATGACGTGCCGGTCGCTCGCGCCGGCGTTCTTCGCGGCGAGCACGTACTGGTCCTCGGTGCGTTGGGCGGTCTCGCTACGGACGAGGCGAGCGATGCCGCCCCACGAGAACAACCCGAACACGAGGACGAACAGGAAGAGCGTACGTCCCCAGAACGCGAGGACGAGGTAGACGACGAACGCGGGCACGGCTTGCTGGGCGTCGACGTACCCCATGAGGGTGGTGTCGGTCCGGCCGCCGTAGTAGCCCGCGAGCACCCCGACGACGGTCGCGAGCGGGACGACGAACAGCGAGATGACGAACGCGAGTTCGACGACGACGCGCATCCCGGAGACGACGAGCGCGGTCAGGGGTTTCCCGAGCGCGTTCGTCCCGAGCGGGTACCGGAGGGTGCCGTGGCAGCGCTCGTTCGCGACGGTGCCGACGCAGTCGGAGACGTAGTAGTTCACGGGCGTGCTCGTGAACGCTGGCGGCTGGCTCTGTGCGGCGGTATTTATATCGGGCGGGTAGAGGACTGGACCGACGACGCCCGCGAGGAACACGACGGCGAGGAACAGGAGTGACGCGGTCGCGAGCCGGTCGCGTCGCAGTCGCCGCCAGTACAACCGCGTGAGTTTCCGTCGTTCGACGAGCGGGACGGCGACGAAGCACGTCGCGGCGAGGACGGCGGTCATGAACAGCCACTCGATGCCGGTGACGTCCCAGTACAGGGGGAGGAGCTGCTGGCCGAACAGGGAGACGTTCGGGCCGATGCCCTCGAACGTGGGTTGCTGGGTCGCGACCTCGAAGTAGTCGTAGAGCACGCCGGCGGCGAGCGCGGTCAGGCCGAGGAGGAACGCGACGGTCCGCGCCCGGAGGCCGCGTCGCCTCGGCTCGAGCGCGTCCCAGTCGACGGTCTGGAACGCGGCGACCTCTGCATTGCCGCCGTCGGTCGCCGTCGTCGTCGCGGCCTGGTTCGTGTCGCCCGTCCGCGCGGCTGCACCGTCCGTCTCCCTTCCGGTCATGGCAGTGGTTGTCACGACCGTCGGGGCGAGGGCTCAAAAAGGATTCAGAGTGTCAAACGCTCGTTTGACGTTCCGGACGGTATATGACATCATGGACCGCATCACTGGTCGATGCAGCGCGCGTTCGACGACCACGCGCTTCGAGCACGCGAACGGAGGCGAGCGCCGTGAACCACCGGTTCGTCGCGCGACGAGCGCTGTTCGCCGTGCTCTCGTTCTACGGCGTCGTGACGCTCGTGTTCCTCGTGCTCGCCCTCGGCCCGGACCCGACGGGGACACTCCGCGTCGCCAGCGGCGACCTCCAGACGCTCCTGTCGGCGAGCGACGGCGGTCGGTCGTTCCTCTCGCGGTACGCGGGATTCCTCTGGGACGTCACCACCCTGAACTGGGGGCGGTCGACGGCCGGATTCGAGCAGGGGCCAGCGGTCACCGCGTTGCTCGCGAAGCACCTCCCGTACACGCTCACGTACGCGATTCCGGCGGTCGTCGTCGGCGTCACAGGCGGCATCGGCCTCGGCGTGTTCGCCGCGGTCAACCACGGCGGGTACGTCGACCGCGCGGTGCAGTCCGTCGGCTACTTCGCGTTCGGCATCCCGAACTTCTTCTTCGCCGAGGTCGCGCTGTTCGTCCTCGAGACCGAACTCGGCCTCATCGAGTTCACGCTCGGCCGCATCAACCCGAAGTTCTACGTCGTCGGCGAGGCCGTCGACATCTGGCAGCCCCGCCACCTCATGGAGTTCGGCGTCATCGCGGCCATCCTCGCGCTGTCGCTGGTCGCCGGCCAGCTCCGGTACGCGCGCTCGGAGTGCCTGGAGTACGTCAGCGCGGACTTCGTGAAGCTCGCGCGAGCGAAGGGCGCGAGCGAGCTCCGCGTGATGGCGCACGTCCTCCGGAACGCCGCGCTCCCGCTGCTCGCGATGTTCCTCGCTGACCTCGTCACGGTCCTCGTCGTGCACGTGTTCGTGCTCGAGTTCGTGTTCAACGTCCCCGGCATCGGCCAGATGGGTATCCAGGCGGTCAAGCAGCGGAACCTCCCGTTCGTCGTCGGTATCACGATGACGGTCGCCGCCGTCGGCGTGTTCGCGAACTTCGTCCAGGACGTCGGCCTCGGGTACGTCGACCCGCGAACGGACGTGGAGTGACGAGGCAGCCACCGTCGCCGCGCGACGGCTCGGTCTCGCCGGCAACGCTGTCGTCGACCCGCGAAGCGAAATCGTTTTCCTCGCGCTGACGTTCCTTCGAACCATGAGCGACAAGCCGGCGTCGATGTACCGGGAGATCTCGAAGCCGCCGTACACGCGGCGCGAGTACATCACGGGCATCCCTGGGTCGAAGATCGCACAGCACAAGATGGGTGACGCGGGGAGCGACCCCGAGGACTACCCCGTCCAGATCAGTCTCCGCGTCGACGAGGAACTCCAGATCCGCCACGGGAGCCTGGAGGCCGCGCGCCTCTCGGCGAACCGCCACATGATCAAGACGCAGGGCGAGGGGAACTACAAGATGATCCTGCGGAAGTTCCCGCATCACGTCATCCGGGAGAACAAGCAGGCGACGGGCGCGGGT
Organism: Halorubellus salinus; assembly: GCF_020567525.1. Taxonomy (GTDB): domain Archaea; phylum Halobacteriota; class Halobacteria; order Halobacteriales; family Natrialbaceae; genus Halorubellus; species Halorubellus salinus. Next base: position 326,717 of record NZ_JAJCVI010000001.1, read on the forward strand.
GCGGACCGCGTCTCCGACGGGATGCGTCAGGCGTTCGGGAAGGTCGTCGGGACGGCCGCCCGCATCCAGAAGGGCGAGCGGCTGTTCACGCTGTACTGCGACGTGGACCAGGCCGACGCCGGCAAGGAGGCGTTCCGGCGCGCGTACAACAAGATCAGCCCGCCGTGTCGCATCGACGTCGAACGCGGCGAAGAGCTCCTCATCTCCTGAGCGAACGCGGTCGTTCGCTGTCTTTCGACGCCGGAAGCGGTGCCTATCGCCGGAAGAAGAGGATGCTTCTGGAGAGGTCCACGACGGCGCCGAGGCGCCCGCGCTCATTTCCCTCGCGAGCCTCCGGGTCGTCGGTCGCACTGCGACCGTCTCGAAGCGTCAGCACGGCGAGTGCGCCGACGCCGAGCGTCGCGGCGAGCGCCACGGCGACCGCGGGAAGCCCGCCGAGGACGGGCGCGTCGACGGCCAAAAGCACGGTCAGCACGGCGAACGTTCCGGCGAGTGACAGGAGGGTCCCGGCGTTGGAGCGTGCGACGCTCGCACCGTCGTCGAGGTACGGTTCGAACGTGTCAAGACTGCGCTCGGCGGTGACGACGCCACGGTCCTTGTCGTACTCGACGAGGCCGTAGCTCGCCATCGACGGCAGGTGCGTCTGGACGAGCGACGTGTACACGCGCTTGCGCTGCCGGTAGTCGAGCTGGTCCGGGTCGAGTCCGTACTCGATGCCGGCGACGGCGCCGGTGAGGTCGCGTACGGTCATCGTGTCCCGTCCGCGGAGCACACGGATGACTGAGCGCCGGCGTTCGTTGCTGAGTGTGTGGAATATCGTGTCCTGGTCGAGTTTCATTGGTCACTTCTGGGCGGTGGGTAGGTATCACCCAAAACGACCGCGTTGGACGTCTCAGTCCTGCGACTGGGAGGGTTGGCTCGCTACTCACTGTCTAGTCGACTGGCTGAATATTAAAGGTTCTCGTACGGGAAGTAACGGTCTCTTACCGGTAGCAGACGGCGATTACCGAACGCCGTCGCGGTCGAACGTCGTCGTGGTCGGTCGGCCAGGGGGGTCACTCGCGGGTCGAGAGGACCGGCTGGTCGTCGGATCGTACCTCGAAGCGCGCTCCGTCCCCGTCCGCGACCGCCTCGACGGTCCAGCCGTGCGCGTTCACGATGTCAGCGACGATGGCGAGCCCGAGTCCGGTGCCGCCGTCCCCGGAGACGCCCTCCTCGAACAGCGACCCGGCGACGTCTCCGGGGATGCCGGGGCCGTCGTCCGCGACGTAGAACCCGTCGACGTCCGAGAGCGGCCCGACGGTGACCGACACCGACGCACCACCGTGCTCGATGCTGTTCCGGAACAGGTTCTCGAAGACGCGCGCAAGTCGCGTCCGGTCCGCGACGACGGTTCCCTCGTCGACGGCGAGCGTCGCGTCCTTCGTGTCGACGGCCTCCCACGCTTCCTCGGCGAGCGCCTCGAGCGACACCGCCGACCGCTCGGTGACGTCGTCGTCCTGCGCGAGCGCGAGCACGTCGTCGATGATGCGACGCATCCGGTCGTGCGACGTCCGTATCTCGCCGACAGCGGGGTCGTCGACGCGTTCCTCGAGCAGTTCCGCGTAGCCGTCCGCGACGTTCAGTGGATTCCGGAGGTCGTGACTGACGACGCTCGCGAACCGCTCCAGGCGCTCGTTCGTCCGCTCCAGGTCGCTCATCGTCTCCTCCAGGCGCTGCTCGCGTTCCTTCCGCTCGGTGACGTCGCGGGCGTTCACCACGATACCGGACACGCTCTCGTCGTCGAGGAGGTTCCGGCCCGCGGCCTCCAGGTACCGCCAGTCGCCGTCGGCGTCCTGGGCGCGGTACTCGACGCGGTTCCCGAACCCGGACTCCCGCGGCGTCGTGTCGAACGTCGACGTGACCGCCTCGCTGTCCTCGGGATGAATCGTCTCCGACACGTGGAGTCCGACGATGTCCTCGGGCGGGATGCCGAGCACGCGCTCCACGCTCGGACTGACGTACGTGACGACGCCGTCCGCGTCGAACACGGTGATGATGTCGGACGACCCCTCGATGAGCGTCTGGAAGCGTCGTTCGGCGCGCCGTTCGTCGGTGACGTCGCGGAGGACGACGAGCGTCCCCTCCACGGACTCGAGTTCGGACGTGCTCACGTCCAGGTGACGCCTGTCGCCGTCCACCTGTCGGGTGACCTCGCCGTGGCCGTGCTCGGCTGCCTGGCCGCGTTCGACCGCGTCAGCTACCTCGGGGAGGACCTCGCGGAGGTGCATGCCGACGAGGTCGTCGGGGACGCCGAGGACCTGACTGGCGGCCTCGTTGCTGTCGACGACGGCGCCGTTCTCGTCGACCATGACGTACCCGTCGCGCATCCGTTCGACGACGGTGTCGCGCGCGAGCGGCGCGAGCTCGAAGAACCGGTAGCGGGAGATGGCGGTCGCGAACGCGAGCCCGGAGAGCCCGAGGACGACCGACGTGAGGTTCACGTTGTCGCCGAAGACGTCCAGGACGAACGCGACGTTCGAGACGACCGGGAGGAGGCTCCCGCCGACGAGAAGCAGCGCCTGCCCGCGGTACGTTCCCTCGTCGAGCCTGACGAACTTGAGGAAGACGAGCGCGCCGGCGACGACGAGCGCGTACGAGTACGCGGCGTGCAGGATGAACATCGGCCCGAGTTCGCGCGACAGCACCCAGAACCCGGGGTCGTTGACGCGCTCCACGCTGAGGTAGTAGAGGTCGTGGTTTTGCGCAGTCAGTATGACCGTTACGACGACGATGGGTTCGACGGCGAGTGCGGACCACGCCCGTCGCGTCAGCTGGTGGTCGTTGTCAGTGTACGAGAGCGCGAACGCGAGCCACGCGGTCGGCGCGACGACCGTGAAGAGGTTCGTGACCGTGAGCCAGAACACCTTCGGGCCGTACTCGACCTCGGAGATCCCGATGGCGTACGTCCCGGACCAGCATGCGGCGGCTGCCATCAGGACCGCGAAGTAAAGGAGCGACCCCGGGTTCCGGGTGGCGGACCGATGCCGGTGGACGGCGTACACGCTGAGGCTGCCAGAGAGGACAGCGGAGAACACGAGCAGTTCCGTGTACGGCGTCGGCTGAAATGTCATCCACCCACCCGACTCGGGACGCGATTGTCGATACGCGAATCACGGCAGCGGTGATTATAAACGACATGGCTACTCGGTTCGACGCGGCGGAGGAGCGCCGTTCCGCGACGCTGGAACGAGACGGTCGCGTGGTTCGCTTCGACGACCACGAGGACGCCGTGACGGCGCCGTGCATCTCGCTCGTTTCGATACTACTAACTCGGGGCTATCGGTACTTCGAGGTGAGTCAACTCATGAAGCTTCAGGAATTCCAAGGGAAGCAGGTCTTCGCGGACGCCGGCATCCCGGTCCCGCCGTCGAAGCTCGCGTCGACAGTGGACGAGGCTGTCGACGCGGCCAACGACATCGGGTACCCGGTCGCTATCAAGGCCCAGGTACAGGTCGGTGGTCGCGGGAAGGCCGGCGGTATCAAGCTCGTCGACGACGCCGAGGAGGCCCGCGAGGCCGCCGAGGCCATCATCGGGATGGACCTCAAGGGCATCCCCGTCGAGCGCGTGCTCGTCGAGGGCGCCGTCGACTTCGTGAACGAGCTGTACGTCGGCGTGACCATGGACCGCGGCGAGGGCGAGCCCGTGGTGATGGTGTCGACGAAGGGTGGTGTCGACATCGAGCAGGTCGCCGAGGAGGAACCGGACGCGATCGTCCGCGAGCACGTCGACCCCGTCTACGGGATGCATCCCTACCAGGCGCGGAAGGCCGTCTACGACGCTGGCGTGGAGCGCGACGTCGCTGGTGACGTCGCGAAGATCGTCCAGACCGTCTACGAGCTCTGGGACGAGAGCGACGCGAGCGAGGTCGAGATCAACCCCGTGATGGTGACGAGCGACCGCGAGGTCGTCGCCGCGGACGCGGTGATGAAGATCGACGAGGACGCGATGTTCCGCCAGCCGAAGTTCGCCGAGATGGAGGACGAGGCGAACGCGGGCGGTGACGAACTCGAGCGGAAGGCCGACGAGTACGGGTTCGACTACGTGCGTCTCGACGGGAACGTCGGCATCATCGGGAACGGTGCGGGCCTGGTGATGACGACGCTCGACCTCGTCGACCACTACGGTGGGAAGCCCGCGAACTTCCTCGACATCGGTGGCGGCGCGAAGGCCGAGCGCGTGACGAACGCACTGGACATGGTGTTCAGCGACGAGAACGTCGATTCGGTCGTCTTCAACATCTTCGGCGGTATCACGCGCGGCGACGAGGTCGCTCGCGGTATCAACGAGGCCCTGGAGCAGTTCGACGAGATCCCCAAGCCAGTCGTGGTCCGACTCGCCGGGACGAACTGGGAGGAAGGGATGGAGATCCTGAACGAGGACCTCGTCGAGGTCGAGAAGACCCTCGAGGACGCGGTCCAGCAGGCTGTTGCGAACGCGAAGGAGGTGAGCCAGGAATGAGCGTGCTAGTCGACGACGACACGAAGGTGATCGTGCAGGGTATCACGGGCGGCGAGGGCAAGTTCCACGCCGGCCAGATGATCGAGTACGGGACGAACGTCGTCGCGGGCGCGGTGCCCGGGAAGGGCGGCCAGGAGGTCCACGGCGTCCCGGTCTACGACACGGTCGACAAGGCCGCGCGCGAGCACGACGCCGACGCGAGCGTCGTGTTCGTGCCGCCGGCGTTCGCCGCGGACGCCATCTTCGAGGCGCTGGACGCCCCCATCGACCTGGCGGTCGCCATCACGGAGGGCGTTCCCGTCCAGGACATGGCGAGAGTCAACAAGCGCCTCGGCGAGGTCGACACGCGCCTCATCGGGCCGAACTGTCCGGGCATCATCACGCCCGGCGAGGCGAAGCTCGGTATCCTCCCGGGGAACATCTTCGAGTCCGGGAACGTCGGGCTCGTCTCCCGGTCGGGGACGCTCACGTACCAGGTCGTCTCGAACCTGACGAACCGCGGTATCGGGCAGACGACCGCCATCGGTATCGGCGGCGACCAGATCATCGGGACGAGCTTCGTCGACGCGCTCGAGGACTTCGAGAACGACCCCGACACCGAGGCGGTCGTGATGTGCGGCGAGATCGGTGGCGAGGACGAGGAGGCCGCCGCTCGCTACATCGGCGAGCACATGGACACGCCCGTCGCCGGCTTCATCGCCGGCCGCACGGCACCGCCGGGCAAGCGGATGGGGCACGCGGGCGCCATCGTCTCCGGGAGCGGCACCGGGACCGCGCAGTCGAAGATCGACGCGCTGAACGACGCGGGCGTTCCCGTCGGCGACACCCCCGAGGAGGTCGCCGACCACATCGAGAGCTTCCTGTAACTCGAACCCGCCGGTTCCGGGTGGTCTCGGGCCCGAAATCGCGGTTCTCGTTCTTTCGAGTCCGTCCAAGACCGACCAGCCTGTGCGTTACCCGAACAACCAGGCTTTGAGTCGCGCGAACAGCCCCGTGGGTTCGTCGTCGCCGGAAGCGTCGTCGTCGCCTTCGGCTGGTTCGCTCGCGACGCTCGCCGCCTCGGGGTCGTCGACACCTCCGCTGTCGGCGAGCGGACCCGCGGTACTCGAGGAGCCGGCCGTCGACCCGCTCGTCTCGACGTCGTCGATGTCGAGGTCCACGTCGCCGATGTCAGACGTCTCCTCGCGGTCCTCGGCGCCTTCGGTCGTCGGCCGACCGAACGAGTTCCCGTCGTCGGCTTCGGCGTCCGCGAGCGCTTGCGCGACCTCGTCCGCGGACAACGGCTCGTCGTCCGCATCGGCGTCCGCGTCCGCATCGACCTCCTCGTCCGCGTCCACGGACGCCGCGTCAGCGTCGCTCCCGGGAGCGTCCGCGTCTTCGTCGACGCCAGCCGGCTCCGAGTCGTCGCTCTCGACCGTGCCCGGACTGCCGGCCGTTCCAGCGTCGACGTCGGCGGCGGCGTCGGCGAGCGCGTCCACGTCCGGCCCGGGGGCTTGCTCGTCCTCGGTCGCTGCGGACGCCTCGGCTCCTTGGCCGGCCGACGCGGTCCCCTCGATGGTACTGTCGTCGTCGAGGCCACCGTCGTCGTCGGGCGTCGTCGTGGTGCTGTCGGAGACGGTCGTCCTCGCGGCTGGCGTCTCGTCGTCGCTGGCGTCGTCGTCCGCGAAGATGTCGGCGAGCATGTCGTCGACGCTCTCCTCGCTCACGTGCGTCCGCGGACCGCCACCGCCGGCGTCCGATGCGGCGTCGACGTCGTCGTCGACCGAGCGCTCGGAGACGTACGTCTTCGGGCCGGCGTCCGTGGTGTCGCGGTACGCGTCACCGGCCGCCTTCCCGATCTCTGCCGCACGGTCGTCCACGTCCGACGTCTCGTCGACACTGTCCGCGTCCGCGACGTCCGCGGCCGCGACGTCCGCGGCCGCGTCCCCGAGCGCGTCGACGTCCTCCTCGTCCGCCGCCGCGGCCCCTGCGGTCTCGTCTTCCTCCTCGTGCCCGTCCACGGGCTGTTCGTCCGGTGAATCCGCTGATGCCGAATCGGCGTCCACGTCATCGTCGGCAGCGTCGTCACTCATACGTCAACCGAACGGGGGCCCCACCAAGAAACTTCCTGGCACGCCCGCATCGAAACGACCGCCGCGAGAGGACTCGCCTCTCAGAACAGGTTCTTCAGCCAGCCGACGAACCGACCGACGACGCCTTTCGACGAGGAGTCGTCGCTCTCGGCGCTCGCTGCCGACTCGGCGGGCGCCGAGGACGCCGCGTCGCTCGGTTCACTCGACGGCTCCGCGTCGACCGTGGTGGCCTCCGTCACGGGTGCGTCCTCGGCAGTCGCTGCCTCAGATGGTTCCGCCTCTACGGACGCCGCCGCGTCGTCGTCCGCGGCATCCGCCTCGAACAGGTCGCCCTGCGTCGTCTCCGCCGTCGCCGGCTCGGAGTCAGCAGGCTCGGACTCCACGGGTTCCGGCTCCGGCTCGCTCGCAGGCTCCGGCTCCGCATCGACCGCCGGCTCCGCCTCCGGCTCCGCATCGACCGCCGGTTCCGCCTCCGGCTCCGCATCGACCGCCGGCTCCGCCTCCGGCTCCGAATCGACCGCCGGTTCCGCCTCCGGCTCCGAATCGACCGCCGGTTCCGCCTCCGGCTCCGAATCGACCGCCGGTTCCGCCTCCGGCTCCGCATCGACCGCCGGTTCCGCCTCCGGCTCCGCATCGACCGCCGGTTCCGCCTCCGGCTCCGCATCGACCGCCGGTTCCGCCTCCGGCTCCGCATCGACCGCCGGTTCCGCCTCCGGCTCCGCCTCAGCCGGGGGTTCGGGTTCCGCATCGACCATCTCGCCCGCCGTGGCCTCGGCGGGAGCAGGCTCCGACTCCGCAGCTTCTGCCTCGGCTTCGGGTTCCGCGCTCGCTTCCGCGCTCTCGTCGACCGCCGTAGGCGAAACGGCCTCCGCGGGCTCCACGTCCGCTTCCGCCGGCTCGGACTCCTCCGCTTCGACCGCCGCGCTCGGAGCCTCGTCCGGACTCGCATCCACCATCTCGTCTGCCGACGTGGACGCCTCGACCGACTCGGATTCAACGGGTTCGGCCGCCGGTTCCGGCTCCGGTTCGGGTTCGCTCGCAGGCTCAGGCTCCAGCTCGGGCTCCGGTTCGGGCTCGCTCGCAGGTTCCGGTTCCGGTTCGGGTTCGCTCGCAGGCTCAGGCTCCAGCTCGGGCTCCGGTTCGGGTTCGCTCGCAGGCTCAGGCTCCAGCTCGGGCTCCGGTTCGGGTTCGCTCACAGGTTCCGGTTCCGGTTCGGGCTCGCTCACGGGCTCCGGCTCCGGTTCGGGCTCGCTCACGGGCTCCGGCTCCGGTTCGGGCTCGCTCACGGGCTCGGGCTCGCTCACGGGCTCCGGCTCCGGTTCGGGCTCCGGTTCGGGTTCGCTCGCAGGTTCCGGCTCGGGTTCGCTCGCGGGCTCGGGGTCTGCTGGTTGGAACGGTGAGTCGCCAGCGTCGACGGGTTCTCCGCCCTCGGCGATGTCGCTCTCCATCGACGCGAAGACGTCGTCGAGGCTATCGTCGACCGGACTCGTCGATTCGGGCTCGGGCTCTCCCTCCTCGTCGTCCGTCGCGAGGATGTCGTCGATGCTCTCGTCGGTCGTCAGCAGGTTCCCGATCGCTTCCTCCTCCTGGTCCTGCGGGATGTCGTCCTCCGCGTCGGGGGCGTCCGCGTCGGCACCGTCGTCGACGGGCACGAACGTCTCGATCTGGTCGGCAGCGAGCAGGTCGTCGCCGGCGAACGAGATGCCGTCACCGAGGTTCGACCTGAGCGAGTCGAGGTTGGACTCGTTGACGAGGACGAACCGCCAGCGGTCCTCGTCCGACAGCCGGGCGAACGTCAACGGGGCGCCGTCGAGGACGGACGTCTCGATAGCGTCCAGGATAGCGGGGTAGTTCTCGCTGCCGAGGTCGTGCGCGGGGAACGAGAAGGAGATATCGCGGACGTTCCCGGACGGGTCGGCGACCTCTATCGCCCACGGCTGCGGGTTCGGGCCGCCAGCGGTGAGTGGCTCGTCGTTCGCGTCCGCGATAGCGACCGAGCCTCCGATAGCTGAAAGGACGGCGTCGAGTTGCGTTCCGACCTCGCTCTCGTCGAAGTCCCGAGGCGCGTCGATACCGCGCGAGGAGTTCGAGAGGACCTTCAACAGTGCGTGATGTGCGTCGCTCGCGGACGGGTTATCGGGAAGCGCCTTCGCGACCACCTTCCGCGGGTCGACGCCGTCGGGCACTTCACCGCCAGCGTGGATCGCTCGAATCTCGTCGTTCGACAGCCCAAAACCGCGACAGATCTCGACGTACGCAGAGAGCGCTGAGTCACCCGTCATTTACGATATCGGACCCATAGCTCGGGAAGGAATTAAACCTGACCCCCGAACGGCGATACTCACCCGGTGAGGATGGAGCGGATGCGTGAGGCGAGCCCGTCGTCGCCGTCGTCCCCGTCGTCGCCGGGGTCCTGGTCGTCGTCGTCGGTGCTCTCGGGGTCGCCGCCTTCGACGTCGTCGTCGCTGTCGTTCGGTTCGTCGTCGCTGGCGAGCGCCGCGTCCTCGCTCTCGGTCGTGGACGCGTCCTCGTCGTCGTCCTCGAACGCCGCTGCGTCGACGGCGAAGTCGTCTTCGCCCTCGAAGGTCGCGGCGCGCGCGTCGAACGACCCCGGGCTGTCGTCCGTGAGCGAGAACTCGTCGTCGCTGCTCTCCGCCGCGGACGCGTCCGTGCTCGACTCGTCGGCGGTCGCCGGTTCGTTCCGGTCGGCGGTCGCCGATTCGCTCCGGTCGTTGGTCGACGAGCTATCGTCGGGCGCGAACAGCGACCCGACGTCGTCGGTCGCGTCGTCGTCTTCGGTCTCCACCCAGAGGAAGCCGTCGGCTTCGCGGCGTTCGGTGAGGAGGAGGTCGTCGAGCGCGCCCTCGTCGGCGCGGATGGCGTCGTCGATCTGGTCGACGTGCACCTCCTCCTCGTCCGCGCGAGAAATGATCTCGTCGGGTGATTCGTCCCCGAGTTCGTCGACGGCGTGTGCCTGGTCGGCGTCGTCCTGTTCGTCCCGGAGCTGCGCGAAGAGTTCGTCGGCGGTCGTGTCCTCGGCGTCCGGCGTGACCGTACCCGACCCGGGGATGACCGTCTCGTCGTCGGACTCTCCGTCGTCGATGGAGATGTCCGTCTCGTCGGTGGCGAAGAGGTCCTCCACGTCCAACGTGTCGGAGTCACCGCCGTCGGCAGTGGTTCGGGTAGATTCGGACATCTGGTGAGTAGTTAACGAACCCGTTCTACGGAAAGTTAAATTTTCCCCATCCAGACCGTTCAATTTGCTGAGGTAGCGCCGGCGACCACGGCGGTTAACTGCGACGGTTCCGTGAGCGCCGGTATGCGATTCGGCGTCATCTCCACGGCGAACATCGGACTGAAAGCGGTCGTTCCGGCGATAGAACGCAGCGAACACGAGGTCGCTGCCATCGCGTCGCGCGACGCGGAACGGGCGAGAGCGGTCGCGGACGAGCACGGCATCGACCGCGCGTACGGCTCCTACGAGGCGCTGCTCTCGGACGACGACGTCGACGCGGTGTACAATCCGCTCCCGAACGCGATGCACGCCGAGTGGACGAAGGCGGCGGCGGACGCCGGCCTGCACGTCCTCTGCGAGAAGCCGCTCGCGGTCGACGCGGCGGAGGCGCGCGACGTCGTCGCGTACTGCGAGGACGCCGGCGTGACGCTCATGGAGGCGTTCATGTACCGGTATCATCCGCGAACGCGGCGAGCGCGGGAGATAGTCACGAAGGAGCTCGACGACGTTCGTGGCGCGTACGCGACGTTCCAGTTCCCGCTACGCGGGCGTCCAGAAGACATCCGCCTCGACCCCGACCTCGCCGGTGGGAGTCTCATGGACGTCGGCTGTTACGCGGTGAACGTCACGCGGACGCTCCTCGGGGAACCGGACGCGGTGTCGGCGCGGACCGTGGACTCGCGCGACTGCGGCGTCGACACGCACGTCGCCGCGCAGCTCGCGTACGATGGCGCGACCGCGCAGGTGTCGGCGAGCTTCGACACGCAGGACGTGCAGCGGTATCGCGTGGAGGCCGAGAACGGGTGGCTGGAGGCGCCGGCGGACGCGTTCAACCCGCGCGGGGACGAGGTCGACCTCCGGTACGCGGTCGACGGGCGGGAGGTCGTGGAGACGTTCGATGCGGGCGACCAGTACCGCCTGCAGGTCGAGCACTTCGCCGAGTGCGTCGAGCGCGGCGAGACGCCCGAGACCGACGGCGCGGAGGCGGTCGCGAACATGCGCGTCGTCGACGCGATCTACGAGAGCACGGAATCGGGCGAGCGCGTTCGACTCGACTAGGGCCTGTGCACTCGCGTTCCCCGGCACTCACTCGACGATGGCGTCGAGTTCGTGGGCGACGGCTCTGGCGCGGCGGTCGTACGCGTCGGTCCCGGGTTCCGTCCAGGTGTCGAGGCCGCTGACGGCGCGGCTGATCGCGGTGAGTCGGTAGAGGTCTCGCAGGGGAACGTCGGGACCGCACGGGAGTTCGTCGTAGAGCGCGTGCTGGACGGGCGTCGGGTCGTCGACGTCGGTCGTGAGGAGGTACTCGACGTTCACCGCGGCGAACGCGACCGGGGTGACCTTCGCGCGCTCCAGGTCGACGACGCCACCGAGGTCGTCGACGGACGCGGGCGGCCGTCCGTCGAGCGCGAGGAGGTTCCCGGGCGAGAGGTCCGTGAGGACGACGGCGGGCGACGGCTCGCTCGGAAGCCGGTCTCGGTTCGCGAGGAGGTACTCGAGTGCGGCGGGGGCGACGCGCTCGATGGCGGGGTGCGGGGCGGGGGATTCGAAGTGCTTGCGTGCGTACCCGACGAGCCAGTCGTCGAACCGGTCGTGGGTCGCGACGACCCGCGGGCGGCCGTCGACCACGTCGCCGCGCTGGATGGAGCCGTAGCCGATTGCGGCCTTCCGCGGAACAAGGTCGAACGCGGCGACGACGGCGCCGAGGAGCGAGACGCGAGCCGGGTCGGTGAGGTGCTGCGTGTCGTCGAACCCGCTGGCGAGCGGCGACCCCGGACAGTAGCTCATCGCGACCGCCGCCGGTCGGTCGTCGCTCCCGGGGTCGAACGCGAGTATCTCCGGAACGGGCAGGGACGTGTACGCGCGGAGGGCGCGAGCGGCGGCGGCGCCACCGCGGAGGTTCGCGGCCGTCGAGAACGTCCCGACCTTCAGCACGAACCGTTCCGCGCCGGGTTCCGGTGGGTCGACGACGTAGACGTCGTTCACGCCGTCGCCGACGGCCGTGAGCGCGCTCGCCGGGAGCGTCGCCGCGTCCGGGAGGACGTCGAGGTGCGCGAGGACGCGCCTGACGTCCTCGAGCGACAGCGGCTCGGAGCGCCGAGGCATGTCAGCGCGTTCGCGGACGACCCTGAAACGGGTATCGTTCTCCTCGCCCGCCGCGTCGCTCCCAGCCAGCGGCCGGTCCGGCACGGGTGCCGCGACCCCCGCGCTTACCGTGCCGTCGTGCCAACCGTCGACGCATGAGCGAGTTCGACGGGGTCGTGTTCGACGTGGATGGAACGCTCGTGCGCGGCCGGGAGCCGATTCCGGGAGCGGCCGAGACGGTGTGTGCGGTCCGCGAGTCGGGTGCGGGCGTCGCGTTCGTGACGAACAACCCGACGCGGACTCCGGAGTCGTACGTCGGGAAGCTCCGCGGTGCGGGCATCGACGCGACCGCCGACGAGGTCGTGACGAGCGGGACGTCGACGGTCGCGTTCCTCGAACGCGAGCACCCCGGCGACGCCGCGTTCGTCGTCGGCGAACAGGGCCTCGAATCCCAGCTCGCGAACGCGGCCCTCGACGTCGTCGACGACCCGACGGCCGCGGACGGCGTGGTCGCGTCCATCGACCGCGAGTTCACGTACGACGCGCTCGCGGACGCACTCACCGCGTTCGAGTCCGGCGTCGACTGGTTCGTGGGCTCGGACCCCGACCGCACCATCCCGACCGACTCGGGGCTCGTCCCGGGGTCGGGCGCGGTCGTCGAGTCCGTCGCCGCGGTCGCCGAACGCCGCCCGGACGCCGTCCTCGGGAAACCCCATCCGTTCACGCGCGACCTCGTCTTCGACCGTCTCGGGTGTGACCCCGCTCGCGCGCTCGTCGTCGGCGACCGACTCGACACCGACGTCGCCTTCGGCGCAGGTGCGGGCGCGAGCACCGCGCTCGTCGAGACCGGCGTCGCGACGCGCGCCGACGCGGCCGCGAGCGACGTGACGCCCGACCACGTCCTCGCGGACGTCACCGGCGTCCAGACCCTCCTCTAGCTCGCGGCGAGCGTCGACGCCCCGTCGTCCTGGAACGCCCGCGCACCTTTTTGTATTCCGCGGGAGAACCGGCGAATTATGACGACCGGAATCGAGTACGACGACTTCCTCGACCTCGAGTACGAACCCCGCGACGACGACCTCGTGTGCGAGTTCACCATCGACCCCGCGGAAGGGATGACGATGGAGGCCGCAGCGAGTCGCGTCGCGAGCGAATCGAGCAACGGCACGTGGGCGGCGCTGTCCGTCGACGAGAACGAACTCACGGACCTCGGCGCGACCGCGTACATGATATCGAACGACGACCGCGTCAGCGTCGCGTACCCCGCGGCGCTCTTCGAGGACGGGTCGATGGCGCAGATCCTCTCGTGTATCGCGGGGAACATCATGGGGATGAAGGCGGTCGACTCGATACGTCTGGAGGACTGCTACTGGCCGGAGACGATCGTCGACGGGTTCCCGGGGCCGCAGTTCGGGACGAGCGTCGCGAGCGAGAAGCTGGACGCCGGCGACCGCCCGGTGCTCGCGACGGTCCCGAAGCCGAAGGTCGGGTTGTCGACGGACGCGCACGTCCAGATTGCCGAGGACGCGTGGCGCGGCGGCGTGGACCTCCTGAAGGACGACGAGAACCTCACCGACCAGTCGTTCAATCCGTTCGAGGAGCGCGTCGAGCGCTCGCTCGCGAAGGCCGAGGAACTCACCGAGGAGACGGGCGAGAAGAAGGACTACCTCGTGAACGTCACCGCGGAGACCGAGGAGATGATCCGGCGCGCGGAGTTCGTGCACGAGCACGGCGGCGGGTTCGTGATGGTGGACGTCGTGACGTGTGGGTGGTCTGCGGTGCAGACGTTGCGCGAGCACTGCGAGGACATGGACCTCGCGATCCACGCGCACCGGGCGATGCACGCGGCGTTCGACCGCATGGACCATCACGGCGTCTCGATGCGCGTCATCGCACAGGTCGCGCGGCTGTGTGGCGTCGACCACATCCACACGGGGACGGCGGGCCTCGGGAAGCTCGCGAACGAGGACACGCCGGGCATCAACGCGTGGCTGAAGAGCGACCTCTACGAGCTGAACGACGTCCTACCGGTCGCCTCCGGCGGCCTGCATCCGGGCGTGACGGACGCGCTCATCGACGCGCTCGGGACGGACATCGCCATCCAGGCCGGCGGCGGCATCCACGGGCACCCCGACGGAACGGAGGCTGGGGCGCGGGCGCTCAGGCAATCGGTCGAAGCGACGATGCAGGACGTCCCGCTCGCCGAGTACGCCGAGGACCACGCCGAACTCGCGACCGCGCTCGAGAAGTGGGGTGCGGAGACGCCGCGATAGTCCGAGGGCGCGCGTCGTCGGTCACGTATTCGTCCCCGACAGCCACGCGAAAAGGCCTTCTTCAGAGTCGTTAGCATGCCTCGTGTGCGTGAGTATCGCACGTTCGAGAGCGATTCTTTACGGCGGACCGCGTCGGTGGGCGTATGCGAATCGAACACGACCCCATGCAGTGCGAGAACTGCGGCGAACTGACCCACGAGGACCTGGAGACGGTCGAGAACGTCCCGCGCCTGGACCCGGAGACGTACGCGGTCGAGGGCGAGGCGACCGAGGTGTACGTCTGCGGGGGGTGTCACGCCATCGTCGGCGTGAAGTGACCCAACGGAGAGTCGCGTTCAGTCGTCGGCGGGCGCGGCGGGCGTGACGCTCTCGGGGTCGACGGTCGCGTGCTTCACGACCGCGTCGAAGTACTCGAGCGGGAAGCGGTCGTCGTCGGTGATGCCGCGACCGCTCGCGGCGTCGAGGTGCGTGTGGACGAATCGGCGTGCGACGAGCGCCGTCCTGGCGTCGCCGTCCTCGAGGTCGCGCTGAGCCATCTCGCACAGCAGACTCGCCGTGTAGACGTCGAAGACGTAGTCAGCGAGGTCCTTCGCCTTCAGCTGCGCTGCCTCGCCGTCGAGCGTTCCGAGGTGCGCGAGTGCCGCACCGAGTTCCGCGTACTCGCTCTCGACGACGCGCTTGGCGTCCGCGAGCGCGTCGTGCGTGGCGGTGTCGAGGTGCGACTGGATGCGTTCGAGCAACGGCTCGTGGGCGTCCTCGCGGTCGAGTGCCCGCAGGAGGTCGAGCGAGAGGATGTTCGACGTCCCCTCCCAGATCGGGAGCACCTGCGCGTCCCGCAGGAGGCGGTTCGTCACGAAGTCGTTCACGTACCCGTTCCCGCCCAGTACCTCCATCGCGTAGCTCGCCGTGTCGACCGCCATCCGCCCGGTGCGGTACTTCGCGATGGGGACGAGCGCGCGCATCAACCGGTACGCGTCCTCGCGCTCCGCCTCGTCCGCGGCGTTCTCCCGGCGGTCGAACGTCGCCGCGGCGTCGAACGTGAACGCGGTCGCGGCCTCGTGATCGACCGCCATGTCCACGAGGTCCTGGCGCATCAGCGGGTACTCCTCGATGGGACTCCCGAACGCCTCGCGGTTCGCTGCCTGCACCGTCGCCTCCAGGCGCGCCCGAGCGATGATACCGCACGACGCGGACGCGTTCGCGAGCCGCTCCAGGTTCAGCATGTCCGTCATGTACTTGAACCCCCGCGACTCCTCGCCGACGAGGTACCCCGTCGCGCCCGTCAACTCCACCTCGCCGGTGGGCACCGAGATGGTGCCGAGCTTGTCCTTCAGGCGACGGTAGAGCTGGTCGTTCAGCACGGGCCCCTCACCGCCGTCGACGTCGTCCCCGGCTCGCGCATCGAGTTCGTGCGGGACGACGAACAGCGACAGCCCCTTCGTTCCCTCGGGCGCGTCCGGCGTCCGGGCGAGCGCGAGCGTCGCCTGCGCGTCGATGTTCGAACAGAACCACTTCACGCCCGTCAGCTCGTACGTTCCGGGCTCGTCGATCGGTTCGGCGACCGTCTCGGTCGCGCCGACGTCGCTCCCGCCCTGCTCCTCGGTGAGGAACATCGCGCCCTCCGAGAGCGCGTCGTAGTCGCGACTCGTCGTCTCCGCGAGGAACGACTCGAGGACGTCGCCGTCGCCGTACTTGTCGAGGACGAGCGCGACGCCCGCGGTCATCGACACCGGACAGTACAGGCCGGCGTCGCTCATCGAGAGGAGGTACCCCATCGCGAAGTGATGCGTGAACGGGAGCGGTTCGTCGCGACCCGCGGGGGCGTCGAAGACGTCCGCGACCATCCCGGACTCGTACGCGAGTCTGGCCTCCTCGTGGAGCTCCGCGGGATACCGCACGTCGTTCACGACGTCGCCGTGGTCGCCGTACGTCCGGAGCTCGGGCCCGTGGTCGTCGACGTAGTCCGCGTGGTCCGCGATGGTGTGGCCGGCGTGCTCGCCGAACGCCCGCAGGCGCTCGGTCGCGGCCGCGTGGTCGTCCCCGTCGAGGACGCGGTCGACCGCTCGCCGGAGCGTCGGGTCGTACGCGTAGTAGTTCACGTGCCGACCGCCGTCGAGGTCGGCGAAGTCCAGGTCGCTCACGTCCGAGTCGACGGCAGCCAGCACAAAGTGATTTGCCAACAGGTCACGCGTTCACTGCCGTTTCGACGCGAGCAGCGCGCAGGAACTCAGGCGAACTGGAGGACGCCGTACCCCGAAACCGCGGTCGCGAACACGCCGAGCGCGAACAGGAGGTAGTTCCAGACCGTGCTGTCGGCGGTGGTCAACGACACCGTGTACGTCCGCCCCGAGAGCGGCCAGAGGAGCGGGACGCCTGCTGGCGTGAGGACGTCGCCGGCGAGGTGCGCGAGGATGCCGAACGTGCCGACGGCGAACGCGAACGCGACCGGCGTCGCGAGCTCGCTCGTCGGGAGCGGGTTCGCACCGACCTGCGATAGTGCGACGACACCGCCGGCGAACGCGGCACCGACGAGCACGGCGAACAGGACGGTGTGCGTGACGCCGCGGTGCGTGATGCCGGGGACGCGCTGGTCGTAGTCCGGGACTCTCGCCAGTGCGAGCACGCCCGCGCCGCCGACGACCGCCAGTCCCGGTTCGCCCAGGAGCGCGAGCGCGAACCCGACGGGTGCGTACAGCAGGAGCGACACGCCGTAGTGACCGAGCCGGTACACGACCACCCGTTCCGCGTACTCCTACAAGAACGCTCGGCCTACTCGCAGCCGGCGTCGATGACCCGGGTCAGTTTCCGGTGACCGGTCGACGGTTCCCAGGAAACGATTAAACGACGGCGTGGCGTATCGGGTGCCATGGCTAATCCAGTGCTCGACCCGCTACTGGAGTACCTCTCGGGGTACGGCGTCGTCGAGCGAACGATCCTCGTACTCGCGGTGTCGTTCGCCGCCGCCCTCGTCCTCGAGTTCGTCGTGTTCAAGCTCGCGCGCAAGGTCGTCAAGCAGACCGGGAGCAAGTTCGACGACGTCGTCGTCTCCGAGGTCCGGTGGCCGCTCGTCGTCACCGCCGCCCTCGGCGGCATCTGGCTGCTGACGGTGTCGTCCGCGGACGCCGCGAACGTCGTCGTCAGCGAACAGGACCTCCAGGACTTCTTCGCGCGTCCGGCCGCGGTCCTCATCGTCCTCATATGGGCGTTCGCGCTGAACCGCATCGTGAACCGCGCGGTCGACCTCGTCGACAAGACCGGGAAGTACGACTTCGCACCCATCTTCTCGAACGTCTGGACGTTCATCGTCCTCGCCGGCGCCGGCGTGCTGTCGCTCTCGATCTACAACATCGCCATCACGCCACTGCTCGGTGCCGCCGGCATCGCCGGCATCGCGGTCGGGTTCGCCGCGAAGGACACCGTCGCGAACTTCTTCGGTGGGCTCGCGCTCTACTTCGACGACACGTACAAGATCGGTGACTACGTCGTGCTCGACACCGGCGACTCCGGGACGGTCGTCCGCGTCGGCATCCGGTCGACGACGCTCCTGACGCGCGACGAGGTGATGGTGACGGTCCCGAACGCGAAACTGAACTCCGCGAGCATCACGAACGAGTCCGCGCCACAGCGCCGGCGGCGCATCCGCGTCCCCATCGGCGTCGCGTACGGCACCGACCTCGACGAGTTCGAGGAGCTCGCGGTGCAGGTCGCGCTCGACGAGAAGCTCACGCTGGACTCGCCGAAACCCCGGATGCGGCTCCGCGAGTTCGGCGATTCCGCACTGAACTACGAACTGCTGTGCTGGGTGAGCACGCCCGTCAAGCGCGCGAAAGCCGTGCATCGGCTCAACAAGGGACTGTACGACGCGCTGAACGACGCGGACATCGGGATTCCGTTCCCGCAGCGCGACGTGAACCTCACGACGACCGACGTGGCCCCGACGCCGGGCGTCCAGCCCGAGCGAGCGCCGGCGGACGTCGACGAACCCGTCGCCGACGGTGGCGGCGACGAGGACGCCCCGGCCGACGGTGCTGTGGACACGAACGAGGAGTCGCAGTGAGGTTCGGAGGAGGTTCGGAGTGACGCGAGCGAACGATAGAAGGCACTCGCACCCGGACGTCGACGCATGCTCGATTCTCTCTACGAGTTCGCCGGTCCTTTCGTGATCCCCGTCGTCCTGTTCGCCGTCGGTGGACTGGCGTACGTCGCGCTCTGGTACCTGAACCGCGTCGACCTCTGAGGCCCGTCGACGCCGCCGAGACGGGCGTCGGAGCGGTCACTCCACGACGATGCGGCCGCGCATCCCCGCGCCGCGATGCGGCGCGCAGTAGTACTCGTACGTGCCGGCGGCGGAGAACGTGTGCGAGTGCACGTGGCCCGCGCCGTAGGTCGTCCCACCGCCGCCACTGGTGCCCGTCCAGTCGCCAGCATCCGGCTGGCTGGCGACGCGGACGTTGTGCCCGCCGGAGTCCCACCGGAACTCGACGGTCGACCCGGCCGGGACCGTCAGGCGGTCCGGGTCGAACCGGAGTCGGCCGTCGGGACCGACCGTCACCGTCTCGGTCGTCGGCGTCGCGGTCGACTCGGTGGTTGTCGTCGGTTCCGTCGTCGACGTCTCCGGTTCGGTGGTCGTCTCCCGTTCGCTGGTCGTCCCCCGTTCGCCGGTCGTCTCTACCTCGGTGCTGGTCGGTTCGTCCGTCGTCCGCTCCGCGGTCGCCGATTCCTCGGTCGTCGCCGTCGCGTCCGTGGTCGGCTCCATGGTGGACCGCGCCGTCGTCCCGCCGCCGCCGCTCGTCGTCCCGTCGCCGCCAGTCGAACAACCCGCGAGCGTCGCGGCGAGCGTGGTCGCTGCACCCGCGAGCACACGCCGCCTGGAGGATTCGTCCATACGTAGCGCTCGACGACGACCATCAAGGTGATTTTCCCAGTTCTCACCCAAAAACGACCGGCTTCTCGCCGGTAAGACCGAGTTACCCCACCAGGACCAGGCACCCGGTTCGCCGCTCGACGACGACCGCTCCCGGTTCACTCCTCGAGGACGAGCGCTCCCGATTCACTCCTCGACGACGACCTCGCCGGTCATCCCGGACCCGCGGTGTGGGTTGCAGTAGTACGAGTACGTGCCGGCGATCTCGAACGTGTGCGAGTACGCGTGTCCGGCGTCGTACACCGCGGTCGGTGCGTCCATCGTCCCAGTCCAGTCCGAGCCCTCGGGCGTCGTGTCGGCGACGACGTTGTGGCCGCCCGACGACCACACCCACTCGACGGTGTCGCCTCGTCGGGCTCGGTCGTCGTCGAATCCCCACCTGACGAACACCCGGCGACGCCCGCCGCCACGGCGACGCCCGTCGACGCAAGCACCTGTCGTCTCGTTGGTCGGTCCATACCCGAAGCGTACACTCACTGGTCAATTAGGTATTCCCCCGACGCGTGGTGGTTCGGCAAGCGGTCGATGCACTTGGTTCGGGGTTGCACGACCTGCCGTTACGATTCGACGACGACCTCGGCGACCATCCCGAGACCCTCGTGGGGCTGACAGTAGTACTCGTACGTCCCCGCAGTCTCGAACGTGTACTCGTACGTGTGGCCGGTGTCGTACGTCTTCGCCCCGTCGCCGTCGGTTCCGGTCCACTCGGCGCCGTCGGGTTGATCGCGCACCACGATGTTGTGGTTCGCGGAGTCCCACGACCACGTCACGGTGTCGCCGACGGAGACCGTCAGCGACGACGGCTCGAACGCGTACGACCCGCCTGGGCCGACAACGACCGCGTTCTCGCCGTTCGCGGACTCCGTTCCCTCGTCGTTCCCGAGACACCCGGCTGCCGCCGCGACGACCACGACACCAGCGCTTCCGAGGAGTTCGCGTCGACGCAGCGTCGGACCGTCGTCACTCGAATCGTCCATGGTCGACACTACGGGGTCGTGGAGATAAAGCCCGCGAGTCTCGCGGACGGCCGCCAGTCAGGCGGCTTCGGCGTCGTAGCCGGCGAGGTGAACCTTCTCGACGAGCGTCTCCGTGCTCGCGTCGCCCTCGACGGTCGCCTCGTTCGCCTCCCGGTCGGCCGAAGCGCTCTCGACGCCGTCCGCCATCTCCAGTGCCGTCTCCACGATGTCCTCGCAGCCATCACAGGTCATGCCAGTCACGCGCAGGGTCGTGCTCATACGCGCCACTGCGCAAGCCTGGGTTAGAACAGTTTTGGTCGCGACGACCGACGCGAGCCGGTGTCGTGAACGATGACTGGCTGGGTGCCGTCAGTTCTGACTCGTCAGGCCCGTGTAGCGGTCCTCGAACGTGCCGAGGCACTCCTCGCTACAGAAGTGGAAGAGGTCGCCGTCGTACTGGGTCGTCACGCCGTCGTGCGTGACGGGGTCGGCGCACTCCTCGCAGGAGAGACTGAGTTCGCCGTCGCTCACCTGGGGCTCCCACGCGTGCTCCTCGACGAGGCTGACGTCGAGCGAGTCGACGAGTTCCATGTCGACGATGCGATGGAGGGTCTCGCGGACCTCGCCGCCGGGGACGGTGGCGTGCACGACGAGACGGTTCCCGGCGGTGAGGTAGACGTGCTCGACGGGTTCGCTGTCCGCGAGGCGCTTGGCGACGCGGTCGTCCGCGTCGGGGACGAGGTCCAGTTCGACGAGCACGGGGATGCCCTTCGAGATGAGCGACCGGTCGATGTCGATGGTGAATCGGTTGATGACGCCGAGGTCGGCGAGGCGCTCCACGCGGTCGGAGACCGTCGGCGGGGACACGTTCACGCGGTCCGCGATCTCGCTGTACGGGCGGCGGGCGTCCTCGACGAGGAGTCGAAGGATGTCGAGGTCTGTTTCGTCCAAGTCGCGCATGTCTGAATATCATATGGTTTTCGGCTATACAAGTTTCGACATAGTTTGAAACACGCGTACTTCGCAAATAACTATGTGGGTCGTTCGCAGTCCTCGATGTCTTGCGATTCGAAGGACCGACCGGCGGCCGTGAGGGACATCGAGGGGTCGGGTCTTCCGCGCGACGGACCGCGTTCCACTCGGTCGCTGGACACTACCGGCCCATGGCGTGGAACTCCGCGTTCGGCCGCATGTCCGCGAGGTGCGCCATCCGGTTCGAGAGGTTGAAGAACGCGGCGACGCTCCCGACGTCCCAGACCGCGCGCCGCGAGAACCCGTGGTCCTCGAGGCGCTCGACGTCGTCCTCCTCGACGGCGGCGGGGTCCTCGGTGAGCTTCACCGCGAAGTCGAGCATCGCGCGATGCGCGTCGTTCACGTTCGCGGTCCGATGATTCGAGACGAGCTGGTCGGCGAGCAGCGGGTCGTCCGCGTAGATGCGGACGAGCGCGCCGTGCGCGACGTTACAGTAGTAGCAGTCGTTCGCGCCCGAGACCGCCACCACGATCATCTCTATCTCCTCGCGCTCGAGTTCGGTGTGCTCGGTGAGCGCGTCGTAGTACGCGAAGAACGCCCGGAAGTGCGACGGCCGGTACGCGAACGCCTCGAAGACGTTCGCGAGGAACCCGGCCTCGTCCTCCTCGTCGGCCATCCGCTCACGGAGGTCCTCGGGGAGGTCTTCGCGGTCCGGTACGGGGAATCGCGTCATCGCCGGCACGTCGTCTGCCATGCGCGAGGCCACGACCGCTGCCGCAAAGAATCCGCCGACTCCGCCGGTGGCGCGTGCATGACCGTCCGCCCGCAGGACCGCGACGGTTTTCTCCCGGGGTCGCCTACGGAGCGTCGTGCAGAACGTCACGGACAGGGTCCGGAATCCGTTCGGGCTCGTCGTTCCCGAGCGGTTCGCGGGCGACGACGATCCGCCGGCGGTGTACGGGTACGGGGACGCGAACGCGGACTTCCACGTCATCGGGGACCGACCGGCGGTCCACGGCGGCGACGACACGGGCGTCCCGTTCACGGGGTCGGTCGCGGGCGAACGCCTTCAGCGCGTCCTCCACGAGACCGAGTTCCTGGCGGCGCCGTACGCGTACGCCCCCGACGCCTCGAACCTCTACCTGAGCTACGTGTTCATGGGTCGACGCCCTCGCGACCCGAGTCCGCGCGAGTACGCTGACCTGGAGCGGTACTTCGACACCGAGCTTCGCGCGATCAACGCGCACATCCTCCTGCCGGTCGGCGAGCGCGCCATCGACCACGTCCTCGAGGCGTACACGACGCAGCGCCGGAAGGTCGGGCGCGACGTCGACGACGCCGCGCTCCACGCGACCGAGATACGCGGCCGCGGGTTCCTCGTCGTCCCGATACGCGAACCCGCCGAGTGGACGCCCGACGACGAACGCGCGCTCGTCGACCGACTGAACGCCATCCGGCATCGCGACTATCGGCAGACGAAAGGCGTCGCGACGCGCGTCGGGTGAGTCCGAACACCGCCAGCGTTGGCGAACCGTCGGTCGCGGCGGTCAGTCGAAGAGTCTGGGTCGAACGACCAGGCTGAACAGGAGCACGACCACCGTGAGAATCGGGAGGATTGCACCGAGGAGGTCGACGGCCAGCGGTGGCGACGGCACGGCGTACTCGGCGCCGATGACTGCGAGCGGGACGCTGACGCCGAGGACGTACGCGTACGACGGTTTGAACTTGTACGCCATGTGCGTGTGGCGGATGATGACGAGGAACACGAACGGCATGACGATCGCTCCCGCGAGCAGCGGCCCGCCGTACACCGTGGCGACGCTCGCGGTGACGACGCCGATACCGACGGTCTCGTTGATCGTCACCCACTTGTACGGGCGCTTCGCCCAGACTGCGCGATAGATGCCGAACGCGAGCGCGGTCGCGACGACCGCGCCGGCGAGTGCGCCGTACCACTGCATGGTCGGGAGCAATGGCTCGACGAGCGTCGTCGACTGCACGAACTCGTACATCGTCGGGATGCCGCGTCGAGCGACGAGCACGTCGCGGAGCGCGGCGGTGTCGGTCCCGGCAGCGGCGAGTGCGCTCCCGAGCCGGCGGAACGAACCGAGGTTCGCGTACGCCCAGTAGCCGACGCCGCCGACGAACAGGAGCGTCGACAGCAGCATCAACGGGTACCCCAGTTGGAGGCTCCGCCACCAGTTGAACAGCGCGTTGTCCGTCCACGACGACGACGTCGGCTCGGACGTCGTTCCGATGGTCGAGTCCTTGTCCTTGGTCGTACTCGCCGACCCGGACGCCGCCCCGGAGGGCGTTCCCCCGGCGCTCGCGGTGGACGCGGACCGCGCTCGACGGTTCGACGACCCGCTCGACGTCGTCGACGTCGACGCCTTCGACGAGGACCCCCGACGGTTCGACTGCGACGACGAATCGCTCGCCGACGACGACGACGACGACCGCGAGGATGAGCTCCTGCGGTTCGACCGCGACGACGAGTCACCGGACGCCGAACCGGAACTCGACGACGACCGCGACGACGAGCTCCGGCGGTTCGACGAACCGCTCGACGACGACCGCGACGAACCACTCGAGGACGACGACCGCGACGAACCGCTCGACGACGACCGCCTGCCGGAACTGCCGCTGCTCGCGGTGGTCGAACCGCCGGATGCACTCGCGGTCGACCCGCCCCGCGAGGACCCGCCGTCGTCGGTGCGCCACGCGCTCGGGTCGGGGATGCCCGAGGTTCGCTTGGCGACGTAGTCCTTGTGTCCGAGGCGGTCGTACGCCTGCCGTTCCGCGGGGTCCTTGAGTATCTCGTAGCCCTTCTTGACCGCGGTGAACTGCGCTGGCGCGTCCGGGTCGTCGTTGAGGTCGGGATGGTACTCCCGCACCTTCGTCCGGAACGCGTCCTTGACCTCCTCCTGGCTCGCGTCGTCGTCTATCTCGAGGAGGTCGTAGAAGTCGAAATCGTCAGTCATTGGGTCGAGCGGTAGTTGATAGTGAGAATGGGTGTGGGGTTTATATTTGCAATGCTTGGTGTCGGGCTAGAAGTCCGTCAAGGAAGTCTGCCCCGGGGGCAAGGTATGTGTCTTGTGGCCGTCGCCTGCTGGCGACTCGCTGGCGTCACCGTCGGTCGCGTCCACGGCCGCGTCGTCGCGCTCGCCCGCTCCATCCTCGTCGTCGCTTGCGTCGTCGCCGTCGGTCGCCGCGGGTTCGGTCTCGCTCGCTGCCTGGGCGGCGGTGAACGAGGCGAGTGACGGCTGGTCGCGGTCGGTGAACGAGAGGTTCGCGACGCGGACGCCGACCTTCCGGACGGCGACGTCCTCGAACTCCGCGAACAGGTCGAGTGCCGCGGACTCGACGAGCGCGGGGTCGTCGACGGGACCGGGGAGCGAGCGCTCGCGCGTGTTCACGTCGAACGGCGGTTCGACGGCCTTCACGCCGATGGTGCGGTAGAGCGCGCCCTCGCGCTGAGCGCGCTCGGCGACCGCCGCGGCGAGCGTCCGCACCTGCTCGCGTTTCGGCTCGGCGTCGGTGACTGGCGACCCGAACGCGGATTCGCGCGAGAAGCTCTTCGGGTCGCCCCGCGGCGTGACCTCGCGGTAGTCCCGGCCGCGAGCGCGGTCGTGGAGCTCGCCGCCGCGTTCGCCGAACCGGTCGACGAGCGCGTCCCGGTCCGCGTCCGCGAGGTCGCCCGCGGTCTCGATGCCCTCCTCGCGGAGCTTTCGAGCGGTCACCGGGCCGACGCCGTGGACGTCCTCGACGTCGAGCGGCGCGAGGAACTCGACTAGTTCGTCGGGCGTGATGACGACGAGGCCGTCCGGTTTGTCGTGGTCGCTGGCGACCTTCGCGGCGCTCAACGTCGGGGCGACGCCGACGCTCGCGGCGACGCCGACCTCGCGAGCGATGCGTTGCTTGACGTGGCGCGCGAACCCCTCGACGACCTCCCAGTTCGTCCGGTCGGTGACGTCCAGATAGGCTTCGTCGATGCTGACCTCGCGGACGACGTCCGCGCACTCGTGGAGGATCTCCTTGACCTGCGCGCCGACCGCCTGGTAGTGGTCGAGGTCGACGGGCCGGTAGAGCCCGGTCTCGTCGATATCGGGGGCGTCCGGGTCCTCGAGGTCGGCGTCCTCGCGACGCGGGAGGCGTTCGAGCGCGGTCGTGATGGCCATCGCGGAGTCGACGCCGAACTCGCGGGCCTCGTAGCTCGCGGTCGCGACCGCGCCCGCGTCGTCACCGGGTTCGTACCCCATGCCGACGACGACCGGTTCCCCGCGGAGCGCGGGTTCGCGGAGGCGCTCGCAGGCGGCGTAGAAGCAGTCCATGTCGACGTGACAGACGAGCTGGTCGGGCGGGCCGTCCTCGACCGGGCTCGCGCCCGGTAGTCTGGTCACGTCGTCGGACACGGGTGGTTCGGTCGACGGTTGGGACTCGACGCTCTCGTATCTGCCGGGTCCGCAGTGAAAGTGGAACCGGCCCGCTGGGATCGCCGCGAGTGCGCTGGCGAGCGGTCGCGGGCGTCAGCCGAGCATCCCGCGGAGCATCGTCTCCGCGGTCTTCAGGCCGCTCGGACGGGCGATGCGTTCGATCTCGTCGGCGTCGAGCTTGAAGTCGAAGATGTCGAGGTTCTGTTCGAGATGGTCGCGCGACGTGGACTTCGGGATGACGCAGACGCCGCGGTGCTGGGTCGCCCAGCGGAGCGCGACCTGCGCGGGGGTCTTGTCGTACTTGCGGCCGATGGCCCAGAGGAGGTCGTCGTCGAGGACGGCGCCGTGCGCGAGCGGACTGTACGCGGTGAGCATGACGTCGTTGTCCTGGCAGTACCTGAGGAGTTCGCGCTGTGGCTTGAAGGGATGGAACTGGACCTGGTTCGTGGCGATGGGGACGGGACTGCGCGCTTGGGCGCGCTTGAGCTGGGCGACGGAGAAGTTCGAGACGCCGACGTGCGTGACGGCGCCGTCGTCGACGAGGTCCGCCATCGCGCGCACCGCCGCGTCCAGGTCGCTGAGGGGGTTCGGCCAGTGGAGCAGGAGGAGGTCGACGTAGTCGGTGTCGAGCTTGTGGAGGCTCTCCCTGACCGACGCTTTCAGGTCGCCGGGCTCGTAGCGGTCCGGTCGAACCTTCGTGGTGAGGAAGACGTCGTCGCGGTCGACGTCGCTGTCGTGGATGGCGTTCCCGACGTGGCGTTCGTTCTCGTACGCTTGCGCGGTGTCGACGTGCCGGTAGCCGAGCGAGAGGGCGGTCTTGACGGTGCCGTAGGCGGTCTGGCCTTCGAGCTTCCAGGTGCCGAGGCCGACGGCGGGGACCTCGTCGTCGGCGACGGATAGGTGCTGCATACGAGGCCGTTCTCGTTCCACCGTAATGTGTCCTGTCGTCGAGGTCAGGTGCGTGGCGTTCGTCGTCGGGACGGCCATCGCTGGGGCGGTCGTCGCCGTCAGTGCCGGCCGTGCGCGTGGTGCGTGGAACCGTCTCACAGAAAACGTGAAGCCATGCGCTACGTAGTTCCTCGCGTGTACGATGCTGTCGTGTTCGACAACGACGGGGTGTTGACCGAGCGGACGGACCGCGACGTGCTACGGCGGGCGGTTCGCGCGACGTTCGAGTCGTTCGACGTGGACCCTGGCGAGGCCCTCCTCGACGACTTCGTCGCGGGCGTGTCCCCGGACCGCGTCGAGGAGACGTGCGCTCGCCTCGACCTCGACGTGGACGCGTTCTGGCGGGAGCGCGACGCGCAGTTCGCGGAGTACCAGTGTCGGGCGACGGACCGCGGCGAGAAGCCCGCGTACGACGACGTCGCGGCCCTGGAGGCCCTCGACGTGCCGCTCGGGGTGGTGTCGAACAACCAGAACGCGACCATCGACCACGTGTTCGAGGCCCACGACCTCCACAGGCACTTCGGGACGTGGTACGGTCGCGAGCCGACGATGGAGAGCGTCCGCCGGAAGAAGCCGGAACCGTACTACATCGAGCGAGCGCTCGCCGACCTCGACGCCGAGACCGCGCTCTACGTCGGCGACAAGGCGACGGACGTGGTGGCGGCGCACGCCGCGGGCATCGACTCGATGCTGGTGCGTCGCGAGCACAATTGCGCGGTGTCTCCCGACCCCGGACCGACGTTCGACGTGGATTCGCTGCACGCCATCCCGCCGCTTCTCGAGAAATAATAGGTATATTAGGACGTACCATTGGTACTGTTTGTTATTATAGGCTCCCCGACAGCGTTAAGTACGGGAGATGTGCTACCTCGTTGCACGATGGCAGACTCCGATCGAGACCGAATGAAGGACGTCTCTCACACTCCACCGAACGGCGAATCAGTCACGAACGTCTGGGAGCGCGGCGCGACCGAAGCCGACGACGGCCCGACCCCCGCCGACGACTGACGACGCAGGACTGTTCTCCGCACCGCCTCGTTCGACAGCGACAGCGTTCTCCCCCGTGGTAGCCCGCGCCACGCCGAGAGACCAGTCTCGCGACCCGCGGCCGACGCCACTGCGTGAGTTAGGTAGTCGTTAGCGTTTAGCACACTCGGCGAATCGTCGTGAAAGGTCGACATCGAGAGAGTAATGCCGAGATTTCCGTTCGTAAGCGCAGGTAATCCCGACGCATGGACGGGTTCGACTGCGAGTCCTCGATGGTACGTAGCTCTGGTAAGCGGTCTATAGCGCTCGGATATGCTCCCCCTGTCTGCGAATTGGACGTTCCCAACCGTAGGAACGTTTTTGTGGTTTCTGCGCCTCGCAATGGAACGTGACTCGCCAACCCCAAACCGTGGACGGTGCGAGGAGTGCAGAACTCTGGGTCCGGGCGGACGTTCCTGGTGGTTCCAACGACCGCCAGGAACGCCTCTACGAGCGTGCGCTCGACGTAGACGCGTACGCGGACGTCCGGGTCCGTCTCGTCCCGAACCGGTTCTCGCTCTCGGGGCTGGCCGCGGACAGTCCCGCAGGCAGCACCATCAGCGACCTCGTCGTCGACGCCAAGCGGTGGGCTGCGTCGGCGTCCGTCGACCTCGACCCGTACCTCCCGGTGACCGACGAATCATCGCTGGCGTGCACGGACACCCGCCGCGTCCTGACGTTCCCGTCGGTCACGCTCGTCGAGCGAGACGGCGAGGGGATCACCCACGTCGCCCCGCACGTCGCCGACGGTCGCGTCGTCTCCGTCGAATCCAGACTGGCGGCACTCGCGGCCGACGAGGACTCGCCGGACGACGAACCGGACGCGGTCCTCGCACAGTCGTGACCGTATACGTCGGGTCCGACGGCAGGCGGTACACGCCATCCGAGGTCGTCGAGAACCTCGAGGAGGGCCCGTGGCGGTCGTGCCTCTGGCGGACGGACACGGACCAGGAGCTCGTCGACACCGGCGACGGAGAACTCCTCATGCTCGTCCCCGAGGACCAGTTGACCGAACGGCCGCCGGACCCGCGGATGGACGCGGAACGATGATCAGGCCGCCGGACCCGCGGACGGACGCGGAACGATAATCAGGCCGCTGGACCCGCGGATGGACGCGGAACGCCACTCCAAGCGCTTCCCATGGCGTCCCGCATGATTCGATAGGTCGCCAGCGACGCTACCGCGACCGCCCTCGACGCGTCGCCCTCGCCGAGAGCGGGTCAGGCGACGTTGCGTTCCGCGTCGGTCTCCCGGTCGTCGTCGAACCGGTCGGCGGCGAGCGCGTCGGCGCCCTCGACGTCGACCGTGCCGTCGAGGATGGCGTCGGCGACGAGTCTCGCGGTCGCTGGCGCGTGCTGGAAGCCGTGCCCGGAGAACCCGATAGCGGTGACGTACCCTGGTGCGACCTCGTCGACGATGGGGTGATGGTCGGGCGTGACGGCGTACAGTCCCGCCCAGCCGCGCTTGATGCGGGTCTCGGGGCCGAAGTACGTCGCGCAGTCGGCGGCGTGCTCGACGGCGGTGATCGTCCAGTCCGTGTCCGCGGTCGTGGAGTACCGGTCCGGGTCCGCGGGCGGGTCCGCGTCGTCGAAGTGCCCGCCGACGATGGCGGCGCCCTCGCGTTCCGGCCGGAAGTACACGCCCGTGTCGAGGTCGATGGTGAGCGGGACGTCGTCGGGGACGGGCGTCTCGGGGTCGACGACCGCGACCTGTCGGCGTCGCGGTTCGACGGGGAGGTCGACGCCCGCGAGGTCGTTCACGCGCCCGGCCCACGGGCCGGCGGCGTTCACGACGGCGTCGGCGTCGATGCGTTCGTCGGGCGTCTGGACGCCGACGACGCGGCCGTCGGCGGGGTCGTCTCCGTCGCGGTGGATGGCTTCGACGGCCGTGTGCGTGCGGACGTCGACGCCGGCGTCCTGGCACGCCTGGACGTACCCCTGGAGTGCGAGGTGGGGGTCGGCGAAGCCGTCCGTCGGACAGTACGTCGCGGCGACGAACTCGTCGGCGGCCAGCCCGGGGCAGCGCTCGCGGGCCTCGTCGGGCGAGAGGAGTTCGCTGTCGACGCCGAGGTCGCGTTGCATCGCGACGTTCGCCTCGAAGTCCGCCGCGGTCGACTCGCCGCGTGCGAGGAAGAGGTAGCCGGCGCGACGGTACGCGATGTCGACGCCGAACCGTTCCTCGAACGTCGACCACGTCTCGATGCTCTCCAGGGAGAGCCGGACGTTGACCGGCGTCGAGAACTGCGTTCGGATACCGCCAGCCGACCGTTCGGTGCTCCCCGACCCCACGCTTCCCTTCTCGCAGACCACGACGCTCGCACCGCGCTCCGCGAGTTCGCGTGCGGCCGCGAGCCCGACGATGCCCGCGCCCACGACGACGACGTTCATATCCGACCCTCCACCGCGACTGTGTTAAACGTTCACTCGACCGCGGGCGGCCGGTCACGCGGTCGACCACGAGAGCGTTCCCAGTGGTCTCCGCGTCGACGTCGACGCCTCGACTGACGTCCACGCCGCCGCCGACCCAACGGTGAAGGTGGTTCGCTGGGACGCTCCGGTATGGTTCGCGTCATCGCCGACGACGACGTCGACCGGCTCCTCGACCTCGACTCCCTGCTCGGGGTCGTCGCGGATGCCTTCCGCGCGCAGCGCGACGGCACCGTCGAGCGCCCGGACCGACCGCACTTCCCGCTCGGGGCGGGCCTCGACCCCGAGGACGCCGACCGCGCGCTCGGTACGGGCCTCGCGATGCCGGCGTACGTCCACGGCGCGGCGACGTACGCGACGAAGGTCGCGAGCGTCCACGAGGAGAACCCGGCGCGTGGACTCCCGACCGTGCACGCGCAGGTGCTCGTCGCGGACGCCGCCACCGGCGAACCGCGGGCGCTGCTCGCCGGAGAGCGCGTCACGAACGCGCGAACCGGCTGTATCGGCGGCCTCGCCGTGGCCCACCTCGCACGCACGCAGGTGACGCTCGCGGTGTTCGGCGCCGGCACGCAGGCGCGCTGGCAGACGCGCGCCGTCGCGACCGCGACCGACGTCGACGCCGTCGCGGTGTACTCGCCGAGCGACTCGAGACACGAGTGCGCGACCGACCTCGACGCAACCCTCGACGCGGACGTCCGCCCCGCCGAGTCGCCCGCCGACGCGCTCGACGACGCGAACGCCATCGTGACGGCGACGACGAGCACCGAACCGGTGTTCGAAGCCGCGGACTGCCCGGACGGCGCGGTCGTCGTCGCCGTCGGCGCGTACACGCCCGAGATGCAGGAGCTCGACGCCGAGACCGTCGAGCGCGCGACCCGGGTCTACGCGGACGTCCCAGAGGAGGCGGTCGCGACCGGCGACCTCGCCGGGCGGATCGAGCGCGACGACGTCCGCCCGTTCGCGGACGCGTTCGACGCCCAGCGCGTCGCACCCGACGAACTCGTCGTCGTGGAGAGCGTCGGGTCGGCGGTCCTCGACGCCGCGACAGCCGACTGGCTGCTCGAACGCGCAGTCGGCGACGGCGTCGGTCGCGACGTCCCGCTCTGAGCAACGTCCCGCTGTGAGACCGCTTCGGCGCGAGCACGACGAGCGACGTCAGCCGCGAGCCTCCTCCGCCGGGTCGTCGACGTACCCGAACGCGTCCTCCACGGCGAAGGTGACCGAGCCGAGGAGCGTCCCGGCGGCGTTCGCTGCGACGTCCCCGACGGAGGCGTAGCGCCCCACGAGCGGCCACTGCGCGAGCTCGATCGCGACCCCGAACGCCATCGAGAAGGCGACGACGCCCGCGATGCGCCGCCAGCGCCGGTTCCGGTACTCGATGGACGCACCGGCGGCGGTCACCGTCACGGCGGCGTAGGAAGCGAAGTGCAGCTGCTTGTCGTACCAGGGGCCCGTCGGTCCAGGAGGTGCGGGAGTGTCGAGCAACGAGAAGTAGACGACGACGCCGACGACGCCGACGAACGCGGCGTACCGAAGGAATCGAGGCGGAATCGGGATTCGTGGCATGGCGTATCGTTGAGGGGTCCGAGCGTCGGTCAGCGGACGGGGTGGTACGGTCGCGGTCGTGGGTCGGCGTAGATGGCGCCGGGGTCGGTCGCGTCCGTCGTGTCGCGGCAGGCGAGCGAGGCGACTGGGGTGGCGACGCCGGTGTCGAGGTGGCCGGCGCGCGCGATGGCGCTGCGCGCGGCGTCGTTCGGGGTCTCGACGAAGTACTCGTCGGCCTCTATCTCGTCGTAGAACGCCTGGACGACGGTCTCGGCGAGGCCGCCATCGCCGCGGTACTCGGGGAGGAGGTAGATGCCGTCGAGCGTGACGTCCGAGCCGACGTGCTGCCAGCTCGCGTAGCCGACGACCTGGTCGCCGACGAGGAAGACGAGGGCGTGCTTGCCGGCGCGAGCGTACCGTTCCAGCGACGGGTTCTCGTTGTTCGCCATCTGCGAGAGCACGTACACGGCCTCCTCCTTCGGGGAGACGGGGCCGTCGGGGACGATGCGGAACCCGCGGATGGTGCCGTCGTTGCCGTACGCTTCGCCGAGGTGGACGGCGTTCAGGACCTCCATCGAGCGCGTGCCGTCGCCGTCGTGCATGACGAACAGCGGCGCGTTACACTCGGTACACGAGGAGACGTCGATGCCGAGGTTCGGTGCGGGCTGGCTGTCCCCGGAGGGTGCGTGCTCGCACTCGGCGAAGCCGGTCGGTTCGTGCCCGAGCGGGTCGACGCGATACGATTCGAAGGACTCTTCGGGGTCGTGCCCGGCGAACAGCCAGTGGGTGTCGTAGGCGGCGCGTTCGCGGAGCCGGACGATGGTCTCGGCGTCGTCGTCGGCGAACCGCAGCGTCTGGTTCCAGACGGTCCCGACCCAGTCGAGTGGTTCGCCGACCGTTCCGGCGTCGACCTGCTCGAAGTCGACCTCGTTGCCGTCCCGGCGGCGTGCGTACACGACCATGCGTTCGCCTTTGACGACGAAGAACGCGGTGACGAACCGCCCCGTCTGCTCGTCGCCGACGAACTTCGGGAGGACGGTCTCGACGTCGGGCCGGGAGGCGAGGTCCTCGACGAGGTCGGTGTCGTCGGGGAGCGTCTCGAGGTCGCTGCCCTGTATCGGCGGAGCGATTGGCATTGGCCTCCCTTGGAGAAGCCTCCTGAAAAGACTTGTCGGACGATACCGATGCTGGCAGCCTCGGTCCTTCCCCGTGCCTGCCCCGGTCGGTGTGCTGGATGCGGTCGGTGTGCCGGCCGCGGTGGTTCTTTCGAGCGCGCACCGCCGCGAACCTAGCCCTTATTCACGTGGTGGTCTAACGTCTCACATATGCGCGTTGCTCGACATGGCACGGGTGCGATGGCGGACGTGAAGGCGTACGCGTCGCAGGTTCATCCCGTGTTCATGCTGCCGCCGATCGCCGCGGCGTGGTTCGGTGCGGCGTTGGCGCGCGAGTTCACGCTCCTCCCGGTCGTCGTCGTCTCCATCGGGACATTCTGTGCGGTGTACACGGCGCACGTCAAGGACGGGTACGTGGACTTCCACGTGCGCGGCGAGGACGACGACCACCCGCTGACGCCCGTGGGGTGTCGACTGGCGCTCGCGGCGGCCGCGGTCGCGTTCCTGGCGTGCCTCGTCGTCCTCTGGGTGGTCGTCGACCCGGTGTCGGCACTCTTGCTCGCGCCGACGTGGCTCATCGGGTACCTGCACGCGCCGACGCTGGACACGAACCCGCTGGGTGCGACGCTCGGGTACCCGACGGGGATCGCGCTCGTCGTCGTCGCGAGCAATCACGCCCAGACCGCGGCGGTGCGCGCGGAGGCGGTCGCGTTCGCGGTCGTGTTCCTCCTCGTCCTGACGGGCGTGAAGGTGATAGACGACCTGACGGACGTCGACTACGACGCGAGCATCGACAAGCACACCGTCGGCGTCCTGCTCGGCGAAGCGCGCGCTCGCCGCTTCGCGTACGGGTTGATGGGGGCGGGCCTGTTCGCGGTGCTGGCGTTCGCTATCGACGGCGTCGTCCCGGCGAGCGCGCCGCTCGCGATTCCGGCGTTCGTCGTCGTCGCGCTGTACGCGTCGCGAGCGCCACCGGACCTTGCGACGATGCTCCTCGTTCGCGGCGCGTACGTCTTCCTCGCCGTCCTCGTCGCTGCGGTGTACTTCCAGCCGCTCGCGGCCGTCGCCCTCCCCGACATCACGGTCCTCGGCGAGTGGACGTACCTCGCGACCGAGGTGGCGTTCGGGTCGGCCGCCGCCGCGCTCCTCTATCGCGCTGGCCGCGACGCGACCCGCCGGGCCGCCCGCACCATCGTCGCGGTCTACCCGATAGCGTACGTCTGGGACTGGTACACGCTCGAGGTCGGCGTCTTCTCGATCCCGATGCGGACCGGCGTGGAACTCCTCGGCATCCCGTTGGAGGAGCACGTCTTCATGGTCGTCGTCCCGGCGCTCGTCCTGGGCATCCACGAGACGCTCGCCGCTCGCGACGTCAGCGACGTGCCCGCCGGGGACCCGAGCGAGTAGCGCGGCTCGAACGGGTCGAGTGGGGGAACGGCCGCGACGCGGTGGAGATTCTAGAGAGAGTTCGGGCGAACCTTGCGTGGAGGTGAGTCGGAGTTCGGAAAATCATCATACGTCTGGTAGGTGTCGCTGCTGGTACGATGCGCGAACACAGCACCCGACGACGGTTCGTTGCGACGGTCGGCGTCCTCGGCGCCGGAACGCTCGCGGGATGCCTCGGCACCAGCGACGGCGAGTCGACAACGACGGACGACGGCATGGACGGCACGACGACCACCGACGACGGCATGGACGGCTCGACCACGACCGACGGCGACGACATGGGGATGGAGCCGACCGACCCGGACGCCGCCGAGCGCGTGGCCGTCGACCGGTTCAGTGACGACGCCGGCACGCTCCTCACGCGCTCCGCGAACCCGGACCTCCCCGGTCCCGACGAGGCCATCGACTTCGACCGGAAGCCGTTCTGGCACCAGGGACTCGGCCCCGACGGCGAGATAGTACAGTACTACCACTTCGACGTCCAACCGCTGGCGCCGGCACCCATCTACGTGTTCCTCCGCGAAGGCGAGGACGCGCCCGTCGACGACCAGTTGAACGTCGTCGGCGTCAAACCCGGCGACGACGGCTACAACGACTTCTGGCAGGTCCACCGAGTGACCGTCCCCGAAGGGTACGAGGCCAACGCCATCACGAGCGTCGACGCCATCGACGCCGGCGACTACCCCGTCGAGGCCACGTCGACGCTCGTGAACTGTCCGATCGTCCCCGAAGGGTCGACCGCGGAGAAGCGCGTCGGCGACGGCGCCACCGGGCTCACGCGGGGCTGGTACGACGGGAAGGTCCTCTCGTACTTCAACTTCACCGAAGCACCGCTCGAGGTCACGAAGGATATCGTGCCGCTCTCCCCGATCTACGTCGCGTTCAACACGAACCCCGGCGAGGACGGCGGCGGCCCGCAGACCGGGTTCCTCACCGAGGACGGGAGCTCCCAGAACCACAACGTCGTCGCGTCGCTCCCCGGCGACGACGACTACTCGCCGTTCTGGCTCGTGAACGTGTACGACAACGCGGACTTCGACTCGGTGTCGGACCTCGCGTCCGCGAAGGAGTCGAACGTCCTCGCACAGGGCGCGGCGAACGTGAACTGTCCGCTCGTCGCCGTCGAATAACCGTCTCAGACAGCGGTCTCCCCGAACGCTCGGACGACGTTCCGGCGGGCGCATGCCTGACGCGCCGACTGAAACACTTTTCAGTGACCCTGCGCTATAAGAGATGTGACCTACGATACCGTCGTCTTCGACAACGACGGTGTCCTCGTCGGTCGAACGAGCTTCGACGTGCTCCGGGATGCGACCCAGGAGACGTTCG
Organism: Halorubellus salinus; assembly: GCF_020567525.1. Classification (GTDB taxonomy): domain Archaea; phylum Halobacteriota; class Halobacteria; order Halobacteriales; family Natrialbaceae; genus Halorubellus; species Halorubellus salinus. Next base: position 362,003 of record NZ_JAJCVI010000001.1, read on the forward strand.
AGTTGTTCGACGTGACCGACCCGGACCCCGAACACGTCGAGGACATGACGATCGGTGCCACCCCCGAACAGGTGGACATCGTCTGCAAGCAGTACGACATCGACCCCGACATCTTCTGGCGGACGCGCGACCGACGGCTGTCGCTCGCACAGCAGGAGGAAGCACGTGCAGGACGGAAGACGTTCTACGACGACCTGGACGTCCTCGCGGACCTGGACGTCGACATGGGCATCGTGAGTTCGAACCAGCAGGAGACCGTGGACTTCCTCCTCGAGCACTTCGACGTCCCCGTCGAGTTCGGGGCGGCCTACGGCCGCGAGGCGACCATCCAGAGCCTCGACCGCCGGAAGCCCAATCCCCACTACATCGACCGGGCGCTCGCGGACCTGGAGGCGTCGACGGACTCCGCGCTCTTCGTCGGCGACAACGAGTCCGACATCCGCGCCGCCGAACGCGCGGGCATCGACTCCGCGTTCATCCGACGCCCCCACCGCACCGACTGGGAGCTGAACGTCTGGCCGACGTGGGACATCAACTGTCTCGAGGACCTGCGGCGCATCTGTAGCTGACGCTGCAAGCGCGCCGCACTCGACACCGCCGCGGTGCCGGAGAGCGGTGCCGCCGGTTCGACGCTGCTGCGGTCGCGTCTCCATCCGCGCGATCCTGGCGCGCGTCTCCCGGTGACGTCGACGTCACCGGGTGACGTTCACGTCCGCACCACACCTATCCCGGCCTGGACCGTACTCGCGAGCGTGACTCCCGAGACGCGCGGGCTGCATCACGTGACCGCCATCGCGAGCGACCCGTCGGCGAACGCCGCGTTCTACGTCGACACGCTCGGACTGCGGTTCGTGAAACGCACCGTGAATCACGACGACACCGGCACGTACCACTTCTACTTCGGCGACGGCGAGGGGTCGCCGGGGTCGACGATTACGTTCTTCCCGTGGGGCGAGAACGGCCGTGAGGGCGAGTTCGGCGCGGGCCTGACGGAGACGACCGCGTACCTGATCCCCGAGGGCAGCCTCGGGTACTGGCGCGACCGTCTCGCGGACGCGGCCGTCCCGGTGGTCGAACGCGAGCGGTTCGGTGCGACCGTGCTCTCGTTCGAGGACCCGGACGGAATCGGCATCGAGCTCGTCGTGGACGCCGACGCCGAGGGCTGCGGAGAACCGTGGGCGGAGAGCCCGGTGCCTGCCGAGCACCAGCTCCGTGGACTCTACGGGGTGACGCTCGCCGTCGCCGACGTCGAGCCGACCGCGACGGTGCTCGAGGACGTCCTCGGGTACGAGCGCGATGGCACCGAGTTGGACGCGGGCGGGAGCCCGGACGCCGACGAGCGGACGCGGTACCGCTACCGGGCGAGCGGCGGCGGGCCGGGGTCGGTCGTCGACCTCGTCGAGACCGACCTGCCGCGCGGGCGGATGGGTGCCGGAGCCGTGCATCACGTCGCGTTCACCGCCGCGGACGTCGACGAGCAGCACGCGTACCGCGACGCGTACGCCGATCTCGGCCTGGAGGCGACCGAACCCATCGACCGCACGTACTTCCACGCGATCTACTGTCGGGAACCCGGCGGCGTCCTCTTCGAGATCGCGACGACCGGCCCCGGGTTCACTGCCGACGAGGCCGTCGAGGACCTCGGCGGCGACCTGATGCTCCCGGAGCGGCTCGAGGACGAACGCGAGCGCATCGAGGCCACGCTCCCGGCGTTCGAGCTCCCGGCGAACCACCAGGAGGGCGAGCGATGAGCGGCGACGAGGCCGGCGACGACGAGACTGGCAGCGATGAGACCGCGGGCGACGAAGCCGGCGACGAGGAGTCTCGCGGGCGGTCGTTCCGGTTCGACTACCGGCCGGGCGTGCTGCAGTTCGGTGCGGGCAGCGTCGCGGCGCTCGGGAGCGAACTGGGAGCCCAGGGCGTCGAGCGGGCGCTCGTCGTGACCGGACGAACCGTCGGTGAGACGGCGGCGGTGATGGACCCAGTTCGGGACGGTCTGGGCGACCGGCTCGCGGGCGTGTTCGCGGAGACGACGCCCGCGAAGCGGCTGTCGACCGCGTACGACGCGGTGGCGGCGATGCGCGAGCACGACGCGGACGCGCTCGTCGCGGTCGGCGGTGGCAGTAGTCTGGACGTAGCGACCGTCGCGAGCGTGCTCGCGGCGACCGAGCGCGACCCCGCGGTCGTCGCGGACGAGTTCCAGACCACCGGGACGGTGATGGTGCCGGACGCCGCACTGCCGCCCGTCGCGGCGGTCCCGACGACGCTCGCCGGCGCGGAGCTCTCGCAGGTCGCCGGCATCACCGCCACCCCCGAGAACGGCCGCGTCGAGCGAGCACGCGGCGGCGGCATCTCCCATCCCGAACTGATGCCCGCGGCCGTCTTCCACGATCCGGACCTGGTCGCGACGACGCCGAGGGCAGTTCTCGCGGCGTCCGCGATGAACGGGTTCGACAAGGCCCTGGAATCGACGTACGCGCGGAACGCGACGCCGGTGACGGACGCGACCGCGACGCGTTCGCTGTCGATCCTCCAGGACGCACTCCCCGCGCTCGGCGACGACCCGGTCACGCCCGCCGACGTCGAACCCGTGCTCGAAGGCATCCTCCTCGCGCAGTACGGCGTGTCACGGCCGGACGGGACGACGCTCTCGCTCGTTCACGCGTTCGGGCACGCGCTCACGAGGACCTACGACGTCCAGCAGGGCGCCGCGCACGGGGTCGTCGCACCGCACGCGCTCGCGGCACTGCTCGAACGAACCGGTGCCGGCCGCGACCTGCTCGCGGACGCGTTCGACCTCGGTGACGACGTCGACACCGCAGGCGACGGCGGGACCGCAGACAGAGACGCCGCCCTCGATGCCGCCATCGTCGACGCCGTGACGGCGATCCGGGATGCGCTCGGGCTCCCGCGACGCCTCCGGGACGTCGACGGGCCGACGCCGGAAGCGTTCGAATCCGTCGCCCAGGACGTCCTCGACGATTCCTTCATGCAGAACGCGCCCGCTGGGTACGACCCGTCCCGAGCGGACGTCGAACGCATCCTCGAAGCCGCGTACTGACCGCGCCCCCAGTTCGTCCCGTGGCGGGGACCGCCGGTCTGGCCGATGGCGGGTCGCGCGCTCGCCCGCGACGCGCACACACGCGTGACCCAGTATATCCGACTGGAGACCCAATATTCGGTTATGAGCCGGATCGATAGCGACGACGAAGGAACGGGAAGCGCGCCCGAGTACGAGCACGTCGACGTGTCCGTGCTCGTGATCGGTGCAGGCGCTGCAGGCGCCCGCACGGCCATCGAACTCGCCGAGCGAGGCGTCGACGACGTCCTCGTCCTCGGGAAGCGCTCGCACGGCGACGCACACACCACGTGGGCGAGAGGTGGTATCAACGGCGCGCTCGGGACGCGTGACCCAGAGGACGACTGGACGATTCACGCCGCGGACACCCTCAACGAGGGCCACTTCCTGAACGACCCGGCGAAGGTCGAAGCGGTCACGAGACAGATGCCAGAGCGCCTCCGGGAACTCGACGACTGGGGGATGGCGTACTCGCGGACCGACGACGGCGACATCGACCAGCGGTACTTCGGCGCACAGTCGTTCCGTCGGACCGCGTTCGCCGGCGACCACACCGGCGAATCCATGCTGCAAGCACTCGTCGAACGCGCACAGACCCTCGAGGTACCGTATCGAGAGAACGTGATGATCACGAAGCTCCTCTCGGACGGTACTCGCGTGCACGGCGCGGTCGGGTTCGACACGGACGCTGGCGAGTTCGTCGTGTTCAACGCCGGAACGGTCGTCCTCGCCGCGGGTGGATACGCCGCGATTTACGACCGGCATACGTCCCGTGACGACGAGAACAACGGCGACGGGCCGGCGCTCGCGTTCGACGCCGGGGCCGCCCTGATGGACATGGAGTTCGTGCAGTTCCACCCGACGGGAATGGCCGTCGACGAGTCCGACCCCGAGTGGGCGCCGTGGAGTGGTCGACTCGTCACGGAAGCGGTCCGCGGCGAAGGCGGCCGGCTGTTCAACGCCGACAGTGAGCGATTCATGGAACGGTACTCGCCCGACCAGATGGAACTCGACGCCCGAGACGTGGTCGCGCGAGCCATCGCGAAGGAGGTCGCCGAGGGCCGCGGCACCGACCGCGGCGGCGTCTACCTCGACATCTCGCATCGCGACCGGGCGTTCATCGAGGAGCGACTACCCCGGATGTACGAACGCTTCATGGACCTCGGCGTGGACATGGCGACCGACTCCGTCGAGGTCGCACCCACCGCCCACTACGGGATGGGTGGCGTCGCCGTCGACGACCACGGCGAGACGTCCGTCGAAGGCCTGTTCGCGATCGGTGAGACGATGGCTGGCGTGCACGGCGCCAACCGCCTCGGCGGGAACTCGCTCGCCGAAACCGTCGCGTTCGGCGTCATCGCAGGTGAACGCATCGCCGACCGCGTAACCGGTCCCGGCTCGATACCGGACAGCGTGCGCGACGACGTCGTTCTCCCGCACCTCGACGAGCTCGCCGCCATGGCCGACCACGACGGCTCCCACGACGTCCGCGAGGTGTTCGAAGCCCTCCAGTCGCTCATGTGGCGCCACGCCGGCATCCTCCGCGACGAGGACACGCTCGAAGCCGGGCTCGAGGAGCTCGCTCGCCTTCGCACTCGCGCCGCCGACATGACCGCCGGCCCTATGACGAGCGAATCCTACGAACTCGCGGTCGACGTCGGATTCATGCTCACCAGCGCCGAAGCCGTCCTCCGCGGCGCACTCGAGCGCACCGAATCCCGCGGCGCCCATCACCGCACCGACCACCCAACCACCGACGCCGACTGGCAACGGAACATCCACTTCGAGAAGGTCGACATCGGCGCCATGACCGCCAGCACGCACCCGGTCGGGACCCCAAGTCCCACCGTCCAGCAAGCACTCGACGACGACCACGAACTCGACTACCACCAGCTCGAATAACCCGGCGACACGATTCGAAACGACTCCCGCGCGAACCGCGAAGTCCCAACCACCGCTGTCGTATCGAAGCGGGCGACGGGTTCGGGAGCGCGGACGCGATCGACGGCGACACCGTCCTCGTCGCTCGTGCCACAAGCACCTCGGCGTGACCGCGGTGGCGGCGATGACGAGGACCAGACACGCCCCGGGAACGAACTGGAAACTAACATATCGGTGAAATCGAAATACGCGAGTGCTTTCAATAGCAGGCCATCATGACTATCGGTGAGACGCGAGTCCCGTCGTGTATGGCGAATCTCTTGAAGGGAGAGGACGAACAGTACGAGACGAGGGCGACCTACGACGGCGACGAGGGCGAACTGGTGGTGACACCGAAGCGAGTGCTCTTCGAGAGCGACGACCGAAACACGAAGATACACGTCGGCCTGAAGGACGTGGTCGGCGTGGAGATGATGCGCGAACCGGTCGACTGGGGCGCGATCCTCGTCGGAATCCCGCTGTTGCTGGCCGCCTACGCGAGCTTCATCGCGACACAGCTGGTGCCGCCGGAACTGACCCTCGTGCTGTTCGCAGTCGGCGGCGTTTGCGGGCTCGGTGGCCTTGGACTCGTGATCTACGCAGTGCTCCGGTCGCGCGTCCTCACGATCCGCACCGCTGGAGAAGGCTACGAGTTCGAGGACGCGGACGCCGGTGACGCGGACAAGGTCGCGAACGCGGTGCAACACTACACCTAAGAATCGAAGAGTCGGATAGCGACGGCGGTGACGGTGTCGGGCTCGAACCCGTTGGCATGTTCTGACGTTCGTATCTACACCGGGCGTACACTGACACTCTCAAATACGGTGGACGAGACGGGCGTGACCGCTGCCAATTCTGTCCTTCGTGACCCCGAAAGTGTTCCCTCTGAAGAGATTTGAACCACGGTCGCCCCACTCGCTGCTTCAAAATCATCCACGTCACAACTCTCGCAAGACAGACCCCCGCGTAGCTCGTCGTGTTGTGTCGCGAGAAAGTGGGGCCGGAGGGATTTGAACCCCCGATCGACTGATATCTCCGGTGTGTGCGCCTCGGAACTCCAGAGGGTCGTCGTCGCGACGCGATGATCAGTCGGTCGCTCGGTATATCAGCTGGAGTTTCGTCCCGGGCGCGTGGCCTCTGGAGTCAGTCGCCATGCCTGGCTTGGCCACAGCCCCGCTGCGCTTTCGGGTTGGATGGAGTGCTGTAAAGGGGTTTCGATTCGGGCTAGTTACGGTCGGCGTCGCGCCAGTCGCACTCCTGGCATTTGTAGCCGGTGACGAGTTCGGTGACGCTCGGCATGTACGTGACCTTGACGACGTTCTCGCCGCAGTCCGGGCACTCGCGGTCGGCGTCCTCGATGGCTTCGGTTTCCATGACGCTGCCGTCCTCGATGATTTCGGCGAGTTTCTTCGCGGTGACCATGCGGCCCTGGACGACGCGGTTAGCTGGCATAGTCGTCACTGGTGGGTCGCTGGTAGGTAAGGGTTCTCGTCTCGGGGCCGCGTGGGGTCGTGGAGGCGGACGCGTGTGGGAGCGGTCGGGTCGGGTGGGCTAGAGCCAGGGTTCGCGGTCGACCTGGAACGCGTCGTCTTCGTCGTCGAGGGAGTCACCGGAGCCGCCGGGGTCGTCGGTGCCTTCAGGGGCGTCGTCGGCCTGCTCGGCGTCGTTGCCGCCGTCGGTCGCGGGGACCGCGCCGCCGGCGTCCGGCGTGGTGTTCGCGTCAGCGGGCGCGTCCGCGGAGACGCGACTGGTGGCGTCCGGTTCGAACGCGAACAGCGCCGTGACGGCGACGACGAGGAGTGGTGCGCTCCCGACGTTCACGCCGAGTGGCATGATGGAGACCGCGAGGAGGCCGAGGGCGACGGCGCTCCCGAACCGGAAGCGGTCGATGGCCATCCGTGCGCGGAGGTGTGGTGCGAGGAGCGCGGTCGCGAGTGCGAACGCGGTGCCGACGATCGCGCTGCCGGCGGCGAGCACGACGAGCGTCTGGTCGGTGGACACCGCGAACTGTGGGTTCGAGAGGTCGACGCTCGCGATGAGGCCGGCGCCGACAATCACCGCTGGGCGGGGGAGGTACTCGCCGATGCGGGCGCTCGCGGTCTTCGCGGCGATCGCGATGATGACGAGTGCCGCGAACCGCTCGAAGATGTGGAGCTGGAGGATGCTCGCGAGCGTCGGCGCGATGGCGGCTTCGACGGCGGCACCGAGCGTGATGAGGGTGCCGACGACGAGGATGGTGCGGACGCGCTCCATGCGCGTGCCGCTCATCTCGGCGAGGACGACTGCGACGGTCGCGCTCCCGCCGAAGACGAGGAGGCCGACCTGGACGATGCCGATGGGGAGGGCGCCGACGACCGGGAGCGGGCCCGTGCTCTCTTCGAGTGCGCCTGCGAGGACGAGCGCGGGGAAGATTCCGTCGAGGAGCGGGAGCGCCATGACGGTCGCCAGCAGCTTCGCGTCGCCGCCGACGAGGCCTTCGAGCTTGAGGGCGATGGGGTGCCGACTCGTGCTCATCGATGTTCGTAGGGGGCGTCACCCGTGCCCGAGTGGGTGTGATGCGAGCGAGTGCCGGCGGCGTCGGTGGCGGGTGCTCGCGGGAATCCGAACGGGAGGGCTTTCGCTACGAGTTCCATCGGGAGTGTAAAGCGGGCGGTCGAGTCGGTCGACGTCTGCCCGGCGATACACGTTGCGGTGGAGTTCGTAGCCAGCATACGCGTTAACGAAATGGGTTTCGGGGGTTAAGCGTTGTGTGAGATGTGCCCGCAAACTCCAACGGGGCGTTCTCCGCGTACAAGTACCCTGGTTACGGTCCGGTGTTTTGTTTGGTATTATGCCGATGATTGGTAACTGGAACGTAATCGTCGGTTGCTGTGGACGACGAGACGGGGCGTCTTCGAGTCGTTCGCCGCTCGCGCGCAGGGCCGAATCCGGTGTTCCTCGGGGCGTGAGACCGTCTTGCACGCCGCTGGCTGTCTCGCAAACCTTTAGTTGCGCCCGTTCGGACGGTTTACATGGCGAACGACGTTCCCCCCGACGGTACGTTCTCGGAGAAACTGCGCGTCCCAGAGGCGTTGACGTTCGACGACGTGCTCCTGCGACCGAAGGAGAGCCGCGTCGAACCGGACGAGGCGGACCTGACGTCCAGCGTCTCGAAGAACGTCGAGCTCCCGACGCCCGTGCTCTCGGCGGCGATGGACACCGTGACCGAAGCGGACCTCGCCATCGCGATGGCACGACACGGCGGGCTCGGCGTCATCCACCGGAACCTCGACGTCGACGAGATGGCGCGACACGTCGAGAAGGTCAAGCGGGCCGACGAACTCATCATCCGTGACGTCGTGACGGTTCGCCCCGAGCAGACGGTTCGCGAGGTCGACGAGCTGATGGCGCGCGAGGGCGTCAACGGCGCACCCGTCGTGAACGAGGACGACGAGGTCCTCGGTATCATCTCCGGGACGGACATCCGCCCGTACCTGGAGGTCGGCGAGCAGGACAACGTCGAGGAGGCGATGACGGAGGAGGTCGTCACCGCTCGCGAGGACACGAGTGCGCGCGAAGCGCTCGAGTTGATGTACGAGCACAAGATCGAGCGCGTTCCCATCGTCGACGACGACGAGCGTCTCGTCGGGCTGTTGACGATGCAGGGCATCCTCCAGCGTCGCGAGTACGACAACGCGGCACGCGACGACGAGGGTCGGCTGCGCGTCGGTGCGGCGGTCGGGCCGTTCGAGACCGAGCGCGCGCTCGCCATCGACGAGGCGGGCGTCGACGTGGTGTTCATCGACTGTGCGCACGCCCACAACTTGAACGTCGTCGACGGGGCACGCGAGATCAAGGAGTCCGTGGACGCGGACGTCGTCGTCGGGAACATCGGGACTCGCGAGGCCGCCGAGGACCTCGTGGGCTTCGCTGACGGCCTGAAGGTCGGTATCGGGCCGGGCTCTATCTGTACGACGCGCGTCGTGTCCGGGGCGGGGATGCCCCAGATCTCGGCGGTGGCGCAGGTCGCTGACGTCGCGAGCGAGCACGGGGTGCCCGTCATCGCGGACGGCGGCATCCGGTACTCGGGTGACGCCATCAAGGCGATCGCGGCTGGTGCTGACACGGTGATGCTCGGGTCGTACTTCGCGGGGACGGCGGAGGCGCCCGGGCGGGTCGTGAAGATGAACGGGAAGAAGTACAAGCAGTACCGCGGGATGGGGAGCGTCGGTGCGATGCAGTCGGGCGACGACGAGAACCGCTATCTGAAGGAGGAACCCGAGCAGGAGGAGGATTACGTGCCGGAGGGCGTGGAGGCGGCGACGCCGTACAAGGGCCCGCTCCGGGACGAACTCCACCAGCTCGCCGGCGGGATGCAGTCCGGGATGGGGTACGTCGGTGCCGAGACCGTCCCCGAGTTCAAGGAGCGGTCGGAGTTCGTCCGCGTCTCCTCGGCCGGGCAGGCGGAGAGTCACGCGCACGACGTCGTCATCACGGACGAGGCACCGAACTACAGCCCCGACAGTAGCTGAAGCGTCGACCCCGGGAGGTCCCGTTCGTTCTCTCGCATTCGTCTGTTCTTTCTCATTCGTCTGTTCTCTCGCATTCGTCTGTTCTTTCTCATTCGTTCATTCTCCAGCGCCACGCGCGTTCCGGGCTTGGACTTCGAGGTCGTGTTCGAGCCGACACCCACCCCAATCGTGAGTGGTGGTAACAATTAACACACTTGGTCGCGTAGTTCGACGCGGACCATGAGCGTACTCGACTCCATCCGCGACGCCCTCGGCGGCGGGACCGAAGCCCCCGAGAACGACGTCCACTACCGGTGCGAGTTCTGCGACAGCGAGTTCGAGACCGCGTACAGCTTCTGCCCCGACTGCGGGAGCGAACGCATCGCAGAGGTCGCCTAACCACCACCCGCACTCCAGCGAGTCACCGAGCGGTCGGTTCCCGCAGTTGCGTCGACGTCTCCGAACGAACCGTCACGCAGTACACGCCACCGACGACGAGAAGGAAGCCGACGACGCCGATAGCCGCTTCGCTCCTCACGTTCGGTTTCCGAAACGCAAGCGCTTCGACGTCCTGCTCACTTCGTTCCCAGGACCGTCACAGAAGCGGGCCGGACGGGAACTCGAACCACGGTCGCAGCAAGCTGCTCCCTGATTCAATTCCTTCGTGACGTTCCGCGCGGCGCGGACTCCTCGCTCCGCTCGTCGTGTTGCGTCGCGAGAGAAGCGGGCCGGAAGGGAATTGAACCCCTAATGATAAGTTCGAATCGCGGCACAGCGCCGCGATTCGCTCCTTATCATAAGCATTCGCTCACGTCGCACGGCGACGTTCGCGAATACCCTGACCGCTTTCGCGGGTCGCTCCCTGCCGGGCATCCAGTAGGTGCCGGGCGGGGTGCGCTTCCACGCCGAAAAGACTCAGTTCCGGGCCTGCGGCGCTTCGCGCCGTTCCGGGCTCCTGACCTAGAAGAGTCGATCTCCCGCGCGTTTCGAGCTACAAACCCCTGCAAAGCGGGTTCGCACACTCGGACGCGTGGCGAGTATCGGACACCCAGACCCTCGAAGAGACCTCACATCGGGGCCTCGCAAAGGAACCGGGAATGGCTGTCGTCCTGCGACAGGACAAGAACATGACCGACGACCTAGAGCCCATCGGGCCACGAGAAGCCCTCGAACTGTACGCCAAAGACCGCGACATAGCAACGTCGACCGAGCGCGCCCACCGTCGGCGCATCGGCCGGCTCGCCGCGTGGTGCGAGAGTCAAGGTATAGACAACCTCAACAACATCAACGGTCGGAAGCTGCACCGGTTCAAGATCGACGCGTTCGAATCGAAGGACAACGGCGGGAACTACTCTCGGGAGACCATCCGGAGCGTGATGGACACCATCCGCGTCTTCATCCGTTGGTGCGAGTCCATCGACGCCGTTCCACAGGGCACCAGTGAGAAGGTGCAATCACCCTCGCCGGAGAACACGCGTACCGAAACGCTCGATGCGGAACGCGCAGGACAGATCCTCCGCTACCTGCACGAGTACGAGTACGCGAGCCATCGTCACTGCCTCATCGAAGTCTTCTGGCACACTGGCCTTCGGCTCGGCGGCGTTCACGGTCTCGACGTCGACACGGTTCACCTCGACGAGAACTACGTCGAACCGCTCCACCGGCCCGAAGAAGACACCCCACTCAAGAACGGCGAGGCCGGCGAACGACTGGTCAACATCTCCGAAAGCACCTCTCAGGTCATCGCCGACTACATCGAGAACAACCGCCACGACGTCAATGACGACTACGGCCGGGAACCGCTGTTCAGTAGCCGATACGGTCGTCGTGCCAAAACCAACCTCCGCGAGATAGTGTACGCCGTCACCTGCCCCTGCACGTACACGAACGAGTGCCCCCACGGCCGAACGATCAGCGAGTGCGAGGCCACGGCTCGGAAGGATCAGGCATCGAAGTGTCCGTCTTCCCTCTACCCGCACGCGTTCCGACGTGGCAGCATCACGCACCACCTGCGTGAGGACATGCCGAAACATCTCGTCTCGGATCGGATGGACGTGAACTCCGAGACGCTCGACAAACACTACGACACGCGTTCGGACAAGGAGCGGATGAACCAACGGCGAGACTACCTCCCCTCGAACAACGACCCGAACCGTCGAGAAAAGTAGTCACGCCCCGGAACCGCTTCGCTAAGCATCATCAGCTATTCTTTCTTTGGTTTTCTCTCCCCGCGAGTGATCCGCACAGTTCCTGAACAACCAATGACTGCCATACGCGCTCAATTACACTGGCTTGTTGACGGGTACTCAACTAACCACTGGCGACGAGTGCTCTCTATCAGTTCCATTCTCAGTGCGCAAACTACTTGTCTATACTCCAACCTGCTAAAGTCATGCGTGATTTATCAATACCACGTCGAGATTTTTTAGACTCAATTGTTTTTGGTGGTTTGGCATCTGGAGTCCTAAGCGAAATCTCATGGAAAAGTCCAGATGATTTGCGAAGCATCTCTTACAGTGAGACCCTAGCCGGTGTCATTGACGAACAAGATCCCACATCAGGGTTTGAAGATCGAGATTACTATACTGAGCCAATCAAGTTTGAGGGCTCGGCTGGAGATTCGATTTTCGTTGAATTATCCAGTGACGAATTTGAACCCCACATCAGACTGTTAAACCCCAATGGGAGGCCAATCGGGACAGATAATCTAGAGGGTGCGACTGGTATCAAAGCCTACCTACAAAAAGACGGGACTCACACAATCAATGTCTCAACAAGTAAACCAAAGAGAACCGGACGCTATTCAATTTCTATCGCAAAAATCACATCGGACTTGAGACAAATTCGTTATGGGCAGCACAAAGGTGGCATCATCAGCGAGTCTGATCCGACTTCGGGTTTTTATCGAGAACAGACTCGATATATTGAGCCGGTGACCTTCGAAGGTACATCTGGCGACTCTGTTACTATCACAATGTTTATTGAAAACTTTAACTTTGAGATATATGATAATCCGAGACTACGATTAATTGACCCAGACGGTAATACCATAGCATCAGACAGTGGTGCAATACGAGCTATCTCAGGACGCGCTATGGTGGGTATTTCTGCAGACTTATACATTGATGGGGAATATACAATTAACGTCGGTAGCACGGATAGCGCCCCCGGTGGAGAATATCTCTTACATCTCGAAGGTGAGTCTTCAAATCCGCCCAGTTCCACCGAGACTGAAACAACTTCCAAACTGACTGAGACCCCCACTACTACGACACAGACAGAGCCCACAACGACGATATCGACTGAACAACCGAGCACGATACAGAGTGAACGCTCAGCTACGTCACCTACTGAGAATCCAACCACGGTCGACAACTCTACTCGAACATCTGAATTTCAGCGGGGGTTCTTCAATAACAATCAAGCAGGTAATCTAAAATTCCTTAATAATCCCTTCTTTTTGACTGTTGCTGGATTTCTAATTTCAGTATCGGGAATCGTGTACCAGTTACTGGAGGACGACTGACGATGGCGAGAGGACTTCCCGCTTTTTGGAGTTCGATCATCGGTGTTCCCTTTATTGGGGTCGGACTATTTCTCTACTTGGCCGAGACAAATCATCCCGCAGAATTGGGAATCCCGTTTATACTCTTTGGAATCTTCATTGTCGGAGTTGGGCTGTACGTTCACTATATCGCTGCACCCAAACCACCGAAACTACGAGAAAACGAAGAACTCATAGACGACCGGCATCCTACTCAGCGCGTAGCTCTGGCCAAAATCCTCGTCAGCATCCCATTGTTGGCTCTTGCCCTTTATTTACTATTCCACACAAAAGAGCCGTACGTATATCCGACAATAGCATTTATTACTGGATTATATTTCCTTTCAGAAGGTCTCCAAACCTACTGGACTAATAGTCTCACGAAGTACTACATTACTAACCAACGTATCGTTAAAGAATATCGACTTCTTTCTCTCATACGACGTGAAATTCCGTTCGGGAAGGTCAGAGCCGTCGAAATTCGGAAATCTCCAACGGAGGCAATAGTCGGTCTAGGAAATGTGCGTGTGGCCAGTGGAGAGGGGGGGACACTCGAGATAGTCATGCAGAATATCGAAAACACAACTGACTTCGCTGACAAGATTCGCAACCTCATATAATTATAGGACTTTAGACAGGTGGTCGAACATAATCAACCAAGGCTCCTCACCTGAAGAGCCGGCTCAAGAATCCTGTCCCAGATTCCTCTCTTTTGGTCAGTTCGTCAATATCCAACCACTCCCCAAAGTCCTCCGGGTTCTTTACAATGATGTTACGACCGCTCTTCTCGGGACGCATCTTCGTCGGTAGCGTCTTCCGATAGCTGTAGAGTTCGTGTGGTTCGAGGTCGAACTCTGCGATGAGGTGGTCTTCCCGGCGTTCGAACGAGACATCGCCCCGCTTGGAGGCTTGCCGCCACTTTCGCTTCCCGATGTTGTACTTGCGGTTCGCTGGTTCGACGGGGAAGTAGTCTGGCTCCTTCCGGCCGGCCCGATCGTAGAACTCGCGGAACACGCGTCGCACGTCCTCGACCGTCCCGCCCGCATCCAAGTACATCTCCTCCTCGAGAATCCGACGGGAGACGTAGGAGAAGATCGGGTTCTGCTCGTCAAGAATCTCGTTGAGGTCTTCCTGCGCCTTGTAGAATCCCTCGTCCTCGGGGTTCGATGGGAAGGCGACGTCGAAGTGCAGCATCTTCGAGCGGTTCCGGAACCAGTCATTCGGACGAGAGTCGTTACTCGTGAAGATGATGGATGGGTAAGATACCTCGTCTCCCGGATTCCACGAGTCCTGCCAGAAGTTCCGGAGCGTATCCACACGCTCGATCTTCTGCTTCGAGATGTCCGAGACTACGTAGGGGAACACCGTGTCGATGTTGCGTAGTGAGCGAATCTGGTTCTTCCCGACGTTGTCGGCATCGGCACCTCCGCGGACGAAGTCGTCAGAGATGAGTCGAAGCAGGAACTCTGTGAACTTGTCCTTCCCCGCGTCGGATTCCCCGAAGACGTACAGGTACTGGAGCGCGTTGTCCAGCGTGACGTCTCCATAGAACTGGCGTGCGTAGAGGTTCACGAACGGTGCCCACAGGCCGTAGAGAATGGCCTCGTACATGTGCGCCATCACTGCTTGCGGGTTGTTCGTCTCTCCCCACTTGTCGACCGTCTCGACGTACTCTTCGATGTTCGCGAGCGCAGCATTGAGCACTTCGGGGTCGGCTTCCTCCTCGGCGGTTAGAATCCGGTGGTGTTCTCCATGCTGGAGGTGGACGCGTCCGGCCTCGGTGTCGACCCACATCTTCGGTACATCGTACCGAGTTTCGAGATAGTTCGTGTAGCCCTCGACGGGCGTCGTGATCGCATCTGTGCCGACGTCAGCGCCACGCCGCTTGAGATCGGTTTCCATCTGGTCAAGGTAACCGTCCGTCTCGAAGCCCTGTGTTGGAAGCGTGATCGAATATTCGGGGGTCTTCGCCGCTGTCACTCCCTCAGGAGTCTCGCCAGAAGATCCATCCTCCCCACTCACCGTCTCCTCTCCGTCAGTCTCCCCGGCTTCGACGTGTTCGACAGTAACGACCTCATCTGCTTCATCCACATCATCCGACACACCGACGACCTTGTCCACCTTGTCACCGAGGTCGTCTAACTCTTCGCCGATACTCGAGTGAATCTCTCCCTGTTCCGAGAGCTGCGTATCCCGGTTGTCGATCCAAAGCTCGATCCGTCGCTCCTTCTCCTCCTCGTCATCAAGTTGCTCCAACTCTTCAGCGAGGTTCTCCATGAAGATCTCGTTCGCATAGCTGTCGCGGTGGTCTTCGATCCATTCGAGAAACCGTTCATCGAGCTGGCTCCCCACGCTCGTGTTGAACACAACGACGCTGTTGGTCTGGTTCTTCCAGCTATTGTAGGAGAGGTTTGCACTTCCAGCAATCAGGACGACCTCCTCGTCTGGCTTGACGATGCGATAGAGCTTCGAGTGAACGACCTTCCGATTCTTCAGTCGGACGATCAAGCTATCCTCGCGATAGTGGCGCTCAAGTTGGCGTGCAATCGTGGCGTCATCAACGGAGGACTGGTACTCCTCGCGGTTGCCGACGAGCACATCCATCGTCTCCAACTTCGCCTCTTCCTTCTCAAACAGATCGAGCAGCAACTCTGGTGACTCACAGTACGTTACAGCATCAACGTGAATCGCACCCTCGAAGAAATCAGTAAACGACTCCCAGCTTTTCACCGTTTGCCACTCCATCTCCGCCGCATCCCCGAACCCGCCCAAATTAATCGTCGTCGCCCAATCCATGGTGTTCGTGGTCTGGAGAGACGGCCTCATAAGAATTGTCCACGGGCTGAACAATATGCCGGGTACCGTCTGTGACTTCAAAGATGCTGATACCAGCCAAGTAGGGGATGCGCTCCCAGGGCTTCTCCGGGAGTACTGGGTCGGACTCGTCTAAAGGGTTCTCGCAGAAGCACACGTGATAGAGGGAGTCAACGACATTGGCGTCAATCTGGTAGGCCTAGGTCGTGAGTTCGTAGAAACTATGTAACTGGTCATTCACCCAGATCTCCGCAAAATCAACAATCTATCAATATTCATATCACGGTCTCGGTGGTAGATGACGAAAACAGATCGAGTTTGAACAGCAACACTACTTCTTTGGCAACGTCATCTCGACGCGTGCACCTTCGCTGGTATTGGTTAGACGAATCGCTCCCTGCGACTTTTCGACAACCCACTTCATCAACCAAAGTCCGACACCTGAACCGTGCGAGAGTGAGGTTTCCTCCTCGTTATTTATGACGCCCAGTTCTTCTTCTGGAATTCCCTCACCATTGTCCTTTACAACTATCGAAGCGCAGTCCTCCTGGATTTTCGAGGTGACTCTCACCACTACTGGCGAAGAGTTGTGCTTTAGCGCGTTCTCAAGAGCGTTCTCAATCGCTTGCTCAATACCGATTACCGCTGAAACATCCACATCATCAACACTCACGGCGATGGTCTCGCTAGGAAATTTGCTCTCGACTTCGCTCACGGCCGCCGACACCATTCGTTGAAGAGAGTCGGACTGTATCTCTCGTTCTTCACTCATCACTCTCTCGACTTGCCGCGCTTTGCCACAATGGCTGAGCAGCCGCTTGGAGGCCTCGAGAATGCTTTCTGCTGTACTATCGGTTGACTCGCTCTCGTTATTGTTCGCGATAATTTCAGCATGACCGTTGATTAGTGAGAGCTCATTCCGCATGTTGTGACGGAAAACACGGGAGAAAACTTGACGGAGTAGATCAAGTTCTTTCTGCCGTTTTTGTAGTTCCTGCTCATTGTTTAACCGTTGGACGACCTCTCTCGCATGACCAGACAGTAGCTCCACCAACTCCATATCGGTCTGGTCAAACGCAGCACGATCAAACGATGCTGCTTGGACAACGCCCACGTCCTCCATTGGAACCGTCAGCACTGACGAGTACTCTCCATCAGGTTCGGCATCAGGATGTTCTGTAACATCGTCGACCAGTATCGACTGTTTCTTGTGATATGCTTTCCCAGCAAGCCCGGCCTCCTCTAAGTCTACGGGCGGGTCAGAATACCCATCGTCCGGGAGATCGCTCGAAGTAGCGGCGAGCCAAAGCTTATTGTTTTCAACCCGGTCTACTGCACACATATTGAGATCGAGAATGTCTTCTAGCGCCTCAATCATCACGTCGTAGACCGCTTCAGGGGAGTCACATCCAGCGAGTTCGACACTAATCTCATAGAGGCGCTCAATTTGATTGTGGCGGCGCTCGATTTCTCGCTCCCGAGTTCGTTGCGTGGTGATGTTCTCCAACATGACGAGCGCACCACTCTCGCCTGAATCAACGATGGTCGGGATCACTGAGCCTCGTGCATACCGGCGATTATCATCCACAGTTAAAAAGCGATACTCCCGAGCCTCAACCGCGTTGTCGTTATGAAGTGCTTGATCAAGTCGATTCTTAGACGCCGGTTGAGCTTCCTCTGGGATGAATTGGAGTGCAGACGATTCGAGTAGTGACTGCACGGTGTCTGCCTCGACTGCCTCTCTCCATGCCTCATTTGCCTCTCGAATCCGATAATCTGTATCGACAACCAGTATTGGAACCGGTGAATTCTCGACCAGCCGATGATGTCCCCCATCTCCGCCTTGGGGCGATTCTCTCATTGTTGGCTACTGTACTCTTTAGGAAGATATCATTTGTGGCGCGGTTGCCACTTGTTTTGATTCGTCCAACACGGCGAATCCACTGTCTGTGGACGATAGTCATCTATAGTGTAACAAATATAGGCGTTTAATATCGGAACAGTAGATGGAAGACAATTCCTTCGGCGCACCAGCGACTCACGTTGATACGGTCTAAGTGAGGTCGAAAATCGCTTACCTCTACGAGGAGTCGAAATCGAACTCACCGTTTCCCTCGGCCGAGATGACCTCAGCGCGGAACTGCTGCCAGAGCGACTCTGTCGGCCAGTCCTCCGACCACTCTACCTCCCACTCGCCGGTCGGCGAAACGTGGACGAGTGCCGCCCCATCAAGTTCGCGAAACGCGTGCTGGTATGCCGTTGCCTGCATGCGGTGAGACGTCCGCAGCGCCCCAGTCTTGATGTCGACGGCACGGCGCTTGGAGCGCATCTCTGCCACGAGGTCGATCTGCCCACCGAAGCCGACCGGAGGCCACGCGTCCCCATCGAGTAGCCGGACGAACATCAGTTCCCCGCGCCACACGTCGTCGTAACCAATGTTCAAGGCCGGCCGAATCGTCGTGCGCCACAGGTGTCCGATCTCGTCGGCATCCTGCTCTGCGACATCTAGGAGCGGATGCTCCGCTGGATACCGGTCGTACTCCCAGCCATCGGCAGCGAGCCCCACGTCGTCGTACGAACGGATGGTCTCGAATAGCGTCGCCGCAGAATGGTGACGGACGCTTTCGTCCGATGGCTGGATCAGTTCTTCGCGAGCCTCGATAGTGCCATCGGGCGTGCTGACGTCCATCTGGCTCGTGATGCGGTAGTGGCCGAGGATCCCCAGCTGTCGCTTGTACCAGTACTGCACCCACCAGCGCAGCGTGTTCTTTCGCCACTTGCGCAATGGCCATTGACTCTCGAACAGGGGTGACTCTTCTGGGAAACTGCTGAGTCGATGTTACCCGTGACCGTGGTAACACTGGCCTGACGCCGCCTTCCTCGTCCTCGTACCAACGGTCTTCATCGTCCGTCGTTCCTCGTCGTACCGTACGCCGCCGAAACCGTGATTGGAGCCAGTTCCTCACTGGTAGGTGGTTCGGGTTCGTCATTGGTGTAGTGCGAGTGCGGCTGCTCGTTGGCGCTCAGATGAACGCGTCCGCCGAAATCTCTGCGTCCTCGGCGTCGACAGCATCAGCATCCCCGCTGAGGAGGGCGGTGACGATGTACGTCACGTCGACAGCGTCGCGGACGTAGTCCAGCAGACAGTCGATGCGGTCGGTATCGAACGCCTCAAGCGAGTCCAACAGGAGGAACGGCACGTCATCGGCCACATCGTGTGCGACGTAGCCCACCAGCGCGACGACGAGCCCGACCAACGATCGTTCCGACTTGGAGAGCGTGCCGGGGTCGTCCTCGTCGACGACAGAACCATCCTGCTGGCGTCTCTTCACGACCAGCCGGAACTCGGAGAGCCCAGCCGGATGCTCGGTCGGTTCTCGCTCCAGATGGATTCCGGCGACCCCGGCGTAGTCGAGACGCTCGACGAGTTCCGTCATGTGTGTCGTCGCTACGTCCTGTACGCGTATTGACCACCACCTGTGAGTCATCGACAGAGTAATACTGGTCGCTCTTAGTCCACCCTCTATACCCTCCGAGACAACGATACTTCTCCGCTCAATTCGCCGCTGGATGTTGCTAAGTGTGTTTCTGCTCGGAGTCGGAGTAATAACCGTCGCAGATATGGGTTATATGCTTACGAATTACCAAGATGAGCTAATTTGGGCTATTTCCGGTGTTACTGGTGGGATAATCGCACTTGCCGCTGGCATTCAGTTTGTACGAACGTATATTCCCGACCCGGCGGACAATCGTCTATCAAAAAAGTAAGCAAACAAGTCTCGAACGTGGAACGAGATGTGAACAGCCTGGATCTACCGATTCGACCGTTCTCAATACACTCTCCGTTAAATATTCCTCGGATAGGATGATTAAGACCTTCGTCAGCCGGGGTTCCGCGTTCGCCGGCGTCTACACTGACGTGAAAGGATAACAAGGAGAAAAGTGAAGGTCAATCGCAAGCCGCAACGGTCGAACCCTCGTTCTGCACGCAACCACCAGCATCACGATCGAAGTCGTCCAGTCGCGTCTGATTCTCGCTAATCGCCTCCCCGACTACCTCGCCTTCGAGGCGGTCGCGGGCTACACCAGGACGTGCTCCGTGGGTTCGCGCTCTCCGCGCCACGGCACCCACGGTTCTCCTTCCTCCGAGCGATGCAGGCAGTACTCCAAGTGACCGTCGAGCTGCTTTGGGTGGGTTCGGACGAGACGGAAGTGCTCGTCGATCTTGACGAGGAAGGTTCGTTCAAACATCCCGATTACCCATCGTGAGCGGCTCGAATCCGTCTCGGATCACCTCACAATCCACGTGATGTGTGAGGCGAACCAACGCCTTGTGTACGTCTCGGATGTCTCCAGCGAAAGCAGTGTCGTGGGACGCCATCCCAGGTGCGTAGTCGATGACGACGAGACCAGCATCTCCAGCCGTGTAAAGGATGACGACAATCTCCCCGCCACGGACATCGATCTGACTGTGAGGCGTCGTTCGCGTTAACTTCGACTCGCCGGCGAACTCGGCGAGCGGCTGGCACTCGTCCAGGCTCTCGGCGAGCATCACCTCCACGTCACTCACTGTCATCACCGGCCTTCTCGGCCTCCTTGGCCTCCTCGGCGAACGCGTACCAGTCGTCAACCGCGGCGAGGTAGGTCTCGTGGACGGCCTGGGTACAATCGAACGCGTCCTCGGGCGACGCCGTAACGATGCGCATATCGAGTTCCGCAACCACGTCTTCCTCACATTCACGTCTGATCGAGACCTGGTGCCCGCCTCGGTCGCTGTACGTCGCCGTCGCCTTCAGGTAGTACTTCTCAGTGCCGTCGTCGCGCCCCGAGAACCGCATCAATACCGACATCCGTCGCTCGCCATCGGGGGCGTCCAAGCGACGAATGCAGAAGTCCTCGACGTATGCTTCGGTCTGCTTGTAGATGTCCTTCGTCTGGTTCTGTTCTGTCGATTTCGTCTCTTCATCGTACATTGTGTTTCTGTCTTGGTTGGCGTCATCACCTCCTTCTCCACGCATCCCGAGTCGTCAAATCCCGCTCCCGCCTGCGACGGCGAGTCTGCGTTCAGCGGGCGTGGATGGTTGGCGTGTTCAGTACGGATGGCAGGACAGTTCGTCCGGGTCTACGTCTCCGACTCGTGCCTCTACGAACAGGTCTTCCCAGTCCTCATCGTCAAGATTCACGTAGACGATACTGCCGTCGACCATCGTGTGTCGGCTATTGTCGATGAGATTAACAGCTTTCTCGGCGTCCACGACGGCGACGAAGACGCTATTGGACTTCGTGTTCCCGACTGCATAGCAACAGTTCTCGTACCCATCCGCGTCCTCCGGGCAAATGTAGAGATGCGGCGTGACGATCTCACCCCTCATTCTGTATCACCATTCTTGAGGACGACTACCGGGTAGGAGACTGGGTAACTGCTCCCCGACTCGTCCGCCTGCTTCATCAGTTGTAAGAGGGCCTTTCGGAGGCGGTCGCGATAGTGTTCCGCCACCACCGATTTGGAGACTTCCAGTTCGTCGAAGTCCTCGTCGTACGCCTCGGCGTCAGAGGTGGCGGCGTCATAGTCGCCGAACTCGTTCTTCAGCAGGTCTTGGAAGGCGTTGTAGTAGTGTTCACTCACATCGACGGCGTACTCCTCACACTCGTACCGAATGCTGTTCTCCGAGGTGTGAATCTTGCCAGTCTCGTAGTCTCCCGCCGCCTCACGTAGCATCTCTTCGTGAGGGAAGGCCCGTCCAATGACGTAGAGCGCACGACGGAGATCAGTTTCGAGAACGTCCCATTCGAGGGCGATTCGGCCGGTGTCGTCGAAGATGTCGAGGTACCGGAATCCAGTCGCGTCGTCGTTCAGGCGGTTCTGTTCGGCTATCTGTTCGGTATCGAAGTCTGTGTCTGGTTCTGCCATAGATTCTCGTGTCGTGTGTGGTGTTTTGCGATTAGTACTGTGGCATCACCTCCATCTGCAGCGTCATCATCGTCTCAAACCGCGTCCCGCTATGATACGAGTCTACATTCACGCGGTGGGTTTGCTGTTGAGGCGTTGCGATTGGATAAGGATTCGCGACCAGGGCTGCTCAGGTTCCACCCATTCGGCGAGTCACACGCCTCTCGGCTGGAAGGTGGTGGCGTGCTTCCCCCGAGAGAGGGGCGCAGAGCGAAGGTCTCCATCCATCGTGGTTTCAGCGCCCTTGTAGTCGCCTTGAGCCTCGAAACACCCCACGTCAATGAGGAAGCAGTCGAGGGCTGTTCACCGCCATACTTCCGAGAACTGCACTCGGAAGCGGTCAGGTACTGTCACGTTCGTTGGATCACTCCGATGTTGGTTTGAGTTCGTCCGTGTGTTCCCTTTCTGTTTTCACTCTGGGGTAGGGGAGGGGGATAGTTACGTTTTCAATTGAAGTCCACTCTCGCGGAGAGTAAAGCCACTCAGACGCCTAAATACGGTTTCTCACCCTGCCGAGACGGACACGTGAAACATATGAAATCAGGTGTAACATATGAAACAGGGTGTAGACGGAATCGCAGGACGGCAGAACACGTGAAACACGGTGGGGGTGGGGGTTTATTACAAACAGAACATATGAAGCGTACCCCATTGTTCCCCATCCGGATGGGCAGCACGCGTGCCGGCATTCAAGTGAAAAGTCGCATTAAGACTTTGTGTAGGGTGAGTCCCCTTGGGAAGGACTCGCCACGGTTGGTCACGGGAGGGACACAGCCCGCCTTGGGAACGGGTTTCAGGACTCCACTTCTCCGTTTTCCACTATCTGCATCAATCTCTTGCTCAGAGAACCCCACACGCGCATTCAAGCACTTCACCGAACAGTATTCATCACTCGTCTGTCCACCACCACCATGGAGCGGAGTTACCTGCTCGTAGCGCGTGTCCCGGTCGCCGATAACCACCCCACAGTGCTCACAATCCAGACCATTCGCCGACACACGTCCCGACAATCAGTCTTCTCCTCGTGGTGGAAGTGGCCGCGCAGGTTCAGTTAAGACATCGATCGAGGCGAACCAGTATGCGCTACGACCAAATGCCTCCAGAACACCGTCGCGACGCTCTCGACCGGGTGCAGTCGGTCGGTGGGTAGCCTATTCGACGCGCTCAATTCGCTACTCTGGGTGCTCGCTTCCGTCGTCCGTCGCCCATCATGCCACTAACCAATCGTCGTCCTCCTGAATGGTCACGCGTCTGCGTGAGGACGCGGAACTATTCTGCCGGTTCGTAGTCGATGGTGACCGGCGCTAGGTACTTGTCTAATTTTAGCTTCACCGGCCTCATTTCGACCTCACTCTTGACCTGCTCCCGACGGAAGTAGAACGCGGCCTCCGTGGGCGTGGGGTCGAGGGGTTGGTACATCGGTTCCTCGCGGACGATCTCCGAGAGTTCCGTGACCTGCTCATCTGACCACTCTTCGAGAACGCGTTCGTGCGCCGTGACTAGCTTCTTGTCTACTCTGTTCTTCTCTGCTACCTCGTAGGCTTTCGCCACACCATCCTTTGAGGAGTTTTGCGGATAAATGGACTGTCTCGGGGGTGAGGCTCACCAAAACAGCATATGCGAAACTTGAGGTTATTCGGAATCGTGCCCCAGAACTAACTCCGCACGCCGATCGATCTCATCCCTGTCGTACTTGCCACAAGCAGCAGCACTCGCATAATCCTCGACCTCGCTGGCGGACGGCCCGCCGTGGGAGGAACGGATGGCACACCCAGGACGTCCGCCACCTCGTCTGGGTCGTCGTGCAAGACTGCGCTGCTCATCGCTAGCCGGAACACGTGGTCGTCGTCAGCATCCACGCTGGGTACGTCATAGGTCGGTTCCTCGTGGTCTATCTCCGATATGCGAACACCTGGCCCAACACCCTGCACGGTTAGCGACGCCAGTACGTCTCGCCGCTCCGTCTCGTCGCCCATACCTGCACGATGTTCGCCGTCGCAACATCGGTCGGGGTAGCGGCAGTTGGCATGCACAGGGAGGGTGTCATAGAGCTGTTCTCACACCCACGAACAGCATAGCTCGATTCGTTAGAGACAGGCGAAATACGTAACGCGACAGGTCGTGATACCCTCAGAGCTTGTCAGAAACTGCCCGCGAGATACAGAGGATTCACTCAGCGCCCCGTCCATGTTCGTCTCACACCACCATCGGTCGCATCACTCCTCACGAAGGGACGCGGACGCCTCACGGCCACCTGCGCGGAGTAGGAGGGCGCCGAGAGCGACGAACCAGACGATCTGGGTGAGCCCGAAGATGCCACCGCCGATCTCACCGAGTGCTGGAATCGCCGAGAGGATGCCTGCAATCCCGACCACGAGCCCGAAGTAGTTCACAAGTCGGTGGAGAACCCGCGCTCGCAGCGCGGCGACGCTCACGAGCAGCGTCCAGAGCCCGCCGATAATCTCGTTACCGCCGCCTAACCCGTCGATGACCGGGCTAACTGCCAGCCAGACCGTAGTCGCCTGCGTCGGGTCGGTACTGTAGAGGTCGACGACGACGCCCGTCGCGAGGGTGGCAATCATCCCGCTGGCAATAACGAGACCAGCCCAGATGAGGCCAAATGCGGTCGTCGCTCGCATCAGCATCGGTGCGTCGGCTTTGATATGCTCGTGGAGCGCCAGAACGAGCGCCACCAGAACGATACCGAAGACCACGTAGATGAGGAGATACATCGCGTACAGACTCGTCTCGTTCGCGGAGAACAACTCGACCTGTTCGAGCGCCCCGCTGACGCTCGCGAAGTCGAGGATGACGAGGAAGTACGCGATGCCGGCCACGTAGATGCCCGCTTCGATGAGCGCGGCCAGACCTCCGACACGCAGGTAGTTCCACTTACGCACACCGGTCGGCCGCTCTATACTTTCGACTGCTTGGTTAGTAGACGATGCCATTGTTTATCGCTGCTGTTAGGTTAGCCGTCTGAGGAGATAGCCTGTACTAAAGGTTTACTCATCCGTTACTCAGACTCTCTTCGTCTTTGTGGAGGGGATAGTATACGCTCGTCACCGACTTGACGGCAGGTAGAGACTATGTCACTCTCAATTAATCGCGACAGGGCAGCGGACTACGTGAGTGGATTTCGACCCAGCATCGTTGCAATGCCGACGAGCGCACGCAAGGGCGGTCGCTGCACCAACCACGGTACGCCTGCGAGACGCACGTCCGCACGGTAGTGAGAGAGGACTGCCGCTACCGCGAATAGAACCGGTTGCCCCCCTGCACCAGCCTCGTAGAGCGCCCGAATTGCGGCTTCGAACTCGCCGGGCCGGCGGAGCGTTGTCCGAACGACGAGGGTGTCGTCGCCGCGGTTTCGGATGCTGTGGGCCTCTCCGGGTGCGATGGTCAGCGATTCTCCGGGAAGCAGGACGTGGGAGCCACCGCGAACCGTCACGTCGGCTCGACCCGCCATCACCTTCGAGCGTGCCTCCGACCGTGGGTGCAGACGGGCGGGCCCGCTGTCGGTTTCCGGCGGAAGGACGCCGTCCATCATCAAGTACGCCCCCTGTTCATCAACACCGCGTTCGAGGAACGTGATGGACGCCCCTGTCGACAGGTCTTCGATAGTATTCGGGTAGGCACCTGCGTCGGTTCTCGGGGGACGACCCGATCCCGCCAGCAGATGCTCGTCCGATCGTGAATTCATTCGTTATAATACAACTCAGATGGCACTAAGCATTCCGCACGCTCCGTTCGATAACCGAGTCCGCGGGCCTTCTGCCGCCCCCATCTGTTCGGCACAGCGGCGCGTCCGACTGGGGACGTTCTGCTGGGGTGTATCGCACCACACCCGCACGTAAGAAGTACAGCCGATACGGTCGAACGGATTGTGTTCTTGGGCATCAGGGGCACTCGGAGGGTCTGGAGAGAGGGTTATGCTGGTTGGATACCTCTAGAAATGCATGGCTGGAGCAGCTGTTACCCCAGATCAGGAGCGGAGCATAGAGTATCATCGGCCGTCCACGACGGAGACGTCCGTCGGGCGAGCGAGCGTGATCGCTGGACTCGCACTCTTGTCGATGACCGTCCTCGCTGTGTTCGCTAACTTTGTGGTGTTAGACGGACTCATCTCTCCGGGGGATGCTACTGCAACAGCGACCGCCGTCTTGGGCGACGAAGCCACGTTCCGACTCGGCGTCGCGAGCCTCTTCGCGGTCGCCGTACTCGATTTAATCGTTGCGTGGGCGTTGTACACCGTGTTCAAGCCGGTACACGCTGGTATCGCACTCCTCTCTGCGTGGTTTAGAGCCGTCTTCGCTGGCATCTTCATCGTCGCGATCAGTCAGCTCATGAGCGTCCCACAGCTACTGGGTGCGACCGGGGCAGGATTCACCACGGAGCAACAGTACGCACAGGCACTGCTGAGCATCGAGTCGTTTTACAATATATGGGACGGCGCACTGATTCTGGTGGGCCTCCATCTGATGTTGGTCGGCTATCTGCTGTACAAGTCCGACGCTGTTCGGTCGTACACCTCGGGCTACGTGCCAAAGGTATTGGGACTTCTCCTTGTTATCGCTGGGGCTGGCTACGTGGTGGATAGTTTCGGGCGGGTGCTGTTGGCTGGCTACACCTTCGAGGTCGCTGTGTTCACGTTCGTGGGTGAGGTTTTGCTGATTCTCTGGCTGCTCGTCTACGGGCGCCGAATCAGCCCCGCCGAGGATAGCGTGGACGACCAGTCAGTGTCCGTGATGACCTGAGACTGGAATTGACCGCAAGAGTGGTTATGGAAATCCGGAGCCTCACGTGGGAATTCTTGAGCGGGTCAACCCGGGGAGGCGTACTGTCGCGGAGATGCCGCCGTTCGTAATCTACCGAGGAATGCATCTACCGCTGTATGACACTGACTCTGTCATCTCGCCGAACCTACAAGCACTCTCTATTCAGCACGGTTGCCGGAACCCACCCGGATTCTGGCACAACCCACCCTGAGAAATGTAAAAGAGTGTATGAAGCAAGCCACTATTCTTTCATTCACGCCTGAGAGATGCATGGGAAGACAGGAAGCATGTGCAAATACGTCGTCCCGTAGCCTACGCCTCCTGTTGATCCCACACGAGGCCGAGTGCGGCTCCGAGGGCCATCCCGACCCCGATTCCGAGACCGATATTATCTATGGCCACACCCACAACGACACCAAAAGTGAGGCCGACACCAACACCAAGCGCAACTCCCTGCCCCGTTGTTTCTGAGTCAGACACGGTAGGGAAGAGAGTCTTGTCGTGGGTATATGCTTTTCTCCGCCACTCTCGTCCGTCGGGAGCAGTCTTCCGTGACCGGTACGAGCTGTGTATTCAGCATGGCTCTATGAACCTCGACCGAACCTGATAGAATCCTTGCCGGGATATTCGCACGCCTACATAACGGCTGATTGGCCAAATCATGGGTGCAAACAATACCTTGTGAATCGTTCTATGACACCCTCATGCACAGGGGTTATCGCGGGTTCGCACTCGGCGGCTAAGAAGACGAAACGGAAATCAGAGATGAAAACCCCACACTTGACGTCCTCAAACATAGACAAACTAATGTTTCTCACGACAACTCCAGAACGCTGCGGCCGGATTTACGGTTCCGACCGAACGAGCCGTGTCACGTTGGGAGAAACCGTCCTCGACGGCCTCAATCATCTCGATGACATCACCAATCTCGTCTTCATCTGCGACAAAGTACTCCCAAACTGAGTCCATCTCGGGAGCGTTGGTAATCCTCTCCTGCCAGTGACCCACCCCAACCCCGAATTATAAATTATCCGATTGGTTCTTATAGAATCAGCACCAAAATCCAGGTATTCTGGGCTCTCCAGTAGAGGTCGAACCGGCATCAGATGACAGACAGTGCGACCGCATCGTTGGATGGGACACCGGTGACGAGGTGGCCACATACGAGGCGTGGACGGTCGTCGACGAGGATGATGCGCTTGTCCTCGAACCTAAAGCACCAGAGGAGGTTCACGACGCGCTCCTCGACGAAGACTGGACGATCTACTGGCCGGACGACGTCAACCGCGCCAACGTGCGAGATCCCGTCGAGGTCGCTCTCGACGCCCCGCGAAAGGCGTTCTATACTGACGAACCGCCAGAGTACAGGTACTCATCAGTCGGGCGTCGAGAGGCCGTACGCCTCCTCTCTCGACGTGGCGTCGACACCGACGACATCGAAATCTCGGACGCGTGGCTGTACCCGGAGCGCGACGAGGCCGTCGTCGTGTACGACGCAGTGGACGGCGACGGCAGAGCGCACACGCGGCTCTGGCAGGCGACCGACCTCTCGGACGCCGAGGAGGCCATCCTCGCCGGCGAGCGCGTTCCCGCCGACGAGGACGGTGAAGACGAACTGACTCGCGAGGAGGTCGCCCAGATCATCGAGGCGAACTCGGCACTGTATCCGCGCGAGGCCGACATCGCCGCCTGCTGGGTCGACGGCATCGACGACTACCAGCGCATCAACCGCCTGCTGGGCGACGACGTGACCTACCAGTCGGTCTGGCAGTCAGTGAACAACTACACTGCAAAGGCGCAGGCGGTAGCATGGGAGGTCTGCCATGTCTGGCCTCACCTCCCCCAGGAGCACGTCTCGGACGAGATGGCCCAGATCGTTGAGGCCGTCGAGGCCGAGTCCCCCGAGAATCCTGCGTTCCGCGCGGAGGGAACCGGGCGCGGTGGGAGTCAGAACTAACTCGTCGAACGCACAGTCCTCTCTCTTCCACATAAGTCCACATCCGTGTCGATACGGAAGCCAGCTCGTGGATCTATCCAGAGAAGCAAGTTGACTTGACGAAACCAACATTCTCGTTTAGACGTCGTATCACCCGTAGGTGGGCGGTTCTCAATTGCAAGGAGAGGCGAGTATTAACGCCATTTGACGGCTCTACACCTTGTGGAAAATCAACCACGAAGCGCCTACCGGAATAACGCGAATTACCGGGGGAGTACTGGCCCGGTTCGTTCATATGATTGAACATGACGATGGATGGGCAGACGGTCAGCGTTGGGGTGAAGGTGTCATAGAATCGTTCTCACCCACCAACAGCTACAGATGGTATCGTTAGTTAAAGTTATCTCAGTGACCATTCCTATGAGTGTATTATCAGCGTCTGCTAGGAATTATAGGGGAGGACTTCCTGCGTGTGATGCGAGAGACCGAATACGGCTATTTTGAGTAGCGAGTCGGAAGTATTTCGACCCGGTGCTTGCTTGTCTTTCCCGGTTGGACTCCAGTTTCACTTTCACTCCGGATGGATCGCCTTCATATCATTGTAGAGTCATTGGAACTGTATGGCGATACTCCATCACCTGGGAGACCTTACCGAAGAAGAATACGTCATCAAGCGAGCCGCAGAGAAGCTCCACCGGGAGACGAACGGCGAAGCCACCATCCATACCGACCACGTCGATCCGAGAGGAACCGAGGACGGCGACACATTGAACGTCGTCGACGGAATCGACGGAAAACCCGACCTCATCCTGAAGGACTTCGACTACCAGTCCCTCCTCGTCGAGGCAGAGACCATAGAGGGCATCAAGAACGACCAGCATCACGCGATCAAGCAGCTGAACGACTTCAGACAAGCTGGGTATAAGCGAGTGCTCCTCGTTCCGAAGCGGCAGACCAGCGAGGCGGAGGACTGGCTGAAGGCGAACACCAGCAAGGTCGAGAACGTCGACGATGTGACCGTGGAGTCGGCACACTCGATCCCGAACCTAGTCTGAGTGCGGGCGTGGCTATTCGCGACGTCTGCAGCGGTGGGCGGTACCTTAGACGTGGGCGCTGGCTTTGTTCGCGAGCGTGCCGCCGAATGCACGCAGAAACGCCGCCAGTGTGCGAGCGTATCTGACCGGTTTCCGGGTGAGGCTCTAGGTTTCCTCGCGTTCTTCACGCTGTTCCTAGCGATACTCTTCGCGAGCTTTGAACCTCGACCTGTGTCCCATACACTTGACTGGAAGCCGGTGAGGGTGCTTTCCAGAATCTTTCAACCGACCGAGGTATCTAACTCCAGTTCTTAATTACCAGATACCCGAGTGCAACGATGAATGCGGCGCCGAGGACATACAGGAGGGCTTCGAACGCTGGTGAGACGAGTTCCTGCAGGACACTTGGAACGAACAGATACTGAAACACGAATGCTCCGACGACGCCCATTATAGAGGCTACGTTCCAGGTACGAGCAACGAACACGAGATACGCCAACACGAGCGCGTTCAGTATTACAGCGACAATCCCGGCCGCAACCGCTCCCCAGAGTGATAGACTAAAGATCACCGGTATGATGATGGCCATCGGTGGGGCAATGAAGCGTAAAAGATATTCTCCGAACTGGTCGAACGCGTCACCTGGGGCCATTCAGCAGCAGTAGTATCTCGCTGCTTTAGTATATGATGAGGATGTCGTAGGACAGTTCACACACTGGTGGTGCGGTGGTGACGAATCGATAGATACAGCCGAAGAATTCAGCAGAAATCATAACCGGATTCGCCAACACTCGGAAGAACTTATTGGTAGTGTGAGTGGGCGTATTCCCTATCCAAGAATCGATTCACGATTTGACTGGCTCCTAAATAGCTTAAAACAGCCAGCGGCAGAGCATAGCTGAGTGTCCCGGGTACCCCAACGAGTAGCATCGAAACTATACCCCCCTGAGGGGGGAATAGGCACGGGAAACCAGCGGCAAGGCTACCCAACGCGGCAGAGTCGCTCCCACTCTGGAGCACGTCCGAACAGTGACTCAAGAAGTAAGGGTACAGGGCGGCAGAGCAAACGATGATAGCAGCCCTAATCTGAGGGTAGATCACACAAGACGCAATTGCGAGAACGGCTGCCAGACCGGCGATTAGATAAAGATCCCATAGGACTACTGGCCCAACACCGGACACCAAGAGAAACAGCACAGTGGAACTCACCACCGCCAGCAACATCGACAATCGTTTGTTCTCCATATCTGCCAAACCGGGAAGTAGAATATAAGTTTTCGCCGTTTTCACAATCTCCGTTGTGTCTCATACCCGTAACCAAGACACTCAAGCCGACTAATCATCGTCACGGTAATTCAGTGTGTGACTTGCAGGCTCGACTGAACGGACTATTCATCCTAGCAGGTATAGAATCTACGACCTTGCGAACTTCTCGAGAATACCCAGTACTGATGCGGCCCTAATGTTGAACGAGAGTAATATTTCCGTAGACGACGGTTGACGCCGAATGTTCGCGGAGATGTTCGAAGGCTTCCTGTGGGTTGGCTCCGGTAAGTGCGACGAACGCGACGGCGAGGCGGTCGCCATTGTACTCCGCAATAGCCATCTCGCAGCCGTCATCATCTCGCAGGTCGCTGATGGCGAGAGTATTGTCTGTGTGGGAGACCTGCAACAGCCAGTTGCCGCCGGAGAGGAACCAGCAGTTGAAGCGGCCGCTGTCTCGCCAGTACTCCCACTCCACGTCGCCATTGATGCGGCCGAGGACGTTCTCGACGTCTTTCTGGGACAGCATCAGTTGTCACCCCCTTTTTCGCTGTCTTCGGCACGAGCCTCCTCTGCCCATCGGTGACCCCCGCGAATACGGCTATTGGGGACTTCGCCGAGGGCGTTCAAGATCTCGTCAAGCCCGTCATCGGCGTGGAGCTTTTCAATCACGGTCGTATGGACGCCTCGGTCGGAACTGTTGGGAGACTCATTCTTCATCTCCTCTTCGATGGGTGCATACCAGACGTACATTGCCGACTCGTGGGGGTTCTCTCGGTCGTCTTCGAAGTGTGCGCCGATGAGGTCGACTTCCTCGGTGGCGAAGAAGACCGCCATCAGGCCCCACCCCCAACGCGAGTACCGAGTTCTTCGATGATGTTCACCACGAGTTCGCGCTGTTCCTTATCAACGGCTTTGTGCGCTTGTGTCGCGAGTTCGTCAGTCACTCCGCGAATCAGGTTGTCGGCGGCCTCAGCGGCACGGTTAGTTTCAATGTGTTGGCGCGCGTCGTACTCCGGCGAAATCTCACCGACTTCCAAGGCGAGCCTGCTGTGGAGTTCGGTAGCGAGCGCGATGGATTTGAGATTCTCGTCGCGACTGGCGGTCTCGATGGAGAGATATGTCAGTTCGTCCGCGTGTGTGATGCGACTATGGACTTCGACAGCAGCGGAGCCGAGGACATGGTCGGTGTCATCGCCGGTGGCCTCCTTGAGGAGGCTGTCGTGGATGATACCGAGAATCGTGTCAACGATGTCGCTGGCGATAGCTTCGTTACTGAACGTGATCTTGGCGAACTGCGGGTTTGCTTCGGTCATGGATGTCTCTTTAGGGGGTTGAATTTCTCGATTGCTTCGCGATCTGTTCGTCCGTGGTTCGGCCGTTTGCGTGGTCTAGCTCATTTTCGCGGCGCCATCATATCACTGTGATTAAGTATTCGGCCGATTGCTAATTAATAGTTCTCCTTTTTGAGAAACAACATAATTTCAGGCGGATAGGTTAAGCCATAGTTGCGCTGCACTGCACTAGCAGCGTTACTCACCCCCATGGGTTCCGATGTAAATCTGTACGAGGGGGTCAGTCAACTCTCGTGAAATCTGGGGTGGGCTACACCACGCGTCACCCAGTCAACGCAGTACTTGACTGCCCGGCGTTTATTCGTCATGATCGACTACCATCAAGTGCGTGATGGGTCAGAACCGGATGGTTCTCGCCCGAGAGTCCTTCTCAAGGGCGAGAAGTGGCGTTCGTTATTACAACCACATAGGTGGGCAGCCGGGCAGCCCAACACCCCTCACAATCCCCGCCAACTATGCCAGAGAATAACACGATTTGCGACACAACGATCTACGCACGAGTCTCGACTCCCAACCAGAACATCGCCCAGCAGAAGACCAAGTTGTGGAAACACGCCACCGAAGAAATCGGACTGCAACCCTCCAACATCGACGTCCTCGAAGACGAGGCCACCGGAGGCAACACAGACCGCAACGGATACCAAGAGATGATGCGCCGTGTCCGCGAAGGCGAGACCAGACGCGTCATCGTCCGCTCCATCACCCGCCTCGGCCGCAACATGCGTGACCTCAACGATGCCGTCCACCAAATCGTCGAGGACAACGGATGTGGACTCGTCGTCGTCAACGACGGCCTCCACATCGAACCCGAAACCCAGGAACTCAACCTCGAACAGAAGGCCATCCTCTACGGCCTCTCCTTCGCTGCCGATATCGAACACGAGATGATCAAACAGCGAACCCTCGACGGCCTACGAGCAGCCGAAGAGGCCGGTAAGAGGATCGGTCGTCCCATCTACGGATTCACCAGCGAGGACGGTAACCTCCGGCCCGACGACGAGGAGTACGAGAAGGCCGTCCAAGCAATCATCGCCAAGGAAGAGCTCGGCTGGTCAGACCGACGCATTCAGCGACAGATTGGCGTTCCTCGCCGAACGGTTCCGAGCGTCGTCGAACGTCGTGACATCTACCTCGGCGAGCAGCTGAACGAGGACAGGGCCCACGAAGCCGTCGACGGACTCGCCGAGAGAACCAGAAATGACCTCAAAGCACTCGAAGAACAAGAATTCGGCAAGTAGCGCAACCGCTTGCACACCGGCCAGAACTACTTCTTGCACTAACGGGGCGGTCACAAGCTCCCGACTACTGGAATAGCATCTTCGGTCGGACGTCCGCGCTGCCGAGAGTGCGGTCGGTACCGGTTGGAATTTTAACGGAGTGAGCGAAACACGCGGATATGTCTGACCGGCTGAAGTTCGATGAGATCGACTCCATCGGTACGTTCCCCGATGGGCGAATCAAGATGGACGTGATCTTCACCGACAGCCGCGGCAGGGAGTACGTCTGGACTCCTAAATGGGAGGAACTACAGAAGGTGTACGTGAGTGCCGAACAGGTTGAGGAACTCAACACCGAAGGTGGCGAGCACCTCGAACGGCTCAAAGCAGTTCAAAAGTTCGGCGACGAGACGCTCGCAAGACTGGCTAAGTGCATCGCCTACCACAAGTCGCTTGACGGGTTGCGTAAAGAGTTCGATGGCAGGAATACCAAGGCAAGTCAGACACCAGAACGGGAGGAAATAAATCGTATCTTCGAGTCCGCAGACATCCCATCTCCAAACTACCCCGACAAGTACACCCTCGCCAACCGCGACAAGATCATCCATCAACACCTCCGCGATCTCAACGAGGACGACTACGAGAACGTAGTGGTGGTGATGGAATCACTCGTCGATAGGAGACGGCATATTGACGCCGAAGAACGTCGGAGGGAGATAATCGAGGAGATGAACAAGATTCTCGGTTATGAGAACTTGATGATCACAATAGAAGGACGAGTTCGTCCTATCAATGCTGAGTCAGAAGAGTAGGTCTGTACACTGGCATCAGTTGACGTCCTCAAACGCGGGGATCGCGGACACCCCGACCCACAAATCAAACTGTGGACTCGCCACCTCCTACAACCCAAGCAAATTCTCGAGTTTGTTCCGCATCTCGTCGTTCCACTCCACGCGGCCACGTTGAAGCGAGTTCGACAGACCAATCAATTGCCGCTTCGCCTCCAGCACGTCACCCCTCGGCGGAACGAGTCTCAGCCGCGCCCAGAGGCCATACATCGGGATGTCGTCAATAGCCGCCTTCAGCTTCGACGCGTGGCCCCTGAAGGCGTCCTCCGCCTCGTCAATTCGATTCGACTCACCACTTCCCGGGTTCGCGATCACGTTCGCGTAGTCCACCAAGTCCTGTGAAACATCTCGGCGAACCTGCCGATATTCGCGTATCGGGTCTACGATGAACACCTTTGCTGCATACGTACCGAGACCGCCGGCTGCGAAGAGACCGCCGATAATAGCGAGGAGAGATACCATAATCCATCATTTGAACGGGGGGTAATAGAACACGGGGTACCGTCGCCCCAAGTACAACTTCGGTGCAAGACTCCATCTCGGGATCGCGATGCTAAACCACGCCGAGAACGCCACCGAGGACGAAAGGAACTCCAGCGACAGACGATGCGATTCTCCGCACTCTACGTCTCACGTTCACACTAATACATATGTCTACTAATAAGTTAAACGGCAGGGAGACACCACCACGGATTTAAACATCCGTTTCGCAGAACAACAGAAGATGTTCCGACGTGAGGTAATGACTCCACTTTCACCGTGGTTTGATAATCATTAACACAGACGGTGAACAAGAGTCAGCCACGAGACGACACCAACGAAAACAACGATGTCCACCACGTCAATCCAGAGTAGACGAGACCTCTTCGACGTCTTCCAACACACCATCGAAGGCACCTACGATGAGTTGGTGGAAGACCAAGAACTCAAACCCGGGCAGACGATGCTCAAAACCTTCCTCATCGAGTCCAACGTCACCCCGGACGAACTCCGCGAACAGGTAGACATCACTGAGACTCGCGAGGTGGACTTCGATTTACAAGAACTCGTTATCCGGCGGAACGGTACCAACCACACCTTCTTCCTGGATCACAAAGACTCCAGATTCTGGACGCTATACACGCTTGAGGAGTCCGAGGACGCAAAGAACGTCGTCGCCGATATGGTCAGCGGCGTCCGGAACGGACTCGACTACACGTGGATGCCCATCGAACAGCAGCGTGAGATCATGGATATGGGGGAGTTCCGTGACGTAGGAGTCAATTATGACGCGGACGACGTCTTCTCCGAGGACTACATCGAGGACAAACTGGCCTTCGGCGATCTCTCCGTGCGTAGCAGCGGTCGGGGGACAGGCACTCTATTCGACATACTCGACAGTCACGACGAACTATCCAGCTTCCTCAGCCTCTCCAGCGTCGGCATCAAACGAAACGTGAACGGCTCGTTCATCTTGGAGCGAGTGACCCACAACGGCCGCTTCACCACAAGCGGTGGCGACTCCATCCAACTACACCTGGATACCGTCGCCGAAATCAAGGAGCGGTACGCAACCCTTCTGCGGAAAATCGAAGAGAACCACCGTCTCTCCTACGAGTCCAGAGAACACGGTACAGGGATGGACGGCACACCCGTAGTCATCGAGCTGGACAACGAAATTGAGGACGTACGTGAGTTCGTTGAGAACGTCGTTACAGCGAAGAACCCGCTCCGTCTCTGGGGTGCGAAAACCAAGCTCGATGACCAGTATTGGAAGGTCAAGGGAGTAGATCTTCACAACAACGACAAATACACCATCGAAATCTGTCCAGAGTGGCTCCGACTCTACCTCGGCGATGAGGCGTGTGGGAATACAGCCCTTCGAATCTACTCGAACATCCAACGGCACTACGACTCCAACGCGACGATGGAGGTGGAAGAATGAGCGCGATGGAGAATCTCTCCGATCACACCCTGCAAATAAATGCGTGGATCGGTCTGTGCCAACTCGACAGGACGTTCCCCGACACACTCCGAAACCTCGGCTACACCGTCGACATCATCGATCCGAGCTTCGTCCACGAGGGCGACTCGGCGAACCCGGATTTGATACTCACCAGCCGCGCTTACAACCACTCCATCGTCATCGACTGCAAATCGTACTTCATCAAGGAAGAACAGAACGAGAAGTACGAGTCAATCCACCAATCGCCCGAAGTGCTTCTGACCCGCGGTATCGTCTCGGCTGCCGATGCCACAGAGGACTTCGACGCCGAGTTCGCGTACTCATCCTTCGAAGACCTCGCCGAGAACCCACATCTACCTGACAACGACTTCGCGGTCGTTCAGTTCGATGAGGATGCGAACCAGTATATCGTCCGAACACTGGAGGACTACGAATTCAACCTCGACGATCTCCAAGACGAGTTCCCCATCTTCACCGACACACGCCGACTGCCGACAGACTACTACCCATTCGACGTGGGGACTGGTGATGATGACTACCGCCAGTTCACCATCTCCATCCTCCAGTCCACCGTTCACATCGCACTCGAGCAGGACAGGTTCGACGCTGACGATCTCCTCGAGGACGCACATCCGTTGTGGGTTGACCTCGACACCAACCTGAAGAACGAACTGCGGGCGCACACCGAGACCATCCTCACGGAGTACCAGCGACGAGGGTTGGACGAACATATCGAGAATGTGCAAGCGGGGAACAAGGACGAGTGGAAGGTGGTCTCAAAGTCCCTGCAGGCGCTTCAACGGAAGGTAGACGAGTTCGTGGATGGCGTTCAGGAGAAGTTGGAGCAAACGTCGCTTGACGACTTCGAATGACCCAGACCCGTCTGTAACGGAACAATCAATTGACCTGGTTTCTCTCCTGAGACACTTTATCGGACACGTGGGGAATCAACTCCCACGTCCAACAACCCCTCACCCCGCGAAGAGTCGGCATAAGCCTTCAAACACGGATAGTTCAGTGAAAGATCACTCTCCGTCGCCGAAAACCAGTTCGTCGGCGAGCGACTCGCCGCCATCATCTACCGACCGCTTCAGGTTCTCGATGCTGTTGTTGAGTTCTTCGAGATCACTGCCGAACTCGTCCTCCAACTCGTCAACGGCCTCCTCAAGTTCGACGATACGCTGCTTCACTTTCCCATACGTGTCACCCATAGCATCCAACGACTTCTCAACACGAGTCAACCGTTCCTCGACACCATCCGGCCTCTCATCGTCTCGGTCAAGCTCGTCCAGAATTGAGTCGCCCATATCAGTCGTCGTCGCCCGCCTCGGGTCAAGTGGGCCGCGTGAATCGACATACTCGTCGCCCCACGACTCGACGAACCCGGACTTTTCGAGTTTGTCGAGTCGGTAGTGGATGTGCTGGTTCTCGTCCGCCCACCAAACTGACTCCTTCAACGTCGATGTCAGTGGCTTCCCGTACTCTTGCACCCGACGCAACACCTGTACATCACGTTTCTCCAAACCGATGTCGTCCAGAGCCCTGTCGCCCATCAGTAGAAGGTACGCGACCGAGTAGTAAAACCCCTGACAAAAAATTAGACTAATTCCCCACCGTCGGATCATACTTCAAATCCCCCCTTCAATCCAAAGCAGACACCCACGCCGACAGTACAACACACCCCCACCTGGGCGGTAATCCCGTCTCGTGTTGAGGCGCGTGCATCGCGAGGCGCATCATCGAAGGGAGAAAGGAGAAGGCAGGTACGACCGACGTAGAGGGGACTACTCAGTGACATCGTGGCCCGAGCCCAGAGGGGCGTCCAGGGAGAGTATAGGTTCATCGATCAGTGTGGACAGTCCAGCACCGTCGCCGAACAAGGGAACCCTCCACATCACGAGGAGATATCTAGCTCCAATCACGTGCGCGTCGCGATACCCACGCGTGTGAGAAGGACACCACATCCACACAGGGCACGCACACAGGCCCCAGAACATTATCGATGAGGAGAAACACCCAGTACATCGCCACAACGAGGAACCCCCCTCAAGTCTCGCAGAGCCAGCCTCGCAGGAACCCTTTGTGACGAGCCTGGGGTCTCCACGTTCATCGGAACCTAGGGGTGGGCAAAGAGCGCAGAACCACGAAGAGTCGCGTGTCCTCACACGAACAACGTCCACATCGTCAAGCCCCTCGTCCGACAGCATCGATTCCTCCCGACTCTTGCTGGGAACCGCGTCCGAATGTCGCGGTCTGTTCAAAGGGCTGGCTGTCTACTTTGACAACTCCGCGAGAATTTTTATTTGGAACGGCCCGCTCAGAGAATGTGGTTGGCCGAGCGAGACGAGAGCCCGGATTCCACGGTAGATACCCTCACTCTCCCGTTCACGTTTTGCCTTGGACTCCAGCCATCTCTTCTCTCGCCTCGAAGCAGGTCGTACAACTACTACTACTACTGTATAAAGTATACATTTTGTTGTTTAACGGGGGTCGTGGGGTGTCAGACAAGTCGTTTTTGTATACTGATAGTAAATATGCGAATGTAGATGGGAAAGCGAACACCGTACACGCAACGAGTCGACGAAGACCTCCAAGATTTCGTCCAGCGAGTCTCTGACGCGACAAATCTCGGCAAAGCGGGCGTTATCGACGAGGCTCTCCGGCGACTCCGCGACCGCTCGACGATCACCGACGACGGCCAGTTCCTCGTAGAAGACGAAACCGGCTTCTCGACCACGTCAGACGGCTCCAAGGGCATAGAAGAGGTTCTCGACAACCAGGAGAAGATGATGGCGATGCTCTCTGACCCCTCCTCATTCTCCGCGAGTAGCAATCCAAATAAAAATTCTGAGGAGGGGACTGATTACGACAACTCCGACGAGACGAGCGAGGAGCTCGTTCCCACCGAGGACAACACGAGCGACACCGAACATCGAATCGATGCGTTGGCTGGAGAGTACACGCACGACGAGTGTCTCTCCCCGGGCGAGGTGGAGAGTCTCGACGCCGTTGAGTCCGAGGTGGTCTCCGCGACAAAGCGGTATCTAGTCCCCGCCACGACTGGAATGATTAACCATCAGATCGAGGAGGGCAAAATGCACGGCACCGTCGGTTGGCGCGATGTCCGGGAGCTGCTTCGGCGACTGGACGTCAGCCGGGGATCGGTGTACAATTACCGCGACAAAATGGTGCAGGAAGGCGTTCTGTATCCACATCCCGAGGAAGATGAACTGGTTGTGGGTGACGACGCGACTGAGACGGTTCAGCGAGCAGCCGCGCTCGAATATGCGGATGTCAGAGCTTCGGCGGGCGTTGATTTTTCGATGATGGACGATCGAGTCGAGTGTCGATACAAGACGACCGTCGAAGAGTACGTGTCCGCGTATATGGACTGGGGGCGGAAGCGGTACTATACGAACGAGTCGGCCTACGTTAAGAAGGTGGTTGGCCAAGTGCTGGACGCGGCGTGTAGGTTGGCACAGTCGTCTCCGAGTACACACCGTGTTGATAGAGGTGAGCGCACCGAAAGGGAGGAGATGTTGGCGACTTCACGGGCACTCATCAAGACGATTGCTGCGCTCGAATCGCGCGCCGGCATCAACCGCACTCTCGGCGAGTTGAGGAATCTCATCTCGTCCGCTCCAGACGTGTCCAGCAGCGAGGAGCTGGAGGCGTGGCTCGGTGATTATGGGCGTGTTCGCGTCGAACTTGACGAGTTGATTGAGGAGACCTATGGTTCCGGTAGCGAGAGGTCAGTGATGGATGAGGACGAGGCCTACGAAGTGCTTGGTCTCGATGGTGACGTGACCGAGGAACAGGTCAGGGACGCTTACGAGGACATCGTGTTGGACGTTCACCCTGACTCTGGACGCGATGGTGAACAGGAGGATGTTGACGTGGAGCGGTACCAGCGAGTCCTCAAGGCGAAGAGGACTCTCCTCGACTGAACCGCTGGACTGCGGGCCGGTGCTGCGATTCGTTTATACGTGTTGAAAATCTATCATCAAGTAATCCTGATGTCGGGTTCAAATTCGTTTGTGTGCGGGATGTGTGGGGCGGACGTCGAACCGCTCGGCGAGGATATGGAAGGGGAGGTGGGGTGTTCGTGTAGAGTGCGACTCGAACACGAGAACGTTCCGAGTGCGTGGCACCGTCGCTACGAGTCCCGATCTGTTCGCGTTCGGGACTGACCCTACTGTCTGCCATCATCATTAGGAACTCATTGTACCATGACTGCGGTATAGTTGATGTTCCGCGTCGTCGTAGAGTTGCAGATTCTCTCCCGCATGTAATTCAATCTCGGTGGGTTCCAAGCGCCGAAGCCCCGGTACATTCCCGTGCTTCATCCTCGACACTTGCATCTCGGTAGACATGACTCAACTCTCCATCGTCATCAACGACGATGGCTGCTTGCTGATCTCCATCGTGAAGCGTCGCACAGATCTGGTTATTGTCGGAGACGGTCACGTGCAGGCGGGCATCGCTACGCAACTCCGCTGCAAAATGGTCGGTGTTCCCGTGCCGTTCAACGTGCTTCACATCGACATCTGAGAGCGAGTCCGGGTTCATTTGGGCCATACGGTGTACTGGTAGAGTTGTTCAGAGTATCTGATAAATGCCGGCCTGCGTGCAGCGTAGCAGGCGCTGTTGAGAACCCGGTCAGAAGTCGAACGCGTCATCCTGTTCTGCGAGGACGAGTTCGGCCTGAAACTGCTGCCAGAGTGATTCTTGTGGCCAGTCCTCCGACCACTCTATCTCCCAGTCTCCGGTAGGTGTTACGTGGACGAGAGCTGCCCCTTCAATCTCAGAAAAGGCGTGCTGTTGGGCCACAGCCTGCATCCGATGAGCCATCCGTATCCTTCCAGTTTTTAGATCGACGGCTCGAATCTTGTCACGAAGATCGGCAACGAGGTCGATCTGTCCGCCGTAACCGAGCGGAGGCCAGCCGCTATCCTCGAGCAGGTGGACGAACATCAATTCCCCACGCCATACCTCCTCGTACTCAAGTCCCACGTCCGGTCGGATGATGGTTCGCCATAGATGTGCGATCTCTTCGGCATCCTTCTTGGCAATATCGAGGAGGGGATGTGGTGCGGGATAGCGATTGTACTCCCAGTTGTCCGCAACCAGTCCAACGTCATTATACCCGCTCAGCGTGTCGAACAGTTCCTTTTTCGAGAGCTTCCGCACGCGTTCGTCCGAGGGTTCGATCAATTCCTCCCGCGCATCGACTCTGCCATCCGGCGTGGTGACGTCCATCTGGTTCGTGATTTGGTGGTGGGCGAGGATACCGAGCTGTTGCTTGTACCAGGTTTTCACCCACCACTTCGACGTGTGTCGTCGCCGCGTTCGCCGTTGATTTTGACTCTCGTGTAGTGGAGAGTCCTCGGGATAGTCCTCGAAGTCGATTCGCTCTATGATGGTCGTGGCACTCGGATAACGCCGTTCCGCATCGTCCTCGTAGTATCGCTCTTCATCGTCGTTGCTTCCTCGATCTGCCCACTGGCGACGAAATTGGGACTTGAGCCGGTTACGCTTGGGAATCCTATCGGGTGAGTCCATTGGCTGCGATCGTCGGTATCCATCCTTTTGAAGGCTGCCCGGGTGAGATGGAACTGGGAGCTCAAAGCCGTCCTCTACCAGCAGCGATAGATCGAACCGTTAGATACAGGTTCCCCATCGACAATCACAGGTCAGCAGCCACCGGTCGCATCTTGATGGTAAATTCTAGTGAGAATAAGTCTGGTCTATCCACGACATATACTCCCTATCGGTCAAGTTGCCCCACGATCATCGTGGGTCGAAGACCAGATTGCATTCGTAGCAATAGTAGCGGGCTGGATCATCGTGCGGATTCTGAGTCACATCCTCGTTCGTATTACACCAAGGGCACTTCCACGTCGAAGGCTTGGCCGCTTTGTCACAATATTTACAGTGTGTTCGTGCGGGGAGTTCGTCGGGTACCTACTGGCGTTACAGGTCGGGCATGCGATATCCTTCACAGTCTAGATATCGGTCAGCTAGTCCAGAACAAAAATACGTCGTCTCGGGAGGTTGAGAGAGCCATCGAAGCCACCCCCGCAGACGACGGGGCTATATTCGTCACCACGAAGTCACTGATAATGGCGACGTATCAAGTGAGGCTATCGAACTACACCGACGAGTTACCCGAAGACGACGAAGAAGTCGATAAGTTTCTCGTGACGGAAAAAGAAACGAGGGCAGACCCACTGGAGAGAGTTATCAGTTTGCTCCTTGAGCTTCGAGATGAGTTTGAAGCCAAAATCCAGTCAGCAGGTGGGATGTCAGAAGTAGACCTTCCGCATACCTTCCACCCTCCGAACCTCCTACCCAAGCAAGAACTGGGCTATCGCCTTATCAACCACTGG
Source organism: Halorubellus salinus (assembly GCF_020567525.1). Lineage (GTDB taxonomy): Archaea > Halobacteriota > Halobacteria > Halobacteriales > Natrialbaceae > Halorubellus > Halorubellus salinus. The sequence continues at coordinate 404,565 of NZ_JAJCVI010000001.1, forward strand.
GAGGATGCACTGAAGGAGGATTCGCGAGTCGACGAGAGCTGGCTCGAGAAGACGCGTGAAGTTGAAAAGAGTCGCGAGTACGGAATGCACTTCGTCATCGAAATAATCACGCTTCATATCGAGGTGGGGCCTATTGAGATTCGGCTTATCCCGGATGGGGCAGATGAGGTTTGTTCGGGAGAGGACACGCTCTGGGGTGGAGATTTTTTTAAGCCGGAGCCCACCGTTGCTATTCAGGATCAAATCGCCAGCATATCAGAAGAATAGCAGATTCTGACCAGGAGCCTCCGGGTGACACACCACTACTGGGATCCGGTGGCTTCTCCCGTATAATTCGGTCTCAGATGGAAGTGGTGAAAATTGCTTTCTCCTTGTGTTGACCAGCGCACTGATGAGTACGCATCGTTGGTTAGCGCCGATTTCGGACGTGCCGATCTGCAAGATCCTCGCTCTGTTTTCAGCACGCGCCAAGTTATGTAAATTTATTCTGTTATTTCGTTCGCGAGAGATACAGGGACGATACTAACCAAGAGCCGTGAGAAAACATTTACCGTTGTCGTGGGGTCAAACTGGTATGCGTGCCCGAACGGGCCTTCTGACCGTGTTCCTTGTTGTGAATATTGCGCTCGCGGGGTGTACGAATCTCCCCGGGGGAACTACGGCTGAGACGACGACCACCGAACCCCCAACCAAGACGATCACGACGACCAAGACGACACCGGATACAACCGGTGAGCCACAGAAGGGTGATAACCTCCTGTCTGTCTCGGCAGTAGATAACGACACCGTCGAAGCGGTCAACGCAAGCGCGAAAGCCAACTTTTCCGAGCTCAACGAAACCCAACAGGAGGTCTTTCTGGAAGCTCACGAGTGCGACTGTAACGTCAACCAAGACGTATTCCGCTTCAATGATAAAGACCGATTTGAGTACGTCCGATACGAAGGCCAATGGTACTTCCTCCGTGTCTCCATCGTATAATTCGCATCCTCACTGAACAGGCGATTCGTGCCAGGACTCTCGAAATCAACCGACATGAAACCCATCTTATGACACTCTAGACCTTCATCAGCTCCCTCCCTGCCGTGGTTTTGATGGTGAATCCCACGCGTGCGTCTTGGACGCTTACGCTCCGATGAATCTAGGTCAGGCTATCGGCTTCGATCTCTGTGTGCCCCACGGTAATTCCACTCGCGTCTTCTGGCAGCAGGGCAGCGATGACGTACGTCACGTCGACCTCCTCACGAACATACTGCAGCAGCCTGTTGATTCGACCCGAGTCGAACTGCTCGATCGAGTCGAGCAACAGGAATGGCACTTCGTCAGCGGCTTCATGTGCGATGTATCCCGCGAGCGCGACCACGAGGCCAATCAGCGATCTTTCGGACTCAGAGAGCGTTGCCAAATCGCGTTCCTCAATCACCACCCCATCCTCGCGGCGTCGCGCGACCACGAGTTCGAACTCTGAGAACGAAGCCGGTGCCTCCGATGGCTTGCGGTCGAGTCGAATCCCTTCGATTCGGTCGTACTGGAGGCGTTCGACCAGCGCACTCATGTGGTTCGAGGCTTCCTCTTGCACGCGCTTCTCGAGTGAGCTGATGCGACCACGCCGTTCCTCGATCGCCTCCTCCAGTTCGGCCTTCTCCTCACGCAGTGCGTCTTCCTCGTCAACGGTGGACTCATGCTCCAGGATTTGGGATTCGAGTCGGTCGAGGTTCGCTTCCGCATCTGCGCGCTCTCCCTGCAAGTCAGCGATTTCGTCGTATAGCGTCTCCAGTTCCCGATTACGGTGCTCTCTCATCTCTTCGACCCGATCGTACAGATCGTCGATGTCCTCCTGCTTCTCTTCGAGGTCGTGTTTGAGCTCGCTAATCCGCTCCTCGGCCTCGTCGATACGGTGTTCGAGACGTTGAATGTCGTTTTCGAGACCCTGTTGCTCTCGCTGCAGTTGCTCCAGTTGCTGGCGCTTCGAGCGGAGTTTCGACTGTTGCTCTTCGATCTCGTCGGCTTTCTCGTGGTGTTTCGTCGCGCTCGACCGAATGACGTCGATACGATCGTGAACCGTCTCGCGCTCGACGGTGCTTCCACAGGTGGGGCATGCGATGGTCTGCGCTCCTGGATCGAGAGCCCCAGTGACGTCCTCATCGAGTCTGAGTGCATCAGGGAGAGCAAGTGTCTGTTCGGTCGTCGTCAGTGACCGGCTCGCCTCGGCCAAACTGTCGAGCAGGGAAGCAACGTGCGCCACCTTATCGCGTCTCTCTTCGAGTGTCTGGATCGTCTCCTCGTCTGGTGCAGACGTTTCCTCGATTCTCTGTTCAACCTCCGTCAGCTCGTCGCGCTTGTCACCGAGCCGTTGCTGGCTTTCTTCGAGGGAACGTCCCTTGCGCTCGATGGTCGCCTCGATGCTACGGTATTCCTCTTGAGCGGTTTCCAACTCGTCGAGTTGCGATTCAGCCGCTTCCGCCGCTCCGCGATCGATGTCGAGATCGGTGATCTGCTCCCGTTTGGCCGCAATTTCACTCTCGAGTTCTTCGATAGTGCGTTCCTCTTCTCGCCGGCGTTCTTCGAGGCCGGGAAGCTCCGCCTTTTTCGCCTCGATCTTCTCAAGTTGGTTCTCGATCGTGCGTTTACGCTGTTGTCGTTCCTCGATCTCGGCCTGAATAGCGTCCACGTCGATCGGCGCCATCAAGAGATCCGGCAACTTGCGGTCGATCGACGCCGAATCCCCGCTCTCAATCAGTCGGCGAATCTCGTTTCGCTCCAGCAACGACGCGTACAGATCGACGATGGTGGAGTTGGTCGTATACGGACTCCCGCCCCGTGTGATGGAACCCTCCCACTGAGCGAGTGTTCGACGGCACGTTTCGTCGTTCACCGTCAATTCGGCGTGAGCCTGTTCGTCCCCAGCGCCCCGTCTGACCGAGCCCATAGTCCCACCGAGAGTCTCGTTCAGGGCCTGGAGGAGCGAAGTGCGATTGGTCGCGTTTGCTCCAGCGAGCGTCGTCAACCCTGGTGTCATCTCGATTGCGGCTTGCTGGATCCCGCCGATGTCGCTCACCGTGAGGGATGCGTGATTGCCATCTGCTGGTCTCTCCGTGGTCATTGCGGGCCCGCCGTTGCTCGTTCACAAACATAAGTGCTCACCCGCCTCCGCTGCAGAATTACAATCGACGACACTGTCTAAATGCGAAGGAACTGTTCCATGCGTTCTGGCTGGAGAATCAATCCAAAATCTAGCTTTGACTGACTACAGTTCTTCCTTCTCTTGACCGGGCACTGCTCCTTCCACACATGGGCAAACTCCAGTCCCATGAAGGAACTCGAGCAGGTCGTGACGACGGTTGCAATTCCCACATCGAACGTGGATGTCGATGCTGAAACGTGGATCTTCTATGTGGATGGCCTCGTGCGCTTCCAAGCGATCCAATATCTTGCTGGCGACCGTCTTGACTCGAGCGGCGAGTTTCGACAACCGCTTTCGCTCGCTATCGACATCGGGTTCGTACTCGCGACTTGTCGAAATGCAGAGACACTCGTTCAGATGCTTCTTGATCGTGCGGTAACTAACGAAGTCTTCGGTCACTTGCTCGATGTCAAGACCCTCCTGTTGGAGTTCTGATTCGGCCTCTCGACGAGCGGACTCCGTCACCTCCTCGTCGGTCAACAACCGATAGTAGTTCTCGGCTTCCCCATCCAAGACGGCCATCCCTACACTCTCCATCGCTCGAAGCAGGATCAACTGATTCAGGAACTCTTCCAGACTTCGAAGGCTCGCATCTTCGTTTTCACGGCGGCGCCTGATGCGTGCCTCGAGATTGGAAAGGCCGTACGCGTCACGGACACGATCGACCTTACATTGCGTGGACATTGTCGGGCCCATCGAAAGAGTTCGCGGGAAGTAAAGGCTGCACCGCGTGCTGCAAATTGACCAGTTATACGTGATCCTCGTCTTCGTTGTAGACTGGGCACCAATCGATTCCATTCCTTACTTACGAGAGGGTGGATCGCAGAGCAAGGAGGGGACAGGGGGACGAGAAGCAATCCAGACCGATACGGGAAGTTGATAAATCCGTCGTCTCAGACCCTCGGAGGGCCGTCAGGCAACGCGTACAAAAGTGGCACTCGATAAGCAGGTGGTGCAAAATGAGTCACCGAGCACTCATCGCGGAGCGACAACGAAACGACCGGTTCAACATCTACAGTTCGCAGAATGGCGCAGAGAACATCCAACTCCTCGATGAACTTCGCGACTCCCTGAACGTCCACGGACGCGTCGACTGGGAGGAATTGAATGGAACGACCACGCCAGCAATTGCACAGCAGTTCACAGAGAGCCCGGGTTCAGAATACGGGTTCGAAACGACGGACACCGGGAACGTCGTCGAGCCGCGCCCGACTGCAGTGAACGTGCCTGAACACGAGTTGCTGGCCGGGAACGACCTCCTCGAGTATGAAGTACTGTACGTCGTCGATAACGGCGACGTAGAGGCATACTGGCTCGCGTGGACGTACGCGGACGTGATTCGACCGTGGGCCGACCACATCGAGGTCGACGTGTACCGCTCGAGGAGAGTCCCGACCGACGCAGAACGGTTACAGAAGTTCGTCGACGAAGCAGAGCCGCTGCGGACGATCTCAGAATTTAACCCGGGCTGGCTAGCGGACGGTACAGTACGGAGGATTGCACGGGACTATCACCGGTATCTCTATGAACTGCAGTCGCTCACCCGTCAGAAAGCCAAAGAGAGTGGTGACGGATACCTATCGAAGGTTCTCCCACTGCCAGAGTCTACGTTGGTCTTCCGAGCCGACGGTCACGAACCGCTCGTCCCACCGTCGGGGAGGTTCACCGTCCCCATTCGAATCGAGTCGCCAGCGAACGCATCGAGTATGAGAATACAACAGAGCGTTGCCGAGACGCGTTTCAATATCGGCGCAGAATTAAACGCCGCCGAGAACGTCACTCGAGACCGGGTTCTCCAGGCCTGTTCTGAGTCGCTATCCGAAGTGGTAGACGAATACATCGAACGGGTGGCCTCGGAATTCCTCCCGGAACGATTGCAAAGAGCGGTCGAAGAACACCGCGAGACGGAGACGTCGCCCTGATCAAACTATCAACAATGGCGAGTCCAGATCTAAACTTGAATGAGTACAGTCTCGAAGCTAGCAAGAGTGCAGGCAACAAGCAGTGGGTTGCAGTCCTGACGGACACGCACCCCGAGTACCGGTTTGATCGAGACTTCGTCATCGCCCAGCATACCAAGCGAAACCGGGCGCAGACCACACAGGTATCTGACGGAACTATCGTCGAGGAAGTATGGTTTAGCCACAGCGGCAACGAGAAGGGTCGCCGATACTACCGCGTCGATAGCGATGAACTCGTGCAACTCGACGGTATTGCCGATGCAGAGCGGCTTCTTGAGGAGCGTAGCCAGCAAGAAGTGTTGCGGCGAAGCATTCGCCAGGCCGTCGAGACCCTCGAAGAAGACGACCTCAGAGAGGTGGCAGAGACCATCAATCAAGCCACTGCAGCCAAACTCGAACTGCCGACCGAGAGTGGTCAGCCGGCCGACGCGTCGTAAGACGCCAGCAAGTCGGCGCCTCCTAACTCAAGTTTCGATCGGGTGCCTGCAGACCCAATTATCAGGTCGAACCATCGCTCTGTTTCTGCTGGGCGTCAACGATGTAGTCACGATTTGTGTCCACACCAATACTCTGGTATCCGAGATCGGAAGCGGCTCGACAGGTCGTCATAGACCCGCCCATCGGATCTAACACGACGTCGCCATCAGATGCCACTGCTTCGAGACAGGCCTCTGGAATCTCTTCGGGGAACGGCGCTGGGTGATCTGTGTCGGGCCGCGGCCCGTAGATGTCCCACACAGAATCCATATCAATACCCTCGTCGGGGACTGCCGGCGTACCCTTCGTCAGCCAGTAGATGCGAGCATCCTGTGGCCGGAAAAGCGTCGGTTCGTGGTTATGGGTCGATTTGCGATTCCAGACGATTTCCTGTCGAACCGACCAGGGGTTCGCCGGCGATCGGAGCCATTCCACAGGGTGGATTACCTCGCCTCCATCGATCCGTACCTTGTGTACGTAGAACAGAGACGCGCCCTCGCGGGCCACTCTGTAGCACTCGGAGAGGATTTGCTGCTGCCAGTCCTGATACTCGTCTTCAGGACGGTCGTCGTAATAGCCGACGCCCTCCTCGCGAAGCGAGCGCCAGCCCATTGTCCACCGTTCGTGTCCAAGGTTGTAGGGTGGGGAAGTGACGATAACGTCGACTGTCTCGTCATCAATGGGAAGCGATCCCGCATCGCCCTGTAACAACGTTATGCGTGGGTCTGACGAGCGGGTTGGGTCATTCGATGCCGGCTCGGACTCGTCTTCGTTTGAGGACTCGTTCACCCTGTTTTGAGCGTTTTTCACCTCGGAGTAGGCCGCGCTGATCGACTGCTTCTCCTCGTCCAATTGCCCGAGTTGTTCCTCGGCGACCGCTGCCACTGTCTTTTCGTCGGATTCGCGGGCCTCCCAGACGGTCTTCGCCCGGTGGTACGTCGAACCTGAGCCGAAACCGACCTTCTCCGCGACTCTATCTCGAGTCAGTCCGTCGTCCACTTCCCGTTCATCTGAACAGGAGGTGTCAGTTCGTGCCCCTTGACGTTCCCGTGCCCGTTCGCGCTCGACGCGTTCGAGGGCTTCGGCCTCGCGGAGTTTCTGGGAGACAGTCTTCGATCGCTGTCGGTTGGAATGGACGAGCAGCTCGGTACGTTCAAAGTCGGAGTCGAACTCCCGAGCAGTGATTGGGATGGTTTCCAGCCCCACCTGCTTGGAGGCCTCGACGCGACGGTGACCAGAGATGATTTGATTGGCCCCGTCTACGATGACGGGGGTCAACACGCCGTTCTCGCGGATCGACTCGAGAAACGGTGTGTCTTCCTCGTTCTCGAGATTACGATCACCGTAGATTTCTTCGTTTTGGGGGTGTGGTGAGAGTGAATGGGGAGACCGTCGCTCGATGTCGTCGTCCTCGCTCGCCATCTGAGAGACACATTTCTCTCATTTGCCAAATTGTTTGCGCAATCTCAGAAACGGCGGGCCGTGAAGAGCGAGTGCTCGCAGTTTGAGTCCACATTGGTTCTGGTGGGGACGCAGGCATCACGCTTACAGTACCCAAACCACCGAGTCGACAATCGTCATCCCCTCTGAGACTGTTGATAACCCATTCGAAATGATAGGGCTACTGGCTGGACAACATAGCCGTTCCTCATATCCCCGCATGGCACTTGGAGCGTTCCTCCTCGTCGTCTCAACCCTCCGTGAACAGGGGTCACTGGAGAGGACTGAACTCCGGCATATGGCCTCTACCGGGAGAACACACAAACGCGTTGTCCATCCGAACTTAATCGTCGGTGCGTTTCTCGTAGATCAAAAAGTACGAGTGGTTCTTTCGCGCTCGGCGTTGCTCATACATTTTACCTACAGTCGGGGTATCCTGTCGAACGACCACAAACAAGTCCTTCGTGTGGAACCCCATCTCTTCGTAGATGTCCGTGACCTCGATGTGTGTGAGCCGTTGCTCGTTTCGACTAACTTCGTCCTGCAGTTTCGTGATGAGGATGCCTCCTTCGCGCAATACGCGGTGCGCTTCCTTTCCAGCGGTAGCATACATCTCCAATACTGCCTCGTGATACGTTGCGGACTGCTCTCCGTGATCGCCGACATACCTGTCTTTGATCCAGAAATCGTTGTCCGAAGGCTTGTCACGTGTCTCGTAGAATCCCTCGGCATATGGCGGGTCTAGCACCACGCAGTCAAACGACGCGTCGTCGTACGGGAGGTCACGGCAGTCGATACCCTCCGTGGAGTTCGGCGATCTGGAAGGGTCGATGTCCGTCGCAGTAAAATCGTACTTTCCTGTTCGGACTTGTCGCCAGAACACCCCCTTTCCGTAGGTGACATCCGCCACAGTTGCTCCAGTATCAACGTGCAAGTCCAGTATCTCTGGGAAGACCTCGTCATTACCTCCAACGTGAGCGGAGAGAACTACGTCCTCAGTCGAAACCTGTTCTCGATTATCCTCGTTCTTATCAGAGGAGGAGTCCGACTTCTCATCGGCTCCACCCGGTTCGCCGTCGTCTCCGACATCTTCAGTCTCTTCGTGTTCAAGCCGCCCGCGAACCTTCTGATACGCACCGTGTATAGACTGTTCGTCACGATCGAGTCTGTCGATCTCGTGCTGAGCGACGGTATCTCCCGCCCTTGCGGCTTCCCACACTTCTTTCGCCTTGTCATAGGTTCGACCAGATCCAATCCCTGCCTTTTCACCTACTCTGTCACGGGTCTTCCCGTAGTCCTCACTAGAGTAACACTGCGGCTCTTCGCCACTTTGTGATGGATTTTCCACGAGGTCGGTACGCGTCCCTTGACGACGCTGTGCCCGCCTCTTTTCGATTCGTTCCAACTCTTCTGCTTCGCGCATCTTCTGGCTGAACGTCTTGTCCCGATCTCGGTTGAACTCAATCAGATGCTCGCGCCGGTCAAGATCGGTTTCGTATTGCTTCGTTCGAACAGGGACTCGCTCCAGTCCGAGTTGCTTGGCAGCCTCAACTCTTCTGTGGCCAGAAATAATGGTCGCACGGTCGTCATCTTCTCTAGGATTAGGCTTCGGGTCGATTACGACTGGTTCTATGATACCGTGTTTCTCAATACTCGCGAGGAAGCCCTCATCGGGTTCCGTACGGTCGCCGTAGACGGTGTCGTTTACAGGATGCGGCTCAAGGTCGTCAATGGAGCGATATTCTCGTTCAAAAGTCCCCGTCTTTGCCATTATTCACCATGGTCTGAGGGGTATCAAATAGTTTCTTCGGGCGTGGAGAGAGTCCATACACACCGGCTGAGAATACAGAGACAATCCTGAATCGTAGCCCAGTAGCTGAAGAGCCATTCTCTATCCAACCATTAGCGAAGACCAAGTTCCCACGCCGACGGTAGCGTCGTCCCCAATAGTGATGTAATCGGAGGTGTTCCGGTGTTCCGTCTTCATGCATCAATCCGAAGGCACGTTTTTAATGCCTCAGTCTGAAAAGAGAGTTATCAAATGAGTAGCTCATCGGAAGAATCCTATTCTCTCGAAGACGTGAAGGGCGACCTCGACGTCCTCCGCGCCGTAGATGATCGGGTCGTCGAAGCCATCGAGGGAGCCAACAGTGCCGAGGTCTTGGAGTACCTCATTAGGGAGCAACAACTCGATCTCCACCACGAAGGCGATCAGGGTGTGGGACAAATACGCAGAGCAGTCCTCGAGTCGGGGAAGGCCTCACAGGACTTGAAGCGAACCGTCATCACGCGTGGCGACGATACCCCTGGGAGTATCCTCGTTCCCGATGAGGTGGAACGGAATGCCAAGACCGCATTGCGGACTGGCAAGCCAGTCGTCCTCTACGGCCCGACTGGTACTGGGAAGACCACCTTCGCGAAGCAACTTGCACTACGTCACTGCGTCGGCTACTCACTACATACGGCAACGCCATCGTGGACAGCCAAGGACATCATCGGCGGAATCGGGCCGAGCCTCACCGGTTCTTCGGGCTATCGGTCTCTGAACTACGAGACCGAACTCGGTGCCGTCTCGGAGGGTGTCAAGCGCGCTCGTGATTTCAATATCCCCTATGCAGTCATCCTCGACGAGATAACGCGAGCCGACATCTCACAGATCTTCGGGCCGCTCTATACCGCCATCGAAAACCGCAATCAGACGCTGATCGAAACGGACGACGGCGAGACCATCGAGCTGGACGAGGACGTGAGCATCATCTGCACGATGAACATGTCCGACCGGACGGTCAACGAGCTGGACAATGCCATCACGCGTCGATTTGCGATGGTCGAACTCGACGAGTACGAGGACGACGACCGCCGGTCTCTGTTCGAAGGCTGGCTCGAGAGCAATCTCGGCGACATCCCCCTCCTCGGCAACGACGACCTGCTGGAACTCTTCGAGGCCGACTACGACGGTATCAACAACGGCTCCGAGCAGGCCTCGCGCGGCCCGATCATGCGCTTCGGGCCGATGCACTACCGTGACGTGACCATATTCCTCCGCGAAGCCCTCCAGGACGAGAGTCTGTACATGGATGCACCCGAGGAAGCCGTCGGACAGGCGTTCCGCACGTTCATCGTCCCCCGGCTACTGAATTCGGCGGCGTTCCCGCAAATCGAGCAGATCGAGGAGCATTACCGGGCGCTCAACAAGTCCTTCGAGATGTTCGACCTCGCGCCGGCGGCCGACCTCGCCAGCCGAGAACTCGAGGCCGAGCGCCGTCGGATGGGTTCCTACGAGCAATGAGCATCTCCGACCCTGACGAATCGTACACCTACAAGCCCGGCACGTTCAGTGTCCCGGAGCGAGGTGAGATACGGATCGAAGGCTGTCCTCCCTCGATCGACGAACAGCTCCGTCGCGCCTCCTTCGAGCAGGAGGCCGCCAACGTCTTCGTGAAGACTCAGGAGTCGCTCGACGACCGAGACAAGGAGTACCGGGTCGTCAAAGTTCGAGTCGACGGCCCAGTGATGCACGTGACTGCGCGGGACAACGTGGGTATCGTCACCCTCACCCCCCAGTCGAAACTCCGGATCGAGCCGAAGATCGATTGGGACGACATCTTCGATATGCTGCTGGCAGTTCACGGTCGTAAACGCTCGATCGAGTATCACGGCATCCCACTCGACGAGTTTCGAACAGAGGACGTCGATTTAGAGGACGTCTTCCTGATACTTGCGATCAACTACCTCAACGGACTAGAGAACATCCACCGAAACGGGTTCGTTCGACAACTGGAGACTCGGCGGGCCGATCTCGAACAGCCCAGAGGCGTCATCGACATCGAGCAGTCGCTCCTCAATCAGGCCGAGGGCCGTGCAAAGCAGCACTGCCTGCTGAAGGAGGTCAACTACGACAACCCAGCCAACTCGCTCCTCCACTACGCCGGCACGCACCTTCTGCGACTCTTTCGGCAGTACGAGGACAAGTACGACCATCAGGCGTACTACCACATCTTCTCGCAGGTACATGAGGAGGTACGGCACCTGGAGCAGTTAGACGTGACAAGTGGTCGCCGGCGAATTCCGGAGTATAGGCGGTTTTCGTTGCACGACCTCCCGAAGCAGCGCCACTACTATCGTCAGGCTACCGAGGTCGCAAAGGCGGTGGTTGCATCATCACTGGGAACGCCAGCAATGGAGGGTGACCGCGAACTGGTCGTCGACTACGTTCTCAATATGGAGTCGCTGTTCGAGCAATACTCGCAGGTCGCTATCGAGGACGAACTTGACGCAATCAAAGCGAACGACTACATCGATCAGACCGAGAACGTCTCCGCGGTTCGTTCCCCGACGCTCAAACCATTCGACAGGGAGTCACAGGTGTACCATCAGCCGGATCACGCCGTTGAGGAAGGCGACCAGACGCTCGCTGTCCTCGACTCGAAGTACTACGCCGAGGGCAAAGATCCGGTGAAGAGCGGCGGGTCACGGTCACGCCTCTTCAGCTACGCGTATCTTCTGGACACTGCCCAGATGGGATTCCTGACGCCACTCGGTGAACCCCGGACTCGGACGGTCTCGCAAACAGGAGCAAACTTACAGGTTGTCTCCCCAGCGACCGATGCATTCTCTCTCGAAGAGTACCACGGCAGTATCCGGGACTACCTGTACGAGGCACTCGGAGAGGTATATCCCGCCCTCGAACTGTTCAAAGCTGTCGGGGAACACGCACTATGTCTCGACCAGCACGAAATAGCCGATCTGAGTCGTTTGACCGAACCCGACGGCCCATTCGACTTCAGCAATGTCCACGAGTTTTCGCTACGCGTCGTCAACGCTGCGGCAGACACCTTGTCGAACCAGTATCGGTCGCGGTCTGATCTCGAACAGGGAGGCAAGTGGACGCGTCGGCAGATCGAGACACAATGCAAGGATTATCCACCCGAGAAAACGACCTGCGTGCCGGTTTTCCGCCGAGAAGAACACAAGGAACGTATCGACCTGTACTTCGTAACGCGTGGAGAAGACGGCGTTCCTGTCGACGTTTCGGTCGCGGACGACTTCCGGCTGTTGTAAGCGACCCTTTAGAAGGGAGCTGTGAGCCAACCACTGCTTCGACGCTCGATTTGTGGCCCGAAAATACGGCTCAACCGGTAGAGGTCGCCGCCGGTCTGTAACTCGAAGTCCCGTTGCCGGCGCTGGAACGTTCCTTCGACTGCGAACTGAATCGCCGGAAGCGGACGGCGGTTTTCGAGGGTATTCGCCTGCCGATCCATCAGCTTCGACAGCTCACTCACGGCGTCGTCATCACCAAAGATGCCGTCGAGTCCAACGACGCATACCTCATCGGGCACGTCATCTTCGCGGAGCATGTTTTGGAACTCCTCAATTGGGACTTGGTGGTCGAAGAGATCGTACTCGTCCTCGTCGACAATGTTGTACTCGCCAGATAGTTTTCCGTGTTCGACCATCGTTACTCGAAGTTGATTTCAACGGAGATGTTCGATGCCTCCTCGGGCATTCTCTCGAACAGGTCGCGAATCTTCGTGTAGTCTTCACCGGATTCGAGCGTCAGCTTGGTCATAGTCTCCTTAACATTCGCTGTGCCTTGCAGCGGGCCCGGGATTCCCATTCGGTTGCTCAGGACGAACCTGACTTCACCGTAGGTGACTTCGCCCGTCTGCTCGTCTTTACGCCACTTGCGACGCAACCCCGCAACGTCGTCGCCGTCGAACTTGAATCGCCAGCCTCCACTCGGGACGCGGAACTCGTATCCCGGTGACCAGCGCGACGGATCGCCCGCACCATCTGAGGCCCCAGAACCGACAACGTACTCGGGATCGGCTTCACGACCAAGGTTCTGGAGGAGGAACGTCTGGACGGCATCTTCGGACACAGACGAGTCGAACCGCTCTGCGACACTCCCAACCGTGAATTTGTCGTCGCCGTCGAGTCCAGCGATGTACTCGAGAATCTCGTCACCGACATCGGACGGCACAGTTGGCACGAGCGTAACATCAGTCGGGTCGCGGTCACCAAGGCCGTCCTTGTACTCACGATCTGCATCGATGAGATACTCGTCGACGAGGAAGTCCGTGACCGCTTCACGGAACGATCGATCGGTGTCGTCTTCGGAGAGGTAGACCGTTTCGTCCTGCCGGACTTCTTCGAGTATTCGGTGGGTGATGGCTCGACCGTTTTCCTCTAGCGTCTGCCGGATTCGATCTCGGACTTCCGACGTGCCGATACGCTCGGCCTCCGAGATGTCGCGTATCGTTGCGTCGGATTGAGCCTTCGTCACGATGTCGGTGCCGCTGTAGAGGACGTACTGGTCGTCTTGGGCGAGTCGACCTGCGGCCGTCATCACTGTGTCGTGCCCATCGCCCTCGAGCCAAATCTCCGTATCCTCGAGGAGTTCGAGTTCGAAGTTCCCGATGTCGATGGACTTGGTACCGCTACCGAATCGTTTGCGGAGTTCCTGTTCGACGTCCTCGGCAGTCCACCGCTGGACGTCACGCTCGTGGAGTATCATCGTGTCAAGCGAACTCCCCGCAAGCGAGTCGGAGAACCCGTTCGAGCCATGTGTGACCACGGGCTTGTCTTCGAGTGCATCGACTGCTGCATCCAATACGTCTGTCGGGCTGCCCGGGATGGGGTAGGTGGGGTGGCGGAGGAACTGCTCGTAAATGTCCTCGATACTGGCCTCCCCCCGCCGGTCGAGGAGGTCTTCGACGATGTCCCAGACGTGGCGCTGGAGGTCGATGCCTTCAGCGGAAACGCTGTCTCCTATGTCGCCGGCGTTGAGGGGTTCACCCTCAGAGACGAACACGTCGAGATCCATCTCGGCGGCCAAGTCGAACTCATTGAGGAGATCATCGCCATCGAGAATCTCCCCGTACGCGAGTTCGATCCGGTCGCGGAGTTCGCGCCGCTCGTCCTCGCGCTGTCGCTTGACCGAAGAACGGATTTCGTCGTCGAGGGATTCGTCGTCGAGGACGCGTTCGGCTCCTTCGATGTACCGAGCCTTCTCGATGAATCCCGTCCCCGATTCGATCTTCTTGTCGCCGCTGGGTTGGATGAACACGAGAGTGTTTCGCCACTCGCGTCCTGGACTCCCGTCGGCGTTCTTGATGACGGTCTTGACCTCGTCCTGTGTCCACTCGTTCGCTTTGACAACGACCTTGACCTCCCGGCTGTCGGGTACCTGCTTGAGGTCGCCGTCGGTGAATCCGACCGGGTACGCGTCGTTCCCGAATACCTGCTCGACGGTATCGGCGATCTGTCCGAGAGCGATCTTCTCGTCGACGTCCTCTGCCTTGTTCTGGATGAGTGCGTTCGGGTTCTGTCGATCCCGGATTGCGTACTTGCCGTTGAGTTTGTGGAGGTACCACGCGACGCCGTAGAGCTGCTCGCGGTTGAGGATGATGTCCGAGACGAGGTCGCCCGTCTGGTACGTGCCCATCACGATGTCGGAGTCGCTTGCACCCTCACTCTCGTCGGGTTTCAGGCTGTAGAGCAGGATCGTGTTGAGGATACGTCGGCCGTACGGGAGCTTCTCCGGGTCAACCCGGTTCCGAATGTCGTCGATACAGACGCTCGGCCGGTCGATGTTGATCCGCGTCAGCTCGTCGTCGAACAGGACGGCGTCGATGTCACCGTGTGTGACGAGGTCGGTCTCTTCGATGAGCCGTGCTGCGTCCTCGTCATCAGGTTCGGCTTCGGGGTCAGCAGCCGTCGTCAGAATCTTCGAGAAAAGATAGATCATCCCCCGCGTGTTCTGGTTGCCCTCGTCCGCGTAGTAGCGAGTTTCGAGCGCATTCAGGAGGACTGGATGGAACGGGTAGGTATCGCGCATCTTTCCCGCGAGGTCGCTCGGGATGTCGGAGTCGGGAACGTGGTCGTTGTCGGCGTACGCGTCCACGTACCCCGAGACAATCTCCTCGACCGCACTCTCATCGATGTCGTCGATGAGACGGTGGCGGATGACCTCCTGCTTGCTCACTTTGCTACTCATGTTAACCTCGGAGGCGCTTTCGCGGTCGAGAATATTGTGAACCTGCGAGCCCTTTCGGAGGACGGAGACGATGGCGAAGACGTCGCTGTCGTCGAGGTCGGCAGTTTCGAGAAGCGCCTGCAGGAACCCGCGGTTGCGCTTCTTGCGGTCACCGCTGAGTGGCTCGAACCAGTCCTCGAGTTCGTCCATCAGGTACGCAATCGTTCGATCGCCGACTGCCTCCTGAATCGTCTCCATATCCGGGTACGGGTCGAGGTCGCTCTCCGTTGGCTCGTAGTCGAGGACATCGAAGAACGGCTCCCAGAGGAAGTCCGGCTGGCGCTGCTGGAGTGAGACGGTGACTGCGTCAGAGTTCTCCGCCTCGGGCAATGCGTCGGCGAAGCCGTCGACATGGCGGTCGCCGAATTCGCCGGCGGCGTCGGGAGAGGCGAAGCAGTGATACATCGCAACCATCTGGTGGGACTTCCCGCTCCCGTACGGCCCATAGAGAATGTGCGTGCCGTAGTTCTCGTCCCCGCGGAGCGTGTCTCGGAGGTCGACGAACCCCTCGCGGAGCCCCTGCGTCATCAGCGTCCGGTCGAAGAACGTGGACGCGTCGGCCTCGAACTCGTCCTCGTCTTCAACGTTGTAGAGCTTGACTTGGCCGTCGATCTCGCCTTCCTCTCGGAGTTCGCGGCTTATCGTGACGGTGTCCGCGATTGTTCGCGAGAGAGATTCCGTGCTGGCCATTTGATGTCATAGACACCGTATGTTATTCGCTTAAGTACTGTGGTCAGCAATCGTCGAACATTCAGTTGTTTCGCGAGACGGCGCCAGGAATCTTACCGAAGTTGGTCTCGCTGCTCGGACAAGAACGAGACGAGGTCGTCGACCGCATCCGCTGGCAGCTCTTCCTGCCGGAAGACTCCCTTGAACGAGTCTTCGAAGCCGTCCTGCTGGAGTCGATCCAGCACCATCTCGATCTGACCATCGAGCTTCTCCGGGTCGCCCCGATGGACGTGCCGTTCGATACGGTCGAACTCCGCACGCGTGCTGATGACGACGAGGTCGCGGGTGTCGGCTTTCCGGCCGCTATGGAGTTTCATCGCGAAGAGGAGGGCTGGCTCCGGGATTCGACCATCGAGGTCTTCGGCGACGTCGAGCGATTCGACGGTGCTGTGTTCGTGGAGATAGCGATACGACCACTCGGCGTCCGTCTGTCGGCAACCCATCGCGTCGACGAGTGCCTCGAACTTGACTTCGTTATCCCCGACCTGCTTCGTGTACTGGATCATCCGGCCTTCGTACTCGTTCGAGACGTCCTTCTCGAACTGCTTCTCGTATCCGAGGTCGCGAAGGAGCGAGTCGTACTCATCGAGTGCCGTGTCCGGAATCACGGTGTCGATGTCCGTCGTGAACCGCGTCTGGAACGCCGAGACCGCCCAGCCACCGACGAGAACGTACGGCAGTTCGGCGTCCCGTACCGCGCGATGTGTGTCGACGAGTTCGGATTGACGCTCGGGGAGACTCATTCCATCGGCTCCGTTAGTCCGCGCTCATCGCGCTGTGGTGCGACGCGTCGATGTCCCTGTCGTACTCGTCGGCGATGATCTCCAAGGCGGGCTCGTATGACGGGCGGTTCTCCATCATCTGGTCGACGGCGTCGTCCAACTGAATCACGGGATTGCCGTCGACCCATTCGGCGTCGATGCCGTCGGTCTTCGGAAACAACACGTAGTGGACGTTCCCGTCGACATCGCTGGCGTCTGGGCGCTCGTTGATCGTCGTGTCGACGCCGAACTGCTGGAAGAACGCGATCCAGCGTTCGACGTCACGGTCGTGGACTTCGATGAACACCGGGTAGTCGTCGTGACCCCGGGCGATCTGGTAGCCCCCGTGCGTCCAGACGTACGCAGCGTCGATCTCCGTGTACGCGAACTCCATGCCGGCGAAGTGCGGGATGACGTACGCGTCCTCCTGGGAGATGGCGTCGCGGCTGTACAACGCAGCCATCATCTCGGCGTACTGCTGGCGCATCTCGTGGTCGACGATCTGGATTCCACTATCGGTGGTAGCGATAACTTCAGTATCTTCTAACCGCTCGATCCAGTCGTACACCCACGAGTACGAGACCCCGATTTTGTTCGCAACGCGATTGATAGAATCACCACGCTGCACTGCCAAGACGATCTTCGCAGCCGTGGCGTCCATTAATTCGATCATTGTTGGTATTGCCTCCTAGTCCGCGCCGGCAGTCTAGCTTCTAGCTATCGCTAAGGAGATAGCAGTACATAGAACTTCCGCCTAGATCGGCTAGATGCAGGAGATGCATAGAATATCGGAAAGAGTTGTTCTTGGCGGAGAAAGACTGTTACTAGTGTTCTTCGAGAGTATAGGCAATGACTCAAGAGATCGCGACCGTCGTCGCATCCATGCTCCAGAGCGACGATCTGTTTTCAGTAGACGATAGCGGAGTATGGCTTCCAGATTTGGATAGCTATTCGTTTTCGATGCAGGAACACATCGCACGAGCGTTGGAGCTTCATGGATACTCGGCTTCGACGTCGACGCGAAGTCATGCCGGACTCCGTATAGACGTGGCCGAGGCGCAGTCGATCGACAGTCGTCAACTCAAAGCGATTCACACGGACGCCTACGGGTACACAGGGAGGGTGGCCGGACTTGATGCCCAGGGTCAGACCTTCGTCGATCATATCACCGAGCCGGGGAGCGTGTTACAAATTCCAGATCTGGGTTGGGTAAACGGGAGCGAACGCGTTGTTGTTGGGGAATACAGTGGTCTGTATCTCGCCGAAGTACACACGGATAGCGCAGAGACGTACGGTAACGACGATACGTTCCAAGTGGAGGTCGGGCACGACAGAGAACAAGAGATGACTCTTCACGAGATGGGGAATCAAGGTCGAGTGATTGTCTACAAGGGGGAGTGGAATGGGTATCCCCAGGAACGGTTCTAAGACCTCACTAGATTGCAGAACAACAGATAGCGTTCGCCACCTATTTTGCCTTCATGTGCTACCAAACGTTAAGTTGCGGAAGAGGTTTTGTTGGTGACATGGACGCCACGAGTTCGGGGAAAAACATAGTCGAAGAACTCGGCAACACCGATTATACGTTTGATGAATTATTCGACGAGAATGTATTTCACGTTCCTCGGTATCAGCGGTTCTATTCTTGGGAGAGATCGGAATGGGCCGATCTTTGGAACGACCTGTCTAACATGGCTAAGAATGATCGGGAACACTACATGGGTACGGTCATCTGCAAGGAAGAGCCAACCCCGATCTTGACTGAAGAGGGTACCAATCAGTACCGGAATTATGCAATCGTCGATGGACAACAGCGATTCACAACCCTCATTATACTGACAAAGGCAATAGACTCGGTCTACACAACAATCAGCTCAGAAGAGGCACCGGAGGAGGAGAGTGGGAACCATACAGAGGAAAGCGTCGAATTGAGCAGGAAGAGGTTTTTGAGAGATTGGAAAATCAGGCTGGCTAATAGGGAGAGTCGGTGCAAGCTGCGACTCCAAGACGACGACAACGATACGCTTGAAGGCATTTTGGAAGAAGATATTGACGAGACGGCGACTGAGACCCCATCCCAGGACAGATTGATACAAGCCTATAGGTTCTATCGAGAGGAGTTGAAGGAACGGCAAGAGGAGCTTTCGCACGGACAGTTCATCAGCCACCTCGATGAGCTGCTTTCCGCTATCCGATCGCTCAATTTCATTGTGTACACCGTCGACAATTCCGAGCAAGCCACCCTGATATTCGAGTCGATAAACGACCGCGGGATCGGTCTGAGCAATCTGGATAAGACGAAGAGTTTTCTGATGCACAAGGTGTACCTCACTCAGGGAGAGAATCCTCATTCAGGAGTCAGCGTCAACGGTGTCCAAAAGCGGTTTGGACGCATTTATCGGTGGATGCAAGACATCCTCGAAACCGACCGTGTCTCCGATATTGGTGAGGATCAAATCCAGCGGTACCACTACATCTCGACTATCAACTCGACGGTGAACAGCAGCTATCTTCGTCAGGAGACGAACCGTCGGAACAAAACCCTCCGCTCGGGGGCGACAGTCTATCTGGGGGCATTGAAATGGCATTTCACCAATCTTCACGAGGAGAACGACCTCTCGATCTACGACTCGTACCCACGGGACTGCCCGGATGAAATTGACTCGTACACCAAGAGTCTCCGCGACTATTATTCGCATATGGAGACAATCGGATCGTACGGGCAGGACGGAGAGTACAATCCCGACATTGACTGGGAACTGCGGAAAATCTTCGCTCTCGACAGACTCGGGAACTTCTATCCAATTCTATTGGCGATTTGGGATGAGTACGATAGCGGCAGCATCTCGGAAGACGAACTCTACGAGATGCTTCAACTGATCGAGGTGGCGTCTTTCCGGATTTACACGACTGTCAGCCGTTCCGATACCGGTCGGAATCGCTTCTATTCCGTTGCTAACGATATTGGAACAGGGGATAAAGATGCCACGTGGATAATTGAGGAGTTGAAAGACTGCATTCGGTCGAAGGAAAACGACTTCGAGGGGACGCTCCGGAACCAGAACGCGTACAATTCGCTCCGGTACAAGGATCTTAGATACCTCCTGTATTCGTACGAACTCTATCGGAGGGATGAGGCAAAGGGTGGCGACGTGTCGAGTATCGAGAAGGCAGCAGACAACGCTGGAAACGAGTACACGCTCGACCACATCTGGCCGAACGATACTCAGAAACTCGAACTGAGCGAAGAGGAGGAAGAAGTCCACGAAGAGGTAAAGCACAGCCTCGGCAATCTCACGCTGACGACGGGGCCGCGAAATTCCGGCTGGAAGAACCTGCCGTACCCGAAGAAGCGGAGCCGGATGGACGATGACGAAGAGAACGATTCCGACTACTTGAACTCCGACTTCACGATAACCAGAGAGATTGCCCGAGAGAACAAGGAGTGGGGAGAAGATCAAATCGGGGAACAGTTAGACGACATCGTTGATTTTGCGAAGCGACGATGGAGTCTAGAAACCGCTGAAAGACAGCCACTGTCCGAAATCAGGCCCGCAACACCTGACTGAAGACTCGGGGATACCCAACACCGATGCCTCCGTATAGCGACCAGGAATTCGATTCTGTGTGAGCGGGTGGTAAGCTTCTCGTCTCGAACTTAGAGGTCGTAGGAACTCAACCGATACCCTGCTTTCGTCGACGGAGCGGGTTCCAGCGTGGCATACTGAATCTCGGCGACCGAGTCCGCGTCGAATCGAACGTTCGCCCTGAGGACGAGATAGTCGTCGTTCTCGTTGACTATCCCCATCACCTTCTGCTGGTCGCGTTCCAACTGGGCGTACTGTCCGGTCTTCACTTCGAGTGCGATCGTCCGCGAGACCTCGCGGTCGGAATCCGAGTAGAGGTTGCTGAGTCGAATCGTCAAGTCGGCCTGCCACTGGATGCGCTCGGTCGACCCGTCCTGGTGGACGTCCTCGTACGTTAAGTGCCGGCGATGACGAACCTGCGTGTAGATCGACGACAGGCTTACCGACTCGAAAGCGGGGAACAATACCTGCGGGCGCTCTTCGACGACCGAACGGAGGTGCGTCTTCGCAATTCCCTCACCCATCTCTCCCTTCCTGTTAGACGACAGGCTACTGAACCACTCCTCCGTGATTTCGACCTTGCTCATAGGGAGTCTTCTCGAAGATGGCTCTTCAGATTGTGGACGCGTCCCCACCAGCCGGGAGCGGAAAGCTATACAACCCTCCCGAGAACACGTAGGAGACAATCAATGTCTAAGGAAATCGGGCAGGGTGAGGGGAGAGAACGGAAGACGCTGCCAATTGAGCGTGGGTACCCGATTGAACAAGTTAACGAGATAGTTGACCGGGAAAATAGAGCCAAGCGTTACTATCGGCCCCTCTCGACGATGCATAAGTGGTGGGCTCGTAGACTCGGGAGCGTCTTTCGTACGATCTGCTTATATTCCCTTCTGGATGATTCAGATGCAATATCAATCGTTGATACAGGGAAAAACGGAACACTTGCTGATTTTGGTGCGGGTCGTGATGAAGTTGAAGAGATTTTAAACCAAGTTGACTTGTCTGACTCGACAAGTCTGTGGGAACTCTATCATAAGGACGTTCGTGTAGATGATAAGAAAGTCTTAGACCCGTTCATGGGTGGCGGCACATCACTCATGGAAGCATCGCGGTTCGGTGCCTCTGTCGTCGGTAACGACCTAAACCCAGTCGCTTGGTTTGTGACAAAGAAAGAACTGGAGGCAGGTAGCACTGATCTTGAAGATTTGAATTCTGCCTATGAGGAGGTTAAACAAGAAGTCCATGAGTCGATGGACTACTATTATAGCACTAGCTGCCCGGGGTGTGAAAAGTCAGCAGATGTGATGTATTATATGTGGGTGAACGAACTTGATTGTACATCATGCGGAGAAACCGTTTCTCTATTCAAAGACTACCGGGTTGCCAAGGGGAGATATGACAATAGTGATAAATATAATGTACTCTGTCCAGACTGTGAGTCCATATTCTTAGTAGATGAATGGCGAGATCCTTGTACATGTCCGGACTGCAAGTTTGAGTTTACCCCTGCCCAAGGGAACGTTGATGGAGCTGATTACTCTTGTGATGAATGCGGTCAGCGTTATGCGGTGATGGATGCAGTAAATGAACAAGACGGACTGAAACCTCGCATTTACGCGTTAGAGTACTATTGCGGTCACTGCGATGACCGTGGGTTGGATCGTAGCGAGGTGAAAGGCTATAAGCAAGCTGAAGAGATGGATATTGAGCGATATAAAGAAGCCTCGGACGAATGGGACGAAAGTCCTGAGCTTAAGTCATATGTTCCATCATCCGAGATACCACTGGGAATTAAAACAGATAGTGCGGCATTCGAGGAAAGTGTAGGTGGCGGGCATAATCTACTTCGATACGGGTACGAGAAGTGGTCTGACTTATTCAATGACCGTCAGCTTCTCTGTCTTTCGAAATTATTGGAGGCCATTGACGGTGTCGAAGATGAAAACGCTCGTGAGTATCTTCTCTTAGCGTTCTCTGATTCATTGATGTTCAATAACACTTTCACCATCTACAATCTCCAAGGTCACAAGATAGAGGGGATATTCAGAGGGAATTATTTCAAACCCTCTAAAGAATTCGTAGAGAACCACGCGTGGGGGACAAAATTCGGTAGAGGTACCTTCAAAAAATCGTGGGACAAAATCATTGCTGGTGTTGAATGGGCAAAGGAGCCTGTTGAGCGTCATATTGTAGATGGTTCTACAGAGAAAACAGAGCCGTTCAGTCAGCCGGTAGGTGAGAACTTTGAACTTCACCGCGGCGATGCTCGTGACCTTGACTTCGAAGATGAATTTGATGCGGTTTTAACCGACCCACCATACTACAACAACGTCATATATTCTGAATTATCTAACTTCTTTTATGTATGGCAACGGCAGCTATTACAATATGATGGCTTTGAGCAGGAATCCACGCCAAGAGCAGAGAGCATTGTAACTAATCCAGCAGAAGGGAAAACAGAAGAAGACTTTGAGGAGGAATTGCGCCAATCCTTCTCGGTAGTTCACGATGCCCTCAAACAGGATGGTGTTCTCGCGTTCACATACCATCACAGTAATGTGGAATCATGGGGCGAATTGCTTGAAGCACTATGTGACGTAGGGTTTGAGGTCACTGCCACATATCCAGTAACAGCGGACACAAACAGGGCGACGTATAAGCTCACAGAAGGAGACGCAGTATCGTTCGACATAATTATCGTGGCTCGTCCAGCCAAGACCCGTCAACAGATTTCGTGGAATAGACTTCGCCGGAATATCTATCGGACGGCTCAAAAGACACGGCAGCGTCTCGAAGAGAACCGTGACCTCTCACGTGGCGACATAGGTGTCGTTGAGATGGGGCGATGTTTCCACGAATACTCGAAGCATCATGGCGAAGTTGAACGCGCGGGCGAGACGATGACTGCCAAGGAGGTCGTTGACGAGATCTACGGTGTCATCCAGCATGGTAGCGACATCGGCGAGATCGACGTATTCCTTGACCTGCTGGAGACCCCTGACGCATCCTACGACGACCTCAACAAGCTCTGTCGCGGGACGAACGCTACGCCCGAGCGGATGGAAGATATGCGTCTCTATCGGATGGACGATGGCTTTAAACTCGGAACCTGGGACGACGAGAAGCGCACCGCCTACATCCAGTCACGCGTCGACGGCGACGAGGAACTCACCGACCTCGACAAAGCCCAATTCCTCCGCTACCGCTGGGAACACGGCAAGTCCGTCTCTGAATATCTCAGCGAGTGGGAGATCACCGACGACCTCCGCGAGCTGTGTGAAGGGCTGGCCGACGCCACCGGTGACGACACCTACAGGAATATTCTGGAATCCCGCCTGAGCGACTACTGACGAACGCTCACCTCTGGGATGACGTCATCCCAGACGAAATCCAACTCACCTTCTAATTTCTTGGTATCTGCCGAAGTGACGTCGACGCTCTGTTCAGTCCACTCGATCTCGTCGAAGACCTCTTTCTTCAGTTCCGGATTCGTCTCTACGACGGGACGAGAGAAATCTCCCTGATGAGACGTTTCAACCCGAATTGGCTCCGTTTCCCAGATCTCTCCTGTCTCTTCGATCTCATCGGATGGCTTCCGATCCCCGAACCGAATATCAGTATCACTTCCGTTTGGTGGGGCAGCCTCGGAATGTACGTAGAACAGGTCAAACTGGGCGGATTCTCCACGGTTCAAGTCAATCCTCGTTGGTGACTCCGACTCATTCCAAGTCGGAACCAAATCGATGACGTATCTCTCCTGGACAGTGACATCGTGGAACTCGTGCCCATCTGGGCCGAAGTCAGGCTCTTTCTCGGTCGTCTCACGAAGGCCAACGAGCCGAATCCGGGGTTTGCAATTAGAGGCGACCGACCGCCCTGTATTCGAGATTTCCACTCGGTATTGACCCCACGCCATCGACTCCTCTGGATGCGACTCTCCTTCCTTGAGAACACCCGATGTGAATTCAAGTTCGGGACGAGAAATGAACCGCCAAATTCCCTTCGCACCGAGAGTGGCGACGAGACCGCCGACAGCGCCAGAGAGTAACGTTGTTACGATGCTCATTTCCAGCTGTTCACAACAGCCTCTACGGTGGCAGATATAGTAGGCGGATTTCGAGTATGGGATCGCAGATGTTTGCTATGGTGGTCGATTGGTGGCGCCGGCAGACGGTTCTCAATTCACGATGGATTCAATAACTCCAGTGAGGGGGCCCTCCAGCCACGTCAGGTCTATGATGGCGTATGCGCAGAGACCGAGCATGACCGTGAACAGTACGTAGTAAATCCACAGGTCGATCTTGAACTGCCGCTTCATGTCTTCGCTGCCGTCGCCCTCTTTGATGCCGTTGAAGGTGTTCTCGTCAATTCGGTTTTCGTACATCGAATAATATTGTTCCCGACCGTCTTCCGTGGCCTGGAACTGTTGACTCAGACTATAAGCCGTTCGAAGTCCCAGGGCGATATACACGATTACAGGGATCAGAGAAGCAGTCAGGGCGGTTTGAATCGCTGTGATACTCGACAGCTGTGAGATTATCCCTGCCCAAGTGATTGCCACGTATGCGACCATTCGAAACAGGTCTCGATTCAGATTGTTTGCCAGCCCTCTCCGAATGTCAGAAAGCTCTCGATGCGTGTTGAAGACGTATTCCGTGACGTCCTGCTGGACTTCGACGAATTCCTCGATGCTGTCACGGATGTAGAACTCGAAGTTCGACCTGACGCTCTCTCCAATGTCACCGATCTCCGTGATCATCCCGGAGACAGTCGTCGAGTAGAGAGTGGCGATATTCCGGAAGACAGAGATTCGATCGGTCGTTCGCGAGCTGTATATCCAATTGAAAAGTTCGGTGAAGGTCTCAACAGTCTCCTGGTCAGCATCTGCTAATCCATCATCTACAGCACTTTCCTCGAGCGTCAGTCCCTCCTCCTCACTATTCAGAATGAGATCCGATTCTATGACTCGGCGACCGTTGATTCGAACTTGCCATCCGTCATCCGTTACTCGGCTAACGTTCGAGACGCCCAGAATCCCAGAAGCTAGTCGATAGGGACGTAAGAGGGAGCGAAGTTGGGCTGCGAACTCGGACTGGGAAGAGGAGTCAAGTTTCGTGTAATCTGGGGGGAGGTACTGGTCGTCAAAGTGGTCGATGGCGCATTCCCGGCGAATTCGCTGATGCTGGTCGCTGATGTACGAGTCCCGCTGGAAGAAGGACTCCAGATCGGGTTCGCCAAGACGCCCCGGGGGGAAGTACCCCACTTCGGGGCCTGAAACCGCCTGATCCAAATTCCGGATAATGAATAACCGCTTGCCCTCATCACAATAGAAGACAGCCTTTAGTTCCGCGAACGTGGCATCCTGAATGTCACTGATTAGGTCGGACTTCTCGAAGTAGTAGCTCGCGCAACAACTTTGGTCAAGTTGGCTCTGAACGTACTCGTCGATGTGCGATCCGTCGACCATGTATTGAAATTGGCAGTCGACGGAACTAGTCTCTACCAACGAACGGATACCTTCCTCGAGGTCAGCTCTGGAGGATACCGACCCATTCCGAAGCGATTGGATAGCAGCCTGAGCCTCATCTTGAGCAAATAACCGATCCGCATCTGCGCCATTGTCGGATACGTCGGTAATCGTTACGTCGCCCGAAGTTTCCCAGAGAACTTGATAGTCGAACGAATCGGCCTGATGCGCAAGTTCAAAAATCAGGTTACGACCATCAATAAACTCGCGTATATTCTCGACAGTATCGAAGACTGAGCCGACTGCCTCGGCGGAGATGTCGTCTTCGATTTTCAGACGACGGCCAACGACCTCGGTTGCCCAGTCATCCTGAAGTCGGTCGATAGACGATTCCAAGCCAGACAACATTAGCTGTCTAGTACTTCCGTGTCGAGTTCAGTTCCGCGTATTGTCACGGTTACCCCATCGTCGCTCTCTTCCTTTTCAACCATGTCCTCCGCAGTCGACGGGAAGCGGACGCGTATCTGTTTGTCGACCTCGTACTTCACTGTACTTGGCAGGTTCTCTGTATCAATGGCGAGAGAATCTGGATTGTCGACCCCGAGGCGATCTGCCAACTCATCCCGTGAAACTTCCCGACCGACGATGTCGCTCGCCACCTCGGTCACTTCATCGATTCCGACGATACCCGAGTCTGTGCGGTCTTTCAGGTCTCTAAAGCGTGAAGTATCAGCCCCGTCAGCACTCTGCCCTGTATGCTCCTTCTTTAATTCACTCACTACCTCGAACACGTTCTTCGCCTGCTCCAGAGAGCCCTCCTCTATATCACATTGGAGGAACTCGTGGAAATAGTCAGAGACAGAGCCGGACTGATAGAATTTGACATCGCCAGGAAGTCGATAGCCTTCCGACTGCACAATCGGATAGATGAGGCCCTTCTGCAGCTCTTTCGGTTCAGGGAATATGTCCTCCAAGTCCAGTTCTTCGATACCTCGATCGTCTGCCAGTTTCAGTCGTTGTTCCTCAACTAGATCCAGCTTGAGAATCGAGACAATCTGGTGTTCGTCATCGTCGAGAAGAGTCTCTCCAGAAATCGTGGCTTGGATGATAAACAAGACGCCATCGTTTGCTCGAGGGTGTATCTGTGAATTCAACTCTTCGGCTAGCGCCTTCGATGCTGCCTCAAAGTCGTCAGGAGAATCATCAAAATCGGTCGTTCTCGCCGTTTCTAGCCACTCTTCTGAATCCGTATCTGAAGTGACGAAGTCGCCACGCGTAACGTCAGCTATGTCGGTTTTCACCACGACCTGTTGGATGTACCGTTCGAAGAGTTCCAAGTCCTCGTCGACGTCCCCGCCAACGGATTCCTTCCATTGATTTGCATTGTCGAGATCAGGAGAGACAGGTGAATAGGTCATCGAATGTATCTCCGAATTCATGTTGAAAAGGGCAACTAACGCGATTGGTAATAGGTTTTCCCTTGGTTCCTTGTCGGGCACTCAGGAGCCCAAATGCCAAGCATCAGCTCGGAATGAACAAAATTTCAGGCCCCATGAGATCTAATTCTCAGTAGCCATCGTGAGTGCCTCAGAGACGCCCGCCTCAACTGTGTCCCGTTCAAGCGACTCAACCATCTCCATCTCCTGTCGTGTACGGTGACTCGGGTACGACTCCCGTTCTTCGTGTCGGCTGGGGAGTTTCCGGACGACGTCGTGGAAGTTCACGTCGACGACTTCCAGGATTTCAGGAGACTTCTCGGGCCTTGCTTCGATATTCCACCGCACTCCATCGGTAGTAATCCCGACCGTGGCTTCCCCCAAGTCGCTCTTCAGGTAGTCTTCCATCTGCTCTTTGCCGTATTCGAATTTGTTCGGAGTCTTCACCTCGCCGATGACGGCACAGTCCAGGCCACAGTCGAAGTTCTTGATCGCGAAGTCTGGACGTGTCTTGTCCCATTTCGGGTAGCCATACGGTTGTGCCCAGAACTCGTAGTCGAGGAGTTCCAGCGTCGGCCAGATGAGATACTGCTCGACGAACCGCTCTGGATGCTGTCCGAGCTTCTTCCCCTTCAGGTATTTCCCTTCTCTAGCGACATTAGAGAGATGAACCGGGACGTCACGGCGAGAGAACTCGTCGACGAAGTTCTCGTATACACGAAGGAACTGCTCCGCAAGCCCGGAGTGATCGGTGATGCTGGTCGAGGTAGTCTTTTCAGGGGTCATCGATTCAGAAGTCGTCCCTGTGCTTCTCGTGGAACTCTTCGATCGAACTGCAGTCGTGGTCGTCGCGACGCGTGATCCATCCGCCGAATCGGTATCGTCGCCAGCACTTCTCGCCATCGATGAAGACGGGATTATCGCCAACGTCTGGGTCGAGTCGTATCGCATTCGTCCCGTCTTCCTTCTCGACGATGGAATCTCGGTCGAGATATTCGTTCCCGTGTTTTGGGCGAGCAGCCTCCTCTGTCACTGCACGTTCGTCGCACGCTTCGCAGACGAGGTTCGCGTAGTTCGCTGCGAAGTTGGGGTCGTAGCTCTCGAACGGTTCGCCGCAGATGGCGCATACTTCCTGTGGTTCTTCCGGTGGATATTCGACCATACTCGAATCAGTAGATGCTGTAGCCGCAGTTCGGGCAGTCGTACCCGGTCGCTTGATTGTGCGTACTCACCTTCAGTTGCTTGCCGCACTCGGGACACCGAGTTTCGATGTTCTCGACCATGTAGACTTGTAAGCACCTCAGAGGCCGAGCCGCTGCTTGACCCAATTCTTCCACTCGAACTTGGTATCGTATATCTGGATCATCGTCAGCCGTTCCTCTTGTGGACTACCGTTCGGTGGATGATACTCCACGCGCGGCTTCCCTGCAGGATTGGAGTCGATCAGGTACTCCCCTCCTCGGCGTCCCTCGATCTCCAGAATCGGACGTCCACCACGACCGAACCCGATTGTCGTCACCTCGTAGGCAGCCTCGTAATCCATCGTCTCGCCAGCCCACTCGATCAGGTACCGTTCCGGTTCGCTCCGGTCGAGCTTCTCGATGGCATTCGAGACACCGTTCGACGTCGGCGCCGGCGACCCATACAACTCGAAGTCGTCCATCTCGACCGATCCGTCGAGATCGTCCTCGTCAGCCCCATCCTCTGGAGTGCTGTCCCCGGTCATGAAGTCAAATAAATGACCCACTGATAATATAATTTGGCAGTAACGAGAACGAGTCTACTCGTTCAACCCGCCGCAATGGACTGGCTTCGGCCAGGGGAAACACAGAAACACCTCCGATGAAATGATGGAAGCAGATGTCGAGAGAGAATCTCGTGGAGGTCGATTTCCGCCACGAGGACGAGGATACGTTACTGGCTGACGCTGGAGAGTCCTCTTCCCTTGTTGAGCATCTCCTTACCGTTCAGGCGAATCGACTCCAAGCTGGCCAGCCCGACTCCGAACTCCGTTCGCTCTCACACCTCGACGAGGAGAACGTCAAACTCCTCGAACACCAGGTTGACGCCGCACACCGCGCCCTCTTCGAGATGGACGGCAAGGCACTCCTCGCCGACGAGGTCGGTCTCGGGAAGACCATCGAAGTCGGGATGATTCTCAAGGAAATGCACTACCGCGGCACTGACGACGCGGTGCTAATTCTCACGCCGGCACAACTCGCACAGCAGTGGCAGGGAGAGATGCTGGAGAAGTTCGGTCTCGACTTCACTTGCAACTACGACGATGACTTCGCTGGCTTTGACGCCCACGATCACGTAATCGCCAGCATCGACACCGCCAAGAGCGACCGCCACCGCTCGACCGTCCTCGCCCGCGACTGGGACGTCCTCGTGCTGGACGAAGCTCATTACGTGAAGAACGAAGACACCGACCGGTACGAACTCTTAGAGAAGCTCTCCTACGACTACGCGTTCTTCCTCACCGCAACACCGATCCAGAACGACGTCACCGACCTCTACAACATCATCTCGCTGCTTCGACCGGGACTGTTCGGGACGCGTGAGGCGTTCCACAACTACTTCGTCAACAAGTCACAGGAGACGCTGGTCAACCGTAACGAACTCCAAAACCGTCTACGGAAGGTGATGATCCGCAACCGCCGTGACGAGACGGACATCGACTTCACGCCTCGCAATGTGACGACGCGTACCTTCGAACCCTCGCCGGCAGAAAAAGACCTCTACCAGTCCGTGACTGACTACGTTCGCACGGCCTACGGCGAAGATCAAGGCCAGAAGCTCGTTCTGATGACTCTTCAGAAGGAGGTAGTCAGTAGCCCCGAAGCACTCAAACAGACCGTGGAGCGGCAACTCGACGTTGAAGACGGGAAGGTCGTCGCTCACGCCGACCAGCTCAATCGAATTCTCGACTGCGTCGACGCGGTGAAGACACCGACGAAGTTGGAGAGCGTCCAGCGCATTACCAGTGAGGCACGGGAACGCGTGGACAAAGGACGAGTGATCGTGTTCACCCAGTTCCGGGCGACTCAACAGAAGCTGATTGAGACATTCGCTGATCAGGGCTACACAACTCATCCCTTCCACGGCGGGCACAGCAGCGACGAGAAGGAGGAAATCGTCGAACGGTTCGAGGAGGAGGGTGGGGTTCTCGTCTCGACAGACGCCATGAACGAGGGTCGGAATCTCCAGTTCTGCAATGTGATGGTCAACTACGATCTGCCCTGGAATCCGATGAAGGTCGAGCAACGCATCGGTCGTATCCATCGCATTGGGCAGGAACGAGAGGTCTACGTGTTCAATATCGCGCTGGAAGATACCATCGAGGAGTACGTCCTTGAGCGACTCTACCACAAGATCGACCTGTTCCAACAGTCGGTCGGCGAGCTGAGCGAGATTCTGACTCGACTGGAAGAGACGGGGCGCAACTTCGAGGACGAAGTGTTCGAACGGCTGGTCTCTGCAGATTCGGAGGTTGAACTGGAGAACGACTTCGACGCAATGGCGATCGACCTGCAGGAACAGCGCGACCTCGCCGACAAGCTCGAGGACTTCAACAAGGGCGTCTTCGAGGGATTCGACTTGGGGGACAGTGATGACTGACGCAGCCCTCCCAGTCACCGAGCGGGCAGTCGAGCGTTTTACTGAGGCGTACTTGCGGTCGCTGGGGGCCCAAATCGAAAAGCGGGGACGTCGGTGGACAGTCACGCTCCCCGGCGACGCTGACACCGCTCTGGAATTGGATGGCGACGTACTGGAGATTGTAAGCGATCCGGACGAGGTCGACGAGGGAGTTATCGCCATTTCACCGGAAGCGCCATTCGTAGAGCGAATGCTCGACGAATCGGCTGACAAAACACCCCTTGGGGTGCTCTCACTGACACAAGACCAGTTCGAGTTGCAACTGCCCCCGTGGATCACTGGTGGAACAGTCGAAGTCGTGGATCGATCGTTCACTCCATACTACGATAGACGTGCGCTCTGTGCGCTCTTCCACGTCGGCATCGAAACCGTCAGCGAGTACCAGACGGAGGAGCTGCACGCAGTAGCGGTCGACCTCAACGATCACGAGGAGCGCCCTCGACTCGCGGAGACGTACTTGGATCTGGCTGAAGACGACCAGCAAGACCCCTCTGAGGGAAGGCAATTCGATGAGCAGACGTTGAGTGACGCGATCGAGACTACCAACGAAGTTCTGGAACGCGAGATTGCACCGATGGTTCGAGACACACGGGAACGTGCGACGCGTGCTGCAGAGGTGGAGCTAGACGAGTATCGGCAGTTCGTACAGCAGCGCCGAGAAGAGATAGACGAAGAGATCAGTCGCCTAAACGATCGAATCGAAGACGAGACCGAAGCAATCGACGCCGCCACCGAACAGGCGGAACGTGTCGAAGCTCTCCGGAAGCGAAAGGAACTCCAGTCGGAACTGGATGACCGACGAGCCGAACTCGATGATCTCACGGAACAGATAGATAGGAATTTTCCAGAGAAACGGCGAGAAGTTCGGGAACGACATGACCTGACCGTCCGAATGCGACCGGTAGCAGCAACGTCGGTTTCGTACGAGCGAGGCGATCTCATCCTCGAACTCACCACGGGTGATGCGACTGTCGAGAAATCGTACTCGTATGCCATTGGAGCGGGAGTGATGGAAGAGCCGAGTTGTGATCGCTGCGGGCGGCAACTGACGGAGGAGAACCCGCTTGCTCTTGAGAGGAACCGCGTTATCGGTGACACCTGTTGTGGGAACTGAGGACGTCAGTCGCCCAGGTGGTACAGAATGGTATCTGGAGTAGTTCTGAGTATGCTTCCCGTGAGTGCGTCAACCGTCGATTGGGCTGAGGAAACGGCGAACGAACAGACGTCAGCCGGGGTTCTGTAGCCAATACCAGTCAACGTCTCTCGCAGTTCCGGGGTCAGTTCTGCCTTACCCACATCGACAGTTGGTAGACCAGCATCTCGTAGAGCGGTGAGAGCCGCCGGCGACCTCGAAAGAAGAACGCCACCATTCGTGAGAAACGAGAGTTCCTCCTGGAGGGCCATCAACAGTCTCTCACGCCGGTCAGGGTCGTTAATCGCGTTCCCCCACTGCAAGTCGGCATGGACTTTACCAGAGAAGCCCTCCACGCCGTTCTGATCAAGCAGTTCACCGACATCCTCGGGAAAAGCTGGTTCAGCCTGTCCACGGTAGAAGTCCCACAAGTTCGACTTCTGGACGGTCGATTCCGTTTCGTCCGTGAGCAGTCTGTAGAACGCCGCGGGAACGTAGAGTTCGCCAAGCCGAGGTTGTGTCGGCGTGCCCCCTAGTGTGGCCTGGGTCTGTGAAGAGAAGACGTTAGAGTCGGTCAATCGGTCGAGAGACCGACTTGCGACGAGAAGCGACGGATCGAGCAACACGTCGATAGGCGGTTCGAATTTTCGCTCCAACTCGTTTCGGAGCTGGTCGTTGCCGGCACTCATTTGAGTCTCGTTTTAGTACCAACCCTGTTAAACACCACTACCAGGAGATGGCACATCGGTCGTTACTCCTACTCATTTCGACCTGACTGAGAGGACAATCAAGGCCGAGTCTACTATCTACGGGTAATGGTTCTCAATGCGGAGGAGAGTGCGAAGGATGTCGAAGAGTAGAACTGCAGAATGCTCGAATGAGGCCGCTCCGTAGGGGTATTGGCCATGAGCGAGTAGGTTCAGAGGTTCATACCTTCCGCGTCCATGGACTGATGTTCAACACACACCCCGAGGTCATCATTGACTTCTCTTGCCTCGAAACCAAGGACTTCGCCCGGCTCAAGTCGATTCACTTCTGTCTCTCCAGACCAGTCGTCTACTTCGTGGAAAACCTGCCCCTACGTTGGATGCGACATCCCAGAGCAGCTGGTTTCGAAGCAGCTATTGTAGGTCGTCAACCGAACCGTCAAGCACGAACTGGCGAGAGTCGACTAGGAGTGGCGCTGTGATTAGGGTTCGTATGACTTCGAAGCAGACCCGGGCACATCGACGCAGCAGAGCTTTCAGCGAGCAAAGTGACCGTAGAGACTCTCCTCAGTGAGGGAATCGAACGAAAGCGTCCCTTGACGTGATTGGGCAGCCGGTCACTTGTAGTGGACGAGAACCGAATACCACGAGTCGGGCGCGAGCCACTCACGGGTCTCCTCAAACTCTCGGACTTCGAGTTCGTCAACTCCATCTCCCCACATTCCCTTGTACGCAGTTTCGATGGGAGTCTTCAACACCTCGGCAGCTTCTTCGGCTTCTGCTTCGGTCTCGAAATGTTTCAGCCATGCCGCACGGCTAGAACCGACAACTTGCGGAACGTGGACGTTAGCATCCGAGATACCCTTGATGGCAGCTGCCTTGTGGACGTCCATCCCGTCAGGCACGGAAGAGAACTCCAACTCACTGATCGGACGCACCATAACACCCCGCCCTCGGTCAGTAAACCAGATGTCGATGTCATAGTAGCCGCTGTTGAATTGTCGAATGACATCGTCCCTCAGAAGGTTGACGCCGTATTTGTCGAGGGAACCGACGAGAACGCCCTCTTCCCGTCGCTCCACTTCCATCGGCTCGTAGTCGTGCTCCTCAACCAGCGGCGTCCACTTTCGTTCGACCATCTCTTCGAGGCGGCGTTCGATACTATTCAGCCGGTCAGCGTCGACGGAGTCGCTTTCAGTTGACATCGCACTCTATGCTACGATGGAATACTTAAGAAGGCAGACACGGTAGCCTGCTCAGGCCAGAGTAACATTAGACGGCCTCTGAGTCGACTTTTTGACTGTTTTCTCATCTGAAGAGCTCGACAAGACGGCTGTGTGGGAGATGACTCACCCCTTGGACAACATCCTTATCACTTGAACTGCCTCGACGTGTGACTGGACTGAATGGACAACCGTAGTGAGAACCAGAGTAACTCTGAGTTCGCAACGACAACAACTGATGACGAAATCGAAGCCGAAACACTCCACGACGCAGCGCGTGAGAATAGCCATAGGCCTAGCGTTCGCGAATTACTCGCAGACACCCAACGCGGTCAGGATTGGCTCCATCGTGAGGCAGAGGCGATGGAATTCGACCCCTATGAGGTGTACCGTGCCCTCGAACGCGTGCAGGAGAACTACGACGCATTCGAGGGTGCAGAACGACGTCCGGTCGTCGGTCACGGTGAGAACTACGTTGCCTTTGGACTCAACGGGGCGGACTGGCACGCCCTCTTTGAGGTCATCAGACGGGGAATCGATGACGAGGAGAAGCGAGACTACATCGCACGCGTCGTAATAAAGGTCATGAGCGACATCACTGGAAGCGACTGGCGATCTCATAACTCGCTTCCGCTCCTCTTGCCGGCGGGTGAAGTCCGCGACGTTCTCGCCTACCACAAGGAAGTGTACGAAACTTCGCGGTCGTGAGACGGCTCTGTGTCGAATTGTTTTCCCTCATTCAGGCACTTTCATCACCGTCGATTGAGAGGTGAGGGTATAGTGTCGTCACGCAATCGTCTCCTCGTTGGGGATGCACGCGATCAACTGTCGGAGGTTCCTAATGAGAGCGTGCAGTTGACAGTCACCAGTCCGCCCTACAACCTCGGAAAAGACTACGAGGACGATAGCGACGACCGGCGTCCTGTCGCCGAGTGGCGGGAGTTGATGAGCGACGTCGTCTCCGAATTGTTCCGCGTGACGGCACCCGATGGGAAAGTCTGCATCAACATAGCAGCGTCCTTCGACTCCGAGGGTGAGGGCCGATACCGACGCGTCCCGCTACGGAGCCACGTAATGGAGATATGTCGAGACGCTGGCTTCGATTTCTTCGACGAGTTCGTCTGGGTCAAAGAGCAGTATGCAACTCACGGCGATGGCGCTCTCCTTGGCTCGCACCCATATCCGACGAACGTACCTGTGAATCAGCGCCATGAGTACGTTCTCGTCTTCCGCAAGTACGTCTCCGAGGACTACCATGATCGGCGCAATCTCCCACTCGTGGGGAGTGAACGGCGTGAAGTCTCCAAACTCACCACTGAGGAGTGGCGCGAGTATGCACAGAGTGTTTGGGAGCTTCCACGTCCGAACCCAGATGTTGAGATCGACCACCCCGCGGTTTTTCCACTGGAACTCCCTCATCGGCTAATCGCATTGTACTCTTTCGCCGGCGACCTCGTTCTCGACCCGTTCGTCGGGACAGGAACTACCGCGGTCGCCGCAAAGCAGGCAGGGCGGGATTACGTCGGCATCGATCAGAACCAGTCCTATGTGACCACAGGGAGGCAACGCCTCGATACCTCAACCGATGAGAGAGAAGAACAAGAACCGGCCGCACCGTCACCGCCGGACGAGGTCGCTCAGTACATTCGCGATGCCCTCGATAGACAGGATCCGACCACGCTCCGATTGATTGCTGACTACGCGGATGGGCTGGCCACACACCGTGAGTTTGTCCCCGACGAGGAGGTAGACCAAGTCGTGGGCGAGGAAGACCAGATTTTAGGGGTAAGACGAACTCACAACGGCACAATCGTGATGAAGGAGGTGCCATGTGGAAAGGAGAATTGTTCGTCGTGTCCACACGGCCCGTACAAGTACCGGGTCTACCGCGATGGAGGGAGCGTGAAGACTGAGTATCTTGGAGCAGTCGAGTTTTAAAATCGTGGTTAAGACGGAGGATCAACTGTCTCGGTGAGATGTTTTCCTTCCCGCTATCGCGGTTACTGATGACATTAAACGACCGTTGAGAAAGCCCTCACATCCCCTACTTCAGACGTCGAGAAACTACCCTCCGGGTGAGTGTGAAGGCGAAAACGGGCGGCTCATCTTACCACACTATTGACGGTAGAGAGGCTGCCGGGTTTGAACCATATAAGTAGGGGTCGGTAAGGTACCGGCGCCGTTATGGCAACCACACCTGACCTCAGCGAGGTCGCAGAAACGCTCGTCGACAACGGCGCCACATACGTCGCCGCGAGTGCGCCGTCGCTCGTCGATGAGCCCGCACAGCTCTACTACCATCTTCCCGCTGGCACCCCTAATGACCAGCAGGAAACCATCGCCACGTACCTGAATGAGAAGGTCGGTCATCGGCCCTACGAACAACAGATTGGCGACATCTGCATCGCTGGCGAACCGACGCCCGTCTGTGTCTATCACGTCCTTCGGGGCGGCCTGCACCTTTACCGCCGGGTACCGGTGTACGTACCCGAGCGGATGGCGGGACTCGACCCCGTCGCAATCGAGGATGGCGTCACTACCGTCCGGGAGATCGTGGAGACCCAACCCGTCTACGAGTCGCGGCCGGCCGAGACAGTCGCGCTCAAAGACGTGGTCGAAGAACTGGCCGAGGCCGGCGCGGCATCGGTTGAGATGGCCCACCAGTTCCTCGTGAGGGGGGAGCCGACAGTTGACCTCCGGATTCCGGTGACGCCGGCGGACGCACAACCCATCGTCGGCCCTGTCGATGCAGTCAAGTTCGGCGGGGAAACTTACCAACTCCACACGACGCTGACACTGGACGGCCCGTACGGCTCCACGCCGGACTGGACGGCACTGTACGTCAGTGACACCGTCAGAGGACTTGAACCGGTGTCGGTCGAAGACGGATGTGAGACAGGACGAAATCTGCTCGCACGAGCAAAAGCCGCCGACTCACTGCGAGAGTTGGAGCCGCCAGCGAACCGCTGACGCTCTGCCTCTAACTTGGATTTTCAGCATCGCAAGAACTTCGTAGGGAGCTTAACTGTCTGAACTAGTCTACGTACTCCCCTCTCCTCAGTGGGTTAGGAACCGAACCGTGTCTACGGTCTCCTACAGGAGAGCGTCCTAAAACTATGAATCCGTATCCACGAATACATTCACCCATCCATTGGGTTGGTTCGAGAAACCATGAGTCCCTGACTTCGTGGAAAATCAGCCACAATGCCCTTTTTCATGTAGATAATGCTGCTAGCGCAGTGCAACGCAAATAGCCATACTATCAGTAAAGTATTGTGTTGTTTCTCAAAAAGGAGAACTATTAATTAGCAATCGGCCGAGTGCATAACTGATTTGGTATGATGGGGCCGCTACAGTGAGCTAGAGCACGCCAGACAGCCGGACGACATACGAACAGGCAACTAAGCAATTGAGATGCCGAAACACCGCAGAGACAAATCTATGTACAACGAAAACCCGCAGCTCGCCAAAATCACGTTCCGCGCCGAAGACAACATCAGTGATGTCGCCGACGAGAGCCTCGTCACCATCCGCGACAGCCTACTCGAGGAGGCTACCAGTGATGACACCAACGACGTCGTCGGCCCCGCCGCAGTCGCCGTCGAAGCTAACAGTCGCATCTCCAACACAGACGAACCTCCCACCCATATCGACCCCAGAGACGAAATCGACGACATCGAGTCCCTCACCGACGACACCATTCGCAAGTACAACGACGACCTCGCCCGGAGTGCCACTCGCCGTGGATGTCCCGCTCCTGCCACTTGTCCAAAGCGTCTTCTGCGCGGTCAAGGCCTTCCAGCCCACGCGCTGCGTCGATGGTGGCGCCGATTCCGGGGTGGCGGCTGTTTCCCTCCTCGACGATCTCTTCGAGAAGGTCTCGCAGTTCTTCGAGGCCTCGCCGTCCGCGCTCCTCCTTGTCCAGTTCCTCGCACATATCCGGACACTCGGTGGTTCGTCACCTCATCGATAGGATAGCGGAAGTTGGTGAGTGAGGGGGTAGACGCCTGAACACTTTGTTATCGAAGTCGGGTACTGACCTACTCTCTGCCGTCCGTAATCGAGTCGTGTAGCAGTGTGACCTCAGGGTGGCGGTCTGCGACTCGGTCAATGAGCATCTGTGTGTTTCTGCAAGTATCGACGGTCATCTCTGTCATCGTGCGCCTGCAGTAGAATCCTACATCTCGATCTCCCTCCTCGTCCGCCCAAGAGAGGTACTCGCAGAACGCGATCTTCACGTAACCTTGCACGATGTCGATGTCGAGCCCGTCGGCGAGTCCAGCCTCGTCCTCGAGTTCTTGGGTTTTGTCCTCGGCCTCGGAGAACAACTCGTCCAGCAGATCGCGGTCAATCCCGTGCTCGTGTACGAGTACGTTCAATCCTTCATCACTGTCGTCGAACTCGGGGCCTCGCATACTTTCTTCGACATCCGTGCTATCGGATAAGCGTCTGTGTGGCCGCGTGAAAAATGGAGTCCTGAGACCCGTCCCAAGCGGGTCTGTGTCCCTCGCTGACCAACCGTGATTCCCGGCGAACCCTTCCCAAGGGGGCTCGCTCTCCGCAAATATTCGTAATGCGATTATCCACAAAAGGGTAGGTACGCGTGCTGCTCGTCAGAGATGGATGTTGAGGCGGTCTGGACGGGCGATCCCTACGAGTGTGTCGTCCTCGGCGATGAGGGGTACTACAACGACTGACCCGGCAGCCTTGACCACGAATCCTTATCCGATCGCATCGGTTCAACAACCAGCAGACCGCGTACCCGTCGGACTCGCATCGTAGCGGGACGGGGTTTGAGATGAACTTGGGCGCCTGATGGAGCCGATGACGCCAACCAACACCACAACACGACACTATGACCGCTGACCTCGACACAATCAGAGAACTCGTACAGGAAGAAGACTACCGCCGCGCCGGCAGGACGGGAGAGAAGGTGCCGCCGTCCATCGACGGCTGGAATCGCAAGGTGGATTTGCGACGGGCCACGTCCATGAAAGAGTTGTTCGTCTCCGCGGAGACTTGGGAGGCACTCGAAGACTCTGACTGGTTCTGAACCAACCCTACCCGCTGAATGTAGACTCGCCTCATAGGCGGGAGCGGGCCTCGAAGACCTTGGGCGTATGCAGGAGGTGATGATGCCAACTAAGAAAGTGACACAATGTACGACGAAGATTCGAAATCGATAGAGGAGGATCGGACGAGGAACATCTACGGACAGGCAAAGGCGCACGTCGAGGACTACAGAATTCGACCGATGGACGCTCCCGATGGAGAACGTCGGATGGCGGTCTTGATGAGATTCTCGGCACGCGACGGCGGCGAGGTGTACTACCTGATGGCAAAAGTCACGTTCAGCGACTACAGCGACCACGGTGGTCACCGAGTCTCGGTCAGACGCGAAGGTGATGACAATGTGCGGCAGTCGATACGAGCGTCGTGACTGAATCGCCAGAGGACGCACACGAGTCCGTGCATGCAGTACACGAGACGTATCTTGACGCGGTGGATGATTGGTTCGAGTTCGCCGAGGAGGCCGAGCAGACTGGTGATTCGCGATGAGTGACGTGGCTTCGATTCTTGACGGGAGGCTCGACGAGTGCCAGCCGGTGAGCGACTTCATAAAGGAGTCAAATCACCGTAGAGCGAAGGTACTGATTGATGTCCGTGATGGTGAGGTCATCGTCAGCCTGTACAGTGCAGGAGATTCTGGTATCGTCCACATCGGCTACGCTGCTGGCGTTGCGTTCTCTGACACCGCCTTCACCGGAGACCTTTCTGACGCGCACAAGGCGCTTATTCGTCTCAGCTACCGCGTGGATTGTGAGGTAGAGCGAGATGATTTCGAGCCTTTGAGAAGCCCTAGAGATGTTTGAGCGCACATTCCCCGTCGAACTCGACGAGCACGTTCGACTCGTGCGGACTCATCCAAAACAATTGGAGGGTAATCTCGAATACTACCTCCACAGGGATAGTGAAGGGGACGCGTGGGTGCCGTGGCGCGGGGAGAGAGAACCTACGGGGCACGTCCTTGATTACGCTCGCGAACGGCTCTCGGACGGAGTAGTTGGGCGGGCAATCAGTGAAGAGCAGACGAGGTTGGATGACTTCGCAGACGATGGTGGTAGCGTGCAGAACGGAGGTTCGACTGTCGCGGCTTGCGACTGAACTTCTCTGTTTTCCATTTATCCCTCTCGTTCAGTGTAAACGCCACCGAACTCAAACCCCGACAGACGACGGACTTATACCCTTTAGTAGGTGAAATCTTGATGCAGAGTGAATCGAGAACAGGCGAATTGTGATGCGTCTGAGTCGAGAAGTACAACTAACGACCGACACCCGAGTGGAGGTGAGAGACGATGATGGCCGACCGAATCGAATCGATGCGGCGCGAGTGGGCTCGGAAACGAGACCGGCGCCTCGGAGTACCTGACCGAGACAACCGTGTACAAGCGCACGCGTCTGTCGTTGAGGATTGGACGAAGCACGACGACGAGCGTCCTGATGACCTCCGTCGTGAGCTATGGATCAACCCGTTCTTTGGCCCTGAGTCGCCAAATGGAATTGAGCGGAAGTTCATCAGGACTCGTATTCGTCGCGAGCGTACACAGAGTTGGATTTCGGAGGATTAGGTCACTCAGGAGAGGGTAATCGGACTCTTACTACGGAAGTTATTTTAAACTATGTTGATATAAATATCCGGGAGGTCGACTTGGGTATCCAGCAAAAGAGTTCTGCAACCTTTTCGCCGAGGGCTCGCCTTTGGTACACAGGTATTAGGCAAAGGAACCAGATATTCGGCTCATGAGAGCGTTAATCCACAATGACCGCGGGAAGACACGGGAATACGAGGGCGTTTCAAAGATCATCGATGAAGGGGAGCAATTGCGTGTATTTCGAATAGAGGAAGGCGAAGAACCCGAATTCACGGTACCAGAAGGCTCTATCGTGGAAGTGAGCGAAGAGGACTCTGGATAGACCGACTGGGCCTTGTTTAGACGCCGGAAATCAGGCATCTTAGAGGCTTTATTTTGAGTAGGAAGGTTCCGGGATTACCATTTCACCGTGCTCCAACTGCTTCGGCCGGTCGATCTCGTCGCCTCAAGCGTTTCGAGAGTGCAGTCCTCTCGTTGAAAACTCAAAGATGGCCCCGAGTGGTGGTGCAAATTGGGAATTGCTACGACTATTGCCATTCCGAATCACTCCCCGAGG
This sequence comes from Halorubellus salinus, assembly GCF_020567525.1. Lineage (GTDB taxonomy): Archaea > Halobacteriota > Halobacteria > Halobacteriales > Natrialbaceae > Halorubellus > Halorubellus salinus. The sequence continues at coordinate 445,574 of NZ_JAJCVI010000001.1, forward strand.
CAGTGCAGTTAAACAATCGACGACCTCAGGGCGGGGTGGATGACAAATCTGGCAGCCAAGACGCTCGTAACAGCGCATGAGACAATCCTCGCTCGATGGAGGCAAGAGAAACCGGCACAGGTTCGCAAGCTAGCCGAACCCGTCCGCACCGAACCGATCTATCGGCCGCTGAGTCCGTCGGGGACAGAGGAAAGGTTCTACCAAGAGCGCGACGAATACCTTGGGGAACTCGATCGATACCGCGTCCGCAAGGTCGAAGAGATTCGCAACGGACACGTTCGATCTGAGTCGCGCCTCGCAGTCATCGAGGATAGTGACCGGATGGCGGTCTACCGGGGACGCGTTCCCGAAATCCTTCGTGGCGCCTTGGAATGGCCCACGGATGTCATCGCGTTCGGACGCGAGGCGGTACCAAAACGCGTCCGGCGAGACCGAATGGAGATGGAGGGTGACGATACGGCTCCGCGCGAGGAAATGAGCGCGCCCGAGATTGTCGATCTCTTACCGAAGTCAATCCTCGACAGCACCGCACGCGTTTCGGGAGTCGACGAGTACCTCCTCTATCCCGCTGTCGACGACCTACAGTCGAGTCTGCGGGGGCGGCTTCGCGAGCTGGTGGCCGAGTACGGCGTCGAGAGGTGTAGGGCAGACCACCTCGTCATCGAGGATGAAGACGGCCTGATAGAGAACGCGTTGGCAGGTTACAGTGACGAGACGAGAGAGGCTGTCGCACTCGTACACCAGAGGTCGAATCCGCGCGCGGCGAGGTACGATGGCACGCCGCTGCAAGTCGCGTGCTCGCCGACAGACATCTATCAGATTACGGACGTTGCTTTGGAGGGTGGTGCGCGCGCGAGCAAGTCGACGTAAATTCGCAGTATCTGCCGGCCGGCTTTTTTATTACAAGAGATTCCACACTCAACTCGTCGCAGGACGGCGGACACCCGCAACCCACGACGGGTCGAACTCACATCGATCAGGAGCAATGAGTTTAAAAGGAACCCGACGCTGTCTGGACAATCAGAAATGACCGCGAGAGAAGCGGGCCGGAAGGGAATTGAACCCCTGACCGTCTGATTAAGAGTCAGACGCTCTGCCTAACTGAGCTACCGGCCCTGAGTGCACTCGTTCGTTACGGGGTCGTGTTAAAAAGGGTTTTCATTCGGTGAGGGTGCGTGGTGTGGTTGCACGGTCGCTGGCGGGTGGTCTCGGTCCCGTCGAGTGCTGCGAGAATGTTCGGGAGGGTTAAGTGACGTGGGAGTTAGTTGGGGCATACATGAGTACCGGGGTCACGATCTCCTCGATGTCGAAGTACGCGATCCTCGGGTGTGGGAGCGTTGGGCACGCGGTCGCCGAGGAGCTCGTCGAGCAGGGCAAGGACGTCCTCATCGTCGACAAGGACGAGGGTCGCGTGGAGGCGTTACGCGACCAGGACCTGAACGCGCAGGTCGCGGACATCAGCGACGAGCACGTCGCGGAAGAGGTGAGTGGCCAGGACGTCGTCCTCATCATGTCCTCGGACGTGGAGGCGAACAAGCGCGCTGTCGAACACATCCGCGAGCGCGACCAGGAGCAGTTCGTGGTCGTGCGCGCGAGCGACCCCGTGAGCGGCGACGAGCTGACCGAACTCGGCGCGGACGTCGTCATCAATCCGTCTGCGGTCATCGCGGACGCCGCGATGCGGAGCCTGGAATCCGGCGAGCTCGAGTTCAAGGCGTCGAAGCTCGGCGAGGTGTTGTCCGCGACGAAGGACCGCGTCGCCATCCTCACGCACGACAGCCCCGACCCGGACGCCATCGCGAGCGCCGCCGCGCTACAGGCGATCGCGGAGTCGCTCGGCGTCGACGCTGACATCTGTTATCTCGGCGATATCGGCCACCAGGAGAACCGAGCGTTCGTGAACCTCCTCGGTATCGAGCTCCTGAACTGGGCGGACGTCGAGGACCACGACGAGTACGACACCATCGCGCTCGTCGATCACGCGAAGTCCGGCGAAGCGATCGACCTCGACGTCGACGTCCTCATCGACCACCACGAGCCAGAGGAGGAGTACGACGCGGCGTTCGTCGACATCCGCCCGGCGATGAGTTCCACGTCGACCATCCTCACGAAGTACATCCAGGAGTTCGACATGAACGTCGACGAGGCGGTCGCCACCGCCCTCCTGTACGGGATCCGGGAGGAGACCCTGGACTTCAAGCGGGATACGACGCCCGCGGACCTGACGGCGGCGGCGTACCTGTATCCGTTCGCGAACCACGACCTCCTCGAGCAGGTGGAGTCGCCGAGCATGAGCCCGGAGACGCTGGACGTGCTCGCGGAAGCCATCCAGAGTCGCGAGGTCCAGGGGAGTCACCTCGTGTCGAACGCGGGATTCGTGCGCGACCGCGACGCGTTGGCGCAGGCCGCCCAGCACCTCCTGAACCTCGAAGGCATCACGACGACCGCGGTGTTCGGTATCGGCGAGGACCGCATCTATCTCGCTGCGCGCTCGAAGGACATCCGGATGAACATCGGGAAGATGCTGAGCGACGCGTACGGCGACATCGGCGAGGCTGCCGGGCATTCGACGCAGGCGAGCGCGGAGATCCCGCTCGGTATCTTCACGGGTATCGAGACGAACGACGACAACCGCGACACGCTCCTCCAGTTGACCGAGGAGGCCGTGAAGCGCAAGCTCTTCGAGGCGATGGGCGTCGAGAGCGGCGAGTCCGGGAACGGCTCGTAGTCGAGCCCCCAGGCCTATCGGTGCGGTCGCTGGAACGCTCGTTTTCGTGACGCGTGTGCGTCGAGAAGTGCGTCGGTGGTCGTTCAGGCAGCGGCTTCTTCCTCGTCGCTGGCGCCCCGGTACCGCTCGATGATGTCGTTCACGAGGACGACGTCGCCGACCGCGCGAACCCAGCGGTACGGGATGATGATGCCGCGCGAATCCTGCATCGAGTTCCCGAAGATGTCCGAGTTGAGCGTCGAGAGGGCGAGCCCGGTCACGGTCTCGCGTTCGATGTCGAGCCTGACGTCCTCGATCTCGCCGACGTAGACGCCGTTGTTCGAGTACACCTCCCGTCCGACGACCGACGTGATCTCCTGTGGGGTGCCGTCCATACGTCGTCCGTCGGGATGGCGGGTCTTATAAGTTGGTCGTCGGGGGTCGCGAGAACCCGGTCGCCCGCTGCTCGAGACCGTGAGTGAGTCGCCGCTCGAAGACTCGGGCTGGTCGCCCCTCGGGGGTCACGCGAGGTCGTCGAGGGCGTCGTCGAGGGCGTCGAGTGCGGCGGTGACCTGTTGCGGGGGGCGACCGAGACTGATGCGGACCACGTCGGGCCGGTCGAAGAAACGTCCTGGGACGACGAGGACGCCGGCGGCGAGTGCGTGCTCGGCGAGGGTGGTGCCGTCGACGTCGTCGTGCTCGAGGACAGCGTACGTGGCGCCGTCGTGGACGTGTCCGGCGAGGTCCGTGCGGTCGGCGGCGAACTCCGCGAGCAGGTCGTGGTTGCGCTGGATGCGTCGCCGGCTGTCGGCGGCGAGGTCGTCGAGGTGGTGGAAGGCGCGGCGGGCGAGCGCGACGGAGGGCTGGGCGACGCTCGGGAGGTGGTGACGGACGCGTTCGGCGGCGGCGACGAACGCTGGGTCGGCGACGAGCCAGCCGATGCGGAGGCCGCCCAGTCCGAGGAACTTCGTGAGTGACCCGGTCGCGACGACGCCGTCGGCGCCGGCCATCGAGGGGGCGCCGAAGGGCTCGTCGGTCGGTGTGGTCGTGAACGGCGCGTACACCTCGTCGACGAGCAAGCGGGCGCCGGCGTCGGCGACGAGGTCGGCGGTGGCTGCGAGCGCGTCGCGGTCGGCGCGTCGTCCGGTCGGGTTGTGGCGGTCGGTGACGGCGACGAGTTCGGTGGCGTCGGTGAGTGCGCCGTCGACGCGAGCCGGGTCGAGGATGCCCTGCGGTCGCATGAACCGGTCGACGCGCGCGCCGAACCCTTGCGGAGTGGCAGTCAGGGGCTCGTACCCGGGTTTCTCGACGAGGACGCGCGAGCGTCCGGTGTCGTCGCGGTCGCCGTCGTCCACGGCGGCGGTTTCGGGGTCGCGGGCGAGGCGTTGTGCGGCGACGGCGAACGCGAGCGCGTTCGCGCTCGACGCCCCCGCGGTGACGAGGACGTTCTCGGGTGCGACGTCGTACTGGTCGGCGACGAGCGCGTCGACGCGCGGCTGGCCTGGTGGGTCCGAGCGACCAGCGAGGCGGTCGGGTATCGGGCCGTCGGCGTGCGTCGCTGGCCGCAGGTCGCTGGACGCGAGGTCGTGCGTGACCGCCTCGGGTCGTCCGTCGATCCACTCCAGGTACTCGATTGCCGGGAACACGACCGACCGTGCGCGCTCCCATCGCAAGAATCCATCCCTCGACCGGTGCTTGCACTCACCGCGACCACGAGATAACTTAAACGGCCATCACGTTCAAGTACGTGTACCGGACGGCGACGTCCGGGGAAGCCCGTAGGGTTAAGCATCCCCGCCCGCATCGTACTGATGCCGGGTGCCTCTGACAAGCCGGCACGACGACGCGGGGCTTTGCCCGAGCCCGGCGTCGTGCGGGATATCCCGCTTTCTGCGATAGGATCGCCCCGAGAGCGACAGCCGAGCCGTCCTCCCGGGTTGACGTTTCCGGTGGTTTTGAGACGGTCGACTGCAACTGGAGCGCGTATGGACCGACGGCGACGGACGTTACTTGTGGTGTTCGTTGTGGTGTTCGTGGATCTCCTGGGGTTCGGTATCCTCATTCCCGTCATTCCGCTGTACGCGCGTTCGTTCGGTGCGACCGAGTTCGTCGGCAGCCTCCTCATCGCGTCGTACTCCGCGATGCAGTTCCTGGCTGCGCCCGTTCTCGGCCGGTTGAGTGACGAACGTGGCCGACGCCCAGTCCTGTTGCTGTCGCTCGTCGGGAGCGTGCTCGCGTGGACGACGTTCGGGCTAGCGGGCGCTCTCTGGCAGTTGTTCGTCGCGCGACTGGTCGCGGGCGCGATGGGTGGGAACATCGCGGCGGCGCAGGCTGCGATCGCGGACGTCACTCCACCCGAAGACCGTGCGAAGGGCCTCGGAATCGTCGGCGCCGCGTTCGGACTCGGGTTCGTGTTCGGGCCAGCGCTGGGCGCGCTCGCCTCGTCGGACGCTGCAATCGCCGTCGCCGGCGACTACCTGCCGGCGACGGTCGTCGGCCAGTACGCGCTCCCGAGCCTCCTCGCTGCAGGTATCTCGCTCGCGAACCTCGTGCTCGCGCTCGCGGTCCTCCCGGAGACGCGCGACCCGGACGTCTCCGCGCGACTGGAGGAGTCCAGGCTCGAGCAGTTCCGGGCGGCGCTCTCGACGCCCGTGCTGTCAGCACTCGTGGTGTCGTTCTTCCTCGCATCGTTCGCGTTCTCCGCACTCGAGAGCCAGTTCGTGTTCTTCACGAACGACGTATTCCAGTACGGGACGACACTGAACGGTATCCTGCTCGCGTACGTCGGAGTCGTCATCGCGATCGTCCAGGGCGGGCTCGTCGGCCCGCTCACGAACCGGTTCGGTGAATCGACGCTCGCCATCGTCGGCGCGAGCATTCAGGCGGTGACGCTCTTCGCGCTCCCCACGACGCCCTGGCTCGCGTCAGCGCTCGAGGGAGTCCCGCTGCCCGTGGACGCGGGGTTGATCGCGCTCGCGGTCGTGATGACTCCGTTGTCGTTCGGGAACGCGATCACGAACGTGTCGCTGACGGCGCTCGTCTCGCGGAGTGCGAGCGAGGACGCCCAGGGCGGGGCGTTCGGACTCACGCAGAGCGCGGGAAGTCTCGCACGAACCTTCGGGCCGGCGGTCGCGGGCGCACTCTACACCGGCGTTGCGGCCTGGGCGCCGTTCGTCGCCGCAGCCATCCTGTTCGTCCCGATTGCGGTCGCGCTCGCGCGCACCGTCGGGTTCGAGACTACGGGCGTCGACCAGGCAGCGTAGCGAGCAGCCGGCACGGCCGCTCGTCGCGACACGGTACGGAAGAAACGTCGGTCGAACGCTCGCTTCGAGTTCCGTCAGTCCGGTCGAGCGACGGGCTACAGTTCCTCGAGGGCGCCGACCGGGTTCACGAATCCACTGCCGTGGTACTCCTTCCCGCCGGTACCGTCGGTGGCGGTGCGCTTCAGGAGACTCTCGACCTGGTTCGCGTTCATGTCTGGCGCCTCGGACTTGACGAGCGCGGCGGCGCCCGCGACCTGCGGCGCGGCCATCGACGTGCCCGCGATCCACGAGTAGGAGTTCACCGCGCCGAGGTAGTCGCCGTCGTCGTCGTAGGCCGGTTCGGAGATGGTGCTCAGCACCATGTCGTAGTACCAGCCAGCGGGCTGGGCCGGGTCGTAATCGCCGCCGGGGGCGCTGACGGTGACCGCGTTGGTCCCGTAGTTCGTGTAGTTCGACGGCGAGTCGAACGCCTCCTCGAGATCTGGGCCGCCGTACCCGAACCCGACGGGGCCGGTCGCGGAGACGCCACAGCCCTGCGCGCCCTCGACGGGGAGCGCGTAGACGGGGCCGTCGTGCTGGAGGTCGGCGCCGTCGTTCCCCGTGGAGATGGTGAGGAGCGTACCCTTACTGTTCGCGTACGTCATCGTGCTGTTCAGGAACTTCCCGTAGAACTTCCCGTTGCCCTTCCGGGAGACGGGGTAGGCGCCGAGCGAGAGGTTCGCGACGTCGCAGCCGATGTCGGCGCTGTACGCGACCGCGGCGAGGATGTCGCCGAACGCGGCGTTCGTGGTCGCGGAGAACACGCGGCAGTCGACGACCTCCGCGCCGGGTGCGGTGCCGACGACGCCGGCCTCGTTCCGGTCGTTCGCGGCGACGATGCCGGCGACGTGCGTGCCGTGGTAGCCGCCGGCGGCGTTCGCCGCACCCTGTCCGTCGCCCGTGAAGTTCGCCGAGAGCTCCTCGTTCACGGCGTGTGCGAGGTCGGGATGTCCAGCGTTCACGCCGCTGTCGATGATGGCGACGCGCGCGCCCTCGCCCCGCGTCGTCTCGTGCGCCTCGGGGATGTCCTGGACCTGTTTGTCCCACTGGAAGCCGTAGAACGGTTCGTCCGTGGCGGACTGGTCGCCGGCGTCGACGTCGACGCGGTCCGTCGGGAGGTCGAGCGAGATGACCATGTCCGGGGCGTACTTGCCCTTCGCGCGCTCGACGTCCTTCTCGGCGCCCTCGACGACGAAGTACCCGAGCTGGGAGAGGTCGTGGACGACGTCGAGGCCGCGTTTGGAGAGGTCGTCCGCGTCGGTCTTCCCCTTCGCGTCGACGATGAATCGGTCGGTTCGTTCGGCGACGGTCACGGTGGACCCGACGGCGATACCGCCGAGTGCTGCGCCACTGAACTTCAGCACGTCTCGCCTGGACCTGTCTACCATGGGAGAAAGTAGCGAACTTCGGGTTTTAATATTTACTGATTTGTGACGACTTTTCCTAATCTACCGTCCGGGTGGTCAATAATGGGCCTCGGTTCGATTGCCGGACTGGTGGCCCGAAGTGTCGGTGCACCTATCGGTTCGCACCGTTCGCTATCTGACTGTTTCCTGTCGAGGTCCGCTCATTTATGTGCTCGCGACGTCGCTGTGCCGGTTCGACGCCGCGGCCCGACCACGAGCCCGCCGGACTGGCACGCCTGCCAGCCACCGTCGGGACGAGACGGCCAGCGAACGAGTATCCGCCCACGACGTGACCCGCGGAGACCCTCCCCGGTCTCAGCGACCGCGACCGCGGTCGCTCCCTTCGTTCTCGTCGTCGCGACCGCGGCCGGAACGGGCAGCGTGCCGTACCGCCGCGAGCGTGTCGAGGTGGCCGTGGCCGTGGTACTCGCGGCCACCTGGCGCGTCTGCGGCAGTGCGACGCAGGACTCGTTCGACGAACCGTCCACGCTGCCGGGAGCGCTGGGAGGCGACGAGCGCGGCGGCACCCGCGACCTGCGGTGCGGCCATCGACGTGCCCGCGACCCAGAAGTACGTGTGGACCGCGCCGACGTAGGCTCCCGCGTCGTCGAACTGCGGGAGCGACGCGCTGCTCAGGACGAGGTCCTGCTCCCAGCCCGCGGGCCGTTCGGGATCGACGTTCCCACCGGGCGCGCTCAGGTCGACGACGCTCTCGCCGTAGTTCGCGTACGGTGCGGGCGAATCGACGGGCTCCTCGAGCCCCGGGTCGCCGTACCCGAACCCGATTGGGCCGGTCGCCGACACGGCGACGACGCCCGGCGCCTCCGCCGGGACGGCGACGACCGAGCCGTCGGTGTCGAGGTCGACGCCGTCGTTCCCGGTCGCCGCGACGACCGTCGTCCCCGTCCGGGTCGCGTACGTCGTGACGCGATGCAGGAATCGAGCGTAGTACCGCGCGTACGCCGACCGCGGTACCGGATAGTTCCCGAGGCTGAGGTTCGCGACGTCGCAGCCGGCGGTCGCGCTGTAGTGTATCGCGGCGACGATGGCACCGAACGACGAACTGCCGTCGTCGGCGAACACGCGACAGTCGACGACCTCCGCGCCGGGTGCGGAGCCGACGACGCCCGCCTCGTTCCGGTCGTTCGCGGCGACGATGCCGGCGACGTGCGTGCCGTGGTAGCCGCCGGCGGCGTTCGCGGCGCCCTGCCCGTCGCCCGTGAAGTTCGCCGAGAGCTCCTCGTTCACGGCGTGGGCGAGGTCGGGGTGGGCGGCCGCGACGCCGGTGTCGATGACGGCGACGCGTGCGCCCTCGCCGCGCGTCGTCTCGTGGGCTTCCGGGACGCCCTGGGTCTGTTTGTCCCACTGGTACCCGTAGAACGGTTCGTCGGTCGCGGACTCGCCGGCCGGCGAGGCACCGTCGACGGCCCTCGTCGCCTCGGTGAGCACGTCGGCGACGGGCTCCTCGAACGTCAGCTGGATGTCCGGCTCGAACTCGCCGGGCGCCGCCTCGACGTCGCGTTCCGCGCCTTCGACGACGTAGTACCCGACCTCGGGGAGCTCGTGTATCACCGAGAGCCCTTCCGCTTCGAGCGCCGACGCGCTCGTCGCTCCTCTCGTCCGGACGATGAACCGGTCCGTTCGTTCGGCAGCGGTCACAGTCGACCCGAGTGCGACGCCACCCAGCATCGCACCCGCCACTCGCAGCACCGACCGTCTGCTATACCTACCCATGCGGACACCATGCGACCGGTACCGGTAAGCTGTTCTGGTCAGTTACCACGAAAGCCGAATAACGTTAGGATTTGTTCGTGATTACGTTAGAGAACGTAGCCATTCTGGAACATTCGGGATGATATCTGAACTCTCGCCGGTGGCGCCGAGGTCACGGCACGTTCGAGCCGGACGAGGGGCCTCCGCGACGCGACCGTCTCGACTATCTAGCCGAGGTCGCTCCGCGACGCGACGGCGGCGACCGTGTCGTCGAGGTCAGTCGTCGTTGCGTCGGTCCCGTTCCACGTCGAAGACGCCGGCGACGTCGGCGTAGGTGTCGTCGGTGACCGCGTCCCGGACGAGCGCGTACGCACCAGCGGCGTTCCGTCGGCGGACGTTCCCCGCGACGCTCTCGACGAAGTTCCCGACGCTCGACCGCTCGGCGTACATCAGGAGGACGTTCACGTTGTCGAACACCACCCAGCCCTCGCCGGGCTTGACGTGGTTCATGCCGCGGTCGAAGCGCTCGTAGATCCCCGACAGGTCGTTCGGGTGAACGACGCTGGTCGTCCAGAGCGGGCCGTCGTAGTCGACGGGCGACCCCGAGACGGGGACGAGGCCGACCGTGTCCGGGTCGGCGCCGCGGTCGCGCACGAGCTGCTCGACCTTCCGCGGTGGCCGCGTCGTGGAGACGACGAGCATGTTCTCGAACGCCTCGGGCGGTACGAACGAGAGCGGCGACCGGAGCGACGGCGTCAACACGAGCGCCTGCGTGCCGAACGGAACCTCGAGCAGTTCCTCGTCGGACTCCCGTCGCGCCGGGTCGCTAGTCGTCGGCATCGTCGAACCCCCCCGAACCCTCCGGTTCGGTCGCCTCGAACGACGCCGCGTTCGTCTGGATGAACTGGCGGGCGAAGTAGTAGATGCCGATGGTCGCCGCGACCGACGCGCCGAGATTGAGGATGCTGGTGATGCCCGCGGAACTGTCGACGGCGGGCGCGATCAGGTCGTTCTCGATGAGGAGCCCGACCGTGTTCGAGACGGTCAAGAGCACGAACCCGGTGGTGAGGCCGACGAGACCCTCGGTGTACGCGACGTTCTGGGCGTACGCGACCGTCGGGTAGACGAGGAGGAGACTCGCTGCGAGCAACGCCGCGATCTGGAGCGCGGCAACGACCTGGTAGGGGTTCGAGAGGAGGGCGTCGACGACGCTCATCAGAGGTCCCTCCGTTCGGTGAGGAGCATCGTCGCCTGGAACGCCGCGACGACCGCCGCGAGGACGCCGACGCTGAACACGATCGTGTACAGGACCTCGGCGTAGGGGATATCGAAGAGGTAGAACGCCGCCCACGGCATGTTCACGACGAGCATGCACGCCATCACGACCGGGATGGGTTTCAGGACGCGATTGATAGGTGCGCCCTGGAAGCCCTTGACGGCGATGACGGAGAGGACGACGGCGACGGCTTGCACGACGACGTTCAGGATCGAGAGCAACTGGACGAGGAGCCAGTAGGAGTCCGCGAACTCCACCACTACCCGCCACCCCCGCTGGTCGTCGCTGTCACTCCCGGAACCTCGGTGCGGGTGTGGAAAACTCTTTGGGCGTGGAGAATTCCACAGCTCGCTGAGATGGGTTCGCGTCGACGCCGAAAGCAGCGGTCGAACGCTTCCGTGCCGCGCGCGACGACCACCGAGGGCGTCTCAGGGAAGGATGGCGTCGACGTCGACGTGCCCGGTGACGAGTTCCTGCACGCGGTCGACGGTGCGTTCGTCGCGCGCGCGGCCCGAGCGGACGACGGCGTCAGCGCGCTCGACCGTCGTGAGCGTATCCGATTGCACCGAGAGCACGGGCACGCCCTTCTCGGTGGCCTTCCCGAGGACCGCGCCCGGTGGTCGATGACCGCCGGTGAGGATGAGGCACTTCACGCCCGGCGCCTCCAGCGCCGCGGTGTGTATCTCGCTCCGGTCACCGCCAGTGATGACCGCGGCGTCCTTCGTCCGACGGAACTGCCGGAGCGCCTCGTCGGCACTCATCGCACCCACGGAGAACCGCTCGACGTACGCGTCCGTCGGCACGTCCGTCAACGTGGTCGCGCCGAGTTCGTCCGCGAGGTCGCCGACGGTGACACCAGCGAGGTCCTGCACGCGCGGCACGACCCCGTGCACGGGGACGCCGCGGCCTTCGAGGAACGGCAGCACGTCCGTCTCCAGTTCGTCGTACGCCTGATCCGGGACGCCGTTGAACACGACGCCCGCGAGCCGGTCGCCGAAGCTCTCGGCGTACGCGAGCGCCGCGTCGACGTCCCACGGCTCCTCGTAGCTCGCGACGACCAGTACGCGCGCGTCGACGAGGTCGGCGACGTCCCGGTCGGTGAGCGAGATGACGCTCCCCGTCTCCGGTCCCCCACCGCCCTCGAGAACGACGAAGTCGCGGTCGGCGGCGATGGCGTCGTACGCCTCCGCGACGCGGTCGGCGACGTCCTCGGCGTTCTCGCGGCCACGGATCGCTTGCTGGACGAACGTCGGCGAGTACACGACCGGTTCGAGTTCGTGCATCTCCTCGTCGAGGTCCAGGAGTTCGCGGGCGAGCATGGGGTCGGCGTCGAGGGTCTTCCCGACGTTCGACTCCAATCGCGTGCCCTTCGGTTTCATGTACCCGACGGTCGCGCCGTCGTCGCGAGCGAGCCGTGCGAGCGCGAGCGCGATGCCGGTCTTCCCGATGCTATCCTCCGTGCCGGTGACGAGTAACGAGTCGGTCATAGTTCCTCCAGGTCCGTGGTGAGTCGCAGGTCGACGGCGGTCGCGCCGTCGGGTTTCACGACGAGCGGGTTCACGTCCAGTTCGAGTATCGCGGGGAAGTCCGTCGCGAGCTGGCTGAGTCGCTGCACGGTCTCGACGACCGCGTCGACGTCCACCGGCTCGCGGCCGCGCGCTCCCCGCAGGAGCGGCGCGGACTGTATCTCCTCGGTCATCTCCCGTGCCTCCGACTGGCCGACCGGGGCGACGCGGAGGCTCGTGTCCTCCATCACCTCGACGAAGATGCCGCCGAGGCCGAACAGCACGAGCGGCCCGAACTGCGGGTCGCGGTTCACGCCCACGATGGTCTCGACGGCGTCGTCGAGGTCCAGCAGCTCCTGGACCTGGACGCCGAGGACGTCCGCGTCCGGCTGGTAGTTCCGCGCTCGCGTGACGAGGTCCTCGTAGGCGTCGTAGACGTCGTTGAACTCCACGCCGACCTTCACGCCACCGATGTCGGACTTGTGGAGGATGTCCGGGCTCACGATCTTCATCGCGACCGGACCGTCGATGCCGCGGGCGACGTCGAGCGCCTCGTGCGGGCTCGTCGCGACCTCCCCAGTGGGCGTGTCGATACCGTACGCGTCCAGTATCTCCATCGCCTCCACGCCGACGCGGTTCTCGCCGCGGTCCGCAGCCTCGGCGAGTATCTCGCGGACGCGGTCGCGGTCGACGTCGAAGTCGCGGGGCTGGTCGTACTCGCGGTCGCGGATGTCGCGGTAGTCGCTCAAAGCGTCCAGCCCGGAGACGGCGCGAGCCGGGTCGAAGTAGTTCGGGATGCCGTGCTCGCTCATCGCGGCCGCGGGCGCCTCGGAGCGCTCGCCGCCCATGAGACACGAGACGACCGGGAGGTCGTGCTCGGCCTGCGTCGCGACGATCTCCTCGGCGAGGTCGTCGAAGCTCAGTATCGCGGTCGGTGCGGACACGACGACCGCGGAGCCGACGTTCGGGTCGCCGAGGACGGTGTCGAGCGTCCGCGCGAACCGCTCGACGTTCGCGTCCCCGATGATGTCGACGGGATTGAAGACGTTCGCGTTGTCCGGGAGGAACGACTGCAGTTCCTCGACGGTGTCGTCCGCGAAGTCCGCGAGCTCGAGGTCGGCGTCGCCGATGGCGTCGGTCGCGAGCACGCCCGGCCCGCCGGCGTTCGTGACGACCGCGACGCCGTCCGCGTCGGGCAGCGGCTGGTCGGCGAGGACGCGCGACCAGTCGAACAGCTCCTCGACGCTATCGGCGCGCAGCACGCCCGCTTGCTCCAGGCCGGCCTCGTACGCCGCTTCACTGCCGGCGATGGCGCCCGTGTGACTGGACGCGGCGTGCGCACCGGCGTCCGTCCGCCCGGACTTCACGAGCACCACCGGCGTGTCGTCGGTGACCTCCCGCGCGGTGTCGACGAACTCTCGGCCGCGCTTGATGCTCTCGAGGTACCCGATGACGACGTCCGTGTCGTCGTCCGCGCCCCAGTGGTCGACGAAGTCCGTCTCGTCGAGCACCGCCTTGTTCCCGAGCGAGACGACGTCGCGGAACCCGATGCCTTCGTCGTTCGCCCAGTCCAGGACGGCGGTGATGAACGCCCCGGACTGACTCATGAACGAGATGTTCCCGGGCTGGGCCATCTCGGGGCCGAACGTCGCGTTCATGTCGACGCCGGTGTTCATCACGCCGAGACAGTTCGGGCCGACGAGGTCGATGTCGTACTCGGCGGCGACGTCCGCGAGCTCGCGCTCCCGCGTCGCGCCCTCACCGCCGGATTCGCCGAACCCGGCCGTGATGACGACCGCCGCGTCGACGTCGGCCTCGCCCGCGTCCCGAACCACCGGTACCGCGACCTGCGGCGGGACGACGACCACGGCGAGGTCCGTCGCGGGCGCGTCGGTGAGCGCGTCGTAGCACTCGTACCCGAGCACCGAATCGCGGTTCGGGTTCACCGCGATGACGTCCCCGACGAACCCCGCGGCGAGGTTCTCGAGGATGGCGCGACCCACGGACCCCTCGCGGTCCGTCGCCCCGACCACGGCCACGCGGTCAGGTGCGAACACAGCTGATAAGCGTCCCATCACTCGAACCGACGGCCGGCGCCCCGATAAAGGTGGGCGTCGCTGCCATCGGGTGAGAATCACGCGGCGACGACCAGACCGGTTCCGCGACGGCGGTCGCGCCTCACTCCGCGACGTCGAGCACGGTCGCTTCGGCGGTCGCTTCGATGGTCTCCGGCGTGACGGGGAAGACGGCTTCGGGGGTGCCGGCGGCGGCCCAGACGACCTCGTAGTCGGTGAGGGTCTCGTCGAGGTACGTCGGCACCGGCCCGTGGTCGCCGTGGTGACAGAACGGCGGGACGCCGCCGATGGCGTACCCGGTCGCCTCGCGGACCTCGTCCGCGTCCGCCATCCGGACGTCGCTCTCGTCGACGCCGCGCTCGGCAGCGAGCTTCGCCATCGACACGCGGTTCGCACCGCTCGTGACGACGACGACCGGGTCGTCGCCCGCCATCAGGACGATGCTGCTCGCTATCTGCGCGACGTCGCAGCCGACGGCGTCGGCGGCGTCCTCCGCGGTCTTCGTCCCCTCGGGGAACTCCGTCGTCTCCAGGTCCAGGTCGTACTCGTCGCGAGCTCGCTTCGTGAAGTCGGCGGCGCGCTCGTGCATGCGAGCCTCGACTACCCGCCGGCGCTTAAACGTGGGCGTCGACGCGGGTGCTGCCGGGTTCCGTCCGTTCGCCCGACGCCAGCGGATGCTGGACGCGGGGCTGTCAGCCGTGGACCGCGACGTCGACCAGTCCAGGGTCGTCGCCGTCGAGGTCGCGGTGGACGTACCGCACGGGGTCACGTTCGACCGCGAACGGGGCGACCGTGACGACGACGCGGCCGACGTCCGTGGTCGCGCGAAGGACGACGCCTTCGGCGGTGACGGCGACGTACGGCGGCGACGGCACCGGGTCCGCCTGGAGGTGGCCGCCTGCCGCGTCGACGGCGGTTGCGAGCACCCCGGGAGTGGCGTCGAGCGTCCCGGTCTCCCGGAGAACGCGCTCGAACCGGTCGACGACCACGTCGCGGTCCGGGGTGTGCGGGGCGTCCCACGACGCCGCGGTGACGCGGCCCGCGGCCGCGACCGCGTCGAGGAAGTCCAGGTGGGCGTCGCGAACGCGGTCGCGGACCGCGCTCGCGGTCGTGTCGGCGTCGGTCACGCCCCTGACTCGCGTCCTGGAGCGCTTCAAGCTGGCGACCGCCAGCGGGAGTCGTGCCGGCGTCGGCAGTGTCAAGTGCTGCATTGGCGAACGCGGCGGTATGGAGATCGTCGACTACGACCTGTACGAGGTCCCGCCGCGGTGGCTGTTCCTCCGCGTCGAGACCGACACCGGGCTCGTCGGCTGGGGCGAACCCGTCGTCGAGGGACGCGCACACACCGTCCGCGCCGCCGTCGAGGAGCTCATGGACGCCTACCTCGTCGGGGAGGACCCACTGCCCGTGGAGGACCACTGGCAGACGATGTACCGCGGCGGGTTCTACCGGGGCGGCCCCGTCCTCATGAGCGCCATCGCGGGCATCGACCAGGCGCTCTGGGACATCAGAGGCAAGCACTTCGACGCGCCGGCGTACGAACTGCTCGGCGGCCCGGTCCGCGAGAAGGTACAGGTCTACCAGTGGGTCGGCGGCGACCGACCGGACGACGTCGCCGACGCCGCACGCGAGAAGGTCGACGCCGGCTACGACGCGCTGAAGATGAACGCGACCGCCGAACTACGGCGCGTGGACTCGCCGAGCGCTGTCGACGACGCCGTCGAGCGCCTTCGAACCGTCCGCGAGGCCGTCGGCCGCGACGTCGACGTCGCCGTGGACTTCCACGGCCGCGTCTCGAAACCGATGGCGAAACGCCTCGTCGCCGAACTCGAACCCTACAAGCCGTTCTTCGTCGAGGAACCCGTCCTCCCCGAGCACCTCGACGCGCTCCCCGCGATACAGGCCCAGACGTCGACGCCCATCGCGACCGGCGAACGCCTCTACACCCGTGGCGACTTCCGGGACGTCCTCGAATCCGGCGCGGTGGACGTCGTCCAACCGGACCTGAGTCACGCCGGGGGCATCACGGAGGTCGCGAAGATCGCGGCGATGGCGGAGACGTACGACGTCGCGCTCGCCCCGCACTGTCCGCTCGGCCCCATCGCGCTCGCGGCGTGCGTGCAGGTCGACGCTATCGCGCAGAACGCGCTCATCCAGGAACAGAGCCTCGACATCCACTACAACGAGGACGCGGACGTGCTCGACTACCTCGCGGACCCGAGCGTGTTCGCGTTCGAGGACGGCTACCTCCCGCTCCCGGACGGCCCCGGGTTGGGCGTCGAGATCGACCGCGACGTCGTCGAGGACCGCGCAGGCGCCGTCGACTGGCACAACCCGGTCTGGCGACTGGAGGACGGGAGCGTGGCGGAATGGTGACCGCAGCACTCGACCGCGACGGCGACGCGTAGCGATTCGCGAGGTGACGCGCGAACGCTTTTCCCGCAGGCAGTCGACGACCGTGGCATGAATCGCACGTTCGCTGCGGGAGTCGCGCTCACTGCCGCCAGCGTCCTCGGGTACGTCGTCGGCGTGCTCGCGGCCTACCCGGGGCGCGCGTTCGCGCTCTCCGGACTCATGGTCGGCATCACGGTCGTCGCGGTCTCGGCGGGTGAGGGCGCGTGATACAGACGCACGTCCTGACGCCCGAGGGCGTCGAACCGCACGACGACGTCGTCGAGGGGAAGGCGGCGTCAGGGACGACGTGGGTACGGGTGTCGGACGGTACCGCCGAGGAGATGCGGTCGGTCTGCGAGACGTTCGGCATCCACGACCTCGAACTGGAGGACGTCCGCCAGGGCGTCCGCCCGAAGGTCGAGGAGTTCGACGACCACGTGTTCGTGCTCCTCAAGAGCGCGCGCCTCCGTGGTGGCGACACCACGTTCGAGGAGGAGTTATCCGACCAACCAGTCGGCGTGTTCCTCGGGGACGACTGGCTCGTGACGCTCTCGACGGCGACGCTACCCGCCGTCGGACGCGTCTGGGATGCGGTGACGCGCGAAGAACGACGACTCCTCTCTCGCGGCCCGGACTTCCTCGCGTACCGCGTCCTGGACGCGCTCGTCGACGAGTACTTCGACGTCCTCGACGAGATCGAGACCGACATCGAAGCCGTCGAGGACGCGGTCGTGGGCGCGACCGGCATCGACACGCTCGAACGCATCAACAGCCTCCGCCGGGAGCTGCTCGCGACGCGACGCCTCCTGTGGCCGACGCGCGACGCCCTGTCGACGTTCGCGCGAGGGGACGTCGACGTCGTCGCCGACGAGACCGAGAAGTACTATCGGGACGTCCAGGACCACGTCGTCCAGCTCGTCGAGCTCGTGGAGACGTACCGCGACCTCGTCACCGGTGCCCGCGACATCTACCTGAACTCGCTGTCGATGTCGACGAACGAGGTGATGAAGCGGCTCACGGTCGTCGCGACCATCATCCTCCCGTTGACGTTCGTCGTCGGCGTGTACGGCATGAACTTCGGCGGCGACTCCCCGTACAACATGCCCGAGCTCGCGTGGCAGTTCGGGTATCCCGCGGTCATGCTCGGGATGGCGGGCGTGTCCGTGGTGCTCGTCGCGTACTTCCAGCGCGAAGGCTGGCTGTAAGGCCACAACGTCCGACGCGGAAACTGGCTGTGGGGCCGCAACGTCCGACGCGGAAACTGGCTGTAGGGCCGCAACGTTCGACGCGGAAGCTGGCTGTAGGGCCGCCACGCCGTCGAAAGCGAGCACTGGCCTGCGACGCGGGCGTCGGCCGCGAGCACTCCAGGTCGCTTCTTGCGGCTTAATCCTCGGTGTAGAATACTGAAAACTAATATGGTTCGAACGGCAAGGTGTACGCGATGGCTGTCGTCGACCGACGCGGCTGTGACGGCTGTGGTCGCTCCCTCCCCGTCGAGGACCTCGTCGCGGTGTCCCTCCCGGGCGACGAGCACGCCGTGTGCTGTCCGGAGTGCCGCGAGCACGCGGAGTCGGTGGTCGACGACGAATCGACCGCGGTCGGACGCCAGCGCGGCGAGTGCGAGGGCTGTGGGACGACCCGTCCGGTCGACGAGTTCGAGACGGTGAACGTGACCGACGCGGAGACGGTCGCGGTCTGCGAGGACTGCCGCGAGCACGCGGAGTCGATGTCCCGTCGGACGAGCGTCGACGGGCATCGCGGGACGTGTTCGGGCTGCGGCGACCGCTTCGACGTGAACGACATGACCGCAGTGGAGCTGGACGACGGGACGACCGTCGCGTGCTGCGAGGAGTGCGCGTCGTACGCTCGCGCCGCCGCTCGCACGACTAGCGACGCCGACGCGTTCGGGGACGCCGCCGCCGACGACGCGAGTTCCGAGGTCGACGACGGCAGGTCCGACGCCGAACGAGTCGACGCCGACCGGGAGGACGGCCACGCGGACGACGACCGCGCGGACGACGACCGCGCGACCGGCGAGGACGCCACGGCGCCCGCCGACGACGAGGCGATGGCGCTCGCGGAGACGCCGTCGATCTGCGACCAGTGCGGTGACTGGGTGGACGTCGAGTTGTTCGAGGTGGTGACCGCGGCGGACCGCGTCGAGGAGTTCTGTCCGCCGTGCAAGGACCGAGCACGTCGGAACGGCGTCGTCCGCGAGGTACGGATGCGGCGGTCCGAAGCGTACGCGGTATTGGACGTCGACCTGGGTCGCGCCGAGGCCGTGGTGCGGGACGCGTACCTCTCGCAGATCAAGGAGGTGCATCCTGACCGCGAGAACGGGAGTCGCGAGGCGTTCCGACGCGTCCAGCGCGCGTACGAACGACTCACCGAGTGAGCAAGGGTATCGCGGTTAGGTGTCTTCTGGAAGCGCGCCGTCCTCGCGGTGCAGGAACCCGAACGTGCCGGCGTCGAAGAAGTACGACGACTGGCAGGTCTGGCAGTCCTGGCGGACGGGCTGGTTGTGTTCGTGCATCCGCCAGAGGTCCTTCTGGCTGCGTTCGATCTCGATGGTGACGGTGCCGTTGCAGCCGTCGAGACTGCACGGGAACCGGAGGAACCAGTTCGGAACGGAGAGCGCGCCGAGTGGCGCGAGTGCGGCACGGAGCCGACAGACGAGGTTGAAGACGGTGACGGTGAGGTCGTCGCGCTCGAGTTCGACGCCTTCGGTGTCGGCGACGTACCCGCCGCGGTCGTCGGGGGATTCGTAGACGGGGAGGACGGGAACGCCCTTCGCGACCGCGTACCCGACCTCCTGGTTGAGCCACGCGTCGGTCGCGCCCGCTTCGGTGAACAGCGCCACGACGAGGTCCGCGTTCGCGATGCGACCACCGAGTTCGCTCCGGGAGCGACCGGATTCGAGCTCCTCCATCGCGACGTGCACGGTGAACGGGAAGTTCCGGATGGTCGAGAAGAGGTCCTGGGCGAGCGAGAGGTCCGCAGGACCGTGGGTCACGTAGACCGTCTCGTCTATCATGCTGTCCGAATCGTGGCGGTCCCTAATATGTCTGTTCTCGCCCTGGGCCTCAGGCCGCTGTCGGTCGTGACGTAGCGGGTGCCACTGGTCGCAGTCAGTCGTGGAGGCGTCGGTGGCAGGTCGGGCAGAGGCTGACGTAGTTGTGCGCGTGCCGGTAGCCGGTCGCGTCGATGGGAACGACGGGGTGGACGTGGAGAGTGTCGCCGACGACGATGTGTTCGCGGACGCCACACCCGCGGCACCGATGGTCGTCGCGGGCACGGACGGCATCGACGTCCACGGCGTGGGCGTGGTGTGCGCAACGGTCGAAGGGCCGGTCGCCGACACTTGCGGCGTCCGCCGTGGTCGAGTCGCCGCTCGGGGCGGCCGCGCCCCTGGCGGCCGCGTGACAGTCGTCGCAGAGCGTCACCTGGTTCCGGTCGTCGGCGGGCTCGCCGGGGACGAGCGCCCGGTCCTCGACGGCGGCGGCGAGGGTGTCGCGCGCACAGTTCTGGCAGGTGTCGCCGAGGACGAACTCGCGACCGGCGCCGACGCTGCGGCCGTCGCGAGTTGCGGGGACGCGGTCGGTGGTGGCTCGCTTCAGTCGAGCGAGGACCTCCTGGGTCCGCATCGACTGCACGAACGACCCCACCCGCCTTAATTATTGCTCTCTCGATTCTGTGTAATTAAGCTACTTCGCGCCGGAGACGAGGTCGCGGAGTGCCGCCTCCGGGTCGTCGGCCTTCGCGACACCGCTCGCGAGCAGGACGCCGGTCGCGCCGAGGTCGCTCGCGGCCGTCACGTCGTCACCGGTCGAGATGCCGGCGCCACAGTACACGTCGACGGACTCGTCGACCGCCGCCGCCGCGTCCACCGCGCCCGTCACGACGTCCGGGTCCGCCTGACTGACGGGCGTCCCCGTTCCGATGAGTTCCGGCGGTTCGACCGCGACGGCGTCCGGGCCGAGCGCCGCCGCCGCCCCGATCTGGGCCGGGTTGTTCGCGCAGACGCACGTCTCCAACCCAGCGCGCTCGGCCGCCTGGACCGACCCGTCGACGTCCGCGAGCTTCAGGCGGTTCTCGGAGTGATTCAGGAGCGTCCCGGTCGCCCCGGCGTCGGCGGCCGCTTCCGCGAGCGTGCTCCCGGTGTGACTCCCGTAGTCGTTCGGCGACACGTGCTGCGCCCACGTCTCCACGCCCGTGTCAGCGACCGCGGACAGGTGCGCGGCCTGGGGCGCCACGCCGACGCGAACGCCCGTATCGTCCGCGACGTCCGCCGCAGCACGCGCTACTTCCAGGTGATCGCACGGATACGCCTTCAGGTTCACGAGAACGAACATACGAGAACCGCCGGTGGCGAGCGAAAAGTACCTTTGGAGTCCGGCGAAGCCTCGCGCGAACTCCCAGCCGTAGAACTCGACCGTCGTCCATCCGTCGGGTCTGACAGTCGCCCGTCCCCTGGTTCTGACGGTCGACCGTTCGACGTCGAGCGACTCGGGGCTAGTCCTGACAGCAGCCGCCCGCTTCCTCGCCGAAGTCCACGATGAGCTGGTCGCTGATTGCCTCGTTCACCGCCTCCAGGCGCGCGTCGAGCACGTTCTGTGCCTCGAGGTACTCCGCCATGACCGGCATCTCGTGGAGTTCGGCCTGCGCGTCCTGGACCTTCTGGAGGTCCGCCTGGGTCGCCTCGCCGGTCTGGCGCGCGAGCATGAACTCCTGGCGGATCTGCTCGAACTCGTCGATCTTCGCCTGCGCGTCCTCGCTCGCCTCGACCGCCGCCTTCGCGTCCTCGAACCGCTGGTACTCGTCCAGTTCCGTGATGGCGGCACCGAGTTCCCGTCCGAGCGCCTCCACGCTCTCCGTCGTCGTCGACTCGCGGTCGGTCTCAACGCTCATGTCCGAACCTTGGACCGGACGCGTTTCAACCTGCCGAAACCTGCGAACGCCCGGTCACGGCTCGACACCAGTGAGGCGCGCGACAGCAAACCGCACGGATGGACCCAGTTTCGGCGGCTAGAGTGGCTTGAACGAACGTTTGAACGATTTGAACAGTGCGTGAACCGACTGAACGGAAGACCCCCTTCAATACGTGGGGGCGACGAGTGAGAGATACGATGGGCGAGAACGACGCGATAGTACTGGTGGCGATGCCCCCGACGGACCGGCGCGGACGGATCGTCGAGCTCCTCGCCGAACACGGTCACGACGTCCGGACGGCCGACGACGGCGTTCGAGCGGTCGACCGCATCCGGCACGCCGACGTCGTCCTCGTCGGCGACTACCCGCCCCAGGTCGCGGGCGTCGTCCTCGACGCGACCACGCCACCCGGCGTCGTCCGACCGAACGTGCTCGTCGCGGACGACGCCGACGCGTTCGATTCCGTCCCCGGCGACCAGCTGCCAGCGGACGCGACCGCGCCGGCGGTCGCCGACGCCGTCGAGGCGGCGGTCGGCCGAGCGAACTACACGCGTCGCGTCGCTGCGTTCTCCGAGGCCGCCGCCGAAGCCGCGAAGAGCGACCGGCCGTCGCGCGCGCTCGCCGACCGGGTCGCCGGCCTCGCCAGCGACGCCCGCAGCGTCCAGACCGACTTCTCGCCCGCGGACTGGACTGCGGCGTTCCGCTCGGTCGTCCGCACCGACGCCCGTCCGTTCACGTCGAAGTCCGGGAACCGTACGAGTTAACCGTCCGTGCCGGCTACGACGGGTCAATGAGTCAAGAGTCGTACTCCGAAGGCGACCTCCGCAATACCGGTATGTCCCTCAAGCACGACCGCGAGTGGGACTACGAGCTGGACCGCATCGTCGACGCGGTCCACGACCGGGACGCGAAGAAGGTCGGCCTCCAGTTCCCCGAGGGCCTGAAGCGCCGTGGCCCGGCCGTCGCCGACGACCTCCGCGAACTCGTTCCCGACGACGTCACGATCATGCTATCCGGGCAGCCGTGCTACGGTGCGTGCGACCTCGACACGTTCCTGATGCGACGCACGGACGTGTTCGTGCACTTCGGGCATTCGCCGATGAAGGAATCGGACAAGATCATCTACGTCCCGTTGTTCTCGAACGTGGACGTCGAACCCATCATGGAGGAGTCCCTCGACGAGCTCCCGGACCCCGACGTCGACGACGAGGTCGGCCTCGTGACGACCGCCCAGCACATGAACCTGTTCGGCGACATGCGCGAGTGGCTCGAGGACCGCGGGTACGAGGTCCACACGCGTCGTGGCGACGACCGGCTCACGCACGAGGGGCAGGTGCTCGGCTGTAACTACGCGAGTGCGGACGTCGACGCGGACCACATCCTCTACGTCGGCGGTGGGAAGTTCCACCCGCTCGGATTGGCGATGGAGCACCCCGAGAAGAAGGTCGTCATCGCGGACCCCGTGAACAACGTCGTGACGGTCGCGGACACGGAGAAGTTCATGAAGCAACGGTACGGTGCCGTGCATCGCGCGATGGACGCCGAGAAGTGGGGCGTCATCTTCTGTACGAAGATCGGGCAGGGGCGGTTCGACCAGGCCCAGGAGATAATCGACGAGAACGACGACGCGTACCTCATCACGATGGACGAGGTGACGCCGGACCGCCTCCGGAACTTCGACATGGACGCGTTCGTGAACACGGGCTGTCCGCGCATCACGACCGACGACGGCCCGCAGTTCCACAAGCCGATGCTGACGCCCGGCGAGTACGAGATCGCGGTCGGGAACAAACCGCTCGAGGACCTCTCGTTCGACACGTTCCACGGTACCTGGTAGCGCCACCGCTCGGCGACCGGTATCCTCGGGTTGTCGGGGCGGAATCGCCCGACACCACCGGTGTTTCAGGGGTTGCAACACGTCTCGTGGCGTACATACTTCTAGTATCACCCGTTACGTGTAGATGCCGCCGGCCGCGGTGCATTGCCCCCGCCCCGTGGCCGGGGTCCCCACGCTGGAAACTGCCCTGATTGCCCTTTCAATCGGGCCGAGCGGATTCATCCGCTTCGGCCTGCTCGCCCGGGACGCGAGTAGCCCTCGACCGTAGTGACTCGAACGTGTCGGTTGCCCACGACACGAACGAGTCGTCCGCGGCGTACGCGAGCGCCACCAACTGATTGTCCGGTCCGTACCCACCGACGAACGCTCTATCGTCCAGTACCGTCAGCCCGAACCCGGGGTCGTCGTCGAGGACGTACAGCGAGAGCCCGTCGGTGGCGAGCGTTTCGCCGAACTCGTCGCCGGCGTCCTCGCGCTCTGCCTGCAGGACGTCTCTCGGGATGACGAGTTCGGTGTCGACGCCCGCTTCGAGAAGCTGGTCGTGGCCGAAGTCGAACATCTCGCTGCGGACGGGCGAGAGTCCGTGCACGCGGTCGGTGTCGCCGGCGGTGAGTTCTTCGACGTACTGCATCACTGGTGCGTGAGGTTTGTCCTGGGCGGTCGTGACGAGTTCGGCGGTCGCGAGGACGTCGAGCGGTGGGACGCCCTCGGGTGGAATGGTCTCGAGCAGTCGCTCGAAGCGGTCGACGGTCTCCATGCCGGTCCGGAAGTCCTCGAAGCGGTCGTGGACGAGGACGCCGGCGGTCGTGACGTGGTAGCCGTCGGCGTCCTGGCGAACCCACCCGCGGTCGGTGAGCGCGGAGAGGTTCCGGTGGACGGTGGCGCGGGAGACGTCGAGTTCGTCGCGAAGGTCGCTCGGCCGAGCGGGCCCGAGCGACTGCAGTGCCCCCAGCACGCGCGAGCGGACCTGTGAGTCCGCGAGGAACGTAAGCGCGTCGTTGGTCATCGTCAAAGGTATCCGCGCGAGGGGCAAAAACGTTCGGCTGCGGTCCGGCCGAATATCGACGGACAGCGAGGCGACGCACTCGGGCGCGGCGTCGACGAACTCGCTGGAGCGAGCGCGATGCGTTCGACCGGTGGCGAAGCTTCCACCGGGGGCGAAGCTTCGAATGTGGCGACGGCGAGGGACGACGGCGTCGACGATGCAGGGCCGGTGAGACCGGGACGCTGCTCTCGGGGCGTTCCGAAACCTGTAAACGCACGTCCCGGGTACTGGGTCGTATGGAACTGCGGGTCATCGAGAACACGGAGGACGAACTCTCCATCGAGATCGCGGGCGAGGACCACACGTTCATGAACGTCCTGAAGGGGACGCTCCTGGAGGCGGAGAACGTCGGCGCGGCGACGTACGACATGAACCCCGAGCAGTCCGGTGGGCAGACCGAACCGATCCTGACCATCAAGACCGAGAACGGCGCGGACCCGCTCGAGGAACTCGAAGCGGCGGCAGCGGAGATCCGGTCGAAGACCGCGGCGCTGACGGACGCGTTCGACGACGCGGCAGCCTGAATCGACGTCCTCGCGGATTCTTCTACGATCTTCCGGGTCGTCAGCGACGCATCGGGATGCCGCGTTCGTCGAGGCGGCGCTTGCACTCCTCGACGCTGTACTCGTCGAAGTGGAAGATGCTCGCGGCGAGCGCGGCGTCGGCGCCAGCGTCCGTGAACACGTCGTACATGTCGTCGGGGCTCCCGCACCCGGAGGACGCGATGACGGGCGTGGTGACGTTGTCGCAGACGGCCTTCGTGAGCGGGATGTCGTAGCCGTCCTTGGTGCCGTCGGCGTCGATGGAGTTCACGAACAGCTCGCCGGCGCCGCGGGACTCGGCCTCGCGCGCCCACTCGACGACGTCGAGCCCGGTGCCTTCGCGCCCGCCCTTGACGGTGCATTCGAACCAGCAGGATTCCCCGTCGACGTCGACGTAGTGCTCGCCGTTCTCGTCGAACCGGCGGCGTGCGTCGACGCTGATGACGATGCACTGGTTGCCGAACGCCCGCGCGCCCTCGTCGATGAGGTCGGGGTTCGCGATGGCGCCGGAGTTGATGGAGACCTTGTCCGCGCCCGCTCGCAGCGTCTCCTTGACGTCGGCTTTCGTTCGGATGCCGCCGCCGACGGTGAGCGGGATGAACACCTCGTCGGCGACCGCGGAGACGGTGTCGAGCATAGTCTCGCGGCCGTCGGCGCTCGCGGTGATGTCGAGGAACACGAACTCGTCGGCGCCGGCTTCGTTGTACCGCTTTGCCATCTCGACGGGGTCGCCGGTGTACTCGAGGTCCTCGAAGTTCACGCCCGTGTATACGGCGGGGTTGCCGTCGTCGTCGAGGTCGACGTCGATGCAGGGGATGACGCGCTTCGTGAGAGTCACGGTTACTACCTCCACGTGCGAGGCGGTCGGACAAAAGGAGTCCGCTCGCGACAGGGCACGCGAGCGGTGGTCGGTAGGGCACGTCGGGCGTCGGCGGGCCGCTGGCGTGGAACCTACAAGTACCCGGGGTGCGTCGGTTCGCGCAGTTCGATGAAGCGTTATCCTGGGGTTCCGGACGCGACCGAGGTCCTGCCGGGGTTCGCGGACGACGGCGGGCACCTCTGGGTGCAGGAGCTGGTCGCGGGCGAGTTGTTCCGGTTCCAGCTCGAGGCGTCGGGCGCGCTCCGGTTCGGGACGCGCCGTCGCGAGTTCCCGGCGGCCGAGGCGCCGCTCCGATTCCGGCACGCGGTCCAGTACGTCCGCGATTCGCTCGACGCGAGCGCACTCCGCGACGCGGTCGCGGACGTCGAGTCGGTGACGTTCTTCGGCGTCGCCACCCAGTACGCGGGGTATCCCTACGACTGGGGGCGGGCGCCATCGGTCCTCGGCGTCGACGTCTGGGACGCGGACCGCGAGGCGCTCCTGCGCGTCGACGCGACCGAGCGCGCGTTCGAGGCGTTCGGCCTCGACCCGGTGAACGTCCTCCGGAAGGAGGTGCACGTCCGCGACTACGGGTTCGCGGACGAACCGCGGCCGGATTCGGCGTGGTACGACGGCCCGGCTGCGGGCGTGGTCGTCCGGAAGAAGACCGGCGAACGCCTCGCCATCCGGGATGCGGACGGTTCAGCGCCCGAGCAGGGCCTCGACCGCGACCGCGAGGTGGCGGACGCTGCGGTGGCCGCCGCGGCGACGGCGACCGCGGCGCGGTTCGAGCGCGTCGCGGCGACCGTCCGCGACCGCGGGTTCCCGCTGTCGTTCGACAGCGTCTACGACCGGTTCCTGGCTGCGATCTACCGCGAGGAACACGACTGGCTGCTGGACGAACCCTCGGGTGGTGGGACGGCAACGGGCCGCGGGTTCGACCTCGGCGCGTTCCGGGACGCGGTCGCACAGCGCACGAGCGAACTGCTCCGAAACGTCGACGGCGCGTGAGGCGTCGCCGGCCGCGAATCCACTTCCGACGCGGCGGTCCCCTCGACTCGAACGGCAAGGTTCTTGCGACGGTCGCCCCTCGATTGCGACGATGTCGCTGCTGAGTCCGTTCGTGAACTCGATGCCCGTCGCCGCCGCGTTCGTGCTCGGGTCGCTCGCGGTCATCTGGAAAGGCAGCGAATGGCTGGAACACTCGGCGGCGAACCTCTCGCTGTACTACGGGCTGCCGCCGGTCGTACACGGCGCGCTGGTCGTCGCCGTCGGGTCGTCGTTCCCCGAGCTCTCCTCGGCGGTCATCGCGACGTGGCTGCACGGCGAGTTCGGACTGGGCGTCGGCGCCATCGTCGGGTCCGCGATCTTCAACATCCTCGTCATTCCCGCGCTCTCCTCGCTCGCGGTCGAGCACCGCGTCCAGGCGAACCGCGACATCGTGTTCAAGGAGGCGCAGTTCTACATGCTCTCGGTCGCGGTCGTCCTGATCACGTTCTCGCTCGCGGTCATCTACAACGCGACGCCCGACGGCGACCTGACGGGCGTCGTCACGCCGACGCTCGCCCTGCTCCCCATCTCACTCTACGGCCTGTACCTCTTCATCCAGTACCAGGACACGAGCGAGTACGACGCGGAGGACCCGCCCGCGGACCTCGACGTCGTCAAGCAGTGGGGGTTCCTCGCGCTCAGCCTGGCGACCATCGGCATCGCCGTCGAGGCGCTCGTCTCCGGTATCACGTTCGCCGCGTACCAGATTTCGCCGGACCTCGTCTGGGTGTGGGGGCTGACCATCATCGCGGCCGGCACGAGCCTCCCGGACACGCTCGTCTCCGTCCGGGCGGCCAAGGCCGGCGAGTCCGCGACGAGTCTCGCGAACGTCCTCGGGAGCAACGTGTTCGACCTCCTCATCGCGGTGCCCGCGGGCATCGTGGTCGCTGGCCTCGTCGGGAACGCGGTCGTCGTCGACTTCGCGGTCGCGGTCCCGATGATGACCGCGCTCACGGTCGCGACGGTGTTCCTGTTCACGCTCCTCCGCACGGACCTCCACCTGACGAACAACGAGGCGTACTTCCTCTTGCTCGCGTACGCGACGTTCATCGCGTGGCTGTTCCTCGGCATCTTCGACCTGTCGCCGATACCGGTCCCGAGGTCGTCCTGACCGCCGGGCCCGACGACCGGCCGCAGCCGACGTCCCGTCGATCCGGAGCGCTCGGGGATGACAATCGTCAAGTGCGGGCGTGCGGAACGTCGGCGTATGAGCGACGACTCTCACCACGAGGACCACCACGAAGGCGGAACCGAGGGCCGCGTCACCTCGCCGATGCAGGACTACACGACGGGGCAGGTCGCGCGCGGCGCGGTCGTGCTCGTCGTCGGCTTGCTGTTGACGTTCGGTATCGGCTTCGCGCTCTGACCGGACGACAGAGGCGTTCTCCAGCGTTCGTTGGCTTCGGTAGCGTCGGCGCTGTCAGGCGAGCGTGGCGAGGGCGAAGCCGAGTGCGGCGGCGGCGAGTGCGAGTGCGAGGGTGCCGAACGCGTTCGCGGCGGCGATGCGCGTGCTGCGAGTCTGGCGGTCGACGGTCTCGAACGCGAACGTGGAGAACGTGGTGAACGCGCCGCAGGCGCCGGTGCCGACGAACAGGAGGGCGTCGCCGCCGAGGACGCCGGCGGCGCCGAGGCCGGTCGCGAACCCGAGGACGAGGCTCCCGAGGACGTTCACGCCGAGCGTCGCGCGCGGAATCGCGGTGGTGTTGTCGACGCGCTCGTAGACGGCGTGGCGGGCGACGGCGCCGAGTGCACCGCCGAGCCCGACGAGGTACGCGGGGTTCACGCCTCGACCCTCGCTGCGAGTGCGAGCGCGACGTGGCGGCCGACGAGGACGCCGATGATGCCGAGCGCGTAGTTCCCGGCGACGTTCCCGGCGGCGACGAGCGGTGCGGCCTGATAGGTCTGGACGGCGAACGTCGAGTACGTCGTGAGCGAGGAGAGGAAGCCGGTGCCGACGGCGGTCCGCATCGGGCCGGAGAACACGCCGAGGTACGCTTGCTCGTAGAGCAGGAACCCGAGGAGTGCGCTCCCGAGCGCGTTCACGGCGAGCGTCGCGGGGAGTGCGCCGAACGCGCCGTCGACGACGTACCGGGCGTTCGCGCCGGCGAACCCGCCGAGTGCGACGAGCGCGTACGTCTCCACGGTCGCGAGCGGGTGGCCGTCGGTCATCGGAAACGAGTCCGCGACCGGACGGCAAAAACCCGGCGAGTCACGACCAGGCGAATCCCGACCAGGTGAGTCCTGACCACGCAAGTCCCGACCGGTCGGTTCGGTGGGGCGACCGTGGAGCGGTCAGCCGAGTGCGTTCGCGACGGTGATTGCGTAGTGGATCTGTGCGATGCCGGCGACGACGAGGAGGACGCCGGCGATGCGCGTGATGCGGCCGGTGCTGGCGCGCAGGCGGTCGACGACGGCGGTGTGGCCGAGCGCGGCGGCGAGCGTCACGGCGCCGAGCGCGAGGACGAGTCCGAGCGCGTACAGGCCGACGACGGACGCGGCGACGAGTGGACCGCGGGAGACGCCGGCGAGTGCGACGCCGACGAACACGGGCGCGCTGCAGCCGGCGGCGGCGACGCCGTACGTGACGCCGAACGCGAAGAATCCGGCGGGGGAGCGCGAGCGTTCGGCCAGGTGGACGGAGACGTCGCCGAACGTCCGGCCGCTCGCGAACGCGACGCCGACGAGGACGACGACGGCGCCGACGACGAGCTCCAGTTCGCCCGCGAACGACGCCACGCCCGCGCCGAGGGCGGCGACGACCGCGGCGAACGCGACGAAGACGACGGTCGCGCCGAGGCCCGTGACGCCCGCGACGAATCCCGCACGCCGCAGCGACGGTCTCGCCGCCGTCGGCGTCGCACCGCCGTCAGCCGTCGCACCACCGTCAGCCGTCGCACCACCGTCAGCCGTCGCACCGCCGTCAGCCGTCGCACCACCGTCAGCGACCGTCCCCTCAGGTCCGCCACTGCTCGACGCGTCGGTGTTCGCGCCGACGAAGAACGCGACGTACCCCGGCAGGAGCGGGAACGCGCAGGGGGCGGCGAACGCGAGCGCGCCGGCGGAGAACGCCAGCACGAACAGCGGGTCTATCATCGCGGGCTCGGCTCCTCGAGGTCACCGGCGGCCGCGGCCTCGTCGATGGCGGCGACCACCGCTTCTTTGCGGGCGACGCCGACGTGCCGCCAGACCTCGCTCCCGGGACCGCCGCCGGGTGGGAGGACGAGCGTCGTCGGGAGCCGCGGTGCGCTGTACGTGCTCGTCGCGCGCGCCTCTGGGTCCATGACCGCGGGCCAGTCCCCGCCGTAGTCGTCCCACCACTGCCTGATGCCGTCCTGGCTCCGTTCGTTCGTCACGGAGACGACGTACGCGTCCGGGCGCTCCTGTGCGGCCGCCCAGATGGTGTCGAGTTGCGGGATGCAGGGCGCGCACCACGTCGCGAAGAAGTCGAGGACGATGGGGCGGTCGGCGACCGCGAGCGGGACGCGGTCGGGGCCCGGACCGGCGGCGCGCTCCAGTTCGATGGCGTCGACGGCGTCGCCACCGCCGCCGAGACGCCCCAGGCAGCCGGCGAGCCCGACGCTCGCGGCGACCGCGCCACTTCGGAGGAGTCGTCGACGGGAGAGCGGTTCCATACGAGTCCTACGACGACTGGAGGTATCGGGCTAGCGGGGGTGTGAGTGACTCACGCACTACCGCCCTGCGTTCATGCGTCGACGGCGCGTACCGCGTTGCATGAATCGGCGTGCCCTCCTGCGAGCGACGGCGGGGGTCGGCCTTGGTGGACTCGCGGGCTGCCTCGACGTCGCGAGTTCGTTCGGCGCGGACCGCGACACGGCGAGCGGGCGCGACGGACCGGGAACGGGCGGCGAGGACGGCTATCCGTCGCTCGCCCAGACGGGGTTCCCGCCGACGGTCTGCGAGGAGTCGACGCAGCCGTGGGCGCTCCTCGAGATCGACGACCCGCAGTTCGCGAGCGACTGGCCGCCCGACGTCGACGAGCGGTACGCGGACGACGGCCGGCTCGACGACAC
Organism: Halorubellus salinus; assembly: GCF_020567525.1. Classification (GTDB taxonomy): domain Archaea; phylum Halobacteriota; class Halobacteria; order Halobacteriales; family Natrialbaceae; genus Halorubellus; species Halorubellus salinus. The sequence goes on from NZ_JAJCVI010000001.1 coordinate 476,245, forward strand.
GCAGGTCGTCGTCGGCCTCACGGGCGGCGACCGACCGCGCGCGTACCCCGTGACGGTCCTGTGGCGCCACGAGGTCGTCGAGGACGCGTACGCTGGCGAACCGCTGCTGGTGACGTACTGTTCGCTGTGCCGGAGCGGGATGGTGGCGTCACGGGTCGTCGCGGGCGAGACGCGGTCGTTCCGCGCGACCGGCCTCCTCTGGCGGCCCGAGGACGTGTTCGCCGCGGCCGCCGAGGAGGACGACCGGTCGTTCGGCGCGACGGTGCGGGACACCGACGTCGGCGTCCGGAACGCGGGGAACCTCGTGCTGGTCGACCGCGAGAGCGGGAGCTACTGGAGTCAGTTGCTCGCGCGCGCCATCTGCGGGCCACTGGAGAACGAGGCGCTCACGATTCGACCGTCGCGCGTCGCCACGTGGGGCGCGTGGCGTCGCGAACACCCGGATACGGACGTGTTGCTGCCACCGCCGTACTCCGGCGTCGACGAGACCGGTGCGGAGAGACGGTGAAATCCAGGTTAGAAGACGTACTCGTCGTCGTGACCCATCATGCCGTCGTCCTCGAAGCCGGAGTCGAGGCGCTCGTCCTCGTCGTCCATCGGGCCGCTCGTCTTGTACGCCTTGAGTCCGGCCGCCAGGAGGTCCTCGATGGCTTCGTCGCGGTTGACGAACTCGCCCTGCTCCACCATCTGCGTGATCTGCATCTCGAGATGCTCGGGGATGTTTATCTCGACCTTGGGCATCAGTAATTGGGGCTATCGGTAAGGGGGTATTTAAGCCTGTTGGGGACGCGAATCCGCCGTGGGAGGCCGGCTCAAGCCCCCTCGTCGGACTTTCGGGGCCGTTCGTGTCCGACGATGCACGAGTCCGTACACGCTCTGCCACCCTGTATTGACAAGGTCCCCGTCGTCACCGAGTGGTCTCGGCCCGCGACCCGAGCCCGGGTCCGTCACGACTACGGTCGTCCGCGCGCTACGGGTCCGCGATGACAGTCAGGGACGTCACGGACCTCCACGAGGAGTTCGACGGCGAGCGCGTACCGCCCGGGCAGCGCGAGACGTCGAAGTTCCCCGTGCTCTCCAAGAGCGGCACGCCGAACTACGACCCCGAGACGTACTCGCTCGACGTCTGGGGCGCGGTCGACGACGAACGCTCGTTCTCCCTCGAGGAGTTCAGGGCCGTCGACAGCGAGACCCAGCGCCAGGACTTCCACTGCGTCACGGGCTGGTCGAAGCTCGACTGCGAGTTCGAGGGCGTCACCTTCCCCACCTTGGCGGAGCTCGCGGGCGTCCACGACGACGCCGTCCACGTCATGTTCCACGCGCTCGACGGCTACACGACGAACCTCCCCCTCGAGGAGTGCATGCGCGAGGAGGTCATGCTCACGTGGGCGTTCGACGGCGACGACCTGCCGCGCGAGCACGGCGGCCCGCTCCGGGTCGTCACGCCCCACCGGTACGCGTACAAGGGCGCGAAGTGGGTGGACGGCGTCGAGTTCCTCACCGAACCCGAGCGCGGCTACTGGGAGAAGCGGGGATACTCGAACACCGCGAACCCCTGGAACGAGGAACGCTACGCCTGAGGTCGCGTCACCCGGGGCCGCCGAGTCGAACGTCGCCGTCGACGACGGCCTCGACCTGGTAGTGCCGGCCGTCGTGTTCGAGGTAGTAACGTGGGAGGTACGCGGGCGGGGTGACGGTCGCGTTGCGCTCCGTCCAGCGGTCCACGTGGCGTTCGGCGCGCAGTTCGTGGCGGTCCTCGATGCGGTCGGCGAGCGACCGGAGCGCGCTCGCGTCGCCGCAGGTCGCGTAGGGCTCGGGCGGGAGCGCCGCCTCGACGACCTGCCGTTCGCGGTCGGGGAGTTCGCTCGTCGACACGGGCGGGGTCTCGTTCGACGGCTCGAGGTCGTACTCGGGGTCGGAGAGTTCGAGCGACGACGGTGCGTCGCACGAGACCGTGGTCGTCGCGGCGGTCGTCCACGTCGAGGAATCGGTGTTGGATTCGCCGATGGCGCCGCCGCCGAGACAGCCGGCGAACGCTGCGGGGACGGCGGTTGCGGCGAGCGCGTGGAGGGCGCGGCGGCGTCGCATGCGCGGGGCATCGAACGGTCTCGCGAAGTGCTTTCTGCTTAGGTTCTCGGATATGAACACCCTTTATACGGCCGGCCCCTGAGTTGCGTGCGATGGAACGAGCGGAGAGCGGCGGGGCGTCGGGAGACGTCGTGCTCGACGCGGGACGCCTGGTGAGTCGCAGCCGCGAGGTCGGCGACGTGTCCTTCCAGGCGTTCCTGGCGTCGCGAGAACCGCCGCGGCTCCAGTGGGCGAGCCCCGGTGGTCTGGAACTGGCCGGTGCGGGGGTCGCTGCCGAGGTGACCGCGGACGGCCCGGGGCGCTTCGATGTGGTGCGGTCGGCCGCGGCTACCGCGTTCGCGGACGTCGATGCGAACGGTGCGAACGGGAAGGCGCCGCGGCCGCGGTTCGTCGGCGGGTTCGCGTTCCGCGACGACCACGCGCCCGAAGGGACCTGGAGTGGGTTCCCGGCGGCGTCGTTCGTCCTGCCGGCGGTCCAGTTGACGCGGACCGACGACGGGACGTGGGTGACGGTGAACGCGTACGGGCCCGACGCGGACCCGGAGGTCGTGGAGCGCGCGCTCGACGACGCGGTCGAGGCGGTCGCGGACCTCCCGAAGATGCGACCGGTGGGGACGCCACCGGGCGTGCGGGCGACGCGACGGACGACGCCGAAGGAGGCGTGGACGACGCAGGTCGCGGACGCGACCGAGCGCATCCGCGCCGGCGACCTGGAGAAGGTCGTCCTGGCGTGCGCGCTGGAGGTCGACCTGAACGGTCCCGTCGACCTCCCCGACGTACTTGAACGGTTGCGGCGGACGTACCCGAACTGTTACCGGTTCCTCGTCCAGCCGACGGAGGACGCCGGGTTCCTGGGTGCGCCCCCGGAGCGCCTCGTGAAGCGCACCGGTCGGCGCGTGGAGACGGAGGCGCTCGCCGGGTCGGTCGGCCGTGGCGGGACGCCGGAGGCGGACGCCGAGCTCGCGCAGTCGCTCGTCGACTCGGCGAAGATCCAGCACGAGCAGCGCCTCGTCGTCGACACGATCTGCGAGCAGCTCGCCGGGTTCGGCGAGGTGACCGAGGGCGAGCAGCGCGTCCGGAAGCTCGACAACATCCAGCACCTCCAGACGCCGATCACGACCGAGCTGGCGTCGGACGTGCACGTGCTCGACATCGTCGAGGCGTTGCATCCGACGCCCGCGGTCGGCGGGCTGCCGCCGGCGGCGGCGGCGCGCACCATCCGGGACGTCGAGACGTTCGAGCGCGGCTGGTACGCGGCACCGATCGGGTGGTTCGACGCGACCGGTGACGGGGAGTTCCTCGTCGCCATCCGCTCGGGCGTCGCGGGTGGCGACGGCGCGACGCTGTTCGCGGGGAACGGCATCGTTCGGGACTCGGACCCGCAGGAGGAGTGGGACGAGATACAGCTCAAGTACCGGCCGTTGCTCGAAGAGTTCCGATGACGGACGACGACGCGGGCCGCGACGCGGGCCGCGACGAGGACGCGGCAGACGACCAGGCCGACGGCGAGGATTCGCCTGCTTCGGGCGGTTCGTACCCGAACCGGAACGTCCTGTGGGCGGAGACGCTCGTCGACGAGCTCGCGGCCGGTGGCCTGGACGCGGTCTGCGTGTCGCCGGGGAGTCGGTCGACGCCGCTGACGATGGCGTTCGCGGCCCACGACGACGTCTCCGTGTTCTCGATACTCGACGAGCGGGCGGCGGCGTTCTTCGCGCTCGGTCGCGCCCGCCGGACCGGCGAGCCGACGGCGGTCGTCTGCACCTCGGGGACGGCGGCGGCGAACTATCATCCCGCGATGATCGAGGCGAGCCAGGCTCGCGTTCCCTTGCTCGCGCTCACGGCGGACCGACCCCCGGAACTGCGGGATTCGGGCGCGAACCAGACGGTCGACCAGGAGAAGCTCTACGGGTCGGCCGTGCGCTGGTATCGCGACCTCCCGGAGCCGGAGGCGACGCCGCGGAAGCTCCGGCGGTTGCGGACGGACGCGGCGCGAGCGCTCGCCGAGACGACGGGCACGCCCGCCGGCCCGGTGCACCTGAACTGTCCGTTCCGGAAGCCCCTGGAGCCCCTCGAGGTCGAGGGGGACGTCCCCGCGGACTGGGACGAGGGCGACGTGCGAGCGAGCGAGGGACGGCCGGGGCGAGCCTACGTCGAGACGACCCAGGGACGGCCGACGCTCGCGGACGCGCGCCTGGACGACCTCGCCGCGACGGTCGAGGCCGCGGATTCGGGGCTGGTCGTCGCCGGTCCCGCGGACCCCGTCGACGTCGCACGCGAGGGGTACGCGCCGGCGCTCGCGGCGCTGGGTGACGCTGCGGGGTTCCCGGTGCTCGCGGACGCGCTGTCGACCGTCCGCTACGGCTCGCACGTCGCGGACGCACCGGTCCTCGGGTCCTACGACGGGTACGTCGACGCGCTCCTTGACGCCGTCGACCCCGAGGTCGTCATGCGGTTCGGAGCGTCGCCGACGTCGAAACCGCTCCGGAAGGCCCTCGCGGCACGCGACGTCCGGCAGGTGCTCGTGGACCCAGCGGGCGAGTGGCGGGACGCCGAGTTCGTCGCCGACACCCTCCTCGCCGCCGACCCCGTCCACGTCGCCCGCGGCGTCGCGGACCGGCTTGCGGACCACGAGCGAGCGACGGAGACCGACCGCGACGGGGTCGTCGACCGGGCGCTCGCGATGGACGACGCGTTCGCGGCAGCGGTCGCAGAGAACCGCGACGACGGATCGGTTGGCTCGTTCGAGGGCGCGGTGCTCGCGGACGCGGTCGCGCACGCCCCGGACCCGGCGACGGTCGTCGTCGGGAACTCGATGCCGGTCCGGGACGCGGACCGGTTCGCGACCGCGAGCGAGCGCGACGTGACGGTGCTCGCGAACCGCGGCGCGAGCGGTATCGACGGCGTCACCTCGACCGCGCTCGGCGCCGGGAGCGCCACCGACGACGCGCTCGTGTACGTCACGGGCGACGTCGGGTTCTACCACGACATGAACGGCCTCCTGTCGCTCTCGCGCTGTGACGTCGACGCGACGGTCGTGGTCGTGAACAACGACGGCGGCGGCATCTTCCAGGAACTCCCCATCAGCGAGTTCGACCCGCCGTTCACCGAGCAGTTCCAGACGCCTCACGGCATCGACTTCGAGCCGACGGGCGAACTCTACGGGTTCGCGTTCGAGCGCGTCCCGGTGGAGGCGTTCGCGAGCGCGTTCCGCGACGCCGTCGACGCCGACGGCTCGCACGTCCTCGAGGTCAGGTTCGACGCGGCCGCGAGCCACGACGCTCGCGACGTCGTCACCGAGCGCGCCCGCGAACGCGCGCGCTCGACGGACGGGACGCGGTAGACGGTCGAGTGCACTCGTCAGCGAAGCACCTGCATGAACAGCACGCTGTACCCGAAGGGTATCCACGTGCTCCCGAGGACGACGACGCCGAGCAGCGAGACGGGGTCGAGCGCGGGGAACAGGAGGAGTGCGACCGGCGCGATGACGCTCCACGCGCCGAAGACGTAGATCGCGATGCGGGGCATCGTGAGGAGGTAGCCGGTGAGGAGGAGCGCGCACGCGGCGACGGTGACGTTCACGACGAGCGAGAACTGTGGCGTTATCGCGGAGTACGCCATGAACGGGTAGAGGACGAACATGATGCCGACGACGACGACCTCGCTCCCCTGGAGGCGGTACGGCGTCCGCGCGGTATCGAGTTCCTCGTCGTCCCAGTCGCGCACCGAGTACCCGCCGTCGGTGGCGTCGTCCACGGTCCCGCGGCCCTCGCGTTGGGCGTGCTTGGAGCGTTCGCGCTCCCGCCAGTGTCGGTCGTCGGTCGGGTCGCCGACGGTCGCACCGCCCGCGCCGGTCGCGCTCGCCGCGCTCGCCCCACCGCTGGCGCCATCGGTCGCGTTCGCGCTGGCGCCGCTGGCGCTCGCGGACGCCGACCCCGCGTCGCCGCTCGACCCGCCGACGTCGTAGCTCCGCTCGCTCGGGTTCGAGCCGTCGCCGCGCCGCGTCCGGTCGTACGCGCCCGGGTCGAACCCGAACCCGCCGTCGGCGCCAACGCCATCGTCGCTCGCCCCGCCAGCGCCCCCGCGGCCATCGCTCCCATCGTCGCGAACGCCAGTCCCCCAGCGACTCCCGGACGCGTCGGCGTGCGCGTCCGCGTCCGCGGTCGGGTCCGTGCCGACGTCCCAGCGACCACCACCGTCGCCCGCGCCCGCACCGAAGTGACTCGTGTACGACCCGTGCCCGAGCCGGTCGTAGCGCGCGCGCTCGTCGGGGTCGCCGAGGACCTCCTCGGCCGCCTGCACGCGCTGGAACGCGTCGCTCGCGTCCGGCGCGTCGTTCAGGTCCGGATGCGTCTCCTTGACACGTTCGCGGTACGCGGCCTCGATTTCGTCCTGGCTCGCGTCCACGTCCACCCCGAGGACGTCGTAGAACGTCTCACCCATGCCTCGACCCTAGTTGTAACCGAGCGGAGAAAAACGTTCCCGGCAACGAACCGGCACGCAACCCGTCGCCGCGACCCGCGAGCCACACGCTCGCCCAGTCCCCCGCCTCGCGGCCGGGCCGCCGATACGCGAACCTCCAAGTGCGCGCCGCGGCGAGTCCCCTCTATGGTCAGCGAGCTCTTCGACCCAGACCGCTGGGAGGCGACCGAGTTGAACGACGACTTCCGAGATATCACGTACCATCGCGGCACCGACGTCGGCGCGGTCCGCATCGCGTTCGACCGCCCCGAAGTCCGGAACGCGTTCCGGCCCGGCACCGTCGACGAACTCTACCGCGCACTCGACCACGCGAAACGCCAGACAGACATCGGATGCGTCCTCCTCACCGGGAACGGCCCGAGCCCCAAAGACGGCGGCTGGGCGTTCTGCTCGGGCGGCGACCAGCGCGTCCGCGGCGCCGACGGCTACGAGTACCAGGGCGACGACGCCGACCGCGAAGACGCGAGCAGCGCCGGCCGCCTCCACATCCTCGAAGTCCAACGGCTCATCCGCCACATCCCCAAACCCGTCGTCTGCGTCGCCCCCGGCTGGGCCGTCGGCGGCGGCCACAGCCTCCACGTCGTCTGCGACATGACCCTCGCCTCCAAAGAACACGCGAAGTTCAAACAGACCGACCCCGACGTCGCCAGCTTCGACGGCGGCTTCGGGAGCGCATACCTCGCCAAACAGGTCGGCCAGAAGAAAGCCCGCGAGATCTTCTTCCTCGGCAAGACCTACGACGCCGACGAAGCCGCCGACATGGGCATGGTGAACGAAACCGTCCCCCACGACGACCTCGAAGACGTCGCCCTCGACTGGGCCGACGAGATGCTCGGCAAATCCCCAACCGCCATGCGCATGCTCAAATACGCATTCAACGCCACCGACGACGGCATGATCGGCCAACAAGTCTTCGCCGGCGAAGCCACCCGCCTCGCCTACCAGACCGACGAAGCCCAAGAAGGCCGCGACGCCTTCAACGAAGGCCGCAACCCCGACTTCGACGACTACGACTACCACTACTAGCAACCACCTTTTTCCTGCGGAGGGTGCGCTCGCTGCGCTCGCGCACCCCCACTTGGAAAAACGTGGGCGAAAAACCTCCCGCTCGCGCTCTCCGAGCGCTCGCGGTTTCGCTGCACTGGACCGCACAGCGACAGCGACCACGCAGCGAGCACACCGCGCAGCGACCACACCGCGCAGCGACCACACCGCGCAGCGACCACACCGCGCAGCGACCACACCGCCCCACAGCCGCGACCGCCTCTAGCTGGGGTTCGTGGGACCACGAGACACTTACGTCGGGCACTGGAAACATCGGGTGATGCGGTCGACGCGACGCGGGGTCCTGGCGGCCGCCGGGACCGCCCTCCTCGCTGGTTGTAGCACGTTCGATGGGGTCCAGAGCGACGGCGAGCGGTCGGTGCCGCCGCCGTTCCTCGCGGAACCCGAGGACTGGGCGCACCCCGGGCACGGGCCTGGGAATGCGCGGCGGGCACGGGGTGACGCCGCGCCGCGGCACGCCCCGGACGGGGCGACGTGGCGTCGGGAGCTGTCGGCGTCCACGGTCGATTCGGTCGCACAGCCCGTGGTCGCGGACGGCGTCGCGTACGTCGCGTTCGTCGGCGTGGACCGCGGGACGGAGTTCGCGCGGCTCGTCGCCCTCGACCTCGACACCGGGGCGGTCCGATGGGTGGTCGAGGTCTCGGGAACGGCGTACGCGGGTGCGCCACGGGTCGCCGGCGAGACGGTGCTGTGGCGCGGTGGCGCGGATACGCTGTACGCGTTCCACGCTGCGGACGGGAGCGAGCGATGGACGTGGCGCGTCCGGAACCACGTCGACCCGGTCGCAGCGCACGGCCTCGCGCTCGTGACGGTGCCCGCCGAGGACGACGGGGACGGGGAGGAACTGGTCGCGGTCGACGTCCGCGACGGCGACGCCGCGTGGACGCGCCGGGAGGCCGACCGCGGCTGGCTTCCGCACGCGGCCGACGACGACCGGTTCTACGTCACGCGGACGAACGATGGGTCGAGCGCCGGCGCGCTCCTCGCGCTCGACCATCGGACGGGCGAGATCGCGTGGTCGGCCGCAGGGGTCGCACCGCGATCCCTGGTCGTCGCCGGTGGTCGGGCATTCTCGGCTATCGACGCATCTGAGGGTAGCGAGTTCCTCGCGCTCGACACCGCCGACGACGAGCCGGGGTGGTCGCGCTCGCGGGCCGTGGAGCGCGAGACCGACGACGGGACGGTTACGGGCGAGGAGACGGTCGCGGCGGCGACCGCGGACGTCGTCGTCGCCAGCCAGGACTTCCACGGCCGCGCTCCGAACCGGGTGGTTGCGCGGGACGCTGCGACGGGCGACGTGACGTGGACTGTCGGCGACGAGGACCTCTCGGTCGCGCCGAGCGCGCTCCCGTTCGTCTGCGGCGACGCACTGTACGTCCCGGTCGACGACGACGCCGCCGGCGACAACGGCGAGGACGTCGAGCGAACGGCACCGGCGCTCTCCGTGCACGCGCTCGACGACGGTTCGGTTCGCGACCGCCAGGGCCTCGACGTCACCGAGCTCGTTCACGTCGTCGTCGCGGACGGCTCCATCGTCGCGGTCGCTCGCCCGAGCGGGAACGCGGTGTCGGTCGCCGCCTGGTGAGGCAGTCGCCGCGCGATGAGGGTCGCCGCGCGGTGACCGGCCGGGCCGTCCGGGCGAGCCCGCTCGTCGCATCGCCCGTCGAGAGGCCCGTTCGGTGGTTCGCGGTCAGTCCTCGACGACGTCGAGGAGTCGCTTCGCGTTCGCGACCTTCTCCTGGATGCGGTGGCGGTGGACCTTGACGGTGCTCTCGGCGACGTCGAGACGCTCCGCGATGGTCGCGTAGTCGAGGCCTGCGTCGTGGAGCACCTGGACCTCGGCCTGACGCGTGGAGAGGCCGACGCGGACGAGTTCGCCGACCGTCCGCGACGGCAGGACGAGCGGGTCGCGGTGGACGGCGTCGGCTCCTCGGGCGTTGGCGTCGGTCCCGCGAGCGTCGCCGTCGGTCCCGCGGGCGTCAGCGTCGGTCACCTCGGCGGCGAACGCGGCGTGGACCGCCCGGACGCTCGCTCGGAGCGCGTCGGGGACGTCGTGCGCGTCGAGCGTCTGCAGCCACGTCTGGTCGTCGACGAAGACGACGGCCGCGAGGCCGTCGGCGACCGCGACCGACTCGGGTGCGTCCGTGGTCTCGTAGCGTTCGAGGATGGCGTCGCTCCCGTCGACGAGCGAGGCGTGTAGGTCGTCGACCGCCTTCGAGAGCGTTCTCGCGTCCGCGTCGCTTCGAGCGGCGACGCGCTCGATGGTCGTCGCGGGGATGGGGGCGTCCAGCGAGACGGTTGGCATACCGGAGCTACGCCCCCCGAGCGCTTGAGGTTTACGTTTTGTGTAAACCCCGGGCGTGGTACTATCCGCGTTTCAGCTTGCCGAAAGCACTTGAGGTAATCGACGGAACGTCGTGGTATGCAGCCCTCCAAGCGGCTCCTCGTGGCCGTCGTCGTGGTCGCGCTCGCCGCGACCGCCGGGTGCCTCGCCGACCCGATCGGCGACGGTACCGACGGGACGACGACGGTCGACACGGAGCGCACGACGACCGACGGTCCCGCGACCGAGCAGCGCGAGTCGAGCCATACCGGGTCGACCGACGGTACCAGCGAACCGAACGACGTCCGCGTGTGGGACGCCGACGGGAGCGAAGCGCCCGACCTCGCCGCGTCCCTCCGCGACCCCGTCGCGTGCGACGGCGGCTGGGTGAGCTACTGGGGGACCGGGGACGCGGAGCGGCTCTGGCGCGACGACGGCACGCTCCGCGTCGGCTGGACCGTGCCCGGGAACCAGTCGACGCTGTTCGTCGGGTTCGAGAACGCGACCGCGGTCGGCGTCGACCACGTCGAGTACGAGAACGCCGTCACCGCCGACGGCGCCGGCGTGCCCGCAGGTGACTCGGACACCGGCCGGTACGCGGTCGTGATGATGCACGACGTGAACGGGAACGGCGAGTACGACCCCGGGACGGACCGGCCGTGCGCGAACGACGGCGACGCCGGTATCTCGTGGACGGGGTGGCTGTGGGTGGACTGGGACGCCGACGACTGACGGCGCAGGACCCTCTCTCGAGCGCGACCCACGCGCGAAGCCGAACGTTTTGGTACGAGCGGGCCGGAGTCGCTGGTAATGAGTACGGAAGCGGTCTCGCGACGGAAGGCGTGGGTGATGGCGGCGCGCCCGCAGACGCTCCCGGCGGCCGCGGCGCCGGTCCTGGTGGGGTCGGCGGTCGCGGCGTGGGCTGGCGTGTTCCAGGTGCTCCCTGCGGTCGCGGCGTTCGTCGGTGCGGCCCTCATCCAGGTGGGGACGAACTTCGCGAACGACTACTACGACGCCGTCCAGGGTGCGGACACCGCGGACCGCGAGGGGTTCACGCGCGTGACCGCCGGCGGTCTCATCGAGCCCGCGGAGGTCAAGCGCGCGATGATACTGACGTTCGCGCTCGCCGTCGTCTCCGGGACGTACCTCGTCTACGTCGGTGGCGTCCCCATCCTCGTCGTGGGGGTCGTGAGCGTCGTCTGCGGCGTCGCGTACACGGGCGGACCGTATCCGCTCGGGTACAACGGTCTCGGCGACCTGTTCGTGTTCGTGTTCTTCGGGCTGGTCGCGGTGACGGGGACGTACTACGTGCAGGCGGCTGCGGCAGCGGTCGACTACGGCCCGCTCGCGTTCGGCCTGGCGCCGATGGACGCGCTCGGGCTGGCGGTCGTCGCGAGCCTCCCGATAGCCGCGATCTCGACGAACATCCTCGTCGTGAACAACGTCCGCGACAAGGAGGAGGACGCCCGGACCGGGAAGACGACGCTCGCGGTCGCGTTCGGGTACGGGTTCGCTCGCGCCGAGTTCGTCGCCCTGCTCGCGCTCGCGTACGGCACGCCGCTGTACCTCTGGCTCGCGGACGGCCTCTCGGCGACGGTCCTGGCGCCCGTGCTGTCGCTCCCGCTCGCCGTGTCCGTCGCTCGTACCGTCCTGACGGAGACCGGTGGGGCGGCGCTGAACCCGGCGCTGGAGCGGGTCGGGCAGTTGCTCGCGCTGTACGCCGTCCTGTTCGCACTCGGGCTCGCCGCGGCGAGCCAGGACGTGCTCGGTGCTTTCGCGTTCGCGGGGGTGGCGTAGATGGACGCACTAGTCCGGGAGTTCTCGGTGTCGCTCTCGAAACCGCTCGCGACGGCGAAGGGCGAGGTCACGGACCGCGAGGGGTTCCTCGTTCGCGTGAGCGACGGCGAGCACGAGGGGTTCGGCGAGGCGACGCCGCTGGCGCCGTGGACGGAGTCGACCGCGGAGTGCCGGGGGGCGCTCTCGGACGCGGTGTCGCGACTCCGCGACGACGAGGCGGCATTGCGCGCGGACCTGGACCGGAATCCGGCGGCGCGCCACGGCGTCGCGCTCGCGCTCGCGGACCTCCGCGCGAAGCAACACGACCGCCCGCTCTATCGCTTGCTCGGACGGCAGAGCGAGCGACGCTGGGTGCCGGTGAACGCGACCGTCGGCGACGCCGACCCCGACGAGACCGCCGACGCCGCGACGCGGGCGGTCGCGGAGGGCTACGAGACGGTGAAGGTGAAGGTCGGCGCGGGCGACGTCGAGCGGGACGTCGAACGCATGCGTGCCGTTCGCGACGCGGTCGGCGAGGACATCGCGCTTCGCGCGGACGCGAACGGCGCGTGGTCTCGCGAGCAAGCGGCGCGAGCGTTCGAGGGGTTCGCGGACGCTCGCGTCCGGTACGTCGAACAGCCGCTGCCCGCGGACGACCTCGCGGGGCTCGCCGACCTCCGCGGCGGTCGCGTCGGCGTCGCGGTCGACGAGACGCTCGCGACGCACGCTGTCGAGGGCGTCCTGGACGCGGACGCGGCGGACGTCCTCGTCCTGAAGCCGATGGCGCTCGGTGGCGTCGAGCGCGCGCGCCGCGCCGCCGTGGAAGCCCGGAGCGAGGGAGTGGCGAGCGTGGTGACGACGACCATCGACGCGGTCGTCGCACGCGCCGGTGCCGTGCACGTCGCCGCGTCGCTCCCGGGCGTCCTCCCGTGTGGGCTCGCGACCGGCGACTGGCTGTCGACGGACCTCGGCCCGGACCCGTGCTTCGTCGACGACGGCGCGGTCCGCGTCCCGCAGGACGCCGGCCTCGGCGTTCACGGCGTCTGGGAGGACGACGATGCCTGACCGCGTGGCTGGGGAAGGGCGCGACTGGCCGACGACGGACCTCGTCGCTGCGCGCGCGGCGGCGACGCCGGAGCGCGAGGCGCTCGTCGACCACCCGACGGGCGAGTCGTGGACGTACCGGGAGCTCGACGCGTGGGTCGCCGCGGTCGCGAGCGAGCTCGGTTCCGGCGATGGCGACGGCAACGGAGACGGCGGCGGTGTACCCGGACGTATCGGCGTGCTCGCGGCCCCGCGCCCCGAGGTGGTGGTGCTCGTGCACGCGGCGTGGCGTGCGGGCCGCGAACTCGTCCTCCTGAACGTCGACCTCGCAGCGAGCGAACTCGCCGCGCAGCTCGAGCACGCGAGCGTCGGGACCCTGCTCGCGGACGCGACCGCTCGCGACCTCGCGGCGAGCGCCGTCGACGCGCTCGACTCGCCCGCGTCCGTCGCGGTCGACGCGCTCGCGGCCCTCGCGGGCGAGCCCGACGCCGCGAACCCCGAACGCGACGCGACCGGAGCGACGGAGCCATCGCATCGGGTGACGCCGAGCGACGTCCCGGTGACGATGTTCACCTCCGGGTCGACGGGCGACCCGAAGGCGGTGCGGGTGACCGTCGGGAACCTGCTGTCGTCGGCCACCGCGAGCGCGTTCCGGCTCGGCGTCACCCGGGAGGACCGCTGGCTGTCGCCGCTCCCGACCTACCACATGGGCGGGCTCGCGCCGGTCGTCCGCTGCGCGCTCTACGGGTCGACGGTCGTCCTCCAGCGCGGGTTCGACGCCGAGGCGACCGCGAGCGCGCTCGCCGAACGCGACGCGACGGGCGTCTCGCTCGTCCCGACCGCGCTCGCGCGACTGCTCGACGCGGACTGGATGCCCCCGGAGTCGCTCCGGTTCGTCCTCCTCGGTGGCGCCGCCGCGGACCCGGCGCTGCTCGCGCGCTGCGAGCGCGCCGACGTCCCCGTCTACCCGACGTACGGGATGACCGAGACCGCCTCCCAGATCGCGACCGCGACCCCCGAGCAGGCGTTCGCGGACCCGGACACCGTCGGGCAGCCGCTCGTGAACACCACCGTCGCGGTCGTCGACGCCGACGACGAGCCCGTGCCGCCCGGCGAGGTCGGCGAACTCGTCGTCTCCGGGCCGACGGTCACGCCAGGGTACCTCGACGCGCCCGCCCGGGACGAGGACGCGACGGCCGGTGCCGACGCTCCCGGGAGCGACGTCGCGGGTCGGTTCGGCGAGCGCGGGTTCCACACGGGCGACCGCGGGTACCGCGACGCCGACGGCAAGGTGTACGTCACGGGGCGCGTGGACGACATGCTCGTCACCGGCGGCGAGAACGTCCAGCCCGCGGTCGTCGAGGACGCCCTCCGCGCGCTCGACGCGGTCGCGGACGCTGCCGTCGTCGGCCTCCCGGACCCAGAATGGGGCGAGCGCGTCGCCGCACTCGTCGTCCGCGACGCCGACGCCATCGGAGAGAACGCGACCGGTGACGCGGACGTGGATGCGGATGCGGTCCGCGACGCGGTCCGCGACCGACTCGCCGCGCACGAGGTCCCGAAGACCGTCGCGTTCGCGGACGCCATCCCACGCACCGCCTCCGGGACGGTCGACCGGCCAGCCGTCCGGGCGCGCCTCGGCGACGACTGACTCGTCTCGCGCGCCACCGAAGCACTCCTTAAGTTGCCAGCGTGCCTACTCGTCGACGTGTGTACGTTGACGTTCGCGTGGCGCGCGTTCGCCGACGCGCCGCTCGTGGTCGCGGCGAACCGCGACGAGGCGCTCGACAGACCAGCCGTCGGTCCCGCCCGCATCGAGGGCGCGGACGGCGACCCGGTCGTCGTCGCGCCACGCGACGAGGAAGCCGGTGGCACGTGGATCGGGACGAACGAACACGGCGTGTTCGTCGGCATCACGAACCGCTGGACGGACGCCGACCTCGCCGCCGAACGCTCCAGGGGGCTGCTCGTCCGCGACGCGCTCGCCCAGGCGAGCGCCGCCGACGCGACCGCGGTCGTGGAGGACGCCGTCGCCGCGCACGAGTACGACGGGTTCAACCTCGTCATAGCTGACGCCGACGACTGCCACTACCTCGAGTGGGACGGCGAGCTCGCCGTCCACGGCCTCGACCCGGGCGTGCACGTCGTCGTGAACGTCGGCGCCGTCGACGACTTCGAGATACCCGAGGTCAGGCGCGAGTTCGGCGAACGGCAGGCCGAGAACGCGCGCGCCGTCCACGACGCCCTCCAGGTCGAACCCGGCGAGACGCCCGAGGAGTGGCGCGAGCGCGCCGCCGCGGTGCTCCGCGACCACGACTACGGCGTCTGCATCCACGGCGACGGTTACGGCACGCGCTCCTCGTCGCTCGTCCAGACCGGCAGCGAGTTCGCGTACTGGTACGCCGATGGCGCACCCTGCGAAACCGAGTACGAACGCGTCGACGCGACGTTCTGAACGAGCGTCGACCAAGCGACGCCGACGCGACGGTTCGGACGGTCGTCGACCGGACCGCGTCGACTGCGTCCGCGTCGGGTCAGACGACCGCCTTCAGTTTCCGGACCGCCAGCTTCGGCGCGAGCGAGAGCACCGCCGGGAACGTCAGTCCGAGCTGCTCGCGGAACGCGACCTGGTCGAAGTAGTCCCGCCAGGACTCGATGCCGTCCTCGCCGAGTTCGAGGACCGCGACCGTCTCGGTCGTGGCGCGACGCCCGGTCGCCGGGATGCCGTCCATCGAGCCCTCGTGCGTCCCGACGTACCGCAGTTCGAGCGCCACGTCGTCGTCGGTCGCCGCGACGACGCGCCGAACGGAGATCGTGAGGTCCGGGAACGCCTCGAAGACCTCGGCGGTGTACTCGCGGAGCTCGCGGCCCGAGACGGGGTCGTCGAGGAGCGGGTCGTAGAACGTCCCGTCGTCGGCGAACGCGTCCAGTACTCGCTCGACGTCGTGGTCGTTGAACGCCTCGATGCCGCGTTCGACGCGCGGGTCGAGGTCGTGCGGTGCCTGCGTCGTAGCTCGCCCTGATTCTCCTGGCATACGTTCGCGTTCGACGCCCAGTGCCGTTCCCTTACGGAGTGGGCGAACCCTCACGGTCCGGGTCGACGAGTCGGACCGGCGGCCGGTCGTCGATGCAGGTGTGCGTGCCGGGGCGAGACGGTGACATTTATGCCGCCCCCGGTGCTTCGTTCCAACGAATCCATGTCCGGACATTCGTCGCCGAGGTGGTCCGCGTGAGCGTCGCCGCAGAGGAGGAACTTACCGAGGACGAGCACGCGGGGCTCGAACTCGTCCGCGAGACGGGCGGCATCCACCAGAGCGACTTCTGGAAGGAACTCGGTGTCTCCTCGCGGAAGGGCTCGCGCATCGTCGAGAGCCTCGTCGAGAAGGGACTCGTCGACCGCGAGGACACCATCTACAACGGACACAACACGTACTACGTCTCGCCGACCGCTCGCGACCTCGAGTTCTCGCTGCTGATGGCGGGCGACATGCTGTCGCCGTTCATCGGCGAGGAGGAGGTCGACGGGAACTCCGACGCGTTCTCGCAGTGGATCATGAACCTCGCGTACGAGGAGTAGTCTCAGCCCCGCACGTCCACGACGCCGTCCGTTCTCGGTTCCGTCGCCACCCGAGGAGCGACGGCTGGATGCGCCAGCGCGGCGACGCCGACGGCCGGTTCCCTCGCGTCTAACGCGGTCGCACCCGCAGCGACCGGCTCGTTCCGCTCCGAGGCGGTCGCCGCGTCGTCGGTTGCGTTCGTCGCCGCGTCGTCGGTTGCGTTCGTCGCCGCGTCGTCGCTGTCGTTGGTCTCCTGGAGGACGTACTGCTGGCCGACCATCGGGTCGAGCAAGCTGTCGACGGGCGCGTAGTCGTCGGTGAGCACGGGGACGTCGCTCGTCTCGGGCGGGTCGCGGTAGTTCCGTATCTCGCTTTCGAGGTCGATACCGATGTCGCGGCGGTCGTTGCGCGCGAGCAGCGTCTCCTCGCTGACCCGCGTCGCGTTCTTCGTCGCGATCACCTCGACGTTCTGGACGACCGCGCCACCGACGGTCGGGAACGTGTACACGGTCTCGAACGTGCTGTCGAGGGTCTTGTACTCGGCGCGGTAGAACTTCGACGCCGGCCCGCTCGGGGCGCTGATGAGGTTCGTGAGGAGCACGCCGTCGTCGTCGAGACGCTGCTTCGCGAGCTCCATGAACTCCTTGGTGGTCAGCTGGAACGGGACCTTGTCCTTCTTGTACGCGTCGAGGACGATGACGTCGTACGTGCGGTTCGTCTGCCGGAGGAACTCGCGGCCGTCCGCGTTGTACACGTTCAACTGGTCGGACTCCTCCAGGCGGAAGTACGCCTTCGCGACGCGGATGACCTCCGGGTCGATCTCGACGGCGTCCACTCGTGCGTCGTAGTCGTTCGCGAACCGCTTCGGGCCCGTGAACCCGCCGCCGCCGACGAACAGGACGCTATCGACGTCGTCGTCGCGGTCGGTCAGGAGCAGTGGGAGGTGGAAGTACCGCGTGTAATCGAAGACGTGCCGGTTCGGGTCCGACCGGTCCATCGCGCTGTGCTTCTGGCCGTCGAGGAAGAGCACGCGCGTGTCGCCGCGGTCGACGACCTGGAGTTCCTGGTACGGCGTCTGGGTCTCGTAGACGACCTGGCCCTCGACGGAGAGCCCGAGCGCGGGACCGGCGAGCGCGCCGACGAGGACGACGAGGAGGAACGCGGTGACGGCGACGTTCTCGCGCGTCCACCCCGGCCGCAGGAGCGCCGCGGCGGTGCCGACGGACAGGACGCCGAAGACGAACGCGATCTCCTCCACGCCAAGGGACGGGATGAGGAAGAACGTCGTCGCGAACGCGCCGACGATGCTCCCGATGGTCCCGAGCGCGTACACGTGCCCGGACGCTTCGCCGAGACCCTCCTTCTCGGAGAGTTCCGCGGCGTACGGACTGACGTACCCGAGGAGGTACGTCGGTGGCCCGAACAGGAGCGTTATCGCGGGCAGTGACGCGAACCGGCTCGGGAGCGGGACGGTCGCGAGCCCGCGCACGAGGAGGTCGCCGAGGACGATGAGGACCGCGACGTAGCCCGCGGTCAGGAGGAACACGCGCGCCATCCGACCGTTCGTCGCCATCCGCGCCGCCTGCTTGCCCCCACGCCAGTACCCGTAGCTGAGGGCGGCGAGGAACACGCCGATGATGCTCCCCCACGTGTAGATACTGCTCCCGAACTGGGGGGCTATCATCCGGCCGGCGAGGATCTCGAGGCCCATGCTCGCCACGCCCGAGACGAACACCGCGAGCTCGGGTTTCGACAGCCGCAGCGAGTCGATGAGACGGCTGGAACGCATATCCGGAGGGTAGCACCCGAGGCGGTTAACTGTTCGACACGGAGCAGGCCGCTCGGGCCAGCGTCAGGCGAGGACGACCAGCCCGCCCTCGTGATCTTCGCGGTCCTCGGTCGTGAAGTTCGCCGGTTGCATGTAGATTGCGCCGTTCGCGACGACGGTGGACGCCGATTTGATGCGCCGGTACGTCGGGGTCCAGTGCCAGCGAACGGCTCCCGTCCTCGCGTCGAGCGCGTAGACGGTGCCGACGCCCGTGGCGGCGTAGACCACGTCGCCGTCGCCGACGAGTTTCGGCGACCCGCGGACGTCGCCAAGTTGGTTGTCGCCGGGATTGCTTCGCCAGACTTCGGCCCCGGTGTTCACGTCCAGCGCGATCACCTCGCCGCCGGACGAGACGAGGTAGAGGAGTCCGTTCAGGACCGCGTAGCCCCGTTGGCTGCCGGTGTTGTCCGCGTACGACCCGATCTGGACCTTCCAGTCGATGGTCCCGCCAGGGGTCACGCAGACGACGTACTCGCCCGTGTACCCGTAGATGCGGCCGTTCGCGAACGTCACGTCCTCGCCACCCACGTCGTGGCGCTCCCAGCGTTCCGCGCCCGTCTCCGGGTCGAGTGCGACGAAGCCACTGTAGCCGCCGGCGAGGTACAGCGACTCGTCGCCCATCGCCATCCCCTCGAAGTACCCGTTGTCGTTCTCGTCGGTGCTGTCGTCGGGGTCGGCGTCCGCGGTGTATCCGCCGGCGTCGGTATAGGTCCAGATGGTGTCGCCCGTGCCCGCTTCGAGCGCTCGCACACCGCCGTCGGTGTTCTTCTCCTTCGGGTTCCCGAGCGCGACGTAGACGACGCCGTCCCGCACGATCGGTGAGGTGTTCGTGCTACGGTCCACGGCGTCCCACGACCGCCGCCACTCGACCGCGCCCGTCTCCGCGTTCAGCGCGAAGAGGTTGCTCGCCTCGCTGATCGCGTACACGGACCCGTCGGCGTACGTCGGGGTGGCCATCAGCTCGGTACCGAAGTTGGGTTCGTTCGGGAACGGATCGACGACGGTCTGCCACAGCTCGTCGCCGGTCTGGGCGTCGTACGCACCGAAGGACAGGAGGTTGTACCGGTCTTCGGATTCCTGTTTCGCCGGGTAGCCGACGTAGACGACGTCGTTCGCGACGACGGGTTGCCCGTTCTTCGTCGCTCGTGACGCGTTCCCGAACGGGACCGCCCACTGGACTGCGAGGTCCTCGTCGGGCCCGGTGTTGTCGGACGCGTACCCGGAGTTGGCGTCGTCGTACTGGAACGTCGGCCAGGCGTCTCCGGTCCCGATGTCGGGTTCGTCGGGTTCCTCCGTGTCTTCGGTCTCGGTCGGTTCGTCGGTCGTGGTCGACTGGTCCTCGGTGGTCGTCGACGCGAACGTCGCTTCGCTCTCGACGGCCGTCGTGGCTCGCGTGCTCGATGGGTCCGTCGAGTCGGCGTCGTCGGTGCCGTCGCCGGTACACCCCGCGACCGCGGCGGCCATCCCGGTCCCGGTCGCCGCGAGGAACCGTCGTCGTCGGATCGTCGATTCGTCGTCGTCCCGTTCGTCTCCCCCACCCATAGTATAACCTGGATGATACGCGACAGGTGCATAAACGTACCGTCGGCCGAGAGCGCGGCGGCCGCGGTCAGCTGACCGGCGTGACGCGTTCGACGAGCACGAACGGGTCGCGGTCGCGGTTGTAGTACGAGACGTCGCCGTCGATGGCCTCGATGAGTCGCCGGTGGACCTCGCGGGCGGCGCGGCCCTCGTCGGGGTGGAGGTTGTGTTCGCGGCGGAGGCGCGACCAGAACTCGCCGTCGAGCCAGTAGAGGGTCTCGTCGTTCGACTGGTAGATCTCCTCGCCGAGGTCGGCGAGGTCGTCCGGGCCGAGGTCGCGTCCGGAGAGCTGTGCACGAGCGAGGACGGCGACGAGCTGTCGACGCGAGACGGGTGCGTGGAGGGCCACGTCGTCGACCAGGTCGCCGTAGTAGTCCTCGACGAGGTCGCAAGCGCGCGAGAACTCGCCGAATTCGACGTCGGTATCCTGAGAGAGTTTCATACTTGTGTCACCTCTTGGGTGGAGGGGTCGACTCCTGTCCACCTCTCTATCGGGCACGTATATAATCCTCAGTCTCGTTTCGAGAAGTGAGTCGTCAGATTTCAACCGCGAGAGGCGTTCTGGTGTGGTTCTGGTCCGATTGCCGGTAGTTGGACCGCGCCTCGACCGCGTACATAACGTTCGCGGCCGGTCGACGCCCACGCCGCCGCCCGTGGAAGTGACCGCCGCCTGATATGGCATGGTATGCCATGGTGTCGTCGTGGGCGCGGTCGTCAGTCGAGCGCGCTCGCCGCGCGGATCGCCGTCGCCTCGTCGAACGCCGGCGCGACGAACTGCATCCCCACCGGGAGGCCGTCGGTCTCGCCCGCCGGCACCGACACCGCCGGCAGGTCCGCGAGGTTCACCGGCACCGTGTTCGCGTCCGCGAGGTACATCGTGAGCGGGTCCGAGAGGCTCTCGCCGAGCGCCATCGGCGGCACCGGCATCGTCGGACTGGCGAGGACGTCCACGTCCGCGAACGCCTCGTCGAAGTCCTGCTTCACCCACGCACGAGCGTTCTGGGCCTGCTTGTAGTACTTGTCGTGGTAGCCCGCCGAGAGCGCGTACGTCCCAAGGAGGACGCGGCGTTTGACCTCCGCACCGAAGCCCTCCTCGCGCGCCTCGCCGAAGACCTCGTTCCAGTTCCCGTCGTACCCGCCGGAGTTCCCGTAGCGGACGCCGTCGAACCGCGCCAGGTTCGAGGACGCCTCGCTCATCGCGATGACGTAGTACGCCTGCACCGCGTACTCGACGGACTCGAGGCTCACGTCGACGACCTCGACGCCCTGCGCGCGCAGGTCGTCGAGCGCGTCCTCGAACGTCTCGAGGACGCCCTCGTCCGCGCCGTCGACGAGCTCCGTGGGGACGCCGACGGTCATCCCGTCCACGTCGCCGTCCGCCGCGTCCACGTACGGCGCCGACCGCTCGGGGTCGCGCGTCGTCGCGTCCTTCGGGTCCGGGCCGGCGATGACGTCGAGCAGCGCCGCGGCCTCCTCGACGGTCGGCGCGAGCGGCCCGATCTGTTCGAGCGAGTTCGCGTACGCGACCAGCCCGTACCGGGAGACGACCCCGTACGTCGGCTTGATGCCGGCGACGCCACAGAACGCGGCCGGGCATCGGATGGAGCCGCCGGTGTCGCTGCCGAGTGCGACGTCCGCCTCGCCCGCGGCGACCGCGGCCGCGGACCCGCCCGAGGAACCGCCGGGGACGTGCCCGGGTGCGACCGGGTTCTCGGTCGCGCCGAACGCGCTCGTCTCGGTGGTCGTCCCCATCCCGAACTCGTCCATGTTCGTCTTCCCGACGATGGTCGCGCCCGCCTCCTTCAGTCGGGAGACGACCGTGGCGTCGTAGGGCGGCACGTAGTCGGCGAGCATCTCCGACCCGCAGGTCGTCCGCACGCCCTCGGTGGAGATGTTGTCCTTCACCGCGACCGTGGTGTCCGCGAGCGGCCCGTCGTCCGCGCCCTCGACGGTCTCTCGCGTGATGAAGATGTCGTCGCTCATGAGACGTTCGGCCCCTTGAAGTAGCCGTCCTCGGTGCCTTCTGCGTTCCCGAGGGCGTCCTCGCGGTCGAGACAGTCGTGTTCCTCGTCCGGACGCATGACGTTCACGAGGTCGGCGTCGGTGTCGACCGTCGGAACGTCGTCGAGCGCGTCGAAGTACTCGAGGATGTCCGCGAACTGCTCGGCGAAGTCGTCGACCTCGTCGTCGTCGAGGTCGACGCGAGCCAGGTCCGCGACGTGCCGGACGTCCTCGGCGGTGGCGGCGTCGTCGCTCATGGTCGAAAGCACTCCACTGGCATGAGTAAGGGTTTCGATACCGGGCCCGCCATCGCCCGTGCGACGGGGGTGGCGTCGGTGGCGCGACGAGGCAGCGTTGGCCGTGCGACGGGGGTGGCGTCGGTGGCGTGTTTCGGAGGAATCGCGGACGTCGAGTGTCGCCCCGGCGTCGTCGTCCCGTCACCTGAACCGGTGGTAATGTCGAGGGTTCATCGACGATACCGATTTTCAGTCGAAGAATCATGAAGGGACCAAGGCATCTGGCCAATGCGTTTAAGTCGCCGTGGATGCAACGCGATAGGGAGAGCCCCCTCTTTCCACACGGCTCACCCTCCCCCACCACGATGACAGACACCAGCATCCGGCGACGAGAGACGGACACAGCGAGAACGAAGACAGAGACGAAGACCGACCCGGGCGCGGAGACGCTGTCCTGCCCGGAGTGCGACGGGCAGGTCGTCAGCGACGAATCCCAGGGCGAGACCGTCTGCGAGGACTGCGGGCTCGTCGTCGACGAGGACGAGGTCGACCGCGGCCCCGAGTGGCGCGCGTTCAACTCCAAGGAGAAGGACCAGAAGTCCCGCGTCGGCGCCCCGACGACGAACATGATGCACGACCAGGGGCTGTCGACGAACATCGGCTGGCAGAACAAGGACGCCTACGGGAACAGCCTGTCGTCGAACCAGCGCCAGAAGATGCAGCGGTTGCGCACCTGGAACGAGCGCTTCCGCACCCGCGACTCGAAGGAACGGAACCTGAAGCAGGCGCTCGGCGAGATCGACCGCATGGCGTCGGCGCTGGGCCTCCCGAAGAACGTCCGGGAGACCGCGAGCGTCATCTACCGTCGCGCGCTCGCCGAGGACCTGCTGCCGGGCCGTAGCATCGAGGGCGTCGGGACTGCGTCGCTGTACGCCGCCGCTCGGCAGGCGAACACGCCGCGGAGTCTCGACGAGGTGACGAACGTCTCGCGCGTCGAGAAGGACGAGATCGCTCGCACGTACCGGTACGTCGTGCGCGAACTCAACCTCGAGATCGAGCCCGCCGACCCCGTCCAGTACGTCCCGCGGTTCGCGAGCGAACTGGAGATGAGCGACGAGGGCGAACGCCGCGCCCGTGAACTCCTCGACGCCGCGAAGGAGAAGGGCATCCACTCCGGGAAATCCCCGGTCGGGCTCGCCGCCGCTGCCGTCTACGCCGCGAGCCTGCTCGCGAACGAGAAGGTCACCCAGAAGGAGGTCAGTTCGGTCGCGAACATCAGCGAGGTCACCATCCGGAACCGCTATCACGAGCTCCTCGAAGCCGCGCAGCCGGTCTGAGCGGTCGGCGACGACGAGCGCGGTGGCGGATGCGGTCGCGGTCGCTGTGCGGTGGCGGATGCGGTCGCGGTCGCTATCGCTGTGCGGTGGCGGATGCGGTCGCGGTTGCGGTCGCGGTCGCGGCTGCGGTCGGCTCCAGCGTCGTCGTACCGAGCGCGAACGGAGTGAGCGCTCGGGTGTTTTTCGCCCACGTTTTTACAAGGAGGGTGCCCGGAGCGCCCGCAGGGCGCGAGGGCACCCTCCGCAGTAAAAAGGTGGTGGGTCAGAGGACTTTCTCGCCGTGGTCGAACGTGACGAGGAGCGATAGTGCGACCGCGCCGAGGGTCGCGAACGCGAGGCCGACGACGAGCAGGGCGTCGTCGATGCCGCCGCCGCAGTCCTGGACGAGGACGACGTCGGCGTCGTAGATGGTGCCGCCGAAGCGGACGCTCCGGTTCTCCAGGTGCTCGCGGAACGCCTCGCGGTCGACGAACGCGGTCTGGTTCGTCGTGACGGACTTCTCGGTGGCGTTCGCGAGGTCCAAGGGGAGTGCGCTCGCGTCGACGATGCGTTCGGTGGTCGCGTTCTCGCCGCCCGGTATCTCGGTGGTGTCGAGCGCGTAGTTGTCCACGCACCCGGCGGGTGCGGCGATGCCGCCCGAGAACAGCGCGACGCCGAGGACGAGCGCGATGGCGGCACTGGCGTGCAGGACGCCCAGCGGCGGCCCGAGGTCGTCGCGGTAGAGCGCGAACAGGACGAGCGCGATACCGCCGAGCGCGGAGAGCGTGCTCCCGGCGACGACGAGTGCGTCCTCGAGGCCGCCGCCGCACGTCTCGACCGCGCGGATGCTCGTCGCGTACGTGGTCCCGTCGTAGCGCACGCGGCGGTCCTCGAGGTGCGTCAGGTACGTGGCTTGCGTGACGTTCACCTGGTCGTCGCTCTCGACTGCGCTGACGAACGTCTCGCGGACGTCGTCGGGGAGCGCGCTCGCGTTGGCGACCGGCGCGTCGCCGTCCGGCGCGGGCGTCGTCTCGAGCGCGTACGTGCGGTCGCAGCCGAACGACGGTGCGAGGCCGGCACCGAGCAGGAGGACGCCGACGAGGAGGACGCCGGCGGCGGCGGAGAGTCGGTTCACGACCGGAACCGGGGGCGGGAGTCACATTTGCGTTTCGTCAGCGGTCGGGACCGCCGCGAGCGCTGGCGACGCCAGTCGAACCGGGTCGCTACTCGGCGACGCGCGACCGGACGTACTTCGTGACGTGGTCGTCCTCGCGGCGTTTGAAGCCCGCCTGGCGCGCGAGCCGGTCGAGTTCCCGGCCGGCGAGACTCCCGTACTGCACCGCCTTCTTCTCGCGGAACGCGACCGAGTCCGGGACCCACTCGCGCGCGGCGAGTCGGAGCGCGTACTTCCGTTCCCCGCGGTCGCTCACGAGGCAGTCCGCGGGGAGCGCGCGAGCGGCGTCGACGACGCGCTCGTAAAGCAGCGGCGCGACGGGGTCGACGCCGGCGGCGGCGAGCGCGCGGACGTCCCGGTCGAGCTGGTCGGGGAGCGTGCGCGTCATCTCGTCGCGCGCGCCGAGGACGGTGTCCGCGTCGACGCGCGGGTCCGTCGGCGCCTTCGCGACCTTCGCGTACCCGCCGAAGAGCTCGTCCGCGCCCTGGCCGACCGCGAGGTGACCGTAGCCGTCCGCGGCGACGCGCTCGGCGACCAGGAAGAGCGGGAGCGCGATCTGGACGCTCATCGCGTCCGTCCGGTCGATGGCGCGAGCGACCCGCGGGACGGCCGCGGCGAGCGCGTCGTGGTCGAGTTCGACGACGGTCAGGTCGCGGTCCATCGCGCGCGCCGCCGACCGGGCGGCGGCGACGTCGTGACTCCCCGGGAACCCGACCACGTAGCACGGTGCGTCCACGAGCGCGGCGACGAGCGCGCTGTCGACGCCACCCGAGAACCCGACCGCGACGTCACCGGTGGGTGCGTCCACGTCGTCGCCGGCTGCGCGGATCGCTTCGCGGACGCGCTCGACCGCAGCCTCGCGACTCGTCGCCAGGTCGGGCGCGGGGCGAGCGAGCGCGCGCTCGACGGCCGCCACCGCCGGCAGGACGTCCGAGCGTTCCTCTCCCGACTCGTCGCCAGTCACAGGAACTCCGCGAACCGGTTCTTCACGCGGCGTTTCGCGCCACCGGCGGCCTGCCGGAAGCTGATGTGCCACGGCGTCCGCTTCCCCTCGACGGTCGTGTCACCGCGGCGGATGGCGTCGAGTATCGCGTCCACGGTCTCCTCGCCGTTCGTCTCGACCTTCGTCACCGCCTGCCCGACCATCTCCGAGATGTGCGCGTCGCTCCCCGCGGTCCGCGGCAGGTTGTAGTCCACCGCGAACCGCTCGGCCTGCCGGTTCGCGCGACCCGTGAGCAGTCGCGAGTTGTAGACCTCGATGGCGTCCGCGGTCGCGAGCGTCTCGCGGTCGATGTTCGCCATCACGCCCGACCGGGACTCCTGGAACGGATGCGGGACGACCGCGATACCGCCGAGCTCGCGGATGTACGTCAACGTCTCCTCGAACCCCATCCCCTTCGGGACCTGCTCCTCCACGCCGAGCGCGAGCACGTGCCCGGCCGCGGACGTCACCTCCATCCCCGGGATACCGACGAGGCCGTACCCGCCGGCCTTCGCGGCAGCGTCCAGGCTCGCGTCTATCTCGTCGTGGTCCGTGACGGCGATGGCGTCGAGCCCCACGGCGGCGGCTTGCTCTAAGAGGAGCTCGACGGGGTCTCGCCCGTCGTAACTCAGCGCCGAATGACAGTGGAGCTCGACCGAGAGCACGCCTCTCCGTTACTTGGGGTCGGTAAAAAACAACTCGGTTACCGGCTGGCTTCGCGGTCCCCGACTGGTACGCGAGCGACGTCGTGCACCCGAACGCCACCGCCCGGATGGGCACGTTCGTGGACATGGAAACGCCTTTACTGGGGGTCGATGTACAGCGAAGTGAATGAGTCTCGCCGATTCGGACCGCGAACTCGTCGAGGAGGAGCTCGGCCGGGAGGCGACGCCCGCGGAGGCGGCGCTGTTCGAGAACCTCTGGAGCGAGCACTGCGCGTACCGTTCCTCGCGACCCCTGCTGTCGGCGTTCGACAGCGAGGGCGAACAGGTCGTCGTCGGCCCCGGCGACGACGCGGCCGTCGTCGCGCTCCCGAACCCCAATACCGACGGGTACTCGGATACGTACGTCACGCTCGGTATCGAGAGCCACAACCACCCGAGTTACGTCGATCCGTTCGACGGTGCCGCGACCGGCGTCGGCGGCATCGTCCGGGACACGATGTCGATGGGCGCGTACCCCATCGCGCTCGCCGATTCCCTCTATTTCGGGGCGTTCGAGCGCGAGCACTCGAAGTACCTCTTCGAGGGCGTCGTCGAGGGCATCAGTCACTACGGGAACTGCATCGGCGTCCCGACGGTCGCGGGGAGCGTCGACTTCCACGCCGACTACGAGGGGAATCCGCTCGTGAACGTCGCGTGCGTCGGTCTGACCGACGAGGACCGCATGATAACGGCGGTCGCGCAGGAACCGGGGAACAAGGTCATGCTCGTCGGGAACGCCACGGGC
Source organism: Halorubellus salinus (assembly GCF_020567525.1). Classification (GTDB taxonomy): domain Archaea; phylum Halobacteriota; class Halobacteria; order Halobacteriales; family Natrialbaceae; genus Halorubellus; species Halorubellus salinus. The sequence goes on from NZ_JAJCVI010000001.1 coordinate 503,144, forward strand.
CGGGACGGCCTCGGTGGGGCGTCGTTCGCGAGCGAGGACCTGAGCGAGGACGCGGAGACCGAGGACCGGCCCGCTGTGCAGGTCGGGGACCCGTACGCCGAGAAGCTCCTCATCGAGACGAACGAGGTGCTCGTCGAGGAGAACCTCGTCGAGTCCGCGCGCGACCTCGGTGCGGCGGGCCTCGGTGGCGCGTCGAGCGAACTCGTCGCGAAGGGTGGGCTCGGCGCGGACCTCCGCCTGGAGGACGTCCACCAGCGCGAGCCGAACATGAACGCGCTCGAGATCCTGCTCGCGGAATCCCAGGAGCGGATGTGCTACGAGGTCGCGCCGGAGAACGTCGAGCGCGTTCGCGAGGTCTGCGAGCGCTTCGACGTCGGCTGTTCGGTGATCGGCGAGGTCACCGAGGGGAACTACGTCGCGACGTTCCAGGGCGAGACGGTCGTGGACGTCGACGCCGAGTTCCTCGGCGAGGGCGCACCGATGAACGACCTCGACTGGGAGGAACCGACCGAACCGGAGCGCGACCTGCCGACCGTGGACCTGCCGGAGGCGTTCGAGGCGGTCGTCGCGTCGCCGAACACCGCGAGCAAGCGCTGGGTGTACCGCCAGTACGACCACGAGGTCGGCGTGCGGACGAGCGTACGACCGGGCGACGACGCGGGCGTCGTCGCGGTCCGCGAGGCCGGCGTCGGCGTCGCCATCTCCTCTGGTGCGGCCCCGAACTGGACGAGTGCCGCGCCGTACGAGGGCGCGAAGGCGGTGACGCTCGAGAACGCGACGAACCTCGCCGCGAAGGGCGCGACGCCGCTCGCCGCGGTCGATTGCCTGAACGGCGGGAACCCCGAGAAGCCCGACGTCTACGGCGGGTTCAAGGGCATCGTCGACGGGCTCGCGGACATGTGCAGTGACCTCGAGGTGCCCGTCGTCGGCGGGAACGTCTCGCTGTACAACGACTCGCCGTCCGGCCCGATCCCGCCGACGCCGACGCTCGCGATGGTCGGTGCCACGCCGTCCTACGACGCGCCGTCGATGGAGGCGAGCGCCGAGGGCGAACTCCTTCTCGTCGGCGACCGCGTGCTCGCCGACCCCGACACCGAGGCGCGCCTCGGCGGGAGCGAGTACCTCCGCCAGCAGGGTGGGAGCGACCGCTTCCCGTCGGTTCCGGAGGACGCGAGCGCGTTCGTCCAACTGCTCGCCGCCGTGGCGCGCGAGGACCACGTCCAGGCGACCCACGACGTGAGCGACGGCGGGCTCGCGGTCGCGCTCGCCGAGATGGTCTCCGAGGACGCCGGCATCGTCGCGCAGGTCCCCGAGCAGGGCGGGCTCTCGGAGGTCGGCGAGCAGGTCGGGTGGCTGTTCAACGAGGCCACCGGGCGCGTGCTCGTGCAGACGACCGACCCGGAGCGCGTCCGCGAGGCGTTCAGCGGCGTCGCGCCCGTCGTCCGCGTCGGCGAAGGCCAGCGCGACCCGCGACTCGACCTCTCGGTCTCCTGGACGGAGCTGTCGTACGACGTCGACGACATCGCGGCGCTCCGCGCGACCATCGAGAACGAACTCGACTGACCGCGAGCGAGAGGCACGAGAGCGGTCCGTGGAACGCAGACCGAGAACCGCCGCTTCGTCGGCTTCGCGTCCCCGTCATCTACTTAACGGTCAAGTCTGAAGTAATTCCCAATGCGTGCTCCGGGAGGTAACGGATGACCAACGAACCGACGGTCCTCATCGTCGAGGACGAGCCGGACCTGGCGAACCTGTACGCCGCGTGGCTCCGCGAGGCCTGCGACGTCGAGACGGCGTACAACGGTAGTCAGGCGCTCGAAGCCATCGACGAGACCGTCGACATCGTCCTGCTGGACCGGCGGATGCCGGGGCTCTCGGGCGACGAGGTGCTGTCGACGATCCGCGACCGCGACCTCGATACGCGGGTCGCGATGGTGACGGCGGTGGAGCCGGACTTCGACATCATCGAGATGGGGTTCGACGATTACCTCGTCAAGCCCGTCTCGAAGGACGACCTCCTGTCGACGGTCGACCAGCTCCTCCTGCGGTCGACGTACGACGACCAGCTCCAGGAGTTCTTCGCGCTCGCGTCGAAGAAGGCGCTGCTCGACTCCCAGAAGACCGAGGCGGAGTTACGTGCGAGCGAGGAGTACCGCCGGCTCGAGGACCGGCTCGCGGTGATGCGGGCGAAGGTCGACGACACCATCAGCGAACTGTCGAACCACGACGCGTACCAGCGCGTCGTCCGCGACATCTCGCGGAAGACCTGACCGCTCCGGCCCACCTCGCCCTGTCTCTGGACGCTCTGACGGTTCGTTCGACGTCGGCCGTACACGGCCACGCAAGACGTTTGGGTACTGGCACCGACTAGCACGCCATGGGTCGGAGTCGTCGTGCGTTCGCGCTCGGAGTGGCCGTCGCCCTCGCCGGTTGTACGAGCGGCCGCCAGCGGAACGACGAGGACGACGCGAACGAACCGCCGGCGCCGATACGCGACCAGCCGGCGTCGAAGTGGGGGAGCGACGACCCCCGCGAGTGGTGGGCGACGCTCCCGGACCTCGCGCTCGTGAACGACGGCGAGGATGGCGTGACCGCGTACGTCGCCATCTACGGGCCGGACTGGCTGGAACCGCGGTTCCGGCAGACGGTGTCGCTGCGGGCGCCCGTGCACGCGGAACCGCCGGCGCGGGTCGCGTTCGCGGACGTCGACGTCGTCGGGGCGAGCGGCGTGCTCACGGTCGAGACCGCGGACGGACTCGCCGGCAGGCACGACTGGGACGGCGGCGGGCCGCGTCGCGGCGTCGTCGTCCACCTCCACGACGACCGCATCGAGTTCGCGGTCATCGCACGGTAGTCGACCGGGACCGGCGTCGCTTGTTGCGGTAGCCGACCGAGACAAGTGGCTCACTCGCGGTCGACGGTGAACGTCGGCGCACCCGTTATCGAGAATCGCGTCCCGCCCGGGTCGCCGGTCGTCACGTCGACGTCCCAGCCGTGCGCTTGCGCGATCTGGCGAGCGACCGGGAGCCCGAGGCCCACGCCCGCGTCGCTCGACCCCTGCGGTTCGAAGACGCGGTCGAACTCGGTCTCCGGTATCTCCGCGGCGTCGTCGAGGATGTAGAACCCGTCTGGGCGGCCGTCAGTGGCGCGCTCCGGGCCGATTCGGACCGTCGCCCCGGCGTCCTGCGCGCGACTGTGGATGTCGTTGAAGAACGTCTCCAGCATGTGCACGAACCGTTCGCGGTCCGCGCGCAACGACCCCTCGAACTCGAGGTACACCGTCATGTCGTCCGCGAGCGACCCGTCGAGCGCGTCCGCGAGCGCGCTCTCGAACCCGACGGACTCGCGCGACCCGAGCGTCGCCGAGTCCTTCGCGAACTCGAGGATGTCGTCGACGAGCGCCTCCGCGCGACTGAGCGTCTCCGTCGGCGCGCCCTCGCTCACCGCGGACACCGACGCCAGGTCGTCCGCCGCCGTCTCCAGGTGCGCCTGGAGGTCCTCGCTGAGGATGTCCGCGACCGCACCGAGACGTTCGCGTTGCTCCTCGAGGCTCGCACGCCGCTCGTCGAGCAGTTGCTCGCGGTCCATGCGGTCGAGCGCCGCGGTCGTGTTCTCCGCGAGCAGACTCACGAGCTCCAGGTCCGCCTCGTCGAACGCGTCCGGTTCGAGCGCGCCCGTCATCACCACGCCGTGTGCGCCGAGCGGCGCGACGATCTCCGCGCGCAGCGGCGTGTCCTCGTTGAACCGCCCGTCGTGTTCGTGGACGTCGTCGAACAGCCGCGGTTCGCCGTCCCGGTACACCTCCCAGACGAGACCGTCGCCCTCCGGGAACTGCGGGAGCCCACCGAGCTCCTCGTGCGCGCCCGCCGTGGCCGCGATCGGGTCGAGGACGCCGCGTTCGTCGTCGATGAGCCACACGCCCGAGATGGGGAGTCCCAGCAGCTTCCCGGTGGCGTGAGTCGCCACCGAACAGATCTCGGGGGCGTCCTCCGCCTGGAACAGCCAGCGCGTGACGTCGTGGAGTCGTTCGACGATGCGCTCGTACTCGCGCTGGTCGGTGACGTCCCTGACGACGCCAGCGACGCGCTCGCGGCGCTCGTCGAGGGGCACCATCCGGACCTCGCCGATGCGTTCGTCGCCCGCGTCACCGCGGAACGAGAGCTCGAACCGCTCGAAGCTCGTGTCGCCCCTGCGGATGGCTTCGACCGCCTGTCCGAGCTTCGTCGTCGACCGCGGATCGACCGCCGCGAGCTCGTGGAGGCGGTCGACGTGCTCGCCGACGAGCGCCTCCCGGTCCGTCGACAGCGCCTCCTCGATGGCCTCGTTCACGGACGCGACGTGGTTGTCCGTGTCGACGACGATGACGCCGTCGTTGACGGCTTCGACGACGCGCGCGTGCTCGTCGAGCTTCCGCTTCCTGACGCGCCGGTCGGTGACGTCCTGCATGAACACCGAGAGGCCGTGGTCGCCGGGGTACGCGCGCGCCTCGAACCACGTGTCGAGTGGTTTGTGGTAGACGTCGAACGCGACCGGGTCGCCGGTCTCCATCGCCTCGTGGAAGCTCTCGGGGAACTGCGTCTCGACGGTCTCCGGGAACTCGTCCCACATGACGCGGCCGAGGAGGTCCTCGCGGGACCGCCACAGGAGGGATTCGGCGCGGTCGTTGAGGTACGTGAACCGCCAGTCGGCGTCGAGCGCGAAGAACACGTCTTCGACGCGGTCGAGAACGGGCTCGCTCGGGTCGGGGACGGGCGTCTCGCTCATCGTGGGCGACCACCTCGCGGCCGCGAGGGCAGCGTGGGGGTGGGGTGGTGCCCGGGGCAGGCCGGGGGCTGGTCCATCTACTCGAATTGGTCTACGGGTGAGGGGCTACTTGACTCTCGTGGCCGACCCTGCCCGTGGACGGTCCGCGAACGACCACCGGGCTCGTGGTCTCGCGGAGCCGCTCAGAAGAACTGGAGCATGCAGGCGTCGGTCTCGGGGTACGCGGCGTCGAGCGCGTCGAGGACGCCCTCGGGTGGGTCGGCGCCGTCGCGTCCGGTGAGGTCGCGGGTTCGCGCCAGGTCGGTCGCGGTGCGCGTCCCGAGGAGGAGTTGTGCGAGCGCGCCGACGTCGAGTTCGACGTCCGGGACGGCGTCGGGTGCTCGCGCCGCGGTCGCGTCGCCGGCGGCGACCGAGAGCCGCATGGGGTCGTCGTGCCAGTCCACGAGCGGGTCCGCGACGTCGAGGATGACGCCGGTATCGACGCCCGGTTCGACGGGGATGGCTTCGAGAGCGTCGACGGCGTCGACGACGCGCGCCATCGGGCCCGCGCGGAGGTCGGTGTCGGCCGCGCCCGGGTCGTCGAGGACGTACTCGAGCTCGAAGTCGACGGGCGTCTTCAGGCGGACGGTCGACACCTGCGAGTCGTGGGCGTGACAGAACGCGAGGACCGCGAGGAGCGCGTCGTGGTCGACCGCGCCGAAGTACGACGCGGAGAGCGTCCGGCCGTCGTCGCCGTCCTCCACGGTGTACGTGACGTACGCGACCGGGTCGTCGTCGCGGTAGCCGACGTACGCGTACGGGTCGGTCCCCCAGGATTCGAGGACGCGGTGCCGCCAGAAGTCCTCGCTGCGGTCGAGCGCGAGCGTGTGAGTCCACGTCTCGCGGTCGACCGCGTGGAGGTCGCGCCAGTCGTCGGCGTCCACCTGCTCGAACGAGACCGCGTCGGCGGCGTCGGTGTCGGTCGCGAACGCCAGGTCCGCGGGGTCGACGTCGTGGACGACGTACCGATTCGTCGTCGCCCACCCGTACTGGCCGTAGAACGGCGCGCTGAACGGCCAGAGGAGACTCAGCGGGTCGTCGCGCTCGCGGTACTCGTCGAGCGAGCCCTCGAGGATTCGGCGGACGTTCCCACCGCGGCGGCGCTCCGGTGGGGACGCGACCGCCGACAGCCCGGGCGCGGACACCGACGTGCCGCGGACGTCCACGTCGAACCAGTAGTGATTGCAGACCGCTGCCGGGTCGTCGCCGTCGAACAGCCCGCGCTGCCCGCCGACGGGCGCCGGCCGGTCCTCGGGGTCGAACTCGTCGGGGTCGAACGGACCCTGCTGGGGGCTGAACGCGTACCGGACGAGTTCCACGAACCGCTCGTCCGGCGGTTCTATCTCGCGGTAATCCATACGCGGAGAAGCACTCCCGTCCCACAAGAAGGTTCCCGCAGCGTGCGAACGACTACCGCACGCGACGACGCGGGGAGTTCAGTCGAGGAACCGTTCGAGGCGGTCGGTCGCCTCCCGGAGGTCCTCGAGGCCGGTCGCGTACGACACCCGCAGGTGGCCCTCGCCGCCGTCACCGAAGACGCTCCCGGGGACGACCGCGACGCCTTCGGCCTTCAGGAGGTCCTCGGCGAACGCGTCGCCGGTCTGGTCGGTCGGGACCTCCGGGAACGCGTAGAACGCGCCCTTCGCGCGGAAGCACTCGATACCGAGTTCCTCGAAGCGCGCGAGGAGGAAGTTCCGGCGGCGGTCGTACGCCGCCGTCATCTCCGCGACCGCGTCGTCGCACGACTCCAGGGCCTCCAGGGCGGCGTGCTGGGCGGTCGTCGGCGCGGACAGCATCCCGTACTGGTGGATGCGGTTCATGCCCATCACGGCCTCGCTCGGCCCCATCACGTACCCGAGTCGGAGGCCCGTCATCGCGTACGCCTTCGAGAACCCGTTCACGACCACGGTGCGTTCGCGCATCCCCGGGAGCGTCGCGATGCTCGTGTGCTCGTGCTCGTACTGGAGCGCGGCGTAGATCTCGTCGCTGACCACGGTGAGGTCGTTCTCGACCGCGAACTCCGCTATCGGCCGCAGGTGCTCCTCGCGCATCGTCGCACCCGTCGGGTTGTTCGGGAAGCACATGACGAGCACCTCCGCGTCCGCCGCGCCCGATTCCTCCAGCGCCTCGCGCGTCAACCGGAACTCGTCGCGCTCGTAGGTCGGCACGGGGAGTACCTCCCCGCCCGCGAACGTCACGCCGGGCGCGTACGACACGTACGCCGGTTCCGCGACCGCGACCGTGTCGCCGGGGTTCACGAACGCGCGGAACGCCAGGTCCACCGCTTCACTCGCACCGGCGGTGACGAGTATCTCGTCCTCGGCGTCGTACGCGAGGTCGTACTTCGCGCCGACGTGGTCGCTGATCGCCTCGCGCAACGAAGCCATCCCGCGGTTCGCGGTGTAACTCGTCTGCCCGCGCTCCAGCGAATCGACCGCGGCGGTGCGCGCACGCCACGGCGTCGCGAAGTCCGGTTCGCCGACGCCCAGCGAGATGACGTCGTCGCGTTCCTCCGCCAGCTCGAAGAACTTCCGGATACCCGACGGCGGCACCGCCTGCACGCGCTCGGAGAGTTCGATACCCATCTCGGGCACCTCAGGGACTCACCGACAGGCGGTCGTCGTCGTCGCCGTCGCCGAACTCGACGCCGGACTCCTTGTACGTCGTCATCGCGTAGTGGGTCACGGTCTGCGTGACCGCCGGGAGCGGTGCGACCTCGTCCGCGATGAACGCGGAGACGTCCCGCATCGACTCGCCGAGGATCTCGACGTGGAAGTCGTAGTCACCGGAGACGAGTCGGAGGGTGTCGACGGCGTCGTAGCCCGCGAGACGCTCGGCGACGTCCGCGTACCCCGTCTCGCGGTCCAGTTCGACGTTCACCTCGACGACCGCGCGAACGCGCTCGCGGTCCGTGGACTCCCAGTCGACGACCGGCCGATAGCCGCGGACGACGCCGTCGGCTTCCAGTTCCGCGATCGCCGCCTCGACGTCGCCCTCGTCCAGACCCGTCATCCGTGCCAGGTCCTCGGTCGTGTACCGAGCGTTCTCCAGGAGCGACTCGAGCAAGGCATCTCGCGCACTCGCAGTCATACACGAACGACCATCCGGGACCGGGATAAGGGTTTCCTCAGCGGCGGCACTCGCGCAACGACCCCCGCGGACTGCGAACGACGCCAGTCGTCGTGGGTCGGTCGTCGCGACGCCGTCAGTCGTAGTTCTTGAAGATGTGCGCGCGGACGTCGTCCTTCGTCTGGACGTACTCGGTGGTGCCGTCCGGCATGTCGATCTCGTAACGCGCGTCCTCCTTGGAGGCCTCGCGCCACTTCTCGTCGTGCGTATCGAGGAGGTTCATCATGGCGTTCAGCCGGTCGTCGCCGTCGCCTTCGGGCTCCGGCGTCGGCCCGCCGCTCGTCGAACTCCCTCCCGCGTCGTCGCCGTCGTCGTCGCTCGCGGTGCTGGCTGCGGCGTCCGCGTCGCCGGCAGCGTCGGCCGCGACGGCGCCACCGTCCGCGGTCGCGTCGTCACCACTCTCGGCGACCGCACCGGCGTCCACGTCGACGTCCGCGTCCACGTCGAGCTCGCCGCCGCCCTCGAAGTGATCGATGAGGTACTGGAGGGCGTCCTGCTCGCGCACGGACCCGTACTGGACCTCGTTCTGGAGTTCGTCCCGCAGCGCTCGCAGGAACGCCTGCTGTTCGTCGGAGACGTCGATGTTCGGCATGTCCGCACGGTCGTAGCGAGCCCTCTTAAGCGTGGACGCTCCACGGCGGCGAGGGCTCCCGGCGCGTTCACGCTCGGTCGACTCCGAGCCAGTAGTTTCAGGGAGCGGGCGGCGAGTCACGCAAACGACTCGTGTCTCGCTCGGCCGCAGTCGTCGGCGTGTACGCACTCACCATCGTGGTCGTGCTGGAACTGGTGCTGGCGTCGATCCTGGGGATGCTCACCCAAGTAGGGCCTGGAAACCTCGTCTACGTTACGGTCATGGTAACGATGCTCGGTTTCGGAGTCGTCGGGTTCCTGTTGTTCTTCGTCGAGTTCGACCCCGAGGAGGACGACCCCGAAGGTGGTTGGCTGCTGCTGGTGCCACTGGTCCTGTCGATCGTCGCTGCCGGGCCGGCGATACTCGTCGGCGGCAGGCCGCTGTTCGAATATTCCAATCAGGTGATCGCGGTCACCACGATCCAGCTCGCCGCGTCCGCGCTCGCGCTCACCGCGGTGGTCGTCCCGGCGATTCCGGTGGCGGCCCGTCGGAGAGCGTGGGGGCGCATCACCGACGTCACCGAAGCTACGAACGGTCCTGGCGGGGCGCTCGACGACGGCGAGTCGCGACTCGACGGCATCGGGGACTCGCTCCCCACGGACCTCCCGGCGAGGCTCGACGTCCGGCGACTCGACGTCCGCGAACCGGCGGTCTACCTCTTCGACGACGGTCGCCGCGCCGTCCTCGGGTTCACCGACGGCGCACTCGACGCGCTCGACGACCGCGAGCGCGACGCCGTGGTGGCTCGCGGGGTCGTACAGGTCGTCGAGCGGGGCGCCGTCCCGCAGTTCTGGGCGAGCGCGCTCGCACTCGCCGTCGAGTACGTGCTCGACCCGGTCGCGACCGAGGCGTACGACCCGCGGGCGGGCGGGAAGGTCCGCCTCCCGTTCTGGGTCGTCGGCCCGCTCAAGATCCTCGTGACGGTCGCCTGCCTCTTCGTGTTCTTCGTGCTGTACGTCGGCAGCCTCTCGGAGTACCTCCCCGTCTCCGGGCTGACGCTCGGCCTCGGCTACGCCATCGGGGCCGTCGTCGTCGGGTTCGGGCTCTCGCGAACGGCTCGCTGGCTCGCCAGTCACGTCGCTACCACGCACGTCGTCACGGTCGACGAACGGGGTGCCGTGTTCGCGGAGGACGCGGCCGCGCTCGCCTCGGCCCTCCGGACGCTCGACGACGCCACCGACGCGTACCGCGAGGGACACGAGGACGACGACGGCGACGTCCTCGGCGCACTCGACGTCCTCGCGCAGTGCCCGACCGATCGCGTACCCGTCGACGAGCGAGTACGCGCCCTGGACCGCATCGAGGACCGCCTCCGCGACGCCCGCGACGTCGCCCCCGAGCGGGCGACCGCGAACCGTTGATTTCACTACGTGGCGCTGGCGAGACGAACGTGGATGGCACGCGCACGACTCCTCGCCGTCGCCGCCCTCTACGCAGCGACCCTCCTCGCGGTGGCCGGATTACTCGCATCGGTCCTCGTCGCCCCCATGGTCCAGTTGGGCCCGTTACCGGTCCTCTTCGTGGCCGGGTACATCGCCCTCGGTGCCCTCGACAGCGACGGACTGGAGCCGAAGTACGTCGTCCCGCTCGGCGTCTGCATCCTCGTTGCAGGCACGTACTGGGGGGTCGGCCAGCTCGGGCCCACCCTCCAGTTCGGCGGCGTCGTCGAGACGGTCGGTCTCGGGGCCGTCCAGGCCGCCGCCGCGGTCCTCGTCGTCGCCGTCCTCGTCACCGTCGCCGTCCCCCTCGCAGTCCATCGATACGCGTGGCGGGAACTCCGAGACACGGCCGTCACCGACGTCGACCGTACGGACGCGCTCGCCGACCGGTTCGCGGCACACGCTCCGCCGCGACTGGACGTCGCCGTCCTCGACGACAGCGACCCCGCCGTGTACGTCGTCGACGACGGCCGACGCGCGGTCCTCGGGTTCACGGCCGGTGCGACCGACGTCCTCGACGACCACGAACGCGAGGCGGTGGTCGCTCGGGAACTCACTCGCGTCGTCGACCGGGAAGCGCTCGCGTCGTTCTGGGCGAGCGCGCTCGCGTTCGCGGTCTCGCGTCTCGTCGACCCCGTCACGACCCAGGTGTACGACGCGCGAGCCGGCGGGAAGGTCCGCCTCCCGTACTGGTTCGTCGCCCCCCTGAAGCTCGTCGCTGCCCTCCTCGCCCTCTTCGTGCTGTTCGTCGTCCCGACGGGAATCCTCGGAGTCGTCCTGGACGTCAACCCGTTCCTGGTCGCGTTCGGGTACGCAAGCGGCACGCTCGTCACCGGGTTCGCCATCACGAAGGCTGCACGATGGCTCGCTCGCGACATCGCGACCGACGCCGTCATCACCGCCGACGAACACGGCGCCGTCCTCGTCGGCGACGCCGCCCCGCTCGCCGCCGCCCTCCGGAAACTCCACGCGACCGACACCGACGCCGCTACCGACGAGCTAGCTCGGGACGACGACGACGGCGGCGACGACAACGACCGCCACGAGGACACCCTCGACGCGTTCGACGGCCTCGTTCACTTCCCGACCGACCGCGTCGCCGTCGCCGACCGACTCGACGCGCTCGACGCCGTCGCCGACCGACTCGACGACCGACCCGGCGGGTTCGACGACACCGCGAACACCAGTTCTTAAGCTCACGCCGACGTACGAGCAGTCATGGTCCTGAAGGAGTCAGACTCGACGCTCGGCGCAGGCGACGTCGCACCGGACTTCGAACTCCGCGGCACCGACGGCGAGACCCACGGCCTCGACGACTTCGCCGACAACGAAGCGCTGCTCGTCGTGTTCACGTGCAACCACTGCCCGTACGCGAAGGCGAAGTTCGACCTCCTGAACGAGCTCGCCGCCGAGTACGACGACGTCGCCGTCGTCGGCATCAACCCGAACGACGCCGAGGAGTACCCCGACGACTCCTTCGACGCGATGGTCGAGTACGTCGAGGACGGCCGCGTCCAGTACGACGCGTACCTCCGCGACGGATCCCAGTCGGTCGCGTCCGCGTACGGCGCCGTCTGTACGCCCGACCCGTTCCTCTTCGAGAACGACGACGGGACGTTCCGGCTCGCGTACCACGGCCGGCTCGACGACGCACTCAACCCCGACGACGAACCGTCGCGGTTCCAGATCCGCGAAGCCATCGACGCCGTCCTCGCGGGTGAGGACGTCGACGTGGAATGGCAGCCCTCGCAGGGCTGCTCGATAAAGTGGAGTGAGAACTGACCCCCGGCCGCCGTCCCCGCTCTCTCTGCTGTCAGTGCTCGACGAGGACTCGCGAGACCCGGCGTCGTAGCGAGCGCGTCTCCTCGACCGCACTCGTCCCGAGCGAGAGGACCGGGTAACTCGACGGCAGGTCACCGTACACGTACTCGTAGAGGGTCGCCGGGCCGCCGGCTTGTCCGACGACGTGCCGTTGCTCGTGGATGTCGGCCTGCCGCGACTCCAGGAGCGAGACGGTCGTGTCGCGAGTCGACTGGATCGCTTGCCAGTCCGCGATCAGGTCCGCTCGCGGTCGGTCCGGGTTCGGGTCCACGTCCGAGAGCGTCTCGTCGACGTCGGCGAGCGTTCGCGTACACGACGACACCGACTCCTGTTCCGCGTCGAGTGCGGCGAGCAGCCGCTCGCGGCGCTGTTTGGCTTGCAGTGCGGACGCGTGCAGCGTCCGTTTCAACTGTGGGGAGAGGATGGCACCGTTCTGGACGGCGAGCGCCACGTCGTCGCCGAACTCGGCGGCCATGTGTTCGACGAGCGAGTCGTCGTACTCGTCGTCGTAGTGCGGGACGTCCATGACCGTCTGCCGGTAGGCGTCGACGACGTCCGTGAGGCGGCCGACGCGCGACCCGGTGGCCGTCATCGGACCGCCGTCGGTGAGTCGCGGGTTCTCGCTGTCGATACCGCTCAGGGCGTCGACGAACGCGGCGAACGCGTCGCGTTCGCTCTGCGTTCGGTCGCGTTCCGCGTCGAGCGCGTCGACCGCGTCGTGGAGTCGGGAGAGCGCGAGGAGGACGGCTGCGGCGAACAGGACCGTCGCGACAGCGGCGAGCGCCTGCGTGAGGACGTCGGCGGGAACGCAGAGCCCCTCGGCGAGGCACGTTTCGCCAGTCGCCCCTATCTGTCGTTGGGACACCCGCGTGAGTCCTGGCGAGGAGAGTGACATCGTATGCCCTTCCTTGACACGGCGACCGAATAATAGTTGTCCCTCATCCCGGACAACCAACCATTTCCAGCGGTAGCGTCTGACGCACGCTGACGTCGCTATCGGTCCCAATCAGACGAACAGCATGACAGAAAACGCACGTGTCTGATAGGGTGGTCGTCGACCGCCTCGTCAGACCGCCCGCCGGTACTGCCGCGGCCACTCGACGGCGTCCTCTCGATCCAGTGTCTCGGCGGCGTGCACCGCGAAGTACGGGTCGCGGAGGTGCTGTCGGCCGACGATAGCGAGGTCCGCACGGTCGTTTCGGACGAGCGCGTCGGCCTGTTCGGCGGTCGTGATACCGCCGACCGCGCCGACGAGCGCCTTCCCGTCGACCGCCTCGCGGACGCGTTCGGCGTACGGTACCTGGTAGTTCGGACCTGCGTCCGGGAGTTGCTGGTCGGGATGCAGGCCACCGGCGGAGACGTCGACGAGGTCGACGACGCCGTCGGTCGCGAGGTCCGCTGCGAGCGCGGCGCAGTCGTCGACGGTCCACGAGTCGCGGTCCGGGAGCCAGTCCGTCGCCGAGAACCGCACGAACACCGGCTTCTCGCCGGGGAACGCGTCGCGAACCGCGGTGCAGACCTCGCGGACGACGCGCGTTCGCGCCTCGAAGCTCCCACCGTAGCGGTCCTCGCGACGGTTCGTGACCGGACTCAGGAACTCGTGGAGCAGGTACCCGTGTGCAGCGTGCACCTCGACGACGTCGAACCCGGCGTCGTCGGCTCGTTCGGCCGCCGCGACGAAGTCGTCGACGAGCGCTTCGACGTCCGTCGTCGACATCGTCTCCACGTGCTTGACGTCGGCGTCGTCGCTGCGTTCGTCGTCGCCCTCGCGCCAGGGGTACGCGTCGGCGCTCGGCGACGGCGCCACCCAGCCGTCGCCGTTCGGACCGACCGGGACCGAATCGTCCCACGGCGGGCGCTTGCTCCCCTTGTGGCCGGCGTGGGCGAGCTGGACGCCCGAGAGCGCGCCGTACTCCTCGCAGAACTCGGTTATCGGTTCGAGCGCGTCGACGTGCGCGTCGCTCCACAGCCCGAGGTCGTGCGTGCTGATGCGGCCGTCGGGGCGGACGGCGGTGGCTTCGGTCATGACGATACCCGCACCGCCGACGGCGCGCGATTCCAGGTGCTGGCGGTGCCATTCGGTCGCGAGCCCGTCCTGCTCGGGACAGGAGTACTGGCACATCGGCGAGACCATCACGCGATTTCGCGCGGTTCGGTCGCGCATGGAGAGGTCGCTGAACAGGTCACTCATCGACGCGGGATTGTCGTGGCGTTCGGAAAACGGTCGCGCTACGATGCGGGACTTGCCGGCGGACGCAGCGAGTCCGGGCGTGATGAGCGCGAGGCGTGGCGGTATCGACGAGCGTGGTGGTGGGCGCGACGCGTGGCGAGGTCGGCGACGCTGCCGCTGCCAGCCGTGGCGAGCAGGTCACCCGTGGGGGTCGGTGCGTCGGCGGGTGACGCTCCCGTCTGGACCGACGCACCGCGGCTCAGTGCATCGCCGACCCTCGCCGCCTCCCGGTACGTGAACCGTCGGAACCGGTGAGTCGGAACGGTCTTTGTCTGCGCGGTTCGACCGATTCGGTATGGAGCTAGCGTCGCGGTTCGGGACGACGTCGCCGGTGGTCGGGATGGTGCATCTACCGCCGCTCCCGGGTGCGCCCGGGTTCGACGGGGACCGGGTGGCGCTCCGGGAGCGAGCGGTAGCGGACGCGCGAGCGCTCGAGTCGGGTGGCGTGGACGCGGTGCTCGTCGAGAACTTCGGTGACGCGCCGTTCTATCCGGACGAGGTGCCGACGCACACGGTGGCGGACGTGAGCGTGCTCGCTCGCGCGGTCGTCGAGGCGGTAGATATCCCAGTGGGCGTGAACGTCCTGCGGAACGACGCGGACGCGGCGCTGTCGGCGGCCGCGGCGGCGGGCGGCGAGTTCGTTCGCGTGAACGTCCACGTCGGGTCGAGCGTCACCGACCAGGGCGTCCTGGAGGGACGGGCGTTCGAGACGATGCGTCGCCGGGAGCGGCTGGACGCGGACGTCGCGGTCCTCGCCGACGTCGACGTGAAGCACGCTGCACCGCTCGGTGGGCGGCCGCTCGCGGAGCGCGTCGCGGACGTCGTCGAGCGCGGGCTCGCCGACGGCGTCGTCGTCTCCGGGTCGGGGACCGGGCGGCCGACGGACGACGAGACGCTCGCGGCGGTCCGGGAGACGCTCGACGCGGTGGCGCCGGAGACGCCGCTGTTCGTCGGGAGTGGCGTGACGAACGAGACCGTCGCGGCGACGCTCGACGTCGCCGACGGCGTGATCGTCGGCACGGCGCTCAAGAAGGCAGCGGAGACGACGAACCGCGTCGACCCGGAACGGGTCAGTGAACTCGTCGAATCGGCGAACGATCGAGCGTAGATAGGATAGGACCCGGAGGATCGAGCGTGGACGGAGTCGTCTTGGGCGGTCTCGATGCTGGACTCGGCTTAGGCGGTCTCGATGCTGGACTCGGCTTAGGCGGTCTCGATGCTGGACTCGGCTTAGGCGGTCTCGATGCTGGACTCGTCGATGGCGTCGAGAGGGTCGGTGGCGGCTTCCGTGAAGACCACCTCGATGATGCCGTTGTTGTAGGAGACGGTGACCGGCGTGGGGTTGACGAGTGAGGGGAGCGTCACCGTCCAGCGTGGGCCGCGCGGGCTGCCGACGAAGACCGTGGCCTCGGTGTCGTTGGCGGCGACTCCGAGGTTCGTCTTCGGGATGTCGGTCGGGACGTCGGCGACTGCGTGGACGAGACCGTCGGTCTCGTAGGTCGTCCAGAGGACCGCTCGACTCGCCGTTCCAGCGCGGTCGTCCCCCACTTCGTTGAATCTGTTCACGTCACATATACGTCGTGTTAGGTATTAACATGATTGGTTGCGGTAGCAGGGTTCGAAGCCCACAGCGTTCGGTAACGCGTCGTTACCGAGCGTTCGCGACAGGACGAGTGGTAGGGGAGAGAGCGGTACTGGTCACCGGGTCGCTGGACTACGCGTCGGCCGGACCCGGGACGAGCGGACGGAGCGTCGACACTCGCGCGTTCTCCTTGATCATGATGCCCTCGCCGCCGACGGACAGCGGGACGAGCGGGAGGTGGTCGTCGACGCGGAGCGACGGATGGGACGCGCCGCGAGCGAGCACCTTGTTCCGCGCCTGGAGGTGCATCGGGTCCTCGCCGACGAAGAACTCGTTGTACTGGACGACGTACTGGCCGGCGTCGAGATGCCACCACTGGTACTCGTCGTCGGGGTTCCGACGCGTCAACTCGCAGGGCTCCAGGTCCGCCTCCGCGAGCTCGTCCCCGCCGAAGTCCACGCGCCCCGGCGAAGCGACCTCGTGGATGGCGGCGACCGTGAGGTCGACGCCGCGCTCGTCCACTTGCGTCTCGGGATGCAGCAAACCATCGACGACGTCGGTGAGTTCCGGCATACGTCGACCTAGGAGCGGCCGGATGAAAAAGCCCCACGGCGACGGCTCCGCCGTGACCGAAGGCATTAGTGGGGGCGTCGTGTGGATGCGGGCGTGAAACGACCGGTCGGGTACGGTTCCTTGCTCGCCGCGGGCGGGCTGTTCGTCGCGACGAACGTCCTCCGCAGTACGTGGACCGCCGGCCGCGAGCTGACGACGGTCGAGGTGTGGGTGCTCAAGGGGCTGCTCGCGGCCGCCGTCGGGCTCGCGGCGTACGGCGGGTACCTGCTCGCGTCCCGGGTCGTCGCTCGCTGGAGCGCTGACCGCCGCCGCCAGCACGACCTCCGGAACCTCCTCCGACTCGGGTTCGGGCTCGTCGGCGCGGTCGGCGTCGCCGGCGCGGTCACCGACCAGTGGGTGGGCGTCCTGTTCAGCCTCGGCGTCGTCGGGTTCGCGATCACGTTCGCACTCCAACAGCCGATGTTCTCGCTACTCGGGTGGGTGTACGTGATGACGATGCGACCGTTCCAGGTCGGGGACCGCGTCCGGATCGACGAGGCCCGCGGGGACGTCGCCGAGATCGACTTCCTCGTGACGACGCTCTGGGAGGTCCACGGGGACCTCGTCGAATCCCATCAGCCGTCCGGGCGACGCGTCACGGTCCCGAACAGCGTCGTCCTCCAGGAGGAGGTGTACAACTACACGAACGAGGCGTTCCCGTACGTGTGGACGGAGACGACGATACAGGTGTCCTACGAGACCGACCTCGCGTTCGCCCGCGACCTCGCTCGCGAGGTCGCCGACGACTACTGCGGCGACGAGATGGCCGCGCGCATCGCGGAGTACCGCGAGCACCTCGAGGAGACGCCCGTCGACCTGGACGTCAACGACCGGCCGACGGTGAACGTCGAACAGGCCGAGTCGTGGGTGGAACTACACGTCCGCGTGCTCGTGGACCCCCGGAACATCCAGACGGCGGAGAACGACCTCTACGCGGCGATACTGACCGCGTTCAAGGATCACCCGGACCGCATCAGTTACCCGGTCGGCCGCTTCCGGTGACGCGTCGGACGGGGCCGACGGTCGCGGTTGCTCGAACGGCGACGGTCGCGGTCGACGGGAGGTTGAAGGCCGCGGTGGGAGTACTCCCGTCATGGTCGAGTCTCACGACGTCATCGTCGTCGGCGTCGGCGGCATGGGGAGTGCGGCGTGCGCGCACCTCGCCGAGCGAGGTGTCGACGTCGTCGGCGTCGAGCGCTTCGACGTCCCCCACTCGAAGGGGTCGTCGCACGGGTCGACGCGCATCATCAGGAAGGCGTACCACGAGCACCCGGACTACGTGCCGCTCCTGGAGCGTGCGTACGAGAACTGGCGCGACCTCGAGGCCGCGACCGGCCGCGACCTCCTGCACGTCACTGGGTCGGTGAACGCGTGTCCGCCGGACGCGGACCTCGTCGCGAACGCTCGGGAGGCCTGCGAGACGCACGACCTCGCGTACGAGGAGTTGACGGGCGCGGAACTGAACGACCGCTATCCGGGGTACGGGTTGCCCGAGCACTACGACGTCCTCGTCCAGCCCGAAGGTGGGTTCCTGGACTGCGAGCGCGCGGTGAGCGCGCACGTCGAGCGCGCCCACGCCGCCGGTGGCACCGTTCGCGCTCGCGAGACGGTGACTGACTGGGCAGCGGACGACGACGGCGTGGTCGTCGAGACGGA
This sequence comes from Halorubellus salinus, assembly GCF_020567525.1. Lineage (GTDB taxonomy): Archaea > Halobacteriota > Halobacteria > Halobacteriales > Natrialbaceae > Halorubellus > Halorubellus salinus. The sequence goes on from NZ_JAJCVI010000001.1 coordinate 521,047, forward strand.
CCGCGACACGTACCGTGCGAACCGACTCGTGCTCGCTGCGGGCGCGTGGACCGGCGACCTCGTCGACGAGCTCGACGGCGTCGCCGTCCCCGAACGCCAGGTGCTCGGGTGGTTCCAGCCGCCGGCGGACCCGGACGCGTTCACGCCCGATGCGTTCCCGGTGTTCCTGACGGCGAACGAGGCGGGCACCGAGTACTACGGGTTCCCGCGGTACGACCGCCCGGGCGTGAAGCTCGGCGTCTACCATCACCTCCACGAGGCGGTCGACCCGGACGACGTCGCCGCGCCGCGGCGCGAGGACGAGGAACTGCTCCGTGACGCGCTCCGCGAGCAGTTCCCGGGCGCGAACGGGCCGACGATGGGCTTGGAGACGTGCCTGTTCACGAACTCGCCGGACATGGACTTCGTCGTCGACACGCACCCCGAGCACGAGAACGTGGTCGTCGCCGCGGGCTTCTCCGGGCACGGGTTCAAGATGGCGAGCGCCATCGGCGAGGTGCTCGCGGACCTCGCGGTCGACGGCGACACCGACCTCCCCATCGACGCGTTCCGGATGGACCGCGACGCGCTCGCGGACTGACCTCCGCGGTTCGATCCGCGCTCGCGACCCCCGAGGGCGACGGAGCAACCCTTACGGTGTCCGTGGGCGCACTCTCGCGCATGGACTACCACGACGTCGAGCGGTACGTGGAGGCGACCGCGCCCGCGCCCGACGAACTCGCCCGGGAGATGGACGCGTACGCCGCAGAGATGGGGTTCCCGCACGTCGGCCCCGCGGTCGGCGCGACGCTCCGGATGCTCGCGCGGATGGTCGACGCGGAGCGCGTGTTCGAGTTCGGGAGCGGGTTCGGGTACAGCGCGTACTGGTGGGCGCAAGCGCTCCCCGACGACGGCGAGGTCGTCCTGACTGAGTTCGACGCGGACGAACTCGACGACGCTCGCGAGTTCATGACGCGTGCCGGGTTCGACGCCATCGCGCGGTACGAGCACGGCGACGCGATGGAGGCCATCGAGCGCTACGACGGCCCGTTCGACGCCGTGCTCGTCGACCACCAGAAGGAGCGGTACGCCGAAGCGTTCCACGCGGTCTGCGACAAGGTCGCGCCCGGCGGGGTCGTCGTCGCCGACAACACCCTGAGTGCCGGCATCATCTCGTTCGACGACCTCCTCGCGCACTTCGCCGACGACGCCGCACTCGACGACGCCAGCGACGCCACGAAGGGCATCGCGGAGTACCTCCACGCGGTCCGCGACGACGACGCCTTCGAGACCATCGTCCTCCCACTCGGGGAGGGCATCGCCGTCAGCTACCGCGTCGACTGACCGATACCGGGTCGCGTTCGCGTCACTCGTCGACGCCGCCGTCGGTCGTCGGCGTCGCCGACTCGAACGGGTCCGCGTCGTCGTCCCCGCCGTCGTGCTCGTCCTCGCCGCCGACCGACTCGTCCACGTCGTGGACCTCGAACGCTTCGAGCGCGTTCCAGAGGTCCGAGGCGCGGTCGCTCAGGCGGTCGGCGCTGCTGGAGACGTCCGAGAGGTTCGCGGTCTGCTCCTCGGCCGCTGCGGCGACCGTCTCCGCCTCGCTCGCGGTCCGATGCCCGATCTCGGTCGCGCCCTCGGTCATCGCGACGACCTCCTCGGTGCTCGCCGCCTGCTCTTCCGTCGCCGCCGATATCTCCTGGACGCCCGTGTTCGTCTCCTGCGCGTGCTCGGCGACCTCGTCGAGGGCCGCCGCCGCCTCGCGGACGTCCTCCGCGTTGGCCGCGACGCGCTCGTTCACGTCGCGGACCTGCTCGGCCGTGCTCGCGGTCTGCTCGTCGATGCGCTCCAGGCGTCCCTCGATGTCCTCCGCGGCGTCCTTCGCCTCCGCAGCGAGGTCCTTGACCTCCTGGGCGACCACCGCGAACCCGCCGCCGTCGCCGTCGCCGCTCGCACCCCGGGACGCCTCGATGTTCGCGTTCAACGCCAGCATGTTCGTCTGGTGCGCGACGTCGCTGATGAACTCCACGAGCTTGTCGACCTCGCGCATCTGCGCTTCCAGCGCGTCGATCTCGTCGACCGCGTCCGCGGTCTCGCCAGCGATCTCCTCCATGCTCTCGATGGCGTCCTCGGCCGCCTCCCGGCCCTCGCGGCCGACCGTCGCGGACCGCGCGGCCGTGTCAGCGACCTCGTTCGCGGACGCCGCGATCTCCTCGGTCGTCGTCGCCAGACTCTCCATCTCCGCGCTCACCGCGTCCAGCTTCTCGCGCTGCTCGTCCGCCCCGACCGAGATCTCCTGGACGGACTCGGTCACCTGCGCGCTCGCCTTCCGGACCTCGTCCGTCGACGTCGCGACGCTCCCGGACTCGTCCTCGACCGCCGCGGCGAACTCGCGCGCCGCGCGCACGGTCTCCTCCAGGTCGTCGAGCATCTCGTTGAACGACGTCGCGACCGCGGTCATCGCCTCGCTCTCCTCGGAGCCCTCGAGGCGCTGCGTGAGGTCGCCGTCCGCGCAGGCGTCCATCGCGTCGCTGTAGGCCTCCGCGCGCTCCTTGAGGTGGTCGCTGAACGCGTCCGCCGCACGCCGACGTTCCTCGGCCTCCTCGCGCGCCGCCCGCGCTTCCGCTATCTGGTCGCCGAGAGACACGCGCATCTCGTCGAACGCGTCGCCGAGTTCGCCGAGTTCGTCGCGGCGTTCGACCTCGACGGCCGTGTGCAGGTCGCCCTCGCGGAGGCGTCGTGCGTCCTCCGAGAGCGACGAGATGCCGGAGACGGTGCCGCGGACGAGCGTCATGCCGACGACGGCGAGCACGAGCGCGAGCGCGCCGAGCATCCCCGCGACGCCGAGTTCGACGAACGACTGCACGGCGAACGCGTGCTGGGCGGTCGTCCGTCGCGTCACGTACCAGTCGGTGCCGTCGACGCTCGACACGCCGACGACCGTCGAGACGTCGCTCGCGTTCTCCAGACGGTCGAAGGACGAGGAGAGGTCGAGCCCGGCGTTCACGAGCTGGTCCGACGCCATGATCTCGGACTCGCGCTGGGAGAGCACGGTCGTCCCTTCGCCGTCGACGACGGCGTAGGACCCGTCGCTGGTCGCCGGGAGGACGCTCCGGGAGAGCTCGGCGAGTTCGACGACGAGCACGATGGAGCGATGCGGGTGGTCTTCGACGGGCGTCGACACGAACACCACGGGCCGGTTCTGGTACCGCATGACGACCGGGTCGGAGACGCCGACTGCGCCGACCTCCTCGGCCTGCGTCGCGTTCACGCGCTCGACGTGTTCAGCGGTCAGGTCGGTGCTGTTCGGCTTGAACAGTCCCCAGTCGATGCCGGCGCGAGCGAGCGTGTCCCCGCTCGTCCGGTTGACGTAGAGTGCCGCGGCCACGTACGACGGCTCCTCGGCGTTCCGCAAGAGCACCGCCGAATCGCCCGTGACGTCGTTCTGCACGGGCCGCATCCGCGTGAGCGTCGTCGCACGGCGTTCCAGCCCATCGATCGTGGATTCCAGGTGCTGGCTCTGGACGGTCGCGTCCTCGACGTACTCGGTGCGAACGTCCTCGCTCATGTTCTGACTCACCGCGCCGTAGACCGCGCCACCGATCCCGCCCAGTACGAGGACGACCACCACCCCGGCGACGAGGAACTTCGTTCGGAGACTGTCCGTGACCGCGTCCGGCAAGATTCGCCCCATCAATCCCATCGGCCGCGCAAAATGAACACTCGTTAATATATATAGCGGATTCCCTGCTCGGGTGTGTCGCCTAACCAAACATACTAGCGTCCGTAGCTATGTAGAATCCTGTTTTCGTGCGCGTATTTTACGCTCCGCGAGTTTGAATCAGCCCCCATACGTGTTGCACGAATCGGCGGGTGCACCGACGGCCCGCGAGTCGCCGGCGACGCGCTCGCGCGCACCCCGACCGAACCCCCCTCGAGGACCCACGGTCCACGACCAGACGACGGGCGTGGCAGTCACTTCACGGAGGACTCGTCGAACTGGAACGGCACCGACGCCGCGTCGACGTCGACCTCCTCGTCCGCGACCTCGAACGCGGCGAGATGCTCGGACAGCGTGCGAGCCTGCGACGCGAGGTGCTCGACGCGCCCCGAGACGTCCGAGAGGTTCGCGGTCTGCTCCTCGGCGGCGGCCGCGACCGTCTCCGCCTCCGCGCTCGTCTCCTCGCTGATGGTCGTCGCGTCCGCGACCATCGCGACGACCTCCTCGGTGCTCGCCGCCTGCTCCTCGGTCGCTGCCGATATCTCCTGGACGCCCTCGTTCGTCCGCTCGACCTGCTGCGCGATCGTCGAGAGCGCTCGCGCGGCCTCGCGGACGTCCTCCGCGTTCGCCGCGACCTGCTCCTTGGTCGCGCGGACCGCCGCCGCAGTCCCGTCGGTCTCCGCGCGGATGCGCTCCAATCGCTCCTCGACGTCCGCCGCCGCGTCCTGCGTGTCCTGCGCCAGGTCCTTGACCTCCTGGGCGACGACCGCGAACCCCTTGCCATCGCCGTCGCCGCTCGCGCCCCGGGACGCCTCGATGTTCGCGTTCAACGCCAGCATGTTCGTCTGGTTCGCGACGTCCGCGATGAACTCGACGAGCTCGTCGATCGCGGCCATCTCCGCCTCCAGCGTCTCGATCGCTTCGACCGCCTCCGCGGACTCGGCCTCGACGTCTTCCATCCCCGCGATAGCGTCCGACGCCGCCGCCTGCCCCTCGCGACCGGCTTCGGCGGCTCGCTCCGCGCGCTCCGCGACGTCGTTCGTCGTCGCTGCGATCTGCTCGGTGGTCGTCGACAGCTCCTCCATCTCGACGTTCACCGACTGGAGGTTGTCGTGCTGGCGCTCCGCGCCGACCGAGATCTCCTGCACGGACTCCGTTACCTGCGCGCTCGCCCGCTTGACCTCGCCCGTCGACGCCGCCGCGCTGTCGCTCGCGGCCTCCACGGCCGCGGCGAACGACTTCGCGTCCGCGACCGTGTCCTCGATCGCCGTCAGCATCCGGTTCGTCGCATCCGCGACCGACGTCATCGCGTCCGAGCGACTGTCCGGGTCGAGGCGCGCTGTCAGGTCACCGTCCGCGACCTCGGTCATCGTCGCCTCGTACGCGTCGGCCTTCCGTTCCAGGTGGCGACGCATCGCCTCCGCCTCCTGGCGCGCCGCCTCCGCGTTCGTCCGCGCCTGCTCGACCTCGCGGATGCGCTCCCGGAGCGACGACCGCATCTCGTCGAACGCTCGCCCGAGGTCGCCGATCTCGTCCGTCCGGTCGGTCGGCACCTCGGCCTCGAGGTCGCCGTCCTGGAGGCGGTTCGCGGCGTCGGAGAGTTCGCGCACCGACCCGACGGTGTTCCGGCCGAGCGTCATCCCGAGGACGCCCAGGCTCGCGACCACGAGCGCGACGAGCACGAGCATCTGGTTCGAGATGGCGTGCTGGAGCGCGTACGCGTCGCTCGTCGGGACGCGCGTCGCGACGACCCACGGCGCGCTCTCGCCGACCGCCGAGCCGACCGCGACCGATCGCCCGTCGACCGCTGTCCTGGACGTGAACCCGGTGTCGCCGTTGCGCTTGGCTCCGTCACTCGGGTCGAATCCCTTCGTGTTCGCCATCTCCATCGGGGTGTAGTTCTCCTCCGTCGACGCCAGGAGGCGACCGTCGCCGTCCGTGAGGAAGGCTTCACCCGATGCTTGTTCCAGCAGGTAGTCCTCGCCGACGGACTGGACGTCGGCGACGAGGAAGACCGTCTCGTTCCGTTGTCCGTCTACGGTCGTCGCGAAGCCAACGTACGGCGCGTCGTCGCCACCGATCTGGAACGGTTGGGTGGTGCCAACTGCACTCCCGCTCTCGTTCAGCGAGCGTACCAGCCGCTCTCGTATCGGTTCCCGGAGGGTCTTTCGACCGTCGCCCAGCTCGATGAACCGTTGATCGCCGGTGACGATCTCTAGCTGTCCATCACTCGCGTCGAGGTAGTACGCGGCGACGACGTGGTCTCGTCGCTCCACCGACGCAGAGAGCGCGTTCTCTATCGCTTCGCCCGAGAACTCGGGCTGGCCCTGCATCGTGCCGACGCTCACTCGTAGCCGCTGCATGTTCCTCGTGGAGCTACGATACCACTCGTCGATCTGGTCGCGCTGGAGCGTCGCAGTGGTCGTCAACTCGTTCTCCGTCTCTTTCTCCAGTTGTTCACCTGCGTCGACGTAGACGAACCCACCGACTCCACCGGCGACGACTGTCACCAGCAGTAGGCCCAGGAAGAACTTCGTCGCGTAGTTCCTCCGGAGACGCCGGGGAAGCAGTCGTCGTAGTATCGAACCCATCAGGTAGGTACCTGCGACCAACCCACCTATAAGTTTCTGAAATTTTATATATTCTCGTCTGTTCGGGAACGACCCGCACAATCACGCCACCCTGCGAATAGTCCTCACAATACGACCACGCGAACGCCACCCGCCACGCTCGAGCAGCGCAAAACGTCGACGAAAAACCGCCAGCGCAAGCCCGCTTCTCAGGCCTCCTCCTCGAACCCGTCCTCGAACTTGAACGTGCCAGTACGACCTTTTGTCGCGGCCCTCGCCGCGCTCGGGCCGCGCAAAACGTCGATGAAAAACCGCCAGCGCAAGCCCGCTTCTCAGGCCTCCTCCTCGAACCCGTCCTCGAACTTGAACGTGCCGTTGCGCTGGACGACCTCACCGTCGACCTCGATGCGCGAATCCTCGCTCATGTCGACGATCATGTCCTGGTGGACCGCGGACTGATTGACCTCGTTGTCCTCGCCGACCGTGTCGTCGTACGCACGCCCGATGGCCATGTGGACGGTGTCGCCCATCTTCTCGTCGAACAGCATGTTGTACGTGAACCGGTCGATGTCGCGGTTCATCCCGATACCGAGCTCGCCGAGGCGCTTCGCGCCCTCGTCCGTGTTCAGGACGCTCGTGAGGACCTCCTCGTTCTTGTCCGCGGAGTGCTCGACGACCTCGCCTCCCTCGAACACGAGCCGGACGTTCGTGATCTCGCGACTCTGCACCATCACGGGCATATCGAACAGGACCTCGCCCTCGACGCTCTCTGGCCGTGGTGCCGTGAAGACCTCGCCACCGGGGAGGTTGTGCTCCGCCCAGTCGTTCTTCGTCGGATTCCCACCGACCGACATCGTGACGTCGGTCGTGTCGCCGGAGACGATGCGGACCTCGTCCGCGTCGTCGAGGATCTCGACCATGTTCGCCTGGAACGCCTCCTGCTCGTCCCAGTCCTTGTTCACGGCGTCGAACACGAAGTCAGCGTACGCCTCCGTGCTCATCTCCGCGTCCTGCGCGTTCCCCGGCGCCGGATACTGCGTGAGCAGCCAGCGCTTGTCCATCATCTCGTCCATCAACGGCCGCATCTCCTGCTGGCGCGCCTGGTTCGTCTCCGGCGGCACGTCGCTGGACTCGAACGTGTTCGAGTCCGCGCGGATGGAGATGGAGACGTCCGTCTTCTCGGCCATCGCGAGGACGTGCTCGGGGGTCTCCCAGTCGTCGTCGTCCATCGCGAGCTGGTACGCGCGACTCGCGCGGCTCGACCCGAGGTTCAGGGTCGCGGTCGCCCCGATATCCCCGAGCTTCTCCATGACGGCGACGCCGAGGTCCTCGGCTTCCGTCGGCGCCTGAACGAGGACGTTGTCCCCGGGTTCGACGCGCGTACAGTGGTCGACGATGATCTCGGCGTGCTCGTGGAGGCGTTCGTCCATAGGTAAATACTGCCAGAGTGGCGGCATATTCGTTTCGAAACACGAGGCTGGCGACGCGGTCGCCGCAGACCCTCGTCTCCCGGGTCGAGGAGCGACCGGCTCGGGGAGTCAGTCGACGTGGGGTTTCGCCATGAGGTCGTCGAACGCGCGGTCGTCGAGCCAGTCGCAGAGGGCGACGAGTTCCTCGGTCGCGGCCTCGAACAGTTCCTCGCCCTTCTCGGCGGTGGCGTCGGTCTGGTCGCCGAACACGCCGTTCGGGGAGTTGTCGATGGCGTCGTAGTAGTTCCGCGCCCCGTGCACCGTCGGGTCGCCGTCTTCGAGGTGGACGCGGCCGCCGTCGCGTGCGTCCTCGAGGCGGTCGGTGTGGACGTTCTCCGGGTCGAGGTGCATGAGCATCGCCGTCTCCTTCGGGCCGCCATGTGGGCCGTTGTGCTCGAAGAGGTCGTCGACGAGGTCCGGGATGGACTCGTCCCACATCCACTCGACGGCGTACGCGTCGCGGTCCTCGCGGAGCCTGCGGCCGACCTCGCGGAGGTGCTGCATGTTCCCGCCGTGGGCGTTCACGTACACGACGCGGTCGATGCCGTGCTTCGTGAGGTTCCGCGTGAGGCTCTCCACGTAGTCGCGGAACGCGGGCGGGTCGACGCTCATCGTCCCGTGGAACTGCATGTGGTGCGTGCTGACGCCGACCTTGACGGGGGCGGTGCAGAGGTAGTCGCCGCGGTCGGCGGCCTCGCGAGCGAGGTTCTCGGCGATGACGTGGTCGGTCGACTCGGGGAGGTGCGGGCCGTGCTGTTCCGTGGAGCCGACGGGGACGAGCGCGAGCGACTCCCGCTGGAAGTACTCGCCGAGGTCGGGCCACGCGTGGTCGGGCAGGTACATGGTCGACGTGGCGGCGGCGACGCGGAAATGGGTTACTGCCGCGGCACGCTCGACTGCGACCCGTTCGCGCGCCGGGGCAGGGCACTTGCCGCGGCGCCAGGGTCCGCGGCTATGATCGAGGACGTCCGCGAGCGGTGGGAGGCGACCGCCGAGCACTTCCAGGCGGAGGCCGACGTGGACGTCGCTCTGAACTGAGGGTGGGATGGCGTCGACCTCTCGACGGAATCGCTCGCGTTCGCCCGCGACCTCGCCGCCGAACGCGGCGTCGCGGACCGCCGAGGTATGGATCGTGGCCGGGCGTACCCAAAGCTTACCCCGGCGAGGTGACGAGGGCGACCGTGAACCGGAACCGAGTCCTCGCGGCGGTCCTCATCGCCCTCCTCGTCGCTGCCGGGGGCTTCGCTGTCCTCGGTGGTGAACCGGCGAAGACGGTCTCCATCACGAACGAGCGAGAGGGAACCGCCGTGGTCGAACTCTACCAGGTCGGTCCCGACGCGACCGTCGAGGTCGAACGCGCCGACGGGACGACGACGTCGACCCAGCCCGAGGACGTCGGCTCGCTCGCGAACGTAACCACGGTCCGCGTGCCAGCGAACACGTCCCGCGAGGCCGTCCCCGTATTCCCGAACGGGACCGCGAGCGCGGACGCGAGCCAGACGGGATCGCGGTTCGTCTACGTCGTCCACGACGGCGACCCGGACGGCCGCACCTACCTCGCGGTCGGGCTCGTCGACTGCGGCGACGCCACGCCGTCCGCGAACGTCACGATAACCGACGACGACGCCACGCTGGACCCGGACCCCTGCGAGTAGCGCGACGCGCCGAGCGCGTCGGGTGGCGACGGTTCGGTCGAGTCCCGGCAACCGAGATGGTTGTGGGCAAAGCACAAGCCACTGCCGGGTCGAGTGCATGCCATGCCAGGAGGTTCATCACAGACCCTTCGACCGTTCCTGTGGCGCGCCGAACGACTCTTCGCCGACCGAGAGATCGTCTCTCGGACGCTCGAAGGACAGAAACGCTACGGGTACGCCGAGTACGCCGACCGCGTCGCACAGCTCGCGCACGCGCTCGACGACGCCGGCATCGAGCACGGCGACCGCGTCGCGACGTTCTGCTGGAACGACCACTGGCACTTCGAGACGTACTTCGGCGTGCCGAGCATGGGCGCGCAACTGCACACCATCAATCCGCTGCTGCCCGACCACCACATCCAGTACATCGTCGAGAACGCCGACGACCAGATACTGTTCGTCAGCCCGTCGCTCGTCGAGAAGCTGGAGGGGGCGGCGGACGACGACGCGTTCGACGGCGTGAAGCAGTTCGTCGTCACGAGCAGCGAGGTCCCGGACACGTCGCTTTCGCCGGTGACGAGCTACGAGGACTTCCTCGAGGGCCACGATACCGAGTACGACTGGCCGGACCTCCCGGGCGACCAGCCCGCGGGGATGTGTTACACGAGCGGGACGACTGGGAAGCCCAAGGGCGTGGAGTACACCCAGGAGATGCTGTGGGGGCACACGATGGCGACGCTCCCGCAGTCCGGGCTCGACCTGGGCGCGGACGACGTCGTCATGCCCCTCGTGCCGATGTTCCACGTGAACGCGTGGGGGCTGCCGTTCACGTGCACCGCAGCGGGCGCGAAGCACGTCTATCCCGGCCCGAGTCCGGAGCCGGCGGACGTCGCTCGCCTCATCGAGGAGGAGGGCGTGACGGTCACCGCGGGCGTGCCGACGGTCTGGCTCGGCGTCCTCGAGTACGCGAAGGACAACGAGGTGGACCTGTCGTCGCTCGACCGCATCGTCATCGGCGGCAGCGCCGCGCCCGAGTCCCTCATCGAGACGTACGACAAGCAGTTCGACGTCACCGTCCTGCACGCGTGGGGGATGACGGAGATGAGTCCGCTCGGCACCGCCAGCCACCTCAAGCCCGGGATGGACGAGTTGAGCGACGACGAGCGGTACGCGAAGCGCGCGAAGCAGGGCCTCATCGTCCCCGGTCTCGAGATGAAGATCATCGGCGACGGCGGCGAGGAGCTCCCCTGGAACGGCGAGGACTTCGGCGAGCTCTGGGTGAAGGGCCCGTGGGTGACCCAGGAGTACTTCGAGCGCCCGGACGCGAACGAGGAGGACTTCGAGGACGGCTGGCTGAAGACCGGTGACGTCGTCACGGTCGACGAGGACGGGTACGTGAAGATCGTGGACCGCGCGAAGGACGTCATCAAGTCCGGCGGCGAGTGGATCTCGAGCGTGGAGTTGGAGAACGCGCTGATGGCGGTCGACGGCGTCGCGGAAGCGACCGTCATCGGCGTGCCTCACGAGCGCTGGCAGGAGCGACCGGTCGCGTTCGTCGTGCCGTCGGAGGGCGCGGACGCGGACGCGCTGAAGGAGGAGGTGCTCGCGACGATCGAGTCGGAGTACCCGAAGTGGTGGGTGCCCGACGACGTCCTCTTCATCGAGGAGGTCCCGAAGACGGCGACCGGGAAGTTCGACAAGAAGGTGCTCCGCGAGGAGTACGCCGACGAGAGCCTCGTCGAGGGGAAGGTCCCGGACGAGGCCGCACCCGAAGACGACTGAAGTGGGTCGGTTGACGACTCGATAGCGTGCGACCCGCGGTTCTTTTTTCGTTCGCCCGTGAACGTGGAGCTATGCGCCGCCGTGCCCTCCTCGCAGCCCTCACCGCTTCGGCGTCCGCGACCGCGGGGTGCTCGATGTTCGACGACAGCGAGCGCCCGCGTGAGACGTTCGCCGTGTCCGAGACCACGACCGAGCCGACGACGACGATGGCGTTCGAGCGGCCGTCCGGCGAGGTCCGCCGCGGGGTCGCCGTCCCGGGCCCGCAGTCCCTCCACGTCGCCGCCACCGTCCCGACGGCGGTCCCGGACGACGTGGCGGTCACGCTCGGCTTCACGAGCGAGCCGACGACCGACGAGCCCGCGACGCTGTACGTCCGCGTGCAGGTCCTGGAGAGCGCCGACTCGCCAGTCGAGCTCCCGGCTGGTGCGACACCACCGCTGAGTGCGTACCGTGGCGTCCACGAGGCCGACGACGGGTCGTCGCGCCCGATGTTCCTCGTCCCGCGTCGCGCAGGCGTCGCGTTCGACGCGCTCGTCCGCCGCGACCAGGGATGCTGGCGGCCGAAGCTCCCGGTCGGGCCCGAGGACGGGACCACCGGGACGCGAACGATGTCGCCGGGGGAGTCGTTCGCTCGCGAGTACTACCTCGTCACGCCGTGGGCGACCGACCGCTGCCTCCAACCCGGCACGTACCTGTTCGAAGCGGACGCTGGCTGGCGGTTCTCGGTCTGCTCGTTCGTCCGCGAACCGCCCGGCGATTCCGCGTACGCCGACGTCGACGTCCCCTCGCTCCCGGGGTTCGCGGGCACGCGCTGGTACCACGACGCCGACGCGGACCGCTTCCTGCGGCCGCGGAGCGAGCAGTTCGGGCTGCCGTCGACGACCGCTCGCTTCACGCTCCGCAATCAGTCGTACCGTCGCATCGTCGTCGACGAGTCGGTGTGGGCGCTGTACAAGCTCGTGGACGACCGCTGGCACCCCATCGCGCCGCTCACCGGGCGTGCCGACGACCCAGCAGCGCGGTCCATCTACCCCGGAACGACGTCGACGCTCGCGCTCTCCCTGCACACGGACGCTGACGCGCCCAGCGACGACGACCGGCGCGCCGTCGGCGGACTCGGCCAGGGCCGGTACGCGGTCGCGTACCCCGGGACGCTCTCGGTCCCTGGACCCGGCAGCGGCTCGACCCGTCCCACGGCCGCGCTCGTCACGCTCGTCGGGAACCCGCCACGCGTCGACGGCACCGGCGCCGTCGACCACGCGACCGACCGCGACGGCGTCCGCCACCTCCACACCACGCCCGACGAGAGCGCCGTCGGTACCCTCCGCCTGGAACGACTCGCGGCGGACGACCACGCGGACGCAGTACCACTCATCACCGAGCAGGTCCTCCAGCGCGACGCCCTCCGGGACGCCATCGTCGCACTCCGCGACGCCCCGAGCGACGTCGACGCCGTCGTCTACCATACCGAGCCAGCCGACATCGGCCAGACCGTCGCGTGGATCGACCCGAACAGCAGCGGTCTCACGTTCACCTACGACGGCGACCCGTACGCGATGACCTACGGGTGAACGGCGCGCCCGGTCCGCGAACGTCGACGACCGGTATCGACGACGGCGACGGGTCGAGACCCCGGATCGCGCCGCGGACGGGCTCGCCCAGCCCGACCGTATTAGTATCCGAGGCCCGAAGCCGAGGTATGGAACTCCTAGACGACAGCGTCGTCCCCGAGGAAGCGCGCGACATCAAGCAGGAGGCCCGCGAGTTCGCAGCCGAGCACATCGCGCCGAACGCCGAGGAGTACTATCGAACGGGCGACTATCCCCACGAGATACTCGAGGCCGGCCAGGAAGCGAACCTGGTCGCCCAGGACATCCCCGAGGAGTACGGTGGACGCGGGCTCTCGCTCCACGAGTTGCTCGCGATGACAGAGGAGTTCTATCGTGCCGACGCCGGAATCGCACTCACGCTCCAGCTCGCGAGCTTCGGGTGCGAGATCCTCTACGACCACGGGAACGAGGAACAGAAGGAGGAGTACCTGCGACCGGTCGCCGAGGGCGACCAGATCTCGGGGCTCGCCGTCTCCGAGCCGGAAGTCGGGAGCGACCTCTCCAGCATCGCGACGTTCGCCGAGAAGGACGGCGACGAGTACGTGCTCAACGGCGAGAAGTACTGGGTCGGGAACGGCGTCGAAGCCGACTGGCTGACGGTGTACGCACGCACGGACGACTCCGACAACCGGTACGGGAACCACTCGCTTTTCATCGTCCCCACCGACATCGACGGGTACGAGGCCGAGCACATCCCCGAGAAGATGGGGTTCCGGGCGTCGAAGCAGGCGCACATAACGTTCGACGACGCACGCATCCCCGAGGAGAACGTCATCGGGTTCGAGGGGAACGGGTTCCTGATGCTCGCGGAGTTCTTCAACATGGGTCGGGTCGTCGTCGCCGGGCACGGCCTCGGGCTCGCCGCCGCCGCCATCGAGGAGGCGTGGGACTTCACGCACGAACGCGAACAGTTCGGCCGACCCGTCTCCGAGTTCCAGGCAGTCCAGCACGGGCTCGCTGACATGCTCATCGAGTTCGAGAGTGCGCGAGCGCTCACGTGGCGGGCCGCGGACAAGGTCGCGAACCACGAGGACTCGGGGTACTGGGCGGCGATGGCGAAGACGAAGGCGACCGAGACGGCGGTCGACTGCGCCGAACAGGGCATGCAGTTCCACGGCGGCCGGTCCGTCCTCACGGACCGCCGCATCTCTCGGGTGTACCGCGACGTCCGCATCCCCGTGATCTACGAGGGCGCGAGCGAGGTCCAGCGGAACCTCGTCTACGGGCAGCGACCCGGGACCTGACCGCGTAGGCACTCCGAAGTCGCCGTCGGCGATCCGGGCGCGACGGCAAGCATTATTACCCGGAATGGTCAAGGGTGGAGGTAGGTAGCGTGGGTCATCGTCGCACGACAGCCCCGGCAGGGAGTTGACCAGATGAGTTCGACGAACTCGGTCCTCGTCATCAGCAACGACGCGCAGCTCCGGGACCGGCTCGCCGCCCCACTCGAGTGGTCGTACCCGAACGTCGACGTCGAGACCGCCGCCGGCTTCGAGGGCATCATCGAACAGCTCGCCGCCGGCGACCCCGATTGCGTCGTCAGCGACCTCGCGACCGTCGAGGCCGCACCGGCGATACTGCAAGCGGCGCGGGAACGCCACCCCGAGCTGACGTTGCTCGTCGTCGTCGAGTACGCGACCGACCGCGGGGACGGCGCCGCCATCATGGAGGTCGTCGAGTACCTCGACGGCGTCGGCGACCCCGGGAGCGACGACGCGTTCGCGGGCTGGGTCGCGAACTCGGTGGTCCGGACGCCAGGCGGTGGCGACGCCGCACCACCCGGCGGGAACCGACCCGAGGACGTCGTCCGCGACGTCAAGCGCGCGCTCGTCGACGCGGAATCCCCGATGGACATCGAGTCCGCGGTCTGCGACCAGCTGACGCTCGGCGGCCGGTACGCGTTCTCGTTCATCGGCGAGTACGACCGCGGCGAAGGCCAGGTCGTCCCGTGGGTGTCCGCGGGCATCGACGACTGGCCGGTTAGTACGACGTTCCCCGTCGGCACCGGTGGCGTCGTCGACCGGGCACTCAGGACGCGCGAGGTCCAGGTCGTGCAGGACGTCGACGACCACGAGATAGCGGTGCCGTGGCGGCGAGCGGCGAGCGACCGCGGCTGTCGGAGCGCGCTCGTCGCACCGCTGTACGTCGAGGACGAACTCTACGGCATCCTCGGCGTGTACTCGAAGGACCCCGACGGGTTCAGCGACATGGAGGTGTCGGGCGTCGAGGAGATATCGCGAACGGTCTCGTACGCGCTGGATACGATGGCGATCCGTGGTCGTATCGACCAGCAGGAACGCGTCCTGAAGCGCTACGAGCGCCTCGTGGAGACCGTCGGCGACGGCATGTACGCGCTGGATTCCGACGGGCACTTCATGACGGTGAACAACGGCCTCATGGAGATGACGGGGTACTCCCGGGAGGGGTTGCTCGGCGAGCACATCTCCATCATCCTCGAGGACGACGCGGTCGACGCCGGCCGGCAGCTCGTCCGCGAGATGTACGAACGGAACCAGATGACGGCAGAGACCAAGGAGGTCCAGGTCCGCCCAAAGGCCGGCGACCCGTACCCTGGCGAGGTACAGATCGCGCTCCTGCCGTACGACGACGAGTTCCGTGGCACGGTCGGTGTCGTCCGCGACATCACAGAACGGAAACGACGCGAGGAGGAACTGGAGCGCCAGAACGAGCGCCTGGAGGCGTTCGCGAGCATCGTCAGTCACGACCTCCGGAACCCGCTCGGGGTCTCCCAGGGCTACCTCGACCTCGCGAGAGAGGAGAGCGACGAGTCCGTCGCGAACTACCTCGGGCACGTGAAGGACGGCCTCGAACGCATGGAGGACATCATCGGGGACGTGCTCGCGCTCGCTCGCCAGGGCCAGACGGTCACGGAGACCGAACCCGTCGAACTCGTCGGGTTGGCACGCGAGGCGTGGTCGAACGTCGAGACGGAGTCGGCGACCCTCGACGTGGCTGGCGACCTCCGGTTCGCCGCCGACCGGTCGCGGCTCCTGCGGTCGTTCGAGAACCTGTTCCGGAACGCCATCGAGCACGGCGGCCGTGACGTCGCGGTGACCGTCGGCCCGCTCGCGGACGACCACGCGAGCGAGTTCGAGTTCGCCGGCGACGACTCGCCGCCACGAACGGGGTTCTACGTCGCCGACGACGGCCCGGGGATGCCCGCGGAGATCCGCGAGCACGCGTTCGACTCGGAGTTCACGACGAGCGACGAAGGCCTCGGTATCGGCCTCTGGGTGGTGCGAGAGGTGGCGTCCGCGCACGGCTGGACGGTGGACGTCGTGGAGAAAGATGACGGTGGCGCTCGGTTCGAGTTCGAGGACGTCGACGGCGCCTGAGGGAGTCGAGTGGTCGGGGCTGCTGGTTACTGTTCGCCGGGGAGGTCCTGGAACGCGCCGACGAAGTCGTCGTGGTCTTCCATCCCGGAGACCGCGTCGTCGACGCGCCCGCGGAGTTCGTCGACGCGCGCCGTGAGCTCCTGGTACTCGTCGTTGTCCGCGAGTTCGCGCTCGGACTTCTCGGACTCCAGCAGGCTCTTCTTCGAGACGAGCGCGTAGTACTCCTGGATGTCGTTCTCGTACGACGAGCGCGATTGCACGCTCTCGACGACCTCCATGAGTTCGTCCTTGGAGACTGGTTTGACGAGGTAGTCGTCGAACCCCATCTCGATGATGTCGAAGTCGGGGTCGACCGCGGTCACCATCACGACGCGGCAGTCGTAGCCGCGGTCGCGGATCTCCTCGAGGACCTCGTCGCCGGAGAGTCCGGGCATCCGTCGGTCCAGCAGGACGACCTGGACGGACTCACTCATCAGTTCCAGTGCTGATTCGCCGTCGTAGGCGGCTTCCACCTCGTACTCTGTCGTCAGCCAGGCGGTGAAGAGATCGGCCAGCCGCGACTCGTCGTCGACGACGAGGACCTCCAGCCCCCCATCGGATGGACCACCTCCCTCTTGTCCGTCGTTTGCTGCCACGTTCGACCCATGGAGACAATGCTTCATAAATGCCGCGACCACTGTTCTAACTTCCGAGAGGTATGCGTGGGTTAGGAACCGCGGCGGTTCGACCGCAGTCTCGCAACATGCACCCTCAAGGCGGTCGGCACGCCACCCGACCCCACCCGTATCACCGCTTCGACCGGAACGGAAACCGACACGTCGCTCTCGACACC
This sequence comes from Halorubellus salinus, assembly GCF_020567525.1. Lineage (GTDB taxonomy): Archaea > Halobacteriota > Halobacteria > Halobacteriales > Natrialbaceae > Halorubellus > Halorubellus salinus. Next base: position 538,000 of record NZ_JAJCVI010000001.1, read on the forward strand.
CCCGCCCACCACCAGACTATCGTGTGGATTGCGAACACACCACTCGCTCCATGCCGGCAACACACCACCCCCACGGCCCACCACCGACCACGGGATTCGAACCGACACCAGACGTGCTCTCACCGGGTTCGCTACGCGCGACCGATAGGATTCGAACTCCCCGGTGGCGGTCGCTCCTCACCTACGTTCTGAGCGACAAGCCAGGAGGGGGATTCGAACCCCCGAAGTCTCGATTACAAGTCGAGTGCATGAACCGCCCATGCTCTCCTGGCACGTGATTCACTCTCCGAGGTTGCCCTTTGTATCCGTTTCGACATCGAATCGCTTCTCGACGACGACGCGCTGTTCGGCGTACCCTTCGCGGTCGTAGAACTCGCGAGCGCGGTCGTTCCGCGCGAGCACCTCCAGGGAGACCACGTCGACGCCGCGAGCAGCGAGCGCGTCCTCCGCTGCCGACAACAGCGACGCGCCGACGCCGTCTCCGCGCGACTCCGGTCGCACGTACAGGTTCTCGACGCTGCCGCGCGACGCGTCCATGGCGTACCCGCCGTCGTCCACCGAGAACGTCACGAACCCGACGAACGCATCCTCGTCCGTCCTCTCGTCCGCAGTCGCCGCGTCCGACCGGCGAGCGACGAGACAGGAATCGTCGACGACGTGATGCGCCATCGACTCGCGTATCCGACCGCGGTTCGCTGCAGCCTCGAGGTGCGAGCCGTGCGCGCGCTGCTCCGCGGCGAGCGCCACCCACGCGTCAGCGAGTGCATCGACGTCGCGAGCGCGCGCCGGCTCGATACGCACGCTACGCCTCCGTCGCCGTCGGCGCGTTCCGCAACGCCTCGACCGCGGGGAGGTCGCCGTCCGTCAGCATCCGCAGGCACGCGCCCCCACCCGTCGACAGGTGGTCGAACCCCGTCAGGTCGAACTTCCGGATCGCCGCAGCGGTGTCACCGCCACCGACGATGCTGTACGACGCCTCGCTCGCCGCCGCGTACAGCTCGCGAGTGCCACGACCGAAGAGGTCGTTCTCGAACACGCCCGCAGGACCGTTCAGGATGACTGTCTCCGCGGATTCGAGGACGCTCCGGTAGAGCCGGATGGTCTCGCTCCCGACGTCCATCGCCGCCTCGCCGTCCGCACTCGGGAGCGCGTTCAGTCCGAGTTCGTGACGTTCGCCGTTCCGCTCGACGGCGACGTCCTGCGGGAACCGAACGCGGTCACCGTGCGCGTCCAGGAGGTCCGCCGCACGGTCGATCTGGTCCCAGTACCCCTGGTCGTAGATGAAGTCCGAGGACGCGTCACCGATGTCGACGCCGTCCGCGAGCAGGAACACGTTCCCGACGACGCCCGTCGTCAACACCTGGTCGGCCATCCCGGATTCGAGGACGTCCCACGCCACGTCCACCGAATCGGAGACCTTCGCGCCGCCGAGGAGGTACACGCGCGGGCGCGGCGTCTCGTCGACGTTCCCGAGCACCGATATCTCCTCCTCCATCACGCGACCCATGTAACTCGGGAGGTGCTGCTGGAAGCCGACGAGCGACGGCTGCGAGCGGTGTGCCGCGGCGAACGCGTCGTTCACGTAGTAGTCGAGGACTGGGACGAGTCCCTCGACGAGATGCGTCTCGCCGGCGTCGACGGGGTCGAACTCCATGTACTCCTCGCTGTAGAACCGCGTGTTCTCGAGGACGACCGCTTCGCCGTCGTCGAGCGCCTGGACGGTGTCCCTGGCCTGCTGGTTGTAGGTCGCGTCCAGGTAGGAGACGGGGGCGTCGAGGAGTTCGTCGAACCGCTCGGCGTGCGGACGCAGTTGCGAGAACTGGTCGCCACCGGGGCGGCCCTGGTGGGCGAGGACGGCGACGCGGGCGCCGCGGTCGGTCAACTCTGCGAGCGTATCGTGGTGGGCCTGGAGGCGCGCGTCGTCGGCGAGCGCGCCGTCCGCTGTGAGTGGACTGTTCACGTCCACGCGGACCGCGACGGCGGCACCGTCAAGGGTGGCGTCGTCCAGGGTCTCCAACGGCATGCTTGGGGTTCCGCGTGGCCCCGTGAAAGACCTTTCTTTGTTCGACAGGAGGGGTTCGTTGCCCCGGGACCGTGTGTGAGTTGAACGCTCGTGGGGTGTGACAGCATCCTGAATAGATTCGGCGGGTGCCATGACCTTCCAGGCGACGTGACCGGCGTAGGGGATGTAGTCCCGGCGTCTGCCGGCGGTACCGCCGAGGTCTCGACGGCGAGCAGACTAGTCTGTTTTGTTATAAACTCAAATTTATTCTTCTGTAGTTTCTGAACGCCGACGTTGTCTGGAATCGGGAGAAACCCGACGTAGTAACCGGGCGGCTGTGGACGAACGACTGCGTCGACCGAACGCTCCACGTCGGCCACTCCGTATCCAACGGAAGTGATAGGTCGGGCAAGACTTAACTATCTCCTTGTCGCGCTTTCCTTGTAAGCCACACACATGGGAGCATCAGAATCAGTAACGAGAGGTAGAGAGCTCATCGTCGAGAAGCCGATGACAGCCGCTCTCGTCTTCATCGGCGTCGTCCTCCTACTGGACATGCTACGCCAGCTCCTCACGGGAGAGCTGGCGATATCCGGCATGCTCGGACTCATCAAGGACGGCCTCATGCGCGGCCTCGTCATCGGTCTCGCGGGAATCGGGCTCTCGATGACGTACAGCATCCTGAACTTCGCGAACTTCGCCCACGGCGACTACATCACCGCCGGCGCGTTCTCGGGCTGGTCGGTCACGTACCTCATCGCCGGCGGCTTCGGCGCCGAGGCGAACATCGGGTCGCTCGCCCTCGTCGGCGCCGGCGGCTCCGTCTTCGGTGGCGCACTAGGCGTCAACATCGTGAACACGCCGCTCGCCGTGCTCGCCGGTCTCATCGTCGCCGGGAGCCTCACCATCGGGCTCGCGCTCTTCATCGACCGCTTCATGTTCAAACCGATCCGGGACGCCGGCGGCATCCCGCTGCTCATCACGAGCATCGGGGTGGCGTTCGCGCTCCGGTACCTCATCCTGTTCGTCTTCGACTCCAGTACGCGCGGCACGACCGACGCCGGGACCGTCCCAGACATCCGGCCGCTCGTCCTCGACGGGACCGTCCCGCTCACGCTCCACGACGGCTTCCTGGTCGTCGTCGCGGGCGGCCTCATGCTCGGCGTGCACTTCCTCCTGCAGCGCACGAAGCTCGGGAAGGCGATGCGCGCGATGAGTGACGACGAGTCGCTCGCACGCATCACGGGCATCCCGACCGAACGCGTCATCCGGTCGACGTGGATCATCGGCGGCGGCCTCACCGGCATCGCCGGCTACATGTTCGTCCTCTGGAAGGGGACGCTCTCCTGGAACGACGGCTGGCTGCTGCTCCTGCTCATCTTCGCAGCGGTCATCCTCGGCGGCATCGGGTCGGTGTACGGCGCCATCCTCGGCGGCCTCGTCATCGGCCTGACGGCGTCGACGGCGGTCATCTGGATACCGTCCGGGTTCGCTCGCGCCGCCGCGTTCGTCGTCATGATCCTCGTGCTGGTCGCGCGTCCACAGGGGCTGTTCTCTGGGAGGTCGACAGCATGAGCGAGACCGACAGCGGCGACGAACCGAAGGGGTACGGGCAGAGCGAGGAGGAGGACCAGTCGGTCCTGTTCGGGATCGACTTCCGGAACGACAAGTACATGCTCCTCACGCTCCTCGTGGGCGTGTTCGCGCTGTACCTCATCGGCGGGGTCGTCATCGGCCTGCCGTTCCGCGGGCTGATGAACCAGCTCGGTCAGTTGAGCTTCTGGATCGCGGTGTTCGCGATGTCGGCGCTCGCGCTGAACCTCCACTGGGGGTACACGGGCCTGTTCAACATCGGTATCGTCGGCTTCATGGCGACCGGCGTGTACATCACGGGCGTCCTCTCGAAGCCCGTGTTCGGCTCCGGGACCAGTGCCGCCGAGGTCGGTGGCTTCGGGCTACCGCTCCTCGTCGGGATCGTCGGCGGGATGGCCGCAGCCGCCATCCTCGGCCTCATCGCGGCACTCCCGGCGCTTCGACTCCGCGCGGACTACCTCGCGATCGTCACCATCGCGTTGTCCGAGATCGTCCGGTTCTCACTGCTCTCGGACACCCTGAGCAGTGCGGACGTCGCCGGCTACAAGGTCGGTCTCGGCGGCGGTGACGGGGTCATCCTCGACTACGGCGACCCGCTCGAGGTGTTCGTCCGCACCGCGTCCGTGCCGTTCGACCTCGTGTTCGGCCAATCCGGGTGGTTATGGGAGGAGGTGTATCTCGGCGTCCTCGTCGAAGCCGTCGGGAGCGCCATCCCGAACAACCCGAAGCCGGTCGTGGACAACTTCGCGTACGCGTTCGTCCTCCTCCTGGTGCTGGGCGGGTTCTACGTCCTCATCACGCGCATCGGGAGTTCGCCGTTCGGTCGCGTCCTGAAGGCCGTCCGCGAGGACGAGGACGTGACGAACGCGCTCGGGAAGAACACGAACGTGTTCAAGATCAAGTCGTTCATGGTCGGTTGCGCGCTCATGGGCCTCATCGGCATCCTCTGGTTCGGTACGCAGGGGTCGGTGACGCCGAACACGTTCCGGCCACGCATCACGTTCTACGTGTGGATCGCGCTCATCATCGGCGGTTCCGGGTCGAACACCGGGAGCGTCATGGGTGGCGCGATCTTCGCCGCGTTCCTCTTCCAGGGCCCGCGGTACTTCAAGAACATCGTCGAGACGGTGCTCGGGAACCCCGAGGCGCCGTCGAGCTTCGGGCAGGCGATGGCGCCGCTCAGCGGCGGAGACATCTTCCCGATGCTCCTCTACACGCTCGACTCCATCCGCCAGCTGCAGTTGTTCCTGATGGGGGTCGTCCTCATCTGGCTCATGCACCGGCGGCCCGACGGCCTGCTCGGTCACCGGAAGGAGTCCGCGTCGAGCATCCCGCTCACGCGGCCAACGAAGAAGGCCGCGACCGACGGAGGTGAGGACCAATGAGTGACGCCGAACCCTCGGACGCAACCGACTCGGAGACCGATTCCGGCGGTGTCACGGTCCCTGACGCGGACGCGGACGTGGAACTGGACGCGGTCTCGGAGAGCGCGGACATGGTCGACGTCCCACTGAAGGTACGGGACCTCCGGAAGACGTTCGGCGGCATCACCGCGGTCGATAACGCCGGCTTCGAGATCAAGAAGGGCTCGATGACGGGCCTCATCGGGCCGAACGGCGCGGGGAAGTCGACGACGTTCAACTGCATCACGGGCACGTACACGCCCGACTCCGGGGTCGTGGAGTTCAACGGCGAGGACATCACGGGCCTGGAGCCGTACGAGGTCGCCGAGCGCGGCCTCGTGCGGACGTTCCAGATCGCGCGCGAACTCTCGGAGATGACCGTCCTGGAGAACATGATGGTCGCTCCGATGCATCAGCGCGGCGAAGCGCTCTGGCGGTCGGTGTTCGCGCGCAACGACGTGAACAAGCAGGAAGAGGAGATCCTGGAGCGCGCGTGGGAGACCCTCGAGTTCTTCGACATCGAGCACCTCGCGAACGAGTACGCGGGGAACCTCTCCGGCGGGCAACGGAAGCTCCTGGAGATGGCGCGTGCGCTCCTGACGGACCCGGACATGCTCCTGCTCGACGAGCCGTTCGCGGGCGTCAACCCGACGCTCGAGGAGCGGCTCCTGGAGCACATCCACGAACTCCGCAACCAGGGGTACACGTTCCTCATCGTCGAGCACGACATGGACCTCATCATGGAGAACTGCGAGAAAGTCATCGTCATGCACCAGGGCCGCATCCTCACCGAAGGGACGCCGGAGGACGTGCGGAACAACGAAGACGTCATCGAGGCGTACCTCGGAGGTGAGGTATGACCGACGAATCGACGCCGAGTGACGCGACGCCGGACGCGGCGTCGAGTGGCTTCGAGCCGGACGGTGGCGCGACGACGAGCGCAGCGACGGACGTCACGCTCTACGAGGACAGCATCCTGTCCGTCCGCGACCTGGACGCCGGGTACGGCGACCTCCAGATCCTGACGGACGTCGACATGGACGTGAACGACGAGGAGTACGTCACCATCGTCGGCCCGAACGGCGCGGGGAAGTCGACCGTGATGAAGTCCGTGTTCGGGTTGACGAGCCACATGGGTGGGACCGTCCAGTTCGAGACGAACGACATCACGACGATGCGTCCGGAGGACATCATCCACCTCGGGCTCGGGTACGTCCCGCAGAACGACAACGTGTTCGGGACGCTGACCGTCCGCGAGAACCTCGAGATGGGCGCGTACATCCTCGAGGACGTCCCGCAGGATTCGCTGAACGAGGTGTTCGAGCGCTTCCCGATACTGGAGGAACGCCAGACCCAGAAGGCGGGGACGCTCTCCGGCGGGCAACAGCAGATGCTCGCGATGGGTCGAGCGCTGATGCTCGACCCCGAACTCCTCTTGCTCGACGAGCCCTCGGCGGGGCTGGCGCCGGACCTCGTCGCGGAGATGTTCGACAAGATCGACGAGATCAACGACGCCGGGACGGCTATCCTGATGGTCGAGCAGAACGCGAAGGAGGCGCTGCGTCGCTGCGACCGCGGGTACGTGCTCGTAGACGGGAAGAACCGCTACGAGGACGAGGGGACGACGCTCCTGAACGACCCGCAGGTCCGCCAGGACTTCCTCGGCGGGTAAGGCGGTACGGACTCGCGCGACCGATCGGAGTCGGTCGTGTCCTCCCAGCGACGTCGATTTCTTCGTGCCGGTCCGTCCGTCGAGCGTGCTCGCCGCTGACGCGGCGACAGTGCGACCGTGACTTCGACGTCGAACGCGCGACGTGGCATCGAGATGCGGTTTCGAGTCCGTTCGTGGATTCGGCTCCTCGTGCCGCGTCGTCCACGCCGAGTCTATCTCGGTCGTTCCGAGACGCCTAGATGGCGACTCGCGCCTCGGTTTCGGTGTCGGTCTCGGTGCCAGCCTCCTCGTCAGTCGTGGTCGGCTCGGTGCCGGTCTCCTCGTCCGTCGTGGTCGTCTCGTTCCCCGTCGTCTCGTTCATCGATTCGTTCATCGATTCGTTCATCGACTCGTTCGCGGACGGCAGTTCGACCGTCAGGGTCGCGTCCTCGGTGAGGACGAGGTCGAACGGGGTGTCCGCGGGCGCGGCGTCGGCGTCGAGGTAGCCGACGGCGAGCGCGGAGTACGCGGTCTCTCCCTCGAGCGCGACGTCGAACGTGGCGGCGACGGTCCCGTTGTTCCCGGCGGTCGCCGGCCGGATCTCGACGGTGTAGTTCCCCGCGGGCACCGACACGTAGTCCGAGCCGTTCTGGAAGGTGACGTTCTCCGCGAGCACGACGCTCCCGTTCGCGGTCGTGACGTCGACCGCGGGCGCGTCGGGCGAGAGGTGGATGACGCTCAGCGCGCTCTCGTTCTCGGCGGGCGTGTACGCGTCGTCGACGAAGAACACGGGTTCGAACGTCGAGCTCGCGTTCTCGGTGACCTCGCCGCTCGCGGCGACGGTCGTCAGCGACCGCGCCGACAGCGTGACGGCGTCGTCGAACACCGCGGTGTCGGTGCCGGTCACGACGATGGAGACGTTGTACGTCCCCGCGGGCAGGGAGAGGTAGTCGCTGACGGCGCCGAAGCTCACGTTCGAGAGCACGGTCTCGTTCTCGACGCGAACGTCCACTGCCGGGGCGTCAGGGGACGCGTGTACGACGCGGAGGTACGACGTGTCCTGCGTCGAGACGTGGCTGTCAGTCGTCTGTGCGGGCGGTACGGCGAACGCGAACGCCACCGTGCTGCCGACGAGGCCGACGGCGAGTACGATGGCGAGTAGCTTCGTTGCTGTGGTGTTTAAGCGCACAAGTGCCCCCGCGGTCGCTCGTCGCTTTGTTATGACGCGGTGTCGAATCACTCTGGAACGGGTCGTTCGCGTAACAATCGTGTACCGGTTTCACACGCCCGGGGGCGCCGCAGCCGGCGGGCGTCCGGGGTCGGTGCCATGCGGTAACGAGCGAACTATCCCGCGATCAGTCGCGTTACTCTGGAGACTGCGACGTCATCCCGGATTACCTCCTCCAGTCGGCCACTCGCTCCGATCCGACGCGAGGACACGAACCGGGTAGTAATCCCGTCGTCACTCCGCTCGCGAGAACGTGACCGTGGCATTACCGGCACGTAACAGCTTCCTGTGAAAGATTCACGCGTGAAACGTCCGTCGCGACCGGGACCTCCATCGGTGTGAGTGAACGACGGTCGACTCTGGACCACGGTCGCGTCGCTATCGTATCTGGCGTCGAAAAAACGAGAATCTGTCCGTGGTCGCGACCGACTTACTCGGCGGACATCGCTTCGCTGACGACGGAACTGTACGAGGATTCGCCCTGGTTGAACGCCACCTGACGGAACACGCTCCCGTCGAACTCGTCCTCGAACACGCCCGAGAACCGCTCGGAGAGCTGCTGGCCGTAGTCGTTGTTGACGTACAGCGTCGCAGCGCTCCCGGCTTCCAGGCGTTCGCTCGCGACCTGCGCCATGACGCGGCCCTGCAGGCGGTCCGACGGTGCCGTCCGGAAGATGTAGTCGTTGTCCTCGAGGTTCGTCACCGACAGCGCCGTCGAGGACGGCGAGCAACCGACGACCTCGTTCGGGATGAGGACCTCCTGACTCACCGGGACGTTGACACCGGAGGACGCGCTCCCGCAGATGTACGGGAACCCGGCGTTGACCAGGGTGTTCGCCGCGGAGACACCGGACTGGGAGTTCGTCTCCGTGTCCTCGAGTTGCGTCGTGACCTCCATGTCGATGTCGCTGTCGTTCACCTGGATCGCGGGGAGCTGGGCGGCGTTGATCATGTCCGCCCCCGTGGACGCGAGCGCACCGGTCTCCGGGAGGAGGATGCCGACCATGATCTCGCGGCCCATGCCGCCGGGTATCTCGTCAGCGGACGGTCCGTTCCCGTCGGGGTTCGCACCTTCGAACTGCTGGACTTCCGCGGTCTCGGTGCCGTCCTCGGTGAATTCCCAGATCGCGTACGCTGCGGACGCCGGGTCGCCGTTCTCGTCGAAGTTCACCGAACTGGACGAGCCCTGGAAGTTCACGTCCTCGCCGTTCGCGGCGGCTTCGACGCCCTCGACGAAGTTGTCGACGCCGACCTCCATGCCGCCAGGGTTGGCGACGTTCCGCATCTGGTCGCGGATGGCGGTGCCGTCGTTCTCGCCGGCGGCGGCGTTCGCGAGGATGCCGATGGCGACGGAGTCGTAGGACTGCGTCGTGAACACGCCCGGCGATTCGCCGTACTCGTCCTCGTACAGCGACGTGAACGCCTCCTGGTTCGGGCCGCCCGCGGCGGGCGCGGTCCCGGTGACGTTGCTCATGTCGTTCCCGACCTGACCCGGCAGGTCGCCGTCGCGGAGGCCGTCGGGGATGAGGATATCGACGTCGTCGCTGTAGGAACTGTAGAAGTCCCGGAACAGCTGGATACCGTCTTCGGGGTACCCGACGACGGTGAGCATGTCGGGGCCACCGCCGCCGCCGCCGAGGCCACCGATACAGCCTGCGGTGCTTGCGAGTCCAGCCGCGCCGATGCCACTCAGTACGTCACGTCTTCGCACGTTCCGTGCCATGTGAGTCCTTTACAAAGGCGGGTGTAATAAGTCTGGCCCCGCGACCACCGTTTCGTGGGGTGGTTCCAGTGGCTCTCGAACGGGTAAACGGGCTTCTTGCGGGGGCGAGTAAATAAATCGACGGGCGACCGGTGGTGTTCGACGGACGGGTCGCCCATGACGGGTCGTCTGCCGCGCCGCCCCTCCGCGAGGATTCCCTCGCGGTCAGACGTCGAGGCAGTTGTCGCAGACGAGCTGACCGTTCCGGTCGGTGAGCGCGTCGCTGAGCGACCCACAGACCTCGCAGATGCTCTGCGGGTCGTACGTGGCGTCCTCGGCGGGCTGACTTCGGTCGTCCGCGACGGGCATCCCGCCGTTCTCGACGAGGTCGCCCGCGGTCGGTTCGCCGTTCACGGGTGCGGTCGCGGAGCGCGCCGCGAGGACGTCGTCGGCCGCGAGCACGCCGAAGAGTTCGTCGCCCGCAGTGACGACGAGATGCCGGATGGTCTCGGTCCCCATGCGTTCGGCGGCGACCGCGAGGGACTCCGCGGCGTCGATCGTGACGACGGGCTCGCTCATCACGACGCTCACCTCGGTGTTCATCGGGTCGCCGTCCTCCGCGATGAGGCCGACGACGTCGCGTTCTGTGACGATGCCGACGGGCTCCGAGCCCCGGAGGACGACCGCACAACTGGTGTCGTCCTCGTACATGAGTTTCGCCGCGCCGTTCACGGAGTCGGTCTCCGTGACGCCGACGAAGTTCCTGGCTGCAACGTCGCGAATCGACACGTCCGCATTCATACGTGAGTGATTGGCACGGCCGTTCTAAAAGGTACCTCCAGCAGACTTAAGCCCGTCCCAACGGATATAGGGCGGAAACCGGCCGGCGCAACGCCGGTTCGCTCCACCCAAGCACTGCTGGGTGAGCGCGCCGAACGATCCGCCATCGCGCGCCGCGAGACCGCCTCCTCAGTGGAACTCGACTGTCGTGTTCCGGGCGCGACAGTCCTCGAGCGCGTGCTTCGCGTCCATCCCCGCCTCGTGCGCGGTTCGATCCGAGCTGACGCCGACCTGCAGTTCGACGTCCGCGTCGGCCTGCACGTGCTCGATGGCCGCTCGATAGTCGGCCTCGGCGAGTTCCGGGACGGTCGCGATGACGTTGTCCCCGCCGACGAAGAACGCGAGCCCCTCGTACTCGGTGTAGAGGTGCCGCATCAGCGACGCGTACCCCTGCTCGATGTGCGTGAACGTCTCGAACGCGTCGAGTTCGTCCGTGTACTTGCCGGTGGCGTCCACCACGTCGAAGTGCGCGATGTGGACGTCGTCGTCGCGCCGATGCTCGCTCGCTATCGTCCGTCCCGCGAGCACCTCCCGGCGGGACTTGTCCTGCGCGCTCCCGTGGTCCTGCACGAGCCCGGTCGCGTCGACGAGCGCCTGCGCGGGCGTCGTCCCCGTCGCCGTCGCGACGCTCAACGTCACCGGATACCGGTTCCGGACGGACTCCTGGATGAGTTCGAGGTCGGCGTCCTCGAGCCCGTTCGTCACCGCGACCATGTTGTCGAACCGCGTGAAGAAGACGTATCCGCCGCGATTCCCGACGAGCTGGGAGAGGTCGGCGTACAGGCGCGATTGCAGCGTCTGGAGGTCGACCTCCCGGCGCGGTTCGGGCGTCACCGTCCAGGGACCGTAGTTGTCGATCTGGAAGAGAGTGACCTGAGTGTTCGTCACGTTACCGCGACGTAGCGGAGCCGACGGCTTAAGTCACCCTAAACGCGATGCCGCGTGTTCGCCTCCGGAAGCCGATTACTGGCGGTGATGCGCTCGAGAGGACTGCCGAGAGAAGGACGTCCGTTAGATCGCGAGCGAGTCCAGCACTGCGAGCGAACCCGTCCGTCAGCGCGCAGCGAGTCGCGTCAGTCGGCCGAAGAACCGGCGTTTCAGGCGGGCTTGATGTTGGATTCGCCGGCCTTCGGCTGGTACTCCCAGAAGTCGCCCGAGCGCATCGCGCGACCGATGGTCTTGTGGAAGTCGACGATGTCGTCGAACTCGCCCTTGTCGACGTGCTCGAAGATGTCGGCGACGCTGACGACGCGACGGTGGTTCAGGCGGACGGGTTCGTCGCCGTGTTCGTCGACGAAGTCCGCTGCCTTCAGCGGGAAGTCCTCGTCCTCGTCGAGGCGCTTCGCGAGGATCGCCATCCCGTACTTCCGCATGCCCTCACTGCCTTCGTCTCCGTCGGGGTCGAACGGCCAGTCGGTCATACGAGAGCGTCCGGATGGCAGGCGCAAAAGGGTTTCTCTCCCCGACGACGTCGCCGACGGTAACGGGACCTAGCGGGTTTGGCCGGTGACTTGGGCGTCGGACGCTCCAAGGAACGCGTAGGAATGTCCGAATCCGTCTGTCCCGCCGGTGGCCACGGGGATGCGACGACGAACCACGAGACGATCCGGCGGTGGGCCGAGGACCGGAATGCGGAACCGGCCCGCGCCAGCGGGGACGGCGACGCTAGCCTCCGGTTCGCGTTCCCGGACACGGACCGGTTCCGGGTCGTCTCGTGGGGCGAGTTCTTCGCGGCGTTCGAACGCGAGGGGTTGGCGTTCGTGTATCAGCCGGAGGAGGACGCGGGCGCGGACTCGAGTCGGTTCTACAAGTTCGTCGACCGCGCGACCGTGTGAGCGGGACGCTCGTCGGCCCCGTTTCACGTCGGTCCCGCGACCGACTCGCAGGCGCTCGCTCGAATCTCGAGGCCGGCCCCTGGAGATGGGTCAGTCCGAGAGCAGTACGTCGTCGACGGGGCGTCGGGGCGTCGTCGTTCCGTCCGGGTCGGCATAGCCGGCGCGGAACAGGTGCTGGGGTGTCGACTCGGTATCGAGCAGTTCCGCGAACTGATCGCGGAGCGCGGGTAACTCCAGTACCTGACTCAGCGGATGGACCGCCACGCCGGCTCCGGTGGCGGCGAGCGCCATCCGCTCGAAGGCGCGACCGACACGGAGCCACGCCGGGGCGTTGTCGGTGGCCGTGGCGAGCGCGACGACCGCCGGCGCGTTCTCGACGCGCGTGGCGTTCTTCCGGCCTTCGCGGTCGCCGAGGTCCAGGCGTCTGACGGCGGTCGCGCTCACTCGCGCCCTGATCGGGCCGGCGCCGAGCGCGCCGGACCGGATCCACTCGGCGAGTTCCGCGCGGTACGTCGGGTCGTCGAACAGCGTCTCGTCGGCGCGCGCCTGGAGCGCGGCGACCGCATCCTTGGTCTCCGGGTCGGTGACGACGTGAACGTCGACGCCGAGGGCGTCGCCGGTCGCCTGGAACGTTTCGCGGAGCGCGGCAGGGAGCGGACGGTCGTCGTACGACCCGTGGTTCGTGCGTCGGACGGGTATCGCGTCGAACAGCGCCTCGTCCGGCGCCCCCTCGATGGAGTCGGTCGTTCCCGCTTCGAGGTGGACGGTCGCGAGGTGTCGGTAGCGGTCGGGAGCGTCGGCGTCTGCGGTCGGGCGTGCGTCCATCGGCGCGGACGCGTCCACGTACTCGACGAGCGGCGAACGGTCGAAGTGCACGGCCGCAACGACGAGGTTCTCCACCGCACAGCCGACGCTCACCGCCAGTTCCCGACCGGTCGGGTCGGCGACGTCGAGCTGGCGCGATGTGTCCGCGAACACGCGTATCGTTCCACCGTCGACGTCGAACGCCCACGGCTGGGAGTTGTGGCTGGACGGCGCGAGGACGGCGTACTCGAGCAGGTGTCGCGCTTGTTCGCCCAGGTCGGCGTCGTCCGGGTACGCCTCCGGGTCGGGCGAGTGGCGGGCTGGATGGGACATGGTCGCGGTACGTGGGCGTTCGGTGGCCGCCCGGATAGTCGACGCCATCGTTCTCGCTGGGCGAGAGCCGAGTCGCGGCTCGCGGTCAGTTGCTGCAGGCGAGGCCGCCGACGGTGACGTTCCGACCGTCGGCGTCGAGCGTGACGCGGTCGACGTGCCCGTCGCAGTTCGCGACCCCCCACGCGGCGACCTGGTTGCTGCCGTCGACGCGCACGACGAACACCACGGTCTCCATCGGCGCGATCTCGTTCGCGCTCGCGGTGAACGTGGGCGATCCCTCGAAGTAGACGCCGCCGTCGTCCTCGGGCGTCGCGACGCTCCGCAAGCCATCGGGGGTGTCGCCCTGGAACAGGCCCTGTTCGGTCGGGAGTTCGAACTCGCGCGTGGTTCCGTTCGCGTACTCGAGCGTGACGAACTCGGGGCGGTCGGTGTAGAGGTGGGTGGCGACGTAGACGCTGTGCGTGGCGTTCCCGAGCATCTCGACGGTGAACGACTCGTTCCCGGATGGTGCGTTCGGGCCGGAGCTCGGTGACCCCAGGCAACCGCCGGCGACGACGGCGAGGGCCACGGCGACCGCGAGGACGGCGACGTGTCTGGCGTGCATGCCACTGGATACGTCGGCGAACGGCAAAAAACCGAAGCGACGCGTGCTCGCACGACGCTCACGGCAGGTCGCACCGACGGGCGCGTGACCCTCCCAGGTGCTGCGCGGTCGGTGCGTTCAGTCGTCGCCGCTGGCGCGCGGGCGTTCGCGATCGCGGTCGCCGAGGAGTTCGTCGCGGTGTTCGTCGAGGAGCGGGGCGCGGCCGCGCGGGCCGGTGGGGGCGTCGCCGAACTTGATGGGGCAGCCGGCGACGGTGACGTCGCGGTCGGCGCCGGGCTGGGCGACGTCGGCGAGCATCCCGCGGTCGTGGACGTGCGGGTCGTCGAAGACGTCCGCGGCGTCCTGGACTGGTGCGGCGGGGACGCGACCGTCGAGCAGGTCGACGATGTCGTCCGCGTCGTGTTCGCGCGTCCACTCGGCTATCTGGGGGCGGAGGTCGTCGCGGGCGCGGATCCTGCTGGGGGCGTCGGGGTGGTCGGCGGCGAGGTCCGGGCGGTCCATCGCCTCGCAGAGCTCGCGCCAGTGACCGTCCGAGAAGGCGGCGATGACGACGTACCCGTCGGCGGCCTCGAACGCGTTGTACGGGAACAGCGTCGGGTGACTGTTGCCCTGGCGCGTGAGGACGTCGTCGTCGTAGGAGTAGTGGTAGACGGCGCGCTCGCACATCGACACCATCGCGTCGTACATGCCGGTGTCGACGTAGCTGCCTTCGCCGGTGCGTTCGCGGCGGTGGACGGCGGCGAGGATGCCGACCGCTTCGAGGACGGCGGTGAAGAGGTCGCCGATGCCGGGACCGACCTTCGTCGGTGGGCCGTCCTCCTGGCCCGTGATCTCCATGACGCCGCCGAGCGCTTGCGCGACGAGGTCGAAGCTCGGCTGGCCCTGTCTGTGGGTCTCGCCCGTGCGGGGGTCGCCGAACCCGCGGATGCTCGCGTAGACGAGTTCCGGGTTCAGTTCCTTGAGGTCCTCGTACGCGCACCCGAGGCGTTCCATGGTGCCGGCGCGGTAGTTCTCGACGACGACGTCCGCGGACTCGACGAGGTACTGGAAGTCCTCGCGGTCGTCGTCGTCGCCGAGGTCGAGTTCGATGGAGCGCTTCCCGCGGTTGACGCTCTGGAAGTAGCCGCCGTAGGGTTCGTCGGCGGCGTCGCCGACGTGGGGTGGGTTGGCGCGGATGAGGTCGCCGCCGGGGCGTTCGACCTTCACGACGTCCGCGCCGAGGTCGGCGAGCAGCATCGTGCAGTACGGGCCGGCGAGTACCTGCGTGAGGTCGACGACGCGGAGGTCCGAGAGCGGGCCCTCGTCGTCGGGCGTGGATTCGTCGCCGGCGCGGTTCGCGCCGGTTCCGGTGGTGGGGTCGGCGTCGTCGCGCTCGGTGTGGCTGTCGGCGCGGTTCGATGCCGGCTCGTCGCCGGCGTCGCGTCCTGGCATGGGGCGTTCGTGGACGCCGTCACGCAAAAACCTTCCCAATAGATAATGATGGTGTGGTTTATTCTCAAACGCCCCCTTCAACGTGTATAAGGAATATTATCATGATAGACCATTATCTTTAACTATTGTTCATACAACAGTGGAGTTACATGGCCGCGACAGTCACTCTCGGTGTCATCGGGTCCGACGCGCACGTCGTCGGTATCACCATCCTCGAGCAGGCCCTCTCCGCAGCAGGGTTCGAGGTTCACAACCTCGGCGTCCAGACCTCCCAGGAGGAGTTCGCCGAGTCCGCAGCTACCCACGACGCCGACGCTGTACTCGTCTCCTCGCTCTACGGTCACGCGGAGCAGGACTGCCGCGGCTTCCACGAGACCCTCACGGAAGCGGGCGTCGACGCCGTCACGTACATCGGCGGGAACCTCGCAGTCGGACAGAACGACTTCGAGGAGACCCGACGCACGTTCCGCGACATGGGTTTCGACCGCGTCTTCGACAGCGAGACCAGTCCCGAGGAAGCGATCCGCGCCCTCGAGATGGACTGCGCGCACAGCGAGCGCGACACAGAACGCGTCACCGCCTGACTCGATGTTACGCGACGAACGCATCCCGGCCGAGCAGTTGCGACGCATCGACGGGGACGTCCGCGGGAACTGGCCGACAGGCCAGGCCGTCGACTTCGAGGAGGCCGTCGAGTTCCACGAGTCCCTCCCCGCAAGCAAGCGATTCGCCGACGTCCTCGAGAACGCCGACCGCCCGCTCCTCCAGCCGCGAGCGGGCGTCGCGCGCCTCGAAGAGCAAATCTCGCTCCTCGAGCACCTCCAGAACGAAGGGCAGGCGGACCTCCTGCCCACGACCATCGACTCCTACACGCGGGACAACCAGTACGAGAAGGCACAGACCGGACTCGAGGAGGCACGCGAGACCGGGAAGGCCGCACTGAACGGGTTCCCGGCCGTCAACCACGGCGTCGAACGCTGCCGCGAACTCGTCGACGCGCTCGACGCACCCATCGAGGTCCGCCACGGGACGCCCGACGCGCGCCTGCTCGCCGCGATCACGTTCGCGGGCGGGTTCCAGAGCTTCGAGGGCGGCCCCATCAGCTACAACATCCCGTACTGCAAGGAGAACTCGCTCGCGGACACCATCGAGCACTGGCAGTTCGTCGACCGGCTCGCTGGCGCGTACACCGAACGCGGCATCACCATCAACCGCGAGCCGTTCGGGCCGCTGACGGGGACGCTCGTCCCGCCGAGCATCGCCATCGCGGTGATGCTCGTCGAAGGCAAGCTCGCCGCGACCCAGGGCGTCCGGTCGCTGACGCTCGGGTACGGCCAGGTCGGGAACCTCGTCCAGGACGTCGCCGCGCTCCGCGCGCTGAAGAAACTCGGGAACGAGTACCTGAACGACGACGTCACGGTCACGACGGTCTTCCACGAGTGGATGGGTGGGTTCCCGCCGGACGAGGCGCGCGCGAACGGCGTCATCGGGCTCGGCGGGACGACCGCGGCGATCGCGCAACCGGACAAGGTCATCACCAAGTCGCCCCAGGAGTTCCAGGGCGTCCCGACGAAGGAAGCGAACGCCGCCGGCTTGCGGACGACCCGGCAGATGCTGGACATGGTCCGCGAGCAGGCGATCAATCTGGAGGGCGTCGACGAGGAACAGGAGCTCATCGAGCGGACGGCGATGGAGCTCGTCGACACCGTCGAACGGCACGGCGACGGCGACGTCGCACTCGGCGTCGTCGACGCGTTCGCCTCCGGCGCGCTCGACGTCCCGTTCGCGCCGAGCGACGCCGCGATGGGCGCGGTCCTCCCCGCGAGGGACGACGACGGCCGCGTCCGCATCTTCGAGTTCGCGGAACTCGACGTCAGCGACGACGTCAAGGAGATCCACGGGAACTTCCTCGACGAGCGCGCCCGCACCGAAGGCCGCAAGCGCTCGTTCAAGATGGTCGCCGACGACGTCGACGCCATCAGCGACGGCCGCCTCATCGGCCGGCCGAACGCTGGCGGAAACAGTCGAAGTGGCGACGACCCCGGTGCGCCGAACGGAGGTGAGTCGCGTGCGGATTGAGCGCGTTCGCGCCGTCCCGTCGGTCTCGGGGTTCTTCTTCGACGACCAGCGCGCAATCAAGGGGGGCGCGACCCAGGACGGGTTCGCGTACGACGGCGACCCCGTCACCGAGGGGTTCGACGCCGTCCGCGAAGCCGGCGAGGCGTTGACCGTCGAACTCGACCTGAGCGACGGTCGCACGGTCTCGGGTGACTGCTGTGCCGTCCAGTACTCCGGCGCTGGCGGCCGCGACCCGCTCTTCCGTGCAGCTCGCTACGAGCCGGTCGTCGAGGATCGCGTCGCGGACGCCCTGGAGGGGCGGTCGGCGACGGAGTTCGGGACGAACGTCGCCGAGCTCGCCGCGATGCCCGGCGAGGACGGCCGCGAGCAACTCCACACCGCGGTCCGGTACGGCGTCTCGCAGGCGCTGCTCGCGGCGGCGGCGCACGCCGAGGGGCGGACGCGAGCGCGAACGCTCGCCGACCACCTCGGGACGACGCCCGCGACCGAACCGGTGCCGGTGTTCGGGCAGTCCGGCGACGACCGGTACGTGAACGCCGAGAAGATGATGATAAAGGGCGTCCCCGTCCTCCCACACGGCCTCTTCAATAGCGTCGAGAAGCTCGGCGAATCGGGCGAGGGACTCCGCGAGTACGTCGCGTGGCTCGTCGAGCGCGCGAACGAACTCGGGCCCGCGGACTACCGGCCGCGCCTCCACCTGGACGTCTACGGCGTCATCGGGGACGTCTTCGGCGCACCGTACGACCGCGCCGAGGTCGTCGACTACTTCCAGTCGCTCAGCGAGGCGGCCGAGGACCATCCCATCCAGATAGAGGGCCCGATGGACGTCGGCGGGCGCGCCGAGCAGATCCACGCGATGACCGAACTCCGGGACGCGCTCGCGGACGCCGACGTCGACGTGGACCTGGTCGCCGACGAGTGGTGCAACACGTTCGAGGACGTCCAGGCGTTCGTCGACGCGGGCGCCGCGGACGTCGTCCAGGTGAAGACCCCCGACCTCGGCGGCATCCATCGCTCCGGGGAGGCAGTGCGGTACTGCGAGGGCACGGACGTCCGCGCGTACCTCGGCGGGACGTGCAACGAGACCGTGACCTCGGCGCGAGCCTGCGCGCACGTCGCGCTGGCGACCGACGCGTTCCAGGTGCTCGCGAAACCCGGGATGGGGTTCGACGAGGGCTACATGGTCGTCGAGAACGAGATGCGGCGCGCACTCGCTCGCGACGACGCCGACGCGACGACGCGCGCCGTCGCGGACGACTGAGCTGGTACACGCTACCGATTCATCTACATGACAGACGACTTCGACCTCAGTGACGGCGAGACGTTCCGCGCGGCACTCGACCGCGTCGATACCAAAGGGAAGGGGAACTGCTTCGAGGACTTCGCGGAGGGCGACGAACTCGAGCACGAACCCGGGTTGACGCTCACGCGACACGCGAGCGAGACGTGGGCGGGCCAGACGCTCAACCACGACCCGGCGTACTGGCGGCCGGACGCGGCCCGCGAGCGCGGGTTCGAGACGGTGCCCGCGCATCCGGATTACCTCACCGCGGCGGTGATGGGGCCGACCGTCGAGGACCTCTCCGAGAAGGGCGGGTACTTCCTCGGCCGTACCGACCTCCGGTTCCACGCCGACGCGGTACCCCTGGGGACGGCACTCCAGGTGCGGTCGACCGTCGAGTCGACCGCGACGTCCTCGTCGCGCCCCGACTACGGCATCGTCACGTGGCGGACGGAGGGCGTGGACGCCGACACCGGCGACCGCTTGCTGTCCTACGAGCGCACGAACATGATCCCGCGACGGACCCCGCCGGCGACCGACGGCGGCGAGCACGAGTCCCTCGACGACGTCGAACCGGACGGCGGCGAGACGATGGATCTCGGCCTTCCGGGGACGTTCGTCGAACCGGACGGCGAGCACTTCGAGGACTTCGCCGCGGCGCTCGCGACGACGGAGGACAGGCACGGGGGCGACGCCGCGGTCGCGTACCGCCACGAGCGCGGTCGGACGATGGACGCCGTCACCGTCAGCCAGCTCCCGCTGATGACGCTGAACACCGCGAAACAGCACCACGACGCGGCCGTGATGGCGGACTCCCCGTCCGGCGACCTCGTCGCGTACGGCGACGTGACGCGCTCGACCGCACTCGGGCACGCTCGCAGCGACGAGGCGACGTGGCGCGAGGTCGGGTTCGACGACGAGCGCTTCCACACGTTCGTCACGCCCGGCGACACCGTGTACTGCTTCACGCACGTCCGCGACGCTCGCGACGACGGCGACGACCGGTACGGTGTCGTCGAGTTCGAGCACGTCGCGTTCAACCAGGACGACACCCCCGTGTACTCGGGGACGCGCACCGCACAGATACAGAAACGCTCGACGACGAACGCAGGCAACTGACTCAGATGAGAATCGCACGCACCTTCCAGACCGCACCGGCCGCCGTCCCCAAGGAGAACACGGCGAAGTACCTCGACTCCGCGCTCGCCTCGGAGGGATTCCAGGCGCCCGACTGGCTCGTCCCCGACCTCGAGGACGGGACCGCACCCGACATGAAAGCCGAGGGGCTCGAGAACACCATCGACCGTCTCGACGGCGGCGTCGAGTTCTCCGGCGAGATCTGGCCGCGCGTCCAGTGGGCGTACGACGACGCCGGGCTCCGCGACCGCGGCGAGGAGGAGATCCGGACGCTCCTCGAAGCCGTCGGCGAGGAACTCACCGGCGTGGTCGTCCCGAAGGTCGGCCGCGTCGCGGACGTCGAGCGAGCCATCGACGTCGTCGCACGCGCCGAGGAAGCAGCGGGCCTCCCCGAGGGGTCGACCGAGCTCTCAGTCATCGTCGAGACCGCCGCCGCGCGCTCGGACCTCCGGGACATCGCGATGCTCGGGAACGAGGACGCTCACGGTGGCGGTCGCCTCGCCGGCCTCGTCTTCGGACCCGTCGACTACACCGCCGAACTCGGCGGGCGCGCCATCGACGGCGACCGCCCGCGCTGGGACGGCCTCCTCGAAGCGCTGTCGAACGAGGCGAGCGCGAACGACGTCGTCGCCGTCGGCGGCCCGTTCGACAAGCTCTTCGAGGAACGCGCCGGCGTCACGTACTACAACGCCCCGGCGTACGCGGACCAGGTCGAGCGCGAGGCCGCGGTCGGGCTCGACGGCTCCTGGAGCCTCTACCCCAAGCAGACCATCCAGGCGAACCGCATCCACATGCCGACGCCGACCGAACTCGAGCGCGACGTCTCGAAGATAGAGCGCTTCAATCAGGCGAAATCAGAAGGCACCGGGGCGGTGACCGTCGACGGGCAGATGGTCGACGAGGCGACGTTCAAGAACTTCGCGAACACCGTCGAGACCGTCCGTACCATCCACGCCCGCCACCCCGACCAGACGAGCGAGGTCTACGCGGACGGCCTCCTGGAGCGCGCCCTCGAACTCGACACCGACTGGCAGCGATAATCGCTCGACGCCGACATCGACAGTCGTCACGCACCACTGTCGCGTCGATCTTCAGCGTTCGTCCTCGTCGCTCCGGCCGTTCCGATGCGGTCGAACGCGGCCACCGGGAGGGTCGGCGTGGATGCGCCGGCGTTCCTGCTTCTCCTTGAACCACTTCTGCCGGACGCGTTCCTCCTGCGCGCGCTCGTCGAGACGCCGTCGGATACGTTCGGCGTCGTGCTGTAACCGAGGGATGACAGCGTGTTCGAGAGCCCTGACGCGTCGCTGCGTGGTCTCGATGACGTCCACGAGCAGCAAAGCGGCCGTCTCCAGTTCCGCGAACGCGACGAGTTGCTCGACGAGCGCCTCGTACGCGTCCACGAGCTCGTCGACGACCGGGCTCATTCCGAGCAACCCGTACCCGTGATGCGCGAGGTCGGTTCGCACGCCGGTGGCCTCGAACTGCGGGAGCGCCACCCCCAGGATGGGTTTTCGAGACGTCGTTATCTCGGGGTGGACGCTGCGAGCACGCACGAGTCCGTCGATGACGACTTGGCCTTCGAGCGCGCGAACGCGGTCGAACAGCGACTGGGCGCGCTCGAACCGCGACTGCAGTTCGCGTTGCGCGTCCTGGTACTCGTCGAGGAGGTCGAGGAACTCGAGCACGAGCCCGTCGCGCTTGCGTTCCAGGACGTGATGGCCGCGTTCCGCGAGTTCGATGCGGTCCTCGATGGCGTGGAGGTTGTGTCGCGTGGGAGTCGTCTTCCGAGACCGCATCTGTTCGGACGAGGTGACGTCTCCACGACGTATCGTTATGGCGGACGTTCTCGACGCCGCGCGGCCCGGAACGCACCTACCGCTGGATGTTGTCGAGGAAGTCGAGCCAGGCGCGATGGGACTCGACGTGTCGCTCGTGCCGGTCCGCCTCGAGGCTGCGCTCGCTGAGGTCGGCGAGCGCGGCGAGCGCGCGGTCGAGGCCGACGATGCTGTCGGCGAGCGCGGTCGCTTCGTCGACCGTCAGGTCGGCGGTTGCGAGGCGTTCGCGTCGACGCTCCCGCTCGGTGCCGAGGCGGTCACGCACGTCCTTCACGCGGTCGCGTTCCGCCGGCGTGAGCGTCCGCTGGTTGCGCGTCGTGACGACGAACTCGCGAAGCGCGACGTCGGTGTCGTCGATCGTGACGGAGTCCGGGACTCGCGAGCCGACGGTCGCGGTTCCGCGGTCGACCCGGCGAAGGAGCGCGTGACGCTCCGCGTCGTCGAGCGAGTTGCACGCCATACCCGGTGATTGGGGCGGAACGAGCAAGTGTCTTCCCCGCGTCAGGCGGTCCCGCCGTCCTCGGATTCGTACGCGAGTTCCGCGTGCTCGACGAGCGTGTCCAGCAAGCCGTCGCGGAGGTCGTCGAGACGGTCGCGGAGCGCCCGCACGCGCTCGTCGTCGCTCGCCGCCGGGTCCGGGTGGTCCTCCGAGATCGTCGTCACCTTCGACTGCAAGCGGAGGTACTCCTGGAGCGCGTCGTCGTAGTTCGAGCGCAGTAACTCGCGTCGAACGATCGTTCTGAGCTCGTCGCGATCGATCGGTTTGCAGACGTACTGCTCGAAGTCCATGTCGATGATGTCGTATCCGGGGTCGAGCGCGGTCACCATCACGACGCGCCCGTCGTAGCCGCGGTCGCGGAGTCGCTCCAGGACCTCGTCACCGTGCAGTCCCGGCATCCGACGGTCGAGGAGGACGACGTCGACCGTCGCGTCGACGACGTCGAGCGCTTCCTCGCCACCGTACGCCACCTCGACGTCGTGGTCGTCCGCGAGGAACGTTGCGTACACGTCCGCGACGCGCTCCTCGTCGTCCACCACCACGACGCGACCACCGCCCGAAACACCCCCGGAAACCATGTCAACGGGTAACGCGTCATTAAACAAGTAACTGGTCGTTACCACGTTCACCGTCGCGATTACATCAATCTCGAACCACCTCGGATTGAAACGAGCGCCGTCCGACCGGCAAAACCGCAGCATCGGGTGCACGCGGTCGCCACGGTCCGAAGAACCTAATCGTTCGCTCGGCCAACGCCGGAGGTATGCCCCCGGAAGCCGTGTTCTTCGACCTCGACGACACCCTCTACCCGTACGCTCCCTGTAACGACGCAGGGAAACGCGAAGCGTGGCGGACCGCGCTCGAGCTCGGGTACGACCTCGACCGCGACGCCTTCGAGACGCTCTACCAGGAAGGCCGCCGCGAGACCAAACGGGAACTCGCCGGCACCGCGAGCGCACACGAACGCTTCCTCTACTTCAAGCGCGCCATCCAGATCCACACCGGCACCCACAAGTCCGAGCACGCACTCGAACTCGGCGAAGCGTACTGGGAGGCGTACGTCCACGAGATGGAGATACACGACCACGTCGAGCGCGTGTTCCGCGAACTCCAGGCCGCCGACGTCCACGTCGGTATCGTCACGAACCTCACGACGCGCATCCAGCTGAAGAAGATACACCACCTCGGCATCGAGCCGTACGTCGACCTCCTCCTCACGAGCGAGGAGACCGGGCGCGAGAAACCCAGTAGCGTGATGTTCACCGACCCGCTCGCCCAGTTCGACACGCGCCCGAGCGACGCCGCGTTCGTCGGCGACAACCCGACCGCGGACATCGAAGGTGGGAACGCCGTCGGCCTCGAGACCGTCCTCTTCGACCCGCGCCACGAGCACGAAGACCTCCGCGGCCGCATGCAGCCAGACCATCAGGTTCACGACTTCGCGGCCGTAACCGAGGTGCTGTTATGACGAACGAAGCCATCCGCGACGCCGTCGTCGAACACGCCCCCGAACTCGCCGCACTCACCCCCGGCCGCACCGGGAACCTCTCCGTGCGCGACGGCGACGCGTTCGCCATCACCCCCACGGGCGTCCCCTACGACAGCTTCGACACCCCGGACGTCCCGCTCGTCTCCCTCGACGGCGAACACCTCGACGGCGCCATGGACCCAAGCAGCGAGGTCCCCATGCACCGCCACATCTACCGGTTCGACGAACCCGGCGCCATCGTCCACACGCACTCGCCGTACGCCACCACGCTCGCCACCCTCCACGAGGAACTCCCCCCCATCCATTACATGATCGTCGCCGTCGGCAAACGCGTCCCCGTCACCGAGTACGCGCCCTACGGCACCGAAGCCCTCGCGAAGAACGCCGTCGACGCCATGCGCGAGGCCCAATCGACTGCAACCATCATCGAGAACCACGGCCTCGTCGTCACCGGCCCCGACCTCCCCACCGCCATCGAGAACACCGTCCACGTCGAATCCCTCTGCGAACTCTACCTCCGCGCCAAAGCCATCGGCGGCACCCCCCACGAACTCACCGACGACCAACTCGACGTCGTCCTCCAGAAGTTCGAATCCTACGGCCAGAGCGACGACTGACTAATTTTCGTCGCCGTGACTCGCGGCACTGGATGGCAGATCGTCCTCCGACCGCTCGTCCCTGTCCAAGAACGAGAAGTCGAACGAATCGAGTCCATCGTCAGCGTCGCCCGTCGGTTCCTCCGCCCCGGCCGCCGGCTCGCGAGCCTCGTCGAGCACCGGCGGTCGATACGTGTACAGGTAGCCGTCGTGCACCACGTAGAACACCTCCTCGCCCGGCGCCTCGATGACTCCATTCTCCGTATCGATAGCGAAATCCACCAGACTCCCGAGCGACGACGCCTCCGCCTCCGGCAACTCGAGGGCTTCCTCTGGGAGTCGAATCTCCGAGATCCACTCGTCGAACTGGTTCCGGTCGTCGAGATACTCCAGCCGGGCATGTTCCTGCTCGGTCAACGGAAGCGATCCACGACGCTGCACGACCACCAGCACGCCGAGACCACCGCACCCGATGAAGAAGAGTATCGGACTGATGAACTCCCGGAGAGGCTCGAACGAACGTTCGCGTGTAACCATCTCCGTCCGTTCGAACGACTCGACGTTCGGGCCGGCATTCGAAACGCGATACGTTCCCTCATCGAAGCGGAGCGAGAGTCGGTGCGTGGTCTTCCTATCGACCTCTCTTCCGTTCACCAATCCGGACACGATGACAGTTGCTCGCAGGTATAATTGCGTCCGGTCCGACGGCTTTCCAAGGCGCTCCTCGATTGTTGTCACCTCGTTACCGAGTGCTGTAGCGTTCGTCGAGAAGGGCACGCGAATCGAGTCGTCCGGGCGCAACGTCGTTCCGTCGATCGAACCGATGGTACGCGTCCGCTGCCAGACGACGGTCGTGTTCTCGGAGTTCGGTTCAGTCACCAGTCCTCGTTTCACGACCGCCAACGTGACGCGACTGTTCAACTCACCGCTCTCACGGGCCCGATACGAGAACCGGTACGCACCCTCGAACCGAGGGGACACCGTCGCGAAGTACACCGACCGGTTCGAGAGATTGGAACCCACCGAGTACAGCGGGTTCTGTTGTGTGACGACGGCCCTGTGATCGAATTCGCTCTGGACGCTCCACGACGGCGCCTGCCGCTCGAAGCGCTCTTCTCCGGGGTCGACATGCGTGGTGTAGACCAGCCACCCGCCGGTCACGGTGACGAGCGCCAAAAGGAGGACCAGGACCAGGAACTGCTCGTCCAAGAGCGCACGGAGCCGAAGCGCCTGATCGGTCATGAATTCTGAGTTCGCAAGACGACCGTTTAGTTATCACACCGCTTTGAATCAGTAGAACCGGGTTAGAACGGCCCGGATTCGCGTAATGACCGATAGCTGTGATTCCCGTGACCGGTTCTTCAGGTTGCCCTGACCGGCGACACGAACGCCGAGGAGGTAGAACGGTATCGCGACAAGCGCGTCGATGGCCACTATCGGGGCCCACGGATGGAACGCGTGGAGTCCACGGATCACCGAGTGCGGGAGTACTGCGAGATAGCGGAACTCCGTGACGTAGCGTCTGTAGTGACCCGTCTGCGGTGGTGCATGCAAGGTGACGGTTGCATTCAGCACGCGCCGACCACGAACCGTCGACTCTCGTGGTCGAACGTCGACACCGTCGCTGGCTGACTCAAGGAAGACGACAACTGGGACGAACCCACCGTTGGCGACCGGATACGCCACGTTGTTCGATTCGCCCATGGGGATGACGGTCGGCCTTTCGGAGTCGAACTCTGCGCTCACGACCCCATACTCCTGCGTGCCGGCGGGAACGACCATCGCTGCGGTCGCGCCGACGACGAGGACCGCCGCCAAGGCTCCTATCATGACCCGGCTATCGACACCCGTCCTCCGCGATGTCACTCGTTCGCGGTTGCTCTCGTTCCCAGCACGCCACTCTCCCAGTACATACCAGAGCAGGGTGGCTGCGAAGACCAGGTACGCGAATCCGCTGGGCCCGAGCAACGAAGGCATCCCCAACGCAGCAGAAAGCCGACGCTGAGCCATCGATAACAGGGACTGCGTTCCTTCGATGGCGGTACCGAGGGCTGGAACCACGACCACGTGCCCATCCACTTGGAGTGCCGTCGCAACGATTTGCGCACGCTTGACGGGCGGTTCCCCGCTTTCGAGGTCGGTGAACGGGTTCGCATCCCCTTTCGTGACGAACCCTCGATCCGTCTCCTCCACGACGCGATGAGTGGTGAGTCCGCCACCGTGGAGTTCCTCCGCACGAAACACGATAACGTCCCCTTCTCTCACAGCGGAATCGACTTGTATCGGTACTGCGACGAACCCGTCACCCGGTTCCAGCGTCGGGGACATACTGTCCGTCTCGACGTAGCTCAGTAACACGGGCTGACCGAGGGCCGCTCCGGCGAGGAGGGACAGGACGACGCAGAGGCCCGCAACCTGCAGGAATACTACCCCCGTCTTCCTCAAGCCCATGGCAAGAGCACCGATGAACCTACAAGATATTGTTATACATCGGTTTCAGCGAGATTCGGTGGCTCAGAAACAGGACAGGTCGTCGCCGAAAGCGGGGGTGGGGTAGGTTACCGCCGAGGTGTCGGACGAAGTGGTCTATCCGCTCCCGTACGGGCCGTCTACGTCGGTGACAGCGAACCGTATCTCACCGCCCGGCAGACTAGCCTTGTCTCTCGTGTCGATTGCGACACCGACTAGCGTGGAGTTCCCCGAATCAAGCCCGCCGCCGCTCGCATTGGTCGTATCGTACCCGCCAAAGTCGTCCCAGCTCGGGTAGAAACTGTCCTCAGGGTAGGTGCCACTGTACTCTTCGTAGACTTCCTTCGGGACGAAGTGCCAACGGTTGGGATACGCCAGACCGGACTTGTCGATCGTGATGTCGAGGTCGTTCGGCCCGTTATTCGTCATCCGGAAGACGCCATCAAAGGTAGTCACAGCATCCGCATTGACCCCTTGACCACCATTGTTGTTGGGTCCAAAGTTCAGCTGTAGTTGCTTACCAACGTTCGCTGCGTACGGTGAGTCTTCATTCAATCCGAGGTATGCCGACTGATCACCGACGACATCGACGGTGACCGTACGCGTTGCTTCGACACTGGCGAACGCGCCAGTGCCGATTGCAGCCGCCCCGCCGGCGGCGAGCGATCCGAGTCCGAGCATGAATTTTCTGCGGTCCATCGTTCAATGTTCTCGTGTTGCGCGCTCCCGGTTCACTCGCTTCCGTGACGCTGGGGTTCACCGGGGGGCGCGTATCTTGCATGTGAACGGGGAACACTATTGGAATAGACAGGACGCGGGGTTCTCGGAGAGTGACACGAGAGGAGACAATCGCTGTTTCCCGAACGGGCAAAGAGGGACAGCGAACTGGCGAACATCCTTTGGAGCAGCTATACAATGACGTTACCGACGGCACTCGAGTTGCATCGACGCGTGAACGGCTTGGATGCTCTTCGGATAGTTCCGGGTAACCAGGAGACGACTGGGAGTGACCGACAGGGAGCAGTCGCAATGGGAGTCATCGCAGGCGTCCGTTCGTGGTAACATCACTGGAACGAACCGCAGGCTACGATATTTCGTTTATAACAAATTGCACGCCTTGCGTGGCTTTTGCTGCTATGAGGGGGCAGCAGCCGTCGTTTGATTCGTCGTATCGAGGGGGAACCACGCTGGGTTGGGATAGAGGGCGATGAGCGAAGCCCAGGCACCGTCCGCTGCCGGGGGGCCAGCGGACGGGGACGACCCTGCGGACGCCGTGTTCTCGCGGGATGCGGTGCTGGAGATGCTGAGCAATCAGCGTCGGCGGTTCGTGATTCACGCGCTCAAGCGGGCGGACGGCCCGATGTCGGTGAGCGATCTCGCGGAGCGGGTCGCGAGCTGGGAGTACGACAAGCCCGTCGAGCAGCTCGATCACCGGGAGCGAAAGCGCGTGCGGAACGCGCTCCGGCAGTTCCATCTGTCGAAGATGGCGGAGTACGGGTTCATCGACTTCGACGCTCGACGCGGTACCGTGTCGCTCTCGGAGGAGGCCGAGCGCGCGAACTTCTACGTGGACTCGCTCACCGGCGGCGACATCCCGTGGGGCGTGTACTACCTCGGGTTCTCGGCGGTCGCACTCGTCGCCGTCACCGGAACGTCGATGGGCGTCCCGCCGTTCTCGTGGGTGTCGCCGAGCGCGTGCGGGGTGTTCCTTACGGTGGCGCTCCTGGTGTCGTCCGTCGGGCACTGTTACGATAACTACTATCGGATGCGTCTCGGCGCACGCGAGAAACCCGCGGAGGTCGGGGATCCGTGAGTCGCCGTGGGTGGCTGGTCCTCGGGGCCGCGGTCGTCGTGCTTGCCACGACGACGGGGACGGGCGCGTTCTCCGCGGTCAACGCGGAGCGAGGGATTCAGGTCGCCGTGGTCGACGACGACAGCGCGTACCTCGGCGTCGCAATCACAGCGAACGCCACGGGGAACAACACGACCGCCACCATCACGGTCAGAAACCAGTTCTCGGACGGCACCACGCTGACCACCGTCACCGCGACGTCGGACGACGATATCGTCTCGCTGACGCCCGGCACCACGACCCTCGCTAGCGGGGAATCCGGAACCGGTACCGTCGAGAACGTCACCTGCGGTGAGACCGTCGTCATCCAGGCACGCGGTGACGGTGTCAACGTCGAGTTCGAACGCGAGATCACCTGCGAGTAACGCCGACGTCCAACCAGCGGACCGGGCTCGCGAGGCAGGTCTCCCGCACCTACCGTCGGATCCGCCGCCGTCGCTCCACGGTTCCGTTCGACGAGATCCGGTGGAACTGGGATTCGAACCACGGTCGCACGACCCCTCGCTTCGCTCGGCGCTGCGTGCTCCCTGCTTCGAATCCAGTCGTCTTGTCGTCCCTCCTCACCCGCGCCTCGCTGTCCCTCCTCATCCGCCCCTCGCTGTCTTTCGGTGCGTGATGTTCGAAGGAACGACGGTGGGACTGGGATTCGAACCCAGGAATCCGTGAGGATACCTGCTTTCAAGGCAGGCGCAATAGGCCGCTCTGCCATCCCACCTCGGTCGGGTATTCTGCGAGAACGACCTAAGGCCTGTCGGTCCCGCGTCCGGCGGCGCGTTTCGGGTCGTCGAAGGACCCTCGAGCGTGCGCCGGTGTTGTAGGCTATCGGGAGCGAGAGGAACGCCAGGACACCGAGCCTGGTCGTCGCGATGCACGTGGCGTTCGCGGAGTGGTTGGGGCTGTACGGCTCCTGTTGGCAGTCGGAGACCTCCTTCGTGGAATGCGGTTCGTCGCCGCGTCCGTCCGACGGTCCGGCACGGGAAGCGTCGGCCGCCGAACGGTCGGGTCCCGGATTGCGCTTCTCGAAGGACGGTCGTCGTCTCCGGTGAACGGCTTGGTTCGGAGCGTTGTTGTGGTTTTAGGTTTGGAGGACGTACTATCACTCGATGCATACGAGCGAGCGATTCGACTTCGACGTAGCCGTCGCGGGTGGTGGCCCGGCGGGGCTGACGAGTGCGCTGTACGCGACGCGACTGGGGCTGGACACGGTCGTCGTCAACCGCGGCGGCGGTCGTGCGGCGATGATGACGGATACGCATAACGTCATCGGCGTGACCGAGGACGTCTCCGGGAACGAGTTCCTCGCGACGGCGCGCGAACAGGTGGAGTCCTACGGCGCGGACTACCGGCGCGGCTTCGTCGAGGACGTCCGGTCGCTGCCAGACGCCGACGGGTTCGAGGTCGTCACCGACGACGGGACGTTCCTGGCGAAGCGCGTGGTGTTGGCGACGGGGTTCGCCGACGAGCGACCGGACCCGCCGCTCCCTCGTACTGGGAAGGGCTTGCACTGGTGTCTACACTGCGACGCCTACATGTTCGTCGACGAACCAGTGTTCGTGATGGGCACCGGCGATTCCGCGGCGTACGTGGCGATGATCATGCTGAACTACACCGACCGCGTCGACCTCCTGACGCGGGGCGAGACGCCCGAGTGGTCCGACGAGACCGCGGAACTCCTCGACGCACACCCCGTCGACGTGCTCGACGCCGAGCTCGTCGGCAAGGAGACGAACGACGACGGCTGGTTGGAGGCCTTCGAGTTCGCGGAGCCGGTCCCGACTCGCGACGGCGAGGGCGAAACGACGGTTCGAGCGTACCGCGGCGGGTTCCCGATGCTGGGGTCGAACTACCACGCCGAACTCGCCGAGTCGCTCGACGTCGCACGGAACGACGACGGGACCGTCGCGGTCGACGAGCACGGCGAGACCAGCGTCGACGGCGTCTACGCTGTCGGGGACCTCACGCCTGGCCACAACCAGATTCCGGTGGCGATGGGCGAGGGCGCGAACGCCGGTATCGCGCTCCACAAGGACCTCCGGACGTATCCGCGGTCACTCGAGGACGTGCGGGCCGACGGCCCGGTCGAGGCCGAGGACGTGCCTGCGCTGTCGGCGTCGCTGTTGGAGACCGCGGTCGCCCATCACGGCCACGCCGGTGGTGCGCGTGCGCCGACCGGGGACGCCGACTCCGAGAGCACGACCGCCGCGGACGACTGACTGGAGCGCTCGAGCGTAGCTGGCGTCGGTCCATCCGGCCGTCGTCTCGGAGCGGTCGTCGTCATTCGCGAACGAGTTCGGGGCCGTCGCCGGTCTCGCGGACGGCGAGCGCGAGGTCGTCGAGGACCGCGGCGGTCCGCTCGGGGACGACGCGGTCGGCGTGCTGGCGGGCGCGTATCTGGGCGACGGTCGCGCGGAGCCCGGGGACGCTGTCGATCCGAGGGTACGTGGGGGCGAACCCGACGTCGACGCCGGCGTCGACGCCGCGCTGGGCGAGCGTCTCGACGGCGGGCGTGGTGTATGCGTCGTCGAAGTCGACGGGTTCGCCGAACGCGGCGCCCCAGACGGCGCCGTCGGTGCTCGGGCCGAGGACGACGTCGGACCGGCGGAGCTTCATGCTCGTGGAGTCGACGTCCTTCCGGCCGAACAGCGGCGCGGTGCCGTCGAGGGCGAGCACCGAGGAGACCTCGGGGTCCTCGCGGAGCAGGTGCGTGACGGTGTTCCCGACGCGTGCGTCGAACGTCGACCCGACCTGGACCTCGAACCGGACGTCGTCCGCGTCGAAGTCGAGGACGCTGCTGGCGAGCGCGCGTACCTCGGCTTCGGCGGGCGTGTCCGTGACGTGCTCGTCGGGGAGGGTGTCGTCGCCGCGGTGGTTCACGAGCGTCTCGCCGCCGGAGGCGTCGACGGCGGCGAGCGTGTCCTGGAGACTGGCCTCGTAGAGGTCGGCGGCCTCGGTCGCGTCGAGGGGGCCGTCGTCGACGAGCGAGTCCAGGACGAGTCCGGGGCGTGGCGGGTCCGCGAGCACGGCGACGAGAGTCATAGCACACGGTCGGGTCGCGCCGTCCTTCAACCCGCCGTTTTATGTCCGCGCTGATGGAACTCCTTGGCGTGAATCGACTTCGACTCCTCGGACTCCTCGGGTCGCTCCTCGTCGCCCTCGGTGGCGTGGGGTCGCTGGCCGCGTTCGGCCTGCGCGTGGGCGACTTCCGTCCCGTCTCCACGGGCGCCGTCTTCGCGCTCGTCGCACTGCTCGCCGTCGGCGTCGTCGTCCTCGGAAGCGCCGGCGCGCGAACGCGGAAGACGAGGTACTGGTAGACGACTCGCGGTCGCCTCCCACTCGCCCACTTCTTTCGCTTCCGAGACTCCTTCGCTTCCGGGACCCTCTCGCTTCCGGGACCGTCCGGCTTAGCGCTCGCGCCGTCCCTTCGTCTGCCGGTAGTCCGACGCCATGAGTTCCGCGAAGAACTCGACGAACGCTTGCTCGTCGTCGTCGGTCATCGTGTCGGGCGCCTTCATCGGTGCGAGCTCGAAGCCCCGGCCGCGGACGCTCGTCGCGTGGTGCTCGTCGACGCTGAGTTCACTCGCTGGCGTCGTCGTGTACTCCTCGGCGATCTCCGCGAGTGCGCGCTCGCCGACGGGGACGAGTATCTCGGGGTTGATCATGCGGAGCTCGGCGTTCAGGTACGGCTCGCAGTTCCCGACCTCCTCGTCGGTCGGGTCGCGCTCGGGGTGATGACAGCGCGCGATCGACGTGACGTACGCGTTCGAGAGGTCGGGTTCGGCTTCGGGGCTGGCGCTCGCGCAGAGCATGCAGCGTTCGAGTATCCGTCGGAACCGGTCGCCGCCGGCGTCGTGGAACGCCGGGATGCCGGACTCGTCGGCGCCCGCGCCCGGAGCGTCGACGACGAACAGGAAGTCCGCGCCGACGTCGCCGTAGCCGTGCACGACGGTCGTTCGCGTCTCGCAGAGCGCGGGACAGTTCCGGCAGTCGTCGTCCATCCCGAACGGGTTCGAGGTCTCCAGCTGGTTCGCGTCCACGCTCGGTTCGTGGGCGCTCGGGGCGATAAGTCGTGGGGGTTCGAGTCGCGACCTGGACGGCGCTCGCTCGGCGTCAGCGCCCGAGCCCGCCGCGTTCCTTGACCTCGAGGATGAACTTGACGTTCTGCATGACCTCCTCGGGCGTGGTGTCCTCGTCGGGGTCGTAGATGTCGCTCGTGCGGTAGAGGACGTTCGCGAGCTGCTCTGACTCGCTGGTGTCGCCGCGGACGTCGTCGGCTATCTCGCGGAGGAGTGCGGCGCGCTCGGGGTCGGCATCGAACGCGTCGTCGCCGCTGTCAGGAGCGTCGACGTCGGGGTCGCGGCCGGGAGCGTCGTCCTCGGGCATGGGTTACCGGTCGGCGACGGTTCGCGTGGTGTGTTCGCGACGGCGGACGATGCCGGTGTTGTTCGCGACGTTCCGCGCGATCTCGCGGAACGCCTCGCCGGTCGCGGAGTCGTCGTCGAGGACGATGGGGGCGCCTTCGTCGCCGCCGGTGCGGACCGCGGGGTCGAGGGGGACGCTCCCGAGGAACGGCATGTCGTGGACGTCCGCGAACTGCTGGCCGCCGCCTTCGCCGAAGATGGCGTGTTCGCCGCCGCAGTCCGGGCAGACGAAGGTGCCCATGTTCTCGGCGATGCCGAGGACGTTCGTGTCGTGTTTGCCGAACATCTCCAGGCCTTTGCGGGCGTCGTCGAGCGCGACGTCCTGCGGGGTGGTGACGATGACGGCGCCCGTGACGGGGACGGTCTGGAGGAGCGTGAGTTGCGTGTCGCCGGTTCCCGGGGGGAGGTCGACGATCATGTAGTCGAGGTGGCCCCATTCGACGTCCTCCCAGAGTTGCGTGAGGACCTTGTGGACCATGGGGCCGCGCCAGATGACGGGGTCGTCCTCGCCGACGAGGAACGCCATCGACATGAGCTTCATCCCGTACTTCTCGGGTGGGACGAGCGTCTCGTCGCGCGTCGCGCCCGGCGGCTCGTCGGCGTCGACCATCCGTGGGACGTTCGGGCCGTAGACGTCCGCGTCGAAGAGGCCGACGCGGGCGCCCATCTTCGAGAGGCCGGCGGCGATGTTGACGGCCATCGTGGACTTGCCGACGCCGCCTTTGCCGGAGGCGACGGCGATGACGTTCTCGACGTTCGCGAGGACGTCGTCGTCCGCTGCGAGGCCGGTGTCGACGTTCGCGGTCAGGTTCACGTCGCGGTCGACGTTCCCGATGGCGTCGCGGACGGCGTCCGCGATACCGGTCTCGGTGGGCGAGTACGGGGCGCCGAGCGCCAGGTCGACGTGGATGGTGTCGTCGTCCACCTCGATGCTGTTGACGAGGCCGAGGGTGACGATGTCGTCGCCGAGGTCCGGGTCCGTGACGTCCCGGAGCGCGTCGCGGATGGCGTCTTCGTCCATGCGCGTTCGTCGGGGCGAAAGAGCGAAAAGGGTTGTGTTACGCGGACTTGCGTCGACGGCGACGGTTCGCGGTCGCGCGACGCGAGCGCCGGGCCGGTCGACGTCTCCCAGCGACCGGGAACGACGAGGCACCGTTATTGTGCCACGGTACCAAATAGCACGTATGTCCGGAAAGCAAGCCACCTCAATGGACGCGCTCGACATCGCATCGTTCCTCGACGACCACGGCACGGGCGTCCTCGCGCTCGCGAAGGACAGCGACGCGTACGCCATCCCCGTCTCGTACACGTTCGACGAGGACGACGAAGCGATCTACTTCCGGATGGGGTTCGCGCCTGGGAGCCAGAAACGAAAGTACCTCGACGACACCGACCACCTGTCGTTCGTCGTGTACGCCGACACCGACGACGGCTGGAAGAGCGTCGTCGTCGAAGGGACCGCGGAGACCCTCGGGACCGATTCGCTCGACGCCGCCATCGTCGAAGCGATGCAGGGACTGGACATCCCGTACTATCAGGTCCACGAACGCCCGGCGACCGACGTCCAGTTCCGTATCGTCCGCGTCCAACCCACCCGCATGAGCGGTATCGTCGAAGGGGAATCGAAGCGCAAGCGGACGCCGGCAGGGAACGTCGAAGACGGCAGCAAGTGACCGGTCGCTCGCCACCACCCACGGGTTGCCGCGACGACGCGCCCGTCTCGGACCGATGGCTTCCGTCCGCTCGATATCGATAGCCCCTCGCTGCCGCGGACCGATGGCTTTTACGCCGGGCGAGTCGACGCTTCGCGTATGGCAGACGACGAGGACTACCGGACGGAACGGGACAGTCTCGGCGAGATGCAGGTACCGGCGGACGCGTACTGGGGCGCCCAGACTCAGCGCGCGGTCGAGAACTTCCCCATCTCCGGCATCTCGTTCGGGCGACGGTTCGTGCGCGCGCTCGGCGTCGTGAAGAAGGCGTCGGCGCAAGCGAACCGCGACCTCGGGCTCCTCGACGAGGAGACCGCCGATGTCATCGTGGAGGCGGCCGACGAGGTCATCGCGGGCGAGCACGACGACCAGTTCCCCGTGGACGTCTTCCAGACGGGGTCGGGGACGTCCTCGAACATGAACGCGAACGAGGTCATCGCGAACCGCGCCGCGGAACTCAAAGGCGCGGAGATCGGTGACCGCGTCGTCCACCCGAACGACCACGTGAACTACGGCCAGTCGAGTAACGACGTCATCCCGACCGCGATGCACGTCGCGAGCCTCGAAGCCGTCGAGAAGGACCTCATCCCCGCACTCGATACGCTCCGCGAGTCCCTCGACGAGAAGGCCGACGAGTTCGACGACGTCGTCAAGACCGGGCGCACGCACCTCCAGGACGCGACGCCCATCCGCCTCGGCCAGGAGTTCGACGGCTATCGCACGCAGGTCGAGAAGGGCCTCGTGCGCGTCGACAACGTCCGCGAGCACCTCGCGGAGCTCGCGCTCGGCGGGACCGCCGTGGGGACGGGCCTGAACACGCACCCGGACTTCCCGGGGCTCGCCGCGGAGTACATCACGAAGGAGACGGGCGTCCAGTTCCGCGAAGCGGACTCGCACTTCGAGGCGCAGGCCGCGCACGACGCGATGAGCGAGGCCCACGGCGCGCTCCGGACCGTCGCCGGCTCGCTGAACAAGATCGCGAACGACCTCCGCCTGCTCGCCTCCGGGCCCCGCAACGGCCTCGGCGAGCTCGAGCAACCCGAGAACCAGCCGGGGTCGTCGATCATGCCCGGGAAGATCAACCCGGTGGTCGCCGAGGCCGTCAACCAGGTCCACAAGCAGGTCGTCGGGAACGACGCGGCGGTGTCGGCGGGCGCGGCGGAGGGGCAGATCGACCTGAACCTCTACAAGCCCGTGCTCGCGCACAACTTCCTGCAGTCCGCGGAGCTGCTGTCGAACGCGAGCGAGGTGTTCGCGCGCCGGTTCGTCGCGAAACTCGAAGCGAACGAGGAGCATTGCGCGGAGCAGGTCGAGCAGTCGATGGCGCTCGCGACCGCCCTGAATCCGGCTATCGGGTACGACAAGGCGAGCGAGGTCGCGAAGACCGCGCTGAAGGAGGACAAGACGGTGAAGGAGGTCGTCCTCGAGAAGGGGTACCTGAGCGAGGACGAGGCCGACGACGTCCTGGACCCGGTCGCGATGACCGAGCGCGTCATCCTCGGCGACGACTGACCGGCGGGATTCGCGCCCGTAGAAAGCTTTATATTTCAGTATCGTCGCGCCGCGGTGGCTCGAACCCGCAAGACGGCGTCGACTTACGATTCGTAACCGAACGCCGCCGTGGACCCGAACAATCCACGGGTGTTATTACGTGCGAGTGAGATAATCCAGCCATGCACACCTGTCGTGACTGCAACGAGAGCTTCGCCACAGAACTCGCGCTCGAACTTCACCGAGACAAATGCGACCGAGCGGACCTGTTCTGTGAGGTATGCGGGAAGCGATTCGGGGAGTCCGCGGCGACGCGAGACGGCTGGCACTATACCTGCCCGACCGAGGACTGCGAGGGACAGGGCATGGGCGACCAGATAAAACGCATCGAGGACATCCGCGCCGCGACCCAGTAGGCCGACGAACGTACGACCAGCGACGCGTCCGTGTTAGCCGAGGCCGACGGCCTTCGTTCACCGTACGGTAACGGGTCGCGAACGGCCGCGAACGGCCCGTTATTCGCGATGCTCCGAGGCCACGCCTCGGTGACGCCACCGACGGTTCAACGGGTCGGCGACGCGACCAGGACGCAGTCACGACACGACGCTCAGCGCTTCTCTCGTAGTCACGAGGAAGCATCCCACCCTTCTTCGTCGGTCCTGCGGGCCGCGGGCCCGACCGACGACCGTCCCTGCCCGTGGGAGTCCTCACCGGCGGTGATGGCATCGCCGCTCGTCGACCCGCGCGCATAGCGGGTCGGTCGTTCGTCCGCGACGACGCTGGGATCGTCCGGGGGTCGCGATGCTGGCCGGAACTGGACGGTTTTTTACCCCTCGGCCGCGGACCGTCTCGTAATGACCGAGTACGATTACGACGAGCTCGGACTCGTCGCCGGCCTGGAGATACACCAGCAGCTGGACACGGCGACGAAGCTGTTCTGTTCGTGTCCGACGGAGCTGCGCGAGCCCGAGGAATCGGTTCGTTCGTTCGAACGGTACCTGCATCCGACGAAGAGCGAACTCGGGGAGATAGACGAGGCGGCCCTGGAGGAGAGTCAGGTCGAGCGCGTGTTCGAGTACCTCGCGTACGATTCGACGTGTCTCGTCGAGGAGGACGACGAACCACCGGCGCGCGTGGACGCGGAGGCGCTGTCGGTGGTCCTGGAGATCGCACAGCTGATGGACATGACGCCGGTGGACGTCGCGCACGTGATGCGCAAGCTCGTCGTCGACGGGTCGAACACGAGCGGGTTCCAGCGGTCGATGGAGATCGCGACCGACGGCGAGATCGAGACGAGCGAGGGCGCGGTCCGGGTCGCGGACCTGATGCTCGAGGAGGAGTCCGCGCAGCGCGTCGAGGAGCGCGAGGACGGCGTGACGTACTCGCTGGACCGCCTCGGGATTCCACTCGTGGAGATCGGGACGAAGCCCGATATCTCCTCGCCCGAGCAGGCGCGGGAGGCCGCGGAGCGCATCGGGATGCTCCTTCGGTCGACGGGGCACGTCAAGCGCGGACTGGGGACGATCCGGCAGGACGTGAACATCTCCATCGCCGAGGGTGCGCGCGTCGAGGTGAAGGGCGTCCAGAGTCTGGACGACATCGACGACATCGTGCGGAACGAGGTCGGCCGGCAGGTCGCGTTGCTCGACGTCAAGGACCGGCTCGGCGAGCGCGATGCGACCGTCGGCGAGCCCGTGGACGTGACCGAGACGTTCGCGGACACCGACAGCGGCGTGGTCCGTGGCGCGCTCGATTCCGGTGGCGAGGTCTGGGCGGTCCGACTCGAGGGCTTCGACGGGATCGTCGGCGAGGAGATACAGCCCGACCGGCGACTCGGCACGGAGCTGTCCGACCACGCGAAACGCCACGGCGCGGGCGGAATCTTCCATACGGACGAGCTGCCGGCGTACGGCGTCACCGAGGAGGAGGTCGTGGCGCTCCGCGAGGCCGTGGACGCTGGCGAGGGCGACGCGGTGGCGATGGTCGCCGCGGACGTGGACGTCGCCGAGGCCGCGGTCGAGGCGGCCGCGGACCGCGCCACGGTCGCGCTCGAGGGCGTCCCGGAGGAGACGCGTGGGGCGAACGACGACGGGACGACGCGGTACCTGCGGCCGCTCCCGGGTGCGGCACGCATGTATCCGGAGACGGACGTCCCGCCCGTGCACCTGGACCCGAGCGACGTCGACGAACCCGAGCTGTTGACGGCGAAGGTCGGCCGCTACCAGGACGAGTACGGCCTGGACGCTGGCGTCGCCGAACAGGTGGCGTACGGCGCGTACATGCCGTTGTTCGAGTCGCTCGTCGACGACGACGGCGTGGACGCGACGCTCGCGGCGACGACGCTCGAGTCGACGCTCACGGCGCTCCGACGCGACGACGTCCCGACCGACGAACTCACCGACGCGCACCTGCGGGACGCCATCGCGCTCGTCGACGCGGGCGACGTCCCGAACGAGGGCCTGGAGGACCTCCTGACGGCGCTCGCGCGCAACCCCGGGTGGTCGGCCGAGCAAGCGGTCGAGGAGGAGGACCTCGGTGGCGTCGCCGAGGACGAGGTCCGCGAGGCGGTCGTCGAGGTCGTCGAACGGAACGGCGACCAGGTAGACGAGCAGGGCATGGGCGCGTTCTCGGCGCTCATGGGCGAGTGCATGGGTGCGCTCCGCGGGAAGGCCGACGGCGACCTCGTCAGCGAGGTGCTGCGCGAGGAGATCCAGGCGCGAGCCTGAGTCGAGGCACGCCAGGCGTCCGGGTCGCACCGAGTTACATCGGGTCGAACGCCAGGTCGGCGGTCCACCGCGGGAGTTCGACGACGAATATCGCGCCGCTCGGGTCGTTGTCCTCGACGTGCACGCTCCCGTCGAACTCGTCGACGAGGCGGTCGACGAGGAAGAGACCGACTCCGGTTCCCGAGGATTCCAGGCCCTTCTCGTCTCGACCGAACACCTTCGTCTTGCGGTCGTCGGGGATGCCCGGGCCGTTGTCGGCGACGCGAACGGTCACGGTGTCGTCCGTCGCGGTCGCACTCACGACGACCTCGGGGAGGTCCTGGTCGTTGTGCTGGACGGCGTTCTTCAGGAGGTTCCGGAACACCGAGTGCAGCATCTCGTTCGCGCGCACCGCGACGTCGGGGAGGTCGCCGTCGATGCGCGTGATCGCTCGCGGGAACGCGGCGTCGACGTCCGCGAGTTCGTCCTCGAGGACGCCCGCGACCGGCACGGGTTGGAGGTGCTCGGTCTCGTCGAGGACGACCGTCATGAGGTCCCGGAGCGTCGCGGTGAGGTCGACGACGTGCTGGGCGCGTTCGCCGACCTCCTCGACGAGGTCCGCGCCTTCGTCGTCGGCGACGTGCTCCGAGAGCAGGTCGAGGACGGCGAGGACGACCGTCATGTCGTTCCGGATGTCGTGACGGAGGATGCGGTTCAGGAGTTCGAGTTGCTCCGAGCGCGCTTCGAGCCGGGCCTCGTAGGCGACCTGATCGGTGACGTCCCGACAGATACCGATGGTGCCCGCAAGTTCCCCGCCCTCGTAGAACGGGATGCGCGTCGTCTCGAACACGACCTCGCCGTCGTCCGTCGGGATGCGTTCCTCGTACGTGACTCGGCGTTCCTCCTCGAGCGCGATCCGTTCGCGCTCGCGGACGCGGTCGCCGACCTCGGGACCGAACAGTTCCTGGTCGGTCTTCCCGAAGACGGCCTCGGTGTCGCGTCCGGTGTAGTCCGCGACGGCGTCGTTCGCGAGCCGATACCGGCCCTCGCAGTCCTTGATCATCACCGCGTCGTTCGCGTTCTCGACGATGGTCTCGTATCGCTCGAGTTCGCGCTCGCGCTCGACGTCCGTCGTGACGTCCCGCGAGAACACGCTCATGCCGTGCTCGTCGGGATACAACCGGACTTCGACCCAGTAGTCGAGCGGGTCGGGGAGGTAGGTGGTGAACGTCGTCGATTCGCCAGCGTCCATCGCCGCCTCGTACCGCGCTCGGAGTTCCGTGATGGCGTCGGTGTCGAACACGTCCCACACGCTCTGTCCGACGATGTCCGCCGCCGGAACGCCCGTCCGTGACGCCATCTGCTCGTTCCAGTACGTGACGCGCCACTCGTCGTCGACCGCGTAGAACGACTCGCTGATACGACCGAGGATGGTGCCGACGCGCGGCGTGTTCTCGAGTCGTTCCGTGACGTTGCACGCTTCGATGATCGCTGCGGCGTCCGCTGCGTCGACCGCGGTGACCTGCAAGTGGTACACGCTTGGGGCGTCGCCCGTCACGGTCAGTTCCGCGTCCGCCTGGTCGACGCCGTCGTCGACGACCTGCTCGACCGCGTCGCCGACGCGGTCCACGCCGGCGGTCTGCCCGACAGCGTCGCCGAACACGGTCCTGACGTCCGCGCCAGCTGTCGCGGGGAAGTGCTCCTCGAACGCCGGGTTGGCGTACGCGATGTGACCGTCGGCGTCGAGGACGGCCGCGGCCAGGCCGACGTGCTCGGCGAGCGTTCGCGCCGCTGTCTCGGTCATGGCAAGAGTTGCGCCCCGTGTAAGGTTAAACGACAGGGCCGAAGACGAGCGTCGTGGCGAGCACCGGTGGGGCCGAAGACGAGCGTCGCGAGCCCACGTGCGGGCGCGACGACGGGCCGCCCTGGTGTCGAATCCGCGTCAGTCGTCGTCGCGCTCGGGGTGCTCGCTCGCCCGCCGGAAGATGCCGGTGAGCGTCGACACCTCGCGCTCGGTCGGATGGGTGCGCGAGAGGAGCCGTCGTATCATCCGCGTGGTCTTCTGGCGTTTCGCCTCCGGGTGATTGATGGCGTCGAGCACGCCCTCGAACTCCGTGTAGAGACGTTCTATCTCCCGCTCACTGGCGCGTTCGCGCTCCCGGTCGGGGTGCTGGGTCTCGCGGACGGTCGCTTCGCGCATCTCGTAGAGCGTGACGGTCGCGGCCTGCCCGAGGTTCAGGACGGGGTAGTCCGCGCTCGCGGGGATGGAGGAGATGGCGTCCAGGCGCTCGAGTTCGTCGTTGTCGAGCCCGCGGTCCTCGCGGCCGAACACGAGGCAGACGTCCGCGTCGACGCCCGCGAGGTGTGCCGGGAGCTCCGCGGGCGTGAAGAACGGGTAGCGGACGTGACTCCGGCAGTCCTCGTTCGTCGTCGCGGTACAGCCCACCGTGTAGTAGCTCTCGACGAGGTCGTCGAGGTCGACCTCGGTCGCACCGGGCATGACGTCCTCGCGGGCGTGCCCGGCGTAGCCGTACGCGACGCCGTCGGGGTCCCAGACGTCCTCGGGCGGGTCGACGAGCAGGAGGTCGCGCATCCCGAAGTTCTTCATCGCTCGCGCGATGGTCCCGACGTTCCCCGGGGTCTGCGCGCCGACGACCGCGACCGCGGGCGCGTCCTCGCCGTGGAGCGGGGGAGCGTCGTCCCGCTCGTCGCCAGCGGGTGCGTCGTCGTTCCTCATGTCAGGAGGGATAGTCCGCGTCCAGGTCGAGGTCGTCGAGGTCGAGGTCGTCCTCGTCGTCCGCGTCGTCCGCGTCAGCTCCGTCGGCATCGGGTCGCGGATCGGGTGCCTCCTCTATCTCGCCGGTGCGGAGGTCGATGCGTCGTTCGACGACCTCGCGCGTCCCGAGGTCCTCGTCGTCGGGGTCGGGCATCTCGGTCTCCGGGAGTGCGCGCGGGTCGGTGTCGACGTGCTCGACGCCACCGTAGCCGTCGGGCGCGCGCTCGCCGCTGGCGAACCACTCGTGGAACGCGTCCTCGAACCGCTCGGTCTCGGCGTGCTCGATACCGCCGGCTTCGCGGAACCAGTACATGAAGTCGGGTTCGTGCTCGTCGCAGAGGGTGACCTCGGAGAGCGCTTCGCCGTACACCACGGTCGCTTCGTTGCACGCCTCGAGGTTCTCGTCGCCGTGGATCAGCCAGCACGCGTCACACGGCGACCCGTAGAGGACGCCCACGCGGACGAGTCGCCGCCGGGTGTCCTCGCGCATCTCGTCGAACGGGCGGACGTCGCCGTCCTCGGTGAACACCTCGTCCTCGTCGAAGCGCCACCCTCGCAGCCCGATGCTCACCTTGCTCATGTCGCGTCGTAGCGCGCGAACGGTCAAAAGGGCCGCGTCTCGGCTGCGCCGCCAGCGGCGAGTGTGGCGCTCGCGGCGGGCTTCCCCGAACGGTCCGTTTTTGGTCGGGCCACACTCGCCTAGAGGTATGGACAACGTCGACGCCGCGGGTCTCGGTATCGGAGACGACCACCCGCCGCGCGTGATGGGCGTACTGAACGTGAGCAAGGAGTCGCCGTACGACCCGAGCGTGTTCGACGACCCCGGCGAGGCGGCGGCGTACGTGGACGAGGCCCTCATCGGGGAGGGCGCGGACATCGTGGACGTCGGGCTGGAGTCCGCGAACAAGAAGTTCGACGTGCTGAGCGCCGAGGGGGAACTCGACCGCCTGGACACGGCCGTGGAGACCCTGGAGTCGACGTCCGGGGACGCAATCTGGTCCATCGAGACGCGGTACGCCGAGGTCGCCGAGGCGGCGCTCGACGCGGGGTTCGACATGGTGAACGACATCGCGGGGTTCGCGGACCCCGACCTCCCGGCGGTCTGCGAGGAGTACGACGTCGCGGTGGCGAAGATGGCGAGTCCGCCGGACCTGACGCGACCGGGCGCGGTCGAGGAGACGCCGTGGGCCGAGCGCAAGGGCGCGGTGTGGGCGGACGCGGCGGACTACGTCGACATGGTGTACGAGGCCCTCAAGCAGAACGGCTTGACGGACAAGACCATCGTCGACCCGGCGTTCGGCGGGTGGTCGGAGGCCCAGACCATCGAGCAGGACCGCGAGGCGTTCCGGCGACTCCGCGAGTTCCGCGGGCTCGGGAAGCCGATGCTGGTCTCGATCAACCGGAAGAACTTCCTGCGGTCGCTGACCGGGCGGTCCACGGAGGACGCGCTCGCGTCGTCGCTCGCGGCGACGTCGATGGCGGTCGAGCGCGGCGCGCACGTCGTCCGAACGCACGACGTCCGGGAGACCGTGGACGCGGTCGCGGTCGGCCACGAGTTCGCGCGCGACCGCGTTCGCGACGGCGACGGCGGGGCCGCGGACCCGCACGTGGAGGAACTCGACGTGACGACGACCGGAGAGGCTCACCGGCACGCCGAGCGACTGGACGTCGACGCCGGCATCGCCGGTGAGAGCGTCGCGCGCGTGTTCGAGGTCGCTGGCGTGGACGACTCGACTGCCGACCGGTTGGCCGCCGCGGCGGAGGACGCCGGTGTGGCGTACGCCCCGACCGGCGACGGCTGCGTGCTCGCGGGCACTATCGCAGCGTTCGACCGGCTCTGCGCCGATTCCGAGGGTTCTGAAGGGCCGTACGCGGCCGTCCTGGGCCGTCTACAACAATCCGGCTACTAAGAGAAAACTTATGCCGGAGGGGTAGAAATGGGTGAGTGGAAGCCGGTAGGGCCTCACGGGTAGGGGTACACGTGGAGGCTCGGCCGGCCCACACCAACGGATTATCTTGACGCTAGCTCGTTAGCGACAGCTATGGACTTCGAGACGTTCGAGCCGGCGTACGAGGCGGTGCTCGCTGACTTCGGGTTCGACCGGGCGAGCGACGAGCACGCGCGGGACGTCCTCGCCGACCTGGCGCCGCGCGGGGTGCTCGCCGCGTTCGAGGCCGTCCTGGGCGGCCGCGACGTGGCGGTGGTGGCACCGGGACCGTCGCTCGCGGCCGACCTCGACGCGGTTGCGGCGGCCGCGGATGACACCGAGGGTGCGGTGCTCGCGGTGTCCTCGGCGGCGCCAGTCCTCCGCGAGCACGATGTCGCGGTGGACGCGTACGTCACGGACCTGGACGCGGACCCCGAGCTCGCGCCGGTGCTGACGGCTGAGGGCGTGCCGTCGGCCGTGCACGCGCACGGCGACAACGTCCCCGTGGTCCGCGACCTGATGCCCGAGTGCGACCGCGAGCACGTCCTCGGGACCACGCAGGCCGCGCCCCGTCCGGACGCCGGCGTCGTCAACGTCGGCGGGTTCACGGACGGCGACCGCGCCGCGTTCCTCGCGGACCACGTCGGCGCGCGCTCGCTGTCGTTCCCCGGCTGGGACCTCGACGACGACGCCGTCGGTCCGATGAAGGCGAAGAAGCTCGCGTGGGCGCGCCGCCTCCTCGCCTGGCTCGAACGCGACCGTAGCGTCCGCCTCGGGACCGACGAGCGGTTCGCGGTGCTCGACGGCCACCGGGACGACGTCGACCTCTCCTTCGTCGAGCGGTGAGTTCGGTCGCTCGTCCGCCGAGCGGTCACGCCCACGCGGGGTTTACGTATCATGTAAACCTTCGATGCCTCGGCGTCCCGGAGCGCCCGCCTGGGCTGCGTGGTCGAGCGGGTGAGCGAGCGTGCGAGGTCTGGTCGAGCGGGTGAGCGAGCGTACGGGGTCTGGTCCAGGGCAAACGATACGGGTTCGGCGTGCGTGGGTCGAGACCATGAGTCACGACGTGTCGTTCCTCGAGGACCTCGAGGTCGACGGCGAGACGTCGACGTCGGCGGGGACGCGCGAATCGCACGCCGCGGACTGGGGGACGGCCGACGGCGACGGCGTCACGCCGGACGCCGTCGTCTATCCCGGGTCGACCAGCGACGTCTCGCGGGTGCTTTCGGCCGCGAGCGAGCGCGGCGTCCCGGTGACGCCGTACGCCGCCGGTACGGGCCTGGAGGGGAACGC
This sequence comes from Halorubellus salinus, assembly GCF_020567525.1. GTDB lineage: Archaea > Halobacteriota > Halobacteria > Halobacteriales > Natrialbaceae > Halorubellus > Halorubellus salinus. The sequence goes on from NZ_JAJCVI010000001.1 coordinate 582,987, forward strand.
CGTCCCCGTCGACGCGGGCATCAGCATGGACCTCTCGCGGATGGACGCCATCCTCGACGTGCGCCCGGGCGACTTCCAGATGGACGTCCAGCCGGGCGTCATGGGTTCCGCGGTCGACGACCGCGCGGGCGAGGACGGATTGTGGTTCCCGCCGCTCCCGTCCTCGGGCGACATCTCCACCACCGGTGGGATGGTCGCGACCGACGCGGGCGGCATGGGGACCGTGAAGTACGGCGAGGTGGCCGATTGGCTCGTTCGCCTGGAGGTCGTGCTCGCGGACGGGACGATAGTGGAGACGGGGACGCGCGCGGTGAAGTCGAGCGCCGGCTACAACCTCACGGAGCTCGTCGTCGGGAGCGAAGGCACCCTGGGGGTGGTCACCGAGGTGACGCTCGAACTCGACGGGCGGCCGCGACAGGTTCGCGGCGGCCGCGCGGTCTTCGCGGACCTGGACGACGCTGCGGCGGCGGTCACGGACGCCGTCCAGTCCGGGGTCGACGTCGCGAAGCTCGAGCTCGTCGACGAGACGAGTGCGCGGATGGCGAACGCGTACGCGGGCACCGACCTCCCGGACGCGCCGACGGTGTTCGTCGAGTTCCACGCCGACCACGGCGTCGACGAGGAGGTCCGGTACTGTCGGGAGGTATTCGACGCGCACGACCCGCTACGGTTCGAGCTGGCGGCCGACGGCGAGGGCATGAGCGACCTCTGGCAGGCGCGCAGGGACCTCGCGTTCGCCATCCGGAGCTACGACCCCGAGTTGACGCCGCTGCATCCCGGCGACGTCACGGTCCCCATCAGCGAGTACGGCACCATCGTCCGGTACGCCAAGCGCCTCGCCGCCGAGCACGACGTCGTCGTCCCGTGCTTCGGGCACGCCGGCGACGGGAACGTCCACTACTCGGTCCTCGTCGACGAGGACGACCCCGAGGCAGTCGCGGTCGGCGAGGACGTCTATCGACGCATCGTCGAGAAAGCGATCGACCTTGGCGGAACGTCGACGGGCGAACACGGCATCGGGCGCGGAAAACGCCAGTACCTCGAACGCGAACGCGGCCCCGGCGCCGTCGACGCCATGCGGCGCGTCAAGCGCGCGCTCGACCCCGACGGCATCCTCAACCCCGGGAAGGTACTCCCCGAGGACTGAGCGCAGCGCAGTCACGTCCGAGCGACGCCCGATCAGGTCTCGTACTCGCGTGCTCGCTCGCGGTCGCTACGGGCTGCGCGGTCGGTCGCGCGAACGCCCTCGCGGTCGACGCGGTCGCGGACGTCCTCGACCGACTCGTTCTCCAGCAGGGTCGCGGTCCGGCGCTCGAACTCGGCCTCGTCGATCTCGCCGCGCGCGTACCGGCCCTTCAGTTCCTCCAGCGCCGCCTCGTCGTCGGACTGCGTCTCGGGTGTCCGTCTCGCCCCACCGAACAACCGTCCGACGAACGACTGGGCCGCCGAGTTCTCCGAGAGCACGCCGGCGAGGGGCAGGAGGAGCAACCAGCCGACGACGAATATCGGCGCGGTCAGACCGCCGTAGCCGACGACCGCGCTGGTGACGCCGAGGCCGAGCGTGCCGACGGCGATGACGCCGGCCAGGGACTCCAGGATCTCGTGGCCGACCGCCTGCGCGTCGCGGTCGCCGTCGTCGGCGACGGCTCCGGGTTCGGGGTCGCTCATGGACGCGAGTAGTCGCGCCGGCGTCAAATTTGTACTCCTTCCGAGCGGGTTCCCGCGCGTCGACGTCGCTCGTCGACGCGACTAGGCCCGGGTTATCGAGACCCCGGCGAGGAGTGGCGAGCCGATAACGGCATCGTACCGGGCTCGAACCGGTCGTCCGACGGAGCCGGCCACCGGAACGTCGCGGTCGCGCCAAGCACGTGACACGACGGGGGACGAGCGCGCGTCGACCGATGCCCGCGGCCGATAAGACGCTTGTAACTAACCCGGACCTGGCCGGTGTATTACGGCATGAAACTGGCGCTCATCGGGTTCGGGAACGCCGGCAGCAAGATCGTCGACGAGTTGCTGTACCACGAGCACGAGCAGGACCTGGACTACGTCCGGGCGGCGCTGGCCATCAACTCGGCGCGCACGGACCTCGCGAAGCTCGACTACGTCCCGCCGGAGCAGCAGCTGCTCATCGGGCAGACCCACGAGCGCGTGAAGGGCCAGGGCGTCGGCGCGGACCCCGAGCTCGGTGCGGAGGTGACGCGACAGGACCTCCACGAGGTCGAGCGAGCGCTCGACGAGATCCCGCTGTACGACGTGGACGCGTTCCTCGTCGCCGCCGGCCTGGGCGGCGGCACCGGGAGCGGCGGCGCGCCCGTGCTCGCGTCCGGGCTGCGAGCGAAGTTCGACGAACCAGTGTACGGACTCGGCGTCCTCCCGAGCGACGAAGAGGGCGGGCGCGCGGCGTTCAACGCCGCGCGGTCCTTCCAGTCGTTCGTCGAGGGCGCGGACAACGTCCTCCTGTTCGACAACGACGCCTGGCGGGGGAACGAGGACACCGTCGGCGCGGGCTACGAGCGAACGAACCGCGAGATCGCGACCCGGCTCGGGACGCTGTTCGCGGCGGGGAACGTCGGCGAGGAGGTCGCGGAGAACGCGATGGACGCGAGCGACATCCGGCGGACGCTCGCGACCGGTGGCGTGTCCACGATCGCGTACGCCGAGACGGGGCTGTCTCCCGGGACCGTCGAGTCGAAGGGGCTGCTGTCGCGGTTCAAGCGGAACGGAGCCACCGAGAACGTGGATTCGGCCCAGAAGGTGAGTGGGCTGGTGCGGCAGGCGATCCAGTCGCGGTTGACGTGTCCGGCGGACGTGTCGTCGGTCGAGCGGTCGTTGATCGTCGTCGCTGGGCCGTCCGAGGAGTTCTCGCGGAAGGGCTTGGAGCGTGCGCGCCAGTGGGTCGAGCAGCAGACCGATAGCATGGACGTGCTCGCGGGCGACAGCCCGCAGCCGTCGGCCGAGGGCCTCTCGGCGGTGGTGGTGTTGTCGAACCCGACGGACGTGGAGCGCGTCGACCAGCTCCAGGGGCGGGCGGTGGACGCGAAGGGGAACATGGAGGCCCAGGAGGAGGCACGGGAGGACGCGATCGAGGACCTCATTACGGACGAGGGCGGGGAGCTCGACCCGATCTGACGTCGCCGGCCGGGGCGTGGAAACGACGGCTTAGCGGTCGCCGGCGTGCGGTCGCCGACCCGGTTCGTTGCTCGTTCGTCGCGGAGTCGACGCCGAGAAAGGCGGCGTTTGTCCGGCCCGCATACATCTTGTGAACTAATAACAAAGACGGCGAGTTCCCCTGTTCGAGACGTCCGCTCCCGCTGGAGCGGTCGCCACAGATGAGGACGACACACCCAACGAGCCCGAGCCGTCGGGCACCGACAGCACGAACAGCACGCACGACTCGGACAGCGCGGACACCACGGAATCCACGGACGACACGAGCAGCACCGGGACGCGTCGCGCGGGACGGAGGTGGTGACGCGTGACCGACGACGCGAGGGACCCGGCGGTCAGCCGCCGGCAGACGCTCACGCTCGGTGCGGGCGCGCTCGCCGCGGGAGCGCTCGGCGCGAGTGCGCTAGGGCAGCAGGGAGGCGACGGCGGTGACGGCGGTGACGGCGGCGGCCAGCAGGGCCGCGTCTACCGCGTCACCGTCGCGAACCTCACGCGAGGGCAGCCGTTCACGCCACCAGCGGTCGCGCTCCACCAGCCGTCCGTCGAGGTGTTCTCGGTCGGCGACGCCGCGAACGCGCCGACCCAGGAGCTCGCGGAGAACGGGAACCTCGTCCCGCTCCTGGACCTCATCGAGAGCACGCCCGAGATCAGGGCCGCAGCCGCCGGCGGGTCGCCGCTCGTCCCCGAAGACGACCCGGCCGACACCGGCCTGCCGTACTACGCGACGCTGCGGTTGTCGGCGGACGCGAGCGCGACCCACCTGACGTTCGCGAGCATGCTCATCGCGACGAACGACGGTATCGTCGGCCTCGACACCGTCGAACTCCCCGAGGACCTGAACGAGTCGGTGACGTACTACGCGAACGGCTACGACGTCGGCACCGAGGAGAACACGGAACGGTTCGAGGACCTGGTGCCGCCCGCGAAGACGCTCATCCTCGGCGGCGAACCCGAAGGCACCACCGAGACGGACTCGGAGCTGGCGACCGACGGCGTCATCCAACCCCATCCCGGCATCCAGGGCGTCGGGGACCTGCCGCCGGAATTGTACGACTGGCGCGAGCCCGCCGCACTCGTCCAGGTCGAACGCATCGCGCCCACGGCCACCGAACCGACGACGACCACGGGCACCGCCACCGAGACCGAGACAGGGACCGAGACGGAGACGGAGACCGAGGAAGAGACCGAGACGGAAACCGAGGAGGAGACCGGGACCGAGGAGGAGACCGGGACCGAGACGGAGACCGAGGAGGATACCGAGACGGAGACCGAGGAGGATACCGAGACTGAGACAGAGACGGAGGAGGAGACCGAGACTGAGACAGAGACGGAGGAGGAGACCGAGACTGAGACAGAGACGGAGGAGGAGACCGAGACTGAGACCGGGACTGTGAGGTAGACCGAGACGAGCACGAGCGTCTGGACGCGATCGACGGCGCGTAGGGGCTGGGCGTCGGAGACGAGGGCGGCGCGAGTAGCCGGGGGTCGCTCCCCGGCGCCGTCAGTCGTGGACGGGGACGTCGAAAACGACCGGGCCGGTCGTCGAGACCGCGTCCGAGAGCGCCGCTTCCAGGTCCGCGTCGGCGTCCACGAGGCGGCCGTCGACGCCGTTCGCGCTCGCGCTCGCCGCGATGTCGACCGGCGGGTCGAAGTCCATGCCGACGAAGTCGTCGGCGGTCTCGTCGTCGCCGAACATCGCGCGCTGGTTGTCCTTGAGGATGCGGTAGTTCCGGTTGTCGACGACGACGACCGTCAGGTCCACGTCGAGCGAGGCGGCGAGCTGGACGCTCTGGGGATAGTACAGGTACGAGCCGTCGCCGACGAACCCGACGACGTCCCGGCGCTCGTCCGCGGGTCGCATCGACTCGGCGAGCGCCGCGCCGACGCTCGCGGGGAGGCCGTACCCGAGGCCGCCGCCCTTGTTCGACGCGAGGTCACCGGGTTCGAAGTCCCAGCGCGAGAGGAGCGCGTACTTCGCGGTGACGCCCTCGTCGACGACGTACGCCTCGGGAACGACCGCGTTCAGGGCGTCCACGAGGTCGGCCTTCGACGGCCGCGGGTCCTCAACGTCCGATTCCGCGAGGTCCGCGACCTTCCGCTCGGCGAACGTCTTCATCGCGGCGACGCCGTCCAGGCGCTTCTGGCGTTCCTCGCCGTCGACGCGCTCGCGGACGCGCTCCGCGAGGTCCGTCATGAGGAGGCCGAGGTCGCCCGTGACGCCCGTCCCTGGCTGGTTCTTCGCGACCTCCCAGGTATCGGTCGCGAGGTGGATGCAGGTCGGGTCACCCGGAACGAGAGGGTCATCGTGGTCCCAGAGCGTCGTGTTCGTGGACACGCCCGCGAACACGAGCGTGTCCGTGTTCAGGAGCGCTTGCGCGAACTCCTCGCTCGGCGGGATGTGACTCACCCACTGGTCGTGGTCGGTCGGGAACGACGCCTCGCTCGACAGTATCTCGCCGTGCACGCGCATCCCCGCGGCCTCCGCGAGGTCGACGGCGGCCTGAACGGGGTCGACGGGCGACGAGGCGGCGTGGCGCGGGACGTGGTCGCCGACGACGAGCACCGGGTCGTTCGCGGCCGCGAGGCGCTCGGCGGCCTCCTCGAGCGCGGCGGGGTCGCCCCGGCCCGCGTTCTGGACGCGGCCACCGATGGGTTCCGGACTGGCGTCGGTCTCCGCGCGCATGACGTCGAGCGGGAGCGCGAGGAACACGGGACCGGTCGGGGGCGTGCACGCGACGCGGAACGCGCGCCGGAGCATCGTCGGGAGCGCTTCGACGTCGAGGACCTCCGCGCTCCACTTCGTGAACTGGTCGGTCATCGCGACCATGTCGCCGTCGAGGATGGGTTCCTCGTGGCGGAACCCGCGACCGTGCGCGCCCGCCGTGACGACGAGTGGCGCACCCGTGACGCTCGCGTCGTAGAGGTTCCCGAGCCCGTGCGCGGTCCCCGGTGCCACGTGGAGGTTCACCACGCCCGCCGGGAGCCCGTCGAGCTCGTCGGCGTACGCGAGCCGCGTCGATGCGTACCCCGCCGCGGCGCCGACCGCGACGTCCTCGTGCAGGCCGAGCGCGTACGCGACGTCGCTGTCCGCGAGCGCTCGCGTCACCGGCAGTTCCGTCGTCCCCGGGTTCCCGAAGACGTGCTCGATACCGTACGTCTCGAGCGTGTCGACGAACAGGTCAGCGCCCGTGTACTCGGTCATGCCACACGCCACGTAGCCCTCCCTCTAAGCGGTTTGGCCGAGCGCACGTCACTGTCGACCGCCGCGACCACGGGTCGCGTTCTCACGCTCGAAGAACCACGCCCTCGCTATATGCTCGCTGCGCGCGTCTAGACGCGTATGAGCCCAACTACCCGAAACTCCTACACCGTCGGTATCGGTATCGTCTTCGGTGCAGCACTCGGCCTCCTCGCCGCGTTCATGCTCGACTTCGACATCGCGCTCGGCACCGCGTACGGCGCGAGCACCGGCATCATCGTCGCCGCCGCCGTCGTCGCGGTCGCAACCCACGAGAACCGGCTCGCGCTCGGCACGCTCGCCGGCCTCCTCGTGGGTACCGGCGTCGGCGCCGTCGCCGCGTGGAGCGTCGACCTCGACCCGCTCGGCGGCGCGCTCGCCGGCGCAATCGTCGGGTTCTCGCTCGGCGCGATGCTCGCACTCACCGCGCCGCGCGACGACCGCGGCCCCCTCGCACCGAAAGTCAGACACGGCCGGTGAACGCCGGCCTCCTTCTCGCTGTCGTCGAGTCCCCAGTCACGACTCCCGGTCGTCGCCGCCGTCAGCGGCCGCCACGCCGTCCGCCCGTCCGCTCGACGCGGCGCTCGGTCCCACGTCTGCGACGCACTCGGCGATGTCGAGGACGGCGTCGCCGTCGTCGTCGAACTCGACCCCGCCTCCGAGCGACCGGACGCCCCACTTCACGAGCCAGAGCGACAGCCCGCTCGCGTGCTCGAGGGGCGTCTCCTCGCCGCGCCGAACGACCTCGTACTCCGACGCCGGGATGCCCGACCCGTCGTCGCTCGCACGGATCGTCAGGTCGCCCTCGAACGTGAACGCGCGCACCGAGATGACGTCGTCGCCGTAGTGCGCGAGCGCGTCCACGAGGTCCGCGACGACCGCCTCGAACACGACCGCGTCCACGTCCAACTGCACGGCCCGGGACGGCGTGTAGACGTCCACGGTCGCGTCCGGGTGCTCGTCGGTGACGCGCTCGACGGCACCGTCGAGGAGGGCCGCGAGCGCGTACGTGTTCGCGTCGTCGTCCCGGGACATGATGCGTTCGACCTCGCGTGCCTTCTGCCCGAGTTCGTCGAGCGTGCCCGCGGCGGTCGATATCTCGGTCGCCATCGACGCCGCGCCGTCGTCGAGCTGGCGTTCCACCATCGTCGCGTACCCCGAGATGACGTTCACCTCCGTCCGGAGGTTGTGCCGGAGGACGCGATTCAGGACCTCCAGACGCTGCTGGGCGTCCCGGTGCTCGGTGATGTCCCGGAACACGAGCGTCCGCCCGATGATCGACCCGTACCGGTCGTGGACGGGTGACACAGTCACCTCGTACACGCTCCCGTCGTTCACGACCTCGAACAGGTCCTCCTCGGGAGCGAGCGTGACGCCCGCGACCGACGACAGGGACGCGCCGAGCGCTCGGTGGCGGTCGAGGTCGAAGCGTTTCGAGGCCGCCGCGTTGACGTCGACGACGCGCTCGGCGTCGTCCACGACGACGACCGCGTCCCGCATGTCCGAGACGAGCGCGCTCGCGCCCCGGCGACGCGTCGCCGGCACGAAGTCCAGTAGGTCGTACCGGAAGATGGCGTTCGCGAACAAGAGGGCGGTGAGCGGGAGCGTGAACGGCAGGAGGTCGATGCCGGGGATGGGTTCGGAGCCGAGGACCGCGACGACGTTCCCGACCCACGGGAAGAGCGCGCCGACGACGAGGCTCGCGGCCTGCTGCTTGTAGAGCCGGTCGAACCGGACGACGAACTCGAAGAGGATGGCGACGCCCGTGATGAAGCAGACGTACGCGACGACGATGAAGAGGACGTACAGTGGTCCCTGGCCGTGCATGAGGAACGTGTGTCCCATCCATTCGGTCGCGGTGGTCGTCGGGTAGAAGAGGTCGCCGAAGCGCGCGACGAGGAGCGTCTCCGAGACGGGCATCGCGTGCGCGACCGCGGCGGCGACCGCGAGCGCGGGGACGACGGAGAGCGAGACGACGACGCGTCGCGTCAGGTACTCGGGGCGCCCGGAGTACTCGAGCGCGAACAGCAGCCAGACGACGGGGAGCGGTGCGATGGCGAACCACTGCGCGGCGCCGAGCGCTGACCGGAGCGTGCCCTCCTGGATGGGGAGGCTGAACGCGTACAGGAACGCGTACCCCGTCATCGTCGCGGCGAGGAACGCGAACGTCCGCGCCCCCGGGCGGTCCCGTCGCCTGTACCCGAGGTACGCGAGCGACCCGGTCGCTACGCCGGCGACCACGAGCACGCCACTGAGGAACGGGAACCCACCCACGATACCAGCCTGTGTGGTACGACGTGTCCGACGGAGTGGCCTTAAGCTTCCGGCCATCTGTACCGAACCGCGTGGTATCGGGCGATAGTGGACGTGAACGAGCGGTTCGTTAAGTCGCGGGAGTGGAAGCCGAACGCTTCGGGACGGGGGCGCGACGTGACGCAGGCGGTACTGGACCGGTTACCGGGGTCCGGCCGCGACGGGTCCGGCCGCGAGTCGCCTCACTCGGGCGCGAACGCTTCGAGCGTCGCGTCGATCTCCTCGGGGCTGGCGGCGCGCGGGAACCCGATGGAGACGTTGTCGACGCCGTCGACGTCGGCGAACTTCGCCAGTTCCTCGCGAGCGCGCTCTGGCGTCCCGGCGGCCGTGAAGTCGTCGAGCATGTCGTCGCTGAAGATGTCGATCGCGGCCTCGCGGTCGCCGTTCGTCCACTTCGCGGCGACGTCGTGCGCCTCGTCCTCGTAGCCCTGGCGGGCGAGCGAGTCGCGGTAGTACGTCCCCATCGCGCCGACGTAGAACGCGGCGTGCTGTGCGGTGAGGTGGCGGGCGCGGTCGCCGTCCTCGAGCGCGCAGCACGTGAGCGAGAGCGTGACCTCCTGCTCGCCCCGGTCGTTGTCGCCGAGGTCGGTCCCGCGCTCGAAGTCCTCAAGCCGGTCGGCCATCGCGTCTGGCGTGAAGAGGATGGCGTGCCAGCCGTCCGCGAACCGGCCGGCGAGCTCGACGGCCTTCGGGCCCATCGCGGCGACGTCGACGCGCGGCGCCGGGTCGGGCGCCTCGCAGCGCAGCCGGAACCCGCTGACGTCGAAGTACTCGCCCTCGTACTCCAGCTCCTCGCCGCGGAGGACTTGCTTCACGATGTCGACATACTCGCGGGTTCGCCGGAGCGGGTTCCCGAAGTCGATGCCGTGCCAGCCCTCGACGACGGCGGGCCCCGACGGCCCGATGCCGAGACGGAATCGGCCGTCCGATACTTCGTCGAGCGTCGCCGCGGTCTGTGCGAGCAGCGCGGGCGACCGCGAGTACACGTTCATGATCGACGAGCCGACGAGGACCTCGTCGGTCGCGTGCGCGATGCTCGTCATGATCGTGACGGCGTCGCGGCCCCACGTCTCCGGGAGCCACACGCCTTCGTACCCGAGTTCCTCCGCGCGCACCGCCATGTCGACGAAGTCCTGCACGGACTCCTGGGCGGCGACCGGCAGGTGGACGTGGTAGTCGGTCATCGACGGCCTCGTTCAGACATCCGGGCTCTCCATGATGTCGGGGACGCCCGCGACCGTGAGGCTCTGCCCGACGAGGTAGGAGGACGCCGGGGACGCGAGGAACTGCGCGACGTCGGCGATCTCCTCGCTCACGCCGATGCGGCGCTTCACTTCCTCGCGGTCGACCTCGTCGGCGGTGACGCCCATCTGGCTCGCGACGCCGGGGGTCGCGACGAACCCGGGCGCGATGCAGTTCACGCGGACGTCGTCGTCGGCCCACTCGAACGCGAGCGTCTTCGTGAGGTTCTCCACGGCGGCCTTCGCGGCCGCGTAGTGACTCATGTACGGCGCCCCCTGTTGGCCCGCGACCGAGGACAGGTTGATGACTGTCCCGGACGCGTCCTTCAGGTGCTCCTCGGCGGCCTGGATGCAGTGGTACGTGCCGGTGAGGTTGATGTCGACGATGGTCTTCCACCCGTTCGGGCTGATGTCGTCGAAGTTCGCCATGAACGACGCGCCGGCGTTGTTCACGAGGACGTCCACGCCGCCGAACTCGTCGACGGTCGCCTCCACCATCGCCTCCACCGCGTCCCGGTCGGTCACGTCGCACTCCACTGCGTACGCGCTCCCCGGGCGGTCGCTGTCGTTGATGCCGTCGGCAACCGGTTCGACGTTCTCCATCTCGCGACTGCAGACGACGACGTCCACGCCGTCGTCCGCGAATCGCTCCGCGATCACCTGTCCGATTCCAGACGACGAGCCCGTGACGATGGCGACGTCGCCGTCGACGCTGAACTGGTCCGTGGCCATACCGAGGGCCATGGAACCCAGGACCAAAGTAATTTGCAATGGGTTGTCTGTTCACTGGTTCCAGTCGACGGCGCGCGACCCTCGCGACGGCCCCGAGGTCGGCCGACGACCGCGACGAGAGCGTTTCGAATCGAAGGTCATTTGCTGCGCGCTCGGATTGATGCTCCCAACGTGGCCTCCGACGACGACGAGAACCCCTTCGAGGCGTACCGCGTGGACGTCGACCGACCGCTCGCCAGGTTGTTCCGCGAGTACGGCGTCCCGCGGTGGCCGTGGCTGCTCGCGGGCATCCTCTCGAACTTCGTCTCCCGTGCCGCACTCCTCCTCCCGCCGGTCGTCCTCGGGACCGCCATCGACGCCGTCTTCTCGCCGGACGGCGCGAGCCGGTACAACCTCCCGCTCGTCCCCGCGGGGATGATTCCGACCACGCAGGTCGAACAGTTCTGGTTCAGCGTGTGGCTCATCGTCGGCGCGTTCGTCGTCGGTACCGCCGCGCGCTGGGTGTGGGGCGTGACGATGAACACGTTCGCACACGGCGTCATGCACGCCGTCCGCACCGACACCTACAGCGCGATGCAGGACCTCGACATGACGTTCTTCGACGACAAGGAGACCGGCGAGGTCATGAGCATCCTGAACAACGACGCGTCGAACCTCGAGACGTTCCTCGACGACGCGCTCTCGGAGGTCCTGCGGCTCGTCGTGATGGTGCTCGGTATCGCCGGCATCCTGTTCTTCTACAACGCCCAGCTCGCCGCGGTGACGCTCGTGTTCGTTCCCCTCATGGGAGCGTTCACGCTCTGGTTCATGCGGAAGGCCGAACCGCGGTACGCTCGCGTCCGCGAAGCCGTCGGCGACCTCAACACGCGCCTGGAGAACGGGCTCGCGGGCATCCAGCTCGTGAAGACCACCGGGACGGAAGCCCACGAGACCGACCGCGTCCGCGGTGCCTCGCGCGAACTCTACGACGCGAACATGTCCATCTTGACGCTCTCGTACTTCTACCGACCCGGGATGAGCTTCCTCGCGGGGCTGTCGTTCGCCGCGACCTTCCTCGTCGGCGGCCTCTGGATCTTCCAGGGGCCGCCCGGGCCACTGACGGGGACGCTCTCGGTCGGCGAGTTCGTCATCTTCGTGTTCATGACCCAGCGGTTCGTCCAGCCGCTCTCGCAGGTGTCGAACATCGTCGACTGGTACGAGAACGCGAAGGCGAGCGGGAAGCGCGTGTTCGGTCTCATGGACGTCCCGCCGCACGTCACCGAACGCGAGGACGCCATCGAGCTCGCGGACGTCGACGGCCACGTCCGGTACGACGACGTCACGTTCGCGTACGACGGCGCGGACGAACCCGTCCTGGACGGCGTCTCCATCGACGCCGACCCCGGCGAGACCGTCGCGCTCGTCGGGTCGACGGGCGCCGGGAAGTCCACGACCCTCAAGCTCCTCATGCGGCTCTACGACGTTGACGGACCACGTCCGTCAGCCCGTCAGACGCAATCTGACGACGTGAACGGGGGCGCGGTCACGGTCGACGGGCACGACGTCCGCGACGTCACGCTCGCGTCGCTCCGCGAGCACGTCGGGTACGTCGGCCAGGACTCGTTCCTCTTCGACGGCACCATCGCGGAGAACGTCCGCTACGGGCGGTTCGACGCCGACCGCGACGCCGTCGAGCGCGCCGCCAGGCTCGCGGAAGCGCACGACTTCATCGCGGACCTCCCCGAGGGCTACGACACGCGCGTCGGCGAGCGGGGCGTGAAGCTCTCGGGCGGGCAACGCCAGCGGCTCGCCATCGCGCGCGTCGTCCTCCAGGACCCACCCATCCTCGTGCTCGACGAAGCCACCTCGGACGTCGACACGGAGACCGAACTGCGCATCCAGCGGAGTCTCGACGAGCTCGCCGCCGACCGCACGACGTTCGCCATCGCGCACCGGCTCTCGACCGTGAAGGACGCCGACCGCATCGTCGTCCTCGAGGACGGCGCCGTCGTCGAACGCGGCAGTCACGACGAACTGCTCGCCGCCGACGGCCGGTACGCGACGCTCTGGAACGTCCAGACCGGCGAGCTCGACGACCCCGACGACGCGTACTGACCGATCCGTGCCGACGGCCCGTTCCGGCCAGTCGACATCGACGAGCGTCGATCGCCAGTCCACGGCGTCGCACGCCGACGGCATGAGTATGCAAGCCGATAGCGCGAGCGTCGTGGTAGCGAACCGAACGTTTCTTGCATACCTCGGGCGACGCCCCACGATATGCGAGACGTTCAGGTGCTCTGCGTCGACGACCAACAGAGCCTCCTGGACCTCACCGAGACGTTCCTCGACCGCGAGAGCGACCGCATCAGCGTCCTGACGGCGACGACAGCCGACGAAGCGCTCGACGTGCTCGCCGAGGCCGACGTCGACTGCGTCGTCAGCGACTACGACCTGGAACGTCGGACCGGCCTCGCGTTCCTGAAGACCGTCCGCGAGGACCACGCCGACGTGCCGTTCGTCCTCTTCACGGGCAAGGGCAGCGAGGCCGTCGCCGCCGACGCCATCTCCGCGGGCGTCACCGACTACCTCCAGAAGGGCGGGCGCGAACAGTACGCGCTCCTCGCGAACCGCGTCGAGAACGCCGTCGACGCCGCCCGCGCCGAACGCGAACTCGAACGCACCCGCGAGAAGACCGCGCAACTCCACGAGCACGCCGCCGACATCGCGGGTGCGTCCTCGCGCGACGCCGTCGTCGACGCCGCCCTCTCCGCCGCCGACGACATCCTCGAATTCCACGTCTACGGGCTCTACGAAGCCACCGACGACCGCTTCGAGCCACTCGGTGCGGCGAGCTACGAACCCGACTCGCTCCCCGCGCTTGACGACGGCGTCCTCGGGAAGACCTACCAGCGCGGGGAGTCGTTCCACATCGACGACGTCGCCCGGACCGACGACGCCGCACCCGACCAGACGTCGTTCCGGTCGGCCGTCTCCGTCCCCGTCGGCGACGACGTCGTCTTCCAGGCCATCGCCGCGGAACCGAACGCGTTCACGGCCCCCGACCTGGAACTCACCGAACTGCTCGCGACGCACGTCGAGCAAGCGTTCGAGCGCCTGGACCGCGAACGCGAGTACGAACGGACGACCGAGCAACTCCAGGCGATCCTCGACAACACCACCGCGATCGTCTACATCAAGGACCGGGAGGGCCGCTACGAGCTCGCGAACGAACGGTTCCGCGAGGTCGTCGACGTCGACGACGGCGAGCTCGTCGGGCGAACCGACTGGGAGTTACAGGACGACGAGTTCGCCAAGGCGGTCCGCGCGAACGACCGCCGTGCGATGGAAGAGGAGCGCGCGATAGAGGTCGAGGAGGACGCGTACCGGGACGGCGAACGACGGACGTACTACTCGGTGAAGGTCCCACTGTTCGACGACGACGGCGACCCGAAGGGCGTCTGCGGTATCAGCTCGGACATCACCGAACTCAAGGAACGCGAGCTCGAGCTCGAGCAGGAACGGAACCGGCTCGACGAGTTCGCGAGCGTCGTCGCCCACGACCTCCGCGGGCCGCTGTCGGTCGCCGAAGGCTACCGCGAACTCCTCGCGGCGGACCTCGACGACCCGCGGCTCGACGAGATCGCGGAGGCGCACGCCCGGATGACGGAGCTCATCGACGACGTGCTCTCGCTCGCCCGAGAGGGCGACCACGACGTCGACGCGCACGACGTCTCCATCGCGGGCGTCGCCGAGTCCGCGCAGTCCGCGGTCGACCTGCCCGAGCGCGTGACCGTCGAGGTCGACGACGACGGGGTCGTGAGCGCGGACCCGTCGCGACTCCGGCGCGTGTTCGAGAACTGCTTCCGGAACGCCGTCGACCACGGCGCCTCCACGTCACGCATCCGCGTCGACGTCACCGACGACGGGTTCGCTATCGCCGACGACGGCGACGGGCTCCCCGTGGACGCGCGCGACGACCTGTTCGAGTACGGCGTCAGCGACGGCGACGGAACCGGCATCGGGCTCGCGGTCGTCCGCGAGATAGTGCAAGCGCACGGCTGGTCGGTGGAGTGCGCGGAGAGCGCCGACGGCGGTGCGCGCTTCGAGTTCACGACGGCCGAGCCGCCGCGGCCGCCCGCTACGCTCTCCAACTGACGACCGGACTCGGCCCGTGCGGTTGCGTGGCTCTGTCCGGTGCGCGCTACAGTTCGTCGTCGTAGCGCGTGATGCCCGCGAGCTCCTCGTTATCGGGGTCGTCGAACGCCCAGCGTGCGATACTGCGGCGGTGGACCTCGTCGGCGCCGTCGACGATGCGGAACGCGCGGACGTTCTCGTAGAAGTCCGCCAGCGGGAGGTCCTTCCCGATGCCGTTCCCGCCGCAGACCTGGACGGCGGTGTCGACGGCGTCCTGGGCGACGTTCGCGGTGAACGTCTTCGCCATCGCCACCTCGATGCGGGCCTCGTCGCCGTCGGCGATGCCGTCGGCGGCGTGCCGGATCATCGTCCGCGCGGCGTGCAGGCTCGTCCGATGGTCGGCGATCTCGTGCCGGAGCGCTTGCTTCTCGCTGAGGGGTTCGCCGAACGCTTCGCGTTCGCTCGCGTACGCGGTGGCGATGTCGAGCGCGCGGTCGGCCATCCCCGCGAACCGCATGCAGTGAGTCAACCGGGCGGGACCGAGTCGCGCTTGCGCGACCATGAACCCGCCGTCCTCGGGGCCGAGCGTGTTCTCCACGGGGACCCGGGCATCGTGGAACTTCACCTCGGCGTGACTCGACCCGACGGGCTCCCCGCCCGTGTGCGGGACGTCCCGGACGACCTCCACGCCCTCGGTGTCGCGCGGGACGATGACGAGGCTCGTCCCCTCGTAGGGGTGCGCGTCCGGGTTCGAGCGCGCCATCACGAGGAACACGTCCGCGTCGGCGCCGCCCGTCGTCCACCACTTGTGCCCCGAGATGACCCACTCGCCGGCGTCCTCGTCCTTCCGTGCACTCGTCTGCAGCATCTTCGGGTCCGACCCGCCGCCCTGCATCGGTTCGGTCATGCAGAACCCGGAGTTCGCGTCGCCGCGCGCGAGCGGCGCCAGCCAGCGCTCCTGTTGCTCGTCCGTCCCGAAGTGCTCCAGGGTATGCATGTTGCCCTCGTCGGGCGCCGCGCACCGCATCGCGGTCCCGCCGAGCAGGCTCCGTCCCGCCTCCTCGAACACCGGGAGCATCGCGCGGAAGTCCATCCCGAGCCCACCGTACTCCTCGGGGAGCTGCGGGCCGTACACGTCGTACTCGCGGGCTTTCTCGCGGAGGTCGTCGACGACGTCGTCGGGGACGTTCGTCTCGCCGAGGTACTCGCGCTCCACCGGAATCACTTCCTCGCGCACGAACTCGCGCGCTCGCTCAGCGACCGCCTTGCCGTGTTCGGGGTCGTCGTACTCCATGCGCGCATCGATGGACGCCGCCCTCTAAACGGTATGGCAACCGGTGACGCAAGAGGCGAGGTTTCCGAACGCGTTCGGGGATTCAGTCGTCGCCGGGGACGGCGTCGGTACCGCTCGGCTGGGTGCCGGACCCGCCGACGCCTGTGGTGTGCGTTCGCGCGAAGACGGCGACGTAGAGGACGACGGTGAGGAATCCGACGGCGGCCGCGAGGAACTGGAGCGCGGGCGCGGGACTGGTGAACCCGCCGGGCAGGCCGAGTGCCTCCCAGCCATCGCCGACCACGGGGAGCAGGCGTGCGGCGATGAACCACGGTGCGGCGGCGAGGACGGGGGTCGCGTTCGCGCGGACCAACGCAGCGGGCGTCACGGGCAGCGACGCACGCTCGGTTCGGTCGGCGAGCGAGCGACTCCTGACGAACACGTAGCCGAGCGCCATCACGACGCCCGCGTACCGGAGCGCGGGCCCGGCGGCCGCCCCGCCGAGCAGTGACAGCGCGACCCAGACGGCGACGACGACCGCGATGGGGACGCTCTCCCGGAGGAGCACCCCGGGGTCGATATCGACGTTCATGTACGACCGGGGTCAGGACTACCCGATAAGCGTGCCGTAGGGTCAAACCGTCGCTTCAGCCGCGGAGGATCTCCTGGAGCCGCGTCGTCAGGCCGCCGTCGTCGCCGAGTTTGAGGTAGTACGCGTCGCCGCCGTCCTCGTAGTAGTTGTCGATGCGGCGCTTCACCTCGAACCCGAGGTGCTCGTAGAACTGGAGGGCGTTCTCGTTCGTCGTTCGCGCGTGACACGTGACGGTGCGGTGGTCGTCGGCGACGCGCGCGACGAGTTTCTTCCCGATGTCCTCGCCGCGGTGCTCGGGCGCGACCGCGAGGAAGAGGATGTAGCCGTCGCGGCGCACGGCGACGAACCCCATGAGTTTGGTCTCGATGCCGTCCGCGACGAACGCCTGCACCGTCGACCGACGGTAGGCGTCCGTGAAGAAGTCCCGGCGCTGCTTGAGCACGCCTTCGGCCCGTCGAATCTCCTCCTTCAGTTTCCACGCCTCGGTCACCAGGTCGTCGTTCCCGGGTCCGATGACGCGTGTGTCGACGTTGACGCTCACTAGGATGGCAATCCGAGACACACAGGTATAATTCCATCGGCAGCACGGCTCGCACGAGCATACGGCCGCCCCCAGGCGGCCGTTTCTTCGCCCCTGTTCGCACGAGCATACGGCCGCCCCCAGGCGGCCGTTTCTTCGCCCCTGCTCGCACCAGCATAGGCTGTCCCCAGGCGGCCGTTACGATTCTGGTTCGTTTGTGCGTGTGGTGGGGTTGGGGAGTGTTTTCGGTGTGGTTGGTGTGTTCGTGGTGGTGGGGGAGGTGGTTGGTCAGAGTTCCTGGGTGTCGAAGTGGAGCGCTGCGAGGGTCGGGGGGAGTGCGAGCCAGGCGAGGAGGATGGCGGCGGCAATCGTGGGGGAGGCGAACCATTGGGTGTCGACGACGAGGCCGGGGGTGCCGGGGCCGACGTCGATGGTGTCGGCGAGGAGGTACGCGTAGAGGGGTCTGGGAGTGGCGAACTTGAGGGTCTCGGCCCAGAGGGGGAAGCTACTGGGGTCGAGGCGGAAGCGGAAGAGGAGGAGGGCGACGATGTCGACGAGGTCGGACCAGAGCATGACGAGGGTGATGTAGCTGCCGAAGGCGGCGCCCATGACGCGACGCGAGGTGGTGATGCTCGTGGAGAACGCGGTTCCGAGGGCGAGGAACGCGATGGTGTACGCGAGGGTGGTGGCGTAGAGGCCGAGGTAGCGTGCGAGTGGGATGGTGGGGTAGCGGAGTGCGAGGACGACGAGGCCGGTGATGGCACCGGTGGTGAGCGCGGCCGTGAGGACGAGGGCGCGCGCGGCGAGTTTCCCGGTGATGATGTCGCGTCGCGAGTGCGGGAGCGAGAGGGCGAGGGCGATGGTGCCGGATTCGCGTTCGGCGACGACGGCTTGGTAGCCGAAGACGATGCCGACGAGTGGTGCGAGGAGGGAGGCGACGGTGGCGGTGACGTCGAGGTAGTTGTCGACGCTCGGACTGGAGAGCGACGTGAGGGCGTACGCGAGCCCGCCGAAGCAGAGGACGAACAGCGCGACGGTCGCCCAGACGCCCTTCGAGCGTTTCGCGATCCGGAGGTCGGTGCGTGCAATGGCGCGACCGGCGTCGGTCATCGGTGCACCTCGGTGTCGCGGGCGCGGTCGTGGCTGACGGCGGTGCTCGGGCGGGGCGTGGGGTGGTGGTGTCGTGTCATAGGTCGGTCGCCTCGAAGCGAGCGTAGCCGAGCGCGAGCGGTGCGACGGTCCACGCGAGCAGTGCGACGAGCGCGGGCCAGGCGCCGAGGTACCAGGCGGCGTCCGGGCCGAAGTACGAGCCGGTGGTGACGTCCGCGTAGAACCCGGTGACGACGCGACTGTAGAGGAGACTGGGTTCGAGGCCGTGGAGGAACAACGCCCAGTCGGGGAGCGAGCCGTCGGCGAGCCCGAGGTACTCGAGCGCGAGGGCGAGCGCGCCGCGGAGTTGCCCCCAGAGGACGACGAACAGGACGAATACGCCGAAGGTCGCGCCGGACGCGACGCGGTTCGACGTGGTGAGCGTCGATATCGCGAACCCGATGCCGAGGAACGCGAGCCCGTAACAGCACGTGACCGCGAGGTACCCGAGGACGACGACGGCGTCGAAGCTCCCGAACGGATAGTACACGAGCCAGCTGCCGGCGAGGACGCCGGTCGCGACGGCGGCGGCGAGCAGTCCCGCTCGCGCCACGTACTTCCCGAGGACGGCGTCCCGGCGGCTGTAGGGGAGGGTGAACAGGAGCGTGAGGCGGCCGGCGGCGCGGTCCGCGACGATGGTCTTGTACCCCATGAGCAGCCCGAAGAGGGGGACGACGAGGGAGACGGCGCCGTTCATGTAGCTCGCGTACTGTGCGGACGTCGGCTCGGGGACGTTCATCGGCAGGATGTACCCGCCGAGGACGAACACGAGCGCGACGGCGGCGAGCCCCGCCTTCCCGAAGCGCGGGTCGACGACGTCCTCGAACTCTTTCCGTGCGATGACGGCCCACGTCATCACGCTTGCCCTCCGGTGTACTGGACGAACAGGTCCTCGAGGGACGGCTCCTCGGTCGTGAAGTCGAGGACGTCCGCGCCGGCTTCGGTGAGCGCGACGAGGATGTCCATCTTCGCGTCGTTCGTGCACGTGACGACGAGTCGGGTCGCGTCCGCGTCCCCGCCGTCGAACTCGGCGTCCCACCACGCGCTGTCGACGCCGTCGACCGCTTCGACGGTCTCCACCCAGCTGTCCGCGTCACCGTCGGTCGTGATGAGGAGTTTCGTGCCGCCGCCGACGGTCTGCTTGAGGTTCTCGATGGTGTCGACCGCCGCGAGTTCGCCCTCGTGCATGATGCCGACGCGGTCGCAGACCTTCTCGACCTGCTCGAGGATGTGACTGGAGAAGAACACGGTCGCGCCGCGCTCGTTCTCCGCTTTGATTATCTCCCGCATCGCCTTCGCGCCGTTCGGGTCCAGGCCGCTCGTCGGCTCGTCGAGGATGAGGAGGTCGGGGTCGCCGACGAGCGCCATCCCGAGGACGAGCCGCTGCTGCATGCCCTTCGAGTACCCGGTCGCGTCCCGGTCGGCGTCGTTGGCGATACCGACGCGTTCGAGGACGTCCATCGGGTCGCCGGTGACGTCACGCGACTCCATCGCGAACTGGACGTGCTCGCGGCCGGTGAGGTCCTCGTAGACGTCGTAGCCTTCGGGGAGGACGCCCATGCGTTCGCGGGCGGCGACGGGGCGTTCCTGGCAGTCGACGCCGAACACCTCGACGGAGCCGCTGGTCGGGCGAGCGAAGTCGAGGAGGATGTTGATGAGCGTGGACTTCCCGGCGCCGTTGTGGCCGAGGAAACCGAATATCTCGCCGGTCTCGATCTCGAGGTCGACGCGGTCGACCGCGGTGAGCGTGCCGAACCGCTTGGTGAGGTTGGAGGTACGTATCGCTGTCATCGGGGGAACGTCTCGGCGTTCCGACACTGAACGAATCAAAGTATCGTTTCGGGTTCCCGGTGTTCTGCGGACGGGTCCCGCAACGCATTTCGGGATTCGACGCGTTGAACGCGACAATGAGTCCGTCTCCTGGTGAGGAGTACTCGACACCGCGGGAGGCTGGTCAGAGCGTCGTCGATCTGGTCAGGGACGCGTTCATCGGTGGGCTGGCGGTCGTGGTGCCGTTCGCCGTGACGGTGCTCGTGCTCGCGACGGTCGTCCAGTACATCCTGAACTACATGACGGCGTTGCTGGACGTCACCGGGAATCAGGGCGCGAGCCCGATCCTTATCGGGGCGGCGGTCGGGGTGCTGATCGCTATCGTGTTCCTCGTCGGGTTCCTCACGCAGTTCCGGTACGGGGAGACGTTCATCGACTACGTGGACGCGGCGCTCGCTCGCGTCCCGGGGTTCGGGTCGATATACGAGAGCTTCCGGGAGATGAGCGACGTGATGATGGAGAGCGACCAGCAGAGTTTCCGGGACGTGAAGCTCGTCGAGTTCCCCCACGAGGGTGCGTACACGCTCGGCTTCCTCACCGCCGAGTCCGCGGGGTCGCTGAAGGACGCTGCTGGCGAACGCGACCTGGTGACGTTGTTCCTGCCGCTCGCGCCGAATCCCGTGATGGGCGGGCATCTGGTGCACGTGCCGAGCGAGCGCGTGATGGACGTCGACATGACGGTCGACGAGGGCATCCGGACGGTCGTGACGAGCGGCGTGGCGACGGGTGGGTCGGGCGACGCCAGTGGTCGGTCGAGTCTGTCCGCCGACGAACTCGAGCAGCTCGCGGCGACGTCCGAGGTGGCGGTCGGTGCGGAGGCGACGCCGGACGGGCACGCCGGCGAACGGCAGCGTCGCGGCGCGAGCGCGGCGGAGCGCCGCGGTGCGTACGAGTCGTACGCGGAACCCGATTCGGCGGGTGAGGAGGCGGTGCCGTCCGAGGTCGAGTCCTATAGAGAGGAGGAGACGCTCGGGGCGACCGACGCGCATCCGGGGGACGTGGAGCGCCCGCGGACCGACGAGACGCTCGGCGGGGAGCACGCGACGCCGGATGCGGTGGAGGACGATACGCTCGACGGGACGCTCGGCGAGGAGCACGCCACGCCGTCGGACGTCGCGGCCGGGCGGAACGAGGGGTCGCTCGGGAGCGAGTTCGACACGCCCGCGGACGTGGACCCGGCGGGCGCACCCAGCGGGCGGTGGCGCGACCAGACTCGCGATCCGGACGCCGGAGCCGACGCCGAGGCGAGCGAACAGGCGGACGTCGACGTGGACGAGGACGAGGCGTTCTCGGACGTGGACTCGGTGGAGCGCGAGCGCGACCGGTCGCGTGGGGCGACACGTCCCGACGCGGACGCGGACGCGGAGGGGCGATGACGGGCGAGTTCGCGCTCCGCGAGCACACGGCGGACGTGGCGGTGGAGGCGACCGGCGAGTCGATGGGGGCGGTGTTCGCCGCGGTCGCGGACGGGCTCGCGGCCGCGCAGTGCGACGACGTTCCTCCGACGGGCGGGACGCGCTTCCCGGTGGAGCGGGAGGCCGAGGACCTCGACGGACTGCTCTACGACTACCTCGGACGCCTCATCTACGAACGCGACGTCCGTGGCGTCCTCCCCGTCGACAACGACGTCACCATCACGCGACTCGTCGACGACAGCGACGCCGACGTGGACGGAGTCGACGACAGCGACCCCGGTGGCATGGACGCGGGCGACACGGCGCACGAGGAGGCCCGCTACCGCCTCGCAGCGAGCGCTCGCGGCGTCGACCTCGCGGACGTCGACGCTCGTGAAGTGAAGGCGGTGACGTTCTCGCAGATGGTCGTCGAGGAACGCGACGACGAGTGGTACGCGTACGTCGTCTTCGACGTCTGAGGCGCCCTCTGTACGCGAGAGCCGTCGTGGAGCGTTTACGTACCGGGACCGAACTGTAGCCCATGAAGCGTCCCACGCGCCGCGCCGCAGTCTTCGCGGCCCTCTTCGCGGTCACGACGCTCGCCGGCACGGCGAGCGCGCACGTCCGGTACGTCGTCGACGACCCCACGGACGTCGCATCCATCGTCTCGTTCGTCGCGAACACGGTCGCGGTCCCCGAGCACGCCGCGATCCTCGGCGGGAGCGCGCTCGCCGCCGTCGCCGGCGTGCTCGCGTACGAGCGTTTCCAGCCGTTCGAGCGCGACCGGGCGCTGTTCGCCGACGCGATGACCGATTACCGCGACCTCCTCCCGTGGCTCCTCCGGCTCGCCATCGGCATCCCGCTCGTCGGCGCCGGCTTCAGCGGGTACTACTTCACGCCGCTCGTCGAGAGCGACGCACGCCTCCTGTTCATCGGACTCGGGTTCCTGCTGTTGTTCGGGCTCGCGACGCGCTTCGTCGCCGCCGTCGGCCTTGCACTCTACGCGTACGGCCTCGCCGTCGAACCCGCACTCCTCCTCCAGTTCGAGTACGTCGGCGGGTTCCTCGCACTCGTCGCGCTGGGGGGCGGCCGCCCGAGCGCCGACGACGTCCTCGAACGCCTCGCCGCGGACGACGACAGCACGTACGGCCGCATCGACCCCATCCACGACCGCGCGGTGCGCTTCCGCGAACGAGTCGCCCCCGCGACGCCGCTCGTCCCCGTCGCCATCAGGCTCTCGCTCGCGGTGACGTTCGTCTACCTCGGGCTCGTCGAGAAGCTCCTCAACCCCGGGTACGCGCTCGCCGTCGTCGCGAAGTACGACCTCACCGCGGTCGTCCCCGTCGCGCCCGAACTCTGGGTCGTCGGCGCCGCACTCGCCGAGGTCGCGGTCGGCGTCGTCCTCGCCGTCGGCCTCTACACCCGCGCGACCGCCGCGCTCTCGCTCGGGCTGTTCACGCTCACGCTGTTCGGGCTCCCCGACGACCCGGTGCTCGCGCACCTCTCGCTGTTCGGGCTCGCGTCCGCACTCATGATAACCGGCGCCGGCCCGTACTCGCTCGACGCCGTGTTCGGCGACGACGACGCGGACGCACCCGGAGGCGAAGAGCGCGCAGCCGAGGACCCAGCCGCGTAGACGAAACCTATTCCGCCGGTGCGAGCGACTGCTAGGGTATGACCACGTACGACGCCGACGGCATCACGCTCCACAAGGTCCGAGACTACGTCTGGGAGATCCTCCAGGACGAGAGCGAGGGGATGCGAGCGCCGGCGCGCGTCCTCGCGAGCGAGACGCTCCTCGACGAGATCAGCGACGACATGAGCCTCCAGCAGCTCAAGAACGCGACGCACCTCCCCGGCATCCAGAAGTACGCGCTCGCGATGCCGGACGCCCATCAGGGGTACGGGTTCCCCGTCGGCGGCGTCGGTGCGACCGACGCCGAGAACGGCTGTATCTCGCCCGGAGCTGTCGGATTCGATATAAATTGTGGCGTGAGGATGATGAAGACTAACCTCCGGTACGAGGACGTCCAGGGCCGCGAGGAGGAGCTCGTGGAGGCGCTGTTCGAGAACGTCCCGACGGGGCTGGGCGCGGGTGGTATCTTCGAGGGGTCGGTCGCGAACGTGAACCGCATCCTCCAGGGGGGCGTGGAGTGGGCGCTCGCGGAGGACTGGGCGGTCCCCGGAGACCTCGCGCACTGCGAGGACGAGGGGAAGCGGCCGGACGCGGAGCCGTCGAAGGTCCCCGAGGAGGCCAAGGAGCGCGGCCGGAAACAGGTCGGGTCGCTCGGGTCTGGGAATCACTTCCTAGAGGTCCAGCGCGTGACGGACGTGTTCCGCGAGGACGTCGCCGAGGAGTTCGGGCTCGTCGAGGACCAGGTCGTGGTGCTCATCCACTGCGGGAGTCGCGGGCTCGGCCATCAGACGTGCCAGGATTACGTGCGCGACATCGAGAAGCGCCACTCGGGGTTCGTCGACCAGCTCCCGGACCGCGACCTGGCGGCGGCGCCCGCGGGGAGCCAGCTCGCGGACGACTACTACGGCGCGATGTGTGCGTGCATCAACTTCGCGTGGGTGAACCGCCAGCTCATCATGCATCGGACGCGCCAGGTGTTCGAGGACGTGTTCGACCGCGACTGGGAGGCGATG
Source organism: Halorubellus salinus (assembly GCF_020567525.1). Lineage (GTDB taxonomy): Archaea > Halobacteriota > Halobacteria > Halobacteriales > Natrialbaceae > Halorubellus > Halorubellus salinus. The sequence goes on from NZ_JAJCVI010000001.1 coordinate 607,202, forward strand.
GAGATGGAGCTCCTGTACGACGTCGCACACAACATCGCGAAGAAGGAGGTTCACGAGGTGGGGGTCGGGCCGGAGGGTCGACCAGTGCGAGACGCCGAAGCCGTCGAGCGGGCGGAGAAGGAGCTGTTCGTGCATCGGAAGGGTGCGACGCGCGCGTTCCCCGCAGGACGCCCGGAGCTCCCGGCGGCCTATCGGGACGTCGGCCAGCCGGTCATCATCCCGGGGAGCATGGGCGCGGGCAGCTACGTGCTGCGGGGTGGCGAGAATTCGCTCGCCGAGACGTTCGGGTCGACTGCACACGGTGCGGGGCGGACGATGAGTCGCACGCAGGCGAAGCAGGACTACTGGGGCGGCGACGTCCAGACGGACCTCCGCGAGCAGGACCACGTCTACGTGAAGGCGCAGTCGGGCGCCACCATCGCGGAGGAGGCCCCGGGCGTCTACAAGGACGTCGACGAGGTCGTGCGCGTCAGCGACGCGCTCGGCATCGGCGACAAGGTCGCGCGGACGTTCCCCGTCTGCAACATCAAGGGATAGAACCCGGCGAGGGGGAGCGACGCGGGCGGGGAGGTCACCGCGTCGTCGCGGGCGGACCGCGCTCGCGTTTCTCGGCGACGAACTCGCGTTCGTTCGCGCTGAGGTCGTCGCGGTCGGCGAACGCCGCCAGGCCTTCGCGGTAGCGTGCCGCAGCGTCGGCCGTGCTCGCTCCGCCGACGTCGTCGCCTTGGGTCGCCGCGTCGAGCGCGCCCCTCTCGGGGTGTTCGAGGACGAGTTCGGCGATGCCGGTCTCGCGACCGGTGTACGCGAACCCGGTCTTGTACAGCGCCTCGTAGCTGTAGGGGTTGTTGACGGCGATGCGGAGCCGCTCGTAGCCGCGGTCGAGCGCCCGGTCGCGGACGAACGCGAGCAGTCGCGGGCCGAGGCCGTCGCCGCGGCGGTCGGCGCGCACGGTCACGTAGCGCAGCCAGAGGACGCCGTCGTCGGTGCGGTCCTCGTTGAACGCGACCGCGGCGAGGACGTCGGTCGCGTAGTCGTCGCTGTCCCGGCCGGCGAACGCGGCCGCGGGGTCGTCGTGAGTGTCCGCCACCGGTTCGGGGTGGTCGTGACAGACGGCCTTCCCGGTCGAGGACATCGCGAACTTCCCGGCGTACCCGAACTCGCGGTAGTCCAGGCGGAGCGTCGGCGCGTCCTCGGGCCATCCGATGACCTCGCAGTGCACGCGTCGGCGTTCGTCGGCCAGCGTGGTGTGCCTTTCGCCGCGGCCGCTACCCGTGCGTCGCTGGCATCCCGGAGGAAGGCTTATTCGCCTCACGCCTGACGGTGCGGGCATGCCTGGTGCACTGGTCGCGACCGGCGAACGAGTGACGCTGCGGACGCTCGAGGAGGAGGACGTCGCGTTCGTCCAGCGGTCGCGCGCCAACCCCGAGATCCGATACGGGCTCGGGAACCCGTTGACGAGCCGGACGACGATGGCTGCGAGCGACGACGACGACGACGGCCACGACCTCCTCGTGTGTCTCGACGGCGACGACGCCGGTCGTGGCGGGGTCGACGGCGACGCCGTCGAACGCCTCGGTACCGTTCACGTCGGCGAGGTGTCATACAAGCGGCCGAACGTCGCGTACTGGCTCGCCGGCGAGTACCACGGCGAGGGATACGGCCGCGAGGCCGTCGGCCTCGTCGTCGACTGGACGTTCCGCGAGTACCCGACTCCCGCGATCGGCGCGGAGGCGTTCGCGAGCAACGACGCCTCGCGCGCCCTCCTCGAGTCCTTCGGGTTCGAGCGCGAGGGCGTCCGCCGGGACTACATGTTCGTCGACGGCGAGCACCGCGACATGGTCTGCTACGGGCTCGCACGCGACGACTGGGGACGCGACGACTATGGACGCGACGGTGGGCGAGACGGGTGATTCGACGCTGGCGGTCGCCGGTTCGCGGTCCGCCGTCGGCGTGCGGTCGTGGAGAACCACCTATATGTGTGGCGTGGGGAGTGGGTGAGTGATGGAGACGACGCATCGCGTCCACGTCGGGGACGCGCGTGACCTGTCGGACCTCGACGCGGACAGCGTGGACCTGGTCGTGACGTCACCGCCGTACCCGATGATCGAGATGTGGGACGACGTGTTCGCCGCGCTCGACCCCGCTATCGGCGATGCGCTCGACGCGGGCGACGGCCAGGCGGCGTTCGAACGGATGCACGACGTCCTCAGCGACGTGTGGGCGGAGGTCGAGCGCGTGCTCGCGCCGGGCGGCATCGCGTGCGTGAACGTCGGCGACGCGACGCGGTCGGTCGGCGACCGGTTCCGCGTCTACCAGAATCACGCTCGCGTCCTGGAGGCGTTCGCGGACCTCGGGTTCGACCCGCTCCCGGACGTCCTCTGGCGGAAGCCGGTGAACTCGGCGGCGAAGTTCATGGGGAGCGGGATGGTGCCGCCGAACGCGTACGTGACCTTAGAGCACGAGTACGTGCTCGTGTTCCGGAACGGCGAGTCCCGGTCGTACCCGCCGGGGGACGACGCGCGCTACGAGTCGGCGTACTTCTGGGAGGAACGCAACCGGTGGTTCAGCGACGTGTGGACCGACGTCGGCGGGGAGCGCCAGACGCTCGCGGACGACTCGCTCCGGGAGCGCTCGGGCGCGTTCCCGCTCGAACTGCCGTATCGGCTGGTCTGTATGTACTCGGTGTACGGGGAGACGGTCCTGGACCCGTTCTGGGGGACGGGGACGACGAGTCTGGCGGCGATGGCCGCGGGTCGGAACTCGGTGGGCGTGGAGCGCGACCCGGGGTTCGTGGAGGCGTTCGCGGACCGCGCGAACGAGGCGCCGGCGGTGTCGCGGGACGTGAACGCCTCGCGCCTCGAAGCGCACCGCGAGTTCGTCGCGGAGACGCGCGAGGCCGGTGACGACCTCGGGTACGAGAACGAGCACTACGACGTGCCGGTGCGCACGAGACAGGAACGCGAGCTGCGCCTGTACGACGTGGTCGGTGTGGACGAAGTCGGTTCTGACGGTGGTGAGGCGCCCCTCGACGCCAGTTCTGGAGCTGCGGTTGATGGTGACGTCGCGACGTGTACGTACCGTGTTCGCCACGAGCCCCACGAGCCAGCCGAGAAGTGACCCCGGACTGACGCTTCTAGACCTGCGTTAGAGTGCCTCTATTGTCCGTCTGGGGTAGCGGTCGAATCCGTCCAAAACGTATAAATACCCTGCCTTCGAATTTGTAAGTGAAGAGTACTGTTAACGGAATTGAAAAATATTATCCGGTAGCGCCAGCTATCCTTTGAAGCCGACGTAGGACCACCTCGACCCCCGAAAACGGCCTCGTACGACGACCGACCGACCAGCGACTGCCACGCCAACATGACAGAAACATCAGACCCATCGACCGGTAGCGACGCCAGCCACACCGAGACTATCGACTGGAACGCGTTCTGGCGCGACGCCGACGAGACCGACCGCGAGTCCGCCACCCCGAGCACGCACCACGTCCGCGACCTCCTCGCACAGTTCTTCGACGCGAAGGGCGTCCCCGAGTCGTTCGCAGACGTCGGGTGCGGGCCCGGCGTCGTCGCCTTCCACGTCGCCCGCGAGCACCCCGAGACGACGGTGTACGGGTACGACGCCGCCGCGTCCATCGTCGCCGAGAACCGCGACCGCGCAGCTCGCGACGCCGTCGGGAACGCCACCTTCGAACAGGCCGCGCTCCCGGACTTCGACCCGGACCGCCAGTTCGAGTGCGTGCTCTGCTACGGGACGATGAGCTACGTCGCCGACTCCGCGGCGGCGCTACGCGCGCTCTACGACGCCGTCGAACCCGGCGGCCACCTCGTCCTCGGGTACGTCAACGACGGCTACCGGCGGCACCTCCAGCGCATCCTCGACGACCCCGTCGCCCACGGCAAGGACCCCGACGCGTTCGACCGCGCCGAGTTCGAACGGCGCTGGCGACTCGTCCTCGACGGCGAGAGCACCCTGACCTACGACGCCATCCACGACGCCGTCGGCACCTGGCCGCGGAGCTTCTGGGAGATCGCAGACTATCCCGAAGAACGCTGGGCGTGGGAGGACGTCCCCATCGTCTGGCTCCCGAAACCGTCGGACGCCGAGTGAGACGTGTGAGCGCGGCCGAATCCGGCGTCGACCAGCGGTCGGTCTCGCCCACGGTCCCGGACGACCTTCGACGCTCGGCAACACACCGGTTGACGCCCGACGGACCACGACCACCTCGGCCCCTCCGCTGACGCCACCCCCTCCACGTTCGCGCCAGAACGCCCGCAATCGGGCGCTCGCCGGGTCTGTCCTCACGTTCCACTCAAGGAATAAGACGGTCCGGTGAGAAGCGAGCCCATGACCCCACCAGCCGACCGCGGCACCGACCGGTACCGGACCCGCGCGGACACCGTCGCGACCGACCGCGGCGACGGCCCGCCCGTCGTCCTCGCGCACGGCACGCTCATGGACCGGACGATGTTCGACCCGCAGGTCGACGCGCTCGCCGCCGACCATCGCGTGGTCGCGTACGACCTCCGCGCTCGAACCGACCGGTACGCCGACGCGTACGACCTCTACGGTCTCGCCGACGACTGCGCGGCGCTCATGGACGCGAAGGGCATCGACTCCTGCGTCCTCGGCGGGATGTCGATGGGCGGGTTCATGGCGCTCCGGTTCGCCGAGCGGTACCCCGAGCGCGTCGACGGTCTCGTCCTGATTTCGACGACAGCCGGGCCGCACGGCGACGAGGAGACCGCGCGGTACGAGGAGATGATCGAGACGGCACGCGAGGCCGACGCGGTCCCCGAGCAGCTGGCGGACGTCATCAAGCACATCCTGTTCGGGGCGACCACGAACGAGGACCGTCCCGGACTCGTCGACGACTGGGTCGACCGCTGGCTGACCTATCCGGGTGAAGCCGTCTACCAGGAGGTCGAGTCGTGGCTCCATCGCCCGGACTTCACCGCGGAACTCGCGGCCATCGACGCGCCCGCGCTCGTCGTCCACGGCGAAGAGGACGTCGCCCTGGAGCCCGAGCGCTCCGAGCCACTCGCCGACGCGCTCGACGCCCGCCGCGTCACGATACCGGACGCCGGCCACTCCGTGAACCTCGAACGGCCCGCTCCTGTCAACGACGCCGTCCACGAGTTCCTCGCCGACGTCTACTGAACGCGGGCGCGCTCCCCCCTCGCCGCGTCGCAGCCCGACCGAACCACTCATGTTCTTGCGTTCACAGGTTTCGGGCTGTAACGATGCACCGACGCACCCTCCTCGCAGCCACCGCAACGCCCGCACTCGCCGCGATCGCCGGCTGTACCGGCGACCAAGGCGAGCGCCCCGACGCAGTCACGCTCGAGATCGACACCGAGGACTCCTGGAGCAGCACCATCGACACCGACGGGGGCCACGAGAAGATCGGCGGACAGGGCGACGACACCATCGAATGGTCCCACCCGTTCCCGGGCAACCTCCGCGTCACCATCAAGAAAGGCCCCCAACAGAACGTCCCGCTCGAAGCGACGTTCTACGCGGACGACGAAGCCGTCCAGAGCAAGTCGACGAGCAAACCGTACGAGAGCGTCATCATGACGTACGTCCCCGGCACGATCTGACCACCGCGTCGACACGCCTCTGACTCGTCGACACGGCCAGCGAGAAGCGCACCAGCCGGGAGTTCACCGGGCAACGCGAGGTGAACGTCGGCTGGTGTACGACCGAAGGGAGTGCACCAGCCGGGAATCGAACCGAAACCAGACGTGCTCGCTCACTGGGGTCGCTGCGCGCGACTGGTAGGCTTCGATTCACCGCGTTCCGCACTTCTCCAGCACGCCTCGCTCGTCGCTACCGCTCCTCGCTCGGAGTGTGCTGGAGAAGTGCACCAGCCGGGAATCGAACCCGGATCATTGGCTTGGAAGGCCAAGGTCTTACCATTAGACCACCGGTGCGCGTGGCCTGGCTCGCCGTGTTCGAAGACGACGGTGTCGTCGACCGGCGCGCCGGCACTCGTTTCGACGGAGCCGTCGCTCGCATTTGATGGTTACGATTGGAGACAGCGCGTGGTGCGCTGTGCCTCGGGAGCCGTGCGCGAGGGCCCCCGAGACGCGTAGGTCCCACACCAACGGGTGTGCGCACAGAGTGCTTCGTAGTGAGGCCTTAAGATGTTTTCCGTTCGGACCTGACGATAGAGTAACAATTTCCGCTGGATTGGAACGGCTCCTCGACGGTGAGTGCGCTCCCCGCGAGGTCGCGTTCGAACTCCGCGGGCGAGTAGACGTGGTAGAACCGCGGGACCGTTTCGCCGCCGGGGAGCGTCCAGTCGACGGTCGTGTCGAACCCGACGTCGTCGTCCGCGCTCGCCGCCTCGAACGTGTCGTGTGCCGTCGACCACGCGCTCACGAGCGCCGCGCCGTCCGGTGAGAGGACGCGCCCGAGTTCGTCGAGGCTCCGGACGCGACGCTCGCGGTCCGGCAGGTGATGTAGCGTCGCGACGTACACCGCGAGGTCCACGCTGTCGGTCGAGACCGGGAGTCGAGAGGCATCCCCCTGGACGAACGCGACCGATGCCTCGTACGCCCGCTCGGTCGCTCGCTCCTCGGCCGTCTCGAGGAGACCCCGGCTCGCGTCCACGCCCACGACGCGGTCGCACGCGTCGACGAGTTCCTCCGCGTGCCGGCCGTTCCCGCAACCGACGTCCAGGCCGAGAGCGCCCTCGCGGTCCGCGAGGAACGACTCCACCTCCGGCCACGGGTACTCGCGCGTCGACGAGAAGTGCGCCGCGATGCGGTCGTAGACGTCGCGGGTTCGTTCGCGAGACCGGTCCATGTCACTCGCTCCGGCCACGACACCAATAACGCCCGCGGTTCCGCCGACCGACCCCCGCGGGTCAGATGAAGAGGAGGAAGACGCCGTACGCGATGGCGAGCAGGACCGCCGCGTGCTTCGCGCCACCGCGGATGTCGCCCGTCGACAGCTGGCCCGCGATGAGCCCCGAGAGCAGTCCCTGGACGAGCGTCGAGTGGAAGAAAAGCAGCGTGTACGCCTCCGTGTTCACGCCGCCACCACCGATACCGCCGACGGCACCCACGCCAGCGCCCCCAGCCCCAGCGCCACTCCCCGTCCCGTTCAACGCCGCGCCCGTCCCGCCGTCGGGGAGGTTCGGGATGAGGACCGTCGACAGCACGCCGATGATGAACAGGAACACGAAGAACGACACGTACACGACGACCATGTACGTCAACATCTCCTGCTTCCGGCGTTGCTTCAGTCGCCGGTCCGCCTTCGCTTGCGACCCCGCGATACGCAGCACCGTCGACAGGTCGCCGCTCGCGTTCATCGCCTTCGTCGTCAGCGTGACGACCCGGGAGATTATCTGTGTGCGGAGGCGCGCCTCGAAGCGCTTCAGCGCGGTCTCGACGTCCGCGCCCCACTCGATGTCGCGCCACACGCGCTCTATCTCCGGGTCGAGCGCCCCGAGTTCGCTGCGTTGGACGCGCTCGATGGACTGCACGACGGTCATCCCTGCCTCGTTCACGCTCGCCAGGCGATCCATGAGGTCCGGGACCGCGGACTCGATCGCCTCCAGGCGACGTCGATGCACCTCGAACGCGATGGCGAACGTCCCGACGACGAACAGCGTCCCCTGCACGAGCAGGTCGTCGAACGCGCGGATCGAGACCTGTCCGTCCACGAGCGTCTGCGGGAACCGGATCGCGGTCACCACGAGCACGATGGGGACGGTCGCCCAGAACAACGCCGTCGGTCGTTCGATGACCGTTCGGCCGGGATTCCCGAGCTTGCGGCCGAGCCAGCGGAACCGACGATACAGGAGCAAGCGTTCCATGCCCGCCTGCGAATCGCGCTCGCGCCCTGCCTCGACGCCGCCGTCGGTTCGCGTGTCCTTCGCGCGCCGCACGTCAGTCATCGTCTCGATGGGGTCGTCGATGTCGTCGATGCGCTGTATCTGACTGATGGTGTCCGTCGCCGACGACAGGTAGATGATGAACAGGAGGTTCGCGCTCGGGACGATGACGTACACGAGCACCTGCAGGGGCTCGAGGGTGTCACCGACCGCGATACCGATGACGACCAGTATCGTGATGAGGAAGAGTGGTCCTGCGACCAGGCCGGTGACGTACACCTCCGCGAGCGTCGCGAGCAGGTCGAGTAACTTCTCCTGCTGGCTCTCGGCCTCCTCCTGGTAATCCTGGTACTGCTGCTGGAGGAACGACGACAACGACCGGCCGGACTGGAGGACGCTCGCGAGGTTCTCCGAGAACTCCTTGAACTGGCCGCTCGGCGTCCGATGTGCCATCGTGTGGATGGCCGATATCATGTCCTGTCCGAACATGTCCATGTTCCGGACCGCGACGTTCACCTCGTCGGCCGCGTCCCCGTACACCGCCTTGTTGTCCGCGAGGATGCGCATCACCTTCGGGAACTCCATCCCGGAGCGACTGAGCGCGTACACGAACGCGATGGTTCGCGGGAGCGACGCCTCGATGCGGCGCGCGCGCTCGTCGGCCTTGTACGACGGATACCACCACCGCAGCCAGTACGTCAACCCGCCGAAGACGATCCCGACGGTCGCGCTCGTCACGAGCATCAACACGAACAGTTCGTAGATCGTCAACGACGGCAGGCCCGTGAAGTCCGCGAGGACGTGCAGTTGCCGGGGGAGCGTGCTCGTGATGGTCTCCTGGTCGATGGCGAGGACGGCGAAGGACCCCCAGATGAAGTACATCCCCGACAGCGACCCGACGACCGCCATCACGGTCGCGTAGAAGATGGTCTTCGCGGCGTAGATGCGGTACGTCGTCGACAGGTGCGCGGCGCGTAGCGTGTTCTTGCGCTGGGTCTTCTTCCGGTCGATGCGTTCGACGTACGTCCCGAACCCGACGAGCGCGAAGCGACTGACGATGCGGTTCGCGTACGCCGAGTACGGCGCGAGCGCGACGGGGAGCGCGAGCGCGATGGCGAGCGCGAGCGGGAGCCAGTTCGCCCACGACATGCGTCAGTCGCCCTCGGCGAGGGTCACGTCCAGTCCGTCGTCACTGTCCTCCTCGTCCGCGGCGTCCGTCGACCCGACGACGTCCTCGATGCGGTCGAGCGCGCGCTCGGGGTCGGCGTAGTACTCGTTGATGAGCGCGGTGAACCGCCGGTAGTCCGTGATGTCGCGCTCCCAGAGGTACTCGAGGAACCGCCGGCGGTTCCGGAGTTCGGTGAGGAGTTCCTCCTGGTTCCAGCCGCGGTCCTCGCGGATCTCGTCCAGGAGCGAGCTCCCCGACGACGAGAACTGGTCGTCGTCGGGCGACCACGTGAACGCCGTCGAGTAGTCGAGCTCGCCCGTCCGCTGGTCGATGCCTTCTATCTCCGCGATGGTCTTGTTCCGGCGGACGCGCTCGTCGTCCATCCGCGTGAGCGTCTGCACGCAGAGGATGTCGAGCGATTGGACCATCGACCGCGGGACGTTGATCGGTTCGTTCTCCAGGCGATTGATGACGGTGCGGACGGAGTCGGCGTGCATCGTCGAGTACGTCGTGTGCCCGGTGTTCATCGCCTGGAAGAGCGTGATGGCTTCCTCCCCGCGGACCTCGCCGACGATGATGTACTCGGGGCGATGCCGGAGCGCGGAGCGCAGGAGGTCGTACATCGTGACGTCCGTGCCTTCGTGGAGGCGCTCTCTGGTGATGCTCGACAGCCAGTTGTCGTGGTACAAGGAGAGTTCGCGCGTGTCCTCGATGCTGAGGACCTTCGATCGCGGTGGGATGAACATCGAGATGGCGTTCATCGACGTCGTCTTCCCGGACGCGGTCCCGCCGGCGAAGATGAGGCTCTTGTTGTGCTCGATGGCGAGCCACAGGTACGCCATCTGGTCGATGTTGAACGTCCCGTAATCGAGGAGGTCGATGGGCGTGAACGGCTCGTCGGCGTACTTCCGGATGGTGAACGCGGACCCCCTGGGAGTGACCTCCTCGCCGAGTGCGAGTTCGGCGCGCGAGCCGTCCGGGAGCGTGGTCTCGACCATCGGGTCGCCGATACTGATGTGGCGGCCGGAGTGCTGGGCGAGCCGGACGACGAAGTTGTCGAGGGACTCCTGGTCGAACTGGACGTTCGTCTCGATGTCCGTGTACTCGTCGTGGTACACGAACAGCGGGAGGTCGTAGCCGTCACACGAGATGTCCTCGACGTGCGGGTCGTGCATCACGGGGTCGAGCTTCCCGTACCCCCTGAACGCGCGCCAGAGGTAGTAGTAGAGCTTGTAGTACGTCGTCATGTCGACGTCCGCGCCGTACCGTTCCAGGTGCTCGTGGAGCGCTTCGTCGAGCACGACCTCGGTGTCGTTCATCTCGATGTCGCGTCGGTACACGAGCGGGTCGCGGACGTCCTCGAACAGCGTCTCGAGGAGCGCGTGCTCGTACTCGTCGAGTTCCGGTTCGACGACGTAGTAGAGGTGCTCGTTCGCGCTCTCGTTGTGATTGATGGAGACGAACGCGAACGGCGGGTTCACCCAGTACCGGTTCACCTCCTCGTAGTCGTCGAGCCCGTCGAAGTTCACGAGCCGACCGTGTTCGGCGGGGTCGTACCGCGAGTGATCGATGGTGGTCCCGCGCAGCATCTGGACGGTCCGGACGACGCGACGCTTGAGTCCCGCGAGTCGTGACTCCGGTGACGTGGCGTCCGCTGACTGGATCCGTTCGTGGGAAGGGGCGTCGTCGCGTCGTTCGTGTGGGTGTCCGGACATCGTCGAAGAGCAGGAACCGCCGGTTTTCGGGTCATAAGTGGAGCGTCGACTTAAATCAGGCGGCCATGTGGGTAGGAGATGATTGCTATCGAACCCGTTTCTGGCTATGGGTTCACGGCAAACGAAATCGGCGTCGCATCAGGCGGAGTCGGCGTTCGCGTCCGGGCCGTCGACGTCGGTCCGGTCGACTCGGAGGAGGATGATGCCGAACGCGAGCTGGAGGAACACCCCGAACGGCACGAACAGCGCCGCCTGGGTCGTGAACAGCACGTACGTCGACCCGAGGAGGACGACGGCGACGCCGAGGAGGAGCGCGCCGAGGACCCGGACCGGGTCCGTGGGGATGGCGTCGAGTGCGGCGTCGACCTCGAAGTACATCAGGAGCGATACGACGACCGCGACGGCGAGCAACGCGACCCCGACGAGCCAGAGGTCGTATCCCGGGACCTGCGAGAGCGCGCCGCCGCCGGCGTTCACGACCTCCTGGCGGAACTGGAGCGGTGTCTTCACGGACGTCCCACCGAGAATCTGTACCCCTAGCTGGTAGCGAATGCCGACGAACGGGAACCGGAGGATGACGAGCGTGAGGTCCTGTCCGGACGTGACCGCGAACGACCCGTAGGAGATAGACCACGGGACGAGCGCCGACAGCCACGTCACGAGGACCGCGAGTTCCTCGGCGTACTCCGACTTCACCCAGACCATACCCACACGCGTCGGGGCGGCGAGTAAAGCGTATCGGATACCCGCGACTCCCGCGAGCGAAGCCGCGGTCGTGCGACCGGAGCCGTCAGGTTCCGGTACCGGCCGGGTCGGCGGCGGGCGTTACGTTCATACGGGGGGATACCTAAAGGCCGTTCGTGGAATGAGGCGCGACTACTTCACGCTGGACGTGAGCAACGTCGACTGGGTGGACGACGACGGTGAGCCCTCCAAGCCGACGGTATCGATCGATTTCGAGGGCCCCGTAGCGACGCTCGAGGAGCGCCTCACAGACCCGGACGGGAATCCGCTTCCGGCCGAGGAGACGGACGTCGCGTTCCGGTACAAGGACGACGTCGGCGACGACGACGCCGTCGGCGTGGTGAGCGTCACGAACCGCTTGACCGGGGACTTCGTGCTGGAACTGAACGAGGACGCGGAGGACGTCGGGACGTTCATCACGGCCGCGCGCCGGTACGGCGAGCAGGCCGGGGACGACGGCGAGTACCGCGTCGACATCGCGCTCGGCGGCGAGGACTTCGTGTCCTACGAGAAGTCGACGTTCCTCGTGTACGACAACGCGGGGAACCTGCTGCGGAATCACTCGCTCATCCCGAGCGGCGTGGAACTGTAGGCCAAGGGATCCGCGGTCTCTGTCCGTCCGCGTAGTCCGTCGTTTCTTCGCAGTCGACGACGCCGGGGCGGAGTCGTAGCTCAGTTGAACATCCGGTCCTCGGGGCGTTCGTCGTCCGGGATGGCTTCGAGGCGCTCGTGGAGGCGCTCGTAGTACGCTGCGACGTCCGCGGCGAACGCCTCCAGCGGCCCGGTGTCGACGTCGAGGTCGTAGAGGCGCGTGATGGTGTCGACGAGTCTGATCGCGGCGTCGACGTCCGGGACGCGGTCGTGGACTGGCGTGAGGAAGACGCCGACGGCGAGGTCGCTCACCATCCCGCGTTCGACGAGCGCGGCGTCGACACCGTCGAGGAAACCGTTCCCCATCCCGTCGAGCGCCGGGTCCGCGTCCGCGACGCGAGCGTGGAAGTAGTCACGCGTCGACACGTGGAACGTCCGGTGGTCGTCGGGGCCGTGCGGTATCGGCACACCGCTCAGGACGGCGACCTCGTCGACGCTCGCGGACTCGGTCCAGTCGAGTATCGCGTCGGTGAACGGTTTCGCTACCGAGTTCGGGACGAACAGGCCACCGTGGAGGACGGCGAGGTCGAGGTCGTCTCGGGTCAGGATGCGCGTGTGGTGGTGCGGGCGTCCGTCCTCGAACGGCGTGATGGTCGGGAGAGCGTCCGTGGTGACGTACCCACAGGCCTCGAGTTCGAGTCGCTCTCGGAGGTAATCGACGGCCGTGAGCCCGGCGAGGCCGTACGCGGCGAACCCCGAGATGACGTGGTCGACGTCCGCACCCTGATCACAGACCTCGAATCGCGGTGTGCTGTCACGTACCATAGTAGTGCTTGGTGGCCGGTGGGCTTCGTTCTTTGCCCGACGGCGACGCCGTGCGTTTTATCGGGGGTGGGTGAGACGGCTGTGACGTGACTATCGGGCAGCAGACGGGGACCGAGACCGCGGGCGGTGGGAGCGGGGCGACCGCCGGGAGGACGCTGTCGGACTGGTTCGGCGTGGAGCTCCCCGCATGGTTGCCCCCGGAGGTCATCGGCTGGGTGCTCGCGCTCGTCGTGCTCGCCGTGACGTGGACCGCGTCGAAGCTGGCGGTGCGCCTCGCGGGTCGAACGGTCGCGCGCCGGATCAAGCGGCCGAGCGTCACGCGGACGGTACTTCGACTCGTGCAACTCGGCGTGGTGCTCCTGGGGGTCGGGGTCGCCGCGAGCCTCGTCGGGTTCCAGGCGGGCGACATCCTCCTCTCGGTGACGGTGTTCTCCGCGGTGCTCGGTATCGTGCTCGCACCAATCGTCGGCAGTATCATCAACGGGTTCTTCGTGCTCGCCGACCAGCCCTACGAGATCGGTGACATGATCGAGCTCGCGGACCGCGGGCAGAGGGGGTTCGTCGAGGACATCACGATCCGCTACACGAAGATGTTCACGCTCGACAACACGTTCATCGTCATCTCGAACGACTCCATCCGCGACCGCGACGTCATCAACTACTCCGCGGAGGACGAACGCACGCGGCTGGAGCTCACGGTCGGCGTGACCTACGAGGGCGACCTCGACGAGGCCCGCGACATCATGGAGTCGTCGGCGCGCGACGTCGACGAGGTCATCACGGGCGGCCCGGACATCCGCATCGGGAGTGCACGGTACCCCGCGGCGCCGACGTGCTACATCGACGAGTTCGGCGACCACGGCGTCCAGCTCACACTCCGGTACTGGGCGAAGCAACCGTACAAGCTCCTGACCGTACGTTCGAAGGTCCAGACGAACGTCTGGTCGGCGCTCGCGGACGCGGACGTCGAGATCGCGTACCCGCACAGTCACGTCGTGTTCGACGAGACGAGCGGCGAACTCAACGTCGCGAACCGCGACCGACCGCGGGACGACCGGCGCTTCCCCGCCGACGGACCTCCGGACGACCGCAACCGGTGACCTCCTCGCGGCGGGTCCACACCAGCACGGCTTCCCTGCATCGGACGCTCCCTCGACGACGACCGGTCGCGGCGGTCACTCCGTTCTCGCTGCTCTGACGGCCGGTCGCGTGAGGTCCGGATTGAAGACCTGCTCGGGGAGGTCCTGGAACCACGCGACGTCGACGATGTCCTCGTCGTCGACGCCGAGGTCGTCGCCGAGGGTGGTGTCCGTGGCGCGAGCCTCGTAGAGCACGACGTGGAAGCCCGTCCACTCGTCGCTGTCGTCGGCGTTCACGATGCGGCTCGCGCCGACTGCGCGCGGCCGCACCGGGTCCACGTCGACGCCGGTCTCCTCGCGGACCTCGCGAACGAGTCCACCGTCGAGGGACTCGCCGCGCTGGAGCGTCCCGCCGGGGAGCAGCCACCGCTCGTCGTCGCCCTGCCGGATGCAGAGGACGCGGTCGCGGTCGTCGAGCACCACGCCGACCGCCACCCACCCCGAGCGGAACGCCTCCAGTTCGCGGTCCTCGACGTACCGCTCGGGGTCGCGAACGTCCTCGCCGGCGTCCTCGACGAGGTCCGCGTATCGCTCGCGCGGATCGACGACGTCGGCGTACCCCTCGAAGCCATCCATATCCGGGGTTCAGGAGTCGTTGGTATTCAAACGGTCGAACTCGCGGGTCGGGGTCGAGGGCCAGTCAACCGCCGGTGAGGTACGACCAGACGCGGTCGACGGCGATGGCGTTCGTGAGCGTCGCCGCGGTCGCCGCCAGCGAATCCTCGTCGCCGACAGGGTCGGGGTCGCCGAGGTGTGAGGCGCGGTACTGCGTCTCCGCGTTCGCCGCCATGTACCACGTGAAGACCGTCGCTTCGCGGACGGTCTCGCCGACGACGACCGCGCCGTTCCCGGCGAGGACGACGCCGAGTCCGTCACCGAGCGTCGCCGCGAGCCGGTCCGCTTCCGCGTCGCCGGTGACGAGATGCCCGTGGGCGTCGTCGAAGTCGTCGAAGACCGGTATCGGGTCCTCGAACGGCGCGCCGAGACGACTCACCGGCCGGATGTCCGCGCCGGCGGTGACGAACGGGAGGACGGCCGGTGCGTGATGGTGGACGACGGCGCCGACGTCGTCGCGAGCGGCGTAGATGCGACGGTGGAGTGCGTGCTCGTCGTGCGGGCGGCCGTCGCCGCGGACGATGCGGCCCGCCACGTCCATCTCGAGGAGGTCGTCGCGCTCCGCGCGCCCGGGCGGGACCGCGGGCGGCAGCACGACCATGTCGCCGTCACGCGCCGAGACGTGCCCGAACGCGTCCAGGATGCCGGTATGGGAGAGGGCTCGACTCGCTCGCACGAGGTCCCGTCGTGTGGTCACGCGCGGCGGTTCGACCGCCGGTACGTTAACGCTTCCCCCGCGTGTCACTGCGACCGAACGCATCGAGGCGAACCGACCGACTGCGTCGTGGGCGGTGCCGGCCGCGAACCGGCGTACTGGGCAGTGACGGTCGCGAACGGGCGTCAGTTCTCGGTGGCGGAGACGGTCACGACCTCGCAGTCGAGGTGCTCGCGGAGGTACGCGTCGACGTCGGGGTCGTCGAACAGTCGTCGGAGCATCCGCCGCCAGCGGCCCGCTTGCTTCGTCCCGATGACGACGACGTCGGCTGCCTCGGCGGCGGCTTCGTCGAGGATCGTCTCCTCGACGAGGAATCCCTTCCGGACGACGTAGCGCGTGTGGACGTCGACGTCGACGGCGCGCTCGGCCGCGGCCTTCAGGTCCGAGCGCGTGACCCGCCCACCGTCCTGGTAGAGGTTCACGTGGAGGACGGTGAGGGCGGCGTCTCGCTCGTTGGCGATGTCGACCGCGGCCGCGAGCGTCCGCTTCGAGTGCGAGGAGAGCGGGTACCGGACTGGGACCAGAACGCGCGTCATCTAGCGGAACAGAGCGCGTCGACGGACCTAAACGTTAGGACTCGACGCCCGCGGCCAGCTCGGGCCGACACCTCGCGACGCGGCTCGCGGCCGCCGTTTCGGGGGGCGACGTGACAGCTGCACGCACCCAGACACGAGACTTATTACGAACTGTCAGGTAGCTCAGGACGACATGCCCTCCGACTCCACGCTCTCCCTCTCCGAGCTGTCGCGCCGCCGCGTGCTCGCCGGCGTCGGCGGTGTCGTCGCCCTCGGCACGCTCGGCTCGATAGCGGTCGGGGCGACCGCGCCGACCGCGCTCCCGGACGTCCTGACCGACGAGGCGACGAAGCACTATCCGACGCCACCGGAGGTCACCGAACACTGGCGGCCGACGGTCACCGAGGCGCACGCACGGAACGTCGTCGAGACGCTCGCGACGACCCACGAGCGCGCCGACGAACGCTGGACGCGGATCGACGAGGACCGGTTCGGGTCCGGCGGGAGCGGCTGGCTCGAGGACGCCCGCTCGGCACTCGAATCGGGGAACTACCACGAGGCGCTGTTCGACGCGACGTACGGCCTCCAGTTCGCCGCGAACGACCTCGGCCGCGCGAGAGCGAAGCAAGGGGACGCCGACCTCCAGGCGCTCGCCGAACGCGCCATCGACGTCCGCGACCGCGCGACCGCTGTCGTGGACGCCTTATCACCGTACCGCGTCGGCGACCCGGGGACCGACCTCGCGTGGTACCGCCGCATCGAGCAGGACGCGGTCCGCGGCGCCGGCCAGGCGACCTGGGGGAGCGTCGACGCGACCGCGAACGGCGTCGACGACGACGACGGCCCGCCCCGCGGGAAGTTCGACCCCCGGGACGTCGGCGACCTCACCGAGGGCGTCGTCCTCGGCGACGTCGCCGTCTCGAACGCCGAACGCTTCCACGACCACCTGACCGAGCGCCTCGGCGACGACGCCGCGCCCTACGAGAGCCACCTCGACGACGTCATCGAGGCCCTCCGCAGCGAACTCGCGGACGCCCCCGACCGCGAGACGGTCATCGAACGCCACGACGTCAGGAGCACCGACGACTACGGCCCCGACGAGTTCGCGCACTCGCGACTCGCCCGCTGGTGTTACGACGCACCATACGTCTCCCCCTGGACGACCGAGGTCGACACCGACGCTCGCGCCCTCATCGCCGTCGGCCTCGCCCAGGGCGTCGTCGACCACCGCGCGCACGGCTTCGCAATCGACCACCTCGTCGTCGACGAATCCACCACCGACTTCGACTCCGGGCACGTCCTCGCCGAGAAACGCCGCGCCCGCGACACCTACCAGGACGTCATCGGGGACGACCCCGACCCACTCCTCACACGGCAGGCCGCCCGCGCCATCGAAGACCTCCAGGTCGCCACCGTCGACCTCGACCACACCGACGGCGACTGGACCGCCTGGAAGGAACGCCTCGACGCCTACCTCTACGCGCTCGTCGGCCGCGCCAAACTCGAACACCACCCCGACGTCTACCAGCAGTTCGTCAACCGGCCCTGACCCAGCGAGAACCACGCCCCACACCACCATCCCACGCAACAACAGCAATCACGAAACAGCCCCCTGGCGGCGCCCGTATGCCCGTGCAGTCAGTCGGACCAGGCGACCCGCCCTTCCAACTGTGGGTCGAGTCCGTTCTCGCGGGCGTACGCGGCCAGCACTTTGTACTGGACGTCGCCGAGGTCGACGCGGTGGGATTCGTCGAGTGCGGGGAACTCGTGCTCGGTGTGGAAGAGGTAGTCGGTGGTTGCGAGCGTGTACGTCGCGTCGTCGTCGACGAGTTCGCCGTCGACGCGGAGTGCGATGATCTCGTCGCGGTCGCGGTCCCAGACGACGGTGGCACCCGAGAGGTGCGCGTGCCACCAGTCGGGTTCGCCGAA
The DNA here is from genome assembly GCF_020567525.1 of Halorubellus salinus. Classification (GTDB taxonomy): domain Archaea; phylum Halobacteriota; class Halobacteria; order Halobacteriales; family Natrialbaceae; genus Halorubellus; species Halorubellus salinus. Next base: position 625,007 of record NZ_JAJCVI010000001.1, read on the forward strand.
CGCGAGGTTCGCGCCGTGGGCTTGCGTGATGGTATCTTTGAGTTCCGCGCCCGTGAGCTCGGCGACCGCGACGGGTTCCTGGAACGGGACGACGCTCATCACGTCCGCGATAGTGACGTCGCCCTCTAGCGGGTCGCCCTCGCGGACGCCCCCGGAGTTCTGGAGGGCGACGTCCGCGCCGGTCGCCCACCGGTACGCGTCCGCGACGAAGTTCCCGATGCGGGACTCCCCGCGGAACGCCGCCGCCTGCGTGCGCTCGATGGGGTTCTCGACGTGCGCGACGACCTCGTTCAGGTCCGCGCGCGCCATCGCCTCCCGCATCGCCTCGGCCACGCCCTCGTGGACGTCGGCGCTCGCGGCCTCGTGACGCGTCACGTCCACGGTCACCTCGCCGTCGTCGTCCACGTCCAGCGCGACCTCGTACGCGATACGGCCGTTCACGCCCGGGCGAAGGAGTACCGCGTCGTCCACGCGCTCGACCATCTCGCTGTGGACGTGCCCGCCGAGGACGACGTCGACGTCCGCCGCGACCGCGAGCTCGTCGTCCTCCGTCCCGAGGTGCGAGACCGCGACGACGCACTCCGCGCCCGCGTCACGGCACGCGGCCGCCGCGCGCTCCCCCGCGGCGATGGGGTCCGCGAACGCGACGTCGGTCGCGTTCGGATTGATCGAGTTCGTCGCCGGCGTCGTCACCCCGAAGAACCCCACCGAGATGCCGTCGACGTCGCGGACGACCCAGGGCTCGGTGTGCTCGCTCGCGAACCGCTCGGCGTCCCCGACGGCCACGGCTCGCTGGTCGTCCGCACCGCCGTCGGTCGCGGTCGCCGACGTCTCCTCCTCGACGTTCGCGGTGAGCCACGTCTGCGGGGAGTCCGCGACGAGTTCACGGGTCACGTCCGGCCCGTAGTCGAAGTCGTGGTTCCCGAACGTGTCGAAGTCCGCGTCGACCGCCTCGAAGAACGGGAGCGAGTGACGGCCCTCGGTGACGAGCGAGAGCACGCCCGGCGCGGTGTTGTCGCCGCTCCCGACGACGACGGCGTCGTCGTCGTCGAGGCCGGTGAGGAGGCCCGCGAGTCGACCGATGCGTTCGGGGTCGTCGAAGGCGTTCTCGACGTCGGAGTAGTGGAGGAGACGCGCAGTCATCTAGTCAGCGAACGCAGGCACTCGCCGCGTTTGAGAGTGTCGAAACACGGCAGTTTCGAATCACCACCTTGGCGGACCGCCGCGATGCCGGCAGCGAGCCCACAGCGACCGGGGATGGAGGACGCCTCTGTCGAGGGGTGTGTGCTCGCTGCGAAGAACGAGGTGCCACGCGGGAGGGCATCGACGCGGCGGAGCGGCCTGATCGAGGCTACTGGATCGCGTCGCTACGGACGAGTGTGTCGTCGGCGAGGCACCTCGCGAGGACGTGTGCGTCCGCCTCGAGCGTCTTGAGGTGGCCGCGGAGGAGGTCGCTCGTCGTCGCATCGCCGAGGTCGTCCGCGAGTTCGACGTGTGCGCGCCACTGGGCCGCGAGCGTCGCGTAGCCGTCGAGGTCGCGTTCGAGCGACGAACGGACGTCGTAGTGGTGCGCTGCCTCGATGTCCATCGGCGCGTACTCGCGGATCCCCATCGGGCCACACGCCGGCACGCCGCCGAGCGCGTGGATGCGGATGGCGACGTCGTCCGTCATCTCCGAGAGCCGGTCCGCGGCCGCGGCGAGGAAGTCGCCGACGGGTTCGCTCTCGCTGCCCTCGACGAGCCATCGATGCTTGCGTACCTGGTTGAAGAGGATGTAGAGTCCGGCTACCTCGGCGTTCAACGCGGTGACCAGGCGTTCGGCCGCGTCGCGGTCGAGCCGGAGTGCGTTCTCCCTCATCGTCCCCCACTCCTGTCGGACGTGGGATTCGTCGAGCCGTCGGAGGTGTGACGTCCCGGACATGGTCACTGCAGCACCCCGGGTCGAACGAGCGTGTCCGCTTCGAGGAGTTGCTGGATGGTGTCGGCGTCCGGTTCGAGCGCGTCGAGGTGGTCGCGAAGGAGGGTGCCAGACGTCTGGTCGCCCCGTCGCTCCACGAGTTCGACGTGGTCGCGCATCCCGGCGAGCAGCGTCGCGTACCCCTCGAGGTCGCCCGCGAGCGAAGCGCGAAGGTCGTAGCGGTCCTCGGCCTCGAGGTGGACCTCGGCGCGTTCCTGGATCGTCGGCGGCGTGTTCGGTGGGATGCCGCCGAGTTCGACGATGCGGACCGCGACCTCGTCGTTCATCTCGCGGACGCGCTGGGCAGCGTCCGCGAGGAAGTCGCCGACTGCCTCGTGGTGCGTGCCTTCGGCGGTCCAGTGGTGCTTGCGGAGCAGGTAGAACAGGTTGAACGACCCTGCGTGGTCGACGCTCAACGCGTCGACGACCGCTTCCGCGTCGCTGGGGTCCATCCGGACCGCGTTCTCGGCGATGGTACCCCACTCCTGCCGGCGGTCGCCGGTCTCGGGTTCGCGAACGAGTGGTCCGTGTTTCTCCGTCATGCGAGTCGCTCCATCAGTGCATCGCGCTCTCGAGGACGAGCGTGTCGTCGGCCAGGAATCCGCGGAGGTCGTCCGCGTCCGCTTCGAGTTCCGCGAGGTGGTCCCGGAGGACCTCGCTCGTCGCGTAGTCGCCCAGGTTCTCCGCGACGGTGACGTGCTCGCGAACGGCCTCGATGACGTCGCCGTACGTCTCGAGGTCGTTCTCGAGCGACGTTCTGGCGTCGTAGACGTCCTCGCCCTCGAAGTCGACTGTTGCGTGCGATTCGAGCGCCGCCGGGCCGCTGACGGGGACGCCGCCGAGCGCCGCTACGCGTTCGGCCATCTCGTCGGCGGCCGTCTCCGCGTCCTCGGCGGCGTCACCGAACCAGTCGTGGAGCTGGTCGTACTCCGCGCCGTCGACGTTCCAGTGGTGCTTCCGGAGCTGGTGGTAGAGGACGTACGCGTTCGCGAGGTCGGTGTTCAGGGCATCGACGCTCTGCTTGGCCTTCTCCTCGTCCAGTTTGAGCGCGTTCGCTTGAACCGTCCCGTACTGTTGGCGGATAGACTGCTGGGAACTCATGCCGAGTACTGTTTGTTCGATGAACACTTAACCGTAGTTTCGTTTCTCGTTCCGATGGTCCGTCTTGGGGAGACGTACGGCCGGGACGCGTACCACTTCAGGGTGGAACGTCTGCAGGTGGGTGCTCCTTTCGTCGGTACGAATGCTCCTGTCCTCGGCACGGAGTCGAACCCACTGCGCACCGATATGTGGTTCGCGTGGGAGCGGACAGCAACGGAACGCTTTAATATTAAGGTCGGCCTAAAGCGTGCATGGACGGGGATTCGGAGACCGACGAGAGTGTCGCTGGCGAGCGCTCTACAGCCCTTGAAGCGAACACCGGGCGCGGGGTCCCGACGCTCTCCCTCCACGAGACCCGACCCGGTCGGAAGCTACTGACCGAGGAGGACAACGTAGATGGGTGGATCTCGACCGACGTGACCGTCGACGTTCGGGAGTAGGACAGCGACGTCGAGCGCGAGTGCTTTTCGATTCGATGGCGCCGAGACCGACGAGGGTCGACGCCGCACCGTCGCCAAGAGGTATGCCGCCGGAAGCCCTAGCACCCGGTGATGCGACGACGCGCCGTCCTCTCCGCGTTCACCGCGTCCCTCGGCGCGGGCTGTAGCGCGTTCGAGAGCGACGAACGCCGTGGCCGTGGGACGTTCGGCGTCGACGACCCGCCGACCGGGACGGGGACCCAGCGCGCGCTCCGTCCCGTGCCGTACTCGCAGTTCGAGGGGACGACCGCGGCGCTCCCGGCCGCCGACCGCGTGGTCGCGTTCTCGCCCGCCGAGACCGGGTCCTCGAACTCGCTGGTCCTGCGCGTCGGGTTCGAACGGGACGCGACGGCGTCGCGGCCGGCGACGCTTCGCGCGACGCTCCGGAACCGCTCGGACACGACGATGACCGTCGACACGCGGGGCATCCCCGCGTTCGACCCCGAACCGGTCTACCACCCCGTCGAGACGGGAGCGGCCGACGACGATGGGTCCGCCGCGAGCGCTGGTGCGTTCGCGCTCGCGCCGACGCCGGACCACCCGTTCTCGTCGTCGACGCCCGCCGTCGCCCAGTCCGACGACGGTTCGTGGACGGTCCCGGGCGTCGACGCGTGGCTGCCCGCGGAGGTGGAGATCGGCCCGTGGGGGAACGCGACCGGCCGGTACGCGCTCGTCGGCGTCGACCCGGGTCGCGACGACGCGACGCCGACCGACGACAGTGACTCGGCAGCGACGCAGGCCACGGGCGATGCCGGCGTCACGTCCGTCGCGGCGGGGCGGTACCGGCTGGGTGAGGGGGGACTCGCGACGACCGCACACGTCTGGGACCTGACCGAACCCGGGCCGACGACCCCAGCGGACGGCGTCGGGTCGGGACTCCCGCCGCTGTCGTCGGTCGACACGTGGTATCACGACGTGACGCCTCGCGTTCGGGCGTGGGTGGCGCCAGCGACGCGTCGGGTCGCGGCACCGAGTGCGCTCTCGTTCGAACTCGTCAACCACACCGAACGGAACCTCGTCGGTCGCACCGACCAGTGGGGACTGTACCGACTCGCCGACGGTGCGTGGAGACCGCTCACGTGGCGTGGGCGGAACGACATCAGCGAGCCCATCCTCCCCGGCGAGCGCGTCTCGTGGACGCTCCGGCTCGCACACGACGGCACGCCGCCGTCGGGCGATGGTTTCGCGGTTCCGTTCCTCGGCGGCGGGACGTACGCGTTCGCGAGCGCGTACGCCGAGGGGTTCGCGGCCGCGTTCGAACTCGACGCCCCCGAACTGTCGCTCCGGCCGACCGACGGCGTGGTCGTCGACCGCGAGGGCGACGCGCTCGTGGTGAGCGACCCCGGGCTCGACGACGAGTCGACAGTCCTCGTCTTCGAGCGCCGCGCCGTCGACGCGACGCCGTCCCGGTCGCTCGTCACGGAGCAACTGTACCGCGACCGCGCCCTCCGGAACACGCTCGCGTACGCCGACCGCGCGGACGTCGTACGGTACCGGACCGCGACGCCACCGGAGCGCGGGCCGTTCCAGTGGGGCGACGGGCCGTTCCAGTTCGCGTACGACGGCGAGGCGTCCGCGGTCGAACGCGTCGACGACGCGACGCGCGCCCGACGACGACCCCGGGAGTGACCGACCGTCGGTGCGATGCCCGCGGTGCCCGACCGTCGGTGCGATGCCCGCGGTGGCCGGGACGAACAGCACTAAGTCGCGGCGTCGACTTCGTCGATGCATGGAGTTGGACCCCCACGAGACCGACGACGGCGAGACGGTGTACGTCTCGACCACGGAGGGTGACCGCGGCTCGAAGGCGCCGTTCATGGTGGTGTACCGGACGAGTGACGCCGAACGCAAGTACGGCTGGTTCTGCGCGAACTGCTCGACGTTCGACAACGCGATGGACTCGATGGGGCGCATCCAGTGCAACGAGTGCGGGAACTTCCGGAAACCGACCGAGTGGGACGCCGCCCACGAGTGACCGCCGCCCCGTAACCCTCATCGAAGCTATCACGCTCGTGACGGACGGTACCGGCTCCGTAGCGCCGTCTTCGTCTTCGAACCCGAAGACGTGTTTATACAACAACTTTATGTCCTCGGTGTGTGATAACACGTATCGAATGGTCTCTGGTACCACGACCGAGAACCTGCACGAGCGCGCCAAGACGATCTTCCGCGGCCTGGGCTACGACGTGACCGACGCACCCGGCGAGTTCCGCGCCGAACGAGACTGGAAGACCGTCTTCGTGAATCCGACGCGCGACGTGCCCGAGACCCCGACCGGCGGCGACCTCCGCTGCTTCGTGACGCCCGAGGATACCGCCGATTCGCTACGGGAGAAACTCCTCGCGGACAAACCCGACTACGACTGGGCGATACTCTCCGTGACCGACGCCCCCGCAGCGGGCACCGACGGCGGCTACGACGTCATCCATCCGCCACAGGACCCGCTCCGGTAGCACGCCGACGCTGTCGGCGTGCCCGACACCACCGATTCTTGGGTCGCGAGCGACGGCCCAGCGACGAGCGATAGCGGCCGCGGTTCGGACCGTTTATTATCCCGGCCCAACCGGTGTTGGCGTATGAAGCGTGTCGACGTTGCCGTCGTCGGTGGCGGGCCCGCGGGGACGAGCGCGGTCTGGGAAGCCGCGCGCAACGGCGCCGACGCCCTCCTCCTCGAGAAGGGCGTGCCGCGCGCCGACCGCGACGGCCTCGGTCCGGACTCGACGGACGCCGCGGGGATGCTCGATTACTGGATAGACATCATGGACATCGACCCCGGCGAACTCCCCGACGACGTCGTCCTCCAGGAACTCGATTGCGTGGAGTTCATCGGGCCGACCGAGACCGCGACGATGTACGCGACCGGTATCGAGTCCGGGTACGACCGGTTCGGGTACACGTTCCAGCGCGCTCGCATGGACGACTTCCTCCGCGAGCAAGCCGAGGCCGCGGGCGCGACGTACGACGTCGGCGTCTCCGTCCGCGGTGTGGACACCGACCTCGACGCGGAGTACCGCCACACCGTCCATCTCGCTGACGGCGAGGACGTCGAAGCGAAGTACGTGGTGCTCGCGGACGGCCCGCAACGCCAGGTGTCGATGGGCGTGCTCGATTCGTTCCTCCCGGAGCATCGCGCGGCGAGCGACGTCATGTCGCCCCCGAAGGCGAACCACATCGCGTACCAGGAGCACCGCGAGTTCCCCGAGGGCGCGTTCGAGGACGACCGACTGAAGTTCTGGTGGGGGTGGATGCCGGGCGAGACCGCGTACCCGTGGGTGTTCCCGAACGACGGGAACGTCGCGCGCGTCGGCCTCACGATGCCGATCGGGATGACGCTCGACGACGTCGAGCACCCCGAAGCGTACCGGTTGCTCGACCCCGAGGACGAGAGTCTCCCGAAGGCCAGCGAGTACATCGAGCGCCTCCTGGAGCGCGTGTACGGCGACGAGTACGACGTCGAGGAGGACTTCCCGCGCGTCGAGGACCGCGGGAAGTCGAGCGGGACGGAGACGTACCCGATCTCGTCGACGCGCCCCATCGACTCCCCGGTCGGCGCCGGTATCGCGGTCGCCGGTGGCGCGATGGGCACGACGAGCGCGTTCCACGAGGGCGGCTATCACGTCGCGGTGCGCTCCGGGAAGATCGCGGGCGAACTCGCCGCGACGGACTCGCTTTCGCGGTACAACGACGAGTGGCGGCGCGCCATCGGCACGGAGCTCATCCGGAACGTCGCGTTCGCGGACCTCGTCGCCGAGTACGACCCCGACGACTGGGACCGCACGTTCAGTCTCGCGAGCCGGATGCTCGGCGACGGCGGCGATGGGAAACTCCTCTCGCGACGCCTCAGCGCCGGGCCGGGCGCGCTGAAGCTCCTCGCGCAGTACAAGTGGCAGAAGCGGTCGCTGAAGAAGGACGGCTACGTCCAGATCACCGAGGACGAGTACCGGGTCTGAGGAGTCGAGAATCGCCAGGTCTCGACACCCCCGGTCGCGTGCCGCGAATCGACTCTTATCGACACCCTCGGTCGCGTGCCGCGAATCGGCCCTTGACGACACCCCCGGTCGCGTGCCGCGTATCGGCCCTTGACGACACCCCCGGTCGCGTGCCGCGTATCGGCCCTTGACGACACCCCCGGTCGCGTGCCGCGAATCGGCCCTTGACGACACCCCCGGTCGCGTGCCGCGGTGCGACGGCTTTTACTGCGGGCGACCGAACTGACGGGATATGACTGCTGGAGACGGAACGCTGGACCCCTTCGACGCGTTCCGCGAGGACGTGGACGTGCGAGCGACCGGACGCGGGAGTGGACTGCGGACTGGCGGGGCCGCCGACGGCGAGCGGTCGGTGGCGGTCGTCGGCGGTGCGATGGCGGGGCTCGCGGCGGCGCACGCGTTCTCGCGCCTGGACTGGGACGTCGAGCTCTACGAGCGCCAGTCGTTCGACGAGAAGCGCGTGAACTGCGGGGAGGCGATGACGGACGTGACCCGTATCCCCCTGGAGAAGACGCCGGAGAACGGGTTCGCGAACGACACGCCGATCTTCGAGGTGCAGGTGTTCACGGGCGACGTCGACGACCGCGAGCTCGCGGGGACGGGGCGGTTCCCGGCGTCGCGAGCGTACGTCACGGACCGTGCGCTCGTCGAACGTGCGTGGGCGGCCCGACTCCGCGAGGATGGCGTGGACGTCCGAGAGAACACGGGCGTGTCGAAGGCCGACTTCGATGCCCTCTGCGAGCGACACGACCTCGTGGTGGACGCGACCGGCCAGCCGTCGCTCGCGAGCAAGATAGAGGGGACGACCGCGGAGTACGCGGGTGCGATGACGGCGCTGAACGCGGACGTCGAGGGCGACTTCTCGGACCTGTATCCGGACTCGCGCATCGTGTTCGAGAACTACCTCGGGTACTCGTGGGTGTTCCCGAAGTCGGAGTCGCGCGCGAACGTCGGCATCGGGTGGGCGCAGGACCGCCAGCCGGAGAGCTACATGGCGGCGTTCGAGGCGGCCTGCGAGCGCAACGACTGGCCGGTGCCGACGCGCGAGCAGGCGAACGTCTACACGATACCGCGCGGGCCGTCGCTCGACCCCGAGCGGACGTGGCTCCCCGACCGCGGCGTCGTCCGGGTCGGGGACGCCGCCGGTATCGCGAATCGCTTCACTGGCAAGGGTATCTCGCAGGCCATCGAGTCGTCGTACCTCGCCGCCGTGCACGCCGACGCCGACGTGCTCGAGGCGTACCCGGACGCGTTGTACGCGCGACTCCGCGACGAGTACCGCCTCGCGTACGTCGTCCGGGGCGCGCTCGAGGACGGCCGCCCGGACATCCTCTCGGGCGTCATGGAGGCTGTCTCGGGAATCGACGTGGAGGACGTCGACCGGAACCCGCGGAAGGCGTTCGCGCGGCTCGCACGCCACCCGGTACTGGTCGCGAACATGCTCGGGAGCAAGCCGATGCTGCAGCGCGCGTGGCGTGCGTGGACGAACGACTGGGAGTTCCGGCACCTCGAGGACGCGTCGGCGCGCTGAGTGGCGGCGACGCTGACCTCGGTGCGGGCGCGGTCGCGGGCCGCGCCACCAACCAACCTTTGTTACTGACTAGCACGAAGGGGTGCGTATGGAGTCTTCGACCGCCACCGACGACGCGTTCGAGGGTGAGCGCGGCGACGCGCTCGCGGACGTCGCGTTCCTGGCGCGCTCCGCGAACCGCGTCCGCATCCTCGTGGCGCTCGCCGAAGCTCCGGCGTCGCGGCGCGCGCTCGCCGACGACACGGGCGTCTCCCGGACGACCCTCGACCGCATCGTGAACGAGTTCGAGGACCGGCACTGGGTGGAGCGACGCGACGACGGCACGTACGCGACGACCGCAACGGGAGCCGCGCTCGTGGACGCGTTCGAGCCCGCGCTGGACGCGGCCGTCGCCCTCCGTCGCCTCGGCGACGCCGTCGACTGGCTCCCGCGCGACGAACACCCCATCGACCTCGCGCACTTCCGGGACGCCCACGTCCGGCAGCCCGAGGGCGGCGATCCCGTCGAGACCGGGCGGTACTTCGCGGGGCTCGCCCGTGCGGCCGACGAGATGTGGGTGATGAGCGAGTGGGCGCCGCCGGAGGCGCTCGCACGACCGATGCACGACGAGATCGTCGGTGGCGACCTCGACGCGACGTTCGTCGTCACCCGGGACGTCGCCGCGCAGGTCTTCGCAGCCCCGGAACGAGTACAGCGCTGGCGGGAGATGCTGTCGACGAACGCCGAAACGTGGGTCGTCGACGGCCCCATCCCGTGCAACCTCTACGTGTTCGACGAGACCGTCCTCGTGAAGGCAAGCGGGCCCGACGCCGTCAGCGAGTCCTACGGCGTCCCCATCGAGAGCACGAACCCACGGGTCCGCGAGTGGGCGCTGGATCTCTTCGAACGCTATCGGGCGGCCGCGACCCCTATCGAGGCCGATACGCTCGCGGAGTGAGGACGGGTCTCACGGCGTGGGCACGACCTCGTGGTTCGAGCGAATCCTCGCCGCGTAATGGGACGTGCCGACAGCCCGTCCGTTCGAGTATGACGCTGGACGAACTCGAGCGGTACGACCCGGACGTCGTCGACGAGTGCGGTGACCGAGCGGTCGTCGTCGGCGGGAGCGTCGCCGGGCTGCTGGCGGCGCGCGTGCTCGCCGACGCCTTCGACGAGGTCGTCGTCCTCGAACGCGACGTCCTCCCCGAGGACGCCAGCCAGCGCGACGGCGTCCCGCAAGCCACCCAGATACACGCGCTCCTCGAGGCCGGGCGCGCGACCGTCGAAGACCTCTGTCCGGGCTACTGCGAGTCGCTGCTCGCCGCGGGCGGCGTACTCTTGGACGGCGCGAGCCAGTTCCGGTTCTACGGCCACGACGAGTACCTCGCGGACGGGCCGCGTCGGATGCCGTTCTACGCCGCGACGCGCCCGCTGTTCGAGCGCGTGCTCCGCGAGCACGTCACCAGGCTGCCGGCGGTGACAGTTCGAGGCGGTACGCGCGTCACTGACTACCTCCTCGACGACACGGGGACGACTCTCGCTGGCGTGGAACGCCGCGAGGGCACCGCCGAAGCCGACCGCCTCCCCGCGGACGTCGTGGTCGACGCGACCGGGCGCGCGAGCCGTACTCCGCGATGGCTCGCGACGAACGGATTCGCCGAACCGCCGGTCGTCGACGTCCCGATCGACGTTGGGTACGCGACCGTGGCCGTGGAGCGCCCACCCGAGGAGCGCGCGACGACGCTGGCGATGGCGTCCGCGCCACGAACGCGCGGCGAAGCGGTATTCCCGGTCGAGGACGGCACGTGGCTGGTGAACGTCCACGGCGTCGCCGGCGACCACCCACCGACCGACCTCGAGGGCGTCCGCGAGTTCGCGGCGTCGCTCCCGACGAACGCCGCCGCGACCGCGCTCGACGAGCGCTCGCCGGTCGGCGACGTCCACGCGTACAGGTTCCCGTCCAGTCGCCGCCGGCGCTACGAGGCCCTCGACGCGGACGCGTTACCGGACGGTCTCCTGGTCGTCGGGGACGCCATCGCGAGCTTCAACCCCATCTACGGGCAGGGGATGTCAGTGAGCGCGCTCGAGGCGCTCGCGCTCCATCACGCGCTCGCCAGCGGCGGGTCGCGAGCGCTCTCGGCGCGGTTCTTCGAGCGCGCGTCGCCCGTCGTCGACCACGCGTGGGAGATGGCGATCGGTGCCGACGCGTCCTTCGCGCCCGGCGACACCACCGTGCCGCCCCACGTCAGGGCGTTCACCGCGTACTTCGACCACGTGATGCGAGCGGCCCAGGAGGACGGCCACCTCCGCGAGGCACTCATGCGCGTCATCGCGATGCAGGACCCGCCGACTGCGCTGGTGCATCCTGGGGTGGTCCGTCGGGTGCTCGCGGTCGCGGTCGGGAACGCACGCGCTCGACGCTCCACGACCGGCTCGGACCTGCGTCGACTGGCCGCCGCACTCGGCTCGCGGTTCGGATGACCGGGGCGTCGAAACCGCGACCGAGGCGTCGAGGCACTCGTGGTCGGGGGCGTCGCAGTCGCGCGGTGGGAACGCACGCTCATCCCGGGACGCCGGATCACGCAGCGTCCAAGCGAGTGCGAGCAAAGAAAGGAACTGGAAGGGGGTCAGTCGTCGCCCGGTGCTGCCTGCTGTTGTTCGACGTACTCGACGATTTGTTCGGTCTCGCGTTCGAACGCGTCGAGGTCGATCTCGCTGCCGTGGAGGACCGTCGAGAAGTACTTGACGCCGCTGGCGGTGCCGACGGCTTCGGTCAGTTCCGCCTCGGACGCGCCCTCGATCTTCGCTTCGGCCTTGTGGAAGTGGATGCAGTACGGACACTGGATGGCCGCTGCCGCGCCCAGCCCGACGAGCGCCTTCTCGCGGCCCGAGAGCTCGGTCTCTGCCAGTTGGAAGTCCCGCATCATGCCCCAGCCGTGGTCGGCCGCGGCCTCGGGGAGTCCCTCGATGAAGCTCGGGACTTGCCCGAGGTACTCCTCGACTTCGCCTCGTGTTTGCGCTGATGCCATGTGTCTCTCGTCCCGGGAGCCGTGCCGTCGCGTCCGCGGACGGGACACGCCCAGCACGACGCCCATGCTATTCTCTCGCATAGAATCGCTTAGCAGTATCTTCCACGAGCCAGCAGCTTGCTTACCGAAGGGCGACCGAACCCGACACCTTCGGACCAGTCGAGAACGTCCACGAACGGGGCCCGCTGAAAGCCTGGACGTGGGCGTGAGGCACCCCAGTATTACGATTTCTACAGGTCGTATTAACGGAACGTAATTGAGGGCGGTTCCGGAATCAACGGGCGATGACGTGGTCGTCGCCGAGTCGCGTGCGCCACGGGACGCCACCGAGCGTCCGCAAGTACTACGTCTACAAGGCGACGAAGGCGGTCGAGTTCTACCGCCCCATCATGTACCTGTTCCTGATTGCGCAGGACCTGTCGTTCACGCAGATCGCCATCCTCGAGGCGACGTACAACGTGACGACGGTCGTCGGCGAGGTACCGACGGGGTACGTCGGCGACCGCGTCGGTCGACGGAACAGCCTCCTCGTCGGCACGGTCGTCATCGCGGGGACGCTCGTCGGCATCGGCCTCGCGGAATCGTTCCCGGCGTTCGTGGTCCTGTACGCGGTCTGGTCGATGGGGTACAACTTCCGGTCGGGTAGCGAGGACGCGTGGCTGTACGACACGGTCACCGACGACGTCGACGAGGGCGCGTTCGCGACGGTCCGCGGCCGCGGCGAGTCCGTGTCGCTCGCCGTCGGCGCGGCCGCCGCAGTCGTCGGCGGCTACCTCGGGAGCGTCGACCTCTCGTACCCGTGGTTCGTCGCGGCCGCGGTCACCACCGTCGGGGCGGTCGTCCTCCTCACGATGGACGACCCCGAGACGTACGAGAACGCCGACACGGACGCGCTCGGACTGGGACGCATCCTCGACATCGTCCGCAAGACGCTCGCCCGGCGGAACGTCCGCGCGCTCGTCGTCTACTACTACGTGCTGTACGCCGCGGTGACGTACCTCGTGTTCGTGTTCCTCCAGCCGGTGTTCGAGACGGTCGTCGTCGACCTCGGCGTCGCCGCCGCACGCGTCGAATCGCTCCTCGGGTGGTTCTACGCGGCGTACAGTCTCGTCGGCGCGGCCTTGAGTTACTACACCGGCGCGATACGCGACGTCGTCGGGATGCGCACGTGGTTCCTCGCCCTCCCGTTCGTCGTCGGCACCGCACTCGTCGGGATGGCGGTCGTGCCCGTACTCGCGCTCCCGACGTTCCTCGTCGCACGCGGTCTCGCAGACGTCACGCGGTCGTTCGCCGGCCAGTACGTCAACGACCGCGTCGACACGGTCGGTCGCGCCACCGTCCTGTCCGCGATGGCGATGGTGAGCGGCCTCACCGTCGTCCCGTTCCAGCTCGGGACTGGCGTCGTCTCGGACGTCGTCTCGCCACTCGTCGCGCTCGCCGTCGCCGGTGGCGTCCTCGTCGTCGGCTCGGCGCTCGTGCTCGCGTGGGAGGTCCCCATCGCGGAGTGACCGCGGAAGCGAGCGAGCGCGCGGTGAGCGAAGAGTCGCTACCAGGGTGAGGTTTGACGGTGATGACGTGGTCGCACGCACCGCACTCGGCGACCAGCAGCGGGTCGTCTCCGACCCCGTCTTCGAAATGAGGTGTCTGCACGACGGAGGTCGTCGACGGGGGAAACGCGCGAGCAGTGCCGGACCGGATGGGAGGCTAATCAGGTCCACTGGACGGCCGATACGTGCCGGACCCGCAAGACATACCCGCGTACCCGGCGAACGAGGAGGTGCGTGCCTCAGTCCCCGCCCCAGTAGACCCGGCAATCGGGTGCGATGACGGTGCGGAGAACCCGGGCATGCAACATTCCAGCACGAGAGTGCTCGTTGGCCGCGTACGGCCCGCCCGGCACGAGGGTTTCCCGGCAGACTCGGCACGCCGCCAGGGATGACGTCGGTCGTTAGTGTTCCGGGCGAACATCTCTCCCGCCGAGAGCCGTCCGTCGCGAACTCGTACGCGCGTGGAACGACGACGGGCGCGTTCCGGCCGGGGCGACGAGCGCCACAGGCGTCCCGACCGACGCCGTCTCAAGGTCGACGCGTACTCGCCCGAGCATCGGACTCCCCGAAGAGTGGTCCACTCGGAGCGCTGGTTCACTTGTCCGTATAGCCGTCGGCTTTCTTGTACCGCCCCACCGTAGTCGACGGTGATGCTCTACGACGCCGTCGCGGACCTGGACGTCCGCATCGAGGACTACGATCTGGAGTGGTTCGAGCGCGAGACGTCGAGCGGGTTCACGCGCGCGTCCACCGTCGTCGCGCTGCACGGCGACGGCGAGACGGGGCGTGGCGAGGACGTCACGTACGAGACAGAGGCCCAGGACGCGTTCCACGACGCCGGCACGAACCTCGCGCTCGCCGGCGAGTACACGCTCGATTCGTTCTCCTCGTACATCGCGGACGGTGACCTGTTCTTCGGCGAGGAACCCGGCCAGCCGATCTTCCGGAACTACCGCCAGTGGGCGTTCGAGAGCGCGGCGCTTGACCTCGCGTTGAAGCAGGCGGAGACGGACCTCGCCACCCAGCTCGACCGCGAGTACGACCCCGTGCGGTTCGTCGTCAGCACGCGCCTGGAGGACCCGCCGACCGGCGAGCGCGTCCTCGACTGGCTCGACCGCAACCCCGAGTTGGAGTTCAAGCTCGACCCGACGTCGGACTGGACCGACGACGTCGTCGAGACGCTCGCGGCGACGGACGCCGTGCGGACGCTCGACCTCAAAGGACAGTATCACGGAACGGACGTCGACCAGCCCGCCGACCCCGAGCTCTACGAGCGCGTCGTCGAGGGGTTCCCGGACGCGCTCGTCGAGGACCCCGAGGTGACCGACGAGACCCGACCCCTCCTGGAGGCGAACGTCGAGCGCGTGACGTGGGACTACCCGATACGGAGCGTCGAAACCGTCGAGGGCCTGCCCTGGGAGCCCGAGTGGTTGAACGTGAAGCCGTCGCGGTTCGGGAGCGTCGAGGCGCTGTTCGACACGCTCGACTACTGTCGCGAGCACGACGTCGAGATGTACGGCGGCGGGCAGTTCGAGCTCGACGTCGGCCGCGAGCACCTCCACGCCATCGCGTCGCTGTTCTACCCGGACGCGCCGAACGACGTCGCCCCGAAGGCGTACAACGACCCCGAGCCGAGCGAGGACCTCCCGACGAGCCCGCTCGCACCGCCCAGCGACCCGCGGGGCCTCGACTGGCGGTAACACCGAAGGTCGCTGCGACGGCGGACATCCCTCGCGTGGCGTCGCGACCGCTGGCAGCTCTCGGGCGGCGTCGCGACCACGACCCGACTGGCGGTCGGTGCGTCGGACGAAGACGTTTGGTCCGGGGCGTCGTCGACGTCGACATGAGCAACGGCGGTGACCGCGTCGACTCGCTGCCGGCGCGTCGTCGGGCGACCGTGGACTACATGCGCGTCGCGAGCGGCCGAAGCAACGTCCACGGCCTCGTCGAGGCGGACGTGACGGCGGCACGTCGACGCATCCGACGGTACGAGACGGAGACGGGGACGCGACTGTCGTTCACGGCGTTCGTCGTGCACTGCCTGGCGGCCGCGGTCGACGAGCACCCGCACGTGAACGCGTACCGGGACTGGCGCGGTCGCGTGCACACCTTCGACGACGTGGACGTGAACGTCCTGATCGAGAAGCCGACCGACGCCGGTCGCGTCGGCGTGCCTCACGTCGTCCGCGCGGCGAACGCGCGGTCGCTGCGCGCGGTCCACGACGAGGTCCAGGACGCGAAGGCGTCGACCGGCGACGCGTCGCTCTCGGGGCTCGAACGCCTCGGGCTCTCGCTCCCCGGGTTCGTTCGACGACTGCCGTGGCGACTCCCCCGGCTGTTCCCCCGCCGGTGGAAGGCGCTCGCCGGCACCGTCGCCGTCACGTCGGTGGGGATGATGGGCGAGCGAGGCGGATGGGCGGTCGCGCCCTCGAACTATACCGTCCAGGTCACGGTCGGTGGCATCGCCGAGAAACCCCGGTACGTCGACGGCGAACTCGAACCGCGCGAGCTGCTCTCGCTCACCGTGACCGTCGACCACGACGTCGTCGACGGCGCCGACGCCGCCCGGTTCGCCGACCGCTTCGTCGAACTCGTCGAGGACGCACGCGGGCTCCCCGCGGCGACCGAGTGACTCGAACGCGCGTAGCGGCCCGCGACCGGTTCGAGCGCAATCGGTTTCCCGTCCGCGGGTGTACCGCCCGGTGATGCAGGCCGACGAGATGCACTCACAGGCACGGGCGGCGGTCAGACGCCAGGGTTACCTGCCGTTGCCGCACAGTCGCGTCGGCGTGAAGCTCGCGCGGGCGTTGACGCGGCCGGTGATGTGGGTCCGGAACCGGAATCCACCGCCGGTCGGCGCGACCGTCGACCTCGCCATCCCGGGCCCAGCAGGTGACGTCGACGCACGCCTCTACCGGCCTGCTGCGAGCGAGCGCTCGCCGACGGTCGTGTTCTTCCACGGCGGCGGGTTCGTGTTCGGGAGCATCGAGACCCACGACCGGCTCTGTCGCCACCTCGTCCGCGAGAGCGACTGCGCGGTGCTCTCGGTCGACTACCGGCTCGCGCCCGAGCACCCGTTCCCGGCCGCCGTGGAGGACGCGTACGCGGCCGTCGAGTGGGTCGCGGCGAACCCCGACGCGGTCGGTGGCACCGGCGACGTCGCGGTCGCGGGCGACTCCGCGGGCGGGAACCTCGCGGCGGTGACCGCGCTCATGGCCGCCGAACGCGACGGCCCCGGCCTCGCGTATCAGGCGCTCGTCTATCCGGGCGTCGGCTTCGACGAGGACGACCCGTCGGTCCGCGAGCACGCCGGTGTCGTGCTCTCCGACGCGGACCTCGCGTTCTTCGGCGACGCCTACTACGGGAGCGAGATCCACCGGCGGAACCCGTACGCGGACCCGACGAACGCCGCGGACGTCTCCGGCGTCGCGCCCGCGACGGTCCTCACCGCCGGGTTCGACCCGCTCCGCGACGGCGGCCGCGCGTACGCCGAGCAGCTCGTCCGCGACGGCGTCGACACGCGCTACGTGAACTACCCGGACGTGCCCCACGGGTTCCTGACGATGCCCGGGGTCGACCGCGCTCGGGAAGCCATCGTGGACATCGCGGACGACCTCGCGAACGCACTCGGCGCGCACTGACCGCGGCAGGGCGTCGACGGCGAGCGAACGTTTCTTGACGGTCGCGCGCGAGATTCGCGTCGATGGAATCGAGGTCGTTCGCTCGCAGCGACCGTGGCGCTCGTGGGGACGTAACGGAGGACGGACGCGGACGTGAACGCGGACGTGAAAACGGGGCACGGGGATGACGGACGACGACACGTCGGGAACCGACGAGGAGCAGGTGCCCACTGGCGTCGACGGGGAGCCCGTGGAACCCGGCGAGCACGCGCTGCCACCCGAGGACCTCGTGTATCCGACGTTCGCGTTCGACGACGGCGCGGTCGACGCCGACGGCGGGTTCGACCTCTCCCAGGACGTCGACCGGGAGACGCTGTCGGCGTGGCTCTCGGACCTCGCGGGCGCGATGGCGAGCCACGACGTCGCCGTCGAGTCCCCGGACGGCCACGTCCGGTTCGGCGTCGGCGCGGAAGACGTCGCGATGTCGTTCGACCCCGACGACGACCACCGCGGCGAACTCGAGGTGACGGTGACGCTGAACGCGAAGGCGATGTTCGTCGCCGACGACCCCGAGAAGCCTGCGGTCGGCGCACGCGGCGGCCGCGGGTTCGTTCCCATCGAGGCACTGACGACCGACCGCGAGGAGTTCCGGTGCTACAACTGGATCGACGACCCCGAGAATCCCGGGAGCGACTGAGTCGAACGACGGCAGCGCCGATCAGAGCCCGGCGACGTCCTCGATGGCGTCGGTGAGCTTCTCGATGGAGTCCCGGTCGTGTTCGCCCATGTGACCGATGCGGAACGTCTGCTCGCCGAGCTGGCTGCCGTACCCGTTCGAGAACACGTAGTCGTACTCGTCGCTGACCTGCTCGATGGTCGCCGCGACGTCGATGCCCTGCGTGTTCTCGATGCAGGAGACCGTCTGGGACTCGTACCCCGCTTCGGGGAACATGTCGAAGTGGTCGTGCGCCCACTCCCGGGTGTACTCCGCCATCTCCAGGTGGCGGTCGCTCCGCGACTGGTGGCCCTCATCGAGCATGTACTTCATCTGCTTGCGGTACGCGAGCATCACGGGGATGGCGGGCGTCGAGTGCGTCTGGCCCTTGCGCTCGTAGTAGTCGATGGTGCGCTGGAAGCCACCGTACCACGACGCCGAGTCCTTCCCGACCTCGCGCTCGTACGCCTCGTCGCTGACGACGCACACCGCGAGCCCGGGCGGCATCGCGAACGCCTTCTGCGTGGACGCGAAGATGACGTCGATGTCGTGCGCGTCGATGTCGACGTGGTCGCCACCGAGCGCGCTGACGGCGTCGACGACGAAGTACGTGTCCGGGTACTCCGCGACGACGTCACCGATCTCCTCGATGGGGTTCCTGACGCCCGTCGAGGACTCGTTCATCACGGCCGCGACGACGTCGTAGTGCTTGTCGCTCTCCTCGAGTTCCGCGCGGATGTCCTCTGGCTTAATCGCCTCGCCCCACTCGTACTCGAGGCGGTCGACGTCCTTCCCGAGACGCTCGGCGACGTTCGCGTGCCGCTCGCTGAAGCTCCCGCACGTCGGCACGAGGATGTTCTCGTCGACGAGGTTCAGCGTCGACGCTTCCCAGAACTCGGTGCCCGACGCCGTGAGGACGACGACCTCGTTGTCCGTGCCGAGGAACTCCTTGGTGTCCTCGACGATGGTCGTGTACAGGTCCGTCATCCGGTCCATGCGATGCCCGAACATCGGCTGTGCCATCTCCGCGACGACGTCCTCGCGGACCTCGGTCGGTCCGGGGATGTACAGCGTCTTCTCGGGATAATCGTCGGTGTATTCGCGTTTCTCCATGTAGAATCTACCCGATACCCGGACCTGCGACGCCGGGTTCCAAGGTAGTTGTGATACCGGCCCTTGTGACGAGCGCGTCGCCCCCGCGCGTCGAACTCGCTTACTCGTCGACGATCGTGATGACGTTCCCGTTCGTCGTCACGTGGAGGTCGCGGCCGAGCTTGTAGCCCTGGTTCCCGGCGAGCTCGACGTACCCGGAGAAGCCCTTCATGTCCTGATGGGCGGGAATGACGTGTTCGGGCTGGAGCGCCTGCAGCATCTCGTAGTGGCCCTCTCGCGACAGGTGCCCGGAGACGTGGACGTCGTCGTAGATGCGCGCGCCCTGCATCGAGAGGAGGTTCTCGGACTGGTAGCGCTGGCCTTCGTTCGTCGGTTCCGGGATGACCGTCGCGCTGAAGATGACCTTGTCGCCGTCGTCCAGTTCGTACGGCGTCTCCGCGCGACCCATCCGCGTCAGCATCGCGCGCGGCTCGCCCTGGTGGCCCGTGACGACCGGGAGGAAGTTCTCCTTCCCCTCGTTCATGATGCGCTGGAACGTCCGCTCGATGCCCTGGCGTCGCCCGTACATCTCGACGTCAGGGAAGTCGACGCCGTCCATCCGCTTCGCGGTGCCGGAGTACTTCTCCATCGACCGCCCGAGCAGTATCGGTTCCCGGCCGATGTCTCGCGCGAACTCGACGAGGCTCTTGACGCGAGCGATGTGGCTCGAGAACGTCGTCGCGACGATGCCGCCGTCGTAGTCCTCGAGGCTGTACATGACGTCCTTCAGTCGGTCGCGCGCCACGCTCTCGCTCGGCGTGCGCCCCTTCTTGTTCGCGTTCGTGCAGTCCTCGATGTAACACAGCACGCCCTTCTCCTCGCGACCGATCTCGCGGAAGCGGTCCATGTCGATGGGGTCGCCGATGACTGGCGTGTGGTCCATGCGCTTGTCGAGCCCGTAGACGACCGCGCCCTCTGGCGTGTGGAGCACGGGATTGATGGCGTCGATGATGGAGTGCGTGACGTTCACGAACTCGAGCTCGAGTTCGCCGGAGTCGCCGATGGGCATCGTCTCGCCGGCTTCCATCTTCACGAGGTCGTTCTCGGTGTTGAACTTGTTCTCGTCCTGTATCTCGTCCTTGACGAGTTCGAGCGTGAACGGCGCGGCGACGATCGGTGCGTCGTAGCGATGCGCGAGCTTGCTGATGGCGCCGATGTGGTCGAGGTGGCCGTGCGTCGGCACGATCGCCTTGACGTCCCCCTGGAGGTCGCTCATCACGCGGTCGTCCGGGATGGCGCCCATGTCGATGAGGTCGAGACTGTGCATCTGTTCGGTGCGGACGTCGTCGTGGATGAGGACCTTCGACAGGTTCAGGCCCATGTCGAAGACGACGATGTCGTCTCCGGCGCGGACCGCCGTCATCTGCCGCCCGACTTCCTCGTAGCCGCCGATTGTCGCGATTTCGATTTCCATAGATGTGGGTCCGAACAACGCAATCCCAGAACCCGTCTCAGAGTACGCCTACGTGGAGGAGAGCAGGACGAACGAGGACGGCGCCGACGACCGGGTTCGAACCGGGGTCGGCGGCGTCCTCGACCCGTCCTTCTCGGGGACGACGCGTGGTACGGTTACGTGGACGTTTCTCGGCCCGACGTAAGTACTGTCCGGAAGTCCTCGGGCGTCGGCAGTCGGGGTGGAGTCGAGACGAGGAGCGACGGGCCCCTCGCCGACCGACGTCGGCGTGGGTCGAGCACGAACGCCGGCGGTCGGCCGCCGGATGGATATCCGTTACCGACCGGTAACAGACGACTGAAACGCAGAGAACGGGTCATAACCAAGTCAGAGCGCGGGAATCGAGCGGTAGCCAACCCACCTGGGCTGGTGTACTCATGAACACGAACAGACGAACCGTCCTGAAGACGATCGGTGTATCGACGATAGCTGCCGGCGGACTCTCGGGCGTGAGCGGTGCTCGTCCGGGGAAGCCCAACGCTCGCTTCGACCTGCTCTTCGACGACGCGGCCGACGCCGCCGACAACACGACGACGACCCCCGGCTGGGTGGTCGACCGACGGGCTCCAGAGGGCTGGAGTCAGGCGATGTTCGACGGCGACTATCGCCTCGAGATCGACGTCGACGAAACGGCGGAGACCTCGGGTTTCTACGCATACCAGGGGAAGAAGTACCAGGACGCCGACGGCGCGTACTGGAACGCTGGCCGTGGGTCCCGGCTCTCCTATCGGTTCTACGTGGACCCGGACTGGGAGGAGAGTGGCCTGGCCCGGCAGACAGGCGTCTGGCCGGTGCTCGGGACCAGCGCCGGGAGCATCAGCGCGTACCCGATCCTCGATTACCAGAGCAGCGCAGCGAACGACGAGACCGGCGAAGCCGGGTTCCGCGCGTACGTCTACGAATCCGACGACGACGGGGACTTCGTGTCTGCTAAGTGGAGGAACCTGGGCGTGCCCCGCCAGCTCAAGTTCGACCCCGCGGAGGGCGGCTGGGTGGAGGTGTCGGTGCAGCTCCAGCGGACGAGCGGCGGTGCGGCGCTGAAGTGGCGCGTGAACAACAAGCTCGTCGCGGACGAACGCGGGTACAACGTGTTCGCGCCGAGCACGCAGTTCCTCGAGTTCATCGTCAACTCCCCGAACTTCGGGGACGACGCCACGTACTACTACGACGACTTCACGCTCACCGAACCCGGGACTGCAGGGAACGACTGAGTGTCGTCGAGGTCAGCGCCCGGTCGGTGAGTCGCCGTCGCCCCCGTCACCGGCCCGTTCGGTCGCTTCGTCGGTCGCTTCGTCGGTCGCTTCGTCGGTCGACGTGGAGTCGCGGTCGGCGTCGTCATCGGGTGCCGCATCGTCGTCGACTGCGCTCTCCTCGTCGAGCGTGGACTCGTCGTTCCGGTCGTCGTCCGCGTCGAGTTCTGGGGCTGCGTCGGGTTCGCGTTCCCGTCGAACGACGAGGACGGGGCCGACGGATTCGGCGGCGACGCGGTGGGCTTCGTCGCCGAAGACGAGCGATTGGAGCGACGGTGCGCGTTCGCCCATGACGATGGCGTCGTGCCCGGGGATGGCGTCGACGAGCGCCTCGAGGGGACGCTGGCTGGTCGCCGTCTCGACGGTCACCGCGGGGCCGCGTGCGTCGAGGTCGGCGGCGACGTCCTCGAGGGCGCTGCGGACGGCGTCGGCGTTCGCCTCGGACGCGGCGGCGAAGAGCGTGACGTCGATGTCGCGGTCACCGATGAGGTCGGTGAGGAACGCGACGATCCGGTCGACGTCGACGTCGCCGGTGAGCGGGACGAGGATGCTGTCGACGGCGCCGGTGGCACCAGTGATGGCGTACGCGTTCGCGTCGACGTCGTCGGCGACGCGGTCGATGCTCTGTTTGCGGTCGTGCGTGAACACGAGACGGTGGTCGGCGTCGCCGCCGGCCTGCCGGAACTCCTCGGCGATGTCCTCGAGCGCGCTGGTGGCGCGGTCCTCGTACTGGGCGCGCGCCTGGTCGGGCGGCGTCTGCTCGGGGAGGACCTGGTAGCCGAGGACGGTGACGTCCATCGTCGACAGGAGGTTCATGAGGCCGAGGGAGACCGCTTCGGATTCGAGGACGGCGACGGGGACGAGGACGCGAGTCACGAGCTGACACCTCTGAGGGAGACGTCGCGAGCGTAGTACGCCCACCACCCGACCGTGGCGAGCATCAGTGCGGCGCCGACGACCTGCGACGTCCGTTGCATGAACCCGACGAGCGCGAAACTCGAGAGCGCGCCGAGCACGGGAACGAACGGGTAACCTGGGGTGCGGAAGTCCGGGTCGTACCAGTCGGGGTCCTCGCGGCGCAGGACGACGAGTGCGACGCAGATGAGGCCGTACTGGACGAGGTGGAGGAACGAGGCGACCTCGGCGAGCACCTGCACCTGGCCGGTCGCGACGAGGACGAGGATAGGGCCGCCGGCGAGGCCGAGCGCGACGTGGGGCGTGCCCCAGCGGAGGTTCACGCGGCTCGCGCGCTTCGGGAGGAGCGCGTCCTTCGAGACGGCGTAGATGGCGCGCGACGTGGAGAGGACGCTCGCGTTCGCGCTCGACATCGTCGCGAGCAGACCGCCGAGGACGATGGCGAGCGCGCCGGGCGCGCCCAGCAGCTCGCGGCCGACGTCGACCATCGCGGTCTCGCCGATGCGACCGAGCTCCCCGCTGCCGACGGCGCTCGTCGCGACGAAGATGGTGGCGACGTAGAGGACGCCGACGACGACGACGGAGCCGACCATCGCGAGCGGGAGGTTCCGCGCCGGTTGCTTCATCTCGCCGGCGACGGTCGCGACCTGCGCGAACCCGAGGTAGCTCGTGAACACGAGCGCCGCGGTCGTGAAGATGGGGACGGTGCCGAACGGCGCGAACTGCTCGGGCGCGCTCTCCGCGCCGAAGACGCCGACGGCGTCGAGGCCGCCGTACGCGAGGAACGCGACGAGTATCGAGAGGAGGAGTGCGACGATGCCGTTCTGGAGTTTCGCGGCGTTCTCCGTGCCGGTGACGTTCAGGACGGTGACGGCGGCACCGAACAGGAGCGCGATGGGGACGACGAGGCCTTCGCCGACGGTGACGCCGAGTTGCGCGAGCGTGTCGACGGCGTAGTACCCGAACCCGACGAGGTAGAACGCGGTCGCGAACACGAGCCCGAACCACAGCGAGATGCCGACGACCGCGCCCGGGAGCGTCCCGAGGGCGCGCGAGATGAAGTAGTACCCGCCGCCGCTCTTTGGCATCGCGGTCGCGAGCTCGCTCGTCGGGAGTGCGACGAGGAGCGCGATGACGGCGCCGAGCCCGAACGAGAGCGCGGCCGCCGGGCCGGCTTCGCCCGCGGCGATCCCGGGGAACACGAAGATGCCGGCGCCGATCATCGTCCCGATACCGATGGCGAGGCCGCCGGACAGCCCGATGGTGCGTTCGAGCTCGGAGTCGTCCGTGACGTCGGCCTCGGGCGTCTCGACGGTCGGTTCCGTGTCCGGTGCGGTCCCCTCGACGTTCTCCCCGCTGGGTGGCTCGGGAGCGGGCGCTTCGGCCGCGTCCGGGACGTCGCCGTCGGCCGGGTTGGAGACGTCCGAACCGGAGGATGAGTGAGTGGGCACGTTCCCCGCGTCGACCGGACAGCACTAATGTATTCGGGCGCTTCGCGGCAGCCGGGAACGGGAAGCGGCCACGCTCCCATCGGTCGCGGCAGCGCTACGGTTCTTGCGAGCCGAGAACCGCCCCGACGAGATATCATCGTTCGACGCGTAGCAATCCCTACGAGACGATACACGATTATGCCCTCAATCGAATCCCCAGATTCGTTCCCCAAGTCAAGCAGTACGAACGACCACGAGCACGCGGCACCCTCCCAGCACGGCGCGTGCACCGTGCCGGTATCCCGGCGGCGCGTCCTCGCGGGTGCGAGCGCAGTCGCCGCGGCGAGCGTCGCCGGCTGCCTCGGTGGCAACGGCGGCACGACGCCCGCTGCGATCGCGATATCGGACGCGGCGGCGTGCGACGAATGCGGGATGGTCATCTCCAAGCACCCCGGGCCGAACGGCGAGATATACTGGGAGGACGTCGCGCCGGAGGGGCGCGACGCGCCGTTCTGGTTCGACTCCCTCAAGCAGTGCTTCTTCCCGCATTACTTCGAGGGCCGGGACGCCGGCCGGTCGCTCGACGCGGCGTACGTCACCGACTACTCCGCGGTCGAGTACTCCGTGAACACGCAGGAGGGCGCCACGTACATCACCTCTCACACCGACGCGGACTCGCTGGCTGACGCCACCACCCTCAGCTACGTCGTCGAGAGCGACGTCCAGGGGGCGATGGGGCCGGACTTCGTGCCGTTCAGCGACGACGCGGACGCGGAGTCGTTCGCGACCGAGTACGGCGGGAGCGTCGTCGGGTTCGACGAGATATCGCCGACGCTCGTCGGGAAGTGAGATGGCTGCACGCGGCGCGCTCGCGGTCCTCGTCGGCGTCCTCCTCGTGTCGAGCAGCGTCTTCGTGACGGACGTCGGTCCGACCGGTGACGTCGACCCGGTGCCGTTCGACGACACCATCGTCCTCACGGACCTCACGGACGCCGAGCGTCGGATCGCCGAGGAGCGCGAGCTCGCGGTCCCGAGAGCGGAGGTGTTCTACTCGCGATACCGGTACGTCGTCGGGCACGTCGGGTTGTCGTCGCTCGTCGCCACCCTCGGCGACGACGCGCACGCTCGCCAGTTCGGCGAGCCGCTGGATATCCTCGTCTCGAACTACGCGACGGCGACGCTCGCGGTGACGGACGAGGGCTACCTCGCGACGACCGACGGGTACGCGAGCTGGGTCGCGGTCGAGAACGCGGTGTTCGTCGTGAACTCGAGTGCGCGTCGGCCCGGCGGCCCGGTCGTCGTCCCGTTCTCGGAGCGCGACGCGGCGCGAGCGTTCGCGAGCGAGTACGGCGGCGACGTCGTCGACTGGCCGGGGTTGCAGGTTCGAGAGCGCGACCGCGGTGACCGACCGCTCGCCGTCGAGCCGGGGCTCGCGCTCGCGGCTGACCGCCACGCCTGGGCGGACGAGGCGACCGCCGACGCGCGGCGACTGACCGAGCGACCGGTGTCGGTGGTGGTCGGCGAGGACGCACCAACGCTCGCCGCCGCGATAGCTGCCGCGCCACCGAACACGACCGTCCGCGTGCCCGCCGGCAACTACAGCGACGTGAACGTCACCGTCCGGAAACCCGTCACGATAGCGGGCGCCGGGGCGAACGCGACGACGCTCGTCGGAACCGGGAACGGGAGCGTGCTCCGCGTCCTCGACGCCCGGGTCGCGGTGACGGACCTCGCCATCGAGGGCGTCGGCGAGGGGAAGGGCGTTCCGAACGTCTCCGTCGACACGGACGCCTGGGACGCGCTCGTGATGCGGTCGTACGCACACGCCGCCTCCGGCATCGAGTTCGAGAACGCGAACGGGTCGTACGTCGCGGACGTCCACGTCACCACGCCGTCGAACGGCGTCACCGTCCGGTACAGCGACGGCGTGGTCGTCGAGCGCGTGCACGTCGACGGCCGGTCGCCGTGGCTGGAGGGCTTCATGAGCACGCTCGCCGCGCACTCCCGGGTCGTGATCCAGGAGTCGACGTTCGACGGCGGGCGCGACGGCGTCTACATGCACGTCGCGGACGGGACGGTCGTCCGCGGGAACGACTTCCGGAACCTCCGGTTCGGCGTGCACGAGATGTACACGTCGGAGACGCTCGTCGCGAACAACGTCGTGACGGACGCGGACACGGGGATCGTCGTGATGACGCGCCCGGAACGGAACGTCGTGCTCGGGAACGCGGTGCGCGACAGCGGCATCGGGGTGGACGTCGCCGGCCGGTCGTCGTTCGTCCTCCGGAACGTCGCCGTGGAGAACGACATCGGGGTGACCGTCGGCTCGTACCGGTCGTTGTACGCCGAGAACACCGTGTACGGGAACGGTATCGGTATCAGCGGGTCGACGCTCGTCCCGACGAACGCGGTCGCGCGGAACGACGTCGTGCGCAACGACGCGTACGCCGAGGCGTCGCTCGGCCCGGTCCGCGTGTGGTCCAGCGACGGGCGCGGGAACTACTGGGCGGGCGCGCCGGGGACCGACCGGGACGGCGACGGCGTCCTCGAGCGACCGTTCCAGCCGACCGGCGCTGTCGACCGGCACGCGGAGGCCGTCCCGAGCGTCCACGTGCTCGCGCGCTCGCCAGCGATGTCGCTCCTGCGAGCGTCGGCCGCGGAGATGCCCGGACTCCGCTCCGAGGGCGTGCTCGACGTCGCACCGCTCGCGGCACCGGTCCGCCCGGGCGTCCTGGAGCGCGTCGCGGCGGCGCCGGACGCCGACCCGCGGTCGTGGCTGAACGCGACCGCGGACGACGCCACTCGCTCGAACGCGACGGCGAACGACGCCACTCGCTCGAACGCGACCCTCGGCCGGGTCGCAGTCGACGATACCGTTACCAGGCCACTCGTCGAAACCCCGATGGAGGTACATCGAACGTGAGCGACGCCGACCCCGAGGTCGCGGCCGACGACGCAGCTGCAGCGGACGTCGAAACCGAGTCGCACGAAGACACCGAGAGCGCTCCGGTTGGCGAGCCCGACGCAGCGTCGCGGGTGGTCGCACGCACGGACGGACTGGGCGTGCGGTTCGACGACGTCCAGGTCCTCTCCGGCGTCGACCTCGCGGTGAAGGGCGGTGCGGTGACCGCGGTCGTGGGCGCGAACGGCTCGGGGAAGTCGACGCTCCTGCGCGCACTCGCAGGGCTCCTCGAACCATCGGCGGGAACGGTCCGGGTCGTTGCGGAGGACGTGCGCCCCGTCGGCTTCTGCCCGCAGGACCCGCGGTTCCGCCCGCACTTCACCGTCGACGAGACGCTGTCGTTCTACGCGAGCCTCCTCGACGCGCCCGTCGACGTCGACGAGACCCTGGAACTCGTCGGGCTCGACGCGGTCGCTGACCGACGCGTCGACGCGCTCTCCGGGGGCATGATCCGACTGCTCGGCATCGCGCAGGCCGTCCTCGGCGACCCCGGCCTGCTCGTGCTCGACGAACCCGCGTCCGGACTCGACCCGTCGCTGCGAGCGCACATCTTCGCGACGCTCCGGGACGTCGCCGCGACCGGGCCCGCGGTCGTCGTCGCCACCCACCATCTCTCGGGCGCCGCGAACGCCGACCGCGTCCTCGTCCTCGACGACGGCGACGTCGTCGCCGACGGCACGCCGGACGCCATCGTGGACGATGCCGGCGTGGACTCGCTCGACGCGGCGTTCACCGCCATCGTCGGCGACGAACTCGCGGTGCGCGCCGGGACGGAGGTGGAAGAATGACGACCGACCGCGACCGGTTGTTCGCCGTCGCCGACCGCGAGCTCGTCACGATGCTCCGGACGCCCCAGTACGTCCTCGTCGCGGTCGGGTTCGTCGTCGTCGTGCTCGGGCTCGCGGTCGCGAGCGGTCTGACGGGGTACGTCCCGCTCGCGGTCGACCTGCTCGCGCCCGTCGAGGTCCTCGTGCCGTTGCTCGCGGTCGCGTTCGGGTATCGGTCGCTCGGCGCCGGCACGGAGACCACGGAACGCCCGGTGCTGCGGACGTACCCGATGCCGCGGTGGGCGTACGTCGGCGGCGTCTACGTCGGTCGTGCGGTCGTCGTCTGTTCGCTCGTGTTCGCGACGCTGCTCGTCGCCGGCGTCCTCGTCCCGTTCCTGGGGCCGGAGGGGTCGTCGGTCGTCGCGACCCACGGCGGCGAGGGGTCCTTCGGCGCGTACCTCCGGTTCGTCGTGCTCGCCACCGCGTACGCGGCCGTGGTCCTCGCCGCGGTCCTCGCCGTCTCCGCGGTGACGTCCACGGCGCGCACGGCCGTCGCGGCCGCCGTCGCGCTGTTCGTCCTGGTCACCGTCGGCGTCGACCTCGCGTTCGTCGGCGCGCTCGCCTCGGGCGTCTTCGGCCCGGAGAGCCTCCGGTACCTGCAGGCACTCGGCCCGAACGGCGCGTTCCGCGGGCTCGTGCTGACGCTCGTCGTCCGCACGGTCGACGCCGCGGCGATCCCGTCGAGCGTCGTGGTGGCGAGCGCGATCGGACTGGCCGTGTGGCTCACCGGCGCGCTCGCGCTCGCGACGGCGTTCGTCTGGCCGACGCCGCAGGAACGCGGCTGGGAGCGCGTCGACGCGACCGCGACCCCGGGCGAAGACGTCGAGTCGAGCGAGGAGTGAGGCGGACGGCGGTGGACGGAGAGCGCACCGGGGCGCGAACCTGTTCGTGACGATTCGGGCCGAAAGTTCGTCTCGAGACGTCAGTACGCGAGCCGGCCGCGGAGGGCCTGACTGAGTCCGAGCGCGAGGACGGCGAGGACCGCGGCGGCGACCGCGACGCCGGCGACGGATATCGGGATGATACCGGGTTCGAAGGGGTTGCGGCCGACGAGCGCCTGGAATTGCCCGACGAGCGGGTCGCCGGCGAGACCGATGAGGAAGAACCCGTGGACGACGGCGACGGCGGCACCGCCGGTGACGAGACTGACGTGCGTGGCGACGTCCTCGATGGCGAGGAGGTCGTGGACCTCGCGCTCGGAGAGGACGTCGTCGGCTGCGAGCCGTCGGTACGCGACGTAACAGCACCCGAGGACGCCGACGAGTTCGATGGCGCTGGCGTACGCGCCGAGGAAGAGGAACTTCGGTTCGGCGGCGAGGACGTCGCCGCCGAGAAGCGTGCGCGTCGGCTCGGGCTGGGAGAGCGCGAGCGGGAGGACGAGCGCGAGCGCGCCGAGGATGAGTCCCTGGAGGGCGAGCGTCCGCGGGAGAGATAGCTTGAAGAGACTGTACCGCTGGAGCTTGATTCGCTCGTAGTGCGAGTCGCCGAGGAGGGCGGCCGCGTGGCGGTCCTCGACGGAATCGTTCCCGTCCATGTCGTTGCCAATCGTAGCCCTAGCTTACCATATGAGTCTTGTGGTACCAGCGTCCGGTTACTGGTTCACGACGATTGCTATCGCGACGACGACGTCGGCCCCAGCGCATATCGAATAAGGCCGTATTATCTGTTATCAAGGACTAATACAGCACTTCGGCTCGGTGAACTACCGGCTCTCGTCCTCGGAAAGGCTCGCTCTCTCGTCTGAGACGAACGAACCACCGCGTTTCTTTTATAAATGACACGGCCGCCGCTCGCAGTCAGTCGGTACCCGACGAAACGATTAGGGCCGCCTCGCGCGTCACAGGAGCCATGTTCACTCGTCTCCACCAGTCGAAACGCGTCGAGCGGTACCTCTGGTCGCGTCACGAGCATCCCGGGAGCGTCTGGTCGCTCCTCCTCGCGTACCCGCTGTTCGTGCTCGCGGTGTACCGACGGGACCGTCGACTCCTCGCGGCCGTGCTCGCGTTCGTCGGCGCGCAACCGCTCCTGTTCGACGCGCCCGACGACGACGCGGCGTGGGCGACCCGGGTCGTCCGCGGCGAACGCGACTGGCTGGACGCGGGCCTCGCGGACTCCCCGGGCGACCTGGCGCTGCTCGCCGTCGGAGCGCCACTGAACCTGCTCGTGCTCCGCGCCGCGGTACGACGCCAGCCGCTGCGCACGGCCGTCGGCGTCGCGTGCAGCGTCGCGCTCTCGCTCGCGTTCTTCGAGCGGATGGCGAACCGGTACGGACGGACGACCGACCGCTGACCGCCCAGGAACCGAATGCCGACCGCCTGACTGCCCAGACACCGAATGCCGACCACCTGACAGCCCAGGCACCGAATGCCGACCGCCTGGCCGCTAGCCGCCGCGCTATCGAGGACGACGTCGCGGGTTCGATACCGTTGGCAATAGCGCGGAGTGGAAGTGTAATCTGGACAGCGAGTCGGGCTCTCCGACGAGAACGAGGGTCGGGGCGCTGGCGGTCGGGGCGCGAGCGCGGTCAGGCGACGGTGGTGCTCTCGCCGCGACCGAGCAGGTACCCGCCGAAGGCGACGAGCCAGAGCATCGCGGGGTAGACGATCATGCGCTCGGCGCCGCCGTGGTTGATGGCGCCGAAGACCGCCGGGTTCCCGGCGTCACCGACGATCATGATGCCGAGGAACGCGATGCCGACGATGCCCGCGAGGACGGACGCGTACCGCATCGCTCCGCGGACCTGCGTGCCGACGCCGATGGCCTGCACGTTGAAGAACAGGAACGCGAAGAGCGCCCCGAGGCTGTGGAGGTCACCGGCGTCGAGCGGCACGGCACCGGCGACGACGGCGCCGAGACCGGCGAGCGCGAAGACGCCGAAGAGCCAGCGCTTCCCGTGCACCCGGTAGTAGTAGTAGCCGCCGGCGACGTTCAGGAGGCCGACGAGGACGAGCGAGGCGTTGAACAGCCACGCGCTCTCGGGGAACACGCCGAGGTCGCTGATGGCGCTGGCACCGAAGTCGTACCCGGGGACCATCGCGGCGGCGAGCATGATGACCGTCATGAACTGCGCGGAGAGGACCGCGAGGATGACCCCGGCACGCCGCTGCGCTCGTACAGTCCCGGTCGTCGATTCCGCGGGCAACGTTTCGCTGAAGGTGGTTTCAGTCATGATGGCTCACGACTAGAGAGACGCGCCCCCTCGGTATCGCTCCAGACGGTGGGTCTCAGCCGGCGAGAACGAAGTCGATTGCCAGCAGCTCGCACGCGATGCCCAGCAGTCCCCACGGGTCGCTCCGAGCGATTACTGCGCGCTGTCGGCACTGCTCCGTCGAACGACGTCGGTCGTCGCCGCGAGCACGGCCGCTCGCGGTAACGTGGACATTCACGACGTCGCGGAGCGGTCGACCGACCGACGCCTGTAGTCCCCTCCGTCGACGGACGAGCACGGAGCGTCGCGAGCGGCCCGTACGACCCTAGAATCGCGTAACGGCCAAATAACGATTCCCGCGCCGTGCAAGACCCTATCATGGCAATAGAACTAGTCGTACTACAGACCGGTCTCGAACAGACGATAGACGACACCATCGGTGGCATCATCGAGTTCGCGCCACGGCTCGCCGGCGCACTGCTCATCCTCATCGCCGGGTGGTTCGTCGGCCGGATCGCGTTCCGCGTCGTCGCGCAACTCGCGGACCGCATCGAGATGGATCGTGCGGTCCTGAAGACGCCCCTCGGACGGATGCTCGGTGGCACCGAAGACGCCGTCTCAAGCGCGTTCGGCCGGGTGACGGCGTGGTTCGTGTACGCGATCGCGATCCTCGCGGCCTCGGACGTGCTCGCCGTCGAGTTGCTCTCCGAGTGGGTCGCCACCGCGGTCTCGTACCTGCCGTCGTTCGTCGCGGGCGCACTCATCATCGTCGTCGGGTTCGTCCTCGCGGACTTCCTCGCCGACGCCATGGGGCGCACTGAGACCGTCACCGAGAGCCGCTACACTGGCTGGTTCGCCGACGGCACCCGCCTGTTCCTGTACTTCGTCGCCATCGTCATCGGCCTGGACACGATGGGCGTCGCGGTCGACATCCTGTTCACGTTCGCCGAATCCATCTCGCTCGGTATCGCGGTCGGCGTCGCACTCGCGCTCGGCATCGCGTTCGGCTGGGGCGGGAAGGACTACGTCGCCGAGAACATCGACGGCTGGGTCGGGAGTTCCGAGCCGGCGATGCCCGCGGGCCACACCGACGGCGGCAGCGACGCGGGCGCCGACCAGGACTGACCGCGTTCGCCCCGCCTGACCGGTTCGGTTCGGCCGACACCGACCGCTCCATCATCGGCAAGTGCGAGAGAACGACTCGCAAGCCACCGGTAGCTTCGTGTGTGCGAGGGCCGCGAGTGTGGACGTGACCGACGAGTGGACGCGAGCCGATGCGGAGGTTGCTGACGAAGCCGTGCGTGCGATGGTCGACGAGCTGCGGCCCGCGTGGACGGTCGAGGGCGTCGAGCGCGCCGACGAGGGCACTGACTTCGTCGCGGTCCTCGACGTCGCGACGGCCGCGAGCACTCGCCGCGTCGTCCTGAAGGCGACGACGAACGACTGGGTGGACGCCGAGGTCGCCCGCGCGGAGCCGCGACTGCTCGACCTGGTCGGCCGCGAGACGACCATCCCGGTCCCGGACGTCTACGGGTACTGCGACGTGCACGACGCGCTCCCGACGCCGTTCTACCTGATGGAGTACGTCCCCGGGGAGGCACTGGAAGGCCGCGCGGACGTCCTGAGCGAGGACGCGTTCGCTCGCGTCGTCCGGGACGCCGGCGAGAACCTCGCGGCACTCCACGACCTCGGGACGCTCCCCGCCGCCGGCACCGTCGGCGTCCACGGCGGCGACCTCGCCGTCCTCGATACCGACGACAACCCGCGCTACGAGAACGGTCTCGAGAAGACGCACGAGGGCTGCCTGGAGGCGATCGATACGCTCGACGACGGCGGCTACTTCCCGGGCGTGACCGAGGACCGCGAGCGGTTCGCGGACCTGATACCGACCCTCCGCGAGCACGTCGACCGCACGGTCCCGACGCTCGCACCCGCCGACGACCCGCGGTACTGCCACTGGGACTACCGCTACGGGAACCTGCTCGTCGACCCGGACACGGGGGCGACGAACGCGGTCCTGGACTGGGCGAACCTCTCGGCCGCGGAGCCCGCGAGCAACCTCGCGTCCGTGGAGTTCCACCTGCTCGACGCCGACGACCCCGACGACGCCACGCTCGCCGCGCGCCGGCGGACGTTCCGGGACGCGTACGCGTCGGCTCGCGACGCCGACTGGGCGTTCACCGACGCCGTCCGCGAGCGCATGGCGTTCTACGAGTTCGGGAACCGCGTCGGCGCCATGGCGTGCTTCGGACTCTGGCACGAGGACGCCACGCCCAGCGAGCGCGAGGCCATCGAGGCCGACCACCGCTCGTTCGTCCGCGACCGCTGCGGCGACGCGTGAACTGACGCCGACGGTCGTGGTACCACGTCCCTCGCAAGCCTTAATGTGGTGCCGGGATTGTGTCTGGTCGCAATGGCAGAAGGCGAAGTTGACTTCTTCAACGACACTGGCGGCTACGGTTTCATTTCGACTGACGACGCGGACGACGACGTGTTCTTCCACATGGAAGACGTTGGCGGTCCGGACCTCGAAGAGGGGCAGCAGGTCGAGTTCAGCATCGAGCAGGCGGACAAGGGTCCGCGCGCGACGAACCTGACGCGTCTGTAACTACGGTCTTCGACCCGCCTTCGAGGCGACGAAGATACGACTTCTGACGGGGCGACTCGTCACGAACCCACCACCCGAGAGCGCGAGCGCCGCCCGGCCGCCGGGACCGGTGCGTCGCGACGAGCGACCGCGCCGTCGCCCCAGCGGGCCGTGAGACGCTGGTCGTGCGCGATGAGACCGCGGCACCCGGTACGGAGATGGTCCCTGGCGGCGAACTGATAGTATGAACGAACGGACGAGCGATGGGTTCGCGGTCGAACGACGGTCACCGGAGGAGAC
The DNA here is from genome assembly GCF_020567525.1 of Halorubellus salinus. GTDB lineage: Archaea > Halobacteriota > Halobacteria > Halobacteriales > Natrialbaceae > Halorubellus > Halorubellus salinus. The sequence goes on from NZ_JAJCVI010000001.1 coordinate 658,978, forward strand.
GTTCGCGCTCCTCGGCGACGACACCCGCATCGGTATCCTGCGAGCGCTCGGGGAGACGCCGGAGGACGCGCGGTCGTTCAGCGACCTCCGCGAGCGCGTCGGCACCGAGGACTCGGGGCGGTTCAACTACCACCTCCGGAAGCTCGTCGGGTCGTTCGTCCGGAAGACCGACGACGGCTACGAGCTGACGTACGCGGGCCGGCAGATCGTCGGCGCGATGTACGCCGGGACGTACACCGCGAACGCGTCCGTGGACGCCATCGCGGTCCCCGGCGAGTGCCCGGTGTGCGACGGCGCGCTCGAGGCGGCGTACGCCGAGGAGACCGCGACGCTGTCCTGTAGCGAGTGCGAGGAGTGGTTCAACGAGTTCTCGTTCCCGCCGGGGAGCCTCGACCAGTTCGACGCGGACGAACTCCCGATGGCGTTCGACCGGTGGATGAGTCACGTCGTCGACGGCGTCCTCGACGGGTTCTGTCACATCTGTGCGGGACGGACGACCGGGCGCCTCGTCCTCGACGACGACGACCGGCCGTTCGCGACGTACCCCGCGCACGTCGAGTTCACGTGCGGTCGCTGCGGCGGCGCGGTGCGGACCGCGCCGGTCACGCCGGTGTTCATGCATCCGGCGACGCGCGGGTTCCTCTTCGACCACGGGTTCGACGTGAGCGAACTGCCGTCGTGGGTGGTGTGGTCGGCACTCGACCTCCCGGCGGTCGAGGTGGTGTCGCGGGAGCCGGTGCGCGTCGAGGTGACGGTCGCGGCGGGCGACGAACGACTGGTCGCGACCGTCGACGCGGACGCGTCCGTCGACGACGTCCACCGGACCTCGGGGTAGCCGGCACCCGGCAGCGAGTACTATTCTGCGGGGAGGAACGCGGCGAGGACGACGAGTGCGGGGCCGACGACGAACCCCGCCCAGGTGCCGACGCCGAGGAGTGCGACCGCGAGGAGCGTTCCGCGTCGCGCTCGCGAGGGCTGCTGGTCGTCGATGGCGCGCCCGAGCAGGTACCAGCCGAGGAGGGCGGGTATCGCGACGAACGCGAGCGTGACGAGGACGCCGGTCGTGAGGCCGGCGACGCTCGCCGCGACGGCGGTCTGGACGGCGACGCCGGCGACGCCACCGCCGTAGAGCGCCGACGCGACCGCGAGCACGACCGAGCGCGTCGTTCGCGTGCCGGCGTCCCCGCCGGTGCCGCGAGCGCCGTCCTTGCTCCCGCCGTCGGTCCACCACGCGAACGCCACGAGGGTCGCGAGCGCGCCGAGGAGGATCGAGCCGTACACGAACCACGCGGGCTGGCCCTCCCACTCGTGGATGCGCGGCCGGTCCAGCGGGACGGTGACGTACTCCTCGACGCCGAAGGACTCCTCGTAGCCGACGACGACGCCGACCGCGCCCGCGCCACGGTCCGGGTCGTACGCGGCGACGTAGTACGTTCCGGCGGTGTCGACGGTCGCGTTCAGTTCCGCGGTCCGGTAGAGCGCCGCGGGCGTGAACGGCTCGTACTCGGCGTCACCGATCGGGGTCGGCTCCACGACGCGCGCACCGTACCCTTCGGGGACCTCGACGTGAGACGGTACGCCGTCGGTCCCGTTCAGTGCGGGACTCAGAACGACGAACCCCGGTTCGAACCCGGTGTCCCGTGGCGTGAACGTACTCACCTGGAGTCGGTCGCCGGCGTCGAGGTACGTCCGGTAGTACGCGCTCTCGTTCGCGTCGACCCGGTCGTAGAACGACCACGACTTCGCCGGGTCGTCGACGTACGTCGCGTTCCCCGGGTCGTCGTTGTCCGTCGAGAACGCCGGGACGTGCCCGAGCGCGGGCGCGGCCACGGCGGCGAGCGCCACGACGACGAGGACGGCGGCGAGCGCGGAGCGTCGATGCACGTCTCTCCGAACGCGCGCCAGCGGTTCGTACCTTGCGCTTGCAGCCGTCGGCGTCCCCCTCGCGAGGGCTGGCGTGTCACGGGTTGACGGGCACGTCGAGGGCGTCGGCGACCGTGCGGAACGTGGCCGCGACGTCCTCGTATCGGTTCGGGGAGTCGAACGGGAACCGTTCGGGGCGAGAGGGCCCGAGCGCGTCGAGTGCGCTGGCGAGGAGGCCGTCGCCGGTCGTCCACGCGAGTCGGACGACGCGTTCGTCGGCGTCGAGGTCGACGCGCGCCAGTCGCCCGAGGTCGAAGCACGCGTCGGCGTCGCTCGCGACGACGAGCGCGTGCGTCGGGTCGAACGTCGTGCCGCTGCCGGTCGAGTCGTTCCGATGCATGAGCGCTCAGGCGGAGCGACGGTCGGCGAGCGCTTGCCGGTAACGGTCGGCGAGCGTGCCGACGAGGCGGCGTTCGACGGGCGTGAACCCGAGCCACCGCAGGGTGGCGGTGTACGCGGCGAGGCCGCCGAGGACGCCGACGGCGACGCCGACCGTACCCGGGATGGCCGCGCGGGACCCGAGCGCGACCGCGGCGAGCGGGAGGGCGGCGACGAGCGTGTACCCGTGCCTGTGCGTGAGCGGCTGGAGGCCCTCGAGGTGGTAGAGGACGACGACCTCGAGGACGTTGTTCAGCGTGAGCATGAGGACGTACGTGCCGACGAGGCCGGGGAGGCCGTAGTTCGCGGTGAGGGGGATGGCGACGACGACGAGCGCCGCGGTGATGAGGGAGTTCACGACGAGGAGCGCGCGCTGGTTGTCCGTCATCATGAGGAGGATGCCGACGCTCCCGGCGGCGCACGCGACGTACTGCGCGACGACGAACCCCGCGAGGAGGTCGGCGTGGGGAACGAACGCGTCGCCGAACAGCGACATGAGTTCGCGCCGGTAGACGACGACGGGGACGGCGGCGGCGGTGACGCCGACGAGCACCATCCGACTCGTGACGTGGTAGAGTCGGCTGAGTGCGCGGTCGTAGCCCTCCTCGTTGAGTTCGGCCGCGACGGGCGGGATGAACTGGTTGATGGCGTTCAGGGGGAGTCTGACGAGCGACCCGACGAGGACGCCGACGGCGAACACGCCGCCGGCGAGCCCCGTGAGGAACCACGCGATGAGCGGGTAGAACCCGAGGCGCTGGGTGACGGTCGCGAACCCGCCGAGGAACAGCGGGAACGTGTACCGGACGTAGCGCTTCCAGAGCGCGCGGACGTCGGGACCGCGGACGCGCGGGCTGATGCCGCGGTCGCGAGCGAACCACGCCATCGCGACGGTGCCGACGAGCGCGCTCGCGGTGACGACGCCGGCGGCGACGAGCACGACGTCGTCGAACACGACGACGCCGAGGCCGGCGACCGCGAGGTGCGCGACCGGGACGCCGACGCGCATCGTGAGCGTCAGCGGGACGACGGCTTCGAGCCCGCGCAGGATGCCGCTGACCGTGAACAGCCACGCGGCGGCGGGCAGCCCGATGGCGAACACGCGGAGGAGCGCGCCGAACTGGCCTTCGCGGCCGACCTCGACGAGGTCGACGATGGTGGGCGTGGCGACGTACAACGCGGCGCCGAACGCGGTCGCGACGCCGAACAGGAGGAGGGCCGCGAACGTGACGATGGCGTCGCGCTCGGCGTCGTCGTCAGCATTCGGGAGGAAGCGACTCAGGCCGCCGTTGAACCCGAACGCGAGGTGCAGGAGGTACGCCTGGCTGCGGCGCGCGAGCGCGAACACGCCGTACGCCGCCGCACCGAACCCGTTCGTGAGGATGGCGGTGAACGCGACCGAGAGTCCACGCTCGGCGAGGATACCGGGGACGGAGACGGTCGCCCCGTGCGCGACCCGTTCGAGCGCGTCCTCGAGGCGGGCTTCGACGACCGCGTCGCTCGGCGCGACGTCCTCGTCGGCCGACAGATCGTGGTCGTCGCCGGGGCTGCCGTCGCTATCGCCGTCGTCGTCGCCGGGGCTGCCGTCGCTATCGCCGTCGACGAGGGTGCCGTCGCTCGCACTGGCCGTGGCGTCGCGCTCGTGCGGAGAGTCTTCGGCCGCTTCGGCGGTCGCGTCCGCTGTCACGTCCGTGGTTTGCTTGGTGGACGGAATAAGTCCGCTGGTGGCTACAGTGACGGTATCACGTACCACGGAACGAGCGTTCGGCGGGGGGCTCGCGTCGGTGGACGAAACGGACTTGACGGGGGCGGCCGGAGTCAGGTCATGGACCGGAACCGGTTCGTGTTGCTGTCGTTCGTCGCGTTCGGGTGCGTGCTCGCGAGCTTCGTGACGCTCGGCGTCGGTCGCATCGCGCTCGGATACCGGACGGCGCAGGTGCTCGCGGCGCCGTTCGGGTTGGTCGCGTTCGTGCTCGTCCTCTTCCTGTTCGCGGTGTCCGTTCGGACGATGCTCCTCGGCGACGACGACGCAGCGTGACGTGACCATTGACAATCTCCGATAGCAACAATTTTTTGTTACGGGCGCTCGAATAGCGAATGCAGTGTGCGGTCCGCGGTCGCTCGGACCACGGGCATGGCCGCACCGGTAGCGAGACAGTCCCCCCAACGACTCGCGCCGGCGCGGACGCCACCACGGTCGGCTCGTCCCCCCACGAACCGATGCCTGGCGCCGCATCCCCCCCGCGGCGTCGTGCGTACGGCGTCTCGGAGCGACCGCGGCCGACTCCGCGACGAGACGGTCCCGCACCTGCGCCAGACGGCACCCCAGCACCGCCGCTCCCACACCGGAGCGGGCTCTCCGTGGTCGCCCGAAACCGAACCACTCCCCGGAGCGACCGCCTCGTGCCACGCCGCGACGCCCCGTCGAGACACCCGGTAGTCCGCACTGCCGTCAGGTCAACCCGCCGGGCGAGTCCGGCCGGTGCCCGAGCGAGACGGTTCCGGCAGGGAACCCGCGAAGGAAACGGTTTTTCTCCGGTCGCTGTCAACCCCGATGCATGGACGTCAACGAGATCGCGGACCTCGGGAGTAACCGACGCCGTGCGCTGTTCGAACGCGACGCCGGCGTCGAGAGCGCTCGCGAGTCCGTCCGCGAGGTCGTCGAGCGAGTGCGCGAGGAAGGCGACGTCGCGGTCCGCGAGTTCACCGAGGAGTTCGACGACGTCTCCGTCGGGAACCTGGACGTGACTGACGCCGCGGAGCGCGCGTACGAGGACCGCGTGGACGAGGACGTACGCGACGCCATCGACACGGCCGTCGAGAACGTCCGTGCGTTCCACGAGCGCCAGGTCCCCGAGGACTGGCGCGAGGAGTTCTCGCCGGGTCGCGAGCTCGGTCGTCGGTTCCGGCCGCTGGAGCGCGTCGGCGTGTACGCGCCCGGTGGGACCGCGGCGTATCCGTCGAGCGCCATCATGGGCGTGGTGCCGGCGAAGGTCGCGGGCGTCGACCAGGTCGCGGTCGCGACGCCGCCCGCCGAGGACATGAATCCGGCGACGCTCGCGGCCGTGCACGCGGCCGGCGCGGACGAGGTGTACAGTATCGGTGGGGCGCAGGGGATCGCGGCGCTCGCGTACGGCACGGAGTCCGTCCCGCACGTCCAGAAGGTCGTCGGGCCGGGTAGCAAGTGGGTGACCGCCGCGAAAGCGGAGGTGCGCGGGGACGTCGACATCGACTTCCTCGCGGGCCCGAGCGAGGTGCTCGTGCTCGCGGACGAGACCGCGAGCCCGGAGTTCGTCGCCGCGGAACTGGTCGCGCAAGCCGAACACGACCCGAACGCGAGCGTCGTCGCCGTCACCGACGACGAGGACCTGGCGGACGACGTCGTGGACGAGGTGGCCGCGCAGTGCGACGGTCGCGAGCGCGAGTCGACGATCCGCGACGCCCTCGGGAACGACTCGAGCGGCGTGCTGCTCGGGCGCTCGATGAGCGAGGCGGTGCTGTTCGCGAACGAGTACGCCGCCGAGCACCTCGCCATCCACGCGGACGACGACGAGGCGCTCCTGGAGCGCATCGACAACGCCGGGAGCGTCTTCCTCGGCGCGCACACGCCCGTCGCCGCCGGCGACTACGCCTCGGGCACGAACCACGTGCTGCCGACGAACGGCGGCGCGAAACGCCACGGCGGCCTCAGCGTCGACGAGTTCGTGCGCTCCACGACCGTCCAGCGGCTCGACGAAGAAGGCCTCGACGACCTCGCGGACGCCATCACCACGCTCGCCGAAGCCGAAGGCCTCGAAGCACACGCCGAGAGCGTCCGCAAACGCACCGACCGCGACGACGACTGAACCGATCGACGCTCACCACCCCCACCTGGAATCGCTACGCTCCACCACGTTCCGGTGCGCGCTGACGCGGCGCGACGAACCCCGGTGAGTCGCGTCGCGTCGATACTGCGCGAGGGACGACGAGTGGCCGCAGGTCACGAGGAGTCGGCTGGGGAGGCCGAGGCGCAGTGGCAGTTGCGGTTGTGGTTGCGGTGCGGTCGCGGTTGCGGTGCGGTCGCGGTTGCGGTTGCGGTGCGGTCGCGGTCGCGGTTGCGGTGCGGTCGCGGTCGCGGTTGCGGTGCGGTCGCTGTCGCGGTTGCGGTATCGTCCACTGCACCGATACCGAGCGCGAACGCAGTGAGCGCTCGGGAGGTTTTTCGCCCACGTTTTTCCAAGAGGGGGTGCGCGAGCGTAGCGAGCGCACCCCCCGCAGGAAAAAGGTGGTCGTACAACACGCTTAACACGGTGCCGGTCCCTCTCATGTAGTATGAGCACGGAAACCGCGGGCGCCGAACCGGGCGGGTCCCTCACCGTCAGCGAGGACGCCGCGTCGCAGGCTCTCGACCTCCTCGAGAGCGAGGGGATGGACGTCGAGGAGTCGGGGCTTCGCTTGTTCGTCAAGCAGGGCGGTTGCGCGGGGCTGTCGTACGGGATGCGGTTCGAGCACGAGCCCGCCGACGAGGACTCGGTGTTCGACCACCACGGCCTGCGGGTGTTCGTCGACCCCGCGAGCCTCGATTACGTCGAAGGTAGTCACCTCGCGTTCGAGGGCGGCCTCCAGGGTGAAGGATTCCACGTGGAGAACCCGAACGTCGTCAGCGAGTGCGGTTGTGGCGAGTCGTTCCGGACGTAACGAACACAAGACACTTCTCGTCGTCGGCGCTGCGTCGAGCTATGGCCGAAAGACAGCAGTGGGAGTATACGGTCGTCGACCTGTCCACGTCGTTCCTCGGGAAGTCGGTGAAGGACCCCGAGGAGAAACTGAACGAACTCGGTCGGGAGGGCTGGGAGCTCGTCGAGGACCTCAGCGAGGCGAGCGGGAACTCCCAGTCGCTCGTGTTCAAGCGCCCACGGTAGGTTCCCGTCGCATCCCGCGACACGTTCCAAGAGGAGTCGATCGCTCAGTTCTCGCCGTCCCAGTAGTCGACCGCGTCCGCGGTCCGGAAGTACCCGTGGACGGTGCGTTCCTCGCGGCTCCCGGGCGGTGACCCGGCGAACACGCCGACCTTCTCGCTATCGGGGTACTCGATGACGTCCGGGTCCTGCATCGTCGACACCGCGAGGTACCGCAGGGGTTCGTCGCCGTCGTTCACCACGCGATGCGCGCCCTCGGGACTGGCCGGACAGGGCACGTATGACCCCGCGTCCACGCGGTACTCGTCGTCGTCGAGCCGCACGAGGCCCTCGCCTGCGAGCACGTAGAGCGCTTCGGCGTTCCCCGCGTGATAGTGGTACGGCCACGAGCGCTTCCCCGGCGGCAGCTCGTAGAGACTACACCCGAGGTCGTCGCTCGCACCGGCGGCCGCGGCCAGTTGCTTCCGGCGGAACGTGGACTCGCCGTGCTCGTACTCGCGCCACTCCAGATCGCTCTCGTCGACTGGCTCCATACGGCAGTGTTCGACGGACCGACAGGTAGCCGTTCGGGTGAAGGTGCGGGAGGACGAGGGCCGGGTGCGCCGGCAGCGGTCAGCCTTCGAGCTCGAACGCGACCGTGACCTCCGCCTGGTACTCTCGGTCCTCGACGCTCGCGACCTCGACGCCAAGTTCGTCCACCTCGATCCAGAGGACGTTCTGGAGGGTGTCCTGTGCACGGTCGATGGCGTCGTCCGCCGCGGCGTCGAAGCTCTCGGGGCTCGTTCCGATGAGGGTTATCTTCTTGAATACCATCGCGTTCGGGTGGTCGACCGCACCCGACGTAAGCCTAGGGGCGTGGTATCACTCCCCACGAGAGTTCTCGGCCATGCGCCTGCCGAGCGCGCCGACGACGTCAGTGAGGTAGAGGTGTCCCCAGATGGCGACGATGGAGCCACCGAGGAGGTCGAATATCAGGTCACCGAGGGTGTCGGCGACGCTGTACTGCGTGAGGACGTTCCCGACGCCGAGCGCGCCCGTCCCGAGCGTGATGGCGAACTCGAGGACCTCCCAGACGACGCCGAACGCCATCGTGAACGCGAGCACGTACGCGAACGTCACCCTCCTCGGGAGGTAGATGTCCACCGAGTGCTCGTCGAGCGCTCGCACCGTCGAGTACCCCGCCGCGGCGACGACGCTCGCGGACAGCGCGTGCGTGACGTCGTCCCAGACGGGGAGCGTCCGGTAGAACGAGTCCTCCATCCCCGGCAGGCCGACGGTCCCGAGCGCGTGGAGGAACGCGGCGGTCGTGATCCACAGCGTCAACCCGGCGTCCATCGGGACGTCGTAGTCGCGTTCGACGATAGCGGGGAGTTCCGTGACGACGAGGCCGACCGCGCAGTTCACGACGATACCGACGTTGAGCTCGTAGAGACCGACGAACAACAGGCCGACGAGCGACAACTGCATGACTCGCGAGAGCTGCTTCTGGCGGCGTTCGTGGATACCGAACGACGATAGCGACGTCATCGGACGGTCACGCCCGGCGGCAGCCGGTCCATCTGCGCGCGTCGACGCACGTAGAACTCGAACACGCCCGCGGCGAACACGCCGGCGAGGATCGAGTACACGAACTCGATCATGAGCGCCTCGTTGTCCTGCACGAACGGCGTCCCGAGGAACACGAACCCGGCGTAGCGAGTCACCGCCCAGACGCCCGCGGCGGCGGTCGTGAACACGACGACGGACAGCACCGCGAACCCGAGCGTCATCTTCACGGGCGTGAACACGTGCAGTTGCACGGCGACGATGAGTGCGACCGCCGCCACCGCGAGGTACGTCGCGAGCGCCTCCGTGATGGGGAGCGTCGCGAACAACCGGCCGAGCATCGGGAGCGCCGCGAGCGCGAGCACCTCCCACGGCAGCATGATGCGCGGGTTCCGGAACGCGACCGCCGGCAGGGCCGCGAGCGCGGCGACACCCGCCGCGAACGCTGCCGACGGCACGCCGCCGAGCAACAGCTCGGTCGCCGCGTCGACGACGAGCACCGCCACCAGCACCCACGCCAGCGCCGCGTTCACCCGATGATCCTCGAACAGCCCCGCGAGGTCCTCTTCGAACAACCCGCCGTCTGCCCCTGACATGCGCCACCGTAAGCGGGTCCGAGTGAAAAACCTGCTTCCTCCCTCGCCGCGTCACCCGGTCTGCATCCAGCACCGGACTGTCCGCGGTCGAGCCGCTGACTCGCTCACTCCCGTTCCAGGCGGCTCAGGCCGTGCCAGATGGCGTCGACCAGCCGCTCCTCGCCCTCGCCCGTGGCGTCGCTCCACCCGCGGACGAGCGCGTCCTCGAGGACGGAGAGCTCGTGGTTCTCGAAGTTGTTCATCCCGCGGAAGTCCTCGAGCGCGTCCCGCTCGGCGTCCCCGAACCCGGCGTCGGCGACGGACGTGGGGTCGCCGTCGTAGAACCCGAGGTCGGCGAGCGTCGCCGCGACCGCCCGGGCGACGTCGCCGTCGAGCTCGCGGACCTCGTCTGGTTCCTCGCGGGCGAGCAGCGTCACGTCGTACACCTTGAACACGCGTTCGAGTTCGTCGATCGGGTGCTCGTGGTCGTCGACGCGCACGTCGATCCAGCGGTCGTTCTTCCCGTCGTACCCGCCCTCGGGTTTCGCGACGTACATCGCCGCGGACTGCTCGCCCCGGGAGTCACCGCCCGCCTCGTTCCCGGCGTGCAGCGCCGCGAGCAGCTTCTCGGGGAGGCCGCCGTCGGTCGACTCGAACGCGTCGGCCATCGCGGGCAGCGTCGCGTCGTTCTCCAGGATGTTCCCTTGGACGGTGTAGTGCTCGCCCTGGACGTCGCCGGCGACGTCGAAGCACTCGTCGCCCGTGAACGCCGCGACGCTCCCGTCCTGGCCGACCACGCCGACCTGGCGCTGGGCGGCCTCGTCGTCGCCGTCGGTGAGTGCCTCGACGACCTCCTCGGCGCCGTAGCCGTCGCGGAGCAGGTCGAGGCCGTCCGGGCCGTACGCGACGTTCGCGAACGACTGCGTCGCGACAGCGCCCGCCGCGGCGTCCGCGAACGGGACGACGCTCCCGACGCTCACGAACTTCGACTGCACGGCGACGCCGACCGCGTCCTGCTCGGGGTCGCGAGCGACGATCGAGAACGTCGACGGCCGTGGCCCATCGGTCGAAGTCTGAGACCCGGCTGTCCCCGTCCGCTGCCCATCGGTCGCTGCCCGGGACCCTTCGGTCCCTCTCTCGTGGTCTCGTGGCATGCTCGAGGGCACGGCACGTGGTCGCAAAAGGACTGGCGTCCCGGCAGCACCGGGCGTCGCCGAACGGCGATTCCGGCGTCGTCGACCGACTCGGGCGGTCAGTCGTCCGCGGGCATCACCCCCAGGTGGTCGCCGTTCGTCGATTCGTTCGCGGACGCGGTCGTGGCTGACTCCTCGCCGTCGGCAGCCTTCTCGACGGTCAGCGGCTGGCGGGAGGCGAGCTCGCAGTCGAACGCCGGATGCTCCGCGTAGTGCCACACGAGCATGTGTCGACGACCGCCCGTGAGCCCGGAGCGTTCGATGTCGGACGCGGTGAACGACGCCGGGAGACTCTCGTAGACCGCCCGGCACGCCTCGAAGGACTCGAAGACCTTCTCGTGGCCGGCGGAATCGGCGCCGCGGCGCGCGACGACGTACGCGTCGTCCTCGCGGTGCGTGCCCGTCGTGTGGACGTACTCGGTGGTGCGCGTGAGTGCGTTCGACAACGCGTCGCGTAACTGTGCTGCTTCGTCGCGGCTCAGGTCGTGCGTTTCGTCGCCGACGCACAGGGACAGGTCGTGGTCGTCGGCTACGACGGTCGGCTTACCGTCGGAGAATTTCTCGACCAGGAGCCTGGGAACTCCGTGTCATTGCAACCCACCCTTTCGCGTCGAGGGACATAAACGCTGGTGGTGCTGCAGGTTCTGCCAGTCGAACCGGAACCGTGACGGTCCGTCGGTCGCGAGCGGCCCGTCGGCCCAGGCCCTCAGCCGTCGAGCGTAGCGGTGAGGGAGACGGCGACGAGGAGCGCGAGCGCGCCGAGGTAGAGGAACGTGACGACGAGGATGATGCCGCCGAGGACGCCGTACGCGGGCGAGTACGACCCGTACGTCGTGTACGCCTCGAACCCGGCTCGGAGCGCGGACCACGCGACCGCGGTCGTGGCTGCGCCGAGCATCGCCGCGCGCAGTCCCGGCCGTGTCGGCGGAAGCGTCACGAACACGGGGAAGAGCGCGAGTGCGACCGCGACGACGTGCAGGAGTTGCCACGCGAGGCCGTCGGACCCGGTGAGGAGTCCGGACGCGGCGAGCGCCATCCCGACGGAGATGGCGGGCACGACGATCGCGCCGGCGACGGCGCGCGCCGCGAGCCCGTCGTCTCCCGTGGTCTCGTAGACGCGCTCGAACGCGGCCTCGAGTGCACCGTAGAGCCGCGTCCAGCCCCAGAGGAGGCCGACGACGCCGACGACGCCGAGGCCGCTCGCGCCGGAGGAGTCGACAAGCGCTCGTCGGAGCACCGACCGCCCGGTCGCGGTCAGCGCGCCCTCGAGGTACGCGAGCGTCGCGTCCGCGAGCACGCCGCCGTACGTCAGTTGGACGACGACGAACCCGAGCGCGAACACCGGGACGAGCGACCCGAGCCAGTAGTACGCGACCGCGGCAGCGACGAACGGGACGTCCGCGCGGCGTGCCCGGGCGACCGCCTCGGTCGGGGCGCTCACGGCTGTGTGCGGTCGATGCGGGACACACCGACCGCCGAGGAGGCGGGAAGTTCCAGGTCGGGTGACCCGGCCGGAGACGCGCTCTGGACGGGGTGGCCGCGGCACGGAACACGATGGCGTGTCATCAGTCTGTCGTCGAACCACAGGCGCCTCGTTATTAGGTGGTTACTTCGCGGGAACTGGGCCGCGTCGAGTGCGGTACGCAAGTACTACCGGCGGGAAACACCGTTCGCTGGACGTTCAGCGCCGGACTGCTCGCCGGTCGACCCCTGGCCGACGCACGCGACAGAGAGGGTATAACTACCTGGCGGACGCGGGTATCGACTGTCATGTTCGGAACGAGTGGGATACGCGGTCGCGTCGGCGACGAGGTCACCTGCGAGCTGGCGCTGTCGGTCGGGCGTGCGCTGGCCGCGGAGGGCTACGGGACGGTCGTCGTCGGTCGCGACCCACGGGAGAGCGGCGAGATGCTCGCGGACGCGGTCGTCGCCGGACTCCGCGAGGGCGGGAGCGACGTGGTACGCGTCGGGATGGCGGCCACGCCGACGATAGCGCGCGGCGTCGAGTGGGTCGACGCCGACGCGGGCGTCTCCGTCACCGCGAGCCACAATCCCGCGCCGGACAACGGCCTGAAGCTCTGGACGGCGTCCGGGCGCGCGTTCGACGGCGCCCAGCAGGACGCCATCGCGCGGCGCGTCCGCGAGGCCGACTACGCGCTCGTCGACGCCGCGAACGTCGGCACGGAACGACGGCTCGAGGACGCCATCGGTCGGCACGCGGACGCGCTCGTCGACGCGGTCGACGCCGACCTCGACGGGCTGTCGGTCGTCGTGGACGTCGGGAACGGGATGGGTGGCGTGACCGCGACGGTCCTCGACCGGCTCGGCGCGGACGTCCAGACGCTGAACGCACAACCGGACGGGTCCTTCCCGGGTCGGCCGAGCGAACCGACGGCCGAGCACTGCGGGGCGCTCTCCGCGCTCGTCGCGTCGACCGACGCCGACCTCGGTATCGCGCACGACGGCGACGCCGACCGCATGATGGCGGTGACGAGCGACGGCGAGTTCCTCCCCGGCGACGTCCTGCTCGCCATCTTCGCGACGGACGTCGCCGGCGACGGCGACCGCGTCGCCGCACCCCTGAACACGAGTCTCGCGGTCGACGACGCGCTCGCAGCGGTCGGCGCGAGCCTCGTCCACACGAAGGTCGGCGACGGGTTCGTCGCCGAGGAGACGGAGGCCGACGGCGTCGTGTTCGGCGGCGAGATGAGCGGCGCGTGGATCTGGCCGGACGCGACGAAGTGCCCGGACGGCCCGCTCGCCGCCGTCGAGCTCGCGGCGCTCGTCGCGACCGAGGGACCCCTCGCCGACCTCGCCGACGGGATCGAGACGTACCCGACGCGCCGGGAGAGCGTCGAGGTCCCGGACAAGGCAGCCGTCATGGCGCGCGTCGCCGAGGCGGTTCACGCGGACTTCGACGCGATCGACGACCGCGACGGCGTGCGCGTCGACACCGACGACGGCTGGTTCCTCGTGCGCGCGAGCGGCACGCAACCGCTCGTGCGCGTCACCGCCGAGGCGCGCTCGGCGGCACGGAGCGACGCGCTCGTCGCTCGCGCCCGCGAGTACCTCGACGACGCGCTCGCCGCCGTCGACGCCGCCTGAACCACGCCCCGCGGACGGCTCGTTGAGTCGACGCCCGGAACCGCGCGACGGCGGTACGCGCGGGTTACCGTCCGCGCCGGCGACCGACGGCACTCTATAACCAACTATCGAGAGCCCTGTAGGGTTCGGACATGCGACGGAGCAAGTACGGGACCGAGGGGTCCCGTGGGCACGACGCGGTCGTCGTGCCGGCGGACCCCGGCGGGAGCAGTCTCGCGTGCATGCGGTCGCTCGGCCGACGCGGCGTGCGCGTCCTCGGGACAGCGACGAGCGAGAGCGCGCCCGCGCTCGCCTCCCGGTACTGCGACGAGACGCACGTGCTCCCGGACCCGAGTCGGGACCTCGAGGCGTACGCGGCCGGGTTGCTGTCGCTCACCAGACGCGCGGACGTCCGCACGGTCGTCCCCCTCTCGGAGGTCGACGCGTACGTGCTTGCGATCAACCGGGAGGCGTTCGCGACGCACGTCGGCGCACCGTGGCCGGACGCGGACGGGATGCGTGCCGCGCAGGACCGACTGGAGTTGTTCGAGCGCGCGGCCGACGCTGGCGTTCGGACGCCCGAGACGGCGCCACTCGGCGCGTTCGACGCGCGGGCCGACCGGTACATCGTGAAGCCGCGCCACACTGTCGTGGTCGTCGACGGTGGCGCGCGCACCGGGACCGCGAGCGTGCACGAGGCCGGCGTCGAACCCGACGTCGCGGCCTTCGTCGACGCGATGGGTCACGAACCCATCGCGCAGGAGTACGTCCCGTCGGCGGGCGAGTTCGGGTTCTTCGCGCTCTACGACCACGGGACGCCCGTCGCGACGTTCCAGCATCGCCGCGTCCGGAGCTACACGTACGCCGGCGGCGCGAGCGTCTACCGCGAGTCCATCGCGGACGACGCGCTCGCGGACGCCGGCCGGCGCGTCCTCGACGCGCTCGACTGGCACGGCCCCGCGATGGTCGAGTTCCGGAAGGACGCGCGCGACGGCGAGTACGTCCTCCTCGAGGTGAACCCGCGGTTCTGGGGGTCGCTCCCGCTCGCGGTCGCCGCCGGCGTCGACTTCCCCGCGGCCTACTGGGCGCTCTCGATGGGCCGTGACGTCGCCGACGCAGCGCTCGACGGCGGTTCGAACGACGCGGCCGAAGGAGACGGCGAGCGCCTCGCTGGCGAGCGGTCCCGCAGCGGCGAAGGGTCGGCGGCGACCGACGGCGGGCGACCCGGCGTCGATGCGGGAGCGGCCGCTCGACCTGCGTACGACGTCGGCCTCGGCTGTCATCGACTCCTCGGCGAGTGCAGCTACCTCCTGAGCGTCCGCGAACGAACGTTCGAGCACGTCGAACGACCGTCGCTCGCACGCGAAGTCGTGGCCGTCGCACGGTCGCTGGTCGCCCAACCGAACTTCGACGTGCTGTCGCTGCACGACCCGAAACCGTTCCTCGCCACGCTCGTCTCCGACTGGCGGCGCCTCCGCGACCGTTGAGGCCAGCGACGCCACTCGTAGTCGAAGGAGTCGTCGAAAACCGTGGTGGCGACGCCGGCACCCACGGCCGGCGTCGCCGTCGAGTCGCCGAAGCGAGTCCAGGCCTGTCCGCCCGTCACCCCCGTGACGGCCGAGCGACCCACCGGGCGCAGCGATCCAGGCGCGCCCGTCGCCACGGCCGCCCACCCCCAGGCCGGCGGCCGATGGCGTCGTCTACTCCATCCGCGCGTCGAGCGCCTCCAGCGCGAGACGAGCCGCCTCGCGGTCGCGAGCCGGTGCCTCGCCCGCGAGGTACTCGCGGAGGCGCGCTCGAAGCCGTCGTCCCTCGACGCCCGTCACGGCGAGTTCCTCGCCCTCGATGCGTTCCGCGACCGAGACCGCCCAGAGCGGCCGGTCGGCGTCGTCGCCGAGCAGTTCGTCGAGGACGACGTCGTGGACGACCCACTGGCTCTCCCTGGAGAGCGCGATGGTCGTCGTCCCGGGTTCGTCGTTGTGCGTGGTCGACATGACTTTCACCCCGCACTCGCTACTGTTGCCGCCACCCACCTAAACCCGCGAACGCCCTCGCGCGTCGAATCGAGACTCGATACGTCGGCGTCGAACCGACGACCGACCGCCTCGACGACCGAACGCCTCGACGACCGACCGCCTCGACGACCGATTGCCTCGACGACCGACCGCCTCGACGCCGCGACCTGACCACCCGACCGCGTGCCTCAAAGAGCCGTTTGACACTCCGGACCACATTTCCGCCGGCCGGTCGCACGACCGGTCAGTGCCTCGCTCAAGCGCTCGACTCGACACCCGCCCCACGACCGACCGGCCGGTTCGACAGCACCCGAGCGGTCGCGGAGGGACGCCGTGAACAGGACGTACGTCGTGCGTCGCGCCGGCGTCGCCGTCCTCTCGCTGTACGCGGTCGTGACGCTCGTGTTCGTCGCCGTCGTCCTCGTCCCCGACCCCGCGCCCGCCGTCCTCAACTACTACAACGTCAACGCCGACCAGATACCGGCGCTCATCGCCGCGAAGGGCGGCGACCAGCCGCTGCTCGACCGGTACGTCGCATACCTCGGGAACCTCGCGACGCTCGACTGGGGGCGCTCGGTGAGTCGATTCGGGAGCGTCGGGCCGCCCGTCACGACCCTCCTCGTCCGCCACGCCCCCTACACCCTCCTGTACGCCGTGCCCGCGCTCGTCGCCGGGTTCGCCGGCGGCGTCGGCCTCGGCGCGTACGCCGCCCTCCGACGCGGCGGATACGTCGACCGCGCGGTCCAGTCCGTCGGCTATCTCGCGTTCGGCGTCCCGAACTTCGTCGTCGCCCAGCTCGCACTCGTCGTCCTCTCCGCGCAGCTCGGGCTCGTCGAGTTCACGCTCGGTACCTCCCAGGGCAAGTACTACACGGGAGGTGCGCCCGTCGACGTCTGGACCGTCGACGCGTTCGTCCAGTTCGGTATCGTCGCGACGATCCTCGCCATCACGCTCGCCGGCGGCCAGGTCCGCTACGCGCGCTCGGAGTGCCTCGAGTACGTGAACGCGGACTTCGTGAAGCTCGCGCGAGCGAAGGGCGCGGGCGTCTGGCGGCTCATGGCCGGCGTCGTGCGCGCGGCCGGCCTCCCGCTCCTGACGGGGTTCCTCGACGACGTCGTCACCACGCTCCTCGTGCACGTGTTCGTCCTCGAGTTCGTGTTCGACCTCCCCGGGCTCGGACAGCTCGGACTCGTCTCCGTGAAGGCGCGGGACGTCTCGACGACGATGGCGCTCGTCGTCGTCGTCGTCGCGGTCGCCATCGTCCTGAACTTCTGTCACGACCTCGGGATGGGCGTCCTCGACCCGCGCGTCGACGCGGACTGACGGCCGCCCGCGACGGCTCTCGCCGGCGCCCCGGCCCGTGGCGCGACGAGACGCAGGTCATTTCTCTCGGGCGTACGAAGGACGGGCATGGAGATACGCGGCGCGCGCGAGTGCAGCGACTGCGGGACGCGGTGGTCGTACTACGACACCGGCTCCGTCGAGTGCCCCGAGTGCGGGAGCATGCGGAGCGTCGGCGTCGACGAGGACAGGGCGCTCCACACGACGACGCCCGCCGAGTTCGACCTCACCGAGGCACGGACCGCGTGGGACGAGGCGCCGGAGGACGAAGCCGTGGACGTCGTCAAGGCCGCGTGCCGCGAGTTCGTTCGCGGGAACGGGTTCGTGCACGCCGGCGACCTCGTCGCGTTCGACGGGCGACGGGTCGCGGCGCGAGAGCTCGCGAACGCCGTCGACGTCGTCGGCCGCACCCGCTCGTTCGAGAACCCCGAGGACGTCGACTACTACGTGCTCTCGCTGTTGCGGGGCGCGGACGGCGGCGAACGGCCGCCCGCCGCGGACGTCCCACCGGTGATGCGGGCGGCCCGCGGGCTCGCGACCGCCGACCTCGTCGAACGGTACCGGCGCGACGTCCGCGACTGGCTCGAAGTCACGGACCGCACGCCCGTCCCCGCCGTGAACGACGTCCTCACCGGGCTCGAGTCCCACCAGAAGCGCGTGCAGGCGCTCCAGGGCGACGTCGACCCCCGCGACGCCGACGCACTCTACGCCGCCGCCCGCGGCCTGAACGAGTACCTCAGGGACGGCGACGAGAGCGCGGTCGTCGAGGCCGCCGACCGACTGCGGTCGCTCGGCGACACGTAGCGAGAACCGAGAACGGCTGGAAGAACGACCCGAACGCGGTCAGGGGCGCGTCGCAGGGGAGCGTCGCCCTCAGGGCAGCGTCGCGTCGACGCCCGTCTGGAGGCGCGTCGCCTTGATCGTGTTGTACAGGAGCATGGCGCGCGTCATCGGGCCGACGCCGCCCGGGACCGGCGAGATGACCGACGCCTTCGCCTTCGCGCTCTCGAAGTCGACGTCGCCGACGAGCTCGTAGCCCTTCTCGTTGTCCGCGTCCACGCGGTTGATGCCGACGTCGATGACGACCGCGTCCTCGGCGAGCATGTCGCCGGTGACGAACTCTGGGAGGCCCGCGGCCGCCACGACGATGTCCGCCGCCCGCGTCTTCGCCTCGAGGTCCTTCGTGCGGGAGTGACAGACGGTGACGGTCGCGTTCCCGTCGTCGGCCTTCTGCAGGAGGAGGTTCGCGAGCGGTTTCCCGACGATGTTCGACCGGCCGACGACGACGACGTCCTTCCCTTCGGTGTCGACGTCGGCGTGCGCGAGCATCCGCTGGACGCCGTGGGGCGTACACGGCTTGAAGCGCGCCTCGCCGGCGACGAGCCGGCCGACGTTCTCGGGGTGGAAGCCGTCGGCGTCCTTGATGGGGTCGATGGCGTTCATCACCTCGCGCTCGTCGACGTGGTCGGGCAGCGGTGTCTGCACGAGGATGCCGTGGACGTCGTCGCGGTCGTTGAGGTCCGCGACGGTCTCCAGCAGTTCGTCCTGCGTGGCGTCGCCGTCGACCTCGACGTGCACGCCGTTGACGCCCGCCTTCTCGCAGTCGCGCTGCTTCATGTTCACGTACGTCTGGCTCGCGGGGTCCTCGCCCATGATGACCGTCGCGAGCCCGGGCGTGACGCCCTCGGCCTCGAACTCGTCGACGGCGTCGCTGACGCCGTCGAATACCTGGTCCGCGAGCGCGTTCCCGTCGATTACGTCGGTCATGGTCGACACCACGAGCACGCCCGCCTAAAACCCTCGGATTCGTGCTCAAAACACCGAATCTCGAACCAGAAATATGCACGTTCTTGTATCATACTGCTGGCTGTCAGCAACTGGAAAGCACGGTTATGTCGCCATCACGCGTCTACCTGGTATGCTCAAGCGCATCATGTCCTGGGCCGTCCGCCGACAGCGAACCCGGAGCGAGCGCAACGCGCGCCGGTTCTCCGATTCCCTCCGCACCCGCACCGTCCGCGTGTTCACGCGACCCATCAGGACCATCCTCTCGACGACGTTCATGCTCGCCATCGTCGCCGTCCTCTACCTCGTCAGCCAGCGGCCCGCCGAGACCAGCGCCATCGTCGACGCCGAGACCGCGACCGTTCCGCAGGTCCTCGCGCTCTTCCCGCCCATCTACGTCCTCGTTCCCGTACTCGTCGCGCTCGTCGTCCTCATCAACGTCGTCCGCGTCTGGAGCGGCGTCCGCAGCGACATGGGCTGGGACCGCTACGACCACCAGCGCTGACCGCCCCGTTCCTCGATCTCCGGCCACGAGTTCGCGTCACGGACAGCTCGCGTCCGCGAACGACGACCGCGCTGGGCCTTGACGGACGACCCGCGTCGCGCCCGACGACACCGACACGAGCGCGGCCTGCCCGCCGTAGCCGTGCGTCTGGTCGTGCCCGCGCACCACCACGCACTCGACGTCGATCGGGACCGAGACCGTCTCCGACCGCGTGAACTCGCGGGTGCCGTGCGCGTGCAGGAGTTCGCGGCGCCCGAGTTCCTCGCCGTCCAGCGTCTCCACCGTCCACCAATTCGCGTAGCCGTCCTCGCCCTCGTCGTCGTGGTAGAGCGTCACCGAGAACCGCACCCTGCCGTCGCCCTGTGCCTCCAGTTCGACGCCAGTCACGTTCGCCTCCCGGAGGTCCAGCCCGTCGGTCGTCGTCTCCCCAGCAGTCGTGGTCGACTCGCCGTCGGTCCCGTCCGCGGTGCTCGGTTCGGAGCCGGTGGCGTCGTCGCCGCCGTCCGTCCCGGCGCTTCCAGTTTCGGCAGGGTCGGCGTCCGTGCCGTCGGTTCCCGCGTCGGCGTCGCCGTCGTCCGTGTCCTCGGTGCCGGTCAGGCAACCGGCGAGCGCGAGTGCGCCGACGGTCGCGAGCAGGCGGCGTCGCGTCGCGGCGTGGTCCATGTGAGAGCAGTCGCGAGGCGGAACGAAAAGCGTGCCGCGCGAGTGCGCAACGAACCACACTCCCCATCAGCCACAGCCTGCACCAGTATAGTTAAAGCCCTGCAAGACTGTCCTCCGGTCGTGCCCGACGACAGGTCCGCCGACACGTCCACCGACGAACCCCCCATCACCGTCTCACGTCGAACCGCCCTCGCCGCCCTCGGCGGCGTCGTCGGCCTCGGTGCCGCCGGCGTCTACGCCGCCTCCACGCTCGCGACCGACGACGGCGACGCCCTCGCCGGCGGCTTCCGCCGCGCGGACGGAGAGAGCGCGCACCTCGGCGTGAACTACGCCGGCAGCCCCGTCCTCGGCAGTCTCGACGCCGACCTCCGACTGTTCTACTGGACGGACTACCAGTGCCCGTACTGCAAGCGCTTCGACGTCGACACCCTCCCGAAGCTCGCGGCGAACCACGTCGCGACCGGCGACCTCGCCATCGTCTTCCTCGAACTCCCGGTCTTCGGCGCGGACTCCGACGTCGCCGCCGCCGCGTCGAAGTGCGCGTGGCGCGTCGCCCGCGACGACGACCCGGACGCGTGGGGGCGCTGGCATCGCCACGTCTTCGCACAGCAAGGCGACAAGAACGACGGCTGGGCGAGCGAGACCAAGCTCTACGAGTACACGCGCGACGTCGACGGCATCCCCGAAGCCGACCTCCGACGCTGCATGGACGAGCGCCGGGACGCCGTCACCGCCGCCGTCCAGGAGGACGTCACCACCGCCATCGACGACCTCGGCTTCCGGCGCGCAACCCCCGCGTTCGCGATGTCCAACGTCGACTCCGGCAAGTGGCTCGGCATCCCCGGCGCCCAGCCGTACGAGACGTTCGAGAAGGTCATCGAGCGCCTCCAGGACACATGAGCGCGACCGACGCCACCAGTTCCCGCTCGCGCTCGAACCGCCTCTACCGCGCACTCACGTACCCCCTGCTGTCCGCGGGAACGACCGCCGCCGCCGTCGGCGTCGCCGCGGCGACGTACGTCCTCCTCGTCGCCAGCGCGAACCCGACCGCCGTCGCGACCGCACTGAGCGCGAGCGCCGGCACCGTCGACGACCTCCTCGTCGCGTACACCGTCGGCACCGTCGACGCCGCCGGCTGGCTCGGGCTCGCACTCACCGTCGCGTACGCCGTCCTCGCGGGCGTCACCACAGTGGTGGTCGCGAGCACGCTCCGCCGGGGCGCCGGTGGCGCCGAGAACCTCCTCGGGGTCGCCCCGGGCGTCCTCGCCGCCGGCTGCGCGAGCTGTGGCGCGGGCGTCCTCCCGCTGCTCGGCGTCGCCGGCGCGTACGCGCTCTTCCCGTTCGCCGGGAACCTCGTCCGCGCCGTCGGCGTGCTCGCGCTCCTGTTCGCGCTCGCTCGCACCGGCGACCCGCGCGTTTGCAGTGTCTGAGAAACACGACGCGCCTTAACCCATCGTACTCCCGAGAGGGCGACATGGCAGACGACACGAGCGGCCTCCTCACTCGCCGACGCGCCCTCGCCGGACTCGGCGGCGTCCTCGGACTCGGCGCCGCGGGACTGTACCTGACCGCGGACACCGCCGCCGACGTCGACGACTACGCCGCCGACCTCTCGCCGCAGTCCGGCCGGAGCGGCGGCCTCGGCATCGACTACGCCGACCGACCCGTGCTCGGAGACGCCGACGCCGACCTCCGGCTGTTCGCGTGGAGCGACTACCAGTGCCCGTACTGCCGGCGGTTCGAGGAGGAGACGCTCCCGGCACTCGTCGAACGCGACGTCCTCGACGGCACGATAGCCGTCGTCTTCCTCGAACTCCCGCTCCTCGGCGACCGGTCGCTGACCGCGGGCGTCGTCTCCAAGGCCGTCTGGCGAGCCGTCAGGGACGACGACCCGAACGCGTGGGGTCGATTCCACCGCTTCGTGTTCTCGAAGCAAGGCCCGGAGAACGGCGAATGGGCGACCGAATCGAACCTCCTCTCGTACGCCGCGGCCGTCGATGGCGTCCCCAGCGAGACCGTCCGTCGACTCGTCGCCGACGACCGCGACGCGCTGACGGCGAGCGTCCGAGCCGACGCCAGCGTCGCGTTCGACGACCTCGAACTCGAACCGGGCGCGCCACTGTTCGCGCTCTCGAACCCATCGACGGGCGACTGGCGCGAGATCCGTGGCGCCCAACCCGTCCAGACGTTCCGCGACGCGATGACCGCGCTCCGCGAAAAATAGCAGTCGAGTCCCGCGAGGAATACCAGTCGAGTCCCGCGAGGAATACCAGTCGAGTCCCGCGGGGAATACCAGTCGAGTCCCGCGAGGAATACCAGTCGATTGCGGGCCTACACGAGGTCTTCGTAGATCGGGTACGCGTCGCACAGCCCTTGGACGATCTCGGCGACCTCCGCCTTCACGTCCTCGTCGTCGGGGTGATCGACGACGTCCGCGATGCAGTCCGCGACCGTCGCCATGTCCTCCTCGTCGAACCCGCGCGTCGTCAGCGCCGGCGTGCCCGCGCGGAACCCGCTCGGGTTGAACGGACTCCGGGTCTCGCCGGGGACCGTGTTCGCGTTCAGGACGATACCGACGTCCTCCAGGGCCTCCTCCACCGTCTTCCCCGTCGTATCGGGGTGGCTCGGGCGGAGGTCCACGAGCACGAGGTGGTTGTCGGTACCGCCGGAGACGAGGTCGAACCCGCGCTCCTGGAGGCCCTCGGCGAGCGCCTTCGCGTTCGCGATAGTCTGGGCGGCGTACTCGTCGAACTCGGGTTCGAGCGCCTCGCCGAACCCGACGGCTTTCCCGGCGATGTTGTGCATGAGCGGCCCACCCTGCATCCCGGGGATGATGGCCGAGTTGATGTCGTCCGCGAACTCCTCGCGGGACATGATGATACCGCCCCGGCCCGCGCGGATGGTCTTGTGCGTCGACCCGGTGACGAAGTCAGCCGTCCCGACCGGGTTCGGGTGCTCGCCCGCCGCCACGAGTCCCGTGATGTGCGCGATGTCCGCGAGGTGGTACGCGTCCGCGGCCTCCGCGGCCTCCTGGATGCGTTCCCACTCGACCTCGCGCGGGTACGCCGAATACCCGGAGACGACGATGTCCGGGTCGAACGCCTCGGCGTGCTCGCGGATGGCGTCGTAGTCGAGGCGCCCGGACTCCTCGTCGAGCTCGTACTGCTCGACCTCGTAGTGCTTGCCCGCGAAGTTCATGTGGTGGCCGTGGCTGAGGTGCCCGCCGTGCGTGAGGTCGAGCGACAGGATCTTGTCGCCGGGTTCGAGCACCGCGAGGTAGACGCCCATGTTCGCCTGGCTCCCCGAATGCGGCTGCACGTTCACGTACTCCGCGCCCCACAGCTCCTTCGCGCGGTCGATGGCGAACGACTCGACGTCGTCCGCGAACTCGCACCCGCCGTAGTACCGCTTGCCCGGGTAGCCTTCCGCGTAGTTGTTCGTCAGCACGCTCCCCTGGGCCTCCAGGACCGCCTCGGAGACGTGGTTCTCGCTCGCGATCATCGCCAGCGAATCCTGCTGTCGTCTCACTTCGCCGTCGAGTGCCGCTGCCACGTCAGGGTCGGTCTCGCGAACCCGCTCGTAGTCCATACGAGAAACCCACACCGGCGGCCGCATAAGTCTACCTTTGACGGACAGAACGCCCACCCCGGGACTGCACGAACGTGCACAGGCACCGGGCGTGATACGGCCGAGAGAGCTGGTTCACGACACGCGCGTGCAGCGACGCCACCTGGACGGTCCCGACCCCGATACCGACCGCGTCGTGCCGCGCCCGATACACCTAACTGGCACGGGCGGCCACGTACCGGTGAAAATGGAGTGGCGGGTGCGTAGTGACGGACTCACCGTCGGTGACGCGGCCAACACGGAACTGCGCGTCACCTCGCCGGACCTGTCGGTGCGCGCGAGCGACACGACCATCCCGCGCCCCGTCGACGTCACCGTCGACTGCGAGGCCTCCGAACTCCGCTTCCCGGTCGCCGTCGTCTACGTCGCCTCGCAGGCCAGCGACGCGACGTACGAACTCGAGAACGACACCGGGCCGCTCGACCTGCCCGCGGGCGAGTACGTCCTCGACATCGACACGCACGTGAAGACGTACCTCCAGGTCGACGGGCCGCTGTCCGTGTCGAAGACCCCGGACTTCGAGCAGGTCGTCGTCACGTTCCCGGAGCGATGCGAGCTCACGCTCGGCTTCCGGAGCCGGAACGACCGACCGACCGACACCGTCACCGTCCCCGAGACGCCGACGGGGTTCGCCGCCGCGGTGACGTACGCGTCGAGCGCGCACAAGACCACGGGCGCCGACCGCACGTACCCGACGCTCCGCGGACACCCCCCACTGGTCGAACTCGGCGACGCCATCGACGTCCCGGACGCGGTCGTGGACGCGACCCCGGACGTCGGTATCGAACTCCTCGTCCCGCCCGAGTACGAGACGCTGTACACGACCGCGCCGCTCGCGTACTACCTGCAGGCGAGCGTGGAGACCGCGGACGTCGACCAGCCGCTGTTGTGCGCGCCGAGCGCCGGCATCCGCGAACCGCTGTCGCCGATGCCGCGCCTCGAGACGGACGTGAAGCGACTCCTCCGGAAGACGTTCTTCCTCGACTGCCTCGTCCGGAACTCCGGACCGTACGGGACGAACCTCGCCGAGGAGAGCCTGCTCGACGCGCTCGACCTCGACGGGTCGGCGCTCTATCACGCCGACCCCGTCGACCGACTCGAGACGTACCTCGACGTGCCGTTCCAGGCGGTCGAGCACCGGCTCCCCGACTGGCATCTGTCGACGTACGTCGACCCGGACCCGGCGTACGTGGAGACGCTCCCGTTCCTCCTGGACTCGCTGTCGCTCCTGTTCCCGCCGAAGACGAGCGAACTCGAGGGCGCGGAGCTCGTCGAGCGCTCGCTCGACGACTTCTACCGGAGCCCGCAAGGCCCCGGCGAGGTCGCGACCGTGGACGTCGTCAAACCCGAGCTACGAGGTGGTCGCGTCCACGGCTGGCTCGCCGACGGCGTCCCCATCGACGTCTTCAAGTCCACGCCGTCGGCGTACCGGAACCGGCTGTCGTACATGGACCGCGACCACGACGACACCATCGTCAGCGTCGTCCTGAACGACCAACAGATGGACAAGGAGCACGCGGACGTGGCGAGCATCTACCGCGAAGGCAGCGAGGACCTCCCCATCACCGTCGACGTCTACGAGGAGCTGTCGACCGACGAGCTCGCCGCCGTGTTCGAGTCCGAGAACGACTTCGTGCACTACATCGGGCACTGCGAGGAGGACGGCCTCCGATGCCCGGACGGCTACATGTCCGCGAGCATGCTCTCGACGGTGAACACGCAGACGTTCTTCCTGAACGCCTGTGGGTCGTTCCACGAGGGGATGGCGCTCGTCGAGAAGGGCGCGGTGACGGGTGGCGTGACGTTCACGCAGGTCCTGAACGACCACGCGGTGAAGGTCGGGTCGGCGTTCGCCCGCCTGCTCATTCACGGGTTCAGTTTCGAGCGCGCGCTCCGCATCGCGCGACGCCGCATCATGATGGGGAAGGACTACGCGGTCGTCGGCGACGGCACGCACACCCTCAGTCAGACGACGAACCGGCTGCCGACGACCGCGGAGCTCGAACAGCTCTCCGAGGACCAGTTCTTCCTGCTGTTCGACCAGTTCTCCATCCGCGAAGCCGGCGCGTACTACCATCCATACGTCGCGGACAACGAGTACTCGTACCTCTCGGGGAACACCTCCGAGTTCGCGCTCGACCGGCGCACGACCGTCGACTTCCTCGCTCGCGCGGACACGTCCGTCATCTTCGACGGCGAGTTCTACTGGTCGGACGAGCTCGCGGAGGAACTCGGTGGCCGCTGATGGAAGAGCACGAAAACCGCCGGTCTCGGTCCGCTTCGAAGACGACTGACCGGTACTACGGGCCCGTGTACGGGCTCGAGGAGCCGTCCAGTGCCGTCGGTCGCCGTCCGGTTCCCATCCTCGTCGATTCGCGGTTCCCGTGCATGTGTTACCGCGACACAACTTCGCGACTCCTCTTAAACGTTGGGCCGGTCCGGCTCGGTGCCGACTCGCCAAACCGCGAGCGCGATTCCTTTCCGAATCTAGCCGCCTTGCCGTTAGGTTAGCCAACAAAATTAAGTACGATACTAGCGTTGTGTTCGACAGAAGCATGACCTCGAATTTACTAGACCAACAAATTGACGATATCCTCCGCACCGTGCTGGAAGATACCGCGGGAGACCTTCTCGTGGTGAATCCCTCCGCGGACGCGATCGAGGAGTTCGTCCGCGTCGCCACGTCCTTCGACGGCGACCTGCCGAGCGTCCACATGCTCGCAGACGAGCGCACGCTGAAGGACGTCATGGACGACTTCATCGTCGCATCGAACGCCGCAGACCTCATCGACCAGGACGCACTGGAGCTCCGCACCACCGACGAGAGCCCGGAGAACTCGCTGCTGGTCACCGAGACCGAGGTCGTGGCGCTCGTCCGCGCGGGCAACCGCGTCGGCGGCCTCGCCACCGACGACGAGGACTTCGTCACGACCGCCTACGACGCGTACATGACCGAGTGGGACGACGCCGAGGAGTTCAAGCTCCGCACGCCCCCGATCAGTCGCGTCCGCCAGACGCTCGAGGAGGACATCAGCCCCGAGGCCGAGGAGGACTTCGACAACATCCTCGCGAGCCTCGAGACCGCGCGCGGCGACGGTGACGGCCTCGACGAGGTCACCATCTCGCTGCTCGTCGCGGCGAAGAACGAAGCGCTGCTCTACGACATCAGCAAGTGGGGCGAGGACGTCGGCATCGCGTCGAAGGCGACGTTCTCCCGGACGAAGACGAAGCTCGAGGACATGGGCCTCATCGACACGGAGAAGGTACCCATCGACGTCGGTCGCCCGCGTCTCCGCCTGAAGATCGGCGACGACCGCCTGCGGAACGCCGACAACGGCCAGCTCGCGACGGTCGCGCAGTCCATCCTCAACTGAACGACGACTTCTATCCTTTCGACGCTGCGTCCGATAGCGACCGCGCTGCCGTCGCCACGACGGCTGGGGGCGAGACCAGGCAATGGGCCACGAACCGCGCGCAGCTCGGCCGCGAGAGCGGTCGTGGGGCACGTCGTGGGCGACGGGGCGAACGTACCCGTCAGTACCTGGTTACCGGCGCTCTTGGAGCGTCCTCCGGCGATTTCCGCCGACGAACCAGCCCGTGATATCAGCCGTGGTCGGTACTTTTAATAGCATGTGGGGGCTTTGCGTAAGTGACGCTTCGCTTGGAGGGCCGAAGCGTCAGCGGGGACCAATCAGGGCGGCAAGCGGGCACGCGGTTTTTCCCCGCGTGCCCTGCTTTCCTGTTTCGATACATTACACGACACAGCCACGGCTCCGTCCTGGCGGATGGTCTGAGACGGGACGGTGCGACGCTGTTCTCGCGAACGACGGAGAATCGTAGGTACCGGGTCGTCTCGCGCGGGCGAGCGCGTCCCGTGACCTCCAGTCGACGTCTCGAGTGGCGTGTTACTCGACGGTGAGGGTGCCGTCGGTCGCGCTATCGTCGTCCTCGCGTTCGTTCCACTCGATCTCGAACTCGATACTGAGTTCGCCCTCGGTCTGTCCGGCCTTCGTCTCGCGCTCGACCTTCACCTCGAACTCGGGGGACGCTGGGGGGTCGAGGGTGATGGAGTCGTTGCCGGCGCTGAGCGTGACGGCGTCGCCCGCATCGAGCTTGTCGGCGGTGTTGCGGAGGATCGCCGCGATGTCTGCGCGCGTCGTCTTGGATTCGGTCTCGAAGAGCACTTCTTCGGGCATACCGAGGTGTACGTCGTCGACAGGAATAAGTCATCGCTCTGCCAAAGTGAAATTCGATTTGATACGTCTGCGTGCACATCCCGAATACGTTACATCCCATTCACGACAGTAACCAGCGGTAATAGCCGCTAAGCTCCGGACTATCGGGTGGAGGCCGTTATGTTTATTTAATTCAGACAATAATGAGTTCGCGTAGATAGATAGATGTACGACCTGACAGGATTCCAGCGTGATCTACTGTACGTCATCGCGGGGGCAGACGAACCGCACGGACTGGCGATAAAGGAAGAGCTCGAAGACTACTACGAGAAGGAGATCCATCACGGCCGGCTCTACCCGAACCTCGACACGCTCGTCGACAAGGGCCTCGTCGAGAAGGGCGAACTCGACCGTCGGACGAACTTCTACTCGCTCACGCGGCGGGGCAGCCGCGAGATCGAGGCACGTCGGGACTGGGAGTCCCAGTACGTGTCTCCCGACGAGGAGTAAGGCTAGCTGCTATCCCCGATACCGTCGGGGGTCTCGCTGGCGTCGTCCACCTGGACGTCCTCCACGTCCACGGGCGGGTCGTCGACGACGGCGGGTTCTTCGGTCGACTGATCGGGCGGTGTCACCTCGGCCTCCGGCCCGAAGTACGTCGGGTCGACCGCGTACGGTTGGAGGCGTTCTGCGTGCAGGAGTTCCGGGAGCACGAGCCGCGCGAAGTGCACGGTGAGGACGAGGAGGACGGGCCCGAGGAAGAGCCCGTACCAGCCGAACAGGAGCGGTCCAAGGATGTACGCGAACATGACGGTGCCGACGTGGAGGTTCCGACCGGAGACGTACGGGCGGAGGACGAGGTCGGGGATGACGTCGACGATGAGGAACGAGACGCCGAAGAAGAGGATGGGGAACCAGAGGACGCCGGACGCGTCCGCCATGTACGCGCGGACGAACAGGAACGCGGTGACGGGGAAGTAGACGAGCTTCATGCCGACGACGGGGATGAGGCTCGCGGCCCCGCAGAGGAGTCCGACGAGCGCGGCGTAGGGAATGATGAGGTCACCGGGTGCGTAGATGTTGAGGAGGCTGTACGAGAGCGTGCCGATGACGCCGGTGATGAAGGCGTTGAGGATGTTCCCGAAGAAGATGGAGGAGAAGTCCTTGTCGATGGCGCGGAAGTACGCGTCCATGACGCCGCGGTCGTCGCCGAAGTTCCCCTTCACCCACCCCGAGAGCCGGCTGCCGTCCCGGAGGAGGTAGAACGCGAGGGCGCCCATGACGAACAGGTGGAGGAGCGCGTTCCCGATGAAGAAGAGGTACTGCTGGCTCTCGGTGAGGAGCTCCTGGAGTACCTGACGGCCGGTGGAGTCCTGGACGAGGCTCGCGGGGTTCTCGGCGATGGTGGAGACGTTGAAGTACGGCTGGAGGACGGATTCGTAGCCGCCGAGCGTGGCGTTGCCGGCGCGGAGCTGTCCGGTGAACGCGTTGAGTTCCTGGAGGCCGATGGCGACGGTGTAGGCGACGAGGAGGACGAACGGGAGTGCGAGGGTGAAGATGGCGATGGCGGCTGCGAGGCTGGGTGGACGGATGCGTCGCTTGAGGCGCCGGTAGACGGGGCGCGTGGCGTAGTACATGAAGAGACCGAAGACGAACGTGCCGACGAACGAGTAGAGCACGAACGCGACGGTGCCCGCGAGGAGGACGCCCGCGAGCACCCAGGGTGCGCGGGAGCGACTGATGTCGAACCCACCGAACATACCATCTACAGCACCGCCCGGGTGTAAAAAACCTATCGTGTGGCGTAGTTGATGCGTATTCGGGCGTCGTCGCCGTGTCGCGGTGCGCTCGCCGATCGTTCAGAAGGGAACCCTTAACCTACTTGGCTATATAGTCTATAGAGTGCTTGGGTTCGCGTTGCAGGTCGTGGAGGCGCCGCTCTCGAGTCCGGTCGTCCAGCTCGCGCTGGCCGCAGCGCTCGGGCTCTTCCTCGGGCTGGAACGCGAGTGGTCCCAGAAGTCCGCGGGCGTCCGCACGTTCTCGCTCATCTCGCTCCTCGGGGCGGTGTTCACGCTCCTCGCGAACGAACTATCCGCGGGCGCGTCGCTCGTCCTCGTCGGGGGCGTCCTCGTCATCGCGCAGGGCGTCCTGCTCGCCGTCCGCGGGCTCGTCGACGACGAGCGCGACGGACTCTCGCTGACGACGTCCGTGTCGATGCTCGTCGCGTACGGCGTCGGCGCGATGGTCGCAACCGGGTTCGTCCTCGAAGGCGTCACCGTCGCCGTCATCTCGTCGCTCCTGCTCGTCCTGAAGCGCGAACTCCACGCGTTCGCCGACAGCCTCTCCCGGCAAGAGGTCCGGTCAGCGACCGAGTTCGCCATCCTCGCGTTCGTCGTCTACCCGCTCCTTCCCGCGGACGCCGTCACGTTCACCGTGCCCGCGCTCGGCATCGACAGCCTCGCCATCGAACCCCGGGTCGTCTGGCTGATGGTCGTCACGGTCGCAGGCATCGGCATCGTGAACTACGCCGTCGTCCAGACCTACGGCGGGCGCGGCATCGCCGTCACCGGGTTCTTCGGTGGTCTGGCGTCCTCGACGGCGGTCGTCGGCACGATGCTCGACCACGTCCGCGACGAACCGGACGCGACGGCGTACGCGGTCGCCGCGATCCTCCTCGCGAACGCGGCGATGGCGACCCGCAACCTCGTCATCGCGGTCGCATTCACGCTCTCGGCCGGCCTGCTCGTCGACGCCGTCGTCCCGCTCCTCGTCGTCGTCGTCGGGTCGTTCGTGATCGCCGGCCTCACCGCGGACTGGGGCGAGAGCGTCGAGATGGACCTCGAGTCGCCGTTCAGCCTCCGGTACGTCCTCGGGTTCGGTGCGGTGTTCCTGGTCGTCCTCGTCGTCGGCGCGGTCGCCCAGGAGCAGGTCGGGCCCTCCGCGTTCGTCGTCACCGCCATCCTCACCGGTCTCGTCTCCTCGGCGGGTGCGACGACGTCCGCGGTCCTCCTGTTCCGCGCCGGAACCGTCGACTCGCAGACAGCGGTGCTCGCGGTCCTCCTCTCGACTGCCTCCTCCATCGTCGTGAAGGGTGCGCTCACGTGGGTCGGCCCGAACCGCGAGTTCGCACGGAAGGTCGCGACGTACTCCACGGGGCTGCTCGTCGCCGCGGGCCTGGCCGCCGCCGTCGTCCTCGTCTGACCGCGCCCGAGGCGACGGGTTCCGGTGGTGTCGAACGCCGACCACGTCGTGACCACGGTCGGCAATGTTCGCGCGAACCGTAACGGACGTTTTAAACCGTTCTTTTCCATACTCGGAGTATGGACCGAGAGACGGCCACGCCCAGTGTCGATTCGATGCCGGGCGAGAAGGCGAAGCGGTGGGCTGACTACCATCAGGGGTTCTCCGCGCCGAGCACGTACGTCTACGACTTCGTGTGGGACGTCACCGAGGACTCGGAGGGACCGTTCTGTGTCGACGTCGACGGGAACGTGCTCATGGACTTCACGAGTCACGTCGCGGCCGCCCCCCTCGGGTACAACAACCCGAAGATCATGGAGAAGCTGGAGGGGATGGACGTCTTCGACCCGTCGAAGATCGCGGGCCAGGACTTCTACGCGAGCGCCGGCTGGCCGCCGGAGGACCCCGACCTGGCGACGCCGACACAGCTCATGGACCGCATCACGAGTGCGCTCAGTCACTACGACATGGACACCGTCTTCCTGTCGAACTCGGGCGCCGAAGCCGTCGAGAACGCCATCAAGGTCTCGTACCAGGACCGGGACGCGCACCGCGGCGTCTGCTTCGAGGGCGCGTTCCACGGCCGGACGCTCGGCGCACTCAGCCTGAACCGCTCGAAGACCGTCCACCGCAAGGGCTACCCGGAGGTTCCGGGCATCATGAGCGTCCCGTACTGTTCCTGCCGCGGCGAGTGCCAGTGCGGCTGGCAGACGAACGGCCCCGGGGGGAACCTCCTGGCGGACAAGCTCCATCACGCACAGGGGAACGTCCACCCCGACGAGGTCGCGTACATCATCCTCGAACCCGTCCAGGGCGAGGGCGGGTACCGCGTCCCGAACGAGGAGTTCATCGCCGACATCAAGGACATCAAGCACGAGCACGGTATCCGCGTCATCAGCGACGAGATACAGGCCGGGCTGGGCCGCACCGGCGAGATGTGGGGCATCGACCACGTCGACCTGGAGCCGGACGTCGTCACGAGCGCGAAGGGCCTGCGCGTCGGCGCGACCGTCTCGCGCTCGGAGATCTTCCCCGAGGAGAAGGGCCGCCTGTCGTCGACGTGGGGCGCGGGCGACATCATCTCCGCGGCGCAGGGCGTCGCGACGCTCGACGCCATCCACGAGTACGACCTGCTCGAGAACGCTCGCGAGCGCGGTCGCCAGCTCCGCGAGATCATCGAGGACGCCGACCCCGAGTGCATCACGGACGTCCGCGGTCGTGCACTCATGTTCGCGGTCGAGTTCGACTCCAAGGACCGACGCGAGGAGGTCGTCAAGCAAGCGCTCGGCCGTGGCCTCCTCACGCTCGGCTGCGGGTACAAGAGCCTGCGGCTGCTCCCGCCGCTCGACGTCACCGAACGCGAGATCGAGCTCGGTGCGGACATCTTCCTGGACGCCGTGGACGCTGCCGGCCGCGACGCGCCCCTCGCGACCACGGACTCGAGCAACGCGTCCTGACGCCGCCGGCGGTTCGTCCGCCCGGACGTCGGTCCCCGTTCCGCGTCGACTCGTCGGCTTTTTCCCGTGCTCGTGTGACGTCGTAGCCATGCACGTAGTTCTCGCGGGCGATGGCCCGGCGGTGGAGGCGGTGGCGGCGGCGCTCGCGGACGTCGAGTGCGACGTCGAGCGCGGCGACCCGGGCGACGTCGGTGACGCCGACCTCGGGGTCGTGGTCGCGGACGTCGGTGCGAGCGCGTTCGGGACGGCGAACGACGCGGCGCTCGCCGATGGGTCGACGTGGCTCGCCGTGGAACGCGGTGGCCTCGGCGGGCACGCGCTCGCGGACGTCGACGCGGCGATCTCTGGGTTCGGGCCCGAGTCCGGGTGTTTCGAGTGCCTGGGGTCGCGCGTCGCGTCGAACCGCGACCCGGCCGCCGCGACCGGCGATAACGAGGACGGGACCGCGCCGAGCGCTCGCGTCGAGCGTCTCGCGGGTGCGCTCGCGGGGAGCGAGGCCGCGGCGCTCGTCGCGGGCGAGCGGTCGTCGCTCGTCGGCGGCGTGCGGGAACTCCCCGGCGGCGAGCGCGAGTTCCTGCCCGTCCCGGGGTGTGGGTGCGGCGACGAGGTCCGCGACCGACGGGTGCGGACCGACCACCGCGACGTGACCCTCGACGAGGCACTCGCGGCGGCGGAGCGCGGGCTCGACGACCGCGTCGGGCTCGTCGCCGAGGTGGGCGAGGCCGAATCGTACCCGGCGCCGTACTACCTCGCGCGGACCTGCGACACAACCGCGTTCGCCGCCGGTCGCGCCGCGCCCCAGAGCGCGGGTGTGGACGCGGACTGGAACGCGGCGTTCATGAAGGCGCTCGGCGAGGGACTGGAGCGGTACTGCGCGGGCGTCTACGACGCGAGCGACTTCGAGACCGCACCGCCGGCGGTCGTCGACGACGGCGTGACCGCCGAGGCCGTGGTCCGCGGCGCGGACGCGCCCGCGGTCGACCCCGAGGACCCGATCCGGTGGGTGCCGGGCGTCGACCTCGCGTCCGGCGAGGAGACGTACCTCGCGGCGGAACTCGTGCAGTTCCCGCCGCCGGCGGAACGGTACGTCGACGCCATCACGACGGGGCTCGGCCTGGGTTCGTCCGGCGCGGACGCGCTCGCGTCCGGGCTCTCCGAGGTGATAGAGCGGGACGCGACGATGCTCGCGTGGTACTCGTCGTTCTCGCCGCTGGAGTTGCGCGTGGACGCCGAGGGGTATCGGACCCTGGAGAAGCGCGCGCGCAGCGAGGACTTGGAGGTGACGGCATTGCTGGTCACGCAGGACGTGGACGTGCCCGTGGTCGCTGTGGCGGTGCATCGCGAGGACGGGGACTGGCCGCGGTTCGCGGTCGGCTCGGACGCCGCGCTCGACCCGGCGGCGGCGGCGACCGACGCGCTGGCGGAGGCGCTCCAGAACTGGATGGAACTCCGGTCGATGGGGCGCTCGGACGCGAGCGCGGAGGACGGCGCCATCGGCGCGTTCGCGGACTTCCCGCGCGCAGCGAACGCGTTCCTGGACGCCGACGGCCCGGTGCCGGCGTCGAGCGTCGGCCCGAACGACGCGCCGACCGGCACCGACCGCGTGGACGCGCTCGTCGACGCCGTCACGGACGCGGACCTGACGCCGTACGCCGCGCGACTGACGACGCGGGACGTCGACGCGCTCGGGTTCGAGGCCGTCCGCGTCGTCGTCCCCGGTGCCCAACCGCTGTTCACCGACGACCCCGTGTTCGGCGAGCGCGCGCACGCCGTCCCCGAGGCACTCGGGTTCGAACCCCGGCTCGACCGACGCCACCACCCCTATCCCTGAAGGACTCGCTGCCGTGCTCCGACCGGCTCGCGAGCCGCGGTCGTCCCGCCGCCGCCGGCTGCCACGCGTCAGACTCGTCTAGGTAGGGCTAGATTTAAGCCCCGGGGTTCGGTAACTATTATCACGGTGTTCTCTCGGATGCAAGCCCACGCACAGACAGAGGTGCACGTATGACGACCGAATACGACCTGCCGTGCGCGACCTGCGACGGTCCACTCGCACGCGACACGGTCGCCCCCGACGACCTCGGCGTCGACGCGCCAGGCCCTGTTCCCGTCGCCACCTGCGAGCACTGCGGGAGCCGATACTACCCCGCCGAAGCACTCGAAGTCATCGGCAGGGAAGCGAGCTAGCGCGCACGAAAACCAGAGACAGCAGCGCAAGCAAGCAAAGAACGCCTCAGCGAGACCCCAGAACCGGCGGCCTGACGGCCGCCGGATGCTCGTGCGGTCGATTCAGACGAGGAACGTTGCGCGGAGCATGTCCCGCGTCCCCGGGCCGAGCCCGACCGCGAGGATGGCGAGCAGGAGCATGAACGTGAACCGTGGGCTCTCCTCGAAGATCTGGTCGTCGAACACCCACACGACGAACACGGCAGCGACGAGCTTCACGAGGAGGAACGTCCACGCGTCGCCCGTTATCGCCGTGATGGACTCCGGGAGGACCTGCCCCGTGAAGTCCTGGACGAACTTGTTCACGGGATGCTTCGGTTGCAGGTCCGCGGTCGCGACCGGCACGAGCTCGTCGTACCAGTCGAGGCCGATGACGTTCGACACGCCGTCGACCGCCTGCCCCCAGATGATGACCGCGCCCATGTAGCCCGTCCCCTCGTTTATCTGGGGTGCGAACGCGCGGATGAGTCCCCAGACGCCCGCGGTCGAGAGCGTCGCGAACAGGAGCGTCAACACGGTGATGATCGGGTAGAACCGGAGTCGCGGGGGCGACGTCAGGTCCGTCGTGAACGCCAGTGCAGCGACGGCACCGACCGAGAGCACGAGGAGCGTGGTCCCCATCGCCGCGAGCGGGTACTCGAACGTGTCCGTGAACCCCTGCCGATGGATCCAGAGCGCGAGCAGGAGCGCTGCGAGCGTCAGGAAGAACATCGTGAAGTAGATGATCGGACTGATGAACAACGTGTTCAGCGGGTAGTCGAGCGCGAACGCGCTCGCCTCCGCCGGCAGCACGTTGTTCGCGTCCTCGAGCACGCGCAGCGCCCCACCGAGCGGGACGAACGGGAACAGCGCGTAGAACAGCGCCCGGTAGCGCGTCAGCTCCAACCGACGCAGGAGCAAGGCGACGCCCACGAGCATCACGAGCAGGATGACCGCGTACCCGACCTCCGAGTACACCGTGTACCCGGGTTCCGCGACCGGCCCCATGTTCGCGGCGACGTCCGCGCTCGAAACCTGCACTTGCTCGCCGTCCGCCCACGCGACGTACCGCCAGCCCTGCGCGTCCGCGTACACCGGCCCCCAGAAGTAATGCCAGACGAAGTTCGCGTAGATCGTTCGCGTGAACGCTATCGATCCGAGTCCGAACACGACGAACAGGCCGGCGACGGCCGCCAGCCACGCCTGGAACAGCGACACCCCGAGTCGGTCGAGGAGGCCGCTCTCGGCGGGGTCAGGGTCGGCGTCCGCGTCGAACTCGGTCGCTCCCTCGTGCTCGAGTTCGTCGACGTTCACCCCGTCGTCCACGGTCGCGTCGTCGCGGGACCGGTCGTCCGCGCCCGACTCGTCGCCCCCGCGTCCGGGGTCGTCACTCGTCATGTTGGATACCAGCGGACGGCCCGCGTTTTACCCTTCCGGTCTTTCCCGTCGTCGTCACCAGACCGACCTCGTTGCCGACAGTGCGTCGTCGACCCGACGGCGCCCTACACGGGGAGTTCCTCGGTCTCGTGCTCGGTGCCGAGGACGACCATCGTCTGCGAGCGCGCGAACCCGTCCATCTGCGCGACCTCCTCGAACATCAGTTCGCGCAGCGCGTCCGCGTCCTCGGCGTACACGCGAGCCATCACGTCCCACTCGCCGGTTGTCAGGTGAATCTCCTGGACGCCCTCGACCGCGCTCAGTCGGTCGAGGGTGTCCTGCTCTCGGCCCTGCTCGACGCGGAGGCCGACGATGGCGGAGATACCGAACCCGACCTCTCGCGGGTCGACCTTCGCGTGATACCCTTCGATGACGCCCGCCTCCTGCATGCGGTTGACGCGGTCGTGAACGGTCGCACTCGACATGTCGATGCGTCTCGCGACCTCCGAGAACGGTGTGCGTGCGTCCTCCTGGAGGATGCGCAGGATCTCCCGGTCAGTGTCGTCGAGCTCCATGGATACCGACGGTTCGTCGCCCGGGTACAAGTGATTGACGGGGATTCGACGGCCGGGAATCGCCGTCACCGACGAATCGACGGAGCGATTCCGGTCGACGTATCAGATGGTATCCTCGCCGCCGGGTCGAGGCGTCAGGCGTCGTCGTCGCCCGTTCGAGCTTCAGGCAGCGTCCTCGTCGCCCGTTCGAACGTCTTCGGCGGCCTGTGCGGCGGCCAGTACGTCCCCGTGGACCGCGCCGTTCGACGCCACCAGCCCTCGGGAGTCGTGCCGCCAGCGGTCGCCGTGGACGTCCGTGACGCGCCCACCGGCTTCGCGGACGAGCTGCACGCCGGCGATGGTGTCCCACGGGTTCGCCGCGACGTTCGTGTACGTCCCGCCGACGGCGCCCTCGGCGACGCTCGCGAGCGCGAGCTGCGCGCACCCGAACCGGCGGACGTCACCGAACCGTTCGACGGCGGCCGTACACGCGGCGGCGTACTCGTCTCGCCGGTCGAAGTCCCACCAGATCGTCGGCACCGCGACGAGGCGCTCCGGGTCCGATTCCTCGCTCACCGCGATCGGGTCGTCGTTCCGCCGCGCCCCGTCGGGGCCGACGACGTACGTGTCGCCGAGCGCGGGCGCGACCGTCGCCGCCGCCACCGGCTCGCCGTCGACGACCGCCGCGACGCTCGTCGCCCAGAAACGCATCCCGGAGACGTAGTTGTTCGTCCCGTCGATCGGGTCGACGACCCACGCCGGCCCCTCCTCGGGCACCGACTTCAGTTCGTCGTCCTCCTCGCCGACGATTGCGTCCGCGTCGAACTGGTCGCGGATCGCGTCCACGACCGCCGTCTGCGCGTCGCGGTCCGCCTGGGTCACCACGTCCGTCTTCCCGTCCTTCGTCTCCACGTCGATGTCCGTCCGGAAGCGCGACTCCGCGACGGCCGCCCCTGCTCGGGCCGCAGCCAGCGCGACGTCCGCACGAACGCGAGCGTCCTCGGTCATGCTCGCACTGGCGAGAGCCGTACAAAAATGCCCTCCGATTCCCCCCGCAGACACCGGCGTGCGAGCGAGTGGACTCGCCAGACCGACGCGGCTTTGTCGGCTCGCACGCCACCATCGTCCATGAACACGCTCGCGAAACGCCTGTACAACGTCGCACCGGACCCGGTCACGCTCACGTTCACCGACGACACCACCCTCGACCTCGCCATGGGTCACGCCGAGTTCTTCCAGGACGAACTCGAAGCGGAAGGCGAGACCGACGACGGTACCACGTACCGTATCGTCGACGGCGACGACGACGACACGCTCCTCGTCGCCCGCGAGACCACCGACGGCTGGCAGATAGTCGGCGAAGCCGTCGACGTCGAACGCGCCTGAGGACGACCCCGACCGCACTCGAGCGACCGGTCGACGGCGGCGCAGCTGTTCGGTGTTCGAGTGAGAGTTTTGCGAGGGAAGAGCGCTCCCGGAGCGCCTTCCGCATCGACCCCGCCTCAAGCGGGTGCGATGCGAGGGAAGGGATTTGAACCACGGTCGCAACGGAGTTGCTCCCTGGCTCAAACCGCTTCCCCTGCATCTTGTGCGCCTGACGGCGCACGCGATGCGAGGGAAGGGATTTGAACCCTTGGACCTCTACAGGAGCGGATCTTGAGTCCGCCGCCGTTTCCTGGCTTGGCTACCCTCGCACGCGATTGCGTGTCGGCGGACCGCGCGCTAAAACCTTGCGGAGTGCGGTGACCTCGAACTCGGGTGCGGGGCCGTCGTCCGACCTCCCCCGGTCCGGCCTCGCAGGGTCGGTCCGTCGACTGGTGGCGGCAGTCGGAGGAGTACTCGCGGCACCCGATTGTTCTTCCGCGCCGAGCGCGTGGTCGGGCGTATGGACGAGCACACGAACGACCCGTCGGTCGGCCCGCCAGTTCGCGGCGACCCGACGGGGTGGGACGCCGACGCGGGCCGCTGGGAGCACGCGACGCTCCGGCGCGCGCTCGAGCACGGCGTCGCACTCTTCAACGCGGGTGCGTACCACGAATCACACGACTGTTTCGAGGACGAGTGGTACAACTACGGGCGTGGGTCCCGGGAATCCATGTTCCTGCACGGGATGGTGCAGGTCGCCGCCGGGACGTACAAGCACGTGGACTTCGAGGACGACGACGGTCTCCGGTCGCTGTTCCGGACCGCGCTCCAGTACTTCCACGGCCTCCCGAACGACATGTACGGCGTCGAACTCCTCGATATCCGCACGACGATGACGAACGCACTCCAGGACCCGACGGTCGTCGAAGGCTGGCAGCTCAGGCTCGACGGCGAGATCCTCGAAGCGACTGACGCGGACTACGCGTACGCCGAGCACGCCGACTGACGACGACCGCACCTCGCGCTATCAACGGACCGGATAGACCGCGTCGTCGTCATCGTCGTCGTCTTCCTCGTCATCGTCGTCGCCTTCCTCGTCGTCGTCATCGCCCTCTTCGTCATCGTCGTCGCCCTCTTCGTCATCGTCGTCGCCCTCTTCGTCATCGTCGTCGCCCTCTTCGTCATCGTCGTCGCCCTCCTCGTCATCGTCGTCGCCTTCCTCGTCCTCATCATCGCCGTCCTCGTCATCGTCGTCGCCTTCCTCGTCCTCATCATCGCCGTCCTCGTCATCGTCGTCGCCCTCTTCGTCCTCATCGTCCTCCTGGTCGTGATCGTCGTCGTCGTATCCGTCCTTCTGGTCGTCGCGCCAGGGGAACTCGTCGATGGGTTCGCCGGGCTTCTGGCCGCCCGGACAGCGCGCTGATCCCCCGGTCACCTCGAACGTGGGATTCCTGAACGCGCCGACGTCCTGGACGGAGATCGCGACGAGCTTCCCGCCCTGGCCGGCGACGCTATCGCCCGAGCCCCGGAGCGTGTCCGAGTACACCCGGTATCCGGCATTAGGGCCGTTCCCGGGGTTGTACACCTGGACCTTCACCGTGAGGGGATAGTCGACGCCGGACGCGTACACGACCGCGTTCCCGCAGCCGTTGAACACGACGCGTGCCTTCACCCGCTCCGTCGTCTTCGTCGGCTTCGTCGTCTTCGTCGGCTTCGTCGTCGTCGGTTCCGTCGTCTTCGTCGTCGTGGGTTCCGTCGTCTTCGTCGTCGTGGGCTCCGTCGTCTTCGTCGTCGTGGGCTCCGTCGTCTTCGTCGTCGTGGGCTCCGTCGTCTTCGTCGTCGTTGGTTCCTCGGTCGTCGTCTCCGGTGGGCGTTCGCTGGAAGGGACGCAACCGCCGTCGAGGAGATACGCGGCGCCAGCGTCGACGCCCGTGGTGTCGGCGTCCGGAGCGCCGATCACGACGTCTTCGGTGTCGTTCTCGGTGACGGTGCCGACGTCCGCGACGCTCCACCCTGCGTGGTCGCCCGCGGAAACGCCGCGGAACGTCGCGTCCGCGTCGGCGAGTTCGCGTTCGTCGGCGAGGTCGGCGGCACCTTCGAGGAGGTACGCTGCCCCGGAGTCGTTCAGTGTGGCGTCGTCGACCGTCGAGTCGTTCAGCGGCGCGCCGACCAGGACGTCCGCGTAGCCGTCGCACGTCAGGTCGCCCGAACCGGCGGCGGAGACCGCCCAGCCCGCGCGGTCGCCGGTGCCTTCGCCGTACGCGGCGAGCGCAGACCCGTTCAGCGGGACGGTCCCGTCGACGTCGTCGCTCCCGGTGACGACGTACGCGACGCCGGCCTGGTTCCCGTTCGTGTCGTTGAACGGTGCGCCGACCAGGACGTCGTCGACGCCGTCGCCGTTCACGTCGCCAGCGCCGGCGACCGCCCAGCCCGCGCCGTCGCGTCGCTTCGCGCCAGCGAACGTCACCGCCGCGTCCGCGAGGGAGGACTCGCCAGCGAGCGACCGGTTGGTCAGGACGTACGCCGCGCCGGACCCCACCCCGGTCGCGTTGTTCCGGGGTGCACCGACGATCACGTCGGCGTCGTCGTCGCCGTCGAAGTCGCCCGCGGACGCGACCGACCAGCCCGCGTTGTCGCCGGCTGCCTCGCCGCGGAGCGACGCGTTCGCGGCCGCGAGCGAAGTCGTCCCCGCGGGCGGCGTCTCGAGCACGTACACGGTCCCGGCGTCTTCAGCTGCCGCGTCGTTCCCCGGGGCGCCGACGACGACGCGGTCGGGGGCGTCGTCGCTCCGGTTCCCGACGCCCGCGACCGCGTAGCCGGCGCGGTCGTCGCGAGCGACCCCGTGGAGCGTCCACGTGGCCGTTCCGAGCGAGACGTTCGCCGCCAGATCGGTCTCGTCGAGGACGTACACCGCGCCGGCGTTCCGGAAGGCGGCGTCGTCGTTCGGCGCGCCGACGACGAGTTCGGGGATGCGGTCGCCGTCGACGTCCGCGCTCGCGAGCGCCGCGCCGGCGCGACTCGCGGGCGCTTCGCCGTGCAGGACGACGTCCGCGTCGGACGCGGTCACGTCGCCGTCGTCGATCGGACCGAAGAACACGTAGACTGCGCCGGCGTCGATGCCCGCGGTGTCGTTCCGGGGTGCGCCGACCGCGACGTCGGCGTGGCCGTCGTCGTTCAGGTCGCCGACGTTCGCGACCGCGGCGCCGAAGGAGTCGTTCGCGCCAGCGCCGTTGAACGTCGCGTTCGCCGTCGCGAGCGAGCGCTCGCCGGCGAACGCGTCGTCACTGGGGAGTGCGCTTGCGTCGGTGGCCAGTGGTGCGTCTGGCGTGTTCGCGTCCGAGCTGGGGACGTCCGCGACGAGCGGGGTGACGGTCGCGGCGGCGGCGCCGACGAACACGACGCCGACGACCGCCAGGACGAGCCAGCGACCGACCATCGCGTCCGGAGCCGGGTGTACTCGCGGCATGGTCGGAGGTATCGGGGTTCCGTTCCTTTGTTATGGCAACGTATCTCGCGAGTAAGCACGCTCGCGTGCGTCGAGGGCGGAGCTTACTCCGTGCAGGCTCGGTGGCGCGTTCGGTCGATGAACCCAGGAGCGACGCGCGTCTGGGTCGTCCCGCGACGAGAAAAGCGCCAGTTACCGTGAGGACGTCGTCGCCGAGGGAGTGCGGGTTCGAGCCGGGGCGTCGCGGCAGCGCCGCTCAGTCCTCGGTCGGCGCTGGGTCGCGTCCCGACTCGGTCCCTGGCCGGGCGTCGAGTCCGTCGGTCGTCGACGCGTCCGCGTCGTGGTGTCGGACCGCGGCGAGGTACGCGCCGACGGCGCCACCGACGGCCGCGCTCCCGACCGCGTACGTGACCGTCGCGAGCAGTGCGAGGACGACGAACACGACGGGGTTCGTCGGGATGGACGGGACGCCGGCCGGTGCGAACACGAACAGTGGTGCCAGGAGGACGACACCGACGAACAGCGGGAACGCCACGAGGAGGCCGGTGACGGTGCCGGCGGTCGCGCCGTCGCGGAGGCGTCCGCGCTGGAGGTAGCCGGCGGCTCCGCCGCCGACGGCCGGCGAGAACGGGAGGACGACGAGGACGAGCGCGACGACCGCGCCGACGACCGCGTTCGCGAAGGTGTTACCCGAGGAGTGCATCGTCCCAATTATGTCAACGCGTCACTTATTCGTTCGGGCGTGGATGTCATGCAGCCGTCTCGGCGGGTGGACTCGGGAATGGACACCTGTTTCTGCCGGCGCGTCGACCGTTCCGGTATGAACGCGGACGGGACGGACGGAGTGGACGCCGAGGGGGAACGCGTCCGAATCGGCGAGTACGCGCGAGCGCTGCACGCGGAGGCCGAGCGAGCGAACGAGCGTCGCGTGCTCGTGCTCGCCGGCGACCCCGCCGAGACGCGGTCGCGAGCGCACGACGCGGTGGACGCACTGTCGGTGGGCGTGAGCGAGACGACGGTCGTCGGCCCGGAGGACTTCCTCGCCGGCGAGCACGTCGGGACGCGTCGCGCCGGCGAACTCCTCGGGCGTACGCGCGAGGTCGTGGTCCTCGACTGCCACGCGGAGTGCCGGCCGAACGCGCTCGGACGCGTCGTCGGCGTCGTCGACGGCGGCGGCCTCCTCGTCGTCCTCGCGCCGGACGTGGACGCGTGGCCGGATATCCGGGACGGGTTCGACGAGGGCATGGCGGTCCCACCGTTCGGGCTCGAGGACGTCACCGGGCACTTCAGGCGACGGCTGGTCGCGCTCGCGCGAGCACACCGCGGCGTGAGCGTCGTCGACGTCGACGACACCGCCGAAGAGCGCGACGGCGGTGGCCGCCTCCTCTCAGACGGGCGAACGAACCCGCCGCCGGCGAAGCCGACGCCCGAGCCGTCGCCGCCAGCGGACGCTCGATACCCGGCGGCGGCGTACGAGGCGTGCCGGACCGTCGACCAGGCGGCGGCGGTCGCGGACCTGGAGGCGTTGCTCGACGACGGGTCCGCGGTCGTCGTGGCGGCCGACCGGGGGCGCGGGAAGTCGAGCGCCGCGGGACTGGCCGCCGGTGCGCTCGCGGCGCGCGGCGACGACGTGGTCGTGACCGCGAGCGAGCGCCGGGGGAGCCGCGAGGTCTTCGAGCGCGCTCTCGAACTCCTCGACGCGCTCGACGCGGCCGGCGACCACGCCGGCGAGTACGACCTGCGAGCCACCGACCCCGACGCGTCCGGGGTGTCCATGGGTGACGACGCGGGCGGACGCGTCCGCTTCGCGTCCCTCGCCGACGTCGTCGCGGACCCCACTGGCGGGGACGTCCTCGTCGTGGACGAGGCGGCGACGGTGCCCGTGCGACGGCTCGAGGCGACGCTCGCGGCGGACCGCGTGGCGTACGCGACGACCGTTCACGGCTACGAGGGCACGGGCCGCGGGTTCGACGTCCGGTTCCGCGGCCGGCTCGACGACGGCGCGCACGACGTCGTCGAGTCGAAGCTCGTGACGCCCATCCGGTACGCGGCGGGCGACCCCGTGGAGGTGTGGGCGTTCCGCGCGCTCCTCCTGGACGCCCGACCGCCCGTCGACTCGCTCGTCGTCGACGCGACCCCGGAGTCGGTCACGTACCGCGAACTCGATCCCGAAGACCTCCTCGCGGACGAGCACCTGCTCCGGGAGGTCTTCGGGTCGCTCGTGCTCGCGCACTACCGGACCGAGCCAGACGACCTCGCACGACTCCTCGACGCGCCGAACCTCTCCGTGCGAGCGCTCACCCACGACGACCACGTCGCCTGCGTCGCGCTCCTCGCTCGCGAAGGCGACCTGTCCGCGGACCGCCGCGCGAGCATGTACGAGGGCGGTCGCGTGAAGGGGAACATGCTCCCGGATGTCCTCACGAGCCAGCTCCGGGACGAACGCGCCGCCGAGACCGTCGGGTACCGCGTCGTCCGCATCGCGACCCATCACGCCGTCCGCAGGGGCGGCCTCGCCTCGCACCTCCTCGCGGAACTGCGCGCGGAGGTCGGCGACGACGTCGACTGGCTCGGCTCCGGGTTCGGGGCGACCCCGGACCTCGTCGACTTCTGGCGAGAGAACGGCTACGGGAGCGTGCACCTCTCGACGACGCGGAACGACGCGAGCGGCGAGTACTCCGCCGTCGTCCTCCACCCGACGAGCGACGCGGGCCGCGCGCTCCACGACCGGCACGCCGAGTGGTTCGCCGAGCGCGTCCCGGGCGTGCTATCTGACGCGCTCGCGGACTGCGACCCGGACGTCGTCCGGGCGACGCTGCGGGCATGCGACGCGGACGTCGACGTCGACCTCTCGCCGCCCGCGTGGCGGACTATCGTCGGCGCGTCCTACGGCCCCGGGTTGTTCGAC
This sequence comes from Halorubellus salinus, assembly GCF_020567525.1. GTDB lineage: Archaea > Halobacteriota > Halobacteria > Halobacteriales > Natrialbaceae > Halorubellus > Halorubellus salinus. Next base: position 703,230 of record NZ_JAJCVI010000001.1, read on the forward strand.
GTCGCACCCGGGCCGTTCCGCGACCTCGCCACGAAGCACCTCGTCGACCCCGACGGCAGCGCCGGCGCGCTCGACGCGCGCGAGGAGCGCCTGCTCGTCGAGCGCGTCCTCCAGGCGCGACCGTGGCCCGCGGTCGCCGACGCCCTCGACTACGTCTCCCCGGGTGCCTGCATGCGAGCGCTCGGCGACGCCGTCCAGCCGCTCGTCGACGCGTACGGCGACGAGGACGCGCTCCGCGAACGCGAGCGCTATACGGACTGACCGGGGGCATCACCCCAGGCATCGAGCGTCGACCGGGGAGGGGGTGACGACCGGAACGTTCTTCGGCGCTCTGGCGCTACCAGCACGCATGCTCCTCGGTCTGGACGTGGTGACGGTCGCGGCGCTCGCCCTCCTCGCGCTCGGCGTGGTCGGGAGCGCTATCCCGTCGGTACCGGGTCCGCTCGTGAGTCTCGCCGGCGTCCTCGTCTACGCGTTCGGCGGCGGGACCGGCGTCAGCACGCTCGTGCTCGTCGCGCTCGTCGTCGTCGGCGTCGTCGCGGTCGTCGCGGACTGGCTCGCCGGCACGCTCGCCGCGAAGTACGGCGGCGCGTCGTGGACGGCGAGCATCCTCGGCGGCGTCGTCGGGTTCGTCGCGTTCTTCGCCGTCGGCCCGATCGGGCTCATCGTCGGTCTCGCCGGCACCGTCTTCCTCGTCGAAGCGTACCGCGAGAACGCCGAGCACGCGACCCGGGCCGCGGTCTACTCGACGCTCGGTGCGCTCGGCAGCATCGTCGTGCAGGTCATGCTCGCGTTCGGGATGCTCGCGACGTTCGCACTCGCTCTCGTCGTATGACCACCGACGACCACATCGAGAGCGCAGGATGACGACGTTCGTCGAGTTCCTCGCCGGGAACGCGCTCGCGCTCGTCGTCGTCGCCACCGTCGCACTCGTCCTCGTCGGCGTGTTCGCGCTCGGCGACCGCTCCCCACCGACCGTCCAGCCGACGCGCCCCATCTCGACGGCAGCAGGCCTCGCGGCGGCGACCGACGCCGCAGGAACCGACGCCGCAACGACCGATAGCACCGACTCCGACCCGGTCGCCGTCGTCGGGACGCCGAGAACCGAGAGTCCGCTCGACGCGCCGTTCGCGGACGCTGACGCGGTCGCGTTCGCCGTCCGCGTCGCCAGCCCGTTCGGGCACGTCACGACCGTCCGCGCGGTCGCGCCGTTCCGCCTCGACGTCGACGGCGAGACCGTCCACGTCGACCCGCCGACTGCACACTCACCGGTCGTCGACGACGCCCGGAGCACGCACCGGCGCGTCCTCCACGACGCCGACGACGTCCCCGCCGCGACCGCGGACGTCCTCACCGCACTCGACACCGACCGGTCGCGTGCCGCGCGCGTCCTCTCCGGCGGCATCCTCCCCGGACGCACCCACCGCACGTACCGCGTCACCGTCGTCCCCGTCGACCGACCGGTCGCCGTCGTCGGCACGCTCGCCCGCGACGGCGACGACTGGCGGCTCGACCCCGCCGAGGACGGAGCGCTCCGGTTCCTCGACCCCGCGAGCGTCACGAAACACGCCTGAACCGATCGAGAAGGAGCGTCGACGACCGGTCAGGGGTGCGCGAAGTACGTCTGCACGTCCGCGTCGCCGTCGAAGTCGAGATCGTCGATTCTCGCGTAGCCGACGCGCTCGAACTGCACGACGTCGTCCACGGCGTGGTCGACCAGTCCGGGTTCGGCGACGCCGTGCTCGTCGCCGTCCATCGTCCGCATCCGGACCGTCGGACCGTCCGCGGGCGCCCAGTGCACGACGTCGACGTCGCCGTCGGTGACGACCGACAGGTCGTCGTCCGTGAACGCGAGCGCGTCACCGCCGTCGACCGCCTCGACGCAACCGAGGCCCTTCAGCCAGACGCGGTCGCCAGCGTCCGGAACGTCACCCGGTTCGAGGACGAGGGCGTCGCCGACGGGAATGTCGCGGTCGCCACGGTCCTCGAAGTCCGGATGCAGCGGCGGGTGCGCGCTCGCCGGTCCCTCGCCGTCGATGGGGACCTCCACGGGGTCGCGGACGAGGAACCGGCGCGTCGCGTCCTCGTCGACGTACTCGCGGTTCTTCGCGTACACGCTCGACATCGCCAGGTCCACGTCCGACGTCGACATCCCGAGCTCGAGCATCGCGTCCACGAGCGCCTCCCCGCGGATACCCCTGCGGCGGACGCTCGCCACCGTCGGCGCACGCGGGTCGTCCCAGCCGTCGAGCTCGCCCTGGTCGACGAGTTCCTTGATCGTGCTCGTGCTCATCTTCACGTCGTACGCGTCGATCTGGACGTGCCCCCAGTGCACGACCTCCGGGTACTCCCAGTCGAAGTAGTCGTAGAGGAACCGCTGGCGCTTCGCCGAATCCTGGAGGTCGATGCCGCGCACGATGTGTGTGACGCCCGTCAGGTGGTCGTCGACGCCGCTCTGGAAGTCCAGCATCGGCCAGCACCGGTACTCGCTCGCCTCCTCGCGGGGATGCGGCGTGTCCACCATCCGGAACGCCACCCAGTCCCGCAACGCGGGGTTCTTGTGGTCGATGTCGGTCTTCACGCGCAACGTCATCTCGCCCGCGCTGTACTCGCCGTCGACCATCGCCGCGAACTCCTCGCGGGTCGTCTCGACGTCCTTGTCGCGATGCGGGCACGGCTCGCCGTCGTTCTTCAGCTCCGAGAAGTCCTCGCCCGAACACGAGCACGTGTACGCGCCGCCGGCGTCGATGAGGTCGCGAGCGTGCTCGTAGTACGTCTCCACGCGGTCGCTCGCCTTCAGGACCTCGTCGGGCTCGAACCCGAGGTACTCGACGGCCTCGATGATCTCGTCGTACGCCGACAGGTCCGGGCGCTTGGTCTCCGGGTCCGTGTCGTCGAACCGAACGAGCATCCACCCGTCGTACATCTGCTTGTACGTCCCGATGACGGCCGGCATCCGCGCGCTCCCGAGGTGCCACGGGCCGTTCGGGTTCGGCGCACACCGCATCCGGACCTCGTCATAGTCCTCGACGTTCGGCAGGTCCGGGAGCGGCCCGTCGTCGTCCTCGTCCTCGGCCATCAGCTCCTCGTAGCGCTCGGGCGCGAGCTCCTGCAGGCGCTCGACGCGCTCCTCGTGACTCATGTCGTTCACGCGCCCGACGACGCCACCGACGACGCCGGGGACCTCGTCGGAATGCTCGCGGAACGCCGGGTTCTCGCCCATCAACGGCCCCATCACCGCACCCACCGCCGCGTCGCTCTCGTGCTTGACCGCGTTGAACAACGCGGCCGTCTCTGCAGCCTCCTCGACGCGCGCTCGAAGATCCTCGTCCATTACCGCGACGTACTCCCGGCCACGTAAAAACCGCCCCGATGTTCCGCGACCGACACCGCAACCACGCCAGCGCGCACCGACGACGGCAGTCCGTGTCGATTCGACCCCGCGTCAGTTCGAGCCGACGCCCTCGGGGAACCGACGCGTGTTGAACACGCGCTGCGCGAGGCCCGCGTCCGAGAGGCCGCCCGACCGCCACTTCTTCACCCACTTCGCCTGGACGTGATAGCTCGTCGCCTGCTCCTCGAACGCGCGAGCGATGTCCGCGGAGAGCTTCGCCGTCGGCCCGTCGTTCGCGACGATGAGGCCGTACGCCGAGATGACAGCGCCGATCTCGCGGCGCGACTCCGCGCGCGACGACGCCGCCGACTCGTACGCCAACCGTACCGTGTCACCGTCCCGGACCATGCTCGTCACCGAGAGCGCGTGCTTCTCCTCGAGGATCCACCGGAGTTCACCGAGCGTTCCCTTCCCGTCGCTGTTCGGCGTCTGCTTGCGGATCTGGTCCGGGCCGGACGTCGCGAACGTCGCGCTCGCGCCGACGCCCGCACCGACGAACAGTCCGACACCACCGACCAGTACCTTCCGGCGAGACACGTCGAACCCGCCGTCCTCGCTCTCGGCGTCACCGTGGACGCTCTCGACGTCGCCGTCGACGCCCTCGGCGTCACCGTCGCCGCTCTCGCCAACGTCCGCGTCCGATCTCCCGTCACCCGTGGTCGTCTCGTCCCCTGGCATACACCCAGCTACCACGTCGATACAAAAAGCACCGCCGAGAGAATCGACGCTCGACTCACGGCTCGAAACGCACCACGAAACGCGTGCCGCGAGGAGTCAACCAGAAACGAGTGCCGAGCAGTCGACCGTAAACGCGTGCAGAGAGCAGTCGAGACGGTCAGTACTCGCGCTCGATGAGGTAGTCCGCGAGGTCCTCAAGCAAGCGCCGCGCGTCGTTCTCCGGCAAGCGCTGGAGTCGACCTTTCCCCTGCTCGACGAGGTCGCGCGCCGTCTGATTCGCGTACTCGATGCTCCCGGCCTCGTGCAGGCGCTCGACCGCATCGTCGATCTCCGCCTCCGTCACCGCCTCCACGTCGTCGGTCTCGACGAGCGCGTCCACGTCCACGTCGTGTCGGCGAGCGTGCACCGTGATGAGCGTCTGCTTGTTCTCCACGAGGTCCGACCCGCGCTGCTTCCCGAGCTTCTCGCTCGGCACCGTCAGGTCGAGGACGTCGTCCTGGATCTGGAACGCACGCCCGACGTCGAGCCCGTACCCGTACAGGGCGTCGACGGTCTCCTCGTCAGCGCCGAGAACGATGCCCGCCATCGCCGCCGACGCCGCATAGAGGACGGCGGTCTTGTGCTCGATCATCTCCATGTACTCGTCGGGCACCACGTCACCGCGCTGCTCGAACGCGACGTCCAGACTCTGGCCCTCGCAGATCTTCGTGCACGTCGACGCGAGCATGTGGAGTGCATCCACCGACCGTTCCGCGGGCGCACCCGTCTCCAGGAGGATCTCGAACGCCTTCGAGTACAGCGTATCCCCGGCGAGGATCGCGGTGTCGAGCCCGAACTCCTCGTGTACCGCGGGCACGCCACGCCGGAGTTCGTCGTCGTCCATGATGTCGTCGTGGATGAGCGTGAACGACTGGATGACCTCCACGCTCACCGCCGCCGCCATCAGGTCCACCGGCTCCCCGGTCAGGTCCTCGAACGCGCGATAGTCGACGTCCTCGCTCAGGCCGTCGACGTCCGTGAGCGCCTCGCCGACCGCGAGCAGGACCGTCGGCCGCAGGCGCTTCCCGCCCGCGTCCAGCAGGTACCGCGAGGCCTCGTAGAGTCGCTCCGGACGCTTTATCGGGAGTTCCTCCGGGATGGCAGCGTTCACGTGCTCTCGGCGCGCTTCGACCGCCGACAGCACCGCTTCCTCCCGCGTACTCGGGTCTGTCATCATTCCACGAGCTGGATGAGGTTCCCGTTCCGCGTCACGTGCAGGTCGCGACCCATCTTGTAGCCCTGGTTCTCGCAGAGGTTCACGTACCCGCTGAACCCGCTCATGTCCTGGTGCGCCGGGATGACGTGCTGGGGCTGGAGCGCCTGCAGCATCTCGTAGTGGCCCTCGCGGTTCAGGTGCCCGGAGACGTGGATGTCGTCGTAGATGCGCGCGCCCTGCATGCCAAGGAGCTGCTCGGCCTGATAGCGCTGGCCTTCGTTCGTCGGCTCCGGGATGACCCGCGCACTGAAGAGGACCTTGTCGCCGTCCTCCAGTTCGTACGGCGTCTCGCCGCGCGCCATCCGCGTCAGCATCGCGCGCGGCTCGCCCTGGTGGCCCGTGACGATGGGGAGGTAGTCGCCCTTCCCCTCGTTCATCACTCGCTTGAACGTCCGGTCGACGCTCTTGCGGTGCCCGAACATCCCGACGTCGTCCGGGAAGTCGACGAACCCGAGGCGCTCCGCCGTCCCCGAGTACTTCTCCATCGAACGACCGAGGAGGACGGGCTGGCGGCCGATGTCCTTCGCGAACTCGACGAGGCTCTTGACGCGAGCGATGTGGCTCGAGAACGTCGTCGCGACGATACCGCCGTCGTAGTCCTCGATGGAGTACATGACGTCCTTGAGGTGCCGGCGCGCGGTCGCCTCGCTCGGGTTCCGGCCCTTCTTGTTCGCGTTCGTACAGTCCTCGATGTAACACAGCACGCCCTCGCCCTCGCGACCGATCTCGCGGAAGCGCTTCATGTCGATGGGGTCGCCGATGACCGGCGTGTGGTCCATCCGCTTGTCGAGGCCGTACACGACGGCGCCCTCGGGCGTGTGGAGCACCGGGTTGATGGCGTCGATGATGGAGTGCGTGACGTTCACGAACTCGAGCTCGACCTGCCCGCTGTCGCCGATACTCATCGTCTCGCCCGCTTCCATCTCCACGAGGTCGTTCTCGACGCCGAACTTCTGCTCGCCCTCGATCTGCTGCTTGACGAGCGCGTTCGTGAACGGCGTCGCGACGATCGGCGCGTTGTAGCGGTGCGCGAGCTTGCTGATGGCGCCGATGTGGTCGAGGTGACCGTGCGTCGGCACGATCGCCTGCACGTCGCCCTCGATCTCGGACATGATGCGGTCGTCCGGGATGGCGCCCATGTCGATGAGGTCGAGGCTGTGCATCTTCTCGGTCTCGACGTTGTCGTGGATGAGGACCTTCGACAGGTTCAGGCCCATGTCGAAGATGACGACGTCGTTCCCGGCTCGTACTGCGGTCATCTGGCGGCCAACTTCCTCGTAGCCGCCGATTGTGGCGATTTCGATTTCCATAGCTAACGCACTGAAACCCCGCCGCGGCGGCGAGCGCTGTCGGCCGCCCCCGAGGGCGGCTCCGGTATGCAAATACCCGCGGTTGTCCGATTGCAGGGGCCCCGGCGTCTTGCAGCACGTCGGCGTGCAACCCGCTATGCTTCACTCGTCCACGGCCGCGAAACCGGCCGGCGGCGAGCCCGACTCCGAGCGAAACACTTACCCGCGGGCGTTGTGGTATCTCGGCTTTCTCACTCGGAGGGTAAAAAGACAGCGGGTTGGGTGACCAGGCACCACCCGACTGCCACTATCCAGCGCCCCCGCACCCACTATCCAGCGCCAGCGGGCTCGTCGCAGGCGCGGGCCCATCGTGGGCGCGCCGGAGGCCGCGGCCGGCCAGCGGGCGAGGAACGTGCGTTTTATAACGACGACGACGGAACTGAGGTGTACGACTATGCCGAACTCGCACGGACCCCGCAAGAAGACCCGGAACAAGCTCAAGAACCATCCCCGAGAGCGCGGCACGTCCCCGCCCCAGCGCGCGATTCAGGAGTTCGAGACGGGCCAGAAGGTCCACCTGAAGATCGACCCGTCGGTCGCTGACGGTCGCTTCCACCCGCGTTTCAACGGCCTCACGGGCGAGGTCGAAGGCAAGCAGGGCGCCGCGTTCAAGGTCCTCATCAACGACGGCGGGAAGGAGAAGACCATCATCGCCGCGGCCGCGCACCTGAAGGCTCAGCAGTAGGATGACGATATTCAAGGAGAAGCTCGACGAGGAGTTCCTGACGTTCGCGGAGACGAAGGAACTGCTCGACGAGGTGGAGGCCGACCGCGCGCTCGACGAGGACCGCGAGATGCGCTACGAGCTCGCGCGCGCCATCGAGCACGTCAATCGCTTCACCGTCCTGGAGCCCGAGGAGTCCCTCGAACTCGTCGAGGAGCTCCAGGAGCTGGAGAAGGTCGACGAGGCGACGGCGTACAAGATCGCGAACCTCCTGCCGGAGGACCGCACGGAGCTGCGGTCGGTGTTCGCGAAGGAGCGGTACACGCTCGACGGCGACGAACTCGACGAGATCCTGAACGTTCTCGCGAAGTACGTCTGAGTCCCTGCCGCCATCTTTTAAATACGTCGTCGTCGTAACTGCTACTATCATGAGTGATTCAACCGCCGAAGAGCGGGTCGCAGTCGTCCTCGATATCTTCCCGAACGGGCGCTCGGACGGTCGACACGGCTCGCGGCCGATGGCGTACGCGCTCGACGTCCGCGACTTCACGCTGAAAGAGGTCGTGTTCGAGGAGACGCCGGAGGTCGGGATGGACGACGAACTCGTCATCGAGCCGGCCGGCGACGAGATCCGTGGCGTGTATCCCGTGGACTACGAGGACGTCTCTGGGAGCGCGCAGTCCGAGCTCGAGTACATCGTCGAGGAGTTCGTGGAGGCCAACGAGGGGCGGTTCGTGGCGTTCTACAACGACGCGCAACCGATCACGCTCCGCCTCCACCAGCTGAACCTCCTGCCGGGTATCGGGAAGAAGCTCCGGAACACGATCCTCGACGAACGCAAGCGCAAGCCCTTCGAGAGCTTCGAGGACCTCGAGGACCGCGTGAAGGGCTTGCACGATCCCGTGGGCGTGCTCGTCGAACGCATCCTCGAGGAGGTCCGCGAGGACGACCTGAAGTACAAGACGTTCGTGGGTCGCGACGAGGACGCCTGAGTCGCTGCGTTCGGGGCGTCGCGACGGTCTCGTTCGCCGCGAAGGACGTCCCGCTGGGTTTACGCCGCCTCGCGTACTAGCCGAGTGCAATCGATGAGAGACCCTGAGGGCTTGCTGTCTCGTGCTGGCGTGCGCGGCGACCCGAACCGCGACCAGCACTTCCTCGTTGACGACCGCGTGCTCGACCGACTGCCGTCGTATCTGCCGGAGGGCGAGGGCGTCCGCGAGCACGTGCTCGAGATCGGTGCTGGGAACGGTGCGTTGACCGCGCGACTCCTCGCCGAGGCCGAGCACGTGACGGCGGTGGAGCGCGACCCCGAGCTCGCTTCCTTCCTCCGCGAGGAGTTCGCCGACGAGATAGCGGCGGGCGACCTGGACGTCGTCGAGGGGGACGCGTTGGCGGTCGAGCTCCCCGAGTTCTCGGCGTGCGTCGCGAACCTTCCGTACAGCGTGTCCAGCCAGATCGCGTTCCGACTGTTGCCGTTGAAGAAACCGCTCGTCCTGATGTTCCAGCAGGAGTTCGCGGAGCGCATGGTCGCCGACGCGGGCACCGACGACTACGGGCGGCTGTCCGTCTCGGCGCAGCACTACGCGGACGTGGAGATCGTCGAGCCGGTCCCGAAGGAGGCGTTCAGTCCGCAGCCGGCGGTCGAGAGCGCGGTCGTCCGCGCGATGCCGCGGGACCCCGACTACGTGGTCGACGACGAGGAGTTCTTCCTCGACTTCGTGAAGGCGGTGTTCACGCAGCGCCGGAAGACGATGCGGAACGCGGTCCGGAACACCGTCCACATCTCGGGGCTCGACGACGGCTCCGCGGTCGTGGACGCGGCCGACGAGGACCTGATGGGGATGCGGCCGGGGAAGGTCTCCCCCGGGGAGTTGGCCGCGCTCGCCGCGCTCGCGGCCGACGTCGGCCGTGATGCGGAATGATACAGTCCGACGCGTCGGTCGCCATGGAGGTCGCGCGGTCGCTGAACGAGCTGTCGCGCGTGTTCGACACGACGGTGACGCGGACGCTCGTGACGCTCGTCGCGCTCGGCGTCCTCACGGGCATCGGGTGGGTGACGACGCAGGTCCAGACGTGGCTCCGCGAGCGGTTGACCGACGTCACGGCGGACGTGGTGACGGTCGTCGTCGTCGGGACGACGTTCTTCACGGCGATCGGCGTGTCGATGGGCGTCTGGCAGCTCGCTGACGACGTGGTGCGGGCGACGCGCGGTCTCGAGTTCATCGACGGCCCGAACCTGGCGGCGACGGTCGTCATCACGGTCGTCACGCACCTGCTGTCGCGCGCGGGACGACGGCTGGTGGACGGCTGGGTGAGCAACCGGCAGGCGTTCGACCAGCACGAGGTCGAGATCACGTACCGCGTCCTCCAGATCGTCCTCTGGGTGACGGCGATATCGATCGTCCTCGGCCTGTGGAACGTGGACTTGACGGGCGTGCTCGTCGGCGCTGGCTTCCTCGGTATCGTCGTCGGGATGGCCGCTCGCCAGACGCTCGGTGCGGTGCTCGCGGGGTTCGTGTTGATGTTCGCGCGGCCGTTCGAGATCGGTGACTGGGTGGAGATCGGCGAGAAGGAGGGGATCGTGACGGACATCAGCATCGTGAACACGCGCGTGCAGACGTTCGACGGCGAGTACGTGATGATACCCAACGACATCGTGAGCGGGCAGGAGGTCGTGAACCGGTCGCGGAAGGGCCGGCTCCGCATCGAGGTGGAGGTCGGCGTGGACTACGATACGGACGTGCCGACGGCGACGGCGCTCGCGGGGGAGGCGATGGACGACCTGGACGCCATCCTGTCGGTGCCGACGCCGCAGGTGGTCGTCAAGCGCTTCGGTGATTCGGCGGTCGTGCTCGGGTGTCGGTTCTGGATCGACAAGCCGAGCGCGCGCCGGAAGTGGCGGGCGCGGACGGCGGTCGTCGAGTCGGTGAAGGCGGAGTTCGACGAGGCGGGCGTGAAGATTCCGTTCCCGCAGCGCGAGCTGTCGGGGCGTGCGGAGACGGGTGGGTTCCGGCACGCGGAGACTGCGGAGTCGGTGCCGGTGGAGAACGGCGGCGTGGATGCGGACCCGGAGCCCGAGGCGGCCGTGGAGCCGACCGAGGAGGACGTGCCGACGCCCGACGGCGCCGGGGCGCGCGAGAGCGGGTTCGGGCTCGGCGGCGACGACCTCGGGATGACGTTCACGAAGGGACGCGTCTCTCTCGGCGACGACGAGAGGGCTACCGGGGGCGACGGCGGCGCCGACGACGAGAGCGACGGCAGTGCGGACGACGGCGGCGGGACCGACGTTGCGGTCGACGACGGGGAGGGGTCGTCGTGACGGACCTCGCGGAGCGTCGTGGCGTGGAGACGGAGGTCTATCAGCCGGCGGAGGATTCGGCGTTGCTGGCGTCGGTCGCCGAGGACGCGGTCGAGTCGGGTGACCGCGTGCTGGAGGTCGGGACGGGGTCGGGGTGGGTGGCCGAGCGCGTCGCGACGGAGACGGGTGCGGACGTGGTGGCGTCGGACGTGAACCCGCACGCGACCCGGCAGGCTCGCGACCGTGGCGTCGCGGCGGTGCGCGCGGACCTCGTCGCGCCGTTCCGCGACGGCGCGTTCGACGTGGTGCTGTTCAATCCGCCGTATCTGCCGGAGGACGCGGCGGCGGCGCGGGACGACTGGATGGAGACGGCGCTGACGGGTGGCGAGGACGGGCGTGCGGTCGTCGACCCGTTCGTGGAGTCGGTGTCGCGCGTGCTCGCCGCCGACGGGTACGTGCTCGTGCTCGTGAGCAGTCTGACCGGCGTCGACGAGGTCGTCGAGCTCGCGGGCGAGTGCGGGTTCTCGGCGGTTGCGCTCCGCGAGGAGTCGTACCCGTTCGAGACGCTGTCGGTCCTGAAGCTCGTGCCGGCGTAGGCCGGGTGCGTGACTCGTCCACACGAGGTGCAATTACTGTGGCTCATTTGTGTAGACAGTAAATATTAAACAGCCGCATTTCCTACGCGGTATCACGCATGACAGAACTCGTCGCCACCACACCCGGGCTGTTCCCGCTCCCGGACTGGGCGAAATCCGACCTCTCCGACCTCAAAGGCCACCAGAAGGAAGACCTCGTCGACGGCGACGAGGCCGACGCCGTCCGCGACGCCTACGCCACCGCCCGCGGCGAGGTCGTCGACGCGCAGGTCGACGCCGGGCTCGACCGCGTCGTCGACGGCCAGCTCCGCTGGGACGACATGCTCGCACATCCTCTCACCGTCCACGACGACGTGGAGACCCGCGGCATCGTCCGCTACTACGACAACAACAACTTCTACCGCGAGCCCGTCGTCAAGGGCGACCTCTCGTTCTCCGGGGACGTCGCCGACGAACTCGACGCGACGGCCGCGCTCACCGACGAACCCGTCCAGGCCGTCCTCCCCGGCCCCTACTCGCTCGCGGACCTCGCCACCGACGAGCACTACGACGACGACGTCGAGTTCCTCGCCGCCATCAGCGAGTTCCTCGCCGGTGAAGCCGACGCCTTCCCCGACGTTGAGACCCTGTTCCTCCTCGAACCGTCGCTCGTCGAGAACGCGCCCGACGACGACGTCGCCGGGACCCTCGCCGAGGCCGTCACCACGGTCGCCGACGCCGTCGACGCCGACGTCGTCGTCCAGCCGTACTGGGGCGCGCTCGACGAGAAGACCCACGCGCACCTGCTCGACGCCGACGTCGACGCCCTCGGGTACGACTTCGTCGCGAACCACGAGGACAACCTCTACAACATCAACGAGTACGGCACCACCGACGACGTCTCGCTCGGGCTCGTCGACGGCCAGAACACGCTCGTCGAGGACCCCGAGGTCGTCCGCGAGCGCGTCGACTGGGTGCACGAGCAGGCCGTCAGCGCCGACTTCGACACCACGTACGTGACGACGAACACCGAGCTGTTCTACCTGCCCTACGCGAAGTACGAGGCGAAGCTCGACGTCCTCGGTGACGCCGTCTCGCTCGCGGAGGTGGAAGCATGACCGACGCGACCGACGGACACGACGACCCCAACGGCAAGGACCAGTTCCGGCCGGTCGGCCACGAGAACGAGCACTTCCTCCTGACGACGGTCGTCGGGAGCTACCCGAAGCCGAAGTGGCTCGACCGCGCTCGCGAACTCTACCAGGGCGGCGATACGACCAAGCCCCGCGAGCACCAGGCCGACCACGCCGAGGAACTCCCGGACTTCGACGAGGACGCCTGGGAGGAGGCGAAGGACGACGCCAGCCGCCTCATCACGAAGGAACACGAACGAGCTGGGCTGGACGTCGTCGTCGACGGCGAGATGCGGCGCAACGAGATGGTGGAGTTCTTCGCGCACCGCATCGACGGCTACGAGTTCAACGGCCCGGTGAAGGTCTGGGGCCACAACTACTTCGACAAGCCCAGCGTCGTGAGCGAGGTCGAGTACGACGAGACGTGGCTCGTCGACGAGTACGAGTTCACCGCCGACGTCGCCGACCGCCCGGTGAAGGTCCCCATCACGGGGCCGTACACGCTCGCGAACTGGAGCTTCAACGAGGCGTACGACGACCTCGAATCGCTCGCGGTGGACCTCGCGGACCTCGTGAACGAGGAGATCCAGAAGCTCGTCGACGCCGGCGCGCGCTACATCCAGATCGACGAGCCGGCGCTCGCGACGACGCCGGACGACCACGCCATCGTCGGCGAGTGCCTGGAGCACATCGTCGACGACATCCCGGAGGACGTCCGCGTCGGCCTCCACGTCTGCTACGGCGACTACTCGCGCATCTACCCGGAGGTGCTGGAGTACCCCGTCGACGAGTTCGACCTCGAGCTGTGTAACGGCGACTACGACCAGCTGGACGTCTTCAAGGACCCGGCGTTCACCGCTGACCTCGCGCTCGGCGTCGTCGACGCGCACGTCGCGGAGGTCGAGACCGTCGAGGAGATCAAGGCGAACATCCGCAAGGGGCTGGAGGTCGTCCCGCCGGAGCAGCTCGTGGTGTCCCCGGACTGTGGGCTGAAGCTCCTGCCCCGGGAGGTCGCCTACGAGAAGATGGCGAACCTCGTCACCGCCGCCCGCGAGGTCGAAGCGGACCTCGACGCCGGCGAGATACAGGTCGACGCCGCACCCGCGAAGGCCGACGACTGACCGCGTACGCCGGCCCGCAGGAACTCATCCTTTCGTCGCTCGCAGCGAGAACGTCAGTGGCAGCTCGACGGGGACGTCGTCGGGGAGCCACCAGCGCCCGTGGTCGTCGCGTTCCATCCGGTCGTACATCGGGAAGTCCGCCCAGGGGTGGTCGTGGAGGAACTCGACGTCGAGGCCGGCGTCGCAGAGTGCGGTCACTATCTCGCCCATGGTGTGGACGAACTGGACGGTCTCGGTGTGCTCGAAGGACTGGTCGGGGTCGGCGTACGAGCCGTCGGCGTCGAGGTGCAGAGGGTCGTCGCGGAAGTACGAGAACCCCCAGTCGCCGAACTGGCAGCCGTCGGCGTCGACGTCGTGGAACGGCTCCGCGAAGGGGTGGACGTCCGCGAGGTAGTACGTGCCGCCCGGTCGGAGGTGGTCGGCGACCGTCTCCGCGAGGGCGTCGAGGTCGTCGAGCCAGCCGACGACGCCGAACGTGTTGAAGACGACGTCGAACTCGCGGTCGAGGTCGAGGTCGAGGACGTCGCCCTCGACGAACGTGGCGTTCTCGATGCCGGCGTCGGTGGCGAGGTCGCGCGCCTTCTCGACGGCGCTGGGCGAGAAGTCGACGCCGACCGCTTCCTCGCACTCGCGCGCCCACGAGAGCGTGTCGAGCCCGAAGTGACACATCGGATGCAGGAGGGTGGTGTCGTCGTCGACGACGTCCGCGAGCTCCTCGCGCTCCATCGGGTAGAGACTGGAGTCGCCCGCGAGGAAGCCCTCGACGTCGTAGTAGTCGGTGTCGGGGTGAACGCTGACGCGCTCGTTCCAGTTCGCGCGGTTCGTCGCGCGGTAGTCGTCGTCCATACCGGTCGGAGTCGCGCGCGCGTCAAGTGCTTTCCCCGGGCGTGCGAGGGCGTCACGTGCGGTCGGTTGGGGCGTTACCGGAGGCCGCGGGCGAGCGCTCCGAACGTCGGCAGGCCGAGTGCCATGGCGACGGCGACGTCGCGGAGGAGCCCGAACCGGAGGAAGCCGCCCGCCGCGCCCGCAGCAGCGAGGTCGACGAGGAACACGGAGAGGACGACGCCGCCGAACAGGAACCCGGCGAGGAGGCCGCGGGGCAGCGAGCCCTGGGGGAGCGCGACGAGCGCGCCGCCGACGACGAGGCCGAGCCAGTGGACGCTCGCGAGCGCGACGCCGACGACGACCGCGAGCGCGGTCAGGCCCGCACGTCGCGGGTTCGAGAGCGTCGAGCCGAGTTCGGTGGCGAGGTCCGTCATTCGCCGTCACCCCCCGAGTCGCCGGCGTCCCCGTCGTCGCCAGTGAACCGGACGTCCACGCCGTCGGGTGCGTCCAGGCCGAACTCGCGGAACCGCCCGGCGGCCCAGTCGTCGAGTTGGTCCGCGTAGTTCGCGGAGAGCGGGTCGCCGTCGTTCCCGCCGGGCAGTACCGCCATCGCGTCCGAACCGTCGTCGCCGACGGGGACGACCTGTCGCCACGAGGAGCCGACCATCGATTCCCGCCGGAAGTTGTTCACCGCGGTCGGCGAACCGTCAGTCGGGTACGCCGGGTAGTTCAGGAACTCGCGTTCGAACGGATGCGTGAGCGCGGTCCGGTTGTAGTCGCCGTACGTCTCGTGGCCCGCCTCGTCGATGGCGTCGAGCGCGTCGGCGAGTGCGGCGGCGGCGACGGCGCCGCGGTCGGGGTCGCTCCCGTCCGCGGGCACGAACCACTCGCTGTCTTCCGGTAGGTTCCCGAGCACCCAGTCGTTGGGCGTGCCGACGTCGAGGTCGGCGTCCTCGAATCGTCGCTCGAAGACGCGTTCACCGAGCTCGCGTGCCCAGAACGCGAACACGAGCGGTTCGCGGCGCGCCGTGGTCATCTCGCCGTCCCACGCGAGCACGGCGTCGAGTTCCTCGCGGACCGCACCCGACACCTCGCCGCGCGCGTCCTCGAGGAGCGGCCGGAGGTGGTCGACGCGGCGGTCGACCGCGTCCAGCTGGACGTCCCGGAGGAACGCGGGCGTCATCGCCTCGCCGCTTCCAGCGCGCTCGTCGAGGCGCTCGTAGATGCGCGCGCCGCGGAACGGCGACGCGTACCCCTCCGAGAGGTGCGCGGGCGGGTCGTCCGTGACGCGCTGGTTCGCGGTCGCGAGGTACCCCGGGTCGACGCTGTGTGGCATCTCCTCGAACGGAATGGTGTCCGCGGCCGCCCAGTCCGTCTCGCCGTACGGCTCGAACCCGCGCCACTCGCCCTCGCGCGCCGACCCGTCGAACGGCCGGGTCGCGGCGACCGGGTCGCCGTCCGTCCGCCGGACGGGCACCGTCCCGGTCGTGTAGTACAGCGTCCGGCCGTCGCGGTCGGCGTACACGAAGTTCTGCGTGGGCTCGTCGAACTTCGGGAGGGCGTCGAGCACGTCGTCGACGCCCGCAGAGCGCCCGATGTCGTAGATGGACTCGATCGTTCGCGCCGCGGATAGCCCCGTCCACTGGACGCCGACGCGCCCGTCGGTCCCGGAGAGCGCGTCGCCGTCGCTCCTCCGCGAGAGCACCGCGCCGTGCACGCTCTTTGTCACCTCGACCGTCTCGTCCTCGCCGTCGGCGACCGGGATGGTCTCCTCGCGCGTCTGGAACTCGCGGAACTCGTCGCCGTACCGGTACTCGCTGCCGCCGTTGCGCGTCTCGTACGTGTAGAAGTCGATGACGTCGTACCCGGCGTTCGTGAAGCCCCACGCGCCGGTGTCGCTCCGACCGATGATGACGAACGGAACGCCGGGGAACGTCACGCCGCGGACGTCGCGCTCGCCGTCGACGACGACGTGCTGCTCGTACCAGACCGGCGGCACGCGCAGGTCGAGGTGCGGGTCGTTGGCGACGACCGGCTGGCCGGACGCGGTGTACTCGCCGTGCACGACCCACGAGTTCGACCCGACGCCGTCCTCGGACTCGAAGCCCTCGAGCCACGACACGAGGTCGGGGTCGACCCTCTTACCCGTCCCGGCGCCCGTCGGTCGTCGACTCCTCGACGTCGCGGACGCTCGACCGCTCACGGTGGCGGACTCGCCACCGGGCGGGTTCGGCTCGCGGTCGCCCGGCCGCAGGATCGGCGAATCGTGGTTGTCGGCGTCCGGGAGCGGGTACAGCGTCTCCGCGGTCTCGCGGTCGAACGCGTCCGCGACCGCGGCCCGACGGAGCGTCGCGAAACTCCCCGTGAGCCCCCACGAGATCTGTTTCTGTGCGAGGATGGAGTCGACGGGCGTCCACGGGTCCGCGTCGTAATCGAGGAGTTCGAACTCGACGGGCCGGTCGGCGTCCTCGCGGTACGCGTTCACGCCGTCGACGAACGCCTCGCTCGCGGGCGCCGCGGGTCCGTCCTTCGCGGCGTCCCACGTCACCTCCGCGGCACGGGCGAAGTCCATCTGGCGGTTGAACCGGTCGGAGTCGACGGCGACCTCGCCGAACACCGCCGATAGCTCGCCGCGCATCACGCGTCGCAGGAGGTCCATCTCGAACAGGCGGTCGCTCGCCTGGACGTACCCGACGGCGTAGTACGCCGCGCGTTCGTCGCTCGCTGAAACGTGCGGGACGCCGTGGTCGTCGTACCGGACCGTCGCGTCGCCGTACGGCGAGTCGACCTCGCGGTCGACCCGTCGAGCGTCGGCGTTCCACGTCGAGCCGGAGAGCGGCGCGAAGTCCGCGAGGAACTGTCGCGCGTCCGTCAACGCCATCCCGCCGACGCCCACGCCCAGCACCGAGGAGAGGAGCGCACGACGCGTCGTCTCGGAGACCATACCGTGGGTGTGAACAGGCCACGCACAAATAGTTTCACCCCCCGGCGGGAGCGTTCCCGAGCCAGCAACCCGTTCGAACCGACGGCTCGGCGATGGTGGGACTGAAGAATTCTTCTGCAAGTCCTTATGTGGCCCACGCGACACGATTCGTGCATGGAGGTTCCCGCTGACACGGACGTCCTCGAAGCGCTCGCAAGCCTGCCGACGCTCGCCCACCCGACGGTCTCCCCGGACGGCAGCGAGGTCGCGTTCTACTACGACGACACGGGCCGGAACGAACTCCACGTCCTCGACCTGGAGACCGGCGAACGCGAACAGTGGAGCGACGGCGAGGTCCCGCGGAACGCCCGCTGGTTCGTCGAGTGGGCCGCGGACGGCGACGCCATCTACTTCCACCTCGACGAAGCCGGCGACGAACAGAACGACATCCACCGCATCACGCGCGACGGTGACGTCGAACCCGTCGTCGAGATGGACGGCCAGG
This sequence comes from Halorubellus salinus, assembly GCF_020567525.1. Taxonomy (GTDB): domain Archaea; phylum Halobacteriota; class Halobacteria; order Halobacteriales; family Natrialbaceae; genus Halorubellus; species Halorubellus salinus. Next base: position 720,950 of record NZ_JAJCVI010000001.1, read on the forward strand.
TGATGCTACAGGACGTCGGCGAGGACGGCGACACGCTCCTCCTCGGGTCCTCCCGCGACGGCCAGATGAACGTCTACCGGCACGACCTCGCGAGCGGCGAGACGACGAAGGTCACCGACTACGACCGCGCCGTCTGGGGGTCGCACCTCTCCCCGGACGGCGACCGCATCGCGTACTCGACGAACGAGACCGACGACTTCGACAACAAGGACGTCTACGTCGCCGACGTCGACGGGTCGAACGCCCGGAACCTGGAGATCGGCGAGACGGGCGCAGAGAGCCTCCCGGTGGACTGGCACCCGGACGGCGACCGTCTCCTCGTCACCGACAACAGCGAGGACCTCAGTCGCCTCGGCGTCTACGACCTCGACGCCGACGACATGACGTGGTACGGCACCGGCGAGTACGAGGAGGGCGGGCAGTTCTTCACGGAGGACGGGCAGCGCATCATCGCAACGCGCTCGCGAGACGCGATCAACGTCCCAGTCGTCTACGACGTCGAGACCGGCGACGGACGCGAATTCGACCTGCCCGACGGCAGCGCCGGAATCGGGATGGGCGGCGACGCGAGCATCGACGCCACCACCGTCGCCGTCACCCACACCACGCCGACGACGCGCCCGGAACTGCTCGCGTACGACCTCGACGCAGACGACACCGAGACGCTCGTCGAACCCGAGTACGGCCCGTTCGAACCGGAGGACTTCGCGGACGCCGAGTACCTCACCGTCGAATCCGACGGCGTCCCCGACACGCCCGCCGAAGCCGTCGACCACGACCCCTACGAGACGTTCGACATCGGCGCGCTCCTCTACGACTCCGGCGAACGACCCTCGCCGCTCGTCGTCAACCCCCACGGCGGCCCACGAGCACGCGACACCAAGTCCTTCGACCTCTACACGCAGGTCCTCGCCGCCATGGGGTTCTCCGTCCTCAAGGTGAACTACCGCGGGTCCACCGGCCGCGGCCGCGAGTTCGTCGAGGAACTCATCGACGACTGGGGTGGCGCCGAACAGGGCGACGTCGCCACCGCCGCCGAGCACGTCCTCGCCGACCGCGACTGGCTCGACGACGACCGCGTCGTCGTCTTCGGCGGCAGCTACGGCGGCTACAGCGCGTACTGGCAGGCCGTCCAGTACCCCGAGCTCTACGACGCCAGCGTCGCCTGGATCGGGCTCACCGACCTCGAGGACATGTACGAGAACACGATGCCGCACTTCAAGACCGAACTCATGGAGAAGTACCTCGGGACGCCCAGCGAGAACCCCGAGCGCTATCGAGAGCGGTCACCAGTCGAGTACGTCGAGAACGTCGACGCCCCGATGTTCCTCGTCCACGGCGTCAACGACCGCCGCGTCCCCGTCTCGCAGGCACGCATCTTCCGTGACGCCCTCGACGACGCCGACTACGCCGCCGGCGACGACTACGAGTACGAGGAACTCGGCGAGGAAGGCCACGCGTCCAGCGACCAGGACCAGAAACTCCGGATGTTCCGCCTCCTCGAGGACTTCCTCGACCGACGGGTCGACACGACCGTCGACGCCCCCGCCGACGACTGACGGCGACGACTGAAACCGAAGACTCACCGCGACCGCGCGACGGCACCCACCCGTCGCTATCGAACATAGTCCCGGGGACAGCGACCACACCCGTCGCTATCGGGTCGTGGAATCGAGTGAGAAGCGCGCGAACCGGCTGATTACTCGTACAGCCAGGTCTCGTCGTGTCCCTCGTAGGACACGAGGTCGTCGTCGTCGAAGTGGATCGAGATCTCGCGCTCGTTCGCGCCCTCGTCCTCGTGGTCCGCCGCGTGCACGACGTTCCGGCCGAGGTCGAGCGCGTAGTCACCGCGGATGGTGCCGGCGTCCGCCTCGAGCGGGTCCGTCGCACCGATCATCTGCCGGACCTGCCGCGTCGCGTCCTCGCCCTCCCACACCATCGGGACGACCGGTCCCGAGGTGATGAAGTCGACGAGGTCGTCGAAGAACGGCTTGTCCGTGTGCTCCGCGTAGTGCTCGTGGGCCGTCTCCTCGTCGAGGATCTCGACCTTCATCCCGACGAGCTTCAGGCCACGGTCCTCGAGACGCGAGATGACGGTACCGACGAGCCCGCGCGCGAACGCGTCGGGCTTGACCATCACGAACGTCCGCTCGCGCTCGCTCATTCGTTATCCCCCGAGTTCGCGCGACCCTCGTCCGTCCACTCCAGGTCGCGGGGTTCGCGGCCGAGGTCCGCGTTCTTCTCGCACTTCGCGCTACAGTAGTGAATCGTCGTACCGTCCGTGCGAACGAACATCGTCCCGGTACCGGGCTCGATGTCGTCCCCACAGTAATCACAGGCTCGAGTCTGGGGCATTATTGGCCTCCGATGGAGTCGGCCTCGCGGGCGGTCTCTCGCAGCTGGAGGACGTCGCCCTCGCGGACCGGACCGAGGCAGTTTCGCGTGATGATGCGACCCTGATTCTCGCCTTCGCGGATGCGGCACTTGACCTGCATGGCCTCACCGTGCATGCCGGTCTTACCGACGATTTCGATAACTTCCGCGGGCGTGGAGCCGCTCTCTGATTCTTCTGCGCTCATGGCCTATCAGAGGTCCTCGAGCTTCGAGGCGATGTCGTCGACCTGATCCGACGCGTCGCCGGCGTCGACGACGGCCGCGGCAGCGCTACCGACCTCGAGGCCGGCGGCGTGCCCGACGTCGTCCTGGGTCTCCACGAACACGACCGGGATACCCTTCTCGTCGGCGAGCTCGGGGAGGTGCATGACGATCTCCTCGGGCTGGACGTCCTCGGCCACGTACACGATGGAGGCGTTCCCTCGCTCGACGGCCTTGGTCGTCTCGTTGGTTCCTTTCTTTACGCTACCTGTGTCTCGTGCGACCTCGAGCGCCTCGAGGGCGTCGTCCTGGAGGTCGGCTGGGACTTCTTTGTTGACGTAAACTGGCATGGTTGTTCACCTTGTCTACGCGTGGGCTCGCGCTCCCCTGCCGTCCGCGGACTCGGTGTCCGCTTGGGCCGACCGGCTGGGTGCGGGACGGCCCTCGTCCTGTGGGGCTAGGAGCATCATCAACCCCGCGTAGGGTGTACCTCGTGAGTTGCTGGCCCCACCTTATAAGAATGTTCAATCGGGTTTCGGTGTGTTGGGCGCTCGCACGTTCCGGTCGGGCGACATTCCGGGTGGTGATGCGTCCTTGGAGGGTCCGACCTCGGTCGACGTGACGTTCTTCCGTGTGTGGCACGGAGAGACGCGTGAATGGACGCGCTGGATCTGTTGGCGTCGAGGACCGAAGTGGACGTCGACGCGAGCGACGTGGACGACGCGGACGTCCTCGATTCGTTGTCGCCGTCGGTCCGGCAGTGGTGGGTCGAGCAGTTCGGGGCGTTCGTCCCGGAGAACGGCGGGTTCTTCACGCCGCCCCAGAAGGAGGCCATCCCGCTCGTGCAGCGCGGGGAGAACGCGCTGGTGTGCGCGCCGACGGGGAGCGGGAAGACGCTCGCGTCGTTCACGGCCATCATCGACGCGCTGTTCGAGCGCGAGCGCGAACGCGAGGAGGGCCTCGAGAACTCGGTGTACTGCCTGTACGTGTCGCCGCTGAAGTCGCTCGCGAACGACATCCATCGGAACCTCACGGAGCCACTGGAGGGCATCACGGACATCGCCGAGGCCCGCGGCGAGGACGTCGGCGAGATACGGCACGCGATACGGCACGGGGACACGAGCGACGCGGACCGCCAGAAGATGCTGCGGGAGACCCCGCACATCCTGAACACGACGCCGGAGACGCTCGCGATACTCCTGAACTCGCCGAAGTTCCGGGAGAAGCTTCGAACCGTGGAGTACGTCGTCGTCGACGAGATCCACTCGCTCGCGGAGAGCAAGCGCGGGACGCATCTCTCGGTGAGCCTGGAGCGTCTGGAGGCGCTCGCGAACGGGTCGCCGACGCGCATCGGGTGCTCGGCGACCATCGAACCCTTGAGCCAGATGGCGAAGTTCCTCGTCGGCTACGAGCCCGTGGACGCGGACGAGGAGGCCGCGTCTGGGAAGGGGACTGCGTCGGGGGGCGCGATGGTGGGCGAGCGCGAACCCAGGGATTACGAGATCGTGGACGCGCGGTTCGCGCGCGAGTTCGACCTCCAGTTGGAGTGCCCGACCGACGACCTCGTGCACACGCCGCGGGACGTCGTGACGGGCGAGTTCTACGACTCCTTGCACGAGCACGTGCAGGGGTCGACGAACACGCTCGTGTTCACGAACACGCGGTCGGGCGCCGAGCGCGTGCTGCACAACCTCCGCGACAGGTACGACGCGTACGACGAGGCGAACTCCGCGTGCCATCACGGCAGCCTCTCGAAGGACGTCCGCCAGGACGTCGAGCGCAAGTTGAAGGACGGCGAGTTGGACGTGGTGACGTCGTCGACGAGCCTGGAGCTCGGGGTCGACATGCCCCACGTCGACCTCGTGGTGCAGGTCGGGAGTCCGAAGTCGGTCGCGGCGATGCTCCAGCGCGTCGGGCGCGCGGGCCATCGCGTCGGCGAGACCGTCACGGGCAGGGTCGTCGCGCTCGACCGCGACGAGCTCGTCGAGTGCGCGGTGATGGTGAAGAAGGCGACCGAGGGGTTCGTGGACTCCGTGAACGTCCCGGAGCGCTGCCAGGACGTCGCCGCCCAGCACGTCTACGGGATGGCTATCGCGGAGATACGGCCGGAGGCCGACGTGAAGCGGATCCTCCAGGGCGCGTACCCCTATCGGCACTACGGCGACGACGACTGGGAGCAGCTCCTGCGGTACCTCACGGCCGACTACGAGGGCCTGGAGGACAAGAACGTGTACGCGAAGGTGTGGCGCGACGAGAACGACGAACCCGGCGGCGAGCACCACTACGACGAGTACGAGCCCGGGACGCCCCTGATGGGGAAGCGCGGGCGGCTCGCCAGGGTCATCTACATGACGAACGTCGGGACCATCCCGGACTCGTTCGCGTGCGACGTCTTCACGCGCAGCGGCGACGAGTGGGTGGGTCAGCTCGACGAATCCTACCTCGACACGCTGGAGCCGGGTGACGTGTTCGTGCTCGGCGGGTCGAACTTCGAGTACGAGTACCGCCGTGGGTCGAAGGTGTACGTCGACCGCACGGCTGCCTCCCCTACGGTGCCGTCGTGGTTCAGCGAGCGCCTGCCGCTCGCGTACGACCTCGGCGTGGAGGTACTGGCCTTCCAGGAGACGCTCCTGGAAAAGTACGAGCGCGGTGGGACACCCGCGGTCCGTCACTGGCTGCGCGAGATGCCCATCGACGAGCACGCGGTGCGAGCACTCAGCCGGATGTACGACGAGCAGGTGCGGTACGCTGGCGCGGCGAGCGTGAGCACCCCGGACCGGTTGGCCATCGAGGAGGCCCGTGACCGGGACGCGTACGAGCGCCACTACTACGTGCACTCGAACTACGGCCGGCGGTTCAACGACGGCCTCTCCAGGCTCCTGGCGTACCGCATCGCGCAGGAGGCGAACGCGAACGTGACGGTCGCGGTCGCGGACGACGGGTTCACGCTGAAACTCCCCCTGAACCGGAAGGTGGACGTCGTCGGCATCGTCGAGGACCTCGACCCCGACGCGGTCCGGGGGACGCTCCGGCAGGCGGTGGGGGGAACGGACCTCCTGCAGCGGTACTTCCGCATCGACGCGACGCGCTCGTTGATGATACTGAAGCGCTACAAGGGCTACGAGAAGTCCGCGAAGCAACAGCAGGTCGCGAGCGAGATGCTGCTGTCGTTCGCGGAGGACCTGGAGGAGTTCGCGGTCGTCGAGGAGACGTACCGCGAGATACTGGAGGACAAGCTCCACGTCGACGGCATCGAGACGTTCGCGCGCGGCGTGCAGGACGGCGATATCGAGGTGTCGCGGACGCGCGTGGAGTCGCCGTCGCCGCGCGCGTTCGGGCTGGCGACGCTGATGGCGAGCGACGTCGTGCTCGCGGAGGACGAGTCCGCGGTCCTCCAGGAGTTCCATCAGCGGGTGGTCGACGAGATCGAGGGCGACGACGAGACGGCGGAACCGACCGCGGGTCGGTGAGGCTGGTCTCGCGGGCTGCTATCGTTCGTACTTCGAGCGCGACTGCCCGAGCGTTCGTTGCTTGAGGTCGATCACCGCCATGCGGAACTCCTCGGTGTACAACCCGAACAGCGAGCCGGTGCCCAGGCCCGTTGCGACGAGGCCGGCCCCGATAGCGTACACGCCGGTGGCCCCGGAGAACTGGAACCCGACGAAGGCGAGGAGCAGGCCGAGGACGGTCCACCCGAACGCGTCGCGCATCGAGTTCCACGGTGGCGGATTGTACGTCACGTTGGCGTGAGTGCGAACCCCGGTCGGCTAAAGCTGGCGGGCGTCAGCGTGGCGTTCGCCCCGACGGGTGGCCCAAGACACTTATCGACGCCGTGATGGGTGTGTCGTATGCGACGGGTCTCGCGTCGCCGAGTTCTCCGTGCCAGCGCCATCGGTGCCGTCGCGTCCACGTCGTCGCTCGCCGGTTGCACGCGTGGCGTCTTCGACCGGAGCGTCGACCCGCCGTCGTTCACGTCCCGTATCGTGACCGACGACTGGCTGCAGGCGGCCGACGTGACGCCCGAGTGGCGACTCCAGCACGTCCGGTACGTCGACGTCGATTCGCTCGCCGAGCACGTCGAGCGGTTCCCCGTGCTCGACGAGTGGGTGGCGTCGGCGCCGCTGCTCGAACCCGCGTTCGTGCGCGACCTCGTCGTGACCATCAGGGAGTACCAGTACGCGGTCGCACGCCTCCGTGACGACGAGGCTGCGCTGCGAGCGGCCGACGACGTCTGGGAGACGTTCGAGCCGATGGACGCCGACGGCTACTGGAGTCGCGTCCGTGGCGAGCACGTCCTCCAGGTGGTCGGCGACGGCGTCCTGCTGTCGATGGGCGCCAGGCCGGACGCGGACGCGTCGGTCGTCGAGCGCCGGGACCGACTCGAACGACGAGCGGTGCGGGTGCTCGCCGAGCGCCCGTCGACGTTCGCGACCGAGACGGCACCAGCCGAGCGCCTCGCGCGAGTCGCCGCGCTCGCCGACGACCCGACGGTCGCGCGCCTCTCGACCAGGTCGGCGTACGTCCCCGAGGTGACCGGGAGCGCCGAGGCGTTCGCGGTCGGCGACCGGACGACGGACCTCCGCGCCGTCGCGCTCTAGCCGTCGTCGCCCGACCCGGACGCGTTCCTCGGGACGTGCCGGGAGCGTGCGGCGTTCCAGACGTACGAGGACCTGGAGAGCACTCGACGGGGAGACGCGGCGGTGGTCACCGGGACGACGCCGACGAAGCGCCTCGACTTCCTCGCGTACGGGTGGCCGGCACCTCGCGCATCCTTCGCGTTCGCCTACGAGGAGGGGACGCGCGCGCTGATGGTCGCCCACGAGGGCGGCGAGTCGTTCCCCGCGAAGCGCGTGCGTCTGATGGCCGAGCGGGGCGGCGACGAGACGACGCTCGACGTGCAGTTCGCCGACGACCACGAGACGGTGACCGCGGGAGACAGCGTGACGGCGACGGTGCCCGCGGACGCGTCCGTCGTGGAGGTCCGCTGGCAGGAGGACGAGACGGTCCGGACCCCGGCGAACTGGGAGGTGCTCGACACGTACGTCCCGTAGCGTCCACGGGTCCCCTGGACGCGTGGTTCCCGCTGACGCGTCGCGCGAGTCGAACACGTCGCCCGTTCGTCAGCGCTCGGGGACGAGGAGCGTGTTCAGGGCGTCGGGGACGACGAGCACGTCGGTCCCGGGGTCGAGTGCGTCCTCGACGCTGTCGGCGGCGTGCATGAGGCAGTCGTCGACGACGTCGGGATGCTGGCTGTTGGTGACGTGGACGTCGTGGTCGCGGAGGACGCGCGCGACGACGAACGCGCGCTGCGCGCCGGGCTCGTAGCCGTCGCGCATCTCGCGGTAGAGCGAGTCGGCGTCGGTCGCGTTCGAGAGCCAGTCGTGGAACCGTCGCTCGCCGGTTCCCTCGCCCGCGCCTTCGGGGAGTTCCGCGGGGACGAGGATGCGGCCGCGCGCGCCGGCGGACCCGTCGTCCGCGTCGGCGGCGGGCGCGGCGAGCGGGTTGCGGTCGCCGAGCGCGACGTACGTCGCCGCCCGGGTGGCCTGGTAGAGGTTCGCGTCCTTCGGGGCGCCGACGCCCGCGACCACGGCGTCGTAGGTCTCGTCGTCGGGGATCGGGACGGAGAGCGCGTCGCGGGCGGTGGCGGCGAGGTCGCGGACGACCGCCCGCGGGTCGCCGGCGGCGACGCCGAGGACGCCCTGCGGGCCCTTCGTGACGTTCACGCAGAAGTCCGGGCCGGCGAGGTCGCCGGCGCGGTCGAGGAACTCGCGGAAGGGGTTGTTCTCGACGCGCCCGAGCCGGACGCCGTCGCGCGCGAGGAGGTCGGGGCCGTGCGTGTACCCGATCTGTGATTCGCTGCCGGCGCCGACGACGACGGTCTTCGCGCCGCCGGAGAACCCCGCGTACTGGTGGGGTTCGACGACGCCCGTCGCCGCGACCAGGTCGGCGTTCGCGACGGTCCGAGCGAGTTCGATCGGGACGCCGTCGACCTCGCCGACGGCGACGACGTCGTCGGGGTCGTGGTTCGCGGCGAGGTCGGCGTGCGCGCCGAGCATCTCCTCGAGTTCGGCGTCGGTCATCGGTCGGTGGAGCCCGAGGCCGACGACGACCGTGACCTGTTCGCGGGCGACGCCGGCGGCGTCGAGGTCGTCGAGGAGGCCGGCGAGGAGGACGTCGGTGGGGACGGCGCGCGTGCCGTCGGTGACGACGATGGCGACGTCGTCGTCGGGCGTGGCGCGCTCGCGGAGTCGCGGCCCGTGCGGGTCGGCGAGCGCCTTCCGGGCCGCGGCCGGGACGTCGACGGCGTCTCCGCCCGGGGCGCGTGCGACCGTCGCGTCGACGGCGTCGAGGGACACGGAGACGGTCCCGTCGCCGAGTGGGAGGTCCATGCGGGAGTGGTCGTCCCCCCGAACCAAAAGCGGGCGGGGGTCCCCCTGGCGACCGCCGGTCGGTCAGACCGCGAGACGGTCAGACCGCGAGTTCGGGCGCCTCGTACTGGCCGGTGAGGCGCGCGGAGACGAACCCGAGCACCCAGCCGTACGCGAGGTGCGTGACGACGGAGAACACGACGAAGACGAGGAGGTCGAACCCGGCGTAGCGCGAGTAGAACGCGGTGATGAACCCCGTCCAGAGGACGGCGGCGAACACGATGCCCTGCTGGGGGCGCGTGGCGCCGGGGAGGTACGCGCCGAGGGTGACGAACAGGAGCGGCCACGCGAACATGCCGGCGCCGAAGAACAGCGCGAGGCCGAGCGCGGGCGCGTTCCCGACGCCGGCGAGTTCCGCGAGCGTCCCGAACACGTCGATGCGGGGCGTGAGCGTGGCGTTCACGATGAAGAGCACGCCCGTCATGAGCATCGTGCCGACGATGCCGCCGGCGATACCGCCGACCGCGCGCTCGAGTTCGCTCGCTTCGGGCGTGGAGAACGCGTCCTCCGCGGTGCCGTCCTCCACCGCCGGCTCGTCGTGTGTCGCGTTATCACTTGCCATAGTAATGCTAACACGCGACACGGCCATAAATGGACCGCACAGGTTCGGGACGCGTCTCGAAAACGGAACGCGGTGGTTCGTCGCCCGCGTCGGTCAGTCGGGTCGCGACCAGTCGACCATCCGGCCGTAGACGGGGTCGGTCGCGAGCGCGTCCGCGTCGCCGACGAGGACGAGCGCGCGCTTCGCTCGCGTCAACGCCACGTTCACGCGCCGATAGTCCTCGAATATCGGCGACTCGAGGTCGCCCGAGGCGACGAACGAGACCACGATGACCTCCTTCGAGGACCCCTGGAAGCGGTCGACGGTGTCGACGGTCACCGACTCGGGGACGCGCCGCGTGATCTCCGCGACCTGCGCCCTGAACGGAGCGATGACGCCCACGTCCTCGGGCGCCACGCCCGCGGCGAGGTACGACGAGACGACGTCCGCGACGCGTTCGGCCTCCACAGCGTCCGTGTTTCGGCCACCGTCCCCCGGGGTGTCCAGGAACGTCACGCCGTCCCGGAGTTCCGCGGGGAGGTCGTCGAGGTCGACGAGCTGACGCGGGTGCTGGGCGGCGACCTCGCCCGTCGCCGGCCGGAGCTTGCCGTCGTAGAACGCCGCGGACGCGAACGCCTGGATGCGTTGACTCATCCGGTACTGCCTGTCGAGCATCACGCCCGCCTCGGGGTAGCGTTCGACGAGGCGCTCGAACAGCGACTCCTGGAGTTCGTTCTCCGCGCGCACCACCGGTGGGAGCTGCTGGTGGTCGCCGACGAGCACGAACCGCTCCGCGAGGTTCACCGCCGCGAGCGCGTCCGGCTCCGTCAGCTGGCCGGCCTCGTCGACGAGCGCCGCGTCGAAGCGCTGCTCGCGCATCACCCTGGAGCCACAGGTCGCGGTCGTCGCCGCGACGACCTGCGCGTCCTGCAGTCGCGCAGCGCACTCCTCGGGGTCGCCGCGCGTCTCGAGGCGGTACCCGAGCATGTCGTCGCGGATACCGGACTCGGTACCGACCCTGACGAAGTCCGTGAACCCTTGCTCCTCGAGCGCTTCGAGCGCGTTGTCGACCGCACGGTTCGTGAACGCCGACAACAGCACGCGTTCGCCGCGCGCGACCATCGCCCGGACCGCCTGCCCGATGGTGTACGTCTTCCCCGTTCCCGGCGGCCCGTGCACGAGCGCAACGTCCTCCGCAGTGACGGCCTTCCGCACCGCCTCGTCCTGCGCCGCGTTGTTGTCGACGAACGTCTCCGGCTCCGCCTCGGTCGTCGACTCGCCGCCCTCGCCCGGGTCGCGGTCGGGGTCGAGCGCACGCTCGGCGTCGAACTCGGGCTCCCGGCGACCGAACAGGACGTCCTTCCGGTCCGGGTCGCCCTTGAGGAGCGCGTCGTGGAGCGCGACCTGCATCCGCGACACCGAGAACTCCGACGGGTAGACGTCGATGCGGGACACCGCGATGGGTTCGGCCGCACTCAGCACGACCTCGTCGTCGCCGAGGCGCTCGATGTACGCCAGTTCCGCGTCGCCCTGGACGGGGTCGCCGTCGCTCGCGAGCACGAGGTCGTCCTCGCGGAGCTTCGACACCGCCGCCGAGGTGCGTCGCGCCCGCAACTCCCACCGGCCGTCGGCGCGTTCGCGCTTGCTCTCGAACTCGAGGTCGACGAGCGCGCGGTCGTCCTCGGCGCGCTCGGCGGGCGTCTGCTCCCAGAGCTTCGCGTACTCCTCGTGGGTCTCCACGCGCTCCTCCTCGATAGCGCGATAGGTGTCCTCGTAGTACTCGAGCTCGTCGTCGGGGAGCTTCCGCCCGATCTGGCCCGCCTTCGACTCCTGGTCGAGTCGGCCCGCGACGACGCGACACGTGTCCTGCTCGAAGCAGTACTCGCAGACCGCGTCGGCCTCGTACCCCGTCGGTACCGCAAAATCGTACTCGAACCCCGCGATGGCGTTCCGCGCGCGAACGACGTACTTCAGGAGGCCGTCCCCGACGGAGAACTCCTTCGCGGGCGAGAAGTCCCCGGAGAATTCGGACCTATCGAGCGCCGCGTTCTTCGTGTAGAGCAAGGTCGCGGTATCGACCTCGACGCCGCGTTCGCGGAGCAAGAGCGCGTACGACGCGGCCTGTATCTTGTCCTCGAACCGCGGGTCCCGCTTGAGGTTCTTCCCGGTCTTCAGTTCGACGGGCATCCCGTTCCGGACCGCGTCCGCGCGGCCCTTGATGCCGAACGTCTCCGAGATGAGCGTCATCTCCGACCGCCACTCGTCGTCGCCGCTCAGTTTGCCCTGCGAGAGCCACGCGTCGATGGCCCTGGCGTTCTCCGCGACCTCCTCGCGGACCTCCTCGGCGTCCATCCCGAGCAACCCGAGGTCGAGGCCGGCCTCCTCGACGCGGTCGTCGACGGCGTCGTCGAAGTCCACGCCACGCAGCAGGTCGCCGAACACCTCGTGGACGATGGTCCCCTTGATGACGGGGTACTTGAGCGGGGCGCTGGAGAGCTTGTTCAGGTAGTACATCCGCGGGCACTGCACGTACTCGCGGACGTCCGTCACGTCCACGAGGAACTGCGGTTCCAGCACCACGTAGGAGTCGCCCGTCGTCGAATACTGTACATCGCCCTGGTACTCGCGCTCCTCGGGGTTCGTCACGCGGATACGCATCCCGGGCTCGGCGACCGCGGTCGTCTCAGTCCACTTCCCCCAGCACGTCACCTGCTCGGGGCCCGTCTCGGTCTCCACCGTCAGCTCCGCGAGGTCGGAGGTCCCGTACTGCGTCGACACCTCCTTGGCGTCGCCGACCGCCGATATCGTCCCCTCTATCGCGTCGCGAGCCGCGTCAGTCACGATAGGAAGCCACGCCCGCGGCCCGGTTAGGGGTGTCGGTTCCCGGGGTCGCCGCGGAGAAGACACTTACCGCCGGCGCGACCACCGGGCCGCATGCGCCGCCGCGCCCTCCTCGCGACCGTCGCCGCCGCCGTTCCAGCCACCGCAGGGTGTCTCGGTGCCTTCGAGTCGACCGGCGGGAACGACACCGCGTCCACGACCGAGCGTCCGCCGACGAGTTCCCCCACCGCGACCTGTACCGTCGACGACTCGCTCGACCTCGCGGACGTCGACGTCCCCGAGGACCCGACCGAGGGACCGGCGCGCGAGGTCGCGGAGTTCGTCGAGAGGGCGTACGCTCGCGACCGCGCCGAGGCCGAGGGCTGGAACGTGAGCGGCGTCGAGTACGTACACTCGGAGACTGATGACGATGCGGACGCCGGCGTGGTCGTGTTCGTCGAGGTGAGCCTGGACGCCGCCGAGTCCGCCGAGCGCGCGGGCGACGCCGAGACGACGCTCCTCGCGAGCCTCCACTACGATGCCTGGTATCGCGTCACCGAGGCTCGGGTCGAACGCTCCGCCGCCGATAGCGACGACCCACCAGACTACGGCTGGGTCACCATCGCCTGCGCGTGAGAGGGTTCGTCGTCGAACCGACAGCGTACTGTACCGTCGCCGGAACTCTTTCGCATATGAGCGACCAGCCGGCGGACGACGACGGGGCACTAGACCCGCGAGGGATGGCTGTCGGCATCGCACTCGGTGCGGGCGTCGGGACGGCGATCGGCGTGGCGATGGACGACATCGCGCTCGGCCTCACCATCGGAATGGGGATGGGTATCGCCATCGGTGCCGGACTGGCACAGGCCGGACTGGACTGAACGGCCCCGCGACCGACGCCACCGCCGGTTCCGGAATCGCCCGGACCGACACAATCTTGCCGCCGTATCCGCTACCGTGAGGCATGCGGGTTCGCGACTGGGACGACATCGTCGAGGACGTGGTTGAGTCGAACGTGGACCCGGACGGCTGGCGCGCGGTCGCCGGCGACCGCGCGAACGGCCTCGGGGAGGACCTCTACCTCGGGCATCCCGACAGGGGGATGTACCAGTTGAAGACGTACGCCAAGAACCCCTTCGAGGTGAAGGGCGTCGGGTCGCAGGTCGCCCGGAACCTCGACGACGAGATCGGGAGCTACCTCCCGACGGAGGGCTCGGGTCGGTTCGCCGTCCAGGGACCCAGCGAGGGCATGGACGAGGACGAGGCGAAGGAGAAGGCGACGGAACTGGAGGAGGTCGTGAAGGCGCACGCGGACGCGCCGACGACCCCCGGCGACTTCTTCGACGACGTCATGGAGGCGCTCGATTCGCCGGCGTTCGGCCCGATGGAGTACGACCAGTACGACCGGCCCGACGGCCTGGACGAACTCGCGACGACGTTCGAGGAGGCCGAGGACGTCCTCAACGAGGAGCTCGACGACCTCGTGGAGACCGACGAGGTCGACAAGGGCTTCATGTGAGCGGCGTCGGCCGCGTACTCGCGACGCGGTCGTCTCGCGGACTCCCGGAAGCGAGGGTTTGATACCGATACCAGTCCTGCGTTCGGCTATGAGCGCCGAGGACGCTGTGCTGGATTACTACGAGGCGTTGCGTCGCGGCGAACCGCTGTACCCGTACTTCCGCGAGTCCCCCGACACGTGGAAAGCTGCGATATCCACGACGTACGACGGGTACGACGCGGTCGCCGCGGCGTTACGCGAGCAGACGCGGACGACCACCGACTGGTCGGTCGGGAGCGACGGACCGGCCGTCGTCCAAGGGGAGGAGTGGGCGTCGTTCAACGACGCCGTCTCGCTCGCGTGGACGCGGACGTCCGACGACGACGACGCCACGGCGACCCGCCACGAGTTCGAGACGCGCTGGAGCGGGACGCTCGTCGACCACGACGACGAGTGGTCGTTCCTGGAACTGCACGTGAGCGCCCCGACCGCAGTCTGATGGTGGGGCCATCGCTCAGCGAGGCCGACTACGCCGCGGGCATGAGTCGCCTCCAGGCCTTCGTCGTCCTCCTCGTCGCTGGTTCGGGCGCGCTCGTCGCGCTGTACGCGGACGCCGGCCCGGTCGTCGTCGCCGGGGGCGCGCTCGGCGGGGCGGCCCTCGGGTTCGTGCTCTGGTACTACATGGTGTGGGCGTACCAGGACGGGTCGTCCCGGCACGAGCCCGGGAGCGAGGACGGCTACGAGAAACGCGACCGCTTCAACTGACCGCGTCGACGGCGAACCGGCGTATTCGTTCGCAGTGCCCGCGTTCGTTCTTAGAGGCCGAGTCGCGAGAGCCACGCGTCGGGGTCGTCTATCTCCTCGTCGGTCGGGAGGTTCTCGGGCCCGTCCCAGACGCGCCCGGCGGCGTCGAGGCCGCGGGCGTCCGTGACGTGCTCGAAGAACGCCTTCCCGCGCTCGTACTGCTGGCGTTTCAGGCCGAGGCCGAGGAGTCGACGCGCGAGCTGGGCGAGCGGGCCGCGGCCGCCGCGGCGCTCGTCGACCTTCCGGCGCAGGTCCGCGTACTCGTCGTCGAACGCGTGATCCATCAGGAGTTCCGCGTACCCCTCGACGACGGTCATCGCGGCGTTCATCTCCTGGAACTCCTGCGAGGAGATGCCGCCCGCGGAGAGGTCCTGGAGGCCGGACTCGACGCGGTCCTCGAGGTACCCCGAGAGCCACGGGGCGGCGCCGAACTCCGCGGCGTGCGTGACCTCGTGGAACGCGATCCAGCGGCGGAATCGCGGGGCGTCGACGTCGAGGCTGTCGGCGACGCGCTCGATGTTCGGGTGCACGAAGTACAGCGCGTGGTCGGGGTCGTCGTCGCCCGCGAGCAAGAGCGGGTCGTACTGGCCGAGGACGTTCTTCGCGAGGAACGTCAGCATCACCGCCATCGTCCCCGTGTTCACGGTGCGGGCGACGCCGGGGAACGCGGACATCCCTTCTGCTTCGAGCGGTGCGAGGACGCGCCGGAACGTGTCGACGTTCGCGTCCACCCAGTGGTGGCGGTGCTGTATCTCGATGGTGTCGGGGACGTCGAAGTCGATGCTGGCGACGCGCCGCACGCGGTCGCGGGCGTCGCGGACGTCGGTCGCGTACCCGGTTCGCTGCGCGTCGGTGAGCGCGACGTCGCCGGGGTCGGTCGCGGCCTTCGCCGCGTCCGCGACGGCCGTCCAGTCGATAGCGCCCTCGCCGGACGCGGACGCGACCGCCTGAACGCTCCGGAACAGGTTCATGCCGAAAGCGTAGGAGGTGGACACGTAAACGCTTTCAGTCTCCTCGGGAGTGATGTCCCGGCGCGAACGCGGCCGGTCGCCGGTGCTGGTTCAGACGTCGTCGACGTCGTCTGCGTCGTCGACGTCGTCGAGTTCGACCATCTCGACGTCGTCGACGGCGTCGTCGTCGCCGCCCATGAGGACGCGTGCGGCGACGGCGAGCAGGACGAGTGCGACGACGCCGAGGATGGCGCCCTTCACCGGCGTGTTGCGCCCGCTCTCGGCTGCGTCGTCGGGGTCGACGTCCACCGCGGGGGCGTCGGTCGTCGGTGCGTCGTCGGCGTCGGAGGGGTGGCCGCCGTCGGTCGCCTCGACGTCCGGGCTCGGGTCGTCGCCGAAGCTCGGGCCGAGCTGGAGGCCGCCCTCGAAGTGCAACTCGAATATCGTGATGTCTCCCATACCGTACCCTTCGCGGAGTCGTCACTTATCGATTCCGACGTGGTCGCTGCACCGGGTCGACGTGCGCCTCCGACGTTGACAGGTCGGCGCCGCCACGGGGTCGAGCGGTCGGCGTCGCCACGGGGATTGTAACGGCATCGGTGGCGTGGAACTGGCCGTGGATTCCCGAGCCTTAAGTCCCCGCCCACGAACCGGTCAGGCATGGATAGCGAACGCTGGGAGTTCCTGGAGGAACTCCTCGAGACGCCGAGTCCGTCGGGGTACGAGACGCGCGGCCAGCGCGTGTGGGTGGAGTACGCGAAGCAGTACGCCGACGACGTGCGGACGGACGCGTACGGGAACGCGATCGCGGCGTACAACGAGGACGCCGAGGGGCCGACGGTCGCGTTCGCCGGGCACGGCGACGAGATCGGGTTCATCGTCCGTCGCATCGACGACGACGGGTTCGTGCACCTCGGACGCATCGGCGGGAGCGACCGCACGGTGTCGAAGGGCCAGCACGTCACGATCCACGGCAGCGACGGGGTCGTCCCGGGCGTGGTCGGGCAGGTCGCGATCCACCTCCGTGACCCCTCGAAGGACGAGTACGACGAGATAGCCGAGCAGGTCGTCGACGTCGGCGCCGAGGACCGCGAGGAAGCCGAAGAGCTCGTCGAGGTCGGGGACCCTATCACGTTCTCGTCGACCGTCGAGGACCTCGTCGGCGACAAGGTCGCGGCGCGCGGGATGGACAACCGCGTCGGGACGTACACGGCCATCGAGGGCCTGCGGCGCGCTGCCGAGATGGACGTCGACGTCACCGTGTACGCCGTGAGCACGGTCCAAGAGGAACTCGGGAAGAAGGGCGCGATGATGGTGACCGACCGGCTGGACGTGGACGCGGCGCTCGTCGTGGACGTCACGCACGCCGGCGACTACCCGAAGTCCCCGTCGGAGAAGACGGGCGACGTCGCGCTCGGCGACGGCCCCGTGGTCGGCCGCGGGAGCGCGAACCATCCGGTCGTCTCGCAGCTCGCGCGGAAGGCCGCGGCGGACGCGGACATCGACGTCCAGCTGCAGGCCGCCGGGAGCTTCACCGGGACGGACACCGACGAGTTCTACGTCTCCAGCGGCGGCGTGCCGTCGCTGAACGTGAGCGTCCCGAACCGCTACATGCACACACCCGTCGAGGTCGTGGACACGACCGACGTGGAGGGCGTCGCGGACCTGCTCGCGGCGTTCGCGGCGACCGTCGAGGACCGGGAGAGCTTCGCGGTCGACGTCTGACCGCGCGCACCCGCGGCGATTGCAGGCGACCTGTCGGCGGCGACCCGGTACGTTTAAGGAACCGCTACGACCCGGATGGTGTATGGACGACGACAGTGGACGGCCCCTCGACGTGCTCGACGCGTCCGTCGGGAAGACGGTCGCGGTACGACTGAAGGACGGCGAGACGTACGAGGGCACGCTGACGGGGTACGACCAGCACATGAACCTGGTCATCGAGTCGGAGGACAACACAACGATTATCCGTGGCGACAACGTCGTGTCGATAACTCCATGACTGGCGCAGGAACCCCCTCTCAAGGCAAGAAGAACACGAAGACGCACACGAAGTGCCGCCGCTGCGGCGAGAAGTCCTACCACACGAAGAAGAAGGAGTGCTCGTCGTGTGGGTTCGGGAAGTCCGCGAAGCGACGGGACTACGAGTGGCAGTCGAAGGCTGGCGAGTAAGCGACCTCGTTCTCGACCGGGTTTCCGGTCTCTCGACCGTTCGACTTCCGTAGCGACCGCGCTGGCGACCGTTCGACTCCCGTAGCGACCGCGCTGGCGACCGTTCGGTAGCCGGTCCGGTGCCGTTCGCGCGTCGACGCCGTCGAGTGACGACGACGCGACCGGGGTGGCTCGGTGGCGTGGGACGAACCCGGCCGCCGACCACCCGAGATACGCACGAGCGTGCATACTTCTCGGTGGTGGGGAGCAGTTTAGACCACAATCACGTCCTTTTTTGGTGGGTGACGCCCGACTGTCTCCCATGACAGACGGGCGGGGAGCCACCCCCGATTCCGACGGGCCGACCGAGAAGTGCGGCGTCGTGGGCGTCGCGCTCGACGACCGGGCGGCCGCACGACCGCTCTACTACTCGCTGTACGCACTCCAGCACCGTGGCCAGGAGTCCGCTGGTATCGTCACGCACGACGGGTTCCAGCAGCACGACCACGTCGAGATGGGGCTCGTCGGTGACGCGTTCACCCAGGCGGACATAGAGTCGCTCACGGGCGCCGCCGGCATCGGGCACGTCCGCTATCCGACCGCGGGGAGCGTCGACAAGTCCTGCGCGCAACCGTTCACGGTGTCGTTCAAGAGCGGGTCGCTCGCCTTGAGTCACAACGGGAACCTCGTGAACGCCGACGAGATCCGCGACGAGCTCGCGGGGCTCGGGCACGCGTTCACGAGCGACGGCGACACCGAGGTCATCGCGCACGACCTCGCGCGGAACCTCCTCGAGGAGGACCTCGTCCGCGCGGTCAAGCGCACGATGGGGCGCATCCACGGGTCGTACTCGCTCACCATCATGCACGACGACACGGTCCTCGGCGTCCGCGACCCCGAGGGGAACCGGCCGCTCTGCATCGGCGAACTCGACGACGGCTACATCCTCGCGTCGGAGTCCGCCGCCATCGACACGCTCGACGGCGACCTCGTCCGGGACGTGAAACCCGGTGAACTCGTCGTCCTCCACGAGGACGGGAGCGACTTCGACTCCTACCAGCTCGTCGACCAGGACAACAGCGCGCACTGCTTCTTCGAGCACGTGTACTTCGCGCGCCCCGACAGCGTCATCGACGACTCGCTCGTGTACGAGGTCCGCCGGCAGCTCGGCCGGAACCTCTGGCACGAGTCCGGTATCGAGACGGACGTCGTGATGCCCGTGCCGGACTCCGGGCGTGCGTTCGCCTCGGGGTACGCGGAGGCCGCCGACGAGGACGGCGCCGACACCGAGTTCGCCGAGGGCCTGATGAAGAACCGGTACGTCGGCCGGACGTTCATCATGCCGACGCAGGACGAGCGCGAGCGCGCGGTCCGCCTGAAGCTCAACCCCATCAAGTCCACCGTCGAGGGGAAGACCGTCACCATCATCGACGACTCCATCGTCCGCGGGACGACGTCGACGCAGCTCGTCGAGCTCCTGAAGGACTGCGGCGCGGAGGAGGTCCACATGCGCATCGGCGCTCCACCCATCGTCGCCCCGTGCTACATGGGTATCGACATGGCGACGCGCGACGAGCTCATCGCCGCCGGCCAGACCACCGAGGACATCCGCGAGGCCATCGCCGCGGACTCGCTCTCGTACCTCTCCATCGACGCGGTCTGCGACGCGCTCGACGCCTCCCGCGCCGACCTCTGCCTCGGTTGCGTGAGCGGCGAGTACCCCTACGACATCGAGGGCGAGCCCACGGACCGCGAGGTCGCCCGTCCCGTCATCGAGGGCGCCGACGCCCCGGCCGACGACTGACCCGCAGGTCGGTTGCGCTCCAGGCCGCGTCAGCGCGACCACGTCCCTCGGTACCACACCCGGTCGGTCTTTTATGTCGGACGGTCGAGTTGGTCGAGGTATGCCCGGTGCGACGTTTCTCGAAGGCGACCGCGTGGAGTTGTGTACGATGGAGGCCGAGGACGCCGCGTTCCTCACCGAAGCGGTCAACGACCCGGCGGTCCGGCAGTCCCTCGGCGTGGCGGACCCGCGGAGCAGAGCGCATCACGAGGAGTGGATCGAGGAGGAGGTGAACGGCGGCGACGGCATCGCGCTCCTCGTCGTCGCCGACGACGAACCGGTCGGCGTCGTGAGCACGGTCTGGATAGCGGACCGGAACGGCCACGCCATCCTCTCGGCGTGGATCGCCGCCGACGCGCACGGCGAGGGGTACGGCTCGGACGCGACGACGACGTTCATCGATTACCTGTTCGACGAGAAGCGCATGCACAGCGTTCGCGCGGAGGCCTACGAGACGAACGAGGCGTCGAACGCACTCCTCTCCTCGATCGGCCTGGAGCACGTCGGGACCATCCCGGAGGGTGCGTTCGTCGACGGCGAGTTCGTCGACTCGCACATCTACTCGATCACCGCCGACGACTGGCGAGCGCAGCGGGCGTGATGCGGTCGCGTCGACCGCCTCGCGCTCACCCGTAGAATCCGGCGGGGACGAGGTAGAGGAGGACGTACACGACGTTCCCGAGGACGAACGAGACGAGCCAGAGCGGCGCCGCGACCTTCGCGACGCGCTTGTGACTCGTCTCCGGGAGTTCGCTCACGGGATGCGTCCACGCGAGCAGGAGCACGTAGTACAGCAAGGGGATGCAGACGATGGCCAGGATCATGTGGACCGCGAGCACGCCGAAGTACGCGAGTTCGACGACGCCCGTCCCCGGGAACGATTGGGGGCCCTTGAGCGCGACCTTCCAGAGGTAGAGCGCGAGGAACGCGACGAACAACCCGAACGCGGCGAGCATGTACTTTCGGTGGGCGTCGAACCGCTTCGCGCGCGCCTCGCGGACGCCGAGGACGATGCAGGCGATGGCAGCGAGGCTGATGCCCGCGTTCACGTGCGGGATGGCGTCCAGCAGCCACGCTGGCGCTCCGGGCAGGACTGACCCGGGGATGGCTTGCCGGGCCGCGGCGAACACGAGCGCGAGCGACACCACGGAGAGGACGGCGGTGAGGCCGCGGACGTTCCGGCGAACGACTCGTTGCATGACTGATACTCGGTGCTCGGGCCGTTTACCCGTTACCTTCCCGGACGCACGCTGGCGGTTACTCGCTCGCGACGACGAGTTCGCCGACCATCCCGACGCTCTCGTGGGGCTCGCAGTGGTAGCGGTACCGGCCTTCCGTCTCGAACGTGTGCACGTGCTCGACCCCCGCGTCGTGGAGGGCGCCCTCGGTCCCAGTCCACGTCGCGCCGTCTGGACGCTCGTCGACGGTGAGGCTGTGATTGTCGCTCCCCCAGACGAACCGGACTTCGGTGCCGGGGCGAACCACGGGAGCGACGTTCGTCCCGGGTTCGAACACGAACTCGCCCTCGGGGCCGACGACGACGCGTGCGGGCGCGTCCTCGCCGAGGACGACGCGGTCGCTCGTCGTCGCGTCGACGTCGCCGACGACGACGCGCCCCGTCATCCCGACGCTCCTGTGGGGCTCGCAGTGATAGTCGTATCGGCCCTCTACCTCGAACGTGTGCTCGTACGCGAAGCCGGAATCGTACACCTCGCCGTCGGTCGTCCCGACCCAGTCGCTCTCGGCCGGGACGTCGTGGGGGACGACGTTGTGGTTGTCCGACTGCCACGTCCATCGGACGGTGTCGCCGGGGTCGACGTCTACCTCGGCGGGCTCGAAGCCGAACTCGCCGTCCGGGCCGACCGCGACCTCGACGGCGACCTCGTCATCGCTCGTGGTCGTCGACTCTTCCTCGGTGTTCGTCCCAGTCTCATCGGTGTTCGCCGCCGCGTCGTCGGTGGTGGAGCCGCCACCGGTCGTCGTGTCTACGTCGCCGTCCTCGGCGGACGCATCCTCCTGGTGGGTGGCTCGGTGGTCGAACCCCCGACCACACATCCCGCGAGGGCGGCCGCGAGCGCGGTCGTACCAGTTGCTTCCAGGAACCGTCTTCGGGTCGAACTATCGTCGCACATGGGGACCAATGCACGGCGAACGTCTTCGGCTGCTAACTTAAGGAAAACGTGAGATTCTCAATTCTTGCAATCCGTCAGACCGACGTCGTGCCCGCCGACGACCGTCGCGTCCCGGACCCGTACCGCAACGCCACCGCTCGCTATGGACAGCGCACCACCGCCTCTTGCCAGGGTCCGAGTCGGAGTGCCTCCGACGACCGGCGACCCGTCGCCGTCGTCGTCGTCGTGGTAGAGCGCGTCGTCCGGGATGGGTTCCTTCGAGAACCCGGGGCCCGCCCAGAACACCGAGAGGGACTCCTGGCCGGTGTGCTCGTACATCGTCACGACGATCCGGTGCTTGCCTTCCTCCAGGTCGACGGTCCCCGCCGCTTCCTGATAGGGATGCCGGCCGCCGTTGTCGACGACGCGCTCGCCGTCGACGGAGAGGTAGCTGCCGTCGTCCGACCCCGTCCAGAACTCGTAGGTGCCGTTCTCGGGGACCTCGACGTACCCGACGAACCGGTACGCGAAGTTGTCGCCGCGTCGCGACGAGTACGCGTCCACGTCGATGTTCGCGCTCGTCCCGTTCGACTCGGCCCCGGTCGCGGGGAACGACGGCATCGTCTGGTAAGTGCCCTCGTAGTAGCCGTAGTCGAGGCCCTGGACGACGCTCCCGGGCTCCATGGCGTCCTTGGCGGCCTCGACCGTCATGGAGCGCGTCACCGACCGGGTCGCGCCGTCGGGCGTCTCGATGGCGAGCGTCACGTCGTAGGTGCCAGCGCTCGCGAACTCGTGGGAGACGGACGCGCCGCTCCCCGAGGCGCCGTCACCGAACGACCAGTCGTAGCTCGCGATGCTCCCGCCCTCGTTCGCCGACGGCGACCCGTCGAACGTGCATTCGAGGTCGTAACAGGAGACGTCCATCGCCGCGACGACGACGGGTTCGCGGAACAGCGCGCTGTCGGGGACCGGCTCGGTCGAGAACCCGGGGCCCGCCCACGAGAGCGACAGCGACTCGCCGCCCGTGTGCTCGAAGTGCGTGAGCGTGATGCGATGGTAGCCCGCGTCGAGCGTGACGGTGCCCGACCGCGGCCGCGTCCCGTGGAGGCCGCCGTTGTCGACGACGCGGGACCCGTCGACGTGGAGTTCGCTCCCGTCGTCCGACGCGGTCGTGAACGTGTACGTGCCGTCCTCGGGGACCTTCAGGTATCCAGTGAAGCGGAACGCGTAGTCGGTCCCGCGGTCGCGCACCGAGATGTCGGGGCGCGCGACGGTCCCGACGCGCTCGGGCGTCTCCGCGTCGAAGTCCGGGAGCGACGTGTACGACGACTCGGCCTCGTAGTACTCGTACCGCAAGCCCTGCTGGAGGCGCGTCGCGAGCGCGGCGTCCGTCGACACGCGGTACGACGCGAGGACCGCGGACCGGTCGCCGCTCGTCGACACCCACTTCACGTGCACGCGGTCCCCGGCCTCGAACCCGGGCCTGTGCGTCGCCGTCCCCGTCGTGGTCGACGCGGTCGAGTTCAGCACGAACCGGTCGCCGCTCCCGACCGCGAACGACGACCCGTTTGCCCACGTGTACGTCGCCGTCGTCGCACCGTCCGCGACGACCACGACCGTCAGCCGGTCCGCGACGCGGTCGGAGATGGTCGCGCCGCCACCGTGCTCGACCGCGACCACGCCGTCGTCGGCGTCGTAACTGAACGAGAACGACGCCTGTGGCGCCGGGTCGTTCCCGACCACGCCAGCGATATCGAACCCGAAGAGAGCGGTCGCGCCGGCGGCGACGACGACCACCGCGAGCATCAACACGACCGCTATCTGGGAGTTCAGCCCGCGGTCGTCGACGCCAAGCATACCACATCGTACTGTGGTCGGTGCTAAAACACTCCCGGCCAGCCAGTGGCGGACGACTCGGGGTCAGCGGTCGCTTCGAGCGGTCGTCCTCCCGCCGACAGGGGGTTTTTCAGGAAGGCACCCTGAGCCGTCGGTATGGACGAGTGCGTCGCCTGTGGAGCGTCAATCCGCGGTGCGTCCGCGTACTGCGACGACTGCGCGGAGCGAGCGAGCGACGGGACGGCGAGTGCGCCGTCGCGCGAGGGACGGGTCTCGTCGCCGGCGGCACGTGCGGTCGCGATCCTGCTCGCAGCGGCGGCACTCCTCGGCGGCTTCCAGACGGTTCAGACGCTCCAGTACCTCCCGCAAGCGGTCGTCCTCGGGTTGAGCCTGGACACGGTCGGATTCCTCGCGGTGCAGGCGGTGAACGTGACGCTCCTCGTCGCGTTCGCCGTCATGGCGAAGCGGTTATTCGACGGGGCCGCGGACCGCGCGCGCTACGGCCGCGTCCTTCGCGCGCTCGCAGCGGCGAGCGTCGCCTTCGGGACGCTCGTGACGGTCCTCCCGAACCCGGTCGTACGGTGGCTCCCGACGGTCGTGGACCCCGCGTACGTCGTACTGAACGTGCTCGCATTCCACGTCGCACCGACGGTGCTCTGGGCGGAGTGGCAGGTGCTCGCGGTCGCCGTCGTCGGCGCCAGCATCTCCTTCGCGGCCGGCACCGCACTCCGGCAGGACGCGACCCAGTGACGGCGAGGGGCGACCCACGTCGCGTACTCGAGACCGAACCGGTCACCGTTCGAGCGTTGCGTCGGAACGGAATGTGCGTGGATGCGCGGGCCAGAGATCAGAGATCTCTGGCTGCCTCCCGGAACGGCGGAGCCGTTCCGAGAGTGTCCACGAGGGAGAGCAGCACCCTGTAATGTCGAGATATCGGTCGCTGTTCGAGCGTTGCGTCGGAAAGGAATGTGCGTGGGTGCTGTCCACGAGGGAGAGCACCCGCATCGCATTCGAGGTGCGGCCGGTTGTGGCCGCGTGGTGCGATGCGTGGGACCGGATTTGAACCGGCGGACCTCTACAGGACAGCGCCCTCAACGCTGCGCCGTTGGCCTGGCTTGGCTACCCACGCTCGCGGTATCTTACTGCACTCCTTCGTTCCCGGGGGACCAATAAAAGCCCTTTCTTTTCCACCGGCAGTGATTGGGATTCGCACGCCGTCGCCGGGCTCGCCACCGGACCGCCAACGCGACCGCGTACGAGGCGCGCTCGCGGCGTGGCGGTGGTCGCGCGAAGCGCGGGGTTGAAATGGTGTGGTGTGGAAGGGAGAGGTATGGCGAAGTACTCGACGGGTGGTTCGTCGGGTGGCGGCGACGGCGACACGTGCGAGCTCTGCGGCGCGGCGAGCGAGAACCTCAGCATGGCGAACGTCGCTGGCGCGCGACTGAACGTGTGCGCGTCCTGTGCCCCCCACGACGACACCGAGACGAAGCGATCCTCGAACGACCGCTCCGGGAGCGGCGCCGGCAGCGGCAGCGGTGGCGGTGACCGTGACCGGAAACGGCGTGCGGTCCAGAACACGGCGAAGGCCAACGACGTCTGGGATTCGGACTCCAAGCACTGGGAGGAAGGCGGAACGAACTACGACGACGACCAGTTGCCGTACCTCCACAGCGACTACGGGAAGACCGTGACGGAGGCACGCCAGGAGCGCGGACTGCAGCGCGAGGAGTTCGCGGAGGAACTCGGTGCGACGGAGGCGGACATCATCGCCATCGAGCAGGGTCGCGCGACCCAGGCCGGTATCGGTGGTGGCCTCATCGCCGCCATCGAGGACTACCTCGACGTCGAAATCTCCGAGCAGTAACTGACCACCCGGGGGGTGTCGGCGAAGTGCTTTTGCTACCGCCGGAAGTCTGTTATCGGTGATGACCGTACAGCGTGCTGCTGCGCAACCGTACACGACGAGTTTCGAGGCGACGATCGAGCGCGTCGACGGACGGGACGTGGTGCTCGAGGAGACGTACTTCTACGCGGAGAGCGGCGGGCAGCCGGCGGACCGCGGGCGGATGGGTGACCGGTCCGTGGTCGACGTGCAGGTGGACGACGACGTCGTCGTGCACACGCTCGACGAACCGCCGACGTTCGATGCCGGCCGGTCGGTGCTGTGTCGCGTGGACTGGCGGCGACGGATGTACTGTATGCGAGCGCACACCGCGAGTCACGTCCTGTACGGGGCGGCGCGTACGTGCATGGACGACCTCGGGTACGGCGGGTTCGACATCCGGGCGGCCGCGGACCGGTCGAGCGCCGAGGCGGTCGGCTGGAGTGGGGGAGTCGATGGGAGTGAGGGAGTCGATTCAAGCGACGCGGACCGGGTGCGCGTGGACTTCGTGACGTCGACGGACGTCGACGACGACGTCCTGGTGACGTTGGAGCGACGCGCGAACCAGGCGGTCTGGGAGTCCCGGGACGTGACGTGGGAGACGCTGTCCGCGGACGCGGCGCGCGACCGCGACGGGATCGTGTTCAACGAGAAGACCGAGGAGGGCGTGTTCGGCGAGGACGCCGAGGTGCGCGTCGTCACCGTCGGCGGCGCGGAGGTGGCGGCCGGCCAGCCGTCGGGGCAGCCGTTCGACGTCGCGGCGTGTGGCGGAACGCACGTTCGGAACACGCGAGAGATCGGACCCATCACGGTCCTCGGGCGGTCGAACCCGGGTGAGGGGATGACGCGCGTGGAGTTCGCGGTCGGCCCGCGCGGCATCGAGCGCCGCGGGAGCGAGAAGGCGGCGTTGCTCGCGGCGGGTCGCGCGCTCGACGTCGGCCCCGGCGAGGTGCCCGAGGCGGTGTCGCGGCTCCAGGACGAGGTGACGTCGCTCCGCGAGGAGGCCGCGGACGCGCAGCGCCGCGCGCTCGAAGCCCGGTTGGCGCAGTTCCCGGTCGTCGAACGCCAGGGGGAGCGCTGGCTCGTCGGGACCGTCGAGGGCGTGGACGCGAACGACGTGGAGCCGGTGGCGCGAGCGGTCGCGGGCGACCGTGCGCCGGTCGTGGTGCTCGTCGGACGCGCGGGGAGTACGTTCGTCGTGGTAGCGGCCGGTGAATCCGCGTCGTCGAACGCGGGTGCGGTCGTCGAACGCGTCACGGACGAGTTCGGCGGCGGTGGCGGTGGCAGTCCTCGGTTCGCGCAGGGCGGTGGCCTGTCGGTCGACCCGGCGGGAGTCGTCGAGTGGTTCCGGGAGAGCTAACGGCGTTCGTCGGAACCGGGCAATTTTTTCGGGGACCGTTCGTAGCATCGGTATGGATTTCACGAGCGAGCAGGAGGCGGTGCGGGACGTCGTCCGCGAGTTCGCCGTCGAGGAGCTCCGGCCGGTCGCCGCGGAGTGCGACGCCGAGCAGGCGTTCCCGGAGGACGTCTGGGACGACCTCGCGGACATGGACCTCACGGGCCTGACGGTCCCCGAGGGATACGGTGGGTACGACGCTGACCCGGTGACGTACGCGCTCATCAACGAGGAGCTGGCGTACGGGATGCTGTCCGTCGCCACCGCGCTCTCGGTGCATGGGCTGGCGACGTCGTGTATCGCCGAGTTCGGGAGCGAGGACGTGAAGGACGAGTGGCTCCCGGAGATGGCGACCGGTCGGCCGGTCGGCGCGTTCGCGCTCAGCGAGCCCCAGGCGGGGTCGAACCCGGCGGAGATGTCGACGGTCGCGCGACGCGACGGCGACGAGTTCGTCGTCGACGGGACGAAGCAGTGGATCACGAACGGGAAGCGCAGCGACGTCGTCATCCTGTTCGCGAAGACCGACCGCGACGACCCGGGGAGCGTCACGCAGTTCCTCGTCCCGAAGGACACCGACGGTGTGAGCGTCGGGAAGAAGGAGGACAAGCTCGGGCTGCGGGCGAGCGACACGACGAGCCTCGAGTTCGACGGCGCTCGCATCCCCGCGGAGTACCAGCTCACCGAGGAGGGCCGCGGGCTGTCGGCGGCGTTCTCCATCCTGACGGGCGGCCGCATCGCCATCGGCGCGCAGTCCGTCGGACTCGCGCAGTCCGCGCTCGACGCGGCGCTCGAGTACAGCCAGGAGCGCGAGCAGTTCGACCAACCCATCAGCGACATCCAGACCATCCGCCACAAGCTCGCGGACATGCAGACGAAGGTCCAGGCGGGTCGCCTCCTCACGTACGACGCCGCCCGGAAGAAGGCCAGCGGGGACCCGCAGGCGACCGCGATGGCGGCGTCGCAAGCGAAGCTGTTCTCGAGCGAGAGCGCCATCGAGGTCGCGAACGAGGCCGTCCAGATCCACGGCGGCTACGGGTACACGACCGACTTCCCCGTCGAGCGCCTCTACCGCGACGCGAAGATACTCACCATCTACGAGGGCACGAGCGAGATACAGAAGAAGATCATCGCCCGGCATCTCCTGGACTGAACCGGTCGCACTCGCCACTACGTCTGCTGGGAACGCGCTCGCTGCGGGTCAGTCGTCGGCGGCCGAGGTGCGGTCGCTGTCGGCACGCTCCTCGTCGTTCGTGTCGGCGGCGTCGACGCGTTTTGCGGGCACGCCGACGACGGTGGCACCGGGTGGGACGTCGTCCGTGACGACCGCGCCGGCGCCGACGCGCGCCCCGTGACCGATGGTGACGTCGCCGAGGACGGTGGCGTTCGTGCCGATGGTGACGTCGTCCTCGACGGTCGGATGTCGTTTGACCGGGTCGGGCGAGTTCCCACCGAGCGTGACGCCGTGGTACATGTGGACGCGGTCGCCGACTTCGGCGGTCTCGCCGACGACGACGCCCATCCCGTGGTCGACGACGACCTGTCGCCCCACCGTCGCCGCGGGATGGATCTCGACGCCAGTCAGGAATCGCACGAGCTGGGAGAGCAGGCGCGCGGACAGCGGGAAGCCCGCCCGCCAGACCGCGTTCGTGACGGCGTGCGCCCAGACCGCGTGCAGGCCGGGGTAACAGAGGACCACCTCGAGTCGCGACTTCGCCGCCGGGTCCGCGTCGTGAACGGCGGTCACGTCCACGCGAACGCGTCGAAGGAGACGCCCAATCACGGCCGATCACGCGACACGCGGTCGCCGTCGCGCACGCTCACGACCCCGGGAGTCCCGTCGACGACGGTGGGTGGCGTGCGACAGCACCGCCGCGTCGAACCACGAGAGCGTTCGACGGCGATGCGGTCGGATGCGGTGACGACCACAGGCATGCCTCGCACTCGCCGAGCCATCGTCTAAAACGAATCGGTTCCACAGAACCGCTCGACTGGCGCAGACAGGGCCGTTCGCCTGACGCAGGCGGGTTCGCTGGTCGATTCCGGTCGCGTGCTCAGAACTCCTCCCAGGGACTCGGCGAGTCCGGGAGACCGAGTACGCGGCGTTCCCGTCCGTGCTCGCCGGTCCGCGTCTCGACGAGACCGTCGAACAGCTGGCGGATGGTGTTGACCGTCTGGTCGTCGTGCGCGTCCGCGTCGAGCGTCCCGAACCCGAGCGCGTCGGCGGCACTGATGCGGCCCGTGAGGATGTGGAGGAACCGGAACACGGTCTTGACGTCCGCGTACATCAGGAGCTGGCTGATGGAGTCGAGCGCGACCCGCGTCTGGTAGCCCTGGTTCGCGAACTGCTCCAGGAGCTTCGAGGACGCCATCCCGATGCCCGTGAAGTCACCCGGTGAGGAGACGTACCGCGTCAGCGGGTGGTCCTCCTGGCCCATCCCGCGTTCCTGGGAGACGCAGTCGACGATACCGAGCTGCGGGTTCACGTCGTCGGGGAGTCGACTGCCGACGTCCTCGCGGATGCGGTCGGCGCTGTGCTGGGTGGTGACGACCAGGCCCGCGTCGCCCTGTCGATGCCCGTCCGCGAGCACCTCGCAGAGGAGGTCGTACTTCCCGGTCATCGGCGGCCCCATGACGAGGAGGTTCGTCCCCGGTCGAACCTCGGCGACCGGGAGGGCGTCCGCTACCGCGTACATACGACCCCCGAAATCGCTCCCACGCCCGGTTGCATTGGTGGTGATTTGCGCGTACGTCTGTATAAACCCACGGGAGTCGTCCGACGTGCGTATGCCATCATCTAAGTGCTGCGCGGGGGAATCGAGTGATATGACACTGTTCGGGACGGCTGGTATCCGCGGCCCGGTGGCGACACGGGTCACGCCTGAGCTGGCGTTGCGAGTTGGGCAGGCAGCAGGGGTCGACGGCGCCGAGTTCGTCGTCGGTCGCGACGGTCGGGAGACCGGCGAGGCGCTCGCGGCCGCCGTCGAGGCTGGGCTGGAGAGCGCGGGGGCGGACGTCGAACGCGTCGGGCAGGTGCCGACGCCGGCGCTCGCGTTCGCCTCCCAGGGGCGTCGTGGCGTGATGGTGACGGCGAGTCACAATCCGCCCGAGGACAACGGTATCAAGCTGTTCGTCGACGGCGAGGAGTACGACCGGGCGGCCGAGGAGCGCGTCGAGGAGCGCGTCGCGGACGGTCCCGCGCTGGCGTCGTGGGACGCGTTCGGGTCGGGACGCGAGGGCAGCGTCCTCGACGCGTACCGGGAGGCGGTGGTGGCGTTCGTTCGGGAGTCCGTCGACGACGGCGCAGCCGAGCCCCTGGACGGGTTGACGGTCGCCGTGGATTGCGGGACGGGGATGGCGAGCGTCGCGACGCCGCAGGTGCTCGGGGCGCTGGGGGCGGACGTCCGGGCGACGAACGCGAACGTCGACGGGCACTTCCCGGCGCGGCCGTCGAAGCCGACGGCGGAGACGCTCACGGAGTTCTCGGCGTTCCTCGCGGAGTCCGAGGTCGACCTCGGGCTCGCGCACGACGGTGACGCGGACCGCATCGTCGTGTTGACGCCCGAGGGCGACGTGGTGCACGAGGACACCGTACTGGCGATGCTCGCCGAGCATTACGTCCAGGTGAGTGACGCGGCGGACCCGGTGGTCGTGACCACGCCGAACGCGTCCGGGCGGATCGACGAGCGCGTCGAGGCGGCGGGTGGGCGCACCGAGCGCGTTCGGTTGGGCGCGCTCCACGAGGGTATCGCTCGCGAGCGCGAGGCGGGCAGTTCGGACACCGAGGTGGCGTTCGCGGCGGAGCCCTGGAAGCACGTTCACACGGCGTTCGGTGGGTGGATAGACGGCGTGACGAGCGCGGGCGTGCTGTCGGCGCTCGTCGCCACCGAGGGTGGTCTCGACGCGCTCCGTGCGCCCATCACGGAGCGTCCGTACCGGAAGGTAAGCGTGTCCTGTCCGGACGAGGCGAAGGAGGCGGCGATGGGAACGCTCGCGGACACGCTCCCGGAGACGTTCGCCGAGGGCGACGTCGACACCGACTACGGCGTTCGCGTCGACCGCCCGGACGGCTCGTGGGTGCTCGTCCGACCGAGCGGGACCGAGCCGTACGTCCGTATCTACGCGGAGGCGGACGACGTCGACGCCCTCGTCGAGCGTGCACGCGGAGTCGTCGAATCCGCAGTCGAGGACGCGCAATCCTAGGATTCTTGCGTATTATCCAGGAATAGATTAAATACCATTCTGCGTGTTGGATATATAGTTAGGGGTCACAACCATTGACTTGCGTTCCGACGGGTTTAATTCGGCATCCTGCATGAATTGGACGTAATGCCTTCGAACAGGCGGAAGTTCCTGGCGAGTGCGGCTGGTATCGGCGTAGCGACAACCGCTGGCTGTCTCTCGAGTCTCGGTGGCTCGGGGAGCGACGGCACGAACGTCGGCGTCGTGTACGCCCTCGGCGGCCTTGGCGACAAGGCGTTCAACGACATGGCCAAGCAGGGCATCGACCAGGCCATCGACGAGTACGACATCAACTACCAGGGCGCCGAGCCCTCGGGGAACAGCGAGTTCCCGACGCTCCAGAAGAAGTTCGCCAACTCGAACAACCCGGACTACGACCTCATCTGCACCATCGGGTTCGCGCAGGCCGAGGCCCTCACGGAGAACGCCGACCAGTACTCCGATCAGCAGTTCATGATCGTGGACTCGGTCGTCGAGAAGGACAACGTCGCGAGCTACGTGTTCAAGGAGCAGCTCGGGTCGTTCCAGGTCGGGCACCTGGCGGGCCTGCTCACGCAGCGTGACTTCTCGACGGGCGGTGACGGGATGACCGACGCGTCGACGAACACGGACGCGGCGACGGTCGGGTTCGTCGGCGGGAAGGAGAACTCGCTCATCAAGAAGTTCGAAGCCGGCTTCATCGCGGGTGCGAAGCACGCGGGCGACGTCGAGGTCCGCTCGGCGTACGCGGGCTCGTGGAGCGACCCCGCGAAGGGGAAGGAGATCGCGCTCTCGATGTACGACAACGGCGCGGACGTCGTCTACCACGCCGCGGGTGGGACCGGGACGGGCGTCTTCGGTGCGGCCCAGGAACGCGGTCGCTACGCCATCGGCGTCGACTCCGACCAGTCCAAGTCCGCGAAGGAGTACAAGGACGTCATCCTCGCGAGCATGGTCAAGCACGTCGACACCGCGGTCCTCACGAGCGTCGAGAACGTCGTGAACGACGAGCACGCGGGCGGCGAAGTGAGTGCACTCGGGCTCGAGAAAGGCGGCGTCGAAGCCGTCCTCGGGCAGGAACTCGGCTCCGAGATCCCGAGCGAGGTCAAGAGCGCACTCGAGGAGTCCAAGTCCGGTATCGTCAACGGCGACATCTCGGTGCCGACCGACCCGGAAAACGCCTGAGCGGTTAGCTCTCACCGATTTCTTCATGACCGAATCCACGACGACGGGCAGGCACGGAAGTGACGGGCGGGCGGTCCCGGGAGGTGCGTGGCCGTGAGTTCGCTCGCGGTTCACCTCGACAGTATCACGAAACGCTTCCCGGGCGTGGTCGCGAACGACGACGTCGACCTCCGCGTCGAGGAGGGCTCGGTGCACGCGCTCCTCGGCGAGAACGGCGCCGGGAAGACCACGCTGATGAACGTCCTCTACGGGCTCTACGAGCCGACCGAGGGCGTCGTGCGGCTGGACGGCGAGGCGATGGACTTCGATTCGCCGCGGGACGCGATCGACGCGGGCGTCGGCATGATACACCAGCACTTCATGCTCGTCGACCCGATGACGGTGACGGAGAACGTCGTCCTCGGGAACGAACCCCGGAAGTGGGGTGGGCTCGCGGTCGACCGCCTGGCCTCCCGGAAGGCGGTCGTCGACCTGGCGGAGAAGTACGGGTTCGACGTGGACCCGGACGCAGCGATCGAGGACATCAGCGTCGGCGAACAGCAGCGCGTGGAGATACTGAAAGCGCTGTACCGTGGCGCGGACGTCCTCATCCTCGACGAACCGACGGCGGTCCTCACGCCCCAGGAGGTCGAGGAGCTGTTCGCGGTGTTCGAGGAGTTGACGTCGCAGGGGAAGACGATCATCTTCATCTCGCACAAGCTCGACGAGGCGATGAACGCGGCCGACGACATCACCGTCCTCCGGGACGGTGTGAACGTCGGGACGGTGGACGCGAACGCCACGAACCGCGAGGAGCTCGCGGAGCTGATGGTCGGGCGCGAGGTCCTGCTCGACGTCGACAAGCCGTCGGTGTCGACGGGGTCGTCCGCGCTGTCGGTGTCGGAGTTGACGGTGCGAGACGAGCGCGGCGTCGTCGCGGTCGACGGCGTGAGTTTCGACGTCCGCGAGGGCGAGGTGTTCGGTATCGCGGGCGTGGACGGGAACGGACAGTCGGAGCTCGTCGAAGCGGTCACCGGACTCAGGACCCCAGCCGCAGGGTCGGTGGCGTTCGACGGCGAGGACATCACGCGCGCCTCTCGGCGGAGTCGCATCGCTCGCGGGATGGCGTACGTCCCGGAGGACCGCCAGGAACGCGGGCTCGTGATGGACTACGACCTCGTGGAGAACGGCTTGCTGGGGAAGCAACACGACCCGGCGTTCGCGCCGAACGGTCGCATCGACTGGGAGGGCACGTACGAGCACGTGACGGACGTCATCGAGGAGTACGACGTCCGGCCACCGGACCCGAGCGCGAGCGCGAAGAGCCTCTCCGGTGGGAACCAGCAGAAGTTCATCGTCGGCCGCGAGTTCAGTCAGGACCCCGAGGTCGTCGTCGCCTCGCATCCGACGCGCGGCGTCGACATCGGGAGCGTGGAGTTCATCCACGAGCAACTGCTCGACCTGCGAGCGCGCGGGAAGGCGGTTCTCTTGGTGTCCTCGAAGCTCGACGAGGTGCAGTCGCTCTCTGACCGGCTCGCGGTCGTGCACGACGGCGAGTTCGTGGACGTCGTCGACCCGGCGACGACGACCGAGGAGGAACTCGGGCTTCTCATGGGTGGCGAAAGCGTCGGCACGGTCGACGCGGCGCCTGCGCGAGGTGACGACGCATGACGGACGACCAGTCTGACGCAGGTGGCAAGGACGGTGCCGACGACCAGTCGGCCGCAGGCAGCGAGGCTGCGGCCGACGCGGCGACGACCGAGGTCGACGACGGCGACATCCCGTCGTGGTCGGAGTCCGCGGCGTCGAAGATCGTCACGGCGAGCGCGAAGGAGCGCGTGTTCATCAGCGTCGCCGCGTTCCTCGCGAGCGTCCTCGTCGGGAGCGTCCTCGTCTACCTGTCGGGGCTCGTCGTCGACTGTACGAGCGCCGGCTTCCTCGGGTCGTGCTACAACCCGTTCCTCGTCTACTACTTCCTGTTCGTCGACCCGTTCATCGGCGGGTTCAACGTCGCGCTCGTGATGAAGGAGACGGTGCTCCTGCTGTTCACTGGCCTCTCGGTCGCGGTGGCGTTCCGCGCCGGCCTGTTCAACATCGGGTCGCAGGGACAGCTCGTCCTCGGCGGGCTCGCGACGGCGCTCGCGCTCATCTTCGTCGCGCCGCTCGCGCCCGGTGGCGTCCTCGGGACGCTCGTCCTCGTGCCGTTCGCGCTGCTCGTTGGCGCCGTCTTCGGCGGCCTGTACGCCGCCATCCCCGGCGCACTCAAGGCGTACGCGGAGGCGAACGAGGTCATCACGACCATCATGCTGAACTTCGTCGCGACGAACCTCGCGTTCTTCCTCATCTCGACGTACTACCAGGACCCGGAGAGCGGGAGCGTGCAGACGGTCGCCATCCCGGAAGCTGCACGCCTGAAGCCCATCGTGCCGTTCTTCGAGGGCGCGCAGTTCTCGGTACTCGCCCTCCTGCTCGGGGTCGGCCTCGTCGCGGGGACGTTCTACGTCCTCGCGAACACCGCGTTCGGGTACGACGTCCGGACGAGCGGCCTGCAGGCTGCGGCCGCGGACTACGCCGGCGTCGACCCGAAGCGCCTCGTCGTCTCCAGCATGACGCTCTCGGGCGCGCTCGCCGGCGTCGGCGGCGCCGTCTACGTCATGATGGTGATGGCGCGCTACCGGACCGGCGTGCCCGCGCTCGGGTTCGACGGCATCACGGTCTCCATCCTCGCCGGGAACAACCCGCTCGGGGTCATCCCCGCCGCGCTGTTGTTCGGCGTGATGAAGGCCGGGAGTCTCTCCATCGACTTCAGTCTCGGCGTCCCGAAACAGCTCGTGGGCGTGCTCCGCGGGCTCGTCATCCTCTTCGTCGCGATGCCGGAGTTCTTCCGGTTACTCGCACGGTACACGCCGTACGGGCCGGACGCCGACCGTGCGGTCGCGACCGACGGAGGTGACGACGATGCGTGACCGGAACGTGTACGTCGCGGGCGCCGCCGGCGCAGCGGTCGCCGTGCTCGCGCTGTTCGTGTTCGCGTTCGTGTTCCCCGTCGACTGGGTGGTCGCGCTCGTCGACCAGCTCGACACGAGCCTGCTCTCGGCAGCACTCCGGCTGTCGGTCCCCATCGCGTTCGCCGCACTCGGCGGTATCTTCGCGGAGAAGTCCGGCGTCATCAACATCGGTCTCGAGGGACTGCTCATCGCGTCGGCGTTCACGAGCATCGCCGTCGCGTGGGCGCTCCAGGGGTCGGTCGCGCCGACCACGGCCGCGTGGGCCGGGTTCGGCGCGGCCGTGCTCGCGAGCACCCTGCTCGCGGCCCTGTTCGCGGTCGTCACCATCCGCTACGAGGCCGACCAGATCATCGCCGGCCTCGCGGTCTGGCTGGTCGCACTCGGGTTCGCGCCGTTCGCGAGCCAGATCATCTGGGACTCGGTGAACTCCCCGGCGGTCCCGACCCTGAACAACTGGGTCGCCCCCGGCCTCGTCGACATCCCCGTCCTCGGGCCGGCGGTGTTCGACTCGAACCCGACCGTGTACCTGATGCTACTCGCCGTCCCCGTCTCGTGGTACGTCCTCAACCGGACCGCGTTCGGCCGGTGGGTGCGCGCGAGCGGCGAGAACCCGAAGGCGCTCGACACCGCCGGCGTGAACGTTCGACGCGTCAGGTACGCGAGCGTCCTCCTCTCCGGCGTCTTCTCCGGCATCGGCGGCGCCGGCCTCGCACTCGGTCAGGTCGGCCAGTTCATCGGGAGCGGCCAGACGATGGTCGCCGGCCGCGGCTGGATCGGTATCACCGCCTACCTCATGGGGAACTACAACCCCATCGGCGCGTTCGCCTCGTCGTTCCTGTTCGCGGGCCTGAACGCACTCCAGTTCCGCGTCCAGCAGATAAGCGAACTGAACATCGCACCGTCGCTCGTCCAGATGGTGCCGTTCGTCGCCGTCATCGTCGTCCTCGCACTCGTCGGGAAGACCCGCATCCCCGACGCCGCAGGCGACCACTACGAATCCGGCGACGACTGACCAGTCGCTTCTCTTCTGTCGATTCCGGCGACCACTGACCGCTCGCTTCTCTTCTGTCGATTCCGGCGACCACTGACCGCTCGCTTCTCTTCTGTCGATTCCGGCGACCACTGACCGCTCGCTTCTCTTCTGTCGATTCCGGCGACGACCGACAGCTCGCTCTCGGTCACTCGATAGCGAGTTCGTCGACGCGTTCGCGGATGGCGACGACGACGCCATCGAGATCTTCGATGGCGGTCGCGTCGAACCGGAGCGCGCCCCGCCATCGACCGCGTCCGTCGACGACGAGGACGTCGTCCTCGACGCGGACCGACTCGAACTCGCG
Organism: Halorubellus salinus; assembly: GCF_020567525.1. Classification (GTDB taxonomy): domain Archaea; phylum Halobacteriota; class Halobacteria; order Halobacteriales; family Natrialbaceae; genus Halorubellus; species Halorubellus salinus. Next base: position 757,532 of record NZ_JAJCVI010000001.1, read on the forward strand.
CCACGACCGCTTGCTCCGGTTCACGAACAGCGCCTCGTCGGCGACGCGGACCTCGCGTTCGGTCCGCGAGAACGCGAGGAACACGACGCCGGCCGCCGCGAGCGGGAGGTACGCGAACGCGAGCATCGGGTCGTCGCCGACGCCCAGGCCGACGGCGGCGACGACGCCGCCGACGACGGTGACGGCGCCGCCGAGACGCATCGCTCGACGCGAGCGCGGCGCGATGGGTGCCTCGAACGATACCGCGGTCGTGGCGGTCTCGCGACGCCGCCGGTCGTGGACGTCGCGGGCGAGCACCCACGCGGCCACGCCGAGCACGCACCCCGCGAACGCGACCCCGTAGGGAGCCAGTACCGTCGCTCGAAGCGGCGGCCCCTGCAGGAACGCGCCGACCGTCCACGCGACGACCGCGCCGCCCGGAAGGAGGAGCCATCGAGGTGCCGCGAGCGCGCCGAGGAGCGCGTCGCTCTGGCGGACGCCCGCGGCGACCACGAGACCCACGCCGACGGCGACCCCGACGCTCCCAGCGAGGACGCCTCTCTCGCCGGCGCCACCGAGCACCACGGGCAGCGGTGCGGTCACACAGCCCGCGAACGCGACGAGGAACGCGCCGACGACGCGCTCGCGCCGCGACTCGTCGACCCCCGTCATGACTCGCGTCGGGCAAGGAAGCGTTCGAGCGCTCGCACGGTCTCGTCGAGGTCGTCGACGTCGTCGCGGTCGAAGCGATGCGCGCGGTCGACGTATCGACTCGCTCGATGCAGGACGAGCGCTTCGTCGGTGAGTTCGAAGCACTCGTAGTCGTCCCACGCGACGAGCGACGAGTCCACGAGCACGCCTGCGTCCCGGACCTCGACGGTCCGCTCGGTGTCGACGCTCGCGAGCAGCGCGGGCCACGGCGCGACTATCGTCACCCACGTCGCGTCGAGTTCCGCGCCGACGACGAAAACGACGGCACCGGCGCCGACCGCGAGCACGGCGAGACCACCCACCGCGTACTTCGTACGGCGACGCTGCGTCGGCGGTCGTCGCGCCGACCACTTCGCGTACGGCGCTGCAGCGGCCTGCACGCTCGCCTTCCAGAGCTGGAGGTTCGCGACGAGTACGACGACCCCACCGAGGACGGCCGTGGTGGCTCCCACGAGCGACGACGCCACGATAGCCTCGCTCGGCGACGCGACCGTGACGACACCAACGAGCACGCCGACCAGGCCGACGACCGGGACGACGACGAACGCCGCGAGCCCGACGGACCCGTGCAAGCGCTCGTGCATCGACCAGTCGTAGGTCACCGCGGCGCCCACGTACCCGCCGACGGAGCCCGAGAGGACGCCGATGGCGACGCCACCCCACCACGGACCGAGGTCGTATGCCACCGCTCCGATCCCCATGGCGATCGCGAGCAGGCCACCGATCCAGCCGCCCAGTCCGGCGAAGAACGCACGCCGATACCAGTTCTCGCGCATACGACACAGTCCCACCTTGGATGCCGTAAATACCACGCGGTGTTTTCGCGACGAGAAAAACCCCGCGAGCGTCACGGTACAGCCGCAAGTTCGTGCGACACCGGTGGGTTACTTGCCCGTGGACGGTATCGTGGTGGACATGGACGACGAGGAACTCGTCGAAGCCGCCAGAGACGTGCAGTCCGAGGCGTACGTGCCGTACTCGAACTACCGCGTCGGCGCGGCCATCGAGACCGCCGACGGCGAGGTGTACGTCGGCTGTAACCTGGAGAACGCGAACTACTCGAACAGCCTGCACGCCGAGGAGGTCGCCGTCGCGGAGGCGCTCAAGGACGGCCACCGCGACTTCGAGGTGGTCGCGGTGTCCTCGGGGAAGCGCGACGCGGTGACGCCGTGTGGGATGTGCCGGCAGACGCTCGCGGAGTTCTGCGACGAGGACTTCCGCGTGCTCTGTGACGCCGGCGAGGACGGAGTCCGCGAGCACCGCCTCGGCGACCTGCTCCCGGAGACCATCGGGCCGGAGACCCTCGGAAAGTAGTCGCAGACGACCGGTGCCTGCCTGGAAAGCGGCCGGGGACGGCGACCTCCCGACCGATTTGACGCAGTAGTCTTTTACGCTGGCTCGCGCTACGAGCAGGGTATGACTGGCGACAGCGAGGACCCGAACGCGGACGTACAGTACCACGTCGAGGTCGGCCCGGCGGACGTGAGCGACGCGGTGCTCCTCCCGGGGAACCCCGAGCGGGTCGACAAGATCACGGCGCTCTGGGACGACCACGAGGAGAAGGCGTACCACCGCGAGTACCGGACCGCGACCGGGCACTACGAGGGTGCGGAGGTCTCGGTGACGTCGACTGGTATCGGGTCGCCGAGCGCCGCTATCGCGGTCGAGGAGCTCGCTCGCGTCGGCGTGGACACGTACATCCGCGTCGGGTCGTGTGGCGCCATCCAGCCGGAGATGGACGTCGGCGACCTCGTCATCACGACGGGCGCGGTCCGGCAGGAGGGGACGAGCGCGGAGTACGTCCGCGAGGACTACCCGGCGGTCGCGGACCACGAGGTCGTCGCGGCGCTCGTCGCCGCCGCCGAACGCCTCGACTACGACTATCACACGGGACTCACGATGAGTGCGGACAGCTTCTACGCGGGTCAGGGTCGCCCTGGGTTCGAGGGGTTCGAGGCGGCGGGCTCGGAGTCGCTCGTCGAGGAACTCCAGGACGCGAACGTGAAGAACATCGAGATGGAGGCCGCCGCCATCCTCACGCTCGCGAACGTCTACGGGCTCCGAGCGGGCGCGGTCTGCTCGGTGTACGCGAACCGCATCACGGGCGAGTTCCGGACGGAAGGCGAGTCGCGTGCCGCGGAGACCGCGAGTCTCGCGGTGAAGCTCCTCCGGAAGATGGACGAGGCGAAGGCCGACGCTGGCGTCGACCACTGGCATCCCGGCCTCACGCTCGACTGACGGCCGTTCGAGCGCGGATGTCGTAGCGAACAGGCGACGGCGGTCGACGATACCGCAGTCGACGAGCTCGCGGTCGACGGTGTCGCGGTCGTCGACCGGCGTTCGTCGTGTGTGTCGCCGCGAGGGGTCGTCGCACTCCGGCCTCGGCCCTCGCGTCGCGAACTGTCAGTGCATGTCGAGCGTGGCCGCGGCTCTCCATTTGAACGTTCGGTCGGAGAGCGAGAGAGAGAGAAGTGAGCGTGTCGGCGGCGAGCGTCAGAGGATGCTCCAGGCGGAGGCGGCGCGGCCGTACCCGGCGACGTCCGCGATCCAGCGTGCGGCGATCGCCTTCTTCAGGTTCTTCGCGGGGAACCCGCCGAAGGTCGTGACGGGCGCGCTCACGCCGAACGCCTTGACGTCGTGCGCGACGGCCTTGTCGCCGACGCTGATGACGGTCCCCTTGTCCTCGTGCACCCACGACGTCAGGCGGCGGCCTTCGATGGCGCGAACGACGTTCTCGGCGGCGACGTCCGCGGCACCCCACGCGGCCTGCGCGGTCGGCGGCGCCGGGTCCTCGCCGGGCTGCTCGATGAGCGCGGAGTCGCCGACGGCGAACACGCGCTCGTCGGTCGTCTGGAAGTCCTGGCCGGTCTGGAACCGGTTGTGTTCCTTGTCGACCTCGGTCTCGTCGAGCGCGTCCCGGCCCGTGATGCCGCCAGTCCAGAGGAGGACGTCGTACTCCATCTCGGCGTCTTCGCCGATGTAGACGGTCTCCTCGTCGACCTCGCCGATGAACTCGCCGGTGAGGATGTTGATGTCGAGTGCCTCCAGGCGCTTCCGGAGCGCGCCCTGGACTTCGGGGTCGTTCCCGGGGAAGATGGAGTCCAGGCCCTCGACGAGGTGGATGTCGATGGGGGCGCGCTTCTCGTCGCGGAACTTCGCGATCTCCGCCGCGGTCTGGATGCCCGAGAGGCCGGCGCCGCCGACGATGACGTCCGCCGGGTCGCTCCGCGTCGCGTCCGCAGCGGCGTCGCTGACGGCGTCGTGGATGGCGAGCGCGTCGTCCGCGGACTTCAGCGTCAGCGAGTGCTCTTCGAGTCCTTCGATACCGAAGAACGCCGTCTGGCTGCCGAGGGCGACGAGACAGTAGTCGTACTCGATGACGTCACCGTCGTCGAGTTCGACCTCGCGCGCCTCCTCGTCGAGGCCGACGACCTCGCCGCGAACGAACTCCGTGCTGTGGTCGGCGATCTCGCGCACGGGAATCTTGATCTTCTCCGCGACCGACGGCTCCCGGATGATGCGGTGGGACTCGTGCAGAACGAGGTGATAGTCGACGTCCGCGACCCACGTGATGGAGACGTCGGGGCCGGCGCGTTTCTGGAGTTCCTTGACCGCGCCAGCGCCAGCGTAGCCGGCGCCGAGCACGGTGACGTTCGTAGCCATATCGTCTGGTCAGTAACCCTCCGGTACAAAGGTGTTGAAACGCGAGTCGTCGTGCGAGACGTTGTCACCCCGATTATGGTCGGTTCGTGTCGTCGCGGCCGGGCGACGGCTCGGTCAGTGCTCTGCTTCCTCCGCGGGCGCGACCATGTTGTCGATGCGGAGGATGATGATGTTGTTCGTGTCGTCCTTCCCGTCGACGGTCCCCTCGATGACGAGCTTCGAGAGCGGCGTCGGCCCGACCGTCACCGCGTCGCCCTCGTGGATGTCCCGGACCGACCCCTGGATGTGGATCTCGGCGCGACACAGCTCGGGGTGGTGGACCGACGACAGGTCGATCTCGTCGACGATGACGTCCTCGATGGACTCGCCTTCGTGCGTGAGCGGGACCGTCGCTGGCTCGTCCATCTGCTGTATCTCCAGGGCCTCGTAGGCGGCCGCCGTCGGCTTGTACCCGCCTTTGGGGCCGGGGACGCCCTCGACGAGCTGGAGCGCTTTCAGGGACTGCATCTGGTTGCGGATGGTGCCCGCGTTCCGGTCGACCTGCGTGGCGATGTCCTCGCCCTTGATCGCGTCTTCCTTCTCGCGGTGCAGGTTGATGAGCGCCTGCAAGATGTTCTTCTGACTCGGGGTGAGTTCGATCGACGACATAGCGTCGGGTAGGTCACGTCCGGCCTTAAAACCGTGGGGACCCCGACGCCGGCTTGCGGCCAACGCCGGTGCGCGCGGAGCGACAATCATTTGCCCGTTCGCGGTGCGCTTGGCGGTATGCAAGACAAGCGAGTCCTCGTGACTGGCGGCGGTGGGTTCATCGGGTCGAACCTCGCGAATCACCTCGCGGCGGACAACGACGTCGTTGCGCTCGACGACGGCTACCTCGGGACGCCGGAGAACCTCGACGACGACGTCGAGTACGTCGAGCAGAGCGTCCTCGACGACGACCTGCCGGTCGAGGACGTGGACGTCTGCTTCCACCTCGCGGCGCTGTCGTCGCTGAAGATGCACGAGGACTCCCGCGAGAACCTCGTCCGGGGGCTGCGCGTGAACGTCGAGGGGTTCGCGAACACCGTCGAGCAGTGCCGGCAGGCGGGGTGTGATACCGTGGTGTACGCGACGACGTCGTCGATCTACGGGAACCGCAGAGAGCCGTCGCCGGAGTCGATGCCCGTGGAGGCGAACACGGGCTACGAGGCGTCGAAGCTCGCTCGCGAGCGCTACGCGGAGTACTTCTCGAACTACCACGGGATGTCCTGTGCGGGGATGCGGTTCTTCTCGGTCTACCAGGGGTATCGTGGTGCGGAAGCGCACAAGGGCGAGTTCGCGAACATCGTCGCGCAGTTCGCTGACGACATCGCGAACGGCGAGTCGCCCGTCATCTACGGTGACGGCACGCACTCGCGGGACCTCACGCACGTCTCGGACATCGTCCGTGGCTGCGAGCTGGCGGCCGACCACGAACTCACGGGCATCTACAACCTCGGGACTGGCGAGCAGTACACCGCGAACGAGGTCGTCGACGCCCTGAACGACGTCCTCGGGACGGACGTCGAACCCGAGCACGTCGAGAACCCGATCGACGAGAGCGTGTTCGTCCAGCACACGATGGCGGACTACTCGAAGATGCAGGAGGCGACCGGCTGGGAACCCCAGGTGTCGTTCCGCGAGGGCATGGAGCGCGTCTGCGAGCCGTACCTCGAGAACTGACCGCGGGCCGAGTCATGCTGAGGGCGTCGCCGGACGGTCAGTCGTCGTCTGCGTCGGACGCGGTCGCGGCTTCGAACCGGCGTCGCTCCTTCCGTTCCTCGTAGTCCGCGACCGCCCCGCCGAGGCGGATGACGCCCGCGACGAGCAGGACTTTCGCGGCGAAGAAGAGCGCGACGCCCCAGATCATCGCCATCACGTCCGGGTCGGCGAGCGCGACGTTCCAGTACGCGAACGCGAGCACGACCGCGATGGCGAGCGTCTTGACGGCGTACTCGAGAGCGGAAACCTGCCTGAGGTCCCAGAGCGTGTTGTTGTAGTGGACGCGACCGAGGTAGACGACGGCGAGTATCCACACCGCGAGTCGGAGCGGTGCGTACTCCCAGCCGCTGTACTCGTGCGTGTGCGGCATCTACGGGACAGTTCGTGCCCACCGGCTAAAAACACGTGCCGTACTGGCTAGTCGCGTGGCACTCGATTCGTCGTGCGCCGCGTCAGTCGTCGTCGGTGGTGTCGCCGAGTCGTTTCCCGGCGACGCGGTGGCCGAGGTCGAGCGCCTCGACGTCGTCCTCGTTGAACGCTCGGCGCTTGAGGGGGTCGCGGGCGTCGTGGTACTCGACGCCGGTCTCGATGATGTACTTCCAGACGAGGACCGCGCCGGTGAGGAGCGCGACGACCGCCCAGATGACGCCCCGGAGTTGCGCCGGGATGACGAACACGTTCCAGTAGACGAACGCGAGCGTGATACCGATGGAGAGCGTCCGTACGACGACGCGGCGCGCCGTGAGCTGTTTGAGGTCGTAGAGCGTGTTGTCGTAGCCGATGCGTCCGAGGTAGATGGCGGCGAGCACCCAGACCGCGAACCGGAGCGGCGCGGACGCCAAGCCCTCGTACCGACCTGTCGTCGTCATGCCGCCACGTACCAAGGAACGTGAGTAAAAACGCCCGGTACGTCAAACGCGCGTTTTCGTAACGCGACCGTCACGAGTCGGAGCCGGCTGGTGGGAACGAAGGGTTTGATACGGGGACCGTGAGTACCGCCGCGTATGACCGAACAAGCCCGAATCATCGGCGCACCGATAGACTACGGCGCGAACCGACGTGGGGTCGACATGGGGCCGTCCGCCGTCCGGTACGCTGGGCTGGCGGAGCAACTGGAGGACGCTGGCGTCGCCTGTTCCGACTTCGGGGACGTGACCGCCCCGCCGGCGGAGACCCAGGACGCGGACAAGCGCGTGCCCGAGGAGGGGAACGCGAAGTTCGTCGAGGAGATCGAGGCCGTCAGTCACCAGCTCGCCGAGGAGGTCGAGGCGACCATCGCCGAGGGGGCGACGCCGCTGGTCGTCGGCGGCGACCACTCCGTCGCCATCGGGTCGCTGCGGGGTGCAGCGGCGGACGCCGACATCGGGACGGTGTGGTTCGACGCGCACGCGGACCTGAACGCGCCGTCGACGTCCCCGAGCGGGAACGTCCACGGGATGCCGCTCGCCGCGGCGCTCGGGCACCGCGACTTCGCGGGCGTCGACTGGGCGACCGCCCCGCGCCTGAACCCGGAGAACGTCGTCTGGGTCGGGTTGCGGAGCGTCGACGACCAGGAGGCCGCGGACGTCCGCGATTCGGCGGGGACGGCGTTCACGATGAGCGACATCGACGAGCACGGCATCGACGAGATAACCGAGCGCGCGATGCAGATAGCGAGCGACGGCGTCGACGGCGTCCACGTCAGTCTCGACCTGGACTGGCTCGACCCGAACGAGGCGCCGGGCGTCGGGACGCCCGTCCGCGGCGGCGTCACCTACCGCGAGGCGCATCGCGCGATGGAGATCGTCGCCGAGCACGACCGCGAGCACGATTCGCTCCGGTCGATGGAAGCGGTCGAGGTCAACCCCATCCTCGACGAGCACAACGAGACCGCGCATCTCGCGACCGAACTCGCTGCGAGCGCGCTCGGGAAGCGCATCCTCGGGCGGGACTGACGAAGACCCGGGGCGTGTGCCGTCGCCGTCGAGTACCTGCGACCACGACCCACCCGAACCTATTTTGAGCGACGGGATGAGGCCGGTAGTATGCTCGAGGGTATCCTCCAGCTCGACGGCATCGACCTCCTGCCGCTGCTGTTCTTGAGCGTCTTCGTGCTCGTCGCTCTGGGATTGGTCACGTACGGCGTCGCGAACCTCCGGACGTACGCGCAGTTGAAGTCGATGACGCCGACCGACGCGCACGCGGTCGGTTCGGGGCTCGTCGAGGTCGAGGGCGAGGCCGCGGCGGCGATGCAGACGCTCGAAGCGCCGTTCTCCGGCGAGGAGTGTGTCGCCTACGAGTTCGAGGTCGAGCGCTACCGCTACGACGACGACGGCTCGAACTGGGATACGAAGGCCAGTGGGACGCGGTCAGTGCCGTTCCACATCCAGGACGAGACCGGGACCGTCGGCGTGAAACCGACCGAGTCGGGGCTCTCCGTGGAGCGGAACTATCGAACCGTCGTCGAGAGCGACGAGCGGCCGCCCGAGCGCATCCAGGCGTTCCTCGACGGCGAGGACCACCTCGACCACGACACCGCGACGTTCGACGTGGCGGGCATCTCCATCGGTGGGGACAAGCACCGGTTCACCGAGCGCCGCCTCGACCCCGGCGAGAGCGCGTACGCGGCGGGACGCGCAGAGCCGACGACCGCGGTCGACGGCGAGTCACCGACGGTCGTCGACGCGAACCGCGGCGGCCGCCTGAGCAGTCTGGTCGGTGACCCGTTCGTGGTCGCGGACACCGGCGAGGACGAGGCCGAGTGGCGCCATCTCAAGCTCGGAGTCGGGATGATGCTGTTCGGTGCGCTCTTCGGCGCGATTCCGGTCTACGTCCTCTCGCAGGCTCTCGCGTGAGGACGCCGGGGCGCTACCCGAACCCTTCGAACTGCGTGCGGTCGTCGGGGACGCCGATGGCGCGGGTCGCGGCGACGAGTTGCTCGACCATCGCACTGATACCGCAGGCGTACACGTCGACGTGCCCGGGGTCGATGCGCGCGTCGACGTCCAGCGCGGGGTCCGCGGTCGCGAACGCTCGAAGGCCCTCGGGGAGCGCGGTCGCGTCCACCGCGTCTTCGGCGACGTACTTCAGGAGGACGCGCTGGACGTACTCGGTCTCCCCGTCCCACTCGCCGAGGTGGCGTTCGCGCGTGAGCGTCGGCACGAAGTGGAAGCGCTCGTGCTCGCGGTCGAGGGCGCGGAACGCGTCGCGGTACGCGAGGTCGTCCTCGTAGGCGGCGCCGAGGAACAGCCAGACGTCGCGCTCGTGACCGTCGACGACGTGCCGCCCCGTCTCGTAGAGGTAGTCCAGCATCGACTTGAACGGCGCGACGCCAGTGCCGGTGGCGAGGAACGCGAGGTCGCGGTCGCTCGGGTCGTCGAGCACCATCTCGCCGTTCGGCCCCCTGATGGTGACCTCGTCGCCCTCCTCGAGGTACTGGAAGACGTCGCTCGTGAGCGTCCCGCCGGGGACGCGCCGGATGCAGAACTCGAGTTCGTCGGCGGTCGGCGAGCTCGCGATGGAGTACGGGCGCGGATGGCCGTCGAACGTCACGGTCGCGTACTGGCCGGGCGCGAAGTCGAAGTCGACGTCGTCCTCGAGGCGGACGCGAACCCGCAACAGCGACGGGTACGGGCGCTCGTGGCGCGCGACGAGGTCGCCGAGTGCGTCCAGGTCCGTCGCCGGGAAGTCGGCGTCGGCGGCCCGGGATTCGACCGCATCCCAGTCCACGTCGCTCCCCTGCAGGCCCTCCCCGTCGTCGCGCGTCGCGCCCCTATACCAGTCGCCGACGCCGTTCCGTTCGAACAGCGCCGCCAGCGCGTCCTCGACCGCCTCCGTCCGGTTCTCGTCCATCGCTTCCACCTCGGTCACCACCGCCGACTCCGTCACGAGCGGCAGCGCCTCCGCCGCCTCGTGATGCCCGAGATGCTCGGGAACGTCCATGCAGCGCCGTACTCGCGTCGCGGGCATAAGCCAAACGGGGGCGACCGCGTCCCCTCGCCGCCGGCCACCCCAAGACAGATATCGGGGGTGGACGAACGGCGCGACGATGCAGCGACGACAGGTCCTCGCGCTCGCCGCCACGGTCCCGCTCGCCGGCTGCGGTGGGATGCCCCAGGACGCCCTCGTGAACGCTGAACCGGTTTCCTCGGCACCTGCTCCGACCGACGTCGCGTACGCGGACCTCCCACCCGCCGAACAACGCATCGTCGAGACCGCGATCCGCGAACCGTACTACCACACGTGTCCCGAGATTCCGGACACCGTGTACGACTTCGCGAACCGTCTGAAGAGCCAGGAGCCATACCTCGAGTACGACGACACCAGGTACGGACTCTGCGTGACCGTCACCGACCAGGGATACGCGTCCACCGCATACTGCCCCGTCGACACGCCGGACTGCGGCGGGTTCTGACGACGTTCGTCCGCACCTCGAAGAAAGAGACCGGTCGTTCAGCCGGGGCGGTACGCCGTCTCGACGTTGTCAGTCGTCGGAGTCGACGGCGTCGGCCGCGCCGGTCGCGGCGGGGAGGACGTCGACGCTCGCGACGTTGTCGCCGTCGTCGAGGTCCATGATGGTGACGCCCATCGTGTTCCGGCCGACGAGACTGACGTCGCTCGCGTGCGTGACCATGATCTGGCCCTGGTCGCTCATGACGACGAGGTCGTCGTCGTCGTCGACGGCCTTCACGCTCGTCACGCGACCGTTCCGGTCGTTCGTCTTGATGTCGATGAGGCCCTTCCCGTACCGGCCCTGCTGGCGGTAGTTCGCGAGGCGCGTGCGCTTCCCGTAGCCGTTCTCGGTGACGGTGAGGAGGCTCTTGTCGTCCTCGTGGTCGGTCGCGACGAGTCCAGCGACCCGGTCGTCGTCCGCGAGGTCGATGCCGCGGACGCCACGGGCGTTCCGGCCCATCGTCCGCACCTCCTGCTCGTCGAACCGGATCGTCATCCCGCCCTCGGTCGCGATGACGAGGTCCTTCGAGCCGTCCGTGACCTCCACGTCGACGAGCGCGTCGTCCTCGTCGAGGTCCGCGGCGATGATACCCGTCGAGAGGATGTTCGAGAAGTCCTCGCCCGTCGTGCGCTTGCAGTACCCGTTCCGCGTGACCATCGTCACGCACTCGTCGTCCTCGAACTCGTCCGTCGTCACGACCGCCGTGATCTCCTCGCCGTCGTCGAGCTTCAGGAGGTTCACCGCCGACTTCCCGCGCGCGGTACGGGAGACCTCCGGGATCTCGTAGGTCTTCAACCGATAGACCTGGCCGTGGTTCGTGAACGCGAGCACGTAGTCGTGCGTGTTCGCCCGGAAGACCTTCGACACGCGGTCGCCCTCCTTGACATCCGCGCCGATGATGCCCTTCCCGCCGCGGTTCTGGGCGTCGAACTGGTCGACGGGCATCCGCTTGACGTAGTCGTCCTCCGTGACGACCACGACGACCTCCTCCTCCGGGATGAGGTCCTCGTGCGTGACCGTGCCCGTGTCCTCGACGAAGCTCGTCTGCCGGTCGTCGTCGTACTCGTCCTTGACCTCGCGGAGCTCGTCCTTGATGACCTCGAGGAGCTTCTCCTCGCTCCCGAGAACGGATTCGAGGTACTCGATGGTCTCCATCACGCCCTCGTACTCGTCCTCGATCTCGGCGCGCTCCATCGACGTGAGCGACCCGAGTTGCATCCGGACGATGTGCTCGGCCTGCGCTTCGCTGAAGTCGTACGCCTCGCGGAGGTTCGCCTTCGCGCTGTCGCGGTCCTCGCTGTTCTGGATGCGGTCGACGACGTCGTCGACGTTCTCCAGGGCCTTCAGGCGGCCTTCGAGGATGTGCGCGCGGTCCTCGGCCTCGTCGAGCTCGAACTGCGAGCGTCGCGTCACGACCTCCTTGCGGTGCTCGACGTAGTGCTCCAGGGTCTCCTTGAGCGTCAAGACCTGCGGTTGCCCGTCGACGAGCGCGAGGTTGATGACGCCGAACGTCTTCTCGAGGTGATGCTCGAGGAGCTTGTTCTCGACGACGTCCGCGTTCGCGCCACGCTTCAGTTCGATGACGACCCGGACGCCGTTCCGGTCGGACTCGTCGCGGAGGTCCGTGATGCCCTCCAGCTTCCCGTCGTTGACGTCGTTCGCGATGCGCTCGACCATCCGCGCCTTGTTCTCCTGGAACGGCAACTCGGTGACGACGATGCGCTCCCGGCCGTTCTGCCACTCCTCGACCTCGTACTCCGCGCGAACGCGCAGTCGACCGCGACCGGTCGCGTACGCCTTCCGGACCGCGTTCTTCCCGACGATGTTCGCACCGGTCGGGAAGTCCGGGCCCTTCACGTGCTCCATGAGGTCCGACACGTCGGCGTCGGGGTTCTCGATGACCTCGATGGTCGCGTCGATGACCTCCCCGAGGTTGTGCGGCGGTATCTTCGTCGACATCCCGACCGCGATACCCGTACTCCCGTTCACGAGGAGGTTCGGGTACGCCGACGGCAGCACGCTCGGCTCCGTCAGGCGGTCGTCGTAGTTCGACGAGAAGTCCACGGTGTCCTTCTCGATGTCCTCGAGGAGTTCCTCGGCGATCGGCGCCATCCGCGCCTCCGTATAGCGCATCGCCGCCGCCGGGTCGCCGTCCATCGACCCGAAGTTCCCCTGGCCGTCCACCAGCGGGTACCGCATCGAGAAGTCCTGAGCCATCCCGACGAGCGTGTCGTAGATCGCCTGGTCGCCGTGCGGGTGGTAGTCCCCCATCGTCTCCCCGACGATGCTCGAACTCTTCCGGTGCGAGGAGCGACTGGAGACCCCCATCTCGTGCATCGCGTACAGGATACGGCGATGCACGGGCTTCAGGCCGTCCCGGACGTCCGGGAGCGCACGCCCCGCGATGACGCTCATCGCGTAATCGATGTAGCTCTGCTCCATCTCGTCCTCGATGCGGACGTGCTTCACGCGGTCCGCACCGATGTCGGGGCCGTCGGCTGGTTCAGAACTCATATGTCCACCCACTCCGCCTCGGTCGCGTGATCCTTGATGAACTGCTTTCGCGGCCCGACCGCGTCACCCATCAGCACCGAGAACATCTTGTCCGCCGCCGCGGCGTCCTCGATCGTGATCTGCTTGAGCACGCGGTTCTCGGGGTTCATCGTCGTCTCCCAGAGCTGCTTGGGGTTCATCTCGCCGAGGCCCTTGAACCGCTGGACCTGCGTCGGGTTCCCGTTGCACTTCTCCTCGACCACCTTCTCGCGCTCGGCCTCGGTCATCACGTCGTACGTGTTCCCGTTGTACCGGATGCGGTACAGCGGCGGTTGCGCCGCGTACACGTACCCGGCTTCGACGAGCGGCCGCATGTAGCGATAGAACAACGTCAGGAGGAGCGTGCGGATGTGCGCGCCGTCGACGTCGGCGTCGCACATGAAGATGATCTTCTCGTAGCGGACGTCGTCGGCGTCGAACTCGTCGCCGACGCCGGTGCCCAGCGCCGTGATCATGTTCCGGATCTCCTCGTTCTCGAGCACGCGGTCGAGCCGGTGCTTCTCGACGTTCAGGATCTTCCCGCCGAGCGGGAGGATCGCCTGGAACTCCGGGTTCCGGCCCTGCTTCGCGGACCCGCCCGCGGAGTCGCCCTCCACGATGAACAGCTCCGCTTCCTTCGGGTCCTTCGTCTGGCAGTCCGCGAGCTTCCCCGGGAGACTCGTCGAATCGAGCGCGCTCTTGCGTCGCGTGAGCTCCTCGGCCTTCTTCGCGGCCTTCCGCGCCTTCGCAGCCTCCACGGCCTTCCGCACGATCTGCTTCGCGCTGTCGGGGTGCTCCTCGAAGTACGTGTCGAGGTTCTCGTGCATCGCGGATTCGACGACGCCACGGACCTCGCCGTTCCCGAGCTTCGTCTTCGTCTGCCCCTCGAACTGCGGGTCGGGGTGCTTGATGGAGATGACCGCCGTGAGCCCCTCGCGGATGTCGTCGCCCTTGAGGTTCTCGTCGAGGTCCTTCAGCATCCCCTGGTCGGTCGCGTAGTCGTTCACGACCCGAGTCAGTGCCGTCTTGAATCCCGTCAGGTGCGTCCCGCCCTCGCGCGTGTTGATGTTGTTCGCGAACGCGTGGATGGAACCCTGGAGTTCGTCGGTCGCCTGCATCGCGACCTCGACCTGGACGACGCCGTCGTCGATACGTTCCTCGTCGTCGAAGTAGATGACGTCCTCGTGGAGTGGCGTCTTCGTCTCGTTGAGGTACTCGACGAACTCGCGGATACCGCCCTCATACTCGAAGGACTGGTACTTCTCGTCGCGCTCGTCGTCGAGGGTGATGGCGACGCCGGAGTTCAGGAACGCGAGCTCGCGGAGGCGGTTCGCGAGCGTGGAGAACTTGTACTCGGTCTCGTCGAAGATGTCGGTGTCCGGCCAGAACTGGATGCTCGTCCCGTTCTCCTCGCCCTCGCGCATGTCGCGGACGCGCTCCATGTCGCCCTGCGGTTCACCGCGCTCGAACGCGTGCGTCCAGACGGCGCCCTCGCGCTTGACCTCGACCTCGAGGCGTTCGGCGAGCGCGTTCACGACGCTCACGCCGACGCCGTGCAGGCCACCCGAGACCTGGTAGGACTTGTTGTCGAACTTCCCACCCGCGTGGAGGACGGTCATGATGACCTCCAGCGCCGGCCGGTCGTACTCTTCGTGGGTGTCCACGGGGATGCCACGGCCGTCGTCGCTGACGGTCACGGACCCGTCCTCGTGGATGCTCACGTCGATGGAGTCGCAGTAGCCCGCCAGGGCCTCGTCGATGGAGTTGTCCACCACCTCGTACACCAGGTGGTGTAGCCCCCGAGAATCTGTAGAACCGATGTACATCGCCGGACGCTTGCGGACGGCCTCCAGGCCCTCGAGGACCTGGATCTGTCCGGCGCTGTAGTCACTTTCTTCGGACATGTAATACCTGGTCTGGCATAGACGATACCTACTGATAAAGGTACCGTGTGCGCGCTCGCCCACGCGCGTGAACGACCCTGGAAAGCGTGCGCAGGGGGTCGATTGCTGAAGGTGCTCGCCGTTGGCGATTCGGCGTCGAGGAGTCCGCCGGTTGGACGTCGATTCACCCCGCCCAGAGAGTATCAGTTCTCGTAGAGTTGTGCCGGGTGCCCCACCGGGCTCGCAGACGGCCCGCGGAGCCGTCCGCGTTCGGGGCGTCGAGAGGCCGACCCATCCTGAACGCACGCGAGCGAGACGTCGCGTCCCGTTGGGTGGACCCGGCCAGCGGTCGTCGGGGCGTTCGACCCACCTCCGTCCGGCGTTTCACTTTCACTCGGGTAGGGAACGGCTTTTAATCCCGCGGGAGGTATGGGGCGATACAGAATGACCTCGTTCCAGTCGACACTCGGCGAGGACGAGGGGATGGCCGCCGAACTGGCGGAGAACCAGCGCGCCATCTCCATCGCCGAGTTCTTCGAGAAGAACAAGCAGATGCTCGGGTTCAACTCGGGCGCCCGAGCGCTCGTCACCGCGGTCAAGGAGGCGGTCGACAACGCGCTCGACGCGACCGAGGAAGCCGGGCACCTCCCGGACATCTACGTCGAGATCGAGGAGGCCGGTGACTACTACAAGCTCGTCGTCGAGGACAACGGCCCCGGTATCACGAAGGAGCAGATCCCGAAGATCTTCGGGAAGCTCCTGTACGGGAGTCGCTTCCACGCTCGCGAACAGAGCCGCGGGCAGCAGGGTATCGGTATCTCCGCCGCCGTACTCTACTCGCAGTTGACGTCGGGGAAGCCGGCGAAGGTGACGAGTCGCACGCAGGGTAGCGAGACCGCGCAGTACTTCGAGCTCGTCATCGACACGGACACGAACGAGCCGGAGATCCGCGACGAGTCCGAGACGTCCTGGGACCGCCCGCACGGGACGCGCATCGAGCTGGAGATGGAGGGGAACATGCGCGCTCGCCAGCAGCTCCACGATTACGTGAAGCACACGGCGGTCGTGAACCCCCACGCCAGGCTGGAGCTCAAGGAGCCCCAGGAGCACTTCAAGTTCGAGCGGGCGACCGACGAGCTCCCCGAGGAGACCGAGGAAATCAAGCCGCATCCCCACGGCGTGGAGCTGGGGAACGTCCTGAAGATGCTTTCCGCGACGAACTCCCAGACCGTGTCTGGGTTCCTGCAGACGGAGTTCACGCGCGTCGGGAAGAAGACCGCCGAGAAGGTCATCGACGCGTTCCGCGACCGGCACTTCGGGCGGGAGATGGCGTGGACGCCGCCAGCGAGTCACGAGGACGGCGACGTGGCGCGTGCGGTGTCGACGGCGGTGTCGAACAAGGGCGCGGACGCGACGACGGCGTTCGCGGACGCGGTCGCCGACCGCGTCCAGGAGCTGGACCGGGTCGCGCACCAGCACGTCGGCCGGTTCGTCGACGAGGAAGCCGAGCGCGTCGAGGAGGAGTACGGGAAGACGTTCGGGGGGACCGTCCGTGAGAACGCCGTGGAGGCGGCGTGGCGCGCCATCACCGGCTTCGACCCGGACGAGCCCGACCAGTCGGCGAGCGAGCACCTGATAGCGGACGCGTACGCGCTGGCCGACGAGGCGACCTCGAAGCGCAAGGACGACGAGACCGTTCGCGCGTTCGCGGAGCGACTCGCCGAGAAGTTCGTGCCGGACCCGGCGGACGCCGACGCGTGGCGTGGTCGATTCACGCGCGACGAGGTTCGCGAGTTCGTCGACCGGTCCGCGGACATGACCGAGGAGCGCGAGGACGCGACGTTCGGCGACACCGCTCGCGAGAACGTCACGACCGCGTTCTGGCGCGTGATGCGAACGGTGCCGGACGACGCGCCGCTCGTGAGCGACCTCGTCGGCGACCGCGACGCCGTCAGTCGCCTCGTGCACGGGATGCGGGAGACGGACATCATCGCGCCGCCGACGTCGTGTCTGTCGCCCATCAGCGCGGAGAAGGTCGAAGCGGGCCTGCGGAAGGAGTACGACGCGGAGTTCTACGCGTCCTCGTCGCGTGACGCGGACGTGCACGCCGGGGACCCGTTCATCGCGGAGGCCGGCATCGCGTACGGTGGCGACATCGAAGCCGAGGGGCAGGCGGACCTCCTGCGGTTCGCGAACCGCGTGCCGCTCGTCTACAAGCGCGGTGGCTGCGCCATCACGCAGACCATCAAGGGCATCGGCTGGCGGAACTACAACCTCGACCAGCCCGGCGGGAGCGGCATCCCGAACGGCCCGGTCGTCATCATGGTGCACGTCGCGTCGACGAACGTGCCGTTCACGAGCGAGTCCAAGGACGCGGTCGCGAGCGTCGAAGCCATCGAGGACGAGATCGAGCTCGCGGTCCGCGAGGCCGCTCGCGAACTGAAGTCGTACCTGAAGAAACAGCAGTCGATGCGGAAGCGCCAGAAGAAGCAGAACGTCCTCGCGGACATCCTCCCGGTGATGTCGAAGAAGGTCGCGGACGTGACGGGCCGACCGGACCCGGACATCGGTGACGCGCTGGCGCGCATCATGAACAACGTCCTCGTGGAGCGCGAGGTGAGCGAGGGCGACGGCGAGCAGACGGTGACGGTGGTGGTCGAGAATCACTCCGACCGGTCGGAGTCGCCGGACGTGACGGACATCGTCGACCGGGAGCCGCGCGACGTGAGCGACGGCGCGAACGTCGTCGAGATGGACGGCGAGTGGTTCGTGAAGTGGACGCCGGACGTGCCGGCGGGCGAGGAGGCCCGCCTGACGTACACGGTCGAGACGGACGCGACCCTGGACCTCTCGGTGTCGGAGATCGAGGGCCCGAAGCTGACGGTGAGTGACTGACAATGAGCGATACACAGGATTCGAACGCGGAGGCCCGCCAGAAGCTCGTGGACCTGGCGGCGGAGTTCTACGACCAGTTCGAGCGCGGCGACATCCCGGAGATGACGCTGCCGACGCGGACGAAGAGCAACATCGTCTTCGACGAGGACAAGAAGGTGTGGGTGTACGGCGACCGGACGTCGACGCGGTCGGCGAACTCGGTGCGTGGCGCCCGGAAGCTCCTGAAGGCGGCGTACACGATCGAGTTCCTCGCGCGCCAGCTCGAGGAGGACCGCTCGTCGACGCTGCGTGAACTGTACTACCTCTCGGAGTCGTGGGACAACGAGGAGGCGCAGTTCAACGGGCAGGACGAGTCGAACAAGCTCGTGGAGGACCTGGAGATCGTGAGCGACGTCAAACGGGAGGACTTCCACATGCGGCCGGAGGAGTCGGGGGCGACGCTCATCGGGCCGCTGGAGTTGCGCGAACAGACGCGTCGCGGCGAGCGCGTCATCCACTGCCAGAAGGACGTCGGCGAGGGCGGCTACCAAATCCCGAACAACCCGGATACGATCGAGTTCATCGACCACGACATCGACTTCGTGCTGTGCGTGGAGACCGGTGGGATGCGCGACCGGCTCGTGGAGAACGGGTTCGATACGGACTACAACTGTCTGGTCGTCCACCTGAAGGGCCAGCCGGCGCGGGCGACGCGCCGCATCACGAAGCGCCTGCACGACGAGCTCGGGCTGCCGGTGATGGTGTTCACTGACGGTGACCCGTGGTCGTACCGCATCTTCGGGTCGGTGTCCTATGGGTCGATCAAGTCCGCGCACCTCTCGGAGTACCTGGCGACGCCGGAGGCGCAGTTCGTGGGTATCCGCCCTGAGGACATCGTGGAGTACGACCTGCCGACGGACCCGCTCGGTGATTCGGACGTGAACGCGCTGGAGTCGGAGTTGGAGGACCCGCGGTTCCAGGACGAGTTCTGGACGGAGCAGATCGAGCTCCAGCTCGACATCGGGAAGAAGGCCGAGCAGCAGGCCCTTGCGGCGCGTGGTCTGGACTTCGTGACGGACACGTACCTCCCGGAGCGCCTCGACGAGATGGGCGTCATCTGACGCCACTCAAACACATACGTAGTATTATCTTTTCTCGCATCGTCTGACTGGCATGAAGGCCAGGTTCGTCCTCGTCGTCGCAGTGCTCGTCCTCACCGCAGGCTGCCTCACCGGCGGCGGCGGTGGCGCACCCGAAACCGACGGGAGCAGCGGCGACGGCGCAAGTGACGGCGGCGATTCGAACGACGGCGGCGATTCCAGCGACGGCGACGCCCCGGATAGCTCCGACGGCGACGCGGTCTCCGGCGAATGGGAGCCGTTCGCGTTCGATACCCCGGCGCGCTACGAGTACGCGGTGTTCATGGAGGGCGACGGCGAGGGCGCCATCGTCTGGGACGTCGAATCGGTCGACGACGGCGAGTACACCGTCACCCTCGTCTACGAGATGGGCGACGAACGCTACGAGACGACCGCCACCGGCACGAAAGACACCGTCGTCCAGCAGTTCTTCACGAACCCCGGCGGCATCGTCCTCGTGACGACGATGTCCCAGCCCGCAGTCTGGTACGAGGGCCGCGACCTCTCGACGGGCACGAAGTGGTCGTACTCCACCCCGCAAGGCTCTGCGAGCTTCGCCGTCACCGGCACCGACACCATCGCGCGCGTCGACTGCTGGACGAGCGAGATGCGCATCAACGACTCCGTGTTCCACGAAGCGTGCTTCTCGCCGGACCTCGGCCTCGCACCCTACGCCGCGTACTACGGCGAAGACGGCACCCTCGAAATGTCGCTCACCCTCGTCTCCTACGAAGAGGACTGAGGTCAGGAACGGCGGCCCGACGGAACGTCGGCCGCTCTCACAATCACACCAGAAACGGCGACCTCGCGGTCGCCGTATGCTCCTGCGAGCAGTCACTGCAGAAACGGCGACCTCGCGGTCGCCGTATGCTGCTTCAGTCGGTTATTCCTCGTCGAGTGCGACGCTGACCCCTCTCGATTCGAGGTCGTCGGCGAACGCTGCGGAGTCGGTCTCGAGTGCGGCGAACGTGTTGTAGTGGATGGGGACGACGACGTCGGGTGCCATGGCGTCGGCGAGGGCGGCGGCTTCGTGGCGGTCCATGGTGAAACTCCCGCCGATCGGTGGGCTGAAGACCTCGACGTCGAGCATCTCGTGGCCGTCGAGGACGTCGGTGTCGCCGGGCCAGCAGACGGTCGTGTCGTCGAGCGTGAGGAGGTATCCGCAGCCGCGGCCTTCGGGATGGTAGGGATCGCCGTTGGCGTCGACGTGCCCGTCGGGCGTGTTGTACGCGGGTATCGTGCGGAGGATGGCGTCGCCGACGGCGAAGTCCGCCTCGGCGTCCACCCACTCGACGTCGACGTCGAGGTCGCTGGGGCGGTCGTCGACGCGGTCGACGTGGTGCGTGTTCACGCCGTCGAAGACGACGAGCGTCGCGTCGTCGCCGGCGACCCGACGGATGCCGTCCGGGTCGTAGTGGTGGTCGTGCGTGACGCAGACGACGTCGCCGTCCTCGGGGCGGTACTCCCTGGCTGGCGGGTGGGCGACGCCGGGCGTGTCCGGCTCCCACTCGCCGGTGAGGACGCCGTACCGGCCAGGGTCGAAGTAGACGACGGTGTCCTCGTCGGCGTCCGCGACCCGGAGCGTCGCGTACCCGAGCCACTCGACGGTCAGGTCGTCGTGGATGACGGTCATACGTGCCCGTACTCGAGTGGCGTGGATAGGACTGACGGACGCAGTCGAGCGCGAGACGTGGTGGTGGAAGGAACCGTCGGCTCAGGCGGGCCGAGCGTCCAGTTCCGTCCAGGATATCTCGGTCGCGCCGTCGACGACCTCGACGACGTCGTCGAGGTCCGTGAACGCGGCGTCGAACGCGAGTTCGACGACCGCGCCCGCGACGTGCGCGTCAGCCACCCCATCGGGCCGCGAGTGCTTGAACGCGAACCCGACGTGGCCGTCCATCACGACCTCCAGGTCGCGCGCGTCGACGAACGCCTCGATGCGCTCGCGAACGTCGTCCTCGACGCCCGTGACGTAGTGGACGCCGTCGACGTACTCGTAGCGCGCGCTCGCCGTCTCGTGGACGACGACGCGCGAGCAGTCCGCGAGGTCCTCGCGGTCGAGATGCGCGTCGAACGCTCGCGCCAGTCGGTTCGCTGCTGCTCGATGCGGGCTACCCCCGTCGACGACGGCCGCGACCCCCCGGTCGCGTTCGTCGAGTGATTCCCCCGGAATCATTCCTCTCTGGATAGAGAACCCGGTAGCTGGCCACATTACGATTGTGGCCGTTCGGGGCGCGTTGGCACGCACCGTCACGCGCCGTTCGTCCGGGGCGCGACCCGGTTCTCGACCAACCGGTCGTCCGTCGCAGTCGCCGACGAATCAGGTGACGCGAGTCAGTTCTCGGCGAGTCGGTCGACGCGCTCCAGGGAGTCCGCGTCCGCGGGTGCCTTGTCCTCGCGGACGGCGACGTACCGCGGGAACCGGAGCGCGTACCCCGAGTCGTAGGTGGGCGACGCCTGGATCTCCTCGTAGCCGACCTCGAACACGACCGCCGGCTCGAACCGGACGGTCTGGCCGTCCTCGGTCGCGACGTGCTCGCGCAACCGCTCGGTGAGCGCGTCGAGTTCCGCGTCCGTGATCCCCGTGGCGACCTTCCCGACGGTCGCGTACTCGCTGGCGTCCGCGGACGCATTGGTGGACTCGGGGACGCGCACGCCGACCTCGAACGTCCCGAAGACGTTCGCGCGCCGGCCCTCGCCCCACTCCGCGCCCGTGACGACGACGTCGAGCGTCTCGACGTCGGGTTTTCGCTTCAACCACTCCTTTCCGCGTTTCCCCGCGGAGTACGTCGACTCCGGGTCCTTCAGCATGATGCCCTCGTGGCCGGCGTCGAGCACGGTCGCCTCGAACTCGCCGATCTCGTCGGCGTCGGTCGTCACGAACGACTCGGAGACGCCCTCGGAGAGCACCGCCTCGAGTCTCGCCTGCCGCTCGGTGAACGGGGCGTCGAGGAGGTCCTCGCCGTCGTGATGCAGGCAGTCGAACGCGCGCAACTCCATCGCGACCGACTCGCGGGCGCGAGCGACGTCGTGCTTCCGTCGGAACCGTTCGAGCACGCGCTGGAACGGGAGCGGGTCGCCGTCGTCGTCGACCGCGAGCGCCTCGCCGTCGAGGACGACCGGAATGTCGACGCGGTCCGCGACGAACTCGACGAGCTCGGGGAGTGCGTCCGTGACGTCCTCCATGTTCCGCGAGAACAGCCGCGTGTCGCCGTCGGGGTCGTGATGCACCTGGACGCGCGCCCCGTCGTACTTCGTCTCCACGGCGACGGCGTCCCACGCCTCGACGGCGTCCGTGATGGTCCCCGCCTGAGCGAGCATCGCGCCCACTGGCCGCCCGACCTCGAGGTGGACGTCGGAGAGTCCGTCCCGGCCCGCGTCGCGCGCTACCGTCGCCACCCGGCCGGCGTCGTTCGACACCTGGAGCGCGCGCTCGACCGCGGCGACCGCGTCCGCGGACGGTCGCTCGAACACCTCGGCCGCGTCCTCGTCGACGGCCTCCGCGTCCTCATCGACGGCCTCCACGTCCTCCTCGACCTCCCCAGCCCCGTCGGCGCTCTCGCCGAGCTCCGAGAGCGTCAACTGCGCGCCCTCGTCGTCGCCCTCGGTCTCCGCGCCCGTCTCGACGCGGTCGTCGTCCGCGAGGAACGCGGCGGCGATGGCGTCACGGACGGTGCCGTCGCCCACGCCGATACGCATCTCGCCGAGCACGAGCCGCGCGACGAACCGCGCCTCCGCGGGGCTGGCGCGGTTGAACAACCCGAAGAGGTGGTCTTCCTTCGCGCCCGCCGACCCGCTCCCGGTCGCCGTCGCGATGGCGACGAACGCCTCGTGGACGTCCGCGACCGTCAGGTCGTCCCCGCCACCTGCGCCGAACGCACTCAGTCCCTGCTGGCCGTCGAGGTCCAGGCTCGCGGCGACCGCGCCGATCTCGCCGACGTCAGCGAGCCGGTCCTCGACGTCGCCGGCGGTGACGTTCGGGCCGGCGGCGCGCGCGAGCGCCTCGTGACACAGCGACGGGCCGACGTCGAGCTTCCGGTCGTCCCACGCCGGGAACGCCCGGCCCTGCACGAACCGCGCGAGCGTCTCCAGGTCGTCGTCCGCGGCCGCGAACAGGTCAGCGACCGCCGCGACCACCGCGAGGTCCGCGTCCGTCTCCTCGATAGCGCGAGCCCGGTCTGCGAACGCTGCGAACTCCATTCGGCTCGACGTACCGGCGGCGCCCGCAAAAGCGTCGCGGGTTCGCGCCGACCGCTTCACGCCACGACGCCGGGACTCGCGGCCAGGGTACCGCTGCGGCGAGCGCAACGCGGCCGCGTGGTTGGACTTTTGTTCCCAGGAACGTTACCCGAGCGTATGCGAGACGAGGACGAGATCCGCGAGCAGTACGAGTTCCTCACCGAGCAACTCGAGGACGAGGACATGAATCACGAGGGCGTCAAGCAGATGTTCACGTACTACAAGCGCGCCATCGGGTGGGTGCTCGAAGAGGAACACATGTAACCGCTCGCGGGGCCGTACCCGCCAGCGGGATTCGGTCGCCGTCGTCGGCCCGCGCAGAACGGGGGTCCGCGACCCGGTCAGAACTGGTAGCGGCGATCGCCGTCGTCGGTCGGGTACGTCGACCCGCCGGTCATCTCGTCGTAGGTCATCCCGGAGAGGTACTCGTCGTACGTGACGTCGTAGTTCGCGCGCAGGTGGAAGTCGAGCTTGCCGGCGTCGACGGTCTGCTGGAAGAGCGCGTGGATGGCGCGCTCGAGGAGGACGCTCGGGTCGTCGTTGTCCATCGCCGCGGCGAGCATCGCGAGTTCGGTGCGGGCTTCCGCGTCGAGGTGGAAGGTCGCGGTCTCCAGGTCGTCTGCGGTCTGCTGGACGTCGGTCGCGAGGTCGTCGAGACTCATGTCTCCTGTTGGGTGCCGTGGACGCCTACGCCTTTCGTCTCGCGGGACCCCGGTCGTCGCGGGTGCGTGCCGCTCGCGCGTGGTCGAGACCGGCAGTCCCTTGTCGGTCGGTTCCCGAGTCGGGACCGATGACGGCAGGTAACGGCGAGAGCGACGAGCGCGCCGTGGTCGATGACACCGAGGGCGCCGGTGACGCGAGCGACGACGACGCGCCCGCGCTCCCCGAGGACGATGGCGCGGTGCAGGACGCGCTCGTCGAGTGGTACGAGCGCGACCACCGCGACTATCCCTGGCGGCGGACCGAGGACGCCTACGAGATCCTCGTCTCGGAGGTGATGAGCCAGCAGACCCAGCTCGACCGCGTCGTCGCGGCGTGGGAGGACTTCCTCGACGAGTGGCCGGACGTCGAGGCGCTCGCGGCCGCGGACCGCGGGGACGTCGTCGGGTTCTGGACGAGTCACTCGCTGGGGTACAACAACCGCGCGAAGTACCTCCACGAGGCCGCCGGGCAGGTCGTCGAGGAGCACGACGGTGCGTTCCCGGAGACCCCGGAGGGCCTCCAGGAACTGATGGGTGTCGGGCCGTACACCGCGAACGCGGTGGCGAGTTTCGCGTTCAACAACGGGGACGCGGTCGTGGACACGAACGTGAAGCGCGTGCTGTACCGCGCGTTCGACGTGCCGGACGACGACGACGCGTTCGAGACCGCGGCGAGCGACCTCATGCCCGCCGGCGAGTCCCGCGTGTGGAACAACGCCATCATGGAGCTCGGCGGCGTCGCGTGCGAGAAGACCCCGTCGTGCGACGAAGCGGGCTGTCCGTGGCGGCGGTGGTGTCACGCCTACGAGAGCGGGGACTTCACCGCACCCGACGTGCCGACGCAACCGAGCTTCGAAGGCAGCAGGCGGCAGTTCCGCGGGCGCGTCGTGAACGTCCTCGGCGAGCACGGCGAACTCGCGCTCGACGAACTCGGCCCGCGGATTCGCGTGGACTACGCGCCAGACGGCGAGTACGGCCGCGACTGGCTGCGCGGGCTCCTCGCGGACCTCGACGACGACGGCCTCGTCGACATCGACGATGGCGGGGCTGAGATGACTGCTCGATTGCGCGCGTAGCGGTGACGACCGCTCGATTGCGCGCCTAGCCGGCGGCGTCGCGGTCGCTCACCCGCGGAATCCGAGCAAGCGGAGGCCATTGAGCGACACCAGGACGGTCGACCCCTCATGGCCGATGACTGCGAGCGGGAGCGGGATGCCCTGGAGGAGGATGGCGCCGACCATCACGCCGATCGCGCCGAACGCGATGGCGAGGTTGACGGTGAGCGTCCGCCGGGTCTTCCGACCGAGCCCGAGCACGTACGGTATCTTGTCGAGTTCGTCGCCCATCAGGACGACGTCGGCGGTGTCGAGCGCGACGTCGGTCCCGGCACCCCCCATCGCGATACCGAGGGTTGCCGTGGCGAGCGCCGGTGCGTCGTTGACGCCGTCGCCGACCATCGCCACGTTCTCGTGTCGCTCGACCAGCGCCTCGATGGTTTCGACCTTCTCCTCGGGGAGCAGCGCTGCCTGGACCTCGTCGATACCGACCTCGTCAGCGATCCGCTGGGCGACGCGCTCGTTGTCGCCGGTGAGCATGACGATGTGCTCCACGCCGAGCGACCGGAGGTCCGCTATCATCTCCGCGGCGTCGGGACGCACCGTGTCGGTGAACGCGAGCCACCCGACGACTGTCCGCTCGCCGTCTCGCTCTCGGACGACGAGCACGGCCGTCTTCCCCGCCGCCTCCATCTCGCGGAGCCGGTCGAATCCGGCTTCCAGGCCGTCGATCCTCACGTCCGCGAGGACGGTCTCGAGGTAGCTTCGGTTCCCGATGTGGATGGTCTCACCGTCGACCTCGGCACTGACGCCTTTCCCGGCGACGGACTGGAACCGTCGCGCGTCGAGGGCGTCGAGCGACCGGTCCTCGGCCGCCGCGACGGTCGCACGAGCCAGGTGGTGCTCCGAGCGCGCCTGGACCGCGGCCGCCGCCGAGAGCACCTCGTCCGCCGTCGGCGGGTCGGTGACGCCATCCTCGCGGACGACGACGTCCGTCAGCGTCGTATCCCCGCGCGTGAGCGTCCCGGTCTTGTCGAACGCGACCGCGTCGATGCGGGCCGCGGTCTCGACGTGCTCCCCGCCCTTGAACAGGACGCCCTGGCGACCGCCGGACGCGATAGCAGACAATACCGCTGCGGGCGTCGAGATGACGACCGCGCACGGCGATGCGGCGACCATGAGCGTCATCGCTCTGTAGAACGTCCCAGCGAACTCGCCCCCGAGCGCCATCGGCACGGCGATCGCCGCGACCGTGAGCGCGAACACGCCGAGGACGTACGGCTGTTCGAGTCGGTCGATGAGGCGCTGCGTCGGCGCCTTCTCGCTCTGGGCGCGCTCGACCATCGTGATGAGGCGACTGATGGCGGACTCGTGAGCCTGCCGCGTCACCTCGATCTCAAGGCTCCCGCTCTCGTTTATCGTGCCACCGAAGACCTCGTCGCCGGGCGCCTTCGGGACGGGCACGGACTCGCCGGTGAGCGACGCCTGGTCGACGGTTCCCTCGCCGTCTGCGACGACGCCGTCGAGCGGAATCCTGTCGCCGGGGCGAACCACGAACACGTCGCCGACGGCGACGTCGTCGATGGGGACGGTGACCTCCTCGCCGTCGCGCAGCACCTGCGCTTGCTCCGGTCGCATCTCGACGAGGGACTTGATCGCGCGACGCGACCGACCGATGGCGTAGTGCTGGAGGGTGTTCGAGAGCGAGAACAGGAAGAGGAGCATCGCGCCCTCGAACGGTGCGCCGATGGTGAGCGCGCCGAGCGCCGCGACGATCATCAGGAGGTCGATGTCGACCGCGCGATGACGGAGCGTCTCGATGGCGCCCACCAGTCCGTACCAGCCACCGAAGACGTACGCGACGCCGTATCCCGCCCACATGAGGAGTGAAGGACCGCCGAGCCAGCCGGTCGCCAGCCCCGTCACCATCCCGGCGAACGTCAGCGCGACGAACGCGCCCTCGCGTCTGAGTTCCGACCGCGAGGTTCCTTCGTCGCCCGTCGGCTCGGCGTCGTCGTCGACGGAGACGTTCCGGTCGCGGACCGCGGCCCGGAGGTCGCGCTCGGAGGTGACCTGCTCGTCGTAGGTTATCCGAACGGTCCCCGTTCGGAACGACACGTCGACGTCGTGGACGCCGCTGGTCTCCCGGAGGTGGCGTTCGAGCGCTCGCGCGCCGGCCTCGCCACGACCGCCGCGTCGCGCTATCCGGACGGTGCACGTGGCTGGGGCGGGCGAGTCGGGGTCGGCCACGTCGCGGTCCGAGGCTGGCGGATCGGTACGGCGCTGGTTCGAGCGGCTCATCCGACGACCGTCACCGGGAACCGTGCGCGACGCGTGACCGTCTCGGCGACGCTCCCGAGGAGCGTCCGGTCGAGCCCCGAACGGCCGTGACTCCCCATGACGATCTGGTCGACGTCGTGCTCCCTGGCGTAGTCGAGAATCGTTCGCGCCGGCTTGCCGACCTCCGTGACGCTGTCGAGGTCGACGTCGTGAGCGCCGGCGACGTCCCTGGCTCGCGAGTGGATGCTTGCCGCTCGGTTCTTCGCGTCGTCGTACCAGTCTTCGGCGACCGGGAGACCACCGCTCTCCACGTCGAGGACGGAGTCGTAGGGATTGATGACGTATATCGTGGTGAGCGATGCACCTGGGAAGGTCTCTATCGCGTACGTGAGCGCTCGTTCGGAGAGTGGAGAACCGTCGAAGGCGACGAGCACGCGTTCGGGCATGCGGGAACGTTCATCGCGAGTCGGGATGAACGTACTGCTCGCCGGGTCCCGACCGAGAGCACGCCCGGAGTTCGACGAACGGACGCCGCTTCCGGAGTTCGGCGGCCCCGCGTCGATGCGGCACGAACGAGCGCGCGGTAATCCGTGCAGGACGCATTAGCACGCGGCCCGTATCTGTCAGCGTATGGCCGACATCGAGGACAGTCGCGACGGCTCGCGCGACCGCGTCCCCGACGAGGTGGCGAGCGAGCACGACCCGGACGCAACCCTACTCCCGGCGACGCCCGCGGGGTACGCCGACCCCGTCGAGTTCCGGTACCCGATGATCGTGCTCGTCGTCCTCGTGGGGGTGCTGACGGTTCTCTCGCTCGCCGCGTTCGGATGGGTGCTCTACGTCGCGCAGGGCCCAGACGCACTCGCGACCGTCTTCACGGTAACGGAGACCGCGGACAGCGTGACGTTCACGACGAACGTGAGCGTCCTCGCGCTCGCGCTCGCGTTCGGCGTCGTGGGCGTCACCGTCCTCCACGAGTTCGTGCACGGGCTCGCGTATCGGCTCCTCGGGTACGACGTCTCCTACGGCGTGCTCGTCGGGATGGGCGCGTTCTACACCGCCGCGTTCCACCAGTTCCAGCGTCGAGACCACAACCTCGTCGTCGGCATCGCACCGCTCGTCGTCGTCGACGCCATCCTCCTCGCGGCGCTCTTCGCGCCGGACCCGACCGTCGCGTTCGTGGCGTTCGTCGGCCTGCTGTTCAACACCGCCGGCGCCACGGGCGACGTCTACCTCGTCGCGACCCTCCTCGGGTTGCCAGACGACGCGCTCCTCTACGACAGCGACGCGCGCCACAGCTACGTCTTCCACCCCGAGCGACGGTTCGAGTGAACTGCCGTAAGGCGTAAGAACGCGCCGACGAACATGCTGGGTATGAATCCGGGTGAGCGCGACGAGCTCGTGCGGACGCTCACTCGCCGGCGTGAAGTGCTCGAGGCGCTCGACGATAGCGCGTGCCGGAAGCCCGAGCTTGCGAGGGAGCTGGACGTCGCTCGGTCGACCGTGGACCGCGCCATCCGCCAGCTCCAGAATCAGGCGCTCGTCGAGCGCGGCGACGACGGCTACGAGTTGACGACGTGCGGCGAGGTCGCGGTGGACCTGTACGGCCGGTTCGCGTCGCGACTGGACGCGATGTGTGACGCGCGGGACGTCGTCGCGGAACTGCCGTCCCGCGAGTTCGCGCACCCGGACGTGCTCGACGACGCGACGGTCGTTCGAGCGGCGTCGTCGGCACCCGATCGGCCGGTGCGGGCGTTCCTCGAACTCGTCGAGGACGCAGAGCACGCGCGGGGGTTCTCGCCGACCGCGTACGGCGCGTACGTCGACGTGTTCGAGCGTCGCGTCGTCGACGCGGGGATGACCGCCGAGTTCGTGTTCAGCGACGACGCGCTCGCGGAGTTGACGACCGCTCACCGCGAGTCCGTCCAGCGGGCGACCGAGACGGGTCGCGTGGCGGTGCATCGCATCGATTCGCTGCCGATGGTGGGCGTGAGCGTCCTGCGACGCGAGGACGGATCGCGGGTGCTGGCGATGGGCGTCTACGACGGGACGGGGATGGCGGCGCTCGTCCAGAACGACGCGCCGGACGCCGTCTCGTGGGGTGACGCGCTCGTCGCCGACTACCTCGAGCGCGCCGACGAGATGCCGTTGTAGGGTCGTCGCCGCCAGGTATGACGACCGCCTCAACGCGGGGCCGACAGTGGGTTTTTGAGGTCGGGCGTCGAGGGTCGTTGCATGGCTGAGAACGTGCACGTCGTCGCGCTGTGCGGGAGTCTCAGGGACGCGAGTCACACGCGGAGTGCGCTCGAGGTCGCACTCGATGCGGCGAGCGACGCAGGCGCGAGCACGGAGCTCGTCGACCTCCGCGCACTCGACCTCCAGGTGTTCGACGCGGACGCCGACGACGCGGGAGACGCCGACGAACTGCGGGCGACGGTCGCGGGGGCGGACGCCATCCTGCTGGGGACGCCGATGTACCACGGGTCGTACTCGTCGCCGCTGAAGACCGCGCTCGACTACTGTGGGTTCGACGAGTTCGAGGACAAGACCGTCGGCCTGCTGGCCGTGGCCGGCGGCGGGTTCCCCGTGACCGCCCTCGAGCACCTGCGGTCTGTCTGTCGGGCGCTGGACGCGTGGGTCATCCCGCATCAGGCCGCGATACCGAAGGCGTACGACGCGTTCGAGGACGGCGCGTTCGTAGACGACGGCCTCGCGGACCGCGTGCGGACGCTCGGGCGGCAGGCGGTCCAGTACGCGAACATCGAACCGGACCCGGACAGCTTCGAGAGCCAGGAGAACGTCGGCGCGCGCTGACCGCCGCGGTCGGCGGCCGCGGCATCGCGCGCCGACCAGCGGTGATGCAGCACCGCTTGTTTACCAGCGGTGGTGGACGTGCTCGCGGACGTGCTCGTCGTAGACGGCGTCGACGGCGGCGCGTTCCTCCGCGGTGGGGGCGGCGCGGTCGGCGGCGGCGACGTTCGAGCGAACGTGCGCGGGCGTCGTCGTCCCGGGGATGACGGTCGTGACGGCGTCGTGTGCGAGTATCCAGCGGAGCGTGAAGCTCGCGAGGTCGTCGATGCCAGCCCGGTCCTGGAGTTCTTCGACCGCTTCCAGGCCGGTCTCGAAGGGGACGCCAGCGAACGTCTCGCCGACGTCGAACGCCTCGCCGTCGCGGTTGAAGTTCCGGTGGTCGTTCTCGGGGAACTCGTCGTCCGCGGAGAGCGCGCCCGTGAGGAGGCCCGAGGCGTAGGGCACGCGAACGATGACGCCGACGTCCTCGTCGGCGGCGCGGTCGAGGAAGTGCTCGGCGGGCCGCTGACGGAACGGGTTGAAGATGATCTGGACGGACTCGACGCCGTCGTACTCGACGGCCTTCAGACCCTCCTCGACGCGTTCGACGCTGACGCCGTAGTTCGCGATGCGGTCCTCGTCGACGAGCGCCTCCAGGGCGTCGAACGTCTCCGGCTGGTAGTAGACGTCCGTCGGCGGACAGTGCAACTGGAGGAGGTCGAGCGTCTCCGTATCGAGGTTCTCGCGCGACCGGTCGACGAACTCGCGGAGGTGCGCGAGGTCGTAGTCGTCGGCGACGTGCGGGTCGAGGCGGCGCCCGGCTTTCGTCGCGACGAACGGGTCGGCGTCGTGTTCTTCGAGGACGTCCGCGATGAGTGACTCGCTCCGCCCGTCACCGTAGACGTCGGCGGTATCGAGGAACGTCACGCCCGCGTCGAGCGCGGCGCGGACGACGTCCCGTCCCTGGTCTTCGGGGACGTCGCCCCACGCGCCACCGATCTGCCACGTGCCGAGCCCGACAGCAGTCACCGACTCGCCCGTCGAACCGAGTTGTCGTTCGTCCATGCGCCACGCGAGCGCCCCCCGTCGCGTAAGCGTGTCGCCCGCGGCAGGCTTCGAGGGGCGTCGGCCGTGACGGGGGACGGAACGCGGCGGTCGGTGGATCGCGGCGCTGTCGCTATCGGGTGCTGGGAGCTCGGGAGAATCGTCGCGTTACGCTTCGGCCGCGGCGGTGTTCTTCTTGCGCGTGACGTAGCCGGCGACGCGGTTGCGGACGCCCTTGGATTCGATGTTCGTGAGCTTCGCGACGCTGTCCTTGTTCGTCTCGAAATCGGTCGTGAACGCCTTCGGGTACTGCTCGAGGAGGATGGTACCCGTCTTCTTGACGTAGTCGGGTTTGATGGCCATACCGATTCGTTCCCCGTTCGCCCCCAAAAAGGGTTCGTTCTCCGGGCGTCGAGCGGGCTGGTTGCGGCGGGTGCTCCGGTCACACTCGGTGGACCGCTCGACAGTCGCAACAGAAACGGCGACCTGGCGGTCGCCGTACGCTCGTGCGAGCAGTCAGTCCTCGGGAGGGTCGCGGGTCGGGGTCCACTCGTCGGTGAGTGTCGCACAGCGACGGATGGCCTCGCGTTCGCGGGCCCCACCACAGGTCGCGACGACGTCCACGGCGCGCTCCAGGCGCTCGCGGAGCGCGTCGTCGTCGAACCCGTCGACGCCGAGCCTGGACGCGGCGACGGTAGCGTCGACGACCGCGGCGTGCCCGCGGTTGACGACCGGGACGACGCGCCGCCTGACCGTCGACGCGACGGGGTCGAGCCGCCACGTCTCGATGCGGGTCCCGTCCTCGTCGCGGGCATCGACCTGGGTCGCGTCGACGCGAACCCACGCGTCCGCGGACTCCAGCACGGGGTCTGTGGTCTCGAAGACGTCGAGTGCGGCCTCGGTGAATTCGACGGCGTCGGTCGTGAACTGGACGACGCCCGCGCCGCGCCCGTGGAAGTTCCGGCGCGTTCGCGTGTTCCCGTACGTGAACGCAGTGACTGCTTGCAGTCGGCCGTCGTCGTCGCGCGTCGACGCCGGGCCGTCGGCGTGCACGCCGAGCGCGGCCTGGTTCCAGCGGTCGTTCGGGCCGAGCGTCGCCACGACCGTCTCGGTGACCCCGCGCAGTCGCGTCGGCCATACTGCCTCCTCCACGCCAGCGTCGCGGTCACCGTCGCGGTCACGGTCGCCGTCGCGGTTGCTGTCGACCTCGCGGTCACTGTCGCCGTCGCGGGCGCGGTCGCCGTCGGGTTCGGGGTCGGTCACGGCGTCACCCCGTAGCGTTCGAGCGCGACGAACAGCGCGCCTGCGGTGAGGTCGGCGGTCGTCCCGGGGTTGACGCCGCGGTCGACGAGGTCCTCGGCGAACGCGGTCACCGCCTCGCGGTCCGGCGCGCCGGGAACGCCGTCCTCACGGATTGCTGCGGCGCGCTCGGTGACCTCGCGGGCGACGTCGTCGCCGTGCTTCTCGGCGACGAGCGTGTCGGGTTCGGCGGCGAGGAGTGCGAGGAAGGCGTCGGCGGCGCGGTCGCCGAGCGAGCCGTCCGCCGCGGCGATCCGGTCGGCGGCCGCGAACGTCCGCTCGAAGCCGGTCGTCCACTCGGCGGCGACGCCGTCGCGGTCCGCGCTGTCGCGCATGAGCGCCGCGAGGGTGAGCTCGCGGTCCTCGACGGCCGGGACGGCGTCGCTCCCGCGGCGTACGTCGAGGTCCGGGGCGTCACCGGGCGGGTCGCCGACGAAGACGTCGACGTGGTCGAACGCCCGGTAGAACGCGGCGGCGTCGGCGACCGTCGTCGCCGCGACGGTCTCGCGGACGCGGTCGCGGGAGAGAGCGCCGGTCGCCGCGGTCCGCACGAGCGGTGCGAGCGCGAGGAGCGCGCCGAACTGCGTGTTCGTCCCGGCGCGGTCGCTCATCCCCGCGACCGCGCGCTCGAACCCGTCGCCGAGCCCGAAGTTCGGGTCGCAGCACGCGTCCAGCCCGGGGCGCGCGCCGACGGCACCGGCGAGGAACTGCTCGAAGCGGAGGTCCGCGAGGTCGCGCTCGCGGTCGACGTTCCCGGGCTTGGGCGTGCCCGCGACCTCGACGAGGAGCGCGAGTTCGGCGTTCGCGGCTGTCGATTGCACGAGAGACCGTTCGCGCTCCCCGCGAAAAACTCCGGCGGATGTCGGCACGGCCTGCCGCCCAACCCCCCTGGGCCTCCACCGAGCGGACTACGTGGTGCGGACGGCGTCGAGGGCGTCGCTGACGCGTTCGAGGACGACCGGGTCGGTGCTCGGACGGCCGACGCTGACGGCGTCCGCGCCGTGCGCGAGGTACTCGCGGACGCTCGGCTCGTCCCGCACTTCGTTGTTCGCGACGACGAACAGCGACGGGGCCGCGTCGACGACGCACGCTATCGCGGGCTCGCTGTCCATCGCGTCGACGTGGAGGATGGACGCACCGGCGTCCGCGACGGCGCGAGCGGTCGCCGGGAGGTCGACGTCGTCGACGCCGGCGCGGACCTTCACGGAGACGGTCGCACCCGTCTCCGAGGCCGCGGCGACGTACTCGCGGAGGCGTGCGGTGTCCGCGAGCAACGTCTCCCCGCAGCCGACCGCGCAGAGTTCGGCCTGCCGACAGTGCGCGTTCACCTCGACGATGGCGTCGTGACGCGCACAGACCGCCGCCGCCGCCCGTATCGGACCGGGCGCGGTCGCGCGGACGTTCACGCCAGCGCGAACGTCGACGTCCGCGAGCGCGGCGAGCTGGTCGTCGATCCACGCGAACGGATCCTCGGGAAGGAACTCGCTGCGGTCGCGCGCCACGAGCTCGCGAGCCGCCGCTCGCGACGGCTCGTCGAGCGCGATACCACCGAGGAACGCCGCACCCGCGTACGACGCACCCGCTCGCGCCCACTCGGCGTCGGCGTC
Organism: Halorubellus salinus; assembly: GCF_020567525.1. Lineage (GTDB taxonomy): Archaea > Halobacteriota > Halobacteria > Halobacteriales > Natrialbaceae > Halorubellus > Halorubellus salinus. The sequence goes on from NZ_JAJCVI010000001.1 coordinate 791,500, forward strand.
ACCGGAGAGACTCGCGAGCGCGAGCGGCGGGTCGAACGAACCGTGCATACCCACCATAGCGCGCCCAATCACTCGACTGCGTCGATTCCACCGACTCACCAGCTACTCCGCTGTGCCGGTTCCACCGACTCACCAGCTACTCCGCTGTGCCGATTCCACCGACTCACCAGCTACTCCGCCGCGTCGATGGCGCGCGTCACCGCCTGGACGACGCGTTTGGCGTCCTCGCGGTCGTCGATCCGGACGTCCGTCCGTTCGGTTGGCACGTCGAACGAGGCGTCGTCGTCCTCGTCGACGACGAACGCGTCCGCGAACGGATACGCGCCCGCCAGCCCCTGCGTGCTCGGTTCGCCACCGACGGCGTCCATGAGTTGCGCGACCGGACCGCTGAACGCCTCGTCGCCGAGGAACGGCGACACCGCGACCACCGTCGCGTCCTGGAGCGCCGCGCCGATACCCGGGACCGAGAGCATCGGCCCGATGCTCGTCACCGGGTTCGACGGCCCGATGACGACCACGTCGTCGAGCGCATCGAGCACCCCTGGCGCGGGGTCGGCGTTCGACGACCCGCGGAACTCGACGTTCTCGACCGTCGGCTCGCCGTTGCGCCCCACCCAGAACTCCTGGAAGTGCATCATTCCCTGGGGCGTGTGGATGAGACTCGACACGGGGTCGTTCGTCATCGGGAGCAAGTCGAGTTCCAGCCCGAACCCGCGCGCGAGCCGGTCCGTGACCTCCGCGAGCGAGTAGCCAGAATCGAGCAGGCTCGTTCGCGTCACGTGCACCGCCCGGTCGCGGTCCCCGATCTCCATGAACTCCGCGACGCCCGAGAACCGCCGCCAGCGCGCCAGGTCCCGGCCCGCCGTCTGTTTGTCCTTCGGGAGGAACTGCGGGCCCGTGTCGAGGTCCGCGGCCTCCGCCACGTCCTCGAGGGCGTCGTGCGTTCGCGTCGTATCACCGCGGATACCCCACCAGCGCTCGCGGTCGAGTACGCCCCCACCCTGGAAGATGAGCGTGTCCACGTCGGGACACACGATGAGCCCACCGAGCTCGACGTCGTCGCCGGTGTTCGCGACGACCGTCGTCTCGTCCGGCGAGAACGCGCCCGCGGCCCCGTCCAGCAACTTCGGCGTGCCGGTGCCACCGGAGAGAAACGTCACCATACCCGACCGTTCCCGGCCGCTCGTCTAAACCGTTCCGGCCCACTCACCGCTCGACACCGGGCGTGGACGCCGACCCGGCGCGCTCCCGGTCACTGTCGACCGCCCTGCAGCCACTCCGCGAAGCTCGCCGACAGCAACGTCTCGCGTTGCGCGTCGACGTACGACCGCTGTGCGTCCTCGACGGCCGCCGCGAACGACGCGCCGTCGTCCACGGCCGCAGCGACCCGTTCGTGCTTCCAGCGCGCCGGCGTCATCCGCCGGCGGACGCGCGCCTTCAGCGGGTGCGTGTACCGCGCCGCCTCGTCCTCGTCCAGGCCCCGCATCTGGAGGCCCTCCTCGGCGTGCGCGAGCAAGTCCTCGTAGGTCCGCGCGAGGTCGCGCGTGTGCTGGCCGTCGTTCGTGATCCAGACCGTGTCGGCGGCGAGGCCGTCGCGCATCGCGCCGTAGAAGTTGTCGCGCGCGACCGACCAGTCCAGGTCCAGGACCGGATGCTCGACCTTCGGCAAGGCCTCCATGAGGCCCGCGAACACCGCCTGGAACGCGATACCGTCGCGGACCGTCGGTTGGCCAGCGATCGGCCGGAACTCGATGCGAGCGTTCGCCGACGACCGCGTCGGCCCACCGAACACCGGCCGCACCCACCGCCAGTACGTCCCGTGCTTCATGCGGAACGCCGCGAACTTGTCGTCGAACCGGTTCGAGGACTCGACGGGCATCGGGACGAACGTGTCGTCCTCGGCGATGCGGTCGACGGACTGTTCGACGCTGTCGACGTCCCGCGGGAACCGGACCTTCCCCGTGGTGCCCGTCTCCGCGTTCAGGACCGTCTCGAACACGCCGATGCGGTGACCCATCCAGGCGTCGTCGAGAATCGTCTTCGCGTCCACGTCGTCGTCGTAGCAGTCCGGCGGGAAGAACGGCGAGTTCACGCCGAGCGCGAGCAGCGGCCCCGCGATGCGGAGCGCGTACTTGAAGTACTCGGGGAGGTCCGCGGCGTGAGGTACCTGATAGTGCGGTTGGATGCTCGTGATGAGGCTCTCGGGCATCACGGTGTCCGCCGCCAGGTCGACGTGCGGTGCGTCCAACCGCATTCCCGCCTGTGCCGCGCCCTCCTCGGCGTTCGCCATCGCGTGATAGCGCGCACTGTCGCTCATGTTCGTCGCGACACGCACCCCGCGGTCCTCGACGCTATCCGTCAGGTACCCGGTCGCCGTCTCGCCCTCGGGCGGAATCGTCCACATCCCGTCGCTCACGAGCCGCATCCCTTCAGCGCTCGCGCACTCCTGAGCGGTCTCGAGGCGTGCGAGCACCTCCGACTCCTGCGCTCTGAGCCCATGAGCGTTGAACGGCTGCGGGCTCGTCGACATCTCCGCGTTGTGCAATCCGAGCTCCTTCTCGAACCCGATGAACTCCAGGAGCCGCCGCGGCACCCGCATCAACGCCGTCGTCTCGTCGTTCACCGCGTAGAACTCGTACTCGAACCCGACGATCGCCTGCGGGTTGTCGAACGTCCCCTCGCGGAGCTCCTCCTTGATGACCGCCGCATCCTCGCGAACCCGCTCCTGGAACGCGGCCGTGTCGACAGCGAGTGCATCCTCGACGCGCGACGCGAGGTCGTCCGATGGCATGCCCGGAAAGGAGACGCCAACCCGTATCAATCCCATGGTAGGGCACGTAGGTGTTCGCCGCTACGCTCGCCAGCGCCGAGGTTTATCTTCCCGGGAACGGTACGGCGAACGCATGTCCCCGCCATCGGAGCAGGTCACCCCGCCGCTCGAGGAACTCGCCGGGCACGTTCGCCCACTCCTCGCTCCCGAGTTCGACGGCATGAACCGCCTCGGGGACGTCCTCGCGTCGGTCGCCGACGCGACGGTCCTCGGTATCGGCGAGCCCGGACACGGCATCCGCGACTGCCACCGACTCCAGCATCGACTCTGCAAGCAACTGGTTCGCGAGCACGGGCTTCGCGTCGTCGCGCTCGAAGCACATGCCTCCGAGGTCAGGGCGCTCGACGAGTACGTCGTTCGTGGCATCGGAAGTGCCGAGGAGGCCATGCGGGAGCTCTCGTTCTGGGTATGGCAGACCGAGGCGTATCGCGAGTTCCTCGAGTGGCTCCGCGCGTTCAACGCCGACCGACCGGTCAGCGATCGCGTTCGCGTCCACGGTATCGACGTCCAGTCCACGAGCGCGCCGGCCGAACGGGTCGCGTCGTATCTCGAAGCAGTCGACCCCGGCTTCAGGGACGCGACCGGCGACGCCCTCGAACTGCTCGGCGAAGGCATCCAGCCGCACACCCGCGACGACGACCCAGACGAGACCAGGACTCGTTCACACGTCGAGACCGCTGGTGAGACCGTCGCGACGCTCGCCGACCGGTTCGACGACCGACGCGAGGCGTACATCGATGCGACCGACGAACGCGCGTTCGAACTCGCACGCCGCCACGTCAAAGTGCTCGAGTACGCAGTCGACCTCGCACGCGTCGCCCTCGAGGACGGTCACGGCGTCACGTACGGCGGCCGTCGCGACGGCGCGATGGTCGAGAGCGTCGAGTGGCTGCTGGAGTTCGAACCCCACGACTCGATAGCAGTCGTCGCCGCCAACGGCCACCTTCGGACCGGGAACGACCACCACGAAGACGCTGACCCGCAACACGGCCCGCTGGGCTACCACCTCGACCGCGCGTTCGGCGACGACTACCGCGTGCTGGCGGTCGAGTTCGGTACCGGCTCCGTCCGGATGCTCGACGCCGACAGCGAAGCGCAAGCGCGCTCGTTCCCCGCGCAGCAGCTCGACTCCCCGCCCGCGGACTCACTCCCTGCCGCACTCACTGCACTGACCGACGACACAGCGTTCGTGGACCTCGCGGCCGCGAGCGAGGACCCGGCAGTCGCCGAGTGGCTCGCGAACGCAGACAGCCACGGGTTCGCACCGCTGTACGACGACGACCGCGACGCGGGCCTGGCCGGCAACTGGGGCCTGGACTACTCGCGAGAAGCCGACGGGCTCTTGTTCGTTCCCGAGGTCGACGCCGCGGAGCTCCTCGACTTCGTGACCGAACCGGACGGGTAGCCCGTCGATCGCCTAGCGGTCGCCGTGGACGGTGGTCCCTGGTTCGTCGCCGCCGAGGAACGCGGGGAGGGCGTCGAGGTCGAAGATGTTCGCGGGGGCGCCGAGCGCGAGGAGTTCCCGTACTTTCCCGGCCATGCCCCCGGAGACGTCCGTCGCCTCGCTCCCGCCGAGGACGCTCTCGACGTCGTCGAAGCTCCGTATCTCGTCGACGACGGCGTCGTCGGCGTCGAGGACGCCGGGGACCGTCGAGCAGACGCCGACGCGGTCCGCGTCGAGCGAGTCCGCGAGCGAGGTCACGATCTCGTCGCCGCTGAGGACGGTCGCGCCCTCGCCCTCGTGTGCGACGAGGTCGCCGTGGAGGACGGGGACGAAGCCTTCGGCGAGGAGCGTCGCGACCTGGCCGCTTGGGAGCGTGAGGTCGCCGTCGCGGTCGCGGTGCGCCGCGGAGAGCGGGTGGACGGGGACGGCGGGGACGTCCGCGTCGTGGAGTGCGCGGAGCACGAACTTGTTCAGGGTCGTCATCGCGCCGTGGATGGCGGTGACGCCGTCGACGTCGTGGACGCCAGTCGTGGTGCTCGCACCCCACGTCTCCGCGTGGGGATGCCCGAACGATCCGCCGCCGTGGACGACCACGACATCGTCGACGGCATCGTCCTCGCGAGCCGCCGCGATGGCTTCGGCGGCGCGGTCCAGTGCCGCACCGTCGACGGTCTCTTCGCGATCCTTCTCCGTGACGACGCTCCCGCCGAGCTTCAGGACGATCATTCGAGTCGCACCCCCTCGGTCGCGAGTTCGGCGCGGAAGACGTCCTCGCACGTCGGCGTCAACTCGAGTGCGGTCTCCGTGCTCTCGCTGGCGTCGAGCGCGACCACGCATCCGCCGCCGCCGGCGCCCGTGAGCTTCGCGCCCGCTGCACCCGCCTCCCGGGCCGCCCACACCATCTCGTCGAGCGACCGCGAGGACACCCCGAGCGCCTCGAGCAAGCCGTGGTTGAAGTTCATCAACGCACCGAGTTCTTCGAGCGTGTCGTCGGTCGGCGCGGCGTCGGCGTCCGCGATGAGCGTCTCGCCGCGACGGACGACGTCACCGATGGCGGAGACCGTGTCCGCCGCGAAGTCGTACTCGTCGCGGAGCGCACGCACCCCGGCGACGAGTTCGCCGGTATCGCCCGCACCGCCGTCGTAGCCGACGACGAACGGCAGGTCGGGGTTCCCGAGTTTGCGGCAGTCGTCGCCAGCGACCCGGACCGCTCCACCCATCGTCGAGCAGAACGTGTCCGCGCGCGAGGCCTCGCCGTCCTGGACCGCGCTCTCCGCGCGGTACGCGCGCTCCGCTATCTCGCGGGCGTCGACGTCGACGCCGAGCGCCGCGGTCGCCGCGGTGATGGTCGCCACCACGACCGCCGCGGACGACCCGAGCCCACCACCGAGCGGGATATCGCTCTCGACGTGCACGTCGAAGCCCGCGTCCGGTTCGTCCGCCGCGTCCCGCGCCTGCTCGATCGCGGCGTCGACGTACCCCGTCGCGGCCTCGAGGAGCGGCGTCGGCGCGTCCACGTCCGGTGCTGTCCCGCCGGCGGCGTCGTACTCGACGGTGAACCCGGAGATGTGGAGGTCCGCGGACTCGACGCGGAGCCGCGCGTCCTCTCGGGGGTCGACGGTCACGGTCGCCCGACGCTCGATGGCGCAAGGCACCGCAGGTTCCCCGTAGACGACGGCGTGCTCCCCGAACAGGTAGACCTTCCCGGGCGCACTCGCAGTTACCATACGCGACCATTCGCACCCGGGAAAAAGAGTGTTGCCAGTTCCCCACGAGACGACCGCCCGTCGAGCCCTCGCGCGGCCACTCTCCGCGCGACCAGCCGCCACGCGACCGCCCTTCGCGCAACCAGCCGCCGCGCGAATCCGTACCGCGAACCAACAGCTCCGCGGGGCGGTCTGGTCGCAGTCACGGATCCCTCACCTGCGAGTCGCGAAGCGTGTCGGCCGGAACTCCGAAACGATAATAAACCATCCCTTTACAGCCCAAGGGTTTATTGACGGTATCGGACTATACACCACGAACGTATGTCAAGTGAGGACGAGGACCAAGATGACGCATCGACCGGGCCGAGCCTACGCGCACGCATCGCACCGAACTTCCTCCGCAGACGATTCGGACTGAAGCTCTTCGTCCTCCTCCTCGTCGTGCTCGCAGTCGTCGCCGGGGCTGGCGCGTTCAGCTATTACCAGACCGAACAGCGCGTCCAGACCCAGACCGAAGAGAACCTCAAAGCCACCGCGACGATCCACGCCGACGCCATCAACGAATGGAGCGCCGACCGGCGCGCGAGCACGTCCGCCATCTCCGACAGCGACGTCCTCCGGAACGACTCCGCGAGCACCGACGCCATCCTCGACTACGCCAAAACCGAAAAGTCACGGTACAACACCGGCGGACGTTCCGTCGTCGTGAACGTCCACGTCGTGAACGTCGCCAACGACGAACTCGTCACCACCACCTCCACGTCCCTCCGCAGCCAGGGGCTCGACGCCGCTGACGGCGCCTGGACCGGCCTCCAGGCCGACGACTTCCGGTCCAGCGACGACGTCTGGGCGACCGAACGCGCGTACCTCCCCGCGTTCGACAACCAGGCCGTCATGGCGTACGCCAGCCTCGTCCCCGGGAACGAAGACCTCGCCGTCGTCGTCGTCGGGAGCTTCGAGGACTTCGTCACCGACCTCCGCGCACCCGGCGACCAGACCACGAACGTCCTCACCACCGACCGCGAACCCGTCGTCGGCGACGAGACCGCGGTCGTCCGCAGCGGCTTCCAGGACGCCGTCGCCGGCCAGCCCGCGTTCCGCGTCCGCGGCGACACCGTCCAGGCGTACGCGCCAGTCCCGAGCACGGACTGGGTCGTCGTCAGCTCCCAGCCCGAAGCGTCCGCGTTCGCCGTCCGCGACACCGTCGCGATGAACGTCGGCGGGCTCGTCGCCGCCGCCCTCGTCTCGCTGCTCGTCGTCGGAACCGTCATCGTTCGCCAGACCACGCGCCCCCTCCAGCGCCTCCGCGACAAGGCCGCAGCGATGGAGGAAGGCGACCTCAGCGTCTCCCTCACGCACGAACGCATCGACGAGTACGGCCGGCTCTACGACGGGTTCGACAACATGCGGAACTCGCTCCGCGACCAGATACGCCAAGCCCAGGAAGCACGCACCGACGCCGAGGAGGCACGCGCCGACGCGGAAGCGCTCACCGCACACCTCGAACGGAAAGCCGACGAGTACGCCACCGTCATGCAGGCGTGCGCCGACGGCGACCTCACCGAACGCATGAGCGCCGACTCCGAGAGCGCCGCGATGGAATCCATCGCCGTCGAGTTCAACGACATGGTCGCCGAGATCGAACGCACCACCGCCGAGGTGAAGGCGTTCGCGAGCGAGGTCGCGACCGCCAGCGAGGAGGTCACCGCCTCCAGCGAGGAGGTGCGGTCCGCGAGCGAACAGGTCACGGAGTCCATCCAGGAGATCTCCGATGGCGCGGAACGCCAGAATGAGAGCCTGCAGTCCGTCAGCGGCGAGATGGAGCAGCTCTCGACGACGACCGAGGAGATCGCGGCGTCCTCGAACGAGGTCGCGGACCTCGCCGAACGCACCGCCGAGACGGGTCGCGAAGGTCGAGAAGCCGCCGAAGCCGCTATCGAAGGGATGCGGGAACTCCAGACCGACTCGACGGACGCCGTCGACGCCATCGAGGACCTCGAGAGCGAGATGAGCGAGATCGACGAGCTCATCGAGTTCATCGGCAACATCGCGAAGGAGACGAACATGCTCGCGCTGAACGCGAACATCGAAGCGTCCCGCGGCGGCGCGGCCGGCGACGCCGGTGGTGAAGGGTTCGCGGTCGTCGCCCAGGAGGTCAAGGACCTGGCGAGCGAGGCGAAGGACGCTGCGGAGGACATCGAGAGCCGCCTGGAACGCATCCAGGACCAGACCGAGCGGACCGCCCACGAGGTCCAGCGGACGAGCGAACGCGTCGAGGAGAACGCCAGCAGCATCGAGAACGCCGTCGCCGCACTCGACGAGATCGCGGACTACGCACAGGAGACGAACACGGGCGTCCAGGAGATATCGGCCGCCACCGAACAGCAGGCCGCGAGCACGCAGGAGGTCGTCGCGATGGTCGACGACGCCGCGACCATCAGCGAGGAGACCACTGCGGAGTCCGAGAACGTCGCCGCCGCCGCCGAAGAACAGACGACCGCACTCACCGAGGTCTCCCGGAGCGCGAGCAACCTGGCGACGAACGCCAGCACGCTCAGCGACGCCCTCGACCGCTTCACGACCGACGCCAGCACCGACGACGCGCCCGACGACCACGCGGAACTCCACGACGGCCAACCGAGCGCGCTCACGGACGACACCGCCGACCCGATGCCCGACGACCCCGACACCGCACTCGACGAGATCATCGACGCAGACACCGACGCGACCGACGACCCCGACCAGACCACCGACACCGACCTCGACGCAACGGTCGACGACAGCGACTGACCGACCCTCGTTCCGTCCCCATTCTCGACCACTTCACCAGACAGCGAGGGCACTCCAGAACACGCCCATCAGCAACAGGACTCCCGAACGCACCACTCACGACCAACGACCCCGCAGCACACCGACGGAACCGACCGCTCGCCGGCCGCACCGCTACGCGGACAGCGAACGCGAGAAACGAAATCCCGGGCGGTTCAGATACCGGACTCGAAGTCGTCGAGCGAGTACGCCGGCTCCGCCCCACGGCGGTCGAGCGTCTCGTTCGCGAGCAGCCAGTAGACGACCGACAGGGCCTTTCGACCCTTGTTGTTCGTCGGAACGACGAGGTCCACGTTACTGGTCTGGTTGTTCGAGTCACACATCGCGATGACGGGGATACCGACCGTGATAGCCTCCTTCACCGCCTGCGCGTCACCGATCGGGTCCGTCACGACGAGCACGTCCGGCTCGATGTAGCCGTCGTACTTCGGGTTCGTGAGCGTCCCCGGGATGAACCGGCCCGTGCGAGCGCGAGCGCCGACGGCCTCCGCGAACTTCTCCGCGGGGAACCGACCGTACTGGCGCGAACTCGTCACGAGGATCTGCTCGGGCGAGTAGTTCGCCAGGAAGTCCGCGGCCGTACGGATGCGAGAGTCGGTCTTCGCCACGTCCAGGACGTACAGGCCGTCCGTGCGGACGCGGTGAATGAACCGCTCCATGTCCTTCGTCTTCTGCTGGGTCCCGATGTGGACGCCAGCGCCGAGGTAATCCTCGACGGGGATGAGGAGGTCAGCCTCCTCGTCGCCCATGACGTCGTCGTCGAGCGCGGGGCCCGCGTCTGTCTCGGCCTCGGCCTCTTCGGCCTCGGCGCTCTCTTCGTCAGTCACGGGCTCGACGTCGTCCGCTTCGGCCGCCGGACCGGCGCCCTCCGCGGGCTCCGCCTCGATCTCCTCTTCGGCGGCATCGAGCCCTTCGTCGTCTTGTGCTGTCATAATGCGTCGTCTGCGATTCGGATGAGTTCGTTCAGCTTCGCGGTTCGCTCGCCACCGACCGCGCCCGTCTTGATGAACGGCGCGTCAGTCGCCACGGCGAGGTGTGCGATGGTCGTATCCTCCGTCTCACCGCTCCGATGCGAGACGACCGGGTCGTACCCGTGCCGGACCGCCAGTTCGATCGCGTCGAACGCATCCGACAACGTCCCGATCTGGTTCGGCTTCACGAGGATACTGTTCCCAGCTCCGGCGTCGATACCGTCCTGCAACCGCTCGGTGTTCGTCACGAACAGGTCGTCACCGCACACGAGCGTGCGGTCACCGACGCGGTCCGTGAGGTCCGCGAACGCGTCGTACGCGTCCTCGTCGAGCGGGTCCTCGACGTACACGAGGTCGTACTCGTCGACGAGACCAGCGATGTAACCGACCTGCTCCTCCGTGGAGCGCACCTCGTCACCGTACACGTAGGCGTCTTCCTCGGCGTCGTACAACTCCGCACCGGCAACGTCGAGCCCGAACCCGATCTCGAACCCGAACTCGTCAGCGACCGTACTCGTCGCCTCGTCGACTATCTCGAACGCCTCCGCGTCGTCGATACTCGGCGCCCACGCGCCCTCGTCGCCCTTCCCGCAGGCGACGTCTCGCTCGTCCAGCAGGTCCGCGACCTCGGCGTGGACCGCCGCGTTCGCGAACACCGCGTCCGCGACACTCGGCGCACCAACCGGTGCAGCGAGGAACTCCTGGATGTGCGTCGCATCGGCCGCGTGCTCGCCACCACCGACGACGTTCCCGAGCGGCGTCGGGAACGACCCACCACGGAACGCCCCACCGAGATGCTGGAACAGCGGCGCGCCGAGCACGTCGGCACCCGCCTTCGCAGCCGCCATCGAGATCGCGACCGCACTGTTCGCACCGATGACGCCGAAGTCGTCGGTGCCATCGGCCGCATGCAACGCCGCGTCGACGTCGCGCTGATTCCCCGCGTACACGCCGCCCTGTAGTCGAGGGACAGCGAGCTCGCGAGCCTTCGCGATCGCCTCCGACGGCGGCAACTCGATTGCCTCGTACTCGCCCGTCGACGCCCCACTGGGCGCCGCCGCACGACCAAAACCACCACTCTCCGTCAACACGTCGGCTTCCACGGTCGCGTTCCCGCGCGAATCGAGCACGCGCCGCAGCCGGACGTCCGTGATGCGCGTCATCTACTCGTCACCTCGACCCCGACGCACCGTAAAGGGCAGTGCCCCTGCGTCGTACTCCTCGGCCGCGATGAGGATGGGCTCCGTCTGGTCCGTCTCGATCAGTACGGGCGCCCCGTACGACACCTGGAGCGCTCGCGCACCCAGGATACGGGCCTTCTCGTACCGATTGTAACGCTGTTTCCCGGGCATCACTGGTAAGGGGAGACGATGTCCACGAGGTCCTTGTGACTCACGAGCATCCGCCGGCAGCAGTACCGGTCGATGCCGAGCTCGTCGAGGACCATCTCGGGGTCCTCGTCGCCCTCGCGAGACCGCGCCTTGAACTCCTCCCAGTGCTCACCCACGACGTTACCGCACGTGAAACACCGGACTGGTACCATCATGACTGGATCACCTTAGCGGTAGGACTTCTGGTAGCGCGCACGCGCACCCGGTCCGCCCCACTTCTTGGGTTCGGACTGGCGCACGTCGTTCACGAGCAGCGACCGGTCGAACTCGCGATACGCGTCGCGAAGCTCCGCGTCGCCGCTGTGCTGGACGATACCGCGCGCGATCGCCGTGCGGACGGCGTCCGCCTGTCCGGCGAACCCGCCACCCTGCACGGAGACGTCGACGTCGACGTCGTCACGCACGCCGTCGACGATGCGGAACGGCTCCAGCATCTTCAGGCGAGCCATCTCCGGCTCGACCAGCTCGACGGGCTTGCTGTTGATTCGGACGCGACCCTCCCCGTCGGAGACGGTCGCCCGCGCGATAGCGGTCTTCTTCTTCCCGGACGTGTTCGTTACCATGTGACGTTAGCACCCAGTTGCTCTGAGACCTCCGACAGCTGGAGGAACTTGATGTTCGACAACCGATCGAGCGACGTCCCGTCGAGGACCTCGCTGTCGTCGTCGAACGGATTCCCGACGTAGACGCGGACGTTCGAGAACGCCTCGCGACCACGGTCGGACTTGTGGGGGAGCATCCCACGGATGGACCGCTTGAAGATGCGGTCCGGTCGCTTGATCGTCGCCGGACCCTGGTCCGACCCAATCTCCGCGCGCTTGCGGTACGTCGACATGATGTCGTCCTCGTTACCGGTGATGACGGCATCCTCCGCGTTGACGACCGCGATGGACTCGCCGTCCAGCGACCGTTCCGCGACCTGCGACGCGACGCGACCCAGGATGCAGTTACGGGCGTCGACGACGACGTCCGCGTCGAACTCGGACGTGTTCATCGGATCACCCGCACGTTGCTGCCCTCGGGGTTCTGTTCGATAGCCTGTTCCAGTTGGAGCGTCTCGCCTACCTGCTCGATCTTCGTCTCGGCAGACGACGAGAAGTCGACCGCCGCGACGGTGACCGACTTCTGTAGGGCGCCGCTCCCCAGGACCTTCCCGGGGACGACGACCGTCTCGTCTTCCTGCGCGTACCGCTCGATCCGCCCGAGATTGACCTCCGCGTGCGTGCGGCGGGGCTTCTCGAGGCGATCGGCGACGTCGCTCCAAACGTCGGCGTCATCTGTACGAGACACCGACTTCAGCTCGGCGATGAGACTGCTGAGCCTCGGATTCGTCTTACTCATGACTTTCCTCCTGAATGTGAGAAGAACGGATGCAGGGAGCAGGATTTGAACCTGCGGACCTCTACAGGACAGCGCCCTGAACGCTGCGCCGTTGGCCTGACTTGGCTATCCCTGCGCGTGCCCTCGTAGGCACCTGTCTGTTCCGTGCCCCCCTTCAAACCACTTTCGATTACGGCGGACGAACGGGGGACGGCGCCACGGTCGGCGTCGTCACTCCCGGCGTCGGTCGACGGTCGACCGAGCGTTCGTCCAGCCGTCAGGGTGTGATTGGAAGGGGTCATAGTTTACGTTATAGCGATACTGCGTCTTCGAGTTCAGCGGCGCGCGCGTCGAGCGACTCGACGGCGCGCGTGAACAGCTCCTCGACGGACATCGACCCGTCCGTCTCCACGCTGAAGACGAACGCGTGCTCGACGTCCTCCACCGCGACCTCCTGGTCGGGATACCGGTTCGTGAGGTCGTGGTCGAACTCCTCGGTGTCGACCAGCTCGTCACCCTCCTGGATGACGCCACGGTAGATCTCGGGGTCGACGTCCTCGAACTCGCCACGGTCGCCCACGGTCTCGACGCGCTGGAGGTGTCGGTACCCCACGGACACGCCGCCCTGGTGCTTCGCGTGGTCCTTCCCAGTGCTGAGCACTGCGTCGGCCTCCAGTTCGAGCCGCTGCCCGTCCTTGAGGTCGATGATCGGGACGTTCTCCTCGGCCGGCTGGACCATCTCGTCCGACGACACGATGTCGCCGGAGTACGCGGTCGCGGGCCCCGAGACGTCAAGCGAGAGCGTCACGACGTCGTCCTCGTCGAACTCGTTCGGCGGCGTCGACAGTGGAACGAGTCCGAGCCGCAGCGCGATCTGCTCGTCGAACATCACCGACGAGTTCTCGATGAAGCGCACCTCGTCGATCGCCAGCGTCGGCACGTCCGCGATCATCGCGCGACGGATACCGTTGGCGAACGCCGGGGTGACGCCACGTACGAGGAACTTCGCGGACCGTTCCTCGCGTTCGATGAACTCGACGTCGTATTCCTCGTCCATGCTTGTTAGAATCCGCCCTTGCCCTTGGGGGCTCGGGAGCCGTCGTGCGGGATGGGTGTGACGTCCTCGATGCGACCGATCTCGAAGTCCTCGCGAGCGAGTGCGCGGATCGCTGCCTGCGCACCCGGCCCCGGGGACTTCTGGAGGTTCCCGCCAGGTCCGCGAACGCGGACGTGGAGGCCCTCGATACCGGACGCACGGATCTCGTCAGCGAGGCTCTCGACCATCTGCATCGCCGCGTACGGCGACGCCTCGTCGCGGTTCTGCTTGACAGCAGTCCCGCCAGAGGACTTCGCGATGGTCTCGGCGCCCGTGAGGTCCGTCACGGTCATCACGGTGTTGTTGTACGATGCGTGTACGTGGGCGATGCCCCACTTGTCGTCTTCTTGCTCTGCCATGTTACTGACCCTCCGCGCGTTCGGGGTGGAGTTCGTCCGCGAGCTCGCTGTTCTCGTCGAACTCGATGGCGTCCTCCTCGTTCACGTAGACCGTGTACGACGGTCGCGTGACGCGAGCGCCGTTCACGGTGACGTGCCCGTGCACGATGAACTGTCGCGCCTGCTGGGTCGTGTTCGCGAGACCCTTGCGGTACGCGACGGTCTGGAGTCGGCGCTCGAGGAGGTCGTTGATCTCGAGGCTCAGGACGTCGTCGAGTTCGTCGCCGTCGTCGAGCACGCCGATGCGCTTGAGTCGAGCGAGGAACTCCTCGTCCTCGTCCTCCGCACCCTCGTCCATCTGCACGGACCCGAGCAGGTCTCGGGCCTCGCGGCGGAACGAACGGAGCTGGGACTGGACGCGCCAGAGCTCTTCCTTGTTCTTCAGGCCGTACGTGTCGACGAGACCGTGTTCCTCGGCGATGCGCTCGCCCTGGAACGGGTGGTTCGGCGTCTCGTAGCCCTTGGTGTTGTTCCCGGTTGCCATTATTCGTCCTCAGCCGCTGCTTCTTCTTCGGCCTGTTCTTCGCGGATCTCTTCGACGTTGACGCCGATGGTACCCTCGGTGCGGCCGGTGGACTTCGTCCGCTGGCCGCGGACCTTCTGTCCGCGCTTGTGGCGGATGCCACGGTACGCCTCGATCATCTTGAGGCGGTTGATGTCGTGGCGGCGGGACATGTTGAGGTCGTTCCCGACCTCGTGCGTGGTCTCGCCGGAGTAGAAGGCCTTCTGGCGGTTGTTGAGCCAGTCCGGGACCTCGTCGGCGTAGTTCTCGACGGTTTCGACGACGGCGTCGATGTCGTCGTCGTCCAGTCGGCCGAAGGTGGCCGTCCGGTCGACCTCGGCCTCGTGGGCGATGATTCTCGCCGTACGTCGCCCGATACCGTTCATCTCGATGAGCGACCGCTCGACGGACTTCGTGCCGTCGAGGTCTGTCTGGCCGATTCGGACGAAGTAGCGAAGGTCCTCGTCGTCCTCGGTGTCGCCCTGTGGTTGTTCTTCGCTCATGTGTTGCGTGTATGGAGTGCTGATGCACTCTCGGTTGAAGTTCCACGACCAGCCTGGTGTGGTGTGGAATCCGACGTCGTGGCGGGGATTTGAACCCCGGAGGCTTACGCCACAGAGTTAGCAACCCTGCGCCTTGGGCCAGGCTAGGCTACCACGACATGCTGTCTATCGTCGCCCTCTCGGACTCGGGGCCGATGCCCCTGCATCGATTGCACTCCCTGATACTCCGGTCCTATACTTAAGCCCCACGGAACGCGGGCCGACTGTGTCCGGTTCCCACGCGGTCGTTGGCTGGCGTCGGGTGGCGATTCGAACCGGTAGCGCGTGCTGGTGTGCGGTGGTTTTTGTGCGGGGATGCGCTGGGTGTTCGTGTGCTGGGGTCAGCGTGGTCGCGGCCGCGACGCGACCGACCCTGGTTATTCACTCGGTCTCGAATAAATTTGGGGAAACCTTAAGTGATGCGCGTAGTTATGCATGGGTGAGTCTCTCACAGAGACGCGTGGTGGCATGACAGAACACGACAACACAGCAGACGTCTCCAGACGCACCGTCCTCAAGACGACCGGCGCAGCCGGCGCAGCGGGCCTCACCGGACTCTCGGGCTGCCTCAGCAGCCTGACCGGCGGCACCTCGACCGTCGAACTCCTCCACGGGTGGAGTGGCGGCGACGGGAAGGCCGCGTTCGACTCGATGCGCGAAGGCTTCGAAGAGGAGTACCCCGACGCCGAACTCAACGTGCAGGCGATCGGCGGCTCCGCGAACACCTCGCTCAACACGAAGGTCCAGCAGCGCGTGAAGAACGACGACCCGCCGAGCTCGTGGGCCGACTGGCCGGGCGCGAACCTCCAGCAGTTCACGGACGCCGACGCGTTCGGCGACATCGGTGACTCCGTCTGGACCGACGAGGTCCGCGACGCGTACCTCAAGGGCCCGATGGACGCCGCGAAGGTCGACGGGACGTTCGTCGCGGTGCCGACGAACATCCACCGCATCAACAACCTGTTCTACAACAAGTCGGTCGTGGAGAGCGCGGGCGTCGACCCCGCCTCCATCGACAGTCCGAACGCGCTCGTCGACGCACTCGAGACCGTCGAGTCCGAGACGGACGCCGTCGGGTACGCGCACTCGCTGAAGGGCCCGTGGACGAGCCTCCAGCTGTTCGCGACGGTCTTCATCGGCCAGCACGGCTCCGGCGCGTACGACAAGTTCATCAACGGGAACGGGAAGAAGGCCCAGGTCGCGAAGTCCCTGGAGACCCTCGCCTCGTACGCCGAGTACATGCCCGACGACGCCTCTTCCATCAGCTTCCAGGAGGCTGGGACGATGGTCCAGAAGGGGAACGCGGCGTTCATGCATCAGGGCGACTGGCTCGCCGGGATGTTCCAGGGCAGTGACTTCGAGTTCGAGGCGGGCTGGGGTCACGTGCCGTATCCGGGCACGGAAGGCGTCTACCAGCTGAACATGGACTCGTGGGTGTACCCGACGAACAACCCGTCGCCGGAAGGCACGAAGAACTGGCTCAAGTACTGCGCGTCGAAGGACGCCCAGAAGCGCTTCAACAAGCAGAAGGGTTCGATCCCGCCGCGGAGCGACGTCTCGATGGACGAGTTCCCGGCGTTCCAGACCCAGCAGTTCGAGGAGTTCACGAACTCCGACAGCCAGCCGCCGTCGCTCGCGCACGGCCTCGCCGTCCCGAAGGCACAGCTCAGCGCGCTCTCGACGGCGCTCAGCGACAAGTTCGATCACACCTCCGACACCGTGGACGCCACCGCGACGGCGTTCATGAGTGCCGTCGGGAACTAAGGCGGCACACCGACGCCCTCATTTATGCGTGATTTAGCAAGAGACGCGAAACGCCTCGTAGGTCGCTTGGGAAGCGCCGAGGACGAGGTCCGCGCGGACGGCGGTGAGCCCGTCGATACCCAGGGAAGTGGCCCGATAGCCGCGCTCAAACGGAACCTGGCGAACCAGCAGTTCCGGGAGTCGATGCCGTTCTGGCTGCCGGCGTTCCTGCTGATGGCGTTGTTCGTGTACGGCGCCATCATCTGGAACTTCATGCTGTCGCTGACGGACCCGGTCGGGCTCGGCTCGCCGGATTACTCGGACCTGGACTTCGACATGTACGTCCAGGCGTTCACGAGCGATTCGTTCGTGAACGCGACCGTGAACACGTTCGTGCTCCTCGTCGCGTTCACGCTCGTGTCGCTCGTGCTCGGGCTCGTCGTCGCCATCCTCGTCGACCGCAACATCCGCTTCGAGAACACGTTCCGGACGATCTACCTGCTCCCGATGAGCCTGTCGTTCGTCGTGACGGCGCAGTTCTGGCTGTGGATGTACAACTTCGACAACGGCGTCGTGAACCTCTTCCTGGACGTCCTGCCGTTCGTGGACAAGGTCCGCTGGTTCTCGAACCCCGAGTTGGCGTTGCCGGCGGTCATCTTCGCGCTCATCTGGCAGTTCAGCGGGTACACGATGGTCGTCTACCTCGCCGGCCTGCGCGCGATTCCGACCGAGCACTACGAGGCCGCTCGCGTCGACGGTGCGAGCACCTTCAAGATGTACTGGCGCGTCATCGTCCCCCAGTTGAAGGGGTCGACGATCTCCGCGACGGTCGTCCTGATGGTGTTCGCGTTGAAGGCGTTCGACTTCCTGTACGCGCTCCGCGGCACGTACCTGCCGTACAAGGGGACTGACATCCTCGCGACGCTGATGATGCGCGAAGCGTTCAGTAACGGACACTTCGCGTACGCGGCAGCGATCGGCATCATGCTGTTCGTGCTCGCGCTCGGCGTCGTCGCGCCGTACCTCACCTACCAGTACCGGAGTGGTCAACTATGAGTACCGAGACAGTCACGCCGGAGGAGACCGACGTCGGCGTCGACACCGAACGAGTGGCACTGTACGCGGTCCTCGGGGGACTGGTTGCGTTCTACCTCCTCCCGATAGAGACCGGGTTGATGACGTCGTTGAAGGCGGACCCGTTCTCGAGCGCGCCGTTCCTGCCGCCGGTCGAGCAGTTCACGACCGCGAAGTACGCGCGAGCGTTCGACGCGCTCGGGCACGGGTTCGTGAACTCGTTCCTCCTGACGATCCCGGCGACGGTACTGTCGGCGCTCATGGGGAGTATGGCGGCGTACGGGTTGACGAACGTCGACTGGAAGGGACAGGTCGGTATCCTGGCGTTGTTCATCGCGGGGATCTTCATTCCCTACCAGGCGGTCCTCATCCCGGTGTCGAAGTTCTGGGGGAGTATCGTACCCCTGGAGACGTGGTTCGAGCCCGTCTGGCTGCTGACGCCGGGCATCGAGCAGTACCACTTCAACGTCCTGGAGCTCATCATCACGCACGTCGCGTACGGGCTCCCGATCTGCACGCTCCTGTTCCGGACGTTCTACCTCGACCTGAACGACGAGATGATCGAGGCGGCGCGACTGGACGGGGCGAGCATCGCCCGCATCTATCGTCGCCTCATCCTGCCGCTGTCGGGGCCGATGTTCGCGGTCGTGCTCATCTACCAGTTCACGCAGATCTGGAACGACGTCCTGTTCGCGCTCGTCCTCGTCGGGAGTGGCGACGGTGCGATGGTGACGGTCGTGCTCGCACAGCTCGGGAACAACCTGAGTAGCGTCGGTATCGGCCTGAAGATGGCTGGGGCGTTCCTGACGGCGCTCCCGACGCTGCTCGTGTACATCTTCTTCGGCGAGCAGTTCGCGGAGGGGATCGCGACGTGACCCGGAATCGCACCGTCGGCAAGTGGTTCCGCGCGGAGACGAACGACAGGAGTGATTACGTATGGCAGAACTGACGCTCGATAACGTTAGCAAGGTGTTCGTCGAGGATGACGGGAACCACATCGTGGCGGTCGACGACGTGTCGGTCGACATCCGCGACGGTGAGTTCCTCGTGCTCGTCGGTCCGTCGGGGTGTGGGAAGTCCACGACCCTGCGGATGATCGCTGGCCTCGAGACCATCACGGACGGCGAGATCCGCCTGGGTGGTGAGGTCATGAACGACAAGGAGCCCAAGGAGCGCGATATCGCGATGGTGTTCCAGTCGTACGCGCTGTACCCGCACATGACGGTGCGGGAGAACATGGCGTTCGGCCTGGAGGAGTCCACGTCGATGGGTGACGACGAGATCGACGAGCGCGTGTCGTCGGCGGCATCGATGATGGGTATCGAGGAGTTGCTCGGTCGGAAGCCGCGCGAGCTCTCGGGCGGCCAGCAGCAGCGTGTCGCGCTCGGTCGCGCGATCGTCCGTGACCCGGCGGTGTTCCTGATGGACGAGCCGTTGTCGAACCTGGACGCGAAGCTGCGGTCGAAGATGCGGACGGAGCTCCAGCGCATCCAGGAGGACCTCGGCGTGACGACGGTGTACGTGACGCACGACCAGACGGAGGCGATGACGATGAGTGACCGTATCGCGGTGCTCGACGACGGCCGCCTCCAGCAGGCGGGGACGCCCCTGGAGTGCTATCACGAGCCGTCGAACGAGTTCGTCGCGGGGTTCATCGGCGATCCGTCGATGAACTTCTTCGACGTGGAGGTCCAGGGGAACCAGTTGCGTGCGGCCGACTTCACGTACCCGGTGAGCGACGAGACGCTCCAGGAGATCGGTGACCGCACGAACCTCCGGTTGGGGATCCGGCCGGAGGACGTGACGTTGTCGACCGATGGCGCGACCGGCGAGCACGACTTCGAGACTGTCGTGGACGTCGTCGAGCCGATGGGCGACGAGAACAACGTCTACCTCACGTTCGACACGGGTGGGGAGCCCGACGAGGACGACGAGACGTTCGTCGTCACGGTCGGCGGGATGCAGCAGGTCGAGGCCGGACAGCCGGTCACGGCGCACATCCCGGAGGAGGCCGTGCACCTGTTCGACGAGTCGTCCGGCGAGGCGGTGAAGAACCGGTCGCTCGAGCAGGTCGAGACGCTCGGCAAGCACGTCTGACCCGGTCGTCGCGTCTTTTCTGTCGTCGGTCGCTGGGTAGCGGTGAGCGATGCGTCGTCGGTGGTGACGTCGTTCGCGCCGGGGAGTGTGTCGTTCGCGTCGAGAAGTGCGTCGTTCGCGTCGAGGAGTGCGTCGTGGCAGCGGTGTGCGGGCGGGGTGTCAGTCGGACGTCGGTGTCGCGCCACCGTGGTCGTCGGGGCCGTCGCCGCCGTCGACGTGGTCGCCCGGGGGTTCGTCGGCGTGGTCCCCGCCGAGGTGCGCTTGCAGTCGGTCCCTGAGTTCGTGCTGGAGGCGGTCGACGTCGTCGGCGTCGAGGTCGTGGGCGGTCGGCGACGACCGCGAGAGCGTCGCTGAGCTGGCGGTGTCGGCGACGAGCGACGCGAGGTGCCGGCGGCGCTGGAAGACGGTGGCGGAGCCGACGACGGTCTGGAGCCGGTAGTAGGGGACGACGTACGTGCGGCGACGCCAGAAGCCGGTGCGGACGACGACGTGGTCGTCGCGGACGGCGTAGCCGCGATGCGCCCACTTGAGGTGAGCGGCGGGTGGGACCGCGAGGAGTGCGATCGCGGGGACGTACCAGAGCGTGAACGACGGGTAGAGTTGCGCGCCGGCGTACGCGACGGCGACGGCGGCGAGGACGACGAGCGAGTACCGGACCGCGTAGCGTTCGCGAGCGCGCTTCGGTGGGCGCTCCAGTCCCGGGTCGTCGTACGCGAAGAGGTCGTCGGCGAGGTCGAGGACGCGGTCGCGCGTGGCGACCGGAACTGCGGCTTGCGTGCCGGCGTTCCCGCCTCCACCGGCGTACCCGGCAGTCTCGACGTCGAGCGCGGCGTACCCGAGCCAGCGCATCGGCGCGGTCTCGCGGACGGTGAGCGTCTGTATCTTGTCCGTCGGGATCGAGCCCGAGTACCGCTGGAGGAGACCGCGCTCGTAGACGAGGTCGTTCCCGCGACGGCCGAGTTCGAACTCGTAGTACTCGAGGACGGCGAGCGCCGCGGAGAGGACGTAGCCGCCGACGAGGACGAGCGGGCCGGCGACGCCGCCGAGGACGAAGTACTGGTCGGGCGTCACCACGTTCGGGTCGAGGCTCGCGGGGCCGCCGAACGGTTCGGCGGCGGCGAGCAGGACGTTCGTCGCGACGTCGCCGGCGAGCGGGAATCCGACGAGGATGAACAGGAGCGACCCGAGCTGGAAGTTCGTCGCGGCGAGCACGAGGAGGTCCGCGAACCTGAGCGCGAGCAGTTGGTCGTAGTCCTCCTCGTCGTCCCAGACGCCCGCGGGGTCGTTCCAGTCCTCGGCGCCGTGGGCGAGTGCGTCGTCGTGCGCACCGTCTTCTCCGAGCGCGTCCTCGCGGCGCGCCCGCGACGTCTCGTCCGCGGTCGCCGCCGGTTCGTCCGCGACCGAGTCCGCAGCGGTCGTCTCCGCGTCGGTCGGGCCCGCGGTGGTCGCGTCGGCGTCGGTCGGGCCCGCGGTAGTCGCGTCGGCGTCGGTCGGCTCCGCAGCGGTCGCGTCCGCGCCGTTCGACTCTCGGAGGCGCGCGCGGCGTTCGCGGATGCCGCGCTGGATGGCGCGCGCCTCGTCGATGTCGACGACGGAGAGCGTCGCTTCGGTGGCGCCGCCGCCCGCGGTCTCGATGCGGACGACGGCGACGTCGAAGAGCTGGTGGAAGACGTTCTGCTGGACGTCGACGTTCTGGATGCGACGGATAGGTATCTCGCGTTCGGTGCGGCCGAGGACGCCGCGCGCGATGTCGAACGTGTCGGGCGTGAGTTCGTACGAGAACCGCCGGTAGGTGAGGTAGCCGTAGGTCGCGCCGACGGCGAGCCCGAGCGGTGCGAGGACGACGAGGAGGTCGGTCGCAGGCAGCTCGATGCCGACGAGGTCGCCGAGGACGTTCCCGCCGACGAACGCGAGGAACGTCGGGATGAGGAACCCGTTCACGCCGTAGGAGAGCACGCGGATGACCGCCGAGAGCGGGTGGAGGCGTTCCATCGACATGGCTAGACGGCGTCGTCGGGTTCGGCGTCGACGGCGAGTTCGCGGAGTTCGTTCCGGAGCGTGCGTGCGCGCTCGACGGTGAGGCCGGGGATGGTGACGTCGGCACCCCTGGAACCAGCCGTGTAGACGACGACGCGGGAGATGCCGAGTGCGCGGTCGAGTGGCGTGCGCTGGGTGTCGACGTGCTGGACGCGCACGTACGGGACGGCGGTGTCGACGTGCGTGACGACGCCGCGGACGAGGTAGATCGCGTCAGCTTCCAGGTCGAACCGCCAGCGGCGGTAGTGCGCGAACGCGTGTGCGACGCCGAGCACGGCGACGACGGTGAACGCGCCGACGACGAGCGGGACCTGCGGCAGCCACTCGAGCAGCAGGGTGGCACCGTACGCGAGACCGGCGAGGACGGCGGCGAGGATGAGCGCGCGCAGCGACCACTGCAGGCGGACGCGCCCGTGTAGCGTCTCCATACCTCGGCCGTCACGCCGGAGGGACTTGAAAACGCGTGCCTCGCGGCCGGTGCTCGCGACCGACCGGGTCCCGGGGCGGCGAGTCGGGTCGCGCGGCCAATGCCGGTCCTGCGGACGGGTCACGTCCAGTCGTCGAGCCCGGTCTGCGTGAGTGCGTCCTCGATGCGTTCGAACCCACGCGAGACCTCCTCGGCGGGGACCTCCCACTCGTCGCTGACGTACGCGCGGGCGGCGTCGACGTCCGGCGATATCGTGGTGTCGAACGCGTAGTCGCTCGTGACGTCCGGGTCGAAGAACAGCTCGCGGACGAGGTCGGCGTTCTCGACGACGACGTCCTCGTGCTCCATCACGCCCCAGAGGTCGCCGTGCTCGCGCACCGCTTTCAGGGCGGTCTTCGGGCCGTACCCGCGGACGCCGTCGTTGAAGTCGGTCCCGCAGAGGATGGCGACGTCGACGAGTTGCTCGCGCGTGAGGTCGAGGTCGCGCAGCGTCGCGTCGAGGTCCATGCGCTCGGGGTTGCCCTTGCTCGTGAGCTGGCGGAGCGTCACGGGTGCGCCGAACAGGAGCGCGTCGTAGTCCTCGGTGCCGACGTACTCGACGTCGCCGCGCGCGGCCATGTGCGCCGCCTGCGCTTCGCCCTCGGCGGGCGCTTCGACGACGGGGACGTCGAGGAGGGAGAGGAGTTCGCGGCTCGTCTCCTGGATGACGTCCGTGAGTCGCTGCGTCGCCGAGTCGAGGCGCGCGACCTCGGCCGCGTCGCCCTCCTCGCGGGCGTCCTCGAGGCGGTCCTCGAGTTGCTCACGCTGCTCCCGGCGCTCCGCGATCTCGTCCGCTTTGAGTTCGCTCGGGCCACCGTCGAACACGAACACGGGCGTGAGGTCGTGCTCGAAGAACTTCGGGAGCCCCTGCACGATCCCGACGAGGTTCGCGACCTCGTCGCCCGCCGCGGTGGTGTACACGGACTCGTTCGTGAACCGTACGGTCGTCGTCAGGTACCGGTACAGCCAGTTGTGCGCGTCCACGGCGACCACGCCCGGGTCGAGCTCGTCCCAGGGGACCTCCTCGATGGTCGCGAGGTCGCGCAGATCTGCGTTCCCCATTGTCGGGCAAGCGTACGCGACGGGGGACAAAGAGGCCGGGGTTCCGGGCGCGCTCGGTACCTGCGTGTCGTCATCGAACCGTTCCCGTCCGCCGCCCGACCTCCGAGATTCGTCGTCGCCGTGTCAGGACGACGCCGGTTTCCGGGCCGCGTAGACGACGGTCGGGGGGACCTTCGCCATCGCTTCGGGCTCGAAGCTCCCGAAGTCGTTCTCGTACGCCTCGGGGTCGCTGTAGCCGGGTTCGCGGACGGCCTCGACCTGGAACCCGGCGTCGGTGAGTCGGGAGACGGTGTCGCCGATGCCTCGCGCGTAGATGACCATCTCGGCGTCGAAGCGCTCGCTGTAGACCCGTCGCGGTTCGTCGTCGAAGTAGCTCCCCGTGACCTCGTGGGTCTCCGGGTCCACGGTCTTGTAGAAGGGATGGTCGACGCTGTAGACGAGTCGGCCACCGGGTTCGAGGACGCGATAGGCTTCTTCGAACGCGGCGTCGAGGTCGGCGATCCACTGGAACGCGAACGCGGAGAACGCGAGGTCGAACGAGGCGTCGTCGAACCCGTCGAGGTCGGTGACGCTCGTCTGTACGAAGTCGACGTCGGCGTCGCGCTCAGTAGCGTTCTCGCGAGCGTACTCGAGTTGGGCCTCGGAGATGTCGACGCCGGTGACGTCGGCGCCGCGCTCGGCGAGCGCGAGCCCGAACTGGCCGCCGCCACACCCGAGCTCGATCGCGCGTGTCCCGTCGACGTCGCCGAGCAATCCGAGGTCGTCGCCTTCGGGCGCGCCCGGCCCCCAGGCGACGGCGACGTCGATGTCGTTCGCCTGGAACGCGTCCGCCCAGGCGTTCCACCACTCCCTGGCGTCGTCCTTCATACGTCAGGTACGCGGAGTGGAGGAACAAAGACGTACCGTCGGTGTGAGAAGCCGTCACACCCCCAGGTGGCTGGCGGCGCGTTCGGGGAACGCAAGAGTCACCTGCGGGGCGCGCGACGCGTCTCTCATGACCGACGACCCAGCGGACGGTGACGCGGACGCGTTCCGGTTCGAGACGCGGAGCATCCACGCCGGCCAGGCACCCGACGAGGAGACGGGCGCGCTCATGACGCCGATACACGCGAACTCGACGTACGAGCAGGACGCCCCGGGCGAGCACCGCGGGTACGAGTACTCCCGGACCGGGAACCCGACGCGCACCGACCTCGAGAACAACCTCGCGAGCCTCGAGGGCGGCGAGTACGGGCGTGCGTTCTCCTCGGGGATGGGCGCCATCAACACCGTCCTGAACCTCCTCGAATCGGGCGACCACGTCGTCACCGGCGAGGACGTCTACGGCGGCACGCACCGCATCTTCACGCAGGTGTACGAGAAGTACGACGTCGAGTTCACGTTCGTCGACATGACGGACGTCGACGAGATCGCGGCCGCGATGCAGGACAACACCGAGCTCCTGTGGCTGGAGTCGCCGACGAACCCGCTGATGAGCATCGTCGACATCGAGGCCGCGAGCGACGTGGCGCACGACCACGACGCGCTCTGTGCGATCGACAACACGTTCGCGACGCCGTACCTCCAGCGGCCCTTAGAGCACGGTGCGGACATCGTGAGCCACTCGCTGACGAAGTACCTCGGCGGGCACAGCGACGTCGTCGGTGGCGCACTCGTGACGGACGACGAGGAGCTCGACGAGCAGTTCGGGTTCTACCAGAACTCGGTGGGCGCGACCCCGGGGCCGTTCGACTGCTTCCTCGTCCTCCGCGGGACGAAGAGCCTCCCCGTTCGGATGGACCGCCACTGCGAGAACGCGCGCGACCTCGCCGCGTGGCTTCACGACCACGACCACGTCGACGAGGTGTACTATCCCGGCCTCGAGTCGCATCCGGGCCACGACGTCGCGGCGAAGCAGATGGACGACTTCGGCGGGATGCTCTCCTTCGAACTGGACGCGTCGCTCGCGGAGACGAGCGAGTTCGTGAGCGCGACGCAGGTGTTCACGCTCGCGGAGAGCCTCGGTGGCGTCGAGTCCCTCATCGAGCAGCCCGCGCCGATGACTCACGCCGCCATCCCGCGCGAAGAGCGGCTCGAAGCAGGGTTGACGGACGGCCTGGTGCGCGCGAGCGTCGGCATCGAGCACGTCGAGGACCTGAAAGCCGACCTCCAGCAAGCGATGGAGTACGCGCTCGACTGACGTCCGGGTAGTCGCCGCGGGGCTCCCGAGACCCGAACGCATCGACGGCGTTTCGAGGAGGCGTCTCCGTCATCGTGTCGTCGTCGTTTCTACCGCTGGGCAAGCGTGTTCACCGGTCACGTGTCGCCCATCGCGGAGTATGTTGCCAGAGCGATCACTAGCGCCCCGGCACCTACAGCGATACTGACCGTCTCCGCTCGAACGGCTCCGAAACCGAGCAATACGACACCCAGGACCACCAATATCCCGGTGATAGCCGATCTCTGTCGTGGTGAGACCTCGGTCGAAGCGTCGTGGCTCATGAACGTAGCTATCGGGTAAACGCAAAAAATAGTTTTGTTGACTCGAATCGCTGTCTCTGTGGTTCGGTGACGGTTGTGGCGACGGGACGAGAACCGCTCGACGGGACGGTCGAGACACCGCTACGCGACGCCCGCGACCGCACTGATGGCCGGGACACGTGATGGTCCGCACGGCGACCGCACCGCAGCCTCGCCCTCCCCAGCCGACTCGACGCGACGCGCAACGCGGTCGCGTCTCGTCCTCGCACGGTATCGACGCAGCCGCGCTCCCCGCCGGTCGCGCGACTGCGACACCGCGCGCCGGCCGGTACTCGAGCGTTCGAATCGACCGAGTGGGTCGCGAACAGCCCGCGCGCCCGGGTTTCCCGGGTGTTCGCGCTACGGGCTCGGGTCGTGGGGGTCGCGCTACGGGCTCGGGTCGTGGCGTCGAGTGAGTGGGCGTGTTCTCCGTGCGGTGGGGTCGTCCCGACACCCTGAAGCGGCGGGCGCGTCTCGCCTCGAGGTATGCCCACGTTGATGGATACGCACATCCGGAATCGCCACATCGTGAATCCGAACGACGCGAACATCCTGGAGACCGCGCACGGGGGGAACGTGATGATGTGGATGGACGAGGTGGGGGCGATGAGTGCGATGCGGTTCGCGGGCCATCAGTGCGTGACGGCGCGCATGGACCAGACGAACTTCCGCGCGCCCATCCCGCAGGGGGACGCGGCGCTCGTCGAGGCGTACGTCTACGACGCCGGGCAGACGAGCGTGAAGGTGCGCGTGAAGGTGTTCCGCGAGAACCTCCGCACCGGCGAGACCGAGTTGACGACGGAATCGTACATGGTGTTCGTCGCGATCGACGAGGACCGCGATCCGGCTGAGGTCCCGAAGCTCACGGTCGAATCCGACCAGGGCGAGCGGTTGCGTCGAGAGGCGCTCGACGGCGACAACGGGAACGGCGACGACTGACCGCGCATCGCGGCGCGGGCCCCGCGTCCCTCGTGGCGGGCGACCGCGGAGCGGTTCAGGTCCGCCAGTACGAGGGCGTGAGGAGGACGAGCACGGGCACGATCTCGATGCGGCCGATCCACATGAGGAACACCATCGCGAGTTTCGTCGACCTGGGGAACGGCTCGTAGGATGCGAGCGGGCCGGCGATGCCGAACGCCGGGCCGACGTTGAAGAACGTCGCGGCGGCGGCGCTCATCGCTTCGAACTCGGTGACGGCGAGGCCGACCCGGGAGGCGTCGACGACGACGAAGACGGTGGCGAGGATGAAGAACACGAGACTGACGAGCGTGTACGCGTAGATGTCGCGGATGGTGTCCTCGTCGACGACGCTCCCGCTGAGGCGAACGGGGCGGACGACGCTCGGGTGCGCGGCCGTGAACAGGTCCCGGCGGAACGCTTTCAGGACGACCAGCCACCGCAGTGCCTTGATCGAGCACGTCGTCGACCCCGCCATCCCGCCGACGAACATCGACACGAACAGGACGTGCTTGGCTGCGGGCGACCAGAGGTTGAAGTCCGCGCTCGCGTACCCCGTCGTCGTCAGTATCGAGACCACCTGGAAGACCGCGTGGCGCACCGTCGCTTCCGTGGTCGCGAACGTCCCGTCGAGTGCGAGGACGCCGGCGACGGTCGCGGCGAAGAACGCGAGCAGGGCGACGTAGAACCGGAACTCGTCGCTCTCGCGGAGCCGCGAGAGGTCGCCCTGGAGGACGAAGTACATGAGGACGAAGCTCGTCGCGCCGAGCGCCATGAACGGGACCGTCGCCCACTGGACGGCGGGGGAGAACGCGGCGAGGCTCTCGCCGCGCGGCGAGAATCCGCTCGTCGAGACGGCGGTGAACGCGTGACTGACCGCGTCGAACGGCGTCATCTCGGGAGCCACGCCGAGCCAGTGGAGGGCGAGGAGGACGGCCACCATGACCGCGGTCAGGCCGATGTAGAGCCGGTAGAGGAGGCGCGCGGTCTCCGATATCCGCGGTGTGAGTTTGTTGACGTCGCGCGTCTGCGTCTCCGTCTCCATGAGGTGTGCGCCCCCGACGCCGAGCTGGCTGAGGACGGCGGTCGCGAGGACGAGGATGCCGAGGCCGCCGAGCCACTGGAGGACCGCGCGCCAGAGGTGGATGGCTCGCGAGTGCGTCTCGAAGTCGACGACGACGGTCGCGCCCGTGGTCGTGATGCCGCTGGTCGCCTCGAAGAGCGCGTTCGTCGGCGACGCGAGCGTGCCCTCGCCGGCGAGGACGAACGGGACGGCGCCGACGACGGCGATCGCGAGCCACGTGAGCGACACCATGAGGAACGCCTCGCGGCCGCGGAGGTCGCGTTCGTCCGCGAGCGATTCGAGTGCGACGCCTGCGACGACGGTCGCGGCCATGGTGAGCGCGAACGGCGCGAGCGCGCTCCCGTCGACGACGGCGAGCACGAGCGGCCCCGTCAGCGGCACCCAGAGCCACTTGAGGATGGTGCCGACGAGACTGACGCTGACGCGCCAGTCGACGCGGACCCTCATCGAGGCATCACGCTCGCGTGAGCGTCGAGACGGCAGCGATCCGCGTTCGTGCGAGCGCCACTGACACGCACCGGGTTCGTGCGATGGCCGGGACCGACACGCGCCGCGTTCATGCGAGGGTCATGACGTCCTCGAGTGCGTCCGCGGCGACGAACAGGACGACGTGGTCGCCGGCGTGGATCTCGGTCTCGCCGCGCGGAACGACGAATTCGTGGTCGCGCGTTATCGCGCCGACGACGACGCCGTCGGGGAGGTCCCCGATGCTCTCACGTATCGGGCGACCGGTGAGGGCGCTGTCCGCGTCGACCTCGAACTCGACGACCTCCGCTTCGCGGCCCTCGATGAGCGAGAGGTTCTCGACGCGACCCTCCTGGGTGAACCGAACGATCTCCTCCGCGGTCGACCGCCGCGGGTTCACCGCGACGTCCACGCCAACGGTCTCGAAGAGGTGCGCGTACTCGCCGTTCTCGACGACCGCGACCGTGCGCTTCACGCCGACGTTCCGCGCGAGAAGGGAGACGAGGAGGTTCTTCTCGTCGCTGTCGGTCGCCGCGACGAGCGCGTCCGCGCGGTCGAGGCCCTCGGCGACGAGGAAGTCGACGTCCGTCGCGTCGTGCTCCATCACGAGCGCGCCCGGGAGGGCCTCGGCGAGTTCGCGCGCACGCTCCGGGTCGCGTTCGACGAGTCGTGGCTGCACGCCGCGGTCCGCGAGGAGGCGTGCGACGTGCGCGCCGATTGCGCTCCCGCCGACGACGACGAAGTCGTCGGCCTCGTCGAGTGCCTGGCCGGGAGCGACCGTTCGCGAGAACTCCTGGACGCCCGCTGGCGTCCCGATGACGACGACCTTGTCACCGCCTTCGAGGACAGTGTCGCCGCGTGGAATGGCGACCTCGCCGTCGTGAACGACCGCGGCGAACGTCAGCGACTCGAAGCGGTCGGCGTCCGCGACCGTCCGTCCGGCGACGTCGCTCTCGGCGGGTACCTGGAACTCCGCGACCTGCACGAGCCCACTCGCGAACGGGTCGACGTCGAGCGCGCCGGGAACGCCGATGACGCGCACGATGTCCTGCGCGGTGAGGAGGTCGGTCGACACCATGACGTCCACGTCGAACGCGCCCTGGGACGCCTGCCACGTGTCGAGGAGTTCGACGTTGCGGACGCGAGCGATCGTGAGCGGGTCGCCGAGCGTCTTCGCGGTCCCGCAGACGACGAGGTTCGTCTCGTCCTGGTCGGTGCTCGCGACGAGCAGGTCCGCCTCCTCCACGCCCGCTTCCCTGAGCGTCTCGCGGGACGCCCCGTCGCCTTCGAGCGCGAGGATGTCCATCGAGTACGTGAGTTCCTCGACGGTCGCCGGGTCGCGTTCGACGACGACGACGTCGTGGTCGGCCGAGAGGCTCGCGGCGATGTTCGACCCGACCTCGCCAGCGCCGACGACGACTATCCGCACGCCATCACCCGCGACGCGAGCGTGTTCTCGTTCATCTGCCCGACCGTACGGGCACCTCGATGAAAAGTCGTTCCCGCCTACTGGAACCGGATCGTCTCGCTCGCGGGGTCGACGTCGACCTCGCCGCCGATGGGGATGGGGCACGTCGGGTACGTGTGTCCGAACTCGCAGTCGAACACGAGTACTGCGTCGGGGTTGTACGTCTCGAAGACGTCGGTGATGGCGTCGCGCTGGCGGTCGCGGTAGTCCGCGCGCCACTCAGGTGGGTTGTCCTCGAGGTGGCTGCGGGCGGCGGCGCGCCCGACGAGGACACCGTCGAACCGTTCGAGGAGGCCGCGTTCGCCGAGCGCGCGCAGGTTCGCCTTGACGAAGTCGGGATTGGGGATGCCTTCGCTCGTCTCGAGTGCGAGGATGGCGCCGTCGAGCTCGCGTTCGTCGGGGACGTAGCGGTCCGCAAGGAACTGCTCGACGAGGGTCTCGTAGCAGCCGCCCCAGACCCGTCCCGAGACGGGGTCGTCGCCGCCGCGCCAGACGCGGCCGTCGCTCTCCTCTATCTCGCGGCGTTCCTCGAGGGCCTCGGGGTCCTCCCAGTCGCCGGCCTCGTCGGTGAAGACGTCCGCTTCGGTCCACTCGCCGATGACGTCGTCGAACAGTGCGCGCCCGAGGTACTCGCGGGTGTACTCGAACAGTTCGCCGTCCATCGCGTACTCGGTGAGCGTCGACCCGCCGTAGTACGAGACGACGCCCTGGTTCCAGAGGAACAGGGCGAGGTTCGTGTTGTCCGACCACCCGTAGAACCGCGTCGGGTGCTCGCGGAGGACGTCGGCGTCGAGGTACGGGAGGACGCGTATCTGGTCGTGGCCGCCGATGTTCGCGACGACCGCCGAGATGTCGGGGTCGCGGAACGCGTCCATGACGTCCTCGGCGCGCGCTTCGGGGTTGTCGGCGAGCCACTCGGGGTCGGCGGTCGCGGTCGGGTACTCGACGGGTTCGAGGTCGAAGGCCTCGCGCATCCGCTGGAGGCCGAGCTCGTAGACGTGACTCGCGAACTCGGGGTTCGTCGACGCTGGGGCGACGACCGCGACCTTGTCGCCGCGTTCGACCGGTGGCGGGGTGACGAAGTCCGGCATACGCGAGCCGTCGCCCGCGTCCGACTTGAACCTGACCCGGGCGTGACACGCAGTGACGGACTACCGAACAGCGTCGGCCCGGGGGATAACACCCTCGCGCCCCAACACCCGAACATGAACGTACTCGTTCTCGGCGACCAGCTCACGACGCGAGCTGGCCCGCTCGCGGACGCGACCCCCGGCGAGGACCGAGTCGTCCTCGTCGAATCCACCGGGTTCGCACGCCGGAAACGCTACCATCCGCACAAGCTCGTGCTCGTGTTCGCCGCGATGCGACACTTCCGTGACCGCCTCCGCGAGGCAGGGTTCGACGTCGACTACCACCGCGTCGACTCCTTCGAGGCCGGCTTCCGCGAGTACCTCCGCGAGCACCCCGAGGCGGACCTCGCGACGATGCGACCCGCGAGTCACGGTTCGGGGGAGGCGCTCGTGGAGACGTTCGCGGCCGCTCGCGACGCCGTCGCCGACCGCGAAGGGGCGGACCGCGACGCACCGAGTGCGCGCCTGCTCGTCCGCGAGAACGAGACGTTCCTCTGCTCGCCGGACGAGTTCGACGACTGGGCGGAGGACGACGACGGCACGATGCCGGAGTCGTTCCGCCACGAGACGTTCTACCGGTGGATGCGCGAACGCACGGGCGTCCTCGTCGACGACGGCGACCCCGTCGGCGGCGAGTGGAACTTCGACGACGAGAACCGCGGGTTCCCGCGGCCGGAGGAGCGCTTCCCGGACCCGCCCGACCACGGCGTCCGCGACGACCCGGTCGTTCGCGAGGTCGCCGACTGGGTCGCCGACGAGTTCGAGACGTGGCCGGCCGTCGACGACGGCGACACCATCGTCCACGGGGACGCCCAGCACGCCGACGGGACCCACGACGAGGGCGCCGGCCTCGCGCCGTTCCGCTGGCCCGTCACGCGCGAGGGTGCGCTCGCGGAACTGGACGCGTTCGTCGAGGAGCGCCTGCCCGCGTTCGGCCCGTACCAGGACGCGATGATAGAGCGCTCCTGGCACCTGAACCACTCGCTGCTCTCGCCCGCGGTCAACCTCGGCCTGCTCTCCTCGCGCGAGTGCATCGACGCGGCCGTCGACGCGTACCACGACGCGGAATCGACTGACGGCGAGGACGGCATCGCGCTCGCGAGCGTCGAGGGGTTCGTCCGCCAGCTCCTGGGGTGGCGCGAGTTCGTCCGGCACGTCTACCGGCACCGGATGCCCGAGCTGACCGACGCGAACCAACTGGATGCGACCGAGGACCTCCCCGAGCTGTACTGGTCGGGCGACACCGACATGCGCTGCATGGCGTCGGCGGTCGGGCACGTCCGCGAACGCGGATACGCGCACCACATCGAGCGCCTGATGCTCCTCTCGAACTTCGCGACGACGTACGGCGCCGACCCCCAGGCACTCAACCGCTGGTTCCACCTCGGGTTCGTCGACGCCTACCACTGGGTGACGACGCCGAACGTCGTCGGCATGGGGACGTTCGCCAGTCCCGCACTCTCCACGAAACCGTACGTCTCCTCGGCGAACTACGTCGGGAAGATGAGCGACCACTGCGCGAACTGCGCGTACGACCCGGACGCGACCACGGGCGACGACGCCTGCCCGTTCAACGCGCTCTACTGGGACTTCCTCGCCGAACACGAGGACGACCTCCGGTCGAATCACCGCATGGGGCTCGTGTACTCGCACGTCGACCGGAAGCGAGAGAACGACGACCTGGAGGCGGTCCGCGAACGCGCGAGCGAGATCCGCGAGCTGGGCGCTGGCGGCGAGTTGTAACCGCGAGAATCGGGGGTCGATACGGCGACGGCCGCGCCCTCACCGCGTCGTCCGCGTCAGTCCTGTTTGTACTCCGTGCGGTACCCGCGGAACTCCGTGCGGTGGGCTTCCTCGTCCGCGAGTAGCGTCACGGCGAGGTCCTCGGTCACGGGGTCGTCGGCCTCCTCGGCCGCGTCGATGAGTGCGCGGTACGTCGCGATGGCGTCCTCCTCGGCTTCGAGCACGCCCTCGATGACCGAGAGGACGTCTGTGGTGTCCTCGGGCGGCTGGAGGCTGTGCTGGTTCGCCTGGAACTCGGCGCTCCCCGGCGGCGCCTCCTCGAGTTGCTTCAGGCGCTCGCCGAGCTGCTGGGAGTGCGTGAGCTCCTCCTGGATGTCCGTCTGGAGGCTCTCCTTGATCTCCTCGGCGCGCACGCCGTCGAGGACGATGGCGTTCGTCTGGTAGTTCATCACGGTCTCGATCTCGTCCTGGTACGCCTTCTTGAGGAGTCGAACGACCTCTTTATCTGCCATACGAACTAGTACGACCGCATCCCCCTTAACGACTCGTCCATGACACGTGTGGTGCCGGTTCGTGCGTCGCGTGCGCGCTCGCGACAGCGGACTCACGGGACCGTGTCGTTTCGCGCGACCGTGCCGTCGCGGCCCTTCGGCCGGCGCGTGGACGTGCTCCGAGCGCTTCGAGTTGGACGACCGATTGGGCTCGCGGCGCGCGCCAGCACCGATTCTGTTCGTTGTCAAATTCTGCGCTCGCAGGAAAGTACATCACGATAGTTCAAACGCGGTTCGACACCATACCACACGGCAGTGACCAAGGATATATAAGGAGTATGTACACGCCGCAGTCGTGCGGTTTCTCGCGCGCCGACCATGGTCGCCCACGGGGAGGGGGCCGGCAAGAACTGTCTGGGCGGAACGCTTTAATACCACCTTCCCCCTGGGACCGAGTACGATGTCATCCAACGACACGTCCCGCTCTGACACCAGTCAGGGCGATCGAGTTCTTCAAGGGCACTTTGGACGCTACGACTGAGATCGACGCCGCGCGCGTCTTCGACACGACGCTGCGCGACGGTGAACAGAGTCCGCGGACTTCATTCAGCTACGAAGACAAGCGCGAGATAGCAGCGGCGCTCGACGACATGGGCACCCACGTCATCGAGGCAGGGTTCCCCGTGAACTCCGACGCGGAGTTCGAGGCCGTCCGCGACATCGCCAGCTCCACGACAGCGACGACGTGTGGACTGGCGCGCGTCGTGGACAAGGACGTCGAAGCCGCTCTGGACGCCGGCGTGGACATGGTCCACGTGTTCGCGAGCACCAGCGACGTCCAGATAGAGGACTCCATGCACTCGACGCGCGCGGACGTCAAACAGCGCTCCGTCGAGGCCGTGGAGCGCGTCGCCGAGTCGGGGACGACCGTGATGTTCTCCCCGATGGACGCGACGCGCACCGACGAGGACTACCTCGTCGAGATGGTCGAGGCCGTCACCGACGCCGGCGTCGACTGGATCAACGTCCCGGACACGTGCGGGGTCGCGACCCCGACGCGGTTCGGGGACCTCATCGAGGTCGTCGACGCGCACACGACCGCGAACATCGACGTGCACACGCACGACGACTTCGGGCTGGCGACCGCGAACGCGCTCGCCGGCATCGAAGCGGGCGCGGACCAGGCGCAGGTGTCGGTGAACTCCATCGGCGAACGCGCCGGGAACGCCGCCTACGAGGAGTACGTGATGGCGGTCGAGTCGCTCTACCAGACCGACACCGGTATCGACACGACCCAGATCACGACGCTGTCGAAGCTCGTCGAGGCGAAGTCCGGTATCGACGTCCCGGGGAACAAGCCGGTGACTGGCGCGAACGCGTTCAGTCACGAGTCCGGTATCCACGCGGCCGGCGTCATCGAGAACTCGGACACGTTCGAGCCGGGCGTGATGACGCCCGCGATGGTCGGCGCGACGCGCGAGCTCGTGATGGGCAAGCACACGGGCGCGCACAGCGTCCGCGAGCGCCTGACCGACGCCGGGTTCGAGCCGACCGACGAGGAGGTACGCGCCGTGACGCGGCGCGTGAAGGACAAGGGCGCCGACGACGAGCGCGTGACGATGCAGGACGTCGAGGCGTTCGCGCACGAGGTCGGCGTCACCAAGGAGGACCACGAGGAGGTCCGCGCGTGAGGGCCTCGGTCCGTTCGACAGCACCCCCCGCGAGCCCGCGCTCCAGCGACCGTTCGGGCGGCTGGACGGCAAGCGGCCGTCCCGCCAGTGGTCGTCGACCGCGAGCACGCGCCGGTAACGATTGCACGGCCCGCAAGAGCTATACGGCCGGTCGCCTTCAGCGGGAGGTACATGCAGTCGACCGTCGCGACCGCGGGCGCGCTCCTCGCCGGGAGCGACGGTGCCGTCGTACGGACCATCGGTATTGTAGGGGCGTAAGCGCCCCTACTATCCCTCTCCTTCGACCCCGCGTATCGTTCGACCATCACCACCGAGTCCGTTCGACAGCACGACGACAGATGCCCGCAGCACACACCACACACGCACGACGCACGCAGCCACTGACGCACCGACATTCGACAGCCACCACGGGGACCGCCGGGTCACGTGACCGTTCGGCGTCGACGCCACGCACGGCGGGGTGGTGGGCGTGAGCGAACGCGCCCAGGCCGCCGCCGAGTCGGAGGCCGAGCCCGCCACGGAGACCGACGCCGAAAGCGCCACGACGGACGCGTCGGAGACCGCCGCGGACGAGACGACGGACGCGCGGACGCCGGTGACGACGGGCGCGCAGTCGGTCGTCCGGTCCCTCGAGAACGCCGGCGTCGAGCACTGCTTCGGCGTGCAAGGCGGCGCGATCATGCCCGTCTACGACGCGGTGTTCGACTCCGAGTTGAATCACTACATGATGGCGCACGAGCAGGCCGCGGCGCACGCCGCTGACGCGTACGGGATCGTCGCCGGGAGGCCCGGCGTGTGCCTCGCGACCTCGGGGCCGGGGGCGACGAACCTCGTCACCGGCATCGCGGACGCGAACATGGACAGCGACCCGATGGTCGCACTCACCGGCCAGGTGCCGACGGAGTTCGTCGGGAACGACGCGTTCCAGGAGACGGACACGACCGGCGTCACCGCGCCCATCACGAAGGACAACACGTTCGCGGCGAGCTCGGACCGCGTCGGCGACGACGTCGGCGAGGCGTTCGCGCTCGCGGCCACGGGCCGACCGGGGCCGACGCTCGTCGACCTGCCGAAGGACGTCACGCAGGGCGACACCGACCGGGAGCCGGGGCCGGCGACGCCCCCGGACACGTACCACGTCCAAGAGCGCGCGCCCGCTGACGCGGTGCAGGACGCGGCGCGCACCATCGAGGACTCGAACGAGCCAGTGCTCCTGTTCGGCGGTGGCGTCATCAAGGGCGACGCGACCGAGGCGGCCCGCGAGTTCGCCAAGGAGTACGAGATCCCGGTCGTGACGACGATGCCGGCGCTCGGGTCGTTCCCCGAGGACCACGAGTTGAGCCTGGAGATGGGCGGGATGCACGGTACCGGGTACGCGAACATGGCGCTCACGCACACCGACTGCCTGATCGCGGTCGGGTGCCGGTTCGACGACCGCCTCACTGGCGGTATCGAGACGTTCGCGCCCGACGCCGAGGTCGTCCACATCGACATCGACCCCGCGGAGATCAGCAAGAACGTCGAGGCCGATCATCCGCTCGTCGGCGACGCGGGAACCGTCCTCACGCAGCTGGACGCCGCGATGGACGAGCAGCCGTCGGCGACGAAGTGGCGCGCAACGTGCAAGCAGTGGCAGTCCGAGTACCCGATGGACTACGCCGCGCCGCGCGACGAACCCCTCAAGCCGCAGTTCGTCGTCGAGGCGTACGACGCCGCCACGAGCGACGACGCCATCGTCACGACCGGCGTCGGCCAACACCAGATGTGGGCGGCGCAGTACTGGACGTACACCGAACCGCGGACGTGGGTGAGCAGTCACGGCCTCGGCACGATGGGGTACGGGCTCCCTGCCGCCATCGGCGCACGCATCGCCGCGGACGCCGAGGGCAAGGAGGACGCCGCCGTCATCGCGTTCGAGGGCGACGGGTCGTTCCTGATGACGATGCAGGAGCTCGCGGTCGCGGTCCGCGAGAACCTCGACGTCACGGTCGCGGTCCTGAACAACGAGTACATCGGGATGGTCCGCCAGTGGCAGGACGCGTTCTTCGACGGCCGGCACTCCGCGAGCGACTACGGGTGGTGTCCGGACTTCGCGAAGCTCGCGGAGGCCTTCGGCGCGAAGGGCATCGCGGTCGAGGAGTACGACGAGGTCGCCGACGCCGTCCAGGAGTCCGTCGAGTACGACGGGCCGGCGGTCGTCGACTTCCGCGTCGACCCGGCGGAGAACGTCTACCCGATGGTTCCGAGCGGTGGCGACAACGGCCAGTTCGCGCTGGCGGAGGACCAGTTATGAGCGACGAATCGACTGACGACGCACAGCGAGCAGCGGGCGAATCGACTGACGACGCACAGCGAGCAGCGGGCGAATCGACTGATAGCACGCAGCGGACGGGTGACGAATCGCACGACGAGACGGTTGCGCCGCGGGCGCGTGCGGACCATCGCCGCGAGGGCCTGGAAGGGCCGACGCCGGGGGAGCGTCCGGTGCCGCGCGGGAAGCGGAACTCGCAGGGCATCCGCATCGACCCGGAGGTCGAGGCGGAGCGCGAGCCACGGCGTGCGGTCATCAGCGTGCTGGTCGCGCACGAGCCCGGCGTGCTGTCGGAGGTGTCGAGTCTCTTCAGTCGCCGACAGTTCAACATCGAGAGTCTGACCGTCGGTGCGACGAACGACCCGGAGCGTGCGCGCATCACGGTCGTCGTCGAGGAGCCCGACCCGGGCATCGACCAGGTCGAGAAGCAACTGCGGAAGCTCGTCCCGGTCATCTCGGTGCGCGAGCTCGACCCCGACGCGGTGCGTCGGGAGCTCGCGATCATCAAGGTCGACGCGGCGGACCCGAGCGAGGTCGCCGCGGTCGCGGACATGTACGACGCGCGGACCGTCGACGCGTCCCGGGAGACGGTGACCGTCGAGGTCACGGGCTCCAGACAGAAGATCGAGGGCGCGATCGACACGCTCGGCCAGTTCGGCGTGCGCGAGATAACGCGGACGGGAACGGCCGCCCAGGCCCGGGGCACGGACAGCACGGCCGGGACACCACCGGCGGAGACGACCGGGCAGACCGAGGCGGCGGCGGCAGCCACCGACGGCGGCGAACCCGCCGACGCCGCTGGCGCGAGCGACGACGGCGAACCGAAAGACGCAACGGTGGACGACGCAACCACGGAGCAAGCATGACAGACGACGAGTTCAGTACGACGGTGTACTACGACGACGACGCTGACGAATCGTACCTCCAATCGAAGACGGTCGCGGTACTCGGCTACGGGAGCCAGGGGCACGCCCACGCGTTGAACCTCCACGAGAGCGGTTTCGACGTCGTGGTCGGCCTGCGCGAGTCCTCGGACTCGTGGCCGGTCGCCGAGGACGACGGGCTGGACGTGGCGACGCCGCGCGAGGCCGCCGAGCAGGCGGACGTCGTGAGCGTCCTCGTCCCGGACACCGTCCAGCCGGCGGTCTACGAGCAGATCAAGCCCGCGCTCGAGGAAGGCGACACCCTCCAGTTCGCACACGGGTTCAACGTACACTACAACCAGATCGAGCCCCCCGAGGGCGTGGACGTGACGCTCGTCGCGCCGAAGTCCCCCGGCCACATCGTTCGCCGGAACTACGAGCGCGACGAGGGCACGCCCGGCCTGCTCGCGGTCTACCAGGACGAGACCGGCGAAGCAGCTCAGGAGGCCCTGGCGTACGCGAAGGGCATCGGCTGCACGCGAGCGGGCGTCATCGAGACGACGTTCGCGGAGGAGACCGAGACCGACCTGTTCGGCGAACAGGCCGTCCTCTGCGGCGGCGTCACGTCGCTCGTCAAGCAGGGGTACGAGACGCTCGTCGACGCGGGCTACAGCCCGGAGATGGCGTACTTCGAGTGCCTGAACGAGCTGAAGCTCATCGTCGACCTGATGTACGAGGACGGGCTCGGCGGGATGTGGCACTCCGTCAGTGACACGGCAGAGTACGGCGGGTTGACGCGCGGCGACCGCGTCGTCGACGACCACGCTCGCGAGAAGATGGAGGAAGTGCTCGAGGAGGTCCAGAACGGCGAGTTCGCCCGCGAGTGGATCGCGGAGAACCAGGCCGGTCGGCCGAGCTACACGCAGCGAAAGCGCGCCGAGGAGAACCACGAGATCGAGGCCGTCGGCGAGGACCTCCGCGGGCTGTTCTCGTGGAACGACGACGCCGAGAGCGACGAGCAGGAATCAGCGCCAGCGGCCGCGGACGACTAACCAACAGATACATTCCACAGCAATGACCGAGAACCAGCGAGACGCCGACGAGAACGCGACGCCGATGCGAGCGGTCAGTCACACGAACCCGTACACGAACGAATCCATGGGGTCGGTCTTCGAGCACGGCGTGACCGTCGTCGCCGACGGCGGCCGACGCGACGCCGTCGACGAGGACCCGGACGCGGCCGTCGACGCGGACGCGGCCCCGGACGACGAACCGTTCGACGACGCGGACGCGGCCCCGGACGACGACGCCGAGGACGACGCGGACGGAACGCCGATGAAGGACGTATCGCACGAGGCCCCGAGCGGGGGTCACGGGAATCGCATGTTCGAGCGCGTCGGCGACACGACCGACGTCACAGAGGAATGAGCGAGGGCACGCTCTACGACGAGGTCTGGGAACGCCATCGGGTTGACACCCTCCCGACCGGCCAGGACCAGCTGTTCGTGGGGCTGCACCTCGTGCACGAGGTGACGAGCCCGCAGGCGTTCGGGATGCTCGAGGAGCGGGACATGGACGTCGCCTATCCGGAGTTGACGCACGCGACGGTCGACCACATCGTGCCGACCGCCGACCAGTCGCGGCCGTTCGACGACGACGCCGCGGAGACGATGATGACCGAGCTCGAGGAGAACGTCCGCGACGCCGGCATCGACTTCTCGCATCCCGGCACCGGCGACCAGGGTATCGTGCACGTCGTCGGCCCCGAGCAGGGCCTCACGCAGCCCGGGAAGACCATCGTCTGCGGGGACTCCCATACGAGCACGCACGGCGCGTTCGGCGCGCTCGCGTTCGGTATCGGCACGAGCCAGATCCGGGACGTGCTCGCGACGGGCTGTATCGCGATGGAGAAGCAGGACGTCCGCCGCATCGACGTCACTGGCGACCTCGGGGACGGCGTCGAGGCGAAGGACGTCATCCTCCAGATCATCCGCAAGCTCGGTACGGACGGTGGCGTCGGGTACGTCTACGAGTACGGCGGGAGCGCGGTCGAAGCGCTCGGGATGGAGGGTCGGATGAGCATCTGCAACATGAGCGTCGAGGGCGGTGCTCGCGCCGGGTACGTGAACCCCGACGAGACGACCTACGAGTTCCTGGAGGGCCGCGACCGCGTCCCCGACGGCGACGAGTACGAGGAACTGAAGGCGTACTGGGAGTCGATCCGCTCCGACGACGACGCGACCTACGACGACGTCGTCGAGATAGACGGGGACGCGCTCCCGCCGATGGTGACGTGGGGGACGACGCCCGGGCAGGGCGTCGGCGTCGACGAACCCATCCCCGCCCCCGAGGACCTGCCCGCGGACAAGCAGGACACGGCGCGGCGCGCACAGGAGCACATGGGCGTCGAGCCCGGCGACACCATGGCGGGCTACGAGGTGGACGTGACGTTCCTCGGGTCCTGTACGAACGCGCGACTCCCGGACCTGCGTCGGGCGGCGAGCGTCGTCGCGGGCCGCGAGGTCCACGAGGACGTCCGCGCGCTCGTCGTCCCCGGTAGCCAGCGCGTGCAGAAGGCCGCCGAGGAGGAGGGGCTGGCGGACGTGTTCCGCGACGCCGGCTTCGAGTGGCGGAACGCGGGCTGCTCGATGTGCCTCGGGATGAACGAGGACCAGCTTGAGGGCGACGAGGCGTGCGCGAGCTCGTCGAACCGGAACTTCGTCGGCCGCATGGGGTCGAAGGAGGGGAAGACCATCCTCATGAACCCCCAGATGGTCGCCGCGGCGGCGATCCACGGCGAGGTGACGGACGTCCGCGACGTCGACCGCGTCGACCCCGAGGAGGTGACCGAAGCATGAGTAGCGACGCCAGCGACGGGAACGACGGCCCGGCGGAGATCGTCGAGCACGTCTCGGGGACCGGCGTCCCCATCCGCGGGAACGACATCGACACGGACCAGATCATCCCCGCGCGCTTCCTGAAGGTCGTGACGTTCGACGGCCTCGGGCAGTTCGCGTTCTTCGACCAGCGGTTCACGGACGACGACGAGGAGAAGGCGCACCCGATGAACGAGGACCGGTTCCGGTCGGGGAGCGTGATGGTCACGAACAAGAACTTCGGCTGTGGGTCCTCGCGCGAGCACGCCCCG
Organism: Halorubellus salinus; assembly: GCF_020567525.1. GTDB lineage: Archaea > Halobacteriota > Halobacteria > Halobacteriales > Natrialbaceae > Halorubellus > Halorubellus salinus. The sequence goes on from NZ_JAJCVI010000001.1 coordinate 832,858, forward strand.
CAAGCGCTGATGCGGTGGGGTATCGACGCGCTCGTCGGCGAGAGCTTCGCCGAGATCTTCGCGGGGAACTGCCTCGCGCTCGGCATCCCGACAGTCACCGCGGACGAGGCGACCGTCGAGGCCATCCAGGACTGGGTGGACGAGCACCCGAACGGCGACGTCGACGTGGACGTCGCGGACGAGACCGTGACGTACGGCGACACCACCGTCGACGTGACGGTCGACGACGCGCAGCGGAAGGCGCTCGTAGACGGCGTCTGGGACACGACCGCGCTCATGGCGAGCAACGCGGACGCGGTCGCGGACACCGCCGCGAGCCTCCCGTACGTCGACGACGACGTCGTCGCGAACGCACGCGCTCGCATCGACGCGTCCGGCGACGACGCGACCGCGAACGGCGGGGGCGACGCGTGACCGCCGAACGCATCGCGGTCGTCCCCGGCGACGGCATCGGCCAGGAGGTCGTTCCGGTCGCCGTCGACGTCCTCGACGCGGTCGGGAACTTCGAGTTCGTGCACGCGAACGCCGGCGACGCGGTCGCCGCGGAGACCGGCGACCCGCTCCCCGACGCGACGTACGAGACCGTCGCGGACGCGGACGCGACCGTCTTCGGCGCGGCCGGCGAGACCGCGGCCGACGTCGTGCTCCCGCTCCGCGAGGCAGTGGATTCGTTTGCGAACGTACGGCCGGCGCGCGCGTACCCAGGCGTGGACGCGCTCCAGCCCGAGACGGACATCGTGTTCGTCCGCGAGAACACCGAGGGCGTCTACGCGGGTATCGAGGACGAGATCGCCGACGGCGTGTCGACGCTCACCAGGGTCGTCACCGACGACGCCTCCAGGGACATCGCCGAGTTCGGGTTCGACTACGCGGTCGAGAACGGCTACGACGACGTCACCGTCGCGCACAAGGCGAACGTGATGCGCGAGACCGACGGCCGGTTCCTCGACCGCTGCCGCGAGGTCGCGCGCGACCACCCCGCGGTCGACGAGCGCGAGTTCGAGGAGGCGCTCATGGACGCTCTGGCGATGCACCTCGTGCAGCGCCCGACGGACTACGGCGTCGTCGTCTGCCCGAACCTCGCCGGCGACGTCCTCTCGGACCTCGCCGCCGGCCTCGTCGGCGGCCTCGGGCTGCTGCCGAGCGCGAACGTCGGCCGCGAGAACGGCCTGTTCGAGCCCGTGCACGGGAGCGCACCCGACATCGCCGGCGACGGCGTCGCGAACCCGAGCGCGACCGTGCTCTCCGCGGCGATGCTGCTGGAGCACCTCGGGTACGACGCAGAAGCGGGGCGCGTCCGCACCGCCGTCGAGACGGTGCTCGACGCCGGCCCGCGGACGCCCGACCTCGGCGGCAACGCGACCACCGGAGACGTCGGGAACGCCATCCTCGACGAACTCTAACCGTTCACAGCCGTTCTTCCGTCGTTACTCGTCGCGACCAGCGTCCGCTCCGTCGGTCGTGCCAGCGTCCTCCCTGGCTCCCTCGCTCCCGCCAGCGTCCTCCGCGGCGGCGACGGCGCACACCTCCTCCCAGCGACCCTTCGCTTCGAGGTGGTTCTGGAGTTCGCGCCCGTACTCGCCGGCGAGCTCGCGCGCCGTCTCGGCGCGGGCCGCGTAGTCCTCGTCGCTCGACCCGCCACCGCCGAGACCGAGCGCGCTCTTCACGCCATCGAAGAAGCTCCCGCCCGACCCGCCGACGTCGCTCTTCCCGCCGCCGGCGCCACCGAGCGCGCCCATCTGCTCCTGGATGTTCTCCAGCTCCGGCATGATGGCCTCGAGGTTCGTCGCGTCGCGGTCGACGACGATACTCGCCGCCTCGGGGTCGTCGGGGTCGTCGATGGTGTACTGCGTCGCACTCATGATGAGACTCCACTCCTGGTTCGAGAACTCCGACCCAGTGACGCGGTCGTTGAACTCCTGGTCGACGGACATCCGCTCGCCGACGACGCGGTTCGTCCACTCTTCGGTCATACCCACGGCTACGCCCACGCGTCGTATCAGCGTTCCGCTGCAATCACTCGAAGAAAACGAGTTAGCTGCTGGCGAGCGCTACCGAGTGCGTCTCAGAACGCGTCGCCGGTGAGCGAGACGTCCGCGTGGAGGTCGGTCTTCAGGGCGTCGTGGACCTTGCACAGCTCCTCGGCGCGCGAGACGACCGCCTCGGCCTTGTCGCCGACGTCGCCCGCGACGGACACGTCGAAGCTGATCGCCGCGAGCTTGTCGTCGTCGTTCAGGTCGCCGGTCACGTCGATCTCGACGTGCCCGAGGTCGCCCGCCTGCCGCTGCTCGGCAGCGACGCGGAGCGCGGGTACGAAACACGCCGCGTACGTGCTGAGGAGCGTCTCGAGCGTATCAGGCGCGTCCTCGCCTGTCGCGTCGACCGTCTGCTCGAAGTCGCGAATCGTCGTCGTCGTACTGAACCCTTCCTCGGAGACGGAATGAACTTGCTTGGACATACACGCAAGGTTACACTCGGAACCCGGGTAAGCGTTGCCGTTGCGGAACGCTATCACGCCGCAACACGGCCGGAGACGGGCGCGCTCGCGACCCGACCGATGCAGCCCGGCCGACACGTCGCCCGAGAAAGGTAAGGGTTAAAACTCGCCCGAGGCACCTATCGAGTATGGCTGGAACCATCGAAGTGCTCGTTCCGGGTGGACAGGCCAACCCTGGCCCGCCGCTCGGTCCCGAGCTCGGTCCCACACCCGTGGACGTGCAGGCTGTCGTCAGTGAGATAAACGAACAGACGGAAGCGTTCGACGGGACGGAAGTCCCCGTGACCGTCGAGTACGACGACGACGGCTCGTTCAGCATCGAGGTCGGTGTACCCCCGACCGCGGAGCTCATCAAGGACGAAGCCGGGTTCGACACCGGAAGCGGCGAACCCCACGAGGAGTTCGTCGCGGACCTCACCGTCGACCAGGTCAAGCAGATCGCCGAGCAGAAGCTCACGGACCTGCTCGCGTACGACTCCAAGCAAGCGGCGAAGGAAGTCGTCGGGACGTGCACGTCGCTGGGCGTGACGATCGAAGGCGAGAACCCGCGCGAGTTCAAGGAGCGCATCGACGCGGGCGAGTACGACGACACGTTCGCTGACGCCTGACCACAGGCATTCTCTCACTCGTTTCGACGTAGCCCTCAGCGACAGCGTCGTGCAGCCAGGTTCAGTGCTCCGGGTAGACGGTCGGGACGTCGACGTGGACGACCGTTCCGTCGTCGCACGTGCTCGTGATGGTGCCGTCGGCGCGTTCGACGAGCCAGCGCGCGATCCAGAGGCCGAGGCCTTCGCCGTGGTCGACGGGCGAGGCGTCGAGGCCGCCGGCGAGGAGGTCGCGTTCGACGTCGGGGAGCCCCGGGCCGTTGTCGCTGACGGTGAGGTGGACGCGGTCCTCGTCGTCGCGCGCGGTGATGGCGACGTCGCGGTCCGCGGGCGGTCTGTCGTTGTGGATGCGCGCGTTCTCGACGAGTTCCGCGAGCGCGGTGCGGACCCCGTCCCCGTCCGCGACGACGACGTCGTCCGGGACGTCCACGGTGACGTTCGCCGCGGACGGCCCGTCGGCGGCCGCGGTCGCTTCCGCGACCACCGACGAGAGCGGTGCGGGGGCGCGACCCGCGGTCGCGTCCCGGATGCGGTCCTCTATCATCCGCGCGTTGTCACTGATCTCGAGGGTATCCTGCACCGCGGCCTCGATGGCTGTGGCGTGCTTCTCCACGTCCGCGTCGTCCTCGCGGAGCGAGTTCGAGTGCCCGAGCACGAGGTTCATCTCGTTCCTGACGTTGTGTCGGAGCACGCGGTTCAGGACCCTGAGCTGACTCTCGCGTTGCTCGAGGCGGATGCCGACGCGATTGAAGCGGTCGTCGATCTCGTCCCACTCCTCGGTCCCGGACAGCTCGACGTCGACGTCGTACTCGCCGTTCTCGAGCGCGCTCAGGCCGGCGCGGAGGTCCGCTATCTGCCGGATGTTCGTCCGGTACGTCCAGTAGCCGACGGCGCCGACCGAGCAGAGGACGACGAGGAGCGCGGCGCCCTGGACGACGGACACCCACTGGAGGCGCGTGGTGATGGCCGACCGGTCCTGTTCGACGACGACCACCCAGTCCGTCTGCGCGACCGGTTCCGTCGCGCGGAACGTGCGTCCCGGGATCGGGTCGCCGTCGTAGAGCGTCCCCGACTTCGAGTGCACGGTGACGGTCTGGTCGGGGCCGACGAGGTGACTGAGGTCCGAGAACACGCCGTGCTGGTCCGCCTCGGGGTCCTCGATGTGGATGGCGGCGTTCAGCGTCCCGACGACCTGCATCCCGTCGCGGACGGGCGTGCTGACGACGACGACGAGGTTCCCGGAGTCCGCGCGGAACGGCTCGCTCACGTACACCCTGCCATCGAGAGCCTCCTGGACGTACCGCCGGTCGCGCAGGTCCGCCCCGACCACGCGCTCGCGTTCCGTCTCGTTCGTGTCCTCTGCGTCGAACGCCATCACCGTCCCGTTCGCCGCGACGACGCTCCCACCGTCGAACTGCGACGTCGTCAGGAAGTCGTGCAACGCCACCGACTGGTCCACGGAGCCGTGGTCGGCCATGCCGTGCATCCGCGAGCCGACCAGCACCAGTTGCTCCTTCGCCTCGAGTTGCGTGTGGAGGTTGTGCGAGACCGTCGCCGCCGTCTCGTTCACGCTCGCTTGCTCGTGGTCGACGATGTCGTCCGCGTGCAACGCGAACCCCGCGTAGACCGTGCTCCCGAGGACGACCGAGAGCACGACCAGGAGGCCGACGAGCGTCGTCGACAGGCGCATCTGACCGAACTCACGCGGGACACACATATGAGCGCACTGGGCGATTCACCCCGCCGTTCGCACGGCCACCACGCACGGCCCTGCGTCGCGCTCCCGTAGGTCCAGCACTTCGACGGGTTTAAGAGTCCGTTGGGTCACGTTCCAAGCGAGACAGGCTTCGCCTGTTTCACTGACCCGTAGGAGCACTACGCGTACTACGGAGGTGAACGATGGCAGACCAGGATATAGAGAACGCAGTCTCTCGCGCACTCGAGGACGCACCCGACCGGAACTTCCGGGAGACGGTGGACCTCGCGATCAACTTGCGCGACCTCGACCTCAACGACCCGTCGAAGCGTATCGACGAGTCAGTGGTATTGCCGGCCGGAACAGGCCAAGAGACCCGCATCGTCGTCATTGCAGACGGCGAGACGGGACTCCGCGCCGAAGACGTCGCCGACGAAGTTCTCGACGGCGACGATCTGGCCGACCTCGGAGACGACGACGACGCAGCGAAGGACCTCGCTGGGGAGACCGACTTCTTCATCGCCGAAGAGGCGAAGATGCAGGACGTCGGTCGCTACCTCGGGACCATCCTCGGTCCCCGCGGGAAGATGCCGACCCCGCTCGGTCCAGACGACGACGTCGTCGAAACCGTCAACCGCATGAAGAACACGGTCCAGCTCCGTTCCGGTGACCGCCGCACGTTCCACACGCGCGTCGGCGCCGAGGACATGACGGACGAGGACATCGGTGACAACATCGACGTCATCATCCGTCGTCTCGAGGCGAACCTCGAGAAGGGCCCGCTCAACATCGACTCCATCTTCGTGAAGACGACGATGGGCCCGAGCGTGGAGGTGCCCGCATGAGCGCCGAAGCGGAGCGCAAGACCGAGAACCTCCCCGAGTGGAAGCGCGAGGAGGTCGCGGACCTCGTCGAGACCATCGAGTCCTACGACTCGGTCGGTGTCGTCAACATCGCGGGCATCCCGAGCCGACAGCTCCAGGCGATGCGCGCGGACCTCTGGCCGAACACGGAACTCCGTGTCAGCCGGAACACGCTCCTCGTGCGTGCGCTCGAGGAGGTCGACGAGGGCGTCGAGGACCTGACCGAGCACATCGCCGGTCAGGTCGGTCTCATCGGGACGAACGACAACCCGTTCGCGCTCTACAAGACGCTGGAAGCGTCGAAGACCCCCGCCCCGATCAACGCGGGCGAGGTCGCGCCGAACGACATCGTCATCCCGGAGGGCGACACCGGCGTCGACCCCGGGCCGTTCGTCGGCGAACTCCAGCAGGTCGGTGCGCAGGCGCGCATCATGGAGGGCTCCATCAAGGTCACGGAGGACTCCACGGTCCTCTCGGCCGGCGAGGAGGTCTCCGACGACCTCGCGAACGTCCTGAGCGAACTCGGCATCGAGCCCAAGGAAGTCGGGCTCGACCTCCGCGCCGTGTTCTCCGAGGGCGTCATGTTCGACCCCGAGGACCTGGACATCGACGTCGACGCGTACCGCGACGACGTCGCCGCAGCTGCCGCGGGTGCCCGGAACCTCTCCGTCAACGCGGTCTATCCGACCGCGCAGACGGCGTCGACGCTGCTCGCGAAGGCGACGGGCGAAGCGAAGTCCGTCGGCTTGCAGGCAGCGATCGAGAGCCCGGACCTCGCGGACGACCTCGTCGCGAAGGCGGACGCGCAGGTGCGTGCGCTCGCGGCGATGGTCGACGACCCCGAGGCGCTCCCGGAGGAACTGCAGGACGTGGAAGCGCCTGCGGCGGCCGCCGAGGACGCTGCTGACGAGGGCGAGGACGAATCGACTACTGAAGAAGACGATACCGAGGCGGACGCCGAGGACTCCGACGACGACGATGACGACGACGAGGAGGCCGGTGGCGACGCGCTCGGCAACATGTTCGGATAAATCACAATGGAGTACGTTTACGCAGCACTCATCCTGAACGAGACGGGCGAAGAGATCAGCGAAGACAACATCACGGGCGTGCTCGAGGCCGCCGGCGTCGACGTGGAGGAATCCCGCGTCAAGGCGCTCGTCGCAGCGCTCGAGGACGTCGACATCGACGAGGCCGTCGCCGAGGCGGCCGCAGTCCCCGCGGGCGGTGCCGCAGCGGGCGGCGCAGCCGGTGGCGACGAGTCCGCCGACGAGAGCGGCGACGACGAGGACGAGGACGTCGAGGAGACGTCCGACGTCCCGGACACGAGCGACGACGACGAGGACGAGGAGGCCAGCGGCGAGGGCCTCGGCGACCTCTTCGGCTGAACGCGCGCTCGACTAGCTTTCGACCTTTCTTTGACGCGTCGACCGGGTAGCGGTGGCGCTGTCTCGCGGTGGGCTCCCTGTGCGTGCGGTGGTGAGGTGCCTCGGCGAGCGGTGCGTGGGTTCTTCCGCGATGGCGCGGCCACGGTCGGTGATGGTGGGCGTGGACGTGGCCGTGGGGCTCGTGGTGGGCGTGAGCCTGGGGTGCGTGTCGGGGTTGACGCCGGGCGTGCACGCGAACGCGTTCGCGCTCCTGCTCGCCGGCGTCGCGCCGTCGATGCCGGGGAGTCCGCTGGCGGTCGGGGTGGCGGTCCTGGGTGCGGGCGTGACGCATTCGTTCGTGGACGTGGTGCCCGCGATCTCGCTCGGGGTGCCGGACGCGGCGATGGCGGCGACGGCGCTCCCGGGGCATCGGCTCGTGCTGGCGGGGCGGGGGCGGGAGGCGCTCCGGGTGTCGGCGCTCGGGAGTCTCGGGGCGTGTGCGTTCGCGCTCGTCGCGGCGTGGCCGGTGACGGAAGCGATGCGCGTGCTCGTCCCGGTCTTGAACGCGCACCTGTCGGTGGTGCTCGTGGTGGCGACGCTCGCGCTCGCGGCGACCGAGCGGTCGTGGCGGCACCGCGCGGCCGCGGTCGCGGTCGCCGCTCTCGCGGGCGGGTTCGGCGCGCTCGCGCTCGACGTCGAGGTGTCGGGGCCGCTCGGTGAGAGCGTGCTCGCCGCGATCTTCGGCGGGCTGTTCGGCGCGCCCGTGCTCCTGGACGCGCTCGACGGCGACGGCGTCCCGCCGCAGGGCGACGCCGCTCTGCGAGGGTCGCCGGTCGCACTCGCGGGTGCCGCGCTCGCCGGCACCGCGGGCGGCGGCGCGGTCGGCTACCTCCCCGGCGTCTCCAGCGGCGTCGCCGCCGTCCTCGCGCTCGCGGTCGTCCCCGGCGACGCCGGCGACCGCGGCTACCTCGCAACCGTCTCCGGCGTCAACACCGCGAACGCCATCTTCGCCGTGTTCGCGCTCGTCGCGTTCGGGACGCCGCGGACGGGCGTCCTCGTCGCGTTCGACGACATCGGCGCACCGCTCGTCCTTCCCGTGCTCGTCGCCGCGGTCGTCGTCGCCGGCGTCACGGGCGCGCTCGTCGTCGTCACCGTCGGCGACCGCTACCTCGCCGTCGTCGGCGCGGCCGACCAGCGGACCGTCGTCGCACTCGCCCTCCTCGCCCTCGCACTCGCCGCGTGGACGTTCGCGGGCGTCGTCGGCTGCTGTCTGTTCGCCGTCGCCACCGTCGTCGGTCTCGCGCCCGTCCGCCTCGGCGTCAAACGCGTCCACCTCATGAGCGTCCTCACCCTCCCCATCGCCCTCGGCTGACGCACGGACGAACCGGACCCTGCGACCATGCGCTCGCAGGCTGCCCCTGCGGTCAGTGCAGAACACCTCTGGAACCGGCGACCTGGCGGTCGCCGGATGCTCAGGGAGTCGGCAAGAAAGACAACCGTTATACCCAAACGCCTCACACGGTGTTGTATGAGCGAGTCACGAACAACGGAGCAGCGCCGGTGCATCTCCTGCGGGCTCAACATCGCAGGCACGAACGCCGCGCGCTTCAAGTGCCCCGACTGCGGGGACGTCATCTTCCGATGCGCGAAGTGCCGGAAGCAGAGCAACCTCTACGAGTGTGACGACTGCGGCTTCGAGGGGCCATAACAATGGGGAAGGTCGCCGCGAAGATCAAGGTCATGCCGCAGAGCCCCGAGATCGACCTGGACGACCTCCAGGACCGTCTCGAGGATTCGCTCCCCGAGGGCGCAAAAATCAACGGCGTCGAGCGTGACGATGTCGCGTTCGGTCTCGTCGCACTCCTGCCGACGGTCATCGTCCCCGACGACGCAGGTGGGACGGAAGCCGTCGAGGAGGGCTTCGCCGAGGTTGAGGGCGTCGAGTCCATCAGCGTTGAATCCGTCGGCCGCATCTAAGCGGCTCCCGCTTCTTCAACCGTTTTCACCCTCGCATAGCCACGGCGTCGTGTCGCGAGATCCCGTGTCGCCGTAGAACTCTCGTCGTCAGTCGTCGAGCGGTTGCGTTGCGAGGTCGGCGATGCGGTCGGTGCCGTCGTCGACGAGTCCGCCGTGATAGCAGAGCGTCCGGTCGACGTCGAGGTCGGCGAGCGCGTGAAGGGAGTCGTGGGCGCGTTCCTGATCGGGCGTGTACTGGGGTTTCGGGCCGTGGAGGCGGTCGTCGCCGTGGTCGGCGACGAGCGCGTCGCCGGCGAGGAGGAGGCGGTGGTCGGGGAGGTACAGCGAGACGTGACCGGGGCTGTGCCCGGGCGTGTTCACGACGCGCATCGGACCGGCGGTCGTGTTCAGTGCTTCGTCGCCGACGAGTTCGAGGTCGACGGTCGCGGGCGGGTACCGGTCGCTCTCCGGGTCGGCCTTCACGGGGAACTCGCGGCCATCGACGTACGGCGCCTCGTCGGTGTGCGCGACGACGAACGCGTCCACCTCGTCTTCGAGGGCTTCGAGTGCGCCTGCGTGGTCGCCGTCGTGGTGCGTGAGGACGACGGTCGAGACCTCGGCGAGTGCGAACCCGGCGGCGTCGAGTGCTTCGCGGATTTTCGGGACGGCGCCGGGGAGGCCGACGTCGACGAGGACGAGTCCGCGCGTGGTCTCGACGGCGACGGGGTGGAGTTCGAGTGCTCTGCCGTCGTGCTCGTAGGGGACGGCGAGGTCGTGCACGCCATCGGGGAGTGTCATGCGTTCGCGTACGGCGACCAGCGTGGTATCGGTTCGGGTCCCGGCGTCGTGCTCGCTGGCGGGCCCGGAACCGCCGGCGGGGAGTGCGTGGGGCGCTGGCACGGTCCGACACGTGTTTATGAGGCCACGCGGTAGCGTGGAGTGATGACTGACGTGGCACCGCCGACGCCGGGGCCGACGGCACCGGACCCGGCGGACGGCGAGGGGAGCGTGCACGTCCTCGGGACGGCGCACGTCTCCCAGGAGTCCGTCGACGAGGTCGAACGGACGATCGATGAGCGACATCCGGACGTCGTCGCGGTCGAACTCGACGAGGGCCGGTACCGGCAGCTCCGCGGGGAGACGCCCGACGACCTCGACCCGACGGACCTCCTGTCGGGGAACACCGTCTTCCAGTTCCTCGCGTACTGGATGCTGAGTTACGTGCAGGCGCGCCTCGGTGACCGGTTCGACGTGACGCCGGGCGCGGACATGCTCGCCGCGGTCGAGTCCGCGGAGGAACGCGGGCTCGGCGTGGCGCTCGTCGACCGCGACATCCAGACGACCATCCAGCGGTTCTGGAAGCGGATGACGTTCTTCGAGAAGCTCCAGACCGCGAGCGGGCTCGCGTTCGGGGCCGCGGACCCGCGCCTCGTCGGCGTGACCGTCGGGCTCGTCCTCGGCGTGTTCCTCGCGCCTCTCCTCGGGTTCGGGCTGCCGCTCGCGGGCGTGCTCACCGACGCCGGCCTGCTCTCCATCGCGAGCGGGGGGCTCGCCGCTGGCGTCGTCGGGTACGCGTCACTGACCGTGACGGACCGTTACCTCGACGAGTGGACGAGCATGGTCGCCGCCGCCGCGGTCGGCATCGGCGTCGGCGCCGCGGTCGCCGTCACCGGCGTCCTCGACCCGTACCTCGGTGGCATCGTCGCCGGGCCGCTCCGGAACCTGCTCGCGGGCGGGTTCGTCGGCATCGGCGGCGGCATCGCAGTCGGCGTCGCACTCGGCGTGTTCTTCGACGCGCTCGGCGTCGGGAGCGGCGAGGACGTCGAGGAGTTCGACGTCGACCAGATGACGGACGCGGACGTCGTGACGGTGATGATGGAGGAGTTCCGCCAGTTCAGCCCCGGCGGGGCGAGCGCGCTCATCGACGAGCGCGACGCGTACATCGCGCACAACCTCGTCGCGCTCCGCGAGAAGGGCTACGACGTCGTCGCGGTCGTCGGCGCCGGGCATCGCGCCGGCATCGAGGAGTACCTCGAACACCCAGATCGGCTCCCGCCGATGGACGACCTCGTCGGGACCGAGTCCGGGTCGCGGTTCTCCATCGCGAAGCTGTTCGGGTACCTCATCACGCTCGGGTTCGTCGCGTTCTTCTCGCTCCTCGTCCTCGGCGGCGCCGAGGACGCGTTCCTCCTGCGGCTGTTCGCGGCGTGGTTCCTGTTCAACGGGACGTTCGCGTTCGTGCTCACGAAGCTCGCCGGCGGGCACTGGTCGAGCGCGAGCGTCGCCGGCGCGGTCGCGTGGATGACGAGCCTCAACCCCCTGCTCGCGCCCGGGTGGTTCGCGGGGTACGTCGAACTCCGGAAGACCCCGGTGAACGTCGCGGACATCGGGAAGCTCAACGACATCCTGAACGACCAGGAGTCCCCGCTCATGGACGTCGTCCGGAACCTCTTCGCGGTGCCGCTGTTCCGGCTCATCATGGTGGTCGCGGCGGCGAACATCGGGAGTCTCGTCGCGAGCGTCCTCTTCCCGGTCGTCGTCCTCCCGTGGCTCGCGCCGGAGGTCGGCGGCATCCAGGGCGTCCTCGACCTCCTCGTGCAGGGCGCGGAGAACGGCATCGACATCGTCCGCGGAGTGGTCGGGCTGTGAGGACCTCGAACACCGAGATACGCGACCTCGGACTCGCGTGGATCGCGCTCTCGGTCGCGTTCGTCCTCCTGCTCTTCCGGAACGCGCTGTTCTCCGGAGAGGTCGTGGTCGTCGCGACGCTCTTCGGGATGTGCGCGCTCACCGCTGGCGTCGCCTTCCTCCTCCACGAGCTCGCGCACAAGGTCGTCGCGCAGCACTTCGGGCAGATCGCGGAGTTCCGCGCGGACTACCAGATGCTCGGACTCGCCATCCTGTCGGCGATGGTCGGGTTCCTGTTCGCCGCGCCCGGCGCGGTCTACCATCGCGGGAACATCACGCCGAAGCAGAACGGCCTCATCGCCATCGCCGGGCCCGTCACGAACCTCGTGCTCGCCGGCGTGTTCTTCGCGCTGTTCGTCGTCGCACCCGGTGGCGGCCTGCTGTCGACGGTCGCGAGCCTCGGCGTCTGGATAAACGCCTTCCTTGCGGGCTTCAACATGATTCCCTTCGGGCCGCTCGACGGGAAGACCGTCAAGGACTGGAGTTTTGGCGTGTTCGCGGTCGCGTTCGCCGTCATGGGCGGGCTCGCCGCGCTCGTCCTGTTCACGGACGTCGTCCCCATCGCGTTCTGACGCCACCGCTCCCGACGGCGTCGGTCCGGTGCTCGAGGGAACCCTTGACGCATCGGAGGCGTTATACGTCCACGAGAACGAGTCGAGAGTAGACGGCACGGACGGGGAGCCCCTTTCATCTCGCGTGGTTCGCCACTCGGGGCCGGCTCGCCGGCCTAACCCGTCGCTCTACACTCCAGAGCGACGGCTATTCTCGTTCGACGACCGGGGAGTCGCGGCGAACTGAACGGAACGGGGTTCGACGGGCGGCGGTCGGGTTACTTCAGCGTCACCCACGTCAGGAAGACGAGCGCGACGAACTGGAGGCCCCGGAGCGCGGCGACGGCCTGGTGGACGACCGGGTCCCCGCTGTACAGCATGTTCGTCGAGAAGAAGAAGTAGAGCGCGGTGACGTTCTCCAGGAGCATCACGAGCGAGAACGCGACGAGCCCCGCCGTCATCGGGGTCTTGAACGTCCGGTAGTTGCGCACCCAGACCGCGGTGAGGGTGAGAAGCAGTACGGCGTTCACTGCCGAGAACGCGCTCGCGACGACCAGCAGGGTACTCATTGCCATGTTAGTCCATCTCCTCCGTGATCCGCTCGAACTCCTCGCGGTGGTGCTCGAACCGGTCGGTCAGGAAGTACATCGCGCCGTAGTCCTCGCCGCCCTTCTCGACGACGTCGTGCTCTAAGAGCGTGTCGAGGTGGTAGCGGACGGTGTTGTAGTCGAGGTCGACGACCTCCGAGAGCTGGTTCGCGTTCCGTGGTCGGTCCTCGATGGCGCGGATGATCCGTACGCGGCTCTGGCCGCCTCGCGTGCCGACCAGGAGGTACCAGAGCGCTTTCTCCATTCCTGTCTGTTCCCGGTATCGAACACATCAGTTAAATCACCGTCGCATTCCACGGTCGTCGCCGTGCCCGGGTCACGGTCTGACCTCTCGACGCACCCACCCGGAGGGGCCGCTCGGGAACGACCGGGATTCCGTCTCGGGCTGGCGGCGGCCGGTGCCGTCGGTGGCGCGGACGACGACCTCGGTGGGGGCGTCGAGGTCGAGCGTCGCCTTCCACTGTCGCCAGACGTCGTCGCCCGGGAGCGGGTCGGTGAGGTCGGCGTCGCGCCACGTCTCGCAGTCGTCGGTCGAGACCTCGACGCGGTCGACGCCGCGGGTGCCGGCGTACGCGGGGCCGGCGACGGTGACGCGGCCGTCGCCGTGACGTTCGACCGCGTGGAGCTTCGCGACCGTCTCCACGGGGCCGGTGCCCTCCCAGCCTTTCTTCTCCCAGTAGCCGTCGACGGCCTCGTCGAGGAACTCGATCTCGGTGAGCCACTTCGTGTTCGTCTCGCCCCAGTGCCCGGGGACGAGTGCGCGCACGGGGAATCCGTGGCCTTTCGGGAGTTCCTTCCCGTTCATGCCGTACGCGAGCAGGCCGCCGCGGAGCGCTTCGAGCGGGAACTGGACGTGGTAGCCGTCGGCGGCGCGCAGCATCACGCACTCGCAGTCGCCCGTTGGCTCGGGTTCGTCGAGGAGCGCGTTCGTGGGGACGCCGGTCCAGACGGCGGTGTCTATCTTCTCGCCGTTCAGGTCGTCGCCGACGCACCGGAGCGTGTTGTACCGGTTCTCTGTGGGGAGCGCGCGGAGTTGCGCCATCGTGAACTCGCGTTCGGTGTCGACGGCGCCGGTGATGGAGACGGTGTGCGTGGCGGCGTTGCGCGACGGGTCGATGGCGTTGATGTCGACCTCGTAGTGCGCGCGCCGCGTCGAGACGAGGCCGCCGAGGCCGTCCACGTCGAACGAGGCGGGTGCGGCGGCGTCGAGCATCGCTCGTGGTTCGCTGCCGCCGACGTCCGCGGCGGATTCTGGCGTGCGGAGGATGCCCGCTGCGGAGCCGAGCGCTGCGAGCGCGGAGACGCTCGCGACGAGTTCGATGGTGCGGCGACGGTCGAGGTCGACGGTCGCGCCGGACGACCGGAGGAGCGCGACGGCGACGGGGACGGCCGCGCCGACGCCGGAGCCGATGGCGGCGAGCGGCGTCGTCGTCATGGCGTACGCGAGCAGGGCGACGGTGCCGGCCGTGGCGGTGACGGCCGCTGCCTTCGCGTCGGCGCGTCGGGCGACGGCGAGCCCGCCGAGTGCGACCGCGGCGAACGCGCCGACGGTGAGCGCGCCCGAGAGCGCGAGATGCAGGAGGTGGCCGGTGCTCCCGAGTTGCTCGATGCTGAACGTGACGAGCGCCGGCGGCGTCGCGTTCACGACGGCGGCGTCGACGCGACCGAGGACGAGCCGGTTCGTCGCGAGCCCGACCGCTGCGACGTTCCCGACGACCGCGAGCACGCCGGCGGCAACCGCGACGAGTGCGTCGTCGCGAGACGGCGAGAGGTCCATGCTGACTGAACGGAAGGCCGCTCCCGTTGAAGAGGGTTTTCCGGGTTCTCTCTAGAATCCGTTCGAGATTCCCCGCGGGATCGGTCGCCGACGGTCGGGGATTCCACGCGAGATCGGTCGCCGACGGTCGGGGATTCCACGCGGGCGCCCAGTTGCCGACGGTCGGGGATTCCGACGGACCTATGTGCTGGCCGGGCGGGCGTTCACGCATGACCGAAGACGCGGCCGGTGAGGACGCCGACGCGACCGAACCGACAGACGACGGCGAGGGGATGACGTACGCGGACGCGGGCGTGGACGTCGAGGAGTCGGAGCAGGCGACCGCGGCACTCCTCGACGCGGTCGGGAACGTCGTCGAGACCGAGTACGCGGGGTTGCTCGACATCGGCGACCAGTTCCTGTCGCTGGCGACCGACGGTGTCGGCACGAAGCTCCTCGTCGCGGAGGCACTCGGGGACTACTCGACGGTCGGTATCGACTGCATGGCGATGAACGTGAACGACCTCGTCGCGGCGGGCGTCCAGCCGGTCGCGTTCGTCGACTACCTCGCGGTCGACGAGCCCGACGAGGGGTTCGCCGAGCAGGTCGGCGAGGGCCTCCGGGTGGCCGCCGAGCGCGCGGACGTCTCGCTCCTCGGCGGTGAGACGGCGGTGATGCCCGAGGTCGTCTCCGGGCTCGACCTCGCGGGGACGGCTGCGGGGCTCGCGGACAAGGACGAGGTGTTCGACGGCGAGGCCGCCGTCGGGGACGAACTCGTCGCGTGGCCGTCGTCGGGCATCCACTCGAACGGCCTGACGCTCGCACGGAAGGCCGTGCAGTCCGAGTACGAGTACGACGACCCGTTCCCGGCCGACCCCGAGAAGACCATCGGCGAGGTGCTCCTGGAGCCGACGCGCATCTACACGGACCTCCTCGGGCCGATGCGCGAGCACGACGTTCGCGCGGCGGCGCACGTCACGGGCGGCGGCTGGCGGAACCTCTCCCGGATGGGCGAGTTCCGGTACGAGGTAGAGGATCCGTTCCCGGCCCAGGACGTGTTCGCGGTCGTGCAGGAGCTCGGGGACGTCGCGCCGCGTGAGATGTACGAGACGTTCAATATGGGGACCGGGTTCGTCGCGGCGGTCCCCGAGGGCCAGGGCGAGGCGCTCGCGGACGCGACCGAGGACGGGCGCGTCGTCGGCGAGGTCGCCGCCGGGGACGCGGTCGCTGTGCGCGGGATGGAACTGTAAGGCAGCGGCGGTCGCGTCGCCAGAAGCGGCTACGGGTTGCGCTTCTCGCCGTGGTCGTTCAGGACGTTCTTCAGGACGCGGTTCGCGCCGCGTCGAACGCGTTCGCTCGCAGCCTGCTGGCTGATGCCGAGGTCGGCGGCGACGTCCGAGAGCTTCCCGCCGCGAGGCACCTCGAAGTACCCGTGTTCGACGGCGGTGACGAGCGCGTCGTGTTGCTCGTCGGTGAGCCCGAGATCGAACGCGCCCACGGGGTCCTCTTCGAGCGTGTAGATGCGGTCGACGTGGAACTCGAGACCTTCCTCTTGACAGCTGTTGTGGAAGTCCTGGAGGCCGACGTGGTCGCGGAACCGGAGGTGGAACACCCATCGTTCGTTGCCTTGCGCCTGGAGGATGGTGGCCCCGGAGTTCTCGAGGATGCGCGTGAGGCTCGTGACGGTCTCGTGCCAGACGACGTGGTAGAGCACGCGGTCGTGGACGTGACTGAGCGCCTCCAGTGACTCCACGAGTTCGTTCTCGCGGACGGCGCGCTCGAACGCCTCGAAGTCGGGCGCTTCCGCCCAGAAGTACGGCATGACGTTCCGGCCGGTCGGGACGACGCGTTCCAGTTCGATGTGTACGTCATCGAGGACGCTCGTCACGCGCCCGAGGTCGAACGCGTCCGCGTCGATGGTGAGCTCCACGATGACTACCATGGCTATCCGAAGGCGGACTGCGGGTATAAAGACGTGTATCGAACAAGCACGGCGATTTCCCGTGCACCGAACTGGGATACGAACGTCGGCGGACGACCGCCGTGGCCTCGATGGAGGCCACGGGACCAGACAGGAGGGGGGAATCGGTCCCGTGTGCCTGCACCGGCCACGAGCGAGGTCCGACGACGCACCCGAAGGGAGACGAGGCATCGTCTCGTCGTGCTCGCAACTGGTCCAGCACCGACGCGAACGCGGCGACGCCCGACCGGGTGGCGCGAACGCGGTAACGCCCGACCGGGTGGCGTGAACGCGGTAACGCCCGACCGGGTGATGCGAACGCGGCGACGCCCTGCCCCGGCGTCGTCCCCCACCACGGCTCGGAGAGCCTTTCTCGACGGTGACGTCGTCACAGCAACGGCGCTCGCACATCGACGGTGTCGGTCGGCGTTCGTCGGCGGTCGCGACCGTCGGTCACTCGGTCGAGCCGTGGAGGTGGTGGACGTACCGTCGGACGAGTCCGCCGCCGACGACCAGTGCCGCGCCGAGTCCGAACAGGGGGAGCGTGGAGGCGACGAACGCCGGCGTGAGGTCGTTCCCTGCCGCGAGCGCGTACAGCAGGACGAACGAGCCGACGATGACGACGAGGCCGGCGAGCCGTCTGGTCGTCGATTCGGAGACCATGGACAGTAATTGCCGACGGTTATACTTAGGGCGTGCGTTCTCGAGTCGTTTCGACGCCCGGTCGCACGACGCGACGAGTGCTCGCGACCGCGTCCCGGCCCGCTCAGACCGAGAGGTGCGTGGCGATGTCCGCCTCGGTGACGATACCGACGAGCTGCCCGCCGTCCTTCACGATGACGGCGTCCTGGTGGTCGAGGTAGTTGTCGACCTCGTCGACGGTCGCCTCGGGCGCCACCGTCGCGAACCCCTCGTTCATCACGTCCGCGACCGGGAGCGCCTCGACGTCGCGGTCCTCGCGGTGCTCGCGGATGTCGCTGTTCGAGATGATACCGACCGGCGTCCCCGTCTCGTCGACGACCGGAAGCTGGCTGAACCCGGCCTCCCCCATGATGTCGATCGCGCCAGCGACGCTGTCGTCCATCCGCACGGTCACCACGTCGACGTGCATGATGTCGCGCGCTCGCCGTATCTCGCCTTCCGCCTCGTTCAGCGCCTCGACGATGCGGCGGAGCGTCGACAGTCGCGGGTCGACGTCGCCGCCCTCGATGCGTGCGACGAGCGGCTGGGAGACGTCGGCGGCGTCCGCGAGCTCGCTCTGCGTGAGGTCGAGCGCCTCACGGCGCTCCCGTAACTCCTCCTCCGTCGGCAGTTCCATACCCGAACGGGATTACCCGAAGTAATAAAAGTGTTGTCGGTCGCGAGCGACCGCGACCTCGAGAGGAACGCCCCGCGGCCGATTACTCGTCGTCCTCGTCTTCCTCGGTCAGGACCGTCTCCACGACCGAGAGCGGGACGTCCCGCAGCGCGCCGCCGACCTCGCTCTTCGCGATGCGCTTGGCGTGCTCCTCGCTGTCCGCGTTGAACACGTCCATCTCCAGCAGGAGGCCGACGAGTGCGGTGTCCGCGGCCACGAACGCGGAGTCGAAGACCTCGGCGCACGCCGGGCACTGCGTGCCGCCGACGTTCACCTCGACGTACTCCTTGCCCGAGTCGTTCAGTCGCTTCCCGGCTTCGCTGACCGCAACCCCGATGGCGTCCTCGACGTTGTCGACATCACGAACCAACCACGCGGCTTCCATCGCAACGAGGTAATTGCTCATACCAACCCGTGTGGGTTCGAGCAAGGCTAGGTTTGCGGTTCGTCCGCCCCACGGGCCGGCGTGGCGTGCCACGGCCCCGTCCTCGCGGCCGCGGGCCGTCAGCGGACGTCGCTCGACGCGTGCGACCGCTGGTCGCGACACGCGCACCGGCTGGCTCCCGCTCGTCACGCGTACCGGGTGGCTCCCGCTCATCACTGCGTAAGTTATGGCGAACCTACGGCGACGAGGGGCGAACGACCCTGGTTAGCGCGTGGTTGGAGAGCCGTAGAGGCGCCCCGAGTACCACCCAGGTCGCCTCGGAGACAACTCCGCTTGAACCGCCAGACTGCGTCGGGGTGCGCGAGACACCCTCACCCACCATCCATCCGAAACCCCCCGACAAGCTTATATAGGCAGTCGCGTAGCGTCAGGGTGAAGTCCGATGATAGAACGGGCACTCGCTGCCACGCTGTTCGCGCTGTACCAGGCCACCATCGCGATGGGCATCGCGCTCCTCCCGCTGGCACTCATCACCCGTCGGTTCGGGTTCACGCTCCCGGTCGACCGCCTCGTCGACGCCACGGAGCGCGCCTACGAGCACACCGCCCCCTGAACGCGCCGGCAGCACCACCGAACTGGCGATCGCTTCTCCGAACACTCGATGCCGACGGAGCCACTGCCACGCGAACGACCGAAGCGCAGTTCACGGCCGTCCGCTCGAAGCTCACTCCGTGACCGGCCGTTTCGTCTTCTCGACGACGCGCACGTCCTCGACGCGCGCGGTCGGGTACTCGCCGTCCCCGTCCTTCTCGACGGCTTTCACCATGTCGAAGACGACGTTCAGTCCCGTCGTCACCCCTTCGAGTGCCTCCATCTCGCAACCGGTCTTCCCCGTGGTCTCGACGGCGACGGTGAGCGATACCGCGTCGTCGTCGAACGCGAACTCGGTGTCGACGTTCGTGATGGGTATCTGGTGACAGAGCGGGATGGTCTCCCACGTGTGCTTGACCGCCTGGATAGCGCCGACGCGAGCCGTCGCCAGCACGTCGCCCTTCTCGACGTCGTCCGCGCGGATCGCGGCGACCGACGCGGGCGAGAGCGCGAGCCGGCCGCGGGCGACCGCGCGCCGCGCCGTCTCGGGTTTGTCGCCGACGTCGACCATGCTCGCCTCGCCGTCGTCCACGTGCGTCAGCGCCTCGCGGTCACCGCCGCCCCCGGTCCGGTCGTCGCCACCGAGCGGGCCGTCACCGTCGTCGCCCTCAGGCATCGCGCTCTCCCCACATCGCTCGCGGTACCTCGTCGAGCAGGTCGCTCGCGAGCAGGCCGTACCCCTGGTCGTCGACGACGGCGTCGCCGGCGGCGCCGTTGACGTACGCGCCGATCGCGCCCGCGGTGACGGCGTCGTGGGTCGCGAACAGCGCGCCGCAGACGCCCGCGAGGACGTCGCCGGTGCCGCCGACGGTCATCCCAGGGTTCCCCGTGCGGTTCACGCGCGTGGTGTCGCCGTCCGTGACGACGTCGTGCGCGCCCTTCACGAGGAGCGTCACGTCGAGCTCGGCGGCGAGCGCCTCGGCGTTCGCGGCGCGGTCGCGCCAGTCGTCGGCGGGCTCGCCACCCATCCGTTCGAACTCGCCCTGATGGGGCGTACAGAGGAGGTCGGCGTCCGTGTCGACGTCGGGAACCATCTGGAGTGCGTCCGCGTCCACGACCACCTTCCCGTCGTACAGCGAGAGGAAGTCCTCGACGGCGTCGAGCG
The DNA here is from genome assembly GCF_020567525.1 of Halorubellus salinus. Lineage (GTDB taxonomy): Archaea > Halobacteriota > Halobacteria > Halobacteriales > Natrialbaceae > Halorubellus > Halorubellus salinus. The sequence goes on from NZ_JAJCVI010000001.1 coordinate 852,903, forward strand.
TCCCGTCGCTCGCGCCCAGGCCCGGGCCGAGGACGACGCAGTCGGCGTCCAGCGCCTCGTCGAGCAACTGGTCGACGTGCCGTTCGAGCACGAGATCGCCCGCGAGCTCGCGGACGATGAGGCCCGCCTCGTACCCCTGGACGACGTCCGCGACGCGACTGGGCGTGGCGACGAACGCGAGGTCCGCGCCGGCACGCATCGCGGCCTGGCCGCTCAACGCCGGCGCGCCGGTGTAGGGACCGCCGCCGACGACGAGCACGCGCCCGAAGTCGCCCTTGTGCGCGTCGCTCGGTCGCGATATCGCCTGGAGGTCGCCGCGTTCGACGAACGTCTCCGCCGCGTCGGGGATGCCGATGTCCGCGACCGTCACGTCGACGTCGAGGTCGACGAGTCCGGGCTTCTGGTCGTGGAACGTCACGACGTGGTCCGCGTCGACCGCCACCCCCTCGGCCTCGCCGGTGTCCGCGTTCACGCCACTGGGGACGTCCACGGCGACGACGGTCGCGTCCGCGTCGTTGATCGCGCGAGCGGCGGTCGCCTCGGGTTCGCGGAGCGCGCCCGCGACGCCCGTGCCGAGCATCGCGTCCACGACGACGTCGCACTCGGGGAGCGAGAACGCCGTGGAGTCCCCGACCGTCCGCGTGTCGTACTCGGCGGCCTGGAGTGCGTCCCAGTTCTCGCGAGCGATGTCCGTCCCGATGTCGCCCGGGGCACCGAGGAGGACGGTCGTGACGTCGTACTCCTCGAGGAATCGCGCGGCGACGAACGCGTCCCCGCCGTTGTTCCCGCGGCCCGCGACGACGACCACGCGGTCGCCTGCGTCCGCGTCGGCGTGCTCGTGGACGACGCGCGCGACGGCGTGCCCCGAGCTCTCCATGAGTTGCTTCCGGGGGACGCCGAGCGCCGCGGCGTTCGCGTCCACCGCTGCCATCCTGTCGCTGGAAATCATGGTCGGAGGTTCGCTCGCCGACGTGAAAAAGGAGGCGTCGACGGGGCCGCAGGGGCGATGCGGGGGCGACGCGGGGTCGGCGCGGAGGTAGCGCGGAAGCGAAGGTGGTCCTACCGCTACCGGCGCACGCGGAATCCGTCGACGCCCTCGGGGTCGCCGTACTCGACGTCGACGTCGTCGACGCGCGCCGCGGGCGACCCCTCGTGGCAGAACGAGACCATCGCCTCGACGGCGGCGTGCTCGCCCTCGAAGACGGCTTCGACGCGCCCGTCGTCGAGGTTCCGCACCCAGCCGTCGACGCCCTCGGCCTGCGCGGTCTGTCGCGTGGTGTCCCGGAAGAAGACGCCCTGGACGCGCCCCGAGACGAAGACGTGCGCTCGCGTACGGTCGGTCATACTCGGATATCCGACCGCGGGCCTCTTGAACCGTGGGGGACCGTCGGGCGCCTGGACCCGGAGCGACACACCTGTGGCTCGAACCACGGATGGCGACGACGCCGGTCGCGGTGGGGAACCCTGAAGCCCCGTCCGGTCGACGACCCGAGTATGACAGCGCACGTCGACGAGGCGACGTTCCGCGACCGGACCGAGCGCGTGCAGCGCGCGCTCGCCGACGCCGACGCCGACCTCGCCGTCCTCTTCCCGAGTTCGAACCTCCACTACGTCGCGGGGTTCGACGAGGAGCCCGCCGAACGCCACCTGTTCCTGTTCGTCCCCAGGGACGGCGACCCCGCGTTCGTGGTACCGAGCCTCTACGAGAGCCAGGTCCGCGCGGAGTCGTGGGTCGACGCGGTGCACGCGTACGCCGACGACGCAGACCCGATGGCGGTCGTCGAGGACGTCCTCGACGACGTCCTGTGGGGCGTCGACGGGAAGCCGCGCGTGCTCGTCGACGATTCGATGTGGGCGACGTTCACGCAGGACCTCCGCGAGGCCGTCCCGGGCGCGTCGTGGGGGCTGGCGAGCGAGGCGCTGGAACCCGTTCGGGTCCGGAAGGACGACGCGGAGCTGGCGGCGCTCCGCGAGGCCGGCCGTGTCGCGGACGCGGTCAGCGAGTGGGTGCGGGCGCGCGGCGAGGACGTCGTGGGGATGACCGAGACCGAACTGGCGGGCGACATCGAAGGCGCGCTCCGCGAACGCGGTGCGAGCGGGCTGGCGTTCCCCGTCATCGTCGGCTCGGGACCGAACGGCGCGATGCCGCATCACACGCACGGGGACCGCGTCGTCGAGCGCGGCGACCCGGTGGTGCTCGACTTCGGCGGGTTCGTCGACGACTACCCGGGCGACCAGACGCGGACGGTCGTGTTCGCTGGCGATCCACCCGACGAGTTCGAGCACGTCCACGACGTCGTCCGCGAGGCACAGCAGGCGGGCGTAGACGCCGTCGAACCGGGTGTGGAAGCACGGGCGGTCGACGCCGCGGCGCGCGAGGTCATCGCGGACGCCGGGTACGGCGACGCGTTCGTGCATCGCACCGGTCACGGCGTGGGGCTGGCCGTCCACGAGTCGCCGTACGTCGTCGCCGGGAACGACCGCGAGCTCGAACCCGGGATGGTGTGCTCGATAGAGCCCGGCGTCTACCTCGACGGCGAGTTCGGCGTCCGCATCGAGGACCTCGTCGTCGTCACCGAGGACGGCTGCGAGCGACTGAACCACAGCGACCGCGGCTGGCGCGCCCCGTAGCTCGCGGTCGCCGTCGAGGACGGCGCCCGCGGCGTGGCACCCGCAACGCTTTGGACGGACACCGTCGTATGGTAACGTATGGCAAGTATCGCGAGCGTCACCTTCCGGGAAGCGACCGCGGACGACGTCGACGCCATCCGCGACGTGGCCCGAACGACCTGGGAATCGGACTACCCGAACGTCGTGAACCGCGAGTCCATCACCGACACCGTCGAGTCGTGGTACGGGGCCGACCAGCTCGCCGCCGACGTCCGCCGCGGTGACGCGCTCGTCCTCGTCGCCGAACGCCGCGACGCCGACGCCGCCAGCGACGAGACGACCGACGACGACACCACCATCGTCGGGTTCGTGCACGCCGTCGTCGACGGCGACCGCGGGACGCTCCTCCGCGCGTACGTCCACCCAGACGCACGCAGCGAGGGCCTCGGCCGCGGCCTCGTCGACGCCGCCCTCGACGCGTTCCGCGACCGCGGCTGCGAGCGCGCCGAAGCGATGGTACTCGCCCGTAACGACCCCGGGACCGCGTTCTACGAACGCCTCGGGTTCGAGCACGTCGCCACCGACACCACCATCGTCGGCGGCGACGGCTACGACGAACGCGTCTACCTCAAGTACCTCTGACCGTCGAGCACCCTCGACCGCGCCCCCCAAGCGTCAAGACGGGTTCGAGCGTACCGTCGCCCGAGATGAACGACGCGCAGGCGGACGCGACGCCCGACGTGTGGCCCGCTGACGAGCCCGTGCAGGCCGCGTGGCCGCACAACACGTGCTACGGCTGCGGGCAGGCGAACCCCGACGGCCACCAGCTCGAGAGCTACCTGAGCGACGACGGCGACGCGCTCGTCGCGACGTTCGACCCCGAGCCGACCCACGCCGCTGGCTACCCGGACTTCGTGTACGGCGGCCTGCTCGCGAGTATCGTCGACTGCCACAGCATCTGGACCGCGATGACCGCGCGCTACGTCGACGAGGGACGCCGACTCCTCGACGACGACCCGCTGCGCATGTACGTCACCGGCGAGCTGACGACGCGGTACCTCGCGCCGACGCCGATCGACGAACCCATCCACCTCCGCGCGTGGGTCGACGGCGACGTCGGCCCGAAGACCACCGTCGTCTGCGAGGCTGGCCCCGAAGGCGGCGACCCCACGGTCGAGGCCGAGGCGGTCGCCATCGAGATGCGCGACCCACCCGCTATCGACGCGGCGAGCGACTGGACGCACTTCCAGCACGGGTAGCCGACGCGCTCGCGTCCCGGATGGGGAACACGACGACGTCTCAGATGGGACGGAACACGAGCAGGAGGACGAGGAACTGCACGAACGGGTAGACGACGGCGAGCGCGAGCAGGTAGCCGACGTGGACGAGCGCCCACTCGCGGCGGACGGCCGCGAGCGGTTCGTCGAGCAGTGACTCGTCGGCCGGGAGGACGCGGTGGACGAGCAGCCACCACGCGCCGCCGACGACGAGGACGCCGCCGACGACGGCGTTCAGCGGCCCGAGCACGAACAGGATGCCGCCCGGGAGCCCGACGCTCGAGAGCACGGGCGCGAGCAGGGTCGCCGCGCTGCCGAGGACGCCGTACGCGAACGCGACGGCGACGCTCGCGGCCAGCCCGGCGACGACGCGCTGCGCCCGCGAGACGGCCGCCGGGTCGACCCCGAAGAGGCGCGCGGCGAGGAACGTCGGCGGGGAGCGCGACAGCCCGACCCGGCCGGCGGCGACGACGACGAGCCCGTACCCGACGCCGACGACCGCCGCCGTGAGCAGCGTGCCGACGAGCAACCCGAGGAAGACGTTCTCCTGCAGGAGGTCGCCGATGGCGCCGAGGAACCCGCCGGCGACTGCGGTCCCGTCGTCGCCGAGCGCGTACACGTGCCACGGCGCGTACGCGTACACCGTCTCGTTCACGACCGCGACCGGTCGGTCGACCCCGAAGTGCTCGTGGGGGTTCACCGACCACAGGCGCTCGCCGGTGTCGCGGTCGACCGCGACGACGCCCTCGCCGAGCGTCCCGACGACGACCATCGTGCGCGTCACCGCCGGTGCGGTGTCGACGTAGTCAGCGGGCGCGCGCCACCGTTCCGCGCCCGACGCCAGGTCGTACGCGGCGACCGCGTTCGGCGACCCGACGCTCCCGACCGCGGCGTACAGCGTCCCGTTCGCTATCGCGACGCGCTCGAACGGCGTCGCGTTCACGCCGTCGACGCGACCGACGACGGGCGTCCCGTTCGTAGCGACCTCGACCGTCGCGAGCGCGTCACCGACGACGTACGCGGTGCCGTTCGCGTACAGGAGCGACTGCCCGTGCACGTCGAGCGCCACCTCGAAGGCCTCGTCGCCGCGCGCGGCGTCGACGCCGGTGAGGTACGTGCTCCGGTCGGCGCCGTACGCGCCGTCGAGCAGGTAGACGACGCCGTCCGCGACGACGGGTGCGGCGAGGTGATACTCGCCCGGCCGTTCGGCGACGTGCCGCCACGCCTCCTCGCCCGAGGCGGCATCCACCGCGAACGCCACGCTCGCGCTCTCGACGTCCCGCCCGCCCGCGAACGCCGCGACGAACACCCGACCGTCAGCGTACGTCAGCGCGTCCTCGGCGTGCACGTACGGCTTCCCGTCGACCGCGAGCGGGTACCGCCAGTCGACCGCGCCCGTCTCGCGGTCGAGTGCGACGACCGCGAACGAGTCCGGTTCGCTCCCGTCGTCGCTCTCCATCGTCTGCGCGACGACGAACGCGCGCTCGGGACCGACGGCCGCAGCGGTCGTCACCATCCCCTCGACGTTCGAACGCCAGTCGACGCGCCCCGTCTCCGCGTCCATCGCGACCACGCGCCCGTCGCGGTTCCCGACGTACACCGTCCCGGCCGCGACCGTCGGCGACGCCATCGTCTCGACGCTCCCGACCCGCGTCACCCACGTCGGGCCGACCTCGGTCGTCGGCCCCGTCGCGTGCGGGTTGAACCCCGTGTACCCCGCGTCGTGGTACGGCTGGGACCAGTCGCCGTCGGTCCCTACCGACGCGGCCTGCGAGCCGGCGGCGACGGACGACTCGGCGAGCACGAGCGCGACGCCGGCGCTCGCGGCCGCCGCGACCACGAGCGCGACGAACGCGACCGCGAGCCACGAGCGGTCGAACGAACGGTCCGGTCGCGTATCGGCGTCACTGGTTGGCATGGGGAACTCGTCCGGAAAGACGCGCGACGCGACCAAGAGTCTGAACCCTGAGTCTCACCGCACGACGAGGCGAGTCGGGGTCGCCCGCGACCGCACCCGAACGGGCACCCGCGACACCGGCGCGCAGTCAGTGGTCGATGCGCGTTATCTCCTCGACCGGCCACTGGCTGAGTATCTCGACGCCGTTCTCGCGGACGACGACCATCTCCTCGACGCGGACGCCCTGGCGGTCCGCTGGTTCCATCGTCTCCACGGCCATCGTCATCCCCTCCTCGATCTCGATGGGGTGGTCCGGCGAGAGGCCGCGCCAGATGAGCGGTTGCTCGTAGAGCTGGAGGCCGAGGCCGTGCGCCCAGTGGTTCGTCGTCATCTGCCAGTGCTCGGTGGCGTCGTACCAGTCCGCGTGCTCGCCCTCCATGTCCGGGAAGCCCTTGCAGATCTCGTCGGTCGTCGCCCCGGGCTCGATGCGTTCGAGGACGTCGTAGAGGTTGTCGCGCGCTATCTCGTACGCGTCCTTCTGGGCCTGCGTCGGCTCGCCGAGGCTGAACGTCCGGTAGTAACACGAGCGGTAGCCGAGGTACCCGATGTTGTAGAAGTCCGCGTACACGATGTCGCCGGGACGCATCTGGCGGTCGGTCGTGTTCGCCTGGTGCTTCGGCCACGTGTTCGGCCCGGACGTGACGTACCCGCCCTGGGCCATCGCGCCGTGCCGCCACAGCTCCTGGACGGCCTCGCCCCAGACCTCGCTCTCCTTCATCCCGGGCTTCGCGGTCTCCGTGATGCGCTGGAACCCGGCCTCGCAGATCGCGGCGACCATCCGCAGGCACTCTATCTCGTCGCGGGTCTTCACCTTCCGCGCGTCGTGCATGAGGTCCACGCACTCCTTCGTCCGGACGTCGACGTCGTTGCGCTCGAACGCGTCGATGAGGCCCGCGTTCCCGACGTCCAGCCCCATCGGGGCGTCGTCGACGCCGTACTCCGCCATCGCCTCGGTGACGAGGTCCGCCATCTTCTGCTTGAGGAAGTCACGCGCCGAATCCCGGCCGCTGGCGCGCGGGACGTTCCCGAGCCCCGGCGCCGCGTACCGGACGTCCGTGAGCCACGGGCAGTTGAACCGCTGATTGGAGGCGTGGTCGGCGGTGTCCCAGTGGACGACGTCGCCGTCCTCGGTCAGCAGCGTGTAGTGGTCCGCGCCGCTCCCGCCAGTCATCGCGAGCCCGGTCACGTACCGGATGTTCGGGTCGGAGACGAGGAGCATCGACCCCAGCTCGGACTCGTCGAGGCGCTCCAGGGCCTTCTCGTAGCGCTCGGTGCGCATGCGCTTGACGTCGATGCGCTCCTCCCAGTCGACGGCCTGGGTGCCGCGCGTCCCCTCCATGAACGTTCGCTCGTACATGGCTCAAAGCGCGCGCCACGAGTACATCAAAGTACCTGACGACGTCAGCGATATCCGTTCGAACCGACACGCACACCGCCCGTGGCCGACGCACGCGTCGACGGTCGGTGGCGTCGCCGCCACGGTTCCGCCCTCGCGTCGACGGTCAGTGGCGTCGCCGCCACGATTCCGCCCTCGCGTCGACGGTCGGTGCCGTCGCCGATACGGTTTTGCGCTCGCACGTCGTTCGTCCGGACATGACAGAGGACACGTCCGAAGTTGCTGTCGACGCCGTCGACGACGACGTCGCGGCGCGCATCCGGAGCGACGCGTACTGCGAGACGCTCGGCATCGACCTCGCGGTCGTCGAACCCGGGTACGCCGTCACCGAACTCGTCGTCACCGAGGACCTCCTGAACTTCCACGGGACGCCCCACGGCGGCGCGGTGTACTCGGTCGCCGACGCCGCGTTCGCCGCGGCGTCGAACTCGCGAGGGGACCCGGCGGTCGCGCTCGAGACGAACATCTCGTACCTCGACGCCGTCGACGTCGGAGATCGACTGACTGCGACGGCCGAGGAGACCCACGTCGGCGGGCGGACCGCCGAGTACGAGGTCGAGGTGACGGCCGAGGGCGACCGCGTCGCGACGTTCCGCGGGCGCGTCTACCTGCTCGACGACTGACCGACCGACGAGCCAGCCGGTGCGGTCGGCGTGCCACCGGCGACCTCGCCGATGCGGCGCGCGGTCGCGTACGTCAACGCGAGCGCGTACACCGCGGCGATACCGAACCCGACCGGGCCGACGACGTCGACCGTGAGGAAGTCCACGAACACGTGGAGTGCGAGGTACATCCACGTCACCGTCCACGCCCACGAGATCTCGGTCGTGAGCGCGAACGCGGCGACGAGCGCGCTCGCAGCGAGCCCGACGTTCACGGACGCGAACCCGGCGCCCGCGCCGGTGAACGCGACGACGGCGTACCCGTCGACGACCGCACCGACGAGGCACAAGAGGAGGACGGGGACGACCCCGAGCGGGCGTGCACGACTCCGCCCGACGTCGTCGTTCGAGAACGCGCGACGGCGTGCTTGCGCTGCACGCTCACCGGCTCGCCGCGTTCGCTCGTCCAGCATACGACGAAGATTCCTCTCAGTATCTGTATAAAACCACGGCTTTGTTCATCAGGACGAAACGACGACTGGTCCGCCGACACGAACGCGTAATGGGCGATTGCGGACGACGTGGGTCGCGGCCGACGCGCTGACAGCGCCCGCACGGACGAGTAGCGACCGTCTACTCGAGGATTGGTGACGGGGGCGGGCGTTCGGTGGTCAGTTCCGGGTGCGTTCGACGACGGTGACGTCGTCGTCGAGGACGACCTCGAGGCGGTCGCCGGCGCGGTCGAGGGAGAGCGCGACCTGCCACGGTTCGCGGTCGCGGACGGTGACCGCGTCGTCGGTCATGACGAACGGGAGGTCCCAGAGGCGCTCGGTGGTGACGTCCTCGCCGTGGGTCCAGCAGAACGAGACGACGGCGGGGTCGGCGAGGAGGCGTTCGCCGACGGTGAGGTAGTCGAGGTGCCCGCAGTGCGCGCACCCGCGGTGCACGAGGACCTCGCGGTGGTCGGGCCGCGGGTAGGACGTCGACGCCGGGTCGACGAACGACGCGGTCACGCGATGCCCGCAGAGCGGGCAGGAGCCGCGAGCGAACGCGAGCCGGTGCGCGCGGTTGAACGCGGCGACCTGCGCGAGCGTGACCGCGGGGTCGTCGGCGAGCACGCCCGGCGGGGCGAGGTTGTGGTCGTAGACGTGCTCGCAGTCGTCGCACTGGACCTCCGCGATCCAGTTCGCGTACTCGAGCGCGAGCGGGTCGCCGCAGAAGTAGCAGTCGACGCCGATGGGGATGGGGCCGCGAGTCCGCGGGCCGGTGTAGGTGCCGGCGCGAACGAGGCGCGTGAGGAACGTCCCCTCGGAGCGCAGCGCGTACCCGGCGCCGCGGTCGTCGTGGAGCGTGGCGAGGTCGCCGTCGGGCGTGCTGCCGTCGCGGCGTTCGACGTACTGGCCGACGAGCTCCTGGAGGTGATAGTTGAACTGACTGGAGGGGACGTCGGGCGCGACGCGCTCGCGCAGTTCGCTGAACGAGAGCACGGGCGGGTCGCCCTCGCTCCCCCGTGCGTTCGAGAGCGCGAAGAGGATGCCGGCGCGCGTCTCGTTCCCGACGAGCGCGAGCGCGTCGACGGGCGACAGCCCGCCGTACGTCGTCGGTCCGTCAGCGCCGTCGTCCGCGTCGGTCATGGTACCTGCTTCGACGGCGACGCCCGAAGGCGTTACGGGGGCGGCGGGAGCCCGCGAACGGGGGTAGAGACGAGGTTACTCGTCTCTGTGGTCGTAGACGCGCTTGACCTTCCCGACCTCGGTGCGGTCGATGACGCCGGGCCCGACGACTTCGACCTCGTCCGGTTTCACGTCGAGGACTTCCTTGAGGCGGGATTCGATGTCGTCCTCGAGGGCTTCGTGCGTGTCGTCGTAGTCGTGCGCGTGTTCGACGGTGAGTTCGAGCGTGTCGAGGTTGCCTTCGCGGTAGAGGTCGATGCGGTAGTGCGGGGCGACCTCGGCGATGTCGACCATGACCTCCTCGATCTGGCTCGGGTAGACGTTGACGCCGCGGACGATCAGGAGGTCGTCGGCGCGACCGGTGACGTTGTCCATGCGGACCATCGTGCGGCCGCACTCGCAGGTGTCGTAGTTGAGGCGCGTCATGTCGCCGGTGCGGTACCGGATCATGGGGAACGCTTGCTTCGTGAGGCTCGTGACGACGAGTTCGCCCTCTTCGCCTTCGGGGAGGACCTCGCCGGTCTCGGGGTCGACGACCTCGGGATAGAAGTGGTCCTCCCAGAGGTGCAGGCCGTTCTGGGCGTGCTCGCACTCGATGGAGACGCCGGGGCCGATGATCTCGCTGAGCCCGTAGACGTCGATGGCGGTGACGCCGAGGGCCTCCTCGATCTCCTCGCGCATCGGGTCGGTGAACGGTTCCGCGCCGATGATGACGCGCTCCAGGTCGAGCGAGGAGAGGTCGATACCCATGTCCTCGGCGCGTTCGTCGAGGTACAGGCAGTACGAGGGCGTACACGAGAGCACGTCCGACCCCATGTCCTGGAGCATGTCGATCTGGCGGGTGGTGTTCCCGCCGCCGGTCGGGATGACGCACGCGCCGAGTTCCTCGACGCCGTCGTGGAACCCGAGGCCGCCCGTGAACAACCCGTAGCCGTAGCCGTTCTGGACCACGTCGTCCTCGCGGACGCCGGCGGCGTACAGCGACCGCGCCATGACCTCGTGCCAGACGCCGAGGTCGTCCTCGGTGTACGCGACGATCTTCGGCTTCCCGGTGGTGCCCGAGGACGCGTGGATGCGTCGCAGGTCCTCGTGCGGGACCGCGAACAGGCCGTCCGGGTAGTTGTCTCGGATGTCCTCCTTCCTGGTGAACGGAAGCGCGGAGAGGTCGTCGATGTCGTCGATGTCGTCGGGCGAGACGCCGGCGTCCTCGAAGTGGTCGCGGTACCACGGGACGTTCTCGTAGACGCGCTCGACCGTCTCCTGGAGGCGTTCGGTCTGGAGCTCGTGGAGCTCGTCCCGACTGGCGGTCTCGACCTCGTTGTAGACCATGTGTGAACCGATATCGCCCGCCAGTATATAGGTTCAGGCCGCGGAAGGTGGCGGAGCCCGTCGAGTCTCGTGATTGGACATCACCGTTCGCGGGTCGTCTACCTTGCCGGTGAATCACGGGATGCGGCGGTTTTTCAAGGAAAAGTTCGTGATAAAAACGACTACGCTTTAGAGGACTCCCCACCCAATCAGGATGTGGCAGATAATAGCATGCGCACGGATGGTGGCACGGAGCGGCGAGCATCTCGACGCCGCGTCGACAGACGCGACGTCCTCAAGGCTGCCGGCGTCGCCGGCGTCGCGGGACTGTCCGGATGCCTCTCCGACATCGGCGGTGGGGGCGGCGGCGACACCCTGACCTACGGGCTCCTCAACCCGATCTCGGGGTCGTACTCCTCGCTCGGGCCGTTTCAGCGACACGGCGCCGAACTCGCGATCAGCCAACTCAACGAGTCCGACGACTTCGAGTACGAGATCGAGATCGCGAGAGGTGACACCGAGACGGGCGCATCCACGGCGACGCAGGCCGCGTCCCAGCTCGTCGAACAGGACGGCGCGAACTACATCATGGGCGCGATCTCCAGTTCGGTCGCGCTCGCGCTGAACTCCTTCGCCCTGGAGAACGAGGTCATCTACAACCCGGGCGCGGCAGCGATCCCCATCACGGGCGCGTCCTGCAACGAGTACGTGTTCCGGTCGGAGACGAACACCGCCCAGATCGCGGAAGGCGCCGCGGTATGGACGCTCGAGAACCTCGGTTCGGACGTCTGGTTCCACATCGCGGACTACGCGTACGGCCAGTCGGTCCTCCGAGAGTGGCGGTCGCGGATGGAAGCCTCCGACGCCGAGTTCAACGAGATCGGCGTCTCTCGAGCCGAACTCGGCGCGCAGAACTACGAGTCCTACATCTCGGAGATCCAGAACTCGGACGCGGACGTCCTCGTCGTCGGATCCACCGGCGGTGACTTCGTCCGGTTCGGGAACCAGGCCGCTAGCGCGGGTCTCGGCGACGACATCGATATCATGAACACGACCGCGTCCTTCCAGTCGCTGCGCGCGGGACTGGGCACGGCCGGGTACGGCATCTACTCGGGCGTCCGGTACAACGCGAGCCTCACGACGGGCTGGAACGAGCAGTTCGTGGACGCGTACACGAGCGAGTACCCCGACGACGGCGCACCCGGGAACTTCGCGCGCGTCGGCTACGACTCCGTCCGCATGACCGCGATGGGCATCCAGGAGGCCGGGACGACGGACCCGACGGAGGTCAAGGACGCCCTCGCGGGCCTCGAGACCAACAGCGTCCTCGGGGACAACATGTACCGCGAGTGCGACCAACAGGCGATGAATCCCGTGTGGGTCGGACAGAACGTCGAACCGGACGAAGGCGAGGTCGCGGACGTGGAACTCATCGAGAAGTTCAGTGGCGAAGACGCGATTCCGTCGTGCGAATCGACGGAATGTAGCTTATAATGGTCACGGGAGGAACCCTACTGACGCAGCTCCTGAACGGCCTGAGCGTCGGGATGGTGTACGTGCTGCTGGCGGCGGGCCTGTCCATCATCTTCGGCGTGATGGACGTCATCAACTTCGCGCACGGCGAGTTCTACGCGCTCGGCGCGTATCTCGCCGTCGGCATCGCAGCCGCGCTCTCCGGCGTCACCGGCGGGTTCTGGATCGCGCTCGTTGCCGCACCGCTCATCGTCGGAGTCATCGGTGGCCTCACCGAACGCGTGACCATCCGCCCGCTGTACGGCCGGAACCCGCTGTACCACATCCTGTTGACGTTCGGGCTCGTGCTCGTCATCGCCGATGGGATCGAGATCATCTGGGGGACGCAACCGAAGAACTTCGCGCCACCCGCGCTGCTCTCGGGCCCGATCACGATCGCGGGCTTCCAGTACTCGCTGTACAACTACTTCGTGATCGCGGTCGGCGCCCTCATCGCGGCCGGGACGTGGCTGGCGCTCACGGAGACGCGCGTCGGCATCATCATCCGCGGCGGCTCGCAGGACCGCGGGATGGTTCGCGCGCTCGGTATCGACATCGACCGATACTACACGCTCGTGTTCGCGTTCGGATGCGTGCTCGCGGCGTTCGCCGGCATCGTCCTCGGCGCGAAACAGGAGGTCGCGCTCGGCATGGGGAACGCCATCATCATCCCGGCGTTCGTCGTCGTCGTCCTCGGCGGCCTCGGGAGCTTCCGTGGCGCCGTCGTCGGCGGCCTCGGTATCGGGATCGTGCAGACGCTCACGCAGACGTACGTCCCGGCGCTGACCGGCGTCATCGTCTACCTCCTCATGGTCGGTATCCTCCTGGTCAAACCCCAGGGTCTGTTCGGGAACCCGGAGTGGCAGAATCACGGCGGCGAGGAGGGCGACCTCCTCACTGGCGGCGGCGGCGGCATCCTCGACACGACGACGCGACGGTACCTCGCCGCCGCGCTCGTCGGCGTGCTCGCGCTCGTTCCGCTCGGCATCGGCGTCACGTACTCGAGCTACATCCCGAACTCGCTCGTCCTGAACGTGCTCGTGTGGGCACTGTTCGCGCTCAGCCTCGACTTCGTGATGGGGTACGCGGGCCTCGTGTCGCTCGGGCACGTCCTGTTCTACGGCGTCGGCGCGTACGCCACCGTGATGATGGCGATGTACGTCACTCCCGTCTTCTGGGTGGGGCTGCTCGCCGGCGTCGCGCTCGCACTCGCGGTCGCGTGGTTCGTCGGCTACCTCTCCATCCGCGTGTCCGGCGTGTACTTCGCGATGATCACGCTCGGGTTCGCCCAGCTCGCGTACAACCTCGTGACGAAGTTCGACATCACGGGCGGCAGCGACGGCCTCTACACGGGGTACGACGCCACGTACGGGCTCGGAATCGGCGAGGTCGGGCAGGTGAGCTTGCTCGGCGACATCCAGCTGTTCTACTACGTGGTGCTCGCGCTCGTCGTCGGCTCCTACCTCGTCGCGCGCCAGATCATGCGTGCGCCGTTCGGGAGCGTCCTGCAAGCGATCCGAGAGAGCGAGGACCGCGCGGAGTTCCTCGGGTACGACACGGTCGAGTACAAGCGCCGCGCGTTCATGGTCTCGGGCGGTCTCGCCGGGCTCGCCGGCGGGCTCGCGACCATCAACAGCTTCGGTGTCGGCCCGTCGTTCCTGTTCTGGCTGAAGTCCGGCGAGGTCATCGTCATGACCCTGCTCGGTGGCATGGGGACGCTGTACGGGCCGATGCTCGGCGCCGGCGCGTTCCTCGGCCTCAAGGAGATACTCCTGACGTTCGGGGAGTCCACGCCCGGACTGCTCGGCGAGGTACTCTCGCAGTGGCAGGGTATCCTCGGCCTCATCTTCGTCGTGTTCGTCATCTACGTCCCGGAGGGGCTCGTGTCGCTCCCGGAGACGCTGCAGGCTCGCTTCGGCGCCGGCGGCGGCGGTGGCGGCGAGTCCGCGACGGACGCGACGGACGCGGAGGTGAGCGACTGATGACTGCGATCGCGAACTCGGAGGTGCTCAACTGATGGCGATACTCGAGACGCACGACCTGACGAAGCGATTCGACGAACTCGTCGCGGTCGACCGCGTGAACCTCTCGGTGGAAGCCGGCGAGTTCCGGAGCGTCATCGGACCGAACGGCGCCGGGAAGACGACGCTGTTCAACACCATCACTGGCGCGCTCCGCGCGTCGGAGGGCGAGGTCGTCTTCGAGGGCGAGGACGTCACGGCACTCCCGAGCTACGAGCGCGTCCGCCGTGGCATCGGCCGGTCGTTCCAGATCACGAACGTCTTCGGCGGCCTGACGGCGCTCGAGAACGTGCGGCTGGCGGCGCAGTCGATACCGAGCCGCGAGATGAGCGTTGGCTCGCAGCTGTTCCGCGACAAGAACCGGTTCGACGACGTGACCGCGCACGCCCAGCGCGTGCTGGAGGACGTCGGGTTGGGCGAGCACGCGGAGACGAAGGCGTCGACGCTCGCGTACGGCGACCAGCGCCGGCTCGAGATCGGGCTCGTGCTCGCGACCGACCCGGAGGTCGTGCTGCTCGACGAACCGACCGCGGGCATGGGCGTCGAGGAGACCGAGTCGACGATGGCGCTCGTGGACGACGTCCTCGCCGAGCAGACGCTGTTGCTCATCGAGCACGACATCGACCTCGTGATGGACGTCTCGGACAAGATCACGGTCCTGAACCGCGGGAGCGTGGTGCGGACGGGGACTCCCGAGGAGGTCGCGAGCGACGAGGAGGTACAGGCCGCGTACCTCGGAGGGGGTCACGCATGACGCCGATGCTCGAGCTCGACGGCATCGAGTCGGGGTACGGCGAGACGCGCGTCCTCGGGGGCGTGAACGCGACCGTCGACGAGGGCGAAGTCGTCGCGCTCGTCGGTCGGAACGGCGTCGGGAAGACGACGACGCTCAGGACGATCCTCGGGTCGGTCGAACCGTGGGCGGGGACGGTGACGTACCGCGGCGAGGACATCACGGACCTCGGGGACGTCGAGACCGTGCAGCGCGGCATCGGGCTCGTGCCGGAGGAACGCCGCATCTTCCCCGGCCTCACCGTCACCGAGAACCTGGAGCTCGCGAGCTACGGCGGCTCGGAGACCGAGAACCGCCGGGACCTCGATTGGGTGTTCGACACGTTCGAGAACCTCGACGAACGCCGGGAGAACCGCGGGAGCGACCTCTCGGGCGGCGAGCAGCAGATGCTCGCCATCGCTCGGGCGCTCGTCTCGGGCGCGGACCTCCTGATGCTCGACGAACCGACGGAGGGGCTCGCCCCGATGATCGTCGACCGCGTGATGGAGGTCATCGAGGACGTCCGCGACGCCGGCATCACCGTCCTGCTCGTCGAGCAGAACGTCCGCGTCGCGCTCGACCTCGCCGACCGCGCGTACGTGCTCGCACACGGCGAGATCGTTCACGAGGCAACGCCCGAGGAACTCCGCGCGGACGAGGAGACCGTCGAACGCTACCTCGGCGTGTCGTTCGCGGACTGACGGCGCTGCGCCGATGGCGGTTACTTCTTCCGCCATGCGTGGCGTTCAACCGTGGCCGTAGTAGCGAATCTGGATGCCTCTGGACGACGTTATCCGGATGTTTGGGCGGTCACATTGGGTGGCGACGCGTCGCGTATCGGTTGCAGTTTCCTCTCCCGTCGAGACCCTGGTGACGTACCCGTCGGGTTGAGGGAATACACCGTCCGGCGTTCGGACGTGTCCGGTGCTATCTTCGGTCGACGCGGCGAGTTCCAATGTCTCATCGTACACCACGCCACCACCGTCGCGTTCTATCCGAATCGAGACCTTTTGGATAGTGTCGGTGGAATTGCGAACACCGAATCCGACGCCCTCGTCGGAGAAGAAGCAGTCCACAAGCTCGTCGTTCGCGGGTTGCGTCGTCTGCCGCACCGTCTGGTCGAGCGTCCCGACGCAACCCGCGAACGAACCGGCGCTCGCAGCGAGGAGCGCTCGGAGGATGGGTCGGCGTTTCATGCCACCTGCTCGAAGCGAGACAGCGTAAGCCTTGGGCTGGGGTCGGCCGCACCGTCTCGTCACTCCGCGATGCCGAAGGTGTCCCGGGTCCAGTCGCGCTTGCGGTCGTCGTAGCTGGCTTCGTCGCGGTCGAGCGCGTCGATGCGCTCCGTGTCTTCGGGGTCGAGCTCGAAGTCGAACACGTCGTGGTTCTCGCGGACGTGCTCGGGATTACTCGATTTCGGGAGGACGACGACGTCCTTCTCGACGGCCCAGCGGAGGACGACCTGCGCGGGCGTCCGGTCGTGCTTCGCGGCGATATCCTGGACGACGTCGTCCTCAAGAACGTTCCCACGTGCGACGGGGGCGGCGGCTTCGACGGCGACGTCGTTCGCCTGGCAGAACTCGACGAGGTCGGGGCGCTGGAGGTAGGGGTGGAACTCGATCTGGTTCACGGCGATGGGGACGTCGCTGACGTGAAGGGCGACGCCGAGCTGGTACGTGGAGAAGTTCGAGACGCCGACGTTCCGGACGAGCCCGCGCTCGTGGAGGGTGGCCATCGCGTCGAGGGTCTCGCGCATCGAGATGGCGGGGTTCGGCCAGTGGATCAGGTACAGGTCGAGGTAGTCGGTCCCGAGGGCGTCGAGCGTGTCTTCGCACGCCTGGATGACGCTCTCGTAGTTGAGGTTCTTCGGGAGGACCTTCGACGTCAGGAAGACGTCGTCGCGGTCGACGTCGCTCGCGGCGAGCGCGTCACCGAGCGCGTCCTCGTTCATGTAGCCTTCCGCGGTATCGACGTGGTCGTACCCGGCGTCGAGCGCCACGTGGACGGGGTCGCGGACGGCGTCGCCTTCGAGCTTGTACGTGCCCATGCCGACGAGCGGGAGCGCGTCGCCGCTCGGGAGCGAGACGGACGGTGTCGTCATGTCGAAGCGGTCGCTCGCGGGCTACCTAACGGTTGGCGTGGCGGCGACGACTGGCGCGGAGCGTTCGCGAGACCGACCGCGAGCGACGTCAGTCCTCGTCAGCGAACGCGTCGCTGACGGGCATCCCGTTCACGTACGTGTCGGGGCTGTCGTACTTCTCGGCGTACCCGTCGCGGTACCGCATGAACTGGAAGAGGACGCCCGTCGGGTTCGCCGGCGACAGGAACGCCTCCTCGTAGGTGTCGTACTGCGCGCGGTCGACGACGACGAGGTCGTGTTGCTCGCAGGCGTCGACGACGGCGTCCATGTCCTCGACCTCGAACGTGACGTGGTGGAGGCCCGGGCCGTGCCGGTCGAGGAACGTCTGGATGAAGTTGTCGTCGCTGAGCGGCGTGACGAGCTCGAGGCGGCTCGCGTCGCCGATGACGTACCCGGCCCACCGGAACCCGTCGTCTGGGCCGGTGTCGTCGACGTACTTCCGTGCGCCCAGCACCTGGAGGACGCTCTCGGCGGCGTCGAAGTCAGCGACGGCGATGCCGGTGTGTTCGACGCGGATTGGGGTGCCGTGGGTCATCGCTCGCGCACCTCCGCGTGGCTCTCCGGCGCTCCGGGCGAGTCGGTCCTCGCGACGTGAACGGTGTCGTAGTGCGGGCGGAACGCGAGCCAGAGCCCGTGCCGGCCGGGAACGCGGTCGTAGGTCGCTGTACCCTCCTCGTGCCGGCCGCCCTCAGGGACGAGCGCGTCGTGCGTCGGCGTCCACCGCCGGCCCTCGCCGTCGACGAGAACGGTCTCGCCACCTCCGCTTCCCCCACCGCTCCCGTCGCCCTCGTCGTGTCGGGACAGGGGAGCGTCGGGCGCATCGTACACGGCGACGTCGCCGTCCAGCGGGAGCGCGACGACGCGCCGGCCGTCGACCTCGTCGGCGACCGGCCACGTCTCGCGGACCGCGTCGACGGGGTACGCGTGCAGGCCGGCGGCGGCGTCGACGCCGTAGACGTACGTGCGGTCGTCGAGCGCGCTCGGTTCGGCGCGCACGCCGGGGTGGAAGACGTCGTCGTTCTCCCAGTAGTGGCGCTTCACGAAGCCGTCGTAGTCGCGGTAGAACTCGTAATCGAGGTCGTAGCCGGTGTCGGGTGCGAGCGTCGCGCTCTCGGGGTGGGCCGCGCGCCAGTCGCGCCACGTCGTCTGGGAGACGGGGCGGAATGACAGCGAGACGCCGTCCTCGTCCGCGTCGACGCGGTCGCGGTGACGTGCGTACTCGGGGCCGGCGACGGGCGTTCCCGTCTGCTGGTTCCAGAGCGTGAGCGTCTCCTCGTCGTACATGAGCTTGTTCCCGTTCCAGAGACAGCCGGTGGACGCGAACTGCCGGGGGCCGTCGGCGGTGCCGTCCGCGACGGTGGCGTCGTAGAGCACGGGCGAGTTACACATCGTGCAGTAGCTGAGCGCGAGGCGTTCGCCGCCGAGGTCGAAGTTCGCGAACTCGTGCGGGAAGAGGAGGTAGCGCGGGACGGCGTACGCGTCGCTGCCGACGCGGAACCCGTAGACAACGTCGTCGGGTTCGAGGTGGGCGTCCGCGGTCGTCCAGTCGGGGTAGTTCAGCGGGTGGAGGACGGTCGGGCCGGTGCTCCCCCAGCGCACGCCGTCGAAGTCGGGGTGCTTCGGGTCGGTATCGAGGAGGTGCCCGACGGTCGGGTGGTAGGTGCGGTAGAACCGGACCTTCCAGTCGACGTAGCCGTCGAGCGTCTCCGGGTCGGTCTGGGTGTACCAGGACTCCCACTGGAGCCACGCGACGCCGGGCTGGTCGAAGTCGGGGTCGGCTATCGAACAGAGCGCGTCGACGACGCCCGGGAACCGCGTCTCTGGGTGTTGGAACGCGTACGGCGGGTCGCGGCCCCGAAACACCTCTGGGAACCCGAGGTTCTCCCAGTCGCTCGCGACCGCGTGGAGCGTGGCGGCGTCGACGAGGTGCGCGACGACGCGCTCGTCGCCGACGTCGGCGAGTTCGGCGAGCGCGCGCTCGTGGCGGTCGACGTCCTGCACGAGGAGGTCGTCGAGGAGCCCCTGGAGGACGCTCGCGTCCGTTCGCTCGCCGCCGGCGCTGCCACCGGAGTCGTCACCCGTCGGTGGATCTGTCGTCATGCCCGGGGCTTCTCCGTGAGTGAGGTTAACGGTTAGCGTCCCGACCGTGGGCCAGGGGGACCCGTTCCGGAGAGTCGGATCGCGGGCAACGCTTTTGCCCGCCGCCGTCGCGTGTCCTGGTATGACGTATCACGACGTGGAAGCGCTGTCGCGCGAGCGTCTCCGGGACCGCCAGCGCGAGCACCTCCAGCGAGCAGGCGAGCGCGCGAACGAGGTCGCGCTCTACCGCGAGCGGTTCGCGGACGCCGGGCTCGAACCGGGCGACCTGACCCACGAGACGCTCCCGGACCTCGCGTTCACGACGAAGGCGGACTTCCGCGATAGCTACCCCGACGGCCTGTTCGCGGTCCCGCGCGAGGACCTCCGGCGCGTCCACGCGTCCTCGGGCACCACCGGGAAACCGAAGGTCGTCGCGTACACCGACGGCGACCTCCGGAAGTGGCGCGACCTCGGCGCGCGGTCGCTGTACGCCGCCGGCCTCCGACCGGGCGACACCATCCAGAACGCGTGCGGGTACGGCCTCTTCACGGGCGGCCTCGGCTGGCACGACGCCATCGAAGCGCTCGACGCGTGCGTCGTCCCCGCAGGCGGCGGGAACACGAGCAGGCAGGTCGACCTCATCCGAGACCTCGACGTCGCGGGCTTCGTCTGCATGCCGAGTTACGCGCTCTACCTCGCCGACCACGTCCGCGACCGCGGCGGCGACCCCCAGGACCTCCCCATCACGCACGTCCCCGTCGGCGCGGAAGCGTCCACCACCGCGATGCGCGAGGAGATCGCGGACACCTTCGACGCGGTCGTCACCGAGAACTACGGCCTCACCGAACTCTACGGCCCCGGCGTCGCCACCGAGTGCGCCGAAGCGACCGACGGCATGCACGTCTGGGAGGACCACTACCTCGTCGAGGTCGTCGACCCCGACACCGGCGAGCGCGTCCCCGACGGAGAGCGCGGCGAACTCGTCCTCACCGGCCTCCAGAAGGAAGCCGTCCCCGTCCTCCGGTACCGCACCGGCGACGTCGTCGAACGGGCGACCGACACCTGCGACTGTGGCCGCACCCACTCGCGGATCCAGGTCGTCGGCCGGAGCGACGACCTCCTCGTCGTCCGCGGCGTCAACGTCTACCCGACCGAGATAGAGCACGTCCTCCTCGAGTTCGACGCCCTCGCCCCACAGTACCGCATCGACGTCTACCGCCAGAAGCGACTCGACACCATCGAGGTGACCGTCGAAGTCGACCCCAGTCGGGACCTCGCCGCGCCCGGCCGGAACGAACTCGCGAGCGACGTCACCGACCGCCTCGCAGACGTCCTCGGCCTCACGCCCGACGAGGTCGACGTCGTCCCACCCGACACCATCGACCGCACCGAAGTCGGGAAGATCAAACGCGTCCACGACCACCGTGAGAGCTAGCGCTCTCACGTACTCCCGCTCGCTTCGCTCACGGGACCAGAGGGACGAGTAACCGCGTCTCTGCGCCCGTTCGCTCTTAGTCGTCGGCGGGCGGTGCGAGCTTCAGGACGAGTGCCTCCGAGCCGACGGACTGCTGGTACGGGCGGGTCGCGGCGACGACGTAGCCGCCCTCGACGGCCGCAACCGCGTTCGCATCCCGGATGACGGGGCCGGGAACCGGCGAGACCGGACTCTCCCAGATCGGACGGCCCCAGCGGTCGGTTCGCCGGACCGCGGTCGTGGACTTCGAATCCGACAGCGCGAGGTAGCCGTCGCGGAACGCGAGCACGTCCTCGAACGACCGGCCGGTCGACGGCCGCCGCCAGACGGGCGTGCCAGCGTCGTCGTGGAGGACGAGCACGCGGCGCCGGTCCTGCTCGCCGAACGACAGCGTGCCGCCGGCGAGGAACCCGTTCGCGGTCGCCGTCGCCGCGTCGTAGCTGTCGCCGTACGCGCCGCCGTACGCGCGACGCCAGGCGACCTCGCCGGCTCCCGTCAACCGGAGCGCGTGCGCGTCCGAGTGCCCGCTCGATCCGCCCGTGCTCTCCCCGACGACGTACACGCCGCCGTCGGGTGCCGGCGCGGCGTCGCCCGGCCGCATACCCGGGACGTCGAGCCGACGATGCCACGCGAGCTCGCCGGTCGCGTCGAACTTCGCCGCCTCGAGCGCCGGCACGTCGTCGACGTTGCCGACGACGACGACGCCACCGTCGGCCGTCCGGGCCGTCAGCACGCCGTACACGTCCTCGCTGTCGCCAAGGTAGCGTTCGACGTCGCGGACGCGGCCGTCGGCGTCGACGGTCGCGCGGACCACCGTCTCGTTCTCGGCGTCCGCACCGACGACGACGTAGCCGTTCGCCGTCCGGTGAACGCCCCCGAGGTATGCGCCGGCTTCGATCGTCGCTTCCCACCCGGGGCGGCCGTTCGCGGCGAGGTGCCGGAGCTCCCAGCTCGACCGTCCCTGCCAGAGGAAGACGACGCCGCCGTCGTGCGCGCGGATGACGTCGAGTCCCTCGTCGTTCGCCTCGGCGCTCCCGTACCGGTGCGCCCAGACGTGCGACGGCGGTCGGTCGTCGGACGTGGCGTCGTCCCGCGGAGTGGTGCGCCCTGGCCCGGTGGTCGCCTCGCGACGGCTCGCGCTCCCGCCCGCGGCGAGCGGCGTCGCCCCGGTCCCGACCGCCGCGGCGAGCGCGCCGAGGAACTGACGTCTGCTGGAGGGCATCGGCGAGAGCATCGCTCGCGTCCGGCATAAGCCCTGTGTCACCATTCACCACAAGAGTTTCACTGGCGGTGGTCGAACCGGAGCGACGATGCGTCGCGCCCTCCACGTCCTCCTCGTCTGCGCGGTCGCCGCGACGGTGCTCGGTCCCGTCCCCGCGGTCGCGGCCAGTGGCGGACAGGACGCAGCCCCGTCCATCGAATCGACGCCCTCGTCCGTGACCCAACCGTGCCAGCCGGCGACGTCGACCGCCGCCGAGCGGACGCCCGCCGCCCACTCGGCGACGGCCGCCACGCCGTCCGCCGCCGCGAACGACACCGTCACCGTCCGGTCCGCGCTCGGCTACGGCCTCGCCGACCTCGACGAAGCGAGCGAGATCGCGGCCGCAGCCGACCGCGGCGACCTCCAGGCCGGCCGGGTCGCCGTGCGGGACGTCCTGGTCGTCACGCTCCGGAACGACGCGCTCGCGACCGACCTCGGTGCGGGGAACGCGACCGCGGCGTTCCGCGACCGAACGGACGGGTCGACCAGGCCGCTGGTCGTCCGTCAACGAGGCACGTGCCGGCCGCCGAAGCACCTCGTCCTCTCGCCGAACGTCACCCGCGTCGTCGCGGCACCCGACGCGGGCGTCGTCCACGTCGTCGTCGACCTCGCGAACGCGACCACGCGGAACGAGTACGAGAGCGAGCCCGCCCCCGAATCGTTCGCCTTCCCCGGCCGAATCCTCGTCAACGCCACCGTGGACGCCGGTGACGGCCCGCGGTCCGTCGAACGCGAAGTCGAAGCGTTCCGCCGCGAGGCCGAACTTGCGGACGTCCCCGACGGGGAACCGGCGCTCCGGACCGCGAGCCCCGACGCGGAACTCGCCGTCGACACGAACGTCGACGGGAGCGTCCCTGTCTCGTTCGTCCTCCGGAACGACGGCGGCGACGTCGTCGTCCGGTCGGACGCGACCACGGACGAGGACGGGGCCGCCCTGACGCAGGTCGACCTGACTGGCGTCGCCGCCGGCACGACCCTGAATCTCTCCGTGCGCGTCGACGGCCACGACCTCCTCGACGAGCCGCGGACCGTTCGGGTCGTCGAACGACGCGCGACCGTCGCGAACGTCACCGCCGCCGACCGCGCGCAGAGCGCGTCCGTGTCCGCGACCGTGTCCCTCGAAGCCGGCGGGTTCGTCGTCCTCCACCGCGGCGACGTCGACGGCCCGGTCGTCGGTCACTCGCGCGACCTCGCTCCCGGCGACCGCGAGCACGTCACCGTCTACCTGACCGAACCGGTGCGGAACGAGACCACGGTCGTCGCCGTCGCGCACCGGGACGCCAACCGGAACCGGCTGTTCGACGACGCGAACGACGACCCGCGATACGCCGAGGGCACCGTCACCGGGTCCGTCGTCGTCGCGAACGCGAGCCTCCCCGCGCCCAGCAACGACACCGCACCCGAGCGCGACACGAGCGCGTGGACCGCAACCACCCCCGAGACGACGGACGCGGTCGCCACGACGACGTCGTCGTCGGGCAGCGTCGACCCGACGACCTCCACCGGCGGAGGGACGGCCGGGACCAGCACCGACGAGCGTGACGACCAGAACAGGTCGATTCCGGGATTCGACGCGGGGGTCGCGGTGCTCGCCGTCCTCGCAACCGGACTCGCGCTCGCCCGGCGCTAACCCCCCGGAACCGCCAGCCGGCACGGCCCTCGACGGGCGTTTCAGGGCCGCTCGGCGCAAATCGTGGTCGTTATCCATCGCTATCCCTGAAGGAGGGTGTGAATACCCCTGAATCCGCTCCCGTCGAGGGGGCAGCGCTGACGAGTCGCGGCTTCCACATCACCGTGGACGACGGCCGGGATTCCTTCTACGCGATCTCCATCGAGGACCCCGAGAACGAGGACGCGTGGTTGATGTCCGACGCCGTGTACTCGCTCGACGAGATGCGATAGCGCGTCACGCCGTCGCGGCGGCCACGAGCGCGCCGCTTCCCCTCATTTTATCGGCTCACCGGGCGTCGACTCGAACGTATGTACAAGCACGTCGCGTGTCTCGTCCGCAAGGACGACATGACTCACGAGGAGTTCACCGATTACTGGAAGAACCAGCATTCGCCGCTCGCGAAGGACATCGAGGGCGTCGTCCGCTACCACACGGTGTACCCGAACGACCCGGAGAACAGCGAGTTCGACGGGCTCGCCGAGCTCTACTTCGAGACGCTCGACGACCTTCACGAAGCCCTCGGGAGCGAGGGCAGTCGCGACTACGACCCGACGCGCGAGGTCGCCGCGGCGGCGCGCGAGGACGTGAACAACTTCCTCGCGATCGACGAGCGACCGCGGTTCATCGGCGAGGAGAAGGTCTGGAAGGACGAGGTCGACGGCGACACGGACGGCCTCTACAAGCACTCCGCGTTCCTCGTCCGGAAGGACGGCATGACCCACGAGGAGTTCCGGGACTACTGGGAGAACAACCACTCGCCGCTCGCGAAGGACATCGAGGGCGTCGTCCGCTACCAGACCGTGTACCCGACGGACCCGGAGAACGCGGAGTTCGACGGCGTCGCGGAGCTCTACTTCGAGACCATCGAGGACCTCCACGAGGCCCTCGGGAGCGAGGGCAGTCGCGACTACGACCCGACGCGCGAGGTCGCCGCGGCGGCGCGCGAGGACGTGGACAACTTCCTCGCGGTCGAGAAGCGCCCGCGGTTCATCGGCCGCGAGGTCGTCCAGAAGGACGAGGTCGACGCCGAGGGGTACTGATGCCCGGCGAGGACGCGACGGGCGAGGACGACGCGGATGCGGGAGCGACCGAACCCGACTACGAGACGCAGGTCCGGGACGCGTTCCCCGAACTGGCGGAGATAGCGGACGAGACGCTCCGCGACCAGGTCGTGGAGGCGTGGACGCTCGGCCTGGAGCGCGGCGGCTGGCAGGACATCGCTGACATTCCCTACGCGTGGAACATCCACGAGGTCACGAACGTCGAGCACGTCCGCGGCGTGACGAAGGTCGCGCTGGAGTCGGCGCGCGTCCAGCGCGAGTTCCACGGCGCGGACGTGGACACGGACGTCGTCGTCGCGGCGTGCCTGCTGCACGACGTCGGGAAGTGCTACGAGTACGTCGACCACGTCGACGCCGAGCTCCTCGACGAACCGGATCGCGAGCACTACGCGACCGAGGAGGTCCCGCACTCGATATCGGGGTACGCGCTCGCACACGAGGTGGGGGCGCCCATCAGCGTGCAGCGCGCCATCCCGCACTTCCTCGGCGAGGTGCCGACGCGGACGCTGGAGGCGGAGCTCGTGAAGTCCGCGAACTCGGCGTCCTCGAACGCCATCACGGACGCCGCGATGGGGATCACGCTCAAGGAGTGGGTCGCCGAGTACAGTCAGACCCAGAGCTAGCGTCGGTCGTCGTCGGGGTCGTCCGTCGAGCCGATGCCTTCGTGCGGTCTCGATGCTCGCGTTTCGAGACTCGATACCCCCACAACCCTTATCACGAGACGCGTCGATTGTTACCACATGACACAGGTGATGTCTCGGTACGAGTGCACAGCGTGCGGCCGCCAGACACCGCACGTCGAACGAACATGCAGCAAGTGCGGCGGCGAGATGAAGAACGCCGCACTCCCGCGCTGAACGCGACGGACCACGCACAGTCGCCGTGACCCTGGGTGGGTGGCGGCCGGACGCCCTGTCCCTTCTGCGACCCGACCACAGCCAACCAGCTCCGACCGGTTCGAGCGTCGCGCCGTCAGCGTTCGCGCGCCCAGACCGCCCCGAGCACGAGCGCGCCGACGACGAGCGCGCCAGCGCCGACCGCGACCTCGCCGAGCGCCAGCCCGAGCGCGCCCGCGCCTACACCACCGCCACCGACCGCGCCCGCGACTGCGGACGTCACCCCGACCCCAGGGTCCTCCTCCTCCAGTGCGTCGACGCGGTCCGCGAGCGCCTCGACGTCCGCCGTCGTCGCCGCGTCCGCCGACAGCGCGTCGACCCGCGAGCGGAGTGATTCGACGCCGTCGGTCGCTTCGGCCGCCGTCTCCCGGGCCGCGGTCGCGTCCGCTGCCGCGTCCGCCGCCGCCTCCGCCGCCTCGCCCGCAGTCGCCGTCGCATCCGTCGCCGCTTCGTTTGCCTCGCCCGCAGTCGCTGCCGCGTCCGCGGCCTCCGTGGTCGCATCCTCGACGTCCGCAGCCAGTGCCGCGACCTCGTCCTCGACGTCGTCCAGCCGAGCGCGGACCGCCGCGAGCGCGTCCGCATCCGCCGCGTCGACGTCCGCCGCCCCGAGCGCGTCCACCTCCGCCACGCGGTCCGCGAGCGCATCCAGGTCCGCCCGGACGTCCGCGACCGCCGACGCCATCGCCCGCTCCGCGACCGCGTCCTCCACGTCGTCGACGCGCGACGACGCCGCGTCCAGGTCCCCGCGAACGCTCGCGACGTCGTCCGAGACCGACGCGACGTCGCCCGCAACGCCAGCGACCTCCTCCCCGACGCCGGCGACGTCCTCCTCGACGGAATCGACTCGCCCCGTGATGCCAGCGACGTCCGTCTCGACGGCCTCCACGTCGTCGTTCACGCCGTCCATCCGGTCGGCCAGTGCGACCACGCGGTCGTCGACGTCCTCGACCGTCGACTGGACGTCCTCGACCGTCGAGTCGACCGCTTCGACCCGCGACGCCAGGTCGTCCGCTCGGGCGTCCAGCCGCTCCGAGACGTCCGCCACGCGGTCGGTGACCGCATCGACGTCCGCCGAGAGCGCCTCGACGTCCCCGGTCACCTCGTCGACGTCCCCGGTCACCGCGTCGACGTCCCCGGTCACCTCGTCGACGTCCGCAGTCACCGCGTCGACGGTGCCGGCGAGCCCGGTCACGCGCTCGTCGAGGTCGTCGGTACGGTCGTCGACCGAGTCCGTGCGGGCAGCGACGTTGTCCACTTGGGCCGCCGTCGCGTCGACGCGGTCGTCGAGGCGCTCGGTCGTGGTGGCGAGCGACCGCGCGCGGTCGTCGAGCGCCGCGACGTCGTCCGCGACGGCGTCGACGGTCGCGTCAAGTTCGTCGAGCGCGCCCTCGACCGCGCGCAGGTCCTCGCCGAGCGCGTCGAGGTCCGCGTCCACGGCCTCGCGCGTCGACTCGACGTCCGCCGCGAGCGACGCCACCGTCTCCGCGTCCGCCGCGCGCTCGTCGAGCGCGTCGACCTCACCGTCGAGCGTCGACACCGTCGAGTCGAGCGCATCGAGTTCGTCGGTCACGCGCGTCACGTCGTCGTCGAGCGCCGCGACGTCGTCGTCGACACCGTCGACGTCCGCTTGGAGGTCCGCGACGTCCGCCGCGAGTCGCCCCTCCAGGTCGTCGAGCGCCTCCCCGACGTCCGCGAGTCGATCGTCGAGCGCCGACAGTTCGCCCTGCAGGTCCGCGACGCCGACCTGCGTCTCATCCAGGTCGTCCGCCACGCGGTCGACCTCCTCGTCCACGCGACCAATCTCCTCGTCCACGCGGTCGACCTCCTCGTCCACGCGGTCGACCTCCTCGGCCACGCGGTCGACGTCTCCCGCGACCGACGCCACGTCGGTTTCGACGTCGTCGACGCGTTCGCCCGTCGCCATGTCGGCCTGGATCTCCTCGAGTCGGTCCGCGACGTCGTCCAGTCGGTCCGTGAGGTCCGCGATCTCCGCGTCGCGGTTCGCGAGCCTGTCGAAGAGCTTCGTGATGGCGGCGTCGTCCACCGCCGCCGTCGCACCGCCGTCCGAGTCCGCCGCCGACGACTCCGGTATCGGCTCCGGGTCGCGGACCGCCTCGTCCGTCGACGACTCCTCGAGGTCGTCCGCGGTCGCGTCGTCGGTCGCCACCGGCGAGATGTCACCGGTCCCGCGGAACCCGCCGTCGGCGCCCCAGGTGACGTCCTCGAAGGCGTCCACGTCGTCCGCGGCCGCGGCGAGCGCGCCGCGCGCGACGCTGACCGCCGGGTCGTCGACGAGTCGAGCGTCGGTCACCCGGAGGTCGAGCGCGCACTCGTCGAACCGCCCCGCAGCGAGCACCTCCAGGCCCGGAACCGCGCCCTCGCCGCCGACGACGACCGGGACGGAGACGCCCTCGCGGACGTCGCCCTCCGTCGCCTCGTCGACCGTCGCCGCAACCACGTCGCCGACGAGCGCGTCGTACCCCCTCGCGAGCGCGTCCTCGACCGCGTCACCGCCACCGGTCGATTCGATGGTCGTCCGCGCCTGCACGCCCCGCACCTGGTCGACCGGGTCGCCCGTCGCCGCCGCGGCCTGCTCGGCGACCCAGTCCCCGCCCTTCGCGACCGAGAACGCAAGCACCGGCACGCCGTAGTAGACGAGCGCGACCGTCGTCGACTCCGCCTCCACCGCGACGCCGACCCCGGTGAGGTTCGCGTCCGAGAGCGCGTCGTACACGACCGCGAACCCGCTCGCTATCGGCGTCGGCTCGTACCCGAGATCCTCGAGGACGCGCCGGACCGTCTCCCGATGGGTCGCCGTCGGGAGCGACGCGTCCACGGTCGACCCCGGGACCGAGTACGCCAACCGCGCGTCCCCGTCGCCACCGCCAGTGCCGTCCCCGTCGCCGTCCGCGGGGTCGCCGAGGAAGTCCGACGCGAGCGCCGCGAACACGTCCGCGACGCCCTCGCGGTCCGCGAGCACGCCGTGCTCCAGGAGGCGCTCCGGCGTCCCACCGACCGCGGCCGCTGCGCGCGTCGCGTCCGGCCCCACCACGTAGGTCGCGTCCTCCACGCGCACCGTCGTCAGCGCCGACTTCGAGAGATCCGTCTCCGCGAAATCCTCGTCCGCGATCTCCAGGTACAGCGGTGACGTCTCCGAGACGGTCGGCGTCTCGGGGTCGCCGCGCGCCACCCTGAACCCACGCGTGCCGATGTCGAAACCCGTAGCCATGGCACGCGATTCAGTGCCGGTCGTCTAAGGCGTTCCCCCTCCAGCGGACTCGTGTCCGCGAGTTCCGTTCGCGCAGTCGGCCGAGGACCAACCGCTACGCACGGGTGCGAATCTAACGTAACTGGCTGAACGACACCACGTACCCGTATTCGTATATCCGTGATAGAACGCCCACGGTGAGGTCGGTTACTGACAACGCCTTCCCGTATCTACCCGATAGTACGGACGTGCTGTGTCTCGTGCTTCTGAGACCGACAATCGAGACTGAGACACATCACTGGATTTCTCGCGCCACGTTAGCTCATCTCCCCAACGAGTGTCTTCGCATAGACCGGACTATTCAGCCGGATGCGCACCACGTCTCCAGCGTCGAGCGGGTCGGGTGAACTCTCCGATGGCTCACCCCGTGAGAGGCGACTGGTCTGTCCATCGCGCCAGAGCCACAGTTCCTGATCGGGTTCGAAAGCACTCGAGAGTTCGATGGAACCACCGTACGCTCCCGCGTTGCTCGACAGTGTCACCTCGCTGGACTCCGGGATGGGGTCGCCGCCGGTGTGTCGGATCACGACTTGTTCGCCCTCGGTTCGCATCTCGATATCCGGGGCCCGATCACGGGCCTTCTCGAACCAGTCAGGTTGCGCAACAGTCGCGGTGTCGTACTCCGACGTTCGAAGTTGTTCTCGGAAGACGATCAGGTCTTCTCCTGCAACGACCTCGAGTTCGGATTCAAACTCCTCAACGATGCCATCTTCTCGAACGATGAGTTTAGCCGACAGCGACTCCACCCGGTCAGCGTCGATGTAGTGATAGAATTCCAACGCTGGCTCCGGGTCGGCGACTGTGTCAGTGCTGACCACGAACCGCGTCGTGTCATCGTCTTTCGACACGTCTGGCGAGCCGAAATCGCCAGCAGCGGCCACCCACGCGACGAGGTCGACGTGGAGAATGTTGTTCAACGGAAGCGAGGTTCCAGGTTTGACGACGTCGCCGTAGACGGGGGTGCCCTCGAACGAAGACCGCCACGTGTTTCGCTTCCGTCCGTTCGCAGTTATATACTTATCAACTTCGAATCCGGTGGTGTCCTTCGAAATCGTTGCAGTATCATCTTCGACTCGATACGACGCTCGTCCTTCGTATGGACTCCGCCCCAATCGCTCAATTCCGGACTCGAGCTTGAAAGCCGACAGCGACTGCATTGCTGACAGGTAACTGATAGCGACTAATTCTTTTCTGTGTCCCGGATCGTGTCGCGAGGAGTGGGCGTGATTCGACACAGAGCCGCCGCGGGCGATGCGGACAACACATGAGCAAGACGGGAAGTACCGCCATTTCCGGTGGTCTTCTCGGCTTCAGGGTTGGCGAAGGTGGCCCAGAGACTGGCGGCACGTCGACGAACACGAGAAGCACGGTCGCTCGTTGCGCTGTCCGTATTCGTTCCAGTGTTCGACCGGTCGCGAGGACCGTTGGTCCAAGCGAACGCTCGAACGGTGTCGCCGGAGTCGGCCGAGCGGTTCAGACCGGGTCGAGGCCGTTCTCCTGGCGGAGGACGTTGATGTAGTCGCGGAACCCGGTCTCGAGGTCGTATTCGGGGTCGTACCCGAGGTCCTCCTGTGCGGCGGTCATGTCGAGGCGCTGGGTCCAGGGGAGTTCCCCCTCGTCGTTCACGGTGATGTCGGCGTCGGGCATGATGCCCTCGACGGTCTCGGCGGCCTCGCGGACGCTCGCGAGCTCGCCGCGGACGTTGTACACGCGCTTCGTGAGGTCGTCCTCGTCGGCGAACGCGCCGAGGCGGAACGCCTGCGCGATGTCGGCGACGTGCTGCCAGTCGATCTCCTCGGTGCCGTAGTCGACCTCGAACGGCTCGCCGAGCGCGGGCTTCTCGACGATGTTCGCGAGGAACGCCGACCCACCGGTCTCGCGGTACGGCCCGTACGCGACCGTCGGGCGGAGCGCGACGTCGCTGACGCCGTACTCCTCGCGGTACACGCGCGCCTGGTGCTCGTTGTACTCCTTCGTCGCGCCGTAGAGCGTGTCCGGGTACGTGAGGTCGTCCTCGGTCACCCACCAGTCGCCGCCGTCGTCGTAGTGACGCGGCGGCGCGTAGATGGCGGCCGAGGAAGCCCACGCGACGCGCTCGACCTGGTCGTCTAGGGTGCGCGCCGCCTCGAAGATGTTCGAGGTGCCCTCGACGTTCACCTTCATCGCGGCGCGCGGGTTCTCCTCCGCGGTGTTCGTCAGGAGCGCCGCGAGGTGGACGATGTGGGTCGTCCCGGTCTCCGCGACCGCGTTCACGACGTCCGTCGAGTCCGTGACGTCGCCACGTCGCGTCTCCACCTCGTCGGCCACGCCGACCTTCTCGAGGATGCGCTCGTCCGTCGACAGGTCGTACGCGACCACGTCGTGGCCGTGCTCGACGAGGTCCTTTGCAACGTAGGACCCGATGAATCCCGTGCCACCGGTTACGAGGACTGTATTGTCGCTCATCGTCCAGCAGTTCTCGCACCGACGCGAAAAAGGTTGCACACTAGGCACCCCCGACACCGCGAGTCAGCGTCGGTTGCCGTCGTCACGAACCGTTATCCCCGTGACGGGAGTACGAGCGAGTATGATTACGCAGGCCTCCGTCGCCGTCGGCGACTTCGTGCGAGTGGACGCGGATGCGAGCATCCAACAGGGCGTCTATCGCGTCGTCGGCAGGCCGGCGAACGCGCTCGTCTGCCTTCGCGTCACGGACGACGCAGGGGAGCGCGCGAGCACCGGCGACCTCGTCCGCATCGAGGCCGAGGACTACGGCCACCTCGAGCCCGCGACGGAGCCACAGACGAGCGCACTCACCATCCTGAAAGGCCTCCTCGAGGGGCCCTACTGGGTCGTTCGGTCGCTCCTGCCGTTCGCTCGCTGAACGAGCATCCATTGACATCCTCCCTGCCCTGAAGGGCGAGGATTCCCGAGCGTTGGGATATTAAGGTTCGCAACCCGCCTGTTCGCTCGGTGCGAAACGCCCCGAGGTTTGGTTGAACAG
>NZ_JAJCVI010000002.1 GCF_020567525.1 Halorubellus salinus
ACGGGCCCTTTTTGCCTTCCGTATCGTACTCGTCACGGGTGAAGTAGTGTTTGTCCTGCTTCAGCACGTTCCCCGGATACAACTCCGAATCACCATCATCGTAGGCGATGGTGAGGTAGTTGCTGATTCCGAGGTCGATTCCAGCAGTGTTGTCGCCGGGAGCGTCCTCGACGGGGATTTCGACCTTGCAGACGAGGTGTAGTTCCCAACGATCGCCGTTCCACACGGCTCGCACTTGCTGGATGTTCTCCACGGCCACGTCCGGTCGTGTTTCGTACTCTGCGAGTATGAAGTCCGAGCGGTGGTTCTTCAGGTTGAATCCTTTGCTTAGACGGAGTTTGTTGTGCTTGGAATCGTGCTTGATGCCGTTCTGCTTCCACGTCACGGTGGAGCGTGGATGGTTGTCGCCTCGCTTTCGGTATCCCGGTGGATTCGCGTCTGTGTCGCCGTTCTTGCGCTTATTGAACCAACCGTTGAACGACTCAGCGAGTTCTTCGAGAACGCGCTGACTTGACTGAGAATGTAGGTCACTGTAGCGTTCGTGGTCTTTTAATTCGCGCTTGAGGTCGGCTTCGGACGGAATCTCACCAGTATCATCCCACTCCTGTTGGATGTGGTAGCGAGCGACGTTCCACAGTTTCGAGGCTGAGTGCCCGCAGTCATCGAGGTCGCCACTCACCTGTTGGTGGTTGACGATTTTCGCTCGATAGGTACGGGTTGTCTCCAGCATCGCACTGTGTTCATAAGCACTTATGAAGACTCTAGTATTAAGATTAACGACAGAGACGTGGAATATCCTGCCGTGCCATCGACGGCTGGTTGTGTAGGAATTGTCGGCTGTATCCCCGCCCTGAAGGGCGGGGTTTTAGCCTTGAGACTTCCATAATTCAGCCAGAACAGGTTGACTGACGATATCGGAGTTCGTCACCTGTGTCCCCGTTGTCTGCCCATTCGACGGTGAACCCTTCATCGAGTTCGTCCGTGTTCTGGCAAGATGGCTCGAATTTGAAAAACCGCTCGTCGTTCGGAGAGTGGCAGACTATCAGGGCCTCGTTCGCCGCAAACGCGTTCACTCGTTCCATGGACGACCCCTTCGTCTGCGTCCCCGGCTTGTATGGCGACAACTCGAACACGTCCGAAAACAAGACCTCGCCATCAGGTTCTGGTTGCGTCCGCGCCGACAGCTCAATCCTCACCGGGACGGGTGTCGAATTCAAGACGTTGATATCGACGGGTGGCTTTGCGGACCCACCTATCGAACTACACCCCGGAACGATGAGGGTCGTTCCCACTGCCGCTGCTCGGAGCACCGACCGACGACTGGAGGGCGACATGACAGCAAACAACGGATGGTAATTTCTAAATCTTGTGTAGAATCTTTGCGACCCGTTGTATGATCTCCTCGAATCTGGGAGCAGGTCAGACGTCCGTGGAGTCCTCGTCGAAGCCGGCGTCGCCTTCGGGATCGTCGTCGCCCGCTTCGGCGTCGTCGTCGGGCGTCGCTATCTCGACGGTGCCGGCGCTCGCGTCGCGCTCGCCCTCGGTGGGTTCGCGCTTCGGGACGCGGACCTCGAGCGTGCCGTTCGCGCGGAGCGTCGCCGTGGACGCGTCGGCGTCGACGAGCGCGTCCGCGGGGAGGTCCGCGCGGCCGTCGAGGCTCATGCCGCGGCCGGGGACGCGCATCTCGTGGTCGTCGTAGAACTCGCGGAACCGGTCTATCTGGACCTCGACCGCGCCGTCGACGTACCGCACCTGGACGTCCGTCTGGGCGACGCCGGGCGCGTCGAAAACCACGAGGTACGCGTCGTCGCTCTCCAGGACGTCCGCGGGCAGCGGCTTCGACTCCTGAACGCGGCTCGCGGCACGACCGACGGTCTCCAGCACGCGGTTCCCGACCGACCGCGACACCTCGCCGAAGTTCATACCTCGATCTCCTCCAGGCAGTCGCTCCCGCCACAGAGCGGGCACGCGAGGTCCCCGACGGTGTGGTCGTCCGCGATGTCGTACGTGTAGTGGTTCTCGAACATGTCGAGCTCGCAACCGTCGCTCGTGCAGCGGACCTCCTTCGTGGCGGGCATGTCGGTCGCTACGGGGGCGACGGGAAAGGGGTTTTCGGAGGCAGCAGTGTCGTCGGTGCGGTCGGTGGGGTCACCCGTCGACCGACGCTGGCTCCCGTCTGGCCCCGGTCGCTCGCTCCCGAGCGCTCGTTCCGCACGCGTTTTACCGTTCGGCCGTCAATCACGGTGTATGACCGACCCTGCTGACGTCGACGTGACCCTCGTCGACGGCTACGTCGACGAACCGGCGCACTTCGGGGTGCCGCCGTACGTGTCGACGTACCCGCGGTACACGGCTGGCGCGCTCGTCGACGCCGGGGTCCCCGAGGAGAACGTCACGTACCACACGATAGACGAGCTCCGCGAGGACCGCTCGAAGTGGCTGGACGTCGAGCAGGCGGACCTCATGGTGTACATCGGCGGGATGACCGTCCCGGGGAAGTACGTCGGTGGGACGCCCGCCGAGCCGGACGAGGTCCGCGAGCTCGCGTGGACGGCGAACGGGACGAGCGTCATGGGTGGCCCCGTCCGGTTCGGGGTCGGCGAGGAGAACGCGGGTGCGACCGAGACCGAGCGCAAGAACCTCGACTTCGACTTCCTCGCGATGGCGGACGTCGAGGCGGCCGCGTACGACCTCGTCCGGAACGGACTGGAGGGGTTCAACGACCGGTATCGGGACGTCGCGGAGGTCGACCGGTGGGCGAGCCAGGGTGCGTTCGTCGTCGAACAGCACCCGAATCACCCCCAGTACCTCATCGCGGAGCTGGAGACGTCCCGGGGCTGCGCGTACCGGTGCTCGTTCTGTACGGAACCGATGTACGGCGACCCGGACTTCCGGACGCCGCCGAGCGTCGTGGGCGAGGTGGACGCACTCAGCGACCGCGGCGTGAAGCACTTCCGCATCGGGCGGCAGGCGGACATCCTCGCGTACGGCGGCGACGGCGAGAAGCCGAATCCAACGGCGCTCAGACAGCTCTACGCGGGTATCCGCGAGGTCGCGCCCGACCTGGAGACGCTGCACCTGGACAACATGAACCCCATCACGGTCGTGAAGTGGCCGGAGCTGTCCCGCGAGGGCATCCGCATCATCGCGAAGCACAACACGCCCGGTGACACGGCCGCGTTCGGCCTGGAGTCCGCGGACCCGGTCGTCCAGGAGCAGAACGAGCTGAACGTCACCGCCGAGGAGTGCTTCGAGGCGGTCCGTATCGTGAACGAGGAGGGCGGGTGGCGGCCGGGCGAGGAACCCGGGACGGGGCCGTCGACGGACGTTCCGACCGGCGCGGACGCCGGCGCGTACGGCGACGGGAGCGGAGCGTCGAGCCCGCACCTCCCGAAGCTCCTCCCCGGCATCAACCTCCTGCACGGCCTGGACGGGGAGACCGAGGAGACCTACGAGCTGAACAAGCAGTTCCTCGAACGCGTACTGGACGCCGGTCTGATGCTGCGTCGCGTGAACATCCGGCAGGTGATGGCGTTCGAGGGCACCGACATGGCGGAGACGGGTGCGAGCATCGCGCTCGACCACAAGCGCCAGTTCAAGGCGTACAAGCGCGAGGTCCGCGAGACCGTCGACAACCCGATGCTCCAGCGCGTCGCGCCCGTCGGCACGGTGCTCCCGGACGTCCACTTCGAGTACCATCAGGACGGGCGGACGTTCGGCCGCCAGCTCGGCACGTACCCGCTCCTCGTGGGGATTCCCGGCGAGCGCGAACTCGGCGCGGTCCGCGACGTCGTCATCGTCGACCACGGGTATCGCTCCGTGACGGGCGTCCCGTACCCGCTGGACGTGAACGCCGCGAGCATGGACGAGCTGACCGCGATTCCCGGCATCGGTTCGGGGACCGCGGGCGACGTCGTCGTGAACCGTCCCTACGAGTCGACCGACGACCTGCCCGTGGACGCCGACGTCGGCCTGGAGGGGTTCGCGACGGTCGACGACGCCGCGCGCCACGGCCAGCCCTCGCCCTGACCGGAGCGAAACTCCGGAACACGCGACCACCGACTCCACGGTATCGGGGATGGAGCCCGCGTGGGTGGGTCTCCGGCAAAGTTACGCCGTCGTTGGCGGTAGTTCTAAGGTGTCGCCGCTGCCAGGTACGGACGAGGGTTCACTGTGGAAATATCTGATAAGCTCTTGTGTCTGTTCAGCGCCGAAGTGACCGACGACGGCGACTCCTATACGGTCGAGATTCCGAAGCGAGAGGTCGAACGTGGGACCGTCGCCCCCGGCGACACGTATCGCGTCGCGCTCATCGAACGGGAACGGTCCTCGTCGACCGACGACGGCGACGAGCCGTCGCCGTCCGAGCCCCAGCCGCCCGTCGAGCGCGGCGAGACCCGGTACGTGGAGATCGAGGACATCGGGAAGCAAGGTGACGGTATCGCTCGCGTCGAACGCGGGTACGTCATCATCGTGCCAGGGGCCGACGTCGGCGAGCGCGTCAAGGTCGAGATAACGGAGGTCAAGTCGAACTTCGCGGTCGGCGAGATACTCGACGAGGACTTCTGACGCCCTCGTCGTTCCTTTCGCGACCGACTCTTTTTTGGGTTAGACGCGTCTAAATTCCCGTGAGCGAATGTTGAGTGACGTGATGGAGGATTACCTGAAGGCGATCTACGAGCTCCAGGACGAGCACGACCCGCCGGTGGCGACGTCCGCGATCGCCGAGCATCTGGACGTCACCTCGCCGACGGTGACGAGCATGGTCGAGAAGCTCGCCGAGCGCGGGCTCGTCGACCGCGAGAAGTACAAGGGCGTGGAGTTGACCGAGGAAGGGCGGACGGTCGCGCTCGAGGTCCTCCGTCATCATCGACTGCTGGAGACGTACCTCACGGAGCACCTGGAGTACGACTGGACGGAGGTGCACGACGAGGCGGACGTCCTCGAGCACCACATCAGCGAGGAGTTCGAGCGGCGGCTCGCGGCGGCGCTCGGCGAACCGACGGTCGACCCGCACGGCGACCCGATCCCGGGCGCGGACCTGAGCGAGCCGGAGGCGAGCGGCCACACGCGGCTCGCGGACCACGAGGCCGGGGACGTCGTGGAGGTCGCGCGCGTCAGCGACCGGGACGACGAGGAGCTCAGGTACCTCCAGAACGCCGGCATCACCCCTGGGACCGTCGTGGAGGTCCTGTCGGTCGCGCCGTTCGGGATGGTGACGGTCGCGGTCGGCGACACCGAACAGAGCCTCCCGGAAGCGGTCGCCGCGTCCATCGAGGTCCGCGACCCCGAGGACACTGGTGACGGCCGACAGGAGGACGCTGCGGGCGACGGCCGACAGGAGGACGCTACTGGCGACGGCCGACAGGAGGACGCTGCGGGCGACGGCCGACAGGAGGACGCTACTGGCGACGGCCGACAGGAGGACGCTACTGGCGACGGCCGACAGGAGGACGCTGCGGGCGACGACGCGGAGAACGACGAGGTGCTCGATGCGTGACGGCGGTTCCGTTCTGGGAGCTCGTCGTCATCGCGCTCGTCGCGCAGTTGACGGTCCTGCCGGGTGAGAAGGTCCAGTTCATCATCGCCGGGCTCTCCACGCGGTACAACCCGCTCGTGGTGGTCGCAGCGGCAGGGAGCGCGTTCGCGCTCTGGACGGTCGTCGAGATACAGGCGGGGAGCCTCGTCCAGCAGGTCCTCCCGGGCGTCTGGCTGAGCGTGTTCACGGGCGCGATGTTCCTCCTGTTCGCCGTGCTTCTCGTGCGCTCCGCCCCCGAGAAGGGGCAATCCGCGAGCGAGGCAGCCGTCGGCGCGGAGACCGACGGCGGCGTCGTGCACGCCGACGACGCCGGCGGCCTGCTCGCGGGCGACGTCGACGACGTCACCGTGTTCGGCCGCCAGGTCCCGAACGCGCTCGGCGGGTTCGTCCCGATATTCGCGATGATGCTCACCGGCGAGTTCGGTGACAAGACCCAGATCATCACCATCACGCTCGCCGCGGAGTACGGTGCGCGCGCCGGCATCTGGGTCGGCGAGATGCTCGCCATCATCCCCGTGAGTATCGCGAACGCGTACTTCTTCTACACGTTCAGTCATCGGTTCGACGTCCGGAAGGCCCACTTCGTCGGCGCGGGCGTGTTCGCGTTCTTCGCGTTCGATACCGCGCTCTCGCTCGTCGTCGGCGTCTCGCTCTGGGAGCGCTTCGTCGCCGCGGTCACGGCCGTGCTCGCACCGCTCGTCGACGCGGTCGCAGGTATCGTTCCGGCCGCGCTCGCGGTCGCGCTCTGACGTCCGCGGGCTGACGCCTGCTCGCGCACGGGTCGCCGACGACGACGGACTTTTCGGGCGGTCGGTCATAGACGAACGAGAATGGTGTCTCTCGTCGCGACGCTCGCGCTCGGCGCGGTGTTCGGACTCGCGCTCGCCGCGCCACCGGGACCGATGAACGCCGTCATCGCCCAGGAGAGCGTCGTCCGCGGGTGGCGAGCGGGTGCGAGCGCTGGCCTCGGCGCGTTCACCGCTGACGCAGCGTTCTTCGTCCTCGCCGCGGTCGGCGTCGTCGAGTTCGTCGAGACCGCACCGACGCTGAAGGCCGCGATGGTCGCCGGCGGTGGCGTCCTCATGCTGTACTTCGCGTACGGCGCGCTCGGGGACGTCCGCGACGGCGCCGCGTTCGGCGTCGACCCCGCGACCGCCGGCGACGCGCCGGGCGACGCGACGACGCCGGCAGCCACAGAGACGCCCGCGTCGCGCGTCGACGCCGACAAACGCGGGTTCACGAAGGCGTTCGCGCTCGCCATCACGAATCCCTACCAGATCGTGTTCTGGCTGACCGTCGGCGTCAGGATGCTCCAGCCCGGAACTGTCGACGTCCTCTCGCACACGCCGTACGTGGGCGGGGCGCTCGACGGCGTGCTCGTCGTCACCACCGGCAGTCCAGCGCTCATCGCCGGGTTCTTCCTCGGCATCCTCTGCTGGGTCGGCGGGTTCCCCGCCTCGCTCGTCGCCGCCGGTAGACGCGTCGACGAGTTCGCGCCCACGGTCGCCGCCGCCAGCGCCGTCGTCCTCGCCGGCTTCGGCGTCGTCTTCCTCTACGACGCCGCCAGCACCCTCCTCTGAACGCTCCCCGGGAGAATCAGCGACGACCGCTCACGCTCAGCGGCGGTCGACGTCGTACTCTTCGACGCTCAGCGGAGGTCGACGTCGTGCTCCTCGACGTCCATCTCCGCGACCTCGCCCTGCAGCCACTCGCGGAACCACTTCACGCGCTTCAGCCGCTGGTGCGCGATGGATTCGGCGGTGTCGGACTCGATGCGTTCGACGGCGTCCTCGCCGCGGTCGAGCACGCGTTCGACCATCTCCGCGCTATCCATGTGCGTCCGCGCCTCGTACCCCATCCGGAGGAGCATCAGTGCCGTCCCGTTCGCGCCGACCTTGTCGAGGATGTCCGCCTCGATGAGGCATTGGGTCTCCATCGGGAGGTCACCGAGTTCGTCCTGGTACGAGTGGAGTTCGATGCTCCGACAGACCTCGTCCACGAACGACGCCGGGAACGACCCGCGGGTCTCCAGGTACTCGCGAGCGACGCGCGCGCCCTCCTCGGCGTGCACGTCCTGGTCGGCGTCGAGTTTCGCGATGTCGTGGAACAGCGCCGCGACCTTCGTCACGTCCACGTCCGCGCCCTCCCGTTCCGCGATCTTCCCGGAGAGCTCGACGACGTTCAGGATGTGATTGTAGCGGTACTCCGCGGAGTGCCACGGATACCACCGCATCCGGCCGCCCTCCTCTTCGTTCTCGACGCTCGCCGCGAGGTAGTCGTACACGAACTGCTTCATGTCCGCGAACTCCTCGTCGGTGACGCGCCCTTCCTTTATTTCGACGCCCACGCGTTCCCACCTCGAAGAAGAACCGCAATCGAACTGTGCTTGGTCATTGTTGTCTCTAAAAACGCCCGTTCAACTCTTAGGCGTTTCGACACCCCACACTTATCTTCCACGACGCCCTCCGAGCGACCGTGACCGAGCGACGTTACCTCGACGATTCGAGCGTCCGGGAGTTCGCGGCGACCGTGACCGACGTCCGCGGCGACCGCGTGGTGCTCGACGCGACGCAGTTCTATCCGACCGGCGGCGG
The DNA here is from genome assembly GCF_020567525.1 of Halorubellus salinus. Classification (GTDB taxonomy): domain Archaea; phylum Halobacteriota; class Halobacteria; order Halobacteriales; family Natrialbaceae; genus Halorubellus; species Halorubellus salinus. Next base: position 8,134 of record NZ_JAJCVI010000002.1, read on the forward strand.
GCAACCCCACGACACGGGCGTCCTCCGCACCGAGACCGACGAGTTCGACGTCGTCGACGTCCAGTTGACCGACGAACTCGAACACCATCTCGATCTGGACCTGGACGGCGACGGTGCCGTGGACGCCGACGAGGCGCTCGACCTCGCCGTCGGCGACGACGTCGTCGGCGTGGTCGACGACGCGCGCCGGACCGCGCACTCGCGGTACCATACCGCCCAACACCTCCTCTCGGCGGTCCTCCTCGACGAGTTCGACGCGCGAACGACCGGGAACCAGCTCTACGAGGACCGCGCCCGCTTGGACTGCGAGTACGACCGCTTCGACGACGACGACCTCGCAACCATCGAATCGCGACTCCGCGACCTCGTCGACGCGGACGAACCCGTCCGCTGGTACACGATGGACCGCGACACCGCCGAGCACGAGCTCGACACCGACCGGACGCGCATCGACCTGCTCCCCGACAGCATCACCGAACTCCGCATCGTCGAGATCGGCGGCGACGGGCCGCGCGGGCACTGCGAGCGCGTCGACGCGGCCAGCGACCCCATCGACCGGACGGCGTGCGCCGGCACGCACGTCACCGGGACCGGCGACGTCGGCGCGGTGACCGTGACGGGCCGCGAGACCGCCGGGAAGGGCGAGGAACGCGTCCGGTTCGAACTCGACTGAGCGAGCACTCACGACGGCGCCCGGACGCTCCCTCGTGCGGCCAGCTCGCACATCCGAACGTTTTCACGGTCCCAGGGTGCACGCCAGCGTATGGACATCAAGGACGTCCTCCCGCGGGACGCCATCCCGAGCGTGGACGACCCGACGTACGAACCGGTGAGCGAGTACGCTGGCGACCCCGGGGACGAGGTGGTCGTCGTCGACACCGTCGCGTCGCCGACGCGACGAGCAGACGGAACCGCGAGCGGCGGTTCCGTCGACGGCGACCCGGCGCGCGCGTTCCCCATCCGCTACCTGCACTACCACGAGATCTGTAACGCGGTCGTCGGCGACGACCCGGTTGCGGTGACGTGGTGTCCGCTCTGCGGGAGCGCGGTCGTCTACGACCGTCGTGTCGGCGAAGCCGCCACGGGCTCCCGCTCGCATCGCTCGCGGGAACGACGCGTCGACAGCGACGACGGGGAGCGCGTGCTCGAGTTCGGCGTGAGCGGGAAGCTCGCGGACGACGACCTCGTGATGTACGACCGCGAGACCGAGAGCGAGTGGAAGCAGTCCACGGGGACCGCCATCGCCGGGCCGCTCGAAGGCACGGCCCTCGAGGTACTCCCGGCGGCGATGACGACCGTCGGTGCGTTCCGCGACGCGAACCCGGACGGCGAGGTGCTCGCCGCGCCGGGTGGCGAGAGCGAAGCGGCGAGCGACACGGACGACCCGGCGCCCGTCGACTACGACGAAGCGCCCTACGAGTCGTACTTCGAGATGGACGGGTTCGGGCTGGGCGCGCACCGCGGGACCGGCGACGAACGCGAGTGGGACCGCGACGACATCGCGCCGAAGGAGGTCGTCCTCGGCGTGGAACGCGACGGCGACGCGCTCGGGTTCCCGCTCGACCGACTGGCGGCGAACGGGAGCGTCGCGCACGCGACCGTCGGCGACGTCGACGTGGTCGCGTTCGCGACGAGCGACGGCGTGCACGCCTACGAGAACCCCGGGTTCGCGTTCGAACGCACCGTCGAACCCGACACGTACGTCGCCGACGACGCCCGCTGGACGGGCGCGACCGGCGCGAGCGACGACGGCCGGACGCTCGAACGCCTCCCGGCTCGGCGCCTGTTCGCGTTCGCGTGGCAGGACGACCACGGGCCCGACGCCTTCTGGACGCCGTAACCCGGGTCGCACGCAGCGGTCCTGTTCCGTCGATTGTGGCCCTGCTCGTCGCCGTCGTCCACGCACCCGCGAGAAAGATTCGCTCGAATCGTCGGCCTCGGTCGTCGACGCGACCGCCCGGACGTCAGTCGTCGTCGCTGCCCTTCATCTGGGACAGCTGGTCCACGAGCTCCTCGTTGGAGAGCTCGGACTCGAAGGAGACGTCGCCGTCGTGCTCGGACTCGTGCACGTTCACCGCGTCGTCGTCGTCGAAGTCTGTGTCGTCGTCCTTCTGTTCGGACTCGTCGTAGCTACCAAAACCCATACCAGCAACGTGGGGGAGGCCGCGGGAAAAGCACCCCGGTATCGTCGCCACCACGACACGCGCTCACGACCCACCCGTGACGCGCTCGCACCACCACGCATCCCCCGGGAACGCAGGACGTATTCGCCACCACCCCCTAGTCGGCGCATGGACGAGTGGGTCTGCCGGACGTGCGGTGCAACCTACCACGAGGAGACGACGCCGTGCCTGCAGTGCGCGAGCGAAGACGTCCGCCACGTCGACGACGACGACGGCGAGGACTACAGCATCGACGCGGTCGCCTTCCGCTGCCCGAACTGCGGGAAGACCGTCCCGAAGCACACGCCGCCGTGTGACCGCTGCGGGAACATGCAGCTAGAGACCGTTCGCGGCGACGACGTCGACGACAGCGAGAACGCACTCCCCGACAGCTGGTTCGACCCACAGGGCCCGCTCTACGGCGCCCGCCGGACGCTCTGGACGCTCGCGACGTACACGCTCGGCGCGAGCGCCGTCGCCGCGTTCTTCGCGTTCGCCGGCGGTGGGAACGCCGCCACGTTCGGCGGCGGCCTCCTCCGGCTGACGCTCGCGCTCTTCGCGCTCGAGGTCCTCCTCATCGCCAGCTCCATCGCGTACGACCACGTCGCCAGCGTCGACGACACCTGACCACGACACCCGAGAAACGCCGTTACGTCCCGCTCTCCACGCCGCCCTCTCGAACGGTCACGCTACCGTCACCGTCGACGAACACCGTACAGCCGGCGTACGCGAACGAGAGCGTCCCGGTTCGCGTCCCGGAGAGCCCGTCGGGCTCCGCGAACAACGCGTCCAGTGCGTCCGGGTCCACCGACTCGTACAGCGGCGGCAACTCGAGCGAGTCCACGTTCAGGAGCGACGCCACCGTCCGCAGTACCCGCTGGGACGGCGGTACGTCGCCACCCCCACCACCTCCCGATGACGCCACACCGAGCAGCCGTTCCGCGTCGTCGCCGTTCGGGGCAGCGGTCGCGTCCGGTCGTTCACCAGAATGCATCTATGCGATACGTTAGGACCACCGGGGGTTGACCGTTCGTTCTTCAAGTGAAACGCGTTCAAGTACCGTCGACGAGCGTGTTCGAGAGCAGCGTCGCCGTTCCGCGCCGCAGCCGCGACCCCACCGACTGCCCGGTGATACCGAGCTCCGCACCCAGGTCGCTCAGGGACGTCCTCGCCGGCGAGTCGTAGTAACCACGCTCGTACGCCAACACGAGCGCCTCGCGCTGGGGTGCCGTGACGCCGAACTCGCCACCGGACGCCGACGCCAACCGCTGCACGCGCTGGAGCGACGCCGGGATGCCCTCGGCCTCGCAGTTGTCGCGGAACGCCCGCAGCCGGTCCGCGTTCGCCGCCCGCAACTCGAACACCCACCCGTCCGCAGTCCCCGAAGCCGACACCACCGTCACGTCCGCCGCCGCGATCGCCTGCATGAGCCCCAGGTGCCCCGGGTGCCACTCCGCCTCGAACAGCCCGCGGTCCGCGAACCGCTCGAGGACCGACACCGACCGCAGCTCCGCGAGCGACGCCAACCGCTCCCGGATTACGTCCACTTCCTCGCCGGCAACGTGTATCCAGAAGAACGGCATCACCGTGTCGCCCACCGGCACCAAGCGGTCCAGTTCGAGCGTCGCCGCCGGCGCCACCTCGAACGTCGCACCGAGCGGGAACGCGTCCGCCTCGAGCGTGAACTCCGCGATGGAAGCCATGTCACACGTTTACGCCGCCCGCCGCCTAAACGCACCGCTGACGGGCGGCGAGAATCGAGAACCGCGAGTCGACCCGCCTCAGGTCGATACCGTATCGCACTGCCAGCCGGGGTCGCATCCCGTCTCCTGGAGGAGCTCGGACCGGCACGCCGGACAGATGTCCGGTTCCTCGCTCTCCGTTCGCGGAACGTACACCGCGCCGCCGCACTCCCCGCACGCGTCCGCTACCACTGTCACGCAGTCCGTACAGACGTTGAAGTCGTCGACCGTGAGATCACGCAGCCCTTCGAGTTGTTTGTCCAACAGGTACTCGTCGATGGTCGCCTGACAGTTCTGGCACGATTGGAACACGGTACACCACAACGCATGACACACCCCCGTATAGGCCTTCCGGCCACGGCAGAACCACCCCACAGCACCAACCCCCAACCGATTCCACACCCCACCAACCCGCCGAACCAGAACCAGACGCACTCACTCACTCACTCACGCTCCTCCCAACCTCCAGAAAACCCCGAACCCCAACCACGGTCCCAGCACGACGCCCCCTGCCCCGAATCGCACCATGGACGACTCGACTCCACACGTTCGTTCACAACAGGATAGTCCCCGGCGGATATCGAACCACGGTCCCAGCACGACGCCCCCTGCCCCGAATCGCACCATGGACGACTCGACTCCACACGTTCGTTCACAACAGGATAGTCCCCGGCGGATATCGAACCACGGTCGCAGCAAACTGCTCCCTGGTTCGAATCCACCCGGTGGACGACCTGCTGCTCACGTTCGTTCGCAGCAGGATAGTCCCGGGCGGATTCGAACCGCCGTCAATGGCTCCAAAGGCCATTATGATTGGCCACTACACCACGGGACTGCAGTCGGACGTTCCGCGTGGACCGTAAAGAGGGTTACCTTCCGTCGCTACTGCTGGAGGTGGTCGCCGATGGTGTTCCGGAGGATCTCGCTCGTCCCCTCGTAGATCTCGTTGAGCTTCGCGTCCCGGTAGAAGCGCTCGGCGGGGAAGTCCTTCGTGTACCCGTAGCCGCCGTGGATCTGGATGCCTTCGTTCGCGACCTCGCGGCTGATCTCGCTCCCGTAGAGCTTCGCCTGCGCGGCGTCCTTGATGTAGTCCTCGCCGCGAATCTTCTTGTCCGCGGCCTTGTGCATGAGCATCTTCGCGGCCTGGACCTTCGTGTCCATGTCCGCGAGCTTGTGCTTGATGCTCTGGAACTCGCCAATGGGCTGCTCGAACTGCTCGCGTTCCTGCGCATAGTCGAGCGCCTCGTCGAGTGCGGCACGAGCGATACCGACCGAGCGCGCGGCGATCGTGATGCGGCCGCCGTTCAGGGTCTTCAGTGCCTGCACGAACCCGCGGCCTTCCTCGCCGATGAGGCGGTCCTCGGGAACGTAGCAGCCGTCGAAGCGGAGTTCCGCGGTCGGACAGCCCTTGTCACCGAGCTTGTCCTCCGTGCCTTCGACGATGAACCCGTCGTCCTCCTCGGGGCGCACGACGAAGCTCGAGATGCCCTTGTTGCCGGCGTCCGGGTCGGTCTTCGCGAACACCGTGATGGTGTCCGCGACCGAGCCGTTCGATATCCAGAGCTTCCCGCCGTCGATGACGTACCCGTCACCGTCCTTCTCCGCGGTCGTGTCCATCGCGGGAACGTCGCTCCCGGCCTGCGGTTCGCTGAGCGCGAACGCGCCGATGTCGTCGCCCTCCGCGAGCGGCGTCAGGTACTCCTCCTTCTGGGCTTCGTCGCCGAACTCGTAGAGCATGTTCCCGGCGAGACTGATGTGCGCGGCGACGACCGTCCCGAGGCCACCGCTCCCTCGCGAGATCTCCTCGATACCGATCGCGTAACTGTGGTAGTCGAGGCCAGCACCACCGTACTCCTCGGGGAACGGCATCCCCATCAGGCCGAGGTCGCCCATCTCGTCGACGAGCTCGCGCGGGAACTCGTCGGTCTCGTCGATCTCGGCGGCCTGGGGCACGACCTCCTCGTCGACGAACTCCGAGACCATGTCCCGGATCTGTTTCTGTTCCGCGGAGAGACTGAAGTCCATACGCGAACGGAAGGAGGGGCGTTCCTTTACTTTTCCCTTCGCGGAGCGCGGAACGCGCGTTCGCCGGACCCGCAGGCGGGAGTCGGTCTCACGGCGGACGCGACGGCGTGCGGGTCACTCGGGGACGTGCCACGCGTGGGACAACTTCTATTGTCGCCGACAGCGTAGGGACTGGCATGTACGTCCGGGACGCGAAGAACAGGGACGAGGTCTGGTTGCTCGACCGCATCGAGGAGATGGGGCTCGACGACACGGCGTTCCGGTCGCGCGATTACGTCATCGCGGTCGACGAGGGCTCGAACGCGAAGGCGGGGTTCGGTCGCATCCGCGTGCACAAGGCCGAGGAGCGCGAGCGCACGCAGAGCGGGCGGACCGACCGGGCGCCCGAGGACGTCTGCGAGATGACGAGCATCGGCGTGCTCGACGGGTGGCGCGAGCAGGGCGTGGGCGCGCACGTCGTGGAGCGCCTCGTGGAGTACGCGAGCGACGAAGGGTTCGACGTGGTGTACGCGTTGACGGACGAGGCGACGTATCTCGCGCAGTTCGGGTTCGAGACGATGTCCGCCGACGAGTTACCGGCGGCGCTCGCGGAGCGCCTGGAGGAGAAGCGCGAGGCGGTGGCGCCGGATGCGACGCCGATGCGACTCGCGGTCGAGTCGTTCTCGGTGCCGCCGCGGTTCCGCGAGCGGTTCAAGACCGCGAACGAGGACGAGGAGCCGCCGGACGCGGAGGATTCCGCGGAGGACTTCGGCATCGACGAGGAGACGGCGACGTACAAGTACGACACGGGCCGCTAGCGTCCGCTTCTCGCGTCTTCGCCTGCGAGAGGGTCAGAAGTCGCCGAGGCTCGCCTGCCCGGTCTCGTCGGGGTCGTCGTCGACGGTCTCGTGCCGTCGGGAGAGGCTTGCGCGCCGTCGTATTGCGGGGTCCTCGAGGGCTTCGCGAGCGCGGTCGGCGAGTCGCGAGAACCGGTCGCGGGTGTCGGTGGCGCGCGCGTCGAAGTCGACGACGCGACGCGGGTAGTCCGTACCGAGTTCGACGCCGCACTCGCGTTGCTCGGCCCTCGACATCGTCCAGGGTTCGGCGAGATACGCGTCGGGAACGGGCGCGAGTTCGGGGACGTGTTCGCGAACGAAGTCGCCGTCGGGGTCGTGCTCGCGCTGGTTCTTCGCGGGGTCGTAGACGCGGACGGGGTGGATGCCGGTGAGGTTCCCCTGCATCTGCCACTGCTCGTAGTTGATGCCGGCGTCGGCGTCGACGAGGTGGTAGTACATGAAGTCCGCGCCGGGCTTCCACCAGCACTGGAGGACGTGACAGTAGAACGTAGCGACGAGCGCGCGCATCCGGAAGTTCAGGTGGCCGGTGTCGACGAGACACCGCATGGACGCGTCGACGAGCGGATACCCGGTCTCGCCGCGTTTCCAGGCGTCGACGAGGTCGGGGTCGTGGCGGTCGCGGTGGAGGCCACGCATGACGGGGTTGATCGCTCGTTCGGTCGCTCGCGGCCAGTCCTGGAGCTTCTGGCGGAAGTGCTGGTTCCAGTAGAGGCGTTCGACGAACCGCTCCCGGCCCTGGCCGTGCGGGGAGTCCCGTGCGGCCTGGTAGGCCTCGCGGACGCTCAGGCAACCCATCGCGAGGTACGGCGAGAGCCGCGAGCAGCGCTCGCGCGCCGCCGTCGGCGAGGAGATGCTCTCGGGGTACGCGTCGAGGTTCGCGACGAAGTGCTCGAGCCGTCGTTTCGCAGGGGTGCGACCGCCCCGCTGGACGCCGGTCTTCTCGGGGTCGACGTCGTACCGGTCCCGTATCTCGTCGAGCGACACGTCGAGTTCGACGGCGTCGTCGTCGAGCGCCTGGTCGTCGTTGAGCGTCTGTTCGTCGTCGATTGCGGCGTCCAGCGCCTCCTTTGGCGGTACGACGCGCTCGGGGCCCGCGAACCGGTCGGCTTCCATGTACGCCTCGGCGTGACTGCTCCAGCCGTCGCGCGGGTCGTCGGCGTCGCGCCGTATCGCGTCCGCGACGTGCCCGACGAGGCGGTCGCCGAGTGCCGCCCGAGCTTGCTCGTCGCGCTCGCGGCCGTACCGGGCGGTCGTGTGGTGGTTGTAGTGGACGTCGGCGTCGAGGGCGTCCGCGAGCGCTGGCAGGACGCTGAGCGGGTCGCCGTGGGCGAGGAGGAGACCGCCGTCGCGCTCGCGGTACTGGGCGTCGAGGTCGGCGAGCGACTCGAGGAGGAACTCGATGCGGGCGTCGCACGCCAGCCCGTCCGCGAGGAACGCCGGGTCGAGCACGAACACGGGGACGGCGTCGCTGCCGGCGGCCGCGACCGCCGGGTTGTCGGGAACGCGCAGGTCGGCGCGATGCCAGACGATGTCCGGCATGCGTTCAGAACTGGGTGTCTCGCGGCGGGTCGTCGTCCTCCTCGCCGTACGAGTCCTCGCCGATGTCGCGGATGAACCCGTGCTTGAACCCGATGTAGCCGAGGAGGGAGATGGCGAGGATGGGCGGCAGGATGAGGAACCCCCAGAGGGGGTCCAGTCCCCAGAAGAGGAGGAGAACGACGTCGGCGACGCCGATCGCGACGAACGGGAGGATGTACAGCACGGCCCGGAGCCGGTTGACGTCCTTCCCCTCCGATGGCAGCGCGTCCATACTGGACGCTCAGGGGTGGAGTTCCAAAAGCACGCTGGTCGCGGCCGCGACCCGACGCGAGGAGGCGTCGGTCCTCGGCGGGTGAACGAGCCCGTGAACGCTCGGGAACTCGTCGTCGTGCCGTAATCGCGGTGATTTATGATGCGGGTGACCGACGGTTCTGGTATGTTCGACCAGGACGACCTCGAAGCGATCCGGGAGGGACGCGAGGACTGGGAAGAGTCGGAAGTCGACCCCGTCCTGGAGCGCTTCGGCGAACGAGAGGACGAGTTCACGACCGATACGGGCGGCCACGAGGTCGAGCGACTGTACACGCCGAACGACGTCGCCGACCTCGACTACGACGACGACCTCGGGTTCCCCGGCGAGGACCCGTACACGCGCGGCGTGTACTCGACGGGGTACCGTGGCCGATTGTGGACGATGCGCCAGTACGCCGGGATGGGGACGCCCGAGGAGACGAACGAGCGCTTCAACTACCTGATGGACGAGGGCCAGACGGGGCTGTCGATGGCGTTCGACCTGCCGACGCAGATGGGGCGGGACAGCGACCACGCGATGTCCGCCGGCGAGGTCGGGAAGTCCGGCGTCGCCATCGACACGCTCGCGGACATGGAGACGGTGTTCGAGGGCATCCCGCTCGACGAGGTGTCGACGTCGATGACGATCAACGCGCCCGCGAGCGTCCTGCTGGCGATGTACATCGCGGTCGGCGACCAGCAGGGCGTGGACCGCGAGGAGCTCCGGGGGACCATCCAGAACGACGTCCTGAAGGAGTACATCGCGCGGAACACGTACATCTATCCGCCGGAGCCGTCGATGCGCATCATCACGGACATCTTCGAGTTCTGCGCGGACGAGACGCCGAAGTTCAACACGATCTCCATCTCCGGCTATCACATCCGCGAGGCGGGGTCGACGGCGGCTCAGGAGCTCGCGTTCACGCTCGGTGACGGCATCGAGTACGTGAAGGCCGCGCTCGACGCGGGATTGGACGTGGACGAGTTCGCGCCGCAGCTATCGTTCTTCTTCAACGGACACAACAACATCTTCGAGGAGGTGGCGAAGTTCCGCGCGGCCCGCCGGATGTGGGCGACGATCATGGAGGAGCGCTTCGACGCCGAGTCGGAGAAGTCGAAGCAACTCAAGTTCCACACGCAGACCGCGGGGTCGATGCTGACGGCACAGCAGGTGGAGAACAACGTCGTCCGCGTCGCGTACCAAGCGCTCGCAGCCGTCCTCGGTGGCACCCAGAGCCTGCACACGAACGGGAAGGACGAGGCGCTGTCGCTCCCCACCGAGAAGTCGGTGCGGACCGCGCTCAGGACCCAGCAGATCCTCGCACACGAGTCCGGCGCAGCGGACACCATCGACCCGCTCGCGGGGAGTTACTACGTGGAGAGCCTGACGGACGAGGTCGAGGAGGACGCGTTCGCCATCCTCGACGAGGTCGACGAGCGCGGCGGGATGCGCGAAGCCATCGAGTCCCAGTGGGTGCAGCGCCAGATCCAGGACGTCGCGTTCGACCGCCAGCAGGAGATCGAGGAGAAGGAACGCGTCATCGTCGGCGTGAACGAGTTCCAGGTCGACGAGGAGCCCGAGATGGACATCGAGGAGGTCGCGCCCGAGGAGGAGGAGAAGCAGGTCCGGAACCTCGAATCGGTGAAAACCGAGCGCGACGACGAGGCGGTCGACGCGGCGCTCGCGGCACTCGAGGACGCAGCCGAAGGGGACGAGAACGTGATGCCGTACATCGTCGACGCCGTGAAGGCGTACGCGACCGTCGGCGAGATCTGCGACGTCATGCGCGACGTCTTCGGCGAATACCAACCCGGGAGTGCGCTCTAACTGACTCCTCCAGCATACGGCGACCCCTAGGTCGCCGTTTCTGGTGGTCTCGTTTTGTCGTTGTTCAGTGGTCGTTCCGGGTGGTGGTGGCGACGCGTTCGGTGTCGCCGTCGGCGTCGCGGTGGTGGAGGTGGACGTGGTCGGGGAGGTCGTGGTCGAAGTCGACGGTCGCTTGGTAGTCGAGTGCGCCGATGCAGTCCTGGCACGCCTTGTCGGGGTGGGTGGCGTCGACGACGACGGTCGCGGTCCTGCGCTCGTCGCTGTACGTCGCGGTCGCTATCGAGAGCTCGTGGCAGGGGTTGGACGCAATGAAGGTACCGTCGACGCGGACGCGCTCGCCGTCGTACGCGAGGGTCGCGCTCGCGTCGCTGTCGGTCGCGCACCCACGGTCGGTGACGTCGACGTTCGTGGTCGCTACCTCGGGTCGCGCGCAGTAGACGAGCGTGCTCGCGGTGCCGTAGTCGACGACGTCGGTCTTCCCGAGGCCGTAACTGGTGCCGGAGTCGTTGCAGTCGAACCACTCGCGGCCGACGACGACGGTCCCGAACGGTTCGTCGTCGACCGCGAGGGCGAGCGCGTACCGCGTCGGCTCCTGGAGCGAGAGCTCGACGGTGTAGCCGGCGGGGACGGCGACGGGGCCGAGCGTCCGCCCGGTGTCGGTCGCACCGTCGACGACGGTGATGCGGACGTCGCGCTCGCGGTCGACGCGATTCCAGAACGTGACGTCGTGCGGCTGGTTCGCGTCCGGGAACGCGACCGCGTCGCGGTCGCCGACCGCGAACGACTCGACGGGACCGCCGCTGGGGTTCCAGTCCGGGTCGAGTGCGTTCGGTTCGCGCGCGTCGCCCTCGCGGGTCGTCGCGGGTTCGGTCGTGCCGTCGTCGGCCGGTCGGTCGGTCGCGCTCGATGCGGGTTCCGTGCCAGGGTCCGCGCCGAAGCCCTGGAGGCAGCCAGCGGTGCCGGCCGCGCCACCTGCTGCGGCGAGCGCGGCGAGGAGGGTGCGTCTGTTCATGTGAACTCAGACGTCGTCGTTCCAGGCGGCGGTGGCGACGCGGCGCTCCTCGTCCCAGCTCCGGTGGTAGACCTCGACGCGGTCCGGGAAGTCGTGCTCGTACGCGACGGTGGCCTCGTAGTCGATGGCGCCGACGCACTGCACGCAGCCGTCGTCGCTAGCGGTCGCCGCGACGACGACGCGGGCGGTTCGGGTCTTCTCGTCGTAGCCGAGCCCGGCGATGGCGAGGTCGTGACAGGGGTCCGGTGCGGGGACGGTGCCCTCGACGCGGATGACCTGGTCGCCGTAGCCTGCGACCGCCGTCTCGTCCTCGCGGTTCCCACACTCCCCGTCGCCCGCGGTCAGCGACGTCTCGGCGACGCTCGGTGCGGGACAGCCCGCGGCCGTGCTGACGACGCCGTAGTCCTCGAGCTCGGACTCGCGGAGCGCGTACCGCCCTGCGGACTCGTTGCAGTCGAACAGGTCGCGGCCGACGCGTATCTCGCCGAGGCGGCCGTCGTCGGCGCGGACGGTGACGACGTACCGCGTCGGCACCTGGAGGTCGACCTGGAGCAGGCCGTCCGCGGGCACGGTCACGGCGTCGAGTCGTTCGAGTTCCTCGGTGCGGCCGTCGGTCCACTCGACGCGAACGTCGCGCTCGCGGTCGACCGCGTTCCAGAGGACGAGCGAGTGCGGACGGTTGTTCTCGGGGAACGACAGGCCGTCGCGGTCGTTGATCGCGAGCGTCTCGACGGGGTCGCCCGACCGCGGCCAGTCCTCGCGGTCGTCGGTGGTCGCATCGTCGTCCGTCGGCTCGTCGTCCGTCGTCGGTTCGCCGTCGGTGGTCGGCTCGTCATCGTGCGTGGTGGTATCGGTGCCGTCGCGCGTGGTGGTGTCGGTGCCGTTGCGCGTGGTGGTGTCGGTCGTTCCGGCGGTCGTCGTCGGACTACCGATTCCTTGGAGGCAGCCAGCGGTTCCGAGGGCACCGCTGGCCGCGCCGAGGGACGCCAGGAGCGTGCGTCGCTTCATGCACGAGTGGTCGACGGCCACGGGTGACTTTCTTCGGGTAGCTGAAACCGGCGTTTCAGTCGGTCAGTCGGCGTTTCAGTCGGTCGGTCGGCGTTTCAGTCGGTCGCCCGGACGTTCACTCGCTCGCGTCGAGGACGGCGAGGAGTTCGTCGACGTCCTCGCGGGTGTTGTAGACGTGGAGGCTGGCGCGGACGACGCCGGCGGTGGGGATGGAGCGAATCTGGACGTCGGCGTCGGCAGCGCGCTCGACGGTCGCCTCCGGGTCCGGGTCGGAGAAGGAGACGAGCCCGGAGTGGTACTCGCGGGGCGAGACGAGCCGGTCGTCGCCGAGGTGTGCCTTGAGGTAATCCGTGAGTTCGGCGTTGTGGGACTCGACCGTATCCAGCCCGACGGATTCCATCATCTCGATGGCTTCCGCGAGGCCGGCGTACGGTGCGGGGGCGACGGTCCCGAACTCGAAGCGCTTCGCGCCCGCCTCGTACTCGTAGTGGTCGGCGTAGGGGTCGACGAGGTTCCGGTACCCGAGCTGGGCGGGTTCGAGCGTCTCCGCGAACGCCTCGTCGACGTACATGTAGCCGGCGCCCCACGGGCCGAGCAGCCACTTGTGCGCGCTCCCGGCGACGACGTCCGCGCCCCAGTCGTGGACGGAGAAGTCGTGCTGGCCGGTGGACTGGACGGCGTCGACGAGCACCCTGGCGCCGGCGTCCTGCGCGATCTCGGTGAGTTCGCGGACGGGTGCGAGCGTGCCGGTCGTCCAGCAGATCGAGGAGAACGTCGCGAGCGTCGCACCCTGGACGGCGTCGGCCCACTCGTCGGAGTCGATGCGGCCGCGGTCGGTCTCGACGACGCGCACCTCGACGCCGTACTCGTCGCGGAGCCGTCGCCAGGGAAGGATACCGGCGGCGTGCTCGGCGTCGGTGCGGACGACGACGTCGTCCTCGTCCCAGTCCATCGCGAGCGGGAGGCGACTGATGCCGTCGGTCGTGCTCCCGGTGAGTGCGACCTCGACGGGGTCGGCGTCGACGTGCCCGGCGACGGTCTCGCGGACGTCGTCGAACAACTCGAACGCGGGGACGTACATGCCGTCGCCGGCGGGCGTCTCGTACTCGTGGTGCTCGTACCAGGACTCGACGGCGTCGACGACGCGCCGCGAGCTCGGGCCGCTCGCGCCCGTGTTCAGGTACGTCGTCTCCCGGAGCGCTGGCGTGTCCGCGCGGATGTCGGCGGGGTCCATGCCCGCAGTGTTGCACGCTTCGTACAAATCCCTGTGGGTCGGTTCCCGCGCGCAGAGATTCGGCCCGGCCGGTCCCGCCCGGTCTCGTGGACCCCCCGGACTTAATTCCTCGCCGACCGCATGCTCGCACATGCACTTCGACCACGCCGGCATCGCCACGACCGACGCGGACGACCTCGCGAGCCTCTACGTCGACCTCCTCGACGCCGAACGCGTCCACCGCGAGGAGTTCGACGGGATGCTCGTCGTCTTCATCGAGACGGGCGACGGCTACCTCGAACTCCTCGAACCCCTCGGAGACGAGGGCGCGATCGCCAAGTACCTCCAGGACCGCGACGGCGGCATCCACCACGTCGCCTACGCCACCGACGACGTCGAGGCCGCGCTCGCGAACGCTCGCGACCTCGGCGTCGACCTCATCGACGAGGAACCACGACCGGGCGCGTGGGGGCACGACGTCGCGTTCTGCCACCCGAAGTCCACGGGCGGCGTCCTCGTCGAGTTCGTCGAGCACTGAGAGAACCGGTTCGCTGGCGACGACCACCGCCGGCGAGCGTGGGAGCGGTCAGTGCTGGCCGTTCCGCTTCGGGTTCGGCTGGCGCGTGTCGAGCGCGTAGTCGTCCGGGTCGACGGGAACGAGACCCGTGTCCCGGTGGAAGTCGGCGTCCTCGGGGTCGACGAGCACGAAATCGGTGGTCTCCGAGTCGTCGGATTCGACGAGCACGAAGTCCGTCTCGACGTCCTCGATGACGGCCGGATAGTTCCGCGTCGGGTCGCCCGCGGGAACGAGGTCGGTGTCGCGGACGATGACGAACCCCGTCTCCTCGGTCTCGGGGTCTCGGACCACGAACCCGGTCTCCTCGCCGCTGACGACCGCGGGCCGGTCCGCGTCCGACTCGTCGACGGGCACGAGGTCGGTGTCGCGAACGATGACGAACCCCGTCTCCTCCTCCTCGCCGTCCTCGGCGTCGTCCGGTTCGACGAGCACGAAGTCCACGTCCCGCTCGTCGTCTGCTGCGTCTGGCATACGCTAGATTACAGCGCGCCGGAACTTGAATCGTTCCCCGCCAGCGCGAGGAGCGATCGCGAGCACCAGAGACGGCTTCGACTCAGCGGCCAGCGTGTTCGTCGAGCGTCTCGCGAACCCACTCGCGGCAGTGTTCGTGGAGCGCGTCCGGCGGGGTCTCGAACCAGCGGGCTTCGAGGATCTCGTCGTCGACGACGACGAGGGCGGGTTCGGCGGCACCGACGACGCCCTCGAAGTGCACGGTGAGCATCGTGAACGTCCGCTCGGCGTCGTCCTCGTGGCGGACCTCGGTCCGGACCGCCTCGTGAACGCCAGTCAGTTCGGGGTCGACGCCCGTCTCCTCGCGGACCTCTCGGCGCGCGGTCGCTGCGAAGTCCTCGCCGGCCTCGTGGCCGCCACCGGGCGTCCCCCAGCGCTCTGGGGCGTCCGCGTGCCGGACGAGGAGGACGCGCCCGTCGGCGTCGGTGACGAACGCACCAGCGTCGCCGCGCCAGCCGGACAGCGCGCGGTCGACGCCAGCGTCGAAGTACTCCGGCGCGTTCTCGCGGTCCGTCTCGCGCACCGGGAAGTCGCCGAATCGCTCGTGGAGCGCGGCGAGGCGCACCGCGACGTCCGCCGCGGACACGACGCCACCGAGGAGCTCGTCGCCGCCGACGCCCGTCACGCCGACCACCCCCGCTCCACGCGGTCGCGGGCCGTCACGCCGACCACCCCCGCTCCACGCGGTCGCGGACAGTCACGCCGACCACCGCCACGCGAACGGCCGCACGTACGGATGCCGGTTCGCGGGCAGCGCGTCGAACCACGCCGCGCCAGCGACCTCCGTCTCCTGCATGTCGATGCTCCCGCCGTCGTAATCGGCCTCGAACACGACGTACACGAGATGTATCTCGTCGCTCGAGTCGGGGTCGACGACGGTGACTCGGCGGACGAGGAGGACGTCGGTGACCGTGCAGTCGACGCCCGCCTCCTCGCGGACCTCGCGCTCGGCCGCCGCCTCGAACGTCTCGCCGGCCTCGCGACCGCCGCCGGCTGGCCCCCAGGTCTCGCCGTGGCGACCGAGCGCGAGGAGCGCGCGCGGCCCCTCCGTGCTCGCGTCCGCCGGCATCGTGTCCGAGAACCCAGGGTGGTCGGTCTCCTCGCGGACGACGACGCAGTACCCGCCACCGAGGTAGCCGTCCTCGGCGTACCCCCGGAGCGTCTCGAAGTCCTCGTCGGGCGGTTCGCGCGTCGTCGTCACCGCGACGCCGTCGCGGCCGTACTCGGAGAGCAGCCTGTCGACGCGCTCGCGGACCGCATCGCGGTTCACGTACTCGGGCGGCATGGAACAGGTCCTGAAACGAGCCCGGGACTAAGCCGCTTCGATTTCGCGTCGCCCGGCGCCGTCTCCGTGTTACCCGAAGCTCTCGACGTGGATGGCGTCGTCGTCGAGGCCCGCGTCGCGCAGTGCGTCCCGGACCGTCCCACAGAACTCGTTGAACCCGAAGACGAACGCGTCCCCGAGGTCGACGTGCGTGGCGACCGCGTCCGCGAGCGCGCTCTCGCGACCCTCGGCGGTCTCGTCGAGCAGTTCGACCGCCGCACCCGCGTCAGCGAGCGCGTCGAGGCGGTCCTCGTGCGCGAACCCGTCGTCCTCGTAGACGAGCGCGACCTCGTGCCCGTGCTCGACCGCGCGCTCCGCGATGGCGACCGCCGGCCCGACGCCCGGGCCGCCCGCGACCGCGAGGACGTCCCCCTCGTCGTCGTAGCACGTCTCCCCGAGCGGCCCCTTCATCGAGAGTTCGTCGCCAGCCTCGAGGTCCGCGAGCCACGGCGTCACGTCACCGTCGGGGTCGATCTCGACCGTCATCTCGAACGTCCCCTCGGTATTCGGCGACGAGATCGTGTAGTACCGGTCCACCAGCTCGCCGTCGACCGGCGCCTGCACGACCACGAACTGTCCCGGGAGCGCGTCGAAACCCGCCGGCGTCTCCACGTCAATCGCGATCGTATCCTGCCCGACGTCGCGGACGCCCGCGACGACGACCTCGTACTCGTCCATACCCGAACGTTCCATGGTCGGACCAAAGGCCTTCTCACTCGCGCCCGAACGCCCACCGCTCGTCGCCGTCGCCACCACCTCGCAAGACCAGCGACCATCACCGCCCGGCACCGGATTATCCAGCGGGTTGCCGGGTGTTTCAGAAGCCTTTTGCCAACTCCCACGGTAGCCCCACCACAACATGGCTGAGGACTTCAACTGGGCTATCGGAGGCGAAGCCGGCGACGGCATCAACTCCACAGGTAAGATATTCGCCCAGGCGCTCTCGAGAGCAGGGCGCCACGTATTCACCTCGAAGGACTTCGCGTCGCGCATCCGCGGCGGGTACACCGCGTACAAGGTTCGAACGAGCGTCGACGACGTCCAGAGCGTCGTCGACCGCCTCGACCTCCTCGTGGCACTCACGCAGCGGACCATCGACGAGAACCTCGACGAACTCCACGACGATTCCGCGATAATCTACGACGGCGAACGCTCCTGGGAGGCAGACGTCCCCGAGGAGATGTTCGCGATCGACGTTCCCCTGAAGAGCCTCGCCGAGGAGGCCGGGGGCGCCATCATGCGGAACATCGTCGCGCTCGGTGCGGCGTGCGAGCTCGCCGACTTCCCCATCGAGAACCTCGACGAAGCGCTCGAGAAGCGGTTCGGTGGGAAAGGCGAGAAGATCGTCGAGAACAACAAGGAAGCTGCACGGCTCGGCCAGGAGTACGTACAGGAGGAGTACGCGAACGTCTCCACGGACAGCTTCGACTTCTCGCTCGAGACGACCGACGCCGACTACGTCCTCCTGAACGGCGACGAGGCCATCGGGATGGGCGCCATCGCCGCCGGCTGCCGGTTCTACGCCGGGTACCCGATCACGCCCGCGACGGACGTGATGGAGTACCTCAAGGGCCGCATCGAGCACTTCGGCGGGCAGGTCGTGCAGGCCGAGGACGAACTCTCCGCGATCAACATGGCGCTCGGCGCGGCGCGCGCCGGCGCACGGTCGATGACTGCGACGTCCGGTCCCGGTATCGACCTGATGACGGAGACGTTCGGGCTCGTCGCAACCTCCGAGACGCCGCTCGTCATCGCGGACGTGATGCGTAGCGGGCCGTCGACGGGGATGCCGACGAAGCAGGAACAGGGCGACCTCAACATGGCGCTGTACGGCGGCCACGGCGAGATCCCGCGGTTCGTCGTCGCGCCGACGACGATCGACGAGTGCTTCTGGAAGACCGTCGAGGCGTTCAACCTCGCGGAGAAGTACCAGGTGCCCGTCTACCTGCTCGCGGACCTCGCGCTCGCGGTCACCGAGCAGACGTTCTCCCCGGAGGCGTTCGACATGGACGCGGTCGAGGTCGACCGCGGCCGCGTCGTCGACGAGGACGACATCGATGAGTGGCTCGACGAGGAAGGCCGCTTCCAGCCGCACGCCGCCACCGAGGACGGCATCAGTCCACGCGCGTTCCCCGGCACCGAGAAGGGCGCGCACATGAGCACGGGCCTGGAGCACAACGCGCTCGGGCGACGGACCGAAGAGAAGAGCGTGCGCCTGGAGCAGGTCGAGAAGCGCCAGCGGAAGGTCGAGACCGCACAGGAGCGCGAGGACTGGGACGTCCGCGAGTACGGCGACGCGGACGCGGACAACCTCGTCATCTCGTGGGGGTCCAACGAGGGCGCGCTCGTCGAAGCGCTCGACCTCATGGACGACGACCTGGACGTGCGCGTCCTCTCGGTCCCGTACATCTTCCCGCGACCGGACCTCACGGAGGACGTGCAGAACGCCGACGAGACGATCGTCGTCGAATGTAACGCGACCGGACAGTTCGCGGACCTCATCGAGCACGACGTCCTGGAGCGCGTCCAGCGCGTGAACAAGTACGACGGCGTGCGGTACAAGGCCGACGAGCTGGCTGCGGACATCACGGAGCGACTGGAGGGTCAAGCATGAGTAGCGACGTCAGATTCACTGATTTCAAGTCCGACAAGCAACCGACGTGGTGTCCCGGATGCGGTGACTTCGGGACGATGAACGGCATGATGAAAGCGCTCGCGGAGACCGGGAACTCGCCGGACGACACGTTCGTCGTCGCCGGCATCGGGTGCTCGGGGAAGATCGGGACGTACATGCACGCGTACGCGCTGCACGGCGTCCACGGTCGCGCACTCCCCGTCGGGACGGGCGTGAAGCTCGCGAACCCCGACCTCGAAGTGATGGTCGCCGGCGGCGACGGCGACGGGTACTCCATCGGTGCAGGCCACTTCGTGCACGCCGTCCGCCGGAACGTCGACATGACGTACGTCGTCATGGACAACCGCATCTACGGCCTCACGAAGGGCCAGGCGTCGCCGACGAGCCGCGAGGACTTCGAGACGAGCACGACGCCGGGCGGCCCCCAGCAGCCACCCGTGAACCCGCTCGCACTCGCGTTCGCGTCCGGTGCGACGTTCATCGCACAATCGTTCTCCAGTGACGCACTCCGCCACCAGGAGATCGTCCAGAAGGCCATCGAGCACGACGGCTTCGGGTTCGTGAACGTCTTCAGTCCGTGCGTCACGTTCAACGACGTCGACACCTACGACTACTTCCGCGACTCCCTCGTCGACCTCCAGGACGAAGGCCACGACCCCACCGACCGCGAAGCTGCCAAAGAGAAGATCCTCGAAGCGGACAAGGAGTACATGGGCGTCATCTGGCAGGACGAAGACGCATCCTCCTACGAAGACACCCACAACGTCGACACCAACATGAGCGAGATTCCCGACGGCGCCCCCGAAGACGGCATGGACCTCGTCCGCGAGTTCTACTAACGCACCACCTTTTTCCTGCGTCGGGTCGCCTTCGGCGACCTTCCTTGGAAAAACGTGGGCGAAAAACCTCCCGAGCGCTCACTGCGTTCGTGCTCGGTGAGTGCGCTGGACGACGCCGCGACCGCACCGCCACAGCGACCGCACCGCCACAGCGACCGCACCGCCACAGCGACCGCACCGCCACAGCGACCGCAACCGCGACAGCGACCGCACCGCCACAGGACCGCCACCGCAACCGCACCAGCTACCGCACCGCGCCCTGCCCTTCCCCTGCTCGCAGCGCGCGTGCGCGCGATGCTGCGCGCGCTGCTCGCGGCCGGATGGTGGATGGAATCGAGCGTGAGAGCACTGGCTGGGGCCAGTGGCGTGCGGCCGCGCTGGGAGTGGGTGTGCGTCGGACGACGAGGGCGTGAACGACGCTCGGTTCGCGCTGTGGCGAGGGTGTTCGTTAGCCTTTAACCACCGCGAACCGAATCAGCGCGCAATGAGTGCCCAGAGCGCGAAGAACGCGGACCTGACGACGGTCATCGGGCTGGAGGTCCACGTCCAGTTGGAGACGGACACGAAGATCTTCTGTGGCTGTCCGACGGAGCCGACCGACGAGCCGAACACCCAGACGTGCCCCGTCTGCCTGGGGCTCCCGGGTGCGCTTCCGGTGCTGAACGAGGCGGCGGTGGAGGCGGCGGTCAAGGTCGGGAAGGCTATCGACGCGGACATCCCCGAGGAGACGCGGTTCCACCGGAAGAACTACTTCTACCCCGACCTGCCGAAGAACTTCCAGATCACGCAGTACGACGAACCGGTGTGTGCGGACGGCGAACTCGAGATCAGCGTCGGCGGGGAGCGTCGCACGGTCGGCATCCGGCGCGCGCACTTAGAGGAGGACCCGGGGAGTCTCCAGCACGTCGGTGGGAACATCGACAACGCCGATTACACGCTCGTGAACTACAATCGCGCGGGCACGCCACTGATGGAGATCGTGACGAAGCCGGACTTCCGCGAGCCCGAGGAGACGCGCGCGTTCCTCGAGAAGCTCGAGGAGGTCCTCGAGTACCTCGGCGTGTTCGACGCGAGCCGCGACGGCAGCCTGCGTATCGACGCGAACCTCTCGCTCGTCCCGAGCGACGAGGTGGACGACGACGGCTCCATCGGCACGGACGTGCTCGATTCGGCGAACCGCACCGAAGTGAAGAACATCTCGAGTCACAAGGGCGCCGAGACCGCCCTCCAGTACGAGGAAGGCCGCCAGAAGGACCTGATGCGGCGCGGGAAGGCCGTCGAGCAGGAGACCCGGCACTTCAACGAGACCCACGGGTCGACGGTGTCGATGCGGTCGAAGGAGGAGGAGAAGGACTACCGGTACTTCGAGGAGGCGGACCTGCCGCCGCTCCAGGTGAGCCACTGGAAGGACGAGATATCGATCCCGGAGCTGCCGGACGCGCGCCGCGAGCGCTTCCAGGACGAGTACGGGTTGAGCGACGAGGCGGCGTCGAAGCTGACGTCGACGAAGCAGGTCGCGGACTTCTACGAGGACGTCGCGTCCGAGTACGACGCGGACCTGGCGGCGACGTGGGTCGCCGACGAACTCCTGGGCGAACTGAACTACCGCGACATGGCGGTGACGGACGTCGAAGGGCGTCTCGACGAGGTGAAGCGCCTCGTCGAGCTGGTTGCGGCGGACGACATCACGGCGAAGAACGCGAAGGAGGTCGTGCTCCGCGGGATGCTCGACGACGGCGACGCCCCCGACGACATCGTCGAGCGCGAGGACCTCGGGAAGACGGACGCTGACGCGGTCGCGGCGGCGGTCGCGGAAGCCATCGAGGAGAACCCCGACGCGGTCGCGGACTACGAGGACGGCGACGACGGCGCGATCAACTTCCTCGTCGGGCAGGTGATGGGGAAGACCGGTGGGAGCGCGGACCCGGGGACGGTCAACCAGAAGCTCCGTGCGGCGCTCGACGAGTAACGACCCGACCTGGTCCCCCCCGTTCGTCCAACGTCAGTGTCGAGATGTTGCCAACAATGCTTTCTCGCTCGCTCTCGTCGTAGGTACTGATGAACGGTGGGTCCGGGGCCGATGGTGACGTAGGCATGGTCGACGAACCCGTCGCGGTGCTCGTCGTCGGTGGGGACGACGAGTTCGCGGCGCGCCTCCAGTCACGCCTCGATTCCGTGACGGCCGCGTCGGTCGCGGTGGCGAGCGACCGGACGGCGGCGCTCGCCGCGCTCGAGGACGTCGATTGCGTGGTTCGGGCCGGGCCCGTGAACGACGCGGACGCCGACGAGTTCCTGGCGGCGGTCCGCGTCCGCGACGAGTTACTGCCGTGTCTCGCGTACGGGCCGGTCGAGGAGACGGGCGCGCTCCTGGAGGCGCTCGCGACCGGGTACACCGACGTCGTTCCGGCGAGCGACGGCGGCGCGATAGACGTGCTCTGTGACCGCATCGTGCGTGCGGTGACGGTGACGCGAACGCGGTCGCGCGCGAACGAGCAGGCGACGGCGTTACGCGCGGAACGCGACCGGTTCGCGGCGCTGTTCGAGAACATCCCCGAGCCGACCGTGTTCTACGAACTCGACGACGACGACCCGGTCGCGTTGGACGTGAATCCGGCGTTCGAGGACGTGTTCGGGTACGACGCGGAGACCGTGCGCGGGGACGTCGTCGACGAGTACATCGTGCCCGAGGACCGTCGCGAGGAGGCGGCGGGATTGAACGACCGGATCGCGGACGGCGAGCACCTCGACACCGAGGTTCGTCGGTCGACGACGGAGGGCGACCGCGAGTTCCTGCTCCGCGACGTCCCGCTCGTCGAAGGCGACCTGATGCGTGGCTACGCGATATACACGGACATCACGCTCCAGCGCGACCGCGAAGCGCGACTACGCGAGGCAACCGACCGCCTGGAGGCACAGAACGAGCGTCTGGAAGCGTTCACGGGCGTCGTCAGTCACGACCTCCGACATCCGCTCTCGGTCGCGATGACGTACACGGAACTCCTCGGGGAGCGATACGACGACGAGGACCTGGACGCCGTCGAGAACGCCCTGGAGCGGATGGACGACCTCATCCAGGACCTGCTCGCACTCGCCCAGCAAGGTGCGGCCGCACAGGACCGGGAACTCCTCGACCTGGAGACGGTCGCGCGCGAGGCGTGGGCGGGCGTCGACACCGGCAGCGCCACGCTCTCGGTCACGACCGGCGGCGCAGCCGTCCGGGCGGACGAGAGCCGACTCCGGCAACTGTTCGAGAACCTGTTCGCGAACAGCGTGAAGCACGGCTCGGCGAGCAGTCGACCGGAGTCCGCGGACGACGTCGCCCACGGCGACGTTGCGACGGCCGACGGCACCGGAGGAGTGGGGAGTGCCGACGGTGGCGCCGACGACGGCGAGCTGCACGTGCGCGTCGGGAGTCTCACCGACGACGACAGAGGGTTCTTCGTCGCCGACGACGGCGTCGGCATCCCGGCGAGCGAGCGAGACGCGGTGTTCGAGCAGGGGTACTCCGGCGACGACGGCACCGGGTTCGGGCTCGCCATCGTGAAGGCCGTCACGGACGCCCACGGCTGGTCGGTGACGGTCGCCGAGAGCGCGGACGGCGGCACCCGGTTCGCGTTCACCGGCGTGGACCTCGTCGCCTGACGTGCAAGCCGGGTCACTCGCGACCCGAGCGCTCGGCTCGCGCGCGACCTGCGACGCCGTCGCACACACCTGTCGTGCGCACTCGCTCGCGTGAGCACGCGACGGCGCGGGCGCGGTCGAGCACGCTCGCACGCCCCCGCCTTGGGTCGTCGCAGTCCTGCGATTTCGTCGCCCCGAAACGTTGAAACGGGCCTCCACCGTATCCACGCTCAATGACAGCGACCCGGACCTCTGGGGGTGAGGCATGGAGCTAATCGTCACGGAGAAGGACAACGCCGCGAGACGCATCGCGGACATCCTCAGTGGCGAGAGCGCGACCGCCACGCGAGAGAACGACGTGAACGTCTACGAGTGGGGCGGCAAGCGCTGCGTCGGCCTGAGCGGGCACGTCGTCGGCGTGGACTTCCCCCCCGAGTACAGCGACTGGCGGGACGTCGAACCGCACGAGCTCATCGACGCGAGCGTCGAGAAGACGCCGACGAAGCAGAACATCGTCGCGACGCTGCGCTTGCTCGCACGGCGCGCGGACGTCGTCACCATCGCGACCGACTACGACCGCGAGGGCGAACTCATCGGGAAGGAGGCGTACGAGATCGTGCGCGACGTCAACGACGACGTCCCCATCAAGCGCGTCCGGTTCTCGTCGATCACCGAGCGCGAGGTCACCGAGGCGTTCGCCGAACCCGACGACATCGACTTCGACCTCGCCGCCGCCGGCGAAGCCCGCCAGATAATCGACCTCGTGTGGGGCGCGGCACTCACGCGATTCCTCTCGCTGTCCGCGCGCCAGCTCGGTGAGGACTTCATCAGCGTCGGGCGCGTGCAATCGCCGACGCTCCGCCTCATCGTCGACCGGGAACGCGAGATCGAGGCGTTCGACCCCGAGGACTACTGGGAGCTGTTCGCGCAGCTCGCGACCGACGACGAGTCCTTCGAAGCGCAGTACTACTACCTGGACGAGGACGGGAACGAGGCCGAGCGCGTCCTCGACGAGGACGAGGCGGACGCGGTCCTCGAGGCCCTGCAGTCGGCGGCGTCGGCGACCGTCACGGACGTCGACCGTCGGACGCGCATCGACGAGCCGCCCGCGCCGTTCAACACCACGCAGTTCATCCGCGCCGCCGGGAGCCTCGGGTACTCCGCGAAGCGCGCGATGAGTATCGCCGAGGACCTCTACACCGCGGGGTACGTCACGTACCCGCGGACGGACAACACGGTGTACCCGGAGGACCTCGACCCCGAGGAGCTCCTCGACGAGTTCGTCAATCACAGCGAACTCGGTGACAGCGCCGAGTCGCTCCTCGAAGCCGAGGAACTGACCGCGACCGAGGGCGACGAGGAGACGACCGACCACCCGCCGATCCATCCGACCGGCGAGATACCCGTGCGTGGGAGCGACGTGGACGACGACGAGTGGGAGGTGTACGAACTCGTCGTCCGTCGGTTCTACGCGACGGTCGCCGAGCCCGCGGAGTGGGAGCACCTCAAGGTCGTCGCCGACGCCGCCGGCCACAACCTGAAGGCGAACGGGAAGCGCCTCGTCGAAGCCGGTTATCACGACGTCTATCCGTACTACTCGACGAGCGAGAACTACGTGCCGGACGTGAGCGTCGACGACGAACTCGCGCTCACCGACCCCCGCTTGGAGGCCAAGCAGACCCAGCCGCCGCGGCGGTACGGCCAGAGCCGGCTCATCGAGACGATGGAGGACATGGGTATCGGGACGAAGGCGACGCGTCACGAGACGATCGAGAAGCTCTACGACCGCGGGTACGTGGAGAACGACCCGCCGGTGCCGACCGCGCTCGCGAAGGCCGTGGTCGAAGCGGCCGAGGAGTACGCCGACCGCGTCGTCAGCGAGGCGATGACGGCGCAACTCGAGCAGGACATGGACGCGATCGCCGCCGGCGAGGCGACGCTCGAGGACGTCACCGACGAATCCCGGGAGATGCTCGAATCGGTGTTCGAGAACCTCCGCGCGAAACAGGAGGAGATCGGGACGCACCTCCAGGAGTCCCTGAAGGCGGATAAGACCCTCGGCGAGTGCCCTGAGAGCGGGCACGCGCTCCTGCTCCGGCGGTCGCGTCGCGGCAGCTACTTCGTCGGCTGCGACGGGTACCCCGACTGCGAGTACACGCTCCCGCTCCCGAGCCAGGGGAAACCGCTCCTGATGGACCGCGAGTGCGAGGAGCACGGGCTCCGCGAGGTGAAGATGCTCGCGGGCCGCCAGACGTTCGTTCACGGCTGTCCGCTGTGTGCGAGCGAAGCCGCCGGCGAAGGCCCCGTCATCGGGCCGTGTCCCGACTGCGGCGAGGAGCACGGCGGCGAACTGGCGGTGAAGACGCTCGAAGCCGGGTCGCGGCTCGTCGGCTGCACGCGCTACCCGGACTGCGAGTACTCGCTCCCGCTCCCGCGCCGCGGCGACATCGAGATCACCGACGAGCGCTGCGACGAACACGACCTCCCGCACATCGAGATCCACGACGGCGAGGACGACGACGACCCCTGGGAGCTCGGGTGCCCCATCTGCAACTACCGCGAGTACCAGGAACGCGAGTCGGAGTCCGGAACCGGCCTCGAAGCCGTCGACGGCATCGGCGCGAAGACCGCCGAGAAACTCGCCGCCGCCGGCATCGAAAGCCTCGACGCGCTCGCGGACGCCGACCCCGACCAGATCGCTGGCAGCGTCGACGGCGTCAGCCCCGACCAGGTCCGGAACTGGCAAGCGAACGCCTGATTCCCCGGCCAGCCGGGGTTTCGTCGTTCCGAAGGTGCTTTACGCTCTCGCGGGACTTCTGGGGGTATGAGCGAGCCGTGGGCGGACTGGGACCACGTCCTGAAACTGGACCCGGACAAGGAGTTGTACGAGGACGACACGTTCGCCGACGTGGCGGCGTGTGGGACTGACGCGCTCGAGATCGGTGGGACGCTCGGGATGACCGAGGAGAAGATGGTGTCGTACATCGAGGCGGCCGCGGAGTACGACGTCCCGATCTACCAGGAGCCGTCGAACCCGAGCGTTGTGGTGGATACGCCAGCGCTCGACGGCTACCTCGTGCCGGTGGTGTTCAACGCGGGCGACGTGTTCTGGGTGACGGGCGCGCACAAGGAGTGGGTGCGTATCGAGAACGGGATGGATTGGGACCGGACGACGACGGAGGCGTACATCGTGATGAATCCCGAGGCGAGCGTCGCGGAGTACACGGACGCGGACTGCGACCTCGCCGCGGACGACGTGGCGGCGTACGCGGAGGTCGCCGAGCAGATGTTCGGGCAGGACGTCGTCTACGTCGAGTACTCGGGGACGCTCGGCGACCCGGAGAAGGTTCGAGCGGCCCAGGACGCGCTCGAGGAGTCCACGCTCTTCTACGGCGGCGGTATCCACGACTACGAGTCCTCGAACACGATGGGCGAGCACGCGGACGTCGTCGTCGTGGGCGACCTCGTCCACGACCACGGCGTCGACGCGGTCACGGAGACCGTCAACGGCGCGAAAGACGCCTAGGGGAAGGTACTCGCCGCGAACTGACAGCACCATCCCTTAATACGGTGGCGGCGTACCCCGGCGCATGACGCGCTCTCCGCTGGAACCCGTTCAGGTCCTGCATCGAGGTACGACTACGCTCGGTCGGGTGAGTCGATGGTAGAACTCCTGTTCTCGCTCGGCCGCCTCGCAGCCGCGTTGTTCCTCGTGGTCCTCAACGGGTTCTTCGTGGCGTCGGAGTTCGCGTTCGTCCGGGTCCGGTCGACGTCCGTCGACCAGATGGTCGAGGAGGGACGCGCCGGGGCGGGCGTCCTCCAGGACGCCCTCGAGCACCTCGACGACTACCTCGCGGCGACCCAGCTGGGTATCACGGTCGCGTCCCTGAGCCTTGGCTGGATCGGGGAGCCCGCGGTCGCCGCGCTCCTGGAGCCCCTACTGGGGTCGGTGCTTCCGGCGGGGACGACCCACCTCATCGCGGTCGTCATCGGGTTCAGCGTCGTGACCTTCCTCCACGTCGTCTTCGGCGAACTCGCGCCGAAGACGCTCGCCATCGCGGACGCGGAACGCATCGCCATCCTCTGCGCGCCGCCGATGAAGGTCTTCTACTACGTGTTCCTCCCGGGACTGTACGTCTTCAACGGCACGGCGAACTGGTTCACGAGCCTGATCGGGGTGCCGCCCGCGTCGGAGACCGAGGAGACGCTCTCCGAGGAGGAGATCCGGATGGTGCTCGCGCGGTCGGGCGACGAGGGTCACGTGGACGCTGGCGAGGTCGAGATGATCGAGCGCGTGTTCGACCTCGACGACATCACTGCTCGGTCCGTGATGGTGCCACGCCCGGACCTGGTCTCCGTCCCGGCGGACGAACCGCTGTCGGCGGTGCGGCCGCTCGTCGTCGAACACGGACACACCCGGTACCCGGTCGTCGACCCGGAGACCGGCGACGAACCCGTCGGGTACGTCGACGTGAAGGACGTGCTGCGTGCCGGTGACGGGGACGCGAACGGGTCGGTGACGGTGGGTGACGTCGCTCGCGAGATGCCCGTCGTCCCGGAGACGATGGGCGTCGACGACCTGCTCGGCGAGTTCCAGTCCCAGCAGCGGCAGATGGCCGCGGTCGTCGACGAGTACGGGTCGCTCGCGGGTATCGCGACCGTCGAGGACGCCGTCGAGGTCGTCGTCGGCGAGATACGGGACGACTTCGACGAGGCGACGGCCGAACGCGAGATCCGTCGTCGCGACGACGGCGCGTACGTCGCAGGTGGGTCGGTGCCGATTCCAGAGGTGAACGACGTCCTCGATTCCGACTTCGAGGTGGGCGCGTACGGAACGATCGGCGGACTGGTCTTCGACCGACTCGGACATCCGCCCGCGGCCGGTGACAGCGTCCGGGCTGGCGGGTTCGACATCGAGGTGACGGCGGTCGACGGTGCACGCATCGAGTCGGTCGTCGTCACGGCCGCTGCCGACGACGCGAACTCGACGAGCGACGAGTGAGCGGCGAACGGTCGCCCGTACCTCTCGGGCGTCGCATGTGAGCATAGCGCGTACCGACGAAAGACTGTCTTTATTTGCCACCCTCGGGAACGAGTAGGTATGAGTTTCGAGAACCGGACGTACACGGCCGAGGTCACACCCGGCGAGTCGGCGACGATTGCGGGCTGGGTGCACGAGGTCCGTGACCTCGGTGGCATCGCGTTCCTGATCGTTCGCGACAAGACGGGGAAGCTCCAGGTGAAGATCGAGAAGGACGAGATGGACGAGGAGCTCGTCGAGAGCTCGCTCGACGTCGCTCGCGAGAGCGTCGTCTCGTTCACTGGTGACGTCAAGGAGGAGCCGCGCGCGCCGACGGACGTGGAGCTCGTCCCCGAGGAGTTCGAGCTCGTCGCGCCCGCGGACACCGAACTGCCCCTCGACCCGAGCGGGAAGGTCGACGCGGAGCTCCCGACGCGCCTGGACAACCGGACGCTCGACCTCCGGAAGCCCGAGGTGAAGGCGATCTTCGAGATCCGCGCTGAAGTCCTGCGTGCCGCTCGCGAGTACTTCCGCTCGGAGGGCTGTACGGAGATCAACACGCCGAAGATCGTCGCGACGGGGACCGAGGGCGGCACGGAGCTGTTCCCGATCTCGTACTTCGGCGAGGAGGCGTTCATGAACCAGAGCCCGCAGCTGTTCAAGCAGCTGATGGCGGGGAGTGGCCTGGAGCGCGTGTTCGAGATCGGCCCGATCTTCCGTGCGGAGGAGCACAACACGCCGCGGCACCTGAACGAGGCGACCTCCATCGACTTCGAGGGGACGTTCTGCGACCACGAGGACGCGATGGACGTCGTCGAGGGGATCGTCGTCGCCGCGTACGAGGCCGTCAGCGAGAACTGCGAGGAACAGCTGGAGGCGCTGGACATGGCGGACGCGTTCGAGGTGCCCGAGGGCGGGTTCCCGCGGCTGACGTACGAGGAGGCGCTCGACCGTATCAACGCGACGGGCGAGCTCGACGAGCGCCTGGTGTACGGTGACGACCTGTCGACGGAAGCGGAGCGCGCGCTCGGCGAGGAGATCGGCAGTCACTACTTCATCATGGATTGGCCGAGCGAGATCAAGCCGTTCTACATCAAGGATTACGACGACGATGCGGAGACGTCGACCGGGTTCGACCTGATGCATCCGTCGATGGAGCTCGTCTCCGGTGGGCAGCGCGAGCACCGCTACGACCCGCTCGTGGAAGGGTTCGAGCAGCAGGGCCTGGACCCCGACGAGTTCGAGTACTACACGAAGATGTTCAAGTACGGCATGCCGCCTCACGCCGGCTGGGGCCTGGGCGCCGAGCGCCTCGTCATGACGATGCTCGGCCTCGGGAACATTCGAGAGGCTGTTCTGTTCCCGCGAGACCGTCAGCGTCTGTCGCCGTAGGCGACGACGCTGACAGGCGAGCGGGAGCAGGGAACGGAACGGAGTGGAGTGATCGTGTTCCCGCGTGATCGCCAGCATCTGAGTCCGTAGGCGACGACGCTGACAGGCGAGCGGGAGCAGGGAACGGAACGGAGTGGAGTGATCGTGTTCCCGCGTGATCGCCAGCGTCTGAGTCCGTAGGCGAAGACCTAGCGGGCCAGCGAGACCGACGGTCTCGCGGTGACCGTCAGCGTCTGTCGACGTAGGCGACGACGCTGGTGGGGTGTTTTTTCGGTCGTGTTGTGTGACTTGTCAGTGGTGGGTATCTCTTCGTCGAGAACTTCGTTCCGTGCGCACCAGAGTTTATTTCATTAGTGTTTTTGTGTAATTGGTTCGTGTGGGGTGGTGTGGAACTCGTTACGGTGTCGTTCGTGCTGGCGGTGGTCGTCATCGTGGCGTGGTCGGGGGTCGCGGCGTGGGTAGCTCGCGAGGCGTCCGCGTCGGGACCGGGGTCGGCTGCGAAGTGGGGGGTGACGGTGTTGTGTACGGGACCGGCGGGCTTGGTCGCGTATCTGGCGCTCGGGAGCCCGAAGACGGGCGCGAGACGATAGGTCCTTGAACCGCGGGCGAGGTGTCGGAGGTATGGTCGAGGAAGCGACGGCGTTCGTCCCGGGGCACGTCACGGGGTTCTTCAGTTCGCATCCGGACGACGACCCGACGAAGGCCGGGTCGCGTGGTGCGGGGGTGACGCTCGCGGAGGGCGTCGACGTGACGGTACGGCCGGCGTCGGAGACGACCGTCTACCTGAACGACAGCACGATAGACGTCGAGCCGGTCGGGCGCGTGCTCGACGCGCTCCAGGTGGCGGGGACGGTGTCGGCGGAGACGGACCTCCCGCTCGGGGCGGGCTTCGGTGTGTCGGGTGCGATGGCGCTCGGTACTGCGTTGGCGGCGAACCGCGCGTTCGACCGGCGGCTCTCGGAGAACGAGCTCGTGACCATCGCGCACGGCGCGGAGGTCCAGTCGGGGACTGGGCTCGGTGACGTGGTCGCGCAGGCCAAAGGCGGCGTCCCCATCCGCCTGGAGCCGGGCGGCCCACAGCACAACCTCCTGGACGCGATCCCGGCGCCGGCGCGCGTCGAGTACGTCTCCTTCGGGGAGGTGTCGACGGAGGAGGTGCTCGCGGGGAACACCGACCAGTTGAGTCAGGCCGGGAAGACGGCGTTGTCCCGCGTCGTCGGCGAGCCGACGCTGCGGTCGTTCGTGTACGCGTCGCGGGCGTTCGCTCGCGAAGCGGGGTTGCTCACGGACCGCGTGCGGGAGGCGATACTGGACGTGAACGACGTCGACGGCGAGGCGTCGATGGCGATGCTCGGCGACACGGTGTTCGCGTTCGGCACGGGGTTGTCGGACGCGGGCTACGACCCGGTGGTGACGCGCTCGCATCCGGCGGGCGCGACAGTGCGCTGACCGACGCTGGAATCGCTGCGGGTTCGATGCGGGGACGACTCGGAACGTGTTCCCATCGAAGAATAACCACTAGCGATTAGTATCCGAATATTATTACGGTAGATAGTCCTTCTGGCCAAGTGTGTTAGACAATGTCTGGACTTCAGGGCGTCAATAACAGCCTGTTCCGGTTGTACGAGCAGTACGTGGGTGAGGCGGATTCGGCGAAGGACGTCTACGGGTACTGGGTGTTCATCGTGGGGTACCTCTCGGGGATGCTCGGGGTGCTCATCTACATCCTCGGCCCGGCGCAGGCGTCGGGCCAGCAGTTCCTCCTCCGCGAGATATCCATCACGATCGCTTCGAGTGGCCTCGCGGTGGCGTTGTTCGGTATCGTGCTCCTGTTGCCGGTGCGACAGCGCGGTATCCAGGCGAGCGTCGTCGGGCTCGCGATCGCGCTCGGTGGCGTGACGTGGTTCGTGCTCGCGTACCCGGGGAGTTGGGCGCCGAATCAGGGGAATCCCGCGGTGATGGCGGTGTACGCGGTCGGGTGCGGTGGCCTTGCGGGCATCACCGCACTCGTCCCGGTGTTGACCGGGGAGCGCGCGATGCTCGTGGAGAACGAAGGCATCGACGAGCATCCACCCATCATGCTCGGCGAGGCCGAGGAGGACGCGATGTTCGCGGTGCATCGCGACGACGCCGGCGACTGGACGTGGAACGTCGTCCACGAGGAGGCGATGGCGGCGGCGACCGAGAGCGCGAAGACGCGCCCGGACGCCGAGGACGCGATCGACGCGCTGAAAGAACAGATCGGGAACGCGCGCCTGCTGGAGATAACGACCGCGGCGTTCCGCCTGTACGAGAACGCGGCCGACGGCTGGCGGTGGATGCTGATGCGCGACGACGGGAGCGTCGTCGCGGAGAGTCACGGCGAGTTCGACGCGCGCGACGGCGCGGAGGGCGACGTGAGCTTCCTGAAGGACCGTGCGCCGACCGCGGAGGTCGTCGACATCGAGGGGGCGGCGTTCAACTACCTGCAGGACGACGACGGCTGGCACTGGGAGCTGCTGGACGACGACCGCCGGACGCTGGCGTCGGGCGTGGCGGCGGCGAACAGTCGGTCGTCGTCGGTCGACGAGGCCGAGCGCGCGGGCGACCTGCTCGGGGCTGGCCGCACCATCGTCGTCGAGTCCTTCGGCGTGGAGCTCCACGAGGCCGGTGACGGCTGGCGGTGGCGTATCGTCGACCCGGAGCAGCGCGAGCTGGTGACGTCCCGTGAGGCGTTCGACGGGCGACGGTCGGCCGAGGCCGCGGCCGAGCGCGTGCTCGACGACCTCGGCGACGCGGGGACGACGGTCGCGGGCGACCCGACCTACGAGGTGTACGAGAACGAGGACGCGTGGGAGTGGCGGCTGGTGGACGACGCGGACGACGTCATCGCACGGCACCCGGAGCCGCTCGGGGACCGTGCGAGCGCGGAGCAGGCGGCGCGCGAACTCAAGTCCGGGGCGGCGGAGGCGGACGTCGTGACGGTCGACGGGGCGGCGTACGAGACGTACCCCGGAGCCGGGTCGACGGCCGAGGACGAGGAGTGGCACTGGCGGCTCGTCACCGAGGACCGGTCGGTGGTCGCGGACAGCACGGAACCGCACGACTCCGACGAGGCGGCGCGCGAGGGCATCGAGCGCGTTCGAAGCCAGGCCGCGGAGGCGGACCTCATCGAGTTCGACGAGGCGGCGTTCCAGGTGTACGAGGCCGACACCGGCGAGTGGCGCTGGCGGCTCATCGACGAGGACGGTGCGGTGATGGCTGACTCGGGCGCGGAGCACGATTCCCGTGGCGAGGCGACCGAGGCGATGTTCACGCTGAAGGAGAAGGCGCCGGACGCGGACATCATCGAGATAGACACGGCCGCGTTCGAGTTGTTCCGGGACGACGACCGCGGCGGCTGGGGCTGGCGGCTCATCGACGAAGCCGGGAAGCTCATCGCGGAGGACCCGCACGTCCACGATTCCCGGGCTGGTGCGCGCGAGGCGATGAACGAACTGACGTCGGACCTCCACGCGGACGTTCGGACGATGGACGCACCGGCGTTCCAGACGTACACGGACGGCGAGGACTGGCGGTGGCGGTTCGTGCTCCCGGAGAACCGGACGGTGGCGGCGTCGGCGACCACGCATCCGACGCGCGACGACCTCCACCAGTCGGTGTCGGAGTTGCGCGACGACGCGACGGCCGCGTCGGTGTTCACGGTCGGTCAGCTGTCGGTACAGCTCCAGGAGACCGACGAGTGGCGGTTCAAGCTCCTCGACCGGGACCGCGACGTGCTCGCGGACGGCGAGCAGTCCTACGAGACGGAGGACGCGGTGCGCGGGGTCGTGGAGGACCTCCGCGTGGACGCGTCGGACGCGCCGGTGTTCGTCGAGGACGCCGCGATGTGGGTGACCCAGGACGACGACGGCTGGCAGTGGGAGTTGCTGTCGGCGGACCGGGAGTCGCTCGCGACCGGCCCCGAAGCGCGTCGGTCGAGTTCGGAGGTCGTCGACCAGCTGGAGCGCGTGCAGCGGCTCGCGCCGGAGGCCGGCGAGGTCGACTTCGGCGTCGCGAGCTTCGAGGTGTACCCCGAGGCCGAGGGCGATGCGCCGTCGTGGCGCTGGCGGCTCCTCGACGACGGCCGGACGGTCGTCACGGAGGGCGCGACGTCGTACCCGAGCGAGCGCGCGGCCCGGGAGGCGCTCGACGACGTCCGCGACCTCATCGGGGGTGCGAGCATCCTCGAGATCGACTCCGCCGCGTTCGAGTTGCACGCCGAGGACGACGGCTGGCGGTGGAAGCTCGTCGACGACAACGGCGACCCGATGGCGACGAGCACGCAGGTCTACGAGACGCGCGTGGAGGCGCGCGAGGCGATGAACACGGTCAAGGACACCGCGCCGGACGGCTGGGTGAACTTCGCCGAACGGCAGCGCCTGTAGACCGGCACGCGAGCGTTCCGGTATCGTTCCAGCGTACGGGCGCTCCTGTATCGTTCCAGTGCACGTCCGTTCCGGTATTTTTTCACGCGTCCACCGTCGAGGAGTGGTATGAGCGAGGTGGACGTGCCGGAGGATCATCCGCGGTACGAGTCGTTGCTGACTCGGCACCGCATCGAGGACGGGGTGGCGAAGGGCATCACGAGCCAGCAGGGATTGATCGCGCAGGGACGCGGTGAGGCGTTCGATTACCTGCTCGGCGAGGAGACGACGGCGAGTGCGGACGCGGCCGAGCGCGTCGCGGCGGCGCACCTCCTGCTCGCCGAGCACGCGGTGCTGTCTGTGAACGGGAACGTCGCGGCGCTGTGCCCGGGCGAACTCGTCGAGCTCGCGGAGGTCGTTGGTGCGGACCTGGAGGTGAACCTCTTCAATCGAACCGAGGAGCGGATGCGCGCCATCGTCGAGCACCTGGAGGCTCACGGTGCCGAGGACGTGAAGGGGCTGGCGGCGGACGCTCGCATTCCCGGACTCTCTCACGAGCGCGCGAAGGTTGACGCGGACGGCATCTACGACGCGGACGTCGTGCTCGTCCCGCTGGAGGACGGCGACCGTGCGGAGGCGCTGTCGGCGATGGGGAAGACGAACGTCGTCGTCGACCTGAACCCGATGTCGCGCTCGCCCCAGACCGCAGCCGTCCCGATCATCGACAACGTCGTGCGTGCGGTCCCGAACGTGACGCGGCACGCACGAGACCTCGCCGGTGCGACCGACGACGAGTTGCGCGAGATCGTCGACGCGTTCGACGCCGAGGCGACGCTCGCGGACGCCGAGGCCCGCATCCGGGACGGCGGCGACGGCAGCATCGACTGACCGAGCGCCACGGCGCGTCGACCCGCGAGCGGGGGTGACGGCGGGAGTCGAAAGGCG
This sequence comes from Halorubellus salinus, assembly GCF_020567525.1. Lineage (GTDB taxonomy): Archaea > Halobacteriota > Halobacteria > Halobacteriales > Natrialbaceae > Halorubellus > Halorubellus salinus. The sequence goes on from NZ_JAJCVI010000002.1 coordinate 43,038, forward strand.
TTAGTTTGTAGACAGTAGTTCGGTGGATAGAGATGTATCTCGGACGGCGTGAACGGGAGGTGCGGTCGCAGTGACGGACCTGCCGGCGGACGTGGTCGACCGCCGACTCGACGACCCGGGGCACGCGTACGACGCGCTCACGGGGCTGGATTCGTGGTTCGAGGACAAGCGCGTCCGGCGGCTGCGGCGCGTGCTCTATCCCGCGTACCGCGTCGAGTACGGGTACCAGTCCGCTTCGGACGGCGAGTCCGGGGGCGTGACGGGCGACGACCGGCGGACGTCGGTGGCGGTCCTCGACGGCCGCGAGGGCGACAGCGAGCGGGAACTGACGCGGTACCGGCAGACCGTCCGCGACCCCGTACCGCTCGAGGCGTCCCGACTCGACCTCGGCACCGACGGTCGCGCGGGCACCGCGATGCCGTTGTCGTACGAGGTCGGCGACGCGGACGCCGAGCGCGCGTTCCGCGAACGCGCCGACGAGTGGCAGCGGCGGGCGAACGCGAGCGACGAGACGAGCGGTCGGGTGGCCGACGCTATCGCGGAGCGACTCGGGCTCCCGGACGACCTCGACCCGGCGGGGTTCGAGGGCGTGGTCGACGTCTCGCGTATCTACCTGCCGTTCTGGTGCGTCGAGTACACGACGAAGGGCGAGGACGAGACGTGGCTGCTCGGCGTTCGCGTCGACGACCGCCGCGTCACCCGTCACCCGTGGGTCGCGCATCTCGTCGTCGACGACCACGGCGACGCGTACCGGCGCGTCGACCCGCTCGGTCACGGGGCCAACGACGAGTCCGGCGTGGACCCCGAGTCGGGCGACGACTCGCTCGCCGACGTCGTCGAGGGGGACGGTGACGAGGACGCGGTCGGTGACGCCGCTCCCGGCAGTGGCGTGGCGGGCGAGAGCGGCGGAGGTGGGTCGGCTGGCGATGGCGTGCGGACGCCAGACGGTGTGAGCGACGCGGCGGCGGCCGCGTTCGACGCGACCCCCGACCGGCGCTTCGAGGACGTCGGCGGGATGCACGACCTGAAGGCCGAACTGGAGGAGGGCGTGCTCGCACCGCTCGCGAGGCCCGAGCGCTACGAGGAGTACGGGCTCGGTGCGGTCAACGGCGTGCTCCTGCACGGACCGCCGGGCTGCGGGAAGACGTACCTGGCGCGAGCACTCGCTGGCGAACTCGGCCGTGCGTTCGGCGCGGTGACGCCCGCGGACCTCGCGAGCAAGTGGGTCGGCGAGGCCGCGGACAACGTCGCGGACGTCTTCGCGGTCGCGAGAGCGAACAAGCCCTGCGTGGTGTTCGTCGACGAACTCGACGCGGTCGCGGGCGACCGCGACCGCCAGATGACCAACACCGAACAGCAGATGGTCAACCAGTTGCTCGTCGAACTGGAGGACGCGGCCGAGCACGACGTCGTCGTCGTCGCGGCGACGAATCACGTGCAGGACGTCGACGACGCCATCCTCCGGTCGGGGCGGTTCGACAAGCACGTCGAGGTCAGGCCGCCGGACGCGGACGCTCGACGCGAGATACTCGCCGTTCACCTGCGCGGGCGGCCGACGAGCGACGACCTCGACCTCGGCCCGGTCGTCCGCCGGTCGGCGGGGTTCGCGGCGAGCGACCTGGAGCTCGCCGTCGAGGAGGCCGCACGCGCCGCGCTCGACGATGACGCCCCCATCGGGACCGACCGCTTGCTCGCGGCCGTCGACGACCTCGAGACGAGCATCGGCGACTGGCTCGACGAGTACGACGTCGGCACGCCACCGTCGCGCGCCGGCGACCTCTCCGTCCCCGGCGACGTCGAGCTGCCCGCCACGGACGTCGTCGACACCGACGTGTCGCGGGACTTCGAGGCGGTACCGGGGATGACGGGGACGACGCGCGAGATCGACGAGCGCGTCGTCCATCCGGTCGCGAGCGCGGACGTCTACGACCGTCACGGCATCCCTGGACTCGACGGCGCGCTCCTGTTCGGCCCGCCGGGCTGCGGGAAGACGTACCTCGCTCGCGCGGTCGCCGGCGAACTGGACGTCCCGTTCCTGTCGGTGACGCCGTCGAAGCTCGTCACGGACTGGCCGGGGTCGCCCGCCGAGGACGTCGCGGACGCGTTCGCGCTCGCGAAGGCGAACGCACCGAGCGTGCTCTTCCTCGACGACCTGGACACGCTCGCGGCCGCGGACCGCGGTCGCGGGACCGCCGCCGAACGCCGCCTGCACGACCAGTTGACGATGGAGCTCCGGACGGTAGTCGACCACGACGTGCTCGTCCTCGGCGCCACGCACCTCCTGAGCGACGTCGACGACGCGGTCCTGCACGCCGCGGCGTTCGACGAGCGCGTGGAGGTACCGCCGCCGGACGCGGAGACGCGCGCTGCCGCGCTCGACGCGGCGGTCGACGACGCGCTCGCCGCGCCGACGATCGACTACGAGCGCGTCGCGGCGGCCGCGACGGGGTACGCCATCGCGGACCTCAGGCTCGCCGCGGGGAACGCCGCGCGCGCCGCACTCCGCGAGAGCGCCGAGGTCACGACGGATCGACTGCTGACGGCGGTGGAGGCGACGCCGTCGACGCTCGCGAACTGGCCGGACCGCGAACGGTACAGCGAGAGCGAGCACGGCTCGACGCTCCGCTACATCGCCTGACGGTCGGTGCGGTCGACTCCGCTACGTCGCGCAGGGTGGGATGCGGGGTCGACGGCGTGGGCGTCGTCCCGAATCCGGCGTATCGTTTTCATGAAGGCGCCCGTACCGTGGGGTATGCCGGAGAAGCCGACGTTGTCGCTGCCGGGGAACTGGCGGAAGGTGAACGACGAGGAGTCGGTCGTGTTCTCGCTGCCGACGATGCGCGTCCGCGGGCACACCGTCGTGTACGAGGACGTCGGGTTGCGGGAGTCGGTGCGGGCGGCGACCGACGGCGCGGTCGACCATCCGGTGCGGTTCGCGTTCGCGACGCACCTGGCGTTCGAACCGCCGCTGCCGCCGGGTGCGGGCGTCGCGTCGGTGTTCCCGACGGTCCGGGAGTCCGCGGAGCGCGAGTTCGCGGCGGACCTCCGCGAGCGCGGGTTCGAGTCGGTGTCTCGCGGGCGGCGAGACCGGACGCGGACGGACGAGGGCGTTCGCGTGGCGCTCCGACAGTACGACGCGACGGTCCCGGTGAACGGCGTGCGCGTGGACTGCGAGGGGTGGCTCGGCGTCTGGCACGACGCGGGCGACGTGTCGCTCGCCGGCGGCGCGTACGTCACGCGCCCGGTCGGTGGCGTCGAGGTCGAGCCGGGCCGGTACCGTCGCGAGCTCCTGGAGGCGATCCGGACCGTCGAGTGAGGGCGTGAACCGCGGGTGAGCCGGACGGAGGGCGTTTCTGGCGTCGTCGATCCGAGAGCCGCACGTACCGAAACCCATTTCTACCACTTAGATATATCACTAGGTGGTATGCAGGACTTCGATTCGTTCAGCGACGTCGGCGAGGCACAGGTGACCCAGGCCATCGGCCAGGAGTGGAGCGAGGAGTTCCTCGACTACTCCGACTGCCAGGTGATCGTCGTCGGCGGCGGCCCCTCCGGCCTGATGGCCGCGAAGGAGCTCGCCGAGCGCGACGTCGACGTGATGGTCGTCGAGAAGAACAACTACCTCGGCGGCGGGTTCTGGCTCGGTGGCTTCCTCATGAACAAGGTCACCGTCCGCGACCCCGCCCAGAAGGTCTTCGACGAGCTCGACGTGCCGTACGACGCCGCGCGCGACACCGAGGACCTCTTCGTCGCGAACGGGCCGCACGCCGCGTCCTCGCTCATCGAGGCGACGTGCGACGCCGGCGCGAAGATCCAGAACATGACCGAGTTCACGGACATCGTCGTCCGCGAGGACCACCGCGTCGCCGGCATCGTCATGAACTACACGCCCGTCCACGCGCTTCCCCGCGAGATCACGTGCGTCGACCCGGTCGCCGTCGAAGCCGACCTCGTCATCGACTCCACCGGCCACGACGCCATGGCCATCAACAAGCTCGACGAGCGCGGCGTCCTCGACGCCCCCGGCATCCAGGCGGCGAACGAACGCGGCGACGTGATGGACTCCTCGGACGCCGACGCCTACGGCGCACCCGGCCACGACTCGCCCGGCCACGACTCGATGTGGGTCGGCCGCAGCGAGGACGAGGTCGTCGAACACACCGGCCTCGTCCACGACGGCCTCGTCGCCTCCGGGATGGCCGTCGCCACCGCCTACGGCCTCCCCCGCATGGGGCCGACGTTCGGCGCGATGCTCGTCTCCGGGAAGAAGGCCGCCGAGGTCGCGCTCGACGAACTCGACGTCGACGCCCCCGACGTCGAACTCGACGGTTCCCGCTCGCAGGCTCCGCCCGCCGACGACGACTGATGGTCCCGTCTGACCGCCCACGGAGTTTACAGGAGATGTGGACCTCGGCGCTCCGCTGACGCCGATGGCCGTTCTGGGGGATGCGGTCGGTGTCCGAGCCCACCTCGCGACGGAGTGACACGCCACCGACACATATTTGCCGGGTGGCGTTCTCAGTCCACGTGCTATGCGTCGAACACTGAGCGTTTGCGGTGGCAACCGCGGGTCCGGTGCGGCCCGCGGCCGGGTTCCGCGAACGCACTGAGAACCTGCTGTTCTGTGTAGTCGAATCGCTATCCAGCGGCTGCGCTGGCGGTCGAACGTCGCGGCTTCTCGGAGGTGGTCGGGGTGCGTCGTAGCGACGCGTTCCTGGCGACGAGCCGCGAGGACCGCGGAGAGGCGCGCGACGACGTCCGGCTCGCGGTCCGCGCCGGACTCGTCCGCCAGTTCGGGAGCGGCCTGTACGGCTTCGCGCCCACTGGCGAGCGCGTCCGCCGGAACGTCATCGACGTCGTCGCCGCGGAGATGGACGCCATCGGCGGTCAGCGCGTCTCACTCCCCCAGTTGAACTACCGGGACGTCTGGGAGGCGAGCGGGCGCTGGGGGAGCTTCGAGGGCGAGATGTTCACGCTCGAGAACCGCGACGACGTCGAGATGTGTCTCGCGCCCAGCCACGAGGAGGGCGTCGTCCACCTCGTCGACGGGTTCGTCCGGTCGTACGACGACCTCCCCCTCCTCCTCTACCAGGTCGAATCGAAGCACCGGGACGACCACGCGCGCAACGGCCTCCTGCGGACGAAGGAGTTCACGATGAAGGACGCCTACAGCCTGCACGCGACCGAAGCCGGGCTCCGAGAGACGTACCGCGAGGTCCGCGCGGCCTACGAGCGGATCTTCGACGCGCTCGGGCTCGACGTCGTGGTCTGCGAGGCCGACAACGCCGCGATGGGCGGGAGTACGAGCGAGGAGTTCGTCGCGCCCGTCGACTCGGGTGGGACGCTCGACGTCGTCGCGTGCGAGCGCGAGGGCTGTCGGTTCGGCGTCACCGACGAACACCGCGACTTCGGCGCGTACCGACGGGAGGACGGCGACGGCGTCGACGCGTGCCCCGACTGCGGCGGCGCGCTTCGCGCGACCGAGGGCGTCGAGGTCGGGCACGTCTTCCAGCTCGGCACGCGCTACTCGGACGCGATGGACCTCCGCGTGGACACCGCCGACGGCGACCAGACCGCGGTCGAGATGGGGAGCTACGGCATCGGCGTGACGCGTATCGTGCAGACGCTCTGCCTCCAGCACGCCGACGCCGACGGCTGCCGCTGGCCCGTCACGGACCACGGAACCGTGGCGCCCTACGAGGTCGCGGTCGTCCCCCTGTCGTACGAGGGCGACGCGAAGGACGCGGCCGACCGCGTCCACGACGAGCTCGAGGCCGCGGGCGTCGACTGCCTGCTGTTCGACGACCGCGAGCAGACGATCGGCGAACGGTTCGCGGAGAGCGACCTCCTCGGCGCCCCCACGAAGGTCGTGCTCGGCAATCACTACGCGGAGACCGGCGAGGTCGAACTCGAGTCCCGCGACGACGACACGCGCTACCGCGACCTCGACGCCGCCATCGCCGAACTCGGCGGGTGAGCGGCGTCAGTCGTCCTCGTCGACGAGCGTCCACGCGTACTCGTCCTCGGTGACGAGGACGTCCGGCGAGAACGCGACGCGGACGTCGCTCGCGGTGACCTCGGCGTCGACCTGCACCGCGAGCCAGCCGGTCGACGACCCGTCGACCGGGAGTTCGCGGACGCTCCGATAGACGCCATCGTCGAACGACGCGGGGAGGCTGTCGGAGACGTCGACGGAGTCGTTGGACGGGCGCACGCCGGCGGACGGCGTCGCGGTCGCCGCACCGTCGACGTGCTCGACGCCGACCTTCACGAACAGGAACTGCTGGCCGGCGGGCGCGGTCACGGTCTCGGTCCCGCCGTCGTCTCTCGCTCGCTCGTAGGAGTCCACGAACTCGTAGTCGACGACGCGGACCTCGACGGTGGCGTTCTCCCCGTCGAGTGCGACGCGTTCGCCGAGCGCGTACGTGTCGTCGCCGGCGGTGGTCGTCGGCGCGACGGCGTCGGTCGACGTCGGTGCGAACGTCGGCGTGTCGACGCCCGCGGTCGAACAGCCCGCGAGCGCGACGAGCGCCGCGGCGACCAGCACGCCGACGACGCGTCGATTCGATGACATGGACCTACGACGAGGACGTCCCGCTTAGGCCTTCCCCCGAGCGGACGGCCCCGGTCGACGCGTTCGAACGCGTCAGGCGACGGTCGTGGGCGTCGCGACAGCGCGCGACCCCGACGCCGACGTGAACCGTCCGCTGCTGGCGTTCCGCGTCGTCGACCGTTCGACGACGACGGTGTTCCCGTCGCCCATCGACGCGACCGCCGCGTCGACGAACGCGGCGTCGCCGGCGAGCAGGAGCGTCACCGTCTCGTTCACGCGTACGAGTCGGAACGACGCGTTCGCGTCGCGCTCACCGCGCCAGTCCGCGAACGCCGCCGCGAACTCGTCGGCGTCGCTTGCAGTATCCCACCGCATCGCCCACGTCAGGTTGCGCGTGTCGCCGCCCGGCCCGGAGACCATCCGGAGTTCGTCGCCACCCCAGCCCGCCGCCGCTCTCCGGGACGCGTTCGCGTCGAGTTCCCCGCGGAGCGTCCCCCAGACGTACGCCTCGCCCAGCCGGTCGCCCGCGCTCTCGACCCAGCCCTCGCCCTCGACCGCGACGGACACCGGCCGCACGGGTTCCTCGCTCGCGGTGCGGTTGTGCATGAGCTGCTCGGTCGTCTCCGGTGGGTTTGCGTACACCCAGGAGACGTTGGCGGGGTCGTCGAGGTGGTGCTCGGTCCAGCGCGCGCCGAAGTAGTACGGTGCACGGAACACCCGCCAGCCGTCCGGACCGTTCACGACCGCGTCCCGGACCATCCGCACCTGGCGGTCGACGCCGTCGCGCTGGTAGCGCTCGGCGTACTCGCCCGCGATCCACACCGACGCCCCTTCGACGGCGCCGCCGACGGCGAGCCGGCCGTCGGTCGTGGTCGGGCGACTGGGCGCAGTCCAGCCCTGCTGGAACTGGACCGCGTGGAACTGCTCGTGCACGACGACCTGCTCGACGACCCCGGGCGATGCGCCCGCCGGCTGGACGTAGATGCGGCCGTTCCCCGTCGCCAGCCCGTGGGGATCCTCGGCCGGGTCTTCGACGTACTCCTCGAGGCCGAGCAGGCGCTTGCGCGGGGTGTCGCGGCTCCGGAAGAACTGGCTGAGGTTCCGCGTATCGAGCGTCGGCCGGTCGGCGTCGACGCCGAGCATCGCGGTGAGGTTCCGGAACGTCCGCGTGTCGTTCACGGCCAGTGATTCGGGGTCGGGCACGCCGTCGCCGTCGTCGGTCGCGTCGGCGCTCGTCGACGTCTCGTCGACGTTCGAGGGTGCGTCGGTCGTCTCCGCGGTGGTCGTCGCGTCGCTGGTCGCTTCTGGCTCGGTCGCATCGGTGGTCGCGGTCGGCGCGTCCGTCGGCGTCGTCGGGCCGGCACACCCGGCGACGACGAGGAGGGCGGCGACCGCGAGCGCGGGGAGGCCTCGCATACGATTCGCTTCTTGGCACGCCACAAAAAACCTGCGCGGTTCCGTCGCTACGCGACGCCGCGGGCGTCGGTCGCGGCGGTCGCGTTCCCGTGCGCGACGACGACGGTCCCGCCCTCGACGTCGGCCGTCGCGTTCCCGACGAACGCGTCCTGGCCGGCGAGCACGACCGACGTGGTCGCGTTCACGCGCAGCACGCGGATCGCGACGTCGTCGTCGCGAGCGGCCGCCCAGTCGCGCGCCGCGGCGGTGAACTCGTCGGCGTCGCGCTCGCCGTCCCAGCGGAGCGCCCACGCGAGGGTCTCGGTGCGTCCGCTCGTGTCGGCGACCATCGTGAACGCGTCCCCACCCCAGCCCGCGGCGGCGGTCCGGGAGCGGTTCGCGGACAGCTCACCGCGGAGCGTCGCCCAGACGTACAGCTCGCCGAGGCGGTCGGCGTCGCGGTCGAACCAGTCCTCGGAGCGGATCGCGAGGTCGACGCCGTCGATCGGTTCCTCGGCTGGCGTCCGGTTGTGCATCAACTGCTCGCTGGTGGTCGGGACGTTCTCGTACGCCCACGAGACGTTCGCGGGGTCGTCGACGTGGTGGTCGGTCCAGCGCGCGCCGAAGAGGTACGGTGCGCTGAACAGCCGATTGTAGCTGGGGCCGTCTTCGACCACAGCGGCGTGGCGTTCGCGGCCGGCCGTCGCGCCGGGGGCGTGATGGCGGTCGACGTAGCGGTCGGTCACCCAGACCGCGGTCCCTTCGACGACGCCGCGCCACGCGACCCGGCCGTCGGTCGTCGGCGGGTCGCCGTAGGGGTCGACCCAGCCCTGCTGGAACTGGACGACGTGGAACTGCTCGTGGACGAGGACGCGCTCCACCGCGCGCTCGGAGGCGGCCTTGGGTGCGACGTAGATCTCGCCGGGGGTCGCGTACCCGTAGGTCTCGTTCAACCCCAGCGGGTCGACGTCATCGAGTCCGAGTAGGACGTACCGCGTCAACGGCGTCCCGTAGTCCTGCGACGCGTCGAGCACCGTCAGCGCCGGCCGCTCCGCGTCGACGCCGACGAGTGCGGTGAGGTTCCGGAACGTCGCCGTGTCGTTCGCGGGGAGCCCGTCGCCGGTGGGAGCGTCGTCGGTGTCCCACGAGGAGTCGTTCCCGGAGGTGGTGGGTGCGGCGGTGGTCGTCGCCGTGGCCGTCGTCGCGTCGGTCGATGCCGTCGACGGTTCGGTGACGGACTCGCTGTCCGCGGCCGGCGCGGACGCGGAGGGCTCGGCGTCGGTCGTCCCGGGCCCGCTCGGGGCGGCGCAGCCGGCGAGAACGAGCGTCGCGGCCACCGCGAGGACGGCGATGGTTCGCATGGTTACGGCTCGCGGCCCAGTGCACAAAAGCCCATCGGACCTGTCGTTTTCCTAAGTTGATTGGGCGTCGGCGGGGACACGGCCGCCGGTGACGCGGACGACGCCGAGCAGGTGCTCGCGGTGGAACGTGGCGCTCGCACGCTCTCTGAGGGCATCGCGGGCGGCGGTGACGCGGTCGCGGAGGACGTCGTGTGGCGAGGGGTCGTACCGGAACTTGAACGTCGGCGGCGTCGAGACGACCGTGAGCGCGCGGAACGCGGCGTTCAGGGGACGCGCGACGGGCCGGTCCGAGAGCGCGCCGTCGACGAGCACCACGTGCCCGGGGTCGACCGCGACGCCCCCGCCCGGGTCGCCGCCTGCCACCGGCCGCACGAGCTCGCACCAGTCCGCGACCGCGCTCGCCGGGTCATCCAGCATCCCGACGACGAACGACGCGAGCACGCCGTCGACCGGCCCGTCCACGGGCGGTCGCGTCGCGTCCCCCTGGACGACGTGGACGTTCCGCCAGCCGTTCGCGTCGACGAGGCGCTGCGCTCGCGCGAGCATCCCCGCGGTGAGGTCGACCCCGACGACCGTCCCCGTCGGGCCGACCGCCTCGCGCAAGTAGGGGAGGTTCGCGCCCGTCCCACACCCGAGGTCGACCACGGTGTCGCCGCGAGCGAGGTCGAGCGCCGCGACCGCCTCCCGGCGAAGTCGCCCGATACCGGGCGTGAACCGCGCGAGGCCGTCGTACAGCGTCGCCCACCGTCCGTAGAACGACTGCACGGACGCCGCGCGTTCCCCGCGCTCGTCGGCTCGCGGCCCGCCACCGCCGCCACGAGCCGTCATCGCACGACGTTCCGGACCGCCTCCGCGGCACTCACCGAATCCTCCGCGAGCACGTACACGATGGGTTCCACGCCGTAACTCCCCGTCTGGTAGAGCACCGTCGCGTCCGGGCGCTTGCCCAGCGCGTCCGCGACCGCCGTCTCGATGTCGTCTTCGCCCTCGAACTCCACCGTCTCGTGGCCCTGCGCTTCGAGCGCCGCGAGCACGTCCTCGTCGTACCGGACGTTGATCGCCGCGGTCACGTCCGAACCCGCCGCGCGCGCCGCGAGCAGGACGCTCGCGACGTACTCGCTCACGCCGAACTCGGGCTCCGCCGGCACCGTCGCCCGCCCCTTCACGTCCACGATGCGGCCGGGGACGCCCGCGACGTCGTCGATGGAGTCCGCGTCCGGCGTGCACGCCACGAGGTTCGTGCCGACGTTCGGGATGAGGCGCGCGAACCCGCTCGCGTTCTCGAGGACGCGCAGCCCGCGACGGAGCGACGAGAGCACGCGCTCGGCGGTCCGCAGGTCGCTCTCGGGGTCGTGGATGGCGAAGTCGCTCCCGTACTCCGCGAGCTCCGGGACCTCGTCGCGGTGGATGGTCGCGAGCAGGTCACCGCGCTCCAGCCGCCGGATGAGGACCTCCGCCTCGACGAGCGCCTGCACCGGGCTCATGTCGCCCGACGCCAGCCCCTCGCCGACGGTCCCGACGAGCTCCTGGACGCGGTCGTCGTCGAGGATGGCGTCGTTCCGTGCGACGTCGCCGTGCGCGTACTTCGACACCGCCGACTGCGAGATACCGAGCGCCTGCGCGACCTCGCTCTGCGTGAACCCGCGGTCGCGGAGGTCCGCGGCGAGCATCGACCGGTACGTCGGCAGGAACTCGTCGACGACGACCTCCTCGATGAACTTCATCGCTCGCCACCCCGCGCCCCGCGGTCGTCCGTCGACGAACCCGACGCGCCGGTGGCGCGGTCGTCGCCGGCGAGCTGGTCGCCGCCGAACTCGCTGTCGGACCCGATGCGGGACGCCTGCGGGCCGTCCTGGTCCTGGTACTTCGACCCGCGCTCGCTCCCGTAGGGACGCTCGGCGGGCGTCTTCAGTTCCGTGAAGATGAGCTGACTGATGCGCATCCCCGGTGTGAGTGCGACGGGCGCCGTCCCGAGGTTCGAGAGTTCGAGCGTGATCTGCCCGCGATACCCGGGGTCGACGACGCCCGCGGTCGCGTGCACGACGACCGCGAGCCGCCCCATGCTCGACCGGCCCTGGACGTGCGCGATGAGGTCGTTCGGTATCTCCACGCGCTCGTAGGTCGTCCCGAGCACGAAGTCGCCGGGGTGGAGGATGAACTCCTGGTCGGGGTCGACGACGGTCTCGCTGACGTAGTCGTCGACCTCCTGTTCGGCGTTCGGGTGGATGCAGGGGATGTTCGCGTGCTGGAACTCGAGGAACTGCGCGCCCAGTCGCAGGTCGACGCTCGCCGGCTGCACCTGGAGCTCGGGGTCGTCGAGCGGTTCGACGACGAGGTCGCCGTCGTCGAGCCGTTCGGTGATGTCCGCGTCCGACAGTATCATGTTCGGGACGACGACGGCGCGCTCCTAAAACCACGCGGTCGTACCAGCCGACGCCGCGCGAACTCGCGGTATTCCTTTATGCGTCCGGCCGTCGAATCCACACCCATGGCACTCGACGTCGAGGTACCCGACCCGCCAGACCTGACGAACCGCGGGACGCCCCGCGACTTCGAGACGACCGACGCCGACGACCCACCGGACTTCCACCGCGAGGACCTCGAGACGCTCCTGCACGACAGCGCGTGGACCGTCGGGTTCGAGGAGTGGCTCGACCGAACCGACCTGACCGACGACCACTTCCAGGCCGCGTCCGCGCTCGGGCTGTTCCAGGCGCTTGACTTCTACTGGGACCCAGCCGACGACCGGCTTCGCCACGACGTCCCCACCGTCCCATCGGACTGGCGAGAGCGCGCGGCGACCGGCGGACTGGACTCCTCGGACGTCTCCCTCATCAGGTCGGAGCTGGCGGACCTCGGCCGGACCGTCCGCGAAGCGCTCGCCGACGAACTCGAGCGAAGCGACGCCGTCTCCGCGTCGCTCTGGGTCGACGACCGGTACGGCGACCGCGACCAGTAAGCCGGGCGAGCACCGGGCGAGGCCGTCCAGTCCCGCGGCATCCACGAGCGCGGGACGGCGCCCGGGCCGGTGGACGCGAAGGGGAGTGACTTTGAACGAGGACCGCCTTCGGCACGGTATGAAGCAGGTCATCGCCGCACGCACGGACCTCGACATGGGCCGCGGGAAGCTCGCGGCGCAGGTCGCGCACGCGTCGCTGTCGGCGTACGAGGACGCCGACTCGCGGACGCGCAAGCAGTGGAAGGGCGAGGGACAGAAGAAGATCGTCGTGAAGGTGAGCGGCGAGGACGAGCTGTTCGACGTCGCGAGTCGCGCCGAGCGCGAGGGCCTCCCGCACGCCGTCATCCGGGACGCCGGCCACACCCAGCTGGAGCCGGGAACGCCGACGACGTGCGCGGTCGGCCCCGGCCGGGACGACGTCGTCGACAACGCGACCGGGCACCTCTCGCTGTACTGATGACCGAGACCGCTCTCCCGCGCGTCCTCGTCGCCGGCGAGACGCTCGTCGACCTCGTCGCACCGGACGCGTCGATCGCGACCGCGGAGGCGTTCGACGCCCGCGTCGGCGGTGCGCCAGCGAACGTCGCCGCCGGGCTCGCGGCACTCGACGAACCCGCGTGGCTGTGGACGCGCGTCGGCGACGACGGGTTCGGCGAGCGCTGTCGGCGCACGCTCGACGCGCACGGCGTCCCCGACCGGTTCGTCGAGGTCGACCCCGAGCGCGAGACGACGGTCGCTTTCGCGGCACGCGAGCGCGCGGCCGACGACGACCTCGCGTTCACGTTCTACCGCGGCGCCGACCGACACCTCGGCGAGGGCCCGGCAGCGGCCCGGCCGACGGACGCACTCGACGACGTCGACGTCGTCGTCGTCGGCGCCGTCACGCTCGCCAGCGAACCCGCGCGGTCTGCGGTCCTCGACCTCGCCCGGGCGGCCGCGGACGCCGACTGCACGCTCGTCTTCGACCCGAACGCTCGCCCGGCCGCGTGGCCCGACGACGACTTCCAGACCGTCACCGAGCAGGTGCTCGCGCTCGCGGACGTCGTGAAGGCGACGCCCGCGGACCTCGCCGCCGCCGGGTTCGACGTCGCGAGCATCACGCCCGGCGCGGACGGCACCCGGCCCGGCCCCGGCGACGCACCGGCGCTCGCGGAGGCGGTCTGCGAGCGCGGCCCGCACACGACGTTCCTGACGCTCGGGAGCGACGGCGCGGCCGCCGCGAGCACGCACCGGTCGCCGTTCGGCCGCGGCGGCGCCACCCACCACGGGTACGACGTCGACGCGGTCGACCCGACCGGTGCCGGCGACGCGTTCCTCGCCGCGGTCGTCGCCGAACTCGCCGGTGGCGCGACCGACCCCTACGCCGTCCTGGACGCCGCGACCGCCACCGGCGCGCTCGCGGCCACCGAACGCGGCGCGCTGCCGTCGTTCCCCGACCGCGACGCGGTGGACGCGCTCGTCGCCGACGACAGCATCGGCGGCGACGGAGGTGCAGCGTGACCCGCGACGCCCACCCCCGCGAGCACGCGGTCGGCATGGAGGTGTACGCGAGCGACGTCGACGGCGTCGGCGGCCGCCTCCGCGACCGCGACGAGGGCTTCCGCGTCGTCGAACGCGAGGCGTTCGCGACCGAACCCGTCGACGCCCCGACGGGCGACTACCCCTACCTCGTGTGTCGCGTCACCCTCCACGGCTGGGACACGAACGACTACGCGCGCCGCCTGAGCGACGCGATGGGTATCAGTCGCGAGCGCGTCTCCTGGGCGGGCACGAAGGACAAGCACGCCGTCACCACCCAGCTGTTCAGCGTCCAGGGCGTCAGCCCCGGGGACCTCCCCGACGTCGACGGCGCCGACCTCGAGGTCGTCGGGCGCGCGGGACGGGACATCTACTTCGGGGACCTCGCCGGGAACGAGTTCCAGATCCGCGTCAGCGACGTCGACGCGCCCGAGAACGCGGCGGGCGTGACCGACGCGCTCCGCGAGTGGGGCGACCTCGCGGACGGCGACGCCGCGGCCGCCGAGGACGGGGATGGCGACGTCGCGGTCGCCGTGCCGAACTTCTTCGGCCAGCAGCGCTTCGGGAGCCAGCGCCCGGTCACGCACGAGGTCGGCCTCGCCATCGCCCGCGACGACTGGAAGGGCGCGGTGCTCGCGTACGTCGCGAACCCAAACGAGGCCGAGCGCGAGGGGACGCGCGAAGCCCGCGAGATAGCCGGGACCGAGGACTGGCAGGCGGCGCTCGACGCGTACCCGCGTCGCCTCCGGTACGAGCGCACGATGCTCCACACGCTCGTCGAGCGCGACGCGAGCGAACCCGCGGACTACCGTGCGGCGCTCGAAGCACTCCCCTCGAACCTCCAGGCGCTGTTCGTGCACGCCGCCCAATCCTACGTCTTCAACAGGGTCCTCAGCGAGCGCCTGCGTCGCGGGATTCCCTTCCACCGCCCCGTCGCGGGCGACGTCGTCTGCTTCGCCGACGCTGACGCCCCGAACGACCTCCCGGTCCCCGACCCCGACCGCGCACAGCGCGTCAGCGACCGACGCGTCGACACCATCGCTCGCCACTGCGAGCGCGGTCGCGCGTTCGTCACCGCGCCCCTCGTGGGGACCGACACCGACCTCGCCGACGGCGAACCCGGCGAGATAGAACGAGCCGTCCTCGACGACCTCGACCTCGAACCGGGCGACTTCGACCTCCCCGGCGAGTTCGAGAGCACCGGCACGCGCCGCGCCGTCCAGGTCACCACGCCCATCGACGTCGAGCGCGTCGACGACGCGGACGGCACCGACCGCGAGGACGACGCGAACGCCCTCGAGTTCTCCTTTGCGCTCCCCTCCGGGAGCTACGCGACCACCGTACTCCGCGAGTACTGCAAGGTCGACCCGCTCCAGCTGACCTGACCGCCCCCGCGACCCCTCGACTGCGGGACTACTCGATGGTGAGGTCGCCCCCGTCGGTGGCGTCCTCGTCCCACTCCAGCTCGAACTCGACCTCTATCTCCCCCGAGCCGCCGGACTTCGACGTCTCGCGCTCGACCTCCACCTCGAACTCGACGCGCCCCGGTGGCGTGAGCGTCACCGACTCGCCACCGGACTCCAGCGTGAACTCCTCGCCGGAGTCGAGGTGGTCCGCGACCGTCCGGAGGTACGCCGCGACCTCGGTCGTCTGCATGTCCCGCTCGAACTCGAACAGCGTCTCTTCTGGCATCCTGCAACCTACGCAGCGAGACGTAATGGGTGTATCTACGGCCGTCCGCGGCTCGATCCCGACCGCCAGGAGCGTCCCTCCCGAACCGAGACGGTCCCGTGGCGTTCAGTCGTCGCCGAGTTCGCGCTCGCACCGCCCCAGCCATTCCTCCTCGTACCGCTGCGCGCTCCAGGTCTCGCCGACGAGGTCCCGTACCGAGCGAACGCCGCGCTCGCGACACCAGTCGCGGCACGTCCGATAGACGGCGAGGTCCACGTCGGCGTCGTCGGTCGCGTCGCGGACGCGCAGCGACCGCTCGCCCGCGAGGAGCGCGCACACCGCTCGCGTGTGGCCGTCGAGCAGCAACCACTCGTCGGCGTGAGCGTCTCTCGCGACCGGTAGCGGGTCGTACGCCGGGTCGTCGACGTCGAACCACGCGAGGACGCCGCGGAGCTTCGCGGCGCTCAGGCAGTACTGCGTGGGCTGTGGCGTGCCGAGCGCGAGGTCGAACGCGTCCGCACTCGCGGTGTCGTCGCCGTCTGAGACCATCGAACCACGTCAGGACGCCGTACTCACGATCTTCACGACGTCGCCCTCCTCGAGTTCGCGGTCCTCGCCGACGTCGCGGCCGCTGCGAGCGTCGACCGCGTGCAGGTAGCCGTCGCCGATGTCCGAGTGCACGGCGTACGCGAGGTCCACGGGCGTCGATTCCCGCGGCAGGAGGAACGCGTCGGGGAGGACGTTCCCCTTCGCGTCCGTCCACTTGCTCTGGTCCTGCACGGGGAACAGCGTGATGCGGTCGAGCAGGTCGTAGACGGCGTAGTCGATGGCGGACTGGACGCCCGTGCCGCCGTACTCGGTCATCGCGTCCCGGAGTCCCTGGAGGCGGTCGCGCTGGGCGTCGGTGACGTCGCCGAGTATCTCGAAGTCCGCGTCGCCCGGGTCGTAGTCGACGACACCAGCCTCCGCGCCCTTCCGGAGCGCGAGCTCGCCCTCCGCGGTCGCGGGGATGACGGGCTTGTCGAGCGCGAGGAGCTTCTCGACGTTCTCCTCGGGGGCGACGTCCATCTTGTTCGCGACGACGACGATGGGTTTCGTGCGTTCGCGGACGAGCCTGGCGAGCGTCTCCCGGTCGTCGTCCGTCCAGTTCTTCGGGTCCGCCGGGTACGCCATCTCGCGCAGCACCGCCTGGACGTCCGCCGGTCCCGCGCCGAACCCGGTGAGCATGTCGCTGAGGGCGTCGTCCATGTCGAAGTCCGGCGACCGCGACTTGCGCTCGATACCCTCCCAGTTCCGGTCGACGATGCCGGCGAGCCAGAGGTCCATCTCCTCCTCGATGAAGTCCACGTCCTCGATCGGGTCGTGCGTCCCGATGTCGACGGGTTCGCCCTCGGCGTTCGTGCCGCCGGAGGCGTCGACGACGTTCACGATGACGTCCGCGTTCGTCAGCTCGTCGAGGAACTGGTTCCCGAGGCCCTTCCCCTCGTGCGCGCCGGGGACGAGCCCCGCGACGTCCAGCAGCTCCACGGGCACGTACCGCTTCCCGTCGTGACAGTTCTCGTTCCCGCAGCGTTCCTCGCGGTCGAGGCACGGACAGTCGGTTCGAGCGTGCGTGACGCCACGGTTCGGGTCGATGGTCGTGAACGGGTAGTTCCCCACGTCCACGTCCGCCATCGTCGCCGCCTTGTAGAACGTAGACTTGCCCGCGTTGGGCTTCCCAGCGAGCGCGATAGAGAGCATACCACACGATTGCGCCGGCCGGCGAAACACTCTTTCGGTCGGCAACCGCGAACTCCGGCGTGAAACGGACCACGCTCGACCCGTCGGCCCACCACGTCGACGTCGGCGAAGCGCTCGACGCGACCGACCTCGCAGCGGTCCGGTACCGGCTCGCGCCCGGCGAAGGCTTCCCGAGCGGCCTGCACGCGCACCACGACCAGGAGGAGGTGTTCGCCGTGCTCGACGGCGACGCCGTCTTCGAGGTCCTCCCGCCCGCGGAATCGTGGGACGACGACCGCCCGACCGGGCACGAGGTCACCGTCGCTGCAAGTGAAGCGGTGCGGTTCGTGCCCGGCGAGTTCCAGACCGGACGGAACCCCGCGACCGCCGACGAGGACGTCGTCGCGCTCGCGCTCGGCGCGCCGAAAGCGACGAACGACGTGCGCATCCCTGCCGCCTGCCCCCACGCCGGCTGCGAGGCACTCGCGCTCCGCCTCGGAACCGGTGGAGACGCGTTCACGTTCGACTGCCCGGCTGCGGCGACTCGTTCGCGCCCGCGCCCTGTCCAGCCTGCGAGAGCGACGACCTCGCCATGCACCTCGACGCGGACGGACACCCGGTCGCCAGGTGCGCGGACTGCGGCCGCGAGTTCGAACGCCCACCGTCCGCGAAGTGACCGGCTCCGACCGCACCGTTCTCGACGGCAGAGAATCACGGCCACGCTATATTCCCTCGACGTGCGTCTCTACTGGTATGTCCACCACACACGACCACTCGAAGACCCAGGAACTCGCCGACGTCAAGCA
Organism: Halorubellus salinus; assembly: GCF_020567525.1. Classification (GTDB taxonomy): domain Archaea; phylum Halobacteriota; class Halobacteria; order Halobacteriales; family Natrialbaceae; genus Halorubellus; species Halorubellus salinus. The sequence continues at coordinate 61,020 of NZ_JAJCVI010000002.1, forward strand.
CTCGCTGAGCGACCTCATCGCGGAAGCCCCCGAGATAGAGCAGTTCGCGGGGTTCGTCGAAGGCGCCGAAGCGACGAGCGTCGTCGACCACAAGACGAAGGAACTCGTCTCGCTCGCCATCGCGGTCGTCACGCGCTGCGACCACTGCATCCTCTGGCACACCGACGCCGCACTCGACGCCGGCGCAAGCCACGACGAGATCGTCGACGTCCTCAAGGTCGCGGTCGTCATGGGCGGCGGCCCCGCGCTCATGTACGCCGTCGACGCCTACGACACGCTCCTCGCACTCGAGAGCGAACGCGCCGAGAACTAACTCCGCGAACACCCTTCGTCGTCACACCGCACCGCGAGAACCATCCCACTCAGCACGGAGTCGGAGCCTCCCGACCCGGCCAGTTCACTCGACGCTACGCCCGCTCAGGCCGAGCATCTGGATCTCGCCGCGAGCGCGCATCCGGCCGTCGACCTCGGCGTTCTTCGAGAGCTCGAGGTCCTTACAGCCGATGTCGCCCAGTACCTTCGCGCCGGGCGCGATCTTCACCTTCCCGTTCCGGGTGGTGACGTCGCCGTGGATGCGCGTCCCTTCGCCGACGACGATGTCGCCTTTCGCGCGGAGACTCCCGAAGACGTTGTTCCGTTCGCCGACGTCGATGGCTTCCGCGCGGACGTTCCCGTGGATGCGACAGTCGTCGCCGATGGTCGCCGGCGTCGACACCCGCCACGCGTCGTCGTTCACCGTCGCACCGCGCGGGATGACCAGGGGGTCCTCCTCGACCGCTTCGGTGTCGAACGCCTCGTCCGCGAACGCCTCCGCCGCCTCGTCCTCACCCATCAACATGAGCTGTTTGAGGTACATGAACAGGAAGACGACCGTCGGCATCGGGTTCCGGATGACGATCCAGCCGTTCGCCTCGAACCCCTCCTCGATGTCGACGTCGTCCCCGACGTCCAGGTCGCCCGCGACCCGGAGCTGGCCGCCGACGTGCACGCGCTCGCCGACGTACGCGTCGCGGGCGACGAGGACGTTCCCGGAGACGTCGCTCCACATGTCGAGCCGGAGGTCGCCCTCCGCTTCGACGTTCCCGCCGATGGTGACGCCCTCGCCGCAGAGGACGTTGTGCCCACGGAGCCCGAACTCGATGGTCGAGCGCCCGCCGACGACGACGTCGCCGGCTGTGACGAGGTCGTGTTCCTCGACTGTCGTCTCGTCGGGAACCTTGAGCTCGTCGAGCGGGTCCGTGTGCAGAGACACGCGTGTACGTACGACCCTCGGGGGTCTTAAAGTTCGCGCGAGCGTCAGACGCAAGTCAGACGGACGGCGTCTGGTGGTTCGAGCGCCTCACTCCGACCGCGAGTTCTGGGGACGACAAGCGAGAGAAATAACTGCGTTCGGGGTCAGTTCCAGCGTATGACGACGCTTGCTTTCGACGAGGACGGGGTCGACGTGGTGTACGAGGGGACGGAGTTCCGGATGGAGCGCGACCTCATCGAGGAGGCCACCGAGAAGGACTACTACGACGTCACCGACCACGAGGTCCTGCAACTCGTCGCCGAACAACCGAACCTGACCGGGGAACCGCGGCTCGTCCGCGACATCGTCCGCGATTGACGACGGCGACGGTCACGCGGAGCGAACCGACTACCCGCCGAGTCACGCGGTGCGGAGCGAACCGACTGCCCGCCGAGTCACGCGGTGCGGAGCGAACCTGACTGCCGGTCGCATCACGCCGAGCGGAGCGATAGCGGGTCGAATCGTTCGTTGACGCCCTCCCACTCGTATTGGTCGCGGTCGGCGCGCGTGTCGAGGTACACCTCCACGCCGTTCCCGTCCGGGTCGTCGAAGTACAGCGCCTTGCTGATGCCGTGGTCGACGGGCGACACGGGGACGTCGCTGGATTCGAGGCGTTCGTAGACCGCGGCGAGCGCGTCGCCGCTTTCGACCTCGAACGCGGTGTGGTAGAGGCCGACGCCGGTCCCGGGCGGGTCGGCGTCGGCGCCGACGCCCTGGAGCGCGACGTCGTGGTGGCGGTCACCGAAGCTCAGGAACGCGAACGAGCCGTGGCGCTCGGTCACGTCGAGGCCGACGACGGTCGTGTAGAACTCGACGGCGCGGTCGACGTCGCGGACCTTCAGGTGGACGTGCCCCACCAGGTGCGCGCCGTCGTCGCCGCTCGAAGAACAATCACTCATGGGAGTGTTACGTCGTTCGTCGACTTAGCGCCCCGGACGACGGCGACCTACTCCGACTCCTCGTCGTCGGGGTCGTAGCGTTCGCTCGCCGCCGTGAACCCGGCTTCGTCGAGTTCGCGACTCCGGCGGTCCTCGGCGACGGCGAGCGCCTCCGCGCTCGGGTTCACGTCGTCCGTGATGCGCGCCCACGAGTCGTGGACCTTCGAGTGACACCATCGACAGAGCGCGACCGTTATCTCGTGACTCGGCCCGCCGTCGGCGTCGTCCGCGTCCACCTCGCCACCGTCATCGCCGTCGGTGTCGTCGCCGTCGCTCTCGGGAGTGTCGAGTTCGGTCGCGTCCGCCGCGCGCCGCGCGGCGTCGTCGGCGTACGACAGGTGGTGTTCCTCGACGAGCGGTCGGTCGTCGTCGTGCGCCATCCGACGTTCCTCGAGCCCGCAGCGCGCGCACTCCCGGCCGCTGCTCGTCGACTTGAAGTGCGGGCAGTCCCGCCAGGCCCACGCCGGGCCGACGTCCGCCACGACCGGGCACGCGAGGTCGTCGCGACGCCGGTCGCGCGCGAACCCCGGGTCGTGCTGGGGGTACTCGAACGCGTACCGGCACGTGCCGTCGCTCGTCAGGTGATCGCAGACGTCGACGTGCTCGTAGGGGTCGTCCACGCCCACGCCAGTGCCCTTCGGCGTCTTCTCCATGCTATCGAGAACGGATTCGAGTGGTCGGTCGCGTTCGTTACTGGACCGCTTCGGTCGCCTCGCGCATCGCCGCGAGCGCCTCCTTCAGCGTCTCGACGTCGGTCGCGTACGAGATGCGCGCGTACCCCTCGCCGTGCGAGCCGAACGCCTCGCCCGGAACGACGACGACGTCGCGTGCAAGGACCTCGTCCACCCACCCGTCGGGGACCTTCGGCATCACGTAGAACGCCCCCGAGGGCGTCGGGACGTCGAGACCCATGTCCTCGAGGCCGTCGAGGACGACGTCGCGGCGTTCCTCGAACTGCGCGACCATGTCGTCGACGACGTCCTGCGGGCCCGAGAGCGCCGCTTCGGCCGCGTACTGCGCCGGCGCACTCGCACAGGCCTGGATGTACTGGTGGACGCGGAGCATCCGTTCGATACGCGGCGTCGCGGACGTCACCCACCCGAGCCGCCAGCCCGTCATCGAGTACGTCTTCGAGCACGCGCTCACGACCGCGACGTTGTCGGATTCCGCGAACGCGAGCGGCGTGTGGTGCTCGCCGTCGAACACGATGTGCTCGTACACCTCGTCGCTGATGCAGAGGACGTCGTGCTCGTCCGCGATCCGCGCGAACTCCATCATGTCCGCCTTCGACTGGACCGCGCCCGTGGGGTTCGCGGGCGAGTTCACGACGAACGCCGCCGTGTCCTCGGTGATGGCGTCCTCGACCGCGCCCGGGTCCATCGTGAGGTCGTCGCGGAGCGGGACCGGCACGGGTTCACCGCCCGCAATGTGCGTGAGGTTCTCGTACGCGACGAACCCCGGGTCGGGGTAGACGACCTCGTCGCCGGGGTCGACGTGCGCCTGCATCGCGATGTGGAGGGCCTCCGAGCCGCCCGCGGTCGCGATGACGTCCTCGGGGTCGACGTCCAGGTTCTGGTCCTCGCTGTACCGGCCCGCGATGGCCTCGCGGAGCGCCAGCGTCCCCTTGTTCGACGTGTACGCGTCGGCGTCCCCGGACTGGATGGCGTCCACCGCGGCCTGACGCGCGTGCTCGGGCGTCGGGAAGTCGGGCTGGCCGAGCCCGAGGTTGATGGCGTCCTCGCCGGCCGCCTCGAACACCTCCCGGATGCCGCTTATCGAGACCTTCGTCGCTCGCTCTGCGAACTCCGTCATACCCTAGCCGGCGAGCGCCGCCACCGTAATCCTACCGTGAGAACGAGTACCGAACTCGGTGCTGCGAGCGGTCAGCAGGCGCGAACCGACCGCGAGTCCCGGCCGCTACTGGTACATCCGGAGCGGCTGCGCCTGCGAGGACTCCTCCTCCTGGACCTGCTGCATCTTCGCGGCGAGTTGCTCCTTCTTCTCGCGGATGTCCTCCGCGTGCTCGACGAGGTCCGTGACGTCCACGTCGACGTTCGCCAGCGGCGAGATCCCGTGCTCGATGAGGACGCGACTCGCCTCCGGGTCCGGGAACTGCGGGTCGCTCTCGACGACCAACGCCACGCTCTCTAGGTCCTGCTCGGCCGCACGGTTCACGAGCGCGCCCGTCGGCCCCGAGATGACGCCGCTCTCGCTCGGCAGGTCCACGTCCAGCTCGTCGAGCAGCGCGCCCCCACCGGCGGTGCCGACGCCGTGCATCGCCGGCGGCGAATCGTCCTTCTGGGCGCCCATCCCGCTGAGGTAGATGGGCGTCACGTTCGCGTCGACGAGCCACGTCGTGAAGCAGTCCGCGAACTCGCGGACCGCCTCCTTGTTCACGGGGACGTCACTCTGGAGGACCAGCAGGTCGGCGTCCGGCGCCGCGTAGATGCGGACCGGCGGGCGGACGTCGCGCTCGCCGCCGTGATACACCGCGACCGGCGCGAGCGACTCGCAGTGCACGGTCGCGTACAGCTCCATCTCGAGCGTCTCGACGAGGTGATCGGCGGCGATCTTCCCCACGAGTCCCACACCCGGAAGGCCCTCGACGAGCACGGGGTCGTCGAGGCTGACGTCCAGTCGTTCCTTGACGTGTGCCATGCGCGAACCCACGCCGGGCGCCCCGATAAAACCGGGGGCGTATCGCGGGGCGAGCCCACGGCCGCGCCCACCATCGACTGGGGGCTGGCGACGGACCGACCCGGATCTGGCGGCCGGGCACGGTCGGCGTCGGCGACCCGAAACCGACAAGCGACCGCCCGGACAAGCGAGGGCATGGAACCCTTCGAGCGGTACCGGGACGTCGTCGACGACTACGACGCGTTCCTCGCCGCGTGCGAGCGCGGCCTGCCGATGGCGGTGCGCGTGAACACGCTCCGGGCGACGCCCGACGAGGTCGTCGCCGCGTTCGAGGCCGAGGGCGTCGACGTCGAGCGCGTCGACTGGCATCCCCACGTCCTCGTCCCCGACACCGACAGCCCCGGGTCGACGTGGCCGACGTACCACGGCTGGGCGCACGGCCAGGAGGAAGTATCTGCGATTCCCGCGACCGTCCTCGACCCCCAGCCCGGCGAACGCGTGTGGGACGCCTGTGCCGCCCCCGGGAGCAAGACCACGCAATTGTCCGCGATGATGAACGACGAAGGCACGGTGGTCGCGAACGACAACAACCTCGGCCGACTCTCCGCGCTCCGGTTCAACACCGAGCGCCTCGGCGTCACGAACACCGTCGTCACGAACCAGGACGCCCGGAACTTCTCCCTGAAGCCGTTCCAGGACGAGGACGAGGACGACGAAGACGTCGCGTTCGACCGCGTGCTCGTCGACGCCCCCTGCTCGTGCGAGGGCACCATCCGGAAGAACCCCGACGCGCTCGACAACTGGAACCTCGGACACGTCGAGCAGGTCGCGAGCGTCCAGAAGGGCATCCTCCGCAGAGCCGTCCAGGTCACGAAGCCAGGTGGAACCATCGTGTACTCGACGTGCACGTTCGCCCCCGAGGAGAACGAGGCCGTCCTCGACCACGTCCTCGCGGAGGAACCCGTCGAGGTCGTCGACTACGACCTCCCGCTCGAGCACGTCGACGGCCTTACCGAGTTCGAGAGCGACTCCTACGACCCACAGGTAACGAACGCGAAGCGCGTGTACCCGCATCACAACGACACGGGCGGGTTCTTCACCGCGAAACTGGAGGTGACCGCCGAATGAGCGAGAACGACCAGCTCGAAGCGAACGACGGCCAGCAGTTCGACCGCCTCCCCGAGACGGCCGCGGACCGCGAGGTCGAGGGCCGCGCGACGCGCGAGGCAGTCCTCGACTGGTGGGACGAACGGTTCGGGGTCGACCCCAGCGTCTTCGAGAACCACTCGTTCTGGGAGAAGGGCGCCGGGAAGGTCTGGGTGTTCGCCGGCGACCTCCCCGACCCGACCCGGGACGTGGAAGCCGCCGGGATAACGTTCCTGCGGACGCGCCAGGAGCACTGGAAGCCCACCACGGACGCCGCGCAGCGATTCGGGCGGCACGCCACGAAGAACACCATCGTTCTCGACGACGCGGAAGCGAAGCGGTTCGTCGCGGGCGACGACCAGGACCTCGAGTGGGACGGCGACTGGGGGTACGTCGTCCCCGTGCACGACGTCGCCGGCCGCCAGGAACCGCTCGGCGTCGGCCTCTACGTGTACGACGAACTGAAGTCGATGGTCCCGAAGGGCCGCCAGCGCGACGTCTAGCCCGTCCACCCTCTCGAGGACGGTTCCAGGCCGTAGCAACTGGTTACAACGATTCTTGAGCGATTCGGTCGTACTACCACTCGTGGGTCTCGCGACCCGCGTTCACCAATGACCCTCGACCAGATCGCACGCGACAAAGGAGCGCTCGTGACAGCCACACCAGACCACTCCATCCAGGACGCCGCGAAACTGATGGCCGAACACGAGGTCGGCTGCATCGTCGTCGAACGCGACGACGAACCCATCGGTATCGTCACCGACCGCGACGTCGCCCTCGGCGTCGTCGCCGCCGAGAAAGACCCCGCGAGCACGACCGTATCGGACGTCATGACTCGCGAACCCGTCACCGTCCACGTCGACGACGGCGTCCACGAGCTCACGGAAGCGATGCGCGACAACAGCATCCGACGGATGCCGATCGTCGACGACGACGGCACGCTCGCCGGTATCGTCACGCTCGACGACGTATTCGTCCTCGTCGCCGACGAGATGCACGGCCTCTCCGAGGTCATCCGCGCCGAATCACCACCGTACTGACCGACCCAGGGGTTCATCCGTGATGGGGCGGCCACGGTCGGCGTGACCTGACCGCCGCCGGGGCGCGCCAAGCCGTCGCACGATGCCAGTGCGCTCCGATCTCGTTCGTCACGGATTCCCTGTCGCGACCAGCGAGCCGAGGCGGACGACCGAGGCATCGTCAGTCAGCCCCCCACCAGTCACGCCGTTCGGACGCAACGCTCCACCGGACCGAAGGCTCGTCACTTCTCGTGGACGGTCCCGCCCGAGAGCCCCGTCCACTCGACGCGATATCCGAGCGCGGAGAGCGCCGCGCTCGCGTCGTCGAGCCCGTACTCGTCGAGGACCGTCTCCGCGTCCGCGTACGCCATCCCGTCCGCGAGCTCGCCGTCGACGTCCTCGAGGACCGCCGGCCGGACGAGCGTCCGCCCCACCAGCTCGTGCTCGGGGAACGCCACGTCCGCGAGCGCGTCCTCGCTGACACCTTCGCGTTCGGCGAGCGCGGCGAGCGTCACCACGTCGTCCGCGGGCGTCAACGACCCCGGGAGCGCCGCGGCTGCATCCGCGACCAGGTCCGTCTCGTACTCGCGGAGGACGTCCACGACGTCCTTGACGCGTACCGTCCCCGAGTACGGGACGACCGCCGCGTCCGTCGCCGCCACCTCCTCGCCGACGCCGAGGGACTCGTCCACCGCGACCACCATCTCGACGTCCTCGACGTCCGCGAGCTGGCCGAGCTTCTTCTCGACGTACTCGGGCGTCCAGAACCCCATCACCTCGAAGAACACCCTGAAATCCGGGCCAGCATCAGGGTCACCACCGGGCGCGTAATCGAACGCGAAGTCGGGAATCATGACGCGGTACCCGGTCGCGAGCGGCTCCGGCTCCCGCGACAACGCCCAGTCGAGGTCGAGGCCCTCGAATCGCGCCGCGAAGTCCGCCTCCACGCCGGAGTCGAACTCGACGGCCGCGACCGGGTCCGCGTCCGGGACGCGCACCGGGTCGTCGTCCGAGAGGACGAGTTCGCGCTCGGTCCCGTGGTCGTCTATCGTCGCTTCGAGCCGCCACTCGGATGCCTTCGCGACCGTCCGGAGGAGTCGCGCGAACCGCGTCCCGTAGCGCCGCGACCGCGAGAACAACGCATCCGGGCCGGTGACGACGACCTCCCGGTCGCTCGCCGTCTCCGGTCCGGACGCGCGTTCGTCCTCCGGTTGCCGGATCTCGTACATGAGCCGCAGGCGCTTGACCGCGGAGACGAGCGCCTTCGGGTCCGACGAGCGGACGCGGACCTCGACGGCGTCGAACAGCGCCGTCTGCGCGAGCGAGAGGTTGTACTGCGCGAGCAACCCGTCGGGGTCCCAGGGTGCGTCGAACGACGCGAGCACCTGGCGTTCCTCGAGGTCCGCGAACAGCGACGCGTCCACGTCGTCGACGTCGACCGCCAGCGAGTCCGCGGCGCGGTCGAGCGCTCGTTCGCGCTCCGCGGGCGTGACGACGCCATCGAGCTCCTCGGCGGCGACGAACGCCGCTCGGCGTGCACTCGACGGCGTCACTGGCGCTCGCGTCTCGAAGCGCGCCGCGTGCTCGCAGCACTTCGCGAGCCCGCGAACGAGCTTGAAGTCCTCGGCGTCCCCCTCGAGGGTCCTGAGCGCGCCGTCGAGGTCGCCTCGGGTTCCGTCGACGTGCCCCTGGAACGTCCCGACGACGCGCGCCGCCAGCGGCCGACTTTCGCGGTCCGCGAACACCGGCTGGTAGCCGCCGCCACGGCGCGACACCCGGAGGAGGTCCTTCGTCAGCACGTCAGCGAATCCGGCCCGCGACGACAAGGATGTGACGCCTCGCTCCGTCCGACGCCGGCACCTGAGCCGGGCGACGCCGAGAGCACAAAGGTTTCATGCGGCGTCGCGGTTACTGGCGAGTATGCGCCGTCGTCGCGTCCTCACCGCGCTCTCGCTCGCTGCCACCGCGGTCGCCGGCTGTACGTCCGGGCCGGCGAAGTCCGGCCCGAAGTGGGGGCCGCCGGAGACCGAACCCGGGACGCCGACCAGGGACGACTCCACGACCCGACCGACGACGACACCCGGGTACGGGCTCAGTGCGAGTTTCGCGACCCGGACGAGTACCGCGACGGACGCGTTCGCCATCACCGTCACCGTCGAGAACACCGTCGACCAGTCGCGTCGCGCGACCCTCGTGGTCACGTGGAGCGCCGGCGAGGAGTCGCAGGTCGAGGAACGACGCGTCGACCTCGGTCCCGGCGAGTCGACGACCTACGAGATGACGTTCCCCGAGGTCGGCAACCTGTCGTTCGACTGGCGCGACCCCTGACGCGTCGACGCCCCCAGTCGAGACGGTACAGAGTCATCGGCGGCGGCTTGCGACGCGTTCCTCCGCGGTGTCCTGACTCACGATCTCGTAGAGCCGTGCGGTCTTCCCGTCGCGAGGCCGGAGGATGCGGCCGAGTCGCTGCGTGAACTCGCGTTCGCTCCCGCTCCCCGAGCAGACGACGCCGACGTTCGCTTCGGGGACGTCCACGCCCTCGTCGAGGACGTTCGAGGAGACGATGCGCGAGTAGCGGCCGTCGCGGAACCGCTGGAGTATCTCCTTGCGCTCGCTCGCGCTCGTCTGATGCGTGATGACGGGGACGAGGAAGCGTTCGGCGACCCGGTACGCGAAGTCGTTGTGCGCGGTGAAGACGATGACGCGGTCGTCGCGATGGCGGTCGAGGACGTCGCCGAGCGCGTCGACCTTCGCCTCGCTCCCGAGCATGATGCGGCGAGCGCGTTCCTTCGCGAGCAGTGCCTCGCGTGCGTCGGGGTCGTTCCCGGAGCGCTTGACGAGCTCCTGGTAGTCGCTCCCCGACCGCATCTGGATGCCGGACTGGGCGAGGTAGTCCGTGAACGTCTCCTGGTTCGTCTCGTAGCGTTCCCGTTCGTCGGGCGTGAGGTCGACCTCGACGCGCTTGACGTCGTACGGCGCGAGGTGCTCGCCCGCGAGGTCGTCGACGCTCAGGCGGTGGACGAGCGGGCCGACGAGGTCGGCGACGGCCTCGTGCGCGTCGTCCGGTCGTTCGAACGTCGCGGTCAGTCCGAGGCGAGCTGGTGCGGCGAGCAGCCGCGCGATGTCCTGGTAGCCCTCGCCGCCGAGGTGATGGACCTCGTCGAACACGACGAACCCGAACCGGTCGCCGACGTCGTCGGCCTTCAGGTACGCGGAATCGTACGTCGACACCGTGATCGGTTCGAAGCGCTGCTCGCCGCCACCGAACTGCCCGATGGGGACGTCGAACTCGGCGTCGAGCTCTCGACGCCACTGTTCGAGGAGGTCGATGGTCGGGACGACGACGAGCGTCGGTGTGGACAGTGCCGCCATCGCGGCGATGGCGACGACGGTCTTCCCGCTCCCCGTCGGCAGTTCGAGGTTCCCACGACGGTCGGCGTCCGTCCACGCGTCCAGCGCGTCCCGCTGGTAGGAGCGGAGTTCGTACGTCGTATCGAGCGACGGGAGGGGGTCGAGGTCGAGAACGCGGTCGTCCACGTCGACGCCGTCGGCGGCGAGCGCGTCTCGGACCGCGGCGTACGCGATAGCGGGTGTACGGTAGCCGCCGCTACGCGGATCCGCCTCCATCTCGGGCACGGCGTCGAGAACGGCGTCGGGGACGTCGCCGTCGACTCGCACGGACCCGTTCTCGAACCGGAGCACGACGGTCACGCCAGCACGTCCGAGCGCCCGCCAGTTAAGCGAGTCGCTCCCACGGCCGGAGCGCTGTCGCTGCACCCGTTCTCCCGGCATCCCCGGCTCGCAGGGGGTGGCGACGGGCGGTCGTTCGCTGGCGTGGCGGACGTACCTGAATCCTTTTATCCGAAGGGAGGTTTTGTTTCGAGCATGAGCGAAGACGAGGGTTCAGTGGACTCCGCGGCTGACGCCGAGGAGGCCGACGACGCGGCATCGGTCGAGGGTGCCGAGTCGGGGGACGAACAGGCTGCGGCGACCGGTGGGGACGCCGACGAGGAATCGAGCCCTGAGGCCGAGGAAGCGTCGGCGCAGGTGGACGACGACGGGTTCGTCACCGCCGACCCGGAGTCCGTCGAAGCGGACGAGTCAACCGGCGAGGGCGGCGACGGGACGCCCGTGAGCGAGGACATCGTGGACCGCGTCGCCGAGTACGACGACGACGCCGCCGCCGAGGTGCGCGCACTCGTCGAGCGAGCGTTCGAGCTGAAGACCGACGCCAAGCGCGTCCCGGAACTCGAAGCGCGGGTCGACGACCTCGAGGACGACGTCGAAACCCTCCGCGAGGAACGCGAGGAACTCAAGTCGAAGCTCCGCCGGAAGCAAGCGGACTTCAAGAACTACAAGGAGCGACAGAAGCGCAAGCAAGAGGAGATGAAGGAGCGTGCGACCGAGGACCTCGTCGAGCGACTCGTCGGCGTTCGCGACAACCTGAAGCGCGCGCTCGACCAGGACGTCGAGGACGACGAGAGCATCCGCGGTGGCGTCGAGATGACGTTGAAGGAGTTCGACCGCGTGCTCGACGAGGAGAACGTCGAGGAGATCGCGCCCGACGCCGGGGACGACGTCGACCCGCAGCGTCACGAGGTGATGGTGCGCGTCGACAGCGACCTCCCCGAGGGGACCATCGCCGAACTGTTCAATCCTGGCTACGAGATGGCTGGCCGCGTCATCCAGGCGGCGCAGGTGACGGTGAGCAACGGCGCGGAGTACGACCCGGAGGATAGCGACGACGCGGAGGACGCGGCGGCCGAGACCGACGGGTCGGGAGCGGACGGCGACGGCGACGACGAGGGAGCCGTCGCGCTCGGTGGGGAAGTCGACGACGAGACCGCCGAATCGAGCGATGACGCCGGCGAGGCGAGCGACGAGGACATTAGTGCAGCGCTCGACGACGAGTAGTATCCAGCTGACAGCCTGTAATTTACCATTTTTGCTGGTTTGAGTACCCCTAGGCAATTTTATTCGAGAGAACACTCTGTAAAGCAACTTTTAAAACGGTCAGGTTCCAATAGACACTCAACATGGCGAGTAACAAGATTCTCGGTATCGACCTCGGTACCACAAACAGCGCGTTCGCGGTGATGGAAGGTGGCGACCCGGAGATCATCGTGAACAACGAAGGCGACCGAACGACGCCGAGCGTCGTCGCGTTCACCGAGGACGGTGAACGCCTCGTCGGCAAACCCGCGAAGAACCAGGCGATCCAGAACCCCGACCGCACGATCTCCTCCATCAAGCGCCACATGGGCGAGGAGGACTACACGGTCGACATCGACGGCGAGGAGTACACGCCCGAGCAGATCTCGGCGATGACCCTCCAGAAGATCAAGCGCGACGCCGAGGACTACCTCGGCGACGACGTCGAGAAGGCCGTCATCACGGTCCCGGCGTACTTCAGTGACCGACAGCGCCAGGCGACGAAGGACGCCGGCGAGATCGCCGGGTTCGACGTCGAGCGCATCATCAACGAGCCGACGGCGGCCGCGATGGCGTACGGCCTGGACGACGACTCGGACCAGACCGTGCTCGTGTACGACCTCGGGGGCGGGACGTTCGACGTCTCCATCCTCGACCTCGGCGGCGGCGTGTACGAGGTCGTGGCGACGAACGGGGACAACGACCTCGGTGGCGACGACTGGGACCACGCGATCATCGACTGGCTCGCCGCCGAGTTCGAGGACGAGCACGGCATCGACCTGCGTGACGACCGGCAGGCACTCCAGCGCCTGAAGGACGCCGCGGAGGAGGCGAAGATCGAACTGTCGAGCCGGAAGGAGACGGAGATCAACCTGCCGTTCATCACGGCGACGGACGACGGCCCGATCCACCTGGAGAAGAGCTTGACGCGTGCGAAGTTCGAGTCGCTGAGCGCGGACCTCATCGAGCGCACGCAGGCGCCGACGGAGCAGGCGCTCGAGGACGCGGACTACTCAAAGGACGACATCGACGACGTCATCCTCGTGGGCGGGTCGACGCGGATGCCCCAGGTCAAGGAGCAGGTCGAGGAGATGCTCGGCATCGAACCGAAGGGCAACGTCAACCCCGACGAGGCCGTCGCGCTCGGTGCGGCGATCCAGGGTGGCGTGCTCGGCGGCGAGGTCGACGACATCGTCCTGCTGGACGTCACGCCGCTCAGCCTCGGTATCGAGGTGAAGGGCGGGCTGTTCGAGCGCCTCATCGAGAAGAACACGACGATCCCGACCGAGGAGTCGAAGATCTTCACGACGGCGGCGGACAACCAGACGACGGTGCAGGTCCGCGTGTTCCAGGGTGAGCGCGAGATCGCGGACGAGAACGAGATGCTCGGCGAGTTCCACCTCACTGGCATCCCGCCGGCGCCCGCTGGCACGCCCCAGATCGAGGTGGCGTTCAGTATCGACGAGAACGGTATCGTGAACGTCACCGCGGAGGACAAGGGCAGCGGGAACAAGGAGGACATCACCATCGAGGGTGGTGCGGGCCTGTCGGACGCGGAGATCGACCAGATGCAGGAGGAAGCGAAGGAGCACGCCGAGGAGGACAAGCGCCGCCGCGAGCGCATCGAGGCGCGGAACAACGCGGAGGCGACGCTCCAGCGCGCGGAGAAGCTCCTCGACGAGAACGCCGACGAGGTCGACGACGCGCTCATCGAGGACATCGAAGCGCAGATGGACGAACTCGAGGCGACGCTCGACGACGACGAGGTGTCGAAGGAGGAGATCGAGGACGCGTCAAAGGCGCTCTCGGACGAACTCCAGGAGATCGGGAAGCAGATGTACGACGGTGCTGCGGCCGAGGGCGGCCCGGAGGGCGCGCAGGCCGGCCCCGGTGGCATGGGTGGCGCTGGCCCGGAAGGCGCTGCCGCTGAAGGCGACGAGGAGTACGTCGACGCCGACTTCGAGGACGTCGAAGAGGACGAAGAGGCCTGACCCGGTGCGTCTGCGGTAGTCGGTGCGTGTTCTTGGTTCTTTTCGGTGGTCGTGTGTTCGTGAGTGGCGTTGCGGTGCGTGGTTCGAGGGTGGTGTTGGGTTGGTGGTGGTTCCTCGACCGAACCCGCGCTTTTGAAGTGGTTCAACGGATTAACTGGCTGTAACGAGATGAGTGAGGACTTCTACGACGCGCTCGGTGTGAGTCGAGATGCGTCCGAGGACGAGATCAAGCAGGCCTATCGGAAGAAGGCCGCGGAGTATCATCCGGACGTGTCCGACGCGGAGGACGCTGAGGAGAAGTTCAAGGAGGTCAAGAAGGCGAAGGAGGTGTTGACCGACGAGGAGAAGCGGCAGGCGTACGACCGGATGGGTCACGAGCGCTTCGAGCAGGCGGAGAAGCGCGGTGGGTTCGACCAGGGTGCTGGTGGCGCTGGTGGTGCTGGTGGGCCGTTCGGTGGTGCGGGTGGTGCTGGCGGGCCGTTCGGTGGTGCTGGCGGTGGCGGTGGTATCAACGATATCTTCGAGCAGTTCTTCGGCGGTGGTGGTGCTGGCGGCGGGCAGCGTGGGCCGCGACCGGGGCGCGACCTCCGGATGGAGCTCGGACTGGATCTGGAGGAGGCGTTCGAGGGCGTGACGAAGGAGGTCTCGATCACGCGACCGTCGCGCTGTGACGTCTGCGAGGGCGAGGGGCATCCGCCGGAGGCGGACGCGGAGACGTGCCCGGAGTGTAACGGCGAGGGTCGCGTGACGCGCGTCCAGCAGACGCCGTTCGGTCGGATGCAGCAGACGGGCGAGTGCCCGCGCTGTGACGGTGCTGGCGAGCTCTACGACGAGACGTGCGGCGAGTGTCGTGGCGACGGCATCGTTCGCGAGGACGTCACGATGCGCGTGGACATCCCGGAAGGCATCAAGACCGGGCAGACGATCCGTCGCGAAGGCGAGGGTGCGCCCGGCGAGCCTGGTGCGCGGAACGGCGACCTCCTCATCGACGTCCGCGTCCGCGACCACGACGAGTTCGAGCGCGACGGCGACGACCTCTACTATCGACTCCCGATATCGTTCCCGCAGGCGACGTTCGGGGACGAGGTCACCGTGGACGTGTTCGGCGAGGACGTCACCCTCGAGGTCCCCGCGGGCACGCAGAGCGGCGAGCAGTTCCGCGAGCGCGGCGCCGGGATGCCGCGTACGCACCGCCGCGGTCGCGGGAGTCTCGTCGTGCAAGTCCAGGTCGTGACGCCGGAGCCGAGCGAGCTGAACGACGAGCAGCGCGAGGCACTGGAGGCGTTCGCGGAAGCCGGCGGCGAGGAGATCGAGCTCGCCGAAGGGTTCTGGCAGAAGATCAAGAACTCGTTCTGACCGCGCGGACCGGACGGGAACCCGTCCCCGCCGCTTCATTCCTCGCCGAGCGTTCGCCTGGTCTCGTGCGGGCTGGTGGTGTCAGTCCTGAGCGTCCGGTTCGGCGGCCTCCGCCGGCTTCTCGTTCCCGGAGACGGGCCGTCGCGTCTCGTCGTCCCGGTCCGCGGCGCGGCCCTGTCTCTCGGTACCAGTCGCGTCCGCCGGTGGTTCGGCAGCGTCGTTCGCGTCCGGCGCGTTCGATTCCGGTGACGACTGCGAGGACGCCGGTTCGTCTCGTTGATGGCTCCGGCCACGACCACGTCGCTGCGACGGCCTCGAGTCCGTCGCCTCCTGCGCGGACTGGTTCTCCTCGGTCGCTTCCTCGCGCTGCGTCTCGAGCAGTTCGAGGACGGCCTGCTGGAGGCGTTCCGGTTCCGCCGCGTTGTCGAACTCGACGTACCCGATACCGCGGTTGCTCCCGACGGAGAGGAACGAGATGGTCGCGAACCCGAGCATCGACTGCAGGCGGCTCTTCGAGAGCTCCACGCCCCGGATCATGTGGAGTGGGAGTTCGCGGGATTCCTCGCGGTACGCCAGGTGGTACTGGCGGCGGACGCTGTCGGTCGTCACGACGTACTTCGTCCGGTAGAGGACGACGTACTTGATCGCGAGCCGGACCGCGCCGATGACGGTCAACCCGAGGACGACGAGTCCCGCGATGCGTGCGTTCTCTCCCTCACCGAACAGGGTCGGGTTCTGGTAGAGGAACGCGCCGACGAACCCGCCGACGACGACCGTCAGGACGAGGTAGCCGAGCACGAGCTGGGTCGCTGGTGATGCGACGGTGACGATGTCGCCACCGAAGGTGTCTTCGTCTCGATTCGCCACGAACCGTTCGTCTGAGTCTTCAGTCATGGATTACCCGACGATGTTCAGCGAGTACGCGAGGATGGTTCCGACGATGTACAGTGCCGGTGCGGCGGCGACCGCGAGCAGCACGAGAAAGCCCGTGAACCGCGACGCGCCGTGATTGATGCGAGCACCGAGGTACATCGAGTACAGGTAGTAGAGCACGCAGCCGACGAGTGCCGCGAGCACGAGCTGACCTTCCTGCGAGACCGCCGCGACGTTCACGGCGTCCGGTCGCCCGGACGCGAGCGTGAACTCGCTCCCGAGCGCGTCGATGAAGAAGTAGATGAACTCCTTCTGGATGGCGACGACGAACGCCGCCGCGACTTCGGTCGTCGCCGACTGCGAGAGGTACCAGACGAGACTGAACAGGCCCGCGAGGTACGCGCTCGTCGAGTACGTTATCGTGTGTGCGGTCTGCAGGACGCCCTTCGAGTTGAGCGTCAGGAGGACCGCGGCGTGGTAGTTGACGAGCGTGAGTACGGCAGCGACCGTCAGGAACGCGGAGTTCTGGACGAGCGCCGAGAGGAACTGCCAGAGCGACGTCGGGTCGGCGAGCCCGCCGGCGAGCGCCACGAACCACGACGGCGCGGCCGCGGTACTCTGGACGCCGATACCCGCGAGCGTCAGCGGGACGGCGTACAGCGCGAGGTTCACGACGTACACGACCGCCAGTCGATTCATCTCGAACGCCGTCCACACCCAGCCCGCGGCGTAGTTGTCGGTCCGCGACTGGACGAACCGCCGCGGCTGGAAGACGGCGTCGAACAACCCCCGAATCACCCCTGCAACGTATCCAGTTGCCATCGCGTAACACGCCTACGTTTAGATACCACCTGCATAACGATTGCGGCAGTTCCACGCCCGCGTCGGGCGACAGCCGTCCGTTCAGTGCTCGCGTCGCCGGATTCACCGCCGCGACGGCACCCCGAGCACGTGTTGTGTGAACGAGACCTTCGAGGTGGGAACCCCGGCAGCGTCCCAGACCGTCGGGTCTTTGCCCGGCCGTCGGTAACGCTCGCACATGGACACGCTCGTCGACCTCGTCGCGCGCTCGCGACGCTCGGACGCACCCGCGCTCCGAGCACCCGCACACGGCCAGTTCTACGACTATCAGCGGCTGTGTACGACGACGTGGAAGACCGCGAACTTCCTGCACGCCCGCGGCGTCCGTGCACGCTCGACCGTCGGCGTCGGCGACGACCCGCGCGCACAACCCGTACTCGCCGTCCTCGGCGCCGCACTCCTCGGCGCGAAAGCGTACGTCGGCGCCCCCACGAACGTCGACGCTCGCGCCGTCGTCGCTCACGTCGACGACGTCGACGACTACGACCTCGAACCCGGCACGCAACGCATCGCGTACGGCGGCGACCACGACGACCCCGACGTCTACCACTTCGAGGGCGACATCTGGAGCGAGAACCCGACCATGCCACCCGAAGCCGACGCCCGCATCCCCGTGAACGTCGCCCTCGTCACCGGCGTCGAAGCGCTCACGCACGGCGAACTCCTCACGGCCGCCGCCGACGCGGTCGACCGCCTCTCGCTCACGGCGGATACCGAGGTCGCCGTCCGCGCGCCTCTCAGCGACCCGCGCGCATTCGCCGCAGGCGTCCTCGCACCCCTCTCCGCTGGCGGGACCGTCGTCTTCCCCGACGACGACACCACCGCCGACGCCGCCGTCGTCGGCCCCGACCGCGACGCCCCGGAAGACCGCGTCCTCGGCGTCCGCGACGTCGAGTTCTGAAGACGTCGTGTCTCGCTCGCGAGAGCGGTCGTCGTGGATTACTCGTAGGTGAGGGTCATCCCGCCGTCGAAACAGAGGTCGCCGCCGTTGAGGTGGTCGGCGTGCGAGGAGAACCCGAACACGAAGAGGTTCGCGACGTCGACGGGGTCCATCATCTCCTTCACGCGGGACTGCCCGAGCATCACGTCCTCGATGACCTCGTCGACGGAGATGCCGCGCTGTTCGGCGGTATCGGGTATCTGGTCGGTGACGAGCGGCGTCTTCACGTACCCGGTGCTGATGGAGAACGCGCGCAGGCCGTTCCCGCCTTCGGCGGCGATGGACTGCGTGAGTCCGCGCAGCCCGAACTTCGAGACGTTGTAGCCGACCTTGTCCGCGGTGACGTAGTGCCCGTGGACCGACGCCATGTTCCCGACAGCGCCCACGCCGTCCTCGGTCCCGCGGATGTGCGGGATGGTTCGCTTGGCGAGCGAGAGCGGTGCACGGAGCATTATCTCGTGCATCTGGTCGTACTTCTCCATCGGGAAGTCCTCGACGGCGTCGATGTGCTGGATGCCGGCGACGTTCGCGAGGTACCGGACGGTGCCGAGTGCAGCGGCGTCGTCGACGATGCGGTCGTGGTCGGCGTCGGTCGTGAGGTCGGCGACGGTCGTCTCGACGCCACCCGCGACGTCGAGGTCGTCGGCCTTCGCCTGGGTGGCTTGGAGGCCGTCCGCGTCGATGTCCGTCGCGAGGACGGTGAGGCCGTTCGCGGCTGCGGCGAGCGCCGTCGCTTGCCCGATACCCGACCCCGCGCCGGTGACGATGCAGACGTTCTTGGTCGCGAAGTGGTCGTCGTCCACGAACAGGATGTCGTCCGCGGTTATCTCCGCGACCTGCAGTCGCTCGTGCGTGGTACTATCTGTCATTCGTGTAGAGAGGCACTACCCAGCAGTGAAAAGCGGGGGGTTGACATGTATACGGCCACGCCCGCAGCGACTCCGTACCCGGCTCGAACTCCCGTCTCGATCGGGGGCGGCACGATCGTCGCGGCAGTCGGTCGCGGCGAAAGCGTCGAGACAGTCCGTGGCGGCGGTCGGTGGCAGTGCGAGCGTCGCGACAGTCCATGGTGGCGGTATCGCGCTTCCGGGAGGGATGTTGGTGTTTGGATAAAAAGCGATAAACGACTGGGGACAGATTCTATGCTAGATGATATCACTCCAGATGGACATGGTCCAGTACGACTGCCCGTACATCGATACGACAGTCCAGAATGACGTGTCCTTCTACGCCCGCCAGTGGGACTTCAACCCCGCCAGTGAGGTACTGGAGACGCGCATCATGGTCGAGGGAGACGACCGTGGTGCGCTCGACAACGGTCTGCGGACGCTCCGAGACCACTCGAACATGCACGGGTACGACCTCCTCCGGCGCGACGGCGACCTCGCACTCATCCGGTCGCGCATCGGCCAGACCGACGCGATGGGCGTCATCCGCGACCGCGACGGGTACATCACGGGCCCGTTCGAGATCGACGCCGGCAGCGAGACCTGGCACGTCGGATTCGACCGCGAACGGATTGCGGACGGCGCACTCAGCGAACTCGACCGGAACAACGACTTCGACGTCGAATCCCGCGAGTCGATGGACCTGGAGGACTACTACGACCTCATGCGGAACGTCGACCCCGCAATCTCGCTCCTCGACGGCTGCCGCGAGCTCTCCCGGACCGAGCGCGAGACGCTTCGCTCCGCCGTCGCCGACGGGTACTTCCAGACGCCGCGGGACGCGACGCTGTCGACGCTCGCCGACGAGTTCGACGTCTCCAAGATGGCGGTCTCCAAGAACCTCCGACGGGGCGAACGCAAAGTCCTTGGCCGCGTCATCGACGCGATCGACGACCTCGACGTCGGCCAGTGACCGGCCATCGAGCGCCGAACGATCAGGGACAGATCACTCGACCCCGCTGCCCTGCATCAGTCGCTGGACGTCCGGTTTCTCGACGACCTCGTCTGGCGGGCCGCTGTCGACGACCTCACCGCGCTCGATGACGTACAGTTGATCGACGATGTCGGGGACGTGCGTGACGTTCGACTCCGCGATGAGGACCGCGATGCCCTGGTCGTTGATCTCCTCGATGTAGCCCTTGAGGTTCTCGACGACGATGGGCGCGAGCCCTTCGAGCGGTTCGTCGAGGATGAGGAGGTCGGGCTGGAGCGCGAGCGCGCGGCCGATGGCGACCATCTTCGCTTGCCCGCCACTCAGGTTCTCGACGAGCGCGTCCCGTCGGTCGTCGAGCTCGTCGAGGACGTCGAACACCTCCTCGACGATCGCGTCCTCGTCGTCGAGTCCGCGCGCGTCGCCGACGCTCCAGATGGGGAGACGGAAGTTCTCCTCGACGGTCATCCCCGTGAACAGCTTTCGATCCTCCGGCTGGTAACCGATGCCGCGCATCGGGACGACCTCCGGGCGTAACTCGGTGAGCTCCTCGCCCTTGAACCGGACCGAGCCCGCGAAGAGGTCCGCGAGCCCCATCACGCCGCGGAACGTCGTCGTCTTCCCCGCCCCGTTCCGGCCGACGAGCCCGACGGCTTCGCCGGCGGCGACGTCGAGGTCCACGTCCTCAGTCACCTGGAAGCCCTCGACGGCGGCGTCCAGGCCGCGGACCGAGAGCAGGGAGTCAGCGCTCATGCGCCCACCCCCAGGAGGACGCGGCGGAGTTCGTCGTCCGTCTCGAGTATCGACGCCGGGCCTTCGCCGAGGACGCCCCCTTGGTGGAGAGCGACGACGCGATCGGCGTACTCGCTGACGAGGTCCATGTCGTGCTCGATCGCGACCGTCGCCACGCCCTCGGCCTTGCTCACGTTCACGATGGTCTCCATCACGTAGTCGGTCTCCCGGGCGGAGACGCCCGACGTGGGTTCGTCGAGCAGGAGGACGTCCGGGTCGAGCGCGAACGACATCGCGACGTCCAGCAGCTTCCGGTCGCCGTGCGGGAGCTTGTCCGCGACGACGTGCTGTTGATCGTCGAGCCGGAAGCGTTCGAGGAGGTCGTCGACGAGCGCCTCGACGCCGCCGTGTTCGTCGCTGAAGCTGAACGCGCTCCCGAGAAGGTCCTGCTCGGAGAGGACGGCGGTACGGACGTTCTCGCGAACCGACATCTCCTCGAAGACGTGCACGACCTGGAAGCTCCGGACCACGCCGGCCTTCACGCGCTCGTGCGGCGGCATGTTCGTGATGTCCCGTTCGACGGTCTCGCCGTCCTCGTCGGTCCGCGTGAGGACGACGTTCCCGTCGTCGGGCTCGAGGAGTCCGGTGAGGAGGTTGACGAGCGTGGTCTTCCCAGCACCGTTCGGTCCGACGATGAACACCATCTCGCCGGGTTCTCGGCCGAATTCGACGTCGACGTCGTCCGTTGCAACGAGCTGCCCGAACGATTTCTTGAGATTCGTAGCTTTCAACATGTTAACGCACCCCGAGTACGAGCATCCGCAGGTTTCGTCTTGCACGACCCACTGCCGCCCACAGGCTCGTCCACGCTTCGGTCGCCCACTCGCCGACGATGGCCGGGTCGTCGCTGAACGTGCTCACTGCCGCGCGGAGGCGGCTGCCAGACTGCAGCGACCCCACGATACCGCGCGGGAATCCGAACACGAGCAACAGGAGGACGATCCCGGTGAGGGCGTCGAAGTAGTTCGTGAAGTCCCGCCCGACGTCCTGGAGAAAGACGAGCACGACGCCGCCGACGAGCGGCCCGACGAGCGTCCCGAACCCACCGAGGATCGCCATGAACAGGATCTCGCCCGACCGCAGGAAGTAGAGCGTCGCTTCCGGCCGGACGTGCTGCTGGACGAGCCCGTACATGCCGCCGGCGACGCCTCCGTAGATACCCGAGATAACGAACGCGGCGAGGACGTACCGCCGGACGGGGATGCCGACGAATTGCGCGCGCGTCCGGTCCTGCCCGATGGCGTCCAAGGCGTTCCCGAACGGCGAGTTCACGACCCGCCACATCACGAACAACGCGAGGACGACGACGAGCACCGTCAGGTAGTAGACGACGACGCTGTAGACGTCCGCGCTCAGTTCGACGCCGAACAGCGTCGCGCGATTCGCCTCGCCGGGTCGCACCGGGAGGCCGTCGCTCCCACCGAGGTAGCTCTGGCCCTGCGCGATGGCGTACAGGAGCTGGCCGAACGCGAGCGTCAGCAGCGAGAAGTACAGGCCCGTGTGTCTGAGCGACAGGAACCCGATGACGCCCGCCATCAGCGTCCCGACGAGCGTCGCCGCGGCGAGCAGGAGTAGCATGCTCGTCACGTCGAACTGGCTCGCGAGCACCGCGGCGGTGTACGCACCGGTGCCGAAGAACGCTGCGTGCCCGAACGACACGAGCTTGGTGTGCCGGAGCAGGACGTTCAGGCCGACCGCGGCGAGCCCGAACAGCACGCCCTGGTGGAGGACGCGCTGCTGGATGCTCGACGACAGCGACGCGATGTCGGGAACGGCGACGAACAGCGCGAGCAGCGCCAGCCAGCCCGCGATTCGACGCGGCGACAGCACCATCCCGCGGGAGACGCGGACGTACCGGTCGCCGTCTCGCGTCGTGGTCGCGGGCACGTAGCTTCGACGCCCCCACGCCTTCAGGGACTGGTGGTCGTCGTCGCTCACGCCGTCTCACCCCACGTGCCGAACAGTCCGTTCGGTTTCACGAGCAGTATCAGTGCCATGATGGCGAACGGCGCGGCGATCTCCGCGGGCGGATACTGCCAGACCGCCCACCGGCTGAGGACGCCGACGATCATCGCGCCGACGAACGCGCCCCGGAGACTCCCGAGGCCGCCGATGACGATGATGACGAACGACAACACGAGCGGGTTCGCACCCATCTCGAGGCTCGCGTTGCTCTGCGGGAGCGCCATCGCGCCGGCGAACCCGGCGAAGAACGCGCCCATCGCGAACACGAGCGTGAACACCCGGTCGGTGCTCACGCCGATGGCGGTCGCCATCTCGCGGTCGATGGCGGTCGCGCGGATGATGCGGCCGAGCTTCGTCCGGTTGAAGAAGTAGAACAGGCCGACCACGACGACCGCGCCGACCGCGATGATGACGAGTTTGAACGTCGGGAACGTCAGGCCGACGAACTCCGCCGCCGGGATTCGATTGATGCCGCTGTAAATGTCGCCCGCGCGAACGGGAAGCGGTCCCCAAATGAGCTTGTTCATGTCCTTGAGTATCAGGAGCAGTCCGAACGTGAGCACGAGCTGGTACACCTCGTCCCGACCGTACAGTGGCCTGAGGAACACCGCCTCCAGGAGGAGCCCGAGCGGTACCATGATCGCGGCCGCGACGACCGCAGCGAGAAGCGAGAGGACGAGGAACGTCGCGAGCCCGACGAACCCCTCGGGGTTCGCGAACGCGCCGCTCACGTACCCGAACACGGAGAACGCGACGTACGCGCCGACGGCGTACAGCTCGCCGTGTGCGAGGTTGAGGACGTCGAGTATCCCGAGGATGATGGTGAGTCCGGAGGCTATCAGGAACAGGATGAACCCGTACTGGATGCCGTTGAGCGTGTGGATCGCGAAGTTCGCCAGTTCTACCATGGGTCCCTGAACTGCCGGAGTGGTCGCGCTTGCGTCGATACCATGTGTGGACGTGTCATCACCAGCTGTTGATCCACTCTTCGGCGTCGGTGCCGATCGGCGGTGCGACCTCCTGGGGCGTGAAGACGTTCACGTCCTCGAGAACGGCTCGACCGAGGTCGTCGTCCCACTCCAGGCTCCCGGAGTACGCGTTGGACTTGCCCTGGTGGTCCGACCCCATCACGTGGTAGCCCGCGGGCGTGTGGAACCCGTGGTCCTCGAGCGAGCGGGCGATCTGCTCCTGGGACGGCCACTCGCCGAGGATGTCCACGGTCTTCGCCGTCGCGGTCGCCCACGCCGTCACCGCACCGTACCCGCTCATGAAGTGCGCGGTCGGGACGACGTCGTACTCGGACTGGGCTTGCTCGAAGAGGTCCGCGTTCGGACTCCACCGCGACCCGTTCGGGAAGTCCCAGTACCAGTTCCGGCTGCCCGAGAACGCCTGTGCTTGCTCGACGACGTCCTGATCGAGTTCGTCGACGGCGCTGTAGAGGATGCTGCCGACGAGCTGGGTGTTGTCGAACATGTCGTTCGCCGCCGCCTGATTCATGAGCGTCGTCACGTCACCGCCCCAGACGCTCGTGAACGTGACGTCGGGCTCGTTGTCGTTCACCTCGGTGATGTGCGTGGACATGTCGTCGGCGAGCAGCTCCGGGAACCCCTCGTAGACGACGTCGACGTCGCCGACGAGTTGCTGTATCGCGAGCTTGAAGAACTTCCACTCGTCCTGACCGAACGCGTAGTTCGGGTTGATGCCCGCGATGCTGTCGATGTTGTCCGCGCCGATGCGGGCGACGGCTTCGCGCGCGGCGGTGACGACCTCCATCACGTCGTAGTTCTGGAAGCGGAACGAGTACGTCGGGTCCGGGACGGTGTCCTCGTACAGCGTCGTCACGGTGCCGTCGGTGCCGACGTTCACGACGCCCTGCGACTCGACCTCCGGCGCGAGCGCGGCGTGGCCGCCGCTGGATATCGGGCCGAACGTCACCTCCTTGCCCTCGTCGACGAACTGCGTGTAGTTCTCGACGGCCGCGTCCGCTTCGTGCGCGACGTCGAGTTCCATCTCCCGGCCGGCGATACCGCCGGCGTCGTTGATGCGCTGGATGGCGATCTCCGCGCCGTACTGGGCTTGCAGGCCGAGCACGGACGCCGCCCCCTCGGTGTACGTCTGGAGGCCCGCCTGTATCGGTTCGTCCGGGACGTCGGCCTCACCGCCCGAACTCTGGTCGTCTTCGCCGAGCAGCGTGCTGCAGCCCGCGAGGGCCGCCGCGACTGCCGTTCCGCCGACCATACCCAGCATCGACCGTCGGTCGATTCCACCGTCAGAGTCCGCAGTGTCTCGTGTCATGGTTGCATTGTCGGACGCGAGCGACGGATGCCAAGGGCACTGTCACTCACTGTCACACCTGGTAGGATAGTCACCCGAGAAGCCCCAATAACCGCGTGTTTACACGTCAACCCTCGCCCGTGACGCTCCGAAATCGAACGCCGACAGCGATCCCCTGACGGCGGCCGCCGACAGCGACGCCGCGCGGGTGGACGTCAACGGCGACGCACTGGGATGACTCTCCCTATCGGGCGTTCTCGACCTTCTCTAACGCCTCGGGGTTCTCGATGCTGCTCATGTCCCCGAGTTCCTCGCCGGTGTAGACACCCTCGATGGCGCGCCGGATGATCTTCCCGCTCTGGGTCTTCGGGAACTCGTCGACGAACAGGACCTCGCGCGGCCGGAACGGTTTCCCGAGTTCCTCGCCGACGACCGCGCGGAGTTCCTCGCGGAGGTCGTCGGATTCCTCGACGCCGTCCTCGAGGACAACGTACGTGACGACGGCGGTCCCCGTGGTGTCGTCGGGTGCGCCGACGGCGGCGGCCTGGTTGACGGCGTCGTGCTCCATGAGCGCCCCCTCGACCTCCGCGGGCCCGACCTTCCGGCCGGCGACGTTGAGCGCATCGTCGGCGCGCCCGTGCAGGAACCAGAAGCCGTCCGCGTCCATCTGCGCCCAGTCGCCGTGGTCCCAGAGGTCCTCCCAGTTACTCCAGTACTCCTCGAGGTAGCGCTCGTCGCCGCTCCACAGGCTCTTGGTCATGCTCGGACAGGAGTCCCGCGCGACGAGGAACCCGCGCTCGTTCGTGTCCCTGATCGACTCGCCGTTCTGGTCGACGATGTCGATGTCCATCCCGAGCCCCGGGCCGCCGAGCGTACACGGCTTCAGGTCGTTGATCGGCATCGGCATCAGGAAACACCCACAGATCTCGGTGCCGCCCGAGATGTTGATGACGGGGGCGTCGCCGCCGCCGACCTCGTCGAGGAACCACTGCCAGCTCTCGGGGTCCCACGGTTCGCCGGTGGAGCCGAGCAAGCGGAGGCTGGAGAGGTCGTGGCCCTCCAGCCACTCGTCGCCGTGCTTGCGGAGCGCGCGGATGGCGGTCGGCGAGATACCGAACTGCGTGAGCGAGTGGCGGTCTATCATCTCCCAGAATCGGTCGGGTTCGGGGTGGTCGGGTGCGCCCTCGTACATGAACATCGTGTTCCCGAACGAGTGATTCCCGATGAGCGTCCATGGCCCCATCATCCACCCGATGTCGCTCACCCAGAAGAAGCGGTCGCTCGGCTGGAGGTCGAACCCGAAGTAGAGCTCCTTCGCGCACTGCAGCTGGACGCCGGCGTGCGTGTGCACGATACCCTTCGGCTTCCCCGTCGTCCCCGACGAGTACAGGAGCATCGACTCCTGGTCGCTGGGAAGAGACTTCGTGTCGTAGTCGTCGTCCTGCGTCTCGACGGCCTCGGCCCACGTCTCGTCGCGGCTCGTCCACGGCACGGCCTCGGTGTCGCTCTCGACGCGCCCCAGTCGCTCGAAGACGACCGTGTGCTCGACGTGCCCGGCCTCGTCGATGGCGTCGTCGGCGGCGTGCTTCAACGTCACCTCGCCGCCGCGGCGATAGAACCCGTCGCCCGTGAACAGCACCGAGCACTCCGAGTCCGCGATGCGGGTCGCGGTCGCGTCCACGCCGAACCCACTGAATATCGGGACCGCGATGGCGCCGACCTTGAAACAGCCATAGAGGATCGAGATGACTTCCGGGACCATCGGCATGTACAGCCCGACGGTGTCGCCGGTCTCGATGCCGACGGACTCGAGGTAGTTCGCGACCTTGTTCGACTGCCGGTGGAGTTCGTGGTACGTCACCTCGCGGACGTCACCGGGTTCGCCCTCCCAGATACACGCGACCTTGTTCCGCTGCTCGGCGTCCGGCGCAGCCCACCGGTCGACGGTGTTGTGCGCGATGTTCAACTCGCCGCCCGGATACCAGTCCGTGAACTGTGGCCCGTCGGTGTCGTCTCGGACGGCGTCGTAGTCCTCGTAGAACTCGACGTCGAGGTAGTCGACGAGTTCGTCCCAGAACCAGTCGACGCCGCTCTCGGGCTCCCCGTCGACCTCGGTCGACGTCCGCTCGATCAGTTCGTCGTAGTCGCTCATGCCGTACGCCTGCATGAACTCGTACACGTTCGTCGATTCGACGAACTCTCGGTCGGGCTCGAACGCGACCTCGGATACGTCTTCGAGGGAATCCATCTCGTTCCCGAAATCTTGCACGGATGATAAAGAAGTTTCTCTCCGGCCAGCGCTCGAAACGAGGTCAGCGAACGGTCCCGGGCGCTAGTTGTCGTCCTCGCGCCACTTGTGCTCGCACTCGGTACAGATGAAGAACCGCGTCTCGGACTCGTCCGCCGCTCGAATCTGCTGCATGTAGTAGTACGCGCGGTCGTTGTCGCACTTCGGGCAGTGCGCGGTCGTCCGCGGCAGGCCCTTCTCCTCGGCGCCACTGATGTCGACGACCTCGGAGTGCTCCTGTCCCTCCGTCGTCACCATCTCGGCTTCCTTCGCCTCGTCACGGCCCTGTTCGTGCCCGCAGCTCCCGCACACCCAGTGGTCGCCTTCGGTCTTCATCATCGAACCGCATTCGTCACAGAACTCCATTCTTAGCCCGGGCTACGACCGGCCGCCCTGTTAAGTCGTCCGCTTCCCGGCTGCTATCGGTGCCCTCGCGCCGATGGAGGTGTGCCGGCTGGCGGTCACTGCTCGATGCCGGCGGTGACGACGTCGTCGAGTTCCTCGTGGAGGTCGGCGACGGCGTCGAACGCGTCGCTGTCCGTCTCGGAGACGAGCGCGCCGAGGTTCGCCTCGGCGCCCGACTCGAACGTGACGGTGACGTCCGCGAGTTCCGCTGCGACGTCGTCCCGCACGATCGGGTACGAGAACTCCGCGAGCGCGGTCTCGACGTGCTCGTACGTCAGCGTACGATCCATGATACGACGTGACAACCGTCGGGACCTTAGTGGTACCGCCAAGTCTGCCCGGTCCTGCGCGGGTGCAGCGTCGCGTCCGGTCGTCGCGTGGACTCCAGAAGCGGGAAATACGGGCCGCCTGTACCGATACGTGATGACGCTCTCGGAGGAGGCACGCGAGCGGCTGGCGGACATCGTCGAACTCCAGCCGACGAAGAACGGGGAGCTACAGGAACGATGGGGGATGGACAGCGGGAGCGACGTCCACGGCTACCTGGAGAACGAACTGAAGGAGTACTACTATCGGGACGACGACAGCCTCATCCGGGCGACCGCGGACGCCGCAGAACTCGTCGACGTGGACCCGGGCGTCGAGTCGAGCGACGACGGGACGACGACGGCGGTCCGCGTGCCGCGCCTCCAGGCGCAGCTCGTGGAGGTCGTCCCGGCAGCGGACGAGGACGGGAAGAGCGTGGTCGGGACCCTGCACGCCCTCCGGGACGCGTACGACGTCGACCCGTCGACGGACGACGTCCGGTCGGCGCTCCAGGCGCTGAAACGCAAGGGCGTCGTCGAGGTCGTGTACACGACGGTGCCGACGTTCCGGCTCGCGGTCGACCGCGACGAACTCGACGTCTCGGTGTCCGAGGACTGACTCGGCGGCGAGACCGCTCTCACTCGTCGGGCGCCGGCCGATGCCGAGCTCTTCTGCGGTCGAGCACGCGCCGAGCGCCCTTCCCCGGCCCGCCGTCGATGGGCCATCCTCGCGTGCGCCACGCGGGCGGTTCGGGCTCGAACTCGCTGCACGCGCCGCGGCATTCGGCGCTCGTCTGACAGCGGCCTTTCGCGTCGCAGAAGGGGACGAGGCCGTCGCCGGCGGATTCGAGCCGGTAGTGCCGGCAGTCCGGCCGCATCGCGTCGACGTACGACCGCCAGCCGCGCTCGTACGCGCGCTCGGCGATGGCGAGGCGCTTCCCGCGCTTCCACTCGACGTCCGCGTACTCGAACCGTGCCGCGGAGGCGTCGTACCCGCTCGCGGAGTCTGCTGGATCGGGGTTCTCGAGGATGCGCGTCCCGGGGTCGTCCGCGGTGAGCGTCCGCGGATGCCAGACGACCTCGGCGCTCGTACGGTCGGCGTCGGTCCCGACCGCGTCCGAGACTGCGAGGATACCGGCCTCGACCGGGAGGCCTTCGAGCAGGAGGCGTTCGTTCACGTCGTCGTTCGCGCGCACCGCGACCCACGCCTCGTCGGCGAGCGCGAGCGCGACGTCCGTCTCGAGCTGGTCGGCGAGCGCGCGCGCCGCGGTCCGGTCGAGGTCGGGCTTGTTCTCCACGGCGACGATACGCCGCACCCACGCCTCGGGGTACGGCCCGATGCGGCGTATCTCGATGCGCCCAGCGCGCTTGCGGTGCTCGAGCGCGCCACGAGCGGAGAGCGTGTGGATGCTCTCGCGGATGTACCGCCACGGGTACCCGGGGTCGGGGAGCGCGTCCCGATAGTACGCCCAGTCCGCGGGCGCGTGCCGGACGACGTGCAGCTGGTTCGAGGAGAGCGCGTCCGGCCCGAACGCGGCGCGCGCGGTCAACCCCGCGAGGTCGCACTCCAGGACGACGGTGTCCCAGCGCCGGGACTGCGTGCCGAGCTGGCGCGCGACCAGCACGGCGCTATCGCGCTCGCCCGCCGGCGGCCACTCGCGCTCCGCCCACCGACACACCGCCAACTCGAAGGGGAACTCGGCATCGGACCCGGGGAGCGTCACGACGTCGACTCCGCGCGCCGTCAGGGAATCCCTTTCGGTGTTTCCAGTGGATTCACACGCCTGGCGCGAGACGCCCCAGGCGTGTCCACCGCGAAAGCCCTTCACTCGATACGTCGATTGCTCGCGTTCGCGTGCCTGCTGCTGTCGCTGGTCCTCGTCGGCGTCGGCGAACTCGTTCTTACAGTTGATTACAGCAGCCTCGCGCTTAGCCTGATCTTCGCTGGGATCCTCGCCACCGTCGCGAGCGGGCTCTGGTTGGTATCGACCCTCACCGCCAGCCAACCGGCGAACGACGGATCGTCGCAGACGGCCGACGCCTGATCGGTCGGCAGCGACGACCCTGGCGGGCGCGGCGACGACGCGAACGACGAGGAAGCAGCGGACGAAGACTGGGACTCACGGACAGAGCAGCCGGCGACGCCAACGGCCCCGTCCTAAGCGGTCGCTGGACACGCCTGCGGGCAGGACCGGCCTGGCGTTTCGCTTCCAGGCGCGCGACGCCGCCGCTCCGACTATATCTCGTCTGCTTCCTTGAGTTCGTTCAGGTACTCGTGGGCCTGTTCGAGTATCTCGCGCGGGCCGTCCTGCGTGACGGTGTTCACGGCCTGCTCGTAGTCGCGCCACTGGAGGTCGCGGTGCTCCGTGGAGAGTTCCGCGCTCGCCTCGTAGGACTTCGCGATGAACAGGTGGACGGTCTTGTGGATGGTCTTCCCACCGGCCTCGAAGACGTAGTCGTAGTCCTCGCGGAACCCATCCAGTAGTCGGAAGTCGTGGATACCGGCTTCCTCTTTCACTTCCCGAATCGCGGTCTGCTGCAGCTCTTCTTCGCCCTCAACGCCGCCCTTCGGGAACTCCCAGTCCCCGGGACGGCTCTTGAGGAGAAGGTACTCGCGCTGGCCCCGCGTATCCCGGAAGAGGATGGCGCCCGCGCTCGTAGCTTCGACTGTCATTGCAGGTACGTAATTCACCCCGATTTAAGAGAATATCGGAGAGCGTTCCGTTGTGCTTTAGGTCGTCGCCCGAGACTGCTCGTACAGGAATGAGCTTCGTCACACGCCTCACGCTCTCGAGCGGGGACCGCGCCGCGCTCGACGGCGTGGTCGACGACATCAAGCAGACCGCGTCACGGAAGGGCGCCGAGTTGAAGGGACCGCACTCGAACCCGCCGACGGAACTGCGCGTCCCATTGGAGAAGTCCGTCGCGGGCGACGATTCGTTCGGGAACTGGGAGTACACCGTCTACGAGCGCACCGTCGAACTCGTCGGGCACGACGGGCTCGCGCGCTCGATCGCGGACTGGGACTTCCCGTCGTCAGTTCACGTCGCGGTCGAGGTCGAGAACGTCCGCTCGCAAGGCCAACAGCCGCTGTAATCGGGTCCTTTCGGTCGAATCCTCGTCGTTCTCGCGTCGTTCTCGCGTCGTTCCCACTCGGGTGGTCCTGCGTCGCCCTCGCTGGACCGCGGACGCCTCGGTCAGTCGTCTCCAGTGGCGTTCCACCCGGCTGCGCGCGCCATCCGGGGCTGCGGTCGTCCATCGACCAGCGGTCGGGTCAGCGCTCCTCGGTCGTCCAGACGACGCGGAGTTCCGCGCGCGCCTCGGGGCCACCGAAGAGCCCGGGTCGTGCGACCGTCGTCGTCTCCGCGTCCGCCGTCGTCGGTCGCGGGAGCGTGTACTCGCGGCCGTCGACGACGACGGTCGCGCGCTCGGCGGTCTCGAGCGCTTCCGCGAGCGCCACGAGGTCGGCCGAGGGCAGGTCGGTGACGGTGCGCGAGTCCGCGTCGTCGGAAGTGCCTCCACGCAGGGCCGCGCCGTGGTCGCGGGTCGAGGTGCCGCCGTTCGCGACCGCAGCGGCCGCGGGCGTCCCCGGCCACGGGAGCGGGTCGACGTCCTCGCTTCGGCCGGCGAGCACGGCGTTGATCGCGGCGCCCAGCAGGACGACGAGCCCGGAGACGTACAGCCACGTCACGAGAAGGAGGACGGCGCCGAGGAGACCGTACGCGTCGTCCGAGCCAGCGATCGTGGCGTACGTCTGGAACGCGGATTCGAGCGTCGCCCAGCCCACGGCGGCGAAGACGGTGCCGGGGAGGACCTCGCGGACGGTGACGTCCTCGTCGGGGAACACGTAGTAGATGGGGAAGAATGCGAGTGCGAGTCCCGCGACGAACGCGACCCACACGACGAGTTCGCCGACGAGTCCGGAGCCGTCGAGTGAGACGACCGTGCCGGCGAGCGCGGCGAGCGCCGCAGCGGTGCCGACGCCGAGGAGGACGACCACACCGTCGGATAACTGGTCCGCGAGCGGGTTCGCGGCCTCGCTCTCGTAGATGTCCGAGAACGCCTTGTCGAGCGTCCGGAACACCTTCAGCGTCCCCCAGACGAGCGTGACGAGGCCGAGGATGGAGAGGCCGGTGCTCGCACTTGCGGAGACGACCGCGTCGGCGAGCAGCGCGCCGTTGTTCGGGGAGACGTACCCGCCGATGCCCGTGACGACGTCGCGAGCGACCGCGCCGTCGGTCGCCGCCTCCACGGCGACGAGGAGGACGAGGAGGAACGGGAGCAGGGAGACGAACGCGTGGTACGCGACGCTCCCCGCCATGAACGTCAGGTTCTCGGCGCGCGCCTCCCGGTAGACCGAGACGAGGATGGCGCGCCCGAGCGCGATTCGTGACATGATTCTCATACGTTAGCCCGAGAGATAAGTACCGCGTCCCCCCTCCCGGTCCTTCGGGTCGACGACCAGTTACGCCGGTCGGGACCGCTCCGACGCGCGCTCAGCGGTCCGGGTGCTCCAGGCCCGGCGGGAGGCCCGTGTGGCGCAGGCCAGACCAGTCTTCGACGTCGAACCGGTAGACGCGAACGCGCTCCGTCTCGAACGCGCGCTCGAAGATGTCGGGATGCCACGCGTTGTCCTGCATCGCCTCGTCGTGCGCATCCCACTCCTCACGGGGAATCTCGTGGACGCGTCCCTCGCAGACGACGCTCCGCCAGAGGAACGGCGATTCGGCAGCGTAGACGAGGTACGTCGCGGGGTCCTCGCCGCTGCTCAGGTCGGCTTTCCGGCTCGAGTCGCCGGCGACGAACGTGAAGTAGAGCCCTCGGTCGCCGTCGTACCCGAACGAGATCGGGAGGACGTACGGCGCGCCGTCGGTCGGCAACGCGAGGATACCGACCCCCTGACTCGACAGGAAGTCCCTGATGTCTCCGTCGTCCATCCGTTCGATTCCGAGCGTCTCCAGCGTCTCGACAGTCATACGGATATATTGGACGCAAGACCTCTTAAGCATCGTTCCAGCGGTTTTCTGGCTGGTCCCGTCCCACGTCTCGATGGTGGCCGCTGGGGCGTCGACGCGCATCCCGCTCGGATGGCCACCCGACGCGCAGCCATCTCGACTGGTCGACCGACGGTGCGGTTCTCCGCGTCGGTGCGAGTTAAGTGCGCGGCGGTCGTCGACCCACGCATGTCACACGTCGACCGCGACCGCCTGGTCGCACTGCGACGCGAGTTCCACCGGCATCCCGAACCTGCGTGGCGCGAGTTCTGGACGACCGCCCGTATCGTCGAGGAGCTTGAATCCATCGGCGTCGACGAGCTGTACGTCGGGCGCGACGCGCTCGACGGCGACAGCAGGATGGCCGTCCCCGAAGGTGCGGAGCTCGCCGACTGGCTCGAACGCGCCCGGGAGGCGGGCGTCGACGAGGACACGCTCGCGACGATGGACGGCGGGTACACCGGCTGCGTCGCCGTCGTCGACTGCGGCCCGGGACCGACGGTCGGCCTCCGCGTCGACATCGACGGGCTGCCGCGCGCGGAGTCGACGGACGACGAGCACGTGCCGGCTCGCGAAGGGTTCCGCTCGGAGACGGGCGCGATGCACGCCTGCGGGCACGACGGCCACGCGACGATCGGGCTCGGCGTCGTCGAGGCCATCCGCGACAGCGAGTTCTCGGGAACGCTGAAGGTGTTCTTCCAGCCCGCCGAGGAGGTCATCGGCGGCGGGAAGGCGATGGCGACGAGCGAGCACGTCGACGACGTCGACTACCTGTACGCGCTCCACCTCGGCCTCGACCACCCCACCGGGGAGGTAGTCGCGGGCATCGACGGGTTCCTCGCGGTCGAACACCTCGACGTCGACTTCCACGGGGCACCCGGGCACGCGGGTGCGAAGCCCGAGGAGGGCCGGAACGCGATGCAGGCGATGGCCGCGGCCGTCCAGAACATGTACGGTATCAGTCGGCACTCCGACGGTGCGACGCGCGTGAACGCCGGGGTCGTCGAAGGCGGGACGGCGTCGAACATCATCCCGGAGGCGGTCCGCGCGCAGGTCGAGGTACGCGGCGAGACGACCGAGTTGAAGGACTACATGAGCGACCGCGTGCAGGACGTCGTCGCGGGCGCCGCACGGATGCACGACTGCGAGTTCGACGTCGAACTCGGCGGGCAGGCGCCGAGCGCGACGAGCGACCAGGCGCTCGTCGACTTCGTGATGGACGCCGCCGACGGCACGGACGGCGTCACGTCCATCGTCGAGCGCGACGCCCTCGGCGGGAGCGAGGACGCGACCTTCCTCATGCAGTCCGTGCAGGACCGCGGCGGGCTCGCGTGCTACGTCGGCGTCGGCACCGACCACCCGGGCGGCCACCACACCGCGACGTTCGACGTCGACGAGGACTCGCTCCCCGTCGGCGTCGACGTCCTCGTCGGCGCCATCGAGCGCGTCGCCGACCGCCGTCCCTGACACGCGCCGAACGACTTCTCTGGCACGTCCGGAACGCCCTCCGGCTCTCTCCTCCCGGTCCTTCCGTCTCGGTCCCAGTATCCGCACCCGCCAGTACGGAACACACAACCCGACCCGAGGAATAATTCAATACTCCACTACGGAAATTTTATTATAATGCAGCGTATCGACGTGTGTATGGCAAAGCGGAAAGAACGTGCGACTGGAACCGTGGTCGCAGCCGTCTGTGGACTCCTGACGGGCGCGTTCGCGCTCTCGATCGGCCTGCTAGAGTTCCTCGTCGGCCTGCACTTCGCACCCGGGTCGCTGCTGGCGGTCGTCGGCTACTTCGTCGGCGGGTTCCTCGTCGTCGGCACGTCCACGGGCGTGTTCGTGATGCGGCCGGCCGCGCGGAAGCTCGCCATCCCCATCTACGTCGGGGCGGCGGTCGCGTTCGGCACGATGATAGCGACGAACCTGGACGCCACGCCGACCGCACTCGTGGGTGGCGTCATGGCCGGTATCAACGCCATCGGCGTCGTCGCGCTGCTCGCGTCCGAGGACGTCGAGGTCGGTGGATGCACGGACACCAGCGACGAGCACGCGACCGACATCGGCACCGGCTTCCGCTGAGGCGCTTCCTCGGTCCGGTGGACCCCCGGCCGGTGGCGGCGAGGTCACCGGCAGTGTGGACGTCGGGGACGATTCGTCGGTGAACTGTCAGGCAGTCGTTTTTTCTTGCTTCGTTGACTTGTTCTGTCGTATGCCACGTCGCCCGCTCGCGCTGACGCTGTTGTCGTGCTGGTCGGTGCTCGGCGCAGCCCTCCTCGTCGCACTCGTCACCGTCCTGACCGACTACGCGAACACCGGCCCGGTGCCGGCGGTCGTCGCGGGACTCGGTGTGCTGGTCGCGGTCGTCGGACTCGTCGTCGCCGCCGGCCTCTGGCGGACGAGCGCGTGGGCGCGCCCTCTGGGCGTCCTCACGTACGCGCTCGGGGGACTGGTCGCGCTCGCGGTCGCCGCGAGCGTCGACGCGTGGGCCCCTGCAGCCCCGACGCTCGCCGGGAACGCACTCGCCGTGCTCTCGCTCGCTCGCCATACCTCCGGGTTCGAGGACGGGGAACGACGACCCGACGAGGTCAACGCGCACGTCGGTCGGTGAAACAGTCGCAGATCGAGAACGGACGGAGGGCGTCTCGGGTGAGTCCAGTCAGTACTTCGGGTCCGCGCCGGTCGTCGCGTACACGTCCTCCATGATGTCGTCGCGGCGACTCTGCCACATCTCGAACGCCTCGGGCGAACTCGGGTAGTCCTCGTAGTGGCTGAGGAGGTCGTCCGCGACGTTCTTCGTCTTGTAGAAGTCGTATATCTGCCCCCAGTACCCGAAGCTCTTGATCGCCGCCTTCAGTTTGAGGCGGAGACCGAAGCTCGTCGACCCCTCGTAGAGCGCCTCCGCGAGGTTCTCCCCGGGGAGTGCTGCCATGAGCCCCATGAGGTCGTCCACGTCGACCGCGGTCGACAGGATGTTGTACACGTCGAGCGCTGCGTACCGACCGCCGAAGTGCTCCATGACGCGCTCGTTGTACTCCCAGAGCGCCGCTTCGCCGACGTCACCGTCCTCGATGGCGTCGATCGCTTGCTCGGCCGCGTACTTCCCGGCGTACGCCGCACCCGCGATACCGCCACCGGTCGTCGGGTTCACGTGCCCTGCGGCGTCGCCGACCGCGACGAACCCGGGTGCGACCGCCGAGTCGTACGGGCGTCGCGTCGGGAGCGCCGCGCCGAGCTTGTCCGTGACCTCCGCGCCCTGGAACTCCGGGCGACTGCGGAGGTCGCGTTTGAGGTCCTCGACGAGCTGCATCGGCTCCTCCGTCATCTGGAACCCGAGTCCGGCGTTGATCTCCGTCTCCGTCCGCGGGAAGTACCAGAGGTACCCTGCAGCGCGCTCGGTCGGCTTGAACACGAGCGCGTCGGACCACTCCACGGGCTCGTCGACCTCGACGATCTCGCGGTACGCCGAACAGAACTGCGAGTAGTTCACGTTCGTGTCGAACGTCGCGCGCTCGAGGTCGGCCTTGTCCTGGAGGATGCTCAGCGACCCGGCGGCGTCGACGACGACGTCAGCGTCGTACGTGACGACGTCGCCGGTGCGTTTCCCGCGGACGCCGGCGACCTGCCCGTCGTCGGCCTGCATGACGTCCTGGACGACGGTGTCGTAGTGGAACTCGGCGCCGGCTTCGTTCGCGCCCTCGATGATGAGGCGCCCGTACTCCCAGCGGTCGATGACCGCGAGCTCGCCCGGGACCGGGATGTCGAGCACGGTGTCCTCCTGGGGTATCTCGAAGCGACCGTGGTCGACGTCCGTGTTCGTGAACGCCGACTGGATCTTCGACTTCGGGATGGCTTCGGGGAACGCGTCCGCGCCCTTCAGGGCGTCGCCGCACGCGATGTGGCCGGCTTCCGATTCGGTCTTGCGTTCGACGACGACGACGTCGTAGCCCGCGCGGGCGACCGTCGCCGCGGCGTAGCAACCCGATGTGCCGGCGCCGACGACGACGACGTCGTACTCGTGCGTGGTCATACGCCCGGAGAATCGCGCCACTATGAAGAAACTTTACGTGCGATTCCGTCGCCCGTAGGGCGCCAGAATAGGCATAAAGAGTTTTCTTCGCGCTGCCAGAAGACGGCGGTATGACCGACTACACCGTGGAGTTCGTTGGGACGGGCGAGTCCATCACCGTCTCCGACAAGCAGACCATCCTGAAGCGATGCATCGAGGAGGGCATCGCCCAGGAGTACTCGTGTCGCGTCGGGATGTGTCTGGCGTGCTCGGCGGAGATCGTCGAGGGCGAGGTCACCCAGCCCGCTGCCCGTGGACTCACGGACGAGGAGAAGGAGGCGTACGCGTTGACCTGTATGGCGCGCCCGAACTCGGACCTCGTACTCGACCGCGGGAAGTACCCGCCGAGCATCGAGGGCGACGTCGAGGCGATGACGGAGGACGCTGCGGCCGCCGACGACTGACCGCGACCGTCGCCGCGAACGGTCACCACGAGGGAGACGGTCGAGGCGACTCCGCACGGCTTTTATAACGAGACGTCGTTCCGTGGCGTATGGCCGGTATCGTCACCACGCTGTTCGCCTCGCTCCTCGCGTTCGCGGCCGGTGGACTGCTCGCTACGCCGTTCACGACGTTCGACGGGGACTCGACCAACCAGGGTCTCGCCGCGGTGAACGGGGTCCTGTTCGCGCTCGTCGCGTTCTACGTCCAACTGGACGTCCTGCTCCTCATCGGCTCGCTGTTCGCGGGCGTCGTCCTCGTCGGCACCGTGACCGAGTTCCTCCGCGACTGAGAGCATGGTGACCGAGTTCCTCCGCGACTGACCGCATCGATTCGCCACGATCGTCGCTTCTCTTCGCGTCTCCCGAGACCCCTCGTCGAGCCCTGCCTCGGTGACCGACGCCGTCGGTCTCCGGGACGTGGTCAGTCAGCTGCGCAGTTGTTCGGGCCGAGCTCGAGCTCGAACGCGGTCTCGTCGTCGATGGTCTCTCGGCCGAGGTTCACGTCGATGATCCGCTCGTAGTTCTTGGGTGGCGGGGACTCCGAGCGGACCGCGTCCACGAACGCGTCGCGGTCCCGACCGAGTGCGTCGAGCAGGTCGTGAACGCCCTCGACCGTGATGGCGAACGTCCCGTCGTCGGTGCGCGCGACACCGGGTTCGTGGTGCCCGGGGAACAGGCGCGTCCCGGGCGAGAGCGAGCCGAGGGTGTCGGTGACGGTCCGATACAGGTGTTCGGCGAGTTCCTCGGTGGCCGCGTCCGGGTCCGCGGCGAGTTGCGCTTCGAGGTCCGGGCGCGCGACGCCCTCGATGAACACGGAGTCACCGACGAGGACGACGTCCCCGAACTCGATACCGGTCATCTCCGAGGTGTGCCCCGGGAGTCCGACCGCTCGCAGTTCGGCGTCCCCGAACTGGAGCGTCTCGCCGGCCGCGAGCGGACGCGCCCCGTACGTGAGGCCGCGTTCGCGAGCGCCCTCGGGGAGCACCGGCTGCGCGTCGGTACCACGTGCGACGTTCCGGACGCCAGAGACGTGGTCCGCGTGAACGTGCGTGTCGATGGCGTACACGATGTTCGCGCCGCGGTCGCTGGCGTCGCGCGCGTACCGGTCGGTGAACGCCCGGAGCGGGTCGACGACGACCGCCTCGTCGCCCGCGACCAGGAGGTAACTCAGGCACCCCGAGGACGGCCGGTCGTACTGGACGAGCGTGCCCGCGGTCGTCTCCGTCTCCGTGGCCGTGATGAGTCGCGCCCACCCCTCCATGCCGTCCTCGAGGTGGACGGCGTCGACGCCGTCGTCGGCGAGCGCGTTCGCGACCTCCGCACTCGCTTCGCCGACCGCGCACACGACGACGACCGGTTCGTCGACGTCCGCGACCAGGTCGGCGACGTCACCGGTCACCTGCGCTTGCACGAACCGCGCGTACGGCACCTGCTCGACGTCGACGTTCGGCCCGGCGATGCGCCACGCCTCGACCTCGTCGCGGTTCCTGAGGTCGAGGACGGTGACGTGGTCCCCGCGAGCAACGCGGTCCGCGAGCACTCGCGGCGTCACCGTCGGCGCGTCAGAGACGTCCTGCGGAGTCATACGTGCCCGTACGGGTCGTGGTGAGATAAAGTTCAAGCCCTCGCGCTCGAATCCACCGAGCATGGACGCACCAGCCCTCCGCGAGACCGTCGAGCGCGAGAACCAATCCGAACTGGACCGCCTCGGGTCCTCGAAGTACCTCATCGCACTCACCGACGCGGACCTCTCCGAGTCGACGATACTCGACGCGGTCGCCGAGAGCGAGTACCTGGCCCGCGAGACGTTCGAGGCGCTCGCGTCGGTGGAGGACGACGACCGCGCGCGGGCGGCGTTCGAGGCGGTCGCCGAACAGGAGGCCGAGCACTACGACCGCGTCTGCGAGCGCCTCGGGGCTCGACCGGAACCCGACCACGCTGGCGCGGTCCACGGGTACCTCCGCGAACGCGAGGACGCCATCTCGCGCGTCGCCGGCGCGCTCGTCGGCCGTCCGCTCGTCAGCGTCCGCGCTCACACGCAGGTGATCGGGTTCTACGTGAACGAAGCCGACGAGGCCGGCGCGGACCTCTTCCGCGACCTGAAGGCCGACACCGACGACGAACTCGAACGCGGCCTCGCGGTCCTCGACGCCATCTGCGAGACCGACGAGGACTGGGAGCGCGCGCGGGCGACCGCCGAGTACGCCGTGCAACTCGCGTACGACGAGTACGCCGACTCCCTCACGGAGATGGGCGTCAACCCGAAGTCGACCTGTTGAGCGACCGGTCGCCCATGCGACCGAGCCTCGACGACCGCTCGCACCGGCACGCGAACCCGTATTTTCAAGAGACGGACAGGAGTACGGTCGCGCATGGACCACCGCTGTCCGGACTGCGGCGTCACGCTCGAAGCCGTCGACTTCGGGATGCAGGACGCCTGGAAACCACACGTTCGCACCGGCGAGAAGAAGGAGGGCCTCCTCGGGAAGCTCGGGATGAACGAAAGCGTCCCCGTCGACGCCGGCATGTGCCCCGAGTGCGGACTCGTCCGTCTCTACGCCGACGTCGACGAGTAGCGAGCGACGGCTCCCGGCTCTCGCCCCCGTCAGTGCTCGCTCGCGTCCGTCCCCGGCGCCGACCGGTCGCTCGCGTCCGCCTCGTGCGTCGACGAGTCACGGTCGACATCGGCCGTGGACGAACCAGCGTCGCGCTCGCTGGTCGCGTCGTCGAGGACGGCTTCGGCGTCCTCGTGCGCGTCGAACTGCGGCGGGTCGCCGGGGTGATAGAGCCACGGGACGACGACGCGCGCGAACTCGAAGAGGACCACGAGAACGAGCGGCCCGAGGAAGATCCCGTACCACCCGAAGAGGACGGGCCCGAGCGTGTACGCGAGCATCACGAGCCCGACGTGGAGCGTCCGCCCGCTCACGTACGGCCGGAGGAGCTGGTCGGGGACGTAGTCGACGACGACGAACGAGACGGCGAGGAAGACCGCGGGGAACCAGACGTCCTGGGGGTTCGCGAGCGCGACGACGCCGAAGAGGTACGCGGCCAGCGGGAGCGTCACGAGCTTGATGCCGATGACTGGCACGAGGCTCGCGACGCCGACGAGCAAGCCGACGAGCACGGCCTCGGGGATCGCGACCGACGGCGGCGAGACGGCGTTCAGGACGAGGAACGTGACGACCGCGAGGAACCCCGTGAGGAGCGCGTTCAGGATGTTCCCGAAGAACACGTTCTTGAGGTCGCGGTCGACGGCGACGAAGTACGCGTGCAGGACGCTCTCCGGGGCGACGAACGTCTCGCGCGCCCACGCCGCGACCTTGTGGTCGTCGCGGAGCAGGTAGAACGTGATGATGAGCACGACGAACGCGTGCAGGAGGACGTTGAACAGCTGACCGAGCGTCCCGAGGAAGAGGTCCAGGACCTCGGTGATGCTGCCGCCGAGCTGGAGGTCCGCGATCGAGGTCGGGTCCGCGAGCACGGCCTGGAGGTCCGCCGTCACGTCCGCGACGATCGCGTTCAGGTCCGCGTACGGTTCGACGAGTGCAGCGAACTGCCCACCGACGTCGCTGTCGAGGACGCCCGCGAGCGCGCTCACCGCGACGAACACCGTCCACCCTACCAGTACGAGCACGGGCAGCCCGACCGTGAGCAGCGTCAGGACCACGGCGAGCGTCCGCGAGCCGACGCGGGGCTGCACGATCCGCGAGAACACGGGACGCGTGACGTAGTACGCGAACAGACCCACGACGACGGTCCCGACGTACTGCCAGAGCACCCACGCGAACACGGTCGCGAACGCGACCGCCACGACCCAGAGCGCGACCCGACTCCGGTCGAGTTCGGACAGCCACGACTCCAGGCCGCGAACGTCCGACCGCGACGCGTCCGACGCCAGCGTCGTTCGCGCACCCGAACCCGCTCCAGGTTCACGATCAGCATCGTCCGCAACGTCGTCACGCGCAGCGTCGTCACTCCCACCAGACGCGTCACCGCCTCGAACCGGCTCCACGTCACCGTCCGTCTCGTCGGTCATGAATCACGCATATTTGCAGTTGCTCTCGAAGCGACTGGAGCGACCGGCCTTCGACCGACGGCCCGCAACTCGAGTGCACGCCTCACTCACGACGACGACCCCAGCGCGAAAAACGATACGTCACCGATACCGACCACTTACCGACGAGACAGCCCCCGCATCCTCGAACCCCGCGACCCGGAGCCCCGCCGACTCGACTTCGCTCCGCTCAGTCGAACAACGCGAATCAGAGATTCGCTGACTCGACGAGTCGTTTCACGCCTCGTCGAACAACTCCTCGCCGTCGACCATGTGCGCCTCGACGGCGTCCATGTCGAGCGTCACGCCCAGCCCCGGCTCCTCGGGGACCGTGATGTAGCCGTCCTCGATGACGTCCTCCTCGACGAGGTCCTCCCACCAGCCGAGCTCGTAGCTGTGGTACTCGACGGCGAGCGAGTTCGGGATGGCGGCGGCGACGTGCGCGCTCGCCATCGTCGCCACGGGCGAGGACACGTTGTGCATCGCGACCGGCACGTAGTACTGGTTCGCGACGTCCGCGACCTTCCGCGTCTCCCGCATCCCGCCGACCTTCGGCAGGTCCGGCGCGACGATGTCGACCGCCTGGTTCTCGATGAGGCGGCGCTCCTCGGTGACGCGATACCGGTTCTCGCCGACCGTGATCGGCGTCGTCGTCGACTTCGTCACCTCCTCCTGGACCTCGAGGTTCTCCGGCGGCACCGGGTCCTCGAGCCACCAGACGTCGTACTCCTCGATGGCGCTCGCGAGTCGCTTCGCGCTCCCGCCCGAGAACGTCCAGTGACAGTCGAACGCGACGTCCGCACGGTCCTTCACGCGCTCGGTGACCTTCTCGACGATCTCGGCCTTGTGGCGGATCTCGCCCGGGCGGAGATGGCGGTTCGCGCGGTCCTTCTCCAGCCCGCTCGGGACGTCGAGGTCGAACTTCAGGGCGTCGTACCCGAGTTCCTCGACGACGCGCTCGGCCTC
This sequence comes from Halorubellus salinus, assembly GCF_020567525.1. Lineage (GTDB taxonomy): Archaea > Halobacteriota > Halobacteria > Halobacteriales > Natrialbaceae > Halorubellus > Halorubellus salinus. The sequence continues at coordinate 103,436 of NZ_JAJCVI010000002.1, forward strand.
GTCCGCACACGCCTCCGGGTCGGCCTCCTCCTCGGTGTGACAGTCGCAGTAGACGCGGACGTCGTCGCGGTACTTCCCGCCCAGGAGCTGGTAGGCGGGGACGTCGAGTATCTTCCCGGCGAGGTCGTGGAGCGCGACCTCGATACCCGAGATGGCGGTGACGGTGACGCCCTCGACGCTGCCTTCGCCGCTCATCTTCTGGACGAGGTGCTCGAAGAGCCGGTCGACGTCGAGCGGGTTCTCGCCGACGATCATCGGCTTCATGCGCTCGATGAGTTCGGGGACGCCCGCGCCCCAGTACGCTTCGCCGGTACCGGTGACGCCAGCGTCGGTGTAGATGCGGACGAGCGTCCACGGGAAGTTCCCGTCTATCATCGTCGTCTGGACGTCGGTTATCTGGACGTCGCGGCCGCCGCCGCGGTCTCGTGTGACGCCCATCGTCTCACCCGAGAGCTCGCGCATCGTGTACTCCGCGTTCGGGTCGTGTAGGTCGGCGTAGTCGACTCCCATAACCCATGGTTTACTCGCAATCCAGTAAAGTTTTCGACGGCGCGGTTCGGGTCGGGCACGCGACGTCTGCAAGGACGTCCGCGCCGCTCACTCGTCTTCGATGACGCGGTCGCGTTCCCAGTCCCGCGGTGGCGAGTTCATGTCCGCCACCTCCTTGCGGATCCACCGGACGTACGCCCCGAGCACGCCCATCGCGACGACGGAGAACGCGAGCGTCACGAACGCCAGCAGCGTGCCAGCGCCCCCGAGGTCGAGGAACGCGAGCGCGCTCGCCGCCGCCAGCACGTACAGTCCGAGGACCGCGAACAGCGTTCGCACCGTCAACAACCGACGCACGAACCTCCACATGCTTCGAGCACCGACTCCCAGCGTCTTGGCTATTGTGCTGTCCCCGCCCCAGCTCGCCGTCCCGGGTGGCGTGCGTACGATTCATGTCGTCGGCGGGCCTCGCCGTCGAGTGATGTACTCGAGCCATCACGCCGCCCTCTCGCTCGTGGCCGGCGTGGCGCTGGCACCGTTCGTGTCGACGCCGCTCCAACCGGTGGGGACGGTCGCGTACGCCGTCGTCCTCGGGGTCGGCGTCGACCTCGATCACTTCCTGGTCGCGAGGTACCGGACCGGGAACTGGCGCGCGCTCCGCGCCTGCCTGACCGACCCTCGGCGCGTGTTCCTCGCGCAGGACGAGATATTCGACCCGGGCGAGGTCTGGCCGCTCGAACGATTGCTCTCGCACGCCCTCGTCGGGACCGCGCTCGTCGGCGGCCTGTTCGCGGCAGGACTGACGGGACCGGCCGTGGTGTCCGCGGTCGTCCTCCACGTTCACGTCGTCGCTGACCTCCTCTGGGACGTCGCGCGCCAGGAGTCCTACCACGAACAGGTCCGAGAAGCGACGTGACGAGCGGACGTCGCCGCCACCGACCACACGAACTCGCCCGCGAGCGTCGTCGCTACCGACCGCACGAACTAGCCCGCAGACGTCGTCGCTACCGACCGCACGAACTGGCCCGCGAACGTCGCCGTGGTGCGTGGGTTTATGTCGTCGCCGAGTGGACTGGGCGACATGAACGAGACGGTTTCGCGGATGTGCGAGAGCGGCGTGGTGGCGGTACTTCGAGGGGTCGACGCGTCGGACGTCCAGATGGTCGGGGACGCGCTCCGGGACGGCGGCGTGACGGCGATGGAGGTGACGATGGGGAACGACGATTCGCTGGCGGCCATCGAGGCCCTCGCCGAGCACTACCGCGGCGAGGACGTCGTGGTCGGCGCGGGCACGGTCCTGGATTCGGAGACGGCCCGTCAGGTCCAGCTCGCGGGCGCGTCATTCGTCGTCAGTCCGACGTTCGACGAGGGCGTGGTCGAGACCTGTAACCGATACGGGGTTCCAGTGGCGCCGGGGGTGGCGACGCCGACGGAGGCGCTTACCGCCTACGAGGCGGGCGCGGACCTCTGCAAGGTGTTCCCGGCGTCCTCGTACGGCCCCGGGCACCTGTCGAGCATCAAGGGTCCACTCCCGCAGATCCCGCTGATGCCGACGGGCGGCGTCGGCCCGGACAACGCCGGTGCCTACGTCGAGGCGGGCGCCGAGATGGTCGGCGCAGGCGGTTCGCTCGTCCCCGACGACGCGCTCGAGCGCGAGGACTACGACGAGATGACGGCACGCGCCGAGGAACTCGTCGGCGCCGTCGAGGACGCACGGTAGCGTCGTCCATGCTCAGCTCCCCTGTCGCGTACGGACTCCTGGCGATGGTGGCGTGGGGCGTCTGGTCGGTGGTCGCGGAGGTGGCGACCGACCACGTCTCGCCGGAGGTGGCGATGGTCGTGTCGTACGCGACGGGCGCAGCCATCGCGTTCGGGTACGTGCTGTCGCGACCGGCGTCCGTGGAGTTCTCGACGCGCGGCCTCGGTATCGCGGCGCTCGCTGGCGTGTTCGCGGGTGTCGGCGCGGTCGCGTTCTACGTCGGCCTGGACCGCGGGAGTACGGGCGTCGTGACGACGGTGTCCGCGCTCTACTTCGTGGTCGCGGCGGTGCTCGCGGTCCTCTTCCTGAACGAGTCGGCGTCGCTGCGGACGGTCGCGGGCATCGCGACCGCGGGCGTCGCGGTCTGGTTGCTCGCCGGATGACTCGGCGCCGATAGCGGGGACGGCCGGCGATCGCCGGTCAGCGGGCTGCTTTCGCGAGCCGTAGTTCGACGCGCGTGCCGTGCTCGCCGGTGTCGACGGTGACCTCCCCGCCGCCGGTGCTCGTGATCCAGTTGACGAGCCAGAGTCCGAGGCCGCTCCCGTGTTCGAGCGGGGATTCCTCCGCGCCTTCGAGGACGCGGCGGTCCTGCTCCGGGAAGCCGTCGCCGTCGTCGGCGACGGTGACGGTCACGAACCCGTCCAGCTCGTCGACCGCGACGGTGGTGACGTCACCACCGTGTTCGATGGCGTTCGCGAGGAGTTCGTGGACGGCGAACTCGAGTTCCCCGCCGACGTTCACGACGGCGGTCCCGTCGACGGACAGTATCTCGGGGGCGAGCTCGAAGCGCGCCACGGCGCTCCGGACTGCTGTCGCAGCGTCGGTGTCCGTGCGCCCGTCCTGGTTCCGGGCGGCTCGTCGGAGTCGCGCGGACTTCTCGCCGAGCGCGACGAGGTCGGCGCTCGTCTCCTTGATGGCGTCGACGTGCGTCTCGACCGAGGTGTCGAGCGTGGCGTCCGCGAGCGCGTCGCCGTGCCCGGTGAGGACGGTCGCGGCGTTCCTGACGTTGTGTCTGAGTACGCGATTCAGGACGGAGAGCAATCGCTCGCGCTGGTACTGGCGGGTGACGTCGCGCGCCGCACCCTCGAGTCCGCGGACGTCGCCGTCGACGACGACCGGGACGATGTTCACCTCGATGTGGCGGCGGCGCTGGTCGGCGGCGACGACCGTTAGTTGGAGTTCGGAGACGCGTTCCCCGTCGCGGGCGCGAGCGAACGCGTCGAACGCTCGGTCGGCGTCCTCGTCCGCGATGACGGTGGAGAACGGTTCGTCGACGAGGTCAACGGGCTCGTATCCGAGGACGGCTTCGACGGTCCCGGACACCGACTCGAACACGCCGTTGGCGTCGACGCGGAACACGATGTCGAACGCCGCTTCGGTGACGTTCCGGAGCCGGCGCTCGGTACGTTCGAGCGCTTCGATGCGGTCGCGTTCGTCGCTGACGTCCCGGAAGACGGCGACGACGAGCGTCCGGTCGTCGACAGTGACGGTGTCGGCGCGGAGCGCGACCGGGACGGTCTCACCGCGTCGCGTCCGGAACTCGAGGCCGTCGAGCGCGTCGAAGCGCGGTTCGACGGCGGCGTCCCCGTCGTCGAGGACGCCGTCGACCTGCGTCATGAGGTCCGCTGGGTCGCCGGGGTGGAGTTCGGTGACGTGGACGCCGCGGAGCGTCTCGGGTGCGTACCCGAGGACGTCGGCGGCCGCCTGGTTGACGTCCAAGACTGCGCGCGTCTCGAGGTCGGCGACGAACATCGCGTCCGGTGCGAGTTCGACGAGTCGGTTCGCGACGGGTGCGGCGTCCTCCAGTCCCCTCGCCAGTTGCGGGACGCCGGGTCTGTGGTCGAACGGGTCGTCCGCGGTCGGGATCGGGGCCGTGGTCCGGCCGCCGTCAGCGGTCGCGGCGGCGTCATCTCCTGTTCCTTGGCCGCCTCCCGTCCCGGGCGCGGCCGCGTCGTCGGGCAGCGTTGTAGCTTCGGCGACCGCGTCTGCGAGTTTTTCTGGTGTTTCGTCGACGGTCTCGACCGGGAGGTACGCGTCGACGTCGTGGGCGACCGCGTCGGTCGCCACGCGATGGGTCGGGTCGGTCGGGACGAGGACGACCGGGACGTCGGGACGGACGTCGCGGATGGTCGAGAGCCGGTCGACGGCGTCGACGGTCCCGTCGTCGTCGCCGAGGACGACGCAATCGACGCCGAGGACGGCGTCGCGGTCGACGGCGTCGGCGTCGCACGTTCGAAACGTGACGCCGGCCGCCGGGACTGCGTCGCGGACGCCGGTCGTCACACTCGCGGGTAACCCTGCCGCGAGCACGACCGCGGAGCGACCCGCCATGAGTATTCACCGGTGCTTACCACTACGCGAGTATCAAAGCATCGGCGATTCGTCCCGCCGTATTCGCACTCGTGACGTGGTCCTTCGTGCCGTTCGCGCTCGCGTCCCACTCGGTCAGTGCCGTTCGCGCTCGCGACTACGCGTCGGCGGGGTCCTCGACCTCGCCGCTCTCGGGGTAGACGCCGACCTGATCGCAGACGTCGGCGAGCGGGCACGCGTCGGGGTCGTCGAGACACGCGGGCTTGCGCGCCGAACAGTACTCCCGACCGAACTGGATGGTGGCCGTATGCCCGAACCCGCACTTCTCCGCGGGGACGTCTCGTTCCAGGACCTCGCGGACGCCCTCGTGGTCCGCGTCCGGTGGGGCGATACCCATCCGCCGGTAGATGCGATGGACGTGCGTGTCCACCGGAAAGACGCCGCCCTGGCCGCCCGCGAACAGGAGCACGCAGTCCGCGGTCTTCGGCCCCACGCCCTTCACCTCCAGCAGGGTCTCGCGGACCTCGCCGGGGTCGCCGTCGCGGACGAACGCGTCGAACGCCGCCGTCGACCCGTACTCGTCGAGCACCCACGCGGCGGCGCGATGGATGCTCTCGGCCTTCTGGTTGTACAGGCCCGCGCTCGCGATGGTCTCCGCGAGTTCGTCGTGGGGTGCCGCGTCAAGGTTCGCCGCCAGGTCGTCGATCGGTCCGTATCGCTCGACGAGCGCGTCGTGGGCCGGCTGGCTCGCGACGTCGCTCGTGTTCTGACTGAGGATGGTGCGGACGAGGCACTCGAAGCCGTCCTGGCCGCCGTAAGCCTTCTGCCAGTACAGTTCACCGAGGCGGTCGACGACCGCTTCGGCGCGCGTGCCGGCGGTCTCCGGGTCGAACGACGCCTCGACGCCGCCGCCCGCGCTCCCACCGGAGATGTTCACGTCCGGTTCCGCGTCGTCGCTCATGACCGACGGTTCTCGCGCGAGCGGCAAGTACGGTTCGCCCGACGAAGCGCTTACGCCGCCGGGCCGAGACGTCGTCCGCATGAGCGAGTCGGTGGGCGACGACACAGCGGCCGTGGACGAGGACGACCCGCCGGACATGGGCGACCTCTACGACGAACTGGAGGCGCTCGCGGACGTGGTCGACGACCCCGCGGAGCGCGAGCGCGTCGCCGCGGCGATGCGGACCGCGGCCGCGGTGGAACCCGTCGGCGTGTTCGGGCGGGTCGTCAGCGGGTTCGACCGCGGGGACGCCGCGGAGGCGCTGCTCGGGAGCGCGCTGTTCGGCATCCCGATGCTCGTCGAAGGTGGGACGAGCGAGGTCGGCGAGTTCCTCGCCACACACCCCGTCTCCGTCCTGGGGACGCTCGCGTTCACCGTCGTCGCCGTCGTCGGCATCCTCTACGTGAGCGACATCCAGGACGTCCGCGTCTCCCATCGCTTGCTGGGCGTCGTCCCGCGACGGCTCGCGGGCGTGCTCGGCATCTCGCTCGCGTTCGCCGTCGTCTCCATGACCGCGTGGGGGCGCGTCGCCTGGGGCGAGCCGCTCGTCGCGGCCGCAGTCATCTCCGTCGCGTGGGTTCCGATGGCTATCGGCGCCGCCCTCGGCGACATCCTCCCCGGAACCTGACCGCGGGAGTGCGCCACAGCGCGTCAGCGCGTGACCTCGAGGACGACGCGGACGTCGCCGCCGTCGGCGAGCGCGTCGACGACGTCGCGGTCGACGGACTCGGCGGCGCCGTCGGCTTCGAGCATGATCGTCCGGTCGTCGACGTGCGTCGAGGTGCGGCCGACCATGCTACGGTCGTCGGTGAGCGCGAGCCCCGGGTGGCCGCGGCCCTCGAACGTCACCGTCGCGTCGTCGACCTCGAGCGTCATCGTGACGGTCGCGGCCGCGTCCTGGACGGCGTCGCGGAACGAGTCGGAGAAGTCAGCAGGGGACCGGTCGGCGTCGACCGCGAGGATGCAGTCGCCGGCGGGCGTGAGCCAGTCGTCGGTCGTCACCTCGAACGTGCTCGCGTGCTCGGCGGTGACGTGCTCGTGGCCGGTGGCGTGCACGACCTCGCGGTGCGTGCTCGGGGCGTCGTCGGTCATGCCCGCCGGTTCCCGGCGAGCGTACTTATCGCCCGCGGACCGCGGTCGCCAGCGGTCGCTAGCGCCCGCGGACCACGGTCACGGTCACGGCGCCGCACTCGCACTCGTAGAGGCGGCGTTCGCCGTCACCGAGGTCCATCGCCAGCCCGAACGCGGCGTCGTCCAGGTCGGCGTCACAGCCCTCGCACGTCGCGGTCAGTTCTTCCAGCATGGAATCGGATAGGCGCCACACCCACTTGACGGTGAGCCGTACGCGGAGTGAAAGTGAAACGGGTGAATGGACACAACGCCTATGGGTTCGGGCCGCGCCACTTTCACCGAATGGGTGGTCAGTGGCACGCTGGTGCGGTGGAGGACGACGCCGGAGCGGGGCCGCCGTCGGTCGCGTCCTGGGAGCCCGTGACCGTTCCCGGTCGACCGACGCGGTTCGCCGGCGCTGACGCGGTCGCGTACCGCAAGCGCTTCCCGGACCCGCGTCGCGCGGCCAGCCAGCGCGTGGTCCTCGACTGCCGTGGCCTGTACGGCGACGCGACCGTGTACCTGAACGGCGACGTCGTCGGCACGCACGACACGTACTTCGCCCCCGCCCGCTTCGAGTTCGAGCCCGGCGAGGAGAACGAGCTCGTCGTCGTCTGTCGACGCCCGACCGACGGGTACGCTGGCGCGTACGCGTCCGACGTCGTTCCCGACGAGCTCTCCGTCCCGGGCATCTGGTGGGGCGTCCACCTTCGGCTGCGGCCGCGAGCGTACCTCGCGGACCTCGCGGTGAACGCGCGCCGTCCCGACGACGACCGTGGCGTCGTCGACGTCGCCGTCACCGTCGACGCCGGGGAACGCGTCGACGACACCGTCACGGTGTCCGTCCGCCCCGAGAACTTCCGCGGGAGCGGCGGCTCCATGGAACGCGTTCCCGTCGAAGCGGACGCGGGCGAGCGCGTGACCGTCACGCACTCCGTCGACGTCCGGGACCCGGCGTCGTGGTGGCCCGCGGACCGCGGCGACCCGAACCGCTACACGGTCCGGGCGCGCTTCGCCGACCACGAACGCACCGTCTCGACGGGGTTCCGGACCGTCGCGTACGACCGCGACGACGGCCTGCGCGTGAACGGCGAACGCGTCCGCGCTCGCGGCGTGAACGTCCTCCCGACGACGGAACCGGAAGCGGACCTGGAGCGAGCGCGCGACCTGAACGCCACGCTCGTCCGCGTGCACGGTCACGTCCTCCCGTCGTCGTTCTACGACGCCGCCGACGACGCCGGCGTGTTCGTCGCGCAGGACCTCCCGCTGTCCGGGCCCGACCCCGACGGCGGCCGGTCCGTGGAGCGAGGGCGGACGCTCGCCCGTCGACTCGCCGCTCACGTCGACCACCACCCGAGCGTCGCGTGCTACGGCGTCCACGGCGACCCCGTGGAGCCGTTCACTGAACGCGTCGGGACGGGCCGCACGAGCCGGTACCGGATCCGGACGCGAGCCGCGCGAACGACCGTCGACCGCGAGCTCGCCGACGCCGTCGCCAGCGCGCTCCCGCCGGACGCCGTCACGTTCCCCGTCTGCGGGCCACTCGGTGCCCAGCCAGACGCCGCCCACCTCTACCCCGGCTGGCGGTACGGGCGCGCCGCCGACGTCGACTGGCTCACCGACACCTACCCCGAAGCCGCACGGGTCGTCACCGAGTTCGGCGCCGGGTCGCTCACCGCCGCGGGCGGCGGCACGGTCGCACCAGTCGACCTGGATAAGGACGTCCACGACGCCGTGCTCTCGGACGCCGACGCCGGCACCTGGGGCGACCGGACCGCGGGCGACGGCGGCGCGAGCGACGACGCCGCGAGCGACGGCGGTGGAGTCGTCGCCGGGAACGACGTCGTCGCTCGCTCCCAGGGCACGCAGGCGCGTATCCTCTCGCGGGTCGCGAGCGGGTTCCGCCGGCACGGGAGCGACGTCCTCGCGGCGTTCTGCCTCCGGGACGTCGACGCCGGCGGCGGGATGGGCGTGTACGCGGTCGACGGCAGCGAGAAACCCGCCGCGAGCGCACTCGGCGACGCACTCGCACCCGTCCAGGCGTTCCTCGCCGCCGACCCACCCGGCGCCGTCCCGGTCGCGCTCGTGAACGACGCCCCCGCAGCAGTCTCGGGAACCGTCACCGTCACCACGGACGACGTCGACGCCGCGTTCCAGGTGGAGGCACCGGCGCTCGGAACCGCCACCGCGGGCACCGTCTCGATCCCCGCTACCGCCGACGTCGTCGACCTCGCGTTCGAGACGTCGGCCGGCGAGGTCACCCGAAGGGTGTATTTATAAACACGAACCCCAGGTATGCGAACCGTTCACGCCCGTCGTGGGGGCGCCCTCGTCCGATTTCGCCGACTCAGAGGACCGGCAGATTTAAATTACATGATGCGGTATGTACTGGTACCAGAACGCCGCCGGGTGTTCCGGTAGCATCGCTCGCAGACCAGAATGACACGGAATCTTATCGCAGTCGCGTCAACCCAGGTCTCGAGCACACGCTATCCCCCCGGCGCGGGACGGAATAGAGGGTTGACTAACCCATGGTAGATTCGATAGACACATCCAAGAACGTAGAGCTTACCGAGGACGACCTCGAGAACAAGAGCAAGGGCCAGCTCATCAAACTCGCCGGCCAGCTGCGAGACCGACGGAACGATCTCAACCAGATGGCGAGCGAGCGCGCGTCCTCCCGCGACGACCTGAACGCGAAGACGCGCGAGAAGGTCGACGAAGCCCAAGAGCACCGCGAGAAGCGCGACGAACTCAACGAGCTCGTCCAGGAGCACAAGGAGAAGCGCAACGACCTCAACGCGGACGCCAACGAGCTGTTCGACAAGGTCGAGCGGATGAAGTCCGACATGGACCTCGACGACGGCAAGGATCTCGAGAAGCTCGAGTCCGAGATCGAGGACCTTGAGTTCAAGCAGCAGACCGAAGTGCTCTCCAGCGAGGAAGAGAAGGAGCTCATCGAGAAGATCGAGTCCAAGCGCGAGGAGTACGCCGAGCGCCAGGAGAAGATGGGCGACAACGAGGACCTCGACGAGCTCGTCGAAGAAGCGGAGGAGGTTCGCTCCGAGGCCTCAAAGCACCACCAGAAGGTGACGGAGCTCGCCGACAACGCCCAAGAGCACCACAACCAGATGATCGAGGCCTACCGTGAAGCCGACGACATCCGCGACGAGGCCGACGAGATGCACGAGAAGTTCGTGCAGGCCCAGGAAGCCGCGGACCGTCACCACGAGGACTTCGTGCGCGTCCAGAAGCGCCTGCGCGAGCTGGACAAGCAGGAGGAGGAAGAGGAGCAGGCCGAGCGCGAGAAGAAGAAGGAAGAGGTTCAGGAGGAAGCCGAGGAGATCTACGAGCGCTTCAAGGACGGCGAGACGCTCGACACCGAGGACCTCATGAAGCTGCAGAAGGCCGGACGCCTCTAAGCGCGGTTCTCTATCCCGTTCTGTTTCAGTCGACGACGACGAGCGACCGCGTCGCCGACGTCGGTGCCCCGGTGGCAAGAGACGCGGGTGACGGCGGTCGTTTTTTGCGTGGTCGTTCGTAGGGTAGGGTATGGTAGACGCACGTGGACTCGCTCGGTTCGGTATCGTGTTGGTGGCGGCGGCCGTCGGCGTGGTGGCTGGCTGGTTCCTGTTCGTCGAATGGGGCCCGGAGCCGCTCCGGGTCGTGCTCTTGCTCGCGACCGCTGGCATCGTCGTCTACATCGGCGGGAACGTCGCGGGAAGCCTCCTCCCGTCGTACAACGTCGCGGAGGTCGAGGTGAAGGGCCCGATTACGCGCGACGGCGGCGGTGGTCGACTCCCGTCCTCGCCGACGTCACCCGGCGCCGACGACATCGTCGACCAGATCGAGCGCGCTGACGCGGATTCGAACGTGGACGCACTCCTCGTGAAACTCAACACGCCCGGTGGCGCGGTCGTCCCGAGCGACGACATCCGGACCGCCGCACAGGCGTTCGACGGCCCCACGGTCGCGTACACGAACGACGTGTGCGCGAGCGGCGGGTACTGGATCGCGTCCGGCTGCGACGAACTCTGGGCGCGGGAATCCAGTATCGTCGGCAGCATCGGCGTCATCATGGCGCAACCGAACGCGACCGCGCTCGCCGAGAAGGTCGGCGTCGACGTCGAGTACCTGACCGCCGGCGAATTCAAGGACGCCGGCCGCCCGTTCACCGAGTTCACCGACGACGCACGCGACTACTACCAGTCACTCATCGACGACCAGTACGACTCGTTCGTCGACCGCGTCGCCGACGGCCGCGACCTCGACCCCGATACCATCCGCGACACCGAAGCCCGCGTCTTCCTCGGCGCCGACGCCAACGAACGCGGGTTCGTCGACCACCTCGGCGACCGCAGCGACGTCGAAGAAGCACTCGAGAGCGAACTCCTCGAACCCGTCACCGTCCGCGAGTTCACCCCACAACGCGGCCTCGGCGACCGCCTCCGCGGCGGCACCGCCACCGTCGCCTACGCCGCCGGCGCCGGCCTCGCCAGCGTCCTCAACGACGACGACACCATCGAACTCCAACTCCGCTAACCCACAGCAACCGACGACACAACCCACCGAAACGGCGTCCTCGCGGACGCCGTACGCTCGTTGTGTCGATTCGCTGGAAACGGCGTCCTGGCGGACGCCGTATGCTCCAAGAGTCAGTCCACTCTCTCCACGCACCGCAACACAGAAACGGCGTCCTGGCGGACGCCGTATGCTCCAAGAGTCAGTCCACGGCAGATTTATACGGCCACTCCTGTTCGATTACGGCAGTGGCTACGCTGGTCGTGTGCGTCGACCGCGCGGACGACATCGGCCGGAAGACCGGGCTGGAGACGCCGGTCGTCGGCTGGGAGGCCGTGCGGTCGCTCGTGACGGACGTCGGACTCGCGGACCCGGAGGATTCGAGCGTGAACTCGCTCCTGGAGACGCTCCGGGTGGCTCGCGACCTCCGCGACGACGACGAGGAGGCGGTCGTCGCGGTCGTGTCGGGAGCGAGCGACAGCGTCGTCGGCGCGGACCGCGCCGTCGCCCTCCAGCTCGACGACCTCATCGCCGAGTACGACCTGGACCGCGCGGTCGTCGTCATCGATAGCGCCGAGGACGAACGTCTCGTGCCCGTCGTCGAGAGCCGGTTGAACGTCGACAGCGTCGACCGCGTCGTCGTCCGCCAAGCACGCGACATCGAGTCGACGTACTACCTCCTCAAGCAGTTCCTCGCCGACGAGGAACTCCGGCAGACCATCCTCGTCCCCGTCGGGCTCGCGTTCGTCGCGTTCCCCGCACTCGCGCTCATGTACAGTCCCGCGATCGGTGCGGCAACCATCACCGCCGTCATCGGGATGTTCCTCCTCTACAAGGGCTTCAGTATCGACGACGTCCTCACCGACGCCGCCAGCCAGACGCGAGATGCCCTGTACTCGGGGAACGTCTCCGTCGTCACGTACGTCGTCGCCGTCGGCCTGACGTTCGTCGGCATCTTCGTCGGCGCGCTCGCCGCCTCCGAGTTACGGAACGTCGAAGGCGTCGTCGTCCCAGCGATGCGGTTCGCGTACGAAGCCGTCCCGTGGCTGACGACCGCCGGCGTCACCGCGAGCATCGGCCGCATCCTCGACGAAGCCCTCACCGACGACCGCACGCTCTCCTCGTCGAGCCTGAACATCCCGTTCGTGCTCACGTCCGTCGCGCTCGTCGTCCGCGGATTCAGCGGGTACTTCCTCGAACGCGCCGGTATCTTCGAGAACTTCGAGGTCGGCCCGCTGAAACTCGGCGCGCTCACCGTCGAATCGTTCACGCTCGGCACCGGCGAACGCCTCGCCGCGTTCGTCGTCGCCGCCGTCCTCCTCGCCATCGCCGGCGTCCAGGTCGCCGCGTTCCTCACCGAACCGACCATCGACGACGACGGGATGGACGAGGACGGCGACGAACTCGAGACCGGCTCCTAGCCCGCCGCGAGCGAAGCGAGCGACGGCGGTCCGCGGAACCGCGGGAGGTTTGTGCACGGCCACCCACCGTCTCAGTATGACAGCCGACGGCTCGTGGGTGAGCTTGTTCTCGGGCGGGAAGGACTCCTCGTGGGCGCTCTACCAGGCGCTCGAACGCGACCTCGACGTCGCACGCCTCGTGACCGTCCACCCCGAGAACGACTCCTACATGTACCACGTTCCGGCAACGCACCTCACCGGGCTCGCCGCGGAGAGCATCGGTATCGAACTCGTGGACGTCCACCCCGCGGACTTCGAAGCCGAGACCGCGACCGACTCCGGCGCACAGGGCGACGCGGAACTCGAACCGCTCGAAGCAGCGCTCGAAGCACTCGACGCATCCCTCCCCGGCGGTATCGCGGGCGTCACCGCGGGCGCCGTCGAGAGCGAGTACCAGACGAGCCGCATCGAAGCGATGTGCGAACGCCTCGACTGCGAGCTCTTCGCACCCCTCTGGCAGGAGGACCCCCGCGAGCTCGCTGACGCCATGCTCGACGCCGGCTTCGAGATACGCATCCTCCAGGTCGCCGCCGACGGCCTCGACGAATCCTGGCTCGGCCGCACCCTCGACCACGACGCACTCGACGACCTCGAAGCACTCCACGACGAGTACGGCGTCCACATCCTCGGCGAAGGCGGCGAGTTCGAGACGTTCGTCGTCGACGGCCCACACATGAACAACCGCATCGACCTCGAATACGACACCGTCTGGGAAGGCACACGCGGCCACATCGAGATAACGAACGCCGAACTAGAGTGAATCAGACAGCAGCAATCGCGGCCTGACGGCCGCCGTATGCTGGTGGAATCAGACAACGAAACGGCGGCCTGGCGGCCGCCGTATGCTCGTGGAGTCGGTTACTCTCCGTTCGAAATCTGGGTGTGTGCACCGATGAGTGCGCCGGCGAGGTCGAGGTCGTCGAGGCGCGTGTGCTCGTCGATGATGGAGTTCCGGAGGTCGCACGCGGTGATGGTGGCGTCCGAGAAGACGATGGAGTGATCGAGGTGGCTGTCGGTGACGGTCGCGTCCCCCATGACGTGGACGTTCTCGCCGAGCGTCGTGTTCTTCAGCGTCGCCGTCTCCGAGATGTGGTTGTCGCCGTTCAGGTGCCAGGCGACCGCTTCGAGGTACGATTCGGGCGTGCCGATGTCGAACCACGCGCCGTCGAACGTGAACGCGTACGTGTCCTCGCGAGCCTGCAGCCACTGCACGAACCAGCCGGGTTCGTCGGGGTTGTTGTCCCCGGACAGGTACGTCTCCAGGAGACCGACGGTCTCCGCGGTGAACGCGTAGCACGCGATGGAGACGAGCGTGCTGTTCGGGTCCTCGGGTTTCTCCTGGAAGTCGACGACGCGGTCGCCGTCGAGTTCGACGAGTCCGTAGGACTTCGCGCGTTCCTTCGACCCGACGTCGTACGCGGCGAGCGACGGTGCGTCCTTCGCCTCGAAGAAGTCGATGAACTCGGAGATGTCGAAACTGATGAGATTGTCGCCGGCGACGACGACGAGGTCGTCGTCGACGCCTTCACGTTCGACGAGCTGGGCGAGCGCGCCGATGACGCCGAACTTCTCGTCCTCCCCGGTCGTATCTTCGACGGAGAGCTTCGGTTTCTCGAAGTCGGTCTCGGCGAGATAGGTCTCGAAGTCGCCCGCGAACCGCTCGTTCGTGGAGACGTAGACGTCCGTGATGCGGTCGTCCTCCTCGAGTTCCGCGAAGATCTGGTCGATGACGGTCGAGTCACCGACCGGGAGGAACATCTTCGGTCGGTGCTTCGTGATCGGCCACATGCGCGTGGCGTAGCCGCCAGCGAGCACGACTGCTTGCATACCCCCGAGTTCTCCGTCCCCTTTCAAGACCTTTGTCCTTCGGTGGAACGCGTTCCGGTGATACACCTGATGAACGGCGCTTTCAGGCGGGCCAGACGCGGAGCGCGTCGGTCGTGGTCGCGTCGGCGCTGGTGGCGCCCTCGTGGCGTCGGAGCCTACCGGAGCGTCGCTCGGGCGCAACAAGACGTTTATCGCTCGACCGCGAACTCGCTGGTATGCGCGAGGCCGAGGCGACCACGCGGCAGCGCATGACCGACCGACTCCGCGACGACCCTGCCACGCCGAGTGCGCTGGCGACGGAGTTCGAAGTGACAGCCGGCGCCGCCCTCCGGCACGTCGAGCACATCTCGCAGACAGTAGCCGGGAGTGACGACGACGAGCAGTTACTCGTCGCTCCACCCGAGTGCGTCGAGTGCGGGTTCAGTGACTTCGACGACCTGCTCAACCGACCGTCTCGCTGCCCGGAATGCAAGCACGAGGGCATCGAGGAGCCAGCGTTCGTCATCGATTCGAGCACCTGACACGGGTCGGGCTTGCGCGTCCCTGGGGCGAGTGGCGTCGACCGTAAGCCCGATACCGGCGCACTCCCCTACCTCCGGGCGATGACAGAGGGGACGCGGGTGGCGAGCGTCGAGGAGGTTCCCGTCGCGTCCACGCACCTGTTCAGGGTGCGTGACGCGGACGGCGAGGTCGACGAGGCGATGCTCACGAAGCTGAGCGACGGCGTCGTCGCGTACCTGAACCGCTGCATGCACTTCCGGCACATCCGTATCGACAAGGGCGACGGCGCGCCGATGCGGGACGGCGAACTCGTCTGTCAGAACCACGCCGCGATGTTCGAAGCGGACTCGGGCGTCTGCACGTACGGCCCCTGCGAGGGCGCGGTCCTCGACGAGATCGGTATCGCGGAACGCGACGGCGACGTCTACCTCGTCGACGACGCCTACGAGTACGTCGGCGACGGCCCCGTCGACGCGACGGGCGACGCGAGCACGTCGGAGTCGAACGTCGAATGGTGAGCGCCCGCAGTACGCTGAGACCCTAGCCTCGGGGACGCCCTCTCGGTCGTGCGTTGACGACGTAGAGCGTCTCGCGAACGCCGGGAAGTTGCTCGGGCGTCGCGGGAACGACGACCGGGTCCGCGCCGAGCGTCGTGAACGCCGCGTCAGCGCCTGCTGCACGGGCGACGTCGACGAGCGGGCGCTGCAGTTCCGGCGGACAGTTCAGCGCGTACACGACGTCCGCGTCGGCGTACACTCCCGGGTCGGGGTCGGTGACGTCGTCGCGGACGAACGCGACGTCCTCGGGGAACGACGCGTCCGCGACGCGCTGCGGTTCCGCGACGTCCGTCGCCGTCACCGTCGCCCCGCGTTCGGCGAGCGCGGCCGCGACCGCCGGTCGCTCGCCGACCCCGACCTCCACGACCACGTCGTACGATTCGAGGCGGTCCGCGAGCGCCTCGACGACTGCCTCTCGTGTTCCCACGCCGGGATGTTTATACGTAGAGGTATCTAACGGTAGCGCATGCTCGTCGACATCGTCCCTGTCGGGGAGGTGCCGGCGCACGTCAAGCGCGCCGCCTCCGAGGGACTCAGGTCGGTCTATGGCTGCGATGTGAGCGTCCACGAACCCCAGCCATCACCGAAGGAAGCCTACGACACGCAGCGCAAACAGTACGCCGCCGAGGAGTTCATCCAGCTCGCCGAACGCGAAGGCTCGGGCGACAAGAACATCGCGATCACCGCCGAGGACCTCTTCTATCGCCGGCGGAACTACGTGTTCGGGCTCGCGTACCTCGACGGGAGCGGGAGCGTCGTCTCCACGTACCGCTTGCAGACGTCGAGCGACGGCGGCATCGCGGAGACCGACGACGGCGACGTCTTCCAGCACCGCATCCGGAAGGAGATCGTGCACGAGATCGGGCACACGATGGGGCTCGAGCACTGCGACAACAAACGCTGCGTCATGAACTTCTCGCCGACCGTTCGCGAGGTCGACGTGAAGGAGGAGACGCTCTGCGGGACGTGCCAGCGACAAGTCCTCTGAGATGGCGTTGCCCGCTGGCTGGCATCGAGAGTACGAGGGGCGACACGGTGCGGAGTACTTCTACGACCGACGGAACCTCACGGTGAGCGTGCTCCCGCGGTACGAGCGCGCGTACGGGCGAGCGAGCCAGAAGGAGCCCGTGGCGTACGTGGTGCGCGTGCATCGCATCCTCGACCCGGAGCCGTCGGTACCGATGACGCTCGGTGAACGGGAGACGTTCGCGGCCGCGAAGGAACTCGCGCGGCGGTACATGCGCCGAGTCGACACGCGGAGTCTGCGTGCGGCGAACGAGGACGCGTTCGCGGCGTTCACGGACGTCGCGAGCTACGACGACGACGTGCTCGTCGACCTCTGTCGGTCGCTCGCCCGGTCACCGATCGATGCGGTCGTGCACGTCGACGACGGACGGGTCACGGTCGCGCACGCGTCGAACGAGTCGCCGGCAGCGGTCCGCGATCGCCTCACGGCGCGCACCCGCCAGTTCAGCGAGTTCACCGACCCCGGCGATAGCGCGTGGTACCTCGCTCGTGCGACGACGGACCTGGTGTGGGTACCGCGTGGTGGCGCGGACGGCACGCTCGTCGAGTTCGCGGACGCACACGACGACGTCGGGGCGTTCCTCGACGAGGTCGGGTCGTTCGTTCGTCGACGCGACGTCGAGGACGACGCTCAACAGGCGTGACGCGAGCGAGGAGTCAAGTCGAGCAGCGTGACGCGAGCGATGCGTTCGATTCGAGAAGAGTGACGCGAGCGAGCTAGTTCGCGTAGTAGTACTCGCCGTCCTTGCGCTGCTGTTTGTCGAGTTGACTCCCGGGTTTGTTGACGCGCGGCCGCTTCGTGCGTTCGTCGCGCCGGAACGTCACGCCGAGGTTCGAGAGGAACTCGTTCATCCCCGACCGCATCTCCTGGGGTGGCGTCGCGTGCCCGTGCTTCGCGGGTTCGCCCTCGAACACCTGCAGGCGGTCCGCGAGCAGGTCGATCATGTAGATGTCGTGGTCGATGACCATCACGGTCGCGTCCTGGCGTTCGGCGTACCGGCGGATGGCCCGGGTCGCCTGCACGCGCTGTTCGACGTCCAGGTGCGCCGACGGTTCGTCGAGCAGGTAGAGGTCCGCGTTCTCCGAGAGGCACGCGGCGATCGCGACGCGCTGGCGTTCCCCACCGGAGAGGTCCTCGAGGTTCTGCTCCATGATGCGGTTCAGCTGGAGGGGCTGCGCGATCTCGGTGTTCCAGTAGCTCGACCCGAACTGGTCGGTGATCGACTGGAGGAACACGTCGACGCGCATCGGCTGCGCGATGTCGATGTACTGGGGCTTGTAGGAGATGTCGAGGTCCACGTCGACGTCGCCGTTCGTCGGTTCGAGGTTCCCGGCGAGCAGCTTCGCGAACGTCGACTTCCCGATGCCGTTCGGGCCGACGATACCGAGCACTTCGTTCTCGCGGATGGCACCGCCGTCGACGGAGAGACTGAACTCGCCGTCGCCGTAGCTCATCTCCATGTCGGGATACTCCGCGAGCACCTGGCCCTTCTCGACCGGTCGCGGCGCGTGCTCCTCGAACTTGATGGCGTTCGGGCGAACGCGCATGTTCTCGTTCTCGAGGTAGCCCTTCAGGTACTCGTTGATGCCGTTCCGGACGCTCTTGGGGTCCGTGACGACACCGTACGCGCCGGGTTCACCGTACGCGATGTTGAGGTTGTCCGCGAGCAGGTCGAGGATGGCGAGGTCGTGCTCGACGACGAGCATCGACTTCTCGCCCTCGTCCGCGAGTTCCCGGATGATGCGCGCCGCGGTGACGCGCTGCCCGATGTCGAGGTACGGCGTGATCTCGTCGAGGAAGTAGAAGTCCGCGTCGCGAGCGAGACACGCGATGATGGCGACGCGCTGGAGTTCGCCACCGGAGAGGCTGTCGATGGACTGGTCCATCACGGGGCCGATCTCCATGCGTTCGACGAGTTCGTCGAGGACGCCGCGTTCGTCGGTCGCTTCGAGGAGGTCGCGCGTCACGCCGTCGAACCGCCCCGGTATCTCGTCGACGTACTGTGGTTTGCGCGACACGCTGAGTTCGCCCTCGTCGAGCCGTTCGAGGTACGTCTGCTTCTTGGTACCGCGGTACTCGTCGAGCACTTCCTCGAACTCGGGCGGGTTCGCGTACTCGCCGAGGTTCGGCATCAGTTCGCCCGCGAGGATGCGGACGGCGGTCGTCTTCCCGATGCCGTTCGGGCCGAGGATACCCGTCACCTGCCCTCGCTGGGGCGTCGGCAGCCCGTACAGCGAGAACGCGTTCTCGCCGTACCGGTGCGCGGGATGCTCCTCGAGCTCGCTCGGGAGGTTGATGATCTCGATCGCGTCGAACGGACACTTCTCGACGCAGATACCGCACGTCTCCCCGAGACAGATCTCCTCGCTGATGCGGACCTGGTCGGGTTTCCCGTCCTCGGCGTCCTCGCCGCGGACGGTGATGCACTCCTTGCCCGTGCGGTTGGGCGGACAGAAGTTCTTGCACTCGTAGTTACAGCGGTCGGGCTGGCAGCGTTCCAGGTCCACGACCGCGATGCTGTCGTCGGCCATCTTAGGCGAACAGGCCGGTGAGTGCGTGCTTCGCTCCGGACGCGAGCGCCTCGCTGGCGGCCGCCGCGGCGTGTGCGTCGGAGGTGAGGATGACCGTCCACGTCACGAACCACATCGAGAACGTGATGAAGAGGATGAACAGGAAGTCCTTCGCGCCGAAGTCGTCCTTGTAGATGCCCAGGACCTGCTGGAGGATGGGCTGGACGACGACGGCGGCGAGGACGATGATCTGCGCCGTCTGGTCCTTCGAGGCTGCGGCGGCAGTCATGTCCTGCGTGAGGAACCACGACCCGAACGCGGCGGCGACGCCGAGGGCGGCGGCGATGCCGGTCCGGGTCACGGCGAGGACGTGTGCTTGTCGTTGGCTCTGCGTCTCAGTCGCCATACCGTTCCGTCCGGGACGTCGCCCCAAAAGCCGTTCGCTCTCCGTGCGCCCCAGCGGCCCGCTGTGGAGGCGACAGGGGGGCGTTCGTGGTGCGCTGGAACCGGCGATTCCCTCTGGTTCGGGTCAAGCTTTAAGAGCGATGGGCGTTTCGATTCGTAACGATGAGTGACTCAGGGGAGGACCTCGACGAGCTACCGCCGAGCGCGAAACTCGTCTACAAGGTACTCGAGTACGACGGCCCGCTCACCCAGAAACAGATAGTGGAGGAGTCGATGCTGTCGGCGCGCACCGTCCGGTACGCGCTGGAGCGACTGCAGGACATCGACCTCGTCAGTCAGGACGTCTACTTCGCGGACGCTCGACAGAGCCTCTACGAGTTGACGGGGGAACCCATCGCGGCGGACGGTGGGGAGAGCGATGGCGACGTCGAGACCTGCTGCGCGGAGTAACTGCTTCTCGCCCGGTTCGGTGTCGACCGTGATGCCGGCTGGCGTGCCTTCTGCGAGCTGTTCGGCCAGTCTGCGGAAGGAGCTGTTCGACCAGCCTGCGGAGTGACGCGTGCGGCGGCTGCGGTCGACCGCTCGCGGCCGACTCCCTCGGAGGCTAGCGCGTCCGTTTATGCACGCCCCGGGTATGTGGATTGGTATGTCGAGACGTCCGGGTGGTCCGTTCGTCGGTGTGCTCGCGGCGACTCTGGCGGCCGGTGGCGTCGCTGGCGCGGTCGCCGCCGCTGGCGGCCAGGTCCTCTTGTCGTCGAAGGCGGTGGCCGCCGGTGGGTTGACCGCTCTCGGAGCGGCAGCGGCGCTCGCGCTCGCGGTGGCGAGCGACCCGGACGTGGACGACCGACGCCCGGTTGGGGCGGGTGCAACTGGTCGACGCGTGGCTGCTGACGGTGCCGGTGACCCGGCCGACGCCGGGTCCAGGCACGGGAACGCACCAGGAGCGACGACGCCGCGGACGAACGCGGACGACGCGAGCGAACCACGAGTCGAGACGGCCGCCGACCGCGAGCCCGCCGACCGCGAGTCCGCCGAACGGGAGTCCGTCGGCGGCGACGTCGCGGTGTCCGAGTCGACCGAGTCGCAAACGCACGCAGCCGATCCGACGCCGTCGGACCGCGCGACGGCCGCGACGGCCGACGCCGCGCCGACGAAGGTGGGGCCGACCGACGCCACCGACTGGGCGTTCCGGGACGACGACGAATCCCGATCCGTCGGTGCGGCCGACAGCGATGACGAGCCAGAATCAGTCAGTGGGGCCGATAGCGAGAGCGACCCGACGGACGCGTTCGCGCCCGTCGAGGAGGCCGAGTGGGAGTTCGACCCCGAGCTGGCGGCGCCACGGGACGCAGAGTGAGGGCGGGCCGACGCCGCGGGCGAGCGCTCAGTCCGTGTGGACCGTTATCGGCGCCTTCCGGTCGATGGCGCGCTCCAGTTCCTCCGCGATGGCGCTCCCCCGGGAGACCTGGACCTCGCCGCCGCGACCGACCGTCGCCGTGAACAGGTACTCGTCCTCCGCGCGGACCTCGACGGTCTCGCCGACGTGGCCGTCGACGGGCACGACGATGTGCCGGCTCGTTATCTCCGGTTCGGTGAGTTGCCCCGTCGACGCACTACCACTCCCGCCGCTCGCACCGGTACTGCCGCCGCTCCCACCGGTCTCGTAGTGCGGGTTCTCGTCGTGCGTGCGGACGTCGATGTCGATACCCAGGCGGTTCTCGACGTCCTGGATGCGGCCGCCGCCCTTCCCGATGACGCTCGAGATGTCGTCGTCGTCGACGTACACGACCGCCGTGTTCTGGCCCTTCAACTGGACGCTGACGTGCCCGCGAGCGATGGAACGGATCTCGCGCTCGATTTCCTGTTTCGCGATGCGGTTCACGCCCGTCTCGCTCCCGCCGTCCTCCGCGTCGTCGAGCGGGACGGTGACGACCTGGCGGTTGAACGTGTAGATCTCGTACTTCGGTTCGCCGCTCTCGAACTCGTTGATCGTGATGACCGGCCGCGCCAGGTCCTCCTCGGTGAGGCCATGAGGGACCTTCACTTCGGTCTTCACGTCGTACACGGTGTCGACCTCGCCGGCTTCGATGTAGACGACGGTGTCGACGACCTGCGGGATCATCCCGAGTTCGACGCGGCCGACGAGGCGCTGGAGCGCGTCGATGGCCCGGGTCGCGTGGACGACGCCGAGCATCCCGACGCCCGCGAGCCGCATGTCCGCGAACACCTCGAAGTCGTCGGTCTTCCGGACCTCGTCGTAGATGGTGTAGTCCGGCCGCACCATCAGCAGCGAGTCGGCGGTGTTCGCCATCGACCCGTCGAGTTCCGTGTACTGCGTGATGTCCGCGTCGACCTGGAGGTCGCGTGGCTTCTCCATGGTCTTCACGGAGAAGTCGTGGTCGTTCAGGTAGTTCGCGACCGCTTGCGCGAACGTCGACTTCCCCGCGCCGGGGCTGCCGGAGATGAGGACGCCGCGCTGGCGTTCCAGGAGGCGGTCCTTGAGTTCGTCCGCGAACTCGTAGTCGTCGATGTCGGTGAGCGCGATCGGGCGGACCGCAGTTATCTCGATGCCGTCCGCGAACGGCGGGCGGGCGACCGCGATCCGGTAGTCGCGGAACTGGACGATGTCCATCCCGGTCTTCGAGAGTTCGAGGAACCCGTCGGACTCCTCCTTGGCGGCGTTGAGTATCTCGGTCGCGTACTCGTCCATCGTCGCCTCGTCGAGCGGGTCGTCGGCGATCTGGACGTAGTGCATGTCGCCGATCTCGCCGCGTTTGGCCTTCGGGACCGCGCCCGCCTTGAGGTGGACGCTCATCGTGTCGTCCGTGAAGTACGTCTCGACGTTGAGCGTGCCGAGTTCCTCGACCTCCGGGGAGACGACGTCGACGTCGATGCCCTTCGCCTTCGCGACCTCGCCCTGGACGACGTCGCTCGTCAGGAAGACGGCGTCGCGGTCCTCGGCGAGTTCGCGGATGAGTGCGTCTATCTCGCCTTCGCTCGCCGCGTCGATGGCGACGTCGTCGGGACGCTCGCCGATGTACGAGAGGTCGATGACGCCGTCGTCGGCGCGTTCGGCGAGTCGCTGCAGTTCCTCCAGGCCCGCCCAGCCGGTGTCGTGGCCGGCGTTCGCCTGCGCTTCGAGCTCGGCGACGACGGCCTCGGGCACCAGGATGGTGGCGCCGTCGTACGTGCCGTCGTCGATCTTCGCGGACACGCGGCCGTCGACGACCACGCTCGTGTCCGGGACTACGTTCATGCTCGACCCTACGGGCCTCGCCGTTTAAAAGGGTGGTCCGTTGGTGGCTGGCACGGATTCCAGCGCCCTGGGAACGAGCAGAGGACTCTCTTGGTTGCTCGAACTGGTGGCGTGCATGGACCCGTCGATGGAGTTCGGCCTGGGTGGGTTGAACCGGTTCGTCGAGGCTGACTCGCTCACCGACCAGATAGGGTTGGACGAAGGGGAGATCGCGTGGCGAAAGGAGTTCATCGGGTTCGACGCCGAGGACGAACGTCGGCTCGACGACCTCGAACCGCTCCTGCGAGAGAACCAGGAGGATATCGCGGAATCCTTCTACGACAACCTCACGCAGTACGAGCAGACCACGGCGATAATCGAGCGGTCGCCGAAGGGCGTCGAGGACCTCAAGCGCACGCAGAAGGCGTACCTGGTGTCGCTCGCGACCGGCGACTACGACGATGACTACTTCACGAACCGGGCGCGCATCGGGAAGCTCCACGAGATACTGGACATGCCCCTGAAGCAGTACGTCGGCCAGTACGGGCTCTACTACGACCTCATCCTGTCGCGGGTCGACGAGCGCGTGCAGGGGCAGGTCGTCGACGCGATAGAGGACTGGGTCGACGAGCGCGAGCAGGCCGAGGGTGGGCTTGAGCGCGTCGTCGGCGCGCTCCGCGGGTTCGGCGGTGGCGACGACGCCGCCGACGGACTCGACGAGTCCCTGGAGGCGACGGTTCGTGACGCCATCCACGACGGGATGCAGGACGTGCTCGCGGTGCTGCGCATCCTGAACCTCGACCTCCAGGTGGCCAGCGACACGTACGTCGACTCGTACAGCCGCCGGCTGGAGCGCGCCATCGACCGACAGCGCGCGCTCGCCACGGAGGTCGAGGAGGCAGTGCAGCCGCCCGTCGAGCAACTGGAGGCGTCGTCGTCGTCGGTCGCGGACAGCGCGACGACCATCCAGGCGCACACGGAGACGCAGGCCGATGGCGTCGCGGACGCGGCCGCGGACCTGGAGGAGGTGAGTGCGGCCGCGGAGGAGGTCGCGTCGGTCGCGGCGGACGTCCGGGAGACGAGCGAGCGCGCGACCGGCGTCGCCGAGGACGGCGTGGGCGCGGCGGCGAACGCGATGACGGCGCTCGAGGCGGTCTCGGATGCGACGGACCGCCTCAGCGAGGCCGCGGAGACCGTGGAGGCGCGCGCCGAGGACATCGAGGACGTCGTCGACCGCGTCGACAGCGTCGTCGACCGGACCGCGGTGCTCGCGACGAACGCGAAGGTGGAGGCCGAGCGCGAGCGCGGGAGCGGGCCGGTCGCGACCATCGCGTCCGAGCTGGAGACGTTCGTCTCCCAGACGCGCGGCGACCTCGCGGACGTCGAGGAGGCGGCGACGGCGGTCCGCGAGGAGGCGGCCGAGACCCGGGACGTGGTCGAGACGGCGAGCGAGCAGGTCGACGAGAGCCGCGCCCAGGTCGCGGCGGCGCTGGATTCGCTCGAGGACGTCGAGGGCGCGGTCGCGGAGTCGGCGTCGGGCATGCAGGAGGTCGCGGCGGCGGCCGACCAGCAGGCGCGGTCCGTGACGGCGGTGTCGGAGACGGTCGAGGACCTCGCGGACGCCGCGGACGCGGTCGCCGCGGAGGCGGCGTCGGTGGCGGCGGCGAGCGAGCAGCAGGCCGAGAGCGCGCGCCACGTCGCCTCGGCGGTCGAGAAGCTGTCGACGGACGCGGTCGGCGAGGAGGAGCGCGTCTACGAACGCGTCTGACCGCGCGTCGCGTCGGCGGCACGTCCGGGACCGTCAGCGGGCGTCGTCGACGGCGACGTCGACGTCCGCGCCGTCGTCGAGGTCGAGGTCGACGGCGTACCGGTCGAGCGCGAACAGGAGGACGGCACCGATGGCGGCGACGACCGCGAACTGGACGAGGACGTCGTTCGTCCACGCGAGGCCGTCGCGCGTCGACACCTCGTTGACGGGTGCGCGGAGTGCGCCGGCGACGAGCGCGACGAGGAACGCCATCGTCGTCTGGCGGTCGGCTTCGAGCGCGCGGTCGACGACCCGGGCGACGGTGAAGAGGCCGACGGCGGCACCGACGAGGAAGGCGGCGACGACCGTCCCGAGGTCGACGACCCGGGCGAGCGCGCCGCCGGTGACGAGCGCGAGCAGGGCGTCCGTGAACGTCGATAGCGTCTCCGTGAGGTACGTGTACTGGCCGAGGACGACGAGGATGAGTGCGCCCGAGATACCGGGGAGGATCATCGCGCTGATGGCGACGGTCCCGGCGACGAACGTGAGGAGGAGGCTCTGGCCGGCGAGCAGTTCGACGTTCCCGGAGAGCGCGAACGCGAGGACGAACCCGGCGGCTGCGGCCGTGGCGTGCCGGGTGGTGTCGAGACTGATCTGGCGGGAGAGGACGATGGCACTCGCGAGGATGAGCCCGAAGAAGAACCCGAAGAGTGCGACGGGATAGTTGACCTCGGCGAAGTGGACGACCCTGGAGACGACGACGAGCGCGCCGACGATGCCGACGCCGAGCGTCCCGAGGAACAGCGCGTCGGTCTCCTCGACGACCGCCCAGACGCCGCTCGCGTCGAGGGACACGGCGGCGCGGAGCGCGCGCACGCCGGCGTCGGGCGTCACGTTCGTGATGCCGTCGATGAGCCGGTCGTAGATGCCGGCCAGCAGCGCGATGGTGCCGCCGGAGACGCCGGGAACGGCGTCGGCGGTCCCCATGCAGAGGCCGATGAGGAGCACGCGGATGGAGAGTCCGTCTGCGTCGTCGGTCATTCGAGCAGTGGTTGCGAGAGCGCGGAGAAACCTCTTGTGGAGTCACCGCACAGTCAACGGCATGGACGACGCGAACGACGGTGACAACGTTGGCGGGAGCGAGCGACAGGGCGGCGCTGGCGGGAGCGGGCGACAGGGCGGCGCTGGTGGGAGCGGGCGACAGGGCGGCGCTGGCGGGAGCGGGCGACAGGGCGGCGCTGGCGGGAGCGGGCGACAGGGCGACGCTGGTGGGAGCGGGCGACAGGGCGGCGCTGGTGGGAGCGGGCGACAGGGCGACGCTGGTGGGAGCGAGCGACAGGGCGACACTGGTGGGAGCGAGCGAGACGGCGCCGGCAGCGAGGTCGTCGAGTTGACGCGCGAACTGGTCTCGGTCCCGGTGGCGGACGCGGAGTCGGTCGCGGGCGACCGCATCGAGGCGTGGTTGCGCGAGCACGCGCCCGGTGTCGTACTCCGCGACGACCACGGGAACGTGTTCGCGCGGCGAACGCCCGGCGGCACGTTTGACGCGAGCCACGTCGACGACCTCGCGGACGCGGGCGACGTGACCGCGAGCGACCGCCAGACGCTCGCGTTCGTCGGCCACCACGACGTCGTCGACCCCGCGGACTCGCAGGTCGACGACGAGGGCACGATGACGTGCGAGGTCGACGACGATGATGGCGACGGCGACCGACACGTCCACGGTCGTGGGACGGCGGACATGAAGGGCGCGGTGGCGGCGGCGATGCTCGCGTTCCGCGACGCGGACCTCGACGCAGGCGGCGCGGACGCGCACGACCTGGTGTTCGCGTCGTTCGTCGGCGAGGAGGTCGGCGGCGAGGGCTGTCGGGCGGCCATCGACGACGGGTTCGCGCCGACGTGGGCGGTCGTCGGCGAGGGGTCGACGGGGTACTCGGCGCCCGGGGTGACGGACGTCGCGGTCGCGCACAAGGGCCGACGTGCGGTGACCGTTCGCGCGACGGGGGCGGCGGCGCACGCGAGCGAACCCGACGCAGGCGAGAACGCCATCTATCGGGCGACGGACGCAGTGGACGTCCTCCGGGACCTCCCGTGGCCGACCGTCGACGTCGCGGGCGAGACGGTGTCGGGGAGCGTCGTCGTCACCGAGATAGCGGGCGGGAGCGCGTGGAACGTCGTCCCCGACACCTGCGAGGTGACCGTCGACGAACGCACCGTCCCCGGCGAGCGCGCCGCCGTCGAGCGCGTCGAGGCCGTCGACGGCGTCTCCGTGACGGTCGACCAGGACCTCCCGCCGATGCGCTGTGACGACGACGCGTTCGCGGACGCCGTGCTCGCCGCCGCCGACAGCGTCCAGAACGAGTCGCCCGAGCACGTCTCGAAGCCCCACGCGACCGACGCCGGCTGGCTCGACGACCGCGCCGGCGTCGAGTGCGTGGTCTGTGGCGTCGCCGAACCCGGCGAAGCGCACACCGACGCCGAGAGCGCGAGCGTCGCCGTCCTCGAGCGCTGCCGACGGCTCTACGAGCGGGTCGCCGCGTCATCGGTCTCCTGACTCGGGTCGCGGTCCTCGCCCGCGCCGCGGTCCCCCGCGAGCGCCGGGACCACGTGGAGCGCGGCCGCGACGGCGAGCATCGCGAGGCTCACCGCGAGCAGGACCGGCTCCTCGCGGTGAACGTCCAGCCAGAGGAGCGCGCCGAGGAAGTAGAGGTGCGTCAGGGACACCGCGGCCGACGGGAGCGCGGCCGGCTGTCGAAGCACGAGGTCGGTCCTCGCGACGGCGACCGCGGCGACCGCGACGCAGGCGACGAGCACGGCGGTCTTCCGCCAGACGACGCCGACCGCGACCGCCTCGAACGCCACCATCGCGAGGTAGATGAGCGCGCTCGCGGCGACGAGCGTGACCGCGGCCGCGACCGCTCGCCCCCGGAGGACCGTCCGCGTCGTCGCGCCCGGCGCTCGCACGTCGGTCCGCGCGACGGCCGCGTCGTAGACGACGACGAACAGGAATCCGACGGCGAACCACCCGAAGAAGTTCCCGATCGGGACCCCGAAGTACGCGCCCGCCGGCGTCCACGTCCAGAACCCGACCGGCTCGAACCGGATGGCGATCGCGTCCAGCGCCAGGTCGACGTGGAGGACGAACAGGCCGACGAACGCCGCTCGCGTCGGGTGCCCCACGGCCATGCGGCGCGCGGCGTCGTAGCCCGCGTACAGGACGACGCTCCACCCGAGCCCGATGGCTATCGGGATGCCGGCGACGTCGAGGAAGCGCGCGGCGGGGTACGTGTAGTTCTCGAACCCGACGACGACGAGTTTCTCGAGGACGAGCCCGTAGACGACCGACGTGGCGAAGAACGGGAGGTCGCTGGTCCGGTACGCGTGCACGCCGCAGAGGCTCGCGGCGACGAGCGCGAGCACCTCGAAGCTCGCGTACGGCGAGAGCATACCGGGAACCACGACGGAGTGGTTGATAAGTCACGGGGTCGGTGAACCCGGCGGCGTCGCGGACGCTATCACGCTGTCGTCGCTCCGGAAACCGTGGTTTCTTGACCGGACGACGGCAACTATTTCCCGATGGCTACAGACGCTTCTGCGGCGACGGAGACGCCGGCGGTGTACGACGAGTTCCTGGAGACGGTGCAGCGATACAAGAACCTCGGGTACGCGGGCCAGGTGTTGTCCTGGGACCAGGAGGTCATGATGCCCGAGAGCGGGACGCCCGCTCGCTCCCGGCAGACCGCGGCGTTGTCCGCCGTGAGCCACGAGATACTGACGAGCGACGAGCTCGGCGAGCAGCTCGACGCGCTCGCCGACGTCGACCTGACCGACGAGCAGCAGGCGGTCGTCCGCGAGATATCGCGGGAGCGGGAGCGTGCGACCAGCGTTCCGACCGAGCTCGTCGAGGAGATCTCCCAGAAGACGAGTGAGGCGCATCCGACGTGGAAGGGGGCGAAGGAGGCCGACGATTTCTCGACGTTCGCGCCCGCACTCGAGGAGCTCGTCGAGCTGAAGCGCGAGTACGCCGAGCACATCGCGCCCGACCAGGACCCCTACGAGACGCTGTTCGAGGAGTACGAGCCGTACCTCGGGCTGGATACCGCAGAGCGCGTTCTGGAGCGGCTCAAGGAGGAGCTCCCGCCGCTCATCGACGATATTCGGGAGAGCGACGCCGACCTCGCACTCGATTCGTTCGACGGGACGTACGACGCGGACGACCAGCTGGAGTTCGTGCGCGCGGTCCTGGACGAACTCGGGTACGACTGGGACCGCGGCCGGCTCGACGAGGCGCCGCACCCGTTCTCGTCGGGAACGCAGTTCGACGCGCGCGTCACCACCCGCTTCGACGAAGCGGACCCGCTGGGCGCGGCGTACTCGACGGTTCACGAGTTCGGGCACGCGACGTACACGCTCGGCCTCCCGGACGAACACTACGGGACGCCCCTCGGTGAAGCCCGCGACCTGACCGTGCACGAGTCCCAGAGTCGCCTCTGGGAGAACCACGTCGGGCGCTCGAAGGCGTTCTGGCAGCACTTCCTCCCGGTCCTCAAGGACCACTTCGACGACCTGGACGACGTGACCGTCGAGGACGCCTACGAGGCGGCGAACCAGGTGTACGAGGACAACCTCATCCGCGTCGAAGCGGACGAGCTCACGTACCACATGCACATCGTGGTACGGTTCGAGATCGAGCGCGACCTCATCAGCGGCGACCTCGACGTCGAGGACGTCCCGGAGGCGTGGAACGACAAGTACGAGCAGTACCTCGGCATCCGCCCCGAGACCGACGCCGAAGGCTGCCTGCAGGACATCCACTGGAGTCACGGCAGCTTCGGGTACTTCTCGACGTACTCGCTCGGGTCGGTGCTGGCCAGCCAGCTGTACGCCGCCGCGGAGGACGACGTCGACGACCTGGACGCGAAGCTCCGCGAAGGCGAGTTCGACCCGCTCATGGAGTGGCTGAACGAGCACGTCCACGGCCACGGGAAGCGCTACGAGACCGACGACCTCGTCCGCGAGGCGACCGGTGAATCCTACACCGCGGACTACTTCCTCGACTACGTCACCGAGAAGTACGGCGCGCTCTACGACCTCGACTGACCGCGACACGACACGCTCGTTCCTTCGCAACCGCATCCGCGTCTCGCGACTGTCTCTTTTTCTCGCACCTGCATCCGCGTCTCGCGACTGCATCTGCTTCTCGTTGGCGAGTACACGTCTCTTGTGACCGGAAAGAAAACGCGGAGATAGAGAGAGCGGTTCGCGAGCGACCGAGGTCCGTCCGCAGTGGTCGTGCTCGTCGTTATTCGAGGTCGAAGCGGTCGTTCGTCATGACCTTGTGCCAGGCGTCGACGAAGTCCTGGACGAGCTTCTCCTCGCCGTCGTCGGCCGCGTAGACCTCGGCGACCGTGCGGAGCCGCGAGTTCGACCCGAAGACGAGGTCGAAGCGCGTCGCCTCGTACTCGAGGTCGCCGCTCTCGCGGTCGTACCCCTCGAAGACCTCCTTCGCGTCCGACGTCGGCTCCCACTCGAGGTCCATCCCGAGCAGGGTCGTGAAGAAGTCGTTCGTGAGCGTCCCCGGGTCGTCAGTGAACACGCCGCGGTCGGTGTCGTCGTAGGTCGCGCCGAGCGCGCGCAGGCCGCCGACGAGCACCGTCATCTCGGGTGCGGTGAGGTTCAGGAGCTCCGCCTTGTCCACGAGGACCTCCTCGTGGCGTCGGTCGAGGTCCTCGCCGAGATAGTTCCGGAAGCCGTCCGCCTCCGGTTCCAGCGCTTCGAAGGAGTCGACGTCCGTCTGGTCCTCCGAGGCGTCCACGCGGCCCGGTTCGAACGGGACCTCGACGTCGTAGCCGGCGTCAGCAGCCGCCTGTTCGATGGCCGCGCTCCCGCCGAGCACGACGAGGTCGGCGAGCGACACGCGCGTGCCGTCCGACCGCGATTCGTTGAACGTCGTCTGGATGCCTTCGAGCGTCTCGAGGGCGTCTTCGAGCGCCGCCGGCTCGTTGACGTCCCAGCTCCGCTGGGGTTCCAGGCGGACGCGAGCGCCGTTCGCGCCACCGCGCTTGTCGCTGTCGCGGTACGAGGACGCCGCCGCCCACGCCGTCTTGACGAGCTCGCTCCGCGAGAGGTCCGACTCGAGGAGTTCCGACTTCAGTTCCGCGACCGCGTCGTCGTCGACGAGCTCGTAGTCGCGGTCCGGGAGCGGGTCCTGCCAGAGCATGTCCTCCTCGGGAACCTCCGGACCGAGGAACCGCTCCGGCGGCCCCATGTCGCGGTGAGTCAGTTTGTACCACGCCTTCGCGAACGCCATCCCGAACGCCATCGGGTTGTCCTGGAACTCCTCGAGGACCTCGCGGTAGTCGGGGTCGCGCTTCAGCGCGATGTCCGTCGTCAGCATCATCGGGGTCTCCGGGTCGTCGCCGTGCGCGGGGTCGGCGCTCCCGTGCAGGGACTCGTCGGTCGGCGTCCACTGCCACGCGCCACCGGGACCCTTCTCGGGTTCCCACTCGTAGTCGAGGAGGTTGTCGACGTACTCGAGGTCCCAGTTGATGGGCGACTGCGTCCACGGGCCCTCGATACCGCTCGTGATGGTGTCACCACCTTTCCCGGATTCGTAGTCGCTCTCCCAGCCGAGCGCCTGCTTCTCCATGGGTGCGGCCTCGGGTTCCGGGCCGACGTGCTCGTCGGGGTCGGCCGCGCCGTGGACCTTCCCGAACGTGTGTCCGCCGGCGATGAGCGCGGTCGTCTCCTCGTCGTTCATCGCCATCCGACTGAACGACTCGCGGATGTTCTTCGCCGACAGGTCCGGGTCAGGGTTCCCGTCGGGGCCCTCGGGGTTCACGTAGATGAGACCCATCACGGTCGCACCGAGGTCACCGCTGATCTGGCCGGGTTCGGGGACGCGCTCGGACGCCTCCATCTCGGTCTCCGGCCCCCAGTCGACGGACTCGTCGGGTGCGAACGCGTCCTCGCGTCCGCCAGCGAACCCGAACGTCTTCGCGCCCATCGACTCGATGGCGACGTTCCCTGCGAGGATCATGAGGTCCGCCCACGACAGGCTCCGGCCGTACTTCTTCTTCACGGGCCACAGCAGGCGTCGGGCCTTGTCGAGGTTCGCGTTGTCCGGCCACGAGTTCAGTGGCGGCAGGCGCTGCATGCCCTCGGCGGCGCCGCCGCGGCCGTCGCTCGTTCGGTATGTGCCGGCGCTATGCCACGCCATCCGGATGAACAGCGGCCCGTAGTGGCCGTAGTCCGCCGGCCACCAGTCCTGGGACGTCGTCATGACGTCCTCGATGTCGTCCTTGACGGCGTCGAGGTCCAGCGACTGGAAGGCCTCGGCGTAGTCGAAGTCCTCGCCCATCGGGTCGACGTCGCGCGCGTTCTGGTCGAGGATGTCCACTTCCAACTGCTCGGGCCACCAATCGCGGTTTCGCATTCTCATCGTCGTGGACTAATCGCCTGGGCGTATTAACAGTGTTCCAGTCGGGAACGAATGTTCGCGTCACGCGAATCGAGATGAGGGACTCGTGAACTTTTGTTACCGCGTCGCAGGGCGTGCGTCGTCGACGTCGGTCGGCGTCACGACCGCGACCCGATAAATCCGAGTTCGCTCGGTTGCGAGTTCACGTAGGCTTTTCCGAGCGGAGCGCGCAGGGGAGGGACATGGCGGAGAACGTCCTCATCTACGGCTCTTACGGGTATACTGGTGCGTTGATCGCGAAGCAGGCGGCGGCGTCGTCGGACCTCGACCCCGTGGTGGCGGGGCGGAACGGCGAGAAGGTCCGCGAGCAGGCCGCGGAACTGGCGCTGGAGAGCGAGGTGTTCAGCGTCGACGACGACGTGGCGGGCGTCGTCGCGGACTTCGACGTGGTTCTGAACTGCGCGGGGCCGTTCTCGGCGACCGCGGAGCCGATGGTGGACGCGTGCATCGAGACGGGGACGCACTACCTGGACATCACGGGCGAGTGGCAGGTGTTCGACGCGCTCGCGAAGCGAAGCGACGAAGCCGAGGACGCGGGCGTCATGCTCCTTCCAGGGACGGGGTTCGACGTGGTGCCGTCGGACTGCCTCGCTGCGCACCTCCACGACAGACTGCCCGAGGCGGAGTCGCTCACGCTCGCACTCGGCGGGATGGGCGGGCTCTCGCGCGGAACGGCGATGACGATGGTGGAGAACTTCGGTGACGACGGCGTCATCCGCGAGAACGGCGAGTTGAAGCGCGTCCCGCAGGCGTTCGACGACCGCGAGTTCGAGTTCTCGCACGGTACCCGGAGCGGGATGACGATCCCGTGGGGGGACGTGGTGACGGCGTATCACTCGACGGGTATCGGGAACGTCCGCGTGTACTCGGAGACGCACCCGGACACCATCAAGCGCATCCGCCAGTTCCGGAAGCTCGCGCCCGTCATCCAGTCCGGGCCCGCGCAGTCGCTCCTGAAGTGGCTCGTCGACCGCCGCATCGACGGCCCGGACGACGAGCAACTCCGCGAGGGCAGCGGCGAGATATACGGCGAGGCCGAGACCGCAGAGGGCGACACCGTCGTGTCGCGCCTCGAGACCCCGAACGGGTACGCGTTGACGCGAGATACCGCGCTCCTGTGTACGCGGAAGGTCCTCGACGGCGACGCCCCCGTCGGCTACCAGACGCCGTCGTCCGCGTACGGGAAGGACCTCGTCCTCGAAGTGGACGGCGTCGAACGAATCGACGTGAGTTAACCGGTCGCACGAGCATACGGCGACCGCCAGGTCGCCGTTTCTCTACTGACTCCTCACGCATACGGCAGCCTCTCGATTCGTCAAACGTACCGAGGCCTCTCGGTTCTTCAGGAATACGCTGACTGTCAGGCCGCCGTTTCGGGGGTCGTGTCCGTGGGGCGGTGGGACGGCGAGTGGGCGTGTGGTGTGGTGTCGTGGGTGCGGTGTGGTGAAGTGGGTGGGGGTGGTGTCGTGTGGGTATGGCGTTGCATCTCCTGCAGTATTCTGACGTCGAGAACGCGTTCGATGAGCCAGTGCGGGTGGCGCGGTTGGCTGGTGGGTTGGTGTCGCGGCGGGACGCGCTCCGGGAGGCGGGCGAGCCGGTGCTGGTGGTTGGGACGGGGGATTCGTTCGGACCGGGGTTGTTGGCGTTGTCGACGCGTGGCGAGCACGCGTTGTCGTTCTTCGAGGCGGTGGGGTCGGTAGCGGAGACGTTGGGGAATCACGACTTCGACCACGGGCCGGGTCGCGCTCGCGAGCTGGTGGGGGCGGCGCCCCAGGAGTACGTGGTGGCGAACGCGTTCGAGGGCGAAGGCGCGGGTGCGAGTCGGTTCGCGGCCGCGGAGACGGTGCCGTGGACGACCGTGGAGGCGGGCGAGTGGACGGTCGGCGTCGTGGGGGTGGCGAGTCCGAAGACGGGGGCGATGGCGCCCGCGGCGTCGGGCCTGGACTTCCGCGAGCCTATGGCGGCGGCTCGGGCGGGGGTGGCGGCGGTCCGCGAGCGTGGCGTGGACGCGACCGTCGTGCTCGCGCACGTCGGCGAGCCGCTCGGCGCCGAGCTGGCGGCGGAGCTGGACGTCGACGCCGTGCTCGACGGGCACACGCACGAGCCGTGCGTGGACGTGGTCGACGGGACGGCGTACGCGCGACCCGGGAACGGCGCTCGGCACTTCGTGCACGCGACGGTCCCCGCGGTCGACGGCGACGACCCCGGCGGCTCGAGCGCGCTCGAGCCGGACCTGGTCGCGACCGCCGACCAGCCGGTGCACGAGTCGCTCCGGGAGACGGTCGCTGACGCGCACACTGACGCGGGATTGGCGGAGGTGGTCGCGACCGTCGACGGCCCCATCGACTGCTCGAAGGCGGCGACGGACCGCGCGGAGAGCCGCGTCGGGAACCTCGTCACGGACGCGTACCGGTGGGCGGCCGACGCGGACGTCGCCGTGATGACGCCCGGTGGCATCCGGACGCGGGACGCGCTCGCGGGCGACGTCACGGTCGGCGACCTCGTCGGGCTCGTGCCGTTCGAGGGCGACCTCGTGACGTGCGAGGTCGACGGCGAGACGCTGCGGGCGGTCCTAGAGCGGACGACGCTGCACGACGCGTTCGAGACGCATCGGAAGTTCGGGCACGTCTCGGGAGCCCAGGTCGTCTGGGACGACGTCGAGCGCGAGTTCCGCGCGATACGCGTCGGCGGCGAGCCCCTGGACGACGCGGCGTCGTATCGCGTCGCCGCGACCGAGTACTTCGTCGTCACCGACCACCTCTACCCGGAGCTCGCCCGGGAGCAGGTCGTCGCCGAGCACGGCGTCCAGTACGACGCCATCGTCGCGTACGCTCGCGAGGTCGGCGTCGGCCCGACCCTCGACGGGCGGGTCGAGCGGCCGCGGATCGGCGACGCGGCGCACGTTCCCGTGGAGTAGCGAGTGGCTTAGGGTCGTCCCGGCCCGAGCGTGCGGTATGTGTGAACGAGCAGCGTGGGGGCGGTGGCGGCCCGCGCTAGCGGTCGCGCTCGTCGTCGCGGCGGCGTGGCTGGCGGTGGCGTTCGTTCCGCACGCGGTCGGTGGCTTCGGTGACGACCCGGTGGTGACCGACCCGGGGCCGCCGCCGTCCGTGGAGGCGTTCCAGGAGGACCCGCGGAAGCGATACCGGAACGAGGTCGCGGACCGCGTGGTGGCGTTCGCGCCGGTTGTGATGCCGGTCGTGGGAGCGCTCGCGGCGTTCGCTGCGGTCGGTTCGCGAGGGCGGTCGTCGTGGCCGGTGCCTGCCCGCGTGGCGGTCGGTGCGTTCGTCGGTGCCGTCGTCGGGTACGGTGCGTTCGTCGCGGTCGTGACGCAGGCGTACGCCGCGGTCCCGGGCGGGTACCTCGTGGCGTCGTATCCGCCGACGATATCGGTCGCGAGCGTCCTCGCGAACGCGCTCGGGACGAGCGCGCCGACGGCGGTCGCGGCGTTCCTGGCGGGGGTCGCCGCGGCGTGCACCTCCAGGTAGCGCGTCGCGGACTCGCACGGAGAAAGCTTTTGCCGGGGGCACCGTAGCACTGCGACATGAGCGGACGCGACGACGACACGTTCGACGTCGACGACCTCCGAGTGGCGGGCGGGCGTGCCGCGAACGGCCTCCGGGCCCGGCCCGTGATCGTTGGCGTGGCGCTCGCGGTCGTGGCGGTCGCCGTTGCGCTCGCGTTCGTCCCGCACGCGCTCGGCGCGGTCGGTGCGGACGCCGTCGACACCGGGAGTGGCCCGACGCCGGACCCCGAGTCGGCGGACGGCGCGCGCCAGCGCTACCAGAACTACCTGACGAACCTCGCGTTCCTGTTCGCGCCGACGCTCCTGCCGGTGGTCGCCGTCGGCGTCGCGTTCGCGGGCGCGGTCCGCGCTCGCGGCACGCGATGGACCCGAGTCGGGTCGGTCGTCCTCGGTTCAGCGGTCGGTATCGCGGTGGGGTACGTCGCGTTCGTCGCGGTCGGCCACCTCGCGTACGGCGAGGCGGCGGAGGGCTACATCGTCGAGCAGTTCCCGGTGTCGCTCCGGTTCGGTGCCATCGCGACGAACGCGCTCGCGCTCGCCGCGGTCACCGCCGTCGGGAGCGCGCTCGCGGGCGTCGCCGGAACGCTCGTCGAACCCGACCCGGGCGGGCGTCTCGTCAGTGACGACGAAACCGACGTCACCGAGGACGCCGAGGTCGCGTCCGGCGGGGAAGCCGACCCCGACGGGGACGCCTCCGGGGCCACCCGCAACGACGGCGACGGGAGCAGCGAGCGCCCCGAGCGCGTCCCCGCTGACGACGCGTCCGCGGACGGGAGCGGGCCGGCGAGCGACTACCGCGAGACCGGGCCGGGGCGCAGCAGTGGGTCCCACACGCCGACGTACGACCCCGACGGACGGAACTGGGACGGCACCGGCGACGACGGCGACTGACCGACGCGGAACGCTTTTGCCGACGGCATTCGCGCGTTCGGACATGTCTGGAGGATTGGAAGGCGCGGTGTCGGTCGGCCCTTTGGACGTCGGCCGCGGGACGCTCGCGGTCGCGGCGGCGACGGTCGCCGCCGGCGTCACGGTCGCACTCGTCCCCTTCACGTCCGGCTTGGTGTTGACGCCGCCCGTCGAGACCCCGGGCGTCGTGGGCGACGTCGTCGCGGACCGCGACCCCGCGGCTCGCCGGTTGTTCTACGTGTACGTCCTCGCGTACGACGGCGTCGAGAGCGCACCGCTGTTCCTCGCGGCGTTCGCGATGGTCGCCGCCGCCGGCGTCCGCACCGCTGGCGGGGGCGAGCGCGCCACTGGCGGGAGCGGCCGCGCCGTCGCCAGCGCCATGATCGGCGGCCAAGTCCCGAGGCCGGTCGTGCTCGCGTTCGCGGCGGGCGTCGCCGTCGCCGTCGGGTACGTGCTCGTCGGAACCGTCGCGCCCGCGGTCCTCCCGCCCATCGAACTCGGCGGTGGTCGGACGGAGACCATGCTGAGTGACGTCGGTGCACTCTCCGTGAACGCCGTCGTGGTCGCGGTCGTCACCGCCGTCGGCACGGCCGTCGTCGCTCTCGCAGCCGACGCTCCCACGGAGGGCGAGAGCTGATGGCGGACGGACGCCTGCGTCGAGTGGTCCGTCGCGGCCCCGGAGTCGTGGACGACGTCGTCGCGTGGCGACTCTCGCTCCTGCTCGTCGCGCTCCTCGTCGTCACCGGACTGGTCGTCGGCGCGCTCCCGCACGCGCTCGGCACCGTCGGCGGCGACCCCGTCGACACGAACGACGAGCCGGTCCAGGAGTCCGTGGAGGACGCCCAGCAGCGCTACCAGAACCAGGTCACGGGGACCGCGCTCGGCGAGGGCCCGTGGGTGTTGCTGTTCGTCGCGCTCGCGGCGGGTTTCGTCGCCGCGACGCGGTCCCCGTCGGCGGCGTCGCGACGCAGCGTGGTCGCTGCGGCGTCGGTCGGCGTCGCCGTCGGGACCGCCCTCGGGTACGTCGCGCTCGTCGGGCTCGGGCACCTCGCGTACGCCCCGACCGAGAACGGCTACCTCGTCCGGTCCGGCCCGGTGGTCCTCCGGACGTGGACGATGGCGGGGAACGCGCTCGGGTTCGCGGTCCCGGCGGCCGTCGGGAGTGCGCTCACCGCGACCGCCGGCCGGCTCGCCGTACGACCCGGCGACGACTTCGACCCCGACCACGACGCCGAGGACGGCGCGGAACCGTCCGGCGACGCGTCCGAGGGGACCGACGACGCCGTCGGAGGGGCCGACGATCCGGCACGCTCGACCGCGGACGACGGACCGGACGCAGTATCCCTGGACGAGACCGCCCCCAGTGGCGTACCGGCGTACGACCCCGAAGCGCGCGACTGGGACGGCTCGGCCCCCGACGAGCAGGACGGCAAGCCCAGCGTATCCGGCGACGACGCTGACCGCGAGCACTGACGGCCCGGACGACGACGCGGACCGCGAGCACTGACATCCCGGGCGACGACGCGGACCGCGAGCAGTGAGCTCTGCTGCGGACGCACTCGCGGACGCGAACGAGCGGTGGCGTTGACGCATCCGCCACGTTCAAGCGACCGCCCCGAGGAGAGTCGGGCATGACACGCGAAGTCTGGCTGAAGGCCGACGACGAGGTCGGCGACTGGGACGCGCGACGGCGTCGCATCACCGCCGGCCTGGAAGCCGGCGTCGACTGGGTGGTCGTCGACGAAGCGGACGTGGAGCGCGTCCGCGAGCTCGGCGAGGTGAACGTCGCGGCGTTCAGCGCGGCCGGGGACAGCACGCTCGTGGACGACGCCGAGGACAACGGCGTCGACCGCATCGAGGACGCGGAGAGCGACGACGACGAGGAGGGCGAGGACGCCGTCGACGTCGAGGCCGCGGACGCGTACCTCGTCGGGAAGGGCGGGGAAGGCGACGGGACGGTGTCGCTCCCGCCGGACCTCTCCGGGTCCGCGGACCTGTCGACGGTGCGTCGCGGCGCGGCCGACGGCTCGTACGTCGAGATCCGCGGGAAGGAGTACGAGGCGTTCGCGGAGGCCGCCGCCGACGCCGGCGACTACACCGTCGTCGTCGGCGAGGACTGGACGATCATCCCCCTGGAGAACCTCATCGCGCGCATCGGCGACGAGACCACGCTCGTCGCGGGCGTGACGACCGCCGAGGAGGCGCGGACGGCGTTCGAAACGCTCGAACTCGGCGCGGACGCGGTCCTCCTGGATTCTGACGACCCGGACGTCATCCGCGAGACCGTCGAGGAGCGCGACGCGACGGAACGCGAGCACCTCGACCTGTCGTGGGCGGAGGTGACGAGCATCGAGCAGACCGGGAGCGCGGACCGCGTCTGCGTCGACACCGCGTCGCTGATGGACGACGACGAGGGGATGCTCGTCGGGTCGATGAGTCGCGGCCTCGTGTTCGTGCACGCCGAGACCGCGGAGTCGCCGTACGTCGCCTCCCGGCCGTTCCGCGTGAACGCCGGCGCGGTCCACGCGTACGTTCGCACGCCCGACGGCGGCACGAAGTACCTGAGCGAACTCGGGTCGGGCGACGAGGTCCAGCTCGTCGACGCCGACGGCGGCACGCGCGAAGCCGTCGTCGGCCGCGCGAAGATCGAACGCCGCCCGATGTTCCGCGTGGAGCTCGAACGGGACGGCGACCGCTTCGAGACGCTCCTCCAGAACGCCGAGACGATCAAGGTCCACACCCGCGAGGGTCGGACCGCGGTCACGGACCTGGAACCCGGCGACGAACTGCTCGTGTACTACGAGGACACCGCGCGACACTTCGGCGAGGCGGTCGACGAACGCATCATCGAGAAGTAACCGGACGTCCGCGGGCTCGCCGCCAGTCCGGTCGGGAACCGACTCAGTTGTCGGCGGGTTCCTCGAACTCGTACGTGCACCACTGACAGAAGCCGTGCGTGGGCTCGACCTCGCGCCCGCAACGCGGGCACGTCGGCCCTTCGGTGGTCTGGGTGGGGCGCTGGAGCGTCTGGACGTACGCGTCCATCATCGCACCGAACTGGACGACGGTGATGGCGATGGTTCCCCAGTCGGACATGTTCTGGCTGACCGCTTGAGCGTGCGCGAAGAGGCCGTCGAGCGGGACGTCGGCGGTGAGCGCGGACTCCGGGACGAACACGGCGACCGTGGTGATGAAGAGGCCGAGGAAGAAGAGGGCGCGCACCCACCGACGGATGAGGGCCTGGCCGAGCCCCGGCAGGAGCAGCGAGCAGATGCCGACGACGACGGCGCGCACCCGAGTACCGAGCATGCGCCGGCGTTTTCTCGCCGGGGACTTTACCGTTCGGTTTCGCGGAGCCGACGGATTCGGGGTGCTCGAAGCGGCCGGAACCGGCGACGGCGCCGCATCACACTCGGCTTCCGCCGCGAGACGGCGCTCGCATCGACCTTTCGAGAACCGACCCCGGAAGCCGTCATTCGAGCGATTCGACGAGGTCCGCGAGCGTCGCGAGGTCGTACTGGCCGGGCGCCGTCGCGTCGGCCGCGTCGACCGGCGCGTACCCGATCTTCGACCCGTAGACGGGAGCCACCGCACGAGTGTGCCGGCCGACCTCGCCCATCGCCATCGTCGCCACCGGCTCGTCGCGCGCCGCGAACTCCTGCGTGACCGCGAGCACGTCGAGCGCGTCCTCGCGGGACGCCGCGGTGACCGCGAGCTTCGCGACGTCACCGTACTCGAGTCCAGCCTGGAGCGACTCCCGCATCGCGTCCCGCGACGGCGTCCCCTCGAAGTCGTGCGTCGACGCGACCACCGCGACGTCGTTCGCTGCCGTCTCGCCGAGGACGACGTCGACGCCCGGCGCGTCCGCCGCCAGGCTCGCCAGTTCCACGTCGACCGCCTCGACCGCGTCGACGCTCGCCGCCGCGGCGAGCGACTCCAGGCGATTCCGGTCCTCGCTCGCCGTGACCGCATCCTGCTCGCTCGGCGGCACCGCCGGGCCCGCCTCCCCGCCCTCCCACGCGGCTCGGTTCGTCGCGATGACGGGGAGGTCACCGTCGTACTCGGCGAGCGCGGTCACCGACGGCGACACCGCACCCGCCTCCGCCGCCGCATCCACCGCGTCCATCCGATACTCGACC
Organism: Halorubellus salinus; assembly: GCF_020567525.1. Lineage (GTDB taxonomy): Archaea > Halobacteriota > Halobacteria > Halobacteriales > Natrialbaceae > Halorubellus > Halorubellus salinus. Next base: position 143,945 of record NZ_JAJCVI010000002.1, read on the forward strand.
GCGTCCGCGTGCTCCCGCGCCACCGCCGTCTCCGCGTCCGCGAGGTCGTCTGTCGCGGCCGCCAGCACGAACGACTCGAAGTCCATGCCTCGCCTTCGCCGCCACCGCGGAAAAACGTGCGCGAAGCGACAGCGCTTGACTGCGCTCGCACGAACCGCACCCGCCATCACGCCGCGAGGGTCCGGAACCGTTACGGCGACCGTCGGCGTCCTCGGGACGTGATGCAGTTCCGCCCCGGGACCGCCGTCGACCACGACGCGGTGGACGCGCTCCACCGCGCCGCGTTCCCGACCGACGACGAGGCGCGACTCGTCGACGCACTCCGCGAGAGCGACGCCTTCGTCCCCGCGCTCTCCATCGTCGCGGTCGAGGACGACGCGTCCGCCGAGGACGCCACGACCGACCGCGTCCTCGGGCACGTCCTCCTCACCGAGGTCGACGTCGCCGGGACCGACGACGCACTCGCGCTCGCACCCGTCGCCGTCCACCCAGCACGCCAGAACGAAGGTATCGGCACCGCGCTCGTCGAGCACGCACTCGACCGCTGCCGGGACCTCGACTACGCGGTCGTCGTCCTCCACGGCGACCTCGCGTACTACTCGCGCTTCGGGTTCGAACCCGCCACACGGTGGGGACTCCAGAACGCCTTCGACCTGCCCGACGACGACTTCCAGGCACTCGCACTCCTCGACGACGTCGACGACGACGTCTCGGGAGCCGTCAGCTACCCGACGGCGTTCGACGCGCTTTGAGAACGAACCGGGCGTCCTCGCAGTCGGTCAGGGACCGACCGACGATCCGGAGACGACGGTCTGGAAGCGGCTGTTCGTCCAGCTCCCGGTTCAGGCGAGTCCGAGCGTGTCCTCGGCTTCCAGCAGTTCGTGGTAGCGGTTGCGGATGGTGACCTCGCTGATGTCCGCGACCTCGCTGACCGCGGCCTGCGTCGTCTTCTCGTTCGTGAGGAGGCTCGCGGCGTAGACGGCGGCGGCGGCGAGGCCGACCGGGGACTTCCCGGAGTGGACGCCCTTCTCCTTCGCGGTCTTCAGGAGCGAGCGCGCGCGGTGCTCGGCCTCGTCGCTGAGTTCGAGACCGCTCGCGAACCGCGGCACGTAGCTCTCGGGGTCCGCGGGCTTGACCTGCAGGCCGAGTTCGCGGACGACGTACCGGTACGTGCGAGCGACCTCGTTCTTCTCGACGCGGGAGACCTCGCTGATCTCGTCGAGACTGCGCGGGACGCCAGCCTGGCGCGCGGCAGCGTACACCGAGGACGTCGCGACGCCCTCGATGGAGCGACCGGGCAGGAGGTCCTCGTCGAGCGCACGACGGTAGATGACGGAGGCGGTCTCGCGGACGTTGTCCGGGAGGCCGAGCGCCGACGCCATCCGGTCGATCTCGCCGAGCGCCTGCTTGAGGTTCCGTTCCTTCGAGTCGCGGGTGCGGAAGCGCTCGTTCCACTTGCGGAGGCGCTGCATCTTCTCGCGCTGCCGGGAGTCCAGCGAGTTGCCGTAGGCGTCCTTGTCGCGCCAGTCGATGTTCGTCGACAGGCCCTTGTCGTGCATCGTGTTCGTCGTCGGGGCGCCGACGCGGGACTTCTCGTTCTTCTCCTGGGCGTCGAACGCACGCCACTCGGGGCCGCGGTCGACCTCGTCGGTGTCGACGACGAGCCCGCACATGTTGCAGACGGTCTCCTGGCCGTCCTGGATGACGTCACCGTTGCATTCCGGGCAGGTTACCTCGTCGCCCTCTTGTTTCTCGTCCTCGGTGCTCGCGACTCGCGTTCGGGTTCGTGTTCGTGCGTCGGTCATGGTTGGTGCGAAGGCGGGGGCTACCGGGGGTGGGAGCGGCCGAAGGTGAAAACCCGGGCGCCCGCAGTTCCGTAACACCTTGATGCCACACGCCAACACAAAAGGGTTTCGGAATTTTGTTCCAGAACCGGAGTAATCACGAGCGAGACCGGTGTGTGTGAACGAGCAACAAAACACCTAAATACTACCACGTGGTCGCCAGCCCGTCCATACACGTCACCACCCTGACGGAGCACGCCACTCGGACGCCACCGTCGACGCCGACACGATACCGCGTGAGTAACGCCTATACCCACGGCGCCCCCTTTCCTCGCGTATGTTCGTCGGCGTCGGCTCCACGAATCCCGTGAAGCGCTCCGCGACAGAATCCGCCATCGGCGGGATGCCCGGCCTCAGCGTCGACGCCGTCGACGTCGACAGCGGCGTCCCCGAGCAACCCCGCGGCCACGCCCAGACCCTCGACGGCGCCGTCACGCGAGCGCGCCGCGCCTACGACCACGGCGGGTTCGACCTCGGCGTCGGCATCGAAGGCGGCGTCGCAAGCTTCGACGGCACCGACGGCACCTACCTCGTGATGTGGGCCGCCGTCACCGACGGCGACCGCGTCGAGACCGCGAGCGGGCCCGCACTCAGACTCCCCGACGACGTCGCCGCGCGCGTCGACGCCGGCGAGGAACTCGGCCCCGTCATGGACGACGTCTACGGCCGCGAGAGCGTCGCCACCCAGGAAGGCGCCGCCGGCGTCCTCACCGGGAACGCCGTCACGCGAACGACGGCGCTCGAGACCGCCGTCGCCGGCGCACTCGGCCCGTTCGTCACCGACGCGTACTGACGACTGCGCAGGTCCCGACTACTGGTTCACCGTCTCCGACTCCGTCGTCTCCGGCGACTCCGCGCTCTCCGCGACCGCCTCCGTCAGCGACACGTTCAGCACGAGCATCGACGCGAGCCCACCCACGACCGTGACCGCGTTCTTCACGAAGTGGTCGACGACCGCCACCGCGAGCGCGACCTCGCCCGTTATCGGCGCGGGCGTCAACCCGACGACGAGGAGCGTGAACGCGCCCTCGTAGAGGCCGACGCCACCCGGCGTGAGCGGGAGGACCTTCGCGAGGTTCCCGACGCTCACCGCGAAGAACGCCACGCCCAGCAGCGTCGGGAGCGCGAGCACGTCGAACGCGCCGAACGCACGCATCACGACGACCGCAGTCACGACGTCGAGCGACCAGATGACGACCGAACTCGCCGCGATGCTGGCGAACGCCCGCTCGTCTTTCGCGACCCGCTGGATGTCCCCGACGAACTGCTCGAGGACGCCCGCGACCATCGACACGTACGAGTCCGACGACACCCGCGAGAGCGCTGCCTCGATGCGGTTCCCGTCGCTGCGTGCGGACGCGAAGATGGCGAGGACGCTCCCGATGGCGAGCACGCCGACGGCCCCGGCGAGGTACACCGCCGTCCGTCCCGCCTGGCCCGCGTCCCCGGCGCCCGTCCCACCGTCGCCGGCGACGACGGAGAGCAGTTCGGTGGCGTTCCCGGTCGCCACGAGGGCGACGAGGACGCTCCCGGCGAGCATCGTGATGGTGAGGAGGTCGAACACGCGCTCCACGGCGAGCGACGCGAACCCGGAGGGATACGGCACCTTCCGACGCGCCTTCACGACGTACGCGCGGACCGCGTCACCGGCGCGAGCGGGGAACACGAGGTTCCCGGTCTGACTGATGAATATCGCGCCCGTCAAGAACCCGACGTCGCTATCGTACCCAATCTGCGCGAGGATGTCGCGGTACCGGCTCCCTCGTAGCGGCCACGAGAGGAGGTACACGACCGCGGAGGCGGCGACGAGCGTCGCGTTCGCGTTCGCCATCTTCGCGACGACCTCCGACGGGTCGAGGTACAGCGGCATCAGGAGGATGGCGACGAGCGTCAGGAGCGTGCCGGCGACGATACCAACGCGCCGGTTCACGCGCGGCGACACCGAGAGCTCCCACCACGTCCGCAGTATCTGGCTGCCCATCCCGAAGACGTCCCTGACGAGGTCGACCTTCGTGTCGCCCTTGGGCTCCCAGTCCACCGCGAACTCCTTGACGCGCATCCCTCGTCGCTGCGCTTTCACGAGCAGTTCCGTGTCCCAGAACCAGTGCTGGTCCTGGACCGCCGGCATGAGCGTCGCGAGGGCGTCCCGGTCGAACGCCTTGAACCCGCACTGGTGGTCGCGGAGGTCCGAGCGCAGGAACAGTCGCGTGAGTCCGTTGAAGACGCGACTCGGGACGCCGCGTTTCGCCGGTCGGTCGGCCTCTTGCCCGCTGATCCACCGGGAGCCGGTGGCGACGTCGTAGCCCTCCGTCCGGATGGACTCGACGAGTTCCTCGAGGTGACGCATGTCCGTGGCGAGGTCGGTGTCGAAGTACACGAGCGTCTCGCCGTCCGCCGCCTCGAACGCGCGTTCCAGTGCGCCACCGCGCCCGAGGCGTTCGTCGGCGTGGAAGTGCCGGACGCGGTCGTCCGCGGCGGCCAGTTCGTCGGCGATCTCGGGCGTGGCGTCGTCGCAGCCGTCCTCGGCGACGATGACCTCGTACGCGTCGGCGGGGAGGAACTCGGCGAGCGTCGCGAGCGTCGTCTCGACCGTCTGTCGGATGGTCGCCGCCTCGTTGTAGGCGGGGAGGACGACGCTCACCTCGACCGGCTCGCTACTCATTGGGTTCGTATCGGCAAGCCGCCGGTAAGAAGTTTCTGAACGACTCCCGGCGCCGACAGGAACCCTCGTCACGGTTCCCGGTCGTGTGGGTACGGTCGCGTTAACCGGTCGTACCAACCGGGGGCGAGCAGGTGCCTGCGCACGGCCAACGCGAGTCCGTAACCGCAAGCAAGCGGCGGATTAACCACCCGTACCAAACCCCCTAAGGTCGAACGGGCCATCGATGGAGGTATGAGCACGAGTGCCGCGGCGACGACCGACCTCTCGGACAAGCAATGCCGGATCCTCGAGTACCTCCGCGAGAAGGCGGAGATGAAGACGTACTTCAAGTCCCGCCTCATCGGGCAGGACCTCGACATGACCGCGAAGGAGGTGGGGACGAACATGACCGCCATCGCCGGCGGTGACTTCGACGTGGACGTCGAGAAGTGGGGGTACTCCTCGTCGACGACCTGGAAGGTGACCGTCTGAGGCGGTCGCTTCGGTTCGGGTCGACGACCTCGACCCCTGTCGTCATCGACCTGTCATCCGCTGTGACCTCGTCGGGCCGTGACACCCCGAGGGGGTCGTCCGGGCCGCTCGCGCCCGCTTGCGGCTCGTTTCCGCCCCTTCGCCGGGGGTTTCTGGATTCTTCGCACGCTTGCAGCCCCGTTCGAGCGCACCAGATAGTGCCAAACGTTGCCACGTACCGAACAGTTTATGATGAACGTTGATTATAGATTACTCGTTATGACCGCGACCCTTCGGGTGTACCACAGAGCGTACACGCCCATCTCCAAGCCACTCGACGAGATCGTCGCCGCGGCACGCACGCTCGAGACGACCGGGAAAGTCGACGCCTGCACGTTCACCGAATGGCCGACCACCGTCGCCCTCGACAGCGACTGCGAACCAGCCACCCTCTACGAGATCGTCACCGACTGGGCCGAGACCGAGCGCGTCGACCCCACCACGCCGTTCCGCATCCACACCCGAACCAACCCGATCACGGACACCGACCAATCCATCCTCCACACGCCCGTCGTCTACCTCACGCTCGAACACGACGGCGAACTCGTCGCGACCGCCCCCTGCACGCTCCCCGACGGCACCCACATCACCGCCCGAGACTTCCTCGACGCCATCCAGGACGGCGACGACCCACTCGACGGCCGCAGCGTCGACGCCATCCCCGCCTGAAACGCACCGCTCGAACTACCGGCCTCGTCACCGCTCGAACCAGACCCCGGCCGTCGCTCACCACCGAGCAGCGACACCGACCAGCCGCGAGAACGCGCCTCAGCCGTCGAAGGTCACCAGGTCCGCCGCCTCACGCGCCAACTGGACCGCGCGCTCGTCGAAACTGTCAGCGTACCCGACGACGAGCATCAGCACCGTCTCCGGCGCCGCAACCGCGTACCCGTCCTCGCGCGACAACAACCCAGCCGCCTCCAGCTCGCCCGCGTACTTGCTGACCGTCGGCCGCGACACCCCGAGTTCGGTCGCCAGGTCCGACGCCGACGCCGACGGGTCCGCGAGCAACGTCACGAGCATCCCGCGGGGCGTCTCCCGACGCAGATACCCGAGCACCGTCATCTCGAACTCCGAGAACTGCCCGCCGGGATACAGGCGCTTGTAATCGCCGTCCCGGTACACCGTCACTCGCCCCTCGTCGACGAGCTGGCGGACGTGATGCTGGGTCTCGCCCGTCCCCAACTGGAGGTCGTCCCGGACCTTCGAGAAGTGCGCGCCCGGCGTCGTCGACAGGTAGCCCGTGATGGCGTCGCGCACGTCGCTCTCCGACGCATCGGCCGCGGAATCCGCGTCGGAGAACTTCGCGAGTGGACTCGCCGCGCCGAGCGCAGCGAACCGCTTGAGGGTCGCGCGCTTGTGCTCGTCGACGCCATCCTGATCGGTCATCTATCGGATGCACGTATCACGCCGAAGAATAAAACCGCTTCGCCTGGAGGAGCGGTCGGTTCGGTCGCGTCGAACCGTCGGTCAGTTCGACTGCGAGTCGCTCCCGTCCTGCATCTGCTCGTCAGCGGGATTGAACTCGTCTTCCATCTCCGCGATCACGTCGTCTGGGTCGGAGATCTGCGCCGTGTCCTCGCCCTCCTTGATCGCCTGGGCCTGCTCCTCCATCGCTTCGACGTCGGGCTCGGACTCCTCCTCAATCTGACCGAGTATCTCGTCGATGTCGTCCAGGCCGAGGATCTCGCGGGTCTCCTCGTCGAAGTCCTTCGTCTCGAGCTCGCCGTCGCCGGTCTTCACGTCGCTCCCCGTGAGGTGCTTCCCGTAGCGGCCGAGCATACTGGAGAGCTCCTGCGGGAGGATGAACGTCGTGGATTCGCTCTGCCCGATGTTCTCGAGGGATTCGAGGCCCTTGTCGATGATGGCGCGCTCGCCCATCGCCTCCGCGGACTTCGCGCGGAGCACGGTCGAGATCGCGTCACCCTGGGCTTCGAGGATCTGACTCTGCTTCTCACCTTGCGCGCGGATGATGTTGGACTGCTTCTCACCCTGCGCCTCCTCGATCGCACTGCGGCGCTCACCCTGCGCTTCGAGAATCATCGCACGGCGGCGACGCTCGGCGGACGTCTGCTGCTCCATCGCCTGCTGGACGTCCTTCGAGGGGTTGACCTCGCGGACCTCGACGGATTCGACGCGGACACCCCACTCGTCGGTGGGTTCGTCGAGTTCCTTCCGGATGCGCGCGTTGATCTCCTGGCGCTTGTTGAGCGTGTCGTCGAGCTCCATGTCGCCGATGACGGCGCGGAGCGTGGTCTGCGCGAGGTTCGAGACGGCGCGCTTGTAGTCGTCGACCTCGAGGAACGCCTTCTTGGCGTCCATGACCTTGATGTAGACGACGGCGTCGGCCGTCACGGGCGAGTTGTCGCGCGTGATGGCTTCCTGGCGCGGGACGTCGAGCGTCTCCGTCCGCATGTCGAACGTGTACGTCTTCGAGACGAACGGCGTCACGAAGTTGACACCCGGGTCGAGGAGCTTCTGGTACTTCCCGAATCGAGTGTATGCTCGCTTCTCGTACGCGTTGACTATCTGGACGGAACTCGCGAGCGCCGCGATCGCGAGGACCAATACGATGACGACGAGTAGCAGCACTATCGTGCCGCCGACACCCTGCAGTGGTATCAGTACCATAGTTCGACGTTAGATGGACGAGCAAAAAGCCTTCCTGTTTGCTAACTAACTAAACGAGGTTGATACTGGCTACGCGCGCTCCGTCTCGGTCTCCGTCTCGGACTCGTCGCGGTCGCGAGACGACGCCGAATCGGACCCGTCTTCAGACGACGAATCCGACACGTCACCCGACGACGAATCCGCCTCCGTGTCGTCCTCGTCGCCCGACGCCGCAGGCTCCTCGTCCGTCGCCCGAGCAGCTTCCTCGCGGCCGCGAGCGAGCTCGCGGTCGATACTGTCCTCGCGGACCACGTCCATGGACTCCACCGTCAGGACGTTCCCACCGCCCGGGTCGGTCACGATGACCTCCGTGCCCTCCTCGATGTCGCCGTGCTCCGAGCGCGCCCGGTAGTTCGGGTCGAACCCGCCACCTTCCGAGAGGCGAATCGCGCCGCCGCGGGCCGTGATCTTCTCGGTGACGACGGCAGTCACGCCCGACAGGTCGTCCGAGTCCGTCGTCTGTCCGCGGTCAGGGCCGTTGTAGAGGTCCATCTCGCGGAACGCGAAGTACGCGAACACCCCGAACGCGACCGTCATCAGGGTCAGTGCGACGACGCTCGTGAACGCACCACCCAGGAGGATACCCACGAGTCCCGCGAGGAACAACGCGACGCCGACGACGACGAACTGCGCACCAGGAATCACCGCCTCGGCGAGCATCAGTCCCGCACCGGCGAGTACCAGCAACAGCGGTAATCCCAGTCCCAGCAGAGGGTCAGCCATGCGCGACAATTGGCAGGCAGTCCGATTAAACCTTGTGCGCTCCCCTGGAACGAGCGTTCCCGGCAGTCAGACGCTGAGAACGAGAACGGCAATCAATGCGAGTAGCGCGACGACGCCGAGGGCGACGAAGACGGCGTTCTCGACGTCCACGCGCTGTGGCTCGATGGGGTCGTCGCCCGACGGATAGTCGGGTTCGTCGTCGAGGTCGGCGAGGTCGTCCGCGACCGCCTCGCGGAGCTCGTCGTCGACGCCGTCGCGCTCGGGCGCGTCCGGCGGCACGGGCTCGTTCAGGTCGTGGGTCGCGTCGACCGACGCGTCCGCGCTCTCCTCCCGGGGTCGACCCCAGGCGTCGGCGTCGCGGTCGGTCGTGGAGGTCTCGTCCGTCATGCTTCAACGTTACGCGCCGAGGTGCAAAAACCGACGGGTCCGCTCGCACGCCGGTTCCGGCCCGGGTGGTCGTGCTACAACTCGGCCGGCTCTCCGGTGGTCGTGCGGCGAGTGAGTCAGCTCTCGGGGAGGTCGCGTCGCTCGCGTCGGATCTCGCCCTCGTAGACGACGCCGCGTTCGGCGTCGAGCGTGACCGTCTCGCCCTCGTAGTCGCGGCCGACCGCCGCGCCGCTTATCATCGGGATGCCGACCTCGCGGGCGACCATCGCGGGGTAGCCCGTCATCCCCGAGCGTGCGTCGACGATGCCCGCGAGCTTCGAGATGTCGCCGTCGAACTCGTCGTCGAAGTCCGCGTCGAGCGCGACGATGGCGCCCGCCGGGACGGCCTCGAGGTCACCGTCGTCGACGTGATGGAGCGACCCGACGCCGTACCCCGAGACGACGGCGCGACCCGCTGCGAGCGTCTCCGCGGCGATGTGCACCTTCAGGACGTTCGTCGTCCCCATGCCCTCTATCTCCGTCATCATCCCGGAGAGCACGACGACGGTGTCGCCGCTCTGCGCGACGCCAGCGTCGAGCGCCGCCTGCACGGCGTTCTCGATGACGTCGTCCGCGCCCTTCACGCCGAGCGGCGCGTACTCCGCGTGCACGCCCCAGGAGAGCGCGAGTTCGCGGCGGATACCGTCGGTGGTCGTCGCCGCGACGATGGGGACGTTCGGTCGGTACTTCGCGGTCTTCAACGCGGTGTACCCGGACTCGGTCCCGGCGACGATGGCGGTCGCCCCGAGGTCCCGCGCGAGGTAGCGTGCGGACCGCGCCAGCGCGTCGGTCCGGGAGTCCTCGGCGCCCGGGACGCGACGTTCGTTCGTCTCGTCGTACGCCGCGTCGCCCTCGACCTGCCGGATGATGCTGTCCATCGCCGACACGACCTCGACGGGGTGGTCGCCGATGGCGGTCTCCGCGGAGAGCATCACGGCGTCGGTGCCGTCGAGCACGGCGTTCGCGACGTCGCTCGCCTCGGCGCGCGTCGGGCGACGTTCGTGGACCATCGAGTCGAGCATCTCCGTCGCCGTGATGACCGGCGTCCCCGTGCTCTGGCAGCGTCGGATGATGCGCTTCTGTATCATCGGGACCTTCTCCATCGGGAGTTCCACGCCGAGGTCGCCACGCGCGACCATCACGCCGTACGCGGTGTCGATTATCTCCTCGAGGTTGTCGACGGCGCCGGCGCGCTCGATCTTCGCGACGATCGGGATGTCCGCGCCGAACTCCTCCAGGACCTGCGAGACCTCGAGGACGTCCGCGGCGTCGCGGACGAACGACGCGGCGACGAAGTCGACGTCGTGCTCGGCGGCGAGTCGGAGGTCCTCGCGGTCCTTGTCCGTGACGACCTCGAGGTCGAGGTCGACGCCGGGCGTGTTCACGCCCTTTCGACCCGCGAGCTCGCCGCCGTCGTCGACGTGCGCGTGCACGCCGTCGGCGTCGACGCTCGTGACGGTCGTCTCGATGCGGCCGTCGTCGAGGAGCACCTTGTCGCCGACGGTGACGCCGTCCAGGTCGTAGGAAAGTCCGACGACGTCGGGCGTGGCGGTGTCGCCTTCGACGAACGTGACGTCGCTCCCCTCGTCGAGGTCGATCGGGTCGTCCAGTGGCGCAGTTCGTACTTCCGGGCCCTGCATGTCTACCATCGTCGCGAGCGGGACGTCGGTCTCCTCGTCGACCGACCGGACCGTCTCGACGATGTCCGCGCGGGACTCCAGCGTGCCGTGACTGGAGTTGACGCGCGCGACCGACATGCCGGCCTCGCAGAGGTCGCGTATCGTCCGCCGGTCGGCCGACGCCGGGCCGAGCGTGCAGACGATCTTGGCTCTTCGCATACCTGCCGGTTCTTCGGCGCCGTCCAAAAGCCTTCGCGATTAACTAAGTTTCGAGTAGTCGCGTTTGCGGTCGCGGTCGCCCGAACCCGGGCCCTCGTAAGGCTCCAGCCCCCCGCTTCGAGCATGACGCGTTCACCGACCGTCCTCGTCGTCGGCGGCGGCGCGACCGGCGCCGGCGTCGCACGCGACCTCGCACGCCGCGGTGTCGACGTCGCGCTCGTCGATCGTGGTGGCCTCGGGAGCGGGACGTCCGGCCGTTCGCACGGCCTCCTGCACAGCGGCGCGCGGTACGCCGAGTCCGACCCGGTCGGCGCCGAGGAGTGTATCGAGGAGAACCGCGTCCTCCGCGAGATAGCCGGCGAGTGCGTCCGCGACACCGGCGGGCTGTTCGTCGAGCTCGCCACCGACGACCCCGCGTACTTCGACGCGAAGCGCGCGGCCTGCAAGGACGTCGGCATCCCCACGACCGTCCTCGACGCGGCGGCGGCCCACGAGCGCGTCCCCGGCATCGCCTCGGACGTCGAGCGCGCGATGGCGGTCCCCGACGGTGTCGTCTATCCCTCGCGGCTCGTCGCGGCGAACGCCGCGGCCGTCGAGGCGAACGGCGGGACCGTCCACCCGCACGCGCCCCTCGAAGCCCTCGCCGTCGAGGACGGTCGCGTCGTCGCGGCGACCATCGGCGGGCGCGTGGACGCGACGTTCGAACCGACGTTCGTCGTGAACGCCGCCGGCGCGTGGGCGGGCGACGTCGCCGCGATGGCCGGCGTCGACGTCGAGATGGCGCCCTCGCGCGGTGCGATGGTCGCCGTCGACCACGACGCGCTCGGCCCCGTCCTGAACCGCTGCCGGGAACCCGAGGACGGCGACATCGTGCTCCCGCACGCCGACGAGGTCGTGCTCGGGACGACGAGCGTCCCCGTCGACGACCCGGACGACTACGAGCGCGCCGACTGGGAGCGAGCGCGCTGCGTCGAGGAGTGCGCCGCGATGCTCCCGGCGGTCGCCGACGCCGAGGTGACGCGCACCTGGTGGGGCGTCCGCCCGCTGTACGCGCCCGACGAGGCCGACACCGACCGACGTGGCATCTCGAGGGGGTTCTTCGCGCTCGACCACGCCGACGACGGCGTCGCGAACCTCGCGAGTGTGGTCGGCGGGAAGCTCACGACGTACCGGCGGATGGCCGAGGCGACCGCGGACCTCGTCGCCGACCACCTCGGCGTCGACGAGCCGTCGACGACCGCCGACGCCACGCTCCCCGGCGCGGACGACCCCGACCGCCTGGACGCGTTCGTCGACCGGTACGACGCCCGGAACCCGTCGGACGCGAACGTCGACGACGCCGCTCGCTGACGGCGACGGCGGACCGTCCGACCGGCCGGCGCTACTCGCGCACCACGAGGACGTCCACGGACGACTCGTGGACGACGCGGTCGCTCGTGCTCCCGAGCACCCGCGCCCCGAGCCCCGACTCACCGCTCGCGCCGACCACCACGACGTCCGCGTCCACCTCGTCGCGGTACGCCGTGATGACCTCGTACGGCAGTCCCTCGACGACCGCGCGCTCGTGGTCGACGCCCGCCGCCTCGGCGACCGCCGTGGCATCGTCGAGCGCGTCCGACGCCATCTTCCTGAGGCTCTCGGTCAACTCCTCCGCGACGGTCCCGACACCCGACGCCGCCATCGACACGCCGACGTCGACGACGTACAGGCAGTGGACGGTCGCGTCCGTCGCCGCCGCCAGCGACACCGCTCGCTCCACCGCCGCCAGCCCGCCGTCGCTTCCGTCCGTCGCCACGAGCACGACGTCGTACATGCTCGACGTATCGACGACCAGCACGAAAAAACCGCCGCCGGGTCAGTCAGCCCGCACAGCCAGGAATCGGCAGTCGCGGGCGGCTTGGACGGACTACCGGACCTTCGTGCCCGGTTCGCTGTCGCCGTGGGTCGTGAGGAGGTCCGCGTCCTCGCCCGCGGCGAGCACCATCCCGTTGGACTCGACGCCGAACAGCTCGTTCTTCTCCATGTTCGCCACCACGACCACCTTCGTCCCCGGGAGCTCCTCGAGGTCGTGCAGTTGCTTGATGCCCGCGACGACCGTCCGCGTCTCCGCGCCCAGGTCGACGTCGAGCTTCGCGAGCTTGTCCGCGCCCTCTATCGGCTCGGCGGCCTCCACGCGACCGACGCGCAGGTCCATCGCCTGGAAGTCGTCGAAACTGATGCGGTCCTCGGTCAGGGGTTCGATGTCGCTCACGTCACCCTCGTCGTCCTCGGTGGAGTCGTCGCTTTCGGTCTCGGCCGCGTCCGCGTCCTCGGCGTCGTCGACGTCAGTGGCGTCGGCGTCGTCCTCGGCGTCCGCGACCTTCTCCGCGAGCTTCGCCTCCAGTTCCTCGACGCGCTCGTCCTCGACCTGCTCGAAGAGCTCGTCGGGCTCCGGGAACGCCCCCGGTGCCTCGCGCGCGGCGTCGAGCGTGACCGCGTGGACGTCCCCGTCCGCGCCGAGCTGTGCGAACGCCCGCTCGGCCTTCTCCGGCATGAACGGCTCCATGAGGACCGCGACGGCCTTCGCGACCTGCACGCAGTCCCGGATGACCTGCGCTTGCTCGTCGCCGCCGTCCTCGAGCTTCCAGGGCTCGTGCCCCTGGATGTACTCGTTCCCGAACCGAGCCAGGCGGACGCCCGCCTCGCTCGCCCCGCGGAGGTCGTACTCGTTCACCGCCGTCGAGAACTCGTCGACGGCCTCGTCGATGCGCGCGGCGACGTCGTCGCTGACGTCGACCGCGGGCGTTCCCTCGAAGTTCCGCGCCGCGAACAGCAGGCTCCGGTAGAAGAAGTTCCCGACGGTCCCGACGAGCTCGCCGTTCACGCGCTCGGCGAACCGCTCCCAGGAGAAGTCCAGGTCCTGCTGGAACCCGCCCATCGTCGTCAGGTAGTACCGGAGCAGGTCCGGGTGGAAGCCCTCGTCGAGGTACTCGTGCGCCCAGATGGCGCGGTTCCGACTCGTCGACAGGCCCTTCCCGTTGATCGTGACGAACCCGGTCGCGCACACCGCGCGCGGCGCGGTGTAGCCCGCGACCTCGAGCATCGCCGGCCAGAAGATCGTGTGATGCTGGATGATGTCCCGACCGATGACGTGGATTATCTCGCCGTTCTCCGACGCACTCGCGGCCGCGTCCGGTTCGCCGTCCTCGGTCGTCGCCTGCGGCTTCCAGACCTGCTCCCAGTCGTACGCGTCCGCGCCGACGCGCTCCGTGTACTGCTTCGTCGACGAGATGTACTCGATCGGCGCGTCAACCCACACGTAGAGGACGAGCTCGTCCTCCGCACCCGGGTAGTCGATGCCCCAGTCCATGTCGCGGGTGATGCACCAGTCCTGGAGGCCGTTCTCGATCCACTCGCGGGGCTGGTTCCGCGCGTTGCTCGTCCCCTCGAGACCGTCGAGGAACTCGGTGAGGTAGTCGCTGAGTTCGCTCACCGCGAAGAACCGGTGCTCGCGGTCGCGGTACTCCGCGCGGTTCCCCGTGATGGTGCTCTCGGGGTCCTCTATCTCGCCGGGTTCGAGGTGGCGACCGCAGCCGTCGTCGCACTCGTCGCCGCGCGCGGTCTCCCCGCAGTACGGGCACGTGCCGCGAACGTAGCGATCCGGGAGCGGCTGGTCCTCCTCGGGGTCCCACGCGACCTTGATCTCCTTCTCGTACACGTACCCCTCCTCCTCGAGGGTGGCGACGATGCTCTGCGTGAGTTCGGTGTTCGTCGCGTCGTGCGTGTGACCGTAGTTGTCGAAGTCGACGTTGAACTTCGGGAACGTCTCCTCGTACTGCTCGTGGTACGCCATCGCGAAGTCCTCGGGGTCGACCCCGTCCTGTTCGGCGCCCACCGCGATGGGCGTGCCGTGCATGTCGCTCCCGCAGACGTACGCGGTCTGCTGGCCGAGCTTGCCGAGCGCTCGATTGTACGCGTCCGCCGCGGTGTAGCCACGGAGATGACCGATGTGGAGGTCGCCGTTCGCGTACGGCAACCCACACGTCACCACCGCGGGCTCGTCTGTCGGGTACTCGTCGCTGCTCATGTCTCTGCCTCCGGTCGGTGCGGGCCTAAAACCCGCCGGTTCGTGTGTGATTCCATGGTTGCTGGTCGCTGTCGAACGCTACCTGTCTGCGATGCGAGAACGAGTGACCGGGTTTCCTGGCCGCGTCCGCGGCCCCATGACGGGCGTCGCGGCCGTCCCCACCGGGCGCTATCGGCGCGAGCGCATACGGCGGTTCGTGGGGACGACGGCCTGCACGCTCGCCCGTAGTGCGGTACCGAACAAAAGTGATGCGGTCGCGTGCGAGGGTTTCCCACGCCGGGAGTGCAGGGCGACGGTCGAGGTTACTTGATGCTGATGCCGCCGAACGCGACGGCGCCCGTCACGACGAGGTCGGGCGTCTCGCCGTCGCGAGCGAGCGGCGCCCGCGGCCGCTCGTCGGTGACCGCACCGAACAGCGGGAGGGCGTCCACCTCGACGACCCAGTCCTCGGGGACGTACACCTCGGCGCCGCCGAAGACGACGAGCGCGTCGACCTCGCTCGGCTTCGCGCTCGTGGCGTCCCGGAGGTCGAGTTCAGCGCCGCCGAACGCCACCGCGAGGTCCGCGGACCGGAACCGTTCGCCCACGGGACGGCGTTCCACGCCACCGAAGACCGCGACGAGGTCGAGGTCCTCCTTCAGCACCGTCGGGTCGGACCGACGTGACCGCGAGAGGAGGATGGTGAGGCCGGCGACGACGACGAGCACGGGCCAGTACGTCTCGGCGAACGCGTCCGTGACGACGTCGAGGACGAGCAACTGGACGGTCCCCGCGACGAGGACGAGCAGCACGGGCCCGGTGAGGTTCCGGAACCCGCTCCGCACGATGGCGTACACGCCGACGAGGACGAACAGCGACGGCACGAACTGGACGAGCGACTCGGTCTCGAACATCCCCGTGGTCCCGAGGAGCAGGAGGACACCGAGGACGACGACGACACCACCGAGGACGGACCGGTTGGTTACGCGGAGGTTCATGCTAACTATACGTCGATAGCGGATATAAAGCGCGCTCGCGGTCACCACCCCGCGAGAATCGAGCGTCGCCGACGCGGATGACCGCGAGAACCGATAGCCGTCCACGCACCGACTCAGATGACCGCGAGGACCGCTTCCGCACCGGCCGCCCACAGCACCAGGCGACCGGCGCTACCGGCGAACGTCGCGAGCGCGAACTTCAGGTAATCCTCCTCCAGCACCGAGAACGCGTAGATGGAGAGCGTGTCCGGGAACCCGGGCACGCACAGCGCCATCGCCAGCCCGATGTAGCCGTACTTCTGGGCGATCTCGACGGTCTTGTTCTCGCTCCACTGCACGACGTCGAACCGCGACCGGCGGAGGAACGAGATGACCGGTCCCGACTCCTTGGCCTCCTGCCCGAGGTGGAACGCGAAGACGCTACCGGCGGCCTTCCCGAGACCACTCACGAGGATGATGGCGGAGAGTTCGCCCCAGTACCCGACGCCGAGCTGGAGCGGTGCGGCGAGCACGACCTCGCTCGGGAGCGGGAGGACGAACGCGATGAGGAAGGAGTACACCGCGATGATACCGAGCCCAGCCCACCCCGTCGCCGTCTCCACGAGCACCCGCAACCAGTGGAAGTCCAGCAGCCCACCCGAACCGCCCTCGTCCGCGGTCGTGCCCGCGGTCGTCCCGTTCGTCGTCCCCTCCTGGCCGTTCAGCGACCCGAGCGCGTCCGTTCCGACCGACCCGAGCGCGTCCGTTCCGACCGACCCGAGTGCGTCTTTTCCGGCCGACCCGAGTGCGTCCACACCGGGCGGATGCCCCGCGCTCGCAGCCACCTCCGCGAGTGCGTCGACGCCCACGCCCGCGGCGCTCGCCGGCAGCGACGCTATCGAGGGACTCGCATGGAGGGTGCGGGCGGCGTGAACCGACGCGTCGGCAACTGCAAGCGCGGGATCTACCACGTCTTATCTCGACCGTCGCGCGGCACGAAACCTAAGCCTTGTCCTCTCGACCGACGCCCCCGGGAACGCCGACGACCACGCCGTCCTCGAGCCGGCACCAATCGGTTCCAGCAACCGTCGGTCTCCACAGCCGTCGACCTCAGCCGCCGTGGTCTCAGCCGCCGTCGGCCGCGACCGTCGCCGTCGCCGTCTCGACGTCCGCGACGAACGACTCCAGCATCTCGCGCGTGACGTGAGGCATGCAGACCACGCGGAGTTCGTCGTCGCCAGTTCGCGAGAGCCGCCAGCCAGCGTCCCGGAGCGATTCGAACGCGACGTCGTCGATGCTCGCCGCAACGAGCGGGAGTTCCGGCTCGACGACGTCCAGGCCGGCGGCCGCGAGCGCGTCCGCGAGCCACTCGGCGTTCGCCTGCTGGCGCTCGTACTCCTCGCGGTAGCCGTCGGGCCAGAGCGCCGTCATCGCAGCGTGCGCGCTCGCCACGCCGGCACCGGAGCGCGTGCCCGTGAGCGTCGCCTGCGACGTCGACTCCAGGTACGGCGTGTCCACCGCGAGCGCGTCGAACAACGCCGGGTCGCGAGCGAGCAATCCGCCCGCCGGAATCGCGGCCTGCCCCACCTTGTGCGGGTCGATCGTCATCGTGTCCAGCGCCGCGTCCGCGAAACTCCACTCGTGCCCGGAGAACGGGAGCACGAACCCGCCCCAGGCCGCGTCGACGTGCATGAGCGCGCCGTACTCCTCGGCGACCGCCGCCAGTTCCGGAATCGGGTCGACGCGCCCGTACTCCGTCGACCCGGCGACGCCGACGACGAGCACGGTATCCTCGTCGCAGAAGCGCTCGACAGCACCGACGTTCGCCCGCAAGTCGTCGCGCAGCGGCGTCACGCGCAGTTCCACGCCGAGGACGTCCGCCGCCTTCTTGAACGAGAAGTGCGCGCTCTCCGGGACGACCACGTTCGGCGTGTGCGTCACGCACCGGTTCCGCGCCATCCGAACCGCCTGGATGTTCGCCTCCGTTCCCCCGGACGCGACGTACCCCGCCGGGTCGTCGACGCCGGCGACCTCACCCAGCATCGCGACGACCTCGTCCTCCAGGTCGGAGATGGACTGGTACGTCGCCGGGTCACCGGGGTTCGTCGCCAGGAACTCGCCTGCGGCCTCGCGAGCGACCGGGTGCGGTTCGGTACACATCGAGGAGAGCACCCGGTCGAAGTCCTGTGGCTGGCCGCGCATACCAACACGTTCGTCGTGGACAGTTTATCAGTTTTGTTTCGGGCACTCTCGACGGCGACAGCACGACGCCCGCGGAACGCGTCGGTCGCGTCCAGTACGTCGTCGTAGAAGGGAACCGAACCGCTCGGAGCACCCACGTAATCGAGTCGAAGCGACGTCTAGATGGCGGGAAGCGGCGTGTACCCGACGAATACGGGCTCACCGACCGGCGCGACCACGCCAGTGCTCGCGTTCGTCGTCACCCCGATTCCCGTCCGCACGACGACCTCGCCGTTCGAGCCGTACATCGCGAGGTTGATCGGCCCGCCGATACCCGTCTCGGGTTTCGGAACCGGGTCGAACGAGACGTTCAGGTCCCGGCCGTCACCGGCGGTGACGTAGATGGTCTCGCCCGCGCTGAAGTTCGCCGGGAGCGACGTGAACAGGACGCCACGACCCTCCTGGGGCGTCATGACGAGCTGGGTGCCCGCCGCGACCGTGTCACCGCCTTCGTGCGTTATCTTCAGCACGCTCCCGTTGTACTCGTAGTCGAAGTCGACGGTCGTCGCCTCCTGACGGGCCGTCGACACCCACGCGGGCGTCGACGCGTCGACGCCACCGACCTTCGCGAGCTCGAACTGGAACGCCGTCGTCGCGTTCCCGTACTGGGCCTGCTGGGTCGCCGCGACGGAGAGTTCGTAGAGGCGCCCGTCGGGGTTCACGACGAACCGACCGTCGAACGACGTGATCGCTTGCGCGCCCCGGACGCTCGACGGCCCGGTCGCGACGTACTCGATGCGGGTCTCGCCGTCGACCTGGTACGTCCGGTTGACGGTGAAGTTCCCGAGGCGGACGTACTGGACGAGTTGCTGCGTGTAGTTGAGCGACTCCGCGCTCCCTTCGACCCGGTAGTCGCTGTAGACGGTCCGGGTCGCGTTCGCGTTCTCCGTGAGGACCCACGTGTCGTTGACGAACGCCCGCGTCGTCGAGTTCCCGTTGCTCGTTCGCGTATCGTACTCGTAGATGGTGTCGCCGTTCTCGGCGACGCGCTGCACGCCCGTCCGGTAGAGCGACAGCAGCCCCGAGGAGTTCTGCGTCGTCTCGACGCGGTAGCTCGTCCCCGAGAGCGACCCGTAGTGCGCGGAGAGCAGTCGGGTGGCGTTGACGCCGTGCCCGGTCATCCACGGGGCTGTGTCGACGCCGTCGAGCGTGTTGCCGTCGCCGCCGTCACCGTCGCTGGTCCCGGTGTTCGTCCCCGGGTCGGTCGTCCCGTCCGCCGTCGGTGCCGTCGACGTGGTCTGCCCGCCGCCACACCCGGCGAGCGCCACCATCGCGACGACCGCGACGACGAGGAGGGTTCTCGATGTATCCATGTATCGTCTGCACCCGTCCGGGCCTAAGTATCTCTTGGTTCGACGGAATCCCCCTGACGGTCCCTCGGTGGATTCCAGCAGCGAAGCCACGCGTCGCGCCTGAGGCGTGGCGTCTTCTTCCCGGCACGCGTCGACGTCACGGCACGCGTCGACGTCACGGCACGCGTCGTCTACCCGCGGTGTACGCTGCTGGCGAACCAACTGCTCGAGGACGACTGCGCAACGACGGTCGAGAGGAGACGAACCGGTGGTGGGTCAGCGGACGTCGTCGAGGAGGAGCTTCTGTTCGACGCGCTTGACCTCGTGCTGGACGTCGCGGACGGCGTCGATGTTCGCGGAGATACTGGAGACGCCCTCTTTCACGAGGAACTGCACCATCTCCGGTTTCGAGCCAGCCTGCCCGCAGATGGAGGTCTTGACGTCGTGTTCGCGGCACGTCTCGATCGTCGACCCGATGAGCTCCAGGACCGCGGGGTGGAGTTCGTCGAAGCGACTGGCGACGCGGCCGTTGTTCCGGTCGACCGCGAGCGTGTACTGCGTGAGGTCGTTCGTCCCGAAGCTCGCGAAGTCGATGCCTTGCTCGGCCATCTCCTCGACGCACAGCGCGGAACTCGGCGTCTCGATCATCACGCCCCACTTGCGCTTGCTCGGGTCGATACCGGCTTCGACCATGAGCTGTTTCGCGCGAACGACGTCCTCGGCGTCGTTCACCAGCGGGAGCATGAGTTCGACGTTGTCGTACCCCATCGACCAGAGCCGCCGGAACGCCTCGAGTTCGTGCTTGAACGTCTCCGGGTTCTCGATGCTCCGCCGGATGCCGCGGTAGCCGAGCATCGGGTTGTGCTCCTCGGGTTCGTCACCGCCGCCCTGGAGCTGACGGAACTCGTCGGTCGGCGCGTCGAGCGTCCGCACGCGGACTGGCCGCGGGTAGAACTCCTCGGCGACGCGCTGGATGCCGTCGATGATCTCGTCGACGTACGCTTCGACGCCGTGGTCGGCGACGTACTTCTCCGGCGTCTTGTTCGTCGACATGATCATGTGCTCCATCCGCAGGAGGCCGACGCCGTCCGCGCCGGTCGCGGCGGCGCGTTCGGCGGCCTCCGGGATGGAGACGTTCACCTTGACCTCGGTCGCGGTCATCGGCTTCACGGGCGACTGCGGGCGGACCTCCTCGACGGGTTCGCGTTGCTCGTCGTCGGCCTCGACCGCGCCGGCGCGGATGGTGCCCTTGTCGCCGTCGATGGTGACCATCTGGCCGTCGTTCAGCGACGTCGTCGCGTCGTTCGCGCCGACGACCGCCGGCACGCCGAGCTCCCGGGAGACGATGGCGGCGTGACTCGTCATCCCGCCCTGGTCCGTGACGATACCGGCGGCGCGCTTCATCGCGGGCACCATGTCCGGCGTCGTCATCTCCGTGACGATGATGTCGCCCTCCTCGACCTTGTCGAGCTGGTCGAGCTTCTTCACGATGCGGGCCGCGCCACTCGCGATACCGGGACTGGAGCCGAGCCCGGAGACGAGGACGTCCCCTTTGCCGCCGTCGGTCGTCGTCCCGGTCGTCGTCCCGTCGTCGTTGCTCACGCCGACGTCCGCGTCGACGCGCGTGTCGCCCGCGTCCTCCGTCTCCTCGGCGATGGTCGTGATGGGGCGGGACTGCAGCATGTAGACGTCGTCGCCGACGATCGCCCACTCGACGTCCTGTGGCGTGTCGTAGTGCGATTCGACGGTCTCGCCGAGGTCGCGGAGCGCGTCGAGTTCCTCGTCGGTGAGGACGCGTCGTTCGCGGTCGCCGTCGGGGACCTCGCGCTCGACGGTCTCGCCGGTCGCCTCGTCCTTCTCCATCATCACCTTCTTGTCCGCGACCGTCACCTCCTCGACGGTCCCGGTCTGGCGGTCCAGGACGTAGTTGTCCGGCGACACGGAACCGGAGACGACCGCTTCGCCGAGCCCCCACGCGGACTCGACGATCATCTTCGGTTCGCCCGTGGAGGGATGGCTGGTGAACATCACGCCGGACTTCTCCGCGTCGACCATCTGCTGGACGACGACGGCGATGTTGACGTCCGAGTGCTCGAAGCCCTGCTGTTTCCGGTAGTAGATTGCGCGTTGCGTGAACAGGCTCGCCCAGCACTCCCGGACGCGCTCCAGGAGGTCGTCGGCGGTGATGTTGAGGAACGTCTCCTGTTGGCCCGCGAACGACGCGTCCGGGAGGTCCTCCGCGGTCGCGGACGACCGGACGGCGACGAACTCCTCGCCGTCGCCGAGGTCGGCGTACGCGCTGAGGATCTCCTCGCGGAGTTCGTCGGGGAACGGCGAGTTCAGGATGAGTTCGCTCGCGCGCTCCTGGGCGGCGGCGAGTGCTTTGGTGTCGTCGACGTCGACGTCTACGGCTTCGAAGAGGTCGTCGGCGATGCCGGCCTCCTCGATGAACCGTCGGTACGTGCCCGCGGTCACGACGAACCCTGGAGGAACGGGGAGACCGGCGGCGGTCAGTTCACCGAGTGAGGCGCCTTTCCCGCCGACGCGTTCGAGGTCGCTGGCTCTGATGTCGTCCAGCCACAGTACTGCCATCTGTGTGCGGTCGTCCGACGGAAACCACCAAGAAGGTTCCGACACCAGCGAGTGTACCTTCACTCGGGTTCGCGTTAACGCGTCGTCGTTCGACCGGTGTGGCAAGCAGCCGACCGCCGTGCTCGCGTCGTTCGACGGCCGATTGGTTCGCTGTCATCTCGGGCCCCAGAGTTAATACGACTGTCCCGCGAGCGTTCTCGCATGGACGCAAAGCAGACCGTCAAGTACGTCGCGTTCCATCAGGTGCTCGCGACGCTCGCGGCCGTGGTGGGCCTGGGAATCGTCGGCGTCGGCGCATGGCTCGGGTTCGGCGACGCAACCCAGATCGTGTTGAGCGACGCTCCCCAGAACTGGGGCGATGCGGTGGCGGCGGCGAACCCGACGACGTTCGTCGCGCTCGCGGTCGTCGGCGTCATCGTCTGGCAGGTCGGGAAGACCGTCGCGCTCGTCGTGACCATCGGGAAGGTCGCCGACGCCGCCGGTGGCGGCGGTGGCGCGGACGCGGAGTCGGTGAAGCGCGCGGTGTTGAGCGACGTCGACGACCGGATCTCGAGCGTGGAGTCGGACGTGAAACGCCACGAAGAACGTATCTCGAAGGCACAGAGCGCGTCGAAGGCGGAGAGTGCGAGCGCGAGCGCCGACGGCGAGAGTCGTCGGTCGCGCCGTCGCAGCGCGGGTTCGAGCGGTAGCGAGTCGAGTGGGACCGAGGACGCTGGCTCGGGCGGTGACGCCGCGGGCGACGGGCGTAGTCGCCAGTCGAACCGGAAGAGCAACCGTCGTGCGTCGCGGTCGTCGGATGACCGCGGGTCGTCGGACGGCCGCGGGTCGTCCACGGGCACGGGCGACGGCGCGAACTGACTGGCCGCGTTCGGTCGCGTCGCGTTTCTGCCGGATCTTCGCCGAAAGGGGCGTCAGGCTTCGAGGATGTCGTCCGCTTCGTACTCGGGGACGCGGAGGTCGCCGTCGAGTGCGACCGTCGCCGCCCCGCCGACGCGGACGTCGCCAGCGTCGACGCGGACGCGAACCGTCCCCGGACGGTCCAGGTAGTTCCCTTGCTCGCAGACGAGTTCGTCCGGGAAGTCCGTGAACGCGCCAGCCTGCCGGAGGTACGCGCCGACGGCGCCGCTCGCGGTCCCGGTGACGGGGTCCTCGCTGATGCCGAGGCCCGGACAGAACGCGCGAGCGTGGAGCGTGCTGTCGGCGTCGAGCGCGTCGAACGTGAACAGGTACACGCCCGCGGCGTCGTACTCGTCGGCGAGTGCCTCGACCGCGTCGTCGTCGGGACTGGCGTCGCCGACGTGCTCGAGGAAGTTCACGGGAATCACGAGGAACGGGAGGCCGGTCGAGGCGACGGCCGCGGAGAGGTCCGCGCCGACGTCCTGGAACGCGGCCGGGTCCACGCCGAGGGCCTCGCCGACGCGCTCGTAGTCCACGTCCACCGGCTGGACCGACGGGGTGTCCTGGGTCATCCAGACCGTCCCGTCCTCGGCCACCTCGACGTCGAGCACGCCGACGTTCGTCTCGACGGTGTGCGTGCCCGCGTCTATCTCGTCGTTCTCGTGGAGGAACCCGTGCGCGGCGATGGTCGCGTGCCCGCAGAGGTCGACCTCCTGCGTCGGCGAGTAGTACGTCAGTCGACGGTCCGCCTCGTCGCTCTCCGCGAGGAACGCGGTCTCGCTCACCGCGAGTTCGCGCGCCACCGCCTGCATCTGTTCGGCGTCGAGGTCGTCGGCGTCCGGAACGACGCCGGCAGCGTTCCCCGCGAGCGGTTCGGTCGTGAACGCGTCGACGAGCGCCACCCGTCGCGTGTCGTGGTCGGTCACGACTACGCGGACGGACGGACGGCCCAAGAAGCTACAGGTCCGCGGTCCACGCGGCGAGGTCGTCGACGAGCGCCTCGAGGACGTTCCCGGGCTGGAGGTACTCGCTCGGCGTGGACGGTCCCTCGCCCGGGAGGAACAGGTGGTTCGCGCTCGGGTACGTTCGGAACGACGCTGTGGAGGCGCCGGAGAGCGCGGTCTCCCACTCGGGGCGGGCGCGGTCGACCGGCACCTGGTAGTCCCGGCCGGCGAACGCGAGGAATCGCGGGACGTCGAGGTCGGCGGCGACCGCGGCCGGGTCGTACGCGGCGAGGTCCCGCCAGAACGCCGCGTGGTAGCCGAGGACGACCTCGTCGTCGTCGAGGTCGCCGGCCTGGATGCGGTCGACCGCGGCGTCGACCGCCTCGACGCGTTCGCGCTCGGCGTCGCTGACCGTCCCGTCGACGTTCGCGAGGTACGCGACCTGGTACGCGACGAGTTCGGCGAGCGACCCCGCGGGCGCGGCGAGCGACGCCATCCCGTCCGTCTCGGCTTCCGTCGCGATCCGGGGGGCGGCGAGGCCGCCGAGGCTGTGCCCGACGACGGCGACGTCGTCGACGGCGTCGACCGCGCGGAGGACGTCGACCGCGCTGACGGCGTCCGCGACCGTGAGGTCGTCCAGGTCGAGCGCGTCGGCGGGCGAGACGTCGCACGCGAACGTCCGCTTGTCGTACCGGAGGACGGCGACGCCGCGGGACGCGAGGCCCCACGCGACGTCCTGGAACGGCCGGTTCGGGCCGAACGACTGGTTCCGGTCGGCTGGCCCGGACCCGTGCACGAGCACGACCCCTGGTACCGTCCCGTCGCCGTCGGCGGCGCTCGCGGGGAGCGAGAGCGTCCCGCCGAGGTCGCACGCGGGCGACGGGACGGTCGCGTCGCGCTCGACGAACGCGTCGCGGTTGGCGTACGCCGGCGGTTCGTACGCGGCGTCGGTCGGCCGGAGGTTCAATCCGACGAGGGCGTGGCCCTCGAACGTGACGACGACGAGGAGGACGCCGCGCTCGAACGTCGCCCGGAGCGCGACGAACGGGTAGCCCTGACTGGTGCCCTGCTGGGCGACGGTCGCACCGCGGTACGCGCCGAGTTCGCCCGCGAACTCCCGCCACGGGTCCGCGATGGCGGGCTCGGACACCTGGTCCTGGAACTGGTCGGCGAACCGGTCGACGACCGCCTCGAACTCGCCCGCGACGAGTTCCTCGACGACGCGCTTCGCGATGGCGACGCGCTCGGCGTCGGTCACCGGCTCCGCGGTCGTCTCCTCGTCGGTCGGCTCCGTGGTGGTCGCTGCCTCGGTCGTCGTGGCGCTGGTGCCGGCCGTCGTCGTCGCGTCGGTGCTCGTCTCGCTCGGTTGGTCGCCGCCGGCACAGCCGGCGAGGGCGGTCGCTGCGACGCTGGCGGCGCCAGCGAGCACGCGCCGCCGTGGGAGGTCGGACGGGGACATACGTACGCGTTCGGCGATTCGCAGCTTTGGGTTTTCGGTGCCGGCGGTCGCCGCCGTTGCTCGACGGGCGTCGACCACGCACTGGTCGGTTGCGCGAGGAGTGAACGCTATACGGGTCGCGTCCTTACGTTCGGGTAGATGGACCTGGCTCGCGTTCGCGCGTTCGACCCGATCAGCGTCACCGACCAACCGCGGGACGCTGGCGTGCTCATCCCGATCGTCGAGCGCGCCGACGGCGACTACCTGCTGTTCACGAAGCGCAGCGACGAGCTCGGCAAGCACCCCGGTCAGATGAGCTTCCCCGGTGGCGGCCGCGAACCCGAGGACGAGGACATCGAGGCGACCGCGCTCCGCGAGGCGTTCGAGGAGATCGGGCTCGAACCCGAGGAGGCCGAGGTCGTCGCGCGCATCGACGACATCCGCACCATCACCGAGTACGCGGTCACGCCGGTCGTCGCGCGCATCCCCGACCGGACGTACCGGCCGGACGAACGCGAGGTCGCGGCGGTCGTCGTCGTCGCAGTCGACGACCTGCTGGACCCGGAGAACTACGAGGTCGAGCGCCGCGACCACCCAGAGTACGGCGAGGTCGTCGTCCACTACTTCCACGTCGACGACTACACGATCTGGGGCGCGACCGCCCGCATCCTCGTCCAGTTCCTCGAACTGACGACGGACTGGCGCGCACCCGACAAGATGGACCGCGAGAACCGCATCGCGTGACACTCGCGGTCAGAAACCGTAGCGTGAGTCGAAACCGCGAGACCCGTCTCGCGTGACTCTCGCGGTCAGAACACGAGGGATTCGATGGTGCGGCGGACGATGCCTGGACGGCGGTCGTCTCGCGGGAACGCGGTCACGGTCGTACAGTCCGAGCCGGGGAGCGTCGGACGGCGGTCGAACGCGGCCGCGAGCAGCCGATGGTCGGGCCCTGAGCGGACGACCAGGTCGGGTTCGTACTGCCGCCCGCCGTCCGGACGGAACGGGTCGGGCGCGATCGACGCCGAGAGCATCGACGACAGTTCGGCCTCGTACTCCCGTGCCTCGGTATCCGCCGCGACTGCTCCGTCCTCGCCGCTGGGGTTCCACAGCGAGAGTCGGGCGTCGTTCGCGACCGCCTCCGCGACGCGCACCGCGGTCGGTGCGAACGGCCCGCCGTCGCCCGCGAGCAAGACCTCCCCGGGGGCGTCGTAGCCGAGGTTGTCGACGAGGAGGACGTCGCAGTGCGCGTGCCGGACGACCCAGTCGACGGGGTCGCCGAGCAGCCGCGACCGCAGGCGGAGCGGCTCGTGCTCGGCGAGGATCGAGTCCACGTTGCGCTTCGCGGCGAAGTTCACGATGGCGTGCTTCGTGTCGTGACTGACGATCTCGTCCGCCTCGACGTCGACGTCGAGATCCTCGCCGAGTGCGTCGACGCGCGCCTCGAACGACCGGTCCTCGGGTGACTGCACGGTCGCGTGCTCCGTGAGCGGCGCCTGGTCCGGGATCTCCTGGAACCGGACCGCGACGACGCGGCCGCCGTCCTCGCGCACGAGGTCCGCGGCGAGCGAGAGGAGCGCGCGCTCGCGGGCCTCGCCGACGGCCTTCGTGAACGCGACGAGGACGTTCCGGGCGTCCCCACCGTTCTCGGACACCGCCGTCAGCGCGTCCCGACCGAGCCGCTGGCGGACTGCCTTCGTCGCCTCGCCCTCGCGACTCACCCGCGGCCTGACGTACGCGTAGTACCACGCGACGCTCGCGGCCGTGATGACGACCGCGCCGACGAGCGCTATCGTCCCCATCTGCGTGAGGAGGAGCACGCCCGTGACGACGCCGAACAGCTGCATCCACGGGTACAGCGGCGACTCGAACTCGGGGTCGTACGCGACGGAGCTGTTCCGGAACGCGACGACAGCGAGGTTCACGAGTGCGAACACCATGATCTGGAACGCGCTCGCGAGCTTCGCGATCTCGATGATGGGGACGAACGCGATGAGCGCGAGCAGCACGGCGCCCGTCAGCGTGATCGAGGTGACGGGCGTCCCGAACCGCTCGCTGACCTCGGACAGCGACGGCGGGGCGAGCGAGTCCCGACTCATCGCGAACGGATACCGGGAGGACGACAGGATGCCGGCGTTCGCGGTCGAGACGAGCGCGAGGATCGCGGCGGCGATGACCGCGTACACGCCGGCGGTCCCGAGCGTCTGCTCGGCGGCGACCGCGACCGGCGTGAGCGACCCGGCGACGGTCCCGGGGTCGGTGACGCCGACGAGCACCGCGACGATACCCACGTACAGGAGCGTGGTGAACGCGAGCGAGCCGAGGATACCGATGGGGATGTTGCGCCCTGGATTCTCGACCTCCTCGGCGACGCTCGCGACCTTCGTCACGCCCGCGTACGACACGAACACGAGGCCGGTCGCGGCGAGCAAGCCGCCGACGCCGTCCCCGAAGAAGTTCGCGTAGTTCGCGGACGCGACGCTGCCGGCGCTCCCGGCGGCGAACCAGCCGAGGGCCGCGAGCATGACGACGACGATGACGGTCTGGAGGCGCCCGGTCTGTTTCGCGCCGACGACGTTCACGAGGATGAGGACGGCCGCGAGCGCGAGCGCGACGGGCTTCAGTGGGAGGTCGAACAGGAGCAGCAGGTACGGGACGCCGCCGACGAGCGCGAGCGCGCCCTTGAACGACAGCGAGAACCACGTGCCGACCCCCGCGATGGTGCCCAGGAGCGGCCCCATGCCGCGTTCGATGTAGATGTACGTGCCGCCGGCTTCCGGCATCGCGGTCGCCATCTCGGACTTCGAGAGCGCTGCCGGGATGACCAGGAGGCCGGCGAGCAGGTACGCGACGATGACGGCTGGGCCCGCTATCTCCAGTGCGAGCGCCGGCAGGATGAATATGCCACTCCCGATCATCGCACCGATGCTGATCGCGAGCACCGAGGGCAGGCCGAGGTCGCGTTCGAGGCCCTTCACACGTGCCTCGCGACGCCGTCAGCGATGACTGTCGTGACGCAGACGGGTTCGTGGCCTGCCGCGGCGATGGACGTCACTCGCTCGGGGTGGTGGGTCAGGACGAGGACGCGCTCGACGTCGAAGTGCGCGCGCACCTGCTGGGCGACGAGCAGGTTCCGGGCGTCCGACCCGGTGGCGACGACGACGGCGTCGGCGTCGCCCAGGTCGGCGGACGAGAGTGTCGGAAGGGTCGCGGGGTCGCCGCGAACGCTTCTCTCGTCGGTCGTGACGGTGGTCTCGTCGACGCGGGCGACGATGTGGCCGTCGGCGCGTAGTCGGTCCGCGATGGCGTCGCCGACGTGACCGCCGCCGAGGACCTGGTGATGTGGGTGCGGTTCCTCTCGATTGACCCCGTTGAACGGGAACGTGCGTCGTTCGAGTGACATCGGTGGTGTGGTCGCTCCCGAGGGGAACCGCGAGCGCCGTCAGTCACTACCGGACGGGAGAGCATAAACCTGCGCTTTTTCCTGAAATTATGGGCATAAAGCTCGTTATAATACTTGTCTGTGTCTTAATACGCCGCGTAATAGGAATTCTTCAACTTCCGTGTGGCGCGGTTCCTCGTGGACCGCCCGGACGTCCCGTCGTGGGATTTCCCGGTCGGAGACCTCACCGGCGTACACCAGACAGCGATACCGCGAGAACCCGCCAGCGTCGTCGACTCGCACGTTCTTCGGCGTCTCCCCTCCCCCGAACGCGTCCGCGGCGGCTCTCGAGCGTGCGCAGCCACACCACCGAATCCGCAATCCGCGTCGCACTCCGTCGCGACTCTCCCTCGATTGCGGCCCCTCTCCTTCGCAGGTCGTCAGCCCCGGCGGTTCGTGCACCACGAACCGCGCTGGCGGTCCCCTCCGCCGCCCGATACCGGGGCGAGTGGAGACGACCGACAGATGGACTGGCTCACAGAGACGTCGACCGGTCGGGTCGCGCCCGGCTCAGGGCACCACCCCCGCGAGGGCCGGTAGCTCGCCGGTGGTCGGTCCCACCGAGCGGTTCGTCGCGTGCTCGTCCGTGCCAGCGTCGACCCCGTCGAAAGGGGTCGAGGCCTCGCCTGTCGTCCGTGCCATGCGTTCGCACGAGTTGCGATGCCGACTGATAAGAGTAGTGGACAAACACCACGCCAGTCCTAGAATGTCGTTATACGCTAGCTGCCAGAAGTAGAGATGGGCAACGCCCGGCCAGTTATTCCCGGTATCGATTGAGGAACGTCCACTAGTCAGTCGAGGCAGTGTGCGACGACGCGAAGCATCCGGTCGCCGTGGACCTCGTCGGCGAACAGCGGCACGCGCTTGACGTCGTGCCCGCGGAAGACGTCCTGGGCGCGAGCGAGCGCGCCCTGCTGGACCGACCAGCGTTGCTGGCAGAACTCGCAGTCGTCGAGATCGGGCGTGACGAACTCGGTCGCGTCGACGTCGTCGGTGACGTCCGCGAGGTCCTCCATCACCTTGTTCACGACGACGGTATCGTTCGGGATCTGGTAGTCCTCGAGCTGACGGATGAGGCGCTCGCTCTCGATGACGCTCATCTCCTCGGGGATCATGACGACGCGGAAGTCCGTCTGCGCGGGGTCCTGGAGGACCGCACGGAGGTCCTCGATGCGGTCCGCGAGCTCGCGGAGGTCGCCCATCGCCGCGTCGCTCTCGTCGTCGTCCCCGAACATCCCCATCATGCCGTCCATGAGGCCGCTGAGGCGCTCGCGGAGCGAGAGCATCCGGCCGACCATCGAGTCCATGACCTCCGGGAGTTCGAGCAAGCGGAGCGTGTGCCCCGTGGGTGCGGTGTCGACGACGACGCGCTCGAACCGCGGGTCGTCGATGTACTCCAGGAGCAGTTGGAGCGCCGCCGCCTCGTCCGCGCCCGGCATCGCGCCGCCCATCAGCGACCCCATCGGGTCGTCGCCGCCGAGCAGTTCGCCGAGGCCACCCATCGGGCCAGCGCCGCCGTTCGCGTCCGCGAACGGTCCGCCCGCGCCCGCACCACCGGCGCCACCGGTCGCGCTCGCGCCGGCGTCGTCCCCGAACGAGTCCGAGCCGTCGCCGCCCGCGAACCCGAGCGCGTCCACGCCCTCCTCCGCGGCGACCTCCGGGTCGATCTCCGCGCCCCACAGCGGGACGTCATCGCGAACGCGCCCGGGCTTTGCCGGCACGTCCACGCCGAGCGTGTCCGACAGCGAGTGCGCCGGGTCCGTGGAGACGACGAGCGTCTTCGTGCCGTCGCTCGCGCTCGCGAGCGCCGTCGCCGCCGCCATCGTCGTCTTCCCCACGCCGCCCTTCCCGCCGTAGAGCACGTACTCGGGCGCGTCGACGCCGTCGAGCGCCACGTCCTCGGTCGTCCGCGTCTCCGGTTCGTCGCTCGCGTCGTCGACGACGTCCACGTCGATGCTCGACGACCCGTCGTCGTCCGCGTCCGGGACGTCCTCGTCCTCCACCTCGTCGACCGGCGAGACGTCGATGTCACTCATACGCCGCGGTTCGCGACTCGCACTTGTGTACTTCCCGGTCCGGCCTCACGACCGACGCCCAGGGAGCAGTCGACTCGTCGACCGAAGGCCCCGCTTTCCGGCCGACGCGACGGCCCGAAGCGGTCGCAGCGTCGTCCGCACGCCATCGGGAACGATGGACCGCAGGCGGTGTTTGTCACCGCCACGCACCGATCGTTCCGAACCGACTGCCGGCACCAGGTACGGTCGCGTTCACGCGAATCGCGAACGACTAACGAAGTGCGAGCGCGCCGTCGGCCGAGAGCAGACCGCCAATGTGCGCGAAGTCGACACCCGAGACCGACGTCGTCGAGGACGAGGAGACCGACCCGCCGACGCGGCGGCGCGTACTCAGCGTCGCCGCGGGCTCAATCGGCGCAGCGGCCGCCGGCACGAACGCGGTCGTCGACCGCACGACGGCACGGACTCGCACGGGCACGACCGACCGCCGTGAGTTCGACGTCGACTGTCCGGACGCGACGCTCGAACCGGCCGTCACGCACTACGACCACTCGCTGCACGACGTCTGCAGCGACGGCCACCCCGAGACGCGCGAACTCCAGTACCGCGTGCGGTCGAGCCTGGAGTCGCAGTACCCGACCGTGGGCGCGCTCATCGACGACGGATTCCTCCCGTACTTCGACTTCTTCGTCGAGGACGTCGTCTACTCGCACTGGCTCAAGCCCGAGTACGTCCAGGACGACGGCGTCCTCGACCCGTCGCGGCCCGAGTCGGTGCTCGTCGACCACGAGTACTGGCGGCCCATGGGCGTGATGTTCGTCGCGACCCCCGGCGGCGACCGTCTCGACCCGCCGCCGTCGCCGTACGGGACCACGGACGGGGCGTGTACGCCGTGGCACGCTCACGTCGGCGTCCCCGGCCGGTACGCGTGGGCGAAGTTCCGCGCGATCGACGACGGCGAGTTCGAGTGGCCGTGCCGGACGCCGTGGATGATGCACGTCTGGAACTATGCCGACGAGGGCGTCTACGCCCATCACGCGCCCCAGGACCGCGGCGGGTCGCCCGCCGAACCCGCGGGGTTCGAGACCGACGCCGACCCCACAACCGACCGACTGGCGCCAGAACACCTCCCGGACGCGCTCCGCGAACGCTGCAGGGAACGCTGGGGCGGCGTCGCCGAGAAGTGGGGCGACGCCTGGGCGAGCGCGTGGGAGGACGCCACCGACGACGACGACGATGGCTGGGACCTGCCGTGGGAGTAGGTGCGGCCCGCGAACGACGGGTCGTTGACGGACGTCGCGATTGCGGGTCGTTGATGTGCGTCGCGAGTCGGTCGGGGACGGTCAGTCGAAGTACGCGGCGAGCCGGTCGGCGGCCGCCTCGACGCGGGGCGTGACGAGCGCGAACCGCAGCCAGTCGTCGTACGCGGTCCCGAACGCCTCGCCGGGCATCCCGGCGACGCCGGCCTCGTCCACGAGGCGTTCGACGTTCTCCAGGGTCCCCGGGAACCCATCGAAGCGCGCGAGGACGTAGAACGCGCCCTCGGGGACCGTGTACTCAGCGCCGGCGTCGTCGAGCGCGCTCGTGAACGCGTCGACGCGCTCGCGGAGGAGTTCGCGGTTCGCCTCGTGGTACGCTGGGTCGGTCTCGCGGAGCGCGCGGTACGCGGCGTGCTGCCCCGGCCGGGTCGTCGCGACGTTCACGAGCATGTGCCGGCTCTTCGCGTCCTCCACGAGGTCGTGCGGGAAGACGGCGTACCCGACGCGGAGCCCGGTCGCCGCGAACGTCTTCGAGAACGAGTTCGTCACGACCCGATGGTCGCTGTCGACCGACAGCGCACTCACGAACGACCCGGAGAGGTCGTAGTGGTCGTACACCTCGTCGCTCACGAGGACGGCGTCGTACGCCTCCGCGACGGCGACGAGTTCCTCGACCGTCTCCCGCGGGTACACCGCCCCAGTGGGGTTGTTCGGCGAGTTCACGACGATGGCCGCGAGGTCGTCGCTTGCGGCCTCGCGGACGCGCTCGGGGTCGAGCTGCCCGTCGGCCTCCGCGGGCACGAACACCTGCTCGCCGCCGAGCATCGTCGTCTTCCCTGGATAGTAGGGATACACGGGGTCGGTGAGTATCACGTCCCCGCCCGGCCGACGTTCGAGCGCTCGCGCCATCGCGAGGTAGTTCGCCTCCCCGCCACCGTTCGTCACGACGACCTGCGCCGGGTCGACGCCGCGCCTGTCGGCGATCTCCTCGCGGAGGTGCGCGAGGCCCTCGCTCGGCGCGTACTGGAACCGGTCCGCGTCGAAGTCCGCGTACTCGCGGAGGCCGTCGCGGAGCGCCTCCGGCGGCTCCCAGTCGGGGTTCCCGCTCACCATGTCCACGACGTCGCGGTCCGCGTCGCTCGCGTACGACATGACGTGGAAGAAAAGCGGCGTCTCGTACTCCATACGTCGACTGCGAGCGCCCGCCGCCTGTAGCTTTCGCCTCGCAGGCACCTGCGGCGAGTCACGGGCCGCTGGCGCGCCGCGGTCGCTCGCGGTGCGAGCGTTCAAATCCCTCCCGAGCGAACGCGGACGCATGAACGAGGACGACGACGGTACGAACGACGCCGACGGCGCGAACGACGCCGACGGTCCGGCAGCGTCGACACAGTACCCGCGGTCGCGTCGGGTCGGCGAGGCGCTGCGCGAGCGCGACGCGTCCGTCGCGGTCGCGGAGTCCTGCACGGGCGGCCTCGTGGGCGCGCGCTTGACCGCGGTCTCGGGCGCCTCGGACTACTTCGAGCAGGGCGTCGTCGCGTACGCGTACGGTGCGAAGGAGCAGCGACTCGGCGTCAGTCGCGAAGCGCTCGACGAGCACGGCGCGGTGAGCGCGCCCGTGGCCCGCCAGATGGCACGAGGTATCCGCGACACGGCCGACGCGACGTGGGGCGTCGCCACCACCGGCGTCGCCGGTCCGACCGGCGGCACCGCGGAGACGCCCGTCGGCACCGTCTACGTCGGCGTCGCGTACGCCGCCCCGTGGGGGACTGGCGAGTCGTTCGCGACCGCGGACCGCCACCAGTTCGACGGCGACCGCCAGACCGTCCGCGAGCTGACCGTCGACGCCGCCCTCGACGCCCTCCGCGACGCCATCGCAGACGTCGACCGCTGACCGCGACCACCGACCGGGACCGACGGTTCGCGAGGATTCGCGTCAGACGCACGTCCGACGGACTCGGCACCGAGGACGCACACTTAAGCCCCCGGAGTCGACAGACACCCGATATCGGATGAACAAGAAGGGACATCTCCTCAACGGCGCGCTCCTCGCTATCGGACTGGCGTTCATCAGGTTCCCGCTCGGCGACCAGCCACCGCAAGCCGACGTCCTCGCGCTCCTGACGGACATGGCGCGACTCCTCCCACCAGTCGTCCTCGGCGCGATGCTCCCCGACATCGACACCGAGTTCGGGAAACACCGCAAGACCCTCCACAACCTCCCGCTGCTCGCCGGCTTCATCGCGTACCCGTACTTCTTCGGGAACATGGAGTTCGTCTGGGTCGGCATCGCCACCCACTACGTGCTCGACGTGTTCGGCAGCAAGCGCGGCATCGCGCTGTTCTACCCGCTCTCCAGCACGGAGACCGGACTCCCCATCGGCGTGAAGACGACGAGCAACTGGGCGGGCCTCATGACCGTCGCCATCACCGGGTTCGAGCTCGCCGTGTTCGCGCTGTTCGCACTCGTGCTCTTCCCGAACTTCGACTTCCAGCTCTCCGCGGTCGAACAGGCCATCGGCGGCCTCCAGTAAGCCGAACGGTCGCAGTCAGTACACCGCCGCGTCGTCGAACCGGCCGTCGTACAGGAGGTGGCGCGGGTGCGTCGGCTCGGTTCCCTGCAGGAAGATGCGGTCGACCTTCTCCCACGTGTTCTCGACCCCGAGGTGCGCGAACTCCGCGGCCTTCCGGGCGCGATGCGAGAGCGACGACCGACGCCCCACGCGCCGCGGTGCGTCCGCGGCGAACGCCGCGACGACGTCTCTCGCGTCCGAGAGCTCGCGGTCGAACGCCGTCCACACCTCGCCGACGCTCCCCGGGAGGTGCGCGTACGAGGACCCGAACGGCGCGACGTCGAAGTCGGCGACGAGGCGCTTCGCGCGGTCGGCCCACGCGCCGACGAGCTTCGGGTTGTACGCCTCCACGGCCGCGATCTGGTCGCTGTACCGCTGTATCTCCTCGTAGCCGAGGCTCACGTTCAGGAACCGCGGATGCGGAACGAGCACCGTCGCGTCCTGTCGGTCGAACTCCGCCATCGCCGCCTCGAGCGTGATGAAGTCCGGGACCGGATCGGTGAGGCCGAGCGCGAGCACGTGCCGGCGGTTCCGCCACGTCCCCGCGAACACCTCGCGAGCCGGCACGACCACGAGGTCGTCGTCGCTGTACCGCCGGGCCGTCTCCCGTACCGTCGGGAGTTGCTCGAAGTGCGGGGCGTACACGAGCGCGTCCAACCCGCGGCGCTTCGCGCGCTCGACCACGCCCTCGTCGAGCACCTTCACGTGCGCGTCCACCCGGAACTCGTCGGCCCCCATGTTACTCGGTCGAATCCACGCGGCAGGCATAAGCGCGACGAAACCGCGAGCGGACACCACCGAGGTTCTTCACGCCGCGTTCAGCGGTCACGAACCGATGCCCTCCGACGTCCCCTCCCCGCCACCGCTCGGTCTCGCCGCCCTCTGGCTCGCCGC
This sequence comes from Halorubellus salinus, assembly GCF_020567525.1. Lineage (GTDB taxonomy): Archaea > Halobacteriota > Halobacteria > Halobacteriales > Natrialbaceae > Halorubellus > Halorubellus salinus. The sequence goes on from NZ_JAJCVI010000002.1 coordinate 179,224, forward strand.
GCACGCCGCGACCGCCGCCGCCGCGTTCGACGTCGACGAACGCGTCACCTGGCGCACCTGACGACGCCAGCGGACAACCTTCAAGACGGCCACCGTCCAAGAGGGAGTCAACGAATGGCCTGGGAATGCGGAATCGAAGACTGTGGTGCCGTCTACGACACGCCCGAGGACGCCATCGTCCACCAGACCAACGAGCACGAGCGCCGCGAGTGCAAGGTATGCGGGACCGTCGTCCCCGACGGCTACCTCGCCATCCGGCACGCGTTCACCGAGCACACGCGCGCCGAGTACGTCCGCGCCTACGGTGCCAGCGCACAGGAGGTCCGCGACCGCGAGGAGGTCCGCGACGCCATCGAGGCCGAAGCCGACCTGAACGCCGTCGTCGAACGCCTCAACGGCGACCCACCCACCTGAAGCCAACGCCCACGGGTCGTGACGGCGAGTCGACGACTCACGACCGTCGAACGACTCCGAGAAGACCGCTACGCGGAGCTCGCCGCCGTCGAATACTCGGCCGTTATCGCTCTTCGCTGTCGAGCACGCGGATCTGGTCGCCCCGTACCGTGACCGGAATCGGGACGGTCGCCTCGTAGAGCTCGACGGTGACCTGGTCCTTGCCCTCGTCGATGCGCTGCACCTGCGCCTTCTCGCCCTTGAACGGGCCCGCGATGAGCTCCACGATGTCGCTCTCCGCGATCCCCTCGACGTCCGGCGTCGGCGAGAGGAAGTGCTCGACCTCGCTGATGTCGGACTCCCCGGGGATGATACCTCTGGCGTGGGGAATCTCCTCGAGGGTGCGCTCGATGATACCGGAGTCCTCGGCCTCCACCATCACGTAGCTCGTCAGCGAATCCGGCGCGAGCGCCGCGTGGATGTCCTCCATCTCGCGGTTCATGATCATGTCAGCGACCGTTCGTTCCTGGCTCGCCGTGGTCTTGACAGCGTAGATCGGCATGTGTTATCACCAGGGAGCGAGCGCGGCGCTCGACGCAGCGTCTTGGATGAACGAGACGACGAGGAAACCCATGAGCTGTGCGATGATGAACCCGAGGATGCCGACGATGACGATGCCGGCGCCCGCGATCTTCGCGATCTGGGAGAACTCGGTGTAGGACGGGGTGCTCGCCAACTTGAGCACGCGAACGTACGACGAGAGCTCCGTCGGTAATTCCATGCGGGTCGATTCGTCGTGCTCGCTTTTCTATCTATTGCATTGCCCCGGCGCGGCCGCCCCCACGGGCGGTCCGCGAACTCGAATCGGGTCGACGGTGCCGGCGTCGTCGCCGACCGAGCCGTCGTGCTCGTCGACCAAGCCGTCGCTCCGAGCGCGATCGTCGAGGAGGAATGGAGTCGTCGACGCGGTCCGCCGAACCGATCACTCGATGAAGTCGATGTCGCTCCCGCCCTGCTGCATCTGCTCGCGTTGCGCGGTCGGCTGCGAGGACACCTGCGTCTCGCCGTCGTCGCCGTTCCCGTATATCTGCGGGGAGTCGACGCCGGTGACGACGATCATCGTCCGCATGCGGCCTTCGAGGGATTCGTCGACGCTCGTCCCCCAGATGATGCGTGCGTCCGGGTCGATGCGGTCGTAGATCTCCTCGACGACGCCCTCGGCCTCCTCGATGCTCATGTCGTTCCCACCCGTGACGTTCACGAGCGCGCTCGAGGCACCGGAGATGTCGACGTCGAGCAGCGGCGAGCGGAGCGCGGAGGTCACGGAGTCCTTGGACTTCGCGTCCGAGTCGGACTCGCCGAGGCCGATCATCGCGACGCCGCCGCGTTCCATGACGGTGCGGACGTCCGCGAAGTCGAGGTTAACGAGCCCGGGCTTCGTGATGAGTTCCGTGATGCCCTTCACCGAGCGCATGAGGACCTCGTCGCTGACCTTGAACGCCTGCTTGACGGGGAGCTTCCCGACGGAATCGAGCAGCCGGTCGTTCGGGACGACGATGACGGTGTCGGAGACGTCACGCAGCCGCTCCAGGCCGGCTTCGGCGTTCGTCCGCCGGACCTCGCCTTCGGCGGTGAACGGCGTCGTGACGATGCTGATAGTCAGTGCGCCGGCTTCGCGCGCGGCCTTCGCGACCACGGGCGCGGAGCCGGTGCCGGTGCCACCGCCGAGTCCGGCGGTGACGAACACCATGTCCGAGCCCTCGATGGACTCGTAGATCTCGCTCTGGCTCTCCAGGGCGGCCTCCTCGCCGACCTGCGGGAGCGAGCCCGCGCCACGCCCGCCGGTCTTGTCCTCGCCCATGAGGATCTTCGTGTCCGCCTCGATCTCGTAGAGGTGCTGGACGTCGGTGTTCGCGGCGACGAGCTTCGCGCCCGTGATACCCTCCTCGTGGATGCGGTTGATGGTGTTCCCACCGGCACCGCCGCAACCGACGACGGTGATGTTCGTCTGCAGGTCCTTGAGAACGTCCTCGAGCTGGTCGTCCGTCATCGTCCCCGATTCCCGCGACGGGGTCGCGTCGCGGGCGTCGTCCCCTCCCTGTCGACGCCCGGGGTCCTCCCCGCCTTCGGCCTCGTCTATCGCGTCTTCGACGATCGAATCCATCCTTGACCCTCATTATTCTATGGAGGGTAATTACGTTTCCCCTCTCTGTCAGACGCCCGCATGACGGAAAATTCGCGGGCGACACGAGCTCGGTAATCACCGCTTACCGAACGAGTCCTTAGATGGCGAACACGTCCTCCTGGTGCGTGGTGACGTCGTCGGGGTCGATTCGCTCCCCGTCGACCTCGACGGCGTCGCCGTTCGCGAGCCGCCCGAACTTCGGGCCTTCGGGGACGCCTTCCTGGTGTGCGCGCCGCGGATCGAACGCGTCCTTCGTCGCGACGACACGCCCGTCCTCCCGGCGGACGTCGTCGTACTCGGGTTCGAGGACGCCGACGAGTCCATCCACGAGCGCGTCGTACCCCTCGTCGTCCGGGAACCCGGCGCGACCACGGACCTGCGACCCGCTGTTGCGCGTCCCGAACGCCACCGTCTCGCGCTCGACGAGCGACCGCGTGCGGTCGGCGTCGACCGCTCTCGCGGCCTCCAGGAGGTCGTCCGGGAGCGCTCGCACGACCCAGCCGTCGCCGTCGTCGATGCGGTGGTCTCCGAACCGGACGCCGTCGGCGACCGCGCCGAGTTCCGCCTCGACCGCAGCGACGGCGTCCAGGTCGCGGTCGCCGACCTCCCGCAGCCACGTCTCGGTCACCACCCGGTACCCGAGGTCCGCGACGACCGCCTCCAGCGCCGGCCGCGACCCCTCGACGAGCGCGTGCTCGGCGTCGCTCGCCGCGAACGCCGCCTCGAGGACGTCGCGATGGTCGTCCGGGTCACCCATCGCGTCCAGCCCCCAGTCCGCGGCGACGTGCCCGACCGTCCACGCGGTATCGCGGACCACGCGCTCGAACCGCGGGACGTAATGCCCGCCACCGAACCCGACGACCGTCCGGTCACCCATCACCGACCGCTCGCCGTCGGCCGCGCGCTCCCCGCTCGACGGCTCGCTCCCGTCCGCGTCGAACGCGGTCAGGTCGAGGATCGCTCGCGCCACCGCCGCCGCACCCGCAGCGTCCCGCCACTCCGTCTCCCCGCTCCCGAGCTCGACGAACAGCGACGGACACCCGACAGCGGTCGGCCCGTGATGCGTGCACTCCATCCCGACCTCGTACCCCTCCGGCGCGTACGCCTCGAAGGACTCGAGTAGCGCCGCCTGCGCACCCGGCGCCGCCTCGGCGACCGCGTTCGCCGCGCCGCCGAACTCGGCCGGTCCGAAGTTCCCCGTGAAGTGCGCGGTCAAGAGCGGCCCCGTCTCGCCGGAGTGCCGCGACGCGAACGCGACCAACGCGGGCACCTCCGAGAACGCGTCCGCCACGCCGTCCAGTTCGAGGTGCAGCGCGTCGAACTCGCGGAGCTCGAACGGACCGTGGCGATAGACGGTCCCACCGCCCGCCGCGTCCGACCGCGAGTCGTCCAGCGACTCCCTCCAGTCCACGAGGTCAAGCAGGTGCTCGGCGACGTGCGTCGACGCCTCGTCCGCACGACTGACGACGATCCCAATCACGACCCTCCGTAACGCCGACGCAGCCAAGAAAGAGTCGATTCCGGCACGACCGACAGCGACGGCCTCCCGGAACCCCCGCGGCCGCCGGACGCTAGAACAGTCCGTCAGTCGGCTCCTTCGGCTGGTGCGCTCTTCGAACTGAACGCGTCCCGGGCGGTCGTCGCGCTCGCGGCGAAGATGCTCGCGAGGTCGTCGCGGCGACGCCAGAACAGGCCGAGCGCGAGCACGAGGTAGACGACCGTGTACGAGTAGAGGATGAGCATGCTGAGCTCCGTCTCCGTGCTGTGACTGTTCGTCGTCAGGATGACCGCGTACTCGGAAACGACCTGCGAGACGAACAACACGAGCAGTACCACGGCCTCCCGCACCGAGATCTCGAAGTTCGTGATGATGGCGATCGCGAACAGGCTCTGGGCGGCCGTGATCCAGATCTCCGCGGACTGCTTGTCGTCGAACGGCAGCGTCCCGACGTCACCCGCAGCGATGGAGTACACCACCGAGAGCGTCCCGATGAGGAGCGTCCACTGGTTGAGCTTCGAGGAGATGAGCGCGTTGAACCCCGCCGTCGACCGTGCCTTGTTCACGAGGTACGCGACGACGATGAGTTCCGGGCTCTCGGATGCGAGCGGCGCGACCCACTGGATCATGAAGAACTTCGGGATGCCGTAGTCGACGCCGATGAGCTCGAGGCCGTGCGCGAACGGGTGGACGGCGGTGTAGATCATCAGGCCGGAGTAGAGGAACAAGGTTATCGACGAGGCCGTGCGGACGGGGAACGACCGCTTCTGGAGGTACGCGGGGACGCCGACCTGCTCCTCGTGGTCCTCGACGTCGCCGCGGACGATGATGGCGATGTACGCGATGTAGAGCCCGACGAGGACGAGCGTGTCGGCGATGTCGATACCGCCGAACAGCGGGACGGCGAACGCGAACGCGGTCGCGAGCAGGAGGAAGACGATCTCGAGGCCGAGGTCGCGGTCGAGGTGGACCTTGTTCGCGAGGAAGCCGTCGCCGTCCTCGACCGCGGAGTCCTTGGCGCTGCCGGCGCGGTAGACGGTGAACAGCGCGATGCCGGACCAGCCGAGGCCGATGAGGATGCGGTTCGCGCCGGTCATGTTCGCGACGGCGAGGTTCGCGTCGTTGCACGCCGCGGCGAGCCCGGTCTCGGCGTTCGAGATGGTCTCGGCGCTGAACTGCGCGCACGCCTCGGCGGTCGCACCGCCGGACCCGGCGCCCCACGCGTACAGCGCGTCGACGGCGTACTCCGGCGCGACCGCGAGCACCGCGAGCACGGCGATGGCGAACGCTCGCGGGACGTCCTTCTCTGCGGTCTCGGCGCCCCACGCGAGCATGAACGACGCGCCGAGGACGGCGACACCGCTCACGGCGACTGTCGTGAGGTTCCCGAGTCCGAGCGTCTCGGGGCCGCCCAGGAGTTCCACGCTCACCCAGGGAGCGGTGAGGAGCGCGGCGAAGACGAGGGCGACCAGCGGATGACGAAGCCGGTCTTTGAGCATACCAGAAGGTCCGTGAAAGTGCAAGTAACCCTTGCGGTTTCCGGAGCGTTCGAGCGAGAGTGTGACAGGCAGGCTCGGGGGCGACGGGGCTGCGGGCGGCGCGTTTTTGTGGTGGGTGCGCGAACGCTCTCCCAAGGCATGTTCGAGCACGTACTCATCGCGACGGACGGAAGCGACTGCGGGATGCGAGCGGCGCGCGCCGGCGTGGAGCTGGCGGCGACGTACGACGCGACGGTCACGGTCGTCGTCGCGGCCGCCAGCGAGCTGTCGGAGGCGGACGCGGAGTCGGTCGTGGAGGACGTCGCGGAGATCGGCGCGTCGTCGCGAGTGACGGTGCAGACGCGCGTGGCGACCCAGCAGCCGCGTGCCGCTATCGTGGAGACGGCCGAAGACGTCGACGCGGACGTGATCGCGATGGGGCGCCACGGGCACACGAACCTCGAGGAGCGGTTCCTGGGGAGCGTCACGGAACGCGTGCTCCGGGCGACCGACCGCGCGGTCCTGACCGTTCCCGGTCAGGGGAGCGGCCTCGGCGAGTACGAGGACGTCCTGGTGACGTCGGACGGGAGCGACGCCGCTCGCGCCGCCGTCCGTCCGGGCGTGAACCTCGCATCGACGTACGGCGCGGTGCTGCACCTGCTGTCGGTCGTCGACGTCGCGTTCGAGGCGGGTCCGTTCAACGCTGGTGGGGTCGACGACGCGTACGTCGACCGACTCGTCGCGGACGCCGAGCGCGAACTCGACGTGTTCGCGGCGGCGTGCGAGGAGTCCGCGCGCGACGCCCCGGTCGACATCGAGCAGGCGGTCCGGACGGGCACGCCGTCCGCGGAGGTTGCGGCGTACGTCGAGGACGCTGGCGTGGACCTGGTCGCGATGGCGTCGACGGGCGAGGGGTCGCTCGCGGGCCAGTTGCTCGGGAGCACGACCGACCGCGTCCTCCGGACCGTCGACGCCCCGGTGCTCGTGGTGCCTGGGGACGCCTGACCGCCGGGGACGGGTCGGGTCGCTCACGCCCGGTGGTCGCGTCGGTTCTCGCCGCGCCCGCATCGCTTTTGGTGGGCGGTCGCGACGCTACCGCGTATGGACGTGTACGGCCTGATCGGGAATCCCGTCGGGCATTCGCTGTCGCCACCGATGCACGAGGCGGCGTACGACACGCTGGGTCTGGACGCGCGGTACGTGACGTTCGAACCGGCCGAGGACGCGGTCGCGGCAGCGGTCGAGGGCGCTGGTGCACTCGGCGTCGCGGGGTTGAACGTGACGGTGCCGTTCAAGCAGGACGTGGCGGCGCTCCCGTCGGTGGCGACGGACGACCTGGCGTCGGCGGTCGGCGCGGTGAACACCCTCGACTTCTCGGACGCGAGCGTGACGGGACACAACACGGACGTGGAGGGTGCGGTTCGCGCGCTCCGCGAGCAGGGCGGCGCGTCGTTGTCGAGCGCGACCGCGGTGGTCGTGGGCGCCGGCGGCGCCGGCAGGGCGGTCGCGTTCGGCCTGGCGGACGCGGGCGCGTCGGTACGGGTCGCGAACCGGACGGCGAGTCGTGCGACCGACCTCGCGGCCGCGGTCGAACGCGAGGTCGACGGTGCGACCGCGACCGGCGGCGGCCTCGACGCCCTCGACGAGTGGCTTGCGGACGCGGACGTCCTCGTGAACGCGACGAGCGTCGGGATGGAGACCGACGAGACGCCCGTGCCCGCGAACGCGCTCCACGAGAGGCTCGTCGTGCTCGACGCCGTCTACGCGCCCTTGGAGACGCGGCTGCTCCGGGACGCCGCGGCGGCTGGCGCGACGACCGTCGACGGCGCGTGGATGCTCCTCCACCAGGGAGCTGCGGCGTTCGAGCACTGGACCGGCGAGGACGCGCCCGTCGACGCCATGAACGACGCGCTTCGCTCGCACCTCGACGCGTAGCGCGCCCGCCCACGCTCCTTCGCCGGTGTCGCAAGCGACTCGCCGCCGGTAAGACGGGCTTACCCCGAGCCCGCGGGCTGGCGCGGCTGGCAAGGCCGACTCCGTGAGTCGCTTTTAAGTCCGGTGGGGTTCCAGTGTCCCCCAATGGGACTGCTATCGAAACTGAAGTCTGTATTGGGTCTCGGCGACGACGACGACGACGACCGCGTCGGTCGACGGTCCGGCGACGTCGGCGTCACGGTCGAACGCGAGCGAGAGGCAGCCGACGCCGCGAACGAAGCCGCCGTCAAAGGCGTCGACGACGACGGAACCGGCGAGGAAACGGACGACGCCGAGGAAGCGGAGGACGACGACGAAGAAGCGGACGACGTCGAAGAAGCGGAGGACGTCGAGGATGCTGACGACGAAGCCGAAGAAGCAGCGGACGTCGACGAAGCGGCGGACGCCGACGACGAAGCCGACGAAGCAGCGGACGTCGACGAAGCGGCGGACGCCGACGACGAAGCCGACGAAGCAGCGGACGTCGACGAAGCGGCGGACGCCGACGACGAAGCCGACGAAGCAGCGGACGTCGACGACGTCGACGAAGCGGCGGACGCCGACGACGAAGCCGACGAAGCAGCGGACGTCGACGACGTCGAGGAAGCGGCGGACGCCGACGACGACGCAGCAGACGGCGACGACGAGGCGGCGGTCGAGGAGCTCCAGGACATCAAGGGTATCGGGCCGGCGTACGCGGAGCGGCTGGTCGAGGTCGGTATCACGTCGATCGCGGAGCTGGCGGACGCGGACCACGAGGCGATCGCGGAAGAAGCGGACCTGGCGCCGGGGCGCGTCGAGCAGTGGGTCGACCGCGCGAACGCCCGGCAGTAGGGCGGTTCGCTCGCGGCCTCCTTCCCCGACACCGTAACACCGTTTAGCGGCGGTGCCGTCGGTCCGGGTATGGATTCGTATCGGGTGGCGACCGACGCGGCCGCGTTCCGCGAGACCGCTCAGTGCGTGCCGCCGGGCGCTCGCGTACCGGTGGAGGTGCGTGCGACGGTCGCGGACCCCTGGAGCGCGTACCGGTGCGCGCGCCGCGGCGACGGCCAGTGGAGCGTCTTCTTCGAGACCACCGGCGTAAACGGGACTGGCGGGAGTCCGAGCGCGGCTAGCGGGGACGGGGCGGACGGCAGGGACGGGCCGGACCGCGGGGACGACGCGGACGACGGCTGGGGGTACTTCGCGGTCGACCCCGTGGAGCGCTTCTCGGCGCGACCGGGTGCGGTGCTCCGCGAGGACCCGCCTGCGGACGCGCATCCCGGGTCCGGGTCGCCGTCGCTTCGGGCGCTCGAGGGCGTCCTCGAGGGGGAGACGCTCGCGCGCGGCGACTGCGAGGTGCCGTATCCCTGCGGCGCGTTCGGGTGGGTGTCGTACGACGTGGCGCGGGAACTGGAGTCGCTGCCGAGCGACGCGGTCGACGACCGCGGCCTGCCGCACGTCCAGGTGGGCGTGTACGACGCGGTCGTCGCGTGGCGCGCGGCCGATGCCGCGAGCGACGGCGAGACGACGCTCCGCGTGACGGTGTGTCCGGAACTCCCCGACGAGAACGCTGACGAACTCGACGACGTGCACGCGGCGGCGGTCGAGCGCGCCGCGGCGCTCGTCGAGCGAGCGACGACCGGCGACCCCGGGCACGGCCCGGCGCCGGCCGCCGATGCCGAGGCGGCGGCGTTCGAGAGCGACGCGGGGCGGGAGGCGTACGCCGACCGCGTCCGCGCCGTGAAGGCGTACGTCCGCGACGGCGACACGTTCCAGGCGAACGTCTCGCATCGCCTGCGAGCGCCCGCGGCGGTGCATCCGGTGGCGGCGTACGACGCGCTCCGGCGCGTGAACCCGGCGCCGTACTCGGGGCTCGTCGAGTTCCCCGGCGTCGACCTCGTGTCCGCCAGCCCCGAGCTCCTCCTGGAACGCGACGGCGACTTCGTGCGCACCGAACCCATCGCGGGAACGCGACCGCGCGGCGCGGACGCCAACGAGGACGCCGCGCTCGAGGCGGAGCTGTCGAGCGACGAGAAGGAGCGCGCGGAGCACGCGATGCTCGTCGACCTGGAGCGCAACGACCTCGGGAAGGTCTGCGAGTACGGGAGCGTCGACGTCGCCGAGTACCGCCGGGTCGACCGGTACAGCGAGGTGATGCACCTCGTCTCGGACGTGACGGGACGGCTCCGGGACGGCGTCGGGCTCGCGGACGCGGTCGGGGCGATGTTCCCCGGTGGCACCATCACGGGCGCGCCGAAGCCGCGGACGATGGAGATCGTCGAGGAACTGGAGTCGACACGCAGAGGCCCGTACACCGGCGCGATGGCGGCGTTCGGGTTCGACGACCGCGCGACGCTCAACATCGTCATCCGGACGCTCGTCCGCCACGGCGACGAGTATCACCTCCGCGTCGGCGCGGGGGTCGTCCACGACTCCGACCCCGAGCGCGAGTACGACGAGACGCTCGACAAGGCGCGAGCGCTCCTGCACGCGGTCGACGATGCGGTCGCCGCGGACGCCGACCTCACCGTCTCCGAGCGCAGCCAGGGCGCGGAGGGCGAGCGATGACCGAGCACGAACCCGCCGCGGGGTCGCTCGACCCGGTGCCTGGCGCGCCGCGCGTGCTCGTCGTCGACAACTACGATTCGTTCGCGTACAACCTCGTGCAGTACGTCGGCGAGTTCGCGGGCGAGGTCGTCGTCCGGCGGAACGACGCGGTCGACGTGGCGGACGTCCGCGCGCTCGACCCGGACGCCATCGTCGTCTCACCGGGGCCGGGAACGCCCGAGGACGCCGGCGTGTCGATGCCGATATTCGCCGAGTTGTCGGTGCCGACGCTCGGCGTGTGTCTCGGCCATCAGGCGCTCTGTGCGGCCAACGGTGCGCCGGTCGGGCACGCACCCGAGGTCGTGCACGGGAAGCCGTCGGTCGTCGCGCACGACGGCCGCGGCGTCTTCGAGGGCCTCCCCGAACACCTGCGCGTCGGCCGCTATCACTCGCTCGCGGTCAGGCGCGAGGACCTTCCCGGGTCGCTCGTGGAGACGGCGTCGACGAGCGACGAGCGCGCGACCCTGATGGCGGTTCGACACCGCGAGCGACCGCACGTCGGCGTGCAGTTCCACCCGGAGAGCATCCTGACCGGCGACGCGGACGAACCGGACGCAGAGACCACCCCAGCCGGCGCGCGCCCGAGTCTGCGCGTCGGCAAGCGACTCGTGAGGAACTTCCTGTGCAGTACCACGTAGACGGCGAGCTGGTCGACCGGGACGAGGCGACCGTCAGCGTCGACGACCGCGGGTTCCAGTACGGCGACGGCGTCTTCGAGACGATGCGCGTGTACGGCGGGACGATATTCGCGCTCGACGCCCACATGGACCGCCTCGAACGGTCCTGTGACGCGCTCGCGCTCGACCACGGCCTCGACCGCCGGGACCTCGCGACGCGCGTCCACGAGACGCTCGCCGCGAACGACCTGCAGGCCGCGTACGCGAAGCTCTCGATCACGCGCGGCAGTCAGCCCGGCACCGTCACGCCCCGGCCCGACGTGGACCCGACGGTCGTCGTGTACGTGAAACCGCTCCCCCGGGGCGGACTCGACGGCGAACCCGTCTGGGACGAGCCCGCGACGCTCCAGACGGTGACGACGCGGAAGCCGCCGCGAAGCGCGCTTCCCCCGGGTTCGAAGACGCACAACTACCTGAACTCCATCCTCGCCCGCGAGGAGCTCGTCGCCGGTGCCGACGAGGCGCTGCTGCGCGACCAGGCCGGGAACGTCGCGGAGGCCGCGGCGTCGAACGTCTTCTGGGTGGACGACGACGGCCTCCACACGCCCGCCGCCGACCTCGACCTCCTCCCGGGCATCACGCGAGCGTACGTCCTCGACCTCGCCCGCCAGCAGGCCGGCGTCCCCGTCCACACCGGCGAGTACGCGCCGGAGGCAGTCAGGAGCGCCGACGAGTGCTTCCTCACGAACTCGACGTGGGAGATACGGCCGGTCGCGACCGTCGACGGCATCGACGTCGGCGGCGGCCCCGTCACCGACCTCCTCTCGCGGCTGTTCGACCGGCTCGTCGAGCGCCGGCACTACGGCGGCATCGACACAGACGGCGACGCGGCGGCCGGTCGCGGCGAGGGCGGTCGCGACGCGGACGAAGCCGGGGACGCCGAAGACACTTGACCGTCGACGTCCTGCCATCAGGCATGGGCGGAGACTCGCCGGCGGCGGTGCTTTTCGACCTGGACCTGACGCTGTGCGTCTCCACGCAGGAGTCCGACGAACTGCTGGCGGCGACGTTCGAGCGTGCCGGGGTCGACCCGTTCTGCGAGGTCGCGGACCTGGCGGCGGTCGCGTCGGCGACCCCCGAGTGCGAGAGCGACCGCGAGTTCTTCGCGGCGCTGTTCGACCTCGCCGCCGAGCGCGTCGACGGCGTCGACCCCGGCGACGTGCCGTCGTGGCGGCTCGCGGACGCGCACGACGGGCTCGTCGATCACTCCGCAGTTCGGTTCCGCGACGGTGCTCGCGCGGCGCTCGAGTCCGCACGCGACCACGGTCCGGTCGCGCTCGTCACGAACGGCGGCCGGGAGACGCAGTCGACGAAGCTCTCGGCGCTCGGTATCGCGGACGCGTTCGACGCGACCGTGTTCTGCGACCCGGCCGCGGGGATGCCACCCAAGCCCGACCCGAAGCCCGTGCAGACCGCGGTGGACGCGCTCGACGTCGCGCCCGACGCGGCCGTGCTCGTCGGCGACTCGAAGGCCGCTGACGTCGCCGGCGCGCACGCCGCGGGCGTCCGCTCCGCGTGGGTGCCGTACGACGACGCGAGCGACGACGCGGAGCACGACCCGCATCACACGTTCGACGCGCCCGACGACCTCCTCCGCGTGCTCTAGGCGAGGAGAAAGCATTTACTTCGACCGTCTGACGCGTCACGTATGACGCGTTCACGCGGGCAGTTCGACACCCGTCACGACGACGAGCGCGACGGCGGTCCCCGGAGCGGCGACGGCAGCGGCGGCGGTCGCGGGGGGCACGGCCGCGGTACGGGTGCGGTCGACGGCGTGCGCTCGTGGCTGTCGTTCCATCGCGTCGAGTTCCTGCTCGTCTGCTGGTTCGTCCTCGGCGGCGTCGCCCTCGCGCTCGCGTACGGTCTCGGCGGGCTCCTCTTCGGGCCGCAGCCCGGCGTGCCGGAGGTCGCTCGGGTCGCCTTCTGGACGACCGTGCTCGTCGCCGTCCCCGCGCTCGCCGCGAGCCTGCTCGTGCACGGCGTCGTCGACGCGTACCGGGTCGCGCTCGCCGACGGCGACGTGACCTCGGTGGGTCGCGCCGTCGTCCGCATCCTCCAGTCCGCGAGCGCCGCGACGTTCGCCGTCGGCGTCGCGATACTGTTCCAGGACACTGCACCGGCGAACGCCGATTTCGACCCCGCAGCGCTCGTCTCCGCGTTCCTCCTCCTCGCCGGGTTCGCGGGCATGGTCGCGTTCGTCGCCGGCGACGGCCTCGTCCGGCTCGCTCGCGGCACCTGGTAGCGCGCGGTCACCGGTCGAGTCGAGCGGTCACCAGTCGTCGACGACGGCGCGCGCTCGCTCGTAGCCGGCGGCGTCCGTCCACGTCACGCCCGACGCGAGGTGCTCGACCTCGACGTCGGCACCGCAGTCCGGGCACCGGTAACCGCCCGGTTGCTTGACGGGTTTCGAGGCGCGATGCCGGCCGGCGCGCCACTCGCAGCCATCGGTGCACGCGAGCTCCAGTCGCGGGTCGCTGAAGGACTCGCAGTGTCTGGGTGCGTCGACCGCGGCCGCCTTCTCGCGGAACCGCTCGCCGTGCCCGGCCTCGCCGTACGTCTGGAACTCCCAGGCGTGCACGAGTTCGTGGCGGATGGTGGCCGTGAACTGCCGCCAGCCGTACTGCTCGTAGGCGTCCCACGTCAACCGGATCGTGACCGTTCCCGAGGACGCGTCGTACGAGCACGCACCCGCGCGCCGCCGTGCTCGCTTCGACACCTCCCACTCGATGGCGTCGTGGTCGACGTCGAGCGCCACGCTCTCCGCGTAGATGCGAGCGTACGACAGGAGGTCCCGTGGCGTCTCCGGGTCGGGCGTCCCACTCTGCACGCGACGAGGGAGGGAATCGGTCGGCAAAAACGGTCTGGTTCCGCGCGAGTCGGCGCGTTCGCGACGACGGCGTGACGCGGTCGACGGGCGACTCAGTCGAGGAGCGTGATGTCCCCGAAGATGGCGGCGCCGTCGACGACGAGGTCCGGCGACCCGGCGGGGTTGCTGCGGCGACGGTCGCGGACCTCGCCGAACACCGCGGTGGTGTCGATGGCGACCACCCAGTCCTCGGGTACGCGGACGGTCGCGTCCCCGAAGACGGCGGTGACGTCCACGGCGAGCGGCGGGTCGTCGGGGTCGCGCTCGACGGCGCGGAGGTCGACGTCGGCGTCCTCGAAGACGGCGGTGACGCTCCGCGCGCCGTCACGGTCGACGTCGTCGACGTTCCCGACCACGACGTGGCGCCCGTTCGTGCGGACGAGTCCGTTCCGCCGGTTGCGGCCGAGGACGAGCGTCACGCCGTAGAGGACGACGAGGACGGGCCAGAACTGGCCGGCTTCGGTGCCCGTGAGGACGCCGAACTCGACGAGCAGCCAGCCGGTGCCGACGAGCACGAGCGTGATCGGCCAGAAGAGGTGCGTGAAGCGCGTGGTGACGAGGCGGTACGCGCCGTAGACGACGAACGCGCTCGCGAGCAGGACGTCGAACCCGTCGATGGCGACCGTGTCGGTGGTGTCGAGCAGGAGGAGGACGCCGAAGAGGACGACGAACCCACCGATGAGCCAGCGGCCGTTGCTTCGGGTGCCGGTACTGACGACGACGGAATCTGAGTTGGACATGATGGGTCTCCGGACCACGCGTCGGTGGCGCTGGGAATGGTCGTCGAATCGAGCGACGAGAACTCGATGCGGGGAACCGTCGGCGCCGGTACCGAGACGTGATATCCGTGTGTATGTACGCCGACGACGAGTATAACTCTACGCTGAAACGTGCTATCGCGTCCCGACTGGGGACGAGAACGGATCGCGTGGACGGTGGTCAGGCTTCGACGAGGAGGCCGGCGCGCTCCAGGGCGTCGTCGACGGACGCGTCGTCGTGGATGACGGCGCTGATGGCGGTGGCGATGGCTTCGGGGTCGTCGTGCTGGAAGATGCTGCGGCCCATGGAGACGCCGGCGCCGCCGGCGTCCATGACGCCGCGGACGGCTTCGACGGTCTCGCGGTCCGTGCCCTTCGCGCCGCCGGCGATGACGACGGGGAGGCGCGTGGATTCGACGACGTGCTGGAAGCTCTCGGCGTCACCGGAGTACCCGGTCTTGACGACGTCCGCGCCGAGTTCCTCGGCGAGCCGGACGGCGTGCCCGAGCGCTTCGGGGTCCGTCGAGTCGACGCCCTCGCCGCGAGCGTACGCCATCGCGAGCACGGGCATCCCGAGGCGGTCCGCGTCCCGCGTGAGCTCGGCGAGGTCCTCTATCTGGTTCGGTTCGTGCTCCCCGCCGACGTTGATGTGGAAGGAGACGGCGTCGGCGCCGGCGCGAACCGCTTCCTCGACGGTTCCGGTGACGCGCTTGTCGGCCTCGTCGGGGCCGATGGTCGTGGAGCCGTTCAGATGGACGATGAAGCCCGCGCCGTTCTTGTTGTCGTGGACGCGTGGCGCGATGCCCTTCTGCGTGAGGACGGCGTCCGCGCCGCCGCGCGTGACGCCGTCGATGGTCGCCTCGATGTCCTTCAGGCCCTTGACGGCGCCCATCGTGATGCCGTGGTCCATCGGGACGACGAGGTAGTTGCCGTCCGTCGAGATGCGGTCCAGTCGTGCGCGTTTCCCTGTGCCTACGCGTGTCGTCGGGTGTGTCGTGTCGCGTGTCATGTGCGTGAATCGAACTGCGTTAGTGTGTCATCGTGTGCCACGCCGGGTTATGTCGGTTCCGATTCCGCCAAACTTTCGCCCCGCGATTCGGGGTCCTCGCCCGCTCCCGCGAGCGCGCCCTGCTTCAGCTCGTGGGTCTTCGACTCCAGGCGCTCCGCGGTCTCCGCGACCGGCGTGTCCGCTTCGTGGCCCTCGGCCACGATGTCGACGAGCGCGCTCCCGACGATGACGCCGTCCGCGCCGGCGGCCACGACCGCTCGCGCGTGCTCGCCGGTCTTGATACCGAACCCGACCGCCTTCGGGACGTCCCACTCGCGCAGCCGCGAGAGGCTCGCGCCCGTCTGGTCGCTCACGTCGTCCTTCGCGCCCGTGACGCCCAGCCTGGCCTGCACGTACACGTACCCCGAGACCTGGTCCATGATGCGCTTCAGGCGGTCGCCCGCGGTCGTCGGGGCGACGATGAACACGAGGTCCAGACCGAACTCGTCGCAGGCCTCCCGGAGCGGCCCGGCCTCCTCGGCGGGCAGGTCCGGAACGACGAACCCCGACAGCCCCAGCGACGCCGCCTTCTCCACGAACGGCCGCGGCCCCTCGTCGTCGCCGTACTGGTAGATGAGGTTGTAGTACGTCATGCAGACGAGCGGCACGTCCACGTCGAGGTCGTCGACGAACTCGAAGAACCGCTCGGGCGTCATCCCGCCCTCGAGCGACCGGACGACCGCCTCCTGGATGGTCGACCCCTCCGCGATCGGCTCCGAGAACGGCAGCCCGAGTTCGATGACGTCCGCACCGCCGCGTTCGAGCGCCTCCACGTACTCCAGGCTCGCCTCGTAGCTCGGGTCACCGGCTGCGAGGTACGGCACGAACGCCGCGTCGCCCGCGAACGCCTCGTTCAGCGCTTCGTTCTCCGCCATCACCGGAACACCTCCCCGACGTCGACCGCGCCCTCGACGTCGCGCTTCTCGGTCTCCTCGATAACGCTCTCCAGGTCCTTGTCCCCACGCCCGGAGACGTTCACGATCGTCACGTCCCCGAGTTCATCGGGGTTCTCCTCCATCCACCCGAACGCGTGCGCGGTCTCCAGTGCCGGAATGATGCCCTCCAGCCGCGACAGTCGATGGAACGCGGCGAGCGCGGCGTCGTCGTCGACGTTCGCGGCGCGCACGCGCCCCTCGTCGACGAGGTGCGCGAGCTCCGGGCCGACGCCAGCGTAGTCCAGTCCCGACGAGATGCTGTGGGACTCGAGGATCTGGCCGTCGCCGTCCTGCAGGAGCTTCGTCCGCGCCCCGTGGAGGACGCCCTCGTCGCCCGTCGAGAGCGACGCGGAGTTCGGTGCGACGCCCGCCGCCTCGTCCACGTCGAGCGACGACCCGCCCGCCTCGACCGCGACGAGTTCCGTGTCCGCGTCCTCCACGAAGTTCGCGAACGCACCCATCGTGTTCGAGCCACCGCCAGCACAGGCCACGACGGTGTCGGGGAGGCCGCCGGTCTGCTCTTTGCACTGCTCGCGCGCCTCCTCGCTGATGACGGCGTGGAAGTCCCGGACCATCGCCGGGAACGGCGCGGGGCCGACGATGCTCCCGATGACGTAGTGCGTGTCCTCGACGTTCGTCGCCCAGTCCCGCATCGTCTCCGATATCGCCTCCTTCAGCGTCCCACGGCCGGTCGTGACGGGATTCACCTCGCTCCCGTTGAGCTTCATCCGGAAGACGTTCGGGCGCTGGCGGTTGATGTCGCGCTCGCCCATGTAGATCTCGCAGGGCAGTCCGAGGTGCGCGGCCGCCATCGCGGTCGCGGTCCCGTGCTGGCCCGCACCCGTCTCCGCGATGATGCGCTCTTTCCCCATGTACTTCGCGAGCAGCACCTGCCCGAGCGCGTTGTTGAGCTTGTGCGCACCGCCGTGCAGGAGGTCCTCGCGCTTGAGGTACACCTCGGTGTCGTAGCGCTCGCTCAGGTGGTCGGCGCGCTGGAGCGGGAGCGGTCGGCCGCCGAAGTCCCGGAGTCGTTGCCGGAACTCGTCCATGAACCCGTCCTCGTTCTCGAGCACGTACCGCTCGTAGGCGTCCGTGAGTTCCTCGATAGCCGGCATGAGCGCCTCCGGCACGTACTGTCCACCGTACTCGCCGAACTTGACGTCCGTCGCTGTCATTGTGTGGTCTCCGTGATGTCGGTCGAATCGTCGTCCGTCTCGCTCGAATCGACTGCTTCCGCCCCGTTCGTCGCCGCAAGCCGTCGCGTGTTCTCGTGGACGTCGCCGTCCATGATGGCGCTCCCGACGAGGAGCGCGTCGGCGCCTGCGGCCCGCATCCGCGCGACGTCGTCGGTCGTGGCTACGCCGCTCTCCGCAATGAGGGTGACGTCCGCCCGAGCGTCCGCCGGGACCGCGTCGGCGACGCGCTCGAACGTCGAGAGGTCGACGTCGAGGGCCGCGAGGTCGCGGTTGTTCACGCCGACGATGCGCGCGCCGGCGTCGAGCGCGCGTTCGAGCTCCGCCTCGGTGTGGACCTCGACGAGCGCCTGGAAGCCGCGGTCCCGGGCCGCCGCGAGCATCGATTCGAGCGTGTCGGCGCCGTCGACGCCCGCGTCCGCGTCGGTCTCGCTTCCGAGGAATCGCGCGATGAGGAGGACGACGTCGCTCTCGACGGCGTCGAGTTGGGACTCCCGCAGGAGGAAGTCCTTCCGGAGGACGGGGACGTCGACGGCGTCGCGGATGCGTTCGAGCGCGTCGGTGCTGCCGCCGAAGTGCTCGGGTTCGGTGAGGACGCTGAGGGCGGCGGCGCCGCCGTCGACCATCTCGGTCGCCAGCTCGACGGGGTCGTCGTCGCGCGTGCCGTCGGTGGTGGGACTGGTCGGTTTGACCTCGGCGACGATCGGTGTTCGTCCGTCGGCGGCGGCTGTCTCGAACGCGGCGGGGAGGTCGCGCGCGTCGACGCCGACGTGGTCGCCGGTCGGCGGGTCGCGAGTGCGTGCGGCGTCGAGGATGCGCTCGACGGCCGGCGCGAGCCCCTGCCCAGAGCTAGTGTTCATCCTTGTACATTGTCCGACTGATTCGTACATAAGGCTTGCGTCCGCGTCCACCGAGAAACGAACTCATCGATCGAGAACCGTACAACCGCTTCCCTCGCAGTCGATGGCCCGACCCCCGCAGGCGTGGCACGAACTCACACAGCGACCGTGGCCGTCGCCGCCGCACTGCTCGTCCTCGCCCGCCCGGGCGCGAGCGGCCTCGTTCTCCACGCCGAACCCTGCACTCTCCCCGCCGAACCCTGCACTCTCCCCGCCGAACCCTGCACTCTCCCCGCCGAACCCTGCACTCTCCCCGCCGAACCCTGCACTCTCCCCGCCGAACCCTGCACTCTCCCCGCTGAACCCTGCACTCTCCCCGCCGAACCCTGCACTCTCCCCGCCGAACCCCGAACGCAGCGACCACCGAACCGTAACTTTCACTCCAGCGACTCGAAAAGGTCGGCTATGGTCCCAGGCCCCGAGGACGCCGCCAGCGACGAACGCGACGGCGGACCCGACGCCCCGACGCCGGACCCGTTCCGCGGCGAGGACGGCGACCCCGTCGTCCCCGACGGCTGGACGCACGACGTCCTCGACGCGAACGGCATCACGGTCTCGTACTACCGCGCCGGCCCTGCACCCGAGGACGCCGTCGCGACCGTCGTCGTCGCGCACGGGTTCGGCGAGGACGCACGCTGCCAGCGCCGGCTCGTCGACGCCCTCGTCGACGACGACGTCGACGTCGTCGCGTACGACGCCCGCGGACACGGCCACACCGACGCGCCCGACTCGGGGTACGCGCCCGCGGACCGCGTCGCCGACCTCGTCGGCGTCATCGACGCGCTCGGGCTCGACGGCCCCGTCCTGTACGGGCACTCGATGGGCGGGTCGACCGTCGCCAAGGCCGCCGCCGAGCATCCCGACCGCGTCGGTGGCGTCGTCATGGAGGACCCCGCCGCCATGCGGTGGCCGCCGGAGTTCGACCTCGACGAGGTCGCCGACGGACTCGCGGAGGACGTCCGCGCGGACCTTCAGAAGTCCTTCGACGAACTCCTCGACGCGTACGAGGACGCCGACGACGACCCGGCGTCGACGCAGGACGAGATCCCTCGCGAGCTCTACCCGACCTTCGCGCGCTCGGACCAGCGCCAGAGCGAGCACGTCGCCGAGGTAACCCGCCAGGGGTACCCCGCGCTCGTGGACCTCCTCCCCAAGGTGGCGGTCCCAGCGCTCGTGCTCCGACGCGACCACGCCACGACCCCCGAGCCAGTGCGCGACGGCTCGCCGACCGACGAACGCGTCCGCGACCTCGACATCGCCGACTCGCTCCCCGACGGTCGACTCGTGCACGTCCCCGGCGCCGGCCACCACGTCCTCCTCACCGCCGAGGGCGCCGCGCTCGCCGAAGTCCGCGCGTTCCTCGCGCATCTCGACGACGACTGACCGATACTGCGAGGCATCGGGTCGCGGTCACTCGGCGAGCGCGAACGCGCCGTCCTCGACGCTCGTCGGCGCACCGAACCGGCGGAGCGTCGGCGACGCGAGCCAGTACGCGGCGGTGAGCGCGAACCCGACGCCGCTCGCGTACAGGACGAACGTCGGCGAGACGGCGTCGCCGAGCGCGCCGCCCGCGAGCATCCCGAACGGTGCGACGACGGCGCTCGCGGTGCCGATGGTCGCCGTCGCCCGCCCGAGGTGGTCGTTCGGGACGCCCGTCTGGAGGACCGCTTTGACGTTCACGTTGTACACGCCGACGGGGATACGCGACGCACCGAACAGCGCCGCTGTCGCGAGGAGCCCGCTGGCGGCGACCCCACCGACCCACGCGACCCCCGCGGCAGCGAATCCGAGGACGCTCGACGACGCGAACGAGCGGTCCTCGAACGCGGGCGCCGCGACCGACCCGAGGACGCGCCCCGCCGACAGCACGGCGAGCAGCGTCCCGTACGCCGTCGCGTCCGAGAGCCCGTCGGCGTACGCGGGCAGGACGGCCGCGGCGGTCCCGAACAGGAAGTTCGCGAACAGGCTCGCGCCGAGCAGCGGCGCGAGCGCCGACCCCGCGACGACGTCGACGCCGGCGCGCACGTCCGCGACGTACTCGCCGACGCGACCGTCGCGCCCGGTGGCCTCCGCGCGACGGTCGCCGTCCGCGGCGTCCACCGCCCCGTCGTCGTCTTCGTCGTCCCCGGGAATCGTCAACCCGAGAAAGCCGATGGCCGCGACGAGGAAGGTCACGACGTTCGCGACGTAGAGCGCGACGGCGCTCGTGGCGGCGACGAGTGCGCCGGCGACGAGGCGCGACCCGGCGTCGGTCGCCTGGCCGACGACGGACGACAGCGAATTCGCGCGGACGAGGTCGTCGTCGTCGACGACGCGGGGGACCGTCGCGCTCTGTGCGGGGGCGGCGAACTGCCCGGCGAGCGCGGCGAGGAACATCGTCGCGAGCACGACGGCGACGGACTCGCCGACCAGCCAGAACCAGAGCGGAACGACGAGGACGAACGCGGCCTGCGCGAGTTCCGAGGCGACGAGGACGCGCCCGAGCGGCCGGTCGTCCACGACGGGGCCGACGAGGACGCGACAGACGCCGGGGATGCCGACGAGGAACCCCGCGACGCCGGCGACAGCGGAGGAGTCGGTGAGGCTGTACGCGAGCCACATCGCGGCGACGGCGTAGAGACCGTCGCCGAACTGGCTGACCGCCCGTCCGGCGAGAAGCCGGCGGAAGGCGGGGGCCTGGAGGACGGCGAGGCGAGCGCGGACGGCGCGAGCGAGCATCGCCAGGACCGAGGACGGCCGCGCCCTTGGCCGTTCCGCGAAACGCGTTTCTGTACGCTCGCTAACTGGAAAGGTCGAAGTGGCCGCGGCCACAACTCGCCGGTCGTGTCCCGTAACGACGACCGCGAGGTCGACGCCCCGCGCGGCGACGGCTCCGGCGCACCCTCGCGGAACGACGACGACCCCGTCGACCCCCTCGAGGTCCTCGGGAACGAGGTCCGGGTGCGCGTCCTGCGCGCGCTCGCCGACGCCGACCGCCCGCTCGCGTTCTCCGAGCTCCGGCGGCGGAGCGACGTCCGCGACACCGGCCGCTTCAATTACCACCTCGACCGGCTCACCGACTACTTCGTCGACGCGACCGACGACGGCTACGTCCTCGCTCCCGAGGGCTCGCGGGTCGTCGACCTCGCCGACGCCACCGGCGTCGACGCCACCGCGAGGTCGGGCGACGGCGTGGTCGTCGACGACCACGAGGGCCCCTGCCCGGTCTGCGGGGACGAGGATTGCGACCGCCTCTACCACGTCCACCTCGACCCACCCGGACGCTGAGGAGACGACGCTGGCGGTGCCGGGGGTCGACGAGGAAGCTTCAAGGGCGTGGTGGGCGACCGTTCGAGCATGGACGCGGCCGACACAGCCGGCATCTACGCGCGAGAGATCGAGTACCTGGAGCGGTACGTCCAGTTCGGTGTCGCCAGCGGACGGGTCATCTCGGTGTCGTTCCCGGAGTTCCCGGACGACGATGCGAGCGACGACTACGAGCTCCTCGACCGGTTCGAGCGGTACTGCGAGGGCATCAACGAGGACGACTTCGCGGACGTCGAGGTCGGCCTGACGGTCCCGACGGGCGAGCGGAAGGTCCTGGAGGCGCTCCGCCAGGTCGGGTACGGCGAGCAGGTGAGCGTCGAGCAGCTCGCGAAGATGGCGCCGACGCTGTCGGCGGACGACGACGAGGACGTCATCGTGGTCCGGGAGGCGCTCGCGGAGAACCCGCTCCCGGTCATCTTCCCGGACCATCGCGTCCGGGACGGCCCGAGCGCGCTCCCGCCGCAGGTCGAGCAGAAGCTCCGGTCGCTCGAGGACCTCTGACGCGGCGACGGAGCCGTCGAGTCGAGTGGTGACAGCTATCCTACAATAACGGAGTTACGGAAGCGCGCTTACAAAAGTCAATTTCCGGGAACGTTCACGTTGCTGTCGGTTCGATAGCTAGGTATGAGCCGACCGAACTCGCTCGTGACGCGATTCTACGCGTTCAAGCTCACGAACGCGTCCGGGTTCTACCTCCCCATCTACTTCGCGTTCCTCCAGGACAAGGGGTTCGACCTGGCGTTCCTCGGCGTCCTCTCGGCGACGTTCTCGTTCGCGCTCGTCGCCGTCGAGATACCCACCGGGTACCTCGGCGACCTCGTCGGCCGCCGCGGCAGCCTCGCCATCGGCGCCGCCATCCGCGCGGCCATCATGGTCGCGTTCCCGTTCGTCCCGACGCGGAGCGGCTACGTCGTCCTGTTCGGCGTCTGGGCGACCGGGTGGGCGTTCCGCTCGGGCACCCAGGACGCGTGGCTGTACGAGGTCCTCCAGTCCACGTGCGACGAGGACGAGTACGCTCGCGTCGACGGCCGCGCGAACGCACTCGTCCTCGGGACGAGCGCCGTCGCCGCCGTCCTCGGCGGCGTCCTCTACACCGTCGAACCGGCTGCGCCGTTCCTCGCGAACGCCGCGCTCGCGCTCGTCGGCCTCCCGATCCTGTACTCGTTCCCCGCCGTCGAGACCGCCGGCGACGACGACCGCTTCGGCGTCCGCGACGCCGTCGCGCTCCTCCGTGCCCAGGCGCACCGCCCGGAGATCCGCTGGTTCGTCGCGTACGCCGCCGTGTTCGCGACCGCGTTCGCCGCCACCCGGCCGTTCGAGCAACCGATACTGCGCGCCGTCGGCGTGCCCGTCGCCGGCCTCGGCGTCCTCTACGCCGGCTTCAAGCTGGTGTCCGCCGGCGCCGCGTCGCTCTCCGGGACCGTCGAAGACCGCCTCGGCGTCGGCGGCGCGTTCGCCGTCCTCCCCGCCATCTACGGCGTGGCGTTCGCGACCATCGCTGTCGTCCCGCTCGCAGCCGTCCCCGTCGTGTTCCTGAACCGCGCGATCAGGACGCTGACGCGCCCGATACAGAACCAGTACCTGAACGACCGCCTCGACGACGTCGGCCGCGCGACCGTCCTCTCGGGCGCGTCGATGGCGCTCTCGCTCGTCTCCGGCGCCGGGAAGGTCGTCGCCGGACGCGTCACCGACGTCGCGGGCGCCGTCGACGGCGTCGCCGCGTTCGGCGTGGCGCTCGCCGCCCTCGGCGCCGGCATCTGGCTCGCCGTCGATCCCGTCCGCGCCACCCCGACAGAGGAATCGAGTGCCGACGCAGGCGGGACCGCCGTGGACGCGAACGCCAGCGCGACCTCGGACTGACCACGCAGCGACCCGACACTCGTCGGGCCCCCTCGACTACTCTCGGGCGCGGGCGACGACGAGCATCGCGCCCGCGCCGACGACCAGCCCGAGGAGACTCACGGCCTCCAGGAGCGTGCTCGGGAACAGGAGCGCGACGAACCGCGCGATCGCCGCACCGACGAACGCGACCGACCCGACGAGACGCACCGTCGGCCGGCCCTCCATCCGGAACCCGACGTACGCCGCGGCGAGCAACCACGCGAACCCGATACCGAGGTCGGTCGTCTCCGTCGCCAACGGCGCCTCCAGGAGGGAGCCCACGAGCAGCATCGCGAGCACGCCCACGACGAGCACCGCGAGCAGCAACCAGCCGCCCGTCGGCTCCTCGACGCTCACCTCGTCGCCCCGCCCGTCGTCGCTCCCGTCACTCATACCGCTCACTCCACCGGGCGCACGCCTGAAAGCGTCGATTCGGACGCCACGTCGAGGAGCGACGTCACTCCCCGGCGAGGACGCCCTCGTGGACGACGAACTCGAGCGCGTTCACGAGGTAGTGCGCGACGACGACCACGAGGAGGCTCCCCGAGAGCACGAACGCGGTCGCGAGCACGACGCCGAGCGCCCCCGTGACGAGGACGCCCAGTCGTCCCTGCGCGCCGTGCCCGAGCCCGAACAGGACCGAGGACGCGACCACGAGCAGCCACGGCGACACGCCGAACCCGACCGAGAGCGCGCCGACGAGCACCCCGCGGAACAAGAGCTCCTCGAAGACGGCGACGATAGGGAGCACGCCACCGAGCAACACCACCCAGCCGCGTCGCGACGTCGGCGCCATGAGCTCGCGCAGCGCCTCGCTCCGACCCAGTCCCGCCGCGTCCGCGAGCGACCCACCGACCTCGTTCACCGCGTACAGCGCCACCCCGAGGGCGACGCCCACCAGGAACAGCCAGCCCGTGACCTGCCCGAACCCGAGTCCGACGGCCGTCCACGGCACGTCCGCGAGGACCACCGCCACGACGAGCACACACCCGAACACGCCCTGCGAGAGCGCCACGTTCAACAACAGCATCGGCTGGGAGAGCGCGGGCGCGCCAGCCAGCTCGCGCGCAGCGACCCGCTCGCGACCACCCGGTAGCGACAGCACGCGCTCGGCCTCCACGTCCACGCCGAACTCGCGGGGCGCCACCGCCTCACGCGGCTCACGACCGACCGACGCCTCACCGTGCACGAGGGTGCCGACGCGGTCACCGTCGCCCGAGCCACCGAACTGCTGGCTCGTCGTGTGCGACGCCAACAAGAGAAGTACGGTGACGACGCCCGCGACCGACGCGAACGCCGTCCACGCCGTCACGGCGCGTTACTGCGGGCTCGGCGACCCGCTACCGGTCCGACCGACCTTCTGTTCGAGGGCCTTCCCGGTGATGTTCTTCAGGCGGTCGACGAGCGAGTCCTTCTCCGTCTCACCCGTCAGCGCGATCTCGAGGACCTCGCTGATGTGGTTCACGGGGATGACCTCGATCATCTCCTCGTACTCGTCCTCGATCATCACGTCCTGCAGGTTCGCAGCCGGGATGATGACCGTGTCGAGGCCCGCCTTCGCCGCAGCCTCGATCTTGTGCGTGACGCCACCGACGGGGAGGACGTCACCGCGGACCGAGAGCGACCCCGTCATCGCGAGACTCTGGTCGACGGGGACCTCCTCCAGCGCGGAGATGACGGCGGTCGCGACCGTGATGGACGCGGAGTCGCCGTCCACACCCTGCTGGCCCGCCTGCACGAACTGGATGTGGATGTCCTTCTCGCTGATGTCCTCGTCGCTGAACTTCTTGATGATCGCGGAGACGTTCTGCACTGCCTCCTCCGCCATCTCCTGGAGCTTACCCGTCGCGATGACCTGCCCCGGGCCCTGCGACGGTGCGACCTCCGCCATCACGGGGAGGACGATACCGGAGTCCTCGCCCATGACCGCGAGACCGTTCACGCGCCCGACCACGTCGCCCTCGCTGACCGTAAGCTCGTAGTCCTTCCGGCGCTCGATGTAGTCGTCCGCGAGCTGCTGCTCGATGGAGCGACTCCGGCGCTTCGCACGCAGGACGTCCTCCCGAGTCGTGTGCTCGCGGTCCTCCGCACGAGCGATGTCGCCGGAGACGCGAACGAGGCCACCGAGGTCGCGGAGCTTGAGCGTCAGGTGCTCCTTGCGGCCCGCGCGACGGCGCGCCTCGAGGATGATCTCCTCGACCGCCGAGCGCGTGAAGTGCGGGAGCCGCCCGTCCTTCTCGACCTCTTGCGCGATGAACCGCGCGTACTTCCGCCGGGTCTCCGGGGTGTCCTCGATGGTGTCGTCCATGTACACCTCGTACCCGTACCCCTTGATGCGGGAGCGCAGCGCCGGGTGCATGTTCTCCATCGCGTCCAGGTTCCCGGCGGCGACCATGATGAAGTCACACGGCACCGGCTCGGTCTGCACCATCGCACCAGAAGAGCGCTCGCTCTGGCCCGTGATGGAGAACTTCCCCTCCTGGATGGCCGTCATGAGCTTCTGCTGGCTGCGGATGTCGAGCGTGTTGATCTCGTCGACGAACAGCACGCCCTTGTTCGCCTTGTGGATGGCGCCGGGTTCGACGCGGTCGTGACTCGGCGTCTCCATCCCACCGCTCTGGAACGGGTCGTGGCGGACGTCACCCAGCAGCGCACCGGCGTGCGCGCCCGTCGCGTCCTCGAACGGCGCGGTCTGCTGGTCGGAGTTGTTCACGACGAGGTTCGGGATCATCGAGTCCGTGGAGCGACTCGAGTACCGGAACGCGAGGAACACGACCCCCGCCGCGAGGATACCGAGGAGGAGACTCCCCTGGATGAGCGCGTACCCCAGCACGACCGCGACGATGATGTACATGAGGAACTGCCGCATCTGGTTGCGCTTCCTGGCGTCCTCCTTGTGCGCCTCGATGATCTGGTCGCCCTTCCCCGCGGGCACGGTGCGGACCTTCGGCGCGTTCCCGTCGTCGGGGTTGTGGTAGACGAGGATGTCCTGGAGGTCCTCCTTCGGGAGGAGTTGACTCATCGCCTTCGCCAGCATCGACTTCCCCGTCCCCGGAGAGCCGATCATCATCACGTGCCGGCGCTGCTTCGCGGCCTTCTTGACGATGTCGCGAGCCTCGTCCTGGCCGATTACCTGATCCACGAGTCGTTCGGGGACCTCGATCTCGTCGGTGCTCTCGATCTGGAGGCCACCGAGGAGGTCGTCGTCGGCGACCGACTCGTCTATCTCTGCGTCGACTTCGACTTCGCTCCCGAGCCGGTCGATGTCCGGTCCGGTCGCCTCGTCGGAGCCAGCGTCGGACTCACCGGAGTCGTCGACTCCGGTTTCCGGGCCGCCGGGGACGCCCAGGTCCGGATGCTCGTCCTGGGGGACGTCCGTGTCCGGCTGACCGCTCCCCTGCTCGACCTCGTCGGTCGATTCGGGGCGTCCGTCGGTGGTGTCGCTGTCTTTGCTCATAGAAGTGATTCGCTATCCGAACGGAAGGGACTCGGACTGATATACTTTCCTCCTACCCACCGCGCCACCCGCATGGACTTTTCGCTGTCGAGACGCCTTCTGCGGCCGGTTCTCGAGTCGAGCGTCTTCCAGCACCGTTATAAATCAGCGTCGTGCAGGGTGTGACATGACGCGGGGTTTCTACATCGGTCGCTTCCAGCCCTACCACAACGGGCACCATAGTATGGTCGCCGAGATCGCGGAGGACGTCGACGAACTCGTTCTCGGTATCGGGAGCGCCGGTGATTCCCACACGACCCACGACCCGTTCACTGCCGGGGAGCGCATCATGATGCTCACGAAGTCCCTGCGCGAGTTCGACATGACGACGTACGCGGTCCCCATCGAGGACCTGGACCGGAACTCGGTGTGGGTGAGTCACGTCCAGTCAATGTCGCCGGCGTTCGACGTCGCGTACTCGAACAACCCGCTGGTCATCCGGTTGTTCACGGAGGCGGGCATCGAGGTCCGGCAATCGCCGATGTTCAACCGCGACGTCCTCGAAGGGACGGAGGTCCGCGACCGCATGATCGACGGCGGGGACTGGCGGTCGCTCGTCCCGGACGCGGCCGCGGACGTCATCGACGAGATCCAGGGCGTCGACCGCATCCAGCAGGTCTCGGAGACGGACTCGAACGGGCCCAGTGGTGGGAAGGGCGACCGGGACTGACCGCTCGCGCCGCACGGCCCGCGGTCGAGCCGCACCGCCGGCACCCTGCGGTCCGCGGTCGAACCGCATCCCAGGTACCCTGCGGTCCGCGGTCGGCTGGCGACGCGACTGGCGCGTTACCGCGAGGGACAACCGATAAGCGACCGGTGCGTGAACGCGCTCGTATGATCACGCTCTCTTCGGACTTCGGGTCGCCGTATCCGGCGGCGATGCGGGGGGTCCTGCTGCGGCGGGACCCGGACGCGCGACTGGTGGACGTGAGTCACGAGTTCCCCCGCCAGGACGTGCGCGCGGCGGCGTTCTGGCTGCGCGAGCTCCTGCCGTACTTCCCGCCAGCGGTGCACCTGGTCGTCGTCGACCCGGGCGTCGGAACCGAACGGGCGGCGCTCGCGGTGAAGGCGGGCGAGCACGCGTTCGTCGCGCCCGACAACGGCGTGGTGGTGCCGGCGGCGCGCGAGCTGCTCGCGGACGGCGAGTCGCTTCGCGCGTGGCGCATCGAGGACGCTGACGCGGCGTCGTCGACGTTCCACGGCCGGGACGTGTTCGCGCCGGCAGCCGGGGAACTGCATCGACTCGGGTTCGGCGAGTTCACTGACCGCGTCGGCGCGGCACGCGTCGACGAGTTCGAGGACCTGGAACTCCCGGCGGCGTCGCCGACGGAGTCGGGAGCGGTCGGGGAGGTCCTGACCGTGGACGACTTCGGGAACGTCATCACGAACGTCCCCGGTCGCGTCCTCGACGGCGTGGAGACGGTGCGCGTGAACGGCCGCGAGGTACCCGCAGTGGAGACGTTCGCGCGAGTGCCGACGGGCCAGTGGCTCGCCACGGTCGGGAGTCACGGCTACGTCGAGTGCGACGTCAACCAGGGCCGAGGTGACCGCGCGTTCGACCTCGAACCCGGCGACGACGTGCGCGTCGACCGCGTCGAATGACCGGCGTTCCGTGGGTGCCCGTGAGCGCCTTCGCCGTCCCGTGGGTGCCCGTGAGCGCGTTCGACGTCCTGAACTGGCTGGGGTTGCTGGCGTTCGCGCTCGCCGGCGCGCTCGACGGTGCGGACGAGGGCCTGGACGTGCTCGGCGTCGCCGTCCTCGGCGTCGTCACCGCGCTCGGCGGCGGCATCACCCGCGACCTGCTCGTCGATCGGACGCCGGTCGCCCTCACCGCGACCGCCGACGTCCTCGTCGTCCTCGCCGGCGTCCTCGTCGCGGTGGCGCTCGTCTGGAACGGCCGACGCATCTCGACGGACTCGCTCGCCGTCCAGCTCCCGGACGCAGTGGGGCTGTCGGCGTTCGCCGCCACGGGCGCCATCGTCGCGTGGGAGAGCGGGCTGTCGGCGTTCGGCGTGCTCGTGTGCGCGATGCTCACCGGAACCGGCGGCGGCGCGATACGGGACCTCCTCGTCGGTCGGACGCCGGGTATCCTCGTCGAGGACTTCTACGCGACGTGCGCGCTCGCCGGCGCCACCGCGTTCTGGCTGCTGCGGACCGCGGGCGCGCCACGGCCGACGGGCGTCGCCGCGTGCGTCGGTATCGCGTTCGTCCTGCGCGCCCTCGCAATCCGCTACGACTGGCACCTGCCCACCGTCGGGTGAGGCGGTCCATCAGGACCCGGGCGGACGGGAACTGGGCGCGGACGACGGCCGTCAGTCGCCGGTCACGCCGTCCTCGACGCACTCGACGACGTCCTCGGCCGCTGCCTCGAACGTCTCGCGCTGTACCGGAGTTCGGCACCGACGACGACGACGGCGAGGACGAACGCGACCCACGTCGCGTCCCGGAGATACCTGCGACGACGCCGAGCACCGCGTAGGTGTCGCCGCCGAACATCTCGCCGAGCGCCATCGACAGGGCTCCCGCGAGTCCCAGGTTCTCCGAACTCGTGGGTAGTCGCTGCTACCGGCTCAGGGGTCGTGTGCGTCCGTTCGAGACGCATCGGTCCTCGACTCCGGAAGGAGAGGTGCGCTCAGGAGAACAGCGCGTCGAAGACGCCCTTCTCGGCCTTCCGGAGGTGCTGATGGAACGTCGGTGGCGCGACGTCCAGCGACGCGGCGACGGTCTCCGCGTCCGCGTCCCGCGGCCACTCGAAGTACCCCGCGTGGAACGCGGCCTCGAGCGCGCTCCGCTGGCGGTCCGTGAGTTCCGTCTCCAGCCACCGGCGGACGCTCGTCCCGTCCGCCAGCGGCCGCGTCACCTGGACGTGCCGGAGCATCTGCGCGCCCGGATACGCCGCCTTCACCTCGTCGATGATGCGACGCGCGTCGACCGACGGCGACAGATGCAGCGTCAGTCGGAGGTCGCCGTCCTCGACGACCGCCTCGTCGACCTCGCCACCGATCGTCGCGACCGTCGACAGCACCGGTGGGCTCGCGACGCGAAGCTCGAACGACACGCCGTCCACTCGCTCCCGGAACGTCACCGTCCGCGAGTTCGGGTACCCGTCCGCGAACGCCCGTATCGCCTCGCGCGTCCCCGGCGTTCCACGACCGTACAGGATGAACTCGTCGTCTCCGACCGGAACGACGCTCTCGAAGACGACCGACGCGTCGGCCGGCGCACACCACTCGTCGTCGGGCACGAGGTCGGGAATCTGGAACCCGAGTTCGACGACGTCGTCGCCCATCAGCGCCTGCTTCCGTGCGGCGGACGCGAGCGCGTTCCCGACGATCTCGCCGAGTCGCCCGAGCACCTCGCGCTCCTGGTCGTCGAACGCGGACCGGCGCTCGCTGTACACGTTAAGCACCCCGTAGGTGACTTCGTCGTGGACGACCGGGATGGCGGCGGACGATTTGAAGCCAGCCGTATCCGTCGCCTCCCGCCACGGTTCGTGGCGCGCGTCCGACTGGACGTCCCGCGAGACGTGGACGTCCTCGCTGCGGAACGCACGCCCGGTCGGCCCGTCGCTGCGTTCGTCGTCCGGGTCGACCGTTACCGTCACCGAGTCCAGGTAGTCGTCGGCGCCCGCCGATGCGCGCACGTTCACCGTCTGTGACGCGCCGTCGGCGTCACCGAACCACGCGAACGCGTACGAGTCCGCGGCGGCGAGACGCTCGCAGACGGCCGTCTCGATGGCGTCGCGCGTCGACCGTTCGACCACTTCGTCTGTGACGTCCGCGACGACCTCGTGCAGCGCGTTCAGCGCGTCGACGTCCTGCCGGCGCCTGACGAGTTCGGTCTCGTACTCGGCGCGCTCGATGGCGCTGGCGAGCGTGTTCGCGACCGACTGCACGAACGTGACGTCGTGCTCGGCGAACTCCCGTCGGTCGGTCGCGTGCGTTCCGAGGATACCCCAGGGGTCGTCGAATGGGCCGATGATGGTACTGATACCGCTCACGACGTCGTGACTCGTCAGGAGCTCCGGACCGGATATCGTCTCGTGGGCGTCGAGGTCCTCGACGACGACCGGGCGTTCCGTCGAGAGCGTGTACGCGGCGTGGGATTCGTCCTCGACCGCGGAGACCGTCGCCGACCCGACGACGCCGTCGTCCCACCCGACGCCCTCGCGGAGTCGGAGCGACTCGCCGAGGTCGTCGAGCTCGAGGACCTTGCAGTAGTCCGTCCCGAGCGTCTCCGCGACCAGCTCTGCCGCGTCGCGGAGCAGGTCGTCGAGCGACCCGGTCGCGTGCGCGCGCTGTCCGAGGTCCGCGACGATGGACTGCTGCTGCATCCGCACCTCGAGCTCTCGCTCGTGCTCTTGGCGCTCGGTGACGTCCCGTACCGCACCGATGCGCTCGTACCCGCCGTTCACGTCCATCAGCGCGAACGTCGCCTCCCCCACCCACGTCTCGCCGTCGGGGCGCTCCAGTTGGGTCTCGAGGACGGCCGTCGACCGGTCGGCGGCGGCGAGCTCGGTCTCCAGGCGCTTCGCGCGCTCGACCGTGCGGTCGTTCGCGACCGAGGCGACGTCCGTCCCCAGGAGGTCCTCGCGCGGAACCCCGACCATCTCCGCGTACGCCTCGTTCGCGTGCGTGAACGTCCCGTCCTCGTCGACGACGTAGATGCCTTCGTCGACGGTCTCGAGGATGGCCTCGTACCGGTCGACGGCGCGGTCGCGGTCCACCGGCACGCCGGCCGTCGGGGCCGTCCCGTTCGCGTCCTCGGCCGCTGGTTCGGCTGTCGTTCCTGCGTCGTCGCTCCCGCTCGACGCGTCGGTTGCCGTTCCCGCGCCTGACGGCCCGGCGGCATCCGGTGGCTGCCACCAGACGCGAGCGTTCGCGCCGACCTTCTTCGTCTCCAGGTGCCCGGTCTCGACGAGGCGCTGCAGTCGCGTGTACGTGCTCCGTCGACCGACGTCGACCGCGTCCGTCACCTCGGGCGTCGTCCGCGGCACGCCGGGGTCGAAGACCGACAGCGTCTCGCTGAGCGCGTCGGTCAGGGTCGCGTTCGTCATTCGACCAGGTCCTCGAACCACAGCCCCTCAACTCCATCGACGGAGGTCACTAGCTCGTCGGTACGTGGGCGAAAGTATCGGGAACTGGGATGCAAAGTACGACCACGCGACCGGAACTCGTGTTCATCCCACCGGCTGCCCCGTGCACGCGAACCGAAGTAGTTCTAGGCGGGGATTTCCCCTGTCGGGGTGTTCGACTACAGTGTCCGCGGTCACACGCGGTCACCCCCAACGCATGATCGACACAACAACCGAGCACACGACGGACCAGTCGTCGGGGCCGGTGTTCGACGAGAGCACCCGCCACCAGGTGCTCGCCGAGGAACGCCGACGAACGGCGTGCGACGTCCTCGCCGAACGCGAGCACGACGTTCAACTCGGCGACCTGGCGGACGCCGTCGCGGGGAGAGAAGCGAGCGACCACGCACCCGCGTCCACGGAAGCAGTCCGCGTAACCCTCCATCACGTCCACCTCCCGCTCCTGGACGACGTCGGCGCCGTCGACTACGACCCGAGCACCACCCGCGTGACGCCCAGCGCCGCACCGCTCGACGAACTCGCCCACTGACGCCGGACGCCCACCCACCGACGCCGCCCGTCGACGAACTCGCCCGCTGACGCCGGGTCGGTCGACCGCGGTCGGACGGCCGCATTTTCCGGACGACGCATGCGACGAGCGGTCGCTTCGTCGTGGTGCTGGCAGCGAAAGAACGAGCGTTCGGAACTCAGTTCGCGGCGATGATGTCGTCGATGCGGACGATCATCGTCGCGGCCTCGGTCGCCGCGGCGATCGCTTCGGTCTTCACCGCGGCGGGGTCAACGACGCCGTACTCGAGGGGGTCGGCGACCGTCGTGGATTCGCCGTCGACGACGACGCCGAGGACGTCGCCGTGCTCGTGGAACGCGCGCAGGTCGACGAGGACGTCGATGGGGTCCATGCCGGCGTTCTCCGCGAGCGTCCGCGGGAGGACCTCGACGGCGTCGGCGAACGCTTCGGCGGCGAGTTGCTGGCGGCCCGTGATGCGGGCGCTGGCGTCGCGGATGGCGTCCGCGATGGCGACCTCGGTCGCGCCCGCGCCGGGGACGACCGCGCCGGTCTCGGCGGCGACCGCGACGACGTCGAGGGCGTCGTCGAGTGCGCGTTCGAGTTCGTCGACGACGTGCTCGGTGCCGCCGCGGACGAACAGCGTCACGGCGTCGGCGGCCGCACCGCCCTCGACGAACGCGAGTTCGTCGTCCCCGAACGTGCGGACGCTGATGCGGTCGACGTGCCCGAAGTCGTCGGCGTCGAGGTCGTCGATGCTGCCGAGGCGCTTCGAGCCGGTGGCGCGAGCGACCGCGCGTGCGTCGTCGCTCGAGAGCTTCTCGAACACGAGCACGCCCTCGTCCGCGAGGAGCGCCGCGACCTGGTCGTCGACGTCGTCCGTGCAGACGACGACGTCGATGCCGGCGTCGACGATGGTCTTCGCGACCGCACGACGCTCGGAGTCCTCGGCGTCCATGACCTTCTGGAGCGCCTCGGGCGAGTCGATGCGGTACTCGACGTCGCCGCTCGCCTCCTTCGCGTCGAGGTCGACGTCGAGGATGGCGACGGCCGCGTCCGTCACCTCGCGGGGCATCTCGTCGTGCACGCGCTCCTCGTCGAGGACGATACCGGGGACGAGCTCGGTGTCGCCCGCGCTCCCGCCGACCTTCGTGAACACGTGGACGTCGTCGCGTTCGACGTCGCCCTCTTCCGTGGTGACGTGCCCGATGGCGTCGACGACGAGGGCCGCGAGCGCGTCGACGGTGATGCCGCCGGTCCCCTTCCCGGTCATCGAGGACGTCGCGACCGCGCGGAGGAGGTCGTCGTCGACGTCGTCGTCGAGTTCGAGCGACTCGATGGTCTCGAGTGCGACGTCCGCGGCGGCGCGGTAGCCCTCGACGATCGCGGTCGGGTGGACGTCGTCCTCGAGGAGCGACTCGGCCTTCGCGAGGAGCTGGCCGCCGAGGACGGCCGCGGTGGTCGTGCCGTCGCCGACCTCCTCCTCCTGGGCTTGCGCGAGGTCGACGAGCATCTCCGCGGCCGGGTGCTCGATGTCCATCTCCGAGAGGATGGTCGCGCCGTCGTTCGTGATGACGACGTTCCCCGAGGAGTCGACGAGGAGCTTGTCCATCCCGCGCGGCCCGAGCGTCGTGCGTACGGCCTCCGCGATGGCTCGCCCGGCAGCGATGTTCGAGCTCTGCGCGTCGTTGCCGCGTGTTCGCGTGCTGTCCTCGGCGAGGATGAAAAGCGGCTGTCCGCTCATACCGGATCGGGATTGGAATGCCTGAGACATGTGTAATACTCACTACTTATTGGTTCGATGTCGTATATCTATGTTTCTCCAGATTCCCGACGCTTGCATGCGATTCGCACGCCATCTTCGTGGCCGTACGGCGACCTGTCGCATCGAGAGGCCGTGGCCGGTAACGACTTACGGACGGCCGGGGAACTCCGGGACAGATGCTGGAGTTGGAACACCGGTTCCGCGTGGTCGACGTCCACGCCACGCTCGCGCCGGACCGAGACGACGGCGACCGTGCACGCGCCGTCGACCCGGAGCGACTGGAGCGCGAGATGCGCCAGGCCGGGATCGTCCGGACGGTCGTCTTCCCGGAAACCCGCGACGCGGACACCGACTACCTCACCGCGAACAACGGCGTCGCACGACGGAGCGTCGAACGCCCGTTCGTCGCGTTCGCACGCCTCACCGGCCCGCGCGACCCCGGGACGGCCGCGACGAGTCGCCTCAAGAACCTCGCCGCGCGCCGCCGCGACCACCACACGGACCCCGAGACAGTCGAACAGTACGCGTACGACGACCGCTTCCACGGGTTCGTGCTCGACCCCGTGACCGACGGCCTCCCCGACGACGCCGTCCTCGACGTCCTGGAGGACGTCGACCTCCCCGTCGTCGTCCAGGCCGGCAGCGAGTTCCCGCCGACGGACGTCGCCGACACCCTCCTCTCGCGCTCGTTCACCGTCGTCCTCGCCGGCTTCGGCGGATACCCGCTCCAGGCGGAACTGATGCACGACGCCATCTCGCTGCTGGACCGCCACGACGACTGCTACCTCGACACGAGCCACGTCCGGTTCCGCGACCCCCTCGAACGCGCGCTCATGGAGCACCCCGACCGCGTCCTGTTCGGGAGTGGCGTCCCCGACGCGCACCCGAACGTCGCCATCATGGAGGTACTCACGCTCGACGTCAGCGAGGACAAGATGCGTCGCGCGTTCTCGAAGAACGCCACCAGGATCGTCCCGGAACTCGCGTCCGACGGCCGCTGAGACCGCGCGTCGACGCCGACCTGCGGCGGCCGGCCGCTCAGAGTTCGTAGCGAGTGACCGCCCGATCCGCGCGCGTCGAGATGCCATTCGGGTTCCGCGAATCCGCGGGCATCCGCTTTCGCGCGGCGAGCCCGTCCTTCGTGCCGACGGCGAGCCCCTCGAAGACGCCCTTGCCGTTCGCGAGCCACGCCGACGGCGTGCTCCCACCACGGAGGACGTCCCGGAGCGCTCGCGCACCATCGAACGTCGCGGTCTTCGCGGTGTGCGCGACCGCACCCGGATGGATGCCGTAGTTCTTCACGAGCCGGTACGCGAGCGACCGGTACTTCGTCCCCCAGTCTGCCGGCTCGCGGCCACCGTCCGTCTGGAACTCGCCGCGCACGCAGACGTCGCCGTTCCACGTGACGTCGAAGTCGAGTGCCGCGATCCGATGCGAGACGTCCCGCGACCCACCGGTCTCCAGGTACTCGTCGAACCCGTCCACGGCCTCCAGCGCCGCCCGCGTGAACGCGCTGTTGTCGCCGTTGACGAACGTCACGTCCCGTCCCGCGACGGTCCACGTCTCCCGGGATTCCGTCGTCACGCCAGCACGAACCGTCCGATGCGTCGGTCCCGTGACGACGTCCGCGCCCGACTCGACGCTCTCCAGGATGGCGTCCGCCCACCCCTCCTCCACCGCGAGGTCGTACCGCAGGAACGCGACGACGTCACCGCCGGCCGCCTGCACGCCAGCGTTCCGCGCGACGTTCAGGTTCCGCTCCGAGATCTCCACGAGGACGTCGACGTCGTCGCGGTCGCGGACCATCCCCGTCGTCCCGTCCGAGGACGGGCCGTTCACGACCACGACCTCGGCGTCCGGGGTGTCCGCCGCGAGCGCGTCGAGCGCTCGAACGAGTTGCTCTCGGCCGTTCAGCGTCGAGACGACAACCGAGAGGTGCATAGCGCATCGAAGGACGGACTCGTATAAAAATCGTCTCCTCTCGACCAGACGACCACAGAACGCGAGCTAATCGCGCCTCGGATCCGTGTTTTGTGAATCAAAGCCGAGGCTCGGAGAACGTTTCAGAAGCGAAACCGCTCGAGAGTCCGGGAGTGTTGCGCTGGAGAACGCGAGCGTCGCACTGGCGTACGAGCGTGCTTCGTTGGCGGACTGACGTGCTGCGCTGGTGGACGGGAGCGGTAGCCGGGAGTCCAGTACCGAGGAGCCGGCTAGACGCGCGTGTCCCAGTACGAGACCGACGCGAGCCGGTCGAACCCGGGGACGGACAGGAGCTTCGTGTCCAGT
This sequence comes from Halorubellus salinus, assembly GCF_020567525.1. GTDB lineage: Archaea > Halobacteriota > Halobacteria > Halobacteriales > Natrialbaceae > Halorubellus > Halorubellus salinus. The sequence goes on from NZ_JAJCVI010000002.1 coordinate 216,051, forward strand.
GACCGGAACGCGCTCGCGACGTCGTCCGGTATCTTCCGGTAGAAGCCGTAGGGGAAGACGAAGTCGTGCTCGGCGTTCACGAGTTCGAGGTTGGACTTCTCCAGCAGCGAGTCGACCTCGTACCGCGAGTAGAGCCGCGACCCCATCGGGAGCGCCCAGTTGTAGATCGAGCGCGTCGAGAACCGGTTGAACGTGTCGAAGAACACCTGGTCGTTCGAGACGCGCCGGAGCTCCGCGAGGAACGACTTCGGGGTGTCCGCGAGGTGGAAGAACCGCATGGCGACGACGCTATCGAAGTGGTCGTCGGGGAACGGCAGGCGCGCAGCGTCCCCACGCATGAACTCCAGGGTATCCGACACACCCGCTGCCTGTGCCTTCTGGCGGCCCTCCTCGAGCATCGCGGCAGAGATGTCCATGCCGACGATGTCCGCGCCACGTTCGGCGAGCATCACGGTGAAGCGGCCGGTCCCGCACGCGACCTCCAGGACGCGCTTGTCCTCGAGCGGACCGAGCGCGTCCAGTACCGCCTCCTTCTCGCGGCGGTCGATGAGTCGACCGCCTCGGGAGAAGCGCTTGTCGTCGTACTCCGCGGCCACGTCGTCGGCCTGGTACCACTCCTGTCCCTTCACTGTATCCCTCGGTAGGCCACTGCTGGGATAAAACGGTACTGAACTTTCGCCACGCACGTATTTGTGTCACGGTACCGTACTGCATAGTATGGCGCACTGTAGACACTGCGACACCGACGTCGACGTGGAAGCGCTCGTCCGCCACGAGCGAGACGGCCTCCTCCGCGTTCACTGCCCCGATTGCAAGGGGATGCTCGGCGCGTACCGCGACCCCTCGACGCCGCGGTCGAGGTGACCGAAGCGGTCCAGAGAACGGCCGCAGTCACCCGCTGGTGACGACGCGGTCCGGTTCGATACGGATGACGACCCGCGGGCCGCGCTCCTCGCCCTTGTGCGGGTACTCGTCGCGTTCGAAGTACCGTTGCGTGAGCGAGTCGATGTGCTCGAAGGACTCGTCGTCCTCCACGGCGACGACCTCGCCACGCACGGAGACGTACCGATAGGGGTCCTCGGGGTCGCTCACCTCGATGCCGACCTTCGGGTCTCGCTCGACGTTCCGCTCTTTCTGTCGTCCGCGAGCGGTGTTCACGAGGACGTGCCCGCGCTCGACGTCGTAATCCACCCAGACCGGCGTCACCTGCGGCGTCCCGTCGGGCATCAGCGTCGCGAAGTGCGCGAAGGACTTGCGCTCGAACAGGTCGTGGAACTCGGGCGGTATCTCGGCCATGCTCGACGCCTCGCGCGCCGTCGACAAAAGCCGTCGCCCCCGGGCAACGCCGACCGGCTCGCGACGCACCGGTCGACCCCGGTTGCACACACCGGACCAACCAGAGATTCGAGCAACGAACTCACTTAAACACCCTCCCTTCCTTGGTAATAATACACCTTATATTGTTCGTACAGTTTGTATCCCACTGTAGCCAACCTTTAACACTGACCTTCGCTGTCACGGTGGTATGAGCATGAGTGCCGCGGACGACCGCTCGCAGAACGACGACGTACTCTCAGACACCGAATACCGCGACCGCCTGCGCGAACTCCCCCCGAGCGCGAAGCTCGTCTCGAAGGTCCTCGAGAGCGACTCCCCGCTCTCGCAGGGCCAGCTCGCCGAGGAGTCGCTCCTCCCCGACCGCACCGTCCGGTACGCGCTGAACCGCCTCGAGGACGAGGACCTCGTGAACTCGCGGTACTCCTTCCAGGACGCCCGGAAGCAGGTCTACTACCTCAACGTCTGAGTCGATACCCGACGCGCGCCAGCGAGACGACGCACCGACGACCGACCACAGCCACCCTCGCCGCCGACCGCTCCTCTCGATTCCACCGCCCCTCTCGATTCCATCGCTGCCGACCGCCATCACTTATCAGCGGTCGCTCCCTCCGCTCTCGCATGAAGGTCACGCGCGTCCCCGTCGAGGTGGCGACGCGAGCTCCGACCGGGGCGACGAACGCGTACGTCGTCGGCGAGGACCCGGCGGTGCTCGTCGACCCGGCAGCGCGCACCGTCGCGCTCGACGACGCCGTCGCCGGCCGCGGCGTCGAGCACGTCGTCGTCACGCACACGCACCCCGACCACTTCGGCGCGGTCGCGCACTACGCGGACGCGCTCGACGCGACGACGCACGCCCGCTACGGTCGCACCGACCTGTTCGCGGCCGCGACCGGCGTCGACGCCGACGAGACGTTCCGCGAAGGCACCACGCTCGCGGACGTGACCGTCGTCGACACGCCCGGGCACGCCGTCGACCACGTCGCGTTCGCGGCGGACGACGCGGTCCTCTGCGGTGACCTCGCGGTCGCCGCCGGGAGCGTCGTCGTCGGCCACCCCGAAGGCGACCTCCGCGCATACCTCACCGCGCTCCGCCGCCTGCACGCGATGGCGCCCGACGTCCTCCACCCCGGGCACGGCCCGACCATCGAGAACCCCCGGAAGACGTGCGAGCGACTCGTCGCGCATCGTCTCGACCGCGAGCGCGCAGTGCTCGAAGCCATCAGGAACGGCGCCGACGCCATCCCCGCGATCACCGACGCTGCGTACGACAAGGACGTCAGCGACGTCCGCGACCTCGCCGAAGCCACGGTGCACGCACACGTCCAGAAGCTCGTGCACGAAGGACGCGCCCGCTGGGAGCACGGTCACGTCCGGCCCGTGCCCTGACTGGTTCCCACCACGAGTTCATAGGGGATGCCGCGGCCAGGGTCGGCGTGACGTGACGGTCGACCCGAGCGCGGACGAGACGGGAGCGCGGACCACCCGCTCGGGCGCAAGACGTAGCGCGGTCCGCCTGCTCGCCACACATGCGACTGCGACGACCAGCTACCCTTACGTGCTCGGCGGCCAGCAACCCCTGTGACCACGACGACCAGTAGCCCCCGTGACCGCGACGACCGGCAGCCACCGCGGTCGCGACGACGAGCGGCTTTTGTTCGTGCGCGCCGTCGGCGACGACGTGGACTCCCTGGAGACCGAACTCGACCGCGCTCGCGACCTCGACGAGGCCGAACTCGCCGACGCCATCGAGACCATCGGCTTCGAGTGCACGCGCTGTGGCGCGTGCTGTAAGAGCGAGGCCGACGACCCGCACACCGCGACCGTGTTCCCGGACGAGGTCCGGACGCTCCAGGGGACGAACGACAGCGCAGCCGACGGCGGCGACGTAGACGAGTCGGACGACGTCGAGACCGACGGCGACGCGGCGTACGACTGGCGTGACGTGGCGCGCCCGATGCCGTACGGGCTGGAGGAGGCCGCGGACGGGACCGTCAGCGGCGAGACGTTCGAGTGGGCGCTCCAGACGGACGCCTGCGGCGACTGCACGTTCTACGAGGAGGACGCCGACGGCACCGGCGCGTGCACCGCCCACGAGGACCGACCGCTCATCTGCGAGACGTATCCCTTCAGCGTCGCGCTCGGCGGCACGACCCAGCCGATGGGTGACGCCGTCGACGAGGCCGGGATGGTTCGCGCCCACGAGTGCGAGGGCCTCGGTCGCGACATCACGCGCGAGGACGCCGAGGCACTCGCCGCGGCGCTCAAGGAGCGCGCCGTCCGCGAACTCGAGGAAGCGATCGGCGTCCGCGACAACTACGAGCCAGTCGATGCCGGCGACGGCGTCGTCGTGCACGACTCCGAGGGCGCGAAGCGCGAGGACGGCACGCCACTCGAGACCGAGACCACCGTCGAGGACACCTGAACGCCCGCTCCGCCGGGGCGTTCTCACGCACCGTCAAATGATGGGTGTCTTTTATTGTGACGTGGCAGTGTACGTTCAGACGAGATGAGTCAGTCAGTCGAGTACCGGTTCGAGTGCCCGGAGTGCGCCGAATCCATCGACGTCAACGAGTCGATGAAGGAGGCCATCCAGGCGCACGGGTGCGTCGTCTGTGGCACGCCCGCGCCGGACGGCGCGTTCCAGCCGTAACCGCTCGAACCAACGCCCTCGCTCGAACGCCCACCGGTGGCTTCGTCACTCGGAGACGTTCCGTCGGCCCGTGACGGACTCCGGGACGAGCTTGTTCACCGTGAACTCGATGTCCTCCTTCGCCTGCTCCCACACTTCGAACTCCGGCGTCCGCGCCTTCCCGAGTCGTGCGACGTCCGTCGGCGTCAACTCGTCCTTCGGGATGCGGACGAGTTCGCCCGACACGACGACGCTTTTGATGTCGAGCGACCCGTCGTCGCCAGCGCGTTCCTCGTACACGACGAGCTGTGCGGAACACGGTTCGTCGACGTACTCGGCCTTCGTGCTGTCGTCGTCGTACCCGAGGCGCAGGTAGAACTCGCCGTCGTCGGTCGCGAACCCGTACGAGACCGGGAACGAGTACGGGACGTCGTCGCGCGCGAGCGAGAGGACGCCAGTCCCGCCGTCACCGAGGAACGCCTCGATCTCCGTCGTCGTCAACGATACGCTACGTACGTCGGCCATCACGAGATACTCCGGACGTGGCGCACGTAAAACCCGTGGGGTTGGGGCGACCGCCCCGGACTGTGCGCTGTACTGTCATTCGAGGATGGCGTCGAGGAGCTTGCCCTGGGCTGCGGCGAGGTGCTCGCTGAACGTCGACCGCGTGATGTCGAGTTCCGTCGCGACCTCGCCGGCGTTCGCGCCTTTCGGGTGCTGGAAGTACCCCATCCGGTGTGCGGTCTCGAGGACTTCGAGCTGGCGGTCGGTGAGGCGGCCGCGGTCGACGAACACGAGGTTGTGCGCGCCGGCGTCGCCCGTCGACCGGAGGAGGCGTTGGACGTCGAGCGACGGGAACTGCTCGCGGAGGTCGGCGACGAGGGCCTGCAGGTCGGTCATGTTGGGGACGTGGAACGTGACGTGGACGCCGTCGTCGCGGATGGCGACGTCGACGGTCGGGCAGTCGTGGGCTTCGACGACCTCGCAGGGGCAGGCGACGTCGCGCTCGCGCTCGAACCGGTAGGTCGCGTGGTCGCCGTAGTCGAACACGAGTTCCGGGGTGACGTCGCCCGTGTCTCCGGTCCTGCTGGTGTCGCCAGGGTGCTCGTCGGTCGCGTCGGTCGATTCATCTGCGTCGTCGGCGCTCTCGGCGCCCTCGTGGCCAGTCGGGTCGATGGCGCCGACGTCGATACCGACGGGGTCGGCGAGGAGGAACTCCTCGACGACGCGATCGCCGTCGGGGGAGACGGCGCGCGTGACGTCCTCGGCCGTCGTCCCGGTCTCGTCGACTACGCGCGTCGCCGGGCAGCCCGTGGGGCCGTCGACGCGTATCTCGGCGCGGATGCCGTCGCTCATGTCCGTGCCATCTCGACGCATGTCCCTAATTCCTTCCCCACCAGTATTTAAACCACCATCGTTCTATGGGTGTCAAGACGAGGGGCGTCCGTTAGTACGTTGTAGTAAGAACGACGCCATGTCCGCACAGCGCGCTCCCGAACAGATTGGTATCGAGCAGACGACCGAGGTCGACACCGACGCCCTCCTCACGGCACTCCAAGACGAGGACTGTCGCGCCATCGTCCAGGCGGTGGAGGACGAGGCGCTCTCGGCGAGCGAGCTCGCGGAGACCTGCGACCTCCCGACGTCGACGACGTACCGGAAGCTCGACACGCTCACGGACGCCGCGTTGCTCGACGAACGCCTCCGGCTGTCGTCGTCGGGCTCGCACGAACGCGAGTACGTCGCGGGGCACGTCGACCTCACCATCTCCGTCGGCTCCGGCGCGACCGTCGACGTGGAGGCGGAGGCGAACGCCGCGGACCAACTGCGCGCGCACTCGATGGCGGACTGACCACCGCCGCTCCTCGCGCGCACCACCAGCACTCCGTTTTGTACTCTCGACGCCGCTCGTGACCGAGTGACTCAGATGCCCTTGCCCATGAGGTGACTGCGGAGCACGTCCGCCTCCTTGTTCCCGGTGCCGGTGTTGACGATGACGACGGTGTCGTCCTCGTCGAACGCGTCGTCCTCGGCGAGCGCCCACGCGCCCGAGGCGGCGGCGGCGCACGTCGGCGCCATCTCGAGGCCCTCGTTCTGCGCGACCGTGATCGCGGCGTCGAGTATCTCGTCGTCGCTCGTCGCGACCGCGCGCCCGCCGGAGTCGCAGACGGCGTCGAGGACGAGGTGGCTCGCGCCCGGGTCCGGTATCTCGATGCCGCCACAGATCGTGTCCGGGACCTCCCAGGGCTCGTGTCGCTCCTTGCCCTCGTCGAACGCCTTCACGATGGGCGCGCAGCCCTCGGCCTGTGCGACGTGGAACGCGGGCTCGTCGTCGACGAGGTCGAGGTCGCGGAACTCGCGGGCGGCCTTGTGCATCCCGACGAGCCCGACGCCGCCGCCCGTGGGGTAGACGACGTGGTCGGGCGTCTCGAAGTCGAGCTGTTCCGCGACCTCGCAGTACATGGTCTTCTTGCCCTCGTGGCGGTACGGCGTCACGAACGTCTTCACGCTGTACCAGTCCTCGTGGTCCTCCATCGCGTCCGCGTACGCCTCGCCAGCGTCCGTGATACGGCCGCCGACGACGGTCATGTCGCCGCCGTGGACGTTCACCATCGCCTTGTTCGTGAACCCGGACCTGGCCGGGAGGAAGACGTGCGACTCCAGGCCGGCCCGCCCCGCGTACGCGCTCGCGGCCTGCCCAGCGTTCCCCGCCGACGCGAGCGCGACGTCGGTCGCGCCGTGCTGGACGGCCGCCGTGACGGCCGGCGACTGCCCGCGATCCTTGAACGTCCCCGTCGGGTTCCGGCCCTCGTCCTTGATGTACACCGACTCGACGCCGAGTTCGTCCGCGAGACTCGGGCACTCGACGAGCGGCGTCGCGCCCTCGTCCATCGACACCGCGGTCTCGCGCGAGAACGGGAGCAGTTCCTCGTAGCGCCACATCGAGTCGAACGGGCGTTCGCTGAGGTCCTCCCGGGTCAACTCGACGGCGTCGTAGTCGTACGCCGGGTCGAGGATGCCGTCGCACTCCGGGCAGCGATGCGTCGCGGTCTCGGCGTCGAAGCGCTCGCCGCAGTCGACGCACTCCAGGCCAACGAAGGCGTCCGTCGTATCCATACGCGAGCGTTCGGACGGCCGGGACTAATCCCTGTCCATCGCGGGCCCCGACCGACCGAGACCACGCCCCCCGCGTCGCCCTCGCCGACGTCGTTCCCCGGGTCGTTATGCCATCGACGCTCCAACGACCGGGTATGGACGACGCAGACGTGGTCGTGGTCGGGAGCGGACTGGCCGGACTGGTCGCCGCACGACGGCTCGCGGCGCGCGGCGCGGACGTCACGGTGTTCGAGCGCGAGCACGACGTCGGCGGGCGCGTTCGCTCGCGTCGCGAGGACGGCTACACGTTCGACCGTGGCTTCCAGGTCATGTTCACGGCGTACCCCGCGGTCCGTCGAGAACTGGACCTGGACGCGCTCGACCTCCGGGACTTCCGGCCGGGCGCCATCATCGCTCGCGACGGGCAGCGGTCGGTGCTCGCGGACCCGTTCGGGGACCCCGAAGCCATAGTCGAGTCCGCGCTGAACCGCGAGGTGACGCTCGGGGACAAGGTGCGGACGCTCGCACTCCGCCGGGACCTCTCCGGCGCGGACCCGGCGACGCTGCTCGCCGACGGCGACCGGACGACCCGCGAGTACCTCGAAGACCGCGGGTTCAGCGACCGGTTCCTCGAGCACTTCGCCGCACCGTTCTACGGCGGTATCACGCTCGACCGGTCGCTGTCGACGAGCTGTGGCGTGTTCGAGTACACGTTCGCGATGCTCTCGCGCGGCCGCACTGCGGTGCCCGCGAACGGGATGGGCGCTATCACCACCCAGCTCGCGGAGCGCGCCGAAGCCGCGGGCGTGGACGTCGTCCGCGACGAACCCGTCGAGGCGGTCGACGGTCGCGCGGACGGCGCGACCGTGCACGTCGACAGCGAGACGGTGCGTGCGGACGCGGTCGTCGTCGCGACCGAGCCGACCGCCGCGCACGCACTCACCAGCGTCGACGTCCCGACTGAGGGGAAATCGTGCGTGACGCTCTGGTTCGCCGCACCGAACGGCCTCGACCTCGGAACGAAGGGACGCATCCTCCTGAACGCCGCCGACGACCGCCCGAACCAGATAGTGCACCACACCGAGGTCGCGCCCGAGTACGCGCCCGACGGCGCGGACGTCCTCTCGGCGACGTTCCTCGGCGAGCAGGACGCGACCGACGAGGCGCTCGCCGACGAGGTCCGCTCGACGCTCTCGTCGTGGTATCCGGAACGGCACGTCGAGGGCCTGGAGTGCCGGCACGTCGACCGCATCCCGTTCGCGCAGTTCGCGCAACCGCCGGGATTCCAGGACGACCTGCCGGACGTCCGCGACCCCGACGGCCGCGTCTACCTCGCCGGTGACTACACGCGCTGGTCGAGCATCCAGGGCGCCCTGGAGAGCGGGCGCGTCGCCGCGGAGGCCGTCGCCGCCGACACCTGACTGGGCTGCCCGAGCGTCCGACGGTCGACTTCTCAGAGGTACGCGCGGAGCTCTCGGAGCGGCGGGAACCACAGTGCCTCGTCGGTGTCGGCGTCGTGAACGACCGGCCGTAGCGCGTTCGCGTTCGTGACGAGCGGCGACGAGAAGTCGTCGGTCCACATCCCGTTCACCTCGACGCCGGCGGCCAGTTCCGTGAAGCTCGGGAGCATCAGGACGTCGCGCCCGCGGTAGGTCCCCGGCCCGTAGAGGTACGTCGGCCGACGCTGCCCCTCGATGTCGATCGTCGGATGGTCGTGGCCGACGACGTAGAGCGAGACGTCGGTCGTGGACGCGCCCGCATCACCGGACTCGGCCGCCTCTTCGGGCGGTTCGTGCCCGTGACAGACGACGACGTCGTCGAACCGGAAGCGCGCCGGCGTGGGCCCATCCAGGACGCCGGGGAGTTGCGGGTCGTGATTCCCGGGGGTCGCGACGAGGTCCGCGCCCGCCGCGGCGACGGCCTCGAGGAGTTCGTCGAGCGTCTCCCGTGCGACCGTGGGAACGTACTCGAAGCGATGGAGGACGTCGCCCGCGAACACGACCGTCTCGGGCGCGAACGCGTCGAGGAGCGCGACGAGTCGGTCCCGGAGGTGCGCTCGCTCCCCGACCGGGAAGTCGACGTCGCTCGCGTCCGCTCGCCCGACGTGGAGGTCCGCGAGCACGAGCACGTCGCTCCGCGGGAAGAACACGGCACGGTCGCGGAACGTGACGTCGTCGCGCCCGGTCGACGCGGACGACTCGCGGCCGGTCATCGACCAGCGAACGCCGCCGTCGCGGCGATCATTCCCCGCCGTCGGCGCGCACCACCGGGTCCTCGACGTCGAGCGCGCTCTCCAGGTCGTACTCGCTCCCGGTCGCGACGAACAGCACCTCCTCCAGGACGCCGAGCATCTCCGGGAGCTCCTGGACGACGACCCACGTGATGCCGACGAGCGCGAACACCGACCCGGTCTGCGAGAGGACGCTGTGCGCGAACCAGAACGACGCGTGCGTCGCCTCCACGCCCGCCAGCGCCGCCAGGTCGACCACCGGCTCCTGCAGGAACCAGCCCTTCCCGGCCGCGATGGCGACGAACACGTTCCGGAACAGGTTCAGCACCCAGATGATGCCGATCGCGAGCGCGAACGACTTCAGTTTCCGGCGAACCGGCGCGTCGACCGCGGCGATGAGGCCCGCGAAGATCGCCATCGAGCCGATGCCCGTGCAGGCGTACACGATGTACGTCGCGAACTCACTGAACACGAACATGTTCTGGTAGCCGAACTCGGGACCGGTCGTGTACTCGGGGGTGTACCCGAGCAACTGGATGCCCCAGTACGTCTGGTCCGCGACGAGCTCGATGAGGAACTTCCGGACCGCCGGTATCGCCTGCGTCGGATAGTAGATGACGCCCATCAGGAGCACCGCTCGCGAGAGCGTGTACAGTCCCTCGCGGCCGTTCCACAGCAGATAGCCCGTGTAGAGGCACGCCGGCACGGCGACGATGGCGAGCACGCCCTCGATCGCCGACGCCTTCGTGAACAGGAAGTGCGGCGCGACGACGCCCCAGAACGCCGCGAACAACGCCCACGCACCGGCGTACGCGTACCGGGCGACGCCACGACGTCGAGCGACGTCGAGGACGGCACCGACGAGGAACGCGGCGAGAACGAGCCACCCGAGGAGGTCAGAGCCGACGGTGACACCGCCGACGCTGACGGACTCGACGGACAGCGGAATCGACATACACGAACCCAGGTCGCGTCGGCATATAGACCTGTTGCCCTCGTGTCGAGGGTGCCCACGACCGCCCCGGCGCACTGACGACCGTCGTCGACTTACCGGGCGCGCGACCGCGGCTTCGGCGTCGCGTCCCCGTCGACCTCGGCTTCGACGTCCGGGTCGGCGTGGGCCTTCGCGGTCGCGTACGCCTCGCGGACGCGCGTGAACGCGTCCTCGGTCCCACCGTGGTCCGGGTGCGCCTCCTTCACGCGGTCGCGGTACGCCGACCGGACCGCGTCCACGTCCGCCGACGGCGACAACCCGAGCGCATCGAACGCCTCCCGGACGACGGCCTCCGGGTCGGCGTCCTCGTCGTACCACTCCACGACCGGAACCTCGAACGGCAGCCGACCACCGAGATGATGCCCGTGCATCTCGTGCTCGCACAGCACCGTCGCCGTCCCCGTCGCCTGCAGTCGGAAGTACGCCTTCGCGTCGAACGTCACCGCGACGTCGCGCTCGGGCAGATAGAACGCGACCGCCTCACCGTCGAGTTCGTGGTCCTCCACGAACACCTCCTCGATGGCGTCGAGGTACTCGCGGATCTCGACGCGACGCCGACCCTCGCTCGAGACCGACGCCCCCGACCCGTGGCCGTGTGCGCGTCCGGCGTCGTCGAACAACCACTCCGCGACCGCGAACGTGCACGCTGCGACGACCGTGAACGCACCCGCGAGCGACACCCCAGCCACCACCCACGGCGGCAGGCTCGCCACCCACTCGAAGATCTCGACCCCGTACACGACTGTTCAACGGCCGCTAGGGGACGCGCGCACAAATGTGCCACGCCGACACCCATCAACTCCACGACACCCCAGGAACGACCACCAACTGGACGACCACCCGCTCACGTCAGCGTACGCGCGACGCAGTCAGCGCCACATCCCACGGTTTTTGACCCCACGCACGTCAACGAACACAACATGAAGGTCCCGAGACGCCACCTCCTCCGCACCGCCGGCGCCAGCGCACTCGCCGGCACCAGCGCCCTCGCCGGCTGCCAGACGCTCACTGAGACACAGCACCTCCTCGTCGTCGAGAACGAGACCGAGACCGCGCACACCGTCACCGTCGTCGTCCGACGCGCGACCGACGGCACCACGAGCGACCCACGAACCGAGACCACGGGCACGAGCTCGCGGTTCGTCGTCGACTTCACGTACGACGTCCCCGCCGGCGGCCGACAGGAAGGCCCCGGCGTCCTCCCGACCGACGACACCTACGAGGTCGTCGCCAGCGCGCCCGACCTCGGCACCGACCGCACCACGTACACCGACCGCGAGAGCGTCCGCGTCACGCTCACCGACGACGGCATCTCCGCAGAGACGTTCAACCCCAGCTGAATCGACGCGACGGCGACGACCATCGCTGGCGCTACCAGAACGAACTCGACAGAAGACCGGTTCGGGAACGGCCAGCCCTACCCGATGTACCGGAGGTCGTCGTCCGTGACCTGCGGTGACTGCTGTTGCTCCATCTGCTGTATCTTCTCGATGACGTCCTCCATCTCGTCCGCGCGCTCCTCCAGAGACTCGTACTCGATCTCGATCTCGAACAGCTCGACGAGCACCTCCAGGACCGCTCGCGCGCTCTTCGGGTCGACGAGATACCCCGAGGTCTCACCCATCAGGCACGCCGCGTCCATCCCGCGGCGGCCACCGAGCCCGAGCACGAGCCCGGACACGCCGACGATACCGCCAGCGGGTTCGTCCTCGCGGAACTCCACGCCGACGTCCGAAAGCGCCTCGACGCGCGCCTCGCTCGAAGCCGCACCGAGGACGTCGTACTCCTCGATGAGTTCGCCCGTCGGCACCCCACCGAGCGCGTACGCCGACTCGCACCCGAACTCCGCGGCGATGTCGAGGAACGCGTCCGCCATCCGATAGTGGCCCTCGTTGCTCTGCGCCTGATGGTCGCCCGTCAGAATCAGGAGGTCGCGACCCTCGGACTCGACCGCGTGGAACTCCGCGTGCGTCAACTCCGCGACGCCGTCGTCGCCGACGTCGACCTGCGGCGGCAGGTCGTTCGAGTACACGCGACGCACGAGCGTCGACTCCAACTCCTCCAGCAGGTGCTCGGCGGCGAGTTTCCCAACGTGCCCAACACCAGGCAGTCCTTCGAGGAACACCGGGTCGTCGAGTTCGACGTCCGCGACCACCTCGATGTCGAGTGCATCCATACGCGCTACTCGCGGGCGCGTCGCTTAAGTTTGCGTCGGTACTCGCCCCAGCGGTCCTCGGGCGAGAACGGCGCCGGCGCCGAGTTCACCGCCTCCGCGCCACACTCCGGACACGTCTCCGCGAACGTGTACACCGGTCGGTCGTGCGCGGACGTCCACGCCGAACAGACGCGGATGTCCGAATGCATCTACTCGTCGTCGGTGTGGCGCTCGCGATGATAGTCGCCCTCGCCACCGACCGCCTCGATCGCCTCGCGAGCGCGCGCCGCGCTCGCCTCCAGTTCGGATTCGGCGGTCTTGTAGTTCGGCGCCTGCACCTTGATGCGGTACTCGGGCGCGCCGACGTACGTCACCGACAGGTCGACCTCGTCGGGGACCTCGTCCTCGCCCTCGCCCGCCTGCATCGCCGCCTTCACGTCGTCCACGCCGTCCGGATTCGGCGATTCCAGGTCGACGTAGCCCGTGACGTTCACGTACGGCACGGAGACGTTCTCGCGCGCCGTCTCCACGAGCGCCGCAACCTCGTCCTCGTCGAGGTCGGTCTTCTCGAGCGCGCCCTCGCCGTGGATCGCGGCCTCCTCGAACCCGTCGTAGAGACTCCCGAACTGGCCGAGGAGTTCGTTCGCCACGCTCGCGTACTGCTCGTCGCTGACGTCCTCGCCGAACGCGAGCAGCATCCAGTTGTCCGCCTTCCGCTCGTTCTTCCAGTCCTGGATCTTGTCCGAGCGCTGGTGGTCGTTGACGTCCTTCAACGACAGGTCGATCTGCTGCGAGGACTCGTCCACGTCGAGGACCTTGCAGACGACGGTCTGACCGACGTTCACGTGGTCGCGGACGTTCTTGATCCAGCCGCTCGCGACCTCGCTGATGTGGATGAGCCCGCGCTTGTCCTCGTACTCCTCGAGGTCGACGAAGACGCCGAAGTCCTCGATCTCGTCGATCTTGCCGACGACGAGCTCGCCGTTCTCGGGCCACCCGCTGTACTTCATCGTGCCTCTACGACGCCCGTGACCTCGCCCTCGAGGTCCGCTTTGCCGCCGGTCGGGTGGGCGAGCGTGTGCCCACAGACGGCGCAAGCGACCTCGCTCGAGGCCTTCTCGAAGACGGTCTGTTCGCTCTCACAATCCGGACACGTGACGGTGATGAAACTTCCTGCCATAGATTTACTCCTGGAACTCGAGTCGGCCGGTACGCCATCCTTCGCGGAGGTGGGCCTTCCCGCAGTCGCTGCAGCGGTACTTGAGGTCGGTCTTCTTCGTCGGCTTCTCGCCGGACGGCACCTTCGAGAACTTCCCGGAGTTACCGATCGAGGAGATCGCGCGCTTACGCTGTCGACCCTGGACCTTCGTCATTCCCGTGGGGCGACCGCCACGGACCTTCTCCACTTCGTGCTCGTGGTGCTCGTTGCAGTGCGGACAGTACGTGTTGAACCGGCGTGGCATCTTCATGGATATCTACCTTGACGTGGGTTTGTTCGCGGGCGCTTAAAACCGGTACGGTTCACGGCGAGGGCTGGTCTGCACGGAATCCACGGGACGAAACGTTCTCGCCGTGGTGTGTCGGCGTCGCGGTCGCTGACGGTCCGTTCGGGTCGTCGCGACTGCTCGTGACGCGATGGTGCACCCGCATGTGGTCGTCGCCCGGCTCGATACCCTCGTCGACGCGGACCCCGTCCTTCCGCGTCGGCGTCGGGTTACTGAGACTGCCCGTGGTTGCCATCGACGCCCCCTCTCTACGTTCTCTCACACCCACAGAGGCCTTGAGTTCGTTCTCGATGTCTTGGCAGCTTAATCGAGTCCGTCGAAGAGCCGTGGGCGTGCCCCGAAGCGGTTCGACACGCTTAATGGCCGCGTATCCGAAGCGCGAGCCATGAAGCGACTCATCATCGACGGGGACCCCGGCGTTCGGAAGGACGCGACCATCGCCTACGACGACGAAGAGTCGGTCCACGTGTTCAACGTGAACCGCCAGGGCGACTGGCACGGCCCCGAGCGCGTCCAGCTCTGGTGTACCGTCGGCGCCGAGGACGAGAAGGAGACGTTCGAGACCCGCGATTACATCCCCCACCACCTGGAGGTCGACCGCGTCGAGGCCGAAGCCGTCGAAGTGCTCTCCGAGAAGAACAAACTCAACGTCTGACCGCGACTTCTCCCCGTCTCGCCACACTCCCGAGCCCTGGCTATGCGACCGCGGGGCGAACGACCGCGACGGACGCGTTCGCGCCCGCGGCCGTCTCGGACGTCGTCTCGTCGTCGGCGAGGGCGTCCTGGTCGACGACGTACACGAGGACCTCGCCCCAGCGCTGCACGCGCTCGATACCGGGGTCGGCCGCGAGAGCCGCGACGTCGTACCGCGAACGCTCGTTCGGCCCGACGTAGACGTACGCGACGTCGTACTCGCGGAGGACGGCCGCGCGTTCGCTCGCGTCGTCGGTCTCGTAGAGCGTCTCGACGGCGGCGAGGCGCGCGTCCCATTCCGCTTGCGTGTGGTAGTTCGCGGCGTGCGCCCAGCCCGCGATGGTCGGGAGTCCGGTGTGGCTGGAGACGCCGCTGACGAGCCCGGAGGCGGGATCGTTCCACCCGTAGAGGTACTTGCCGGTCGTCGGCGCCTCCACGACCACGGGTCGACCGTCGCGGCCGTTCAGCCACTCGATGGCGGCGGCCTGGTCCGGATAGCACTCCTCGCTCCAGTCCTTCGCGTCGAGCGTCCACTCGCCAGCGCCGGTCTCGCCGCTCCGCGAGCACACCCAGTGCTGGCTCGGGTTCGCCTCGAAGTGCCCGACGAGCGCGAACCCGCCGTACAGCGACAGCGAGACGAGCAGGAAGACCGCACCGACCGTCGACCCGACGCGCAGCACGCGCCCCCAGTCCACGCCAGCGCCAGCACGGCCACCGTCCGTGCTCGGGTCAGCGTCAGGAGTGCCACCGTCCGCGCTCGCCGAGCGCGCACTTGCCGTCCGTGCACGCGCGAGCGTCGGCCGGACGAGCCAGCGCGGCCACGCTCGCGACGCGACGTCGGCGAGCATCACGCCCCCGGCGACGCCCCACATCACCCACACCTGCCAGTAGAGCTTGAACACGGTGTTCAGGCGACCGGGGCCGGCGCGCTCGGCGACGTACACGAACTCGACGAGGGTCACGAGCCCCGTCGCGCCGAGCACGAGCACGACCTCGAACCCGACGTCCCGACGGAGCCGGAGGAGCACCATCCCGGCGAGGAGGACGGGAACGACGGCGACGAGCACGGTCGCTTCGAGCACCCACGCGACGCCGCCGAGGGTCGCGAGCGCGACGGCGAGACCGACGGCGGCGCGTCGTTCCGGGCGGTCGTCGTCGAGCACGGCCGCTGCGAGCGCGAACAGTGCCGCACCGCCCGCGGCGACGAACGCGACCGTCGACCCGTGGTACGCCGCGAACGCGACGAGCGCGAGCACGCCGAGCGCGACGAACGCGCGGTCCCGGAGCGACGTCTCGAGCGCGAACGCGCCGAGAACGCCGGCGGTGGCGACGACGACGAGGTTCGCGCCCACCCAGCCGACGACGAGGTTCGCGACCGCGAGCACCGCGAGCACCGCGACGAGCAGTCCCGTCTCGAGCGCGTCGCGGTCGATGCGCGACCGGTCGAGGAAGTACGCGACCGTCACGAGGAGGAACGCGCCGTGCACGAGCACGAGGCCGACGAGCGACGACCGGTCCGGGAGGAGCGCGGGGTACTGCCCGCTCGTCGCGCCCGAGAAGAACGGGAGCGCGAACGCGACCGAGAGCGCGCCGACGACGCCCGCCAGCACTGCGGCGACCACCACGCGGGACACCTCTTCGTGCACGCGGGACGCGTCCGCGACCGCTCGCACGCGCTCGCTCACCGGCGCCGGGAGCACGGACGCCGGATGGACCGCCGCGAACGCCGTGGTGAGCGCGACGATGCCCGCGACCGACGGGAAACTCCACGTGTTCACGACCGCGAGCAACCCGCCGAGTACGGGGGCGGCCGCGAACAGGTACGCGCGCTTCCGCCAGACCGCTTCGGCTGGCGCCTGCCAGTACGCGAACGCGAACGCCGCCGCCACGAGCAGGAGCGGCGGACTCATCATGTGCGCGTGCAGGTCGCCGTTCAGGTACGCGAACAGCGGGAACTCGTTTATCGTCCACGGGATGACGCGGCTCGCCGCCCAGTACCCGAACGCGTCCGCGGACACCGCCAGCCCGGAGAACTGGTAGCCCAGGACCTCGACGAATCGGTCGCCGCCCTCGGCCGCGACCACCTGCACGGTGTCGTTCGGGACGACGAGGAAGAGCACGCGCAGCGGCGCCAGCAGGACGTCGATGGGACCGTCGAACGTGATCGGCTGCTGGAGATGCTGGACGAGGAGGATGAGGCCGCGCGCGGGCGTCGACAGGTTGCTCGCGACGCCGACGAGGAACGCGCCGAGCGCGCCGGCGCGCCGCGGCGAGATGCCTCGCGCCATCGCCATCGAGCGAGCGAGACCGTACGCCGCGGCGACCGTGAGCCCGTAGTACGCCGCCAGCGCGAGGTTGTACGCGTACGCGGGTGCCGTTCCGGTGAGTCGCCCGAGCTGTGCGGCGATCATGTGCCCGCCGTAGTAGTACTGGAGGCGGTCGCCCGCGAACCACATGTCCTCGGGCGGGAGCGCCGGCGCGCGATACAGCGTCGCGAGCAACCCGAGGTCGAGCATCTTCTCGCCCGCGTACGGGTCCGCGGCCGCGTCCGCCGCGCGGATGGCGACGACGAGCGCGAACCCGACGACGAACACGACGAACGCCTCCACGGCCGGCCCGCGGTCGGGAGCGTGCCCGCGGGAGAGCGCGTACACCGAGCCGGCGAGGACGACGACGAGCGCGAGGACGATACCGGGCCACCCGAACGCGACCTGGCCGACCCAGTAGCTCGCGACGCCGAGGACGGCGATCGCGACCGGGAGACCGAGTCCACTCCCGCGGTCCGGGAGCGGCGAGAGGAGCAGCGTCGCGAACGGCGTGGCGGCGGCGGCGAGGGCGGCGAAGACCACCAGCCAGACGAGGACCAGCGTGTACTCCATCTATCACCACGTAGGCGAGCGCGGTGGCTAAACGCTTTCTGCTCGCGATACCGACCGCGCCCCGTTTCTGCTCCGGTATCGACCGCAGGCCGAGCACTCGCCGGCTCGCACTTCAGGCGTCCGTCGTCGACCCGAGTCTGTCGCGAAGCGAACGATTTTACACCACGCGGGGCCCGACGTAGGGTAGATGTCGCAGTCCCTCGGCGTCGTCCTGCCCGCGTACGACCCCGCGGTCGACACCCTCGCCGCGTACGTCGACGCCCTCCACGACGCGCTCGCACCCGAGGTCGTCCGCATCGAGCTGGACGCGCCCGACGAGGCGACGCGCACCGCGCTCGAATCCGTGGACGCGACCGTGCACGCGGTGGACGCACGACGCGGGAAAGGCGCCGCCATCACCGCCGGGTTCGAGGCGCTCGTCGACGACGTGGACGTGCTCGCGTTCGCGGACGCGGACGGCGCGACGCCAGCGCACTCCATCGCGGACGTCGTCGACGCCGTCGGCGACGACGGCGTCACGCTCGCCGTCGGGTCACGTCGCCACCCCGACGCCGACGTCCGGAGCCACCAGACGTTCGCGCGCCGGTACCTCGGCGACGGGTTCGCGTTCCTCGCCCGCTCGCTCCTCGGCATCGACCTCTACGACTTCCAGTGCGGCGCGAAAGCCATCACGACCGACGGGTGGCGCGACGTGCGCGCACACCTCTACGAGCCGGGGTTCGCGTGGGACGTCGAGTTGCTCGCGGTCGCGGCCGCGCACTCGCTCCCGATCCGCGAGGTACCCGTGACGTGGGAGGACCAGCCCGAGTCGACGGTGTCGCCGGTGTCGACCGCGTACGAGCTCGGCCGCTGCCTGCTCAGGAGCCGACACCGCATGAAGGAACTCGGCGGCAGTAGCGTGCACGAAGCGATAGCCGACCGCCGCACCGGCCGGAGTGCGCTCGTCGACCGACGCCACGGCGACGTCGAAGAACAGTGACGGGCGACGACGAGGACGGCACGACCGGACGCGAGGACGCCCGCTCCGGGACGCCCACCCGAGCGTCGAACGTCGACCGCGGCGACGGCGCGACGTCCGTCCTCGACAGACTTCGAGCGCTCGTATCAGGGACTCGATTCGGGCAGTTCGCGTCCGTGGGCGTCGTCGGCGCCGCCTTCGACGTGACGACCGCGACCGTCCTCCAGTCGCTCGGCGTGTTCCCGGAGCTCGCGGTCTTCGTCGGCATCGAGGTCGCCGTCGTCGTCATGTTCCTCCTGAACGACAACTGGACGTTCTCCACCGAAGGACGACGCGGCATCCGCGCCACACTCCGCCGGCTCGCCCGCTCGAACCTCGTTCGCGCCGGCGGCATCGCCGTCCAACTGGCGACGTTCCGCCTGCTCTACCGCGTGTTCTTCGTCGACGTGGACGTTCTCGGCATCGACGGCTGGTTCGTCACCGCGAAGGTCGCTGGCATCGGCGCTGGCCTCCTCGTGAACTACGTCGCCGAGAGCCTCTTCACCTGGCGCGTCCACGAGTGACTAATTGCCATACGGCGTTGCAATCACAACCCTTAACTAGCGGAGCGCGGTACGTGGTGGTAGCGGGATGGGATAGCCAGGAGATTCCGGCGGGCTCATAACCCGCAGATCGGTAGTTCAAATCTACCTCCCGCTACTTTCTGACGCGAATCACGCGAGAATCTGAGCGACGAGTACGGTGAGCGTCGAACGTGGTGACGGGGTGATCTGAACCAGGGAGCACGTAGCCGAGCGACGCGAGGCTCGTACGACCGTGGTTCAGACCCACCTCCCGATCTCGTACGACGGTCGTTCTCTGACTGTTACTTCGTTCGGAGCGGTTGCTCCGGTGGTGTCGTGGACGAGAGGGGAGAGGTCGTCAGTCGTTCAGGCTGGTCCGTTCTAGGGGAGGAGGACGCCGTCGATGACGTGGACGACGCCGTTGCTGGCTTCGATGTCGGTTGCGGTGATGTTTGCTTGGCCGTCGTTGAGGCTGGTGCCGTCGGTGGTGACCTTGCCGCCGGCCAGCATCGTGACGGGTGCTGGGTTGACGATGGAGGGCGCGTACCGGCGGCCCTTGGTGACGTGGTACTTGAGGATGGTCGCGAGGTCGTCGCGCGCCAGTAGTTCTTCGGGGGTGGCGTCGAGCGCTTCGAGGAGGGCGTCGAACGCGGCGTTGGTCGGTGCGAAGACGGTGTACTGGCCGTCTTCGCTGTCGAGGACGTCGTCGAGCCCCGTCTCTTGGAGTGCTGCGACGAGGGTGCTGAAGCTGGGGTTCCCCGCGGCGATGTCGGTGATGGTCTGCTCGGCGCTGGCGCCCTGGCGCTTGCCCTTGCCGGGGCGTGCAGCGGCGGTTCCGACGCCGGTGGCGAGGAGGGTTCCGGTTGCGAGCGTCTTGAGGACCGTTCGGCGGTCGATGGGTGTCATTGTGATACCTCGACGTGTTGTATGACTGGCGTGGTCGTAGCCGCGATACCGAACCCGTTCAGTACGCGGATGCCGACGGATACTGACGTGATTGGGACGCACGCGCGTCGTCGCTCGGTTACGTGCGTGGGCCGTGTGGGCCAGTTGGACCAGGGGTCGTGACTCACTGACGTCAGTCGCCGGACGTTTCGTTCGCGATGGTGGCGCGGTCGTCGGCGACCTCGTGGTCGTCGAGGAGGTGGCAAGCGGCGTCGTGGTCGTCGTCGACGGCGCGCGCCTCCGGGGCGTCCTGCTCGCAGGGCGTCGTGAAGGCGTCTCCGAGGACGGACGCGGCACCGTCGGCGTTCCCGTTCGCGAGGTACTCGATGGCTTCGGCGAGCACGGCCGCCGCGTCGTCGTCCCCGAGTGCGTCCGGGAGGTCGTACTCCGCGCGGACGGCGTCGTCGACGGCGTCCGACGGGAGGTGGGTCGCGTCGTCGACGTCGGCGTGCGTGCGAGCGAGGTCCATCGCAGCGTCGCCGTCGAGCTCCCCGTCCTCGACGTCGTGGCGGAGGTCGAGGACGCGCCGCCACACCGACTGCTCGAGGTCGTACGCGGCCGGCTGGATGACCTTCGGGCAGCGCGTGTGGAACCGGCACCCACTCGGGGGGTTCTCCGGGCTCGGGACGTCGCCCGTGAGCTCCACGCCGAGGCCGCGCTGGCGCGGGTCCGGGTTCGGGATCGAGGACAACAGCGCCTGCGTGTACGGATGCTGCGGGTCCGCGAACAGCTCGTCGGTCGGCGCGACCTCGACGATCTCGCCGAGGTACATCACGGCGACGCGGTCGCAGACCTCCTTGACCACGCCGAGGTCGTGACTGATGAACAGCATCGACAGCCCGAAGCGCTCCTGGAGGTCGTTGATGAGGCTGAGTATCTCCGCCTGGATGGAGACGTCGAGCGCACTCACTGGTTCGTCCGCGACGACGAGTTCGGGGTTGACGACGAGGGCGCGAGCGAGCGCGATGCGTTGCTTCTGGCCGCCCGAGAACTCGTGGGGATACCGGTCGGCGTCCGCGGCCTCCAGGCCGACGCGTTCGAGGAGGTCCGAGACGATCTCCTCCTGCCGCTCGGGGTCGGTGAGGCCGTGGATCTCCAGGGGTTCGGCGACGCTCTCGCCGACGGTCATCCGCGGGTCGAAGCTGCTCGTCGGGTCCTGGAACACCATCTGGGCCTGCCGGCGGAAGCGCTTCAGTTGCGCGTCCGAGAACCCCGCGACGTCCCGCGGGTCGCGCTCCGGGTCGTCCTCCCGACGCACGCTGTCACGAACCCAGTCCAGGAGCGACCGCGAGTCGTCGTCCGCCGGGAGCTTGCCGTGGTACCGTATCTCGCCGGCGGTCGGTTCCTCCAGTCGGAGGAGCGACGTCGCCGCCGTGGACTTCCCGCACCCGGACTCGCCGACGAGCCCGAGCGTCTCCCCTCGATGCAACGTGAAGTCGACGCCGTCGACGGCCCTCACCGTCCCGACCTGTCGACGCAGCAGCCCCTTCGTGATGGGGTAGTGCTTCTTGAGGCCGTCGACGGTGACGAGCGCCTCGCCGTCAGCGCCACGGTCGGCCGGCCGAGACACGGCGTCGGCACGCCGCTCGGCTCGCTGGGAACCGTCCGCTGCTGTCGCGTCGGAACCGTCGGCGTCGTCGTGTGGGTGTTCTGTCGTCATTGGGGGTCACCTCCGTCGGTCCGCGCCGCGTCGTCGTCGGCGTCGTCCGTCGCGACCGCGACGCCCGCGTTCTGCACGACGCTCGCGTCGTAGCCGGCCTGGTAGTACACGCAGGACGCGACGTGGTCGTCGGCGCCTTCGACGTGCACCGCCGGTGGCTGGTCGCCCTCGCGACAGGCGTCGACCGCGTGCGGGCATCGTGGCGCGAACCGACAGCCGTCCGGCGGGTCGGTCGGGTCCGGGAGCGTCCCACCGATGCCCTCCGCGGCGTTCCGACGGCCTGGGAGGCACTCCAGGAGCGCCTTCGTGTACGGATGCGACGGGTTCTCGAACACGTCGAAGACGCTCCCTTGCTCCATGACCTTCCCCGCGTACATCACGACGACGCGGTCGGCGACCTCCGCGACGACGCCGAGGTCGTGCGTGATGAGGAGGATGCCCATCCCGAACTCCTCCTGGATGTCGCGGAGGAGCCTGAGTATCTGCGCCTGGATGGTGACGTCGAGCGCGGTCGTCGGCTCGTCCGCGATGAGGAGGTCGGGTTCGCCCGCGATGGCGATCGCGATGACGACGCGCTGGGTCTGCCCGCCGGAGAACTCGTGGGGGTAGTCGTCGAACCGCTCCGCTGCCTTCGGGATGCCGACGCGGTCGAGCAGGTCCACCGCTATCTCGCGAGCCTCGGCCTTCGAGACGTCACGATGGAGTCGCACGGCTTCCGCGACCTGCCGCCCGACCGTGTAGACGGGATTGAGCGTGCTCTGTGGGTTCTGGAAGACGTGCCCGATGCTACCGCCGCGGAGCTTCCGGAGTTGCTTCTCGGGGATCGTCAGCAGGTCCTCGCCTTCGAAGTCGACGCTCTCGGCGTCGATCTCGCCCGGTGGCTGGGGGACGAGGCGCGTGATGGCTTCGCTCGTCACGGTCTTCCCGCTCCCGGACTCGCCGACGATGCAGACCGTCTCGCCGCGGTCGACGTCGAACGACACGTCGCTCGCGGCGTGGACGGTCCCGGCTTCTGTGTGGAATCGAACGCTCAGGTCTCTTACGGAGAGGAGTGAATCATCTTGCATCAGGCATCACCTCGAGGGTCGAGGACGTCGCGGAGGGCGTCGCCGAGCAGACTGAACGCGAGCACGACGAGCGCGAGTGCGAGCGTCAGTTCGCTCGACACCCACCACGCGTTCGGGAAGTTGTTCAGGCCGTTCGCGATGCTCTCGCCGAGCGAGATGACCATGATGTCGTTCAGACTCAGGTACGCGATCGCGGCTTCGGCGAGGATGAGCAGCGGGATGCGGCGCGTGACGCTCGTCAGGACGGTGTTCGAGACGTTCGGGAGGATGTGCTTGCGCATGATGCGGCGGTCGTCCGCGCCCGCGGAGCGCGCGGCGGTGACGAACTCGGCTTCGCGACGCTGGACGACCTCCGACCGAACCAGGCGGGCCGCACCACCCCACGAGAGGAGGCCGAACACGAGGATGAGCAGGAAGAGGCTCCGGCCGAAGACGTAACTCAGGACGATGTACGCGACGAACGCGGGGATCGTCTGCTGGATGTCGATGTAGCCCGTGATGGTGTCGTCGACGAGTCCGCCGGTGTACCCGGCGAACGTCCCGACGAGCGTCGCGATGGGGAGCATGATCATCGACGTGATGAGCGCGACCTCCAGGCTCACACGGAACCCGACGAACAGGAGCGCAAGTAGGCTCTTCCCGACGTAGTTCGTCCCGAGCGGGTTCTCCCACGACCCGAGACAGCCCGACTCGACCATCGTGCCGGCGCAGTGCGACGACTCGGCGACGCCGATGGTCGGGCCGAACTCGAGGAATTCGTACATCGCGAACCGGACCGCGAACAGCGTCGCCAGGCCGACGGCGACGACGGTCGCGGCGAGACCGAGGGGCTCGCGGACGCGCTCGACGCGATTGTAGAGCGCGAGCACGATACCGAACGCGATGGCGAGCGCGAGCAGGAGCGTGAACAGGTCGGTGGTCCCGAACGGCGTCGAGACGGGCGCGGGCGGCTGGTGTACGTACGTCTCGTAGCTCCCCTCGACCTCCTTGAACGTCGTCGGCATCCCGACGACCGCGTTCCCGAACGCGCCGCCGAGCACGAAGAACGCGACGTACGCGAGCGCGACGGCGCCCGTCGGGTGGTCCTTCAGTCGTCGAAGGTACAGTCGCGTCCGGTCGAGGTCGTCGAACAGTCGGCCGAGCACGAAGCACGCGAACACGAGCAGCGAGAACACGAACACCCACTCGACGCCGTAGACGTCCCAGTAGAGGTACCCGTAGTAGGGGATCTCGACGCTGTCGAACGTCGGCGTCGGCGCGAGATAGTAGTAGTCATACGCGAACGCGACCGCGAGCACCGTCGACAGCACCGCGAAGACCTTCGTCCGGATCGCGACGCGACGCCAGTTCTCCACGACCGGGAGTGCGAACGCGAACACGAAACACGCCGCGAGGACGAGGTACGCGAAGTCCAGCGCCGTCGGTTCGATCCATCGGACCGTGCCCGCGAGGACGTCCACGGTCGGGACGCGTCCGGAATCGACGACGTTCGTGTACGCGAACACGCCGAGGATCGCAGCGAGGACCGTCGCGAACGCGCCCCGCCGAACGCTGACGTCGTCGGGCTCCTCGACGCGCTCCCAGTCCACGCGCTCGAACGCGGCGAGTTCACGACGGTCACCTGTCGCCATCGACGCTCACCTCATCGCAGGACGTGGCCGAACGTTGCAGCATCGAGCCAACGATTCACCCCCACATCTAAAAAGATGGCATAGTGTCAAACGCCGGCTTTAGTATCGATTCCGCCCTCGTCTTGCGGTTTTCGGGGATTCGGCCGAGATACGCACCCGGTTTTAATATCGAGCCTCGGAGAGTGTGGTTCGATGACCGACACTCGCTGCCGTCGCCGGCGAGCCCGACAGCACGGCCTCGTCGCGGAGGGCGAACCGTGAGCTTCCAGCTGAAGGTGGCGCGACGCGCCGCGTTCGCCGTCCTGTCGATGTTCCTCATCGTCACCGTCGCGTTCGCGTTCGTCACGCTCACCGAGGACCCGAACGTCGGCGCCGTCGCGTACGAGGCGTCGAGCACCGGCGGCAACCCGGAGGAAGCCGTGCAGGCGTACCGCGAAGCCAGGAACCTGAACGACCCGTTCCTCGAACGGTACACGAAGTGGATGGTGAACGTCGCGACGCTCGACTGGGGGCTCTCCTACAGCACCGGCCAGTCGGTGCTCGGCGTGCTCGGGAGCAGCCTCCCGTTCACGCTCCTCTACCTCGTCCCGTCGATGCTCCTGTCGCTCGGCATCGGCGTCACCGTCGGCCTCTACTCGGCGCTCAACCAGCACTCCCTGAGCGACAAGCTCGCGACCGCGACCGCGTACTTCAGTCTCGGCACGCCGAACTTCTGGCTCGCCCAGGTCATGTTCGTCGTCGCCATCACGCAGATGAACTGGGTCCCGTACCTCTACATCGCGCCCGGCTACGAGATGTGGGGCGGCACCCTCTCGTTGCCGTTGCTCCCGAACGTCCCGCTGCTGAAGGGCGACCTCGTGAAGTACTACTCGCTGCCCGTCATCACGCTCACGACCGTGCTGCTCGCCGGCCAGCTCCGGTACGCGCGCGCCGAGAGCCTCGAGTACGTCGACGCCGACTTCGTGAAGATCGCGAAAGCGAAGGGCGCCGGGCCGATCCGCGTCGCCGTCCACATCCTCCGAAACGCCGCCATCCCCCTCGTCGCGTTGTTCTTCACGGACATGCTCAGCGTCCTCGTCCTGAACATCTTCGTCATCGAGTTCGCGTTCACCATCCCCGGGTTCGCGCAGGTGAGCATGAACGCCATCACCGCCCGCGACCTCCCGCTCATCCTCGGGATGACGATGGTCATCGCGCTCGTCGGCGTGTTCGGGAACTTCCTCCAGGACATGGCCTACACCGTCCTCGACCCGCGCGTCGACAGCGACGCCGAGTAGGGATTCTACGCGGTCGCGTCTTCCACTCGGAGGACTTCCGCCCACAGGTACGCCACGCCGAGCGTCGCGTAGACGCCGCCGAGGACGGCCGGTACGACCTGGGCCTGGAGCGCGTACGCGACCGCTTGCAGGACGCCAAGCGCCACCATCGCGACGCCGATAGCGGTCTTCGTCCGAGTCGAAGCCATGAGAGACGCTCGCGTCGATGTGGCTCAGTCGTCGCCGTCGGCGTCGACGATGACGACCTCGCCGTCGACGACGTCGACGTTCACGAGCGTCTTCACGTCGTAACCCGCGTCGGCGACCTCGTTGTCGCCACCGACCTTCTTGATGACGGCGACGGTGTCGACGACCTCCGCGCCGATGTCGTCGAGCGCACCGAGGACGGCGGCGAGCGTCCCGCCCGTCGAGAGGACGTCGTCGAGCACGAGCACGCGGTCGCCCTCGCGGACGTCGTTGATGTACATCTCGTTCTCGGAGTACCCTGTGGTCTGGTGGAGCGCGGTCTCGCCGTCGAGCCCGTACTCGCGCTTCCGGATGACCGTCAGCGGGATGTCGGTCATCAGGGAGACCGCGGTGGAGATGTGGATACCCATCGCGGCGGGCGTCACGATCTTGTCGACGTCGTCGAGTTCCGCCTTCCGGATGATGCGGATGACGATCTCGCGCAGCAGCCCCGGGTCGAGCTGGGGGACGCCGTCCGAGATCGGGTGGACGAAGTAGTGATAGCCGTCTTTCTCGATGATCGGGCACTCGAGCAGGGACTCCTGCAGTCGGTCCATGCCGGAACTACTCCATGCGAAGCAAAAAGCTGGCGGTCGACGCGCCGGCGCCGGCACCGACCGTCGCCGCGCTCTCGTTCCCGGACCCCGTTCTCGTCGCGCTCGCGGCCGCAGCGTCCGCGTTCCAGGATGCGAGCACGAGGAGCTCGTCGTCGTCGGTCACCCAGAGGACGTAGACGCTGTCGTCCGCGTCGACGCCCTCTATCGTCGTCGATTCGCCCGCGGAGACGGTCTCCCCGGTCGAGAAGTCCCCGACCGGCTCGAACCCCTGGTTCACGAGTCGGACGCGGTCCACGTCCAGGTTGTCACCGCCGTAGTGCGTGACGACGAGGGTGCCAGTCGACGGCTCGTGCGTGAACGTGAACGACGCCTGGGGATTGGACTCGGTCGGGAGCACGGTCGATTCGAGGTCGAAGACGACGACGCCGGCGACGAACGCGGTCGCGACGACGAGCGCCGCCATCAACGCCGCGTGGAGTGCGTTCGTCCCACCGGCTCGACCCGTCTCCATGTACTGTTGACATCTCGGGCGGTGGCTACGAGAAGCTTCTGGCAGACGACGCCCGCGCTCGCGTCACGACTCCGTGCTCGCGAGGATGGACGAACGCTGCCCCTTCTGCCAGACGAGCTGGACCGACGACGACTCCTCGATGTTCGCGGTGTCCTCCTCGATGCGGAGTTCGTCCCCGCTCGTGACGCCGTCGTCCCACTCGCCGCTTCCGTCGGTCGTGAAGGCACCCTCTGGCGACCCGTCCTCCCACGCGATCGCGCCGTCGACGGTCACGCGGAGCGTGCTCGTCGCCAGCTCGTCACCGCCGTTGTGCCGGAGGATCACCGCGTCGGGCGGACTGGTGCCGCTCGAGACGTCGAACTCGAACTCGATGACGGCGTTCGGCTGCTGTTCGGTGACGGCGTTCCCGATGTCGAGGACGAACGCCCCGATGGCCGCGGAGAGGATGACGGTCACTGCGACCATCAGGATGACGCCGATGACCGGTGAGACGGCGTCGTCGTCGGTCAGCAATCCGCGGATGTCGGTCATCGACCCACGGTTAGCCGCCGACTTGGTTAAAACGTCCGGCCGGTGCGACGACCACACCGACGCGTCGAACGGGACCGTTCAGGCGTCGTCGAGGTCGATCTCGGGCGGCGAATCCAGGTCCGCGAGGCGCATGTTCCGCTCGTGGTAGACGTGCACCGCGGCCGTGACCGTGAACGCGACCGAGATGAGGAACGCCCACCCGAGGCCGTCCAGCACGTCCGAGTACGGGACCTCCGCCCAGATGGCGACGCAGAGCGCGCACGCGACCGCCCCCATCGAGAGGTACAGTTCCCGCCACGGCAGTTCGTGCCCCGGGACGATCTCCAGGTAGATCGCGAGGTCGTTCGCGCGGTCTGTCGCCTCGATGACGCCCTCGTCCGCGTCGTAGTGCACGATGTTCACCTCAGAGAGCCGCGGCAGGTGCGTCTGCTGGAGCGTCGTGTACACGCGCTTGCGTTGTTCCGCGGAGACGTCCTCGCACGTCGTGTCGTACTCCCACGCGGCGACCTGCGTCGCGAGTTCACCGAGTTCGACGGGTTCCTCTCGTCGCTTCAGGTACTGGAGCACGAACCGCCTGCGTTGGTTCCGAAGCACGTCGAATATCTCGCCCTTGGAGAGGTCTTTCGAGGACCGCGCCGAGGACGCTAGCACGCCCACGCTTCGCCCTCCGTCAGTACAGGGACCACCTGACCACCAGTCATGCTTGCTCCAACGTCACGCGCCGACGACCATAACTATTCTGTGGACAATCCCCACCGACACCGCAACACCCCGGGGCGCTGAGACGTTTCGACACTCCGAGACGTTTCGACATTTCGACGCGCCGAGACACCGCGACACTCCCAGGTTCCGGGACACCGCGACACCACGAGGCGTCGGGTTTGAGAAGTATTAAGTCCGGAACGGGCCGGGTACCACGTAGACATGGCTGTGAATCTCGCGACGCTGCTTGCCGTCGTGGGGTTGCCGTTCCTCGCCGCCGCACTCACCCCGTTCGTCTATCGGTTCCTGGGCGAGCGGACGGCGTACTACGCCGCGGCGGTCGCGCTCGCGTGCCTCGGACTGGTCGCGAGCCTCTTCGGCACCCACGGTGCGGTGAGCGTCGAGTGGATACCCACCCTCGACGTATCGCTTCGCTTCTACGTCGACGGCCTCTCGCTCCTGATTGCGACGCTCGCGAGCGGCGTGGGCGTCCTCATCCTCACCTACTCCGGCGCGTACATGCACGACGAGCCAGGACAGGCGAAGTACTACGCGGCGCTGCTGGCGTTCATGGGGTCGATGCTCGGCGTGGCGTTCGCCGCGGACATGATCGTCCTCTTCCTGTTCTGGGAGCTGACGAGCCTGTCGTCGTACGTCCTCATCGGGCACTACCAGCGCGCCGGGCCGTCGATGTACGCGAGCCGGAAGTCGATGCTCATCACGGTCGCCGGTGGGTTGTTCATGCTCGCCGGGTTCCTCGTCCTGCACGCGGTGTCGGCCGAGGCGCTCGGGTCCGCGACCTGGGCGCTGTTCGGTGACGGTGGCATCCTGATGCCGGAGAACGCCGCAGCGATGCAGACCGCACTCGCCGACCAGGGGCTTCTCGTACCGGTGCTCGCGCTCGTCGGTATCGGTGCGGCCGCGAAGTCCGCGCAGGTCCCGCTCCACA
The DNA here is from genome assembly GCF_020567525.1 of Halorubellus salinus. GTDB lineage: Archaea > Halobacteriota > Halobacteria > Halobacteriales > Natrialbaceae > Halorubellus > Halorubellus salinus. The sequence goes on from NZ_JAJCVI010000002.1 coordinate 245,146, forward strand.
TCTGGCTGCCGAACGCGATGGAGGCGCCGACGCCGGTGTCGGCGTTCCTGCACTCGGCGACGATGGTGAAAGCCGGCGTGTACCTCGTCGGCCGGCTCCGTCCCCTCCTGGGCGGCGAGGAGTGGACGGCGGCGTTCGTCGCGCTCGGATTGCTGACGATGACGGTCGCCGCCATCCTCGCGGTCGCGGCGACGGACATCAAGGAACTGCTCGCGTACTCCACCGCCTCCCATCTCGGCCTCATCGTCGCCGGGTTCGGGTTCACGTCGTTCTACGGCGCCGAAACTGGTGCGTTCCACATCGTGAACCACGCGCTGTTCAAGGCCGCGCTCTTCCTCGTCGCCGGCATCGTCGCGCACGAAGCCGGGACGCGCGCCCTGAACGAACTCGGCGGGCTCCGCGAGGACCTCCCCATCACGGCCGGCATCGCGGTCATCGCGGGTCTCGGGATGGCGGGCGTGCCGCCGTTCAACGGGTTCTACTCGAAGGAGTTCCTCTTCAAGGCCGCGTGGGAGTACGCGACCGTCCACGAAGGCGTCGCGTTCCTCGTCCCGGTCGTGGCCGTGTTCGGGAGCATCTTCACGTTCCTGTACTCCATCCGGTTCGTCGCGATGTTCTTCGGCGACAAACCGGACGCGCTCGGGCACGTCCACAGTCCGCCCGCTATCATGCTCGGACCGCCGGCGTTGCTCGCGACGCTCGCCGCGGTCGTCGGCATCGGCGGCGTCACCGCGACGTTCGGCGTCCACCTGGAACCGCTGGAGACGTTCGTCGCGAGCGTCATCCAGGCGACCGGTGGCGAACTCGGCGGCGGTGCGCACGCGGTCGCCGCCAGCGGCGCGGCGGGCGCGGCCGCCGCCGGCAGCGAGTTCACGTACCATCTCCCGACCTCCCGGGAGTCCCTGCCTGCGGCGACGATGAGCGCGATAACCATCGTCCTCGGCGCGGCCGCGTACACCGAGTACGACGCGCTCCACGCCCGCCTGGACGAACTCATCTCGGGGCCGCTGACCGCGAACTACTACTACGACGGCCTCACCGACGGCGCGAACCCGTTCAGTGACCGGGTGCGGAACGCCGTGCAGACGCGGCGACTGCGGACGTACGCGACGTGGACGCTCGCCGCGTTCGTCGCCCTCACCCTCGGCGCGTACGCCGCCGCCGAAGTCACGCTCGCACTCCCCGTCGGCGAACTGCTCCCCGTGACGCCACCGAAGCTCGCGGTCTGGCTCGTGCTCGCGCTCGCCGGCGTCGGCGCCGTCATGGTCGTGCGAGCGAACTCGCACGTCGCGGGCGTCCTCACGCTCTCCATCCTCGGGTTCATGGTCGCCATCTTCTACATCCTCTCGAAAGCACCCGACCTCGCGCTCACGCAACTCGTCGTCGAGACGCTCGTCCTCGTCATCTTCCTGCTCGTCCTCGACCGCCTCCCGGCGTTCTACGGGAACGTGACGCGGTCGACCGCGCTCCGGGACGGCGTGCTCTCGGTCGCGGTCGGCGCGACCGTCGCCATCACCGTCCTGCTCGCGACCGCCACCCGACCGGACTCCATCGCGAGCTACTTCGTCCGGACCGCGTACCCCGAAGGCGGCGGGAGCAACATCGTCAACATCATCCTCGTCGACTATCGGGCGTTCGACACCATGGGCGAGATCGCCGTCGTCTCGATGGCGGCGCTCTCCATCATCACGCTCATTGCCCTCCGGGAGCGAGGTGAGACCCAATGACCAAGCGTCGCTACGGGGACGATACGACGGTCATCGCGCGGACGGCGACGCGCATCGTGTCCCCCATCATCTTCGTCACTGCGATAGCGCTCCTGCTCCAGGGCCACAACCTCCCCGGCGGCGGGTTCATCGCGGGCGTGCTGACCGCGGCCGGGTTCGCGCTCATCTACATCATCTTCGGGATCGACTACGTGCAGGAGACGCTCCTGCATCGGGACGTCGAACCCGCGTTCGGCCTCCCACGACCGGCGCTCGCCGCGGACTACCGCGCGATGTTCGCGCTCGGCCTGCTGGTCGCCGCAGGCGCCGGCGTCGTCGCGATGTTCTTCGCCGACACCGGGTTCGCGTTCCTCGGCCAGCACGACTGGCTGTACGACGTGAAACCGCTGTTCAAGTTCCACTTCGCGAGCGCGTTCGCGTTCGACCTCGGCGTGTACCTCGTCGTGGTTGGCGGCCTGCTCGCAATCGTCTCGGTGGTGGGGGCAGAATGACGGAAGTCGTCCTCGCGGCCGTGCTCGGGTTCCTGTTCGCCGTCGGGACGTTCCTCGTCCTGCGACGCGACGTCGTCCGCGTCGTCTGGGGCGTGAGCATCATCTCGCAGGCCGCGAACGTCTACCTCATCACGATGAGTTCGCTCGGCGGGGCCGCGGTACCGTTCGTGTCCGCCGGTGGAGCGGACGCGCCGGCGACCGTCGACCCGCTCGTCCAGGCGCTCGTCCTCACCGCGATCGTCATCGGGTTCGGGACGACCGCGTTCGCGCTCGTCCTCACGTACCGCACGTACGAGGAACACGGCACGATCGACATGCTCGAGCTCGCGGACGGGACGGAGGAGGCGGAGACCAACGGTGCGGTCGCGACCGACGGAGGTGCCGACGAATGAGCCCGCCCGTTGCGGTCATCGCCCCGCTGCTCGTCGTGCTCTTCACCGCCATCCTGACCGCGGTCGCGCACCGGTCGCTGCGCGTCCAGCGCGCGCTCTCGGTACTCGGCGGTGTCGCGTACCTCGGCGCGGTCGCGTACCTGTTCGCTCGCGTCAAAGCCGAGGGCACGCTCGTCTACCAGCTCGCGGACTGGCGAGCGCCCTACGGGGTCACCATCGTCGCGGACGACCTCTCGGTGTTCATGCTCGCGTTCGGGTCGTTCGTCGGCGTCGCCGCGCTCGCGTTCGCCGTCGTGTACGTCGACGAGGTCGGCCAGCGCGTGAGCTTCCATCCGCTCTATCACTTCATGCTCGTCGGCGTCACCGGCTCGTTCCTCACCGGCGACATCTTCAACCTCTTCGTGTGGTTCGAGGTGATGCTGATGTCGAGCTACGTCCTCGTCGTGTTCTACTCCGGCGCGGAACACACGCGGGCGGCGCTCCAGTACGTCGTCCTGAACCTCGTCGGGAGCGCGCTCATGCTCGTCGCCATCGGCGGCCTGTACGCGACCGTCGGGACGCTGAACATGGCGGACATGGCGCGACGGCTCGCCGACCCGGCCGCGTTCGGTATCACGACGCTCGCGCCCGTCCTCGGCCTGTCGGTCGTCCTGTTCGTCGTGTTCGCACTCAAGGCCGGCATCGTCCCGTTCCACTGGTGGGTGCCCGCAGCGTACCGCGCCGCGCCCGCACCGGTGTCGGCGGCGCTCGCCGGCGTCGTCAAGAAGGTCGGTATCTACGCCATCATCCGCCTCTACTTCACGGTGTTCGCGCCCGCGGACCTCGGCGAGCTCGCACTCCCGGGCTTCAGTGGGTCCGGGCCGCTCGCGTACTTCGGCCCGGTGCTGCTCGTGATGGCGATCGCGAGCATCCTCCTCGGCGGCGTCGCGGCCGTGAACCGCGACGACATCGACGACCTGCTCGCGTACTCGAGCGTCGGCCAGGTCGGGTTCATCGTCCTGCCGCTCGCCCTCGCCGCGTTCGGTATCGTCGCCGGCGTCGACGCACCGGCGCCGTACGGTGACGTCGCGGGCGTGAGCGGGCTCGCCGTACTCGGCGTCACCGCCGCGCTCGTGTACTCGCTGAATCACGGGCTCGCCAAGAGCGCGCTGTTCCTCGCGAGCGGCGCCATCTACGACGCGACCGGCACCTCGCGCCTGGACCGACTCGGTGGACTCGCCGAGCGCGCACCCGTGCTCTCGGGCGGCTTCTTCGTCGCCGCCATCGGTCTCGTCGGCATCCCGCCGCTCATCGGGTTCTTCGGGAAGTTCCTCGTGTTCGACGCCGCGGCCGTCGCCGGGAGCGAGCTCGCGCTCGGCGGTGCACTCGCTGGCGCGATACTCACGATAACGTACGTGACGCGAGCGTGGAACCGCGGGTTCTGGGGGACGCCCACGGAGGTCGTGGACGCGACGCGCACGAACCGCACGCAGGTCGCGGTCGTCGTCGTGCTCGCGATAGCGGTCGTCGGCGTCGGCGTCGCGTTCGACCCCGTACTCGAAGCCGCCATCGAAGGTGCTGCGGCGGCACTCGACACCCAGGGGTACGTCGACGCCGTGAACCCAGACACCACCACCAGCGCTACCAGCGGAGGTGGGCACGCATGAGCGACGACGCACTCGACGACGCCGACGCACCCACCGAACCCGCGAACGCCGCGCCGCGCGAGGACCTGAGCGACGACGCACCGCGGCGCTGGCCGCTACTCGGGTTCGCGTTCGCCGTCCTCTGGCTGTTCGTCCGCGGCGTCGACATCGCCGAAGGCGGCGAGCTCGTGCTCGGACTGGCGCTCGGCGAGTTCCTCATCGGACTCACCGTCGGCATCCCCATCGCCTTCCTCTTCCGGCGGTTCTTCAGTCCGACGCCCGTGCTCGTACGGACGCCGCGAGCCCTCCTCGCCGCGCTCCAGTACGCGACGGTGTTCCTCTGGGAGCTCCTGACGGCGAACGTCGACGTCGCCTACCGCGTCCTGTCGCCGTCGATGCCGATCGACCCGGACGTCATCGAAGTGCCCTTGCGCGTCGAGACCGACCTCGCCATCACGACCATCGCGAACTCCATCACGCTCACACCGGGGACCCTCACCATGGACTACGACGCCGAACGGAACAGCCTGTACGTGCACGCCATCGCCGCGGACGACCCGTCCAGTATCGTCGACCCGATACGGACGTGGGAGGACCTCGCGCTCGTGATCTTCGACGAACGCCGGGACCCGGGGAGTCCGGTCCCGGAACCCGTCGGTGACGCGTCCGTCGAACACGAAGGCGTCGGCGCCTCGTCGGCCGACCTCGACGAGCGCGACGAGGACGTCGGAGGTGAGGGCGATGCGTGACCTCGGGGTCGCGCTCGCCGCGAACGCACCGCTCGGTGGACTCGCGCACGACGCCATCGGTCTCGGCCTCGTCGTCGCCGCCGCCGTGACGCTGTTCTCGGCGTACCGCGTCGTCGCGGGCCCGTCGACGCCCGACCGCGTCGTCGCGCTCGACACCATCGGGACGAACGTCGTCGCCATCGCCGCCCTGTACGCGATGTGGACCGGTCGCGGCCTGTTCGTCGACGTGGCGCTCGTCCTCGCCATCATCGGGTTCATCAGCACCATCGCGGTCGCGCGGTACGTCACCGAAGGAGACATCATCGAATGACCATGCTCGCCTCACTCCCGAACGCAATCGACGGCATCGCATCCTCGACGACGAGCGCCGACGCGGTCCCGCTCGCCGCCGGCGGGTCCGTGGGCCTCACCGGGCCGATCCAGGCGGCACTCGTCGTCGCTCTCGTCGTGGTCGGAACGTTCTTCCTGGTCGTCGGCGTCGTCGGGCTCGTCCGCCTGCCGTCGGTCTACAACCGGATGCACGCGACGAGCAAGGCGACGACGCTCGGCGCGTCGTCGATGCTCCTCGCCGGCTTCCTCTACTTCGGTGGTGACGGGTCCGGGCTCGCAGCACTCGTCGCCGTCGCGTTCCTGTTCATCACCGCCCCGACCGGCGCGCACATGATAAGCCGCGCCGCCCAGAAGATGGGTATCCCCTTCGAGGAGACCGTCACCTGGCCGCGCGACGACTGACCGACACCACCTCCACTCGCTCCCGGTCGCTATGCGAGCACTTCCGCGAGCGCCGCGGCGACCTCGCGGCCGAGCGCGGCCTTCGACCCCGTGAACGCTGCGTAGCCCTCCGCGTGCACGAGGAGCGCGCGCGTCTCGTCGGCACCCATCACGTTCGCGTCGTTCGCCACCACGAACGCCAGGTCAGCGCGCTCGAGTGTCTCTCTGGCCTGCTCGACCATCGCCGCATCGTCTCCGCTCGTCTCTGCCTTGAACCCGACGATCGGGAGGTCAGGGTGTGCATCGCGCACGGTATCGATGAGCTTCCGCGTCGGCTCGAGTTCGAGCGTCAGGTTCTCACGGCCGCTCCGTATCTTCTCGTCCGCACTCGCGACCGTGTAGTCCGAGATGGCCGCGACCGAGACGAGCGCGTCCGCCTCGCCCGCCACGTTGAGCACGGCGTCGGTCATCTCACTGGCGGTCTCGACGGTCACGACGTCCGCGTACGGCACGTCCCCGTCCGGATGCACGAGCGTCACGGTCGCGCCCGCGACGTAGAGCGCTCGCGCCAGCGCCCGCCCCGTCTTCCCGGACGACCGGTTCGTGAGGACGCGCACCGGGTCCACCGGCTCGCTCGTCGCCCCCGACGTCACGACGACGTGCTCGCCAGCGAGCGGCTGACGGCCGGCCGCACGCGCGGTCGAGAGCACGATCGCCTCCTCGGTCGCGATCTTCGCCTTGCCCTCCTCGACGCGCGGGTCGACGAACGACACCCCCCACGATTCGAGCGTCTCGATAGCGTCGAGCACGCCCGGGTGGTCGTACATCGGCTCGTGCATCGCGGGCGCCACCACGACCGGCAGGCCCGTGCCGAGCGCGGTCGTCGCGCACGTCGTCACCGTCGAATCGTCGACCGCACTCGCCATCTTCCCGACCGTGTTCGCGGTCGACGGCGCCACCAGGAGGACGTCCGCCCACTCGTCGCGCCCGCAGAGTGCGACGTGCTCGACGCTTCCCGTGATCTCGGTGACGACGTCGTGCTCGGTCGCGAACTCGAGCGCCCACGGATGCACGATACCCGTCGCGCTCTCCGTCATCACCGCCCGAACGCTCGCACCCTCCCGGCGGAGCTCGTGCGCGAGCTCGACGGTCTTCACCGCTGCAATCGACCCGGTCACGCCGAGCGCCACGTTCACGCCGGCGAGCACCCCGTCGTCTCGTCGCTTCGGTTCGTCCGACTCCGCGGTCATACCACGCGATTGGAGTGCCCCACACAAGAGCGTACCCGATACCGAACTCGCGCTCGAACGACCGTCGCGAATCCGGCTCGCGTCGTGACCGGTCGCGGGGTCAGCGGAATCGACGCGAGATGAGGACGCCGATGGAACCGATGGAGAGCAGCGAGAACACTCCGTCGAAGTGCTGTCGTTTCGGGTCGTCGATCGGTTTCGATATCGGGTCGAGCACGGAGAGCGGGTCGAATCCGTCGTCTTCACCGCCGACACCGAGGACCTGGTTCACGTCCTGGCTCGTCGACCCGGAGCCAGTGTCCGCGCTCGCGGCCGCGTCGCTCGAAGCACCGGCGTCGCCGGCGGCTTCGGTCGACGGTTCCTCGCTGGCCTCGTCGTTCGTACTCGAGTCGTCGTCCGCGGACGCGCCGTCGCCCTCGGAGTCGCTCCCGCCCGCTGCTCCACCGTCGCCGTCCTCGCTCCCGGACGTCCCGTCCGACCCGGACTCAGTACCAGCACCGGACTTCGAATCATCGCCCGACTTCGAATCATCGCCCGACTTCGAATCATCGCCCGACTTCGAATCATCGCCCGACTTCGAATCATCGCCCGACTTCGAATCATCGTCCGACTTCGAATCATCGTCCGACTTCGAATCATCGTCCGACTTCGAATCATCGCCCGACTTCGAGCCATCGCCCGACTTCGAACCGTCGTCAGGTTTCGACCCGTCACCCGACTTCGGAGCCTCGTCGTCGGAACCCCCGTCGTCGCCGCCACTGAGTCCACCGCCGTCGGAGCCGTCATCGCCGCTTCCGCCGTCCTCACCGCTGTCGTCGTCACCACCGTCCAGTCCACCATCGGAATCGTCGCCCCCGTCGCCACTGGACCCATCCTCACCGTCGTCACCGCCAGACCCATCCTCACCGTCGTCACCGCCAGACCCATCCTCACCGTCGTCACCGCCAGACCCATCCTCACCGTCGTCACCGCCAGACCCGTCCTCGCCGTCCTGCTCGCCGATGACGATAGTGGTGTTGGCGCTGGCCGTGTTCCGTTCGCGGTCACCGACCTGTGCGCGTAGCGTCAGGTCGCTTCCGTCGTGGTCCGCCGGGACCTGCATCGTGACGGAGACGGTCCGGTTCGCGCCGGCCTCCAGCGTCTCGAACTGCCAGCCGACGCCGCGTCCCGCGAACTGTGCACCGTCGTCCGAATGGCTCGTCACCGACCACGTCGGCGGGAACCGCGCCTGGAGCGCCGCCGACGACGCTGCGTTCGAGCCGGTGTTCTGGACGACGAACGTCACCGTCACCGTCTCGCCCGGCTCCGTCGACCCGGCGGATATCGAGAGCGCCAGGTCGACGTCGGCCGCGTCCGTCGACTCGTTCACCGCGCTCGTCGCACCAGCCCCGTCCACCGCACCGGCGACCGGCCCGGTGACTGCGAGAGCGGCGACGAGGACGACGAACACGCGAACGCCGCGTTCGTTTCTCATTAGAAGCTACTCCAATTATTCCGCGCCTCGACAAATATATCTTTCTATGCGGCAGTTGCTTGCTTGAATTTTCACCGCTGTCCCCAGGTCCGAACGGGGTCCGGCGACGAAACGTTTACCTCCGGACCGCCGTCAGTACGCTCGTGGAGCGAGTCGAGGTCACGACCGTCGTGTACGCGGACAGACAGCGAGTGTACGATTTCCTGCTCGACTTCCCCGGCTACGCGGCGTACTCCGAGCACCTGAAGCGCGTCTGCCAGCGCGGTGACGGCGGCCCCGGCACGCGATACGAACTCCAGTTCGCGTGGTGGAAACTCACCTACACCGCGCACTCGGAGGTCACCGAGACCCACCCCCCGGAACGCATCGACTGGCGCATCACGAAGGACATCGACGCGACCGGTCACTGGTTCGTCGAATCCGTCGACCCGCCCGAGGGCGAGGACGTCGCGACGCAGGTCCGGTTCCTCGTCGAGTACGACGCCGACTCCGCGAAGGTCGGGAACATCGACCTCCCGCGGTTCGTCTCGCTGTCCTGGGTCGTCGAGAAGGTGAAACCGAAGATCGAGAACGAGGCGACGCGTATCGTCGAGCGCGTCGTCGTCGACCTCGAAGGCCAACGGCGGCGCGTCGAACTGAACGTCGACACCACGCCGAGTGACGGCTGAAGGCGCCGCGAGCGGCCGCGAGCGGCCAGCACGGGCCGTGACGCGCGCATGACAACCCTCTTGTTCGGGCCGTTCGTCCGCCCCGATTATGTACGAGGTGAGCGCGTGATGCGAGTGGTGGTCGTGGGTGCTGGCGAGGTCGGTGCGAACATCGCCAGTGGGCTCGCTGACGCGCACGACGTGGTGGTCGTCGACACCGACCCCGAGCGCGTCGAAGCGATCACGTACCAGTTGGACGTCCTCGCCATCGAGGGCGACGGGACGTCCCTCGCGACGCTCAAGGAGGCTGGTGTTGAGGACGCGGACATGCTCATCGCGAGCACGGACAGCGACGAAGCGAACATCGTCGCGTGTGCGACCGCGAAGACCGTCTCGGACGCGTTCACGGTCGCTCGCGTCCGGAAGACGGATTACTTGACGACGTGGCGTGGTGCCGAGGGTGCGTTCAGCGTCGACTTCATGGTGTGCACGGACCTCCTGGCCGCACAGTCTATCGTCCGCATCGCGGGGCTCCCGGGCGCACAGGACGTGGACTCGTTCGCGGGCGGTCGCGTCCGCATGGCGGAGTTCGAGGTGACCGAGGAGAGCACGCTCGCGAACCAGACCGTCGAGGCGGCGGACCGGTTCGAGTCGCTGACGTTCGCCGCCATCCTCCGGAACGGCGACGTCGAGATCCCGCGTGGGGACACGCGCATCGAACCGGGCGACAAGGTCGTCGTCATCGGGAGCCCGGAGAGCTGTCGGTTGTTCGCCTCGGAGTTGACGCCGTCGAACGGCCTGGAGAGCTCCGACGAGGTGTACGTCGTCGGTGGCAGCGAGATCGGATATCAGACCGCGCGACTGCTGGAGGCGCAGGGCGTGACGCCGCGCGTCATCGAGCGCGACCCGGAGCGCGCTCGCGAGCTCGCCGAGGAGCTCGCCGGGAGCGTGGTCCTGGAGAACGACGGGACTGACATCGACTTCCTGGAGCGCGAGAACGTCACCGACGCCGACCTCGTCGTCGCGGCGTTGTCCTCGGACGAGAAGAACCTCCTCGTGAGTCTGCTCGCGAAGCGCCTGGGCGCGAAGCGGACGGTCGCGGTCGTCGAGGACGGTTCGTTCGTCGACGTGTTCGAGACCGTGGGCGTGGACGTTGCAGTGAACCCGCGGGAGGTGACCGCCGAGGAGATAACCCGGTTCACGCGCGAGGAGCACACGCAGAACGTCGCCATCATCGAGAGCGACCGCGCGGAGGTCCTGGAGATCGAGGTCGACGACGAGAGCTTGCTCGCGAACCGCACCATCGCGGACGCGACCGCGGACCTCCCGCAGGGCGTGGTCGTCGGCGCCATCACGCGCAACGACGACCTCATCACGCCGCGCGGGGATACGGTCGTCAGGCCCGGCGACCACGTCGTCGTGTTCGCTGAGACGTCGATACTCGAGGAGGTCACGCCGCAGTTATGAAGGTTGACTGGCGCGCGAGCTTCTCGCTCGTCGGTCGCGTGACGAAGTACCTCGCGGTGGCGCTCATCGTCCCGATAGTCACCGGGTTGCTCTACGACCCGTGGAGTATCGTGCCGTTCGTCGTGACGGCGCTGGTCGCGATCGGTATCGGCACGGTCCTGGAACGGCTCGACGACGACCCGGACATCGGGGCGCGCGAGGGGTTCCTGATGGTGGCGGCGACGTGGTTCGCGGTGTCGCTCGTCGGGACGCTCCCGTACCTGCTGGAGCACCTCACCCTCCAGGGTGGGTCGCTCGCGTACGCGACGGAGACGACGCTCCAGCGCCCGGAGAACGCGTTGTTCGAGTCGATGAGCGGGTTCACGACGACCGGAGCGACCGTGATGGGTGACATCTCTTTCGAGAGCCACACGCGAGCGCTCCTGATGTGGCGGCAATTGACGCAGTGGCTCGGTGGGATGGGTATCGTCGTGCTCGCGGTCGCCATCCTCCCCGAACTCTCCGTCGGTGGCGCACAGCTCATGGACGCGGAGGCGCCGGGGCCGGGCATCGAGAAGCTCACGCCGCGTATCGCGGAGACGGCGCGTGCGCTCTGGGTCGCGTACGCCGGCATCACCGTCCTCGAGATGGTCCTCCTCTACGGTCTGCACGTCGGTGGCCTGGCGCCGAACATGTCGGCGTACAACGCCATCGCGCACGGGTTCACGACGCTCTCGACCGGCGGGTTCTCGCCCGAAGCCCGGTCCATCGAGGCGTTCTCCGCGGCCGTGCAGTGGCTCATCATCCCGTTCATGATGGCCGCCGGGACGAACTTCGCGCTGTTCTGGCACGCGACGAAGGGGAACTTCGAAAAGCTCTTCGAGGACACCGAGTTCCGCGCGTACCTCGGCGTCATCGGCGTCCTCACCGCCATCGGCGCGAGCCTCCTCTACACCGACCCGGGACTCGCGGGGCCGGCGACGGAGGCGGCCGCACCGCACTACGAGGGCGTCGGCGCGGAACCGATCGCGCACACGTTCCCGATATTCCAGAACGTGGAGGCGGCGCTCCGACAGTCGATGTTCCAGGTCGTCGGGTTCGTGACGACGACGGGGTACGCGACGATGGACTTCAACGCGTGGAGCGGGCCCGCGAAGTACCTGCTCGTGTTCGCGATGTTCATCGGCGGGTCCGCGGGGTCGACGGGTGGTGGCATCAAGATCGTGCGATGGCTCGTCATCGTGAAGTCGCTGCGTCGCGAGCTGTTCACGACCGTCCACCCGGACGCGGTGCGGCCGGTCCGGCTCGCCGGCCAGCCGCTCGACGAACGCGCCATCCGCGGCATCTACGCGTTCACGCTCCTGTACTTCGCGATCTTCTTCGTCGCGATCGTCGTCCTCGTAGTCGACGCGTCCTTCGCCGGCGACCCGGAGACGCTGTCGGTCATCGAGGCGATGACGACGGTCGCGGCGACGCTCGGGAACATCGGGCCGGGCCTGGAGCTCATCGGACCGATGGGGAGCTACCTCGAGTTCAGCGCGCAGTCGAAGGTGTTCATGGTCGTCCTGATGTGGATCGGGCGTCTCGAGATCTTCCCGGTGCTCGTGCTCCTGACGCGCGGGTACTGGTCGTCCTGACCGCGAACGCGCGCTGCTACCGCGAGCGGGACGGGTGCGGCGAGCCCGTCCGTGCGCTCTAGCTCGGGGACGTCACCGGGCATTCTCTTGCTCTGGTGGTGCTGGCATCCTCGAGCGATCGGCAGAACCGACCGGCAGGTAGGGATGTGGTCTGCGGACGCGGCTGGGCGAAAGGATTCGACGACGTGAGAACGACAGCCGCAACGACGGCGCGGGAACGACGGTCGTGAATGCGGCCGGTAAACGTTCGCCAGGCGGCCGGGTTACTCCGGCGTCTCGAAGTCGCCGCCGTACCGCATGAAGAAGTACGCCATCGAGAGCACCGACAGCATCGCGGCGGTGCCGGCGACCGCGAGCGTCTTCGCGCTCCCGGGGAGCACCGGGCCGCTGGAGCCCGCGGGTTCGAGGCTCTCGACGACGGAGATGCTCGCTTCCATGCCAGCGCCGACGTGGGGCTGACAGAAGTAGTCGTAGTCGCCGGTGGTGTTGAACGTGTGCGAGTACTCGTGGCCGGTGTCGTAGGTCTTCGACGCCGGGCCTTCGGTTCCCTCCCAGTTCGCGTCGTCGGGCTGGTTCTCGACGACGATGTTGTGGTTGTCCGAGTCCCACACGAAGTTCACGGTCGTCCCGACCGCGATCTCGAGATCGGCCGGTTCGTACACGAGCGAGCCGCCGGGGCCGACGACGACCTCCTCGGTCGCGCCCCCGCCGCCACCGCCTTCGGTGCCTTCCTGTGCGGCGGCGCTCCCCGCGGCGCCGGCCGCGGCCGCGCCCGTGACGGCCGTCATGAACTGCCGGCGCGAGACAGGCGTGTCCGTAGCGTCTTCGTCCATACCCGGTCGTTAGGGGAGCCCCGTACTGAAATCTTCGATTCGCGCACGGCGGTTCCGTGCGGCGAGCCGACCGGCGTATCGCGGCGGCGAGTCGCCGGCTGGCCTACAGCCGGTAGTCGTGGTCGCCGGTCTCGGTGTCGAGGAAGGCTTCGGCGAGGTCGATGGCGGCGGCGACGTCGTCGCCGTGCACGCTCTCGGTGGGCGTGTGGAGGTACCGCGTCGGGAACGAGATGGCGCCGACCGGGGTCGGCCCCGAGGAGCGCTGGAAGCCGGCGGTGTCGGTGCCGCCGGCGGGGAGGACCTCGTGCTGGACGCGGACGTCCTCGGTGGCGGCGACCGAACGCAGTCGGTCGACGACCTTCCGGTTCGGAATGACGCTCGAGTCCTTGAACTTGATGCCGGCGCCCGCGCCGAGTTTCGTGACGTGCTTGTCGTCGTCGGTCTCGGGGACGTCGTTCGCGACGGTCGTGTCGAGGTTCAGCGCGAGGTCGGGCGCGAGGTCGACGCCGATGGCTTCGGCGCCGCGGAGCCCGACCTCCTCCTGGACGGTCGCGGCGAGGTGGACGGTCACGGGCGGGTCGTCGAGGCGGTCGGCGAGCGCGCACAGTGCGAACACGCTCACGCGGTTGTCGACGGCCTTCCCGTTGATGCAGTCGCCGACGACCTCGGTCGTCTGCGTGGTGGACACGCGGTCGCCGACCGCGACGCGTTCGCGGACTTCCTCGACGGGAAGCCCGACGTCGACGTCGACGTCGTGGACCTGGCGCTCCTCGTCGTCGTCGCTCCCGCCGGAATGAGGCGGGATGGAGCCGATGACGCCCAGGAGGTCCTCGTCGTCGGTGTGGACGACGACGCGTTGCGCGCGCAGGACCTCGGGGTCCCAGCCGCCGAGCGCGTCCACCTGCAGGAACCCGTCGTCGTCGACGTTGCGAACCATGAACCCGATCTCGTCCATGTGCGCGGCGACGACGACCTCGTACTCGGGGTTCTCGGCGCCCTCGATGGTCCCGACGACGTTCCCCATCGCGTCCGAGCGGACCTGCTCGACCGCGCTCGCGGCGTCGAACTCCCGGCGGACGACGTCGCGGACCGCGTCCTCGTATCCCGGTACCCCGTGCGCTTCGGTCAGCTCGACGAGCAGCGACTCGTCGAAGTCGAAGGCTGTCATGGCTCTCCATGCGTCGGCCGCGCACTAAAACCGATAGGAACGCGAGGACGTCGCCGGTTCACGCGCGGCCAGTGGCTGTCTCGCGGTTCGAGCGCGACGTGGTCAGGTGCGGACGTGCACGCGCCGTCTGAGGGTGTCGATGACGTCGGTGAGTGCGTGGCGTTTGAGGACGGCGAACCCGACGAAGATGACGGCGAACCCGAGCGCGGTCGTGGTGTCGACGACGTTCCCGAAGACCGCCCAGCCGACGAGTGCGGCGACGATGGGTTCGAGGTAGGAGACGAGCGTGAGTTCGGTGGCGCCGACGCGCTCCAGGAGTTCGAAGTAGACGAGGAAGGCGACGGCGCCGGAGGCGAGCGCGAGGTACGCGAGCGCGACGACGGCGTCGGTCGTCCACGTCGCCGCGGCGAGGGATTCGCCGCGGGCGAGGCTGGCAAAGTGGAGGCCGACGGCACCGCCGACCATCCCCCAGGCTTGCGTCGTCGGCTTCGGGAGGCCAGCGTCGAAGGGCCGTGCGAGGACGCTCCCGAGCGCGAAGCACGCGGTGCCGGCGAGGACGAGCGCGACGCCGACGAGGCCGCCGTCGAGCGCGCCCGGGCCGGGGTCGACGACGACGCCGACGCCGAGCACCCCGAGTGCGACGCCGACGAGACCCGTGGTCGTCAGGGGTTCCTCGAGGTCGAGTGCGCTCCCGACGCCCGCGGTGAGGACGGGGGAGAGCGAGACGACGACGGCGGCGACGGCGCCGGAGACGTACGTCTCGCCGACGTAGAGGAGCGCGGGGTACGCGCCGAAGACGAAGACGGCGGGGACGAGGACGCTCATGAGCTCCGTCCGGGTGCGGGGCCGCCAGCGGTCGGTCGCGGTGATAGCGTACGCGAGGACGACGACGCCGGCGAGGTCGTAGCGGAGCGCGGCGAACGCCAGCGCGGGGACGTGATGGAGGCCGACCTCGATGGCGACGAACGACGTCCCCCAGAGGATTGCGAGCGATACGAACATCAGGCTCGTATCTGGAAGCGCTCTCCAGAACTTCTGCGGAATCATTGGTTGCTATCCAACGCGAACGGATGGCAGTATTAAAATCCGTTGCAACTCGAAGTCCAGAAGCAGAATTGTGAATTGCTCTCGACACAGCAGTTGTACGAAACTACGACTTCTATCGATATTCTAGATTCTATCCAACTGTGACTCGGTCGGGAGGCTGAAGTCGGTCGCGGCCGACCGTCGACGCATGGACGACCGCGACGTACGACTCCTCAAGGCCATCAGCGAACTCGGCACCGGCAGCCCCGAACGACTCCACGAAGAAACCGACATCCCGGTCTCCACCATCCACTACCGACTGAACAACCTCCGCGAGGCCGGCGTCATCGAGAACGACTGCTACGACCTCGACCTCGACGCGCTCGGCCTCGGCATCACCGTCATCCTCGAGGTCCTCACGGACTACTCGGGAAGCCACGAGCACGTCGCCGACGACATCGAAGCCATCGAGGGCGTCACCCAACTGTTCTCCACGATGGGCGAGACCGACTACGTCGCCATCGCGCGCCTCCACGACGGCGACGACGTCGGCCGCCTCATCCGCGACTTCGAGACCGTCGACGCCGTCGAACGCACCAACTCCACGTACGTCATCGACGAACTCCACGAGGACGCCCGCGCACTCGGCAGCTACAGCATGGAGACCCTGCTCGCCACGCTCACCGACGACGACTGACCGCTGCCGACCGAACGCGGACGCACGCCGGGAGGTAAAGTCGACCGCGCGCGTACGATGGCGCGTGCACGAGGACGCCGCGGACCCGAGTTCGGAGGAGCGCGACCGCGAGGACGCCGAACGCGTGGTCCGCGACCACCTCGCGGCCGTCCTCGTCGACGTCTCGTTCCCCGTCGACGACCAGCTCGCGGTCGCCGCCGCCGTCGACGCTCCGCACAGTCGACGCGTCCGCGTCGGCGACCGACGGTTCACCGCGATGGAGCTCGCCGTCAGACTCGAACCGTACCAGGACTTCCCCTACGACTCGCTCGACGAACTCGTCGACGACGTCGTCAACGGACTCCGCGAAGAAGCACTGCTCTGAACCGGCACCCACTGCCCGGACCGCCGACGCGACGGAGTCCGCGGTCAGTGGTCGACCTGCGGGTCGTCCACGAGCCGCCGACGCTGCTCGCGGAGGTGCGGGGGCATGTCCGCGTACGCGTGCTCGAACATCTCCCCGGGATCCAGGCCCGTGTGGTCCTCGGCCGCCGCCACCGCCTCCCGAACGGTCTCCGTCGCCCACTCCTGGGTCGCCGCCTCGTCCGTCTCCGACCACCCGAACTCCTCGCTGAGGTACGTCCGCGCGCGGTCCAGGGGGTCCTCGAGCCGCCAGTCCTCGGCGTCGGCCTCGTCGCGGTACTTCGACGGGTCGTCCGTCGTCGTGTGCGCGCCCTTCCGATAGGTGACCGCCTCGATGAGCGTCGGCCCCCCGCCGTTCCGGGCGTTCTCGAGCGCCTCCGTGACGACGTCGTACACCGCGAACACGTCGTTCCCGTCCACGCGAACGCCCTCGAACCCGTACGCCTGGGCCTTCTGGGCGATGGTCGCGCTCGCCGTCTGCCGTTCGCGAGGCACCGAGATGGCGTACCCGTTGTTCTGGCAGAAGAACACCGTCGGCGTCTGGAAGACGCCCGCGAAGTTCATCGCCTCGTGGAAGTCGCCTTCGGACGTGGCGCCGTCGCCGAACGAGACGAGGCTCGCGACGTCGTCGTCCTTGTACTTCGCCGCCATCCCGACGCCGACCGCGTGCGGGAGCTGGGTCGCGATCGGGATCGTGATGGGGAACGTCGTCAGGTCCTCGGAGTCCGCGTGGTCGATGTAGTTCCCTTCGCCGGAGAGGTGCAGGAGGACCTCGCGGAGGTCGACGCCGCGCTGGAGGAACATCGCGTGGTCGCGGTACGTCGGGAACAGGTAGTCGCGGTCGGGCATCGCCGCGGCCGCGCCGATCTGGGCCGCTTCCTGGCCGGCCATCGGTGCGTACGTCCCGATGCGGCCCTGGCGGTGGAGGCTGACTGCTTTCTCGTCGAATGTCCGGGCGAGTACCATTGTCTCGTAGAGCGAGCGTGCGCGCTCTGCGGAGACGCTGTGGTCGGTGACCTGCGAGCCGCCCGGGGACATGACGCGAACGATGTTGTCAGCCTTCGACATTAGTGACACCTGAGGGTCTATCGGACAATCGCCCGCACGGGTAATAAAGAATCGCCTCAAACAGATTCGCTCATGAAATTATCACCGAGTACTTAAAGCCATCTCGGATTCATCGGCCAGTTCCCGTATCAGGTCGTGGCAATATTGACGAATCGTCGAATCGAGCCACGGACTCGCAAGCCGGAAACCCTAACACGAGCCGTCGATTCGTGAGAGGCAATGACAGACTGGATCGGTGAGACGTTCACGAGCGACGTCGGCTGGAACCACCTGGAGACACTCGTCGACATCGGCGACCGCATGGCCGGCAGCGACGGGGAGCGCCGCGCAGCCGAAGCGACGCGGGACGCCCTCGCCGACGCCGGCGCGCGCAACGCCCACCTCGCCGAGTTCGACGTCCAGGGCTGGGAGCGCGGGACGAGCAGTCTCGACGCCGCCGGCGAGACGTACGACCAGCGCCACGAGGTCATCGCGCTCCCGCGATCGCCGGACGGGGCCGCGTCCGGCGAACTCGTCGACCTCGGATACGGCCTCCCGCGGGACTTCGAGGACGCCGACCTCGACGGCAAGATAGCCCTCGCACGCTCGGACGTCCCCGAGTGGTACGACCGCTACCTGCACCGACGCGAGAAGTACTATCACGCCGTCGAGGCCGGCGCCGCCGCGTTCGTCTACCGGAACCACGTCGAGGGCTGCCTCCCACCCACCGGGAGCGTCGGTACCGACGCCGACCCCGTCGGCGACATCCCCGCCGTCGGCGTCTCCGCCGAGGTCGGCGCACGCATCGCCCGACGCGCCGACGGCGAGGTCGTCGACGTCGACGTCACCGCCACCATCGAGGACGCGACCAGCCAGAACGTCCACGCGACGCTCGGCCCGGACACCGACGACGAGGTCCTCCTGACGAGTCACGTCGACGCCCACGACATCGCCGAGGGCGCGATGGACAACGGCGCCGGCACCGCCACCGTCGTCCAGGTCGTCGACGCGCTCGCTCGCCGCGAAGCCGACCTCGACACGCGCGTGCACGTCGTCTGCTTCGGCGCCGAAGAGGTCGGCCTCGTCGGCTCGAACCACCTCGCCGAGACCACCGACCGCGACGACGTCGCCACCGTCCTGAACCTCGACGGCGTCTGCCAGGGCCGAGACCTCGGGTTCTACGCGCACGGCTTCGACGCGCTCGCCGACGCCATCGACGACGTCGCCGACCGGCTCGGGCACCCCGCGTACGTCACGCCCGAACTCGGCCCGCACAGCGACCACTGGCCGTTCGTCCAGTGGGGCGTCCCCGGCACGCACGTCTACGGGAAGACGCCCGGAAGCGGCCGCGGCTGGGGCCACACGCACGCCGACACCCTCGACAAACTCGAGCAACGCGACCTCCGCGAACAGGGCATCGTCCTCGCGGAACTCGCCGTCGAACTCGCGAGCGACGACACCACCATCGAGCACCGCGACCCCGACGCCATCGCCGCGCAACTCGAGGACGAGGACCAGGCCGAAGGCATGAAGATCACGGGCGACTGGCCGTACGACGACTGACCACCCCCACCATCGAGCGCCGGCCGGAGGACGCGACGCACCACCGTCGCGCGCCCGGGCGGGGACCGCGATACACCAGCATCGTGCGCCCGGGCGGAGAACGCGAGGGTGGCCGAGGGCGCGGCGACGAGACCTGCAGGGTTTTTGTTCGCCCCACCGCAACCCCGAGTATGGACGAGTCCACGACGGCCGACGCGGTCGTTGGCATCGTCGACGCCACCGCCGCCGACGTCACCGCGCTCGCCGCCGCCGTCGAGCACGCCGGCGGCCGGCCCGTCGTCGACGACGCCCCCGCACTCGCAGCCAGGGACCTCGACGCTGCCGTCGCCCCCGGCGACCGGGCACTCCTCGAGTACGTCCGCGCGCGCGTCACCGCACCCGTCCTCCCCGTCGAGACCGACCCGAGCACGCGCAGCGTCCCGGCCGCCGACGCCGACGACGCCATCGCCACCCTCGTCGACCGCGAGCACGACACGACGACGCGTCGAACGCTCGCCGTCGACGCCCCCGACATCGACCCCATCCGCGCACTCGCCGACGTCACGCTCGTCACGAGCGAACCCGCACGCATCAGCGAGTACACGCTCACCGCGTCCGACCGCGTCGTCGGACAGTTCCGCGCCGACGGCGTCGTCCTCGCCACGCCCGTCGGCTCGCAGGGATACGCACGCGCCGCCGGTAGCCACGTCGTCGCCCCACACACGGGCGTGCTCGCCGCCATCCCCATCGCACCGTTCGCGACGAACGCCGACGACTGGGTCGTCCCCGACGACGACGTCACCCTCACCGTCGAACGCGACGAAGGCGACGTCTCCCTCCGCATCGACGACACCCACGTCACCCGCATCGGGCACGGTGACGTCGTCGAAGCCGCCCCCGACGACCCCCTCAGGGTCGTCGTCACTCCTCAGAGCACCGGCCCGTGGCCGCACGCATTGGAAAAGCACTAATGGCTCGTCCACACAGACTCATCTATGGACCCAGCGACGATGTTCGGACCCCTCGACGCCATCCTCACCAGCAAGGTGCTCGGCGTCGAACTCGTCAAGTACCTGCTGGTCGTGCTCGTGCTCGCCAACATGGCGACGCGCATCCTCGCCTACCAGCGTAACGTCAGCGAAGCCGAAGACGAGGACGTCGAGACCGCGTCCCGCCACCCGCTGCACACTGCGTCGACGCTCGTCCTCATCCTGACGACGTTCTACTACACGACGTACGAGCAACACGGCGGCGTCGTCCTCACGATGCTCGTCCTCGGGATGTTCATCACGGACTTCTTCGAGTACGAGACGCGGAGCGTCGACCTCCGCAAGGACAAGTCGGTTCGTCGACCCAACGGCGCGCTGTTCGCGTCCCTGCTCGTCCTCGCGTACGCGACCTTCCAGCTCGCGAACGAGTTCGACGTGTTCGTCCAGGGACTCTCCCAGATCATCTGACCACGGAACCGCCCCGACTCGTTCTTCTGCCCGCACGACACTGCAGCGCCTTGAGCACCGCCGCCGGAAGGCAGCCCGACGACACCCGTCCTTGCGAAGGCACTCCTGGGACAGACACCGCCACACGTAACCGAACGCCGACCTGGCACACCATCGCCACGCCCCTCCCGTTCGCGGAACGTCCCGCCGACCACACGAAGCCCTTCCGAGCGCGCACCGGCAATAGACTCGACGGAGCCGACAACCGCAACCCGGGACCTCGACCGCGCGACCGACGAGAACCACCAACTCCAGCTAGCCTCGTCGACCGTTCACGAGCCAGCGTCCTCGACCACTCACGAACCCGCGTCGACCCAACCAGACCAGCCGGTCACCAACCACCACCACGAGATAGAACAGTAACGGATCGCCGTCGCGAGACCGGACAGTACCGAACCAGCACTACACCTCTACCACCGACCACCCACTACACCTCGACCACCGACCACGTCCAGGGCGGAGAGCTCGATAGCTGGTCGACGAGAACGCACAACCGAACGGCATCGTAGAAACGCCGATTCAGCTCGCGAAGTACTCGCGCGTCTGCTCGGCCGCCGGGATGACGACCCAGAACGTGAACACACCGATGATGATGAACCAGCGCAGGCCACTCTCGAGCACGAGCGCCATCTCGCCGTACGTCCCTAGTTCAGCCGGCGGCGCACCCGTCAACTGTGCACCCTCGAACGACGGCGTCTTGTACCAGCCAGCCAGGACCATCCAGATCAGTCCCACGCCGGCGAGGATAGCCGTGCCTTTGGCGAATTCGTCAGCCATTACCTGAACCTTCGTCGGATTCGTCTTTAGACTTTCCCATTCCCGCAGTCCGGAAGCGCGTCGAGAACGCGTACACGAACGCCCCCAGGACGATACTCCCCAATCCTGCGAGCGCGAGCACGACGTTCACCTCGTCCGGGGACGCCTGCGCGCGGTTCGTCGCCACGTCCAACGCCACGAACCCGAGGATGACCGCAACCATCGCAATCAACGTCGCGAACACCGTCACCGTCTTGTAGAGACGCATCGGGACCTCGACCTCGCGAGACCCGCGAGCACCATCCTCTACTGGCTCGTCGTCAGTCATCGAAAGAACGTGTGTCAGCAGTTACTTCGGCGGCCGCAGCCGGTAGTACCGACGGTTCAGGTCGTACATGTAGCCCTCCTGCATCGACCGCAGCAGCGCGTACGAGATCGTTCCCGCGACGAACGGCAGCAGGAACGTCACGTCCAGCAGGAGATTCGACCCGATCGGGAGCAGGTTCTTGATGGAGAGCATGCTGATCGTGAACGCGAACACGACGCCGAACACGCCGACAGCCGCCCAGAACGGCTGCTCGACGGGACGGCGCGCACTCCCCTTGTTCAGGAACGGCACGATGGCGACGAACCCGACGACGACGAGGTTCGCGACCACGCCGTACGTCCGGTCCGCCATCAGCTTCGCGCCCTCCGCCGCCGTCTCCCCACCGAGGATGGAGAGCTCGGGGTTCAGCGGGCCGAGCTTCAACAGGCCGAACGACCAGTACAGGTACCAGTCCGGGAGGATGATCGCCGGCGTACTACTCGGGTTCGCCGGCGGCCCGATGTGCGGCGGGAGCGTCGCCGACAGGAACAGGATCATCCCGACGAAGAAACTCGTCAGGGAGAGGTTCCGGATCATCTCGTGGGGCCACGCCGGGAACGCGAGCACGTCGCGTTCCACGTAATCGGACTCCTGGCGGAGGTCCTGGTCCTCGCGTCGCGCCCGCTCGAAGTACTCGTAGGTCAACCGGGAGAGCCCCTCCGTCCGCTCCTTGCGCTCGCGCCACGTCGGAGTCTCGTCGTCCGGCGCGACGATGCCGGTGCCACTGCCGCCGTCAGCCATGGGTTCCTCGTCGTTGTTGTCTGCCATTGTATTAGTGTGGTTCCGCGATGCCCTGCATCCAGACGATCCCGATGTGGACGGCGATGAGCGTCGTCACGATGAACGGGAGCAGGAACACGTGCAGGATGTACATCCGTTGGAGCGTCGCCTGACTCAACGTGAACCCACCGAACAGGAGCTGGGCGACCCACTCACCCGCGAGTGGTATCGAGAGCGACATCTCCACGCCGATCTGCCCGGCCCAGAACGCGAGCTGGTCCCACGGCAGCAGGTAGCCCGTGTACCCGAACACCATCGTCAGCGAGATGAGGACGATGCCGAGGATCCAGTTGAGCTCGCGGGGTTCCTTGTACGCGCCCGTGAAGTAGACGCGGAGCATGTGCAGGAAGACCGCCGCGACCATGACCTGCGCCGCCCACCGGTGGATGGAGCGGAGCATGAACCCGAAGTTCAGGTCGGTCATGATGAACACGATCTGGTTGTACGCACCCGAGGGGTCGCCGGTCGTCGCCGGCGCGTAGTAGAACCCGAGCAGGGCGCCCGATAACGCGGCGACGACGTACGCTATCGTCGAGAACGACCCCAGCGCGTACAACGGGTACCAGTACCAGAACTTGTTGTCGAGATTGTACTGTTCGGTGTGGCTCTTGGGCATCTGCATGTTGACCTTGTAGTAGAGGTCCTCGAGGAGTTCGAGGTAGTCAACGATGCGGAGACGCCGGTCGAGGTACACGAGGACCATCAGGTAGCCCTTCTCCACGGGCGTCAGGTCTCGCTTCTGTATCCAGCCGCGATGGTCGTGCTCGTCTTTCTTCTCCAGACTCATTGTGTCAGCCCTCCTTCTCCGGCCGCGGCAGTGCCACGAACGACTTCTGCACGATACTGAACGGGTCGTAGACGGACTGGTGGCACTGACAGTAGATCTTGTCCGCTGCACCGAAGTTCGCGGAGCCCGCGATCGACTTGAACCCGGGCACGCAGCAGAAGTGCGTGCACTTGTTCAGCCACGCGACACAGCCCTCGGCCGTGGACGCGTCGATCCACTCGTCCTCCTTCGCGAGGTCGAGGACGTTCTGCGAGCGGATGAGCTGAATCGGCATCGTCTCCGCGGGCTCGAGGTCCTGGGACCGCCACGTCCCGGACGCGGGCTTCCCGTTCGCTCTCGTCCCGAACGACGTGTTCCACTCGCGCCAGGGGTCGCCGAGTTCCTGGAAGTCGTCGATGTGTATCTTGTCGCCGCCCTTGTCGCTATGCCAGTCGTAACCGCTGTCGGAGTACCGGAAGTAGTTGTCCTGGTCCGCTTCCGGGTACACGCCCGAGTACGTCTGCACGCCGCAGTACTGGAACCACGCCGAGGAGTAGTCGACGCCCGACCCCTTGTAGTCCTCGGTGACCGCGGCGTCCGCGCCGTCCTCGTACTCCGGCCACGCGCCCTTCAGGTAGCCTTCGCTGTCTATCTCGACGGGGATCTGCGGCATCCCGCGCGGTGCAGGCCCGTCGGTGTTCTCGACGGCGTAGAACGTCGTCGTCCCACCACCGGCGCCCGTGGGCGCGGTAGCTGTGTTCACGGCGGCGGCGCTCGCTGTCGTGACGCCCGCGAGTGCGGCACCGCCGACGACGCCTTTGACGAACCGCCGACGGTCCGATTCGACCGGATACTTGTCTTCGTCCAATGGCATAGTTATCGCTTGTAGTACGGGTATACTGCCCGTTTCAGTGTCTCGACGGCGTTCTCGGTGTCGAAGCTCTTCGTCCCGTCGACGTCCTCTTCACGGATGTAGAGGTCCTCCCACTTCCGGCGTCGCTTCTTGACGATCATGACGTCCGGGAGGAACTCCTTGCGGTACAGCAGGAGGATGAAGGCCAGGTCGACGAAGATGATCGCGAGGATCGTGCCGAGGTACATGTTCCCGACCGCATCCAGTCCCCAGCCGGCGACGAGCCCGTACGTGAACAGGCCGACGAACACGACCTCGATGACGGTGAGGAGGACGATAGCGACCGCGGCGGCCGTGCTCTCGCGAGCGGGCTCGTACCGGTGTATGTCGCCGTAGTTGCTTCCTTTGGTCGACATGATTTATTTCTTGTTGGGGGCCGCAGTGTGTGCTGATTCGCCGTACTTGAGCGTGTAGAACGTGAAGAGCAGCGAGCTGATGATGGCGAGGATGGTCGCCAGTCCGACGAAGTGCGCCTGGAACGGCACGCCCATGTGTTCGGGGTCCTGCTCCTTCCCACCACCGCCACCGGCGGACACCGAGTCCTGCACGGTGATGGTCGCTTCCATGCCCGCGCCGACGTGGGGCTGACAGAAGTACGCGTACTCGCCGTTGGTCGTGAACGTGTGCGAGTACTCGTACCCGGTGTCGTACGTCTTCGAGTCTCCACCGGGCGTGCCTTCCCACCCGGCGCCGTCGGGTTGACTGTCGACGACGATGTTGTGGTTGTCCGAGTCCCACACGAAGTTCACGGTCGTCCCGTTGGCGATGGTCAGGTCCGCCGGTTCGTACACGAGCGACCCACCGGGGCCGACGACGACCTCTTTGGTCGGGCCGCTCGGCGCACCGCCGCCGGCCGTGGTGTTGTTGGCCGAGCCTGTACCGTTCGGTGCGCCCGTGGTCGTGGTGTTGTTGGGCGCGCCGGAGCGTCCTTGGTCCTCGGCGGCGGCGCCTGCGGACGCCGCGCCGACTGCCGCGGCGGCTCCGGTAACGCCGCTGGCAGTTCTCAGAAAGTCCCGCCTTTTCATATACATCCGTAGGTCAGGATTGGCGTTGCTTAAACCCACCGATGCGGGTGTCTGGCGGGGATTACGTGGCCGGGTTCGAGCTCTCGTCGCCCTCGCGCTCCCCCTCCCCACGACCCGTCATCTCCGGGTCCGTCTCCTCGGCTCGTTCGGCGTCGACGGGTCCGTCGTCGGGGTCGTCCTCGCCGGGCGAGTCGAGCGCGGTCTCGACGGTTCCCTCGTCGTCTTCGGTCGGGAGGAACGCCGGTCGTTCGCCGTCCTCGAGGCCGATGGCTCGGAGGCGTTCGCGGTACTCTTCGGCGCGGAACTTGTCGGAGAGCCGTGCGTTCGCGACGGTGAAGAACAGGACGAACGTGGCGGCGAGGAACAGGAGGCCGAAGACGACCATGAGTCCGCGACCGATCTCGCCGGCACCGGCGGCACCCGGTGCGAACACTGCACCGCCGAGGAGGACGACGCCGGAGAGTCCGAGGACGCCGGCGATAACCTGGAGCATGAAGTTCCCCAGTTCCCCGCTTCCCTCGGGGACCTCCTCTGGGTTCGGGAGGACGGCACCAGCAGGTGGTTCCTCGGGCTCGTAGGAGTCCATCGAGCAGAGCGCGACCGTCGGTTTCACGTCACGGAGGACGGTCCCGAATCCTTCGACGGAGCCGTCGGGTCGCACGAGCGCGTACCCTTCGTCGGAGAACGCGAGCACGGCGTCCTCGCCGTCGACGTCGCGGCGTTCGACGACCGCGAACACGTCCCGGGTGGCGACGCGCCGCTCCAGGTCCACCTGCACGCGCTCGAGGAGTTCGTCGCCGGTGATCCACGTCTCCGCGTCGAACGCGGCGTCCCACTCCTCGGGCGTCATCTCCGCCATGTCTCGCGGCCCGAAGTCCTCGAAGTCGTACTTCTCCTCGACGCGTGCGCGCAGTTCCGCGTCCGACGGCGAATCGTCGGCTGACGCTGGCGCGTCCACGGTCGACTCGGTCGGGTCGTCGCTGTCGCTCCCGGGGTCGGGGTCGTCGGCCGACGTCGGTCGGGAGTCAGTCATCCTCGGACACTTCGGTCCACGGGCGTTTACCCTTTCCGACCGCGGGCGTCCGGGAACGCGTCCTTTAGGACGCCCCGGCCGTTAGGGCCGGGCATGGTCGAAGACGTGGTGGTCGCGACGGTCGTCGCCGCCGTCGTCACTGCCAGCTTCCCGTTCTACGTCTACGGTGCCTGGTACATCATCAACCAGCCGGTCGTGACGTGGGACGTCCTCGTTCATCACCTGAAGTTCGTCGTCACTGGCCTCGCCCTGAACACGGTCCCGGTCGTCTTCTGGATGGCGCCGCGGTTGTTCGACAACCTCAGCAGCCTCACCGCCCTGCACGCGTTCTTCGGCCTGCAAGCGTACGCGATGCTCCTGTTCGGCTTCTGGGGCATCGTCCGCATCTTCCAGGCGAAACGCGGAGCGGACCTCTACGACGACCCCGACCAGGACGTCTCCATCGACGAACTCCACGAGAACATGGGGAAGTGGCGGACGCGCCTGCGCGTCGGCGTGTTCGGGTACGTGTTCTTCTGGATCCTCGCGTACCTCGTCGGCGTCGCGCGGTACGTCAGATGGTACAGTATCCTCTAGCGGCCGCTCGCGGTCCTCTAGCGGCCGTTCGCTCCGGTCCGCGAGAACGACGGTGCGCCGATGGCGCGCGCCTCGTCGTTACTGTTGGCGGTTCGGCATCTCGTCGGGCGCGTTGTCGTGCCGGTTCTGCTCGCGCGCCTCGTCGTTCAGCTTCTCGGTGTTCGTCCGTTCCCCGGGTTCGCGTTCGGCTTCGGCGTCCTCGACGGCGTCGTCGACGTCAGCGAGTTCCTCGGCGGGGACGTTCGTTCGCTCCTCGGGCGAGCGCTCCTCGTGGCGGTCGGCGTCGGTTGCTTCCTCGTTGGTCATACGTGAAGTGCGTTGAGCCACGCGGGTATGCGCCGGGCCAAACCGGCTTGGCCGACGCGACCACGCGGTCGCTGCCTGGCGTCACCAGGCTTCGCCGCTGGCGAGGTCGACGTCGCTGTCGCCCTGTTCGCTCGGGCAGACGTCCGCGATGACGCACGCGTCGCAGTCGGCGCTGCGCGCACCGCAGACGGCGCGGCCGTGGTCGATGAGGAGGTGCGTGAACTGCTGCCATTCGCTCTCGGGGACGACGTCGAGGAGGTCCTGTTCGATGGCCTCGGGGCGCTCCTCGGTCGTCAACCCGAGACGTCTCGAGAGCCGCTGGACGTGCGTGTCGACGACGATCCCTTCGACGACGTCGTGAGCGTGCTGGAGGACGACGTTCGCCGTCTTCCGCCCGACGCCGGGGAGGTCCGTGAGCGCGCTCATCTCGTCGGGGACCTCGCCGTCGTGCTCGGCGAGCAGTTGCTCGCCGATACCCTGCAGGTAGCCGGCCTTGTTGTTGTGGAACGTGATGCCGTAGATGGCGTCCGCGAGTTCGTCCTGGGTCGCGTTCGCGTAGTCTTCGGGCGTCCGGTACGTCTCGAAGAGTTCGCTCGTGACCTCGTTCACGCGTTCGTCCGTGCATTGCGCGGAGAGGACGACCGCGACGAGGAGTTCCAGTCGCGACCCGTAGTTCAGCGATATCGTCGAGTCGGGATACTCCTCGTGGAGGCGTTCGACGACGGTCTCGGCTTGCGCGCGGCGTGAGTCGCGTGGCGTACCCATGGTGGTGTCGTTGGATACCCGACGGTTAGCCGTTCGGGTTTCGGTGAATCACCCGACATGGGCCGTTACGGTACCGTATGAACTGCCTAAGGCGCGTAACCAACCCGCCGAATTAAGTGTTAGTGGAAGTATGTTTCTGCTACGCCCAGTCCCGTGTCCCGGGGGGGCCACATGGGGGAATCATGAACACGCACGCCGACACCAGTAGCGAGAGCACCGTCTCTATCACCGATTCGGGGCTACCGACGTTCGAACTCGCCGTCCAGTCCGACACGACCGACGTCGCGACGGTCGTCGTCGAAACGCAACTCCCGGACGCCATCGACCCTGGCACCGTCGCAGTCGACGCCGACGACTGCACCGTGTACGCGAACGGCGACGTCAGGTGGCGCTCGACCCTCGAACCGGAGGACCGTGCCAGCGTCACGCTCGGCGTCCCGGTCACCGACCCGGAGACCATCGACGAGCTCGTCGACGCCCCAGTCCACGTCGTCCCCGCCGAGGACGCCGACCCGCCAGTCGTCGACGACGAACCCGTCGACCCAGTGGACGCGACCACGTTCGACGCGGCCGAACCGACTGACCGCGTTCCGGAGGTCGTGTACGAGCGCGTACACGAGCACACCATCGGTAGCGAATCGACGCCCGGTGCCGAACCGACCCCCGACGCCACGTCGGACGACGCATCCACCGCCGCGCAGGAGGACGAGACCGCGTCGAACGCGGTCGTCTCGGCGCCAGCGGTAGAGCCAGCGCGCGCCGACGAAGCTGCTACCGGAGTCGAACCCTCCGAGCGTGCACACGCCAACGCGGAGAGGGCTACCGAGCACGCCGACTCCGAGACTACCGAGCACGCCGACTCCGAGATGATCGACGATGGGCAGGAGTGGACGGGCGACGCGTTCGAGAACGCGCTCCGCGTTCACGACGACCGGTCGCGCGCCGACGAGGCAGCCTACCACTTCCAGGTCGCGTTCACCGAGGACGCCAGCACCGACTGCGCGATCGAGGTCCTCGAAGGGTTACTGAACGGAACGACCGTCTACAGCGCGAGTCCGACGCTCCCCGACCTCGAATCGGGCGCGAACCCCGACGAGCTCGCGGTCACGATATCGAGCGCGCTCGACGAGGACGACATCGTCGGTGCACTCCAGGAACTGCAGGGAGTGACCGTCGAGACCTTCGAGCACGTGGACGTCGACGGCGTCCCCGCGGAGAGCATCGACTCGAACGCCGACCAGCAGTTCCAGTTGCTCGACGAGGCACTCGACCCGGCGGAGTACGACGAGTTCGCCGCGGAGGTCGACGCGCTCGAGGAAGGGACGGTGGACTTCGGTTCGGAGCCGGTCTCCTTCGACGAACTCGTCGAGAACCCCGACAGCGCATGGGAGTTCGCCGACGACGAGACCGGTGACCCGACCGACGAGAGTACGACCGCCGACGAGACCACTACCACGACCGGCGAGAGTACGACCGCCGACGCGTCTCGCGTCGCCGAACAGTTACTCGACGAACTCGAGTCGGGTGGCGTCACGGAGCGAGAGCGCGTCGAACTCCGCCGACGCCTGGGGATCGACCCGCGAACGAGCACGGAGGCACGCATCGACCACCTCCAGACTCGCGTCGAGAAACTCACGGCGTACACGGACGCCCTCGAGGCGTTCCTCGACGAGAACGGGACCGCACGCGACGTGCTCGAGGACCTTCAGGCCGACGTCGGGTCGCTCCACGAACGCAGCGTCGCCGCGGCGGAGGACCGCGACGAGCTCCGAGCCGACGTCGACGACGTCGAGGCGAAGACCGGCGACATCGAGGCGAAGACCGACGACATCGAAGCGAAGACCGATGCCTTCGAGGAGGCGTTCGAGGCGGTCGACGCACGCGTCGAGACGATCGAATCCGAGCAAGCGGCCGAACGGGAGCGAGTCGACGGCCTCGCGTCCGCCGTGCGCTCGAACAGCGACGACATCGACCACCTCGCCGCGGACGTCCGCGAGGACGTCGACGAACTCGCCGACGCCGTCGACGACCTGACCGCGACCGTCGAATCCATCGACGAACGACTCGCCACCCTCAGCGAGACCGTCGAGCAGAACGCTCGCGTTCGCGAGAAACTCGAATCGCTCACGTCCTGACACACCGACTCCGTCACCGAACCCCATGGAATCCTGCCGCCGTGGGTTTTAAGCGCGCGGTCGTCTCCCGTAGTGGTATGAAAGCTACCGCGATGGCTCACCCGATCCAGGGCCTCGTCAAGTATCACGGGATGCGTGACGACATCGAACGACTCCCCTACCACGACTCTATCAGCGTCTGCACGGCACCGAGCCACACGAAGACGACCGTCGAGTTCTCGATGGATTACGACGAAGACCAGTACGTCGTCGACGGCGAGGAACTCGACGGGTCCGCGTTCGACCGCGTCGAACGCGTCGTCGAGAAGGCCCGGTCGATGAGTGACGCCGCGCACACCGTCTACCCCGTCCGACTCGAGAGCGAGAACTCGTTCCCGTCGAACGTCGGCCTCGGGTCCTCGGCGTCCGGATTCGCCGCCGCGGCGCGCGCGCTCGCCGAAGCCGCGGAACTGGACGCTACACTCGAGGACATCTCGACAATCGCGCGCGTCGGTTCCGCGAGCGCCGCGCGCGCCGTCACCGGCGGATTCTCGTACCTGAACGCCGGCATGAACGACCAGGACTGTCGAAGTCACCGCATCCCCACCGACCTCGAGAGCGAACTGAAGATCGTCGTCGCGCTCGTCCCCGCGTACAAGGAGACCGACGACGCACACACGGAGGCCGAACGCAGCCACATGTTCGGCGACCGGATGGCGCACGTCGTCGAACAACTCCAGGACTGCAAGGACGCCCTGCACGAAGACGACCTGGAGCGCGTCGGCGACATCGCAGAACACGACTCGCTGAGTCTCGCTGCGACGACGATGACCGGCCCCGAAGGCTGGGTGTACTGGAAGCCCGCGACGCTCTCCGTGTTCGACAAGGTCCGAGACCTCCGCGAGAACGGGTACGAGGACGACGACGACGTGAACTCCGTCCCCGTGTGGTTCTCGACGGACACCGGCGCGTCAGTGTACGTGAACACGACCGCCGAACACGTCGAGCGCGTGAAAGAAGCCGTCGCCGAGACGGGCGTTCGAACGACCATCTGGGAGGTCGGCGGGCCCGCGAAGCTCCTGGACGACGACGAAGCGCTCTTCTAGCCGTCGTCGACCACCGCGGTCCCGACGGTCGCGGTCGCCGTCCCCCGCTGGCGGTGACGGACACCCAAAGCCCCTTGACCCGTCCTCCCGTAGCCGCCGCCAATGGCGACATGCGACGAGTGCGGCAAGCAAGAGAACATGCCGTACACGTGCTCGCACTGCGGGAGCACGTACTGCGGCGAACATCGCTTGCCGGAGAAGCACGACTGTCCGGGGTTGACGGAGTGGAACGACCCGAAGGGCGTGTTCGACAGCGGGTTCGACGACTCGGTCGGGTCCGAGAGCAGCGGGCGGTCGTTCTCGCTGTTCGGGCCGGGTGGCGCGTTGTCGTACTTCCGCGGGAACATGACGTACGTGTTCCTCGCGTTGATGTTCGTGACGTGGTTGACGCAGTGGCTCGTGTTGAACTTCGTGGGCAGGCAGGCGTACCTGGACGTGTTCATCCTGTCTTCGGACAACCCACTGTACGTCTGGACGTGGGTGACGTCGATATTCGCGCACGCACCACCGCCGAGCCTCGGACACATCGCGGGGAACGCCATCGTGATATTCTTCTTCGGCCGGCTGGTCGAGGACATCATCGGCTCGCGTGACTTCACGCTGCTGTTCCTCGGAACGGGGATGCTGGCGGGCCTCAGTCAGATCGGGCTGGCGATGGCGATGAATCCGGGCATCCCCTCGGGCGTGCTCGGGGCCAGTGGCGCGGCGCTGGCGATCCTGGGCGTCCTCACCATCCTGGCGCCGGACCTGAAGGTGTACATCTACTTCATCCTCCCCGTCCCGATCTGGGCGATCACGATCTTCTACGCGCTGATCTCCTCGCTCGCGATCATCGGTGGCGGTATCGGTGCGGGCGGGACCGCACAGGCGGCTCACCTGGTTGGTCTCGCGATCGGGCTCGCGTACGGGAAGTACATCGAGGGTGACGTTCGGCGTCCGCAGAGCCTCGGGTTCGGTGGCGGCCGCGGGCCCGGTGGTCCCGGTGGCCCCGGTGGTCGCCGTCGGTTCTGATGGCGGTCGAGCTCGTCGGTGGTCGATACTGATGGACGTCGTTCGCCCGGAGTTCCTGCCGGACGCGTCCGCGTCGCGCGAAGCGATGGAGTCGCTACAGCGCGAGGTGGCCGGGGCGGCGTCGTTCGCGGACGAGTTCGCGTTCGACGCGGCGCGCGTCGGGCGGCCGGAGGGCCCGCTGGTCGCGGGCGTCGACCAGGCGTTCCTCGACGACCGCGCGGTGTCCGCGGTCGTGGTCCGCCGCGGTGACGAGGTCGTCGAGCGCTCGTACGCGGTGACGCCACTGGAGATACCCTATATTCCGGGTCTGCTGTCGTTCCGCGAGGGCGGCCCCATCGTGGACGCGCTGCGTGGCCTGAACTCGGACCCGGACCTCGTGCTGTTCGACGGGAGTGGCCGCATCCACTATCGGGAGGCGGGCCTGGCGACGCACATGGGCGTGGTGTTCGACGTTCCAGCGATCGGTGTGGCGAAGAACCTGCTCTGTGGGTCGTCCGAACGCGACGTGGACGGCCTCGCCGAGGGCGAGCGCGTGCCGGTGTTAGCGGACGGCGACGTGACCGCGCCCGACGGCGAGGTGATCGGGTACGCGGTTCAGTCTCGCCAGTACGACTCCGGCCAGCAGTCGATCAACCCGCTCTGGGTGAGTCCCGGGCATCGCGTCTCGGCGACGACGGTGGCGGACGTGGTGCTCGCGACGACCGCGGGCTACAAGCTCCCGGAGCCGACGCGACTGGCGGACGCGTACGCCGACGACGCCAAGCGCGAGGTCGAACGCGGCGAGGAGTGACTGCGGAGCGCGGTCGACGCTGTGGCTGCTGGCTGTTCTGGGGCTGGCAGGCGACCCGTGGCCGTCGTGCGCGTCGGCGGGTCGCGCTCCCGCCTGGACCGACGCGCGTCGTGTCAGTCGTGACGCCGACCCTGGCTGCGTTCCCGTATTTGAACCGTCGGGTCCGGACGAGGCGTCTCGTTCGTGGACCGGTGACACTTACG
The DNA here is from genome assembly GCF_020567525.1 of Halorubellus salinus. Taxonomy (GTDB): domain Archaea; phylum Halobacteriota; class Halobacteria; order Halobacteriales; family Natrialbaceae; genus Halorubellus; species Halorubellus salinus. The sequence goes on from NZ_JAJCVI010000002.1 coordinate 278,017, forward strand.
TACCCGCCGGGCGAAGCCGGGGACATGACTGACGCGGACGAGTCGGCGGTCGCGGTCGACGACGAGGATGGGGAGACACGACACAAGGACGTCTGCCTCGTGACGGGAGCGTCGTCTGGTATCGGGCAGGCGACGGCGCTCGCGTTCCTCGCGGAGGACTGGGTGGTGTACGCGACGGCGCGGGATACCGACGACGTGACCGAACTGGCCGACGCCGGGTGTCGGACCGCCGAGTTGGACGTGACCGACGGCGAGCAGGTCGACGAGGTCGTCGAGCGCGTCGTCGACGAGCAGGGTCGCATCGATTGCGTGGTGAACAACGCGGGGTTCGCGCAGTTCGGGCCGCTCGAGGACGTGTCGACCGAGGCGGTCGAACGCCAGTTCGAGGTGAACGCGTTCGGACCGCATCGTCTCGTTCGCGCGGCGCTCCCGCACATGCGCGAGGCCGGGGATGGGACGGTCGTGAACGTGTCGAGCGTCGTCGGCGAGCTCTCGATACCGGGGTCGGGGGCGTACGCGGCGTCGAAGGCGGCCGTGGAGTCGATGAGTGACGCGCTCCGCGCGGAGGTCGAGGAGTTCGGCGTGGACGTGGTGGTGGTTGCGCCGGGGCCGGTCGAGTCGTCGTTCTACGACCGCGCGGACGAGGAACTCGACGCGACGGCGCGGTCGGGCGCGTACGACGACATCTACGAGCTGTACGACGACGCGGCGTCGATGGGCGGGTTCGGGCCGGCCTCTATCTCGCCCGCGATGGTCGGGGACGCGATCGTGAACGCGGCGAGCGCGACGGATCCGGCGCCGCGGTATCCAGTCGGGCCGATAGCGAAGTACTCGGGGCTCGCGCGGTTCGTTCCGAAGCGCGTGCGTGACCGGTTGTTCGCGCTGGCGCGGCGGTTGTTCGCGTGAGTCGTGTTCGACGTTCTCGCTGAGTCCGCCGAGGGTGTGGGCGACGACAGTCGCGAGTCGGGGGTGGTCGAGGCGGCGGTGGCGTGTCTGGCTGCGGGCGTGGAGCGCGCGGACCCGTGGCGGGCGACGCGCGAGGCGGTCTCGGTCGACGACGATGCGCTCGTGGTTCGTGGGGAGCGGTACGCGCTCGCGGACGTCGACCGCGTCGTCGTCGTCGGTGCGGGGAAGGGCTGCGACCGGGTCGCGTCGGCGCTCGTGGACGCGCTCGACGGTCGGGTCGACGACGGGCTGGTGGTCGTGGACGAGCCGGCTACGGGGCTCGCGTTGGGGCCGGTGTCGGTGCGCGTCGGCGACCATCCGGTGCCGAGCGAGCGCGGCGTGGCGGCGGCGCGTGACCTCCGGGACCTGGTCGGGGACGCCGACGAGCGGACGCTCGTGCTCGTGGCGATGACTGGTGGGGCGTCGGCGTTGGTCGCCGCGCCCGTCGAGTCGGTCGGGCTGGACGCGCTCCAGGTGGTGACGAGCGCCCTGCTCGACGCGGGCGCAGCCATCGACGAGGTGAACGCGGTCCGGAAGCACGTCTCGACGGTGAAGGGCGGTCGGTTGGCGGTCGCGGCGGCGCCGGCGCGGGTGCTGACGGTTGCGGTCTCGGACGTCGTCGGCGACGACCCGGCGGTCATCGGGAGCGGGCCGACGGCACCGGACGCGTCGACGTTCGCGGACGCGCTCGCCGTCCTCGACCGGTACGGCGTCGACGCGCCCGCGGTGCGCTCGCACCTCGAAGCGGGCGTCGCCGGCGGCGGGTGGGGTGGCGTCGCGGAGACGCCCGATGCGGACGACGATGCGTTCTCCGGCACTGGTTTGGACGGTGCGCCCTACCACGTGGTCGCGTCGGCGCGAACGGCGGTCGCGGGCGCGACGGCGGCGGCCGCGTCCCGCGGGTTCGAGCCGACCGTGTTGTCGACGACGATGACCGGCGAGGCCAGCGAGTGCGGGCGGTTCCACGCCGCGGTCGGCCGCGAGGCCGCGGCCGCCGGCCACCCGGTCGAGGCGCCCGTCGTCCTCGTGTCGGCGGGCGAGACGACCGTGACGGTGTCCGGCGACGGCGAGGGTGGCCCGAACCAGGAGTTCGTCCTCGGTGCCGCGCTCGACCTCGCCGACGGGCCTCGTCTCCCCGACGGCGTCGACGTGGCGGTCGCCGCGGTCGACACCGATGGCCGGGACGGGAGCACTGACGACGCCGGTGCGGTACTCGCGGCCGACGCGCTCGCGGACGCGGAACTGCGCGACGGCGCGCGTGCTGCGCTCGCTCGGAACGACGCGAGCGGGTTCCTCGAGCGATTCGAGCGCGAGCGGTCGGGCGGCCCGGGTGCGTCCGCGTCGAGCGATGCGGCCGCGGCGTCCCCGGGTGGACGCCTCAGGTCGGGGTCGACGGGGACGAACGTGAACGACCTCCGCGTCGTCGTCGTCGACGACCGGTAGGCCGCCGGGGCGTCGCTCGCCGTCGCCGCGCGGATGGACTCCCGCCGGGGACCCGCAGCGTTTTGCCGATGGCGGCCGGAGCGTCGACCGTGAAGTCGTACGAGCGCAAGCAGCTCCTGGAGCGCATCGAGCGCGAGAGCGCGACCGTCGGTGCCGACATCCCCGAGACGATTACGGTCCAGGGGGAGCCGTTCGAGCTCCAGTCGTTCGTGTTCGAGATGAAGCGCGTCGACGGCGTCGCGCCCGAGGACCGCGAGCGCGTGCAGGAGGCGAAGCGGAACCTGCGGCGCGAACGCCTCCAGCGCAAGCAACGCCTCGAGGACGACCCCGACCTGTCGTTCGAGGACGGCGAGGCGCTCGTCGGCGCGATAATCGGCCTGGATCGCGCGTTGAACGCACTGGAGAACCTCGGGCCGACGGACCTGGAGCGCGAAGCGCAGGCGCAGGCGGCGGCCGACCGGAAGCGCTGGATGAACTTCCTCCAGCAGGCGCTCGGTCACGACGAGGACGGCCCGCGAACCGGGCTCTGATCGACGGAGACACCTACGATGGCACTCAAGCACGACGTCGCCGACGAACTGGAAGCGTACGCGAACCTCCTGGAGATGGACGGCGTGGAGTACAAGCCGAACGTCTACCGGCGCGCGGTCGAGAGCCTCCGCGAGTACCCGGGGTCGCTCGAAGCGCTCGCCGAGGACGGCGAGGACGCGCTGCAGGCGCTCGACGACGTGGGCGACGCGATCTCCGCGAAGATCGTGGAGTACCACGAGACGGGCGTCATCGAGGAGCTCGAAGCGATGCGCGAGCGCTATCCCGTGGACCTCGACGCGTTGCTGCGCGTGGAGGGCGTCGGCCCGAAGACCATCGGGACGCTCTACGAGGAACTCGGCGTGACGGACCTCGACGAACTGGAGGCGGCCGCCGAGGACGAGCGCATCCAGGACGTGAAGGGGTTCGGGGCGAAGACCGAGTCGAACATCCTGGAGGCCATCCCGTTCGCGCGCCAGGCCGGCGAGCGCGAGTTGCTCGGCGAGGCGCGGCCGGTCGCGGAGCGCGTTCGCGCGTTCGTGAGCGAGCACGACGCGGTCGAGAGCGCGGCGGTCGCGGGGTCGACGCGCCGGTGGCGTGCGACCATCGGCGACGTGGACGTGCTCGCGGCGAGCGACGACGGCCAGGCGGTCGTGGACGCGTTCGCCGCGTGGGAGCCCGCTGACGCGGTCATCGAGGCCGGCGAGCAGAAGGCGTCGGTGCGCTTCGACGGGATGCGTATCGACCTGCGCGTGGTCGTCCCCGGCGAGTTCGGGAGTGCCCTCCAGTACTTCACGGGGAGCAAGGACCACAACGTGACGCTCCGGAACTACGCCATCGAGCAGGGCGTGAAGCTCAACGAGTACGGCGCGTTCGACGTCAGCGACGTCGACGACGCCGACGACGGCCAGCGCGTCGGGGAACGCATCGGTGGCGACACCGAGGAGTCGATGTACGCGGCACTCGACCTCCCGCTCGTCCCGCCGGAGCTCCGCGAGGGCCGCGGCGAGGTCCAGGCCGCCATCGACGACGCGCTCCCGGACCTCCTCGTCGAGGCGGACGTCCGCGGGGACCTCCACAATCACACGGAGGCGAGCGACGGCGCGAACTCGGTCCGCGAGATGGTCGAGGGCGCGAAGGCGTTCGGCCACGAGTACGTCGCCATCACCGACCACGCGACCGGGCCCGGCGTCGTCGGTGGGATGGGCGTGCCGGACGACGAACTCCTCGACCTCGCCGACGAGGTCGAAGCGGTGAACGACGACGTCGACGGCATCACGGCGTTCTCGGGCGTGGAGGCGAACGTCGACGACGACGGCAGCATCTCGGTCGACGACGACGTCCTCGCGGAGCTCGACGTCGTGGTCGCGTCGCCCCATAGCTCGCTCGACCAACCAGGGGACGCGGCGACGGAGCGCCTCTGTACGGCGATGGAACATCCGAGCGTGGACGTCCTCGGACACCCGACGGGACGGCTCCTGAACCAGCGCGAGGGATTGGACGTCGACGCGAACCGCCTCGCCGACGTCGCGGTTCGCGAGGGCGTCGCGCTCGAGGTGAACGCGAACCCGAGCCGCCTCGACCTCTCCGGGAGCGCCGTCAAGGCCGCAGTCGACGCGGGCGCGACCATCTCCATCAACACGGACTCGCATCGCCCCGAGACGTACGGGAACGTGACCTACGGCGTCCACACCGCCCGCAGAGGGTGGGCGGAACCCGACGACGTCCTGAACGCGTACGACGAGGACGCGCTCCGCGAGTTCCTGCACTGACTCGAGGTCGGAATCGTGACGCGAATCCTCCTGGACGCGATGTGCGGCGGGCTCCGCGCGTACCTCCGCCTGTGCGGGCACGACGCCGCGTACGCGCTCGACCGCGGCGCCGAGGCGGACGACGCCATCGCAGCCCTGGCTCGCGACGAGGACCGCGTCGTCGTCACCCGCGACCGCGACCTCGCAGCCGCGACCGACGGAGTCCTCCTCCGCGAACGCGACTCGCTCGACCAGCTACGCGAACTCGCCGCCGCCGGCATCTCGCTCGAACCGACCGACGACCCCGAGCGCTGCGGGCGCTGCAACGGCCAGCTCGACCGCGTCCCCGCCGACGACGCGACGCCCGACTACGCACCCGACCCCGCCGACGAGGACGTCTGGCGGTGTCGCGACTGCGAGCAGTGCTTCTGGAAGGGTAGTCACCACGAACGGATGGTTCAGACGCTCTCGGTCGTGCGCCGGAACGAGAACGCCGCGGGCTCGTGAGAGCGGTGTACGTGGTGGACCCCTCACCAGAACACGATCGTTCGTCCGCCGAGCGAAGCGAGGCGGTTCACCGACGGCGAGGCCATTGGCCGACCCGTCGGCCTTTTTCACCCATGTCTTTGCCGGGAGCGGTGTCCGCAGCGACCGACGCGAGCGAGGACACCCCAGCGGGAAGAAGATGGTCGTTCAGTTGTTCGGCTGCCAGGCGTCGCAGGCTTCCATGTCGTCCATCTGCTCGTCGTGGTACCCGCAGTACGGCTGGATGCCCTGGTTCGTCTGGACGTAGTCGAAGTGCTCGCAGTTCCCGCAGTAGCGGTCGGCGTGGTTCGTCGACGCGGGCTCGGCCGGTTCGTCCTCGAGGACCTCCGCGTCGTAGCCGTCGCCCGCGTGGTCGTCGAGCGGCGAGGAGATGTCCTGCGTGGTCGCGCCACCGTCGCTCGCCGCGGCCGGATGTGCGCCTGCGGTCCCGCCGTCGCCGGCGCCAGCGCGCTTCGAGCGCCGCGCCTGCCGCTGGCTCGGTCGGTCGCCGGGCCCGCTGGCCTTCGAGTTCGAGGTCGTCGACGCGGACGAGGACGCGGACGGGTCCGCGGTCTGCGTCTCCACGTTCCCGTCCGGTTGGCGGCCGAGCATCCCGACGCCGCTCCCGAGGTCCGCCGCCGACGTCTCGCCCTCGCGGACCGCCTGCGCGGTCTCCTCGTCGACCTCGACGACGCGCGTCTCGCCCTCCTGCGTGATGCGGAGTTCGATGGTGCCGCCCGGGTCGTTCCGCGTCTTGAAGTTCACGATGGCCGTGAACAGCGTCCAGATGCTCGTGAACGCGCCGAAGACGTAGACTGCGGCGACGACGAGCGTCAGGTCCGTGCTCGCGGTCGAGGTCACCCAGTACGTCGGGTACGCGTACCAGAACAGTGCAACGCCGAGCACGCAGATGCTCGCGCCGATGGCCGCCGCACCCCGGACGCGGTCGCTCGCCGGCAGCACCGTGAACACGCCGAGGAGGACGGCGGGGAACCCGACGCCGCCGAGGACGCCAGCTATCTTGCGCGCGCCGAGAACGTCGATACCGACCGTCGCGAGGACGTTCGTCCCGCCGGCGACCACGCCCGCGAGCGTCAGGACGACGCCGACGACGAACAGGCCGGTCCCGGCGTACAGTCGGCGGACGCTCCCCACCTCTCCGACGTTGTCCTCGTAGACGTCCGCGAGACTCGTCATGCGTCCACTTTGGAGCGCCTCCGACAAAAGGATGCGTCAGACAACCGGCAGCCGTCAGCCCCGAGCGCGCCTCGCGCTCGCCAGCTCGCCACCCGACGCCAGCCTCGTGCTCGTCCGCTGCCCGCCCGACGAGCGCCCGGCGAGCGCTCGATTGAAGCGAAAGGTTGAATCGCGGCGCTCGCAAAGCGCCGAGCATGGCAGACGACGAGGAAGCGGAAGACGAGCCCGCCGTCGAACTCGGTTCGGGTGCGTCCGTCGAGGGCGCCCCGGTCGCACGCGTCGCGTCGCGACTCAAGTACCCCCAGCAGAAGAGTCGCATCCTCGAACTCGAGGGCGACAGCGAGATCCGGACGCCCGAGGGCCCGCGGACGCTCGCGGACGTCCTCGAGGAGGACGACACGACGTACTTCGACACGCGCCAGTCGTTCGTCGACGCCGTCCAGGGCGTCGTCGGCGACGGCCCGGTCGCGACCGAGTGAGTCCAGGGCCGTGGTCCGGGCGACGACGCCGGTAGCCACGACCGCGACCGCGGACACCACCGGGTGTGACTCGCATCGATGAGCACGCGCACCGCCGACCTCCTGGGTCGCGTCCGCGACGGCTGGCGGGACCTGTCCTGGACCGCGAAGTCCCTCCTCTGGGGGTTCGTCCTCACCGTCCTCTGGATGCGGTTCTCGCCCGCGGGACTGGACCGGCGCATCGTCGTGGACGGCCTCATCTTCTTCGTCGGCCCGATGGCGCTGGCGGTGACGCACGGCCGCGACATCGGGTACCGCGTCGACCGTCGCGCGATACGGAACGCCGTCCTCCTCGCGTTGTTCGTCCTCCCGTTCTACCTCGTCGGGTCCTCGCTCCCGTCGATACGGGAGTTCTACCCGATGTGGGGGACCGCCGCGGAACTTCGGGACCCGGCCGCGTTCGCGACCCACGCGGTCAAGCAGTTCGCGCTCGTGCTCGCCGTGGAGACGTACTACCGCGGGTTGCTCTGCGTCGGCGTCGGCGAACGCTTCGGTATCAAGGCCGCGTTCATCAGTCCGGTCGTGTACGCGATCCATCACGCGTCGAAACCACCCATCGAGATCATGCTCTCCGGGCCGACTGACGTCCTGTTCGGCGCGGTCGACTACAAGTCGAACTCGCTGCTCCCGAGCGTCGTCGCGCATGGCGCCGGCCTCGTCTTCCTCGACTGGCTCGTCATCCACGACCCCATCATCCCGACGGCGACCGTCCTCGAGTGGCTGCGGTGGCTCCCCATCCCCGTCTGAGCGCTCGTCGGGCACGGGCGCGGGGACGGCCGGCGGTTGCGCGACCGTCGCGCCCAACGCGGCGTACGCTTTTCAGCGCCGAGCGCCGAATGGAGAGTGATGACACTCCCAATCGACCCCGAGCAGATCAGTGAGAGCGACATCGGCACGAAGCGCGCGGTCCTCGAGATGGACCACGACGCCGCCGTCGAGCACGTCCGCGAGGCGTTCGTCGACGCCGGGTTCGGCGTCGCGACCGAGTTCTCGCCGAGCGAGATGCTGAACGAGAAGGTGGACGCGGGCCGGGACCCGTACTACGTCCTCGGTGCGTGCAATCCCGCAGTCGCCGACAAGGCGCTCTCCGTGACGAAAGACATGGGTGGCCTGTTCCCGTGCAACGTCGTCGTCTGGCAGGACGAGCCCGGCGTTCAGCACGTCTACCACGTCTCCATCATGAAGATCGCACGCCTCGTCGGTATCGCGCCGGACGACGACGAGTGGCAGGCCATCATCGACGAGACCGGCGAATACGTCGAGGCGGCGATGGCGAACCTCGACGGCGACGTCCTCGCGGTCGACGACTGACGTCGACGTCGCCGCCGCTAGTTCTCGTCTTCGAACTCCTGGACGCGTTCCCGTAGCGCCTCGACCTCGCGTTCGAGTTCGTTCACGCGACTCGGGTCGGGGAGGTCGAGCAACCGTCGGACGAGCACGTACCCGATCACGGCGAGGACGAGCAGCGGGAGGAGGATGAGCGCGATGATCATGACCTCTGGCGCACCCGGAACCTGGAGCGGGAGGGCGGCTAACATGTCTAGTCAGTATGCGGTCAGCCGGCAAGAATAATCCGGTGGGGCTCACGGGTCGAGAATCGCAGCGGGTGCGTCCGCGTCGCTCGCGTGGTCACGTCCAGTCGGCGAGCGAGGACTGGAGGCCGGAGACCATGCTGGACTTCCGGCGGAGGCGGTTCGTCGACACCGGGAGGTGCGGTTCGATGGCGCGGACGGCGGTCGCGAAGTCCTCCGCTTCCCCGGGTTCGTCGTCGAACGCGTTCCGAACCGACTCCCGTACTTGCCAGACGCCGACGGGCGCCCAGTAGTCGTCGCTGACCTCCCTGAGGACGAGGCACTTCGCCTGTCGGCCGCGCTCTGCGAGGTGTTCGAGGACGCCGAGTCGACTCGCGTAGTACGCGCCCGCGGTCTCGTCGACGTACCCGCTCCGGCCCTCGAACCCCTCGCTCGCCGCACCCATCCAGACCTCGCCCTGGCCCTGATTCCAGATGCTCCCCGGCGCCTTCATCTCCACGAGCTCGAACTCCCACTTCCCGGGTGCGAGCACGACCCAGTAGCGGTTCCCCATGAACTCGTTCTCGTGTACCTCCACCTGGTCGATGCTCTGCGTCCCTCGTAACTGCCCGCGGAGGAACTGCCCGACGGTGTCGTCGACCGCCGTGATCGACCACCTGGTGGGGACGAGCCGCCGGTTCTCGCCGCGGCCGAGCGCACCCGCCGAGAGGATGTTGTTGATCTCGTAGACGTCGAACCCCCTGCGGTAGAGGTACGTCATCGCCCCCTCGGCCTGCCAGTCGTCGTCCTCCAGCGTCTTCTTCACGGGCCGCGGGACGTAGGGGTTCTCCGCGAGTTCCGCACGGTTCGCTCGCGCTCGCGGCCCACGCGGTGCACTGATCTCGCCGCCGGAGAGGTCGAGCTCCGGCGTCCCGTCCAGACCGATCTCGACGTCGACGGGGTCGCCCGCGATGGCGACCTCGCGCTGGGTCCCTAGGAACCCGTTCCACGCGTCGTGCACGCTCTCGGACCCCGAGAGCGACCCCGCGTCGCGGACGTCGGCACGCCGGTTCGAATTCAGGAGGGAACTCCGCCGCTGGACGACGTCGTCGATACCGACCGCGCCGTACCACGACGCGTCCGTCACCAGACTCTCGGGGTCCACGTCACCCGCCACTGGGGACAGCAACCCCGTGGAGACGTCCGGGTACCCCGACCGGCCGACGAACACCGACGGCGACGTCGACCCGAACAGGTCCCCGCCCTGCACCGACTCCTCGAACGCCCGCTCGAAGTCCTCCAGGTACTCCGTCACCTCGTAGGACTTCTCCTTCGCGAGCCGCCGACGCCGCGCGTCCTCGTCGGGCTCCAACCCGTCGATGTAGTCGTCGAGCCGCATCTATCGCCCGTTCGTCGTCGTCGGCAATCAACTTGACCCCTCGTCGGCGCCTTTCGCTCGGCTCGGACCTTCGCTCGGCTCGGGCCGGTCGCCGCCGGGTTGGAGTGATGCAAGCCGATTCGTTTATATTCCGTCCTGTGTCGCTTGTGGGTATGCGCGTCGTGTTCGTCGCGTTGGAGACCGCTTTTCATCGTGGGTCGGAGGCGAACTCGCGGGTTCGGGGCGTCGCGGAGCGCCTCGCTGCGCGCGGCCACGACGTCGTCGTGCTCTGCGGGAAGTGGTGGACGAGCGCGGACGAGACGTGGACGGAGAACGACGTGACGTACGAGGCGGTGGTCGAGGACGTGGACGCGGAGCGGTCGTTCCGGTGGGCGCTCACGACCCGCATCCCGCGTCGGAGTCCGGACGTCGTGCACGCCGCGGGAACTCCCGCGAGTCAGGTGCCGGCCGCGAAGAAGGGTGCGCGGATGGCGCGCGCACCGCTCGTGACCGAGTGGTACGGTGACGTCGAGTACGGGCGGACCGAACGGAAGGCGCTCTCGAAGCCCGACCGCGTCCTCGTTCCCTCGGCGCTCGTGGAGACCGAGGTCCGCGAGCACGCCGACCTCGCCGACGACGCGGTCGAGGTCGTCCCGAACAGCGTGGACGTCGACCGCATCCGCGCGACCGACCCGACTCGCGCCGGTGACGTGGTGTACGCGCGCCGGCTCGACGAGGGCGCGAACCTGGAGTCGCTCCTGCTCGCGCTCGCGGAACTCCGGCAGACGGATTGGACCGCGACCGTCGTCGGCGACGGCCCCGAGCGAGCGGCGTACGAACGGCAGGCCGAGGATCTCCGCATCGACGACCGCATCACGTGGCTCGGCGAGTGCACGCGCGACGAACGAATCTCGGTCTATCGTGGGGCGCACGTGTTCGCGCAGACCGCCAACGAGTGCCTGTTCCCGACCGAGTTCCTGTGGGCGCTCGCCAGCGGCTGCGTCGGCATCGTCGAGTACCACGCGAACTCGAGCGCGCACGAGCTCGTCGAGCACTACCTGAAGCCGGGCGGTGACCGCGACCGGGCGTTCCGGACGACGAGCGAGCAGGAGCTCGCGGACGCCATCCGCGAGGCCGCGAACCTGGACCGGCTCGATTACGACCCGGCGTTCGACGAGTACGACCACGACGCCGTCCTCGAATCCTACCTCCAGTGTTACCGCGAAGAGGTCGAGGCCGCCGGCCTGTTCTGACCGGCGGGGTCACGGCCGTGAGCGGGCCGCCGGAGCCGACACCGAACACGGGCTTATAAATCAACGTCCGAGTGGTGTCGTATCGTGTCTCGTTACTGGCCAGGAACTCGTGGCTCGCGCCACCAGGCGACCATCCACCACGAAGTTACAGAAATACTATGTTTGTCTTGCGTACCATTAAGAGACTCCGCCCGCGCGTACTGTGTATGCCAACGAACCGGGTTGAGGAACTCGAGGCCACCGTGGCCGAGCTCGAGTCCACCGTCCGCGGCCTCACCGAGGAACTCGTAGAGACCAAAGAGCGCGTGCGCATCCTCGAAGCCGAACTCGACGCCGACCCCCAGACCGTCGTCGAGGACGCCGACCCGAACGTCGACCTCGGCGCCGACGAGAGCCCCGCGCAGACCACCGCCCGCGGGGACATCCCCGAGAGCGAAGCGACCGACACCGAGATCGTCACGCCCGAAGCCGGCCAGGAGGACGTCGCCGAAGCGACGAAGGAAGCAGTCGAAGGAGACAAGCCCACCGAGGGCGAAGCGGGCGACGATTCGGACGATTCCGACGTCGGCGACGACATCATCGTCGCCTGACGTCGGCGTCCCCGCGGTGGATTCGGACAAACAATGCACATCAAGGAACTCGTCCTCGAGAACTTCAAGAGCTTCGGGCGGAAGACCCGAATCCCCTTCTACGAGGATTTCACGGTCGTCACCGGCCCGAACGGGAGTGGGAAGTCGAACATCATCGACGCCGTACTGTTCGCGCTCGGCCTCGCTCGGACGCGAGGGATTCGCGCGGAGAAACTCACGGACCTCATCTACAATCCCGGGCACGCCGACGGCGACGACGGCGGCGGCCCGAAGGAGGCGATCGTCGAGGTCGTGCTCGCGAACGACGAGGGCCGGCTCTCGCGCTCGCAGGTCGAGAACGCCGCCGGGACCGACGACGTCGGTGACGTCAGCGAGATATCGGTGAAGCGCCGCGTCAAGCAGACCGAGGACAACTACTACTCGTACTACTACCTCAACGGGCGTTCGGTGAACCTCTCGGACATCCAGAACCTCCTCGCGCAAGCCGGCGTCGCGCCGGAGGGCTACAACGTCGTCATGCAGGGCGACGTCACGGAGATCATCAACATGACGCCGTACGCGCGCCGCCAGATTATCGACGAGATCGCGGGCGTCGCGGAGTTCGACGCGAAGAAGGAGGACGCGTTAGAGGAACTGGAGACGGTCAAGGAGCGCATCGAGGAGGCGGAGATCCGTATCGACGACAAGCACGACCGCCTCGACCAGCTCGCGGACGAACGCCGCGAGGCGCTCCGGTATCGACGACTCCGCCGCGAGAAGGAGGAGTACGAGGGCTACCTGAAGGCCGCGGAGTTAGAGGACAAGCGCGAGGCGCTCGAGTCGGTCGTCGACCGCATCGAACGGAAACAGGACGAACTCGAGGACCTGGAGCGCGAGCTCGACGAGCGCCAGGGGAAGGTGATGCGTCTCGAGGACGACCTCGAGGAGCTGAACCGCGAAATCGAGCGGAAGGGCGAGGACGAGCAACTCCAGATCAAGAGCGACATCAACGCCATCCAGAACGACATCGAGCTCTTGGAGGAGAAGGTCGCGTCGAGCGAGGACGCCATCGAGTCCGCGGAGGCGGACCGCCGGCAGGCGTTCGTGCAGGTGGACAAGAAGCAAGAGGAGATCGAGGACCTGGAGGGCGACATCAAGGAGTGCAAGGTCGAGAAGTCCTCGTTGATGGCGGACGTCCAGGACAAGCGCGCGGAGCTCGCGGACCTGCAGGCGGAGATCGACGCGATAGACACGGAGTACGACGAGCTCAAGGGCGACCTCCAGGAGCGAAAACAGGCGCTCGAGGAGGCGCGCGACGAGAAGAACGAACTGCAGCGCGAGCAGGACCGGCTCCTGGACGAGGCGCGGCGTCGGTCGAACGAGATCGGCGAGGTCGAGGACGACGTCGCGGCTGCGGAGGCGGAGATCCCGGAGCTGGAGGCCGAGCGCGAGGACCTCCAGGACGAACTGGAGAAGGCGCGCAAGAACGCGCTCTCCATCGAGGGCGTCGTCGACGACCTCAAGCGCGAGAAACAGGAGACCCAGAGCGACCTGGACGACGTGGAGGACGAGCTCCAGCGCAAGCAACAGGAGTACGCGGAGCTGGAGGCGAACGCCGAGGCGTCGGGCGATTCGTCGTACGGGCGGTCGGTGACGACCATCCTGAACTCGGGCATCGACGGCGTGCACGGGACGGTCGCGCAGCTCGGGAGCGTCGGCGGCGAGTACGCGCAGGCGTGTGAGACCGCGGCGGGTGGCCGGATGGCGAACGTGGTCGTGGACGACGACGTCGTCGGCCAGCAGTGCATCGAGCACCTGAAGTCGCGGAACGCCGGGCGTGCGACGTTCCTCCCGATGACGAAGATGCACAATCGGTCGCTGTCGAGTCCGCCGGACGTGCCGGGCGTCGTCGACTTCGCGTACAACCTGCTGGACTTCGATTCGACGTACGCGGACGTGTTCAGTTACGTCGTCGGCGACACGCTCGTCGTCGAGGACCTGGAGACGGCGCGGGACCTCCAGGGCGACTATCGGCTCGTGACGCTCGACGGCGACCTCGTCGAGAAGTCCGGGGCGATGACGGGCGGGTCGTCGTCGGGGTCGCGGTACTCGTTCGCGAAGTCCGGGCGCGGGGAACTGGAGCGCGTCGCCGAGCAGATAACGGCGCTCCAGGAGCAACGCGAGGACCTCCGCGAGGAGCTCCGGGACATCGACGAGCGGCTCGACGACGCGCGCGACCGGAAGGCGGACGCGACGGACGCGGTCCGGGACGTCCAGAGCGACGTGGACGCTGTCGAGGCGGAGATCGAGTCGACGCGAGAGCGCGTCGAGCGCCTCGAGGACCGGAAGGCGGAGCTCGAGAGCGAGCGCGAGGACGTGGACGCGGAGATGCAGGAGATCGAGGCGCAGGTGAGCGAGAAGCAGGCCGAGATCGCGGACATCGAGGACGACATCGCCGAGCTCGAGGAGGAGCTCGCGGATTCGCGCGTCCCCGAGTTGACCGCGGAGATGGAGGACGTGGAGGCGGAGATCGACGACATCGAGGGTCGCGTGAACGACATCGACGGGACGTTGAACGACCTGACGCTCCAGAAGGAGTACGCGGAGGACGCCATCGAGGACCTCCACGACGACATCGAGGACGCCCAGGAGCGCAAGGCCGAGCACGAGGACCGCATCGCGGACCTCGAGGGCGACATCGAGGCGAAGGAGGCGACGCTCGAGGAGAAACGCCGGAAGGTCCTGGAGCTCGAGGACGAGCTCGAGGACCTGAAGGCCGAACGCGAGGAGGTCCGCGAGGCGGCGAAGGCGGCACGGCAGGCGCGGGACGAGCAACAGCAGCAGGTGGATGCGGTCGAGTCGAAGGTGGCGAACCTGGAGGCCGAGCGCGACGACCTCGAGTGGGAGGTCGAGAGCCTGGAGGCGGAGGTCGGCGAGTACGACCCCGAGGACGTCCCGGAGCACGACGCGGTCGTGGAGATGGTGGAGTGCTTCGAGGCGGACATGACGGCGATGGAGCCCGTGAACCAGCTCGCGATCGACGAGTACGACGAGGTCAAGGAGGCCCTGGAGGAGCTGCTGTCGGGGAAGGAGACGCTCGTCGAGGAGCGCGATGGCATCCGGGAGCGCATCGAGTCCTACGAGGCCCAGAAGAAGCAGACGTTCATGGACTCCTACGAGGCGATAAACGAGCAGTTCACGGACATCTTCGAGCGGTTGTCTGCCGGGACGGGGACGCTGCACCTGGAGGACGAGGCGGACCCGTTCGAGGGTGGGTTGACGATGAAGGCGCAGCCGGGCGACAAGCCCATCCAGCGACTGGATGCGATGAGCGGCGGGGAGAAGTCCCTGACGGCGCTGGCCTTTATCTTCGCGATACAGCGGCACAATCCGGCGCCGTTCTACGCGCTCGACGAGGTGGACGCGTTCCTCGATGCGGCGAACGCGGAGCGCGTCGGGCAGATGGTGGACGAGCTCGCGGGGAACGCGCAGTTCGTCGTCGTCTCGCACCGGTCGGCGATGCTCGACCGGTCGGAGCGCGCGATCGGCGTGACGATGCAGGACAACAACGTGTCCGCGGTCACGGGCATCGACCTGGCGGGCGGCGAGGAGGTGCCGGCGGATGACTGAGGAGCGCCCGGAGGACGGCGAGGACCTCCAGCCGGACGGCGGGAACGACCCGGCGTCGATGCTCGACATCGCGGGCCACGAGGACCGCGAGCGGCCGGGGGACGCGGACGACCCGTTCGGTGCCGACGACGACGAGGCGGACGCGGCCGGCGCCGAGAGCGACGACCCGTATCCGGACGCGGCGGAAGCGGCCGAGGCGGCGGGCGAGACGATGGACGAGGTCATGCCGGACGAGGACGCGATGGCCGACGGCGACGACGACGAGGTCGAGCCCGTGGAGGTCCTGGTGACCCTCGCTGAGAACGGCGAGATCGACCCGTGGGACATCGACGTCGTCACGGTGACGGACAAGTTCCTCGACGCGCTCGACGACGCGGACCTGCGGACGTCGGGGCGGGCGTTGTTCTACGCGAGCGTCCTGGTGCGGATGAAGGGCGACGAGCTCCTGCACGGGAGCGACGACGAGGACGAGGAGGAGCTCGCGCCGTGGGAGCAGCCGTTCGCGGACGACCCGGCCGCGGCAGGCGGTGAGGGTGGCGAGGCTCCGGGTGACTTCGACCCTGTCGCGGCGCTGGAGGACGAGATGGAGCGCCGTCTGGACCGCAAGCAGGCGCGTGGGACGCCGGAGACGCTCGACGAGCTCGTGCGCGAGCTCCGCGAGGCCGAGCGCGGGAGTTGGTGGAAGCGCCAGCGCGAGTACGACACGAGCGACTCGCCGAGCGGGTACGGACGCGGCGAGCAGACGCTGGATTATCGGTCGGCGGACGACTTCCGCGTGGACGACGAGCCGACGGAGGCGGACGTGACGGGGACGACCCACGAGGAGGACATCGAGTCCGTCATCGAGGACGTCGAGGCGACGCTACGCGAGCACTACGACGCCGGCCGCGACGAGGTGCTGTTCCGCGAGGTCGCGGCGGCGTACGGGTCGCGCGTGCAGACGTTCCTCGCGGTGCTGTTCATGAGTCACCGCGGGACGGTCCGCCTCCAGCAGGACGAGCTGTTCGGCGACCTCTGGGTGCAGGACCCGAACGCCGCGACGGTGAGCGAGAGCGCGGCCGCGGACTGATCGGCTCTGGCAGCCGTTTCCGTGGTTCTCGAGTTTCCACGTGGCTGGGAAAGTCGAAACCCAGAACCACGCCATGTTAAACCGTGGCATGACTTATGTTCGTGGCCGTCGAAGTTCTTCGGTATGTCCCGAGGCGCAGGCGGGTCGTCGCTCATCGACCGACTCAACGACCGCTACGAGGGGACCGACCTCACGTGCCCCGAGTGCGGGTACCACGACGAGGACGGTAGCTGGCGAGCGTCGACGAACGGCCGCCGCATCGACTACCGCCACCTCTGTCCGAGCTGCGGGAACAACCGCATCCGGACCGTCACGCTCGGCGAGTGATACGCCGAGCGCCGGTTCCACCACGACTACCAGGGGAGTGCGTCCGATGCCAACGACCTGTCTCCAGCGGACGCGGGGCCGTGTACGAGACGCGCGACGCCGCCGAAGACGCCGTCGCGTCGGACGAGACCGGCCACACCCTGACGGCGTACGTACCGTCGAGCGATCCCCGGAGCGGCGTCCCTTCGCGAAGCGTCCGCGCGACTGACGGCGACCGGTAGCGGTCCGACGACGTCGAGTCCAATCCGTCGCCGGCCGGAAGGGCTCCGTCGGCGAGTGGGAACCATCTCGCCGGTACCCGACGCGTCGTGATCGGGACCAGGTCACGAGGTGCTCGCAACTGGACGTGTGCCCGGCAGTAACCGTGTAGTGGCGATTTTTGCGCCCATCAGACCATTGCTATTGTGTACCATGCCTAGCGACTCAGAGCTTCGGTCGATGTACGACGACATGGTGACCGCGCGCTACTACGAGGAGCGCCTCCAGGAGGAGTACCTCGAGGGGAAACAACCCGCGTTCGACATCTCCGCCGGACCCATCCCGGGCGAGCTCCATCTCGCCGCGGGCCACGAGGCCTCCGGCGCGGGCGTCTGCGCGCACCTGCGCGACGACGACACCGTCACCGCACCACACCGACCACACCACATCGCCATCGCGAAGGGCGTGGACCTGAAGCGGATGACCGCCGAGATATTCGGCCGCGAGACCGGGCTCTCGAAGGGGAAAGGCGGCCACATGCACCTGTTCGACCCGGACGTGAACTTCGCGTGCAGCGGCATCATCGCCCAGGGGTGTCCGCCAGCGGTCGGCGCCGGCCTCGCCGCGAAGAAGCGCAACACGGACGCGGTCGCGGTCGCGTTCCTCGGCGAAGGCGCCATCGACCAGGGCGGGTTCCTCGAATCGTTGAACTTCGCGAGCGTCCAGAACCTCCCGGTCGTGTTCGTCGTCGAGGACAACGACTGGGCGATCAGTATGCCCAAGGAGCGCGTCACGGACGTCCGCGACGGCTCGAAGCGCGCCGACGGGTTCGAGATGCACGGCGAGCGCGTCGACCACGACGACGCGGTCGACGTCTACGAGGCCGCCGAACGAGCGGTCGGGCGCGCTCGCGACGGGAACGGCCCGACGCTGCTCGAGGTACAGGTGCATCGTCGCATGGGGCACTTCATGGGTGACGCCGAGGCGTACCGGCCCGAGGAGGACGTCGAACGCCACAAGGCCCGTGACTCCATCGAGCGCCTCGCCGAAGACCTGCGGAAACACGGCATCACGGACGACGAACTCGACGAGATACGCGAGTCGGCCGAGAACCGCGTCGACCACGCCATCGACTGGGCGAAGGAGCAACCGGAGCCAGCGTCGGACGCGGCCTACGAGGACGTGTTCGCGAACCCACCTACTGGTGGCGTCGACGAGGCCTCGTCTACGACCGCCGCGACCGACGGAGGTGAGGAGTGATGGCCCAGACCCAGGAGGCCGCCGAACGCGAGCTCACGATGAGTCGCGCGATGGTCGAAGCGGTCGCCCAGGAGATGCGCGAGGACGACGACGTCTTCCTCATGGGCGAGGACGTCGCCGACTACGGCGGTATCTTCAGTTCGGCGACCGACCTCGGCGAGGAGTTCGGGCATGACCGCGTGATGGACGTCCCGATCTCGGAGACGAGCTACATCGGCGCGGGCGTCGGCGCCGCACAGGCCGGGATGCGTCCCATCGTCGAGCTGATGTTCGTCGACTTCTTCGGCGTCGCGATGGACCAGATCTACAACAACATGGCGAAGAACACCTACATGTCCGGCGGGTCGGTGAACGTCCCGATGGTCCTCACGACCGCCGTCGGTGGGACGTACAACGACGCCGCACAGCACTCCCAGACGCTGTACGGGACCTTCGCGCACCTCCCCGGCATGAAGGTGGTCGTCCCGAGCACCGCGTACGACGCGAAGGGCCTGATGCACACCGCCATCCGGGACGACGACCCGGTCGTGTACATGTTCCACAAGCGCCTGATGGGGCTCGGGTGGATGCCGTCGCCGAGCGGCCCGAAGACCGACGTCCCCGAGGACGCCTACGAGATCCCCTTCGGTGAGGCCGACGTGAAGCGCGAGGGGAGCGACGTGACCGTCGTGACGCTCGGGCTGCACGTCCACCGTGCGATGGCGGCCGCCGACGCGCTCGCGGACGACGGTATCGACACCGAGGTGCTCGACCTGCGGACGCTCGTCCCGCTCGACACCGACGCCGTCCTCGACTCCGTCCGGAAGACGGGACGGCTCGTGGTCGTGGACGAGGACTACCGGTCGTTCGGCGTGACGAGCGAGATTGCGGCGCTCGCCGCCGAGCACGCGCTCGACGACCTGGAGGCCGTCCAGCGCGTCGCGATCCCGGACGTCCCCATCCCGTACGCGCGGCCGCTCGAGGACGAGGTCATCCCGGGCGTCGACGACATCGAGGCTGCGGTTCGCGCCGTCCGAGAATGAGCGGGACGAGCGAACCCGGATCGGCGGACGGGCGCGTCGCGGTCACGCTCGCGTCCGTGTGGCCCGACGGCGGCGACGACGTCGACGAGGGCGTGGTCGCGAACTGGTTCGCGAAGGAAGGCGCGACCGTCGACGCGGGCGACACGCTCTGCGAGATACAGATCGAGAAGGTCAGCATCGACGTCCCCGCACCGGTCGCCGGGACCGTCGACGAGGTCGTCCTCGGCGAGAACGACGAGTTCACGCGCGAGGACACCCTCGCGTACGTCCGACCGGCCTGACGACCGCGTCGTCGTCACTCCGTGGCGGCCGCACCGTCGCCCGCTTCGCACGCGGCGCAGTCCCGGCGGTACTGCCAGTAGAGCAGGCCCACGAACAGCGCGACGCTCGCGACGCCGAGGTACGGTCGCAGCGGGTCGAAGTACGTCATGAGCGCGGACGAACTGAACAGCGCGAGCAGGACGGCGTTACAGATCGGGCACCCGAACGCGAGGACGCCGGCGACGACGCTCCCCGCGGCGTACCCGTCACCGAGTGGGTCGGCGACGCGCGAGCGCTGGTAGACGAACGCACCGGCGAACGCGGCGGTCGCGACGAGGAACACGTAGTCCGCGAGCGTTCGCTCGACCATCCGGACGTACACGGGATTCGGAATGAGGCCAGTCACGGTTCCGAAGACGAGGAACGCGCCGACGGCGACGGCCACCGCTCTCGCGACGCCGGAGCGCACGATCGCGGGCGGCTGGGGCAGCGACGACATCGGTCGTCACCTCAGAGGTACTCGCCGGCGAGCAACTCGACGCGCTCTCTGGTCTCCTCCGGAATCGCTTCGGTCGGCGTGTTGACGGTGCCTTCGAGCGCCGTCCAGGCGTCGCTCTCGAAGTCCTCCGGCATCGTCCGCACGGCCTCCTCGACGACCGCGTTGATGGACTCCTGGTTCGCGGCGGCGTTGTCCAGTACTTCCTGGAGCGTCACTTCACTGTCCTGCTTCCAGACGTCGTAGTCGGTGACGCCCGTGACGGTCGCGTACGCGAGTTCGGCCTCGCGAGCGAGCTTCGCCTCGGGGATGGCGGTCATGCCGACGACGTCCCAGCCCTGCTCGCGGTAGAACTCGCTCTCCGCGCGCGTCGAGTACTGCGGGCCCTCGATGCAGACGTACGTTCCATCCTCCTCGACGGTGGCGTCGTGGTCGGCGGATTCGGCGGCGTCGGCGAGGTGCGACTTGAGCGCGGGGTCGTAGGGGTCCGCGAACCCCATGTGGACGACCATACCGTCGCCGAAGAACGTGTGCTCGCGCTGGCTCGTCCGGTCGAAGATCTGGTCGGGGACGAGGAGCGCGCGCGGCGGCAGGTCCTCGCGGAGGCTCCCGACGGCGTTCGTCGAGATGACGCGGTCGACGCCGGCGTCCTTGAGCGCGTAGATGTTCGCCTTGTACGGCGCGTTCGTCGGCGTGTGCTGGTGGTCGGGGCCGTGCCGCGGGAGGAACACGACGTCCTTCCCGTGGAGCGTGCCGACGGTGAGGTCGTCGCTCGGTTCCCCGAACGGCGTGGTCACGCTTCGCTTCTCGACGTCTTCCAGCGGGAGCGCCTCGTAGATGCCGCTCCCACCGATGATGCCGATGGACATGCACTCGGTTTCCGGCCGCGCGGATTTAAGTGCGACGAGTCGCCGCGTCGACGGCTCAGTCCCGCGACCGACCCCGGGTTCCGGGGTCGACGAGTGCGCGAACGCGGCTCGCGGGGTCGGCGCGCACGACGACGACGGCGGCGAGGTACGCGACTCCCGCGGCACCGACGGTCCACGCCGTCGACGGGTCGCCGAGCGCGCCGGCGGCCGCGGCCTGGAGGGCGAAGAACGACGACACCGCCGCGAGCGAGAGCGCGCCCGTGGTCCGGAGGCCGACGTCGCGGTCGACGGCCACGGCGGCCAGTCCGAGGGCCGTCCCGCCGACGAGCCACGGGTACCCGACGTCCACGGCGGCGACGACGAACGCGAACGGGAGGAGGCCGACGGAGAGTGCGAGCCAGTGCGCGACGAACCGCGCGGCGGCGACGAGCAGGGACCGGCCGCGCGGCGAGGATCCAGGGGACACGGGCGGTCGGTCGAACGCCTCGGCGAAAAATCCCGGCGATAGGTTGGGGGCGTCACGCCGTCGACGGTGAGGCGCGCTAGCACGGGCTACGAGTCTTCTTACGGCACCGAAGCGTTTCGGTTCGTATGACCGAGAATCGGGAGTTGACCAAGGGAGACCTCCTCGGGCCGATGGTGGCGCTGGCGTGGCCGATGATCGTCATCCAGCTCCTCCAGGTGGCGTACAACGTGGCGGACACGTTCTGGCTCGGGGCGCTGTCGGCGGACGCGGTCGGCGCGCTCAGCCTCGCGTTCCCGATCATCTTCCTCCTCATCAGCGTCGGCGGCGGATTCACCGCAGCCGGTGCCATCCTCGTCGCCCAGCACACGGGCGCTGGCGGCGACGACGCCGCCGGGAAGGTCGCCGGGCAGACGCTCACGTTCGTCCTCGGCGTCTCGGTCGTCCTCGCAATCCTCGGGTTCCTCGTGACGGACACGATGCTCGGATTGTTCCCGGCGGACCCGGAGACGAAGGCGCGGGTCATCCCGCTCGCCGCGGACTACATGCGGTTGTTCTTCCTCGGGAGCCCCGCGCTCTTCGGGTTCTTCGTGTTCGTCAGCCTCCTCCGCGGGTACGGGAACACGCGCACGCCGATGCGCATCATGTTCGTCTCCGTCGTCGTGAACGTCGTCATCGACCCACTGCTCATCTTCGGGTTCGCGCCCCTCGGCGTGCCCGCGATGGGTATCGAGGGCGCCGCGGTCGCGACCGTGCTCAGTCGCGCCATCGCCGCCGCGCTCGGGTTCTACGTCCTCTTCGGGACGACCGTCGGCCCGACCATCGAACGCGCGCACCTGGTGCCCGACCTCGACTCCATCGCCGAGATCGTGCGCGTCGGCGTCCCGTCGGCGCTCGAACAGTCGATGGCGTCGCTCGCGATGGTCACCCTGACCGCGATGATCGCGACGTTCCCGCCCGCAGTCGTCGCCGCGTACGGCCTCGGGAACCGCCTCATCTCGCTCGTGTTCCTCCCCGCGATGGGGCTCGGGCAGGCGACGAACACGGTCGTCGGCCAGAACCTCGGCGCGGACAACCCCGAGCGCGCCGCACGAGCGACGTGGCTCGCCGCGAAACTCGTCGCCGTCGTGATGGTCGTCGTCGCCGTCGTCGCGCTCGCGTTCGCCGAACCCATCGTCGCGGTGTTCCTCCGCACCGAGTCCGCGACCGCGACCGAGACCGTCCGCCTCGGCGCGGAGTACCTGCGCGTGATGGCGGTCGCGTTCTCGTTCGTCGGCGCGTTCCAGGTGTTCCTCGGCGCGTTCCGGGGCGCCGGGGACACGAAGACCGCGCTCGCGTTCAGCGCCGTCGCCCTCTGGGCAGTACGGGTCCCGGTGACGTTCGCGCTCGCCATCGCCGGCGACTTCGGCGCGACCGGCATCTGGATCGCGGTCGCCGTCGGCGACGTCGTCGGCTGCCTCGCCGCGATGGCGTGGTTCACGCGCGGCACGTGGAAGAAGAGCGTCGTCGACGACGAGACCACAGAAGCAGACGGCACGAGAACGACGGAGTCGACGACCGCAGACGACGCGACCGGCTCACCGAACGACCCCGTCGCGACCGACGACTGACGAACCGCCGTCGCGACCAACCGCCGTCGCGACCGACGACTCCGTCCTCCCGCCCTCAGTCGTCAGCAGACTCGTCGTCCACGAGCAGCCACTCGCCGGGGCCGGCGTCCGCGACGACACCGCGACGTTCCATCTCCGTGAGCACCTCCGTCATCCGATTCGGTTGCGCGATCTCCATCTCGATGCGCTCCACGTCGTGGTACTCCGAGAGGTAATGCCGGATGTCCGCCTTCGAGAACGCGTCCTCGTCGGCGCGCGCCATCACGCCCGAGATGACGTCGATCATGTCCTCGATGAAGTTCCACGGATACACCATCCACGCCCACTCCTCCAGGTTCTCGCCGACGTAATCCGGCTCGAACTCGCTCGTATCCAGCAACTGCAGCGTCGCGGTACGCACCTCGCCCGCGTCCCGCTCCATCACGTACTCCTCGGCGCGCCGGATCGACCCGCCGGTGTCCGCGATGTCGTCGATGATGAGGACGTCCTTCCCGTCCACCGACCCCTCCGGCATCGGGTACCGGACCTGGGGCTCGTCGGCCTTCTGGGCGGTCCCGACGTAGTGCTCCATCTTCAGACTCGTCAGGTCGTCCAACCCGAGGAAGTCACAGATGCACCGGCCCGCGAACCAGCCGCCGCGAGCGAGCGCCACGACCACGTCCGGCTCGAACGCGTCCCGCTTCACGTCGTTCGAGACGTCCCGGCACAGCGAGTAGATGTACTCCCAGTTCGTGATGGTGCACTTGAAGTCCTCCGGCAGGTCGCTCATGTCCGCGAATCGGCCGCGTCGACACTTAACCGTTTACTCCCACGGCGCGCACGGTCGTCGGCTCGCAGTCGCGTTCGCGCCCGGTCCGTGCGCGGTATCGGTCAGTAAAGCCTGGCGGACCGTTGCGCTGGCAGTCAGTCGAGATTGGCGAGTGCGCCGTCGGCGAGGCCGCGCGTGTCGGCGAGGTCGACGTCCGCCCACGCTTCGACGTCGTACGTGACGTCGACGACGTCGTGGAGGCGGTCGGCGTCGCCGCGAGCGGCGGCCTGTTCGACGGCTGCGCGGAGTTGCCTGCGGACGCGGACCGCCAGCGCTTCGCGGTCGACGTCGCGGGCGTCGACGTCGAGGATGTGCGGGAGGTCCTCGCCGTGCTCTGGTTCCTCGGGCCACGCGCGCGGGCCGGCGACGTACGCCGCCTCCGACCCGTCGAGACCGTCGACGACCTCGGGGACGGCCTCGGCCGCGACGCGGACGACGTGGAACGACGCCGCCGCCGCGTTCACGCGCTCGGCGATACCGTCCTCGCTGACGTCCCGGCCCGCGCGGAAGGCCGCCTCGCGGACCGCCCGCTGGAACTCCGACTCGCTGAGCGCCCCGAACAGCTCGAGGACGCCCGCGAGCTCGTCCGGCGACAGCACCTCGCGCCCGTCCGCGGCGTCGGATTCGGTCACGTCAAGACCGGTTCGCGCGCGACACCAAAACCGTTCGGGCGACGACAGGGCGACGCCCCGACGCGACCCGGGTCCCACGTCGACCGTCGTCGGTGGACGCCTATCCGGAATTGTTCAACCGTCGTAGCCGCGTCCGCAAGTGGCTAGCCGACTCGGACGCGTGCTTGGTGAACGATGTTCCCGATGATCAGCGAGACGAGCGCCCAGAACAGGGCTCGCCGGGTCCAGTATTCGAGGAGTTGTACGAGGAAGGACTCACCCAAGGAGAACGGGATTCCGAGCTGCCAGAATCCCCGGTAAACCGGGTTGATGATCGAATTCAGCCAGGACCCGTACGGTTGGAACGACGCGTACCAGACGAGGAGTGCCACGAGGAAGACGACGGCCACGTCCCTGTTGAGGAGTCCACGGACTGAACTGACCACGGTACCTGTCACGTCCTGGATGCGAACTCGCTGTGGAATAAGTCTTCTCTGCAGTTGCCGGTTCGTGGCTTCGGGGAAAGACAGGCTGGCGAGCGGGGCCGGGCCGGGTGCGGCACAAGACACTTCTCGACCCTGGTCGTCGTGTCGACGATGCCCGCCCGTCGTCACGTCCTCGCCGCGCTCGCCGCCGGAACGACGACCGTCGTCGGCGGTTGTCAGTCGTTCGCGTCGCGCGAGGCGACTCTGGAGTCGAACGTCGGGGAAGCGACCGCGTTCACCGAGGGCGTCGCCGACCCGGCATCGTCCTGCGGCGAGCGCACCGAGCCGCTGGACCCGTACTGGACCGCGGCCGAGCCCGGTCCACGTGACGGCTTCTGGCTCACCGCGAGCGCCGACCGGGTCGCGCTCGGCGACGAGGTGACGTTCGCGTTGACGAACGTCAGCGACGAGGTGCAGACGACGGGCGTCAGCAAGAAGCTCGACGTCCAGCGCGCCACCGGCGACGGCTGGCACAGCATCTTGGGAATCGCACCCGACAATTGGGGTATCATCGACAATGCGGTGCGGCACGAACCCGGGAGCGGCTTCGAGTGGACCGTCACCGTCTCGGAGACGGGGCTCACCGATGCGTTCGAGTACACGCCGACGTACCGCGTCTGCGGACCCCTGGAACCGGGTTCGTATCGGTTCGTCTACTGGGGCACCGGTCGGAACGCGGCGCACGCTGTCGGGTTCGAGGTCGTCGACGACGCCGACGCCGGTGGTCTCGGCGACTGACCACGCCGCTCAGTCCCTGACGCGCTCGATGGCGCGGTGGCTGGCGTCGAGGACGGTCTCGGCGTGGAGGGAAACCTCGTGCCACGCGGGCAGGCGGTCGTCGCGGTCCGGCGCCTGGACGGCGGGCGCGTAGGCTTCTATCTGGTCGCGTTCGTCGTGGGCGTCGTACGCGAAGTCGTTGAACGCGGCGTCGGCGGCGTACTGGTCGACGAGCGCGCTCGCGGTGTCGCGGTAGGCGTCGCGGAGCGCGTCGTACGCGACGGGGACGTCGTGGTCGGCGAGCGCGTTGAACAGCGCGCGCCCGACCTGTTCGCTCATGTCGCTGAGGCCGGTGGGGCCGGAGACGGCGCGGTGGTCGTGCTCGTGGCGGCCGAGGTCGACCTGCGCGGAGCGCTCGAAGCCGGCGTGCGCGTACGCGTCGGCGAGCGTCCCGACCTCCAGGCCGAACTGGCGTTGCGCGCGGATCTCGCGAGCGAGGTCGGCGGTCATCGCGAACTCGCCGGCGAGCGCGTACCGGAACGCGTCGAGGTAGTCGACGAACGCGTGGTCGGTCGCGTCGTCGAGCGCCCTGATGAGCGGGCGGACGAAGAGGCGGAAGAGGCGGCCGTAGAGCTGGTCGTTCTCGACCCTGGCGTAGTAGCCCTTCGAGAACGCGTACTCGCCGGCGAGCGGCGCGAGGAGTTTCGGAACGTGCCGGTCGGTGTAGGTCTTCGCGTCCGCGTCGTGACAGACGACGAAGTCGGCGACGTCCGCGGCGTGGCCGAGTGCCAGCCAGACGTCCCGGCCCTTACCGGCGGCGCCGCCGAGTTCGTGGTCGGCGAGGACCGCGTCGACCTCCTCGCTGTTGCACCAGAGGAGGTCGGCGTCGACGTCGAAGGACCCGAGCCAGTCCGCGAAGTCGCCGACGTGCTCGGGCGACGCCGACAGCGGCACCACGACCTTCCCGGGATCGACCGATTCGAGCGCCGAGAGCGTGTGCTCGGGCGCCAGCCCGGCGTACTCGCGTTCGGTCATCGGCACCACGACCGCCGCACGCTCCGTCGGCGCCACCGGGTCCGCGTCGCCGTAATCGTGGAGGGTCGTCACGCGCTCCTGGACGTACTCCATCACGTGATGATAAGGACCGGAGTTGTATAATCGGCGCGATGCCAGAACCCGCGGTCGCTGCCGGCGGCGGTCGGCGGTCAGCGGGTCGTCGCGGGTCAGTTGACGGCGCGCGCTTTCGTCGGGAGCCGGCCGGCGACGTGGAGGGCGACGAGGACGACGACGAGGCCGCCGACGAGCGCGGCGTACCCCTGGAACGCGGCCGTAAACGTGACGTCGAGGTCGCGCATCGTGCCGAGTGCGACGCTGCCCGTGGACTGCACGAGCATCATCGTCCCGGAGTAGAGCGCGTACGCGCTCCCGCGGTGTTCGTCGGGGAGCGCGTCCAGGAGGTAGATGTCCATCGCGGGGAACAGCGAGTGGATGACGTACCCGATGGCGAGCGAGAGTGCGACGATGGCGTACAGGCCGGTCGCGACCGTGAGCGCCATCAGGAGCGTCGCGAAGCCGCCGAGGATGACGAGGATGACGGGGACGTGCGGGACGCGGTCCATGAGCCGCCCGGTGAGCCAGAACGCGGGGACGCCCGCGGCGAAGATGCCCGTGAGGAGCACCCGGCCGGTGGGGCGCGCGACGTCCTTCGCGACGTCGAGGTACTGGACGTAGAAGTTGAAGACGCCGTTCCAGACGAAGCCGGTGAACCCGAGGAAGACGACGCCGGCGACGACGAGCGGCCACTGTGCGCGCGCCCCGGCGATGAGGTCGCGGTCCTCCGCGCCGGCGTCCGGGAGTTCCGCTCGGCGCGCGACCGCGTAGAACGCGGTCGTGGTGACCGCCGCGAAGACGGCGATGGCGGCGAACACGAGCCGCCAGCGCTCGAAGGGGACCGATATCCAGGCGGCGGCGAGCGCGACGCCGACGAACAGCGGTGCGGCGACGGCCGCAACCTGACTGGCGGTCCCGTGGATGCCGAGTGCCCGCCCGACGCTGTCGGGGAACAGCTCGGAGACGAGCGGGTTCGCGGCGATGAAGTACGCGCCGCTCGCGACGCCCATGAGGAGCGACCCGACGTACACGCTCGGGAGCGACCACGCGAACGTCGTGAACGTCGCGGCGCCCGTCAGGACGACGCCGGTGCCGAGGACGACGTGATGCCTGGGGACGCGCGTGAGCAGCCAGCCGGTCGGGATGCGGGGGAGTGCGCTCCCGAGCCAGACGAGCGTCGCGATGAGTCCGATCTTGCCCTGGGACGTGACGTCGAAGGATGCGGCGAGCGCGTCGAGCATCGGTGCGAACGCGACGCGCGGGAAGTTCACGAGGAACACCATCGCGCACATCGCCCCGAACAGTTTCGTCCGTCCCTGTGTCACAGCGCGTCCTTCGACGGTCGTCCGCTTACGTATTTCGAACCGAAAGTGGTGAGCTGGTTCGGATACGAACATCTCGCGTCAACGCGTGGAGGGGTCACCGCAGGGTTTTATTATGTGAGTTCGTAGGCCGGGTTATGAAATCGGTCAGGAAGGCGCTCCGCGACGGCTCGTTGTTCAAGGACACGTACGAGCGACTGAACTGCGCCGAGTGCGAGAAGAAGCTCGGGACGAAGAATGACCCGGACGAGATCGGGACGGTACGGGTGTGCGAGGAGTGCGGCGGCGAGTGGAAGGAGCTCTGAACGCGCCGAGGACGTCCGGGAGCGTGCTCGGCCGACGCGGTCACTCGAAGGTCGCGTCGAACGCGTCCGCGCCGAGGGGGTCGAACGTGCCGGCGGCGACGTTGTCGGCGACGTGCGCGGTGGAGGATGCGCCGACGAGTGCGCTCGTGACGCCGGGCGCGGAGCGCGCGAAGTTGATCGCTCGCTGCGCGGGCGTGTCGCCGTCGAGTTTCGCGTCGACGGCATCCGGGATGGCGTCGGCGGTGGCGAGGTCGCCCTGCTGGAGGGACGCGGACGTGAACACGTCGATGCCCGCGGTGTTCGCGAGTTCGAGGACGCTGACGTCGCCGTCGGCGCTCGACTGACTCTTCTCGGTGAACGCGCCAGCCATGTGGACGTTGAACGGCAGTTGGACCGCGCGGAACGACGTGGCGGCGTTCCCGACGCGGTCGGCCGCGCTACGGGCGCGCGAAACGACTTCGGCGAGCGAGAGGTACTTCGGGTGGTCGCGGGGCACGCGGAAGCACTCCCAGGTCGCGACGCCGTAGTGCCGGAGGTCACCGGTCGCGACGCGTTCCTCCATCGCGACGAACGCGGCCTCGATGGTGTCGTACACCGTCTCCCGGTCGTACTCGGCGAGCTGGACCTCGGGGTTGTGGAGGTAGTAGAGGTCGAGGACGTCGAGGTCGAGGCACTCGAGCGACCGGTCGAGCTGGTCGTGGACGAACGCGGGCGTCATCGCGTGCTGGCCGGCGACGAGGTCCTCGCGCTCCAGAGGGCCGTCGTCGACGAACCGCTCGCGGACGTACCGCCCGGGGTCGTCCGGTCGCCCGCCGTCGAACGGCACGAACCCGCACTTCGAGGCGACGAGGACGGCCTCGCGGTCGACGTCGGCGTCCGCGAGCGCTCGGCCGACGACGCGCTCGCTGCGCTGCGCGCGATAGTTCCGTGCGGTATCGAGCACGCTGATACCGCTCTCGACCGCCTCGACCACCGCGTCGTGGTACGCGTCGTCGACCGCGTCCGTCGCGTCGCCGAGGTACGTCCCGAGACCGATGCTGGAGACGACGCCGTCCCCGAACCGCCGGAAGTACGTCCGCCCGAACGCGTCCGTGTGACGGTCCCGGTAGTCCCACGTCGCCGTCTGCGTGACCATACCGGAGGTTGCGCGGGTGACGGCAAAAGGCCCGCGTTCGACCGGAGCGGGGAACGCGCGGTCGCAGTCCGACCGTCGGCGTTCATAACCGTCTTCACGGCGACCGTCGTACGTCGCCCAGTGACGTTGGTATCGTCCGGAGGTCGACGGTGAGCGCGCTCCGTCGAGTCGTCGGCGCCCTCGCGCGGCGAGTCGGCGCTCGCGTCGGCGGGTCCGGCGACGGCGTCGTCGTCGCCGCGGTCATCGCGAGCACGTTCTTCATCGGGTTCGGCGGCGGCGTCATCTACCCCATCCTCCCGAACCTCGGGGAGGTCCTCGGCATCTCGTCGTTCCTCGTCGGCCTCATCCTCAGCGCCAACCGGTTCTCGCGGCTGTTCGCGAACGCGCCAGCGGGAGCGCTCGTCGACCGCATCGGGACCCGGACGCCGTTCGTCGTCGGGATGGTCGTCCAGGGCGTCGCGACGCTCGGGTACGTCGTCGCGATGGTCTCCCCGTTCCCCGAGGGCTGGTTCATGCTCGCTCGCATCCTCTGGGGCGTCGGGAGCGCGCTCGTGTTCGCGACCGCGTACACCATCGCCTCGGACGTCAGCGACGCCGGGTCGCGCGGCGCGAACATGGGACTCATCCGCGGTGGCGTCCTGTTCGGGTTCCCGACGGGCGTCGTCGTCGGCGGCGTCGTCAGCGAACTCGCGAGCACCGTCACCGCGTTCGCCGTCGCGAGCGCGTTCGCGTTCCTCGCCAGCGTCGTCGCGTACGCGACCGTCCCCGAGACGCACGTCGAACCCGACGACGAGACGTCCGCGAAGCCGTGGGACGTCGACACGAGCGTGCCCGCACTCACCGTCGGCGTCGTGAACTTCGCCGTCCTCTTCGTCTACATCGGCGCGCTGTTCGCGACGCTCGTGCTCTTCCTCGCCGAGAACACCATCACCGTCTTCGGGTTCGACGCGCAGGGCTCGTCGGGTATCTTCATGGGCGTCACGGTCGTCGCCGCCGGCCTGTCGATGTACGCCGGCGGGTACGTCAGCGACCACCGCGAGTCCCGCGTCCCCGTCCTCCTCACGTTCCTCGCGGCGACGTCGCTCGGCTTCCTCGGGCTCGCCGTCGCCGACTCCGTCCCGACGCTCGCCGCCGCGTGTCTCTGCGTCGGCGTCGGCCAGGGCGGCACGAGCGGCCCGCTCATGGCGTTACTCGCCGACCTCGTTCCCGACGACCGGATGGGGCGCGCCGTCGGCACGAACAACGTCTTCGGTGACATCGGCGGCGGCTTCGGCCCCATCGTCACGCTCCCGCTCGTCGACGTCGTCGGGTTCACCCCGATCTACGTCGCGTGCGCTGCACTCCCCGCGGCGGCAGCGCTCGTGCTCCTCGCTGGCGTGCGTCGAGAGACCGGGCAGTTCGTTCCGATGGTCGGGTCGCGACGCGGGAAGGACAGTCAGTAGTCGCCCGCCATCGGGAAGGACAGTCAGTAGTCGCCCGCCATCGCCTTGAACAACCGGTCCGCGAACTCCTCGCGACTGACGCCGTCGCTCGGCCCGATGCCGTTCATGTGGTCGAGACTGAGCTGTCCGCCACCCATGCGGGCGTGCCCGCCGGCTTCCGCCATCGGGATGCCCTCGACGGCGGCCTGGAGCGCCTCGCCCATGTGCACGCGGTCGTCCCGGGAGCGCCCGGAGACGTGCACGGTGCCGTCGTGGTTCCCGAACACGACGACGGCGGTGACGCCCTCGCGGTGCGTGAGTTCGTCCGCCGCCTGCGGGATGGCGTCGACGTTCGGGACGTTCTCGAGGTCGCAGACCGCGTACGACCCCTCGACCTCGTGGTTCATGATGGCTTTCGCCTTCGTCTGCAGGACCTCCACGGGGACCTGCGGGTTCGCGATGCGGTCCAGCAAGTCCTCGTTGATGGCGGGATAGAGGTACGCGCTCGCCTCGAACTCGTGCTCCGAGCAGCCCTTCGTCAGGTGGTTCGTGTCGGACTGGATGCCGTACACGAGCCCGGTCGCGAGGTGCGGGGAGACCGAGAGCCCGTCGTCCGCGCCGACGGTCGCGTCGAGCTCCTCGAAGTACTCGACGAACAGCGACGCGCACGCGCCGACGTCCGGCCGGACGTCCGTCACGCGTCCGGTGCCGTCGCCGGGGTGATGGTCGACGACCGCGAGCGGGTCGACGCCCTCGGCGCCCTGGAACCCACGCGGTTCGTTGTGGTCGACGAGGACGACGTCGTCGTGGAGGTCGCCGCGCGTCTCGATGCAGTCGAGCTCCAGGTCGAGGACGGTCCGGAACGCGCGGTTCTCCTGGTGCCGTATCGACCCCGGGTACTGGAGGACGGGGGTCGCGTCCGCCTCTCGAGCGATGGTCGCGGCAGCCATCGCCGACGCCATCGCGTCCGGGTCCGGGTTCGGGTGCATGAGAATCGAGACGCCGTCGACGCTCCCGAACGCACGCTTCAGTCGGCGTGCTGGATGCTGTCGTCGCTTCCACCACCAGGCGAGCGCGCCGAGCGCGGCGAGTGCGACGACGGCGACGGCGGCGAGCGCGGGCATCGAGAGCTCGTCACCGACGAACTGGAGAGGGACGTGCGTCGGCGACGCGTCGAACCGCAGTGCCATGCCCGACCACATAGGGTCGGAGGCAAAGAAGGTTCCCCCATCAGGCGAATCGGGGCGTTACGCGTCGTTCGCGTCGGTGTACGCGTCGATAGCGGCGGTGTAGCCCTCTCGGTACGTGGGGTACCGGAACTCGTAGCCGAGGTCGCGGAGGCGCGCGTTGTCGACGCGTTTCTCGGCGCGGATGCGGCGTTCGGCGGCGGCGGAGAGGTCGCCGTCCGCGAGGCGTTCGGTCGTCGTCTGCTTCTCGGGGCTGGGTTCGCCGCAGGCGTCGGCGAGGTAGTCCGCGAACGCCCACTTCGAGACCGGTTCGTCGTCGACGACGTGCACGACGTCGCCGCGGGCGCGGTCGGTCTCGAGGAGGAACCGGACGGCGCCGGCGGCGTCGTCGCGATGGATCATGTTCAGGTAGCCTTCGGTGACGGGGCCGTCGACGTAGCGCTCGAGCCGGTAGCGGTCGGGGCCGTAGAGCCCCGCAAAGCGTGCGACGGTACCGTCGATCCCGTAGAGGCGGTCGGCGGCGAGCGCGACGGCTTCCGCCGCCGCGAGCACCCGCGTCTTCGCGGTCGTCGGATCGATCGGCGTCGACTCGTCCACCCAGTCGCCGCCGTGGTCGCCGAACACGCCCGTGCTCGAGGTGTAGACGAGGCGCCGCGGCGGGTCGTCGCGCGTCGCGTACTCGCCGAGCGCGGTCTGGAGGCCGTCGACGTACACCTCGCGGGCGGCGTCGGCGCCGCGGCCACCGGACGACGCGGCGAACACGAGCGCGTCAGCGTCCGGGAGCGCCGCCACCGATTCGGCGTCCGTGACGTCCGCTTGCACGCCGTCGAAGCCCGCGCCCTCGATGGCGTCGAGCCCCGATTCGCTCCGGCGGACGCCGACGACGTCGTGCCCGCGGTCGACGAGCTGGCGGCCGAGTTCGATACCGACGTACCCACAGCCGAGGACGACCACTCGCATACGCGACGGTCGGGCGAGCACGAACTTGAACCCTCTCGTCTGGCCCCGGGACTGCTTGCGTCGAGGAGCGAGGCGTCGTCGCCGTCAGGGCTGGCGGCTGGCGATGACGTGCTGGATGTGGACGTACTCGTCGAAGGACATGGGCGCGCGGCGCTCGATCTTCTGCTGGACCTCCTTCGCGTCCAGGTCGAGCGCGAGGTCGCTCTCGACGGCGTCGACGTCCATGACGCCCGTGGTCATCCCGAGCAGGAGGTGGTCGCACGCGATCTCGACGACGGTATCGGGGTCGGCGACGCCGTCGCGCACGGAGAGCACGGCGGCGGCGTCCTGGAGGGAGAGGTCGTCGGGGAGGTCGGCGTCGGCGACCCGTTCGACGGTCTCGCGGTCGAGGTCGGTGGCGTCGAGGACGGCGTCGACGCCGTGCTCGTCGACGACGGCTGCGAGGTCCTGGGCGTACTCGTCGCGGAGGTCGTCGACGGTGAGCCCGTCGACGTCGTGTCGCTGGTCGTGGAACATGGACGGTCGTTGCCGCCGCGGGTACAAATCTCCACCACACTCGCCGCGACCGCACGTGGCGGTGGTCGACGAGTTCGCGGTCTCGTTCCTCGGCGTTTCGTCGACCGCGTCGCCGGCGCCCGGGCGGGTGTCGGGGACCGGCGTGGGCCAGCCGGGGGAGTCCTCGAACATGACGAGGTTCCGGTCGCCGAGGCCGCCGCGACCGGGTGGGACGACGACGGCGACGGGGACGGTGGCGCGCGCGGTGACGCGGTCCGCGGCGCCGAGGCGGTCGTCGACGCCGTCGCCGTCGACGTCCACGGCGACCGTGGACCCGTCGCGGACGTACGTCGTCCCGCCGGCGCTGGCCGCGGTGCCGTCGCGAGCGCGGACGGTGAACGTCGGGTACGTCGCGTTCGCGTCCACGACCCAGACGTTCGCGGTCGCGTACCAGTACCCTGGGACGGGTGCGAGCGGGAGGCCGAGGAACGAGGCGTTCGTCGAGTTCAGGGCGCCGCCGACGAACTCGGTCGTTGCGTTCTCGGCGACGCCGCCGGCGCGCGCGTCGAGATAGGAGCGGAGGTCGGCGACGAGGTCGTCGGGCGGGCGGACGGTGCTGCTCGCGCGCGCTCGCCGGAGCGCCGCGGCGACGTGCGTCCGCGTCACGTCCCGGAACTGCGCGTCGACGGCACCGACCCCTGGTGCGTCGATGGCGCGCGCTGCGGTCGCTGCGACGATGGCGGCGGTGGCGCTCTCGTTCACGATGGCGCGACCGCGAGCGGCCGTCGACGGGTACGTCGCGAACGCGTCCGCGACGGCGGCGCTGGCGACGTCCCGTTCGAGCGCGGTGCGAGTGGCGAGCGTCGACGCGACCCGACGCCGGGTGGCGACGACGGACGCGGCGACCGCGTCCCGCACGCGGTTCTCGCGTCCGTCGAGCCGAGCGGTGCGGTCGCTCGCGGGAACGCCCTCGGCGCGCTCGAGTTGACGGACGGCCGCGCGGAGCGTCGTCCCGCCGGCGCCGGGCGCGACCTCGTCGACGACGCGCGAGGCGGCGTCCCCGGACGGGACCGTGAAGACGTTCACGTTCCGCGCGGCGAGCGGATGCACGCTGCTGGCGCGCGCGACCGACGGCACGCGTTCGGCGTCGACCCCGTCGACGACGAGGTACGACGGCGACCCCGTGACGGCGACGTCGACGTCGCCGACGAGGTGGTTCGTGTCGGCGGGTGCGGCCGCGTCGTCGGTGTCGTCGATGGCGCGCTGGACGGCGGCGACGCCGCCGACCGCGCGGTCGGTCACGTCCGCGAGCGTCCGGTCGACGGCGCGTCGGGCACGCGAGAGGACGCGTTCG
Source organism: Halorubellus salinus (assembly GCF_020567525.1). Taxonomy (GTDB): domain Archaea; phylum Halobacteriota; class Halobacteria; order Halobacteriales; family Natrialbaceae; genus Halorubellus; species Halorubellus salinus. The sequence continues at coordinate 312,750 of NZ_JAJCVI010000002.1, forward strand.
TCGGCGCGCACCCGGGCTTCGAGGTGCGCTTCGACGCGAGCGAGATACGTTCGTTCGGCGGCGACGGTCGCGAACGCCGCGACCGAGTCGTACTCCGCTCGCGCCGGTGCGAGGTCGCGACGGCGGTCCCGGACGGCGTCGAGGAGGTCGGCGGTCGCGGGCTCGCCGGTGAGTGCACTCTCGCGGTCGACGGTGACGGAGAGGTTCCGGACGTCCTCGCGGAGGGCAGCGACGGCGTCGTAGACGACCGCTCGCGTCAGGTTCGTCGTCCGCCCGCGCGCCGGAACCGTCCGCAGGCCGGGGTCGCCGACGGCAGCACGCCTGGCGATGCGGTCGACGCCGCCGTGGACGGCGAGCGCGCGGTCCGCGTCGCCCGCCACGTCCACGAGGTTCGGGTCGACGTCGGCGCGTTCGTCGAACGCGGACGGGACGGCACCGGCGACCGCCTCGAGGTCGACGCGGTCGCTCGCGTTCGGTCGGTGACTGGCGTGAACGGCGACGCCGACGCGCACGCGACCCTGCGTGACGTCGACGGTCTCTGTCGTCTCGTTCCCGCGCGTCCACGTCGTCCGCGCCGAGCGCGTGACGGTCACCGACCGGGTCGCCGAGCGGACGCGCGTCTCGCCGACGCGCGGCGCCGGGACGGGGCCCGGCCCGGCAGCGACGGCGACGTCCCGGCTCGTGGTCGTCGAGCCAGCGGTCCAGTTCGAGCCTGGCGACGGCGGGGTCGGCGTGGGCGCGGGCTCGACGGTCCGCGTGCTGACGGCCGGCCGGAGCGCGGCGTCGTAGCTCGCGCCGACCACCGCGTCGAGTCCCGGGCCGTCCTCGCCCGCGAGGAACGCGGCGAACGCGTCGTCGGCGGTCGCACCGACGGACACCGAGAGCGCGCTCTCGGGGCCGGCGTCCGGTTCGGGTATCGCCGGGACGTCGGGCGCCGTGTACGCGAACGTTCCACCAGGGTGCTCCCCGAGGACGGCGTCGAGGTAGCGGTCGGCGTTCGCGCCCGGTCGCTTCCACTGCTGGGTGAGGTCGCGGACGCCGACGCGAGCGATGGCGCGCCGGTACGCGCGAGCGCCGGCTGGGTCGACGGTCCCGAACGTCGCCCGCTGGGTCGCGAGCGCCGCGCCGTTCGCGGCGAGCGCGACGTGCCGCGTCGCGAGGACGTTCCCGACCGGCCCGCCGGCGTACTGCGCGCTCCCGCGGAGCCAGGTGAGCGCGTAGAGGCGCGCCGCGAACTGCCGGCCGAACCCGTGGCCGACGACCGCACCCCTGGAGAGACGCCGGTCGTACGCCGCGACGCGGTCGTGGAGTGCGAGCGCGGGCGACGCGAGCGTCACGGTGAACGACCGGTTCTCGCGGCGGACGACGCGGTCGTCGACGCGGACGACGAGCGAGACGTTCCGCACGGCGACCGCGACGGTTGCGTTCGGGCGGTCGGCGAGCGAGACGCGTCGCTTCGCCGCGCGGAGGTCGCTGGGGTCGTCGACGGCGGGCAGCGAGAGCCTCGCGGTGGCGTCACCGACGCGGACGGTCGTCGCGGCGAGCGCTCGTTCGACGCGGACGTAGCTCCGGACGCGGAGCGCGTCCCGGTACGGGCGGGTGTCGTTCAGGACGCGCCCGTAGGGCGTGTCCGCCGGCGAGACGACGGGGTTCGCGGCACCGCGCGCGAGCGCGGTCCCGACCGCCGTCCGGAGCGCGGTGCGGGCACTGGCGGTCGCTCGTTCGGCGGCGACCGCGGCGTCGGGGCGCGCCGGCTCGGGCGCCGGCCGTGAGACGGTGGCGGCGACGCCCGCGGCGGCGACGAGCAGGAGCGCGCCGACGAGCGCGAACGGGACGCGAGCGCGCTCGTCGTCCGCGAGTCTCACGGCGACCACGTCCTGACGGTGACGACGACGGTTCGCGGCCTGGCGGCGGCCGCGGCGGCCGCTGGCGTCTCGTAGCGAGAGCGTACCGCAGCGACGTAGCGGTCGGCGAGAGCGCCCGCGAGAAGTGCGTTCGCTCGCTGGACGCGTCCCCCGGCGAGCGCGCCCGTCGTCTCCACGCCCAGTGCCCGCCCGAGCGTCCGGTACCGCGAGACGACCGTCGACCGCGTCGCCGGGTCGCGGAGCGTCCAGCGCGTCCGCGACGGCGGCAGCACGGTCGCGACCGTCGCGTCCGCCACGGTGCGCGCGAGTCCACGGACGCCATCTTCGGTCACCCCAGATCGAATCTCGCCCGGGGCCGGGCCGGTGCCGACGGGCACGCGGATGCGAGCGACCGAGACGTCCACGTCCCGCGGCACTGCCGGCCCCACCGTCGCCTCCCCCGAGGCTTCACTCCCCGGGAGCGGCGCGTACGACGCCGTGACGTTCACCGACGCATCGACGCCCGCGAGCGCGGTTCGCGTTCGGTTCGCGATCGCGGACTCGAGCCCGCCGGCCGTCTCGGTCGTTCCGGTGGCGTCGACCGCGAAGTCCGCGACCGCGGCGTGCGCGAGCAGCGCTGCGAGCGTCCCGTGGACGCGACGTTCGCCGGGGGCGTCGACCGTGGTGGTCGTCGTCGAGAGGAGTGCGACGGCGCGGTCCGCGGTCCTCGCGTCGTGACCCTCGGGTGGCGGCGAGGTGGCCGCGAGGACACCGACTGCGGCGGAGACGAGCAGGAGACAGCAGACGACGTCGAGCGTCGTGCTCGTCGCGCGCTCGCGCCGTCGGCGACGAGGGCGTTCCGTCATCGCCACACCACGACGCGGAGGCGGCCGGTGACGACGACTCCGGGGGCGACGCGGACGGCGACGGGTCGCGTCGCGCTCGCGGCGTCGGGCGGACTCGCCGGCCCGACGCGCCAGCGGTCGTCGTCGGTCGAGAGCACGAACGCCGCCTCGTAGCCGTCGGGCGCGGTCGAAGAGACGTCCGAGAGGTCGCCGGGGCGGACGACGCCGTCGGTCGCGAGCGCGTCCACGGCGCGCTGGAGCGTCGGCTCCGCGACCCGTGGGTCGGCGCGCTCGGGGAACGCGCCGTAGAGCGAGCTCGCGTAGAGCGCGAGCGCCGCGCCGACGACGACGGTCGCGGCGAGCGCCGGCAGCGCCCCGGTCTGTCCCCGCGACTCGCCCGCCGTCGCGACGGCGGGCGTCGTCGCGCTACGCGAGGACGAGCGTGACACGCACATCACCCCAGTTGACGCGGCGGACGCGCAGCGAGTCGCTCGCCGGCCGCCAGGCGGCATCGCGAGCGTTCCGTCGCGCAGCCGCGGCGGCCGCCGCGAGCGCTCGCGGCGAGTCGAACGCCTCGCCTGGCGGAGCCCCGCGCGCGACCGCGGCGAGCGCCGAATCCGGCGGCGCGGGCGTCACCGGCGCGAACGCGAACGTCGCGTGGGACGCCCCCGCCGACGACCGCAGCGCGAGCGAGTGCGCCGTCACCCGAACCGCGCTCGCTTCGACCGGATGCGTCGCGGTGCCTGCGTACTCGCTCGCGGCGAGCGCGTCCACGGTGTTCGCCGCAGCGGACGCGTCCGGCGGCGGCCGCGTCGGGAGGTCGGCGGCGACACCGACGACGACGAGGCTCGCGGCCGCGAGCCCGAGGAACCAGTACGTCGCTCCGAGGGAGACGTCGAGCATGGCGAGCGTGGCCGCCCTATCCCCCTTCAACCCTCGGCGTTCGACGGTCGAGCGTCGCGGTCAGACGAGCGCGCTCGTGCAGACGACGCCGACGGTGAACGCGCTCGCGGCGGTCGGGAGCGCGGTCGCGAGCTCGCGGCCGACGGCGACGCGGTCCGGGCCGGCTTCGAGGACGACCGCGAGCGCGGCGAGGATGCCGGCGAGCGCGAGGACGTACGCGCCGACGGCGACGCCGAGCGCACCCGGGTCGACGCCCGTGCCCGGTGCGTCGCCGAGGACGGCGTCGGGCGACGCCAGGCCGTCCGCGAGCGCGACCGTCGCCCCGCCGACGAGCGGCCCGAACGCGCGGCCGGTGGAGCGGAGCGTGCTCGTGACCGCCGCGAGGTCGTCGCGGCACGCGCGCTCGACCGCGCCGAGGTCCTCCAGGTGGTCCGCGACGGCGACGACCGCCTTCCCCGCCGGAGCCCCCTGTGCGGCAGCGAGCGAGAGGAGGTCGACGACGGCGCGAGCGCGCTGACTCGGCACGTCCGCGAGCGCGCCGTGCTCGCCGAGGAACGCCTCGCGTGGCCCGACGCCGAGACGCGCTCGGACCCCGATCGCTGACTCGAAGACCGCGCCGGTCTCCCCGCCGACCTCGGCGCCCGCGGCGAGCGCATCCTCCACGGCGTCGCCGTTCGCGACGCGTCGCCCGACCGCGTACGCCGCGTCCACGAGTCCGTCCTCGACGGCGAGCGCGCGCTCGCGGACCGACGCTGCGGCGGCCGTGAGTCGCCCGGCGGCGACCCCGGCGCCGACGCCGACGCCGAGGACGGCGGCGAGCCACGGCGGGACGAGCGCGGCGACGCCCACCAGGAGCGGGACGCCGAACCCGTTCGTGCTCGCGAGCGCGAACGTACCGCCGCCGACGACCGCGCCGGCGAGTGCACCGGTCGCAAACGCGGGCCAGCGTCGCGCCGGGACCGCGGGATGGTCGCGGTCGACCCTGGGCGGCGGGAACGCGACCGGGCGGTTCGCGAGCACCCACGCCGTCGCCGCGAGCAGGACGAGCGGGAGGAGCACGTCGTAGACCGCGACGACCACCGGGAGCGACGCCGGGAGGCCCGCGGCGCCCGCCGCCGGCAGCACCGCGACGAGCGCGAGCGGGAGGAGGACGCCGAACGCGTACAGCGCGTTCACCGGCCCCGAGAGCGCGGTCGTGTACGTTCGGAGACGGTCGCGCGTCCCGTCGAGGACCGCCTGGAACGCGCGGTCGACGCGCCGCCCGCGGTCGCCGTCGGGCGCGTCCGGTGCGCTCGCGAGCAGGTGGCAGGCTCTGCGGAGGCCGGGCGCGTCGTCGGCGTGCGCGTCGGCGAACGCGAGGAGCGCGTCGTCGAGCCGGTCGGTGCGCCGGCAGCGTGCCGCAAGCGCCGTGGCGAGCGCGTCGTCGCTCGCGTCGACCGCGAACGCGACCGCGGGTTCGAGCGCGGGCTCGACGTGCAATCGCAGGGCGAGCCGGGCGACGAGGTCTGGGGCGCGACCGAGCGCACGCCGCCGGTGGAGCGTCGCGAGCACGACGGGGAGTTCGTGGACGCCGTGCGCGACCGCGACCGCAGCCGCGAGCGCCATCGGGACGAGAGCGAGCGACGGGAGCGGCGCGAGCGACCCCACGAGGACGACGACCGCCCCGGTCACCGCGGCCGCACCGTAGCCAGCGCGCACGACCGTCTCGCCCGCGGTCGGGACGCCGAGCGTCGCGAGCGCGCCGCGGAGCTCGGGGCTCGCGGTGACGTCCAGTGGTGCGAGCGCCGCGAGCGCCGCGAGTGTTCGCGGAAACAGGCCCGACTCGGCGTCGGTCGTCACGTCGACCGCCTCGTCGTCGTCCAGACGCCCGGGTCGTGCGCGCCGCCCCGGGCACGCCGTGCGAGCACCTTCTCGCGGTCCGCCAGGCCGTCGCACACGTCATCGTACGACTCCGTCGCGGTGGCGAGCGACGCCACGAGCTCGCTCGCACCCTCTTCGATGCGTCCGGTCGATTCGAGGTCGCCCGCGTCGTCGAGCGCGAACAACGGCTCGAAGGACGCCGACGCGCCGTCGCCGACGACCTCCTCGATGCGCGCGACGCGACGCTGAGCGCGGCCGTCCACGGCGACGCGGCGACACGTCACCACGCAGTCGGTGACCGCGAACGACGACGCGGACACGCCGAGGTCCTCGACGACGCGCTCGCGTATCTCGCGCGCCCCGTCCCCGTGGATGGTGCCGAGCACCGCGTCGCTGCTCGCGCCGACGCGCATCGCCTCGTAGAGCACGCGCGCCTCCTCGCCGCGGACCTCGCCGACGACGAGCGCGCCCTCGCCCAACCTGAGGGCGGTCCGGAGCGCCGCCGCCGCGGTGAGCCCGTCCCCGCGCTCGCTCGTCCGCAACCCCTGGACGTCCCTGTCGTCCGCGCGGAGCGCGTCGACAGGGAGCTCGGGCGTGTCCTCGACGAACACCGCCCGCGTCGTCGGCGCGAACTCGAAGCAGAGCGCGCCAAGGAGCGTCGTCTTCCCGGCGCCGCGAGCGCCCGCGACGAGCGAGGCCGCGGCCCGGCGGGCGGCAAGCGAGAGCAGCGCGGCCGCGTCGCTCGGGAGCGTCCCGTTCGCGACGAGTTCGGGGAGCGTGAACGCGTCAGCGTCCCCGCGCCGGAACGCGAACCCGACGCCCTCGGCGACCGGCTCGCGGACGCCCGCGACGCGGACCGGCGTCCCGCCGATACTGGTCGCGGCGTCCACCGTCGGCGACGCCCGCGAGAACGCCCGCCCGCTCTCCGCGCGGACGCCGGACGCGAACGCGCTCGCCCCGTCGACGGTCACCCGCGCGTTCGTCGGTACCGAGTCCGCGTCCCGCAGGCCGACGTGGAGCGCCGGCCCCTCGTCCGCGCTCGGCGCGTACACGTCCGTCACCGCCGAGTCCGCGAACGCGTCCTCGAGGACGCCGTGCCCGGTCGTCTGCCGGCGGAGTGCGTCCACGACGACGTCGTTCGGGTCGCCGTCGACGACCGCCGCCGCGGCGCGTCGCGGGGCGCGCTCGCTCGCGCCGACGTTACCAGCGGCGAGGCGCTCGTACGCTCGACGGAACGCCTCGCGGCCCGAGCGGTCGAGCGTCGCCCACGGCGGCCGAAGGTGGTAGCGCGGGCGGCCGCGGCCGTCGCGGTACCGGGTCGCCGTCGCACCCGTCGAGAGCGACCGCTCGTCGACGACCGACCACTCCTCGGGCGCGTCGAGTCTGACGCGAGCCGGTGCGACCACCGGCCCCTCGCGGACGATCATCGCGTCGTACGTGCCGAGACCGTCCGCAGCGACGAGGAGCCCGGATTCCGCCGCCCACGCCGACACCGGCGGGGAGCGAGCGCGAGCCTGCCGTGCTGCCGCGAGCGGGTCGCGGCGCGCGGTCGACGCGAGCGGGTCGTCCCGGCCGGCGACGCGCGCGGCGAACGCACCCGCCGTGGCGAACAGCGCACACGCGCCGTCGCCGTACCGACGCTCGAACCCGCGCGCTCGCACCGCCACCGACTCGACCGCTCGGTCGCGGCAGGCGTCGACGACCGTCGCACGACACCCCGGCGCAGTCGTCAGGTCACCGTCGTCGTCGCACTCGCTCGCGTCGACGCGGAGCGCATCCCCCTCGACGCTCGTCGCACACCCGCACTCGCCGCCACGTTCGAACATGCCGACGCTGGCCGCGTCCCGTCGTTTAGACCCTCGCCCGCAGCCCGCCGGGTATCGTCGACCGCGCTGTCGGTCGGCGCTCCGAGCGCAGCGACGCGGACGCCACACGCCGTCGCCGTCACGACGACGCGGTGCGTGCCCGGCGACTCGAACACCAGGGCGTCGCGTCGTCGCTCCCCGTGGGCATCGCCGTCACCGCGGCCGCTACCGGCCGGGCGGACCTCGGCGGGGAGTCGACGTCCGCCACGACGTCCCGACGCCAGCCGATAGCGGACCGCGCGCGGCGTCACGCGAACGGCGGCGACGCGCGCCGTGCCAGCGGCCGCATCGGGGAGCGAGAGCGCGACCACGCGACGCGACCCTCGCGGCGCGGCCGCCATCGCAGCGACCGCCGCACCCAGCCGATCCGCGTCCGCCTCCACCGCCGAGACGGCAGCGTGTTCGCGAGCGGCCTGCATCCCGGGCGCGGCCACCGCGAGGACCGCCACCGCGAGCGCGACCGCGACGACCACGCGAACCGTCACAGCGCGTCCCGGAGGCGCGCCACCAGCCCGGGCTGCTCGGGGTCGTCGTCCGCGTCCGGCTCGCCGTACGGTGCCCGCGGCGACGACGGCGGCCACGGCACGTCCCCGCCCGACTCACCACCAGCACCCCCCGCGTTCCCGTCCCCGACCCTGGACCCATCGCCATCGACCGCCCGTCCGTCGCGTCGCCCGGGCGACCCACCGCGCTCGCCCTCGACCACCGCAGGCCGGTCACCCGACGCCCTTGCACGCGAACCCCGGTCACCCGACGCCCCCGCACGCGAACCCCGGCCACCACGACCTCCCACACCAGTCGACCCATCGACCTCGCGTTCCAGCGCCGCGACGCGCTCCCGGCAGTCCTCCGCCGTCGCCACCGCCGCATCGGCGCGCTCCTCCACGCGGTCGTTCACCGCCCGCACACTCCCCGCGTACCCTCTGAGCGCCTGTACCGCCGCCTCCAGTTCCGCCACCCGATCCGCGAGCGCCGCCACCTCCGCGTCCGACGGCGCCCCGTCACCGGCCTCGCCGGACGCCTGACCGCTCGCTCCATCGTCCTCACTCGACTCGTCAACGAGCGCGTCGTCGACCGCCGCGAGCCGGTCCGCGAAATCACCTGCCATACCCCCACGTCGCCGCCCCCTCCCCTATCAACTCTCGGCCGCCCGAACCGACCCACGACCCGCAGCGAACCTACAATTCCCCCTTGAGTATGGGGAAGGTCTTTGTGCACGCCACGGCAACCAGCGTCGTATGAAAGTGGTCCTTATCGGCGTCGGGCAAGCGGGTGGAAAGCTCACCCAGCGCCTGGCCGAGTTCGACCAAGAGATGGGCTTCGGCGCCGTCAAAGGCGCACTCGCCGTCAACACCGCCGAAGCCGACCTCCGGAACCTCGACATCGAGACGCAACTCGTCGGCCAGGACCGCGTGAACGGCCACGGCGTCGGCGGCGACAACGAACTCGGCGCCGAAGTCATGCAAGCCGACGCCATCGAGGTCATGGACGCCCTCGACGGGAAGATCACCGCCGAAGCCGAAGCCATCTTCGTCGTCGCCGGCCTCGGCGGCGGCACCGGCTCGGGTGGCGCACCCGTCCTCGCGAAGGAACTCCAGCGCGTGTACAGCGTCCCCGTCTACGGCCTCGGCATCCTCCCCGGCCGGGGCGAAGGCGCCATGTACCAAGCCAACGCCGGCCGCAGCCTCAAGACGCTCGTCCGCGAAGCCGACGCCACCCTCCTCGTCGACAACGACGCCTGGCACGACGCCGGCGAAAGCGTCGAAGAAGCCTTCGCCAGCATCAACCAGAACATCGCTCAACGCGTCGGCCTCCTCTTCGCCAGCGGCGAGAACATCGACGGCGTCGCCGAGAGCGTCGTCGACTCCTCCGAGATCATCAACACCCTCCGCGAAGGCGGCATCGCGTGCCTCGGCTACGCAAGCGCCCTCGGCGGCGACACCGCCGAGGACAACATCAACGCCGTCACCACCATCACCCGGAACGCCCTCCTCACCGGCACCAGCCTCCCCGACGCCACCACCGCCGACAGCGCCCTCCTCATCATCGCCGGCGAACCCGACCTCATCCCACGCAAAGGCGTCGAGAAAGCGCGGAAGTGGGTCGAGGACGAAACCGGCAGCCTCCAGGTCCGCGGCGGCGACTTCCCACTCGAAAGCGACCGCCTCGCCGCCCTCGTCCTCCTGGGTGGCGTCGAACGCAGCCGCCGCGTCGACGAATTCATGGAACGCGCCAAAGAAGCCCGCGAACGCCAACAACGAGACGAGGTCGACCACACCGAAGCCTTCCAGAACGACGAGCTCGACGACCTCTTCTAGGAGCCACCTTTTCACCGACCGCCTTTTTCTGGGGGAGCGTGGCCTCGCGGTACTCGGCTACCCCCGTCTGCTCACGGGCGCGAAGCGCCCGTCCGCACGGTCAGCGGGACCGAAGGTCCCGCTATACTTGGAGGAACCTGGGCGAAGCACTGCCCGAGCGCTCGCCCGGCTCGCGCTCGGTAGGGTGCGCTGGTGACGACCGCAACCGTACCGCGACCGCGTCACGTCACTCGTATTCGCGTTCGTACTCGCGATCCGGGTCGGTCATCGTCGCGTCGTCGCGTTCGCGGTCGCGTCGAGAGCGTTCGACGGTGTCGCGCGCGTCCTCGAGCGTCTCCGTCTCGAGGAGGCGTTCGAGTTTCCGCTCGAACTGCTCCTCGGAGAGTTCGCCTTGCGCGTAGCGTTCGCGGAGCGTCTCCATCGCGTCGCGCTTCGACGCTGGTGCGTCCTCGACCCGCCCCCGTCCCCCGAGGGCCTCGTCCATCCGACGGTCCGTCTCCTCGTGCACGTCCTCGCTCTCGTCGTCCTCCCCCGTCAAAAGCGAGACGAGCGGGACCACGACGCCGTACCCGATGACGAACCCGAGCCACCAGTTGTCGACGTTCAGGAACAACGCTCCGAACGTCACCCCGAGGACCAACAGCGACGCGATCTCCGTGTATCGCCCACCGCCCGAAACGTCGACCATACCACGCGTTTCGGTAGCTCTCGCGAAAAGGATTACCGTCCCACCACCCCAGACCCACGTCACGACCCCTGGCGACGCGCTCTCGACAACCGGCGTGGCGCGCGCTGGGGCAGGCGCGCGAGCGACGCGAGCGCTCGGGCAGTTTCCCGGCCCCGTTTTTCCAAGGAGCGGTGCGCGAACGCAATGAGCGCATCCGACGTCGGAAAAAGGTGGCAGGGAAGAAGGTAGCCGAATTAGACGAGGCTCGCGCCGTCGAATTCGGTGCGGTCGTAGTCGATCTCCATCAGTTCGAGGATGGTCGGGGAGATGTCGTAGAGGTCGGTGTCGCCGATGTTCGCGTCCGGGTCGTCGACGAACAGGCTCGCGTTCTCGAAGCTATGCATGCCGTTGCGGGGGCCGGTCCCGAAGACGTCGTCGTGGCCTTTGAATCCGGCTTTGAGGTCGAAGCCGTGGTTCGGGATGACGACGAGGTCCGGTGCGATGTCCTCGTGGTCGCCGCGGAACGCTTCTTCCTTCTTGACGACGCGCTGCGCGACCTTCTTCCCGTCCGGTCCCTCAAGCGCTTCGAGTTCCGCTTTCAGTTCGTCGCGGACGTCCTCGTAGTCGTCCTGCGGGACGCTCCCGCGCGGCTCTCGGCCTTCGAGGTTCACGTAGAACCGACCCGGGATGAGCGAGTACGCCTTCGTGTCGTCGGCGATGTCACCGAGCTCCTCGTGGTCGTCGTCCTGGTACGACAACCAGCCCGTCTCCTCGAGCCACGCGTTCAGGTGCACCTCGTAATCCTGACTCGTGAACCCGTGGTCGGACGCGACGAGCATCGTCACGTCCTCGGGCAGTTGCTCGCGGAGCTTCCCGAGGTACTCGTCGACCTTGCTGTAGAACTCGAGGAACAACTCCTTGTTCTCGGTCCCTTGCTCGTAGTCCTTGAACAGGAAGTGGTTCACGCGGTCGGTCGTCATGAACACGCCGAACAGCAGGTCCCAGTCGTCCTGCTCGACGTAGTGACTGAACGCCTCGTAGCGCGCATCCACCGTCGCGTGGGCGTTCTCCATGAACTCGGTCTTGTCCTCCTTGTGCCCGAGCTTCGCGTTCGCGTCGATCTTGTAGTCGATGCTCTCGAGGAAGTCCCGCAGTTCGTCGGGGTACGCGGCCTTGTCGATACTCGGGGAGAGGAACCCGCTGACCATCCGCTGGACGTCGCGTTGCGGCGGGAACGTCACGGGGACGTTCATCACGGTCGCGTCCCGTCCGTCGTCGCTCACGCGGTCCCAGACGCGGTCCACCTGGACGTCGCGCCCCATCGGAACGTACGTGTCGTACGACCCGACTTCGCGGTCCTGGAACCCGTAGACCCCCGTCTCGCCGGGGTTCCGGCCCGTGGTGAGTGCCGGCCAGCACGCGCTCGACTCCGGCGGGACGATGGAGTCGATAGCGCCGGCGCTTCCCTCGTTCGCGAGCTCGTTCAGGTTCGGGAAGACGTCGGGGTTGTCACGGATGAGACTGTACGGTACCCCGTCGATTCCGAAGAAGGCGACGCGGGGTGCGTCGTCGCCGCGAAGCCGGTCGAAGAGACCCATACCCGCCAGTTACAGGGTGGGATACAAGAACTTTCTTTTAGCACGGGATGTCGCATCGGCCGGGACGTGGGTCGGGCGTGCGTCGTCGCGGTCAGTCGTCGCGACCGAAGTTCGTCGGGACGACGGTCGTGTGCGCGATACCGACGCCGGGGCGTTCCGGGGCGGGGTCGCGGTCGTCGTCCGGGGCGGCGTCCGACTCGGCGTCGTCCGGGTCGATGGTCGGGTGACGTGCGGTGGCCATGACGGTTACGAGTACGGCCCACCACCACATATTATTACTCATGCTCATAACGCATGGGTTCGGGCGGGACGCATAACCAGGACGAATCACGGCGCGAAGCGACCGCCGGCCGCGCACCAGTCCGGACGCATCGACCGCGGAGAACAGCGAGAGAAACGAGCGGAACCGCGTCCGGCGTCAGAAGTTCTCTTCGTACAGGTCCATCGCGTGCTCGATGGCGTCCTTCGCCGCGGCCTTGTCCTCCCACCCGAGGGTCTCGACCTCCTTGCCCTCCTCGAGGTTCTTGTACGTCGCGAAGAACTCGTCGATCTCGTCGAGCTGCTGCTGGGGGATGTCCTCCAGGTCCTCGATGTGGTCGTAGCGCGGGTCCTCGGTCGGGACCGCGATGACCTTGTCGTCCTGCTCGCCGTCGTCGTCCATCTTCATGAGCGCGACGGGACGGGCCTCGATGATGCACCCGGGGAACGTCTGATCCTCGACGAGCACGAGCACGTCGAAGGGGTCCTCGTCGTCGTAGTACGACTGCGGGATGAACCCGTAGTCGCTCGGGTAGTGCACGTTCGAGTGAAGGACGCGGTCGAGGACGACGCCGGGGACGTCCTTGTCGTACTCGTACTTGTTCCGCTCGCCCTTGAGGCACTCCACGACTGCGTAGATCTCCTCGGGCGGGTTCGGGCCCGTCTCGAGGTCTTCCCAGAGGTTCGTCATTGCAGGCCGTGACTGCGAGAGAGAACGAAATAGGCCCTTCGGTTCGTTCGCACGACGGCGCACTGGTTCCCGCCCGACGCCGAACCCTCTGGAAGCACACACGTCAGTTCGTATGTACGAGGGCGAGTCGGCAACTGAGAAGGAGTCGAGAGGGCATGAATATGAAAGTCCAATCTGTCGGTCAGCAACTCGATAGCCATCGGCGATTACTGGCACCAACGCACCGATTAGGAGCCGTTTTCGCCCGACAGAGGCCCGAAGCGGACGGCCGAGCTTCGAACAGTTGAGAACTGTTAAATAGCTTGATGACATTTACCTAGGCATGTCAGAGGCGCAATCCGTGACCGGCAAACAGGGCATCGCACGCGAACTTACCGCATTCCAGCACAACATCCTCGTCATCCTCGGGAAGGAACCGATGTACGGGCTCGCCATCAAGCGAGAACTCGAGGACTACTACGGGACCGAGGTCAATCACGGCCGCCTGTACCCGAACCTCGACGAACTCGTCGGCATGGGCCTCGTCGAGAAGTCCGAGCTCGACAAGCGCACGAACCAGTACGAGCTCACCGACGACGGCTACGCCGCCGTCATGGACCAGATCGAGTGGTCGCTCTCGAAGCTCGTCACCGACGACGAGCGCGCCGAGGAGCTCCGCGACCTCGTCGACGAACAGCAGTAAGGGTTCGCAGGCGACTGACAGGCACCTCGACCGCGCGAGCGGTCACCAATCGGGCACTCGTTCTTTCGCAACGTCGAACGCGTAGCGGACGCTCTCGCGGAGCACCGTGCTCTGGTCGTCGTCGAGCCACGCGTTCCGCGGGACGTACTCGGTCTCGAACTCGCGGAGTTCGGTCGCGGTCAGGTCCTCGATGGGTTTCGCGTAGTGGTTCCCCGCGAAGTCGGCGAGCACGGTCGCGTTCGTCCCGTGCACCTCGCCGTGGTTCTCGCGGACCGATTCGACGAGCGCGCGGTTGTGGTCGTCGACGTCCTGCCACTCGTCGGGGTCGCTCGCACCCGACAGTGAGACCTCGACCGCGCGGTCGGTGTCCTCGATGCGGTCGGGCCGGATGGTGCCGTCGTCGAGCCACTCCTCGGGGTGGAGGACGAGCGTCTCGCCCGCGTCGTCCTCGCGGACCCGCGCGGTGAATCCGTGTTCGGCGAGCGTCTCCTCGCGGTCCGTGCGGTACGCTGCGGCCTCGTCTTCGTCGACCGCCTCGCGCGCGAGACGCGTCAGGCGGTCCGCGTGGTCGACGACCCTGCCAGGGAGCTCTCCGGCGCTGGCCGCCGTCGTCGGGTCCTCGCGTGGCGCGTCGTCGGCTGCACCCTCCTCGTGTCCGTCTCGGACGGGGTTTGCGTCTTCAGGCATTGTCGAGTGCGTCGTTCGCTAGTTCGTCGGCGCGGTCGTTTATCTCCCGCGGAACGTGCGATATCGTCCAGTCGTCGAACGCGCGGAGGAGTTCGTGAACGCGGACGCGGTACTCGCGGAGGTCGGGGTCGTTGACGCCGTACTCGCCGGTCACCTGCTTCACGATGAGTTCGGAGTCGCCGCGTACCTGGACCTCGTCGTACCCGTAGTCGCGCGCGGCCTCGAGGACGGCGACGAGCGCCTCGTACTCGGCCTGGTTGTTCGTCTTCCGCCCGATGGTGTCGCCGCCTTCGGCGACGATGCCGCCGTCTGTGACGATGACCCACCCGACGCTCGCTGGACCGGGGTTTCCGCGGCACGCCCCGTCGAAGTACAGGTGCGCGCGGCCGCCACTGTCGTCGCGGACGACGGCTTCGATGTCCCGCGGGTTCGCGCCCTGCACGACGAGTTTGTCGTCGTACGCGACGGCGGTGGCGTCGCCGTGGTGCGCACGGTAGTGTTCGTGCTCGGTGTTCCCCTCCTCGATGGTCGCTCCGGCGTCGGCGAGCGCCTCGCGGGCGGCGTCGACGTCGCACTCGATGACCGGCATTGACCCTTGGTCACCCGTTCTGAGTGATAACGGTTCTGATTCCGTTCCAGTGTCAATTGAATTAAAATCGACGCCGTCTTTCGATTCGACCGATTCCACCGGCGGATTCTGACCTCGCAGCACGGGTCAGATACCGGCCGAAGTTTTAAGTTACCTGGAACTACTACTATAAAAGTGCGATGACACGGTCCACCCGCCAGCGGGAGCGAGACCTCGAGGCCGACGAGTCGGAGGAGCAGGAAGGGGTTCGGGAGTGCCCCGAGTGCGAATCCGACAACCTGGTCAAGAGTTCGGACAGGGGAGAACTCGTCTGCGACGACTGCGGGCTCGTCGTCGAGGAGGAGCAGATCGACCCCGGTCCGGAGTGGCGCGCGTTCAACCATCAGGAGCGACAGGAGAAGTCCAGGGTCGGCGCCCCGACAACGCAGACGATGCACGACAAGGGGCTCACGACCACCATCGACTGGAAGGACAAGGACGCCTACGGGCGTTCGATATCGTCGAAGAAACGCAGCCAGATGCATCGGCTGCGCAAGTGGCAGGAGCGCATCCGCACGAAGGACGCGGGGGAACGCAACCTCCAGTTCGCGCTCAGCGAGATCGACCGGATGGCGAGCGCGCTCGGCGTCCCACGGTCGGTCCGGGAGGTCGCCTCCGTCATCTATCGACGCGCACTCAAGGAGGACCTCATCCGCGGGCGCTCCATCGAGGGCGTCGCCACCTCGGCGCTCTACGCCGCCTGCCGGAAGGAGGGGATTCCACGAAGTCTCGAGGAGATCAGCGAGGTATCGCGCGTCGAACGCAAGGAGATCGGTCGGACGTACCGCTACATCAGCCAGGAACTCGGCCTGGAGATGAAGCCCGTCGACCCGAAGAAGTACGTCCCGCGGTTCTGCTCGGAGCTCGAACTCTCCGAGGAGGTGCAGACGAAGGCCAACGAGATAATCGAGACGACCGCCGAGAAGGGCCTGCTCTCGGGGAAGTCCCCGACCGGCTACGCCGCCGCCGCCATCTACGCCGCGAGCCTGCTCTGCAACGAGAAGAAGACCCAGCGCGAGGTCGCCGACGTCGCGCAGGTCACCGAGGTCACCATCCGGAACCGCTACCAGGAGCAGATCGAAGCGATGGGCATCCACAGCTAGCCCGGCTCCCGCGACCCGGCCGCTTCTTTCGTAGTCTCCTCCCGCGAGCGACCGCGATTCCGTGACCCAACGCCTTAGGGTCCCGCGCCGTGGACGTGATGGCATGTCGTACGATATCGAGCGGTATCTGAACGTGCGGTCGGCGAGCGGGGCGTCGTTCGGGCCCGAGGGCGACCGGCTGTCGTTCATGATGGACACGACGGGAACGTCGCAGGTGTGGACGGTCGACGAGCCGGGTTCGTGGCCGGTTCAGCGGACGTTCTACGAGGAGCGCGTGACGTTCGCGTCCTGGTCGCCCGAGCACGACGAGCTGGCGTTCGGGATGGACGAGGGCGGGAACGAGCGCGCGCAGCTGTATCGACTCAGCGGGGACGGGAGCGAGGTCGTGAACCTCACGGGGCGGCCGGACGCGAAGCACCGCTGGGGCGGGTGGAGTCACGACGGCGAGCGGTTCGCGTTCACGTCGAACCGCCGCGACGAGAGCGTCTTCGACGTGTACGTGCAGGGCCGCGACGAGACGGGGAACGACGCCGAGCTCGTCCACGAGGGCTCCGGCTGGTTGACGCCCGCGGGGTGGTCGCCGAGCGACGACCGCCTGCTCGTCCACGAGGCGTACTCGAACGTCGACCAGGACGTGTACGTGCTGGACCTCGAGACGGGCGAGTTCGAGTGTATCACGCCCCACGACGACGAGATCCGGTTTCACAGCCCGTCGTTCGGGCCGGAGGACGACGCGGTGTACTGCTGTACTGGCGACGGGAGCGACACGCTGTACCTCGCGCGCATCGACCTCGAGACGCTGGAGCGCGAGGTCGTCGAGGACGGCGGCGAGTGGAACGTCGACGGCGTGAGCATCGACCACGAGTCCGGGCGGTTCGCGTTCTCGCGGAACGTCGACGGCTACACGGACCTCACGGTCGCGGAGTTCACGGGCGAGACCGAGTACGACGCGTTCCCGAGCCCGGACCTCCCCGGCGGCATCGCCGGCGGGGTCTCGTGGGGGCCGGACGCGGACCGGTACGCGATCACGGCGACGGGCGCGGCCGTGAACACGAACGTGTACGTCGTCGAGACGGAGACGGGCGACACCGAGCGGTGGACGTACGCGGCGACCGCGGGCATCCCCGAGGACTCCTTCAGGGAGCCCGAGCTCGTGCACGTCGAGAGCTTCGACGGCGTCGACGTCCCGGGGTTCCTGACGCTCCCCGAGGACGCCGCGGACGGTGAGGGCGCGGCCGGCGACGGCGACACGCCGGTCGTCGTGAGCATCCACGGTGGCCCGGAGAGCCAGCGACGGCCGTCGTTCAACCCCGTGAAGCAGTACTTCCTGAACCGCGGGTACGCGTACTTCGAGCCGAACGTCCGCGGGTCGACGGGGTACGGCGAGACCTACACCAGGTTGGACGACGTCGAGAAGCGGATGGATTCGGTCGCGGACGTGAAGGCGTGCGTCGAGTGGCTCCACGACCACCCCGCGGTCGACCCGGACCGCATCGCGTGCATGGGCGGGTCCTACGGCGGGTTCATGGTGCTCGCGTGCATGACCGAGTACCCCGACCTGTGGGCGGCCGGCGTGGACGTCGTCGGCATCGCGAACTTCGTATCCTTCCTCGAGAACACCGGCGAGTGGCGTCGGAAGCTCCGCGAGGCCGAGTACGGGAGCCTCGAGCACGACCGCGAGTTCCTGGAGTCCATCAGCCCCATCAACAACGTCGAGAAGATAGCGGCGCCGTTGTTCGTCCTGCACGGCGAGAACGACCCGCGCGTCCCCGTCGGCGAGGCCGAGCAGATCGTCGAGGAGGCACGCGAGCAGGGCGTCCCCGTCCGGAAGCTCGTCTTCGACGACGAAGGCCACGGGTTCAGCAAGCTCGAGAACCGCGTGGAGGCGTACTCGGCGGTCGCCGAGTTCCTCGACGAGCACGTCTGACCGGCGCGCGCGGCGGGTCTCGGCGAGACGAGTGAGAAAACTTACAGCACGCGGCTGTCGTTGGCGACGTATGGCCCCCGCCATACGAACAGAGAACCTGACGAAGCGGTTCGGCGACCTCACGGCCGTCGACGCGCTCGACCTCCACGTCGAGGAAGGCGAGATATTCGGGTTCCTCGGCCCGAACGGCGCCGGGAAGTCGACGACCATCAACGTCCTCCTCGACTTCCTCCGGCCGACGGAAGGGCGCGCGGAGGTCCTCGGGTACGACACGCACCGCGACCCCATCGCCATCCGGCAACGCACGGGCGTCCTCCCCGAGGGCTTCTCCGTGTACGACCGCCTGACCGCGATGGAGCACGTCGAGTACGCCATCGAGACGAAGGACGCAACCGACGCGCCTCGCGACCTCCTCTCTCGCGTCCACCTCCAGGAGGAGGCGTGGGAGCGCCGCGCTGGCGAGTTCTCGAAGGGAATGACCCAGCGGCTCGCGCTCGCGATGGCGCTCGTCGACGACCCGGACCTCCTCGTGCTCGACGAGCCCTCGTCGGGCCTGGACCCGACGGGTATCCAGGAGATGCGCGACATCATCCGAGAGGAGGCCGAGCGCGGCACGACCGTGTTCTTCTCCAGTCACCAGCTCCCGCAGGTCGAGGCGGTCTGCGACCGCGTCGGCATCATGCGCGAGGGCTCGATGGCCGCGGTCGACACCATCGACAACCTCCGGGACGACGTCGGCGGTGCGACCACCATCGAACTCGAGGTCGACCCGATGCCGGCCGTGGACGCGCTCGACCTCACCGCGGTCGACGGCGTCGAGCACGCGACCGGCCGCGGTGACGCCATCGAGGTGACGTGTAGCGACCCGCGAGCGAAGGTCGACGTCGTGAAGCACGTCGACGCGGAGACGACCGTCACGGACATCGTGAGCGACGAGACGGACCTCGAGGAGTTGTTCAACCAGTACACGTCCGGCGACGGCGTGGACCGCAGCGACCGCGAGCAGGAGGCGGAGGTGAGCGCCTGATGGAGAACCTCACCGCGATCGCGCGCCGGGACTTCCTCGACGCGCGCCGGTCGAAGCTCGTCTGGGGCGTGTTCAGTCTCTACGGCATCATCGCGCTCCTCATCTTCGTCGGCCCGACGCTCGTCTCCGAGACCGTCAACTCGTTCGGTATCATCAGTATCGTCTCCTCGGTCGGCCTGTTCCTCCTGCCGTTCATCGCGCTCGTCGCCGGCTACCTCGCCATCGCCGGTGAGCGCGAGAGCGGTACCGTCAACTTCCTCCTCGGGCTCCCGAACACGCGCAAGGAGGTCGTGCTCGCGAAGTTCCTCTCGCGCGGCGGGTTGATGCTCGCCGCGACGATGCTCGTGTTCGTCATCGGCGTCGTCGTCGCCGCCACCCAGTACTCCGACCCCCAACTTGCGCTGTTCGCGCCGACGCTCGCGTTCACCGCGCTCCTCGTGCTCGTGATGGTCTCGGTCGCGGTCGGTATCTCCGCGATGACGAGGTCGCGGTCGAGCGCGATGGCTGGCGCCGTCGGGTTCTACTTCGTCACCATCCCGTTCAACCTCATCCCCTCCATCTCCATCCCGGGCCTCATCCGGTACGTCACGAACGACCTCCTCGGGATGGCGCTGGAGGGAGACATCTTCCAGTTCATCCAGGCCGCGATCTCGCCAGCGATGGCGTACCAGCAGGGCCTCCAGGTCGTGACCCAGCGCATGTACCTGAACCAGTACGCGACCGACCTCCGTGCGGAGGCGAAGACGAGCGCGCTGGAGCGGATCAACGACCAGGCGTGGTACCTCGCGCCCGAGGTCATGGTCGCCAGCCTGCTCGTCTGGCTCGTCGTCCCGCTCGCCGTCGGCTACTGGCGGTTCAAGGACGCGGAACTCGGGTAGGCAGTCGAGAATCGGACGCCTCGACCGCTCTCCCTCCTCCCTCGTCGCGAGCGCGCTCAGATGACGCCGGTCTTCCGCGCGACCTCGCGCGCCGCGTCCTCGTTCATGCCGTCGCCGAGTATCGTGTAGCGGTCGCGGATGGCGTGGCACGTCGTGAGCGACTCGATGACGACGTCGGGGTCGATGCCGAGTTCGTCGGCGGTCGTGGGCGCGTCGATGGCCGCGAGCGCGTCGCGGATGTCCCGCCAGATGCCGCGGTCGCCGCCGTGGAGGTACGCGGTCATGATGGAGCCGACGCCGACCTGGTGCCCGTGGAGTGCCGCGTTCGGCGTGAGTCGGTCGAGCTGGTGACTGAACAGGTGCTCGGCGCCGGACGCGGGCCGCGACGACCCGGCGATACTCATCGCGACGCCCGAGGACATCAGCGCCTTCGTGACGACCCACGCCGACTCCTCGAGGCCGGGGCGGACCATGCTGGCGTTGTCGACGAGGATCTCCGCGGTCATCTCCGAGAGCGCGGCGGCGTACTCGCTGTACTCGACGTCCTGGAGGCGGTTCGCGAGCCGCCAGTCCATCACGGCGGTGTAGTTCGAGATGATGTCCGCACAGCCCGCGGTCGTGAGCTCCCACGGCGCGTCCGCGAGGATGCCGGTGTCGGCGACGACCGCGAGCGGCGGGTCCGCTGCGACCGAATGGCGCGTGTCGCCCTCGGGGATCGAGGAGCGCCCGGAGACGATACCGTCGTGGCTCGCCGCCGTCGGCACGCTCACGAAGCCCTTGTCGCAGTGGTCGCTCGCCATCTTCGCGATGTCGATCGGTTTCCCGCCGCCGACGCCGACGACGTACCCGATGTCGTCGTTCCCCGCGGCTTCGGCGACCGCCTCGACGGTCTCGAAGCGCGCCTTCTCGACGGTGACGACCTCCGGGTCGATGCCGCGTTCCTCGTACTGCGCGACGATGGGCGCGGCGGCGACCTCGCGCGGCGTCGGGCTCGTGACGATGAGCGGTCGCCCAGTCAGGTGGATGTCATCGACGACCTCGACGGTCTGGGAGAGCACGTCGTGACCGACGACGACGTTCCGCGGGAGTCGAATCCACGTCGACTTGTCGAACATACCCGCATCGTCGCCCTTAGCGCGGAGAAACCTTTCGCCTCGACGCGTCCCGCAGGGACGACGCCAGTCGGATAGCAACGGGTACGAGTTCCCACGCGATGGGGTCGGGACCAGACATTAAGGCGGATGGTCGTGTACGCGAGTGACGAATGGCACAGCACGAAGGGCGGTCGCCGTCGGCGAGCCTCGGGTTGCTCGACGCGACGATGGTGGGGATGGGTGCGATGATCGGCGCGGGCATCTTCGTTCTCACGGGACTGGCCGCGGACATCGCGGGGCCAGCCGCCATCCTCGTGTTCGGACTGAACGGTGTCGTCACGTCGTTCACCGCACTGTCGTACGCGGAGCTCGCGTCCGCCATCCCGAAGAGCGGCGGCGGGTACGCGTTCGTCGAGGAGGTGTTCAGGGACTCGATAGCGTTCCAGATGGGGTGGATGCTCTGGTTCGCGTACATGATCGCCGGCGCGCTCTACGCGCTCGGGTTCGCGGGGAACTTCCTCGAGTTCGTGCACTTCTACTGGGAAGGACTGCCCTCGGGCGCGCTCGCCGGCCCCATCACCTGGAAGGTGCTGTACGCGGTCGGGCTCGTCGGGTTCCTCGTCGTCCTGAACGCGGTATCGACCGCCGCCAGCGGCGGTGCGGAGACCGTCGTGACCATCATCAAGATCATCATCCTCGTCGTGTTCTCCGCGTACGGCGCGAACGCCGTCGACCTCTCGGAGTTCGAGCCGTTCTTCACGAACGGGACGGTGAACGCGATCCTGCCCGCGATGGGGTTGACGTTCATCGCGTTCGAGGGGTACGACCTCATCGCGACCGTCACCGAGGAGGTGAAGAACCCGCGGAAGAACATCCCGCGAGCGATCTTCCTGTCGCTCGCGGCGACCATCGTCATCTACCTCGTCGTCGTTCTCGTCGCCATCGGGACGCTCGGCGCGGGTGGACTCGCCGGCGCCGGGGAGCGCGGGATCGCGGAGGCGGCGAAGGGATTCATGCCGGCGGACATCCCGATACTCCAGAACGGGGCCTCGGTCATCGCGTTCGGTGCGGTGTTCTCGACGGTGTCGGCACTGAACGCGGTCGTGCTCGCGTCCAGCCGGGTGGCGTTCGCGATGGGACGCGACCGGTTGTTGCCCGCGGGAATCGGCCGCATCCATCATCGCTTCGGGACGCCACTCATCGCGGTGGTGGCGAGCGCGGTCGTGATGCTCGTCTCCGTCACGTTCGTCCCGATCCGCCAGGTCGGGTCGCTGTCGAGCCTGTTCTTCCTGCTGTCGTTCGTCGTCGTGAACGCGAGCGTCATCAAGCTCCGCCGGGAGCGCCCCGACATGCGTCGCCCCTACGAGATGCCGGCGTATCCGCTGCCGGCGGTCGCGGGCATCCTCGGGAACCTCGTCCTCGGGTACTATCTCGTCACGGCGGACCCCACGACGGCGGCGCTCGCGTTCGGATGGCTCGTCCTCGGCGGGGTCGCGTACCTCGCACTCGGTCGCGTCGGCCTGCGGCGCGACCCCGCCGGCGGCGCGAGCGAGGGGATCGACGTCGACACCGGTGGGGAGGCCGACGTCGCGGGCGACGACGTCGGAAGCGGGATGAGCGGGACGACGTCGGGCGACGCCACCGCGCATCGGTCGCTCGACCACGTCGACGCGAACGCCGAGCTCGCGACGCGGGACGCTGCCGGCTACGACCAGGGTGACGTGCGTGGGTCGCGTGATTCCGAGGAGACGGGAACCGACCCGGAACGTGAAGGCGATGGCGAGTCGAGGGGTGAACGATGACGAACGGACCGCTGCGGGTGGTCGTCGTTGGGAGTGGCCCGGTCGCGCTCCGCGCGATCAAGCAACTCGACGACCACGGGCACGACCTCGTGGTGGTGGAGCGAGACCCGAAACAACTCGCGGAGCTGGAGGCGGCGTACGTCGCGACGGCGATAGAGGGCGACGCGACGCGACCGAGCGTGCTCGCGCAAGCGGACGTCGAGCGCGCGGACGTCGTCGCGGCGCTCACGGACACGATGGGGACGAACGTCGCGGTGTGCACGACCGCGAAGCGAATCGACCCGTCGACGCGGACGATACTCCGGTCGACGTACCCGGACGTCGAGGAGTTCGCGCCGTACGCCGACCAGGTGGTGTTCCCGGAGCGCGCCGGCGGCCGCGTCGCGGTGACCGCCATCGAGGAGGACTTCGGTGCGCTCACGGGACTGTCGGGCGACCTGGAGGTGTACGAGCTCCGCGTCGCCGAGGGCGCGCCGGTCGCGGGGAAGACGCTCTCGAAGGTGTCGCTCCCCCACGGGAGTCTCGTCGTCAGCGACGAGGACGGCGACACGGTCGCGAGCGCGGACACCGTCCTCCAGCCCGGGCACACGTACGTCGTCGCGGTCGAGGGCCAGGTCGCCGACGAAGTGATGAACCTCTTCCGTGGGTGACGATGCCGGACGCTTCGAGCGACGACGCGGCGGGTGCGCCCGAGTGCGGGCACGACCCGGCTGTCGCGTACGAGGTCGGGTTCGCGGTGGGCGCGGACGTCGACGGTCCCGACGACATCGACTCGGCGTGCGCGATGCGGGCGACCGTTCACGAGGTCCCCGTGGGGAGCGCTGACGCGGACGCCGTCGGCTGCGCGGTCGAATCCTGCGAGTTCCACCACGAGCGCGTCGCGGCGGACCTGCGAGCGACCGCAGCCCGTCACAGCGGGAACGTCACCGGCGACGACCGCTGTCGCTGAGTTCAGGTCGCCGACGGTCGCCGCGCACCCGCGACGCACTCACTTATTGCGTTCGCGCCGCTTTCCCCGGTATGGTCGAAGTGCTCCTTCTCGTCGGCATCGCAGTCGCGCTGTTCGTCGGGTTCAACATCGGCGGGTCGACGACGGGGCCAGCGTTCGGCCCCGCCGTCGGCGCGAACGCCATCTCGAAGACCGTCGCGGCCGCCCTCATGTCGGGGTTCTTCTTCGTCGGCGCGTGGACGCTCGGACGACGCGTCGTCGCGACGCTCGGGTCCGAGCTCGTCACCGACCCGGGCGTGTTCACGATCGAGTCCAGCATCGTCGTCCTGTTCTTCATCGGCGGCGCGTTGTTCGTCGGGAACTACTTCGGCGTGCCCGCGTCCACGTCGATGACGGCCGTCGGCGCCATCGCGGGCCTGGGCGTCGCCAGCGGCGCGCTCGACTGGACGGTGATGGGCGAGATCGCGGTCTGGTGGATCGTCGCGCCCGTCATCGGCTTCTGGACGTCCGCAGTCATCGGCCGGTACTGGTACCCGCGCATCGACGCCTGGGTCGCCATCGAGAGCACGCCCGGGTCGCTGTTCGAGGTGAACCGCGACGGCCTGATCCCGCGGCCGGCCGCCGGCCCGAACACGACGCGGCGCGAACTCACCGGCGGCGTCGTCGTCGTCGCCATCGGGTGCCTGATGGGGTTCTCCTCCGGGACGTCGAACATCGCGAACGCCATCGCACCGCTCGTCGGCGCGGGCGTCGACCTGGACGCGATGATCGTCCTCGGTGGCGTCGCGGTCGCGGTCGGCGCGTTCACCATCGCACGCCGGACGCTCGACACGCTCGGGAACGACATCACCGACCTCCCGCTGACCGCCGCCATCATCGTCGCGGTCGTCTCCTCGACGATCGTCGTCGGCCTCTCCGCGATCGGCATCCCGGCGTCGTTCGTCATCATCGCGACCACGTCCATCGTCGGCCTCGGCTGGGGGCGCGCCACCCGGACCGCGACCGTGTCCGGTGCCGTCCAGGGCGAGGAGTCGCCGGCGGTGTCCGTCGGCGCGCTCGCCGCGGACGACCCCGACGAGGAGCCGCCCGAAATCGGCGAGGAGTCGGCCGAGGACATCCCCTCGGCCGCGGACCTCTTCGACCCCGAGACGACCGGTCGCGTGCTCGCGATGCAGAACGTCGTCCCCGTCCTGGCGACCGCCGGCGCGTACGCGACCTTCCTCGTGCTCTACGCCGTCTGGTGGTGAAGCCGGACCGAAGGGGGAGGGGGTTCGTGAGAGGGGGTTCGTGCGACGGCCTACAGCGTGTCGAGGACGTCGAGGACGGCGGTCTCGGCGTCGCGGCCGGGGTCGTGGTCGCTGCCGTCGCGGTCGGTCGCGAGGTGGTCGTCGACGCTTCGCTGCATCGCCTCCCG
Organism: Halorubellus salinus; assembly: GCF_020567525.1. Lineage (GTDB taxonomy): Archaea > Halobacteriota > Halobacteria > Halobacteriales > Natrialbaceae > Halorubellus > Halorubellus salinus. The sequence continues at coordinate 337,790 of NZ_JAJCVI010000002.1, forward strand.
CAGCGGCGTCGCCTCCCAGCCGAGCGCGGCGAGCTTCTCGGTGTCGAGGACGTGCGGGTAGTCCCGGTAGAGGACGTAGTCGTCCGCGGAGAGGTCCGCGATGGAGAGCTCGCGTTCGCTCGCGTGCACGACCTCGACGTCGCCGGCGTCGTCGGGCGCGCTCGCGGGGGCGTCCGCGGCGTCGCCGAGACAGTCCGCGATGAGGTCGATCATCTCCTCGAGCGTCACGAGCCGGCGGTCGCCGACGTTGTACGCTTCGCCCGCAGCGCCGTTCTCGGCGACGACGCGGAGCGCGCTCGCGACATCCTCGACGTACGCGCGATGCCAGACGTTCGTCCCGTCGCCGGGGACGACGACGCGGTCGTACTCGGCGACGCGGTCGATCCAGAAGTCCAGGCGTTCGGTGTAGTCGTCGGGCCCGTACACGATGCACGGGCGGACCGCCATCGCGCGCAGGCCGCGTTCCTCGGCGGCGGCGAACACCGCACGGTCGCCCTCCGCTTTCCGGTTCCCGTACGTCTCGTGGCTGTCGTCGACCGCCTGGTCGCCCGTGCACGACGCCAGCGCGGTCGCCTCGTCGCGCCCCTGGAGCGCGCCCTCGCGCTTCGGTATCTCCTCCGCGCCGTACGCGGCGCCCGAGGAGACGTACACGTACGCGTCGGCGTCGTCGAACACCCGCGTCGCGGTCCGGACCGCCCGGGGCTGGTACGCGACCATGTCGAAGACGGCGTCGTACGCGCTCTCCCGTGCCGCGCTCGCGAGGTCCGCGTCGTCCGTGCGGTCACCCTCGACGTGCGTGACGCGGTCGTCGTCCGCGAACGGGTTCTCGTGGTTCCCGCGGTTGAAGATCGTGACCTCGTAGTCGTGTGCGAGCAGGTCCTCGACGAGGTGTCGCCCGATGAATCGCGTCCCACCGATGACGAATGCGCTGTCCATGCCAGTAGCGACTCGACGAGCCGAAAAGAGCGTGGCGTTCGCGGTACCAGCCCGTTCCGCCGACGAAAGGCACCAGCCAGTTCCGCCGACGAAAGGCGCCAGCCAGTTCCGCCGACGAAAGGCGCCAGCCAGTTCCGCCGACGAAAGGCGCCAGCCAGTTCCGCCGACGAAAGGCGCCAGCCAGTTCCGCCGACGAAAAATACTCAAGTAATCGAGACGTCGGTCGGGATATGTCGCCCTCCACAGACAGCGGCTGCCCGAAGTGCGGGCACACGGACGCCATCACGGACAGTATCTCGACCACCGGCGGCGGTCTCTCGAAGATGTTCGACATCCAGTCGAAGAACTTCGAGGTCATCTCGTGCGCGAACTGCGGGTACTCCGAGCTCTACCGGTCGGACCGCCGGAGCGGCAGCGACCTCGCGGACATCTTCTTCGGGTAGATGGCCGCCGTCGGCTTCGCGTTCCTGTTCGTCGTGTTCGCCTTCGTCCTGCCGCTCGCGCTCTACTGGTTCGTGAAGGCCGAGGACCCCGACCCCGGCCAGACGTCGTCCTGGAACGAGGCCCAGGACCGCGCGAGCCGGGATACCTTCGGTGGCGGTCGACGCGACCGCGGCGACCGCGACGACGACCGAAGGGAGCGCAACGACGAGAACGGACGCGACGACCGCCGGGGGCGCGACGACGTCGCAGGCAACCACTGGGACTGACCGCAGTCAGTCGTCGCTGCTCGCGTAGCCCTGTGCGCTCCCGGCGTTGTCGGCGGTCGCGCTCGCCGGCGGCGAGTCGCGGACGTCGAAGCCCTCGCGTTCGTTGAGGACCTTCTCGTACGCGTCGGGGAGGACCTTCGCGAACGCGGCGAGCGCGGCCTCCCAGTTCTCGAGGAGCGCGGCGGCGCGCTCGCTCCCGGTGTACGCGTGGTGGTTCTCGACGAGCCGCCGGAGGACGGTCGCGTCGCGCTCGTCGAGGTCGTGCTCGACGTGCACCATCCCCTCGTTGACGCGGTCCTCGAACGCGGGCCCGTGGGCGTCGACGTCGTCGAAGAACGCGCTCTCGTCGAGGACGTACGCGAGCCCGCCGCTCATCCCGGCGGCGAAGTTCGCGCCCGTGTCGCCGAGGACGGCGACGACGCCGCCGGTCATGTACTCGCAGCCGTGGTCGCCGACGCCCTCGACGACCGCGTGCGCGCCGGAGTTCCTGACCGCGAACCGCTCGCCGGCGCGCCCGTTCACGTACGCCTCGCCGTCGGTCGCGCCGTAGAGCGCGACGTTCCCGGCGACGACGTTCTCGGTCGGCTCGAAGCCCGCGCGGTCGGGCGTGTCGACGACGACGCGCCCGCCGCTGAGACCCTTGCCGACGTAGTCGTTCGCGCCACCGCGCAGGTGGAGCGCGACGCCCGCGGCGAGGAACGCACCGAAGGACTGCCCCGCGGTCCCCTCGAGGTCCACGGTGAGGGTGCCCGCGGGTAGCCCGGCCTCGCCGTGACGCTTCGTGACCTCGTGACTGAGCGTCGCGCCGACCGCGCGGTCGGTGTTCGAGATCGTGGTGGAGACGCCGACGGGCTGGCGGTCCTCGATCGCCGTCTCGGCGTCCTCCAAGATCGCCCAGTCGAGTTGCGCGTCGACCTCGTGCGTCTGCTCGCGGACCTTCGTGTGCGGGCCGTCGCCGACCTCCGCGAGGACGCCCGAGAGGTCGAGCTTGCTCGCACGCTCGTGGGCGACCTCGCGCTGTTCGAGGCAGTCGACGCGCCCGATCATGTCCTCGACCGTCTCGAACCCGAGTTCGGCCATGTACTCGCGGAGGTCCTGCGCGAGGAACGTCATGTAGTTGATGACGTGCTCGGGCTCGCCCGGGAAGCGCTTCCGGAGGTCCTCGCGCTGGGTCGCGACGCCCACGGGACAGGTGTTCTTGTGACACTGGCGCGCCATCACGCACCCAGAGGAGACGAGGCTCGCCGTCCCGAACACGTACTCCTCGCCACCGAGGAGCGCGGCGACCGCGACGTCGCGCCCGGTCTTCATGCCGCCGTCGACGGTGACGCGGATGCGGTCGCGGAGCCCCGTCCGCCGCAGCGTCTGGACGGCCTCGGCGAGCCCGAGCTCCCACGGCAGGCCCGCGTGCTTGATGCTCGTCTTCGGACTCGCGCCGGTCCCGCCGGAGTGCCCGCTGATGTGGACGACGTCCGCGTTCGCCTTCGCCACCCCAGCGGCGACCGTCCCGATGCCCGCCTCGGAGACGAGCTTCACGTTGATGTCCGCCTCGGGGCTCGCCGCCTTCAGGTCGTGGATGAGCTGCTTCAGGTCCTCGATGCTGTAGATGTCGTGCAGCGGCGGCGGCGAGATGAGGCCGACGCCCGGCGTCGACTTCCGGACGTGCGCGATCATCTCGTTCACCTTCTCACCCGGCAGGTGGCCGCCCTCCCCGGGCTTGGACCCCTGCGCCATCTTGATCTGGATCTCGTCGGCGTTCGAGAGGTAGGTGGAGGTGACGCCGAACCGACCGGACGCGACCTGCTTGACGTTGCATTCCTTCTCCGTGTCGAACCGCTCGGGCGGCTCCCCGCCCTCGCCCGTGTTCGCCTTCCCGCCGATGCGGTTCATCGCCACCGCGTTGTTCTCGTGCGCCTCCGGACTGAGGCTCCCGAGGCTCATCGCGGCCGTCGAGAACCGCTCGACGATCTCGTGCACTGGCTCCACGTCCTCGATGGGGATGGACTCCCGCGAGTCCGCGTCGAAGTCGAGCAGGCCCCGGAGCGTCTCCGGGGCCGCCTCGTCGGGCGTGTCGTTCGTCGCGCTCGCGAAGTTCCGGTACTCCTCGTAGTCCCCGGTACGCACGGAGCGCTGGAGCGCGCCGACCGTCTCGGGGTTCCAGGAGTGCCGGCGGCCGCCGTTGCGGTGCTCGAACTCGCCCTGGCGCTCGAGCTCGGGGTCGTCGCCGAACGCGAACGCGTGGCGCTTCGCGACGTCCGCGCCGACCTCGTCGACGCCGATACCGCCCGTGCGGTTCTCGGTGCCCTCGAAGTATTCGTCGACGAACGCGGGCGCGAGCCCGACCGCCTCGAACACCTGCGCGCCCTGGTAGGACTCCACCGTGGAGATACCCATCTTCGCCATGATCTTCAGGAGCCCGCCTTCGAGCGCCTCGCGGTACGCCGCGCACGCTCTCGCGGTGTTCGCGCCGTCGCTCCCCGCGGTCAGGTCCGCGAGCGTCTCGTACGCGAGGTACGGGCAGACCGCGTCCGCGCCGTACCCGACGAGCGTCGCGTGCTGGTGGACGGTACGGGGGTCCGCGGAGTCGACGACCAGGCCCGCACGATTCCGCGCGCCGGTGCGGACGAGGTGGTGGTGGACGCCGCCGGTCGCGAGGAGGCTCGGCACGGCGGCGCGCTCCGGGCCGCTCGCGCGGTCCGAGAGCACGACGACGTCAGCGCCGTCCTCGATGGCCGCGAGCGCGTCCTCGCGGACCGCCTCGACGGCGTCCTCGAGCGTCGCGTCGTCGGGGTCGTACGTCGTGTCGACCACGGCCGACTCGAGCCCGTTCGCGGCCGCGTCACCGTCGAGCGCGCGTATGGCGTCGACCTCGGAGAGCGAGAGCACCGGCGAGTCCGCGACGAGTTGACGGGCGTGCGCGGGCGTCTCGTCGAGGAGGTTCCGCTGGAACCCCATCCGGGTCTCCAGGCTCGTGACGCGCTCCTCGCGGATGTAGTCGAGCGGCGGGTTCGTCACCTGCGCGAACAGCTGCTTGAAGTACGACGCGAGCGGGCGGTCGTGGTCCGAGAGCACCGACAGCGGCGTGTCGTCGCCCATCGACCCGACGGGGTCCTTGCCTTTCTGACTCATCGGCTCGACGAGGTTGTCGATCTCGTCGTGCGTGTACCCGAACGCGGCCTGCTGCGCGCGGAGGTCGTCGACCGCGTCCACGATGCCGTGGCCGTCGGCGTCGACCTCGCGTTCGTCCTCGACGTCCACACCGCCCGCTACGTCCGCCTCGGCGTCGTCGTCGGTGACGTCCTCGAGCGCGACCTGTTCGTCGGCGACCCACTCGCCGTACTTCGAGTCGGTGAGGTCGTCGAACACCTCGTCGTCGGTGAGCACGCCCTGCTCGGGGTCGGCGACGAAGCACTGCCCGGGTTCGAGACGGCCGCGTTCCTCGACCTCGCTCTCGTCGACGTCGAGCGCGCCCGCCTCGCTCGCCATCACGAGCCGGCCGTCGGTCGTGACGTCGTACCGGCACGGCCGGAGCCCGTTCCGGTCGAGGACCGCGCCGACGCGTTCGCCGTCGGTCGCGGCGACGAGCGCGGGGCCGTCCCACGGTTCGACGAGGCTCGCGTGGTAGTCGTAGAACTCGCGGCGTTCGGGCGACATCGCGTCGTCGCCCCGCCACGCTTCCGGTACCAGCGTGCGGAGCGCGTGCGGGAGGTCGCGGCCGGATTCGAGCAGGAGTTCGAGCGTGTTGTCGATGCTCGCGGTGTCGGATTGCTCGGGGTCGTCGATGACCGGGCGGACGTCGGCGACGTCGAACGCCTCCGCTTCCATCTCGGTCTCGCGAGCGCGCATCCAGTTGACGTTCCCGCGGAGCGTGTTGAACTCGCCGTTGTGGATGATGTTCCGGTACGGGTGTGCGAGGTGCCACGCGCCGAGCGTGTTCGTCGAGAAGCGCTCGTGCACCATCACGAACGTCGACCGGATGCGTTCGTCGGTGAGGTCCTCGTAGTACGACCGGACCTGTTCGCCCTTCAGCAAGCCCTTGTAGACGAGCGTCTGTCGGTCGAGCGAGCACACGTAGAACCGCTCGGCGTCCGCGTCGTCGACGTCGGGATGAGAGAAGTCGGGCGCGTCGTCGGCTTCGGCGACGCCGTCGACCCGGTGCTCGATGCGCTTCCGGGCGACGAAGAGGTCGGTGTCGAAGGCCGCTCTGTCCTGGCCGTCGGCGGGCGCGACCGCGACCTGCCAGACGTCGGGTTCCGCCTCGCGAGCGGTCGCGCCGAGGTCGCTCGCGTCGGTCGGGACGTCCCGCCATTCGAGAACGTCGACGCCGCGAGCGCCCAGTTCCTCGGCGACGAGGCCCTGGAGTGCCTCGCGTGCGGCGTCGTCCTGCGGGAAGTACAGCGACCCGACGGCGTACACGTCGGGGAGGGTCGCGTCGAGGACGGCGTCGAAGAACGCGTCCGGCCGACGGAGGAGGACGCCGGCACCGTCGCCGGTGTCGGGTTCCGCGCCGGTGGTGCCGCGATGTTCGAGGTTCACGAGCAGGTCGAGGCCGTCGCTGACGACGTCGTGACTGGGTTCGGCGTCGAAGTCCATGACGACGCCGACCCCGCAGTTCGCACGCGCATCGGCAGGGTCAGCGAGCCCGCTCGTTCGCTGGGAGTCCGTCCCGTCGTCCAGTCCGGGGTCTCCGGGCTGGTCGTGTGGCTGAGTCATGGCATGCCCTCACACGAGCACCTACAAGAGGCTATTCCTGAATCACTAAGGGTCTCTTAATCCCCCACTAGGAGATATAAGGGATTCGGCGGCGATTCCCATACACGAAGGGGTTCTGGAGTGCGCCACACGTTCGCAAACCAGGTTCGGTAAATCCTGGACGAACGGTCGAGAAATGCATTATTTCAGAGCCAGTAGAAGCGGAACGTTCTCGGGCGAGCACAGGCCCACCGGACGCGACGCACCGCCACCGACCGCGACCCGCGTCAGTCCACGTGGAACTCGAAGCGCGCCCCGCCCTGCTCGCTCGTCGCGACCACCGGCTCCCAGCCGTGCGCTCGCGCGATCCGAGAGACGATACCGAGCCCGAGACCCGTCCCGTCGTCGCTCGTCGAGTACCCCGCCTCGAACACCTTCTCGCGCTCGTCAGGCGGGATGCCGACGCCGTCGTCCGAGACGAAGAACCCGTCACCGTCCGCGAGCGCATCCACCACCACCGTCACGCCCGCCTCCCCACCGTCCGTCTCGCCCGACACCGCCCCATCAACCTCGCTCTCGGGCATCGCGTGCTCCTGCGCGTTCCGGAACAGGTTCTCGAACACCTGCAGGAGCCGGTCGCGGTCCGCCGCCACCACGCCCGGCTCCCGAACCACGAGCGAGGACGTGGACGCACTCATGCTCGCCCACGCCTCCCGCGCGACCGACCCAACGTCCACGTCCGTCGTCTCGTCCACGTCCTCGCCCTCGCGAGCGAGCGTCAACACCTCGTCGATGATCGACTCCATGCGCTCGAACGCGTACTCCACGTCCGCGGCCGTCTCCGAGTCACCCGTCTCCTTGTACAGCTCGAACGACCCACGGCCGAGACTCAACGGATTCCGCAAGTCGTGCGCGACCACGCTCGCGAACTCGTCGAGCCGCTCGTTCTGGCGCTCCAACGCCTCCCGCTGCTCGTGCAGTTGCGCGCGCTGACGCGCCTGCTTGATCGCCGCCGCCGTGTTCTCGGCGAGGATCTCCGCGAACCGCCGGTCGGAATCGTCGAACTGGTCGCCGAACTTCCCGAGCGACAGCACGCCGAACTCGCCGATCGGGACGTACATCGCGAACGCGAACGCGTCCCGGTCGTACGGGTCGTTCGGCCCGATCTCGTCGACGACCGTCGTCCGGTTCCGGAACGCACGCCCGTGGGGCGAATCGTCCACCAGGTACGGCGGCCGGGAATCGATGTCGTCGACGCGCCCCCCGAACGTCACGTGCCGCAGCACCTCCTCGTCGGCGTCGTACTCGCGGACGGCAGTCCCCGGGAACCCGAGCACGTCGTTCGCCGCTTCCCCGCAGAGCTCGTACGCCTCCGCGGGCGAATCCGCCGCCATCAACCCGCGGGTCGCGTCGTGCAGCGCCTCGACGGTCTCGTCGTACCGCTCGCTCGTCCCCAGGTCCGTCAACGACCAGACGAACCCGCGCGTCTCCCCGTCCCGCCGGAACGGCGTCACCGTCGCCTCGTAGAGGTACCACGACCCCTCGCCGGCGCGTCGAGCGCGCGCCTCGAACGTCACCTCGGACGCGGACGCCGCCGACAGCGACGCCGCCGCGTCCTGGTACGCCTCGAACGTCCGGTTCGCCAGCAACCCGTCCTCGACGAGGTCGCGGAGATGATCGCCGACGAGGTCGTCGAAGTCCCGGCCGAACAGGACCGAACACCGGTCGTTCCCCATGGAGACGCGGCCGTCGCGCGTCACCACGAACACGGCCCCGGGGAACGACTCCAGTACGGAGGACGTCGCATCGTCGAACATGAAGGACGAACCAGTAATCGTTCGACACTTTCGGCCGCTCCGACAAGAGCGTATCGGCAGATTCGGCACTCGAAACTCGACCACGGCCGCGACCCGTCGACGGGTCGCGGACGCACGGCGCGCGTGACGCGTTCGCCCGTCGTGCGACGCCTCAGTACGTCTTCGCGAAGTACGCGACCTCGGTCGCGTCCTCGCCGCACATCGTGCACTCGTCGCCCTCGACCTCGACCGCCTCGCCACCTTCGACGGCGGCCTCCGGCGCCTCACCGTCCTCCAGGGGGAGCATCGCGATCTCCGCCGCGACCTTCTCCTTGATGACCTCCTCGCACGCCTCGTCGCCGCACCACGGCGTCTTCACGAACCCGCCGTGCTGGCCGATGGTGCCCATGATCTCCGTCGGTTCGTTCGCCGTTCGGACGTTCTCCACGAGGTTCTCGGCGGCCTTCGCGTACAGCTCGTCGAACACGGTGTCGAGCTGGTCGTCGACCTCGTCGACGAGCTCGGTCCGGTCGAGCTCGCGCTTCGTGTTCTCGTTGTCCGACCGACGGACCGCGGTGACGACCTCGTCCTCGACCTCGTTCGGGCCGATCTCGATGCGGAGCGGGACGCCCTTGAGCTCCCACTCGTTGAACTTGAACCCGGGGTTGCGCTGGTCGCGGTCGTCGAGATGCACGCGGACGTCGCCCGCGTCCTCGAGTTCCGCCGCGACCTCGGTCGCGTACTGGAGGACGTCGTCCTTCGTGTCCTCCTGCCAGATGGGGACGACGACGACCTGCTCGGGCGCCACCGCCGGCGGCAGCACGAGCCCCTGGTCGTCGCTGTGGGTCATGATGAGCGCGCCGAGCGCGCGCCACGACAGCCCCCACGACGTCGTCCACGCCGTCCGCTCCTCCTCGTCCTCGTCCGTGTACGTCACGTCGTACGCCTCCGCGAACGACTGCCCGAGCGCGTGACTCGTCCCACCCTGCACGGACTTCCCGTCGGGCATCAGCGCCTCGACGGTCGTCGTCATGTCCGCGCCCGGGAACTTGTCGTGCTCGGGCTTCTTCCCGCGCAGCACCGGGATGGCGAGCACGTCCTCGTAGAGGCGCTCGTACTGGCCGAGCCGCATCATGACCTCGTCGAGCGCGCCGTCCTCGGTCGCGTGCGCCGTGTGGCCCTCCTGCCAGAGGAACTCCTTCGTCCGGAAGAACGGCTTCGTCTCCGTCGCCTCCCACCGGATGACCGAACACCACTGGTTGAGCCGCATCGGGAGGTCGCGGTGACTGCGCGTCCACTCGCTCATGAACGGCGTGATGATGGACTCACTCGTCGGCCGAACCGCGAGCCGCTCCTCGAGTTCCTCGTAGCCGCCGTGGGTCACCCACGCGACCTCCGGATCGAACCCTTCGACGATGTCGGCCTCGCGCTCGAGGAACGACTCCGGGATGAGCACGGGGAAGTACGCGTTCCGCGCGCCCGTCTCCTTGAACCAGCCGTCGAGGTGGTTCTGGAGGCGCTCCCAGAGCTCGTACCCGCGCGGTCGGGTGACGATGAAGCCACCCATCGGCGCGTAGTCCGCGAGCTTCGCCTTCTGGACGACCTCCGCGTACCACTCGCCCGTGTTGTGGTTCTTGCTCTCCGTCACACCGAGTTCCTGCTCGCCACTCATTGCACTGACCGACGCCCACCGCGACCATAAGGCCATTGAAGGGTGCCGGGCCGCGGCGACGCCTCGCCCGACGCGGGACGAGGCGTTCAGGCGTCGTCGTCGAGGTCGACGCCGACGGCGACGTCGTGTTCGAGCATCTCGTCGCCGTCCGCGTCGAAGTAGAACGCGCCGCGGATGGTGTCGCCGTCGAGCACGTGTGGGAGCCACAGTTCGTCGTCCTCCCACATCTCGTCGTAGGGGACGTCCTCGCGAGCGCGCCACTCGGGGGACGCCTCCGGCGTCTCCTCCGGTTCGCCGGACACCGAGCACGCGACGTAGACGTGACAGCAGAACACGTGCTCGCGGCCGAAGTAGAAGTCGAACTCGCCGCGCTTGTCGAGGTCCGCGACCGCGACGCCCGTCTCCTCTCTCGTCTCGCGCGCCGCGGCCTCGCGCGTCGTCTCGCCCGGTTCGACCTTCCCGCCGGGGCCGTTGTAGAGGTCCGCGCCGAGCCCGCGGCGCTTCCGTATCATGAGGAGTTCGTCGTCGGCCGCGAGCGGCAACGTGCCGCGGAGCGGATAGCAGATGGTCGCGTCGTCGCGCTCGCTCGCGAACGCCGCACTCGGGACGCCATCGGCGACGTCGACGTCAGCGTGCTCGGTCCAGATTCCGTCCCCATCACCGTCGCGCTCGACTGGTTCGCCGCTCGCGGTCGACCCCTCTTCCATACCGGACCGTGAGCGCGCGGGGACAATCAAGCGTTCGGACGCGAACGCGACTGTATCCCGCACGGCCGCATCGACGGTCGCGTCAGTCGCCGTCGAGCCGCGCTTCGAGGACGTCGCGGAGGATGGTCCGGTGACAGCGCTTCTTGTCGGTGTTCTCGAAGCAGACGAGCGCGACGTCCTCGCCGTCGCGGACGCGCTCCGCGAGCGCGTCCAGTGCAACGGCAGCGTCCGCGTCCGACGCCAGATGCGCGCGATACCGCTCCGCGAAGTCGACCTCCAGCCACGCCTCGTTGTGCGCTTCCTCCTCGCAGACGCCTCGCATCTCGAAGTCCTCCTGCAGCCGTTTCGTCTCGTCCAGCAGCCCCTCGACCGGTGCGAGCGCGCGGTCGTTCTCGTCGACGCTCGCGGAGAACCAGCTCGTCGGCCGCCTGACGACGCCAACGCGCGTCGCGTCCCCGACGTCCGCGAGGTCGTGCTGGAGCGCCGCCACGTACGTGTCGAACACTCGACCACGACCCCCCGACTCGGTCGCGTCGTCGGTCACGGTCGGAACGTCGGCCCCGACCCACTAAGTCACTCGGTCGTCGTCGGCGCCGCGACGGTTCGTTCCAGGCTGTCCGACCCCCAGTCGAGGAGTATCGTCTGCTCGCCCGCACTCGGCACGAGCCCGACGGACCGGGTCACGGTCTTCGTCTCACCGGCAGGCACCTCGACGCGGAGTTCGCCCTGGTCGGAGACCGCGCGCGTCCCGAGTTCGGCGAGGAACTCGCCGTCGCTCTCCCCGACGTTCGCGACCGTGAACGATACGGAGACCTCGTCACCGTCGGTCGTTCCGGGGACGTCGAACGACCGCACCTCGAACGCCGGCGGGGCGGCGAGCGACGCCGCGATGGACGCCGGGAGCGTGAACGTGAGGGTCTCGGCCGCACCGCGCCACGCGAGCGACACCTCGCCGGGGTCGACGTCGAGCGCGAGCGCGAACGCGAGGTGGACGCCGTCGGTGAACGGCTGGACCGTCTCGGACATCGGTTCGATGGCGTCGTCGTCGACGCGCAGCTCGCAGGCGGTCTCGGCGGCCGCCTGCGCGTCCTCCCCGGAGACGTCGAGTTCGACGACGACGTACTGGCGGTCCGCGTCGGCGCTGACGCTCGGGTGCGTGCCGGCGAGGAGCGTGACGATGGCGCGCGACGTCCGCGCAGACACCAGTTCGACCGACCGGCCGTCGACGTCGTACTGGCTCGCGTCCCCGTCGCCCTCGTCGGCGTCGTCGTTGTCGCCGTCGCCGTTGCCGGCGTCGTCGGTCGTCGTCTCGATGGTCGTCGACTCCGTTCCAGTGCTGTCGTCGCGACCATCCCCGACGGTGGAATCGAGGCAGCCCGCCGTCGCGGCGACCGCCGGAATCGTGCTCACGAGGACCCGGCGACGAGAAGCACGTCTCATGCGTCGACCATCGGCCACGACCGGTAAGTGCTTTGTCGAGACCGCAACGCCGGTTTCACCGCGAAAGGACCGGAACGGGTCCGGCTACCGGTCCACGCGTTCGACCGCGTCCGCGACCGCGAACGGACTCGGCTCCTCGGTCCACCCCCAGCCGGGGATCCGCTCCTGGACGCCGGCCGCGAGTGCGGCGTCCAGGTCGTCCACGCCCGCGCCCTCGTCGTCCTCGCCGTGCGTGTGGACGTCCGCGTAGTGGAACGTCGCCTCGCCGAGCGTCCGCAATGGCTGCGAGCCCGCGACCGTGCCCGCGAGCTCGCGCCCGAGGACCTCGTCGACGACGAATCCCGGATAGTCGCCGTCGACGTCGAGGTCCCGGAGGAGCGCGACGAGCGCAGCGACGTTCACCGCGCGGTCGCCGTCCGCGAACGTCTCGTCCACGACCACCCGGTACTGTCTGGCAGTCACGGGGTCGACGTCGATACCGAACACGTCCCCGAGGTTCCCGCGGACCGCGTTGACGAGCGGGACCACGACGTCCCCGCGTTCGCGCACCCACTCGTACTCGCACTCGACCATCGCCGGCGTGACGTCCATACCTGTCGGTACCGTACGAGAGCGCCTCAAGTTTGCGAAGGCTTTTATAATTCCGCGGATTAATCGACGAGTAAGCGGGTTCTCCCTGGACTCCCCCCAGTGGGCGACGAACCGTACGAGCGGTCAGCCGGCCCGGGGCACACTAACCGATGAACTACTGCTGTAATCGACAGTCCACGTTCCGCTCGCGCGTCCATCGCCGTCGCCGCGACGGCGACGACCAGCCCCGCGGCGCGTCCAGGGACCCCCTGCGAGCACGAACACGCGTTCGCGCTCGCTGGACCCCACATCTGCAGCACTCATGAGTTCAGTAGACCGACAACTCGACGACCTGAAGGCAGAGATCACGAGCGAGATACCCGACGACATCACCGTCTCCGACGTGAAGTACGAGGGCCCGGAACTGGTCGTGTACACGCGCGACCCGAAGAAGTTCGCCCAACAGGGCGACCTCATCCGACAACTCGCCTCGAAACTCCGCAAGCGCATCACCGTCCGCCCCGACCCGGACGTCCTCAGTCACCCCGACGAGGCACGGGAGAAAATAATGGACGTCATCCCCGAGGACGCGGGCGTCACCGACCTCGACTTCCACGCCGACACGGGCGAGGTCGTCATCGAAGCCCAGAAACCCGGGATGGTCATCGGCCGCCACGGGTCGACGCTCCGCGAGATTACGCAGGAGGTCGGGTGGACGCCCGAAGTCGTCCGCACGCCCCCCATCGAATCGTCGACGGTGTCGAACGTCCGGAGCTTCCTCAAGCAGGAGCGCGACGAACGTCGCGACATCCTGGAGAAGGTCGGCCGCCAGATCCATCGCGAGGAGATGCAAGACGACGAGTGGGTTCGCATCACGACGCTCGGATGCTGTCGCGAGGTCGGTCGCGCGAGCTTCATCCTGTCGACGCCCGAGACGCGCATCCTCATCGACTGCGGTGACAAACCCGGCGCCGAAGGCGAAGTCCCCTACCTCCAGGTCCCCGAAGCCCTGGGTTCGGGCGCGAACTCGCTCGACGCGGTCGTCCTCACGCACGCGCACCTCGACCACTCCGCGTTCATCCCACTGCTCTTCAAGTACGGTTACGACGGCCCCATCTACTGCACGGAGCCGACGCGCGACCTGATGGGTCTGCTGACGCTCGACTACCTCGACGTCGCCGCGAAGGAGGGGCGTGCACCGCCGTACGAATCCGAGCAGGTCCGCGAAGCCATCAAGCACTGCATCCCCCTGGAGTACGGCGACGTCACCGACATCGCGCCGGACGTCAAGCTCACGTTCCACAACGCCGGGCACATCCTCGGGAGCGCAGTCAGTCACTTCCACATCGGCGACGGCCTGTACAACGTCGCGTTCTCCGGCGACATCCACTACAGCGACACGCGCCTGTTCAACGGCGCGGTGAACGACTTCCCGCGCGTCGAGACGCTCGTCCTCGAATCAACGTACGGCGGTCGGAACGACTACCAGACGGACCAGGAGGACTCCGAACGCAAGCTCAAGGAGGTCATCAACACGGCCCACGACCGCGGCGGGAAGGTCCTCATCCCCGCGTTCGCCGTGGGCCGCAGCCAGGAACTCATGCTCGTCCTCGAGGAGGCGATGCGCGAGGGCGACATCCCCGAGATGCCCGTGCACCTCGACGGGATGATGTGGGAAGCGACCGCGATCCACACCACGTACCCCGAGTACCTCCGGGACGAGCTCCGCGACCGCATCTTCCACGACGACGAGAACCCGTTCCTCGCCGACCAGTTCAACCACATCGACGGCGGCGAGGAGGAACGCCAGGAGGTCGCCGACGGCGGCCCGTGCATCATCCTCTCCACGAGCGGGATGGTCACCGGCGGCCCCATCATGTCCTGGCTCCGCCACCTCGGCCCCGAGGAGGAGTCCACGCTCACGTTCGTCGGCTACCAGGCACAGGGGACGCTCGGTCGCCGCATCCAGAACGGCTGGGACGAGATCCCCGTGAGTCGCGACGGCGGCCGCGGGAACACGATGACGATGCAGATGCACGTCGAGACCGTCGACGGGTTCTCCGGGCACGCCGACCGCCAGGGCCTCGAGAACTTCGTGCGCACGATGAACCCGCGCCCGGAGAAGGTGCTGTGCGTGCACGGCGACGAATCCAGCGTGCAGGACCTGTCGTCGTCGCTCTACCACGACTTCAACATGCGGACGTTCGCCCCGAAGAACCTGGAGACGTTCCGCTTCAAGTAACGCCGGCGGCGTAATCGTCGCGCTCGCGCTCGTTCTCGACGTTCACCGGAGCCCGTTCGTGAGCCGCCGGTACCCCGACCAGACGACGTCGCTGCCCTGGCCGAGATGCGGGAGGCCGAACTGGGTTGCGAGTTCGTCCTGTGCACGGAGCGGTTCGACGAACTCGGGCCAGTCGAACGGCCAGACGCCCGCGCGCGCAGAGCGGACGTCGAGCCGATCGAGGACGACGTTCGCCGCCCGCCGACCGGCCTCGTTCGCGTTCTCCATGCTCGCCAGGTCCGAGTGCGTGCGGACGTAGTCCGCGGCGAGCGCGAGGTTCGCGCACGTCGTCTCGGCGTCCGGTCGGTTGCGGCGCGACCCGACGGTGTTGATGAGCAACGGGTCGGCGTTCCGGAGTTCCCCGGCGTCCGCGTCCCACGAGAGCGCCGGGTCGACCTGCGAGTCCACGAGGTCGTCGTCGCC
Organism: Halorubellus salinus; assembly: GCF_020567525.1. Lineage (GTDB taxonomy): Archaea > Halobacteriota > Halobacteria > Halobacteriales > Natrialbaceae > Halorubellus > Halorubellus salinus. The sequence goes on from NZ_JAJCVI010000002.1 coordinate 353,017, forward strand.
GAGCTCGGGGACGTGGTCGCGGACCATCCGCCAGACCGCGTCGGCGAGGTCCTCCCGCGAGTGTTCGCGCGCCGATCGACCGTCCGGACCGGGCGCGTCGAAGTTCGAGATGGCGACCGAGAGCACGCCGTCGACGGACGGGTGCGCGTCGAAGTCGTAGTCCGTCCAGAACTCGCGCTGACTGATGGCGGTGAGCGCCCACGGTGAATCCAGGAGCGCGACGTGCCCGCCGGCCGGGCTCACGTCGCGGGAGAGGTAGAACTGGACGCCGTTCATCCACGCGGTGTCGAGGTCGTCGAGTCCGCGGAGCGACGGCGCGGCCGCGTCGAGCGCGTCCGTCCGCAGTCGCCGTGCGACCCCGAGCGGGACCGCGAGCACGTACTGGTCGAACGCGACGCGGCGGTCGTCGTCGGCGCCCGCGACGCGGACGCCCGTGACGCGTTCGCCGTCGCTCTCGAGCGCTCGGACCGGCGTCGACGGTCGGAACTCGACGCCCTGGCGTTCGAGGAACGCGACCCACGGGTCGATCCAGACGTCGCTCGTCGGCCCGTCGAGGATGCGGTCGGCGTCCCGGTCGGGCGCGAAGATGTCCTGGAGGAGCTGGAGGTAGATGCGGCCGATGGTCCGCGTGCTCGCTCGCTCGGGTCGCATCGCGACGAGCGTCTGCGTGATACCGTACGCGAGGTGCGTGCGGTACGCTTCGCTCATCTCCTCCGCGCGCACGAACTCCCACCAGGGGACGTCGTCGTACGCCTCCCAGCGGTCCTCGCTCGACGTCAACAACTGGAGGAGGCGGCCGGTGAAGAACGCGGTCTCGTCCGCGGGCACGTCCTGGCCGCCGAAGAGGTCGGCGACGCGCTCGCGCCACCCCGCGAGCGTCGTGGGCGCACTCGTGGGGACGGTCCGCCCACCGCCGACGAGTGCCTGCCGCATCTCGGGGACGGCGACGAGGTGGTCGGCGACCGATCCGCCGTCGCCGTCCGGGATGCGCGTCATCGTCTCGGTGAGATGGCGGTAGAACCCCGGGAAGAACCGGAAGCCGTGCTCGGCGGGCAACGCCGCACCGTCGGTCGGCCCCGGGAACGACCGCGCCTTCCCGCCGAACCGGTCGCGCGCCTCGTACACGGTCACGTCCACGCCCCGCGTCGCGAGCTCGTGCGCGGCACTCAATCCGGCGACGCCGCCACCGAGAACCGCGACGCGACTCACAGCGACCACCGTTCGCTCCGTCTCATGCGCGCCGCTAGGGATGGTGCAGACAAATACGCACCGCCGACGCGAGCCACGCCGAACGACCGCGACCGTGTGCCGACGCGTCGCCGGAACGCTCTTGCGTGCTGCTGTCGACAGCACGCTGTATGCGAGTTCTCCACGACGACGGTGACACCGAGCGCATCCTCGCCAGCGACGTCGACGTCGCCGCGTCGACGCTCTCGCGCGCTCGCGGCCTGATGTTCCGGCGGTCTATCCCCGACGAGTACGCGCTCGTGTTTGCGTTCGACGACGCGGCCGCTCGTGACGTCCACATGGTGTTCGTGCCGTTCCCCATCGACGCGGTGTGGCTCGTCGACGAAGAGGTGACCCACGTCAAGCGACTGCGGCCGTGGCTGGGACTGGGGCGCGCGAGAGCGGACACGCTCGTGGAACTCCCGGCCGGTGCGGCCGCCGACGTCGACGTCGGGGACGAGATTCGCGTCGAGAACGCCTCCTGACCGAGAGCCGATTCGTTCGTCGACAACGCCTCCTGACCGAGAGCCGATTCGTTCGTCGACAACGCCTCCTGACCGAGAGCCGATTCGTTCGACGCCGTCGCTATCGGAATTGTGGCGGGCAGCCCACCCGTGCGGCGGTGTGCGTCGGCGGGTGGGACTCCCGTCGTGACCGACGCTCGCGCTGGTCAGCGCACGCCGCTGTTAGCTGCGAGTTCACGGGAAAAGTCTCGGGTCCAGACCGGAGTCGTTCACGCCGGAGAACGGGAGCGCGGTGCTTACGCGAGCGCGCCGCTCTGGTCGGCGTTCTCGAGGAGTTCCTTGTAGCGGTTCCGGATGGTGACCTCGCTGACGTTCGCGACGTCGCTCACCTGGCTCTGCGTGACCTTCTCGTTCACGAGCAGGCTCGCAGCGTAGACGGCGGCTGCGGCGAGCCCGACGGGCGACTTCCCCGAGTGCAGGCCTTCGCGTTTCGCGGATTCGAGGAGCTCGCGCGCGGTGCGTTCGCCCTCGTCGCTGAGGCCGAGTTCGCTCGCGAACCGCGGCACGTACTGGAGCGGGTCCGCGGGTTCGACCTCGAGGTTGAGTTCGCGGACGACGTACCGGTACGCGCGCTTGAACTCCATCGCGTCGACCCGGGAGACCGCGGCGACCTCGTCGAGACTGCGGGGGGTGCCGGCCTGGCGCGCGGCGGCGTAGAGCGCGGCTGTGGCGACGCCCTCGATGCTACGGCCCGGGAGCAGGTCCTCGTTGAGCGCGCGGCGGTAGATGACGCTCGCGGTCTCCCGGACGTCGTCCGGAAGGCCGAGCGAGCTGGCCATGCGGTCGATCTCGCCGAGGGCCTGCTTGAGGTTGCGTTCCTTCGAGTCGCGGGTACGGAAGCGCTCGTTCCAGGTGCGCAACCGCTGCATCTTCTGGCGCTGGCTGGAGCTGAGCTGGCGGCCGTAGGCGTCCTTGTTCTGCCAGCCGATGTTCGTCGACAGCCCCTGGTCGTGCATCATCTTCGTCGTCGGGGCGCCGACGCGGGACTTCTCGTCGCGTTCACCGGCGTCGAACGCGCGCCACTCGGGGCCGCGGTCGACGGCGTCCTCTTCGACGACCAGTCCGCAGTCGGCGCAGACCGTCTCGCCGTGGGACTTGTCGCTATCGAGGCGACCGCCGCATTCGGGACACGTCCGTTCGGCGGTTCGCTCTTCCTCTCGTTCGTCGTGCTGTACCGTTCGGTCGACGGTGTTGCGTTCGGCTGTACGGTCGTCGTTCGTTCGTGTACGGGAACCTGACATCGTATGGGGGGAGGGGCGGACCGGGTCGCGTGGTTTCGACACTGGACTCGGCCGTCGTTCAGTAACCAATTGTAATCGCTCCAGGCATTTAAATACAACGCCTAGTTTTATACCGTATGAGTTCGCTACAAGTACCGTTTCTATCGGGAGAACGCTACCAAACGTCGCTTCCTGGCTTCTATCGTTGGATGAACCGCGAACAAGGAAGTCATCCGCGTGGTGCCGGTGAGGACGAGTCGTTGCTCGACGAGCGCGTCGAACGCCGCGACGAGCGCGTCCGCGCCGACCGCTCGCGCTGCAGCGGCGTCCGCGGTGAACTCCGTCCGACGGAACACCCACGCCACGGCGAGCACGTACGGAACGCTCACGAGGACCCCCCACGCGGGGAGGTCGAGCCCGAACTCGACCGCGGCGAGCACCGGAAGGACGCCCGCGACGACGGCCCCGAACCGGACGGCGACGTGCCGGTGACGATGATGTGCGACCTCGTGCGCGACGACCGCGCGGACTCCGGCGTCGGTGCAGACGTCGAAGACGGCCGCGGTGACGAACACGTACTCGGGGCCCGGCGGCGTGCCGGCCGCGAACGCGGGCCCGATACGCGTCCGGTCGTCGACGACGCGGAGCGTGACGTCGTCGGGGAGGACGTCCGCGACCACGCGCCGTTCGGCCGACGTCGCGGGACGGGCGCGCAACGCGACCGCGAGCGTGTAGGGAAGCACGAGCATCGTGCCGGCCGCGAGCGCGAGAACGGCGGCGAGACGGGGAACGCCCGGTGGAACCGTCGAGACGACGAGTACCGCGACGCCGACGACGGCGACGGACCCGCCGCCCCGCGAGAGCAGCCAGCGGACGACGAACCGATGCGTGAGGTCGTACTCGCGGGCGCGACGCCGGTACGAGACCGTCGCGAGCGCGACCGCGAGCACGCCCCCGAGCCACACGCCTCCGAGCGCGACGACGACCGCAGCGGCGCGCACCGAGGCGACGGTCGACGCGGACCCGAGAACCGCCGTCGTGCCCGCCGCCGTGAGCGCGTCCGCGACGACCGCGTCACCGTCGACCACGCGCCAGCCAGCGAGGACCGCGGCCGTGACGACCGCGTACCCGACGCGTCGAAGTCCGCGAAGCGCCCCCGCCAGCTCCGGCCCGTCGAGGGCCTCGTCGAGCCATCGCGCGACCGCTCGCGTCCCGAGATACGCCGCGCTCCAGCACGCGACGACGAACGCCAGCACGACCCAGTACCCGGACACGACACCGCGTTCGCTCACCAGCGGCAAGAAGATGGTGTCGACGCGACCAGCCGGCGGTCGGCCCGGTCGCGCTCACCGCCCCAGGCCATCCGTCGAGCAGACGGCACCGACGACCACCACCTCGAGAGTGATTCTCACCCGCAGAGAAACGAGCTCGCGCCTTAACGTCACCCGACGCGTCTAGAAGGACAGGTGCTTACACCATGCAAAAGAACGTCGGCGGCTACGACCGCATCGCCCGTTTCGTCCTCGGCCCAATCCTCGTCATCGTCGGCCTCGCACACGTCCTCGAGGTCTTCGCGATAGCGAGCGGTACACTCGGCCTCGGCATCGCCGTCGCCGCCATCCTCGTCGGTGCGGTGTTCCTCGTGACCGCCAGCACCCAGAAGTGCCCGCTCAACAGCGTCCTCGGCTTCGACACGTTCAAGCCGAAGACGACCGACGACACGGAACCCACCACCGACACCGAACGCGTCGGCCCCACCAACTAACCCCGCGATTTTTCGCAGTAACCGCACGCCAAGAGCGCCCTCGCCGTCGTTCGGCGTCTTCGTGCCTAAGGACGCCGAGAAGGAGATTTGAACCACGGTCGCAGCGAGCCGCTTCCTGGTTCAGATCACGCTGCTGGCGTTCTTCGACTCCGACCTGTTCGCGGCGAGCAAGCTCGCAGCTCACGGTTTGAAGTCGAAGAAGCGCCGAGGAGGAGATTTGAACCGAAGCCAGACGTGCTCGCTCACGTTCGTTCGCTGCGCGCGACTGGCAGGGTTCGAATTCCACGTTCACGGTTCTCGCAGGACGGACGACTCGCTACGCTCGTCGTCGTTGTCTTGCGAGAAGCGCCGAGGAGGAGATTTGAACTCCTGAGTCCTTGCGGACAGTTGCTCTCGAAGCAACCGCCTTGGCCGGGCTAGGCTACCTCGGCTACACCCTGCGATTCGCGGCTGATGATTTTATGGGTTTCGATTCGTTCGGTGGTCGTGTGAGTTATCGCCACCACTAAATTGTAGTATGTGTTTCAGGTGGAACATGGACGTCGCTCAAGCGAGCGAGGACTGTGCCGCCGTCCTCGACGAGATCAGTAACGCCGTCATCGCCGACCGAGAGTTCCTCGAGACCGTCCTCCTGGGAGGCGTCGCCCGCGGACACGTCCTCCTCGAGGACGTCCCCGGCACCGGGAAGACCCTCACCGCACGCGCCATGGCGAGCGCGCTCGGCCTCGAGTTCTCCCGCGTCCAGTTCACGCCCGACCTGCTCCCCGCTGACGTGACGGGAACGCACGTGTTCAACGAGGAGACGCGCGAGTTCGAGTTCCAGGAAGGCCCGATCTTCGCGAACATCGTGCTCGCCGACGAGATCAATCGTGCGCCGCCGAAGACCCAGGCCGCGCTCCTGGAGGCGATGGAGGAGGCGCAGGTCACCGTCGACGGCGAGACCCGTCAGCTCCCGCAGCCGTTCTTCGTCATCGCGACGCAGAACCCCGTCGAGCAGGAGGGGACGTTCCCGCTCCCGGAGGCGCAGGTCGACCGGTTCATGGTGAAGTCCAGTATCGGGTATCCGGACGAAGCCGGCGAGACCGAGCTCCTGCACCGGCGCGCGGGCCGCGTCGAGCAGTCCCCGAGCGTCGACCGCGTACTCACCGACCAGGAGGTCACCGACCTCCGGAAGGTGCCCGAGGACGTCACCGTCGACGAGGACCTGCTCTCGTACATGGCGCAGTTGACGCGGTTGACGCGCGAGGACGGTCGCGTCGAGGTCGGCGTGTCGCCGCGGGGCACCCAGCGGTTGTTCGAGGCGTCGCGGGCGTACGCGACGCTCGTCGGCCGTGATTACGTCACGCCGGACGACATCAAGCGCGTCGCCCAGCCCGTCCTCGCGCACCGGCTCGTGCTGACGCCGGACGCGATGGTGAACAACGTCGAGAAGTCCCAGGTCGTCGACGCCGTCCTCGAATCCGTTCCAGTGCCGACCGTCGAGTGACGCGTCACTGACAGCGCACTCGCTTCCTCCGTCGGTGCGTTCTTCCGCGCGGTCGGCTGTTCGTTCCTGCTCGTCGTGTCGCGTTCAGCGACCGGTGTCCGTGCTGGTCGCGTCGATGTTCCACGCGCTCTCGCAGGCGTCGTCGCAGAACGTGCGGTCGAGGAGGCGGACGCCGACGTCCGCCTCGCGGTCGGTCGGCGGGTTCTCGAACAGTTTCGTCCCGCAGTACGCGCAGTACTTCTCGGTGCCTCGCGGCTGGCGGTCGGTCGGGTCGCGTGGCTGCTGTGACTGGGCCATCGGTTGCTCGAATCTTACGTCCGTTCACTCGTAACCCCCCACCCGACCACGGTCGGCAACGCGCCGTCGCACTCGACCCGGGGAGGGTGTGCAGGCGGTCACCGGAGCGCCTGGAGGAGGATGCCGACGGCGACGAGGAGGAAGATGACGCCGGAGAGCGGCCTGGAGCCGCCCGCGAACAGGAAGACGACGTACGCGAGGCCGGCGGTCGTGGTCCCGATCGCGACGGTGGCGGCGGAGTGTGCGACCTCGGCGCGCGCGGTGTCGGCGTCCCGCCCGAGTTGTTTGCCGAGGCTGATGGCGTTCTGGCCGGCGTCCCACGCGACGACGGCGGCGACGGTCGCGACGAGGATCCAGAGCGGTGGGGCGTCGCCGGAGCCGCCGAGTGCGACGCCGCCGAGGAGGGCGAGGCCCGCGCCGTCGACGAGCTTCGGGTACCCGGAGAGGACGCCGGGGGCGAGGGCGACGATGCCGAGGGCGGCGAGTGCACCACCGGCGGTGCTGCCGACGCTCGCGGCGATGGCGACGACGCTCGCGGCGGCGAGTGCGACGACCGCCGACAGCGGCGTCGGTCGTCGGTCGACCTCGCGGCCCGTCAGCTCGTCCTCGGCGTCCGCGCTCGCGGCGTCGGCGTCGTCGGTCCCACCGGCACCCGCGGCGTCGTCCGCGGCGGTCGCGCTCATGCGGACCACCGCCGTCTGGCGCGCGCGAGCGTCGTGGCGAGCGTGTCGTCGACGTTCCAGTCGACGGCACGCACGCCGACCTCGCGGAGTGCGCTGATGCGAGCGAGTCGTTCGACGCGTGCGACGCGATGCCCGAGCGTCGCACCGTCGGTCGGGTCCGGGCTGATTATCGTGACGGCGTGGCCGTGAGCGTGCAGGAGGCGCGCGGCCTTCGCGGCTTCGTCGTCGGCGAGTGGCGAGAACATGATGACTTGCGCGTCGTTCGGCAGGCGCTTACGGAGGTTCCGGAGGCCGATACCGAGCGAGAAGTAATCGTCGGGGCGTTCGGGCGAGAGCGCGGGATGCCTGGCGAACAGTTCCTCGGCGCGGATGCGGTGCTCGTTCCCGAGACCGGGCGCGAGCCAGACGTCGCTCGCCGACAGCGCGCCGATGCCGACGCGGTCCCCGGTCTCGAGGAGGGTCGCGAACACCTGACCGGCGGCGTCGATGCCGTGGTCGGCGGCGTGGAAGTTGTCGCCCTCGCCGTGCACGTACGCGGCCTGTCGGAGGTCGAGGACGCACACGACCGTCGCGGCCTTCTCCTCGCGGAACTCGACGGTCGTCAACTCGCCCGTTCGCGCGTGCCGGTTCCAGTCGATGCGTGACAGCGAGTCGCCGCGACGGTACTCGCGGGTCTGGTAGAACTCCAGGCCCTCGCCGCCCGTGTTCGTGTCGACGCGGCCGGCGTACCGCGACGTCTGCTGGCGGAGCGGGACCTCGGCGGTCGCTTCGAGCGACGGCGTCGCCACCATCTCCGTCCCCGCAGCGAGGTCGAGTTCGGTCTCGACGGCGCCCGTGAACCCTCTCGCGTACACGGAGAGCGTCCGGAACTCGTGCGTGCCGCGTTTCGCGGCGACCGTGTACGAGAACGACGTCCGTTCGCCCGGTCGGAGGAACGTCGCAGTGCGCGCGGTCCCGTCGATGACCTCGAGGCTCTCGGGGACGCCGTCGACGAGCCTGAGGTCCGGGAGCGTCGACTCGCCGGTGTTCTTGACGTGCACGGTGACCTCCACCTCGTCGCCGAGGTCGGGGTCGGCGTCCGAGAGCTCGCGGTCGACGGCGAGTTCCACGCGAACCGGTTCGGCCACCTTCGCGTACGCGGCGAACGCGATGCCGACGACGGCAGCCAGCAGGAGTGCGGGCGACCGGAAGATGATGCCGGTGCCGCCCAGCAAGGTCGTGACGGCGGCGACGCCCTCCCAGTGATGCGTCGCCGTCTCGTGGTGCTTGATGATGCGAGCGCCGACGGTCTCGCCGTCGAGTTCGACGGTCGCGTCGGCCGACGGCGTGACGTCCGTCTCGGCGTCGGTGCTCGCGGTGTCGTCGTCGGTGTCGGCGGCGTCGGTCGTCGTGGTCGTTGCACTCATGCGTTCTCGCCCTCGCTCATGTCGACGATCTCCTTCGCGGCGTGGGTCGCCCAGCGTTCGAACTGCGAGCGCGACCGGTCGAACAACGACACGCGTTGCAGGATGGACGTGCCCTGAATCTCGCCGGTGAAGAACGCGGCGGCGTAGGGGTCGTCGGTCCACGTGCCGTCGTCGATGCGTTCGATCGCTTGCTCGCGAGAGAGCCCTTCGGTGCGGACGACGACGGCGACCGCGGCGGCGCGGAGGCGTTCGCGGACGGTGTCGCGTTGCGCGCCGCTGTACCGGACGGCCGCGGCCTGGTCCATGAGCTCGTCGAAGTCGTCGCCGGGCGTCGGGAGTTCCTGGGCGATCTCGGGGTCCGCGGTCGTCGCTTGCTCGTAGGGCGTTCGCCGGCGTGCGTTCACGACGCGGACGGTCTGGAGCGCGAACCCGAGCCCGATGAGGCTCAGGAACAGTTCGTTCGCGTCGAACAGCCCGGCGAGTCCGGGGACGAACAGCATCGCGAACCCGACGACGACGAACACGACGCCGAGCGTGGACACCGCGGTCTTCGAGTTCACGCGTCCGCACCTCCGTACTGGGATTCGATGCGGCGGAGTGCGTCGAGCGCGCGGGCCTCGCGGTCGCTCGTCGCCGCGGTGTGGCCGTACCGGACGCGCTCGAACAGCTCGGTGAGTTCGACGACGTCGTCGCGGTCGATGCCGGCGTCGACGGCGGCGGCGGCGAACTCGCCGGGCGTACTCGACTCGGGGTGGTCGACGTCCAGGTGCTCGGTCATCTCGACCCACGCCCGGTAGATCTCGTTGTCGACGTCGTCGGTGTCCTCGATGCGGTCGGCGGCGCGACCGGCAGCGGCGGCGAACTCGTCGACGTCGACGAGGCCGTCCTCGACGGCTTCGTCGGGTTCTTCGAGCGCGTCGAACGGGTCGTCGTCGTCGGTTTTCCCGCGCGTGACGAGGACCGCGCCGACCGCGGCGACGGCGATGACGGCGACGATGGCGACGAGCGCGAGCGGGAGGTCGCGAGCCTGCTCGCCCTCGCCGGCGCCGCCACCGGAGCCGCCGGGCGCGAAGTCGGTGCGCGTCTCGTTCATCTCTTCGGCGCCCGAGCGGTTATCCGGTTGCGGAATCTGGCCGGTGTAACACATCCCGAACAGCGAGTACACGAAGAACAGGAGCACGAGGAGGAGCATCGCGAGCGAGATCGCTTCCATCTGCCCGCGCTTCCAGTAGACGGCGCCGACGATGCCGGTGAGGCCGACGAGGACGCCGAACCACAGCAGCGGGCGTTCGGAGCCGTCGACGCACTCGCGGTCCCGTCCGGAGCGGTCGACTGGGGTGTTCGTGTAGTCGGTGGGGTCCGACGTCGTCTGCTCGACCTCGGTCTCCGTCATGGTGTTGGGGGCGCTGGGGGCCGCTCCGCCCCCGGTGGTCTGCGCGTCGTCGACGCTCCCGGCGACGGCGACGATGGCGGTCGCCGCGAGCAGTGCGACGACCGCGACCTGGAGGGTGGAGCGATTCATCGGTCCAGTGTTTCAGAGTAGTAACTAAAGGGGTTGTGGAACGTCAAAGAACCACTTACGTCACGTGTTTACACACCTCAAAGGCGTCGGTCTTCGGTGTCACGGCGATCCGTCCTCGTTCCAGAAGTCGTCGAGGTCGCTCGCGGACGCCTCCATCCGTCGGAGCGCGTCGACCGCGCGCGCCTCGGTCCGCTCCGTCGGCGGTTCGTCGCCGTACCGGACGCGCTCGAACAGTTCGGTGAGTTCGCCGACGGTCCCGGGGTCGACGCCGGCGTCGACGGCTGCACGCCGGAACTCGCCGGGCGTGCTCGCGTCCGGATGGTCGACGTCCAGGTGCTCGGTCATCTCGACCCACGCCCGGTAGATCTCGTTGTCGACGCCCGCCGACCGCTCGATGCGGTCCGCCGCTCGCCCCGCGGCCTCCCGGAGTTCGTCGACGTCGTGCGCTTCTGGTGGTTCGACCGCGTCCGGCCTGCGCTCGTCGGGGTCCTCGGCGTCCTGGGCGTCGCGAGCGAGCGCGACCGCGAGCGCGCCGACGCCGACGACCGCGAGGGCGGCGACGAGCCACGTCGGCGACGCGAACTGGCTGGCGTCGCCGAGGACGCCGAACGTCGCGTCACCACCCCTGGGGGTGGCGACGACGTCGCTCGGGACGAAGCTCTGGGGCGCGTCCTCGTCGGTCCCGCACTTGCTGAGGAGCAACCAGACGAACGCGAACGGGAGGGCGAGCACGCTGACGTACGCGGTCGCCGCGAGCGCGTCCTGCCTGTGGCGCGCGTACAGCCACCCCGCGACCGTCACGCCGCCGACGATGGCCCAGAACGACACCGAGTACAGCCACGGGACGCACGCCCCGATCTCGAGGTCGAGTTCGCCGGGACTCCCGATGGGGTCCGCGGTCGAATCTCCGCCCTCGCCCTGTTCGTCCGCGGGTCCGTCGTCCTGGAGCGACCCACCGCCGGGTGCGTCGTCGGTCGGTGCGGGCGCAGCGAGCGTCGCTGCTGCGGCAGCGACCGCGAGCACGCACAGCACGCCGACGACGACGACGCGCGCACGCTCCGAATCCATACAGTCACGTTAGCAATTGACGCTGGTGAGGGTTTCGGTGGCGGCGTTCAGAGGCCACCGCCGCTCGCCAGGTCGGTCGCACACTCTCAGTCGAGTCCACCGACGCCACTGGCTGCGTCCGGGAGGTCGTTCTGCTCGACCGGAATCCCGAGTTCCTCCAGCGCCGCACGCATGTGCTCGTCCTCCGCGTAGTCCGCGCCCGCCTCCTCGCGGATGCGCTGGGCGGTCGCGAGCACCTCCGCCTTCCGGTCGTCGGGGAACTCGTACTTGTCCGTCGTCAGTTCGATGACGAGCCCGCTGTTGTCGCGCGTGTACAGCGAGAAGAAGATGCCGCGGTCGAAGACGTTGTAGCCGCGGCCGTCCTCGTCGAGCGCCGCCATGGTGTCCTCGAAGTCCTCGGGCGCGATGGAGAAGCAGAGGTGGTGGACGCCACCGACCTGCGTGCGCTGGCCGCGCGGGCTCTCGCGGTCCGGACTCACGAAGAACGTGAGGATGCGGCCGTCGCCAGTGTCGAAGAACAGGTGCGTCTGACTCGGGTCGTCGAGGTTCGGCTGTCGGAGCACGAGGGGCATCCCCAGCAGGTCGCGGTAGAACGCGATGGTGTCCTCGGCGTTCGACCCCCACACGGTGACGTGGTCGGTTCCAGTGGTGTGGATGGGGCTGTCGGGTCGGTCCGCGCTCGTGGGGATCTCCGTCTGGCTCTCAGCGTCGTCTGTCATGTCTCGTGATAGGTTCCGAGCCCGCATAAGCCCTCGCGGGCGCTGGCGTCACCAGGTGACGTCGGTGCCAGTCGACGGTCGTCGGGTCGACATCTGAACTCGACAGTCGTCGGTTCGACATCTAGACTCCACACTGAAGGGGCGTTGCGAGAGACGAGCGCGTATGGTCGACGTATCCGGCCACCTCGGCATGGCGTTGCTGTGGCTCGCAGGAGCGTGGGTCGTCGTGGAGGACGCGCGGACCGCGGCGACGTTCGTCCTGGTCGGGGTCCCGTTCGGGATGCTCCCGGACGTCGACCTCTACCTGCGGTACGTGCTGCCGACCGTGAAGCACCACGGCGTCTTCCACACGGTCCTCGCCGTCGTCGCGTTCGCGGTCGTGCTCGCACCCGTCGTCGCGTTCGCGCTCCGCGCGCTCGACGCCCGCGTCGACGACCTCGCACTCCCCGAGCGCGTCCGCGACGACGCAACCCGGTTCGCGGGCGTCGCCGTCCTCGTCGCCGGGCTCGCGCACGTGTTCGCGGACACGCTCTCCGCCCCCGACAAGGCGGAGGCGCTCGAACCGTTCTGGCCGCTCTACCCGCACCCGCTCGGCATCGACGTCGTCTACTACGACGACCCGCTCGTGAACTACGGACTGCTCGTCGGTGGCGTCGTCCTGAACGTCGCGCTCTGGCAGTGGCGAACCAGCCGGTGACCGACGTCCACGACCCGGTCAGGTGTGCGCGTCGCTCGTCGGGTAGAACGCGTTCCACGCGAACCACGTGACGTCGACGGACGAACGTCGAGTCCGCGCATAACCGTGACCGGCGCGTGCACGACTGTCACACAGCCGAACGCGACGACGGAACCCAGCCAACACCCTCGTCATCATTCACTTAATTTAAATCCTATACCGACGGAACAGACGGGTATGCCCGACCCGCCGACGCTCGAACTCCCCGACGACGGCGAGCGCGCCAGCGACCCGGGGCCTTCGAGCGACGTCCCACCCCCGATACCGCCCGACGACCCCGACGCCTGGTACGCACCCGACGTCCGCGCCCAGTACGCCGTCGCGCCCGACGTGGTCGCGACCGTCCGCGAGACCACCGACGGGTTCGCCTACGACGTCCGCGAACCCGGGCTCTCACCGGACGAGAACCCCGTCGTCGACCGCGTCGTCGACTACTTCGCGGACGCGAACCTCCGCGCACCCCGGACGAGAGAAGCGGTCCGAGACCGCCTCCGCGAGGGCTTCTCTGGGAAGCACGAGCGCGTCGTCTCCCGGCTCGTCGACCGGTCGCCCGCGAGCGAACGCCGCGTCCGCTACCACCTCCTGCGCGAACTCCACGGGCTCGGCGACCTGACGCCGCTCGCACTCGACGACCACGTCGAGGTCGCGGACGTCGACGACGACGTCCTCCGCGTCCACACCGACCGGTTCGCACCAGCCTCCACGCGCATCGACGCGGACGTCGACGACCTCGGTCGGTTCGCCAGCGAACGCCTCGCGCGCTACACCGTCAGCTTCGAGCACTACGAGATACCCGTCGTGCTCTACCGCGAGCACGCCATCGGCGGGGACGCGTTCAACACGCGGTACGCGGTCCTCGAACCCGACCTCCTCCCCGGCGACCGCGAGCTCGTCGCCGACGCGACCGAGCGCGTCTGGGAGCACGCCGTCACCACGCCCGACGTCGACCGCGTCGCGCTCGTCCGCGACCGCGCCGAACGGTACCTCGAACGCGCCCTGAACGCACGCTCCGCGAAGGCGTGGCTCGGCGCCGCGCGGCATCGCGCCCGCGAACTCCTCGCCGACCTCGACCTCGCACTGCCGCCCGTGGACGACCGCCACGGCCGCGACCGCCTCGACGACCTCGTCTACTACGTCCTCCGGGACTACGTCGGGCACGGCGAACTCACCGTCCCGATCCGCGACCCGAACCTCGAGGACGTCGAGGCGAACCGCGTCGGCGAACGCGTGAAGGTCGTCCCCCGCAGCGACCTGCACGACGGCCGCGTCCCCACCAACCTCGCATTCGACGACGAGTCGTCGTTCGTGAACGTCGTCACCCAGCTCGCGGCGAGCGACGGCGTCGAACTCACCGCGAGCAACCCGAGCGCGAAGGTGAACCTCGACGTCGGCACCGACGAGACCGTGCGGTGCGCGGTCGCGCTCCCCGTCGTCAGCGAGGGCGGCCCGCACGTCTCCATCCGCAAGCAGGCCGCTGACCCCCTCTCGCCCGTGGACCTCCTCGAAGCCGGGGCGCTCCCCGTCGACCTCGTTGCCCTGCTGTGGATGCTCTACGAGCACCGCGGCGTCGTCCTCTTCTCCGGCCCCACGGGCGTCGGGAAGACGACGCTGATGAACGCCCACATGCCGTTCGTGCCCTTCGACCACCGCCCCGTCAGCATCGACGAGGGGTCCCGGGAGGTCGCCCTCCCCCACGAGACCGGCGTCTCGCTCACCACGCGCGACCACCAGACGCCGTACAAGCGCGTGACGATGGCGGACCTCATGACCGAGACGAACTACCTCAACCCCGACGTCGAGGTCATCGCGGAGGTCAATACGCCGGAGTCGTTCGCGACGTTCGCGGAGACCCTGAACACGGGTCACGGCGTCGTCGGGACGACGCACGCCGAGTCGGTGGAGAAGCTCGTGAACCGCGTCGTCGAACAGGGCCTCCCGAGCTACCTGCTCGCGGAACTGGACCTCGTGGTGTTCCCGCGGCACACGGACGGCGAGCGGTACGTCGGGCGCGTCGTCGAGTTCGTCGACGAAGCGACCTACGAGGCGTGCTCCGGCCCGAAGGGCCGCGTCGAGAAGGACGGCACGACGGTGTACTACGACGAGGTGCTGTCGCGGACGCCCGACGGGGAGTTCGAGCGCGCGTACGAGCATCCCGACCTCCACGACACGGCCGCGTCCCGTCGCTGCGAGCACGCGGTGTTCGAGACCATCGCCGACCGCACCGACCGGACCGTCGACGCGGTCGAGGACGAGTTCCACCGCAAGCACCGGTACGTCGAGCACTTCGTGCGCGACGGCGTCCGGGACGTCGACGAGCTGTTCTCCGTCGTCGCGGACCTCCGGACGGACGAGGCCGCGACCGTCGCGTCGCGAACGAGCACGGACGACGACGGCGCTGCCGCCACCACGGACGCGGTCGGCGACGAGGACGCGGCTGCGAACGCGACCGACGACGAGGGTGGTGGGTCGTGACGCGGCCGGTGTCGGCGCTCGACCGGGCGGCGTACGCGCTGTTCTCGCGCCGCGCGGACGCGTCGCGCCACGACCGGAACCGCGAGCGGTACCGCGGGTCGGGCGTCCAGGTGCCGTTCGACGTGTTCGTCGCGCGCCTCCACGCGCTCGCGTGGCTGATCGCGGCGCTCGCCGGACCGGCCGCGGCGGCGCTCGCGCCGCTCGCGGTCGCGGCGCTTCCCGGGGTCGCGCTCGGCCCCGGCAGCGCTGGGGCTGGCGGTGAGGCCACCGCAGTCGGTGCTGGTGGCGTGTCGATGCTCGCGTTCCGCGCCGGTGCGTTCGCGGTCGGCGCGTTCGTCGGCCATCGCGGGACGACGGCGCTCGGCGGCCGGTACCTGGCGTGGCGCGCTCGCGCCCGCCGCATCGGCATCCAGCGGACGCTCCCCGGCGCGGTCCGGTACCTGCGCGCGCTCTCGACGGGGACCGACGACCGCCGGACGATGCTCGCGAAGGTCGCCGAGAACCGGGACGCGTACGGCGCGACCGCCGACGCCGCCGGCGCCGTCCTCGCGAAGGCCGAGTTGACGGGGAGTCTCAACGAGGGCCTCCGCCTGGTCGCACGCGACACGCCGAGTCAGGACACGCTCGCGCCGTTCCTGATGAAGTTCCGCGAGCACGCCACGCAGGGTCCCGAGGAGCTGTCCAGATACCTCCGGATGGAGAGCCGGATGCTCGGGCACCGGCAGGCCCGGGAGCGCGAGCGCGCGAGCGGGTTCCTCGAACTCGTCGCGGAGCTGTTCGTCGTCCTGCTCGTCCTCCCCGCGCTCCTCGTCGTCGTCCTCTCCGTGATGAGCGTCCTGACGCCGAGCCTGAACGAACCCCTCGGCGCGGGGCTGGGGGCGGTGACGCCGCGAGCAATCATCGTGTACGGCGCGGCGGTGTTCGTCGCGGCCGTCGGCGCGCTCTCGGCGGCGGTCGTCGTCTCGCTCCGGCCGGTCGCGGCGACCCCCGAGTACGAGCGCCCGCACGGCGTGGGGGCGACGTTCGCGTCCGCGCTCTCGAACCCGGCGAGCGCGAGCGTCGTCGCGGTCGCCCTCGCTGCCGGCGTGGTCGTCATCGCGTGGGCGACCGGCGCGAGCGCACTCGCCGCACTCACGGTCGGGTACGTCGCGTACGCCGTCCCCGTCGGCGTCGTCGCCACCCGTCGCGCGCGCCGCGACGACGCGAAGGACCGCGAACTGAAGGACTTCGTGCACGCCGTCTCCGGGCACGTCTCGCTCGGCCGGCCGTTCCCGGACGCGGTCGCGCGCGTCGCCGACGAGGTCGACCTCGGGCCGCTCGACGCGGACGTCGCCGACCTGGCGTTCGCCGCGGGCCTCACGAGCACGGACGGCGACCTCCGGACCGCCGCGCTCGACCGGTTCGTCGCCCGCGTCGGCACGCCACTCAGCGAGCAGACGATGCGGTTGGTCACGGGTGCGCTCGACGCTGGGAGCGACACCGAGACGGTGTTCGAGACGCTCCAGACGGAGGTCGGGCGCCTCCACCACGAGAAGCAGTCGTTGCGCGACGAGATGCTCGTGTACGCCGCCGTCGGGTGGACGACCGCCATCCTGGTCGTCGGCATCGTCGTCGCCGTGAACCTCTACGTGCTGGACTCGTTCGCGCAGCTATCGGCGGTGTCGACGCCCGGGACGGGGTTCGTGCTCGACCCGGACGCGGTGAACGTCTCGCGCGAACACCGGCGGTTCTACGTCGTGACGCAGGCGACGATGCTCGCCTCCGGGTGGTTCGCGGGCGCGGCGAGTCGCGGGAAGTACGACGCGCTCCTGCACTCCGGGCTCCTGGTCGCGTTCGCGTACGTCGTGTTCACCCTCGGAGGGTTGCTATGACTCGCGACAGTTCGCTCGCCGGTATCGGCGCGCGCGACCCGGCTCGCGCGCAGAGTCACGTCGTCGGCGTGGCGCTCCTGCTCGGCGTCACCGTGGTCGCGATGGCGGCGGTGACCGCGGGCGTCGGGTCGACGGTCGACTCGGGGGTCGCTCGCGCGGACGCCGACCGGGCCGCGGACGCGTTCGCGAGCCTCGACGCGGTCTCCAGGTCGGGCCCGGGGTCGGTTCGCGTCGAGTTCGCGGACGGCCGGCTGTCGACGGTCGAACGCGACGTCCGCGTGCTCGACGACGCGGGCGACGTGGTGCGTGCGGTGGACGCGAACGCGCTCGTGTTCGAGGCGGGCGACCGCCGCGTCGCGTACCTCGCCGGCGCGGTCGTCCGCGGGGACGTGGGGAACGCGTGGTTCGTCGCCGACCCGCCGGTCGCGGCCGGCGAGGAGAGCGTCCTCGTGGGCGCGCCGACGGTCGGCGCGAGCGAGTCGGTCGCGGTCGGCGGCCGCGGCCGCGTCGACCTCGACGTCGACGTCTCCCACGACCGAGAGACGCTCCCCGCGGGCGCGTACCGGCTGGCGGTCGAGACCGCGACGCCGCGACCGTGGCGGGCGTACTTCGAGGCGCTCGGCGCGACCGTCGAGACGCGCGACCTCGACGGCGACGGCGTCGAGAGCGTCGTCGCGTCGTTCCCGGGCGGTCGACGACTCCACCTGGTCGTGCACGCGCTCGACCTGGAGGTGGACGCGTGACGCTCCTCGACTCCGGGACGACCCGGGAACGACCCGACCGCGAGCGAACGCCAGGACGAGCCGGCGCTGGCGCGGGCCGGCGCTCGCTCCTGGGCGACGACCGCGCGCTGTCGTCGGTCGTCGGGAAGACGCTCGAACTCGGGTTGCTCGCGCTCTACGTCGGCCTCCTCGTGTCGACGTTCTACGGGGGCGTGCTCCCGGAGTACCGTCTCGGTGCCGCGGGGTCTGTCGCGGACCGTACCGGCGCCGCGGTCGCGACGGACGTGGAGGCGGCGGTGCCGTCGACCGCGGACGTCGGCGTCCCCGCCGACGCGGGCGTGCAGTCGGTCACCGTCGAGCGCGAACTCGACGTCCCCGGGACCATCCGCGGGGACGCGTACCGGCTCCGGCTCGACGACGACTCGCTCGTCCTCGAGCACCCGCGAGCGGCGTTGTCGCGGACGATACCGCTCGCACTCCCGGCGTCGGTCGCACGCGTCGAGGGCGCGGCGCGCAGCGGGGAGACGGTCGTGGTCGTCGTCGAGTCGACGCCCGAAGGACTGGTCGTTCGACTGGAGGGCCGCTGAATGCGCGATGCGACCGTCCGAGTCGACGGCGACGAGTCGGGTCGGCGCGCGCAGGCGAACCTGGCCGCACTCGTCGCGGCGCTCGTCGCACTGACGACGGTGTCGACGGTCGCGGTCGTGGTCGCCAACGGTGCGCTCGCGGACGCGACCCGCGAGCCGGTCGAGCGCCAGGGTGCGACCGCGCTCGCGGACCGCCTGGTCGCCGCCGACGGCCCCGTTGCCGTGCGCGAGAACGTCCTGAACGAGTCCCGCGTCGACGCGCTCGACGCCGACGCCGTCCGCGGCCTCGCCGGCCTCCCGGAGAGCGCCGACGTCCGGGTGCGCGTCGACGGCGAGACCGTCGTCCAGACCGGCGACGTGGCCGGTGGGACGACGGTACGGCGGGTCGCGCTCGTCGTCGACCGCGACCCGCGGACGGTGACGCCCGGACTCGACGGCCGCGACCGCGTGACGCTCCCGCGACGCACGCCCTGGGTCGCGATTACGGTCGCGCCGACCGCGGGCGAGGTGACGACGGTCCGCGCGAACGGTCGCGTCGTCCTCCACGACCCCGACGGGCTCGCTCCTGGACGCTACCGCGTGAACGTCTCCCGTCGCGTCACGCCCGCGCTGTCGTTCGCGGGCGAGGACCTCGCCACCGGCGCGGTCGAGTTGACGTACGCGCCAGCGGACTCCCGGAAGGTCGTCGTCGAGGTGACCGTCGATGCCTGAGGCGTTCAGCGCCGGTGGGTCCCCGCCGTCGCCCGGGCCGCGAGCACGCGGCCAGTTGTCGCTGTCGGCGGTCGAGGCGGCGGTCGGCGTCCTGCTCGTCCTCGGTGCACTTGCGTCGTTCCTCGCGGGCGTCCCGGCGCCCGCCGACGAGCGAGCGGCACTGGACGCGACCGCGTCGGACGCGGCGACCGTCCTCTCCGTCGAGAACCCGCGGCACGCCGGTGCGACGCGGCTCGCGGAGGTGGCGCGGTCGCCCGACGCGTTCGAGCGCGAGCGCGACGCCCTCCGGCGGCGCGTCGCCGCGGTCCTCCCCGAGAACGTCCTGTTCGAGGTGCGGACGCCCCACGGCACGGTCGGGTTCGACCCACCCGAGGACGTCGAAGTCGGGGTCGCGACCGTGCCGACGCGGTACGGCGACGTCACGATACGGGTGTGGTACGCGTGAGACGACTCCACGCCAGTAGTGGTGGGGTCGACGCGGGCCGCGACCGCGGGCAGCTCGTGCTCGCCGCGGCTGGCGTCGTCGCGGTCGCACTCCTCGCGATGACGGCGGCGTACCTCCAGCTCGGCGCGCACCCGGACGTCGCCGCGGAGCGAGACGTCGGCCCGCGAGAAGCTATCGATCGCGCGGTCGGCGTCCTCTCGCGGGCGGTCGACGACGCTCGCGTCACGCACACCGGGGAGGCGTGGGGCGACCGCGAGACCGTCGTCGACGCCGTCAGGAGCGACCTCGCGACGGCACTCGATTCCCTGGAGACCGCACGGGTCGCCCGCGGGACGGCGTACGCGGTCGATTACGACCAGGCGGCGGCGTCGGCGTACGCGAGCGAGCACTGCCCTGGCGGGGACGGTCGCGCGTTCGGTGACTGCGAGGCCATCGAGGGCGTCGTCGTCCAGGAGCGCGCCGGCGAGACGACCGTGCTCGCGGTCGCGTTCGAGGTGACCGTGACGACGCCCGATGGCGAGACGACCGTCGAGGTCGTGGTGTGAGGTCGAGCGCGGCCGACCCAGCCCGCGGTCAGGTCAGGCGTCGTCGGCGGCCTCGAAGATGCGGTCGATGCGCGACTGGGTGTCGGGGTGCGTGTTCGGGAAGAAGTCGTCGCTGAGGAGGACGACGTCGCTGAACCCGTGCAGGCCCCTGCGGAGTGGCATCACGTACAGGGTCTCGACGGCGCCGTCTATCTCGCGGATGTCCCGAAGGGGTGCCTGCTGGAGTTCGTCGTCGAGTTTCGAGAGGGCGCTCGCGAGCGCGTCGGGGTCGCCGGTGAGTTCGACCGCGCCGTAGTCGGCGGCGTACTCGCGGGTGCGGGCGAGCAGGAGGAGGGTGAGCGAGGAGAACACCCAGAAGAACGTGGAGATGGCGAGCGTGAGGATGGCGGTGAGTATCATGATGGCGACGAGGACGAGGATGGCGACGATGATGCCGCCGCCCTCGTCGTCGCCCCCCGCGTCGCTCCAGGACCCGCCGCTGGTGCTCGACCCGCTCGAACTCCCGAAGAACGGGACTGGCATCCAGGAGCCCGAGCTGTCGTCGTAGTACTCGTCCTCGTCGGGCTCGTCGTCGTCGCTCTCGAACGGCGACGTGAGGGCTTTCGCGAACGCGAACGCGACCGCGGGGAGGAGGTAGCCGACGGACATGACGGCGCCGTCGCGGTTCGTGACGTGCGCGAGTTCGTGCGCGAGGACGGCGTGCAGTTCGTCCTCGGTGAGGGTGTCGAGGAGACCGCTGGTGACGACGATGGTCGAGCTGGTCGACGTGAACCCGACGGTGTACGCGTTCGGGACGTCGGAGTCGACGAGCTTCAGGTCGGGCGCGGGGACGTCGGCTTGCTGGGCGAGCCGTCGCACGGCCGCGTACAGCTCGGGGTGGTCGGCTTCGGGGGCCTCGACGGCGTTCGTCTCCGCGAGCGGCGACGCGTAGAAGTTCCGGACGGTCCCGATGGCGAGCCAGAGGACGACGCCCGCGGGCACGAGGACGGCGACGAGCCCGATCTCGGACGCGAGGTCGAAGCGACCCGCCCACCACCCGATCAGTGCGGGGACGACGTAGCCGTAGAGGACGGCGAGCGCGCCGACGAACGACGCGGCGCAGACGACGAACAGGGCGATGGTCGCGAGCATCCGACGGCGGAGCGACGACTCGATACGCGAACTCATAAAACCATCAATCAGTCGAGTGCAAGTAATCCTGGCGGACTCGCTCCCTGGTTCGTCGCCTGGCGCGAGAACGTCAGTCGTCGGCGTGTTCGAGCGTGACGCCGCGGGCCTCGTAGTCCTCGAGGAACGCGCCGGGGCCGCCGACGGTGACGCGGTCGCCGTCGAGGTCGAGGACGAGCGCGTTCTCGACCGCGAAGCGACTGTTCGGTGGGTCGACGAGGCCCTGGCGGACGTCGACGACGCGACCGGTGAGTTCGCGGTAGTCGCCGTCCCTCTGGACGGGCCGGGCGTCGACGGTGGCGACGATGGGTTCGTCCTGGTTCTGGTATCTGGTGGCGGCGAAGACGGCGTGCCGGAAGCTCTGGTAGTCCGTCAGCAGGGGTTCGGGGTCGGCGACGTGGGCTTCCTCGGCGATCGGCCAGTAGTTCCCGAAGAAGCTCCCGGTGAGGATGGGGACGAGTTGCTCCTGGGCGATGGCGACGGCTTGCTGGCCGGCGTTCGAGCGCGCGAGGAGTTCGTACGGCGCGAACAGTCCGAGTTGGGTGTCGACGGAGAAGAGGACGGGTGCGCGCTCGGTCCAGACGCGGACGACGCTCGCGGGTGCGACGTCGTCGGCGACGTCGACGGCGGTGGATTCGTCGCCGGTGAGCAGGAGGAAGACGAGGACGTTCCGGTCGACGGTCTCGCGGAGTTCGTCCTCGATCTCGGGGAGGAGTTTCGCGGGGACCGATAGCGTCACCTCGTCCTCGGCGCTCGCGAGGAACTCGCGGATGCGTTTGACGACCGTGGACTGGGCTTTGATGATCTCGAACTCGCGGCGTTCCTCGGTGACGCGGTTCCAGCGCGCGGCGAGGTCGGGGCCGAGCGAGGAGAGTTCGGCGCTCAGGCGTTCGACGACCTCCTCCGGTGGGTTGGCGCGGATGAGCGTCGGGACGGCGTGGTCGTTGACGTCGACGAACCCGCGGTCCTCGAGTTGTTCGCTGACGCTGTAGACGTAGCGCTTGGAGACGCCGGCGTCGTCGGCGATGGTGCTCGCCTTCGCTTCGCCGTGGTCGAGGATCGAGAGGTAGGTGTCTATCTCCTTCTCGGAGAGGCCGAGGCGTTCGAGTCGGTCCGTGAGTGACGTGTCCTCCATGATACCCCGTGGGTTTCTACCGTCATCCACGGCGACCCGTGCCTTACCGCTTTCGTGACGACCGCTTTCCGCGAGGTCGTCGGTGCTGGCTCGCGGCCGGGACGTCGCTTCCGTCCACCACCCGACGCCGAATCTGAATCTATGAACGAATATTACACCAAGTTTTATGATTCGTCGGGCGGACGTTGAGACGATGAACCTGCGAGACTCGCTCCACGACCACGCTCGGAACCGTGGCCACCCGACGCGGTTCCCCGGCGAACGCCGGACCACGTCCGGCCTGTTCTCCGGCCTCGACGGCCGCCTCGTGCACGTCGGACGGGACGGCCGGCTCCGGGACTTCTCCGCTCCTCTCCTCGACTGCGCGGGCCTGGCGACCGCGCGCGTCGGCGTCCGCGTCGACGGCGACGTCCGCTGGCTCGACGCCTTCGACGCCCGCACCCAGCGGTACGTCGACGACACCGCGCTCGTCGAGTCGACGTACGTCGACGGCGACGTCGAGGTCACCCGCCTCGACCTCACGCTCGACAGCACGCACCTCACGCACGTCGACGTCACCGGGCCCGCGGACGCGCTCGTCGTCTACTGTTCGTTCCGCCCGGACGGCCACGAGGCCCGCGTCGGCAAGCTCGTCTACGGCGACCGCGGCGTCGTCGAGACGTATCACCGCCACGAGCACGACTACCTCGCCTCCGCCACCGGGTTCGCGCACCTCGACGGGCGTCGGCCGGCCGACGCCGGGGACGTCCTCGAGCGCGGCCCGCGGGAGCGCCCGCGTGACGTCGACCTGGACGCCTACGAGGAGAGTCGACTCGGCGGTGACGTCGTCGCGACCGTCCCGCTCGAGCGCGGGACCGGGACCGTCGCGACCGCGCTCGAACGAGACGTCGACGACCGCGACGCCGCAGTCGACGCGGTCCGCGAGCGCGTCGCTGGCGTGGACGCGTCGACGCTCAGGGAGAGCGCACGCGAACAGGCGTCGAGCGTTCCCACGGACGCCGCCGCCGACGTTCGCGCGCTCGCGCTGCTCTCCGGCCCGACGGGTGCTCGCGTCGCCGGTCCGGACTTCGACCCGCTGTACGCGAACTCCGGCGGCTACGGCTACACGTGGTTCCGGGACGATGCCGAGATAACGCGGTACCTGCTCGCGGTCGACCGCGAGCGCGACCTCGGGCTCGCCGACTGGCATCACCGGAGTGCGGCGCTGTACGTCGACACCCAGCTCGCGGACGGCTCGTGGCCGCATCGCGTCTGGCCGAGCGACGGCTCGCTCGCCCCGGGCTGGGCGAACAGTCGCGTCGAGGGCGACGGCGACGACTACCAGGCCGACCAGACCGCGAGCGTCGTCGCCGCGCTCGCGGACTACCACCGGTACCGGCAGGCGAGCGAGGACGCCAGCGCCAGCGAGGTTGCCGAGGGACCGGCGCTGGACGCGGTCGCCGAAGCCATCGCCGCGGGCGTCGACGCGCTCGACGACACCCTCGGCGCGGACGGGCTCCCGAGCGCGTGCCAGAACGCGTGGGAGGACATGACCGGGCGGTTCGCGCACACCGCGGCGACGTACCTCGCTGCGTACGCGAGCGTCGCTCGCCTCGACGCACCCGACGATTCGCCGGTGGACTCCGAGCACGCCGCCGCGCAAGCCGAGGCCGTCCTCGACGGCCTCGACGCGCTCTGGGTCGCCGACCGCGGCGCGTACGCGCTCCGGCTCGCCGACGGCGACCGCGACGACCGCCTGGACGCGAGCACGTTCGCGCTCGCCGACGCCGTCAGCACCGCCGACGCCGCCGGCATCGACGTCGACGAGCACGTGCCGCGGCTCGTCTCGCACACCGCGACGACGCTCGACGGCCTGGAGCGCGAGACCGACGCGGTACGGGGCCTGGTGCGCTACGAGGGCGACGACTGGCGCCAGCGCGAACAGGACGCGCCGAAGGTCTGGACGGTGTCGACGGCGTGGGGCGCGGTCGCCGCCGCCGAACTCGCCGCGCTCCTCGAACGCGTCGAGGACGCCTCCGCCGCCGAGAGTGCGAGCACGGACTGGAACGCCGAGGACTTCGGCGAGCGCGCGGACGCACTCCTCGCGGAACTCGACGCGGAGGGCAGCCTCTCGCGGAACGGCGACTACCTCCCCGAGCAGTTCTTCGACGACGGCACCGCCGACAGCGCCACGCCGCTCGGGTGGCCCCACGCCATCCGGCTCGCGACCGCGACGAAGCGCCGCGAGACCGAGGCCGCGGTCGCCGTCGCCGAGGACGACTGACGCGCTGGCGGCTATCGAGGGCTGTTCGCGCCGCTGTCGAGGGCTGTTCGTGGACTGCTTCTGGAGAACGGGATCGATGGGCTCGCTTCGCGAGCGACGCGTCGACCGCGAGCGGTCGCGTGCCGGGTGGACGACGTCGACCCTACTGGGCCGCGTGGGTCTGCTTCCGGCGTTCCTCGCGCGAGTGGGTCTCGCCGCTGTCGACGTCGAACAGCTGGACGCTGTCCTCGTCGAAGCGGACGGTGACGTCGTCGCCGGGTGCGGGTTCGACGCTCGAGTCGACGCGTGCGACGAAGTGCTCGGCGACGTCGAGCGTGAGGTAGTTGTCCGCGCCGACGGGCTCGACGACCTCGACGGTCGCGGTGATGCCGCTCTGGTCGTCGTCCGCGGGGTCGACCGCGACGTTCTCCGGGCGGATGCCGAGCTCGAACCGGTCGCCGTCCGGCATCGCGCTCGCGAACGCGTCGCTGACGGGGTACTCGAAGCCGTCGCCGGCGAGCGTCGTCCGGCCGCCGTCGCGGTCCACGGTTATCTCCGCGAAGTTCATGCTCGGACTGCCGACGAACCCGCCGACGAACGCGTTCGCAGGGCTCTCGTAGACGTCCGTTGGCGCGCCGACCTGCTGGAGTTCGCCCTCGTCGAGGATGACCATCCGGTCGCCCATCGTCATCGCCTCCTCCTGGTCGTGCGTGACGTACACGGCGGTGATGTCCAGTTCGTTCTGGAGGCGCTGTATCTCGGTGCGCATCGTCGTGCGGAGCTTCGCGTCGAGGTTACTGAGCGGTTCGTCGAACAGGAACACGGCGGGTTCGCGGACGATGGCGCGGCCGAGCGCGACCCGCTGCTTCTGCCCACCGGAGAGCTCGTCGGGCGTCTTCTCGAGAAGTTCGGTGATGTCCATCATGTCCGCGGCCCACTCGACCTTCTCGCGGCGTTCGTCGGCGTCGAGGTCCGTGCTCATCCGGAGGCCGAAGCCCATGTTCTGGGCGACGCTCTTGTGGGGGTAGAGCGCGTAGTTCTGGAACACCATCGCGACGTCGCGGTGGCGCGCGGTCTGGGCGGTGACGTCCTCGTCGCCGATGTAGATGCTCCCCGAGGTCGGTTTCTCGAGGCCGGCGATCATGCGGAGCGTGGTGGTCTTTCCGCACCCCGACGGGCCGACGACGGTGACGAACTCGCCGTCGTCGATGGTGAGCGAGAGGTCGTCGACGGCGACGATGGAGCCGGTGTCGTACTCCTTTCGGAGGTTCTCGATGCGAAGGCGAGCCATTACACTGTGTGGGTGCGTCACAATACAAAAGACTTGTGCAACTTCGTGAATTTGTGATTGATTATTTCGTAGTCTTTTTAGAGCGTGCAGTCGTTTCGCATGCCATGACTCGACCGCCACGCCCAGGGGCGCGCCGACGCACCGTACTGTCGGCGCTCTCCGCCGGCGCGCTCGCCGGACTCGCCGGCTGCGCCGACACGGACGACGGCGAGGACACCGCGGCCACAGCCACCATGACGGACACAGCCACCACCGACATCGACGAGACGACGACCGAGGCCGAGGACAGCGAGGACCAGTCCGACCGCGAACCGGCGACGCCGACGTGGACGACGGGCACGAAGTACGGCGTCGGCACCGTCGCGGACCACGGCGCGACCGCCTCGCGGACGTGGTTCACGCTCACCGACGGCGCGCTCACCGAACCGCGCTTCCCGCGCGTCGACTGCCTGAACGCCGGGCACGTCTCGTTCGTCGTCACCGACCAGGAGGGGTACGTCGCCCACACGCACGTCCCGCCCGAGGTCGACGATACCGTCGAGCGCGCGGTCGAACCGACCACCGCCGAAGCGCTCGCGTGGCGCCAGACCGCCACCGAGACCGACGACGCCTACGACTGGAGGCTCGCGGTCGAGCACGTCGCCGACCCCGACCGGGACGCACTCGTCCTCGACGTCGAGTTCGAAGCGAGCGACGCGCTCTCGCTGTTCGTCCTCGCCACGCCGACGCCCTCGGGGCGGGCCGCCCACACCGCAGGCCAGCGGCGAGCGCACCCCGAAGGAGCCACCGATGGGAGCGTTCTGACCGCCACGGAGACGGGCGCGGACGGGGTCGCGGTCCGCGATAGCGACGACGAACCAGTCGTGGTCTCGCTCGCGCTCGCCGCCGACGC
Organism: Halorubellus salinus; assembly: GCF_020567525.1. Lineage (GTDB taxonomy): Archaea > Halobacteriota > Halobacteria > Halobacteriales > Natrialbaceae > Halorubellus > Halorubellus salinus. The sequence goes on from NZ_JAJCVI010000002.1 coordinate 379,750, forward strand.
GGGCGGGTTCGCCGACGCCGCGGTACTCGAAGCAGCGAGCGAGGCGAGCGAGGACTTCGCCGGATCCGGCGTCCTCCCCGACACCGACGACGACCAGAGCCCCGGAACAGACGCAGCGGAGGGCGTGCTCGAACTCGTCGGGGAACTCGCCGCGGACGCAACCGCCGCGTCGCGTACCGTCGCGCTCGGGTTCGCCGAGGACGGCGACGCTGTCGCGGCGAGCGACGTCGCGGCCGCAGCCGCCGCGAGCGGGTTCGAGCGCGCTCGCGAGGGGTACGTCGCGTCGTGGCGCGAGTACCTCGCAGACGTCGTCGTTCCCGACTCCGTCGCCGGCGACGACGACCTCGCCGCGCAGTACAACGCGGCTGCGATGGTCCTGAAGGCCGTCGAGGACAAGACGTACCGCGGCGCGAGCATCGCCAGCCCCAGCGTTCCATGGGGGTCGCGGGTCAGCGCTCGCGACGCGGGCGACCACGGCTACAACTTCGTGTGGGCGCGGGACCTCTACCAGGTGTTCACGGCGTTCGACGCGCTCGGCGACCCCGAGAGCGCCGCCGAGCACCTCGAGTACGTCTTCGCGTACCAGCACGACGGCGACGGGTTCCTCCCGCAGAACACGTGGATCGACGGCCGCACCAGGTGGGGTGGCGAGCAACTCGACGAGATCGCGTTCCCGCTCGTGATGGTCGACCAGCTCCGCCGCCGGCACGACTACGGGCTCGCGGACGCCGGCTACGACTACGCGGCGCCGCGCGCGATGGCGGAGTACCTCGTGCACGGTGGCCCGCGCACCGAGCAGGAGCGCTGGGAGGAGGAGGACGGGTTCTCGCCGAGCACGGTCGCCGCGACCGTCGCGGGCCTCGCGGCCGCGGCGCGCCTCGCCGAGAGCGAGGGGCGCGCGGACGACGCGCTCGTCTACCGCGCGGTCGCGGACCACTGGCAGCGGTCGGTCGTCGACTGGACCGCGACCACGACCGGCGTCGACCCCGACGGCGACCTCGCCGCCGCCGACCGCGAGCACGGCGGCTCCGGACGCGCACCGTCGCCGGAGGCGGCGACGCCGTACTTCCTCCGGGTCACGGACGACGCGGACCCGGACGACGGCGCGGGGCGGTCGCTCGCGAACGGCGGGCCGACGCTCGACGAGCGCGGTATCGTCGACGCCGGGTTCCTCGAACTCGTTCGCCTCGGCGTCCTCCCGCACGACCACTCCGTCGTCGAGAACTCGCTGTCGGTCGTCGACGACACCATCCGCGTCGACACGCCGAACGGCCCCGCGTGGTACCGGTACAACGGCGACGGCTACGGCGAGGTAGGGGTCGACGGTGACAGCGTCGACGCCGGGACGCCGTGGTCGGTGACCCACGCCGGCCGCGGGCGTCTCTGGCCGATCCTCACCGGCGAGCGCGCGGAGTACGAGCTGCTCGCCGGCACCGAGTCCGGGGACCTCGCGCCGGAGCGTCTCCTGGACGCGATGGCCGCGTTCGCGAACGACGGCCGGATGATACCCGAGCAGGTCTGGGACCGCGAGGACTCGACCGCGTACGGCTGGGCGTTCGGCGAGGGGACCGCGAGCGCGACGCCGCTCGCGTGGAGCATGGCCGGGTTCGTGCGGCTCGCACGCTCGCTCGACGCGGGAACGCCAGTGGAGCGACCGCGGGCGACCGCGAGCCGGTACGTCGACGACGGTGGCGCGCCGGAACCGCCCGCGCTCTCGGTCGACTGGCCCGACAGCGTCGTCGACACCGCCGAGGTCGAGCTCGCGGGTGAGACCGAAGCCGTGACGCTCTTGGTCCGGACTCCCCAGGAGACGGTACGTGTCGACCCGGGCGACGGTTCGTTCGCGGCGACGATACCGCTGGAGAGCGGCCGCAACCCCATCACGGTCGTCGCCGCGGCCGACGGGGCGTCGCGCGAGCGTGGCCTGGCAGCCGCCCAGCGGACGATATCCTACGTCGAGTAGCTCGCACCCGATAGCGAGTTCCTCGCTCGCGTGTCCTTGCCGTTCGAGTCCGGTAGCGTCGCGTCCGTCACCGCCGCGGCCGTCGTCCGCGTGGCCGTCGCCTTCGGGGCGTCGATGCGCGCGTGAGAGCGCGACGTGTGACCGCGGCAGACGCCGTTGCCAGCGAACCCCCAGTATCGAGGGTCGAGCCGGGCGGTTTCTAGCGTTGCTGACAGCCAGGGGAAGGGACCGCGAGGTTGTGAGACGTTCGCACCCAAAGGACTAAATACGCGAACACATATTTCATCATAGATTCAGGCATGAGTGACCAGAGACGGGAGTTCCTGAAGAAGACGGCAGCACTGACCGCGCTCACCGGCGTTGCGGGCTGCGTGGGCGTCTCCGAGACGACCGAGACGAGCGCACCGACCGAGAGCGACGGCGACGGCGGCGCCGACGACGGAGGCTCCGGCGACGAGTCCACCACGACCACCGAGGACGACGGCCTCAGCGTCGTCGAACCCGAGAACTCCGGTGGCACCGCCGAACTCTGGCACGCCCGCCGCGAAGCCGAGAAGCGCAGCCTCGAGTCCCAGTTAGAGACGTTCAACGGCGAGTACGACCAGCAGGTCAACCCCAGCGAGATCGCGGAACTCGGCACGAAGACCGAGACCGCCATCCCCGCCGGCAAGGGCCCGCACTCGTTCGACCACGCCCACGACTGGGCGGGCAAGTACTACCAGAACGGCTGGGTCGTCGACCGTAGCGACGAACTCCGCGTCGACCCCGACGAGTACTTCACCTCGACCGGCGCGGACGCGACGCAGTTCGACGGCGCGACCGTCGGCCTCCCCTACGCCGCCGAGACCGTCGGCCTCGTCTACAACACCGACATGGTCGACGAACCACCGGAGACCTTCGAGGACATGAAGGCCATCATGGACGAGTACCACGCACCGAGCGACGGCAAGTACGGCCTCAGCTACCCCGTGAACTCGTACTTCCAGAGCGCGTGGATGCACGCCTTCGGCGGGTTCTACTACGACGACGCCAACGACGAACTCGGCCTCACGAACAGCGAGACCGTCGAGGGCCTCGAGTTCATCGTGAACCAGCTCGCGCCGTACATGCCGGACTCGCCGGACTACGGCGCGCAAGCCGAGGCGTTCAAGCAGGGTCGCGCACCGTTCGCGATCAACGGCCCGTGGTTCCTCGGCGGCGCGCGCGACGCCGGCGTCAGCCTGGACGTCACGTCGTTCCCGACCGTCGACGGCGACGAACCGTCGCCGTACACGGGCGTCAAGCTCCTGTTCTTCTCCAAGCAGATGGGTGACGGCAAGGAGGCGAACGCGGTCGCGAGCCGCGAGTTCATCGAGTGGTACACCACGAACCCCGACGTCCTCAAGGGCCTCGCCGACGAGCACGCGTACATCCCCGTCCACAAGGAGCTCGCGGAGAGCGACGACCTCTCCCCGACCGTGAGCGGGTACGCGAGCGCCGTCGCCCAGGGCATCCCGATGCCGACGAACCCGAAGATGCAGGGCGTCTGGGGGCCGACCGACGGCGCGCTCAAGCGCGCGTTCAACGGCCAGCAGACCCCGAAGAAGGCCCTGGAGCAGGCCGAGAAGGAAGTCCGCGAGAACTGGAACAGCTAGAGGGATGGAGAACGCCAACCGCACCGACCTCCGAGAACGCACCAGTAGCGTCCAGCGCTGGGTGCGCGAGAACGCCGGGCTGTTCCTGGTCCTCCCGGGCCTGTTCCTGTTCTCGGCGTTCATGTTCTACCCGATCCTGTACCTGCTTTACCTCTCGTTCATGCGGGCGACGAACGCCCCGCCGACGAGCATCCACGCGGGCAACGAGCAGTTCATCGGGCTCGAGAACTACGTCACCATCCTCGCGGACCCGAGCTTCTGGAACAGCATGGGCGTCACGTGGCTGTTCGTCGCCACGAGCGTCGCACTCAAGCTCGCGTTCGGTATCGCGGTGGCGCTCGTCCTCACGAGCGACCGCGCTCGCGGGAAGCGCTTCATGCGGTCGCTCGTCATCCTCCCGATGGGATTGCCGGCGGTCTTCTCGATCACGGTCTGGTCGAAGATCTTCGACAACGCCCGGTACAGTCTCGCGAACAAGGTCCTGCTGAACCTCGGGTTCGAGAAGGTCTCCTGGATGACCGAACGCTGGCTCGCCTTCCTCACGTACAACGTCACGGAGGTGTGGCTCGCGTACCCCTTCATCGTCATCATCACGGTGAGCGCGCTCCAGGACGTCCCGGACGCACTGCACGACGCGGCGAAGGTCGACGGCGCCGGCTACCTCGCACGGTTCCGGCACGTCACGCTACCCGCGATCAAGCGCCCCGTGATGTTCGGCGGCATCCTGACCGCGGCCGCGTCCTTCCAGCAGTTCCTCATCCCGTTCATCTTCAACGACGGCGGCCCCGGCGAGGCGAACTCGCTCCTCATCCACTACGGGTACACGGAGGCGTTCGGGAACACGTCGCCCGCGTACGGGAAGGCGGCATCCATCATGATGCTCACGCTCCTGTTCATCGGCGCGTTCATGTGGTTGAACGTGAAGAAGGGCAAGCTCGCGGACGGGGTGGGTGACCGATGAGCCTCCTCTCCCGGATAGCGCGGTCGGTGGCGGGCGACGTGAAGACGGTCGCGTACTCGCCGATAGCGGCGTACGAGCACACGCGGTACACGGTGACGGGGATGCGGACCGGTGACGTCGACCCGGCGGACGTCGCGATGTCGGTCGTGTCGACGATAACCGCGCTCGCGGTCGTCACGCTCCTCCTGTTCCCCATCTACTGGGTGCTGAAGCTCGCGCTGAGTGGCGGGAGCGCGTCGCTGTTCGCGACGAACATCAACCTGCTCCCGACGGACCCGAGCCTCCAGACGTTCGTCTGGGTGCTCGGCGACCTCATCCTCCCCGGGTACAAGCTCTCGCTGACGATACCGGGCGTCGGGTACGACGTCTTCGTCAGGACGCCCGAACTCGTCTTCCTGGACGCGAGCGCGCACGGCGTCGAGTACCCCAGCGAGTTCAAGCGCTACCTCTGGAACTCGATGACCGTCGCCGTCCCCACGGTGTTGCTCGCGATGAGCCTCATCGTCCCGGGCGCGTACGCGCTCTCGCGGCGCCAGTTCATCGGTCGCGGGAAGCTCCTCTACGGGTACGTCCTGTTCACGCAGGTCGGCGGCGGCATCGGTATCGCGAGCCTCATCGCGCTCTACGCCCTGTTCGTGCAGGTCGGGCTGGACGCGAACAAGCTCGCACTCAGCGTGTACTACGCCGCCACGGCGGTCCCGTTCAACACGTGGCTGCTGAAGACGTACATGGACGGCATCCCGAAGTCCTACGAGGAGGCGGCGTACGTCGACGGCGCCAGCCCGCTCCGCGTCGTCTGGGAGGTCGTCCTCCCGCTGTCGAAGGCGGGACTCGCGACGGTGTTCATCTTCACGTTCCTCGCGGGCTGGACGGAGTTCATCGTCGCCCAGACCATCCTGGCGACCGACCAGTACACGCTCCCCGTCGGGTTGTTCCTGCTGGTGAGCGAGTACTCGACGCCGTGGCCGAAGTTCTCGGCGTTCGCACTGACGTTCGCGCTCCCGATCATGCTCGTCTACCTCGGCGCGCAGCGGTACATCGAGGACGGACTGAGCTTCGGCGGCGTCGAAGGCTGAGGCCTTCCACGCCACCGAACCGCGTCGCGAACGAACACGACCGCATCGCACGCGGCCCACCCCCGACGTCGCGTCGGCCCGCGGCCGCGAACCACACGCGGTCGACCCCGCCACGGGTCGGCCCCATGCCACCACGCTTCTGCCGCAACCGCTCGCTAGGAGTGCCGACCGAGCAGGAGACGAATCCCCGACTGGCAGTCGCGGTCGGCGGTGACGAACGAATCAGTACGCGCACCCGCCGATCGGTCGCTGACACGCCACCGAATCGGACGGGACTCGACTGTCCAGTTCAGTCATCGAATGACTCTTCAACTCCATTACCAAACGTCCCTGCATCGATGGCCGACGTCCAACTGGCCAGGTGCGAGATAAAGCCGGGGAAGGAAGACGAGCTCCGGGAGTGGTATGAGACGCTCGAACACGAACGGTTCGAGGAGACAGCGGCGACGTTGATCAGCGAAGGCACGCTCACCGAGTCGGCGTTCATCCAGACGAGCGAGAACGGGCCGTCGCATCTCTACGTGATGATGGAGACGACGGACGCAGACGAACCACGAACCGCTCATGCCGAAGAGCATCGAATAGACGCGGATCACCACGAGGTCCTGGCGGAGACGCTCGTAGGCAAAGAATGGGAGGAGTTCGAACCCATCGCCCATCTCATTCATCCCGAGAGGTGAACGCTCCCGATTCGGGTGAACAGCCCCGGAAAGGCAGACAGTTGACTGACAGGTGGCGTGCTGGATACGTCCGCTGTCTCGACCACCCGGATCGGCGGTCCGCTTGCCGAGGAAGCGCGTCGGTGTGGTTGGGCCGCGTCGGGTGCCGAGGTTCGCCCGGAGAACCGACTGATGGCGTCCTCAGTCGTCGACGACGTCGACACCCGCGAACTCGAAGCGCGCACCACCGGATTCGCTCTCGGTGAGGGAGACCGTCCAGCCGTGAGCGTCGGCTATCTCGCGGACGATGGCGAGCCCGAACCCGGTGCCCTCGTCGTTCGTCGTGAACCCGTGCTCGAAGACGTCGTCGCGTTCGCTCTCGGGGATGCCGACCCCGTCGTCCCCGACGTAGAGAACGCTGGCGTCGGCGTCGACGCCGACGCTCAGGGTCGTGGCGTCGCCGTGCTCGACGCTGTTCCGGAACAGGTTCTCGAGGACGGTGCGGAGTCGTTCCGGGTCCGCGAGCAGGTACGGGGCGTCCTGGTCGACGTCGAGCGTGGCGTCGGGGGCGTCGACGACGCGCCACGCCTCCGTCGCGGTCGCGGGCAGCGAGGTCGGTTCCGGGTCGTCGACGACCTCGCCGTCGCGAGCGAGCGTCAGGACGTCCTCGATGAGCGCCTCCATGCGGTCGAGCGACGTTGCGATCTCCTCGACCGTTCTGTCGTTCGCGTCGCCCGCGGCGAGCACCTGGAGGTGCCCCTGGGCGACGCCGAGCGGGTTCCGGAGGTCGTGGCTGACGACGCTCGCGAACTCCGAGAGCCGCTCGTTCTCGCGCTCCAGTCGCCGTTCGCGCTCGCGGCGCTCCAGCTCGTAGCGAACCCACGTCGCGAGCAGCTTCACGAACGTCTTCTCGCTCTCCGTGAACTCCCGGGCGCGCTCGGTGTCCGCGAAGCACAGCGTCCCGTACAGCTCGCCGTCGACCTCGACGTTCGCGCCGACGTAGCACGCGAGCTCCCAGCGCTCGTAGGCCGGGTCCTCGGCCCACTCCTCGGCGGCGTCCTCGACCGCGAGCGGCTCGTCGGCGGCGATGGTGCGTCGACAGTACGTCGTCGACATCGGCTCGGTCGCCCCCGCCTGGAGTCCCGGGTGCGCGCTGTCCGCGGCGACGACCTCGAAGTCGTCGTCGATCGCCGACAGGAACCCGACGTCGACGTCGAAGCGCTCGCAGCCGAGTTCCAGGAGCGCTTCGACCTTCGCCTCGAAGTCCATCTCGGGGTTGGACGTGAGTTCGACCATCCGGCGTTGTGCTCGCTGCGTCGCGACCTCGTCGGTGACGTCGTCCTGGATGCCGACGTAGTGCGTGACGTCGCCGTCGTCGTACACGGGCGCGACCGTCACGCGATTCCAGAACGGCGTCCCGTCCGCGCGGTAGTTCCGGAGTTCGACGGTCGCCGAGTGGTCCTCGGCGATGGCTTCGCGGAGGAGCGCGACCGCCTCGGGGTCGGTGTCGTCGCCCTGGAGGAACCGACAGTTCCGCCCGAGCGCGTCCGCGGCCGGATAGCCCGTGACGGTCTCGAACCCGTGGTTGACGTAGACGAGGGCTTCGTCGGGGTCGTCGGCGTCCGCGACGGTGATGCCGACGCCCGCCTGGTCCATCGCTTCGGCGCGGATGTCGCGGTCGTCGCGGACGCGTTCCGCGGCGACGCGTTCGCTGACGCGACTCCGCAGGAGCGCGTTGTCGCCGACGTCGCCGTTCGCCGGCACGTAGTCGACGTCGGGGTTCGCGGCGAGCGCGCGGACGCGGTCGCCGGAGAGTTCCTCGCGTGACGCGTAGTAGACGACGGGGATGGTTTCCGCGGCCTCGAGCGGGTCGAGCGGGTCCGCTGGTGTGAGGACGACGCACTCCGCGGTCGTGTCCGCGACGGCGGCCGCGAGCGTCTCCGAGTCGACGAGCCGTGCGTCCAGTGGCTGTTCGGCTTCGGGGACCGCGGCGTCGTAGAGCGCGTCCGCGAGGTCCGCCGACGCCAGGACGACCGCTGGCTGTCCCGTCTCGACCGCGTAGTCGACGCTCACGGCTGCACGCCCTCCTCCGTCGCGTGACGGCTCGTCGGGCGTCGTTCGCGCGGCGACGCGCGGCGAGGTCGGTTCGGTACGGCCGGCGGACGCGTCGGTGGCACGTCCGTCGGGACGGGCCGACGGCAGTAATGTCCTTTGGCAGTCAGGGTGCGGTCACTCTTCGAGCGCGGCGTGCGCGCGCCGCGTCGTGTCGACGCCCGCGTCGTCGGCCCACTCGCTGAGCGCGTCGAGCATCCCGGCGACCGCCGCGTACGTCTCCTCGAGTTCGTGGACGTTCCGCCCGGAATCCAGGAGCTCGGTCCCCATGTGGTGGACGACGTTCCCGTAGTGCGCGACCTGATTCCGGAGGTCGCGGACGTCCGTGAGCGCGTCCCCGAGCGCGTCGCCGTCGTCGTACCCGAGGCAGTCGACGACCGCCTCGCTCTCGACGGCGGCCTGCTGGAGCTGCCAGAACGTCGTGTAGTCTATCTCGCGGAGCTGGAGGTCCGCGTCCGCGTACGACTCGAACTCCTCGAGGACCGCGTCGTACTCGGTGTCCTCGCCGGCGCCCTCGCGTTGCAGCATCGAGAGCGTCCCCTGCCAGTTCGCCGCCGCGTCGACGAGGTCCCGGAGTCGCATCTCGAGTTCGCCGATGCGCGTGTAGAGGAACGCGTGCGCCGCGGGCTTGTTCAGGTCCGAGCGCGTGACGATGCCCGCGACCCGGCCGTGCCAGCCGACGAAGTAGAACGGCTCGGCCTCGAGTTCGACGAGGAGGTCCTCGAACCCGAGGTCCGGGGAGAGGAGGTTCGAGAGGTCGATGCGGTCGGCGTGCTCGTAGACCCTGTCGTCGGGTGCGTCCTCGCGGACGGCCGCGAGGTCGTCGCGGGTCACGTAGAGGTACGGCGGGTCGTCGCGCCGTAGCGGGGCGGCGGTGTACCCGTTCTCGACGAGCCAGTCGTGGACGTCCGCGACGCTCGCGCCGGCGCCCGCCGCGTCCGGGTTCCGCGTCATGAGTTCGCGGACCGTCACCTGCTCCTGGTGACCGAACATTACCGGGTTGTCTCGCGTGCGGCCCCAATACTGTTCTGGGCGGCGACGATTCCTTCGTCTGGGCCGACGAGGCCCCTGGATGGTCCGCGCGAGAGTTACACCACTGGCCATCGTACCCGTCGTCATGACGACTGTCGCGACGTTCAGGCTCGCTCCCGGCCAGTTGCACCTGGACGGTATCTTCGAGGTGGCGCCCTCGGCGACGGTCGAGTTCGAGCGCGTCGTCCCCACGCACGACTACGTCGTCCAGTACTTCTGGGTGACCGACATCGACGAGGAGCAGGTCGTCGCGGTGGCGGACGACGAGCGCGTCGACGCCGAGGTCGTCGATCACGTGAACGACGCGTACCTGTTGCGCGTGCAGTGGAATCGCGACTCCGCGTCCGCGCTGGTCGGTTCGCTCATGGATTGGGCCGTGACGTTGCTCTCCGCGGTCGGGACGTGCGACGGCTGGGCGTTCGAGGTGCGTAGCGACACGCACGAGGAGCTCTCGGGGTTCCTGGGCGAGCTCGCGGCGTCGGACGTCGCGATGGAGCTGACGAACATCCATCGGTTGCTCCCGAGCAGCGACGAGGGGTACGGGATGACCGACGCGCAGCGCGAGGCGATCGTCCTCGCGTACGAGCACGGCTACTTCGAGACGCCCCACGAGACGTCGCTCGCGGCGATCGCGAGCGAACTCGGTATCACGCACCAGTCGCTGTCCTCGCGTCTGCAGCGCGGCCTCCAGCACCTCGTCGAGGAGACGCTCGTCGAGGAGTGAGGACGACACGCCCCCGTTCGTACTTAAAACCCCTGCGCGTGCAGTAGGAAGTGGCTTGTCGCTATCCGACCAACGCATCGATGATTCGTAGTATGGCCGATTCGATCCGTGGGGACGGTTCCGACGGGGGCCACGTGGCCGTCCCGTTCCAGAAGGTGGCGCTCGACGACCTGACGTACCACGAGCACGACGGGACGTACCACGGCCACCTCAACCCCGGGTGTCGGTCGACGAGCGTCGCCGTCACCGAGATAGTGAGTGCGGTCACGAACACGACACAGACCGACCTGACGCCGCTGTTCGATGCGGTCGACCCGGACGCGCTCGACGCGCTCTGCGCGCCCCGGGACCGCCAGCGGACGCGACCGGTGGTTCGCTTCGAGTACGAGGGGTTCGAGGTGACGGTCCGCGACTGCGACTGCATCGTCCTCCGTCGCGGTATCGACCACGATACCTGAGGGGCTGGTCGGCGCGGTGAAGCGAACGTCCGCCGAGCCGCTCGGCATCGACGACCCGATCTGCGTCCCTCACGTCGACGACGAACCGGGGTACGGCGACCTCGTCGCGCGGTCCCTCGGCGACCGCATCGAAGGCGTCTCCGTCGACTGCGAGACGAGTGCCGCGGCGGCGCTCGAGACCCTCGACGCCGGGCGCGTGGACTGCATCGTGAGCGACTACCAGATGCCGGGATGGACGGCCTGGCGTTCCTCGAGCGCGTTCGCGAGCGCGACCCCGACGTCCCGTTCGTGCTCTTCACGCGCCAGGGGCGCGATGGCGATGGGTCGGCGGCCACGGGACCGGGCAGAACGACGGTGTCGTGCGCGAGGCGCGCACGAGCCGCGTAGAGCTTTTCAGGTCCGGATGGTACTGAGTGGCATGGAACCGATATCCCGACGGTCGGTGCTCGCCGCGACCGCGAGCCTCGCCGCGGGTGGGCTCGCGGGCTGTCTCGATTCGAGCGACGGCGGCACCTCGACCCGCGGCGGCGGGACCACCGGCGGCGACGGAGCCACCGCGTCCGGCGGCTCCGAGCCGTCCACGACCCCGACGGACGTCGGCCTCCCGACGCGCGACACGCCCTTCCACGTTCCCGATTCCGCGAAGCGCCTCCGCGAGAACGTCGTCGGCGGCGGCCCCGGGAAGGACGGCATCCCGAGCGTCGACGACCCCCAGTTCGAGCCAGTCCGCGACGTTGGAGATCGGATCAACCCCGGCATGCCCGTCTTCGGCGTCGAGGTGGACGACGAGGCGAAGGCGTACCCGCAGTACGTCCTCGTCTGGCACGAGATCGCGAACGACGTCGTCGGCGGCGTCCCGCTCGCGGTGACGTACTGTCCGCTCACCGGGACCGCGATGGCGTTCGAGCGCGGTGACGTCGAGTTCGGCGTGAGCGGGAAGCTCGTGAACTCGAACCTCGTGATGTACGACCGGGCGACCGACTCGCGGTGGCCGCAGGTCGTCGGGACCGCCATCGAGGGCGACTTCCAGGGTGCGAGCCTCCGGCAGGTACCGACGACGTGGACGACGTGGAAACGGTGGAAGGTCGCGAACCCCGACGGCCTGGTGCTCACCGAGGACACCGGTTCGGTCCGGAACTACGGTCGCGACCCGTACGGCGACTACAACCCGACGCGCGGGTACTACGAGTCCACGAACTTCCTGTTCGCGCCCATCCGGGAGAGCGACCGGCTGGAGCCCAAGGCGGTCGTGCACGGCGTCCGCTCCAGCGACGGTGCGTTCGCGGCGTCCGAGGCCGTGCTCCGCCGGCAGCGCGTCGCGGCGGGGACCGCCGGGTCGCTCGACGTCGTGATGGTGTACGACCCGGCGTTCGCCGCGGGCGTCGCGTACGCGAACCCCGACGGCGCGAGCGTCGAGGCCGACGGCGACCGCTACCGCGTCGACGGCGGCGAGCGAGTCGCTGCCGGCGACCTCTCACTCCAGCGGCTCCCGAGCTTCGACGCGATGTTCTTCGCGTGGTACGCGTTCTACCCCGACAGCGAGTTCGTCCTCGAAGACGGCGACGCCACGTCCCCAAGCGAGGTGCGCGCGCGATGAACGAGGTACGATCAGTATGAGCGAGGCGACGGCGACGCGGTCGGTGCCGCGACGTGCCCGCCGCGTCGCGGGGCGCACCCGGCGCGCGCTCGGGCTCGTCCGGTCGCGTCGCGACGCCCGCCTCGCGTTCGGGGGCGGCACGCTCGTCTACCTCCTCGTGTACATGGTCGCGTCCGGTGCCCTCTCGGTCGGCCGCGCGGTCGGGTTCGACGTCGTCGTCGCCAGCGACCCGCTCTCGAAGCTCCTCGCGCGGACCGGCCCGGCGAGTTTCGAACCGCTCGCGCTCGTCGACCTCGGGCTCGCCAGGGTGCTGCTCGCGCCCGGTGACCTCCTCCTCGGCGCGACGCTCGCCGCGCTCGTCGGCGCGAACCTCGCGCTCACGTACCTCGCCGTCGTCCAACCGGCCGCGTGCGGCATCGACACCGGCGCGGGCGTGCTCGCCGCCGTCCCCGCGCTCCTCTCCGGGACCGCGTGCTGCGGGCCCGTCGTCCTCCTCGCCGTCGGCGTCACCGCAAGCGGCGCGCTCGTGTCGCTGTTCGCGTGGCTCGTCCCCCTCGGCGCCCTCAGCCTCCTCGCGAGCCTCGCGTACGTCGCCGGGAAGATAGCCGTCTGAACCGGATTTCGGGGGAGATAGCCGCCCGAACCAGGGTCTCAGGACTGGTACGCGTCGACGACGTACGCTTCGATGCGTTCGACGCGCTCGCGGTCGAACGTCCAGAACCCGCGCCAGTGGCCGTCGTCGTCCTCGACGCACACGAGCGCCGCGTGATCCGCGTCCGAATCGTTCGGTGGAACGAACACCACGAACCAGACCGCGTCCAGGTCCGGATGGTCCGAGTGCGCGGACAGCGACCCGGCGGGCTCCCAGTCGCCGATCCCGTAGACGTGCGTGTCGAGGTCGGTCGCCGCGAGCGTCTCGTACACCGTCTTCGTCCCCTTCTCGTCGTCGATGCGCGAGAGCTGCTGGAACCCCGAGTGCAGTCGGCCGGCGCCCTCGCGGTACGCGAGCGCCTCGATGAACCGCGAGATCTCGATGAGGAGGAACTTCTCCTTGCGCGTCGACGGGTAGCCAGTCGCGTGGAACGGGACGTCCGTGAGTTCCGCGAGGACCGCGGGCGTCTCGACGTCCTCGAGCTCGCGAGACCCCGTGATGTAGACGTCCGAGTTCACGAACAGGACGGCGTCGCCGACGTCGCCGAGTTCGGACTCCGCGACGCGCTCGCCGTCCTTCGTGAGCACGACGAGGTTCTCCGACTCGGCGTTCGCGACGGCGGTCTCCACCGCGATCTGCTGCCGATCGAAGAGGTCCTCGAACATCCCCGTGACGTGCTCGTTCCCGGGCCCGCTCACGTTCACGACGGTGAGGGAGACGCTCGGGGTCTCGAGTTCGTCGACGAAGTCCGCCAGTTGCATTCGGTACGAACGACGGCGTGGATTCACAAGTACCTTGCCGCCGGTTCGAACCTCGATACCGGCGGGAGCGCTCGGGGACGGTTCGAGCGTCGATGCTGCCGGGACCGCTCGTGGCCAGTTTTCGGCGCCGGCGCGGTCAGGAGAGCTCGTCGACGAACCCCCACTCTTCGGCGCGGCGTTCGGCCTCGGCGCGGGCGTCCTCGCGGAGTTGCTCGACGCGATTCTCGTTCTCGAGGAACGATTCGAGGGGGTCGTCGCCGGCGTCGTGCCCGGGGTGGTCGTCGGGGGCGCGGTCGCGGGCGGCGGCGGCGAGGTCGCGGTCGCCGGTGAGGACGCGCGCCGGTTCGCCGGGGGCGACCGCGAGCGCGTCCGCGCCGTCCGCGTCGTGCACGGCAGCGAGGTCGGTGGGGTCGACCGCGCGACGCTCGGCCTTCACGGGGCCGGGGCCGGCGAGGTCCGCGAGCGCGTCCGCGCCACCGCGCTCCGTGCCCGTGTGCGAGGCGAGGACGGGGACGCCGTCGCGGACGGTGAGGACGCCCGCGCCGTCGTCGTCGAGGAGGAGCGTCGCGCTCGGTTCGAGCACGAGGTAGCCCGTGAGTCGTTCGTCGAACGCAGCGCGGAGCGCGCGCTCGTGGTCGTCGAGGACGCGCGACGCGACGACGTCCCCCTCCGGGAGTTTCATGGTCGGTCGGGGACGACGGCGCTCGCGAACCGGTCGGCGACCGCGTCCTCGTCGCCGGCTTCGGGGTCGAGGCGCGACGCGGCCGTCCGGAACGCCTCGGCGGCCGGCGAGTCGGGGGCGTGCGCGACCAGCGGTTCGCCGTCAGCGCGCGCCTCGCGGACGACGTCGGCGGCGGGGACGCTCGCGAGGACGGGCGCGTCGAAGTACCGTTCGGTCTGCTCGCGGACGGCGTCGACGTCGTCGGGGTCGTGCACGCGATTGTAGAGGACGCCCGCGGTATCCGTGCCGTACGCTTGCGCGTACTCGTGGACCTTCAGGCCGTCGCTGAGCGCGGGGATCGTCGGTTGGAGGACGACGACGATGCGGTCGGCGAGGACGACGGGGAGGACGGCGGACTTCGACCCGAGTGCGGCGGGCGAGTCGAGCAGGATGACGTCGGTGTCGGCGGCGAGGTCGGCGACGACGTCCCGGAGTCGCTGGGGGTCGGCGGCCTCGAAGTCGCCGAGGTCGGTCCCACAGGGGACGACGTGCATCCCGAAGCGTTCGTACGTGGCGTCCGCGACGGTGACGTCGCGGTCGCCGAGGAGGAGGTCGTGGAGCGTGACGGGTGCGTCGTCGAGGCCGGCGTGGAAGAGGAGGTTCGCGAGGCCGGTGTCGGCGTCGACGACGGTGACGTCGTAGCCGTCGTCGGCGAGCGCCATGCCGAGCGCGACCGTGGCGGTCGTCTTCCCGGTGCCGCCCTTCCCGCTCGCGACGGCGATGGCTTCGACCATGCGTCGTCGTCGCTCGCGGAGTTGCTAAGCGGTTTCGGTACGCGAAAGAAAGGCGACCCCACCCTCGGGGTCGACGGGAGAACGGCCGGCAAAGGGGGGAAGCCGGCCGCTCCGTCTCGAACGGACCGTGTGACACGTCGAGAGTCCACCCCTCGACTGGGCGAAATCACTATCCACGGGGACCTATAGTTTATGGCCGGGGCTTGATTATTCAACCAACGGTCATCGCTGAATCCGAGCACGCACGGTAACCCAACGCCACCGCTCCCTCTCCCATAACGCCACCACCACCCCGCCCGGAACGCCACCAGTACCGTGCCGGCGCGTCGGAGGGTCCCGGGCGCCGGCATCAGGACGCTCGCGTCGCAGTCCGGCGACGCACACGCCAGAAGAGTCAACCTCTTCTGGTTGAAAGAGTGCTTTTAACCCATTCGGGGTTGAGGTTCCGGGCGATGACAGTCCGTCGTTGCGTCGTCCTCGGCGACGTCGTCGACTCCCGGAACCTCGACGACCGCGAGGACGTCCGCGAGACGCTCGAAGCCGCGGTCGCCGCCGCGACCGACGCCGCCGGCGACGCCGTCGTCGCACCGTTCGCCGTCCTCAAGGGCGTCGACGAGGTCGGTGGCGTCCTCGACGACCCCGGCGCGGTCGTCCCGGCGCTGCGCGCGCTCGTCGAACACCTCCACCCCATCGAACTCCGCGTCGGCCTGGCGTGGGACGTCGTCGACGTCGCCCCGGACGCGGACGCCGTCGCCGCGATGGACGGCCCCGCGTTCCACCGCGCCGACGAATGCCTCCAGGCCGCCGCGGACCACGACCGCTACGTCCGCGTCTCGCTCGCGGACGTCCCGGACGTCTTCGCCGCCGTCCTCGGCGACCAGCTCGACCTGCTCTCGCTGTGGACGAGCACGTGGACGCCACGCCAGCGGTCGTTCGTCACCGCGTACCGCGACGCGGACACGATGACCGCGGTCGCCGACGCGTTCGACGTCTCCGTCCAGATGGTCTCGAAGACGCTCGACCGGACGCGCGCCACGACCGTCTACGCGGTCGAGGACACGCTCCAAGCGGCGTTCGCGGCCGTCGGAGGTGACGGCGCGTGGTAGCGACCTGGCGCTTCGCCCGCGGCACGCTCCTCGTCGCGTCGCTCGCGGTGTTCGCGGCGCTCGCGTGGACCGCGTGGCCACTCGACCTCTCGGGCGTCCCCCTCCAGCGGTACGGTGGGTTCGCTGCCGCCGGCGCGTTCCTCTGGGCGACCAGCGGGTACGTCGTCCGCTGGGCGCTCCGGTTCGCCGGCACCGACAGCGACGCCGGCGACGCCGACACCGGCCGCGCCATCGGGAAGGTCGAGAACGCACTCGTCCTGACGCTCGTCCTCACCGGCGCGTACACCGCGCTCGGGCTCGTGTTCACCGCGAAGTCCATCGTCCGCTGGCAGGACATGGACTCCGAGAACACGACGTACTACCTCACCGGGAGCGTCGCCAACTTCACGTACAGCCTCCTCGTCGGCGTCGCCGCGCTCGCCGTCTTCGGGCCGTCGCCGTTCTGACCGCACTCGCCATCTGCCGGGCCGGCGCCGTTCTGACCGCGCCGTCACTGGTCGCTCGGGACCTCACTCCTCGACCGGGAAGACGGTCGCTCGCGAGTCCGTGGTGACGCCGTACCGGGCGTCCGCGACCGAGGGGGGTGGAGAGTCGGTGGCGTCGCCGTACCGCGCATCGAGCGCCGCGGCGATGGCGTCGCGGACGCAGGCGCGGGCGGCGGCGCCGACGCGGGTCGCACTCCCGGAGAACGCCGCGGGTTCGCCGTCGGGGTCGCAGGCGGCGACGACCGCGTCGCTCGTCGTTCCCGGGACGCCGACGCGGGAAAGCAGCGTCGTCGCGCGGGCTTCGGCGGCGATCGCGACGAGGTTCGCGAGCGCGCCCGGCGCGAGGTCGCGGGTCGTGCCGACGACGACGTTCACCGTCCCCGGCACGTACTCGCCGTCCGGGAGGCCGTCGTCGGAACCGCTCGCACTCCCGGGCTCGTGGAGCGCGTCGGGGTCGGTGGGGAGCGCGGCCGGGTTGGAGACGCCCGCGGTCGCGTACGCCTCGACGGGACCAAGGCGCGCGCCGCGAGCGTGCCGGGACGCGACCCCGGTGAGGAGGACTGGGGCGTCGCCGCGAGCCGCGGCGGCGACGCGCTCGGCCGCGACGCCGCGCTCGCGGAGCCGGTCGTCGACGAATCCCGCGAGGTCGTCGCAGCGCCAGTCCTCGGGCACCGTACACGAGTACGCGGCGTCCGCTCGCGTCCGCCCGCCGCGCCAGCCCGTCGACAGCCACTCCGTCCCGGGGCGTGCGAACTCGATGACGTCCTCGCGGCGCGTCGCCGCGAAGAACGGCGCCTCGGCGGTCGGCTCCGGGAGCCCGTCGCCAGTCACGTGCCAAGCACCTCGGCGAGCACGCGCAGGAGTTCGTCGTTCTCGTCGGGTGTGCGGACGGCGATGCGGACGTGCGCGTCGAGCCCGCGGAACGTCGTCGCGTCGCGGACGGCGACGCCGCGCTCCCGGCACGCGTCGACGAGGTCCGCGACCGCGTGGCCGGTGTCGCTGACGTCCAAAAGGACGAACGGGGCGACGCCGTCGCGGTCGGCGACGTCGTCGTACGCGCGGACGCCGTCGGGGAGCCCGGTCCGGATGCGGTCGCGCTCGGTGGCGACGCGGTCGCGGGTCGCGGCGACGAACGCGTGGTCGCGGAGACAGTGCGCGCCGACCGCGGCCGCGGGCGCACCGAGGTTCCACGTGCGGCGGGCGGTACGGAGCCGGTCGCGTGCTCGACCCGTGGCGACCGCGAACCCCGCGCGGAGGCCGGGGAGCCCGAACAGCTTCGTGAGCGAGCGCGCGACGACGACGCCCGGTTCGCCGGCGAGCGACGGCTCGTCGGTGAACCCGAGGAACGCCTCGTCGACGACGAGCGTCGTTCCGGCGTCCCGGCAGCGTGCGGCGAGCGCGCGCAGCGCGTCGTGGTCGTACGCGTCTCCGGTCGGGTTGTTCGGGTTGCACGCGACCACCATGCGAGCGTCTGCGAGCGCGTCCGCGTCGAGGTCGACGACCGCGTCGTGGGGGACGCGGTCGACCGTCGCACCCTGCAGGTCGGCTTCGCGGGCGTACTCGCCGAACGACGGCGCCGGCACGACGACGCGGTCGCCGGGTTCGAGCGTCGTCGCGAACGTCGACCGGAGCGCGGCGAGCCCACCGGGCGTCGGGACGACGTGCTCGCGGGCGATTCCGCGGTCGGTCGCCCGATCGACGTAGTCAGCTGCCGCGTCCCGGAACGCGGGGTATGCGTCGTCGGGGTACCGGGTCGCGTCGTCGAGCGCGCGCTCGTAGGCCGCGCGGACGCCGTCGGGCCGCTCCGGGTTGACGTTCGCGGAGAACTCGAAGAGGTCCCGGTCGCGCGTCCCGCCGTGGGGGACGCGTTCGGCCGCATCGACCGCGTCAGGGCGCACGCGAACGCACCCCGCTCGTCGACGTCCTCACGGCGCGTCCCCCGCGTTCGATCCCGCGTCCGTCGACCCGTCGACGCCGGCGTCGACGAGGCGGTCGTAGAGCTCGCCCGCCCGTTCGCGGACCGCCGCGAGCTCGCCGGTGGCGTTCGCGAGCGCGAGCGCGCCACCCATGCCGACGCCCTCCTTCGCTTCCCCGCCGACGTACCCACCGAATCCGACGTGCGCGCGGTCGAACTGCGGGTCCGTCACGGTCGGCTCGCAGTCCAGGCGGCGTGCGGTCTCGCGGAACGCGACCGCGTCGTCGTCCGCGACGTACGTCGTCGTCGCGACGTCGAGCGGGCCGGTCGCGCCGTCGTGCCGGGCGAGCGCGGCGACCGCGAGTTGCTGGGTGCCGCCCGCGAGCGTCACGCGCTTCCCCGCGGCGAGCGCGCCCGTCGCGACCCCGGCGAGCGTCGCGAGCACCGGGTCGCCCATCCGCCGCACCGCCTCCCGCGGGTCGTTCTCGCAGTCACCGGCGTCGAGCCCGCTCGCCGCCAGGCCGTCCGCGACGACCTCGCGCTTGCGCTCGATGGGGTTCGTCGGGAGCGACGACGACACCGCGGCGTCCTCGCCGAGTGCGCGCAGGACGCCGAGCGCGGTCGTCGTCCCACCCGGGACCGTCTCGGCGAGCACGAGATGGTCGTCCGGGAGCGACCGGCCGACGTCCCGTGCCGCGAGGAACGCCCCGGGCGCGGTCGGCACCGGGTCGGCCTCGCGGACGTCCTCGCCGGGACGTGCACCGACCGAGACAGTCGGCGCACCAGTCGGCTCGGCGAGGCCCGCGTCGACGACCGTCACGTCGAACCCGACGACCTCCTGGCCGGCACGCGTCACGATCGCGGGCGTCGGCGTCCCCGTGGGCGACACCGGCACGGACGGCGTGCGGACGACGTCACCGTACGCGAGGACCTCGGCGTCCGCGCTCGGCGTGTACGCCATCGCCTCCGGGTCCGCGCCCGCGGCGCTCAACCCCTCGATGCGCGCGGTCTCCGTCGACCCGGCGGCGAGCACGAGCCTCATCGGTCGCCCCCCGAGGCGTCGCTCGCGCCAGCGGGCGAGTCGCGGGGGGCGAGCGCGGCGGCGAGGTCGGCGTCCCCGAGTCGGTTCACGTTCACGGCCAGTCGAGCGTCGTAGCTTGCATGCATGTTCTCTCCTCCGGGGGCGACGATATTCAGGCCCGTCGGTGCGAGCCCGTCGAACGCGGTGTCGATGCTCGCACCCAGGCGTTCCTTGAGCGAGACCGGGACGTACACCGACAGCGAGCCGGTCGGGTCCGTGGCGTCCTCGCGGGCGGCGAGCGCGCGGTCGACGTGCTCGGGCGCGAGCAACGGCAGGTCCGCGGCGGCGGTCACCGCGGGGCGACCGACCACGTCGAGTGCGGCGTCGAGGTCCGCGACGTAGCCGTCGCCGGGCGTGTCCACGATGGCGACGTCCTCGCGGGCGGCGAGGTGCTCGCGCGTCCGCGGCGTCCGCGGCGACACTGCGGCGTGCACGTCGTCGACGCCGTCGGCCGCGGCGAGCGCGTCGACGACGCGGTCGACCATCGCGCGCCCACCGACCGCGAACAGCGGCTTCTCGACGTCGGCGTCGAGGCGCGTCCCGCGGCCGCCGCACATCACGAGAGCGTCCACGCTAGCACCCCCACGTGGAGTCCCGCGACGCGCGCGACCTCGGTCGCCGCCCCGAAGACGTCGCCGTTCGGGCCGCCGAGGCGACGACCCGCCCACGCGCCGACGACGGTAGTCCCGGCGAGCGCGCCAGCGAACGCCCCCGCTGCGGCCACCTGGACGGCGCCGGACGAGGCGCCGGTCGAGGGACTGGCGAGGAGCGGCCACGCGACCGCGGGGACGGCGAGCGCGAGCGCGAGGACCGCGGTTCCGACGCCCGCGTCGTCGGTGAGTGCGCTCCCGAGGCCGTCGTGGGGCGCAGAGCCGAGCGCGGCGAGCGCGGCGAGGCCGACGCGCGCGCCGACCTCGGCCGCGAGGACGACCGCGAGAGCGACGACCGGGCGCGTGCCGGCGACCGCGACCGCCCCGAGCGCGAGGCCGACGACGACCAGGGAGACGGTGGCGAGCGCGCCGACGCCCGTCGTCGTGTCCGCGAGCACCTCGCGTCGGCGGTCGCGGTCGCCGTGGACGACCATCGCGTCCCCGCAGTCCGCGACGCCGTCGAGGTTGTTGACGCCGACGAGCGCGTACACCGCGAGGACGTACGCGAACGCGACCGACGCCACGGGCAGGTCGGGTGCGGCCGCGACCGGCGCGGCGACGACGACCGCCGCGAGCGCGCCGACGACGTACCCGGGGACGACCGCGGCCGCTGGCGTGGCGGTGAACGCCGCCCACGCCGCCTCGCTCCGGCCGACGGGGACGCGCGTCAGGAACCCGAGCGCGCCCGCGGCACTCCTGACCGCCGTCCGAGCGCGCCCCGGCGTCGCGTCCGTACCGCTCATGGGAGTGCGAGCACCTCCGCGGGCGTCGGGACGGCGAGCGCGAACGCGGCAGCGGTGGCGACGGCGAGCCAGCCGGCGCGGTCGACGACCGCGAGCGCGCGCTCCGCTATCGGCGTCGGCGGGAGCGGCGCGTCGGGATTGAGGACGTACACGCCGGGTTTCTCGAGGCGGACGTCGACCGTCGCAGCGAGCGTACCCATCGGCCACCCGGAGTTCGGCGACGGCACGCCAGCGAGCCACTCGCGGGCGCGACCGAGCGCGTCCGGGCGACCGCCGGCGAACGCGAGCAGCCCTGCAGCGAGCCGCGCGGGCACCCACATCACGGCGTCGTCGAGGCGCGCGCTCGCGGTCCCGTGCGGGTTGTTCGGATAGCCGAGCATCGAGTCGAGCGTGTTCACGGCCTTCACCCACGCCGCCGCCCCCGAGCCCGCCGCGATACCGAGCGGGAGCGCGACGACGAACGCGACGAGGGGCGCGACGAGGCCGTCGGCGAGGTTCTCCGCGGCGGACTCGACGGCCGCGGACCGCACCTGCGCCGGCGAGAGCGCGCTCGCGTCCCGGCCCGCGAGCCCCAGGAGGTCCTCGCGGGCCGCGGCGAGGTCGTGGTCGGTCGCCGCGACGACGTCCCGAGCGAGCCCCAGAAGCATCCGCCGGCTCGTCGTCGCGAACAGCCATAGCACGGTGGCGAGGACGGACAGCCACGGGCTGAGGTATCCGACCGCGAGCACGACGCCCGCGACCGCCGCCGCGGCGGCGAGCGGGAGGACGACCGCGACCGCGGCGCCCGCGGCGCCCGGGTTCGCCCACTCGCGGTCCGCGAGCGCGACGACGCGCCCGAACCACGCGACGGGATGCAGTCGGTTCGGAGGTTCGCCGACCGCCGCGTCCAGCCCTGCCGCCGCGGCCACGACGAGCGCGCCGAGTGCGCTCACCGCGACCCCTCCGTCCGGTCGGTCCCGTTCGCCGCGCCGTCGTCGGCCGCCGCGGTCGACGCGGCGAACGACGCGACGACGTCCGCGAGCTCCGCCGCTGCGACGTCGCGGACGTCCACGAACGACCCGCCGACGCGCTCGACGCCGGCGTCCGCGTCCGAGTCACCGACGTGCACGAGCGCGTTCGGCTCGCACTCGAGTGCGTCCGCGACGCGCTCGAAGATCCGTTCGTCGGGCTTCCGCCAGCCACACGCGGCGCTCGCGACGACAACGTCGAACGCGTCGCGTAGCTCCGCGCGAACGAGCGTCTTCCGGACGAGTCCCGGGACCGAACAGTTCGAGCACACCGCTATCGGGCCGTGCTCGCTCGCCGCCGCGACCGCGTCGCGCGCACTCCGGCGCACCGTGACGTCGGGGTCGAACGCGGCGACGACCGCGCGCCGCGGCGCGTTCCCGGGCGCGGCCACGCCCCGACTCGCGAGCGCACGAGCGACGTGCGCCGGCAACGGCACCTCCGCCCCCTCGGGCGCGTCCACGTGCACCTCGCGGTACGCCTCCCCCCAGTCCTCGGGGACGTCGACGTCGCGAGCGCGAAGCTCGCGCGCAACCGCCGCTGCGGGATCATCCGGGCGCGTGACGTCGACGAGCGTCCCGAACAGGTCGAACGATACTGCCACTACGTTTGACTCAGCGAAAACAGACTTGAATATGACGGAGTTGCGGACTCCACCAGCGTCCGGCGGCCCCCAGGCCGCCGGTTCCTGTCTACGGTGCGGTGTCGACGGACTCCACCAGCGTCCGGCGGCCCCCAGGCCGCCGGTTCCTGTCTACGGTCGTTATTGCGGACTCCACCAGCGTCCGGCGGCCCCCAGGCCGCCGGTTCGGCGGGTCGGTTCGCTGGGAGCGTGCGGAACGAAACCCGTTTCCGGGCGGGTGCGGTACCTGCAGGGGAATGGAGTGTTCGAAGTGCGGGCGGGATGCGGTGATGCATGCGGCGTACTCCGGGGCACACCTGTGTGACGCGCACTTCGTGGAGTCCGTGGAGCGGCGCGTGCGGCGGCGCGTTCGCGAGGACAACCTCGTGCCGCGTGATGCGACGCCGGAGGACCCGGAGACGTGGGTCGTCGGGTTGTCGGGTGGGAAGGATTCGGTTGCGCTCACGCAGATCCTGCACGAGACGTTCGAGGCGGACCCGCGCATCGAGCTGGTGGCGTTGACGATCCACGAGGGGATCGAGGGGTATCGCGACGAGAGCGTGGACGCGTGTCTGGAGCTCACAGAGGACCTCGACATCCGGCACGAGGTCGTGTCGTACGCCGAGGAGTTCGGCGTGGAGATGGACGACGTCGTCGAGGACGACCCGGAGGGGATGGCGCCGTGCGCGTACTGCGGGGTGTTCCGACGCGACCTCCTGGAGTCGTACGCCGACGAGTTCGGCGCTGACAAGCTCCTGACGGGCCACAATCTCGACGACGAGGCCCAGACCGCGCTCATGAACTTCCTCGAGGGCGACGTCGCGCAGATCGCGAAGCACTTCGACGCGAGCCTCGGGCCGTTCGACGAACGCGCCGATGGCGACGGTGCGCCGAGTCGCGAGGACCAGGAGCACTTCGTGCCGCGCGCGAAACCGCTCCGGGACGTCCCCGAGAAGGAGGTCGCGCTCTACTGTCACCTCCGGGACCTCCCCGCGCACATCACGGAGTGCCCGCACGCGAGCGAAGCGTACCGCGGCGAGATACAGCAGTTACTCCACGGGCTCGAGGAGAACCACCCGGGGACCAGGCACAGTATCCTCGCGGGCTACGAGGAACTCGCGGGTATCGTCGCCAGCGAGTATCACTCCGACGCCGACGACTCGCGGGACGAAGCCGACCTCGGCGAGTGCGAGCGCTGCGGGAGCACCACGACGAGAGCGGTCTGTCGGAAGTGCCAGTTACTGGACGCACTCGACGCCTGACGGCAACCCTTCGTGTCGGTCTAGGGACGACGACCGACGAGAGTGGACCGAGCAATCGAGAGAGGCGCTGCTCGCCGATTGAAACGGAGAGAAGGACTGATCCTGGACGACCACCGACGGCACCGACCGACCAGAGGGTCGGTCACCGCAACCGCGCCGTCAGCGGATGACGTCCAGGCCGTTGTTCCGCTCGACCTCGCTCCGACCGCCGTCGCTCTGCGCGCCAGACTGTCCGCCGAACGACCCGTCGCCGTTGACGTTCTGGCTCGCATCGAACTCCGTCTCCTGACCGCCACCGACGCCGTCGACGCCGTCGATAGCCTGCCGGGACTTGTTCGCTTGCTTCTGCGTGCTCGGGCCGAGCACCTGCGCGGACTGCACGCCCGTCATGATCGCCATCACGCGAACCTTGCCCTTGTAGTTCTCCTGGATGCGCGCACCCCAGATGACGTTCGCGCTCGCCTCCAGACGCTCCGTGATGTTGTCCGCGATACCTTCGGCCTCTTTCAGCGTCAGGTCCGGGCCACCCGTGATGTGCACGAGCCCACCGCTCGCACCGCGGTAGTCCACGTCCAGCAGCGGATGGTTCATCGCGTCGTTCACCACTTCGCGCGTCTTGTTCTTGTCCTGGGTCTCACCGACGAGCATCACGGCCACACCGCCCTGGTTCATGATGCTCGTCATGTCCGCGTAGTCCAAGTTGATGAGCGACGGCTGCGTGATCGTCTCCGAGATCCCCTTGACGGTCTCCGCGATGATCTGGTCCATCACGGAGAACGCCTTCCCGATCGGGAGGTTCGGGACGTAATCCAGCAGT
Organism: Halorubellus salinus; assembly: GCF_020567525.1. Classification (GTDB taxonomy): domain Archaea; phylum Halobacteriota; class Halobacteria; order Halobacteriales; family Natrialbaceae; genus Halorubellus; species Halorubellus salinus. The sequence goes on from NZ_JAJCVI010000002.1 coordinate 404,520, forward strand.
CGATTGTTGTCGAGGACGATGATGGAGTCAGCTTCCTCGCGGAGCTTCTCCAGGCCTTCCTCGGCCTTCACCGTCCGCGCACGCTCCACGTTGAACGGCGTCGACACCATGCCGACGACGATCGCGCCTTGCTCCTTCGCGATCTTCGAGACCACGGGCGCGGCACCGGTCCCGGTGCCACCACCCATGCCGGCGGTCACGAACACGAGGTCCGCCTCACCGAGGACCTCCTTGATCGTGCCCTGCGCCATCTCCGTGGCGCGCTCGCCCATCGACGGGTCGCCACCGGCACCGAGTCCGTTCGTGAGGGACTTCCCCACGAGGATCTTGGTGTCGGCCTCGATCATCTTCAGGTGCTGTTTGTCCGTGTTGATCGCGATCGTCTCCGCGCCTTCGACGCCGATGTTGTACAGGCGATTGACTGTGTTGTTGCCGGCGCCGCCAGCGCCAACGATGACGATGCGGGGATCGCCGAAGTCGTCTCCGTCGATCTTCTGCTGCTTCTTCTTCTCTTGTTCCTCGTTCTCGAGGGCTTCTTGGACTATGTCCTGCATCGTCACACCTTCGCCCAGCTGCGACCGCCTTTCTCGGCGCGGTCACCTTGTTCGTTTAGCATTTCACGGACGGCGGAGCGAATCGCTTCCGACCGGTTCGGAAACTCGCCGGTCTCCACCATCTGTTCGACCTCCTCGATCTGCTGTTTCGGAATGCGCAGTGTCACACGCTCCATGGTTCGTAATTTCCCCTTTGGGTAAGACGGCACGCGTGAGAGTCACACGCAATTTGTCTTACACGGCGAAACCCCCGTAGGGCGGTCCGTTCAGCGTCCCCGGACTCGGCCTGTAAGACGACCGTCTTACGCGACTGTATGCACTGTGTCATACGTAATAAAACTATCGCCGACATATTTCGCGTTTTTCGTAGAGCGGCCACAGGGCCGCCCTACTCGTCGTTTACGGCGTTTACCCCGAATCGAGGACGTCCGCAGCCGGCGTCCGACGGCCACACCCCGGGCAGAACGCCCAGTCCGACCGCACCTCGTCCCCGCACTCGCAGAACGCCCGACGAGACGCCTTCTCCCCGCAGTTCGGACAGTACACGTGCTCGCCGTCCAACGCCTCCCCGCACTGCGCACACGACCCGTCGTCGTCCGACGACGACTTCACGCCCGCAGCTTCGTCCGCGGTCGCTTCGGCGGTCTCATCCGACGCCGAACCCGCCTCGTCGGACACCGCCCCCTCGACCGCGACCGTCACGTTCACGTCCTGCGGTTGCGGACGAACACCGAACCCGCGGTCGGCAAGGGTTGCATCCACGCGCTCGCGAACCACCTCGTCCACGTGCTCGCGAACGAGCCCGTCAAGCGTCTCCGCATCCGCACCCCCAACCGAGCCACCATCAGCATCCTCGATGACGTCTCCGTCCGCGAGGCGCTCACCGCCCGCGTTTACGTCCTCGAGGTACGCGCGTAACGCCTCACGAACGACCTGACTCTTCGAGGCGTCCATCGCCTCGAGTTCCGCGACCAGGTCGTCGTCCGCGCGAACGGTAATCTTACTCATCTAACACCAACCCAAACACAATCATCGTATTTCAACTTTCCTCACCGTCAGACACCCGTCACACTCGCATCGACGACGCCCAGCGACCACCGCGCCGTGACACGTAATCGCCCCCCGAAGGCACCACGAAAGAAAACCCTTATATCTACCCACGAACCAAGCACTGAATGCGATTGCCCGCCCTTAGCTCAGACTGGTAGAGCAGTCGACTGTAGATCGACTTGTCCCCCGTTCAAATCGGGGAGGGCGGACTACTTTTCGCGAACCGTCGACCGAAGGGAGACCGGTGAGCGGGAAGTACGTGCAACCGACCCGATTTGAGCAGGGAGTGGGAGACGAGCGAGCGAAGTGAGCGGGTGGGAGCGACCGAGTTCAAAGTCGGGGAGGGCGGACTTCTCCTGGAGTCGATTCGTGGTCGAGTGACGTCGTTCGTTCAGCCTGTGGTGGCGTTCGTCGTGATGTCGCTCGTGCTCGTTGCGATGGCTGGGACGGGGAGGTTGACGGTGAGTGCTGGTGGGCCGTACATGTTGGTTTCGAGGTACGCCCAGTCGTCGAAGGGGGCACCGGTGCTGTAGCCGAGGGTGTCCCAGGGGGCGTTGTAGTTCATGACGCTCTCGTAGCGGTCGTGCGGGACGTCGTACGAGTCGATGCCTTCGTAGCGGGCGTTGGAGAGGCCGAGTGCGTGCCCGAGTTCGTGCATGAGGACGTGCGCCTGCTCGTGGGTCGTGTACGGGTGGCCGTCGCGGTCGCGGGTCTGGAAGACGAGGTGGCCGGTGGTCGCGAAGCCGGCGACGCGGTCGCCGGCGAGGCGGGCGTCTCGGACGACCATCGCGTGGTGATAGCCGCGGGTTTCGTTGTCGAAGTACGAGAGGCGGAGGCGGATACTGTCGAGTTCGTTCGTCTCGGGTTCGCGCGGGATGGCGTCGTCGAGGACGACGTGCAGCGAGATGCCGGTGGTGCCGTCGGGGTTCGTGATGGGTGCGGTCGCGTACTCGTCGACGACGAGTGCGATCGCGGTCGCGTTCGGGCGTTCGCCGCGCATGTAGTCGAGTTCGACGAAGACGTCGCGGGAGAGCGGGTCGGCGGCGGCGAGCGGGCCGCTGTCGGCGGCTTCGACGCCGTCTTCGAGGCCGTCGTCGTCGGTGTCCGACGACGTCGGGTCGGTGTCGTACACGTCGAGTTCGACGGCGTCCGGGAGTCGGTCGCCGTCGGTGTCGTTCGTCGTCGGGTCGGTGCCGAGTTCGCGTGCTTCGCGGCCGTCGCGGAGGTCGTCGTCGTCCGTGTCCGGGTTCGTCGGTGACGAGCCGTACTCGGTGACTTCGGCGCCGTCACCGAGCCCGTCGTCGTCGGTGTCCGCGGCGAGCGGGTCGGTGCCGGCGTCGACCTCGCGGCCGTCTTCGAGCCCGTCGTCGTCTGTGTCTGCGACGGTGGCGTCGGTGCCGAGGGCGTCCGCTTCGCGGGCGTCCTCCAGGCCGTCGTCGTCGGTGTCCACGGCGAGCGGGTCGGTGCCGACGTCGACCTCGCGGCCGTCCTCCAGGCCGTCGCCGTCGCTGTCCGCGTCGGTGGCGTTCGTCCCCGCGTCGCGTTCGGCGCCGTCGGGCAACCCGTCGGCGTCGGTGTCCGCGACGAGCGGGTCGGTGCCGGCGCGGAGTTCGTCGAGCGAGCTGACGGCGTCGTCGTCGAGGTCACCGAGTACCGCGGCTGCGCCGACCGCTAGCGCGACGACGGCGACGCCGGCGAGGAGGACGGCGAGTGAACGACGGGAACGCACGTGCGTCACGTTGGCGTGGCAGGCGATTAGTCCTTTCGCGCGACGGCACTGCGAGGAACGCGTCGCGGTGCGCGCGCAGTTCCACAGCGTTCACGATACCGTCGGTCGTGAACGCAGCCATGAGCGAGTCCTGGCGGACGCGGTTGGCGCGATTGAAGTTCAACCTGTTCCCCGTCTACCGCGGAACGGGCGGTCGCGTCCGGTACATCCGCGAGGACTGGCAGGAGATCCGCGTCGAGATTCCCTATTCGTGGCGGACGAAGAACTACATGGGGACGACGTTCGGCGGGAGCATCTACGGGGCGTGCGACCCGATGCACGCGATGCTCCTCATCAAGAACCTCGACGAGTCCACGTACGCGGTGTGGGACACGGAGGCGTCCATCGACTTCAAGCGACCCGGGAGGACCGACCTGTACGCGAAGTTCGAGCTCTCGGACGACGAGATCGCGTCGGTGAAGCGCGCGGTCGACGCCGACGGTCCCGTGAATCGCGCGTACGAGGTCGACGTCGTCGACGCCGACGGCGTCGTGCACGCGACCGTCGAGAACGTCGTGCACGTCTCGAAGCGCTGACGGCGAACGTCCGCGTGCTCGGGCGTCGAGGGCGGCACGGGCGGTGCGGGTGGCGTCCTGAAGCGGGCTGGTTTTGACCGTGGCCGCGTTATCGTTCGACATGAGTCTCTCACGGGACGACGCGCTGGACCGCGTCGCCGCGATCGTGGACGCGGTCGAGTCGGAGACGATGCCGGTCCCGGTCCGCGAGGTGTGGGTGTACGGCGACGTCGCACTCGGCCTCGACCCGGTCGACCGGCTGGACGTGTACGTGACGAAGGACATCCTGATGCGTGGCGACAGCGACCGCGCCGCCGAGTTCGAGCGCGAGCTCGGCGTGCAGGGCGTCGGGCAGACCGTCCGTGCGGAGTGGGCGGAGGAACACCCGGACCTGGTTCGGGCGAACGCGAACGGGCACGCGGCCCCCGAGCAGTGCCTCGCCGCGCACCTGCTGGCCGAGGACGAACCCATCCATCTCGAGGTGTGTAACGCGAGCTTCGAGGACAACGTCACGCAGCGCCTCGAGGGCGCGAAGACGCGCGGCGACTGGACGCAGCTCCTCGACCCGCGCGGCGTCTGCCTGTACGCCGAGGGCCAGCGGAGCGACGAGGCGATGCGGAAGCTCCGCGAGGGCGAGCTCGCGCTCCCGACGCTCTCGCGGTCGCTCGAGATGCTCGGGCTCGACGGCGACGCGGCGGAGACGGCGGCCCAGGACCTGCACGCGTGGCGCGAGGACCAGGAGGGCGCGACGGTGCGCGGCGACGTCGTCTAGCGATCCCTGGAGCGGTGGGCGAGCAGGCGGTGCGTGCGTCGTCGTCGCGTCGGCGCACCGCGCACCCGTCTGGACCGACGCGACCGCTGGTCAGCGCATCGGCCGCGTTAGCCGGGGGTTCTGACTTGAACTTTCGGCCGTCGGCGCTCGCTGCACTCGCGCCAGGGAGGACGTCAAGGAAGGTCGAGGTTCGACTCCGCTCAGGCCTCGTCTTCGAATCCGTCCTCGAACCGGAACGTGCCGTTGCGTTGGACGATCTCGCCGTCGACCTCGATGAACGAGTCCTCGCTCATGTCGACGATCATGTCCATGTGCGTCGCGGACTCGTTGAGTGGTTCGCCGTCGGGGACGGTGTGCTCGATGGCCTTCCCGATGGCCATGTGGACGGTGTCGCCCATCTTCTCGTCGAACAGCATGTTGTACGTGAACTGGTCGATGTCGCGGTTCATCCCGATGCCGAGCTCGCCGAGGCGACGTGCACCGTCGTCGGTGTCAAGCACCGCGCCGAGGACGTCCTCGTTCTTCGCGGCCGAGTAGTCGACAACCTCGCCACCCTCGAAGACGAGGTGGGCGTCCTGTATCTCGCGGCCCTGCGCCATGAGCGGCATGTCGAACAGGACTTCGCCCTCGACGCTGTCCGGCCGTGGTGCGGTGTACACCTCGCCGCCGGGGAGGTTCAGTTCGCCGTAGTCGTTCGCGGTCACCATCCCGTCGACGCTCATCGTGACGTCGGTGGTATCGCCGGAGACGATGCGGACCTGGTCGGCGGGGTCGAGGACGTCGACCATCTGCGCCTGGTGCTCGCGCTGGGCGTCCCAGTCCTTGTTCACGGCGTCGTACACGAAGTCCTCGTAGGCGTCCGTGCTCATCTCGGCGTCCTGCGCGTTCCCCGGCGCCGGATACTGCGTCCCGACCCAGCGCGTCTCCATGCGAGCCTCCGAGATGGGTTTGTGCGCCTTCGACGCGGCCTGGACCTTCGCCGGGTCGACGTCGCTCGTCTCCTTCGTGTTCTCGTCGCCCCGGACGATGACGACGACGTCCGTCTCCTCCATCTCCGCGAGTCGGTGCTCGGCGAGCGAGAACGAGTCCTCGTCCGCGGCGCGCATGTACGCTCGCGACGCACGCTGGCTTCGCAGGTGGTACGCGGGGTTCGCGCCCTTCTCGCCGAGTTTCTCGGCGAGTGCGACGACGAGGTCCTCGGCGGCCGACGGGGCGACGATCCGGACGTTGTCGTCCGCCTCGACCGTCGTCGAGTGTTCGACTATCACTTCGGCGTGCTGCTCGATGCGTGGGTCCATACCGAACCGGTCTCACGTCCCCGAGTTAAGGGTTTCCAGAAGCGCGTTTCTGTCTGAATGATTTCACGCCCGGGTGGCGTCGAGGACCTCGCCTTCGCCGTCGAGCGTCATCGAGAGCGCGTCGTCGTCGCGTTCGACTCGCAACTCGTAGCGCGGCGGGTCCGCGCTCACGCGCTCGACGCCGCCGCCGTCGGTCATCCCGGGGAGCGTCCACGGGAGGTGCGCGTCGACGTCGACGCCCTGGTCGTGACAGAACGAGACGAACGCGGGCTCGCGGAGCACCGCCGCCGCGGCCGCGGACGTCGTCACGAACCCGCAGCGCTCGCACGCCGTCCGGTACACGTAGTCGACGAGTTCGCCGTCCGGTACCGCCCGTATCTCGCGGTCGACGCGCCCGTAGCACTCCGTGCAGATGCCGCCCGCGAGGAGGTCGAACATCGAGTAGACGGTTCGAGTCGCGAAGTCCACGAGCTCGCTCATCGACCGGTTCGTCGCGGACGCGGGCGGGACGGGCGTCGACAGCACCGTGTGGTCGTTCTCGCAGTCGACGGACAGGCCACCGTCGGCGTACTCCGCGACGAGCGCCGTCCCGCACATCGGACAGGTGTCCGCGACCGGTTCGGGCTCGAGTTCGACGTGCGTGTCGTACGTCCCCGCGAGGATGGCGCCGACGATATCGCAGCCGGCGTTCGTCAACTCGTAGCCGTCGACGGTCTCCTCGACGAAGCGCTCGCGGAGCTTCCCGAGGTGGTAGTTGAACCGGCCGGAGTCCGCGACGCCGACGCGCTCGCGGAGTTCGGAGAACGACAGCCCGGGGTTCTCGGGGGCCTCGCGCCGGGCGTCGACGAGCGCTTCGAGGATCGCGACGCGCGTCTCGTCGCCGAGCGCGGCGAACGCGTCGGAGATGCTGTCGGTGTCCTCGACCATGCTCGCCCGGTGGCGGTACGAGGATAAAAACCTCCGTGCTGGCGACGGCCGCGCCGGGTCGTCGCGACCACCGAACCTGGTCACCGCGCCGCCCGCTCAGTCGTCGTCGGGGATGCGACCGACGGTGACGTGGAACGGAACGGTCTCGACGCGCCGGTAGTCGCCGTCGGCGGCCTGCGCGACGGCTTCGCGCCCCATCTCGCGCCAGTTCTCGCGGAGGTCGTCGTACTCGCGGTCCGAGAGCACGTGCCGGAGGCTCGCCGCGTCGCTCGCGAGGCCGGCGCCGCTGGCTTTCCGCGCGACCGCTTCGAGGTCGGCGTCGTCGTACGGCGGCTCGATGGTGCGCGTGTGGTCGTAGCGAGCCGTGGTGACGTCGACGAGGCCGGCGTCGCGGAGGACGTCGGCGGCGTCCGCGCCGAGCGCGGGGTCGACGGTCGACCCCGCGATGTAGGCGGCTCTGGCGGCACGGGCGAGGCCGGGTTCGCGGTCGACGGTGGAGTCGACGGTGACCGCGGCGTTGTCGGGTTCGACGACCGCGACGAGGTCGCTCGACGCACGCGCGAACTCGCGGACGGCGGCGCTCGGGTCCGGGAGGTTCACGAGGAGCGCCTGGCACGCGACGAGGTCGAACGCGTCGTCGCGGACGGGGAGTCGCGTCGCGTCACCGGCGACGACGGGGACGTGTTCGCGGGCGACCGCGAGCAGCGCAGGGTCGGCGTCGCAGCCGACGACCTCGCCGGGCGTCTCCGCGGCGAGTACCCTGGAGAACTCGCCGGTCCCGCAGCCGACGTCGAGCACGCGCTCGCGGCCGGGGAGGTCGAGCGCGGCGAGCGCGCTCGTCGAGTCCGCCCACATTCCCCGCCGCGTCTCTTCGAGGTACGATTCGTCGAAGCGTCGCACGCGTCCACGTCCGGGAGCGCTCGGGAAAAGCGAGTCGGTCCCGCGCGACGACGGCGACCGGAGGGCTGCCAACGCCGCCGGTCAGGCCTGCTGGCGGGCGGCGAACGCGGCGACGACGAGCGTCGTCGCGGCGAGTGCGAGCGCGAGCGCGAACCCGGGAAGGGGCTGGCCGGGGAGGTCGGGTCGCGTCGTCGTCTCGTCGCCCGCCGTCCCGGTCCCCTCGGTCGCGTCGTCGACGCTACCGGGCGTCCGCGTGACCGAGGTGGTCTCGTTCGCGGGAACGGAGACGTTCGCGCGTCCACGCCACGTCACGACGAACTCACCGCCGGGTCCGGGTTCGCGCGCACTCGCGGTCGCACCGAACGCCGTCCGCTCGCCGCGCGTCGCGTTCGCGGGCGCCTGCACGACCAGTTCCGCGCGCGCCCACGCGCCAGCGGAGACGTTCTCGAAGTGGAACGTCCGCGTCGTCTCGTTCACGCGGTCCGCCGACCCGCGGTAGTCGACGACCCGCCACCCCTGCGGCGTCGGGAAGTACGACACCGACAGCGACGCCGGGTCGTCGTCGCGGTTGTACACCGCGACCGTCACCGTCGCGTTCTCGCCGGGTTCGACCGTCGAGTCACTCGCCTCGTAGGTCATCTTGCGGTCGGCGCGCAACGCGAGGTCGCCGGTCGCGACCGGGCCGCCGCCCGCGGTCGCATTCACCGTCCGGACCGCGCTCACGTTCCCATCACGGAGCGCGACGACGTCGTACTCTCCGGCCGGCACCGTCCCCGCGAACGAGCCGTTCGCGCGAGCCTCGACGACCGTGAGGTCGGTGCTCGTCTCGTCGTCGACGACCGCCGCGAGCTCGCTCGGCGTCGCCTTCGAGAACAGCGGTTCGGGGTGACGCGCCAGCACGACCGTCGCGTTCCCCGCCACCGTCCCGTCGGTCGCTCGCACCCGCCCGGTGACGGTCGTCTTCGACGACCCGTCGTCGCCGACGACCGCGCCCGGTTGGTCGGGCACCGACTCCGAGGACGCAGGGACCGCGTCCGTGATGGGGCCGACGCCGACGGCGACGACCGCTGCGGTCGTCGCGAGCGCGAACGCCGCCAACACGGCGAGCACGACGACCGCCTGCGCGCCCGGGCCGAGACTCCCGTCGCTCATGCAACGACGTTCCGCGCGGACGCACAAAGACCCTCCAGCTAGCTTCGATGACGCTTTCGCCCGGACACCAGCACGGTCGAAGCCACCTCACGGACACGGCTCGCGACCGCGCCTCGCAATCCCGTCTCTCGAACGCGCTTCGCGAACCCACCTCACGACCGCGATGTCGCTTGGGGACCCGCCGTGGGCCTCAGGCGTCGTAGTCGTCGCGGAGTTCGCGGACGCGTTCGACGTTCCACGTGAAGGACTTGCCGTCCTCGGTCGGCGTCTCCAGGACGAGCGGGATCTCTTGGTCGACGATGGCGTCGTGGTTGACGAACGCGCGCATCCCCGCCTCGCCGATCTCGCCCTCGCCGACATGGGCGTGCTCGTCCTTGTTCGTCCCGCACGCGTGCTTCGAGTCGTTCAGGTGCACGCACTCGAGGTGCTCGAACCCGACGACGCCGTCGAACTCCGCCATGGTCTCCGCGACGGCGTCGGCGCTCGAGAGGTCGTAGCCCGCGGCGAACGTGTGCGCGGTGTCGAGGCAGACGTCGAGGTCCTGGTCGCTCTGTTCGAGGACGCTCGCGAGGTGCTCGAACTGCCCGCCGAGCTTCGTCCCGCTTCCCGCGTCGGACTCGATGAGGACCGTCACGCCGTCGGGGATCTCGAGTTCGTCGAGCGCGCTCGCGGCGTTCTCGATGCCGCCTTCGACGCCCGCGCCGGTGTGCGCGCCCAGGTGGACGTTCACGTACTCGATACCGAGGCGGTCGGCGGCGTCGACCTCCTGCTGCATCGAATCGATGGACTTCGCTCTGAGGTCGTCCTTGGGCGTGCAGAGGTTCACGAGGTACGACGAGTGGATGACCCACGGCCCCGGGAGGTGCGCGCTCGTCTGCTCGCGGAACGCGTCCGCCTCGGCGTCCTCGAGCGTCCCGTGGTCCCAGACCTGCGGCGAGTGCGTGAATATCTGCCCGCAGTTCCCACCGATGACGCGCTGGTTGTTCACCGTCACCTCGATACCGTCGTCCGCGCGCTTGCTCTTCCGCGTGAACGCGTACTCCGAGTTGCCGTCCTCGACCCAGTGCTGGCCCGTCGAGACGTGCGCACCTACCTTGAGCATGCCCGGAGCGACGCGACAACGGGTCAAAGTGGCTTCGGAACCGGCCGGCGTTTCGGGCGGTTCGCTCGCGCGTCACCGCGTAGCGTCTCGGTCGCGAACCCACGCGTCGTTCGCGTACTTCTCGTCGGCGAGGTCGCGTGCGGCGGCGAGTTCGTCGTCGCGCCACGCGCCCTCGCTGGCGTCGCACCAGTCGGCGAGGTGGTCCTCGAGCGCGGTGACGAAGGCCTCGCGGTCGACGCCGGCTTGCTCGTGGACGCTCGTCACGCGCTCGCGGAACCGCTCGGGCGTGACGTCGTGGTCCGCGAAGACGCCGAGGTGGTTCTCGAGCGCGTGGTCGTACGAGATGGAGCCGTGCTGGATGACGGCGTCCCGCTGGCGGTACTGGGCGTTCCCGGAGAGCTTCCGACCGCGACGGTCGCCGTCGGGGCCGTCCTCGTACGCGAACACGTCGTGTGCGGGGTGGATGCCCCGCAGGTAGCACGCCGGCTCGTGGATGCTCGGATACTCCCGGTCGGCGAAGTCCGCGTCCACGCCGACGCTCCGGATGGCGTCGAGCACGGGCTCGCAGAGCAACTCGTAGCACTCCATGAGGTCACCCGGTAGCTCGTCGGCGGGAGCGACGATGCTGTAGGAGACGTCCGCGTAGCTGTCGTGATAGATGCCGCCACCGCCGGTCTGGCGGCGCGTCACGTCGATACCTTCGCGCTCGCAGAACGCCCAGTCGACGCTGTCGGCGACCTGCCGGTACCCCATCGAGAGGCAACTCGGCTCCCAGCGGTACACCCTGACGGTGCGGACGCCGTCCTCGACGGCGGTGCGTGCCGCGACCTCATCGAGCGCCATGTTCGTCGCTCCGTCGTGCGCTTCCTCGCGTATCAACCGCCACTCGGCGTCCGCGACCGAACCCATACCAGCGGGTTCGCCCACCCTCAGCATAGGGGTTTGGACTCGCCACCGGCGGGAGCCAGTAGCCCGCACGTCCCGGACGCGACCGGTTCCGCGAGCCGAACCCCTACCACGGTCGCGTCCCTCCCCACGGCCAGCCAGATGACCGACCGACGCGCCGACGACATCCCGCCGGACGTCCACGACACGCTCACCCAGCTCCTCGCCGCGGCCGCCGACGCGCTCCCCGAGGACGACGCCACGGCGCGAGCGTCCCTCGACACGGTCTCGCGCGTCGTCGCGAACAAGCTCGCCGAGAGCGACCTGAAGGACCGCCTCCTGCACGGCTGTGACGCCGTCGCCGACCGGCTGGACACCGGCGACGACGCCGCCGCCATCGCCTACCTGGAGTCGATGCACGACCTGCTCGATCGAGACGACAGCCCGCACTGACTCCGAGAGGCGAGTACGGTCCGATTGTGCGCACTGACTCCGAGAGGCGAGTACGGTCCGATGGCGGTCGCTCGACGTTTCGAGCGACCGAAGATGGGATGAAGTGGTGTGGGATGACTGCGCTCCGCAGCGGTGGGAGGTGGGCGGCGCTACTCGGTGTCGGGTTCGGCGACCGCCTCGTCGAGGCCGTCCTCGCGCGTGGCCTCGTCGAGGTACTCGGAGAGGTCGTCGTCGACCTCGCGTTCGCCGTTTGCTTCCTCGGCGTCCTGTTCGTCGACGACCTCCGTCTCGCCGGTCACCTTCTCGAACAGTGCACCGTAGTCCGCTCCCGACTGGGATTTCGACATTGGTGATTCCTCCGTACTCAGAGGGAACAACCGACCCCAAATCACGACTCGGCCTAACCTGTATGGGTCGGCGTGGCACGCGAGGGCGCACCGACCAACAGGCATATGTCGGGAACTGTCGACGACGCGACCATGCGATGCACCCTCCTCGGCACCGGCGACGTGACCGGCGTCCCCGCGCCGTTCCGAGACCTCGACGACGCCGGCGCCGCGGCGCGACGCCGTCGCCCCGGCCTGCTCGTCGAGACCGACGCTGCGACGCTGCTGTTCGACGTGCCGCCGGACTTCCACGAGGGCGTCCGCGACCGCGGCGTCCGTAGCCTCGACGCGACGTTCGTCACCCACTGGCACCACGACCACGTCGGTGGCATCGACGACCTCTCGCTCGCGGCGCGCGCCGACGTCGTCGCCGACGAGCTCTACCGGACGCCGACCGCTGCCGAGCACTTCCACCGCGAGAAACCGTACCTCGACGGCCGGTTCGACGAGCACGACCTCGCGCACGGCGACCCCGTCACCGTCGGCGACGCGACCGTCACCCCCATTCCGGTGCGTCACGACCGACCCGCGTTCGACACGCTCGCGTTCCGCATCGAGACCGACGATGCCGCGGTCGTCTACGCGCCCGACTTCAGGACGTGGTGCCCCGACATGCCCGGCGGTGACCGCTACCGCGACGCCGACCTCGCCATCCTCGAAGCGACGAGCGTCGTCGCCCCGCACTTGCTCGACGACCTCGCGCCCCACGAGGACCCGGTCGCCGACGCCGCCGCCCACCGCACCGTCCTCGTCCACCTCAACGAGGGCCTGCTCGCACGGAACACCGCCACCATCGCCGCCGACGTCGCCGACCAAGGCTACGAGCTCGGCACCGACTTCGAGACGTTCGAGGTCTGAGCGCCGCGGCGAGGGTCACTCGCGGTCGACGCCGCCGCCGTCACCAGGGCTGTAGTTCCTCGTCGCGCCACAGTCGCCCGCTCGGCCCATCGCGGAGCCGCGCGAGGAACACCGGCGTCTCCGCGCCCGCCGCGACGCTCCGCGGCGCGTGCTCGCCGCCCATGTCGGTGCGAACCCATCCCGGACACGCCGCGTTCACGTACAGCGACGGATACTGTCGCGCGAGCCCCTGCGTGAACGCGTTCAATCCCGCCTTCGACACGCCGTAGGGCAGGTGCGAGTCGTCGATACCCTCCGCGAACTGCCCGGAGCCACTGGAGACGTTCACCACGCGCGCCCCCGAGCGGTCGTCGCTCACGAGCAACGGGAGCGCGTACCGCGTCACGAGCATCGGCCCGAGCAGGTTCGTGCGGAGCGTCCGGTCGATAGCCGCCGTGTCGACGTCCCCGTACTGGCCCTGCGGGCCGTAGACGCCCGCGTTGTTCACGAGCACGTCCAGTCGCCCGGACTCCGCTCGGAGGCGTTCCATCGCGCCGGCAACCTGCGACATGTCGGTGACGTCCAACTCGACCGGCTCCTGATGCGTGGCCGTCACCGTCTCCGGGTCGCGCGCACCGGCGTACACGGTCGCCCCCAGGTCGACGAGTCTCGCGGCGATCTCGGCGCCGATACCTCGGTTGGCACCGGTCACGAGCGCGGTCTGGCCGGACAGCGACTCGTGGAGGTCGACGTTCATACCACACCGGAGGGCGCGAACGGTCATAACCCTGAGGCCGCCGTATTCAGGGGATAGGCGGCCAGTATTCCGGAGAGTACCCGTCAGTGCAGAGATACGCTCTCCGAGCGCGTCTCCAGAGGGTCCATCCGGACGCCTCCCCAAGCATCCACAGTCCCGTCGTCGACGAGTCCGTCCGCCGAACGCGCCGCGTTCGGGTTCCGCGACCCGAGTTCCTGCTCGCCGTCGAGGCCACCGGGGTGGACCCCGACGACGACGCGGAGCGCGCACGGATGGCGACGGCGACAACGTCGACCGCCTCCACGAACTCAAAGCCGACTACGACCCCGAGAACGTGTTCGCGAACGACCTCGACGTCGACCCCGCGAACGGACCCCATCCGTGGACCCTCGTTCACCCACACCACCACTTTCTGTATCGCGATTACTGGTTTATGGCTTATCTCGGTGGTGCGTGACGGGAGGCTTTTCCGCGTCGCCCGACTACGCTCGGTCGATGGTCCAGAACGTCGCGCCGATGATGGTCGACCTCGAACAGGAGGACTTCAACCTCCTGTCGGGCGTCGAGCAGGGGATGCGGTTCTCGGAGTGGGTGCAACGCGGGAAGCTCCCGGACTTCTCCGGGCTGACGGCGGAGAACGTCGACTACCGCCTGGACCGCTGCCTGGACCGCGACCTCATCCAGCGGAAGACGATCCAGTACGAGGGCTACAAGCTCACGCCCGAGGGCTACGACGCGCTCGCGCTCCACACGTTCGCGGAACGCGACACCGTCCAGGGGTTCGGGTCGAGTCTCGGCGTCGGCAAGGAATCGGACGTGTACGAGGTCCAGTCGTACAAGCCGATGGCGCTCAAGTACCACCGCGAGGGGTACACGAACTTCCGCGAGGTGATGAAGGAGCGCGATTACACGAGCGACCGCGACCACGTCTCGTGGCTGTACACCGCCCGGAAAGCAGCTGAACGCGAGTACGAGCGCCTGGAGACCCTGTATCCCGACGTCTCGGTGCCGCGGCCGGTCGACCACAACCGGCACGCGATCGTCATGGAGAAGATGGAGGGCGTCGAACTCGCGCGAACGCGCGTCGAACCCGAGCAGGTCGTGGGCGTGCTCGACCTGGTCCTCCGGGAGATGGCGACGGCGTACGACGCCGGGTTCGTGCACGCGGACATGAGCGAGTACAACGTCTTCCTCGCGGAGAGCGGCGTGACGGTGTTCGACTGGCCGCAGGCCGTGGCGTCGAGTCACGAGAACGCCCGCGAGTTCCTCGCGCGCGACGTGGACAACATCGTGGGGTACTTCCAGCGGAAGTACCCGAGCGACGTCCCCGACCTGGACCGGGAGGCCGTCGTCGACGCGCTCGTCGCCAGCGAGTTCGAGACCGTGCGCGACCACGCGGCCTGAGGCGACACTTCCTCCTCGGTCGATCGAGGCACTCGTCGAGCGACTGCTGTGGTCGTCACCCCAGGGGTCAGGCGAGCGTTCGGTCGCTCGACGCGTCCGGGTGGTGGCCGTCGTCGCATCGGGACCGACCGGCCGTCAGCCCGCTGTCTGGGGCGACCTCGCATCGGTTCGGAGAGAGACCGGCCGTCCGCTCGCTGTCGTGCACGTACTGTGTTCCGGTTCTATTGCCGTGCTTCGGTGCCGGCCGAACAGGTTGCAGCGCGGGCCGGTGGGTTCGGTCGCGAGGTGCGCGACGCGGCCGTTGCGTGCGTTCTCCCCCGCCTGATGGGCTGTTCGACGGGGACGTCGACGGTCGACCGACGCCTGATAAACTATATTCCGCGATAGCAAATGTCTGGTCGGTGGCGTGGCGCCCCCGTCGCGGACGGTATCGAGAAGGCATCTCGCGCCCGGATTCGGGGTTCTATCGTCGGGACACGGCGGGCGCGACCATCGAAGTCGTGCTGGCGGGTTCAGGCCGTGCGCGGGCCGTCGTCGCGACGTCCGCTCCGCGACGGCCGGGGTCCCATCGCTCGGAGGTACGCGACCGCGAGTCCCGCGACCACGGGCACGGGTGCGAACGAGAGCGTGGCGGCGAGCGGCGTGAGCGCGATCGCGTCGCCGGCGGCGATGGCGAGCGTCATCGCCGAGATGGGTGCGGCGAGAAGCGCGCCCAGGACGAAGAGGTCGCCGCGACGACTGCAGGGAGCGACGGCGACGACTCCCCGGGGCGGTCGCGACTGGGCGACGGCCGACTCAGTCGCCGAAGGAGTCGCTCTCGTCGACGTTGATGCTCCCCATCTCGGGCGTCGACTCCTCGCCGTACGCGGTCTGGAGCTTCCCGATGACGACCGCGGCGACGTAGATGGCGACCGCGATGAGGACGATGACGCCGCCCGCGGTCGCCTCGCCGTAGTAGGACGCACCGATGCCGAGGATGACGGCGAGTTCCGCGAGGACGACGGAGACGAGCAGCGACTCGTTGAAGCTCCGGGACACCTGGGCGGCGCCGGCGACGGGGACGACGAGCATCGCTGCGACGAGGATGACGCCCATGATCTGCATCGCGCCGACGACGACCATCGCGGTGAGCATCACCATGATGCGGTTGTACCAGCTCACGGAGAGCCCGGAGACGGCTGCTGCGGTCTCGTCGAACGTGACGTACAGGAGCTGGTTCCGGGTGAGGCCGACGACGCCGACGACGACCGCGAAGAGGACGAGGAGGATGACGGCGCTCTCCGCGGACACCGTCGACAGGTTCCCGAACAGGAACTGGTTGACGCCGACGGCGAGCCCGCCCGCGTTGATACTGATGAGCGTGGTGCCGAGCGCGAACCCGGTGGAGAGCACGATCGCCATCGAGACGTCGTTGTACGCGTCGGTCGCTTCGGAGATGAGTTCGATGAACAGGGCGGCGATCATCGCGACGACGACCGCAGAGAGGTACGGCGAGATACCGAGGTCGAGGACGGCGTTCAGGAACAGGCCGACGGCGACGCCGGCGAACCCGGTGTGTGCGAGCGCGTCCCCGATGAGTGCGAGCTGGCGGTGCACGAGGAACGTCCCGATGAGTGGCGCCATCACGCCGATGCAGAGCCCGACGAGTATCGCGCGATGCATGAAGCCGTACTGGAGGAGTTCCAGGCCGGTTGCGCCGGCGAGCCACGACATGAGTCCCGACCAGAGGTCGAGGAACCAGTAGAGTGGGGCGAGTATCCCGCCTTCGCCAGTGAGGAGCGGGATGCCGTGGTCGCCGGTGAACAGCGGAGTGCTGGGGTCGCTGGTGAGGAGCGCGAGGCCGAGCGCGGTCATGCGTCACCACCCAGGAAGTTCGCGGCGGTGCCGAACGCGCGAGCGAGTGCGTCGCTCTCGACGAACTCGTCGGTCGGGCCGTCGAAGTAGATCTCGCGGTTCAGGCAGACGACGCGGTCGGCGTGCTCGGTGACGGCGCCGAGGTCGTGCTCGATGAGGAGGACGGTGATGCCGGCGCCGTTCAGGGAGTCCAGGAGGTCGTAGAACGCTTCGACGGATTCGACGTCGACGCCGACGGTCGGTTCGTCGAGGACGAGGAGGTCGGCTTCGCTCGCCAGCGCGCGGGCGATGAACGCACGCTGGCGCTGTCCGCCCGAGAGTTGCGTGACGCGACGGTCGGCGAACGCGCTCATCCCGACGGTCTCGAGCGCGTCGTGGACGATCGCCCAGTCCTCGTTGCCGAGGCGGCCGAAGCCGACGTGCGGGAACCGCCCCATCTTCACGACCTCGCGGACCGTGATCGGCATCTCCTTGGACGCGCTCGCGTGCTGGGCGACGTACCCGATCCGCGAGCCGTCGTCGAACCGATGCGAGGGTTCGCCGAAGATGCTGGCGCTCCCGGCGTCGGGACGGAGGAGGCCGAGCATGAGCTTCATGAGCGTCGACTTCCCGGAGCCGTTCGGGCCGACGACGGCGACGTACTCGCCGGCGTCGATGCGCAGCGAGATGTCCTCGACGACTGGCGTGGACGTGTACCCGAAGTCGACGTCGGTGAGTTCGACGACGGCGTCGGTCGACGGTGCGGCGTCGTCGCGGTGGTCGTGGTCGGTCTCGGTGTCGTCGTCGGCCGTGGTCGTGGGGGGTGACTGGTTCGCACTCATTCGAAGTTAGTCCACTCCTCGGCCCAGCCGTCGGGGCCGACGTTCTCGGGCGCGTCGTTCCCGAGGACGACCTCGAACGTGGGCATGTTGATGTTGTACGCGATCTCCTCGTACCCCCAGTTCTCCTCGACCCACTCCTTGCGGACGCCGGCGTACGGCGTCACGGGAAAGTACGCCTCGACCTGCGTTTCGGCGAGGAGTTGCTTCGCGGGTTTGCGGGACTCGAAGACGCCGTTCGCGATGTACTTGATGTCGTTCTCGTCGATGACTCGTTTCGCGTCCGCGATGTCCGAGGGTTTGACGTCGCCGCTCGCGGCGAGGTTCGTGACGAGCGGGCGCATGGTGACGTCGTACTTCACGCCGATGTATTGGAAGGCGTTGTGCGCGGCGAGCTGGACGACGTCGCGGTCGGCGGCGTCGAAGATCGCCTGGTAGTCATCGTCTATCTGCGTGATGGTCTCGTCCTTGTACGTCGTGGCGTTCTCGCGGAGCGCGTCCTCGTGCTCGGGCGCGAGTTCGACGAGGCCCTCGGTGATGTTGTCGATGGACGTCTTCGCGCGGTCGGGGTCGAGCCAGAAGTGCGGGTCCTTGCCCTTCTGTTGGCCGACGCCTTCCTCGTCGGGGTCGAGCGAGGCGGCGAGGTCGACGAGTTCGACGCCTTTCCGGGCGTTGATGAGTTTGGTGTCGACGTCGTCGTCCTTGAGCGTCTGGATGGCGCGGTCGGCCCAGGGCTGGAAGCCGGGGCCGACGTGGAGGAACGCGTCGGCTTCGATGATGTCCTTCGTGACGCTCGCGTTCGGCTCCCAGCCGTGACCGTGGAGGCCGGTGGGGACGAGGTTCTCGACCTGGATGGGGGTGCCGTCGACGACGTTCCGCGCGAAGTCGTAGAAGCTGAAGAAGGAGGCGACGACGACGGGGCCGTCGCCGTTCGCGCCGTCGGTTCCGTTCCCGGGCGAGTTGTTCGCGCTGCCGATGCTGTCGAGGCAGCCGGCGAGGCCGCTCGAGAGGAGTCCTGCGGTCGCTGCGAGGGTGCCGCGTCGAGAGAGTCGCGGTCGGTCGTCCGTCGAATCGGTCATTGTCGAGTAATTGTAGACCTCGACTAGGATATAGTACTTTCCATCAAAGTATAGAATTAGACGAGTCTAAACTCGTGCCCGTGTCGCGGTTTCGTCCGTGAAACTCCGGGCCGGCAGTCACTCGCGACGCGGTCGCTCTCGGCGAAAGCCCGGTCAGGAACGCTCGGCAAAAGCCCGGTCAGGAACGCTCGGCCCTGGGTCGGTCGTCGCGCTCGAGCGTCGATATCGCGGACGCCGGGACGCCGGTCAGCCCGGGATGTCCGCCGGTTCGAACGCCTGCCAGCCGAAGTACGTGACGAGGACCGCGCCGAAGCCGACGCTCACGACGGTGAGGGTGGCGAGTGCGCCCACGACGGGGATAGCGTCGAGGAGGTCGAGCGCGACGACGAGGAGTGCTGCGCCGGCAGCGGCCGCGACGTCCGGCCGGTCGATGGGGAGCGCGCGGCCGAGTCGGGCGCCGGCGGCGGCGAGCGCGTAGAGGAGGACGAGGAGTTCGCCGACGACGCCGAGGACGCTGACGGGGACGAGGACGACGGTGAACGCCATCGCGACGAACCCGACGAGGAGGGTGACCCCGGCGAGTGCGCCGACGACGCCGGAGACGAGCGCGTGCCCGGTCATCGCGTCGCCGACGGTCGCGAGCGCGTCGGGCGCACGTCGGGCGAGCAGGAAGGCGAGCGCGGCGAGCGCGAGCGCCTGCATCGCGAGGAACCCGAGGCGTTCGGCGAGCGTGCGCTCCCGGGGTGCGACGTCGACGGTCGTGCGACGCGGGACGCTCGCTCGGGCGGCGACCGTGGTCGTCCCGCCGAACGACCGGAGGTCGCCCGTTATCGCGGCATCGTCGAGGACGCTGAGGTTCCCCGCGAGGACCGTGACCTCGGCGTCGACCGTCCCCTCGACGACCGCCGTCCCGCCGATGACGTAGACCGGGCTGCCGACCGTTGCGTTCGCCGGGACCGTCACGGTCCCGCCGGCGACGACGATGGGGTCCGTCGCACCTCCAGCGACGACCGCGTCGGCGTCCCGGGCTCCCTCGAAGACGACGTGCATGGCGTCCGGGTCGGCGCCGCTCGCGCCGATCAGGAGGAGGACGACGACGAGCAGCGGGAGGACGTCCGTGACGCTCATCGCTCTCCCTCCGCGGCGCTCCCCGCCGAGTCCTCGGGGACGCGGTCGGCGTCGCGAGGGCCGCGCTTCGACCGCGCGATGGCGTGCATGCGCTTCGCGTACGCGCCGACCGCGAGGCCGAACAGGAGCAGGAGTGCGAGCGCGTTCACGAGGTTGAGGTGCGTGAGGAGCGTGACCTCGGCGTGCGCGAGGTAGAGCGCGACCGCGGTGCTGGCGAACGTGGCGACCCAACCGGCGAGCCCGATGCCGAGCGCGCTGTGGGTGCCGATGGTGTCGACGGTGGCGAGGTCCGGCCAGAGCGCGAAGTTCATCGTGGTGTAGAAGGAGACGGCGACCGCGTACAGCAGCGGGTTCAGGAGACTCGGGGTGCCCGCGGTCGTCGGGAACACCGCGGCGAGCCGGAGTTCGGTCGTGTAGAGGACGTGCGAGAGCGCGAACAGCGCGAAGATCCAGAGGAAGACGGCGTTCCGACTGAAGTTCACGTAGAGGACGCCCGCGGCAGCCGCGCCGACGACGTGCGCGCCGGCGATGAGGAGGCGCGTGGAGAGCTGTGGGGACTGCCAGGAGGTGAGGAGGAGCGTGGGCGTCTCGATGATGCGGAGGAACCCGAGGCTGTCGACGAAGAAGACGCCGAACATCAGGACCAGCGGCGCGACGAACGCGAGACTGCGGGTGCGGACGGGGTCGGGGTGGTTGAAGCGCCCGCGGCCGAACGCGTCCTGCTGCGCTTCGAGGTCGTCGAGGACGCGTTCGACGGCGTCGACGCGGCCGCTGGCGAGGACGCCGAGGACGACGATACCGGGCGCCATCGCGACGGTCATGAGCTGGCTGAAGACGACGACGTTCCAGTCGAGCGGGATGGCGTTCGCGAGCCCGTACGTGATGGCAGTGATGGCGGCGGCGACGTACCCGCGGTCGGGGACGGGGATGGTGTCGATCGCGAGCGCGAACGAGACCGGGAAGCCGACGCCGAGTGCGGCCGAGCCGGCGAGAATCCACGCGCCGAAGCCGGGCGCGGTCCGGACGTGCGGGGCGACGACCGTCAGGACGAACTGGACGCAGACGACGGCGAGGAGGAGTCGGAGTTTCGTGCGGAGGTTCGTGCTCCACCCGCGGCGGTCCATGGCGACGCCGGTTGCGACGGCGGCGGCGAACGTGCAGAGCGCGAGGACGCCCATCCAGAGCGAGACGGTCGTCTCCGGGAGGCCGACGAGTCGGGTCCCGAGGTCGATGAGCCCGAGCTGGACGAACGTGATGTTGTAGTAGTAGCCGGCGGTCATCAGGGCGACGAAGAGCGCGTAGCCGGCGAGCGTCGACCACTCGCGGTCGCGGAGGAACGTCCAGAGACGCATCGTACGTTCGGTGTCGATGCCCGCGGACAAAAAGATGGAGCGCGCCAGCCGTTGCCTGCGGGGGTCGCGAGCGGTCCCACTTCGAGGACCCCATCGGTGGAGAGATGTCCAGGTTCCTGCAGTATTACCTAACAGAATATTGTCCCGGGACCAATATTACAAACCTATGAAAGGTTTTTTCGCGAGTGACGGCGAGTATCACGTATGGACCACGGGGACAACTCACCGAAGTTCGAGACGCTCTCGGTCACGCACGGCGAACGCGCGACGCCCGGCGACCCGATGACGGGCGACGTCGTCTCGCCCATCCACCTCGCGTCGACGTACGCGCTCCCCGGCCTGGACACCGAGATGTCCCTCGAGGACCTCGACCCGAGCAAGGGCGACTTCGTCTACTCGCGGCTCTCGAACCCGACTCGTCACGCCGTCGAACAACGCCTCGCCGCCCTCGAAGGCGGCGAGTACGGGTACGCGTTCTCCTCGGGGACCGCCGCCATCTTCACGTTCCTCCTCGCCGCCGTCGAACCCGGCGACCACGTCGTCGCGTTCGACGACCTCTACGCCGGCACCCGTCGGATGCTCGAGGACGTCTTCGCGAGCCGCCTGCACGTCGACGTCGACTTCGTCGACGCCACCGACGCCGCGAACGTCGCCGCCGCCGTCACGGACGCGACCACGGTCGTCTGGATGGAGACGCCGACGAACCCGACGATGAACATGTGCGACGTCGCCGCCATCGCCGAGATCGCCGACGACGCCGACGCCCTGTTCGGCGTCGACAACACGTTCATGAGTCCGTACTTCCAGAACCCCCTCGAACTGGGCGCGGACGCGGTCGCGCACTCCACGACGAAGTACCTGAATGGGCACTCGGATTCGGTCGGCGGTGCGCTCGTCACGGACCACGACGTGCTCGCCGAGGAGGTCGAGTTCCTCCAGACCGTCGGCGTCGGCGACATGCTCTCGCCGTTCGACAGCTACCTCCTGCTGCGCGGGACGAAGACCCTCCCGATGCGGATGGACCGCCACGAGGCGAACGCGATGGCGGTCGCCGAGTACCTCGAAGCCCACGACCTCGTCGACGCCGTCCACTACCCCGGGCTCGAATCCCACCCCCAGCACGACCTCGCGACCGAGCAGATGAGCGGGTACGGTGGCGTGCTGAGCTTCGAGCTCGCGGGCGGCATCGAGGACGCGAAGCGGTTCCTCGAAGCGCTCGAGGAGTTCACGCTCGCCGTCTCGCTGGGCGGCGTCGAGTCGCTCGTCGAACTCCCCGCGGGCATGACCCACGAACCGCTCGCGCCCGAGGAACGCGAGGCACTGGGCATCACGGACACGCTCGTCCGCGCGAGCGTCGGCGTCGAGCACGTCGACGACCTCATGGTGGACCTCGACCGCGGGTTCGAAGCGATGGTCGACGGCGCCGAGTTCGAGACCACGCCCACCGCCGACGACTGACCCAGTCAGTACCTTCGAGACCACGCCCGCCCCCGCCGACTGAACCGCCGGGGCGAGGACGCCGCCCCCTGTCGGCGGCATCGCCGATCGAGAACGAAACCGTTTCGGGGCGGGCGTGGCGAGGGAGACCGTGACCCTCGGCCTCGACCGCACGCACCTGCAGTTCCCCGTCCTCTACCTCACGCGGTTCGCGACCGGGTTCGGGTTCGCGACGCTCGCCGTCCTGCTGGCGACGTACGTCAACCAGTACGACCCGTCCGGGTTGATGCTCGGCCTGTTCACGAGCGGGTTCGCCATCGCGCAGACGGTCGCGGTCGTCCCCATCGCGTACCTCGGTGACGCACGCGACAAACGGAACGTCCTCGTGGGCGTGCTCGCACTCGGCGTGCTCGCGTACGTCGGGTTCGCCGCGCTCGACGTGTACGGCGGCGGCGAGTGGGCGTTCGTCGGCGTGCGCGCCATCCAGGGTGCCGCCGTCACCGGCTCCGGACTCCTGTCGCTCGCGCTCGTCGGCGACCGCTCGCCGCCGACCGACACCGCCCAGTTCATCGGGAAGGCGAACTCGTGGCGGCTCCTCGCCGGCATCCTCGGCGGCGGCCTCTCGGGCATCCTCTACGACGTCTACGGGTTCGGCGTCGTCTACACCGTCATCGTCGGGCTGCTGTCGGTCGCGATGGCGGGCGTCGTGTTCGTGCTCGCGCCCGACACCTCGCGCGTCGAGGGGTTCCCGTTCACGGACCTCGCGGTGAACGCGCGCATCCTGACGTTGACCGGCTTCCGCGCGCCGTACGCGGTCGCGGTGACGCTCGTCCGCACGTGGGTGCTCCTGTACGCGGGCGTCGAGGCCGTCCAGGGCGGCCTCGGGTTCGCGGCGTTCGCGGTGAGCGTCGTCTACGGCGCCGAACGCTTCACGAACATGATCTGTCAACCCTACACCGGCCAGCTCTCGGACCGGTTCGGGCGCGCGATGTTCGTCGCCGCGGGCGGCGGCGCGTACGGCCTCGTCGCGCTCGCGGTCCCGTTCGCGCCGGACGTCGGCGCCGCCATCTCCGCCCCCGCGCTGCCCGCGCTCGGACGTGCCGTCGCCGAACTCCCCGGCGTCGCGCTCGTCGTCGACGCCGCCGTCGTCGAAGGCCTCGTCGAGGACCTCCTCGGGCGTCCCGGTGAATCCTTCGTCGTGCTCGTGGGGCTGAACGGCCTGCTCGGCGTCGCCGACTCGTTCCGCGAGCCCGCGAGCATGGCGCTGTTCGCGGACGAGGGCAGCGACGGCGACGGCGTCGCCTCCAGCTTCGGCATCCGCGAACTCGTCTGGCGGCCCGGGAGCGTCCTCGCACCGCTCGCCGGCGGCGTCCTCACCGAGCAGGTCGGGTACGCGTCGGTGTTCTACGTCGGCGGTGCGAGCGCGCTCGTCGGCGTCGCGCTGTTCCTCGCCGCACTCTGGTACACGCAGGGCGCAGACGCCCTCACGAGCTGGTAGAACGGACTTTTCGAGAGCAGTTGAGCGTCAGCCCGCGGTCTCGTCCGCGAGCGGGAGCGTCAAGCCGTGGTCCCGTCCGCGAGCGGGAGCGTCACCGCGAACGTCGCCCCCGAGTGCTCGTCGTCGACGAGCGCCACGTCACCGCCGTACGCGTCCACGGTCTCCCGGACGAGGTAGAGCCCGAACCCGGTCCCGGGCGAGTCGAAGCCCTTCTCGCCCTTCCGGAAGAGGTCGTCGCGCATCGACTCGTCGACGCCAGACCCGTTGTCGGCGACGTACACCGTCGCGGTGTCCGCCGCCTCGTCGACCGCGACGTCGACGAACACCTCGGGGTGGGTCGCGTCGTTGTGCTGGACGGCGTTCACGAGGAGGTTCTCGAACACCTCCGGGAGGAGTTCGTCCGCCGCGACCGCGACCGCCGGCAACCCCTCGGCGTCGACGGCCACGTCGAACGCGCCCTCGAGCTTCGCGATCTCGCTGTCGAGGACCGCGTCGAGCGCGATCGGTTCGCTGTCGTGGTCGTCCGCGACGAGGATGTGCATGAGCGACCGCATCGTCTCCACGAAGTCGATCATCTCGTCGAGTCGCGACGACGCCGTCTCCAGGTGGCCTTCGACGGCCGCGTCGACGTGACCCTCGAGCATGTCCGTTCGCGCGTGCGCGACGTTCAAGCTGTTCAGGAGGTTGTGTCGGAGGAGGCGGTTGACGTACTCGAGGCGTTCGCGTTCGTGTTCGAGTTGCGCGCGACGCTCCCGGCGTTCGGTGACGTCCTGCGCGAGCGAGATGCCGCCCGTGATGGAGCCCTCGTCGCGGACCGGGATGGCGCGAACGACGAGCGTGCGGTCGTCGACCGCGACCTCGCGCTCGACGAGGTCGCCGGCGAGCGCGTCCTCGTGGGCGGCACACAGCGTCTCGCGGACCGGCTCGGGGAGTTCCTCGACCTCGCTGGGTGGACGGCCGACGAGCGCGTCCTCGTCGACGCCGAGGACGTCCTCGTAGAGCGACCCGGCGACCGTGACGTACGCGCACGCCGTGTCGAACATCGTCACGGTCGCGTTCGGGACGTTCTCCGCGAGCGTCCGGTACTGGCGTTCGCGCTCGCGGAGCTCGCGGTCGCGTTCCGCCAGCGCGATGGCGAGCCCGACGACCTCGCCGAGCTGTTCGACGACGCGACGCTCCCGGCCGTCGAACGCGTGCGGGCGGTCCGCGTAGATCGAGAGGACGCCGAACGTCTCGTCCTCGTGCACGAGCGGGACCGCGACCGACGACCGGTAGCCTTCGGCCTCGGCGTGCGCGCGCCAGTCGTCGTCGACGTGGTCCGTGCGGACGTCCTGGGTCGCCGCGAGCGCGTCCTCGTGGAGCGCGGTCGCCGCCGGCGGGTTCGTCGCCCCGTCCGCGAGCGACAGGTCGCGTCCGTCGAGGACGCCGTCGACGCCCGCCTCCGTCCGCACGTACACGTCGCCGTCGTGGTCCGCGTCGCCGATCCACGCGAACTCGTAGCTCGACGCGTTCGCGAGGCGCTCGCAGACGACGCGCTCGATCTCCTCGCGACTCGAGTACCCCGAGAGCTCGCGGTTGATGTCCCGCACCACTCGCGACAACTGGTCGAGGGCGGCGAGGCGCTCGTTCTTCGTGGCGAGCGTCCGCTCCCGGCGCTTCCGGTCGATGGCCGAGGCGACGACGTTCGAGACCGACCGCACGAACCGACGGTCGTCCGCGGAGACCGCCTCGGGGTCCGCGACCGTGACGACGAGTTCGCCCCACGGCGCGTCGTTCGCACCGACCTCCGCGGCGACGACCGCGGGGTCCTCGCGGTCGTGCACGCCCGTCGGCTGGACGTCGACGGTGCCTTCGACGGCGTCGGCTTCGCCGACGCTCGCGCGAACGCGCGCCTCGCTCTCCGGGCCGCCGTCACCGAACTCCAGGAGGGACGCGCTCGACGCGCCGAGGGTCTCCGCGGTGCGTTCGGTCGCCTGCCGGAGGAACCCGTCGACGTCCGCGCGCTCGATGGCCTCCCGACTCAGCTCGGAGACGACCTCCTGCTGGGCGAGTCGCTCGTTGAGCGCTTCCTCGCGGTGCTTGCGGTCCGTGACGTCCTGGAAGTACACCGACAGCCCGGACTGGCTCGGGTACGCGCGCACCGCGAACCACGTCGACAGCGGCGGAAAGTACTCCTCGAACGCCACCGACTCCTGTTCGCGCATCGCCGACCGGTACTGCTCCTCGAACGTCGTGCCGACCGCTTGCGGGAACGCCTCCCAGATGGACTCGCCCTTCACGGCGTCCGGGTCGACGTCGATGAGTTCGCCCGCCGTCTCGTTGACGTACGTGAACCGGAACTCGTCGTCGAGCGCGAAGAACGCGTCCGTCACGCGCTCCAGGGTCTCGTCGAGTTCGGCGACGAGTTCGTCCTTGCGCTTCCGGAGGCGCTCGCGCGCCCGTTCGTCGTCGGTGACGTCCCGGAACGACGCGAACGCCGCCGCAGGGTCGTCGCCGAGCGGGACGACGTCGACGACGTACCACGCCGACTCGCCGTCGACGGGGTCGACGCGGAACTGGTGGCCGTAGGACGCCTCGCCGGTCCGGAACACGCTCGCCCACGGGCGCGCCTCCGGCGCGACGAACTCGCCGTCGGTGTCGTAGACGTCGACGTCGCCCGTGCTCGTCTCCCCGATCGATATCGCGAACGCCTCGCGCGCCCGGTCGTTCGCGCGAACGACCGTGCCGTCGGCGGCGACGACGACGAGTCGGTCCGGGCTCGTCTCGAACAGCCGGTCGACGACGTGCCCGCGCCAGTCGTCCGACGCGGCCCCCGGTCCCGGTGGCGTCCCGTCACCGAACCGTGGCTCGTCGTCCGTCGTCCGTTCGCTCGCCGCAGGTGCCGGCTCGGCGGTCGCCGCCGCATCGCGCTCCGCACCCGGGACCGGTGCGGTCGCGCTCGCCGGTTCGAACGCGCGCTCGACGGTGCCGGCGACGTCGTCGTCGACCGTGCAGAACGCGGTGACGTTCGCGTCGACGGCCGCGCTCGCGAGCGCCCCGTCGACCGCGCTCGCGACGACGACGACCGGTGACGTCGGCAGTCGCTCGCGGACGCGACCGACGACCGACGGGTTGGTCTCCGCGTCGACAGCGAGCACCACGCCACCGCCCGTCTGCGCGCGCTCGATGGCCGTCTCGACGCCGTCGACGTGTTCGACGTCGACGTCCGACGCTGCGAGCGTCGCCGCAACTGCACCAGCCCCCGTCCCCGTGCAGACGATACCGTGTGACTCCGGCATTCGTCGGAAAATCGGGAGGCCGACGGGCAAAAATCCACGCCCTAAACCGACCGCTGGCGGCGTCGACACCGCCCGTCGACCCCGGCGCCGTCAGGCGACTCGCGCGGCGAGGTCGGCGAGTGCGTCACGACCGCCCGCGGCGAGCGGTTCGCCGTGCCCCATGCACGCCACCTCGAACGCCGGGGCGCGGGCCGCGAGCTCGCGGATGCTCTGACCGGCCCGACGCCGGTTCCCGTCGAACACCCACGGGACGCGCCCGAGCGACCCGTCCGCGTTCCCGCTGACGAGGTCACCCAGGAGCGCGACGCCGAGGCGTTCGCTCACGAAACACAGGTGCCCGGGCGTGTGTCCGGGCGTCTCGAACGTCTCGAACGACCCGACCGTATCGCCCTCGCCGACGAACCTGACCTCGAGGTCCGGGCGTTCGACGAGCGGCACCGACACGAACCGCGTCAACACCGCCTTCGCGCCACGCAACGGCGGCTTCCGTTCGCCGGTCAGGATGCGACCGTCCGTGTCGCTCGCGTACACCGTCGCGTCGAGCTCGTCGTCGAGGCGCGCGAGCGCACCGACGTGGTCGACGTCGTAGTGCGTCACCAGCACCCGGTCCACGTCCCCGAGGCCGAACCCCGCGTCGCGCACGCCCTCGCGGATGGTCCCGGCGTCCCACGGCACGCCCGCGTCCACGAGCACGAGGTCGTCACCGTCCTCCACGAGGAACACCGACGACGCCCGCCCCTCCATCACCCACACGCCGGCCGCCAGTTCCCGACTCATACACACATCCACCCGCTCCGCCGACAAAAGCACCGCCCCAACGACCACGCGACCCCACGTCGACCGCGTACCGCAACGCCAGCGCCGTCGCTGTCGAACGTCGAAACCGGAAGGATCGAAGTGGCCGCCTAGACCTCTTCGGGGTTCGGGAAGTCGTCGTACTCCGTGATGGAGACGTCGCCTTCCGTGACCTCGCAGAGGACGAGCCCGTTCCCGGACCCGGTGTCGCGCTCCGCGGCCGAGATGACCGCCTTCGCGGCCGCCTGCTTCGCCTCGCTCATCGACATGTCGTCGTGCCAGGACTGCTCGAGGTACCCGTACGCGACCTGCATCCCGCTGCCGGTGACGGTGTAGTCGTCCTTCATCACGCCACCCGCCGGGTCGATGGAGAAGACGTGACTGCCGTCCTCGTCCACGCCACCCAGGATCGGGTTGATCGCGAAGTACGGGCCGCCGCGCGCGAAGTTCCCCGCGAGCGTCGACAGCGCCGTCATGCTCATCTCCTCGCCGCGACGCGCCTCGTAGAGGTTGACCTCCGCGCGGAGGCTCGAGATGAACGACTGCGCGCCACCGACGCTCCCGACGAGCGTCATCGCCGCGCTCGGGTGGATCTCCTCGACCTTCACGACCTTCTTGTTCGAGACGAACCGGCCAGCGAGGCTGGCGCGGCGGTCGGTCGCGATGACGACGCCGGCGTCGGTGGCGATACCGACCGTCGTCGTCCCGGTCTTGTTCACGTTCTCCTGGTCCTCTCCGGCGTGCTCGCCCCAGTCGCTCGGCGCGATCTCGGGGTCGTAGGGGTTGTCAGCGTCCATCATTCTGCATCACCCTCGTCTTCCTCGGCGAGGAGGTCGAGCGCCTCGAGGCGCTCGCCGATCTCGTCGGTCGAAAGCGATTCGACGCTCCCGGTCTCCGTCGGCACGGTCGACACCGCGATGCCTTCCGCCGGGAAGCCGTCCTCGGTCGCCTCCGCGAGCGACTCGAGCGCGAGGTCGACGCCCTCGCCGAGACTCAGCGCGTCGTCGTACTCCTCCTCGAGACGCCGCTGGATGTCCTCGCGGTTCCCGCCGATGGCAACCGCCTTCCACTCGTAGGGCGTCCCAGAGGGATCCGTCTCGTAGAGCCGCGGTGTCCCGTCGTTCTCGACGCCACCGACGAGCAGCGCGACGCCGAACGGACGCGCACCGCCCGTCTGCGTGTACTGCTGGATGTGGTCCGTGACGTGCTTCGTCAGCGTCTCCACGCCGACGGGCTCGCCGTACCGGAGCTGGTTCACCTGGCTCTGGCGACGAGCGACGTCGATGAGCTGGCGGGCGTCAGCGACGTGCCCCGCGCTCGCGATACCGACGTGATCGTCGATCTTGTGGAGTTTCTCGACGCTGTCGCGCTCCATGAGCGGCGACCGCGTGCGTCGTTCCGCCGCGAGCACCACACCGTCCGGGGTGCGGATACCGACGCTCGCGGAGCCACGCTTGACGGCTTCGCGTGCGTACTCGACCTGATAGAGACGTCCGTCCGGCGAGAAGATAGTGATCCCGCGGTCGTACGCCTGCTGTTGATTTTGTCCTTGCATGGGAGGTTCCGTAACCTGAGGTAAGTGGACGGGTTCGGAAGTACTTTCTGTAAGCCATCAGCCGGCCGTCTGGACTCCGAGCTCGTCCATCGTACCCGGTCTTTGGACCCCACGACCTTTAAAAACTCCGTCCCGGGCAACACCGCTGGCGTTCTCCGTTCCCTGTCCCGGTTCTGGGCGTCGACGACCCTGGCTCGTGGCGACCCGGCGAGCGCCGCCCCCGGCGGCCGCCTCGTCCGGTGGACGTTTCAACGCGACCCCCTAACGTCGGCGTATGCGACAGCGGTACATCCTGGTGCTCGTCGTGCTCGTGGTCCTCGGGCTCGCCGTCGGCGCACTCCCGAGCCTCCTCAAGAGCGGCGACCCCTATCGCGTGCAGGCGACCGACGTCGGGAACGCGTCGACGTTCGACGGCGCGACGTACGACGCGACGGACGTGAGCGAACGACGGTTCCCGTACGTGACCGAGGCGGTCGCCGACGGGACGTCCGGGTCGTACTACGAGGGGCCGTTCGGCGTGAAGGAGTCGTTCAGTCACTCGCCGTTCGACGAGTTCGGCGCGGTCGCGACGCGCGTCCCGAACGCGGTCGAGGGCGACGTGGCGTACGTGACGTACAACGGAACGGTCTATCGGCTGGAGATCGTTCGTGGGGACGGATGAGTCGAGACCTCCCCGCTGGCGAGTGGCCGGTTCGAGAGTCCGTCGCGGAGTACGAGACGCCGTGGTACACGGGCGGCCGTGACCGCGTCGAGCAACCGGACGGCTCGGAGAAGGACTACTACTGGGCGGAGCTACCGGACGCGGTCGTCGTGGTGGCGTCGACGGGCGAGGAGGTCGTGTTCGTCGAGCAGTACCGGCCGACGATCCGCCAGACCCAGCTCGAGTTGCCGGCGGGTATCGTCGAGGACGGCGAATCGTACACGACCGCGGGCGCTCGCGAACTCCAGGAGGAGACCGGGTTCGACCCTGCCGGCACGTCGCTACTCCAGGAGGTCTGGTGCTCGACGGGCTTGCTCCGTCATCGCCGCGGGTACGTGTTCGCGGAGGGGTTGACGCCGTGCGAGCGCGAACTCGACAGCAACGAGTTCATCGAGGTGCGGTCGGTCCCGGTCGCGGACGCCATCGACGTGGCGCGCGAACCGCCGACGAACGACGCGACGCTCGAAGCGCTGTTGCTCGCGAAGGAAGACGGCTTGCTCTGACAGCGAGCGCGGGGCGCCCTGCGCTGACCGCGAGCGCGTGGCGGCGTGTCTGACCGCGAGCGTCAAATCCTTCGGACGCGTATTGTTAGCATGATTCGAGACGAGTCCGCGGCGAGTCAGCTAGCGGCCGCCACCGCGCTGGTCGTGACACCGGTCGAGGCGTGGCCGGGCGTGATCGTCCGCGAGCATCCCTTCGGCGGGACGGCGTTCTTCCTCGGAACGCGCGAGTTCGGGCACGTTCACCGGTCCGGACTCCTCGACGTCAACTACAATCGGAGCGTCCGCGACGCCCTCGTCGCCGCTGGTCGCACGGGCACCCATTCCGTTCACCCGGAGTCCGGGTGGACGTCGTACCGCATCCGCGACCCGGGGGACGTCGACGGCGCCGTGTGGCTCCTCCGGCTCTCCTACCTGGCGACCGCCATCACGCTCTCGCGCACGCAGACCGGGCGGCGTGCGCTCGCGTCCGTCGACCTCGACGCGGAACTCGACGCGCTCGACGCACCAGCGCTCGTGGCCGACCGCTACCGGCAGCGAGCGCGGAACCTCGGACTCGTGGCCTGACCGCGGTCGGTACTCACCCGAGGGCGATGAGTGCGACGCCGCCGACCGCGAGCGTCGCGGCCGCGAGTCGCGCGCCGAAGCGCGGTTCCTTCAGGACGATGCCACCGAGGACGACCGCGACGATCGCTTGCGCGTTCACGAGCGGGGAGGCGACGCTCGCGGCCAGCTCGACGAACGCGAGCGCGACGACGTGCTGGGCGACCGCGACGAGCACCGCGAGTCCAGCGAGCGCGCCCAGGTCACTGCGGACCGCGACGTCCGCTGGCCACTGGCGGTACGCGAGCGGTGCGAACATGACCGCGACCACGGGAAACAGCGCGAGGACGAACGTC
Source organism: Halorubellus salinus (assembly GCF_020567525.1). Taxonomy (GTDB): domain Archaea; phylum Halobacteriota; class Halobacteria; order Halobacteriales; family Natrialbaceae; genus Halorubellus; species Halorubellus salinus. Next base: position 436,173 of record NZ_JAJCVI010000002.1, read on the forward strand.
GCGGGGTCGACGCCGAGGTCGCTCATCAGGTGGCGTTTCCCGACGTCGACGACGCCGAACGTCGCCGCGGACGCGAGCGCGAGCTGGCCGGGCCGGAGCGTCACTGCGCGCCGGAGCGGCGTCACGAGGTCGCCCTGGTAGTTCGCGAGGTAGAGCGCGACCGTCACGACGAGCACGCCCACGACCTGGAGCGTCCCGAGGTCGGTGCCGGGGAGGAGCGCGAGTTCGATCGGGAGCACGAACAACGGCACGACCTTGCTCACCGGCGCGACGTACGAGACGTCGCCGAGCGTGAGCGCACGGAAGAACGCGAGGATGGCGACGCCGCCGAGCGCGTTCACGCCCACGAGGACCGCGAGCGTGTACGGGTCCGTCGGTATCGTCGCACCGCTCGCCGCCGCGACCGGCGCGTACAGTACGGTCGCGATCGCGTACACGCTCACCACGTACACCGAGTCCGGGTAGTGCGCGAACCGGTACTTCACGAGGAACACGTACGTCCCGAACACGACCGCGCCAGCGAGCGCCAGCGCAATACCCACCGAACTCATCTACGCGACCCTATCGAGACCACAGGGAAAAGCCCCGCTATGTTCATTCCGTATGGGTCCATCTGGGGAGTGCTAGCGAGACACCGCTAGGACTACCAGTGACGAAAGCGACCCACTCACCATGCCGGACGGACGACACGTCGACGAACTCACGCTCCGCGTCGACGATGCGCACCTCGTCGACGGCGACCTCCGCGGCCGCCCCTACGCCGCGAGCGTCCACGGCACCGTCGCGGTCATCGTCGATGGCGACCCCGTCGACCACCGACGCCTCCCGGCGAGCGCCGACCTCCTCGGGACCGTGCGGACGCTACGCCGCCTCCTCCGGACCCTGGTCGCGGACGGGACCGCCAGGGGCTACCCGTTCCAGTGCACGTGCTCGGACCCGGGCTGTACGAGCGTCCACTGGTCGCTCGACTTCGTCGACGAACGCGACCTCCACCTGGAGACGACCGACAACCTCGGCGACCCCATCGGCGAGCGCGACTACCACCTCCGCACAGCCACCCTCGCGACGGCAACCGTCGACTACGTCGACAGCGTCCTCGCCATCCTCGACGACCTCGACCGCGACCGGTTCCCCTGGAAGGACCGGATCGACGCCACGGACGTCGGTCGCGAACACTACGCAACCACGAACCGGCTCCTCGCGTCCCGCGACGAACTCGCGACGCTGCTCTGAGACGCCCCCGAACCCGCCGCATCACGCCGGCGAACGCGCACGCTGACGAGCGCTTCCACTACCGAACGCGAAAGAATGAAGGAATCGAGTCCGCGGTCGTCCGTCGCTGCGAGGTTACTTCGCGCGACCCTGGCCGCCGTTGTTCGAGGGACGGGTGTGTTCGGTACCCTTGCCCTTGAACGTGAGCCCGCGGTTCTGCGTGCCGGCGCTCGTGAGGCCACGGAACGCACGCGACTGGTGCTGGCTCTCCGTGATCCACGAGAGGTCGTCGTCGTTCTCGATGGCGGGATGCTCGGGGTCCACGAGGATGATCTCGTGCCACTTCTGCGAGCCGTCCTCGCCAACCCAGTAGGAGTTCAGCACGCGGAGGTTCTTGAACTTCCGCGACGCTCGCTCCTCGGCGATGCGCTGGATGTTCTTCCGGCGTCCGATCCGGTTCACGCCCTGGCGCTTCGAACGACGCCCCTTCTTGTGTCGGGACTTCCGCGCCGTCCCCTTGCGGACGCTGACGCGCGCCACGACGACGCCCTGCTTGGCCTTGTAGCCGAGTTCGCGGGCCTTGTCCAGACGCGTCGGTCGCTCGACGCGCTCGATGGCGCCTTGGTCGCGCCACTCTTGCTTTCGCTGCCACTGCAGTTCGGCGAGCTTCCCGTCGCTGGGATCCCGCCACGCTTCCTTGATGTGCGAGTAGAAACTTCGTGCCATGGTCTATCACCACGGGCGTTTGCCGGTTCAGTCCCGGATGGGACCACATTCCGATGACCTGTCGTTGACAGGTGCCCGCTGGTGCCCGTCGACCAGCGAGTTGGTCGAACTTCCCGCGTCGTCGCATAAAGGGTTTCGGAACCGCGCGCCGCCCGCTAGAGCCTCGCACGGGCGTCGGCCGGCGCGACGCGCTGACTCGCCGGTTCGTGGACGTCCCCGAGGTCCTCGACCGCCGGGGCGTTCACGATGGTGACCCGCGACCCCGACACGTCGACGTAGAACGCGTCCGCGTACGGCCCGTCCGATATCACGAACACCCCGTCGTCGCCCGCGTCCGCGCCACGGTACCGGAGGAGGTCGCGGTACGCCCGCGCGAACTCCCGGGCCTCCGCGTCGTCGTCGAACCGCAGCCGCCACACGTACCCCGCGTCGCCGTCGTCGCGCTCGTACGCGTACAGCGAATCACCAGCCCACCCGGCACTCGGCGGGAGGCCGTACGTAATCGGGACCGGGCCGTCGTCCGTGAGGAACTGCTCGCGCGAGACGAGACTCCCCTCGACGTCGTCGTACAGCGTCGCCGCGAACATCGTCGCCACGTCCGCCTCGCCCGCGACCACACCGCCGTCGCCGACCCGCGACCACTCGCTCGAACTCCGGTCGGGGACCGACACCGACTCCACGGCGTCGTCGTTCCGGTGGATCACCTGCTCGCTGGACGCCGCCGGGTCGCTGTAGAGCGCGTTCACGGCCGCCCACCCGCCGCGTTCCTTCGCCGCCGCGACGTACCGCTCGCCCTCCGCGTACGGGAAGTACGACAACAGGTACAGTCCCATGTTCGGGCGCGGCGCCGCAGCAGCCCCACTACCGTCGTCGCCGCCTGCCTCGTCGTCTCCCGCAGTCGTCCCGTCGTCGCTCGTCGACGCGTCCGCACTCTCGTGGCCGACGCACGTCCACTCGCCCCCGCAACGCGTCCGGACCTTCCGGTCGACGAAGTTCGCGTCACCCTCGATGAGCGCGACGAGCGCCCGGCGCTCGTCGCGCGTCGGGTCCCGCGGGAACCGCACGTCGAGGTTCCCCCGGAACTGGTAGGCGTGCACGAGCTCGTGCGCGAGCGTCACCTCGTCGACCGTCGGCGTCGACGACGGCGCGACGATCGTTATCTCGTCCGCGCTCGGCGAGTAGAACCCCTGCACGCTCGCCGAGCGCGTCGCCGCCTGCTCCTCCTGCGCGTCCGTGGATTCGCCGACGAGGAACAGCGCCTCGAGGCGCACCGCCTCCCTGGTCGCTGCGGCCTCGTCACCACCACCACCGCCGCCGCTCTGGCGGTCGCGGTACTCCTCGCGCGACAGTATCGACACCGGCACGCGCCGGTCGAACTCGACGTTCCGCACGTACTCCACGCGCGCCATGCTCCGGTTCACGACCGCCGCGAGCTCGCTCTCGTTCAACCCGTCCCCGGGCGTGACCGCGAGCGACTCGTTGTACCAGACGCCGTTCTCCCAGCCCTTCACGTCCTCGTCCGGGTCCGCGAGCGCGCCGCCGTCGTCGGGCGCGGGCGCGGCCTCCGAGTCGCTCGTCGTCGCCGTCGGTTCCTGGAACGCCGACAGCGTACAGCCAGCGAGCCCGACCATCGCGACCACCGCGACGACGACAAGGACGACTCTCGTTCGCATCTACCCCTACGTCGGGGACTCGCGGACAAAAGTACCCCGGGCGACGCGTGCCAGTCGCCGGCGTCGACGCCAGCGAGAGACTGCTACGAGCCGAGGTATCGCGCGGCGACGCCGGCGAGTATCACGAGCGCTCCCGTCACGAACGTCCCGGGGATGGGGAGTGCGAACAGTGCGACACCGAACGCGATGGCGGCGGTCGACGCTCGCATACCAGTCACTACCCGACGAGACCCCCTGGAGCCACCGCCAAACCACTTGGCTCCACGTATCACGGACACCAACAGAGAGACGGTCACCGCTAGACGACCACGTATGCCAGGCGACGGCCCCGGACCGTTCCGGTTCGACGCCGTAGCGCCGTCCGACCAGGAACAGCAGTTCCGCTACGAGGTCGACGGATCCTCCCTCGGCGACCCCGTCGAGGTCCCCGTCACCGTCATCAACGGCGACGCGGACGGCCCGCGCGTGTTCATGACCGCCGCCATCCACGGCGACGAACTCAACGGCGTCAAGGTCCTCCAGGAGGTCATCGACCGCTACCACCCCAGCGACGTCCACGGCACGCTCGTCTGCCTCCACGTCGTGAACGTCCCCGGCTACCAGGCACAACAGCGATACCTCCCCATCTACGACCAGGACCTCAACCGGTCGTTCCCCGGGAAGGAACGATCGAACACCGCCGAACGCATGACCCACCGCATCTACCAGCGGTTCGTCTCGCAGTGCGACATCGGCCTCGACTTCCACACGTCCACCCGGAACCGCACCACGATGTACCACGCCCGCGCCGACGTCGACGACCCCGACGTCCAACGGCTCGCGGACGCCTTCGGCGCGAACGTCTTCCTCGCCGGCGAAGGCGACGAACGCTCCCTCCGCGGCGTCGCCACCCGCGACGGCATCCCCACGCCCACCGTCGAGATGGGGAAGGCCCACCGCTTCCAACCAGCACTCATCGAGAAAGCCCTCGGCGGCGTCGAGAGCGTCCTCACCGAGGACGACGTCCTCCCGGACGGCACCACCACCACACCCGCCTGGCGGAAGGTCATGGGGCCGAGCGAGGAGACACGCTGGCTCCGCGCCGACACCGGCGGCCTCGTCGACATGCAATGGGGCCCCGACCCGCTCGTCCACGAAGGCGACGCCATCTGCACCATCACCGACCACTTCAAGCACGAAGAACACGTCGTCGACGCACCCTTCACCGTCCTCATCGTCGGCGTCCTCGAGAACCCCGTCGCCCTCCCCGGCCACCCAATCTGCCACCTCGTCCGCATCGACGTCGACACCCGCGAGGAGATCGAACGCCAGATCAGCCAGGGCGAGTTCGACGGCTACCGCTCGTACGGCCAACGCTGGATGGCCGACGACGAGGCCGCCGAATGAGAGCGAGAGTACTACCCACTAGAGAGCGAATCGGAAGCTAGGCCGGAATATCGACTATCCTCCCCGTTCTCTCAGTCGATAGACGCCACCTTCGATGGAGAGGACTTGTCCGTGAACTCGGCCTCGAACCCGTCTGGGTAGGCGGTGAATCCGCCGTTCGGCGTCACCGTTCCGGACTTCAGGGCGAGTCGACCGTCGCCCGTCCGTCGAGACGACTGTTGGCCCCGACGGACACTTCGCATTCCGATGTTCTTCGCTGCGTTGTAATCCGCGTTCGCTGTTGCACCGCACTCTCGACAGCAGAAGCCGTCACGTGAGCGTCGGTTCGTTCTAGCCGTGAACCCGCACTCCGCGCAGCGACGTGACGTGTTCGATGGTTCGACCCGTTCGACAGTGATTGCTGCTGCTCGTGTTTTGTACTCGACGTATTCGTAGAGCGCCTCGAACGCCCATCGGTGGCCCCACGCAGCCCGGGTTCGCGACCGAATCTCGGTAAGATCCTCGAACGCGATACGGTCGCAATCGTACCGCCTGGCTTCGTCGACGAGTTCCTTCGCTGCATTGTGGATGAAATCTCGGACGTATCGGAGTTGCCGACCACTCGCTTGCTCCAGGGTCCGGTGTGCACTCCGTGTGCCGGTCCGCTGAAGTCCGGCGCGCGTCCGCTCGAACTCGCGAAGGCGGTGGGTGAGTTCGCGGCCGTCCACGAAACGGGCGGTGCTGGTTACCGCGAGGTTCTCTATTCCAAGGTCGACCCCGAGGACCGTCCCGTCCTCGGCGGTCGTTTGCACTGCCTCGTCTCGACGCCGTCGAAAGCCCAGGTGGAGGAAGTACGAGCCGTCACGCGCCTTGAGCGTACTCTCCGTCAGCGACCACTCCTCCGCGTCGAGGAACTGCCACTGGTAGCCGTCCTCGTCGTCGGGAAGTGCGAGCGGACACCTGATGCGGTCTCCAACCGTCGCGAGCGAGACCGTTCCGTCGTCGAAGAGCGTCATCGACCGGTCGTCGTAGGGAACCGTCGGTGCGGTGAACCGTGGTTTACTCGTGGACTTCCCCTTCCGTCGTCGTTCGACGCATCCGGCTATCGCTTCTGCTGCACGGTGAGTCGCCAGCACCGCGTGCTGGCTGCCGAGTTCGGTCTCTTCTCGAATCGCGTCGTATGCAATCGATTGGACCTCGCGCTTCGCGTGGCAACGGTGCCAGGCCAGATCAGTCGCCAGTTGACAGCCCTGTTTCCACTCGGATATCGTGGCTTCTAGGACCTCCTGTTGCTCGTCGGTGATCGAGAGTCTGGTTATCGCAGTCCGTCGAGCGTAGCCGTCCGCCACACATAATTCTCAGATTATATAGGTTGAAATTATTTTGGATGTGGCGAGTCAAGCGTCCTTCAGAACCACACCGGTACTTTGTGAGAACGATATACCGGAAGGAAGAGCCTGAGGCGGGAATTGAACCCGCGGTCTCGTCCTTACCAAGGACGCGCTTTACCGCTAAGCTACCCAGGCGCGGTGGGTGCATCCCCTTCTTGTCGGGAGTTGTTTTAATGGGTTTCGATTCGCGGCTACGAATCGCCCGCGGACTGGGGGACGCCGTCGTCCGCGGTCGGCTCCTCCGGGGGAACCGTGGCGTGGAGGTCGGCGACGGTCGGGAGGAAGTCTAGTTCGTGCGGGAAGCCGTCGTCGGTGACGTGGCTGATGCAGTCCGCGACGACGGCGTACAGTTCGGGCGTCGGGGTGCCGCCGGCGGCGGTGGTGCCGGCGAGCGCGGCGAGTTCGAGGACGTCGCGTTCGAGCGTCCGGTCGTGCTCGCTCGGGTCGCGCGTCGGGTCGTCCGCGGCGTCGCGGCGTTCGGTCTGTTCGCGGCCGAACGTGCGGACGGTCTCGACGGCGCGGCCGGCGGCGTCCGTCCGGGCGAGGAGGTAGAATCCGCGGGAGACGAGGACGTCGGCGGCGAGGATGTCGAGGTTCGGTTGTGTCTGGTCGTCGACGTCCTGCCAGGGTTCTGTGTGCGCGAGCGTGCGGGTGAGGCGGAGCCCGTCGTAGATGAGCTGGACGCCGGCGGCGCGGTTCCCGATGGCGTCCAGGTCGACGGTGTCGTCGACGGCGCGCGCGCATCGGAGTGCGAGCGTCCCGGGGGCGAGCGAGCCATCGTCGACGTGTGCGACGATGTCGTCGCGGAGGCGCGCCGGGTAGACGTCCTCGACGGCGTCCACGGCGGCCGAGCGACACGTTGCAGCCTCGTCCATCGCGCGTAGGTAGCAACGGGACACGCAAAGACCTTTGGAAACGACGGACGTCCGCGGTGGTGTGATTCGAGTCGACCGCGACGGGGACGTCTGCGTGGTGAGCATCGACCGTCCGGACCGGCGGAACGCGCTTCGACCGACGGACCTGGACGTGCTGGCGGATGCGGCGCGGCAGGTGACGGCGCCCGTGCTGTACCTCCACGGCGTGGGGCCGGCGTTCTGTGCGGGCGCGGACCTGGACGTCGTGTCGGGGTTGGACCGCGAGGGGGCGCGGGACCTGGCGGCGCGCGGGCAGCGCGTGGTGCGTGCGTTCGAGTCGACGGACGCGGTCGTCGTCGCCGGAATCGACGGTCCGGCGCGGGGTGGTGGCGTGGAGCTCGCGCTCGGCTGTGACGTCCGGGTGGCGACGCCGGCGGCGTCGTTCGCGGAACCCGGTGTCTCCCTCGGGTTGTTCGGCGCGTGGGGTGGGACGGCGCGCCTGGCGCGTATCTGTGGGGAGGGCGACGCGATGGACCTCGCGCTCTCCGGGCGGAGCGTCGACGCGACCGACGCACACAGGATGGGGCTTGTGTCGCGCGTCGTCGACGACCCGCGTGCGGTCGCCGAGGAGATCGCGGCGCACCCGCCGGATGCGCTCGAGGCGTTGAAGCGACGGATGCGCGACCGCGACGACGTGGCGAGCCAGGAGGCCAGGGAGGTCGAGGCGTTCGCGGACCTCGTCGCGAGTCACGCCGCCGACATCGCGGCCGCTCGGGACGAGGACTGACGGGGTCGACTCTCCGGCGGTGTGTCGGGGAGCGTGTACTCGTCCGAAAGAGTCGTAGTGCGCGAACGCCGACGTTGGGGCGTGACAGACTGCGAGCACTGCTCGGAGACGTTCGAGGACGAGGCCGCGTACCTCAGGCACCTCGGCGACGAGCACCCGGGCGAGATGGGGCCGATAGAGCGACGGCGACTGGACGAACTCGGTGGCGGCGAGAGTGGGCCGTCGACGCCCCTGCTCGTCGCCGGTATCGCCGTCGGCGCGCTCCTGCTCGCCGTCATCCTGTACACGCTCACCATCGGGGGAGGTGGGAGCGCGAGCGCGAGCGAGCTCGGCGAACTCGGGCCGGCGCCGAACCCGCCCGGACACCAGCTCGGGCCGGCGGGGAGCGACGAGGTGTATCGGCCGTACAGCATCGGGTCCGCTCACGAGCACGGTCCGATCAGCGTGAACGTCGACGGACAGCAGATAGACTTCCGGCGCCCCGAGTTCCAGCATCCGCGCGAGATGCGTGCGTTCCACTTCGAGGCAGGGGAGCGACGCTGGCACGTGCACGCCACCGGCGTGACGGTCGAGTACGCGCTGGAGGCGACCGCGTTCGGTGTCACGAACACGTCGTTCGCGTACGACGGCGTCGTCTACCGGCGGGGGTCGAACGCACAGGGGCCCGACGGGTGGACGGTCGTGACGAACGCCACGGTCGTGTACGAGGTCAACGGCGAGCCGGTGGCGCCGGAGACGTACGTCCTCCAGGACGGCGATAGCGTTTCGGTTCGCGTGGAAGCACCCGCTGGCGGCTCGACGAACGGGACGACGACGAACGCGAGCGCGCTCGCCTGACGCGCCGACGAGTTCTGCTTCTGGAAGTGGTCGGGTCGCCCGTCGCGTTCAGGGCGTCGGGTCGGCGGGCGCTGGCGGCATCGCGCGCTTGTGCTTGCTTGCCTCGTAGAGCTCGCGGACTTCGGTGACGGCGTCGCGGTCGACGTCGAGCGCGCGTTCGGTCGCGGCAGGTGAGAGGTCGCCGTCGACGTGGAGCGCGAGGATGGCGTCGATGGTGTCGTAGTCGAGGCCGAGTTCGTCCTCGTCGGTCTGGTCCGCCCAGAGTTCGGCGGTCGCTTGCTTCTCCGCGAGGTCCTCGGGCGCGCCGAGGTGTTTCGCGAGCTGGCGGACCTGCTGCTTGTAGAGGTTCCCGATGGGGTTGCAGTCGACGGCCTGGTCGCCGTACTTCGTGTAGTAGCCGGTGAGGGCTTCGGCGCGGTTCCCGGTGCCGAGCACGACGCGGTTCTCCTCGTTCGCGACGTAGTAGTTGATGACACCGCGGACGCGTGCACGAGTGTTCCCGACGGCGGTCTGGTCGCGGTCGCTCCCGGGGACGGCGTCGACGAGCGCGTCCACGATCGGCTCGATCTCGACGACGTCGTACTCGATGCCGAGGTCCTCGGCGACGCGTTCGGCGTCACTCATGTTACCGTCGCTCGATACTTCGGCGGGGAGGACGAGCCCACGGAGGTTCTCGGTGCCGAGCGCGCTCGCGGCGAGGTACGCGGTGGTCGTGGAGTCGACGCCGCCGGAGAGCCCGAGGACGGCGCCGTCGGCGCCGGCGTCGGCGACGACGTCCTGGATGAACGTCTCGATGTGGTCGCGTCGTTCGCGGAGTTCGTCGTCGGAGAATCGCAGGTCGAGCATCACGCGTCGGTAGGGATTGCATCGACAAATACGGTTCCATGGCGCAGGAACGATGGACGTGCGTCCAGTTCCCGGTCGCTCGGCGGCCACGAAGCGCTACGTTCAAGTGCAAGCGGCAGGAATCGACGGATGCGAGCGCCGTTGGTCCAGTGGTAGGACAGTGGCTTCCCAAGCCACTAGCCCGGGTTCAATTCCCGGACGGCGCACTTCTCCGGAACACAGCGAGCGAGGAGCGGCGGCGACGAGCGAGTTCGTTCCGGAGAAGTGCAGCAACGGGAATTGAATCCTGTGAGTCGCAGCCCGCGCAGCGTAGCGAGCAGGACCGTCTCACATCGGTTCAATTCCCGGACGGCGCACTCGCTTCGGTCGTACGCCGTCCGACTTCCCGTTCGCTTCGCTCACGGGTATCCCGGACGGCGTTCTTCTCTCTCACAGGAACCGAGGAACGGTAGCGACGAGCGGGTTCGTTCGGGAGGCTGTGGGAGTGAGTCGAGTGAGGTGGTTGGCTTCGGCTGGTATGGAGTGTTTTCGGTGGGTGGTACGCGAGCGGGGTTCGTGGTAGGCGTCTGGTAACGAAATGTGTGAGCGTGGTCGGGTACTGGTATGTGTCGGGGGTCGGTCGGTGGCGCGTGGACGGGTCGTAGGGTGGAAAGTCGGCTTGCCGGTGGGGGTGGTCGGGATGCGGTTTAGTGTCGTGGTTCGGGCCGTGGTGGGGTTCTGGTTGTTGGTGGGGGTGGCGTTGGCGGCGGTGGTGGTGTTCCGGAGTGTCCGGTATGCGTTGTACAGTGTGGGCGTGCTGGTGTTGTGCGTGGCGCTGGTGGCGTTCGCGTTGGAACCGGAGTGGCGCCAGTACGGGTATCGGTAGGTTGGTGCGGTCGCTCGCTGGCGGTCGTATGTGAGCGGGGTCGCCGGTGCGTGCGTTCGCGTCGACGACCGATTGCGTCGCTGTACCCACCCCACCCCTGGGGTTTCAGGCTTCGTCGCGCCGTTCGAGTCCGTCTTCGACTGGTCGCGTGGTGTCGGATTCGATCCAGGCGTCCAGGTTCTCGCGGTCGTAGATGACCATTCCTTCGACGGTTTCACGGCCGACGTAGCGGTCGGCATCTTCGTTTTCCTGTGACTGCATCCGGGTTCGATGCAGGATATAGTTCGGTCGGTCTTATGCTTGCTGGCCGGGTGAGCGCGTCGATAAAAGCATGACGGCCACGGGTCGTGTTGGTGTGGCCGGGGGTGGTCCAGGGTCGACTGGTGGGAGTCGAGCGCAACGCGAGCGCGCTGGCGGAGTGCACAGGCTGGCAGAGTGCACGGGCTGACGGAGTGAGCGGGCTGACGGAGTGGGCAGGCTGGTGGGTCGAGTGGTGGATGGGGCGTCCGGTTCGAGCGGTGTCGGGGGTCAGCCGAGCGAACGCGTGCAGTTACGGCAGTACTTGATGGTGCCGACGTTTTCGTTGGCGGTGCCGCAGTGCGGGCACGCGCGGAACGCCTCCTCGGTCGGGCGTGCCGGTGGGAGGGCGTCGTCGAGGTCGTCCTCGTCGACGTGGTTCCGGTGGACGCGGTCGCCGGCGCGCGCGTATTCTTCGGGGTCGCCGATGGCGCTCGCCTGCGGGTTGCCCTCCCCGCGGCGCACGTAGTACGCGTAGATGGCAAGCTGGACGACCGCGAACAGGATGACGTAGCCGATTATCCAGCTCCAGACCTCGACCATATGTGCTAGTTGTTCGCATAGCACTTGATTGTTGTCGCTGGCGGGTGCACCTGCGCGCGAGTTCGGACGACGCGACGCCGAAGTAGACGACCGAGGCTCACTCGAAGACGAGCGCGCGGAGGAGAAAGAGGCGTCCGGGACGGGGAACGACGGGATAGGATGGGACCGAGGCAGGACCGGACGGGGCAAGAAGGGACGGGGAGGTGGCGTCGTCAGCGGTCGCCGGGTGGCGTGAGGTCGCGGCGGAACTCGTCGAAGACGTCGACGTCGTCGTCGAGCTCGTACTCGATGCGGCGTTCTGCCTGCCGGTTCACGTTCGCGTCCTCGAGCGGTTCGGCGACGGACTCCCAGCCGGGCTTGACCTTCACGCTCTTGGCGGGCGACCCGACCGCGACGTGGTGCGCGGGGACGTCGCTGGAGACGGCGGCTTTCGCGCCGACGACCGCGTTCTCGCCTATCTTGCAGCCGGCGCGAACCATCGTGTCGTACGTGATGCGGGCGTCGTCCTCGATGATGGTGTGGTAGTTCTCGACCGCGGTCTGGTCGACGACGTCGTGGTCGTGACTGTAGATGTGGGCGTCGTCGCTGATGGAGACGCGGTCGCCGATCGTGAGCTTCCCGCGGTCGTCGAGGTGGACGTCGTCGTGGACGACGACGTTGTCCCCGACCGTGATGTTGTGGCCGTACGTGAACGTGATGCCCTTGAAGAACCGGCAGCCGTCGCCGCACTCCTCGAAGAGGTGGTCGGCGAGCATCGCGCGGAACCGGAGCGCGAACTCGACGTTGTCCGCCATCGGCGTCGCGTCGAACTGCCGCCAGAGCCACTGGAGGTGCTTGGAGGTCTCGAACGTCTCCTCGTCCTTCTCGGCGTAGTACTCGGACTCGAGGGTCGTGTTGCAGGGGTCGTATCCCTGGAGGCGGACGCGTTCTGCGGGCGAGACGTCCGCGTCGTTCTGCCAGCGCTCGTATGCGTCGCGGTCGCCGTGGAGGTCGACGAGGACGTCCTCGACGACCTCGCACGTGGACTCGTCGTCGCCGCGGAGTCGCTCGTCGACGTCCTCGATGAACGCCCGGACGCCGGCTTCGGCGCCCCCGGGAAGCGTGACGTGCCGTTTCGTCATGCTCGCCAGTTGGCGGTCGGCCCTGATACCCGTTTGGTTGTGCGAAGGACGCGTCGTCCCGCCATCGTCTTCGTGCGGCCAAGGACTCATGCCAATACAGTGCCTTGCTAGCATATGACGTACTCTCGTCGGTCGGCGCTGGCCGGGTTGGCCGCGGCGGCGGCGTCGTTCCCGGCGCTCTCGGGGACGCTCGCGAGCAGGCGACCTCGACGCTTCGAGCGGCTATCGGTGTCGGTCACCGGCCCGGGGTCGCTCTGGGTGGGGACGCTCGGGTTCCGCGACGTCGACGCCACCGAACGCTGGGAGGACCTGTACGGACTCGGTGACGTCGACTACCTCGCGCCCGCCGACTTCGAGGTACACGACCGCGTCACCGAGCTGTACACGCCGGTCGAGTTCGTCGCAGCGCCGATGGCCGGTCACGACCCGGCGAACCCGCTCTCGGCGTCGCTCTCGACGGACGATGCCGAGCTCGCGTCCGGGACCGTCACCGGGCTCGACGACGCCATCACCCTCACCCTGGAGTGACATCGGGGAGTCGGTCGTGCGGTTGACACCGGGGAGTCGGTCGTGGGACAGGAGCGGGGGACCGTAGCGAGGTGCGAAGGTTTAAGAACTCCCCGCAAAACTTGCGTGCCGTATGGGCACAGGCGGCACGGGTCGGCGAGCGGGCGACGTGAATGCGACCCGTAGAGGCGTCGTCGCTGCGGGCGCGACGTTGGTCGCGACGGCCGGCGCAGGGTGCACGGGGGCCTTGGGCGTCTTCGGCGATGACACGTACGACTCGGTGCGCGTGAGCGTCGACGCCGACACCGTCGTCTGGTCCGGGACCGTCTCCTTCCGAAGCACCGAGGGGATGCGCGTGAGCATCTCGGTCGACCGCGCGCTCGGCAGTCGGTCCTACGTCCTTCCCGACGACATCGACGCCGAGGGGTACGACGCGGTCGGCGAACCGATCCGCGTCGTCGTGGTCCCGGAACGAGGTATCTCCGAACGCACACCCCTGTCCGTGGTGGTCGGTTGCGACGGCGAGCAGTGCGGGCGCGCGCGGACGACCGACGGCGACGAGCCGATACGCGTCGACGTCGGGTGACGGTCCGGTCCAGCCGTCGGTTCGCTTCTCAGTCGATGGCGACGAAGCACACCCGCTAAGTGCCGGGCGTCCCTAGGCCGGCGTATGCACTACCGCGAACTCGGCGCAGCGGGCGTCGACGTGTCCGAGATCGGGTTCGGCGCGTGGACGGTCGGCACCGACTGGTGGGGCGACCGTACTGACGAGGAGGCCAAGGAGATGCTCCGCTACGCGTTCGACCAGGGTATCACGTACTTCGACACCGGCGACGTGTACGGGCACGGCCACAGCGAGGAGCTCGTCGGCGACGCGCTCGCGGACGTCCGCGACGAGGTATCCGTCGCGACGAAGATCGGGTACGACTTCTACAACAACCCGCAGGCCGGGCACGGCGAACTCCCGAAGGAGATGCACCCCGAGTACCTCGACGACGCACTCGAGCAGAGTCTCGACCGGCTCGGGTTCGAGAAGGTCGAACTCCTCCAGTTGCACAACGCGAACGTCGAGGAGATAGACGCGGACGTCCTCGAGTGGCTCGACGAGGTCAGGGAGAGCGGTCGTGCGGACGCGATCGGTATCGCGCTCGGGCCGAGCATCGGGTGGCTCGCGGAGGGCGAGAAGGCGATCCGCGAGGAGTTCGATTCCGTCCAGCTCGTCTGGAACGCTCTGGAGCCCGAGATCGGCGACCGGTTCCTGGAGGTCATCGAGGAGACCGGGAGCGAGACGAGTCTGGTTCCGCGCGTCCCGCACTCATCTGGACTGCTGAACGAGCAGATCACGCCCGAGAATCCGCCGGGCGAGGGCGACCATCGCGCGTACCGGCCGGACGCGTGGTTCGAGACGGGGTTCGAGAAGGTCGAGGCACTCCGGTTCCTGGAGGGCGACGGCGAGCGAACGATGGCCCAGGGGACGCTCCAGTACCTCCTCTATCACGACGCGGTGGCGACGGTGACGCCGACGTTCCGCACGCGCGAGGACATCGACGCGTGGGCGGCGGCGAGCGACGTCCCGCCGCTGTCGGCCGAGGAGTACGAGCGCGTTCGCGAACTCCAGGCGAACGGCTTCGAGCTCGATCGCGACGACGGCATGGACAGCCTCCGGTCGTCCGTCGACGGCGAGGACATCGAGCGCGCCGGCCTGGACAAGCACGTCGCGGGCGACTGAGGCGACGCCCCCACACCCCCGAGTACTGGACAGGCGTCCAGAAGACGGCCGGGTCGACGGCATCGAACCGCCCGTCCGACATCCGTAAGCACTCCTTACGGCTCGTTTAGGCAGCCTATACTGATATGGGATACCGTCGTAGCATGGAGTGCCCGTTGGCGCTCGTCCCCACATCGAGCCGCCAGGGCCTGTCCGCACACGCACACCATACGAGGGGGGAGGCCGACGCCAGTCGGTTCCGTCGTACCGGGTGCACTCGTGCAGACGTCGACAACCGCACCACCGAATCCACCGGCCGACACCACCCACCCACCCACCCACGTCAGGCCGGTTCCACCCACCCACCCACCCACCCATCTACGGTCCGAGGCCGGCCGCTTTCGCGGCCGGCTTCATCGGATTCTTTCGGTGCGACCAACCCAATCCTACAGCGAGCGATAGCGCCGCCCGTCGGTTGCTTGCCGATGCCGTCTCGTCGTCCGTCGAACGCTCAAGCCCGCGAGTCCCGACTCTCGACGGACCGATGGCGCAAGCGAGTCCCGAGTAGTGACGTGTCGATGACGCCCGCGAGTTCCGACTGTGGGCGTGTCGATGTGATACGTGAACGCGTTCCAGTCAACTGTTTGTGCAATACAACTTTGGCGGAGGACCTATGTAACCAAGGCCACTCGGTTGTGGCATGACACGAACACGGCGTTCATTGTTGAAGGTCGCTGCGGCGTCCGGTGCGGTCGCCCTAGCGGGTTGTTCGAGCATCCTCGGCGGGTCCGGGGGTGCGAGCGAGACGCAGTGGCTCTACCAGCCGGGGACGGTCGGCGACGTCGACCACTACCTGTCACTGCGGTACAAGCCCTCGGCGATCGCCGAGCGCGCGGCGAACTTCGACGACGACGTCTACGACGCGATGCGGTCGTTCGGCAGTTCCGCGCGCGACCTCGTCGGGTTCGAGTTCGGGACGACGGACGCCCAGCTGGCGTTCGGGAAGAACGCCGTCCTCGCTGCGGACTTCGAAGCCGACGACGTGGCGTCGACGCTCGAAGCCGAGGAGTTCAGCGACGAGGACGCGTACAAGAACTACGACGTGTACGTCGGCCCGGACGAGGACGCCGCGGTCGGCATCGGGAGCAGCGAGGTCGTCGTCGCGCGCTCGACGGGAATCTTCGGGAGCGCGGACAACGCCGAAGCAGTCCTCGAAGGCATCCTCGACGTGAACGCCGGTGACGCCGAGAGCTACGCCGCCGACAACGAGGACTTCAAAGCGCTCACGGACGCGTTCGGCGACAGCGCCATCCAGTCCATGCGGACGTACGACGAGGTGGAGTCGACCGACACCGACGACGGCGACTTCGCAGGCGAGGTCGCGCGCGGTATCGACTCCGTGCTCGTCGACGACGGCATCGAGACGACGTTCGTCCGCGTATTCAACGAGGCGTCCGACATCGACGACGGCGACATCGAGGACTGGGTGGACGCCGACGACACGTTCGACGAGTTCCAGGACGTCGAGATATCGACGAACGGCCGCGTCGTCGAGGTCACCGGCACCGAAGCCACCGGCGCGTACGACTTCTACGTCGGGAGCGCCTGACGACGACGCACGAACCCAAACAGAAACGGCGACCTGGCGGTCGCCGTATGCTGCTGCGGTCAGTTCACGCCAGAAAGACGTGCCGTGGTCGGTCGGCGAGGACGTCGCGTCCCCAGTCGACGGTGTCGCTGAAGGCGTCCGAGCGGAAGAACGCCATCGCGTCGTCGCGGGACTGCCAGCGTGACGCGATGAACATGTCGTTCTCGTCCTCGACGTTCGCGAGCAGGTCAGTCTTGACGTGCCCGTCCATGTCGGCGAGCACGCCGCCGACGGTCTCGAACTTGTCGACGAAGTCCTCGCGTTTCTCGGGCTTGGTCGTGTAGAACATCCCCATCGTCCCCCACGTGTCGGCGTCGGCGTCGTCGCCCGCCTGCCGGACGATACCGGGGAGGTCGGTGAGGAACCCGCTCGCGGTGTCGGCGGCGTCCTGGGCCTCCCAGACGCTCGCGACCGCGTGCGGGCCATCGGGGTTCTCGTAGACCGCGGTCTTCACGTGGCGGTCGTAGTGCTCGAAGTTCCCGCGTAGGCCGTCCATCTCCTCGTAGAGCTCGTCGACGTCCGCCTCCGAGTAGAGGACGACCGCGTACACGTCCTCCCCGTGGGGCTGGCCGCCGTACACGCCCTCGGCCTCGAGTTCGTCGCGCACGTCCACTGGCGGCCCGCCGGCGTCGTCGCCGTGGGCGGCCTCGTCGTCGCCATGGTGATGCTCGTCGTCGTCGTCACCGTGGTGATGGCCGTCCTCGCCGTGGGCGTGGTGGTCGTCGTCGCCGTGAGCGTGGTCGTGATGGTTGCCTTCGGCGTCGCCGGTGTCGCGCTCGCCCTCGGGAACGGGGATGTTCTCGCCCGCGAAGAACGCCGCGAGGTCCGCGGGCGGGAACTGCCGGCCGACGAGGAAGTCGCCGAACTCCGCGAACTGCGACGTCGACGGGTCGAACCGCATCTCGTTCAGGAGGTCCTTCACGTTCGAGAGGTCGTCCGCCCAGAGCGTGATGCCCCACTCGTGGTCGTCCATGCCGACGGACGAGCAGATCATCTGGTCGACCTTCCCCGCGTAGTCCCGGCCGATGTCGGCGTGGCGCATGATGTGCTCGGCACGGTCGTCGTACGGCGTATCGTACCAGTTCTGCTCGGGTTGGCGGCGCTTGCTCATCGGGTAGAACGAGACGAACTCGCTGTCGGGAATCTCCGGGTGGAGACGGTCGTCGATGTAGTCGCCGATGGCGGCGTCCTCGTCGGTCTCGCCCGCGAGGTACTCGCGCGTCTGCTCGCCGTACCCCGACGCCTCCGTGACCGAGACGTAACTCGTCGTGCGTTCGGTGAACGCCGCGAGCGCGGTGTCCTCGAACGACCGCTCGATGCGGTCGAGGTCCGCCATCGTCGGCCGCAAGTGCAGGAAGAGGAGGTCCGCCTTGTGACCCATCACCGAGTAGAGCGCGGACTCGCCGTCCTCGCTCCGGGCGGCGTGCTCGCGGTGCACGAGGAAGTCCTCGCCCTCCTCGAGTGCGCGCTCGCGCTCGTGCTCGGGTGCCTCCCGCCAGGCGTCCCAGTCCACCGTCCGGAAGTCGTGCAGTACGTACGACCCTTCCGCCGTGAGCGGCGGTTCGCGTTGCTTCATGCTCGCGGCTTCGGGGGGCGTCCAAAAGGCCGTGTCGGTCTCGGGTCGGGGACGGCGACGCCGGCAGCGGCAACGGACTCCGAGTATCGAAACCCTTTCACGACCGCCACGGAAGATATTTACAAGATGCGTAAGAGCGGCCCGCCGAAGGGGCTCATCGCGTACATCGTCCTGGAACTCCTCGCGGAGAAACCACGGTACGGGTACGAGATACTCAAGGAGATAACGGACATCAGCGGCGGCCACTGGGAGCCATCGTACGGGTCGGTGTACCCGATATTGTACAAGTTCGAGGACGAGGGGTGGGCGCAGCGGATCGAGCGCGAGGACGAGCCCGACCGGAAGTACTTCGAGCTTACCGACGACGGCGTCGAGGAGCTCGCGCGGCGACGGGAGGAATCCGCGAAGAAGGCCAAGGAGTTCGCGGACGTCATCCTCGGGTTCTATCACGTCTACGTCGCGTTCTCGTGCGACGACCGGTTCGAGGTGCCGGCGCTCGACGGCGAGTGGCACTTCGACGAGGACTTCTCGGCGTGGATCGTCGAGCAGATGATCCGACACCACGACCACTACTTCGGTGACTTCGAGCGCGTGGACGCGACCCCCGACGAGTTCTACGACGCGCACGGCGTCGACCGCGACGACGAGTAGCGCCGCCGACGTTCAGAGGGCCAGTCACCTGCGGGTCCACGAGGTTTTTATCAGTTCGCGATGACGTCCGAGGCGATGCCCTCCAGTCGAGCACGAACGTGGCTGGTCGTCGCGCTCGTCGCGCTGACGGCCGTCGCATCGCTTGGCACGGCCGCGGCGACGAGCGCACCCCCTGAGGGCCGGACGTCGACCGGCGCCGCGTCGGCCGCGCCCGACGCGACCATCGAGGACGGCGGCGTCTACTGGGTCGGCCAGACGCTCGTCGACGACCGCTGGCGCGTCGACGCCGTCGAACTCCAGCACAGGGAGGACGGCGAGTGGGTGTTCGTCGCGGACGTTCCCGTGGAGGACGACCACGTCCGCGTGCACACGGCGGGCGCGGAGGCCGGCCGGTACCGGCTCGTCGCCGACGGGAGCGCTCGAACCGTCTCCTTCCGGCTTCGCGCGCAGACGCTCGACGTCACGCTGGACGCGTCTACCGTGCGAAACACCGGCGAGCAAGGAGCTACGACGACGAACGTCTCGCTCCGGTCGAACCGGGGCGGGTACGACCTCGCCGTCACCAGCGCCGACCTCGACGGGTCGACGCTCCGGCGCGTCCTCGGCCGCGGCGAGTCCGTCGACACCGACAGCGACGCCACCAGCGACGCGGTCGTCCTCTCCGGGGTCTCGTCGACCGCCGAACTGACAGCGAACTTCTCCCGCGTCACCGCGGGCAACGCGACGCTCGCGTTCACGCCGGTCGACGCCACCGCCAGTGCGAACGCGACCGTGACCGTCGAGTCTGTCCCGATCGTCGACGCCTGGTTCCCCCGGACGGTGAACCCCGCATCCGACGCCGGTGTGGTTCGCGTACCGGTCGAACTCGACGGACGCACCGACCGCGCGACCGTCGTCGTCGGGAGCGAGGACGAACCGGTGTCGTTCGTCGCGACTCTCGCCGACTCCGACGGCGACGGCCGCGCCGTCCTCGCGTGGAACGCGACCGCGAACCAGACCGCCGACGCTGCACTCGCCGCCGGCAACGGGACGACGCTCGTCGACGCGACCCGACGGCGGCCCGACGGCGACGTCGGCGACGTCGACGTCGACGGCGAGTACACGCTGTCGCTGTACGCCGGCAACGGAACGGCTGCGTCGGAGGTCGACGTCGCGGTCGCCGTGACGGACGCGAACCAGAGCGATTCGCCGGCCATCGAACTCGGCCACGTCGACGCCCCGGACATCGTCGACGTCGGAGACGAGTTCCAGGCCGCGGTCGCCGTCGAGAACACCGGGGGCGTCGACGTGACGACGACCGTCCGCGTGGTTCACGACGGCGAGAACGTCACGACCGAATCCCTCGACGTCGCGGCTGGAGCGACCGAGACGGTGATCGTCCCGCTCAGCGCCGAGGCAGTCGGGACGGCACGCTACCGCTTCGTCGCCGCCGATGCGAGCACCACGTTCGCGGTCGAAGTCGTCGACGGGACGGAACTGGGCACGACGACTTCGTCGACGACGACCCCGACCAGCGCGGCCGGTACCACGACGACGGCGACGAGGACTGGAACCGGGACGACCGACGACGGCACGGCCGGCGCGTCCGACGACGCGAACGGGATGCCCGGGTTCGGGCTCGCGGTCGCTGTCGTCGCACTCGCTGCCGTCGCACTGCTCGCACGGACGCGCGACTGACAAACGTCCCCTTCGAGCGGCCGACACTGGGACGGCTCGACGCTTTTCGGACGGACTCGGGGACGGGCCGCTGAGAGGGTGAGAACCAGCGCGAGAACCAGTTCGACGGTCGCCGGCGCAGAGGACTCCCGAGGCGTCGCGCGGTCAGAGGAGGCTGGGGACGACGACCATCGCGAGCAGGCAGACGAGCATCGTGACGCCGACGCTCGTCGTGACGTACCGGACGTGCCGGCGCTTCGGGTCGATCGGGAGCCGCGAGATGATGGCTTCCGTGCTCGTGCGGAGGATGTGACCGCCGTCGAGCGGGAACGCCGGGATGCAGTTGAAGAACCCGAGCTGGACGTTGATCCACCCGGTCCAGAACGCGAGGTTCGCGAGCACGAACAGCGCGTCGGCGCCGAGGGCCGAGAGCGGGCCGCCGCTCGCGACGTAGAAGTTCGTTATCGGGCCCTGGAAGCCAGCGAAGTTCAGCGGGAGGTTGAACGCGCCGAACGCGCTCGCGAACGGGAGGACGAGCGTCCCGATCATCGTCCCGAAGAACCACTGGACGAGGCCAGTGTCACCGGGGCCGCCGCCGCCGAGCGCGCCGAGGTAGTTCTCGGCGGGATACAGCTGCACGCCGAAGTCAGTGACGACGAGCCCGGTCGTCCCGAACACGGGCTGGACGCCGAGGAATCCGCCGCCGTTCTGCGCGCCGAGTTCGACCTCGTAGGTCTCGCGAGCACCGTCGTGGTACGCGGTGATGGAGACGGTCGTGCCCGGGTCCTGGTTCTCGACGTACCGGACGAGTTCGCGCGTGTCGACGACCCGCTCACCGTCGACCGCGGTGACGACGATCATCTCGCCCGCGGGCGCGCCACCGGCGGCGAACGGGTCACCGTCGAGCACGCGGACGTACGCACCGGCGACGAACTCGGTGTTCGCGACCGTCCCGTTCGCGCGTTCGACGGTCGCGTTCACCGGCCCGGGGGACGCCTCGACGGCGTCGTAGAACCCGGCGGTGGTACTGATCGCCGTCCCGTTGATCGCGGTTATCGTATCCTCCGGTGCGACCGCGGCTGGACCACCACGCACGGACTGCGTGACGAGGACGGTTCGTTCCACGCGCTCGGTGCGCTCCCCGTCGATCTCGACCTCGACGGTCTCCGCGGTGGTGTTCGCGAGCATCGCGGAGACGTCCGCGTTCGACTCGACGACGGCGCCGTCGAACGCCGTGATGCGGTCGCCTTCGCCGATGTCCGCTTGCGCAGCGGGCGACCCCGGGAACGCCCCGGCGACCGCCGCGCCCGGTGCGACCGACAGCGACGCGATGATGGGGCCGAACAGGAGCGCGTACGCGACGACCGTCACCGCGAAGTTGTTCGTGACGCCCGCGGCGAACATCCGCGTCTGCGCGCCACGCGTCCGCTCGCGGCGCTGTTTCTCGTTCGGTTCGACGAACGCGCCGATGGGGAGGATGGCGAGGAGGGCGAGCCCCATGGACTCGATCTCGATGTCTTCGACGCGTGAGAGGAGGCCGTGCCCGCCCTCGTGGACGATGAGGCCGACCGCGAGCCCGAACACGATACCGGGCGCGGCCGACAGCGGGAGGAAGTCGTTGACGCCGGGGATGACGAGGAAGTTCTTCGGGTTACTGACCGTCTGCTGGGCGGGGTCCTGGACGACGTTGAGTGCGGCGAACACGAGTGCGACGAACGACCCGATCATGACGACGAGCGCGATACCGACGCCGACGTTCGCCCAGGCACGCCAGAACCGCTTCGGGCCGGCGAGCCAGTTCAGGAACACCCGCCCGCGCTTCGTGTGCAGGGTGAGGATCGGCCCGCTCGTCCCGACGAACGACGGGAGGAGCCCGTTCCGGTTCGCGTAGATGACAGCGAGCCAGTAGACTGCGAGCCCGAACAGCACCCACTGCAGCGTGGAGACCATCACTCGTCTCTGGGGGACGGGCGGGCAAATGGCTTTGGTTACCCCATCTCGTGGGGGTGCACTCGGGCGCAGTCGCGGGACCGAACTCGGTTGCGCTCGCGGCGACGTACACCTTCGTCGGTTGCGCTCGCGACGACGCACCCCGTCGTGGGCCGTGCGTCTCGACGCGAGCGCCGGGCGACGGTGGCGGCCAGTCGTCGCGTTCAGCGTGGCTCGCGGCGCAACTCGGAAACGTTTAACAGCGCTGGGGCGAGAGGGACGGTATGGCCAGTTTCAAGGAAGCAGAAGCGCGGAACCTCGAGAAGATGATCTGCATGCGATGTAACGCCCGGAACTCCAAGGAAGCGAAGCGCTGCCGGAAGTGCGGGTACAAGAACCTTCGCCCGAAGGCGAAGGAAGCGCGCGCAGCCTGATCCGCGAGTCGCTTTCTTCCGCATCACTTGCTCGTTCGCGAGTGACGACGCTGTGGCCGGTCGTTCGACGACGCGCTGCGCTCAGGCCTCGTCGGGGTACTTCGGTTCGCGTTTCTCGGCGCGAGCGAGCGCGGTCTCGACGACGTCCCGGACGTCGCCGTGGAACTCGCTCCCGTGGCCGGCGTACATGTGCTCGACGGTGTCGGGGAACCGGTCGAGGAGGTGCTGGATGCTCTCGATGAGGCGCTCGCGGCTCTGGCCCGCGTAGTCGGTGCGCCCGAAGCTCCCGTAGTCGAACGCGCCGTCGTCGTGCACGACCACGTCACCCGAGTACAGTGTCGTCTCGGAGACGAACGAGACGTGGTCGCTCGCGTGCCCTGGCGTGTAGACGACCTCGAAGTCCTCGTCGCCGATGGGGACGGTGTCCCCGTCGTCGAGGGCGTGCGTCCGATGCTCGTGCTCGGCGTACGCGTAGACGTCCGGGTCGAACGCGTCGACGACCGCGTCCAGTTGCGCGACGTGGTCGCCGTGCTGGTGCGTGAGGTAGACGACGTCGACGTCGTCGACGTGCTCGCGGACCGCGTCGACGACGCCGTCGTACGCGCCAGCGTCCACGAGCGCCGTCACGTCGCCCGTCGAGAGATAGGCGTTGCACGTGAACGTCTCCGCGTCCGCCGTCACCGTATGTACTGTCACATGCGTACGGACGGACGGTCGATTACTAAAGCCTGACGCGCCACGCGTTTGGAAACTGACGAATCGCCCGTGACGCTTTTGACCCTGCACGGTATTGTTTCACACGTATGGGTTTTGGGAGTTACGACGAGTCCGAGCAGGGCTCTCAGGAAATCGACACAGACCTGGACGAGGATACCGTCGACGGCCGTGATACGGACCACGACGGTGAGGTCGACTTCGAGAACGGGGCATCGAACGACGAACTCCTCGATCGCTTGCAGGACATCAAAGACGAGACGTGAAGACGGGGGCGCGCGCGGTGGGGGTCGCCGAGTCCTACACCGGCGACGCGAGCACCCTCGCGGGCGTGGTCGTACGACGCGACAGAGCCGTCGAATCCGTTTCTTTCGGGCGCTGTACGGTCGGTGGGAGCGACGCGACCGACGGCGTCGGTGACGTCGTCGAAGCCCTCGGCCGACCGGACGCGCGCTACGTCGTGGTCGCGGGCGTGGCGCTCGCGTGGTACAACCTCCTCGACCTCGACGCGCTCCACGAGCGCCTGGACCGGCCGGTCCTCGCGGTGACGTTCGAGGGCAGCGAGAGCCTCGAACCGGCGCTCCGCGACGCGTTCGACGGGGACGCACTCGACGCGCGCCTCGACGCGTACCGGGCGCTCCCGGCACGCCACTCCGTACGGGTCGCCAGCGACGACGACCGTGACGAGGGCCGCGACGACGTCGTCTACGTCCGCGCGGTCGGCATCGGCGACGAGCACGCGGCCGAGGTCGTCCGCGCGTTCACGCACGAGGGCGGCCGGCCGGAACCGGTGCGCGTCGCCCGCGAGGTCGCGCGCGCCGGCGACGCCCTCCGGAACGACCGGTAGCCTGCGCCGTCACCGCCTCCCGGAGCGGCCCGAGCGCTCGCGGACGAAACCGTTAGGAGCGTTCCCCACCGCGGTGTGCACATGAGCGACGACGACGCGGTCGCGTTCGACGGCGCGACCGTCACCGCCTGCACGCGCTGCCCGGACCTCTGTGACTCGCGGTCACGGATCGTCAACGGCGTCGGGCCCGACGACGCCTCGCTGTGCTTCGTGGGCGAAGCGCCAGGTGCGAACGAGGACGAACGAGGCGAGCCGTTCGTCGGCCGATCGGGGGACGTCCTCGACGACGCACTCGGCGACGTCGGCCTCCTCCGCGAGGACGTCCGCATCACGAACTGCGTCCGCTGTCGGCCACCGGACAACCGCGACCCGAAGACCGAAGAGCTCGCGAACTGCCGCGACCACCTCGAACGCGAACTCGACGCGGTCGACCCCGACGTCGTCGTGACCCTCGGGAAGGTCCCGAGCCAGCACCTCCTCGAACGCGACGTCGCCATCACGAACGAAGCCGGCGACGTCCACGACGTCCGCGTCGGCGACCGCCAGTTCCGCGTCGTCCTGAGCGTCCACCCCGCGGCGACGCTCTACGACCGCAGTCAACGCGACACGTTCACCGACGCCATCGCCGAAGCCGCGGCGCTCGCGGGCGTCGAAACGGAAGGAAGCGGCGGGCAGTCCCGCCTCGGCGAGTTCTGAGTTAGGACCGACCGAGCCAGCGATCGCCGTCGAACAACCGCTTCACCGCAGCGAAGAACCCGTCACCGGTATCCTCCTCCGGACGGAGTCGCGACCGCAGCCGCGAGGAGAACAGCTCGACGCTGATGACGATGACGATGACCATGAAGATGCCAGCCGCCGCGCGACTGAACGCGAGCTGCGCGAGCTGACCCTTGATGTACTGACCGAGTCCGCCCGCGCCGACGACACCCAGCGAGATGGCGATGCGGACGTTGATCTCCGTGATGTACAGCGCCCACGCGATGAACGACGAGAACACCTGCGAGAGCATCCCGAAGCCGATGACCTGCGAGCGGTTCGCGCCCGTCGACGAGATCGCCTCGATGGGGCCTTCCTCGACCTCCTCGAGTTCGTCCGTGAACAGCCGCCCCATGTTCCCGATGGTGTCGGTCGCGATGGCGAACATCGCCGAGAGCGGCGTCGGCCCGAACACGGGGATGTAGAACAGCACCCAGACGATCGCGGGGATGGCGCGGATGGTACTCATCGTCCCGCGGAACAGGAAGTTGAACGGGAACGGCGTCACGCGCTCGCTCCCGAGCACGCCGAAGAACAGCGCGAGCGGGAACCCGACGACGGTGCCGGTGAGGCCGACGATGATGGTGACGACGCTCGCACCGACGATGCTCGTCCCCTCGTTGCGCTGCATGATGGCGTCGACGAGCGACCCGGGGTTGAGGAGGCTCTGGAAGAGCCCGTTCCAGCCGCTGAGCTGCTGCTCCGAGGAGTACAGCGTGAAGAACCGGAAGTCCGGCGTCGCGAAGTTGAACATGTTGTCGAGGAACACCGGGAACTGGCGGACGACCGCTGCGACCGTGAACCCGAGGTACGTGAGGCCCGCACCGGTCGCGCCGAGCACCCCGACGACGAGACCGACCATGAGGAACCGACGGATGCGTTGCGCGCGCTCTATCTGCATCAGTCGGTCCTTGACGCGCTGGGTCGTCTCCGCTTGCGTGCCACGCATGTCGACGGACGCGCTCTCCTCGCTCATTGTATCGCCTCCTGGGTTGCCGCGGACGCTTCCTCGTCCTCCTCGTAGTATATCTCGTCGACGACGTCCATCGTCAGGTCGTCCTTCCCGCCGTCGAAGACGACGCGACCGTCGCGCAGCCCGATGTAGCGTTCGCCGAACTCGCGCGCGAGCCCGACCTGGTGGAGGCTCGCGATGGTCGTGAGGGTGCGTTCCTTCGCCGCGTCACGCATGTACCCCATCACTTCCTCCGCGGCCTTCGGGTCGAGGCTCGCGACGGGTTCGTCGGCGAGCATCAGGTCCGGTTGCTGGACGAGCGCGCGAGCGATGCCGACGCGCTGTTTCTGGCCGCCGGACATCGACCCCGCTCGCTGCTGGGCTTCGTCCAGCAGCCCGACGGTGTCGAGCGCTTCGAGCGCTGCGACCTTGTCCGGCGTGTCGTACCACGTCAGGAGACTCCGGAGGAGGTCCTCGCGGCTGAGTGCGCCCGTCAGGGCGTTCTTGTACGCGCTCATCGACTCGACGAGGTAGTGCATCTGGAACACCATGCCGATGTCGCTGCGTCGTCCACTGAGCTTCCGGTCGCCCATGTAGACGCCGCCCTCGGTCGGCTCGGTGAGGCCGTTCAGGATGCGTAGCAGGGTCGATTTCCCTGCGCCCGATGGCCCGAGGAGCACGACGAACTCGCCCTCCGGGATGGTGAACGAGGCGTCCTCGAGCGCCACGGTATCCCCGTAACGCTTTGTCAGGTTCTCTACTGTGATCGCTGGCATTGGCAAATAATTCGTGAAGAACGGTTAGTTGCTTTCGGACTCGACTCGGCGGACGAATCGGTTATCCGTCGAGGAGGTCCGTGCTGAGGCCCAGGGAGTTCGCGACGTCGATGACCGGCTGGTACGTCTCGAGGCTCGCGGGGCGAACGCCGGAGAACCAGAGGTCGTCCTCGGTCGCGTCCTCGCCGGTCTCGGAGTTCGGCTTGCCGTTCGCGCCGAGGTACGCCTCGTCGGGCGCGTTCGAGATGGCGCTGACGAGCTGCTCCTTGTTCTCGTCGGAGAGCTCGGGGCTCGTCACCATCGGGGCGCGCGGGATCCCGTTCTCGTTGTAGTCCTCCATGTAGTCCGCGACGGGACGGACGCCGTCGACGTAGCCGTCGTCGCCCTGCGTGATGAACTTCCCGACGCCGGCCGCGTCGGCCTGGCCGTCCTGGAGCGTCTTGAACGCTTCCGCGTGCCCGGACCACGTGCCCGTGAAGTCGGCGCCGTTGTCCGAGGTCGGTGCCTCGCCGATCTCGAGGCCTTCCTCCTTCAGCATCCAGAGCGGGTACAGCGAACCGGACGCGGACGTGATGTCCGCGAACGCGATCGTCTTGCCCTTGAGGTCGCTGAGGCTCTCGATGTCGGAGTCCTCGCGCGTGACGATGACGCTCGTGTACTTCCAGCCGCCGTAGGCTTTGCGCTGGAGCGCGATCTCGGCGTCGTCGGACTTCACGCCGAGTGCGGCCGCGAACGGACCGGTCTCGGCGATGTCGGCGGACCCGGAGCCCAGACCCTGGAGGACCGCGGAGTAGTTCGAGGCGTACTGGAGCTCGACGTCGGCGTTGTCGAGCGAGCTCTCGATGTGGTCCCGCATGGGACCGTACTGCTTCATCATGTAGTTCTGGGGCTCGGTCGGGCTCATCATGAACTGGACCGTGCCGTCGTTGTACGGCTGGCTGCCGAAGCTACCGAGACAGCCTGCCGTGCTCGTGAGCCCGAGTGCTCCTGCCGTGCCTGTCGCCTTGAGGAAATCGCGTCGACTTGCCATTGCGAATCAATTCATAGTTCTTGATTACGACCTTAAGTTTTCCTAATCGTTCTATGTAGAACTATGTAGGACAAAAAATAGAACTCGGTTAGCTCTCATGTTAAAGCAGGACGCGGCTTAGACGATACGGATGGGAACCAGTCGTGGCGTCTGAGAACAGATTCGGAAGTCGTCCCGGTTCCGTCGTGCATTTCGCCTCGACGACACGACGGCGTTCGCGAGCGTCTCCTCTCGACTATAGAGTGCTCAGCTGTAGGGGCCGAACAGGTCGAACGTGGTGTCGAAGTTCGAGGTGACCGGGATGGCGTCGTCGCCGTTCAGGTTGTTCGCGTAGTCGGTGACCGCCGATCCGAGGCGGAGGTCGCTGCCCAGCGCGCTCGCGAGGTCGTCGAGCGCGGTCGCGTCGCCGTTGGCGGCACCCACGAGGACGACGGCACCGCCGTTCGCCGCGAACGACTGGACGGCGTCGACCTCGGCGCTCGTGAACCCGCTCGCGGGCGTGGTGACGACGAGCGCACGACCCGCGGAGAGGTCGGCGTTCGCGAGGTCGTTGCGTTGCTCGAACCCGACGTCCTGCCCCTCGAGGTAGCGCTGGTAGTACGCGGCGTCCTCGCTGGAGAGCGCGGCGTCGGACCCGAACTGGCCGTGGCCACCGTCGATGAGGACGGTGCCGGCAGTCGAATCTGCGAGGGAGTCGACGAGGTTCATGAGGAACGGGAAGTTCCCGTAGTCGCTCGTGTCGACCGCGTACCCTTCCTCGGCCTCGTAAGTCTCGTCGATGACGAGGCCGCCGACCATCGCGACGTTGTTCGCCGCGTCCACGCCGACGAGTGCGTTCGCGCCCCCGGCGTCCGTCACGGGGACGCGACTCGACGAGAGCGGGCCGTCGCTGCTCGTGACCGCGGCGGCCTGCGGGAAGAACAGTTCGCTCACGGGGCTGTCGCGGATCTCGCTGGAGGCGTCCGGGTCCGAGTTCGCCCAGATACCGAGGTCGTTCGAGCGCGCGGCCTGCTCGGCGGCGAGGAACGCGTCGTGCTTCGCGAGACTGGAGCCGTAGACGCGAGCGTACCCGTCC
The DNA here is from genome assembly GCF_020567525.1 of Halorubellus salinus. Lineage (GTDB taxonomy): Archaea > Halobacteriota > Halobacteria > Halobacteriales > Natrialbaceae > Halorubellus > Halorubellus salinus. The sequence goes on from NZ_JAJCVI010000002.1 coordinate 464,949, forward strand.
TCGACGATCTGCTCGTTGTAGAGCGTGTCCCGGGAGCCGTCGCCGGTCGCGTCGTACTTCACGTACGCGAGCAGGCGACCGAACGGGTCGGTCTTGCCTTCGTTGTCGTCGTAGAATATCTCGACGGTGTCGCCGACGTCGAACGCGTCCTCGGCGTACTGCGTGCCTTCCTCGCCCCACGTCGCGAGGTAGTCGAGCGAGTCGATGCCCTCCCACTCCGGGGGGCGTTCGGCGTCCTGGTTCTGGGCTTTCTCGGCGGTGTCGATGCCGAGCACGCGGATGCTCTCCGTGGAGCCGTCGTCGAACTGGACGTCGAACGTGTCGCCGTCGCTCAGCGAGTCGATGGTGACGGTGGTCGTGTCCGGCGACCCGTCCTCGACCGTGACGGTGACGGTGGCGGTGTCGGTCGCGCCGTCGTCGTCGGTGACGGTGAGCGTCGCGTCGTAGCTCCCCGTGGTGTCGTAGGTGTGCGTGGGCGTGGCGCCGGTCGCGGTCGCGCCGTCGCCGAACGTCCAGTCGTAGCTCGCGACCGAACCGTCGGCGTCCGTCGAGCCGGTGCCGTCGAAGGAGACGCTCGTCCCTGGCGCGACGGTCGCGTCGTCGACGCTCGCGCTCGCCGTCGGCGCCTCGTTCCCGTCACCATCACCGCCGCCGTCGCCGCCGTCGAAGTACGGGAAGTCGGTGACGAAGACGCCGGTCGTCGGCTGGTAGTTCGCGCCGGCGTTCTGGTCGTCGTCGTACACCTGGTCGTCGTTGAACTGGAAGACGGTCCCGAGTCGATAGCAGATCTCGTCGAGTCGCTGGGTGGCGTCGTAGTCGTTGTAGTCGGACTGGTCGTGGAGGAACAGCGTCCCGCCGTCGGCGACGAACGCGGCGAGCGCGTCGAGTTCGCCGTCGGTGAGGTACTCGCCGGGGGCGGTGATGACCGCGGCGTCGGCCTCGGCGAGGTCGTTGTGGAGGTTCTGGGTGGCCTGGACGTCGAAGCCCTCTTTCTCGGCGGCGGCTTCGAACTCGCTGAACTCGTCGAGCGTCCAGTACTGGCCGTTGGATTCGTCCCAGAGGACGGTGCCGGACCCGACCTCGGCGTTCCACACGTTGAGGAGGAACTGGACGTTGTCGTACTCGCCGGTGAGCGCGTCGTCGTCGACGAGCGTGGAGCCGAACGCGACGACGCCCTCGTCGACCGCCACGAGGGGAATCCGGCGGGAGTCCCAGTACTCGAAGGCGTCGTAGTTGTAGTCGGCGTCGTCGTTGGTCGCGGTGTCCTCGGCCCACACGGGGACGAACGCGTCGTCCGTGAGCGGGCCGCCGTCGGCGTGGTAGAACGAGCCCGACGAGTGGAATCGGAGTCGTGTGATGGTGGATGCGGATCGGTGCCCGGCCTGCGCGGACGCCGACCCTGCGAGGGCGGTCGCCGCGGTGAGTTCGATGAAGCGTCGTCGACGCATCGTCCTACGATGAGAGGCGACTTTAATTAAAGTCTTCTGTATCCGATATATAGTCTTAGGAATTAACGTAAATAATTCGAGAGTATTTGGATGACGGCAGTCGAAACGACGATAGCGGTGGATTCGCCGAGCACACGCTTCGAGCATCCGGTTCGGAAATCTCCAACGGTACTGCTCTCGGTGGCGTCACGGCAGATGGGGCCGGATGGGAAACCAGTATGAGTCGCCGGCACCGACACTGCCGTATGAGCCAGCAGTCCGCGAGCGCAGACCGCACGGACGCCGCCGTCGCCGACGTCGTCGTCGTCGACTACGGGCTCGGGAACCTCCGCAGCGTCACGCGCGGCCTGGAGCGCGCCGGTGCGGCGGTCACCATCACCGACGACGTCGACGCGATCTCGAGCGCGGACGGCGTCGTCCTCCCGGGCGTCGGTGCGTTCGGCGAAGGCATGGAGAACGCCGGGCCGTTCCGCGACACGCTCCGCGAGGTCGCCGAATCCGACACGCCCCTGTTCGGTATCTGCCTCGGGATGCAGATGCTCCTCACGTCGAGCGAGGAAGCCGAGAAGGCCGGGCAGGGCGACGCGAAAGGCCTCGACCTCATCCCGGGCACGAACGAGCGGTTCGCGACCGACCTCACCGTCCCGCACATGGGCTGGAACGAGCTCGACGTGCAGCGCGAGCACCCCATCGTCGACGGCGTCGACGGCGAGCACGCGTACTTCGTGCACTCGTACTACGCGGTGCCCGACGACGAGCACGCGGTCGTCGCCACCACCGACTACGGGCACGACTTCGCGAGCGTCGTCGCCAACGAGGACGGCACCGTCTTCGGCACCCAGTTCCACCCCGAGAAGTCCGGCGAGACCGGGCTCCGCATCCTCCGGAACTTCGTCGACCTCTGCGTCGACGGCTGAGAGGGTCAGCTGGTCGATATCGGCCGTCAGAAGCGCGCCTTGTATATCTCGCCGTACGCCTGCCGGCGGAGCGTGCCGACGGCAGCGTCGCGTTCGGCCTGGAACGTCGCCGCGACCGCGGCGTCCGCGAACGGCGCGACGTGCCACGCGACAGAGTCCACGTTCTCGCTCCCGCGCTCGCTCACCTCGCCCTCGAACCCCTCGCGCCACGCCTCGTACTCGTCGCGCGAGCCGACGCGGACCTCGAGTTCCGCGGCGAACAAGACGTCGCGCGCGGTCTCGACGACGTCGCCGGTGACGCGCTCGCGGTACTCCTCGCGGTCGAACGCCATCGCCTTCGCGACCTCCTTCACGACGAGCTGGGCGGTCGGCCCGACGGCCTCGTACGCCTCGCGCGCCGCCCACTCGGTCTCGGGCGACAGCCTCCCTTCGACGTCCATACGCGAGGGTTCCGGCGTCGGGAACTACTCGCTTTCGCTTGCAGCGTCCTCGTCCGCGTCCGCGTCGGAGGCAGTGGACTCGTCGCCGTCGCCGTCCTCGTCGAGCCCGTACATCTGCTCGGTGAGTCGCTGGGCTTCCTGCATCACGCCCGCTGCGTCCTCGGTCAGGTCGCCGCGGCCACCGGCAGGTGCACCCGCGCTCTCGCCCATCCCACCGGCGCCCGGGCCGCGATGCCCGCCCTGCTGGGCGAGTTCGTCCTCCAGTCGCCCGCCGTGGTCGTGGCTCGCGTGGTCGTCGCCCTCGAACTCAGGGACCTCGACCTCGGGGACCGCCTCCGCGACCTTCGGCGCGAGCGACTCGGGGTCGTCGTCGCCCCAGTCGGGGACGTGCTCGTCCAGCCACGACTCGTGGCCGTCCCCGCGGATGACCGCGGTGAACGCGAGGTGGTTGGCGAGATGCTCCGCGTCGGTCTCGGGGTTGTCGCACACCGGACAACGGTACGCCATTGGCTAGGAGCAAGCGCTACGCGGACAAAGGGGTTCGGGACTCGCGTTGCCGATCCACGTCGTCGACGCCGCGGTCAGTCCACGCCGTCGGTCGCGCCGTAGTCGCGGTCGCGTCGTCCCCAGTCGTCGAGGCCGCGCACCATCACGAACGCGTCCGTGCCGTCCTCGTAGTAGCCGCCGACGCGCCGGAGCGTCTGGAACCCGAAGTCCTCGTAGAGGTAGATGGCGGCGTCGTTGCCCTCGCGGACCTCGAGCTTCACGCTCGTCGCGTCGCCCTCCGCGAGTCGCGTCAGTGCATGTGCGAGCAACCGCCGACCGTAGCCATGGCCGCGGCGCTCGGGGTGGACCGCGAGGTCCTTGACGTGCCCGAACGCACGCCCGTGGTTCGGGACGACGTCCGCGACGACGTACCCGACGACCGCGTCGCCCTCCTCGGCGACGAGGAACCCGGGGTCGTCGAGGAACCGGTCGAACACCTCGTAGGGCCACGGCTGCGGGAACGACGCCTTCTCGATGCGGTAGATGGCGAGGAGGTCCGCGCGCTCCGCGGGCCGGATCCGCGACCGACCGTCGTCGGGGAGAGGGGCAGTCGTCGTCACGCCTCTCGATTGGTCGCGCTCGCGTATCAATTCTCGGGGTCCCCGCCGACCCGGTCGATGGCAGCGTCGGCGGCGAGGAGTGCGCCGACGGACGCGACGACGCCCGCGAGCTGGAGTGCGGTCGTGAGGAGGCCGAGCGAGACGATGAGCGTCGTCGCGCACGCCGGGGCGTGCGAGACGCCGAGGGCGCGCATCCCGAACGTGGTGGCGGCCACGGCGAGCGCGCCCGCGACGCCAAGGCGGACTGTCGCGAGCGTACCCGGCGGTACCGCGGTCGTGACGACGTGTCCGCCGGCGAGCGCGTGGTACGAGAGCGCGCCGGCGACGACGCCGACCGCGTGCCCGCCGAGGACCACCCGACCAGCTGGCGGGTCGTCGGCGGTCGCGAGCACGTACGCCGACGGCCCGAGGCTCGGGAACACGAGCGGGACGCCCGAGACGAAGGCGGCCGCGGTCGACACGAGCAGGAGCACGCCGGCGCGAGCGCTCCGCGCCAGTTCGAGCGTTCGCGCACCCGCCGACCCGCCCGTCATTGACCCAGCCGAGCGGTGCCGCGGGTTTCAGCGTGACGCTCTCGGTCGACCAGTCGAGTCAGTCCACGCGGAAGCCGTCGCGGAGCGGGTCGGTGGGGTCGCGGACGAACTCGTTGCGGCCCGTGACGTGCGCGCTCCCGGTGACGCGCGGGACGACCGCGTCCAGATCGCCGACGGTCGTCGTCGCGGCGACCCCGCCGGTGAACGTCGTGCCGAGGATGCTCTCGACGACGAACGCGTCGCCGACGTCGAGCGCGCCGCGGGCGTGCTGGATGGCGAGCCGACCGCTCACGCCCGTGCCGGTCGGCGACCGGTCTATCTGGCCGTCCGCGAACACGCAGACGTTCCGCGAGTCCGCGTCGTCGCCGCGAGCCGGCCCGCGGAAGATGGTGCCGTAGACGTACTCGAGGTCGTCGGCCTTCGGGTGATGGAGGTCGACCGCGTCTGCGACCGCGCGCTTGACCGCCATCCCCGCGCGCCGCAAGGCGTCGCCGTTGCCCGGCGTCAGTTCGAGGTCGAACCCGTCGACGTCGCAGTACGCGTAGAACGCGCCGCCGTAGGCGACGTCGACCGTGACCTCGCCGTACCCCGGGACGTCGACGGGTTCGTCAAGCGCGTGCACGAACGACGGGACGTTCTCGAACGACACCGAGGTGACGCGGGGGCCGTCGCGGTCGCGGCCGTCACCCCCGTCCGCCCGCTCGACCGTCGCGGTCGCGGTCACGAGGCCCGCGGGCGTGTCGAACCCGATGGTCGTCTCGGGGACGCTCGCGTCGACCATCCCGGTCTCGACGAGGACGACGCCGAGCGCGACGATACCGTGCCCGCACATCGTGCTGTAGCCGTCGTTGTGCGCGAACAGCACGCCGACGTCGCCCTCGGACGTCACCGCGTCGGTGAGGATGGCGGCGTACATGTCGGCGTGCCCGCGCGGTTCCAGCACGAGCGCGGTCCGTAGGTCGTCGTGGCTCGCCTCCAGGTCGCGTCGTCGCGCCAGGATGGTGTCGCCGTCGAGGGCGGGGAACCCGTCGACGACGACGCGGAGCGGTTCCCCGGCGGCGTGGGCGTCTATCGTCTCGACTCGCGACCACGCCTCGGGGAGCGAAGCGTCCCAGTTCATCCGTCCGACTCCTCCGCTTCCAGCAAGCGTTCCTCGAGGTAGTCGAGCAGCAGCGTCTCCACGTCGCTCGTGTCCACGCCGAGACTCACGCGGCGGTTGTGCGCGCCCGTGAGCGCCGTGGCGACGAACGTCGCGACCGCGTCCGCGTCCACGTCCTGCCGGAACTGCCCGGTTTCCTTGCCCTCCTCGACGTTCGACCGGACGACGTCGTGCAGGAGGCGGTCGAACCGCCTGAGCGCGTCCTGGAACGCGTCGTCGTACGGCGCCTGACTCTCTATCTCGAGTATCGCGACGCGGAGTTCCTCCCGACCGTCGTCGTCGCCGTGGTAGACGGTTCGGACGACCTCCCGCAGACGCTCGCCGGGGTCGTCGCCGGCGATGCTCGCGAGCTCGGACTCGAAGTCGTCGTAGAGGAACTCGAGGAACGCCACGAGGAGGTCGTGCTTCGAGTCGAAGTGATAGTGCAGCGTCGACTTCGAGAGGTCCGTACGGTCCGCGATGTCGACCATGCGGAGGTCCGCGTACCCGCGCTCGCAGAGCGCCTCGAACGTCCCGCGCATGATCTGCTGGACGGCCTCGGACTCGTCGTCGGCGTACGTCTCGCTCATACTGACCGACTAGTCAGTCGGGGCCTTCAAGCTTCCCGCCGCATCAGGAGCCACGCCACCCGCCCCGGCCCACGGTGCACTTTGTACGCGACCGACAGCAGGTGCTCGCGACGGGTTGAAAGAGAGAGGAGAGATATCGCGTTCGACGACCGCTCAGTCGTCAGCCGGGGACGCGCCGCTCGCACCGTCGCCGGCGCGCTGCTTCGTCCACGGGAGCTTCCCGCCGACCGCGAGCATGTCGCGCTCGCGCTGGGACGCGTCCAGGTTCGCCGTGAACTCCCAGTCGTCGTTCACGCTGACCGTGAACTCCTCCTGGCCGGACTCGACGCCGTCGCGGATGTCGTCGACGACCGTCAGTTCGTCGCCCTGCTCGATCTTCTCGTAGTCCTCCGCGTCGATGCGGAACGGCGCGATACCGAAGTTGAACAGGTTCGCCTTGTGGATGCGCGCGAAGCTCTGCGCGAACACCGCGTCGATACCCAGGTACATCGGGCACATCGCCGCGTGCTCGCGAGAGGAACCCTGCCCGTAGTTCTCGCCGGCGACGAGGACGCCACCGTCGGCGGCCTCGGCGCGCTCGGGGAACGTCTCGTCGATCCGCGTGAGCGTGAACTTCGAGTACTCGGGGATGTTCGACCGGTACATCAGCGCGTCGGCGTTCGCGGGCGTGATGTGGTCGGTCGTGATGTTGTCCCCCATCTTCAGGAGGTTCTCACCAGTGAGCTCGGCGTCGAGCTCGTCCTTCAGCGGGACGTCCTTGATGTTCGGGCCCTTCACGAGCTCGTCGTCGACGGCCTCGTCGGGCGCGATGAGGTCCGTCTTCGAGCCGTCGTACTGGTCGGGGAGCTCGAAGCCGGGGTCCTCGAGGTCGCCGAGCTCGTCGGCGAGGTCGCGCGGGTCCACGATCTCGCCCTTGATCGCCGCCGCGGTGGCGACCTCCGGCGAGCACAGGTAGACGGAGTCGTCGTCGATACCGGAGCGACCCTCGAAGTTCCGGTTGAACGTCCGGAGCGACACGGAGTCGCTGGCGGGGACGTGACCGATGCCGATACAGGCACCACACGTCGCCTCGGAGAAGTTGACGCCGGCCGCCATCATCTCGGCGACCCAGCCGTCGCGCGCGAGCATCTCGCTCGCCTGCTTGCTCCCGGGTGCGACGATCATCTCGGTCTTCATGTCGACCTCGCGGCCCTCCAGCATCTTCGCCGCGGGCAGGATGTCGCTGTACGCACCGTTCGTACAGGACCCGATCATGACCTGACTGACGTCGACGCCCTCGACCTCGCGGACGGGGACGATGTTGTCCGGCATCGACGGCTCCGCGATGAGCGGCTCGATGTCGGAAAGGTCGACGACGATCTCGTCGTCGTAGTCGGCGTCCTCGTCGGGGCCGATCTCGACGAAGTCCTCCTCGCGGTCCTGGCGCGCGAGGTAGTCCTTCGTCGCGTCGTCCGTCGGGAAGATTGAGGACGTCGCACCGAGCTCCGTGCCCATGTTCGTGATGGTGGTGCGCTCGGGGACGCTCAGGGTCTCCACGCCGGGACCCGTGTACTCGAGTACCTTCCCGACGCCGCCCTTGACGGTGAGGCGTCGGAGCATCTCGAGGATGACGTCCTTCGCGGTCGCCCACGCGGGCAGTTCGCCTTCGAGTCGGACGTTCACGACCTCCGGCATCTCGATGTAGTACGGCGCGCCACCCATGGCGACCGTCACGTCGATACCGCCGGCGCCGATCGCGAGCTCGCCGAGCCCACCGGGCGTGGGCGTGTGCGAGTCCGACCCGAGCATCGTCTTGCCGGGTGCGGCGAAGTTCTCCTTGTGGACGTTGTGACAGATGCCGTTACCGGGGCGCGAGAAGTGCGCACCGTACGTGCCTGCCGCGGACCGGAGGAAGCGGTGGTCGTCCGTGTTCTTGAAGTCGAACTGGTACGTCTGGTGGTCGCAGTACTGCGCCGCGATCTCCGTCTGGACCTCGTCCAGTCCCATCGCCTCGAACTGAAGCCAGACCATGGTCCCCGTGGTGTCCTGCGTGAGGACCTGGTCGATCTCGATCCCGATTTCCTCGCCGGTCTCGAGCTCTCCCTCGACGAGGTGGTCGTCGAGGATTTTCTCGGTAAGTGTCTGTCCCATAGCGTCCAAACATCCGCGACGACCGACCTTAAAACCCGCGAGATAGATGGGGGAAAACCATGCAGAACCGAGGTCGCCCCCACTCGATTCGTGCGAATCTTGCCAGCGAAGTGGACGTGCGTTCACCTCGGGCGCGGGAGCGGACTGCGGTCGGTCGCGTGTCCGACTTCCGTGGCGTATTCCGACGGTCTCGCCGAAAGCCGGGGCGTCTCGCGTCGAACGCACAGACGGCTGGCGGCGTCTCGCGTCGAACCCGGAGCGGCGTCGCGCAAGATTGATTTCGACAGCTTGCGAACCGTTGACGATAGATGACGGAGAGCACCGCTCCCGTGTCGGTGCGGTCCTACATCGCTGGCCTCGCCGCGAGCATCGTTCTCGGCACGCTCCTGTACGTCTTCGTCGTCGCCCCGTTGCTGTTCGGCGACCCCTCGTGGGTGGTCGACGGGTCCCCGCCGGACGGACAGATGCGAGCGGTCAGCCGAGGCGTCACGCTCCCCTCGATCGGGGGCATCGCGTTCGTCACGGTCGCCGCCGTCGCACACGGCTGGCTGTACGTGAACTACCCGCGACTCCTCGACCGCTGACAGACGGACCACACAGCGCACGCGCACGACCGCTGACAGACGGCCGACGCGACGGGCGAGCGAGTGGGCGTCGTCGGCGTATCTCGCAAACTACATTCCGCTCGGCTGGGACCTCCCGGACATGTACAGAGCCGGGTCGTTCGTCGCATCGCACGTGGAACCGACGCGAGAGGACCAGCGCCAGCCCAACGGCGTCGACCTCACCCTGGAGGCGGTGTTCGAGCAGCGCGAACCGGGCCGCATCGGCCGCGAAGGGAAGGAGATCGGCGAGCGCCAGGCGCGCGAGCCCGAGCAGGTCGGTGACGGCGGCGACGGGCTCGACGACGCCGGCACGTACTACCTCGAGGAGGGGTCGTACGTCGTCCGGTACGGCGAGACCATCTCGATTCCCGAGGGACACGTCGGGTTCGTGTACCCGCGGTCGTCGCTCATGCGGAACTCGTGCATGCTGAACACCGCGGTGTGGGACGCCGGCTACACGGGGAAAGGGGAGGGCCTCCTGCAGGTGCATCACGACGTCGAACTCGTCGAGGGTGCGCGGGTCGCGCAGCTCGTGCTCGCTGAGGCGGAGCACGACGGCGAGTACGACGGCACGTATCAGGGCGAGAACCTCTGAGTCAGGGCCTAGAAGCAGTGGCGTCTACGGGCAGACGGCGTTCCCGTCCTCGGTCTCGGGGATCTCGATCTGGCCGACGTCGTCGTAGTCGCTGTAGTTCATCTCGAAGTCGACGGTCGTCGTGCGGCCCTGCTGGACGAACGTGACGTGCATCGTCGTCCGGAGGAGCTGGCGGTCGTCCTGCGAGACGTACTGGGTGACCGTCGCGTTCCGGACGGTGACCTCCCCGAGGTCGACGCTGGAGTCGTTCGCGACGACGCGCTTGAGCGCGTTCACGTTCGGGTGTATCTCGACGACGTACGCGGTCTCGCCGCGGATCGTCTGGTTCTCGAGGAGGGCTGCGGTGGTGCCGGTGGCGTTCAGGAGTTCGCCCTGGGACTCGACGGAGAGGCCCTGGTTCCAGGCGCCGGAGACGGTCGTCGAGTTCCAGCCCGAGTCCGTACTCGAGTCGCGCCAGCAGCGCGTGTCGTCGACGACGTACACGTCCGTGAACTCCTTCGAGCGCGTGGTGTTCGTCAGGACGGACTCGGTGACCGCCATGTAGAGGCGTTCGCTCGTGTGGTTCACGGTGCCGTCGGCGGTCATGTTCACCTCGTTCTGGCCGAACGCGACGACCTGCGTCATCGTGAAGTTGTACGCGGACACCGACTGCATCTCGGAGACGGCGTCGGTGGCGATGGCCTCGGCCTGCCCGTCGTCGGCGGCGTCGTCGCCGAGGAACGGGAGGTTCGTGGCCCCGCACCCGGCGAGGGAGACGGCGAGGACGAGCGCGAGAGCGACGCGAGCGTGCGTGGAGCCGGACATCAGTTGCCCGAGCCTAGCATGGGGGTGGTTACGACCTTTTTGGTCCGCGGCCGACCGCGAGGGTCGCGCCGAGTGTCACGTCGAACCGGGCAGGACGAAGCGCGCGAGGCGCCGTCGAACCGCGCGAATGCGGCGACGTACTCGGCCTACACGTCGAAGTACCGGTCGGCGTGCGCCGCACACCCGGGGTTGAACGCGTGCCCGCACTCCGGGCACGCGTGGTCCGCGTCGAGGTAGGTCGTTACCGAGAGGACCGACGCGCAGGCGCCACAGAGCACCGCTGGCTCGTCGAAGCGCTCGCGCGGCCAGCACGTCGCGTCGTGGTCCGCGACCGCGTCGTGGCACGCGTGACACGGATAGAACTGCTCGCAGCACGCGAACCGTATCGCGACGACGTCGCGGTCCGTGTCGTAGTGCGCGCATCGCGTCGCCTCGTCCACCGCGACGCCGAACACCGTGACACCGTCGACGGCGCTGGTGCTGTCGCCACCCTCGCGAGTAGCGGGTAACTCGTCGGCCGCTGGGGCGGCAGCGTCCTCGTCCATGACTCTCGAATCCGGGCGCCGGCAGCCTGCGTATTGCTGTTCTCCTCCTCGGCGAGCGTCTCCTCCGTCACCGTCTCACGGATGAGCGTCTCCATCCCGCGACGCAGGCGTTCGGACGCCGCCTGCCCGGAGATGTTCATCTGTTGACCGAGCTCCTGCAGGGTCGTCTCCCGCGGGATGTCGAAGTAACCGACCTGGACCGCCCGCGTCAACAGATCTCGCTGCGGGTCCGTGAGCGCTATCTCGTCGCCGGACCCCGAGAACGGCTTGCTGTAGATCGAGTCGACGTCGACGGTCAGGTCGACTTCGGCGCACGCCTCCCGGAACTCGTTGAACGCGTCCCGGCTCGGGAACAGCATCTTCACCGTCCAACCGTCACCGTCCGTCTCCCCTTTCAGGAAGACGCCGTCCGCGTCGATCGCCGCCTCGTAGATGTCGACGTCCGGCTGGTCTGCCGCGTAGTGCACGCGGTAGAGGCGTTCGTCGCCGTTCTCGGCGATCAATCGCGAGCCGGTAACGGTGTCGTCGACGCCGAGTCCGGTCTCGAACGGCTCGAACTCGCCCTCCGAGGCCCAGAAGACACTCCGGAGCGGTATCGAGGACGAGGCGTGCACGTGCTGGACTGCCACGTTCATCCCCGGCGCGTGCTCTAGCGCTGTCGACAGGGCCTGGGAGTCGAGATGGAACTGTACGAACATCCTATGCTTTCGCAGGTGTCGAGATGTACATCGTATATTCCCCCGTATCAATCAAGGTCTTCAAATCCATTCACGTTTCTAATCCGGCACTTTATATCGGTACTGCCTGCATATGCAGGTTCGGGCGTGTTTCCGGGGGCCGGCAGTGAATGCAAGTACTGCCGGAACCTGCTTCCCACGTATCGGTCTCGAAGGGAGGACCCCACCAGGATGCGGTCCGAGGGCGCGTCTCGCAGCCGTTCCGATGCGTTCCATCGTCCCGCGATTCGAGCCATCTCCGTCCACGGCCCGGACAGATGGCCTTACGGGTCGTTCTCGGCCGGGTGCGCGCGAGCACCGTCTTTCCCCAGGGAGTGTCGACGGGGTCAGTCGAGGACGACGTCGAACGACCCGACGCGCCGGTCGTCGTCGCGATGGCGCTCCAGGTAGTACCGGACGCCGGGCTGGTGCGCCGCGCCGACCACGAGGTGAACGTCGCCGAACTCGCGCTCCTTGGCCGACGGTTCGTCGGCGACAGGACCCGAGTTCGGCTGCGTCCCGTCGGCGTGGGCGACCACGTAGTCGGCCATCCGTGCGTTCCGGGCGTGCGTCACGAATTCGAGTTCGGGGTCGTGGCGCCGCAGCCACTCGCGTTCGAGCGGTTGCGGGAGGAACGCGCACTCGTAGTACCGCTGGAGTCGCCAGAGCTCGCTTGGGGCCTCGGCGGCGCGTTCGCGCAGGCGGAACGACGCGAAGTCCGAGCCGGTCGCGTGGTCGGCGTGACTCCGGAAGAACTCGCTCGCGACGCTCCCGACCGCGCGCTCGAACCGCCGCCCGAACCGGTCGCCGCTCGCGTCGACGAGCGAGAACGCAGCCGCCTGGAACTGCGCGGCGAGGTCCCCGACGTCCTCCGTGAGCGAGTCGAACGGGTCGCCGTCGACGTGCGACTCGATGCCGCGCCGCTGGCATTCGCGGAGCGCCCATCGATAGTCGTCCATCGCACACGCTCCCGGGACGTCCTGGAAGTACATCCCGCGGATGCCCTGCTCGCAGTACACGGTGGCGCCCGCGTCGAGGAACTCGTGGACGTGCTCGCGGAGGTACTCGCGCTCGGCGGTCGTGTCCGCGTGCGTGATGCCGTGGACGTGCACGGTCCGCTCGCCGACGCGGACCGTCGCCCCCGGCACGCGCTCGCCCGTCTCGACGGCGTCACTGACCGCGTCGAGTTCCCGGCCGCGGAGCTGACGCCACGCGTCCTTCGCCGCGAAGTACGCCTCGTGGTCGTCCGCGGCGTCCACCACGTCGCACAGCGCGGACAGCGACCCGGCGGCCCTGATGGCGGCGAGTCGCTCCCGGGCCGCTGGCGACAGCACCGTCATACACCCACGCCGATACGGCGGGTTCCGATAAGTGGCTAGCGGCCGTGCGCGCCCCTCGCGCCCAGCCGACGGCGCGGACTCGCACGCTCGCCGTCGCGTCGAGACGCCCACCGGCGACTCGCACTCGCCACGTCACGCGCTTCCCATTCCCTCGCCACGCTACCCGCTTCCCATTCCCTCGCCACGCTACCCGCTTCCCCGCCGGTTATATCGCTCCCGCGCACACCACCACGCGTGGCGCTCTCCGCACCGCTCGACGTCATCGCACTCTCGCTGCTTCCAGCGGTCCTCTGGGGGTTCACGCCCGTCATCGAGAAGCGCGCGCTCTCCGACGGCGGCACGCCCCTGCAGGCGTCGCTCGTCGTCGTACTCGCGGACTCGACCATCTACCTCGCCGCCATCGCCCTCCTCGAACCGACGCCGTTCGGCGGCATCTCCATAGAGACACTCGCCGTGTTCGCGCTCGCCGGCGCCACCGGCACCGCGCTCGGCCGCATCGCCATCTTCGCCGGCAACCAGCGCGTCGGCGCCAGCATCTCGAGCGCCGTCCTCTCCGCACGACCACTGTTCGCCACCGCGCTCGCCGTCGGCTTCATCGGCGAACCACTTTCGGCCCCGACCGCGGTCGGGATCGCCGTCCTCGTCGTCGGCCTCGGCGTCCTCGCCGTCGCCAAAGGCGGCGACCTCGACGGCTGGCAGCCACGCGACCTCCTCGTCCCGCTCGCCGCCGCCGCCGCGTTCGCCGTCGGGAACGTCGCCCGCCGCTACGGCCTCCAGCTCGGCGACGCCAGCGCGCTCGAAGCCGTCGCCATCAACGAGATATCCGCACTCGTCGCACTCGCCGCGTTCCTCGCCGCCACCGGCCGTCGCGACGTCCTCCAGAAACCACCACGCACGTACATCGTGTTCGCCGCCAGCGGCACCATCACCGCCGTCGCCCTCCTCAGCATGTTCACCGCACTCGCCGCCCCCGAGGGCCGCATCGCCGTCGTCGACCCCCTCGTCGCCACCGCACCCCTCTTCACCATCGTGTTCTCCGCCATCTGGCTCCGCGACCTCGAACGCGTCACCAAAGGCGTCGTCGCCGGCGTCCTCCTCGTCGTCCTCGGCGCCGCACTCGTCACGGGCGGCCCCGCGTTACTGGACGCCGTCGTCGCCGCCGGTGCCTGAGCACGCGACAGCGTGCTCGCGACCCACGGTAACGGCGCGGGCTAGCGGCGCGGTCGGAGCGCGCCGACGAGGAGTCTCGGCAACTGCCCGAGGATGGCTGGGAACGACAGTCCCAGCTGGTCGGCCGCCTCGGTCATGTCCGTGTGGAACCGGTGCTCCTGGACGAGGCCGTCCTCGATACGGAGAATCGAGGCTCCGCGGAGCTCGACGCGTCGCCCGGTCGGTGGGATGCGGCCGAGCGGACCGTCGTGAGTCATCGTCAACCGGACCTCGTACATCGCGAGCGCGTCGTCGGTGACCATGTCGAGTATCTCGACCTGGAAGTCCGGGAACGTCGTGGTCATCGTCGCCATGAACCGTTCGAGGCCCTCGCGTCCGTGCGCCTCCCCCTTCGGCCCTGGGACGTCCTTCTCGGGGATGCCAGGGTCGTACATCACGAACGACTCCGAGACGAGGTCGGGGATCGCCGCGTCGTCTCGCTCGTTCCACATCCCGACGTACGCTCGAGCGATCGCTGCCGTGTCGGTCGAGGGCGTCGCCTCACTGGTCGACCGGGTGGTCGAGGGCATCACTGTCACGTCCGGAGCACCGTTTCTCCGAGTGGCTCGACGGGCGCCTCGAACTCCGAGACGACGGTCGCGTCCGAGAAGCAGCCCAGGAACCGGGCGGTCTCCGTGCCGGCGTTCCGGAAGCCGTGGGGTGCCATCGGCGGGACGACGACGAGGTCGTTCGTCTCGATGCGAGCGCGTTCGTCCCCGACCCACGCCTCGATGTCGTCGCCATCGAGGCAGACGACGAGTTCCTCGGGGCTGTCCGTGTGCGTGCCGAGTTCCGCGCCAGGTGCGAGCTCGAAGTAGACGACGTTGTGGCCGCCCTCGAGTTCGAGGCCGGTCGTCGCCGGGAACGTCCGCGAGAACGGGAAGCTCACGCTGGCGTCCATCGCCGTGTCCACCTGGGAGGTGCGGACGAGTTCGAGTTCGCCGAGATCGATCTTCTTCAGCGCCGCGTTTGTTTGCATGATCGACCGTAGAGACGGCGTGCGAGAGCATAACTATCTGGAGAATGATGTTTCTCTCAGTCTGCCAGGAGAACGCCCGTCCTCCCAGCGAGTCGACCGATCGGCAGAGCTCAGGCCGATGGCCAGCGCAGCGCTACCGGGAGACGTCGACGACAGTGAGGTAGTCGTCCAACCGCACCGTCAGCACCTCGTCGCCGCCGTCGATGGTCGTCACCGCGCGACGCGGGTCGTCGGTGACGGTCGTCCGAACGCGCGTCTGGACGAGGTCGAACAGGTCGTCGAGCGAGGGCGCGAGCACGTTCGTCCCCCGTTCGTAGAGGAACCCGATCGCCGGTGCGAGCGCCAGCACGCACAGCTCGACCGGCAGTCGCTTCGCGAACTGACACGTCCCGCACCGGAGGTCGCCCCACGCCACGAACGGCGTCCCGCACGCCTCACACGGCTCCCCGGGAGCAGGGTCGTGGCCGTCACACACCACGAGCGTGCCCCGAGCCGCGCTCGCGCACTCCGGGCAGACGCCCTGCATCATGTCCGTGAGGTCCGACGTGCACCGGTACAGTTCCGTCGCGAGCGCGTCGTCGGCCGTCCGCTCGGCGAGCCCCGGCGCCGGGAACGGCGCGTTCAGGAGCGTGCCATTCGGCGCCGCATCCCCGAACAACCCGTCGCACTGCGTGCACGCGAACCGCAGCCACTGGTCCTCGTACGACGCTTCCACCACCCCACCGCAGACCGGGCACGCCGTCCCCACCACGCCAGGAAGCTCCGCGTCGTGCGCTCCAGCGATGGCGACGACCGCTCGTGCAATCCGCTTTCCACCCCCACTCAACCGATACCCGTCGTCGGTCTTCCGCACGAAATGCGGCACGAGCTTCGACAGGTGATAGTTGAAGCGACCGTTGTCCTCGACGCCGACGCGACGCCGGAGCTCGGAGTACGGCATCGTCGACGCCGTATCGTCGACGTCGTCGTACTCGTGGCTGGCACCGGCACTCCACAGCACCCGCACGACGTTCAAGCGCGTCTCGTCGCCGAGCACCGCGAACGCAGCCTCCGGCGTCAACCCAGCCGCATCGTCGCTCGCCTGGAACACACGCTCTGCCATGTTACATACAACCACGCCGCGAGGTATAAGTGAGACTGCGCACGGACACCGACGCCCCGATGAGAACGCCCGCTACCGACGTCGGACACCCCTCCGGCGACTCCACGCTGCTGGATCGTCGACGCCTCACCTCGCCATCTCATTCGGCGACGACACCGTCGCCGCTCCATGCTCGACGCGCTGCTTCAACGCTTCGTTCATCGCATCGAACCCCGCGAGCACGTCCGCCTCGTCCAAGAGTAGCCCCACGAGCACGCCCGAGAACGACTCTCGCTGCACGAACCGCGTTCGGCCGTCCTCGGTCTCCTCGAGGAGGAACTCGTGATGCCCGTCGAAGAGTCCAGGAACGAAGAGGCGACCGAGCCACCCGAAGTGCTCGCCCTCGACTACGTCCGTCACTCGAGGTTTGAACGTCATCGCTCGTCCCTCCGGCGGCACGATTCGCGCCCGAAGCCGCTCGCCCTCGACTCGCTCCCCCGACAACGCCGTCACGAACGGATTCCACTCCGGGTACGACTCGAAATCCACGAGCACCTCCCAAACTGCCATCGGCGACGCATCAATCTCGGTTCCACGCTCAAGTTGCTTCATCACCACAGAGACGCGTCCCAGCAGCCTAAACTAGCGCTCTCGGCGAGCCAAACAACGCCACTCGCCACACCGAACACGAACCGGACCCGGCAGGAGTCCCGCGAGCGGAACGCGGAGCGAGCGAAGCGAGTTCCACGAACGCGAAGCGAAGACGTGAGCAGGGAGCGAACGGAACTACGTCGCGCTCGCGAGTTCGAACGCAGTGAGAACGAAGCGGACCCGACGGGATTTGAACCCGCGACATCTTGGTCCGGAACCAAGCACTCTGTCCACTGAGCTACGGGCCCTCGGGTGTTCGTTGCGTGGTTGGGTGTATAACGGTTGCGTTCGTGGTTATTCGCCGCCGTCGGTGGTGGGGTTGGGGGTGTCGTCGATGACGGTGGATTTCCAGGTGCCGCGGGTGAAGTAGGCGGCGGCGGCGATGGCGCCGAGGATGTTCCCCATGGCCATCCCGATCCAGATGCCTTCGGGGCCCATGTCGAGGGCTTGGATGACGAGTGGGCCGAGGCTGATGTCGAGGAGTGGGATGGTGAGTGGGCCGAGGGTGATGACGCCGAGGGCGAGGTAGGCGACGGTGGGGACGCGGCCGAGCCAGAGGGCGACGATGCTGAAGCCCATCGCTGTCTTGGTGTCGCCGGCGCCGCGGAATGCACCCAGGAGGACTTGGAGGACGCCGATGAACGCGAATTCGACGCTGCGGATGCGGAGGTATTGGCTTCCGAGGGCGACGGTTTCGGCGGCTTTGTCGGTGCCGGTGGCCATGAAGACGCCGACGATGGGTTCGGGGAAGACGGCGGCGACGATGGCGGCGACGACCATGACGCCGGCGGATGCTTTCGCGGCGATCCAGACGGCGCGTTCGGCGCGGTCGGCTTGGTCGGCGCCGAGGTTCTGGCCGACCATGGTGTTCGTCGCTCTGCCGAGGCCCATGGCGGGGAGGAAGATGACGGAGACGAGGCGGTTCCCGAGGCCGTAGGCAGCGACGACGGCGGGGGCGAACGTGACGACCATCGCGGTGAGGGTGAGCATGGCGGCGGCGCTCGCGGATTGTTCGAGCGCGCTGGGGACGCCGATGCGGACGATCTCGCTGACGTGTTCGATTTTCAGGCGGAGGTCGCTGATGGCGACGTCGGGGCCTTTGTGCGTGAAGAAGAGGATGTAGATGCCGAGGACGCTCGCGGCGCCGCGGGAGATGATGGTGGCGAGGGCGGCGCCGCGGATGCCGAGGCCGGGGACGAGTGCGGCGTCCCACCCGAAGATGAGGATGGGGTCGAGGACGACGTTGAGGGCGACGGAGAGGAACATGACGCGCATCGGCGTCTGGGTGTCGCCGTAGCCGCGCATGAGTGCGGAGAACACGAAGAACCCGAAGAGGAAGGGGAGTCCGAGGAAGAACACTTCCATGTAGGCGGCGGCGAGCGGGATGACTTGCGCGGTGGTGTCGGCTTGGCTGGGGAGGAGGGCGAGGAGGTCGCCCGTGAAGAGGTAGCCGAGTGCGGAGAGGGCGAGTGCAAGGAGGGTGACGAATCCGAGGGTCTGGCCGGCGACAGTGCCCGCGGACCCTTCGCTGTCGGCGCCCGTGTATTGGGCGACGAGGATGGCGCCGGCGGCGGTGAACCCGCCGGCGACGCTGATGAGGAGGAAGATGATGGGGAACCCGATGCTCATCGCGCCGACGGCGTCGGCGCTGAAGCGCCCGAGCCAGAACGTGTCGGCGACGTTGTACGCGACCTGGAGGAGCTGGATGGTGACGATGGGCCACGCCAACCGGATCATCGGTCGGACGAGCCCGCCCTCCGTGATGGTGTCGTCGCTGGAGGAGCTCACTACGTTTCGAAACGAAACTGGAGCGCTTGAACCTGTTGATACGTCGTGGTCGTGCTGGAAGGAACGTCGACGGAAAGACAGTAGTGGGCTCGTGGTGACGGGTCGCTCGTGTCAGTGTTTGGCGAGTACCGGGTAGGTGGGTCGGTACAGGCGCTCGCGGGATACGTGCTCCTCAGTGCGGGGTCGGTGGTGTTCCTGTACGCGGCGCCGTTCACTGCGGCGTTCCTCTGGTACCGGTGCTACGACTGGTACGGTTCGGATGAGGACCGAGGTGCGGTCGCGACGACGACGCTAGCTGTCCTCGCGCTGGCGATGACGGCCTACGCGGCGCTGGTCGTGACCGGGCTCCCCGTCGATAGCGGGTTCCAAGCGGTCGCTGTCGAGTGAGCAGGCGTGGAGAGAGAAAGCGCGCAGCGACCGAGTCAGGGCGTCTCGTTCGTCTCGAGCGTGAAGGAATCACGCGGGTAGGCGACGCACGTGAGGACGTAGCCGTCCTCGAGTTCGGGGTCGTCGAGCATCTCCTGGTCGTCGTGCTCGACGAAGTCACGCGAGTCGCCGCCCTGGACGTGGCCGGCGCAGGAGACGCACTGTCCCTGCCGGCAGGCGTAGGGGAGGTCCCAGCCTTCGTCTTCGCCGGCTTCCAGTAGCGTCTCGTTGTTCGCGACCTCGATGGTCTCGCCTTCCTTCGTGTACTCGATGTCGAAGTACTCGATCTCGTCTTCGGGGATGTCGGCGGGACTGGAGGTGTCCTCCTCGGCCTCGCCTTCGGCGAGTTCCCCGCCGGCTTCGCCCGCGCCACCGATGGCGGCGACGCCGCCGCCGCCGATGGAGCGGTTCATCGGTTCGGCGAAGTCCGTCTCGGGCACGGTCTCGGCGCGGTGTTCGAGGACCTCTTGGGAGATGTCCTCGTTCGCGGTCCAGCCGGTCCCGCGAGCGTAGTGCAGGACGACGGCGATGACCGCGAGGGTCACCCCGATTCCGAGGCCCACAGTGCTGACTGCCATGTGTAGGCGGATTAGGAGACCTGGTTTAACTCACTTGTGATTGTTCTCGCCGTCGGGGACCGACTGTCGGGTGGTTCGGCGCCTCCTGCGACGGCCGTGGTGCACCGACGGCGAGCGTCGCGAGGGGGGCTCCGTGAGTGACCTGGACGGGGGGTTCAAGGCGTCGTGGTGGCTAGCGGTCGGGTAGTGACCGACCTCGCAATCGACGCGGACGGCCTCGGGAAGCGCTACGGGGAGACGGTCGCGGTCCGGGACGTCTCGCTGGCGGTGGAGCGTGGGACCGTCTACGGGTTCCTGGGGCCGAACGGGGCGGGGAAGACGACGACGATGCGGATGTTGACGACGTTGACGACGCCGACGTCGGGGTCGGCGACGGTCGCGGGCGAGTCCGTCACGGACCGCGCGGCGGTGACCGAGCACCTGGGGTATCTGCCGGAGGAGCCGCCGGTGTACGACGAGTTGACGGGGCGCGAGCAGTTGTCGTACGTCGCTGGGTTGCGTGACCTGCCCGACGACGTCGCCGGCGAGCGCGTCGACGCGCTCCTCTCGCGCTTCGACCTCGCGGACGCGGCGGACCGGCGCGTCGGCGGGTACTCGACGGGGATGCGCCAGAAGCTCGGCGTCATACAGTCGGTGCTGCACGAGCCCGAGGTGGTGTTCTTCGACGAGCCGACGAGCGGCCTGGACCCGCGGGCGGCGCGGACGATGCGGGAGACCATCGCGGACCTGGCGGCGCAGGACATGACGGTGTTCCTGTCGACGCACGTGCTGTCGGTCGTCGACGAGCTCGCGGACGAGGTGGGCGTCCTCTTCGACGGCGAACTCGTCGCGGAGGGGTCGCCGGCGGCGTTGAAGTCGCGCGCGGCGGGCGGGGAGCGGACGCTGGAGTCGGCGTTCATGGACGTGACGACGCCGGACGACGCGGCGGACGTCGACGGCACCGACGGTGGGCAGGTGCCGGGCAGCAACGACGGCGCGCGCGTCGCGGGCGCTGACGGCGACGAGCGGCGCGATGGAGGTCGCGACGGTGCCTGAGCGGCGCTGGCGGTGGTTGGGGGACGCGGCGGCGATCGCTCGCGTCGACCTGCGGTGTACGATGCGGCGGTTGCGGGCGCATCCGCGGACGGTGGTGGCGCGCACGCTCGTGCTCGGCGTCGCCTGGGTGGGGTTCTTCGGTGGGGATGGCGTGCTCGCGCCGGGTGGGTCGCCGTCGGTCTCTGGGACGCGGTTGGCGGCGATGGGGCTGTGGGCGTTCGTCGCGGCGACGGTCGCGATGAGTGCGCCGCGGTCGCTCGACGACGTGACCGCGGGCTCGGAACTCGTGTTGAGCGCCGGGGTGCGAGCGACGGTCGTCGGCGTGCTCGCGGTGACTGCCGTGGAGTCGGCGTTCGTGTTCCTCGCGTTCGTCGGCTTGGGCGTGCTGCGCGTCGCGGTGACGGCGAGCGCACCCGTTCTGGCGGCCGTTCTCGGGATGACGGTGGTGCTCGTGGGCGTCGGGACCGCGGTCGTCGCCGGGTTCGCGGCCGGCCTCGCGGCGCACCCGCTCGCGCGACGGACGCCGGGGTTCGCGAGGTATCCGCGAGCGATATTCGCGCCCGTCCTCTTGCTCGTCGTCCTCGCACTCCTGCGCCCGGACGTCCTCGGGCCGGCGGCGCGAGCGCTCCCGCCGGCGTTCCTCGCGGACGCGTTCCTCCTCGCGTTCGACGACGGCGACCCGCTACTGGCGGCCGTGGCGCTCGGCGGCGGCGTCGCCTCGATACCCCTGCTCGCCTGGGGCGGGTTGCGTGCGGCGCGGAACGTCTGGTTCGACGGCGACGACACCGGCGGCTCCGGGACCACGCGCGGCGGTCGCGTCGTCGTCGCGGTCGTCGACCTCGCGCGGCCCGTGACGCGCCGGCCGACGCGCGCGGTGGCGACGCGAGCGTGGCTCCGGATGCTCCGGAACCCGCGGACGCTCTTCCAGCTCGTCGTCCCCGCGTTCATGCTCGCCGCCGTCCTGATACAGGACCCGCCCGGGACCGCCGGTGCGCTCCCCGTGCTCGTCGCCGGGTTCGCGGGCGTGAGCGCCGGGTTGACGCTCACGCTGAACCCGCTCGCGCTGGAAGGTGACGCGCTCCCGGCGCTCCTGACGACGCCCGTCGCCGGTGCGAGCGTCGCCCGCGGCTACGCGTTCGCCGGCGTCCTCGCCGCCCTCCCGACGCTCGTCTTCCTCGTCCCGCCGCTCGCGTACGCGACCGGGCTCGGCGCGACCGCGACGGCCCTGACGGTCGCGTGGGGCGTCCTCGTCGCCGCGTTCGGTGCCGTCCTCTCCACCGCAGTCGGATTCGTGATCCCTTCCGCCGGCGCCGCAGCGGCCGGCGACACCGAAGCGCCGACGCAGGCTGCCGTCCTCGTCTACACGCCGATCGCGTTCCTCGCCGCGGCGTTCGGGATGGGCGGCCTCGTCGCGCTCGACGCCGCCATCGGGCGTGCGCTCCTCGCCGCCGACGTCCTCCTCCTCGCCACGCTCGGCTGGGTCGCGTACCGGCACGTCGCGAAGCGATACGCCGCGCTCACGATCGACGACTGAGCTAGCAGCGAGCAGGAGCAGCCGGTCAGAACTCGACGCGCGAGCGGATGTGCATCTCGTCCTCCGTCGCTTCCAGGTGCGCGACGTCGTTTATGTCCATCTCCCACGCGAACTCGCGTTCCCCGAGGTACTCGACGACGTCCCCGAGCTGGTCGCGTTCGAGGCTGTAGTACGCGAGCGTGACGTGCGGGAACCACCGGTCGGGGTGATAGTACGAGTCCGCGTGCTCGGCGAACTCCGTGAGGCGGTTCCACAGCGAGTCGTGGAGGGAGGCGAGCGCGGGCGACCGGGCGAGCGGGAGGTAGACGACGGGCGCGGCGGTGAACACGCCGACGCCGCCCGTGTACACGGTGAAGGGTTCGGTGTCGGCGGCGACGGAGTGCAGCCGCGATTCGACGGTCGCGGGGTCGTAGCGTTCCGCGACGTGATAGGAGATGTGCGGTGGCGGGAGTTCGCCCGCCGGGTTCAGGTCGAACTCGTCGGCGAGGTCGTCCCAGACGTCGAGGACGCGCTGGTGGTGCTCGTCGGGGAGCGTCGAGATGACGGCGGAGTGCATGTCGCTCATCGGTCGAGTGGCGTCCTCGGCGTCCGCTCGCGGGTTGGCGTGCGTTTCACGGCCAGTACTGGTTGACCTTGCGCGTGGGGGTTCGTGAACGTAACGGCTAGCGAGAGACGCACAGGCAACCCCCCGTAACGGCTAGCGAGAGACGCACAGGCAACCCCCGGAACGACGCTCCCTCGGAGCGTCGGCGCTCATTCGAGCGCTTCCGGTGGTTCGGGGAGGCTGCCGATGTCGTCGGGGTCGTGGTGGACGTAGACGTCGGCGTCGTGGATCCGTTCGCGGTGTTTGACGTCGCGGATGGAGTCGACGCTCGCTTCGAGGCTCCACGCGAACGACGCGGCGAGTTCCTCCTCGTACCCCTGGCGGTGGTTCGCGGCGTCCGCGGCGAGGACGACCGTACCGGCGTCGGGGAGTTCGAGCTGGAGGCTCTGGTGGCCGGGACTGTGGCCGGGCGTCGGGAACGCGACGACGCTCCCGTCACCGAAGACGTCGTACTCGCCGTCGATGACGGTGACGTTCGCGTCGAGTCGACGGAGCGGGAGGAGGTCGCCGGTGAGGTAGAACAGCCGCTGGACGCCATCGGGCGCCCACGCGTACCGGAGCTCGTCCTTCTGGACGACGACCTCGCAGCCGGCGTCGACGAACACGTCGAGGTTCCCGGCGTGGTCGGTGTGGAGGTGACTCATCACGACGACGTCCACGTCCGCGGGCTGGTAGCCGACGTCCTCGAGGAGGTGTTCGACGCGCTGGGATTCGTCCATCTCGATGGCGTCGACGAACTCCGCCATGTGCGGCGCACCGTCGGGGCCGTACTCGGTCGGGTTCGCCTTCATCTCGTAGGAGAGCCCGGTGTCGAAGAGGACGGTACCCTCGGGGTGCTCGACGAGGTACACCGGGCACGTGCCGGCGTACGGTTCGCCGAGGTTCGTCATCTGTACGGCCATCGAGAAGTCGAACGTCCAGTGTCCCGTGTTCAGCGTGTACAGGCGGTCTGCGGTCACACAGAAACGTAGGGCCGCCGCCGGCTTAAGTTGGGCCAATGCCACGACGGCGCTCCTGTCCGGGGCTCGCTACAGCCGTCGCGAGTAGCGGACGCTCCGACCGCTGCTCCCGTCCTCGACGAACCCGAGGCGGTCGTAGACGTGCCGGGCGCGGTAGTTCGACCGGGCGACGGTGAGCCAGACGTCCGTGACGCCGAGCGAACGAGCGTGTGCGAACGTCGCGTCGAGCAGCGCGGTGCCGACGCCGGCGTCCTGGTGGTCCTGGTGGACGAACACGCCGAGTTCGTGCTCGCCGGCGTCGTCGCTGACGAGGACGGCGTGCCCGACGACCGCGTCGTCGTGGACCGCGAGCACCGACAGTTCGTCGAGGACGACCGAGAGCCACTCGGTGCGGCCGGCGTCGGTGGATGGCGGGAGTCCCTGTGCGCGGTGCTTCGGCGCGAAGTCGGCGTACATGTCGAGGACGTCGCCGTACCGCTCGGGCCGGTACCGCTCGAACGTGATACCGCGGCCGACGTCGTCCACGACCTGGTCGAGGACTGCGTCGTCGGGGCGCGAATCGTCGCCCCGAGCGGGACCGTGGATGGGTTCGCTGGACATCGTCAGTCGTCCCTGACGAACGTCACCGGGCACGGTGCGTTCAGTGCGACTCGCTGGGCGGTACTCCCGAAGACGACCTTCCCGGTCGGGCTGCGTCGTCGGCCGCCGACGAGGACGCGCTTGGCGTCGACGGCGTCGGCCGCGGCGACGATCTCGCCGGCGACATCGTCGCCGACGCGCGCGTCGACGTCCATGGTCGTTCCCCATGCGCGCAGCGGTTCCTCGAGGCGGCCGACGACGTCGCGGACGGGTGCGACGCGACCGACGAGTTCGTCGGGTTCGGGGCGCTCGTCCTCGTGGTAGTTCAGTCGGTCGCGGACGTCCGCGTACCGGTCCTCGGTGAAGACGTGGAGGACGCGGACGGTGGTCTCCATCATGCCGGCGACCTCTGCGGCGGTGCTCGCGAGCGTCTCGACGCGCTCGGCGTCGCCGTAGCCGACGGGCAGCAGGACGGTCTCGTGTCGGTCGCGGCGTGCGCGGACGTCGCTCGCGACGCCGAGGTCGTCCGAGCCTGCGGCGGCGGGGCGCTTCGACTCGGTCATCCGCGGGCCTCCTCGGGTGGTTCGGTCGGTGGTCCATCGATGCGTGGGTTCATCCTGTCCAGTTCTCGCTCGCGGACACGGATAACGCCTGCCCATAACCACACCACCAGAGGATTATACACCTAGAACACCACGCCAGAACGAACCAGGGAGAACGTACGTCCAGAACGAGACGCGAAGGCGTTCGTATTGTCGTATTCTCTGCTTTCGCGGTCAGTCGTCGCGCTTGCGGTCGAGGTACGTGAGGACGCCGCGGACGTTCATCGCGGTCTCCGCGCTCGCCTTCCGTTCGCCCCAGACGTCGTCCATCTCGGTGGTCTCGACGAAGTGCTCGACGACCGCGTCGGCATCGCCGAGTTCCTGCTCGGCGCGCTCGACGGCGGCGACCCAGTCCGTGAGCCGTGCCTCGTAGCGTTCGAGGCGGTCGGCGGTCGGTTGCGCGCCGAAGTGCGCGTACAGGAGCGTGGACGGGTCGAGGCTCGCGATGGTCTCGACGTCCCGGAGCGCCCCCTCGAGGTCGAACTGCGGTGGGGGCGTGGTCTCGCGGACCTCGTCGATGGCGGGGACGTAGATGCCGGCGGCGTCCGCGGTGAAGACGGCGTCGTTCGCGGGGTCGTGGAAGACGTGCTGGTGGGGGGCGTGCCCGGGGGCGTGGTGCGCGCGGAGTTCGTGATTGCCGAGGTCGAGGACGTCGCCGTCTTCGAGTTCGCGGACGCGGTCCTCGGGGACGGGCTCGGGTTCGGTGTAGAACTCGAACTGGTCGCCGACCGCGGACTTCGTGCCCTCCCAGAGTCGCGTCGGGTCGACGAGGTGGCGTGCACCGTTCGCGTGGACGGCGACGGTCGCGTTCTCGCATTCCTGCGCGAGGAACCCGGCGCCGCCGGCGTGGTCGAGGTGGACGTGCGTCGGCACGACGTACGCGACGTCCTCGGGCGCGACGCCGGCGTGGTCGAGCAAGTCGAGGACGCGGTCGTAGTGCGTGCCGATACCGGTGTCGACGAGCGCGGGCTCGTCGGCGTCGAGCAGGTAGACCGCGCCGTAGGCGTCCACGTCGTACATCCCGGTGTCGACGTGGTAGAGGTCCGTGCACTCCCCCGTCGTGACTTCGGTGACGTCGCCTCGTGTCATACAGGAAGCCTGCGGGGACGGGGCAAAAGTCGGTCGGTCGCGGCAGCTGCTCGGTCGGTCGCGGCAGCTGCTCGATTGGTCGCGGCAGCTACTCGATTGGTCGCAACAGCGGGTCGACGGCGCTGTCGCTCGCGGGTTCGTGGTACCAAAGGGGAAACATCGGGGAGCGTGTGCACCCCGTATGCAACCTGAAGAGGGAGGGGGAGATACATAAACCCCATCCAACCGGAGTGGAAGTATAATCGCCCGGCTGCGTCGGGTTCGAGTCGGCGTCAGACGCTAGTTCGACGCTCGTCTGCCGGACCGTACCGGGGGTGGACATCGGATGGCGAGGGCCGCTGGCGTCGAGTGGCGTGGTCGATGGTCATCGGGGGACGATGCTGACGTCGTTCGCGTCGACGTACCGGCGGACGCGCGCGCCGAGGTCGTCGTCGCCGGGCCACGCGACCGACTCGGTGACGTCGAGCCGGTCGGGGTCGCCGACGTACACGGCTGCGGTGCCGTCCTCGAAGCCGGCCGTCGGGACGTCCACGCGGACGTACAGGCCGCGAGCGACGCCCTCGTACGCGTCCAGGGCGTCGACGGCGTCCGTCTCGAGGAGGCGGCCGTCGACCTCGCCGCCGGGCGCGAGCGTCGGGTACCGGCCGTCGACGCGGCGGAGCCCGCGCAGGGTCGCGTCGCCGACGAACGACCACGTGCGAGCCGCGAGTACCTCGTCGACGCGGTCGGGGTCGGTGAGCGTCCCGTAGACGAAGACGTGCACGACGCGGACTTCGGGTTCCGCCACCCTGAAACCCGCGCCCGTTCGACTGTGAGCATGGACTGGCGGCGGACGAGACGCGTCTGGAAGCGCGTCGCCACGCTCTCCTGGCCGATCTCCGTCGAGCAGACGGTGCGCACCGGGATGCGGACCACGGACGTGTTCGTCACCGCCGCGTTCTCGCCGGCCGCGGTCGCCGCCATCGGGCTCGCGGACCTCTACGCGCGGTTCCCGCTCCGCGTCGGCCTCGGGCTCGGCGGCGGCGCCATCGCGCTCTCCAGCCAGGACACCGGTGCGGTCAGCGGCGGGAGCGACGACGCGGACGACGACGACGACGGCGAGGGAGGTTCGGACGGCGACGGGCCCACGGGCGGCGACGCGACCGCGGACGCGGACGACGAACCGGCCGTGGACGCCGACGACAGGTGGGGGACCGACGAGGAGTGGGGTGACGAGGGCGACGAGACGGAGTCGACCACAGCCACGGAGTCGGACGCGGTCGCGAAGGCGGCCCTGAACCGCGACGAGGCCGTGACGCAGGCCGTCCTCATCTCGTTTCTCGCTGGCATCCCCTTCGTCGCGTTCGGCCTCCTGTTCGCGGAGCCGGCCATCTCGCTGCTCGGTGCGCCCGACGATGTGGCGCGCGTCGGCGGCGCGTACCTCGCCATCATCTTCGCGACCGCACCCGCCCGCATCGTCGGCCTCACCGCGGCGCGCGCACTCCAGGGAACCGGGGACACGCGCACGCCGATGG
The DNA here is from genome assembly GCF_020567525.1 of Halorubellus salinus. Classification (GTDB taxonomy): domain Archaea; phylum Halobacteriota; class Halobacteria; order Halobacteriales; family Natrialbaceae; genus Halorubellus; species Halorubellus salinus. The sequence continues at coordinate 492,484 of NZ_JAJCVI010000002.1, forward strand.
TCGTGAACGTCACCGGGAACCTCCTCAACATCGTTGGTTCGCTCGTCCTCGGCCTCGGGCTGTTCGGCGTGCCGAGCTATCGCGTCGTCGGCGTCGGCGTCGCCACCGCCGGCGGGAACGTCTTCATCGCCGTCGTCCTCGCCGGCCTCATCGCGTCCTCGACGACGGACGTCGGGTTCGTCCGCCCGCGGTCGACCGTCGTCGGCCGCCAGCTCGTCGCCGTCTCCGCGCCGCGGATCGTCGAGGGGCTCTCGAACACGCTCGCGAACTTCCCGTTCAACGCGCTCCTGCTGTCGTTCGGGACGGACGTGAACGCCGCGTACCAGATCGGCCTCCGCATCTACCAGCAGGTGACGGGGCCGCTCTCCCGGGGGTTCAACGTCGCGGCGAGCGTCGTCGTCGGGCAGGCCCTCGGCGAAGGCGATGCGGCGGCGGCGCGCGAGAACGGGTGGGCGACCGCGACGCTCGGACTCGTCACCGTCGGCACGGCGGGCGCGCTCATCTTCGCGTTCGCGCCGACGCTCGTCGGGTTCTTCACGAGCGACCCCGGTACCGTCCCGAACGCGGTGGCGTTCACGCGGACGTTCGGCGTCGCCGCGCCCTTCTTGGTCTCGTTCGTCGTCGTCTCCGGCGCCCTCCAGGGCGCGAGCGACACGCGCACGCCACTGGTCGCGCGGATCGTCAGCCTCCTCGCGTTCTACCTCGGGTTCTCGTACGTCGCGAGCGTTTCACTCGGCTGGGGCGTCCCCGGCATCCTCGCGGGCGTCGTCCTCCACTACGCGAGCGCTGCGACCATCGTGACGCTCGGGTTCTGGCGCGGCGACTGGGCGCGTCGAGCGAGCGACATGTTGCGCGAACGCGGGAGTGCCAGCGACGACTGAGTGGCGCGCACGACCCGGCGGCCACTTGATTTCGTCGGCGACACGAAGCACACAAGACACTTGTAGTTTCTCTCGAATGTCGGTGACGTGCGAACCGAGTCCCTCCTCCTCGGCGTGGTCGCGCTCGCGGTCGTCCTCGGCGTCGGCGTCGCCGTGGGCGTCCCCGGCGCGCTCGACCCGCCCGAGGACACGCCCGACCGCCCCGAGCGGCCTCCGCTCGTCGACGTCGTCGAGATGACGATCGCGCCCGGTGACGTCGGCGGCGAGAACGCCACCCTCCGCGTCCGACCGTTCGTCGCGCAGCGCGGTGGTCCCGCGAGGAACGTCACCGTCCTCCTGCGCGCCGTCGACCACGACACCGGGTTCGTCTCGGCGACCCAGCGCCTCTCGTATGGCACGCTCGACGGCGACGTCACGCGGAGTCGCGAGGGCGCGCTGACGGTCGCTCGTCAGGGCGGCTACGACGTGCAAGCCATCGTGTACGTGAACGGCACGCGCGTCGAGACGGGCGTCCGCGACGTCGACGGCGTCGGCACGCTCACGCCCGACTACCGCGACACGCCCCTCCAGTTCCAGGAGTTCGACGCGGGGCTACCCGTCATCGAGTACACCATCGACGCCGTGGAGGACAACCGGTCGACGCTGTCGGTGTCGACGTACCTGACGAACACCGGCGACGGGACCGTCGACGACCTCGAACTCGTGCTGACGGCGCGCCAGAACGGCTCGAACGTCGTCGCCGACCGGACGACCGTCCAGGTCGGCGCGGTCGGGAGCGGGAAGACCGTCCAGCCGACCGGCGAACTCGTCGTCCCGGACGACTACAACTACTACCTGGACGCGGTCCTGTGGCGCGACGGCACGGTCGTCGCGACCGCGCGCTCCACCGCGAACCTCGCACCCGGCACCGGCCTTCGGGTGGACGAGAACACCAGCGGTGACGACGACGGCTTCCAGGCGAGCGACTTCGAGTCGACGGACTCCGAAGGCGAGGAACCCACGGAGACGCCGATGACGGAGTCCGGCGGTTCCGGCGGCTCGCCAGGGTTCGGCGTCGCCGTCGCCGTCGTCGCGCTCGTCGCCGCCGCACTCACCGCGAGGGCAAGACAATGACCGACGATTCCACCACGACGACCGACTCGACGCGGAACAGCCACGTGGACGACGACTCGATCGACCGCCGAGACGACGTCGCGGAGCGCGACGACCGCGAGTCTCGCGGGCGCTCCCGGAGCGGGTTCTTCGGCGGCGACCTCTACGAGCGCCTGCAGTGGCTGGCGCTCGTCGTGCTCGTGCTCGTCGCCGTCGCGACGCTGTTCTCGTTCTACACGAACGTGACGCGACTCATCACCATCTGGGCGAGCCGGAAGTACGAGCCGGCGCTGCAGGCGGCGTTCGCGCTCGCGGTGCTCGCGAGCGCGCTCGCTGGCATCGTCTCGCTCTCCCGGAACCTCCGGTAACCCCTACCGGATTCGGGGCAAGGGTCAAAGTCCCTCCCGCCGAACTACGGGGTGATGAGAGCGAAGCGGGAGTTCCGTGACCGCGACGACGTGTCGGTCTCGGTGCTCGACGCCCTGGTCGAACGTGGGGAGGAGGGGATGACCGTCTTCGAACTGCGGTCGCACGTCGACGCCGGAATCGACGAGATAGAGCCGGCGCTGACCGAGTTGAAGGACGACGACCTCATCGAGGTCGACCGGTCCGGCGGGCAGACGCTCCTGAAACCCGATCCGCGCGTCGTCCCGGAGGACCCGGAGGACGACGAGCCGTCGCTGTTCGACGCGCTCCGCGACAAACTCCCGTTCTGAGTGGCGAGGCCGTCCGTTCCGCGGCGTGGGCGCGAGTCGCGTCACTGCGCGCGCCGGGACCGTACTGGTTTTGCCGTTCGGGCGTCCACGCCTCCACATGACCATCATCGATGACGTGCACGAGGCTCACGGGGCGACGTTCGTCGAGCGAGGGGGTCGGCGCGTCGTCCGGGATTACGGGCGGCCGGCGCGGACGGCGATGGCGGTTCGGCACGTCGTCGGCGCGTTCGACGCGGCGTACGGCGTGGTGACGGTGTCGGGGAGCGACCGCCGGGAGTTCGTGAACGACGCGGTGACGAACGTCGTGCCGCGCGAGGACGGCGAGGGCGCGTACGCGCTCCTGTTGTCGCCGGAGGGCCGCGTTCGCACGGACATGTACGTGTACGAGGCCGACGGCCGGTTGCTGTGTTTCACGCCGCCGGGGCAGGCGGGGTGGCTCGCGGAGGAGTGGGATTCGCGGACGTTCGTGCAGGACGTCGACGTCGAGCGCGCGAGCGACGAGTTCGCGGTGTTCGGCGTGCACGGCCCGAAGGCGACCGAGAAGGTCGCGAGCGTCCTGAACGGCGCGGGGACGCCAGCGGAACCGTTGACGTTCGTTCGCGGGTCGATGAGCGACGCGGGCGTGACCGTCGTCCGGAACGACGGGCTCGCGGGCGAGGAGGGCTTCGATGTCGTCTGTGCCGCGAGTGCGGCCGAGCGGGTGTGGGAGACGCTCCTCCATCACGGGAACAACGCGACGCCGTTCGGGTACGCGGCCTGGGAGACGTTGACGCTCGAAGCCGGGACGCCGCTGTTCCAGACGGAACTCGACGGCCGGGTGCCGAACGTCACCGGCGTCCGGAACGGCGTGGACTACGAGAAGGGGTGTTTCGTCGGGCAGGAGACGGTGGCGCGCGTCGAGAACGTCGGCCAGCCGTCGCGGCGACTCGTCGGCGTCGAACTCCCGGGCGTCGCGGACGACGACGCGCTCCCGGGTGCGGGGGCGACCGTCAGCGTCGACGAGGACGCGGTCGGCGAGGTGACGCGGGCCGCGTGGAGTCCGCACCGCGAGGCCGGTATCGCGTTCGCGCTCGTGCCCTACGATTCCGACGCGGGGCGCGTCACGGTCGAGGTCGCCGGTGGCGACGGCGACGAGGCGAGCGAGCGTGCCGAGTCGGACGCGGTCGTCGACGGCGAGGTCGTCGCCCTCCCGTTCGTCGAGGGCAGCGACCGGTCCGCGCGACTCCCGACCTACGATTGAAGACCGCCGCGTTCCCGCTCGCGCGGCGGTCGGAACCGCCAGCGCGACCGCAGGGGCCAGCCGAACCGCAGTCGGTGGATTTGAACGGTCGAGACCGGTGAGCAAGTTTATCTATCGCGGTATCTAGATTTCACGTATGTCTACCACCCCCACCACGCGCCTCTCCACGGGGGTCGAGGGGCTCGACGACGTTCTCGAAGGCGGCCTGGTCCCGAACCGAGCGTACCTCCTGCGCGGCGGCCCCGGGATGGGGAAGACCATCCTCGGCGAGCACTTCCTCACCGCGGACGACGCCGGCAGCTCGCTGTTCGTCTCCCTCGAGGAATCCACCGAGAACCTCCGGGCGAACGCGGCGAGCGTCGGCATCGATCTCACCGACGTCCACGTCTTCGACTTCAGTCCGGACGCCGACCGGTTCGGGGACGGCGGCGCGTACGACGTGTTCGCACCGGGGGAGCGCGGCCCGTCGCTCTCGGAAGGCATCCGCGACGCCGTCGAAGCGCACGACCCCGACCGGGTGTTCGTCGACCCGCTGTCGCGACTCCGTCAGTTCACCGCGGACGACAGCGCGTTCTACGAGGAGGTCGGCGCGTTCACGTCGTACGTCCGCGACGCCGACGCCACGCTCCTGTTCTCGACGCAACCGACGACGGCGTCGCCCGACGAGGACCTGGAGTTCGTCGCCGACGGCAGCATCGAGCTGTCCAGCGAACGCAAGGGCCGGACGGTCCGCGTCCGCAAGCACCGCGGCGGTTCGTTCCAGTCGGGCGCGCACACCGTCACCATCGACGACGACGGCATGCACGTGTACCAGAAGCTCGTTCCCGACGACGGAGGCCGCGAGTTCGACGCGCGGATGGAGTCCACGAACGTCGACGCGCTCGACGACCTCCTCGGCGGCGGTATCGCGCCAGGGACCGTCACCGTCATCAGCGGCGCGACCGGCGTCGGGAAGACGACGACCGCGACCCAGGTCGCGGTGGCGGCGGCCGCGCGCGACGGACGGTCGGTCGCGTACCTCTTCGAGGAGGACGAGCACACGTTCGGGCATCGCGCGGAGGCCATCGGGATGCCGGTCTCGGCGATGCTCGACGACGACGCGCTCGCCGTCGAGCCCGTGGAGGCGCTCGCGGTGTCGCCCGACGAGTTCGCCGCGGGCGTCTGCGAGGAGGTCGAGGAGCGCGGCGCGCGCGTCGTCCTCATCGACGGTATCGCGGGGTACCGGACGGCCATCCGTGGCGCGGACGACGACCTCGTCCGGGAGCTCCACGCGCTCTGCCGGTACCTCCGCGGGATGGGCGTCACCGTCCTGTTGACCGACGACGTCCACACCGTCACGGGCGACTTCGAGCCGACGAGCGAACGCATCAGTTACCTCGCGGACAACATCGTCTTCCTCCGGTACCTCGAACACCGCGGCGAGCTCCGGAAGGCGATCGGCGTGCTGAAGAAGCGCTCCAGCGACTTCGAGCGGACGCTCCGCGAGTTCGCGATAACGCCGTCCGGGATCGTCATCGGCGACCCCCTCAGGGACCTCCGGGGTATCCTGTCGGGGATGCCGGAGTGGTCGAGCGAAGATGAGTGATGGCTCGAGCGACCGGTCGACGTCGAACGCCGACGACGCCTGGCTGACGACGGACGCGTCGACGGTCGTCGTCGGCGTCGCGGACGCTGGCGTCCGCCGGTCGCTCAAGTCGTGGTTCACCGACGAGGCGTACGACGTCCGGGTGGCGTCGCCCGACGACCTGCCGCCGGACGGCGACCTGTACGTCGTCGACGCGGGCGCGCTCCGAACCGCCGCACCCCAGATAGAGCGCCTCAAGACCGCGTCTGCGGTGTTCACGCCGTGCCTGCTCGTCGCCGAAGGCTCGCGCGGGGAGCGCATCGCGGCCAGTACGGACCAGGTGCTCGAGGTCGTCGACGACGTCCTGGAGACGCCGCTGCGGACGCCGTCGCTGAAGCGTCGCGTCGACAGCCTCCTCCGGGCGCGAGTGCTCGCCGAGCAACTCCGAGAGCGTTCGCGCGAGTACGAGCGCCTCGTCGAACTCCTCCCCGTCGGGTTGTTCGTGCTGGACGACGCCGGGACGGTGACGTACGCGAACGAGCGCGCCGGGTCGCTCGTCGGCGTGGGCGCCACGGCGGTCGCCGGCCGGTCGTTCGCGACGTTCGTGCGGCCCGCGGACCGCGACGCGGTCGCGTCGTTGCTGGCGGTCGACGGTCCGTCGACGGCGACGGTCCGCTTCCAGTACGACCTCGCCGTCGAGAGCGCGAACGCGTCGGACAACGTCACGGCTGACCGTTCGGGCGACCGCATCGTCGAACTCTCGGCGGACGTCGTCGACGACGAGACGACGCAGGTGCTCGCGCAGGACGTCACCGAGCGGGAGACGCGCATCGAACGCCTCCGCGTGTTCGAGCGCGCGGTCGGCGAAGCCCGCGTCGGCATCTGTATCGCGGACGCGAACGCCGATGACCTCCCGCTCGTGTACGTCAACGACGAGTTCTGCGAGGTCACCGGGTACGACCGCGACGCCGCGCTCGGCCGGAACTGTCGGTTCCTCCAGGGCGAAGCCACCGACTCGGCGGTCGTCGACGAGATCCGCGCGGCCATCGAGGTCGGCGCGCCCGTGTCGGTGACGATACGGAACTACCGCGTGGACGGGACGCCGTTCTGGAACGAACTCGACATCATGCCCGTCACGGACGGCGACGGCACGGTCACGCACTTCCTGGGGTTCCAGCGGGACGTCACCGAGCGCCGCGAGCGGATGCGGTTGTTCGAGCACCTGCACGCGGCGACCGAACGATTGCAGGGTGCGCGAACGCCGACCGACGTCGCGGAGTCCGCAGTCGAGTCCCTCCGGGACATCCTCGAGCTGGACGTCGTCGCCTGCTGGTTCCCGAACGACGACCGGACGCGCCTGGAACCGGTCGCAGTTGCCGGCGTGGACGAGGCCCAACCGCTCGAACCCGGGTCGAGGGACTGGGCGGCGTTCGTCGAGCGGGCGAACGTCACCGAGGTCCCGGTCACGGACCACGAGACGGACGCGGAGACCGGGCTCGTGTTCTCGCTCGGCGACCACGGCCTCATCGGCGCCGCCGACCCGGACCGCGAGTACACGCAAGCGGTGCGGGACGCCGGGCACGCGTTCGCCGACCACGTCACGGTCGCGCTCGACCGCGCCGAACGCGAGGCCGAGCTCGCCGCGACCACCGCGGACCTGGAGAACACGCTCGAACGCATCAAGGACGGGTTCATCGCGCTCGACACGGACTACGACATCACGTTCGTGAACAAGCAAGCGGAGTCGCTGCTTCCCTACACCGCCGCGGAGCTGCAAGGCAGGAACCTCTGGGAGGCGTTCCCGGAGGAGGTCGGCGGGACGTTCTGGACGGAGTACCACGAGGCGCTCGAGACCGGCGACTCGCGGACGTTCGAGGCGTACTACGACGAACTCGAGCGCTGGTTCGAGGTGACGGCGTACCCGAGCGACGACGGCCTGACGCTTTACTTCCGGGACGTCACCAGCCAGCGCGAACGCAAGCGCGAACTCGAACGCTACGAGACCATCGTCCAGACCGCTGGCGACCCGATCTACACGCTCGACGAGGACGGCTACTTCACGAGCGTGAACGACGCGTTCGTCGACCTCACCGGGTACGAGCGGGACGACGTCGTCGGCGAGCACGCACGAACCATCTTCTCGGAGGCGGACGTGGCGGCGTGCGAGCGCGTCATCGGTGACCTCCTCTCGAAGCAGTCGGGCAGGGAGACGGTCGACGTCGACGTCGTGACGCGGTACGGCGACCAGCGCGACTGCGAGGTCGCCATCGCGCCGCTCCCCGGCGAGGACTTCGGCGGGACCGTCGGCGTCATCCGCGACCTCACCGAGTTCAAGGACAACGAGCAGCGGCTCGCGGTCCTCGACCGCGTCCTCCGGCACAACCTCCGGAACAACCTGAACGTCGTCACCGGCCGCACGAGCGAACTCCGGGACCACGAGGACGAGGCAGTCCGCGAGTCCGTGGCGGCGGTCGAGGAGGCCGCGTCCGACGTCCTCGCGATCGCGAACAAGGCGCGGGCGTTCCAGCAGGCGCTCGAGGACGCGCACTCGTCGCGGGAGACCGTCGACATCTGCGCGGTCCTCGACGAGGTGGTCGCGGCCGTCGCGGCCGCGAACGAGCGGGCGTCGATCGCGTGCGAACTCGACGTGGACGACTCGCTGTCGGTGCGCGGCAACGAAGCGGTCGAACTGGCACTCACCGAGCTCGTCGAGAACGCGGTCCTCCACAATCCCGACCCGAACGCGTCGGTGCGCGTGACGGTGAGTCGGAACGGCGACGAGGCGCGCGTCGTCGTCGCCGACGACGCACCCCTGATCCCCGAGCAGGAGGTCGCGGTGCTCGAGTCCGACGTGGAGACGCCCCTCGAGCACGCGAGCGGGCTCGGCCTCTGGCTCGTCCGCTGGACCGCGACGTCGTTCGGTGGGCGGCTCACGTTCGACTGCACGCCGGAGGGGAACCTCGTCACGTTCGTGCTCCCGGTCGCCACCGAAGACGGCCCCGAGGAGTGAGACGGCGCCCCGGCGTCGACTGACCGCGCCATCGCCCGGCGGGAGCGCCGTCTCAGACGTCGCGGACTCGCGCGCTCCCGTCGCGCTCGCGTTCGAGGACCCGGAACGCGCCCGGGGTCTCCACGGTCATCGCTTCGCCGCCGCGCTCGCCGACGTTCTTCTTCGTGACGTCCTCGCAGACGACGTTCCCCTTCCGCGTCACGCGCTCGTGTGGCGTGTGCCCGACGACCTGCTCGGGGGCGTCCGCGGGCAGGTGCTCCCAGCTGAGCCAGAGCGGCCCGGCGTCCGATCCTTTCGGGTGGTCGCTGCCGGCGCGACTCACCCATTCGTCGTCGAACGCGCGCTCGAACGTCCGATACGCGTCGGCGTCCGTGCCGACGACGTCCGCGACCGACGCCGCTATCCGCTGGAACGCGTCGTTCGCTCGCGCCGGGTCGAGACCGTCGGCCGCACCAGCGTGACTGTACGTGTACGAGTAGCCGTCGTACGCGACCGCGAGGTCGCCGTCGGCGACCGCGTCGAAGAACGACCGCCGGGTCGCGTCGTCGACGCGGTCGCAGTACCAGTCGGTCGACCCGACGCCGCCCGCGAGCACGAACTGCTCGTGGTTCCCACAGTGGTACCGGACGTGTCCGTCAGGCGCCTCGCGCTGGAGCCGTCGGACGGTCTCGACGACGCGCGCGCTGTCGCCCCCGCGGTCGACGAGGTCGCCGTTCGCGACGAGGACGTACTCGCGGCCGTCGCGACCGCCCGCCCAGTGGAGGTCGCCGTCGGCGTCACGCTCGACGAGCGCCGCGAACTCGGGGTGGTCGCCGGGGAGCGAGAGCGCCGACGCGAACGAGTCGTAGTAGCCGTGGACGTCCGACAGCGAGAGCACCGTCGGCGGGGACCGCTCGTCGTTGGCGAGCGCGACCACGGTGTCCCGCGGCGAGCCAGCAGCGTCCGGCATCGTCACGACCGCCCGAGCCAGCTCGCGAGGTGCTCGCGCGAGAACACGCTCGTCGGCCGGTCCATGTGCACGCCGATCTCGCCGGAGAACGCCTTCAGGCCGACGCGCTGGACGGGTTCGGGGAGCGAGTACGCGCGCCGGATCCAGTGCCCGAGGCGGATCTCGGTTGCGAGCTCGTCGCGCCACGCCGCCTCGTACGCACCGAGCGTTCCCGGTCGGTCGGGCTCGATCTCGCGGGCGGCGTGGTCCGCGCTCCGCATCCCGTAGAGGATGCCACCGCCCGTGAACGGCTTCGTCTGCGCGGCCGCGTCCCCGACGAGGAACCCGCGGTGGCTCGTCACCGAGTCCGCCGGCCCGACCGGGATGAGGCCCGAGCAGCGCTTCGCGACGTCGACGTCGTATCCCGTCGCGCCGACGAGGTCGTCGAACAGCTCGTTCACGTCCGGACCCGGCGAGGCGGCGAGTCCGTACTCGACGCCGGCGTCGCCGCGCGGGATGCGCCACGCGAAGAACTCCGGCATCGTCAGGTGGACGTCGACGCGGTCGCCGTGGTCGACCTCGTCGCTGAACCCGAGGACGCCGTGCAGGAGCTCGTCCGGCTCCGGGAGGTCGAGGTCCCGGCGCACTCGCGACGTCGGGCCGTCACAGCCCGCGACCATCTTCGCCTCGACGTCCGCGACGCCGTCCGGGCCGCGGACCGTCACGGTCACCGACTCGTCGCCCTCGTCGACGTTCGTCACGGTGTGTTCCTCGCGGACCTCGGCGCCAGCCTCGCGCGCCAACTCGGCGAGGTGGCGGTCGAGGCCGACGCGGTCGATGACGTTCGACACGACCTCGGTCTTGTAGAAGTCCTCGAAGTCGCTCCCCGGGCCGTCGACGTGGAACCGCGCGCCGTACACCTCGTTCTGGAGGAGTTCCTCGCGAGCGCCCTCACCGGCGTACTGCCAGACGTCCCCGGAGACGTGACCCGAACACGCGAGCGGCTCGCCGAGCCGGCCCTGTTCGAGCGCGAGCACGTCGTACCCGGCGTCGGCCGCGCGCCGCGAGAACCGCGCTCCGGCAGGACCGACGCCGACGACGACGAAATCGTACATACACGATGACAGCGAGGCGAGCAGTAAATCCTTCCCGGTTGCACGCGCCGCCGAACGCTTCAGACGGCCACCAGTCCGCGCGCGGTCCCGCCACCCTCCTCGAAGGGGAGGTCGACGTCGAGGCGCGTCCACGCGTCGCCCGCGTCGGTCGTCCGGTACAGCCCGCGGTTCGAGACGGCGTAGAACGCGCCCGCGTCGTCGCCGGCGGCGAGCACGGGGCGCGTCGTCCCCGTCGGTTCGGGGAGACCGTCCATCGCGCGCTCCCAGGGCTCGTCGCCGCGCTTCCGGTACACGTGGGTGTCCGCGGTCGCCGGCGAGTGCGCACTTCGGGCTCCCGTCGCAGCGCTCACGAGGCGCACGTCCGGGTTCGCGGGGTCGACCGCGACGCTCCAGCAGTACCGATGCTCGAGGCCGTCCTGCGGGTGGTCCCACGCGTCGCCGTGACGCGCGCTCTCGGCGTACCCGTCACCCGCGGCGGCGTACACGCGCCCCACGGCGGCAGGATGGGTCGCCATCGCGTGCGTGTCCCGTCGCGCCCCCGGCGGTCGCTCGCGGAACGACGCCGTCCCGTCCGCGACGTCCAGCACGACGAGCGCACCCGCCTCCACCGCGACCAGCACGCGCCCCTCGCGGTGCGGGTCCGGCTCCAGCCACCGCACGTGATGCGTGTGTGGCCGCGGCGGGAACGCCCACTCGTCGCTCGACGGGAGTTCGACCAGTCCCGGCAGGTGCTGGAAGGACTCGCCGCCGTCGGTCGACCGGTAGACGCGCGACGGCTCCGTCCCCGCGAACACCACGTCCGCGTCCCACGGCGCCACCGCGACCGCCGTCACGTGCGACGCATCGGCGCCGTCCGCGGCCGGCCCGAGCGCGACGCGCGACCAGGACCCGCCGCCGTCCGTCGTCCGATACACCCCCGCGCCCGCCGTCCCGACGAACGCTCGCCCCGGACGCGCCGGCGACGCCGCCACGGACTCCACGCGGACGACGTCGGACTCGATGTCCTCACCCGCGTCCACCCCAAGGACGAACGCCTCCTCGACCACTGGCCCCGTCGGGTCGACGACCGCCACGCGACGGTCGGTCGCGAGATACAGCATACCACGACTCACGAGACGCGACCGGAAAAGCGCCGCGCTGCGGGCGACCCGTCGACGAACCGCCGGTCAGGGGAGGTCGCCGTTCGCGAGGATCTGCGAGGCGGACCCGTCCGGCGTCGTCCAGAGCACGAGCACCTGCTGGTCGCTCGCGAAGTCACCGCTAGCGCCAGGGTTCGAGTCCTCGAGCACCCACTCCTCGCCCGGGCGCCAGACGTCGTCCCCGCTCGGCGGTGTGGACGTCATCCAGGACAACGTCCCGCTGCTCACGTCCGTCCCTGCGTACTGGACGGTGACGCGCGCCAGGTCGATGTCGTCCCCGCCGTCGTGCTCGATGACGAACCGCTCGACGCTGTCGCCCGAATCACCCCAGCCGTCCGTCGACCCTTCCTGGGCGTCGTACCGAAGGGAGACGTCGGGCACGGACGTCGTCGTGCTCGCGCCGAGCACGAACACGCCGACGACCGCGGCCATCGTGACCGTGATACCGACCATCAGTATCACGCCGATGACTGGCGATACCGCGTCGTCGTCCGCGAGCAGGCCCCCGAGTTCCATGGTCGATGCACTGGACGGTTTTTCGTCCGTTCGATAGAGCACACGAACGCATCGTTAATATAGCTACCGAATATTCGGAATTAAAACCCGGGTGGCAACGAAATCCGGACGGGAAAGACTGCCTGAGAACTCAATCGGGTTTTCGTAATCCGGGCGAGGGCGCCGCCGTCGCCCCAGACCCATCGCCGTCGCTCCGAACGTTCAAGTACGAACCCGCGGCGAACCGCGGCATCCACTGACCACGACCCCGGCGCGGCCACGACGGGAGCGCGGCGCACCGCCCGGGACCACCCAGCGCCGCCTGCTCGCCCTCCCATCTCGCCAGCGGCCTGCTCGCCGCTCAGTCGTCGGTCGCCGGCGCCGCCTCGACCTCGTCGTCGTCCGCGTGGTCCATGTCGCGCGTCTCCGGCTCGACGCGCTCGCCGCGCGGCCCCTCCGCCTCGACCGCCGGCAATAGGTCCCGGAGATAGCGGCCCGTGTGCGACGCGTCCGTGCGCGCCAGCTCCTCCGGCGTCCCCGCCGCGACGAGCTCGCCGCCGTTCTCGCCGCCCTCGGGGCCGAGGTCGACGACGTGGTCCGCGTTCTTCACGAGGTCGAGCTCGTGCTCGATGACCACGACCGTGTTGTCGTTGTCGACGAGTCGATGCAGGACGTCGATGAGCTTCTTCTCGTCCGCAGAATGCAGGCCCGTCGTCGGCTCGTCGAGCAGATAGAGGGTGTTCCCGGAGTCCTTCTTCCCGAGCTCCTCCGCGAGCTTGATGCGCTGGGCTTCCCCACCTGAGAGCGTCGTCGATGGCTGCCCGAGCCGCATGTAGCCGAGGCCGACGTCCTTCAGGAGCTTCAGGCGCCGCCGGAGCCGCCCGGAGGACTCGAAGAAGTCGTACGCCTCGTCGACGCTCATGTCGAGGACGTCCGCGATCGTGGCGTCCTTGTAGGTCACGTCGAGCGTCGCGTCGTTGTACCGCGCGCCGTCACAGGCTTCGCAGGGCACGTAGACGTCACTGAGGAAGTTCATCTCGATCTTCACGGTCCCCTGGCCGCCGCACTCCTCGCAGCGCCCGCCCTTCACGTTGAACGAGAACCGGCCCTTCTCGTAGCCGCGTTGCTTCGAGAGCTTCGTCTCCGCGAACAGCTCGCGGATGTAGTCGAACACGCCCGTGTACGTCGCCGGGTTCGACCGCGGCGTCCGCCCGATGGGGCTCTGGTCGATGAGCCGCACCGTCTCCACGTCCTCGATGCCCGTGATGTCGTCGTGCTCGCCGGGATTCACGCTCGTGTTGTCGTTCATGCGCCGAGCGAGGCCCTTGTAGAGGACGTCGTGCATGAGCGTCGACTTCCCGGACCCGGAGACGCCCGTGATCGCGGTGAACGACCCGAGCGGGAGGTCGACGTCGAGGTCCTTGAGGTTGTGCTGGCGCGCTCCCTCGATGGTGAGGAACGCCTCCGCGCTCCGGCGCTGTGCCGGTACGGGAATCTGTTTGCGGCCGGCGAGGAAGTCGCCGGTGGTCGAGTTCTCCGTGCCGACGATGTCGTCGTAGTCGCCCTGCGCGACCACTTCACCGCCGCGCTTCCCGGGGCCGGGCCCCATGTCGATGACGTGGTCGGCGCGCCGCATCGTCTCCTCGTCGTGCTCGACGACGATGAGCGTGTTCCCGAGGTCGCGGAGTTCCTCGAGCGTGTTCAGGAGGCGGTCGTTGTCGCGCTGATGCAGGCCGATACTCGGTTCGTCGAGCACGTAGAGGACGCCGACGAGCCCGCTCCCGATCTGCGTCGCGAGCCGGATGCGCTGGCTTTCGCCGCCCGACAGGGTCGCGGCTTCGCGGTCGAGCGTGAGGTACTCGAGCCCGACCTCGGTCATGAACCCGAGGCGCGCCCGGATCTCCTTGAGGATCTCCTCGGCGATCTTCGTCTCGCGCTCGTTCAGGTTCGCCTCGACGCCCTCGAAGTGCGCGAGCGCGTCCCCGATGCTGAGTCGGTTCACGTCCGCGATGCTCGTCCCGTCGACGAGCACCGCACGACTCGCGGGCTTGAGTCGGGACCCGTCACAGGCGGGACACTCGGTGACGCTCATGTAGTCCTCGATGTGGTCGCGCGTGGAGTCCGAGTCCGTCTCGAGGTAGCGGCGTTCGAGGTTCGGGATGACGCCCTCGAAGCGCTTCTCCTTCCGGCGCGTGCCGTTCTTCGTCTGGCGCTTGAACACCACCTCCTCGCTGGTGCCGTAGAGGAACGCCTGCTGGACGTCGTCGTCGAGGTCCTCGAACGGCGTGGACAGCGAGACGCCGAAGTGTTCGGCGACCGCGTCGAGGCGCGTCTGGTAGTACGACCGGTTGTAGCTCCACGCCTCGAACACGTGCTTGAGCGGTTTCGTGGGGTCGACGACGACGCGAGATTCACTGACCTCCTTCGTCTCGCCGATGCCTTCGCACTCGGGGCACGCACCGTGGGGCGAGTTGAACGAGAACGACCGCGTCTCGATCTCGGGGATGTCGATGCCGCAGTGCGTGCACGCGAGCGCTTCGCTGAGTTCCACGACGAGCCGGTCGTCGCCGCCGGCGTCCTCGGTGTCGTCGCTAGCGTCACCGAGTGCGCCCGTGGAGCGGGCCGCGGACCCGCCGAGCGCTTCCGCCGCGCCCTCCGGGGGATCGGGGACGACGACCTTCACGACGCCGTCGGCTTCCTCCAGGACCGTTTCGACGGAGTCCGTGATGCGCGGTCGCTCGTCGGTGCTGACCTTGATGCGGTCGACGACGACGTCGATGGTGTGGTCGTAGTTCTCGTCGAGGTCCGGGCGGTCCATCGTGAGGTCGTACGGTTCCCCGTCGACCTCCACCCTGGCGTAGCCGTCGGCGACGAGCCGGTCGAACTCGTCCTCGAACGCGCCCTTCTGGTCGCGGACGACGGGCGCGCAGAGCTTCGCCTTCGTCCCTTCGGGGAGTTCCATGATGCGGCTCACCATCTCCTGGGCGCTCTGTTCGCCGACCTCGCGACCGCACTCGGGACAGTGCGGGATTCCGACTCTCGCGTACAGCAAGCGGAGGTAGTCGTGGAGTTCCGTGACGGTCCCGACCGTGGACCGCGGGTTGTTCGCCGCGGCCTTCTGGTCGATGCTGATCGCGGGACTCAGGCCTTCGACGGTCTCGACCTGGGGTTTGTCCATCTGGCCGAGGAAGTTCCGCGCGTACGCCGACAGCGACTCGATGTACCGACGTTGCCCTTCGGCGTACACGGTCTCGAACGCGAGCGAGGACTTCCCACTCCCGGAGAGCCCGGTGACGACGTTGAACTGCTCGCGGGGGATCTCGACATCGATGTCCTTGAGGTTGTGTTCTTCCGCGCCGCGGACCTCGATGTACTCCTTTGTCATTGGCGGTAGACAGTGACTGCACCAGTGAAGGGTTGTCGGTTGCGTTCGATGCGGTGGGGTTCCGCGTCCGGTCACCACGTCCATCGATTTAAGTTGGTTACTCGGGCAATGGTCGGTATGGACACAGACCGCACGTACGACATCCAGGGATTGGACCTCGTGGACGACCACTACACCGTCGAGCAGGCGTTCATCCGGAACAAGTACAAGGCGATGGATTCCCGCGGGAACGTCCTCATCCGCGGGAAACAGAAGATGTTCAAGATGAAGGAGGAGTTCCCGTTCGTGGACGCGGACGGGAACGAGGTGTTCACCGTGAAGGCCGGTGGCATCATCGACGTCGCGGGTAACTACGTGTTGACGGACGCGCAGACGGGCGAGGACCTCGTCATCCTCGACAACGACTACAGCATCCTCCAGGACACGTGGAAGATCCGGGACGCGCGGACGGAGGCGAAGCTCGCGGAGATCAACTCGCGTGGCGCGCTCGTCACGCTCGCTCGGAACTTCCTGCCGTTCGGCGGGTTGATCCCGCACAAGTACGAGATAACGGACCGCGACGGCGACCACGTCGGGAGTATCGAGGGCCAGTTCTCGCTGAAGGACCGCTACGAGGTCCACATTGACGACGCGAGCGACGTCCCGAAGGAACCCGTTATCGCGGCGGCGATGGTCATCGACGCCATCCAGGGGAACTGAACCGGCGCGTTCTTCGCGAGTCAGGGCGCGCGGAGTTCGAGGACGACCTCGCTGCCGGCGTCGGGGTCGCCGAAGGAGACGGTGCCGCCGAGCGACCGCGCGACCCAGGAGACGACCCAGAGCCCGAGGCCTTCGCCGTGTTCGACGCGCGACACGGACCGGTCGCCGGTGAGGAGGTCGCGTTCGTGGTCGGGGATGCCGGGGCCGTTGTCGGCGACGACGATGTCGACGCCGCCGGCCGCGTTCGGTTCGACGAGCACCTCGACGACGGGGTCGGGGCGTTGGGCGTGCTCGACGGCGTTCTCGACGAGGTTCTCGACGGCGAGGTCGAGGCGTTCGTCGGCGTTCGCGATCGCTTCCGCGGGTGCGTCCGTGGTGATGGTGGCATCGGGGTACGTGTCGCGGAGTCGGTCGGCGAGCGACCGCACGTGGTCGGCGACGTTCGTCGGGCCGGTCGTGAACGTGGAGTCCTTCCGGATGACCTGTTCGAGCTGGTGGACCTTGTCGGCGAGTGCGGCGGCGTCCTCGGCGCGACCGATGACGTGCCTGAGGATGCCGACGGCGTCGGGGTCCTCGAGGTCCTCCGCGAGCTGGTCGAGGTAGCCGGTGACGATGCCCATGTCGGTGCGGAGGTTGTGCCGGAGGACGCGATGGAGGACCTGGAGGTGCTGTTCGCGGTCGTACTGGTCGGTGATGTCGGTGTAGATACCGAACGCGTGCACGTCGTCGCCGTCGACGTGGTACGGGATGCCACGGAAGAGGAAGTGGCGGTCGCCGTCGGCGGTCGACCGCGTTATCTCGGCGCTGACGTTCTCGTCGGCGAGCGCGCGAGCGTCGAGTTCGTCCGCGAGCTCGTCGTCGTCCTCGTTCGGGACGAGGACGTCGTTCACGGGCGTGCCGACGACGTCGGTCTCGTCGTGCCCGAACACGCGCTCGAACGCGGGGTTGACGGAGTCGATGACTGGTTCGCCGTCCTGGAAGCTGGAGTCGATGACGGGGTCGGGGAGGTGCTCGAACAGCGACCGGAAGCGGTCGCGTTCCCGGTCGCGTTCGGCTTCGGCGGCGAGCAGGTCGCTGATGTCGCGTATCGCGCCGATGGTGCCCTGGTAGCTGCCGTCGTCGTCGCGCAGGACGGAGAGCTCGATCTCGGCGGGGATGGGGTCGCCGTCGGCGGTGAGGGCGTCGGCGCGGTACGTGCGCGTGGCGTTCGGGTCGTCCTCTTCGAGGAGGTCGGCGATGAGTTCGGTGCCGCGTTCGAGGCCGTCGTCGGGGAAGAACCGGGAGACGTGCGCGCCGAGGACGTCCTCGCGGTCGTAGCCGGAGGCGTCGACGACCTCGTCGCTCGCGAGGACGATGCGGCCGCGCTCGTCGAGGACGTACATCATCTCGCGGACGTTGTCGACGACGGTCTGGTAGAGCGACAGGGTCTGTTCGCGGCGGGCGCGGTCGACGCCGGCGGCGGCGTTCGCGGCGAGTATCTCGGCGAGTTGGACGTCGGCGTCGTCGATGGCGTCGACGCCGTCGGCGCCGACGGCGAGGACGCCGTGGTCGCCGAGCGGGAAGAACATGAGCGCGCAGTCGTCGTGCTCGATGACGGTCGGTTCGCCGTTCTCGTAGACGCGCCCGACCGGTTCTTCGCCGGCGTCGTACGTGGACTGCCAGTCGTGGTCGTCGGGGCGGGCGGCGGCGAGCGCGAGGGTTCGGGGGTCGTCGTAGGCGTCGTGGACGGCGGCGAGTGCGGTGACGTCCTCGACGAGCCAGACGCTCGCGCGTTCGAAGCTGAGGATGTCGACGGCGGCGTCGGTGACGACGCTGGCGATGGACGCTGGTCGGCGCGTGGTCATGAGTTCGCGGGCGGTGGCGAGCAGGCCGCCGAGCGTCTGGTCGTTGGGGCTGGTGACGCGTGCGTCGGCGTGATGGGTGATGCGTTCACCGAGGCGCGCTGCCGGGTCGGCCCAGATGCCGAGTGGGAGGTATTCGGTTGCGGCGCCGGCGGCGACGGCGGCGGCGAGGTCGTCGTCGGGGTCGCGACTGGTGAGGATGGCGGGGACGCCGGGGTGGCTGGTGGTGAGGCGTTCCAGGAGGCGTCGACCGCTCGGGCCGTCCGAGCGGGCGTGCGGGCAGACGATGCAGTCGACGCGTGCGGAGCCGAGGACGTCGTTGGCTTCGGATTGCGTGGCGGCGGTGTACACCAGGAGGTCCTCACGGTCGGTGAGGGCGTGCCGGGTGGGGTCGTCGTCCCCTTGCACGTAGAGGACTGCGGTCTGCGCGCTCATCCGCGTCGGATGTCCCTAGGCGGGGGCGTGACTATGAAAGTGTCTGCCGCCGACGGCGGGTTCGGTGGAACGAGTCGGTCGGGTCGGCGCTTCGTCCCCGCGCCTCACGCGGGTCCCGTGGATTGCTCCGGCTGCGAGTAAATGCTCCACCAGAATTATGTTCGTGCCGTCCGAGTCGAGGTGCATGACGCTCTCAACGCTACTCGTGGCGGTCGGCCCGGGAGACGCGGACCGGCTCGACGCGCTCGCGACGGCCGTCACCGACGTCGCCGTACCGACCGGCGCTCGCGTGGTGCTCTTGCACGTCTTCGAGGAGGACGACTTCGAGGGAGTCCGCGAGCGACTCGACCAGTCCGACGCCAGCCCGACGGCGACCGCTCGCCGCCAGAAGACCGTTCGCGACCTGACCGCTGCGTTCGACGACGCCGACGTGGCGTACGAGGTTCGCGGTCGCGTCGGGAACAAGTCGGACGCGATCGTCGCAGCGGCGGAGGACGTCGACGCGGACCGCGTGTTCGTCGCCGGCCGCGACCGTTCGCCGACGGGGAAGGCGGTGTTCGGGTCGACCGCGCAGTCCGTGATGCTCTCGGCGCCCTGTCCGGTGACGTTCGTCCGTGCCGGCACGAGCTGAACGACGGCCGGTCGTTGTCGACGGGCGTCGTCGACGGGCGACACCCACCGTGTCAGCGTTTTACATGGTTCGGTATCGAAGCGGGCGGTATGGACCACGAGATACGGAACCGACCGTCGTTCGCCGCCGTCGAGATCGACCTGAGCCAGGGCGAGAGCGTGATGGCGGAGGCCGGTTCGATGGTCTCGCACTCGGACGGCATCAGCATCCGGACGGACCGCGGTGGTGGCGGGTTGATGAAGAACCTGAAGCGCTCCATCCTCGGCGGCGAGTCGTTCTTCCGGAACACGTTCACCGCGGACGCGCCGGGGTCGGTGACGTTCGCCCCGCCGCTCCCCGGCGACGTCGTCCAGTACGACCTCGACGGGACGGTGTACCTCCAGAGCGGGTCGTACCTCGCGGCGTCGCCCGAGATCGACGTGGACGCGAAGTTCGGCGGCGGTCGGACGTTCTTCGGCGGCGAGGGGCTGTTCCTCCTGAAGTGCTCGGGACTGGGCGAGCTGTTCATGTCGAGTTACGGCGCGGTCGAACGGAAGGCGTTGCGCGACGGCGAGGGGTTCACGGTCGACACGGGCCACATCGTCGCGTTCGAGGAGTCCGTGAACTGGAACGTGCGGAAGGTCGGCGGCCTGAAGTCGACGCTGTTCTCCGGCGAGGGGCTGGTCTGCGACATGGAGGGGCCCGGGACGGTGTGGCTGCAGACGCGGAGTCAGGACGCGTTCCTCTCGTGGCTCGTCCCGCATCTGCCGACGCGCGAGACGAGCGACGGCGGCATCTCGTTCGAGATGGGTGGCGGGGACTTCGGCGGTGGCGGCCGCGGCGGGAACATCTGAGCGCCACCGTCGGTGGACACTGGACGACCTCGAATCGGTCGGGTGGCAGCGTGCGCCGGGCCAACAGCTGGCAGTGAACGCTTATATTGTCAATCATCGTATGAGACTGGTATGGAGTACGAGATACGGAACCGGCCGTCGTTCGCCGCCGTCGAAATCGACCTGAACCAGAGCGAGACCATCATGGCGGAAGCCGGCGCGATGGTGTCCCACGAGGACGGGATCGCCATCGAGACGAACCGCGGCGGCGGCGGGTTGATGAAGAACCTGAAGCGGTCCGTGCTCGGCGGCGAGTCGTTCTTCCGGAACACGTTCACCGCGGAGTCGCCGGGGTCGGTGACGCTCGCGCCGCCGCTCCCCGGCGACATCACGCAGTACGACCTCGACGGGACCCTGTTCGTCCAGAGCGGGTCGTACCTCGCGGCGACGCCCGAGATCGACGTGGACACGAAGTTCGGCGGCGGCCGGTCGTTCTTCGGCGGCGAAGGCCTGTTCCTCCTCGAGCTCACCGGGACCGGCCCGGTGTTCATGTCGAGCTACGGCGCGGTCGAGGAGCGCGGGCTCGCGGCCGGCGAGCGGTTCGTCGTCGACACCGGCCACATCGTCGCGTTCGAAGGTGGCGTGAACTGGGACGTCACGCGCGTCGGCGGCCTGAAGTCGACGCTGTTCTCCGGCGAGGGCCTCGTCGCGGAGTTCCAGGGGCCGGGGCGCGTGTGGCTGCAGACGCGGAGCCAGGACGCGTTCCTCTCGTGGCTCATCCCGCAGCTCCCCTCGACGAACAACAGCAACTAGCGGCGACGACCACCCGACGACGACTCGGCGACCACCCGACGACGACCCGACGACGACTCGGCGACGATGGAGGACTCGGCCACCCCGACGCCCACCCCGAAACTCGACATCGAGTAAATGCTACAGCGTTAAGTGCGCGGGGCTCGGTGACTCGAACGAGAATGGCCACGTACGCGGGCGTCGACCTGGGCGCCACGAACATCCGGGCCGTCGTGGGCGACGCCGAAGGACGCGTCGTCGGGTCGAATCGTCGAGGAACACCGCGCGGACCGACCGGCATCGCCGTCACCGAAGCCGTCCTCGACGCGCTCCGCGGCGCGTGCGCCGACGCCGGCGTCGCGCCGACGGCCGTCGACGCCTGCGGCATCGGGTCCATCGGGCCGCTCGACCTCGCCGAAGGGAGCGTCGAGGACCCGGCGAACCTCCCCGACACCATCGACCGCATCCCGCTCGCCGGGCCCATCGGGCAGCTCGTCGACAGCGACCGCGTCTACCTCCACAACGACACCGCCGCGGGCGTCATCGGCGAACGCTTCCACTCGAACCGGAACCCCGACGACATGGCGTACCTCACGATATCCTCGGGTATCGGAGCGGGCGTCTGCGTCGACGGTCGCGTCGTCGCCGGCTGGGACGGGAACGCCGGCGAGGTCGGGCACTACGTCGTCGACCCGGAAGGCCGCATGACGTGTGGCTGCGGGAAGGACGGCCACTGGGAGGCGTACTGCTCTGGCGAGAACATCCCCGGGTACGCGCGATTGCTCGCCGAGGACGACCCGACCGTCGACACCGCGCTCCCGCTAGAGGATCCCGACTTCTCCGCCGCCGACGTCTTCGAGCACGCCGACGACGACGCGTTCGCCGCGCACGTCGTCGACCAGCTCGCGCACTGGAACGCCATCGGCGTCACGAACCTCGTGCATTCGTTCGCGCCCCTCGTCGTGTTCGTCGGTGGCGCGGTCGCGCTCCACAACACCGAGCGCGTCCTCGACCCCATCCGCGACCGCGTCGCCGAGATGGTGATGACGAACGTCCCCGACATCCAGCTGACGACGCTCGGCGACGACGTCGTCGTGAAGGGCGCCCTCGCCAGCGCGATGACCGAGGGCACCGGCGACCGGAAGCACCTCACCGCCTGACCGCCCGCGCAACGAGTCACGTCACCATCCCGCACAGTTACTAAAATCAACGTCATACATTCGCTATCTTTTAACTATACTGCGGTCTGGTGTGTTGGTATGCGACGCAGACAGGTCCTCCGTTCGAGCGCTGGCGCGCTCGCCCTCGCCGGCCTCGGCGGGGTCGCGAGCGCAGACGAGGCATCGTACGCCCCGAAAGGCGAGGTCGCCGTCGACGGCACCCAGGAGGTCGCGACGACCGGCGACGGCAAGTACGCCGCCGTCGCCGCCGGGAAGGGCTTCGCCATCGTCGACGTCACCGACCCCGCCTCTCCGAGCATCGCCGCCGAACGCGGCGCGCTCCTCCAGAATAACGAGGACGGCCCGATGCAGATGATCGCGGACGTCAAGATTGACGGCGACCGCCTCCTCGTCACCGGCCCGAACGGGTCGCCGCGAGGAGCGGTCGTGAAGGCCGCGCTCCTCTACGACATCAGCGACCCCGCGAACCCCGAGCGCCTCGACGTCCTCGAGGTCGATCACCCGATCCACAACAGCTTCTTCGCGGACGGCTACGCGTACCTCACCATCTCGGACTTCGAGTACGAGGGCGCGAAGATGGTGGACACGAGCGGCGACGAGTTCGAGGTCGTGAACTCGTTCTCCATCGTCGACCACGACGACAAGTGGAGCGACGTCCACGGCTTCCTGCGGTCCTGTCACGACCTCTACGTGCAGGACGACGTCATGTACCTCGCGCAGTGGGACGCCGGGACGTTCATGGTCGACGTCAGCGACAAGCAGGACCCGACGGTGCTCGGACGCGCCGGCGGACTCCCCGCGGACAAGCTCTCGCAGGTCCCCCGGGAGAGCCTCGGCGCGGTCGGCCTCCAGCCGCCGGGGAACAGCCACTACGTCCGACCGAGCCCGGACGGGGACTACCTCTACAAGGGCGCGGAGTCCTGGGACGCGGACCCGAACGACGACAAGCGCGGTTCGAGCGGGATCACGGTGTTCGACATCTCCGAGAAGGCGAACCCGAAGGAGCTCGCGACCATCCACCCGCCGGGCGCTGAGGACGAGACTCGGGGCGGACAGTTCACGACGAGTCACAACTTCTCGATCCGCGGCGACCGCCTGTTCTCCTCGTGGTACTACGGCGGCGTGATGGTGCACGACGTGAGCGACCCCGCGAACCCCGAGCGCCTCGCGTGGTGGCGCAAACCCAGCGAGACGATGTTCTGGGGCGCGAAGGTCGCGGGCGACCGCGACTTCTTCGTCGCCGGGAACATGCAGGGGAGCGTGATGACGTTCTCCACGAAGGCCGGCGAGATGGCGGACCCGCCGGGTGCGTTCACGCCGCCGGAGGAGACGGGGCTCGTCACAGATATCGACTGGTCGCAGTACATCGAGACCGAGAGTACGACGACCGAGCCCACGACGACGGAACCGACGACGACCGAGCCAACGGAGATGCCGACCTCGGAGGCGACGGAGATGCCGACCACCGAGATGCCGACCACAGAGATGCCGACCTCGGAGGCGACGACGGAGTCCAGCGGGTCGACGCCCGGGTTCGGTGCGCTCGCCGCAGCGGGCGGCCTCGGACTCGGCGCCGCACGCCTCCTGTCGAACGCCGACGAGGACGGCGAGGAGTAACGCACCCCGGGTCTCGGTGACCGACCGGGGCGTACGACGGGTCCCGACGACCACTCGCGTGGCGTCCGTCGGTTCCGTCGAACGCGACGCTGTTTCTTCCACCTGCGGGTAGACAGTCTTATCCTCGACGCTCCGTTGTTCGTGTGCATGGAACACGACCCCTGGTCCCTGCGGCGGCGCGACGTCCTGCGCGCTGGCGCGAGCGCGACGGCGGTGGCGGCGCTCGGAACGACGGCGGGCGCGAGCGACGCGGGAGCGACTACCGGGACCGCTCCGGCGTCGAGCGTGGCGTACGCGCCGCGCGGACAGGTCGACATCGACGGGGCTGCCGAGGCCGTGGTGACGCCGGACGGCGAGACGGCGTTCGTCGCGGTCGGGAGTGGGTTCGTGAGCGTGGACGTCTCCGACCCAGCGAACCCGACGGTCGTCGGCGAGGCGGCGGGCATCCAGAGTCCGGACGGCGAGAACGTCCGCGAGGTCCTGGACGTGAAGTACGACGACGGCCAGTTGCTCGTGCCGACCGCGGCGCAGGGCGGCGGGCCACGTGGGTTCTACCTCTACGACGTCAGCGACCCCGCGAACCCGACGCAGGTCGGTGATTGGTTCGCGACGCCAGAGCACGGCATCCACAACGCCGCGCTCGTCGACGGCGTCGCGTACCTCACGACGAGTTTCAGTCTCGAGATCGACATCGTCGACGTCTCCGGGGACGCCTTCGAGCGCCTCGCGACGTGGGAGCCCGGGGACTGGAACGAGGACTGGGCGCGCCCCAGGAACGCGCCGCTCCACGACCTCTCCGTCCAGGACGGGGTCGCGTACTGCGCGTACTGGGACGCCGGCGTGTTCGTCGTCGACGTGAGCGACCCCGCGAACCCGACGTTCGTCTCGCGCGTCGGCGAGTACACGCTCGAGGAGAACCAGGAACTCACGCAGTCCGCGTACGTCGAACCGGGCGGGAACGCCCACTACGTGACGGTGAACGAGGACGCGTCGCTGATGGCCGAGGGCGGGGAGTCCTGGGACCTCGACCCGAACGACGACTCGGGTGGTCCATCGGGCATCACGTTCTACGACATCAGCGACCCCGCGAACCCCGAGCGCGTCGGGCACGTCGACCCGCCGGTGTCGGAGAGCAACGCGTACCGTGGCGGGACGTGGACGACGAGCCACAACTTCGACCTCCGGAACGGCAGGTTGTACGCGTCGTGGTACCAGGGTGGCGTGAGCGTGCACGACGTGAGCGACCCCGCGAACCCCGAGCGCCTCGCGTGGTGG
This sequence comes from Halorubellus salinus, assembly GCF_020567525.1. Classification (GTDB taxonomy): domain Archaea; phylum Halobacteriota; class Halobacteria; order Halobacteriales; family Natrialbaceae; genus Halorubellus; species Halorubellus salinus. The sequence continues at coordinate 517,332 of NZ_JAJCVI010000002.1, forward strand.
GCGTCGCCGACCGAGCGCGCGTTCTGGACCGCGCAACTCGCGGTCCCCGGCGAGTTCTTCGTCGCATCCAGTTACGCGTCGTCGGCGATGAGCGCGAAAGCCACCCCTGGACTGTTGACGTTCCCGGACGTCGCCGGCGAGATGGCGGAGAAGCCGAGCGAGGTCGCGTGGACTCGCGAGGAACTGGAGGCGCGAGCGCCGGCGACGACCACGCAACCGACGACGACGCCCACGACCACGGAGCCGACGACGGCCGAACCGACGACGGCGATGCCAGACGAGGAGCCGACGACCACCGAGGACGACGCGAGCGGGTCGACGCCCGGGTTCGGCGTGCTCGCCGCACTCGCCGGGCTCGGCGTCGGCGCGAGCCGCCTGCTGCGCGGTCGCGACGACGACGCCTGAAGCGTGGGCGCCAAGGGCGCGTTCGCGAGACCGCCGAGACGCCCGGTCTATCACGGTCGTTCCAGACGGATCGTGCGACTGATACCCAAACGTTATCCTCGCGCGCAGGCTACCCAGAGTCAATGAGTACGGACGCGACCGACGCCGACGCGACCGAGGAGGCGCTCCGGGAGCGCGTCGAGACGTGGCTCACGAAGCAGATGCCCATCATCCAGATGCACGGCGGCACGAGCGCCGTCCGCGAGGCCAACCCCGAGACCGGCGAGGTCATCGTGGAACTCGGCGGCGGCTGCAAGGGCTGCGACGTCGCGAACATCACCACCGGGAACATCGAAGCGGAACTCCTCACGTGGGAGGAGATAGAGGACGTCACCGTCCGCGTCCCCGACGCCGGCGAGAGCCTCGGCGTCGACCAGGCCGAGTCCATCATGGGCGTCGACCGAACCGAGGGCGGCCGCGGCGACTGGGGTTCCTCGAACCCCGGCAAGGATTCCTTCTGAGGACTCGAGCGCCGTCGCTCGTCGACGGATCCAAGCGCGCCAGAGAGAACGAGCGACGCGGTCAGTCAGTCAGTCAGTCGGTCAGTCCCGGCCGAGCTTCTCGCGACTGATCTTCACGCCCGTCGGGGTGACGATGAGCTGGTCGTCCCCCTTCTGGACGATGTCGCCGCCGACCTCGTCGGCGACCTGTCGGAGTTCGTCGACGATGTGTTCGACGGTGCGGTCCTCGGTGCGGAGTCGCGTGATGTCCGCGATGACGAGGTCGCCGTCGTACACGGCGTCCTTGATATCGATGGCGTCGGCCTGCCCGTCGACCTCCGCGATATGCACCTGCATCGCGGCGCCGTCGGAGGCAGCGGCGTCGAAGTCGCCGACGTCGAGTTCCACGTAGTCCTCGGTGCTGCGTTCGTCGCGGCCGCCGAGGATCTTGCTCATGAAGCCCATACCGGAGTAGGTCCGACGGCAACCGTATAGTTCTTGCTGTGGTCGGTCGAAACCTGGCGGTGCGAGCGGGAGCGATGCACTGGCGGTATCGCCGCCCGGCGTGGAATCCGTCGGTGCGTGGTCCGTCAATGCGTGATCCGTCAGTCCGGCGTCAGTGCGGCGTGGGGAAAGGACTTTGCCGCCGGCCGGAATCGTATCGAGTATGCGACAGTCCCGCTTCGTCTACTTCGGCCTCCTCGAGATCGCGGTCGCGGTCGCGTTCGTCGGCCTGTTCGGTCCGGCCGGGTTGGTCGCGTCGCCGCTGGTGGCCCTGCTCGTCGTCTCGGGCGTGCTCGCGGTGCTCGGCGCCACCGTCGCGAGCGTCGACCTCGGCGTCGTCGCGGTGTCCTGGCGGCACCTCCTCGGCGCGTCGTACGCGGTCGCCGCTGCCACGCTCCCGCTCCTGTACGCGCCGGACGTCCTCGCCGGGACCGCGACCGACGTGGACTACCTCATGTTCGCCTGCGGGCTCACCACCGCCGTCTGCCTGGGGTTCTTCGGGCTGGAGGTCGCTCGCGACGGCCGGCACTACGAGATAACGGGGGACGTCGAGCGCGTCCTCGCGCTCTGAGGTCGACGCGGTCGCCGAGCGACACCGACGGCCGCGTTCGCGCTGCCGCGGGACGCACGCTTTTGAGGCTCGGTTCGGTACCACCCGACATGACGTTCAGCATCTGCGTTCGCGAGACGTACGAGGACGACGACGGCGACGAGCAGACGCGGTTCGGCGTGGCGGTGACGACCCGGTTGCCGGGCGTCGGGACGATGTGCCCGTTCGTCTCCGAGCACGGTGCGGTCGCGACCCAGAGCCTCGTGAACGAGCGCCTCGGCCGGAAGGGCGTCGAGTACCTCGACGACGGCCTGGGGGTCGAGGACGCGCTCCAGGCGCTGTTGAACGCGGACGACAACGCCGAGGCGCGACAGCTCCACGGCGTCGGCCGCGACGGCGAGTTCGCGTTCAGCGGCGACGAGTGCATGGACCACTACGACGACGTCGTCGGCGAGAACCACACGGTCGCGGGGAACCTCCTCACTGGCCCCGAGGTGCTCGAAGCGACGAGCGACGTCTACGAGGGCACCCGCGGCGACGACCGCCCGCTCGCGCTCCGGCTCGTCGACGCGCTCGAAGCCGGGCACGAGGAAGGCGGCGACAAGCGCGAGGACCTCACCGTCCAATCCGCCGCGCTGAAGGTCGCGACGACCGAGGACCGCGAGCCGGAACCGTACTACGACGACCTCCGCGTCGACGCCACGGAGACGCCGCTCGCTGACCTCCGCGAGACCTACGAGTACGCGAAACAGGGCTACGAGGCGGCACTGGAGAAGTACGGCGACGCCTACGAGGACGACGACATGGACGCCGCCGAAGAGTAGTTAGCATCGACGCCGCAGAGGAGTAGATTCGAGCGCGCTCAGACGTCGAACTCGTAGAGGTCGTCGCCGACGTGATGGATGCTCTCGACGACCTTGCCCTCGCTGCCGACCATGTCCGAACCGTCGACGAGCGCACGCCCGATGGCGAGCACCTTCCCGTGGGACTCCTCGGCGATGGCGACGAGTTCGCCCTCGCTGATGGCGTCGTCCGCCTCGACGATACCGGGCCGCATGACGTCCGCGCCGTTCGAGACGAACGAGATGGCGCCCGCGTCCACCGTGACGACGCGCGTCGCCGGCGGATGCTCGTTCGCGCCCGAGACGGTCAGGAACGGTTCGTCCTCGACGTAGACGACGTCGGGTTCGCCGTCGACGAGCACGACGTCGAACTCGCTGTCCTCGATCTCGACGAGCTCGTACGCGTCGCCGTCCAGGTCGACGCCGAGCGCGTCACTGACCGCGTCCTCGACCTCGCGTACGTCGTCGCTCCGCAGGTGATGCCGGGACTTGACTTCCATACGAGAATCCCTCGACAGGGACCGGCTTAAAGGACGCGTCTCGCGGCGTTGGTGAGTGCGCGAGTGTCGCCGCGTTGCGCGATTCGAAACACCGGGAGAAAGTACAAGTTCCGGGGCACCGTCGATTCGCGTATGTGGCGGTCAGGGAGTAGTTCGGGGAGCGACCCGGTTGCGTGCGTCGCCTGCGGGACGGAGGTGTCGCGGGACGACGCACGCGAGTACGACAAGCACGGGGACCGCTGGGAGCGCAACGGGAAGGCGTTCGAGTACCTCTGCAAGCCGTGTTTCCGACGCGAGTGCCATCAGCCCCGCGACGAACTCGAGGCCCTGCTCGTGGACCTCGGCGCCGGCGAGGGGCTGTCCGACGACGAGTTCCTCGCGGCGTACGTCGAGACGGTCCACGAGCGCTACGGGAGAGTCGAGGAGTAACGTCGGTGCTCGCGGCGATGCGCCGACCGGCCGCGGCGCGGACACCGTGTCGTTTTTCGTGGATGCTCCACATCGAGTGGTATGACCACGCACGGACGCCGGAGCGGAGGTCCGGACAGACCGCAGTTACCGCCCGTGTTCCCGGTCGGTCTGACACCGCGGTCGCGACTCAGTCACGACCTCGGCTCGCGCGTCATCGACGACGACGCGACCCGTATCGCCGCGTTCGAGTACACGACCGGCGGCTGGGCGCTCGCCGCGTTCGACGTCACCGAGCACACCGTCGTCCTCCGCGTCCGCACGCCCGCGGGCCGCGAGCGCTTCTACGGTGCTGCGCGCGCCGAGCTCGACGACGTGCTCCCCGCGATGTCCGCGGACCCGCGCTGGCAACCCTGCACGTAGCACTCGCTACAACCGGCTGTCCGCGGTCTCGTTTCGCATCGTCCCGAGGAACTGCATGAAGTCGGTGCCGCCGGTGCCGGTGGCGTCGCCGGTGGCGGCGACGATGTACTGGACGACCTGCGAGAGGTGTATCTTCCGGAAGTCGTGGAGCGCGTCGATGGCGTCGTCGTACGCGTCGACGAGCGCCGGGTCGCTGTCGGCGACGTAGTCGCGGAGGCCGGTGGCGGCCTCGAAGTCGGCGACGAGCGCGCGGTGCTCGGGCGGCATGTACGCGCGCATGTCCCGGAGGTGGTCGAGGAGGCTGGTCGCGGCGTGGTCGACGTCGAGCGCGCCGTCGAGCGCGGGGAGGACGCTGCTCTGGGCACCCGAGCCGCCGCGGTACGATTGCGGGCCGTCGAGGGCGTCGACGCCCTCGTAGACGACGTCGTCGAACCCGTCGAAGTACGGGCGGTAGTCGGTCGCGAACACCGCGGGGTCGTTCCCTTCGGTCATGCGCTGCATGATGCGCGTGCACTCGCCGAGGGACTCCGCGATCTCGCGGCACGCGGCCTCGACGAGCGCGCGGTCGTCGTCGTGGACGCCCCGGTAGGCGTCGCCGGCGGCGACGAGCGCGCGACCGGCGGCGGCCTCGATGGCGACGTGGACGGCGTAGAACCAGCGTTCGTCGTCGAGGTCGGTGAACGAGACGACGGCGTCGACGTTGTCGACCGCGAACCCGTCGCTGGCGTCCCGGAGGTGCCAGTTGTGGAGGCCCTGGGTGTCGTACGCGAGCATCGGTTTCTGCTCGAGGCGGTCGCTGGCCTCGTAGAGGCCGACCGCGAGCCCTGACGGGATCGAGTCGACGGGGTCGGCGTCGATGGCGTGGACGTGGGCGCTGGCGAGGAACCCCGTGACCTGGCGGAGGCGGACGACCTGGCGGTGGGTGAGGTCGTCGACGACCGCGGGGTCGATGGGGTCGAGTGCGCGCGTTCGGTCGCGGAGCGTGCCGTCCGCGAGGTGCTCGGGGAGGGCGTCGGCGAGTGCGTCCAGTGCGTCGAGGACGTCGGCGGCACCGGGCGGGACTGGGTCGTCGCTGAACGAGACGAGCGGGTCGTCGTCCGGGAGGAACCCGCGGGCGCGACTGACGCCGTGCGCTCGCGGGTCCGGCACCGACCCGGGTTCTGGGTTCATACTCCACACATAGGACGGATGGGGTCAATCAAACTTCCCGGCGACGTCCGTGCGAGAACCACCAGAAGGGACGCGTAGCGTGCAGGTCCGTACGTCGAGGGGCGCATCTGCCGGTGTGCCGCGGTTGCGGGCGCTCACAGCCAGGTCAGCGCACGTGGTCGTCGACCGCGTCGGCGACCTCGTCGAACGCGTCGGCGGCGAGGGCGACGTCGTCGACGACGCTACAGAAGCCGTGGGCGAGCGTCGGGTAGTGCGCGTGCGTGACCGGGACGCCGGCGTCGGCGAGCGCGTCGACGTACGCGGCGGCCTCGTCGCGGAGGACGTCGACGCCGGCGGTGGCGACGACCGCCGGCGGTGCGTCCGCGAGCAAGTCCTCGGGCGCACCGAGCGGGACGGCGAACGGGTTGTGTGCGTCGACGGGACTCCGGAGGTACTTGCGCCACCCCCAGGCGACGTCCGCCGTCGAGAGCAGCGCCGCGTCGTCGTGCTCCGCGTAGGACGCCCGCCGGTCGCGGTCCGTCGGCGTGCTCGGGCCGTCGAAGGCGCTCTCGGCGGACAGCATCGGGTACAGCAGGACCTGGACGTCGAGGTCGACGCTCGCGTGGCCGGCGCGGAGCGCGGTCGCGGCCGCGATACCGCCGCCGGCGCTCGTTCCGGCGACCCCGACCCGGTCGGTGTCCGCGCCGAACGCGTCGGCGTACTCGCGCGCCCACTCGACGACCGCGAACGCGTCGTCGACCGCCGCCGGGAACGGATGCTCGGGCGCCAGCCGGTAGTCGACGGAGAGCACGACGCGACCCGTGCGCGCCGCGAGTTCCCGACAGACGTCGTCCGCGGAGTCGAGCGTCCCGAGGACGAACACGCCACCGTGCGCGAACACGAGCACGCCCGGGTCGCCCTCGACCCCGGCGTCGCGCTGCTGGCGGGCCGTCGGCCGGTACGCACGAACCGGGATGCCGACGGCCGATCCGGTACCGTCGCCGGGGCCGTCCACCGCGAACTCGCGGACGGTCGTCATCTCGGGGCCGTCGCCCGCGCCGAACAGTTCGTCCTCCAGGCGACGGGCGGCGTCGACCGCCATCGAGTGCCACGGCGGCAATCCGGTCTCCGCGAACGACTCGACGAGCGCCGCGAACTCCGCGTCCAGCTCCCCGCCCTCGGCGTCTGTCATACGCGTCGCGTCGCCCGGCGACGACCTAAACCCACCGCCGTCGACGCAGCCCCCTGGCATCCGGGCCGGCGAGCGCGCCCACCGAAATCGGTACGTGCCCGCCCGCCGTGCTCGCCAGTATGGACGACTCCGACGCCGCGAGCGCGCTCGAACGCGCCCGGGACCACGACGCCGACGACGAACTCGCCGAGTTCAGCGAGCGCTTCGACGTCCCCGACGAGTACTACATGGACGGGAACTCGCTCGGCCCCATCTCCACGGACGCCGCGGACAGCCTCGAGAACGCCGTCGGCGAGTGGCGCGAGCTCGGCATCCGCGGGTGGACTGACTCCGACCCCGAGTGGTTCCACTACGGCGAACGCATCGGCGCGAAGCTCGCGCCGCTCGTCGGCGCGCACGACGACGAGGTCGTCGTCGCGGACTCGACGACCGTGAACATCCACAAGCTGATCGGGTCGTTCCTCGACGCGCGCGACGACGACCAACCACCAGGAATTCTCGCGAACGACCTCGACTTCCCGACGGACCACTACGCGATGGCCGCCCAGCTCCGCCAGCGCGGGTTCGACCCCGACGAGCACCTCCATCGCGTCGAATCCGCGGACGGCCGCACCATCACCGCGGACGCGGTCGTCGACGCCATCGAGAACGAGGACGTCGGCATCGTGTTCATGCCGAGCGTCCTCTACCGGAGCGGCCAGCTCCTCGACGTCGAACACATCACGGAAGCGGCGCACGAGCACGGCGCGTTCGCGGGCTTCGACCTCGCGCACTCTGTCGGCGTCGTCCCCCACGACTGCCACGACGTCGGCGTGGACTTCGCGGTCTGGTGTAGCTACAAGTACCTGAACGCCGGCCCCGGCGCCATCGCGGGCCTGTACGTCCACGAGCGCCACCACGACGTCGAGCCGGCGCTCGCGGGCTGGTGGGGGAACGACAAGGAGACCATGTTCGACATGGCGCTCGACTTCGACCCGGCACCGCACGCCGGCCGCCACCAGGTCGGGACCGTCCCCGTGCTCTCGGCGGCACCGCTCGACGGCGCGCTCGACGTCGTCCACGACGCCGGCATCGACGCCATCCGCGAGAAGTCCGTCGCACTCACCGAGTTCCTCGTCGACTTCGCCGACGACCACCTCGCCGAACACGACGTCGACGTCGGGACGCCCCGCGACCCCGACCGTCGCGGCGGCCACGTCGCCCTCGAACACGACGAAGCCTACCGCATCAGCGAAGCGCTCCGCAACCACGGCGTCGTCACCGACTTCCGCCAACCGAACGTCGTCCGCGTCGCCCCCGCCCCACTGTACACGAGCTTCGAGGACGTCCACGACGTCGTCGAGATATTCGCCGACGTCATCGAGACCGGCGAGTACGAGTCCTACGACCGACAGACCGGCGGCGTGACGTAACGACGCGGCCGACTCGCAGTCCGGCGTCGCCGACAGTCGGGGATCCGCCATCGAAAGCCACCTCCCGTTGGAGGCCGCGAGTGCCGGACTCGTAGTCGCTGACACGCCAGCGACCGATGCGACACGCCAGCACGTATATTACGACTCGGTGCCTCTGAACCCGAATGAGTGGGGACAACGGGGGTCGGGCGACAGTAGCGGACGGATACCACGTCCTCCACGTGGACGACGACCCGGCCATCGCCGAGCTCGCCGCCGAGTTCCTGCAGCGAGAGAACGACCGCTTCCACGTCGAGGTCGTGACCGATGCGGCCGACGGCTGCGAGTACCTCGACGAGCACGACGTCGACGGCATCATCTCCGACTACGAGATGCCGAACACGAACGGCATCGAGTTCCTCCAGTCCGTCCGCGAGCACGACCCGGACCTCCCGTTCATCCTCTACACGGGGAAGGGAAGCGAGGAGGTCGCGAGCGCCGCCATCTCCGCCGGCGTGACCGACTACCTCCAGAAGGAGACCGGGACAGACCAGTACGCGCTCCTCGCGAACCGCCTCACGAACGCCATCGAGCACTATCGCGCGACGACCGCGCGCCGCCGCCAGCTCGCCGCCATCGAACGCGCTCGCGAAGGCATCAGTATCCTCGACACCGACGGCGAGTTCGTGTACGTCAACGACGCGTACGCCGACCTCTACGGGTACACGCCCGCGGAGATGCTCGGCGAGCACTGGTCGCTCATCTACGTCGACGACGAGATACCGTTCGCCGAGGACGTCATCCTCCCGACCGTCGACCGCGACGGCTACTGGGAGGGCGAGACCACCGGCCTCAGAGCGGACGGGTCGACGTTCCCGGAGGACCACGTCGTCTCCGCGACCGAGCACGGCGAACTCGTCTGCACCATCCGCGACGCGTCGACGACCCGAGGGCCCGACGTCGCGCGACGCGACGACGTCGACCACCGGTACCCCGAGACCATCCTCGACGCCTTCGACGACCCCGTGTACGCACTCGACGCCGACAGCCGCTTCACGTACGTCAACGCCGCGTTCACCGACCTCGTCGGGTACGAGCGCGAGGACCTCCTCGCCAGCGACGCCACCCTCGTCACCGACGACCGGACCCTCGACGCCGTCGACCAAGCACTCACCGCACGCGCAGAGACCGACACCGCCGACGCACACCCCAAACGCACCATCGACGTCGACATCACCCCCCGCAACGGCGACCCCATCCACTGCCAAGCAGACCTCACGGCACTCCCCACCCCCGACGACACCCCCGACGGCACCGCAACCCGCCTCCACACCACGTCCGGGTAACGACGCGCACAACTCCTCTCTCGCCCACGAACGACGTCGGTCGCGCCCGCGGCGCGTCGCGACACTCCACACCACCGCCCCGCAGACGTCTTCCGGAGTCGAGGACGACGTCGCTCGCGCCTTCGGCGCGTCGCGACGCCTGTCGACACGTTTTCCTGCCCCACCCGCGTAGCCGGTGCCATGAGCGACAACGCGCAGGCCGAGGCCGGGACCGCCGAGGGCCAGGGCCCGGTGAAGATAGACGAGGAACTCGCGCGACACCTGGAGAACAAGCGCGAGGACCTCTTCGAGAAGTTCGAGATCCGCGACGAGTTCCCGCCGGAGGTCATCGAGGAGGCCGAGGAGCGCACCGAGGGCGTCCAGCAGGAGATCCAGGACGAGCTCGACGAGCGCGAGGACCTGCGCGACCTGACGACGTGGACGACCGACCCAATCGACGCCCAGGACTTCGACGACGCGCTCAGTATCCGCGAGAACGAGGACTCGTACACGCTCTGGGTGCACATCGCGGACGTCACGCACTACGTCCACCCCGAGTCGAAGATGTGGGCCGAAGCCGTCGAACGGTCGAACACCGTCTACCTCCCGGCGTACACGATGCACATGCTCCCGCCGACGCTCGCGGAGACCGTGTGCTCGCTCGTCCCGAACGAGGACCGCCTCGCCCACACCGTCGAGATGGAGCTCGACAAGGAGAACCTCGGGTACGAGGAGATAGACATCTACAAGTCCGTCATCGAGAGCGACGAACGCCTCACGTACTCGCAGGCAGAGAAGCGCCTGGACGACCCCGACAGCGACCTCCACGAGGAGAACCAGATGGTGTTCGAGCTCGCCGACCAGCTCCACGAGCAGCGCAAGGAGGACGGGTCGCTCGTCCTGAACCCGCGCCGGGACCGCGCACACACCATCATCGAGGAGTGCATGCTGAAAGCGAACAAGGCCGTCACGCACGAACTCATGTGGAATCGCGGCGTGGAGGCGATGTACCGCGTGCACCCGCAGCCGACGCCCGACGAGTGGGACAAGGCGCTCGTCGAGATCCAGGACCTCGATGGCGTCTCCATCCCCGGCGGGAGCTGGGACGACCCGCGGAAAGCGGTGAACGCGACGCTGGAGGACGCCCCGTCGCGACACCTGGACAACATCCAGTGGGCGGTGATGAAGGTGATGCCGCGCGCGAAGTACATGAGCGACCCCTTCGGCGGCCATCACGCGCTGAACTTCGACATCTACGGGCACTTCACGAGCCCCATTCGGCGACTCAGCGACCTCATCAATCACTGGATCGTGTACACGAACGACGTCCCCGAGGACCTGCAAGCGCTCTGTAAGCGCGCGTCGGACAAACAGAAGGACGCCGAAACGTGCGAGCGCGAGTACAAACAGTTCCTCTCCGAGGTCGGTCTCGACGCGAACGCCGTCAACAACCGCGGGCTCGAGGTCGTCGAGGACGCCGAGGACGCGGACGTCAGCGGGTACTGAGTCCCAGCGACGCACGAGGACGCCCTCGTTCGCGCTCGCGAGTGCGCTGGCGCCTCGGGAACTGTTTTCGGTTGCATCGCGAGTTCCCGAACAACCACAACCCTTCGACGCGTGGAGGGGAGTATGCCGACTGCACCAGACCTGAGCGGGTCGACCGCGTTCATCACCGGGACGACTCGCGGTATCGGGAAGGCGATCGCGCTCGCGCTCGCCGACGCCGGCGCGAACATCGTCTCCACGGGGAAGACCGTCGACGATACTGACAGTGATTTAGAGGGCACCATCCACAAGACCGCCGAGGAGTGCGAGGCGAAGGGCGTGGACGCGCACGCCATCCAGTTGAACGTCCGCGACGAGGACGAAGTCGAGGCCGCCGTCGAGGAGGCCATCGACGAGTTCGGCGAGATAGACATCGTCATCAACAACGCGAGCGCGATCCAGCTCGCGAACGTCGAGGACCTGCCCGCGAATCGCTTCGACCTGATGACGGACGTGAACGTCCGCGGGACGACGCTCGTCTCGCGCGCGTTCATCCCGCACCTCAAGGAGCAGGACTCGAGCTGGATCCTGACGAACGCGCCGCCGGTGACGACCGACCGGTCGCCGGGGAAGGCGCCGTACGCGTGGTCGAAGCTCGGGATGAGCTTCGTGACGCTGAGTCTCGCGACCGAACTCGGCGGGTACGACGTCGGCTGTAACAGCTTCTGGCCGGCGACCGCCATCGACACGCGCGCGACGCGGTACTTCGGGCTCGGCACCGAGGACGACTGGCGGACGCCCGACGTCGTGAGCGACGCCGTCCTCGAGATACTGAAGCGTGACCCCGCGGAGTGCACGGGGAACGCGTTCTACGACGAGGAACTGCTCGTGGAGGCTGGCGTCGAGGACTTCAGCGAGTACAACCTCACGGAGGGCGACCCGGCGCCGACGTCCGCGCAGATGTTCGACCCCGACTACGAGCGGTCGTACTGAGGCGTCGACCGACAGATTCGGGGACGCGCCCGAACCCAAAACGTATTTTATATGCGACACGAATTCCGGGCTCGATGGCGAGTCATTCGTTCGTCGCGTCCGTCCTGGTCGCCCTCGTGGTGCTCGGGCTCGTGCGCTTCGTCGCGGACGTGAGCGAGACGGTCCGCGACGTCGACCCGTACGCGCGGACGCGGTCGGGAGTGCAGGCGCATCCGAGCACGCAGGCGGCCGGGGTGGTCGTGGCGGACGGCCGGGCGTTCGACGAGGGCGAGTGGGAGGCCATCGAGCGCGCGGACTCGTACCTCGCGGCGAACCCGGACGCGTGCGTCGACGACCTCCTGCTCGACGTCCGGCCGATCGCGCGCTGCGGGCGGTTGTCGGCGCGGGCGTGGTGGGCGGACGTCGTCGCACCCGGGCTGGCCGCGGAGACGGACCGTGACCTCGACCCGGTCCGGAGCGGGGTGCGCGCGACCCCTTCGACCGCGCTCCGCGAACGCGCGAGCGACCTCCCGGGGAGTCCGTTCGGCGACGCACCCGCGTTCCGGGAGCGCTACGCGCTGACGCGACCGCGAGACGACGGCGACGACGCGTTCGACGCGTCGCTCCCGGGGCCGTTCTCGGTCGTGGACGTGGACGCCGCCGAGCGTCGGGCGATGGTCGACGGGGCGGGCGAGCGTGCGGCGTTCGAGGTCGTCGACCGCGACGGTGCCGTCGCGGTGGCGCCCGTGTCGGAGTCCTACCGTCGCGACGCGGCCGCGGGACCGCCAGCGGAGTGGTTCGTCGACGCGGCCGACGCCCTCGAGGACGCACTCCCGGAGCAGTACGATGCCCTCACCGACCCGGCATCGCCGTGGCCGTCCATCGCCGGGTCGCAGGAAACCGGACCGGGAGCGAGCGGAGACGGGCCGCCAGTCGTCGACCCCGTCGTGCACCCGCCGCCCCTCGACGCGTTCGACTGCACGGTCCACCGCGGACCGAACCCATCCGCCGAGGACGAAGCCGAGACCGGACCGAGCGACGCGACGACGGCCACGGACGACGCGAGGACGATAGTGGACGTGACCGCTGGCGGCGACCGCGAAGCGTTGCTCGTCGACGACGACGGCGTCGTCCGGTTCTCCTCGACCGATGCCCGCCGCGCCCACGACCGCGACTGGGCGACGCGAGCCGTCGCCGCGGCTGACGCCGCCGTCCACGACCGACCGGACCACTAACTGACTTGCCTGGTCTGTGGACCAGCACCACCGCGCGAAGCCCGCGTTCGGCTTCGTCGAGAACGCCCGCATCGCTCCCTGACGATACGAGAACGCAGCGACCCCCGGGCCGGCCGGAACGCCACGACGACGCCCGTGGTTACTGGTCGGTCCGGTACTCGGCGATGGACCGCGGTACCGACGGGAGGAGTGGCGCGCGCGACGTGAACTCGTAGAGGCTCTTCCGGAGGGCGCCCTTCCCGTACTGGACCGTGGACTTCGAGATGGGCGTCCGCCGGCCGACGACGCTCGTGTCGCCGTTCGAGAGCGCTTCGACGACCTGCTGGACGGAGACGTCCGCGACGCTCGCGGCGTCCACCGCGACCTCCGTGTACGCCCGGCCGACGTTCGGGAGGTAGTGCGCGTCGCTGCCCGCGACCGCCCCGTACCCGTACGACGCCGCGTACCGGCGCGCGCGCCGGTTCCGCCAGCCCGTGAACAGCATCGAGTTGTAGACCTCGACCGCGTCGACGCGCGTCTCGTCGAGCACCCGCCGCCGGACGCCGTGCCTGGTGCGCTGGAACGGATGCGGCACCACCGCCGCCCCACCGAGTTCGCGGACGCGCTCGACGGTCTCGCGGTAGCTCATGCCGCGCGCCGGCCGCTCCTCGACGCCGACCGCGAGCAGGTGGCCGTCCGCGGTCGACACCTCCACGCCAGGGATGCCGACGAGCCCGAACTCGGGCGCGAGCTCCGCGGCTTCGAGACTCGCGGCGATGCGGTCGTGGTCGGTCACCACGATACCGTCCAGGCCGATGTCGCTCGCGTGCTCCAGCAGCAGCTCCACGGGCTCGTGGCCGTCGTACGACAGCGACGAGTGCACGTGCAAGTCCAGCGACAACAGCGTTCGGTCCCCAGCCATCAGTTACTCGTCGTTCGCTCCCGACCGACGTGAACCTTCTCCCAAACCCCACCCCACGAGACTGGCGGGTCAGTCCCCGACCGCGTGCTCGCTCGACGCGCTCTTCGGGCCGACCGAGTCCTGACGCCACTTCTTCTCGACGTCCCGGTTCGCGACCACCACGAGGTCGCCGTCCTCCGCCCGCAGTCGCGTCTTCCGGAGGTCGATGTCGACGATCTCGCCGGTGACGCTCGCGGACTCCACCACGTCGCCCTCGTTGAAGTCCGGGTCCCGCAGCAGGTACACGCCCGCGACCGTATCCGCGATCATCTCCTTCAACGCGTACGCCACGCCGAGCCCCACGAACCCGCTCGCCGTCCCGAGACTCGCCGCGACGTCACCGAGCCCGACGACGTTCAGGAGCGCGAGCGCCGCGCCGAACCACAGGAACACGCCGACGAGCGCCACCCACAGGTCCACGACGAGCTGCTGGCTCTCCGGGTACACGCGCTCGAGGAACGACCGCACCACCGCGACGACGACCTTGATCACGACGTACGCGATCGCCAGGAACAGCACGCCGAGTGCGACCTTCGGGATCGCAGTCAGGATCCCGGTCACGAACTCGCGGATCACCGCCTCCACGCCCACTGGCTCCGGCTCGGACTGCAAGAGCATGCCCCGGCGTACACGCCCCCCGCTGGAAAAGGTACGGGTGCCGGCGCGAACGGACGGGTGCCGGCGCGAACGGACGGGTGCCGGCGCGAGGAAACGACTGGTCGACCGCCCGCCGAAGTCGGTAGCACGACGAGCGAGAACGCGTCAGGCGACGACCTGCCGAGTCCCGCGAGCGACGTCGCTACCGAGCACTCCGAGGGCTGGGACGCCTACAGCGACCTCCGCGCTGCCTGCGTGCACGCGGGCCCCCTCGAGCGGCCGCCCCGAACCCGGTCGCGGCCCGCACCCGCGGGTTCAGAGGGCGTCGGCGAGTTTCTGGATCGGGTGAGGCGGTTTGCCGTGCTGGTTCTCGTGCTCGAGCAGCTGTGATCGACAGGAGGTGCCGGGTGCGACGACTTCCTCGCCGGGGGAGTCGTCGACGCGGTCGAACAGGAGTCTCCCGATGGCTTTGCTCATCGAGTAGTGTTCGGCCTCGTACCCGAAGGACCCGGCCATCCCGCAGCACGTCGAGTCGAGGTCGTCGACCTCGTAGCCCGCCCGCTCGAGGACCGCGACGGCGTGGTGGTCCTTCTTGACCGCGGTCTGCTGGCAGTGCCCGTGATACGTGAGCGTCTCCCCGGGCGAGTCGAACGCGAGCGCCTCGTCGAGGTCGAACACGTCGATGTACTCCATCACGCCGTAGCTGTTGGCGGCGACTCGTTCGACGTCCTCGCCGGAGAGCAGATCCAGCGCGTCGTTCTGGTACATCACCGCGTCGGACGGTTCGACGCTGACGACGTCCCAGCCCTCGCGGACCCGGGGCGCGAGCGTCTCGACGTTCTCGCGGACGGTCCGACGGGCGCGGTCGAGCATGCTCTTGGAGTGCGCCGGCCGGCCGCTGTCCCCGACGTCCTGCGGGACCTCGACGTGGACGCCGGCCGCTTCGAGCGCCGCGACGGCGGCCTTGCCGACCTCGGGCTGGGTGTAGTTGGTGTACGGATCGGCCAACACCAGCGCCTTCCGGTCGGCGTCCGACGCCGGAACCGCGGGTGTGCGCGACCGATCCCACTTCTGTAGCGTCTCGCGTTCGAACGTCGGGAGGTCGCGCTCGCGGGCGATACCGAGGGTCTTCTCCGCCAGGAGTCCCGTTCCCGGCAGTTTGAGCGCGAGGTTCGAGAGCGGCGCGAAGGTGCTACCCAGCGAGTACAGCGTCTCCACGTTCGCGAACAGTCGATCGCGGAGCGGCACGCCCGCCTCCTGGTGGTACTCGTGTTTGACCTCGGCTTTGAGCTTGGCCATGTCGACGCCGCTCGGGCAGTCGCGCTTGCAGCCCTTGCAGCCGATGCAGAGGTCGAGCACCTCGTCGACGAACTCCTCGTCGGTGGGGTCGTCGGGGAGTTCCCCGTCCATCGCGCGGCGGAGCATGTTCGCCCGGCCCCGGGTCGACGTGATCTCCTCCTGCTGGGTGGCCCGGTACGTCGGGCACATGACCCCGCCCGTGGTGTCCTGGTGACCCGTACAGCCCGCACAGCCGTGGCAGAGCTCGACCATCCCCTGGAAGCCGTTCTCGTTCTCCCAGTTCATCGTCGGCTCGAACCCGGCGTCGAAGGCGTAGTCCGGGTCGTACCGCAGGTTCTCGTCGGGCTGGAACTCCCCGCAGATGTTGCCCGGGTTCAGGAGGTGGTCCGGGTCGAACGTGGACTTGAGCTCCTCGAACGCCCCCCAGAGTTCGTCGCCGTAGAGTTTCCGGTTCCACTTCGTTCGCGCGCGGCCGTCGCCGTGCTCGCCGCTCACCGACCCGCCGTACTCGATGACGAGGTCGGTCAGGGCGTCGGAGATCTCGTTCATCGTCTCGATCCCCTCCTCGGTCTTCAAGTTCAGCAAGGGGCGGATGTGCAGGACGCCCGGGCCGGCGTGCGCGTAGTAGGAGGCGAACGTGTCGTGTTCGTCGAACAGCGCCTGGACGTCCGCGACGTACTCCGGCAGGTTCTCCGCCGGGACCGCGGTGTCCTCGACGAACGGCCAGTGCTTGTCGTCCCCGGTCCGAGACAGGAGGATCGGAAGCCCGGCCTTGCGCATCTTCCAGAACCGCGACTGCCGTTCGTCGTCGTACGCTTCCAGGGCGTCGACGGCGTAGGGTTCGTCGTCTGTCGTCGTCGCGACGCCACCGCCGGACGCGTCGAGCCCCGTCTCCGGTTCGTACCCCGGCAGGCGGTCGGCGAGCAGGTCCGCCACCTTCCGCTTGCCTTCCTCGACGGTCTCCGCGTAGAACTCCACCAGCAGGGTCGAGTTCGTTCCGTCGGGGAGCGTGCCGACCAGCTCGGAGAACTCCGCCGTGTCCCGGGCCAGGTCCAGCAGGACGTCGTCCATCACCTCGACGGCGGAGGGGTCGTGTTCGAGGATCGGCGCGACGTCCCGCATCGCGTCGAGCATCTCGTCGTAGGTGAGCAGGACGACGACGGTCTCCTCGGGGATCGGCTCCAGGGACACCTCGGCCTCGGTGACGACGGCCAGCGTGCCCTCGCTCCCGGCCATGAGCCGGCCGACGTTGACCTCGCCGCGTTCCTCGACGTCCTCCAGGAGCTTGTCGAGGTTGTACCCCGAGACGTTCCTGGTGAGGTCGGGATACCGCGCCTCGATCTCGTCCGCCTTCTCCCGGAGGATCCGCGAAACCGACGCGTAGATCTGTTCTTCGAGCGGGTCGTCGGGGTCGACGGCCGCCGCGCGGTCGTGAAGTTCCTCGACGTCCATCCAGCCGAAGGTCGTCACCGTGCCGTCCGCGAGGACGACCTCGACCGCCTCGAGGTAGCCGTCGGCCTTCTCGTACTTCAGCGAGTGCGCGCCGGTGGTGTTGTTGCCGATGCAGCCGCCGAGGACGCTCTTGTCGCCCCACGCCGGGTCCGGCGCGTACTTCAGGCCGTGCGGTTCGAGGGTGTCGTTGAGTCGCGCGAGCGTGATCCCCGGTTGCGCCCGCACCGTCCGTCCGTCCGGGTCGACGTCGAGGACGGCATCCAGTTCCTTCTTGAAGTCGAGGACCACCGCCTCGTTGACGGCTTGCCCCGCGAGGCTCGTCCCGCCGCCGCGAGGCAGGACCGGGATCTCCTCGTCCGCGCAGTACGTCATCACTGCCTCGACGTCCGCGGTCGAGGTCGGCGCGACCACGCCGATCGGCAGTTGCTGGTAGGCGCTCGCGTCCGTCGCGTACAGGTTTCGAGTGTACGTATCGAAGCGGACGTCGCCGTCGACGAGCGCGTCGAGGTCGGCGAGCAGATCCGGTCGTTCGACCTCGCCGCCCTCGTGGTCGTAGTTGCTTCGAGCGTCCGCCGCCGGTTCCCGTGGGTCAGTTCGTGCTGTATCGCTCATGCGTTCCCTCCGTCAGGTGCGACGAGTTCGATCACGTGCGTCGGCTCCTCCCCGAGCAGGTCCCCGATCTGGTCGGTGCAGGAGGTCCCACTCGCGATCACGTGATCGCAGTCGGCGTCCCGGAGCTGGTCCTCGAGGTTCGAACCGACGTCCATCGCGAGTTCGTAGTACTGTTCTTTGTACCCGAACGAGCCAGCCATCCCGCAGCACTCGACGTCGCTCGTCGTCACGTCGTAGCCGCAGGAGTCGAGGACCGCGGTGCTGTACTCCTCGAGTCCCATCGTCCGCTGCTGGCAGTGAGAGTGGTACGCCACCGTCTCCCCGTCCGTGACGTTCAGTGCGTCCGCGTCCGCGCCGTTGGCGAGCAGTCCGTACACGTACTCGAGGATCTCGTAGCTGTTCTCCGCGAGCGGTTCGAAGGACTCGGGAGGCAACAGTCGCTCGTAGTCGCCGCGGAACATCGCGAGGTCGCTCGGCTCGACGACCACGACGTCGTAGCCGGCGTCGACGTACGGACCGAGCGTCGCCGCCACGCGCTCGGCCTTGTCCCGCGCGGTATCGATCATCCCCTGGGAGAGCGGCGCGCGGCCCGCGCCGGGGACCGAGGGGACGAGCACCTCCACGTCCAGCGCTTCGAGCGCCCTGACGGCCGCCTTCCCGCGGTCGACCTGCATGTAGTTCGTGTACAGGTCGGGGTAGAGGACGACCTTCCGGTCGGGGTCGACCGGCGGGACCGCCTCGCGGGCCTCGAACCACTCGCGGAACGTCGTCCGCTGGAACTCGGGGAGGTCGCGCTCGTGGGCGACGCCGGCGGCCGCCTCCAGCGCCCGCGAGACCGGGCCGGCGTTCGCCACCCAGTTCGACAGCGGCGCGAAGGTGCTCCCCAGCTTCGCGAGCAGCTCGAAGTTCCCGAACAACCGCTTCTGCAGCCCCGGGCCGGACGTCTCCGCATCCGGAGTGAGGCCGTCGACGAGGAACGACACCGGCGGGTCGTCCTCGGTGTTGATCCGGTCGCGAACGACCGTGTTGATCCACGGGATGTCGATCCCGACCGGACACGCCTCGACGCATCGCGAGCAGCCGGTACAGAGGTCGTTGAACGCCGCCGCCGAGTCCAGTCCGTGAACGCCCGCCTCCCAGCCGGTCGCGATCCCACCCGAGTACGTCTCGCCGCCGAACGCGTGCCCGCCGACGGACTGGAAGTTCGCACACGTGTTCGAGCACGCCGAACACCGGATGCAGTACAGCGTCTCCCGGAGGTCCTCGTCCTCGCGCATCGCCATCCGTCCGTTGTCGATCAGGACCAGGTGGAACTCGCGGTCCGTGTCGCCTTCGGCGATCGGCGTGTCCGGGTCGTCGAAGTCGACGGTCGGCGAGTCCACGGGCGGCGTCAGCAGCGAGACGTAGCTCGTGATGTCCTGTCCCGTCCCCGACCGACCGATGAGTTCGACGAACGGCTGGAGGTCCTCGACGCTCGGCACGATCTTCTCGACGCCCGCCACGGCGACCTGGGTCTCCGGGACGGCCACCGTCTTGCGGGCGTTGCCCTCGCTCGTCACGAGCGCCATCGTGCCCGAGTCCGCGGTGACGAAGTTCGCACCCGTCATGCCGACGTCGGCGTCCTGGATCAGCTCGCCGAGTCGCTCGCGAGCGAACGACGTCAGCTCTTCGGCGGTCTCCAACTCCGTCTCGGGGTCGAACTGCTCGTTGAACAGGTCGGCGATCGCCGCCCGGGACTTGTGGATCGCCGGGGCGACGATGTGACTGGGTGCCTCGTCGGCGACCTGGAGCACCCACTCGCCCAGATCGGTCTCGACGACGTCGACGCCGTCGCGTTCGAGCCGTTCGTTGACCTCGATCTCCTCGCTGGTCATCGACTTGCTCTTCACGAGCCGATCGGCCTCGTTTTCCGCGCAGACCTCGGCGATGTACTGGTTGGCGTCGGCGGCGTCGTCGGCGACGTACACCGTGCCGCCGTTTTCCGCCACGGTCTCGGTGAGTTCCTCGACGAGTTCGGGCAGGCGCTCGATGGCGTCCGCCTTGATCGCGCGCGCCTCCTCCTTGAGCGCCTCGTAGTCCTCGAGTTTCGCGACGGACTCGTACCGTCCCGCGTTGAACCCGCGCGTGTTGGTTCCGACGGCCTCCCCTTCCGTCTCCATGATGTGACGGATGTGGGCCGCCTTCGAGTCGCGTTTCGAACTCATGAGACGACGATCACCTCGACCGCTTCCGGGCCGTGTGCTCCCTGGACGAGCGCACCCATGTCGGCGGTGGCCGAGGGACCGGTCGCGACGATCGCGGAGCCACGCGACTCGCGCGCCCGTTCGCCGAACCACTCGAAGGCCGCCGCCATGTCGGGAACGAGGTCCGATTCGCGGAGGACGGCGACGTGCAGGTCGTTGAACAGGCTGACCGGTTCGCTACCCGCCGCCGTCATCTCGAGCACGACGCTCCCGTAGTCGGCGATGGCGAGCGACGCGCCGGTCACGCCCGTAACCGCTCCCTCGACGTCCGCCGGCGTCGGGTTCGTCTCGACGCAGTCGGGCAGCTCCACGTCGTCCCACGGGAGCGGCGTGCCGATCGCGGGTGGCTCGATCGCGTCCGCAATCGCGTCGGCGACCGCCCCTGGCGACGCCTCCGTGAGTTCCACCCCGTAACTCCGTGCTTCCGAGGCGAACTGGTCGTACAGCGCTACGTCCTTCCCTGACATTGTGAACCCTTCATCGTCCTTGGTTTGTGTTTGGATAGTGCGCATCTATAGCTTCGCCCTGAGCGCCCCCCGAACTCGAACCGCGTCGTCCGTCGACGTGCTCGCCCGGCGACCGCCCGACTCGTGCGCTGCCGAACGCTGCCTCGTATCCCGAAGACCGAGAGGTGGCTAGAGCCCAGCAGGGATGACGACGTACGCGAACAGGAGCGTCAAGAGACCGGTGGCCGCTCCGTAGTAGAGGACCGGTATCAGTTCGATTCGGATGACGCGACCCTCCTCGCCGATCAGACCGACGACGGTGAGGGCAGCGACGACGTTGTGGATCGAGATGAGGTTCCCGATGGCGCCACCGACGGCCTGCGCCCCGACCACGATCTGGGTCGGGGCACCGACGGACTGTGCGGCCTCGTACTGGAACAGGCCGAACAGGATGTCGCTGACGGTGTTCGAGCCGGCGATGAACGCGCCGAACGCGCCGATGAAGCCCGAGAAGAACGGGAACGCCCCGCCGGTGACGTCGACGGTCAACTGCGACAGGACCTGGAGCATCCCGGCGCTGGCACTGGCGGAGTCGAGCACGACGCCCGCGTTGGTGCGCTGCATGACCATGACGGTCGCGACCGCGAACCACAGGGCGACGACTGCCGGCGCGATGTTCGTGATCGCTTCCGTCCAGGAGTCCTTGATTTGCCGGCCGTTCATGCCGTGGAGCGCGTACGTGACGACGGCGATCCCGACGAACAGCGTCCCGGGCAGGTACAGCAACTCGATGCTCTCACCGAACGGCGTGCCGAGGATCTCGTTCCACGAGAGCTGAACGGACAGCAACGCATCGGTGATCGGTCCGACGACGCGGGTCACGACCAGCGCGATCGCGACGAGGATGTACGGCAGCCACGCGACGCCCAGCGACATGTCCTGCGAGTGCATGTCCTCGAACGACGTGGTGCCGCCGTCGGCCGCGACGGTCTCCTCTCCGCTCTCGCTCGAGACGCCGGCGCCGGGCTCGATGGTGCCGACCCAGTGGTCCGGCCAGCTGTCGCGCGGCCCGAAGTCCCACTCGTTCTCGGGCGCGGGCGCGAAGTAGCCCGCCCGAACCGTCGCCGCGACGACGAACAGCCCGATCAGGGCGCCCAGCAGCGCCGGGAACGTCGGCCCCAGGAAGTACGCGGTCGCGAGGTACGGGATCACGAACGCCGCCCACGCGTACAGGCACAGCGGGATCATCTCGATGGCGGGCTGGAGGGACCGCTCCTCGCCGAAGAACCGCGTCATCAGCGCGATACCGATGAACGGGATCGCGATTCCGACGATGGCGTGGATGACTGCCGCCCAGACGCCGACCTGGGCGACGTACGCGCCGACGGTCTCGAAGCCGCTTCCCGAAGCGGTGATCTCGGCGGCCGCGTCGGTTCCTTCCGCGAAGACGACGTCGCGCAGCCCGATGATCAGTGGCGTGCCGACGGCGCCGAACGTGATCGCCAGGATGTTCCCGGTCAGCGCGACGACGACGGCGGCCATCGGCGGCCACCCCAGCCCGACCAGGAGCGGACCGACGATCGCGGCGGGCGTGCCGAAGCCCGCGGCACCCTCGATGAAAGACCCCATCAGGAACACTAGCAGGATCGACTGGACGCGCCGGTCGCCGCTCAGCGACGAGAAGCCGGCGTTGATGACCTCGAACGCGCCCGATTGCTTCAGCGTGTACAGCAACAGGATCGCGCCGAAGACGATGATCAGTATCCGGGTGGCCGTCATCGCGCCCCTGATCGACGCCGCGGCGATCAGTGTCGGCGACATGTTCCAGCCGACGAACGCCGCACCCACTGCCACCAGCCACGCGATGGGCATCGTCCGGGTCGCCGGCTGGATGAAGACGACCATCAGCACCGCGATCACCGCGAGCGGTGCCAGCGCCAGCCCGACGAGGCCTACGTCAACCATTCGACCCCACCACGCAGAACTCGTGCTCGCTCGCTTGACCCGTCCGGTGCCCCCGATCGATGGTGTTACCACCTAATCGCATAGGCAGAATTTTTAGTGATGGTGGCTTATACTTTAAGCTACTATTTTGACACTTCCATGGTGCATGGAAATACAAGGCCACCGTTGGTCGTCGACCCCTCCACGCCACCGCCCACCGAAGCGGCACTACGAGACAGGACCGCGCCAGCACTGACTGCAGGCGGTTCCACGCGTCGAGAACACGCTGGGAGTCCCACGAGCGAGCGGTGCGCGGGGCGAGCGTAGCGAGTCCCGCGAATGCGAACGGCGAAGCCGTGAACAGCGAGCGAGGGGGACTACAGCGAGCCCGTGACTGTCGCGAGTGAAACGAGCGGCAGGAATGGACTCACGGGGAGATTTGAACCCGAAACCAGACGTGCTCGCTCACTGCGTTCGCTGCGCGCGACTGGTAGGGCTTCAAATCCCAGCGTCGGCTACGATTTGCACCGCTCACGGACGCCTCGCTGTCACTCGCCGTCTTGTTCGCGGCGCAGAATAGTGGACTCGCTGGGAAGTTTTTCCACGAAACCCGACGCTTTCTTGTAGTTTTCTCATTGTTTTAGTCTGGTAATTGGTCGCGGCGAACCGCCATCTTCTCCCGCTCGGTACGCGCGTCGTAGTGCCGGTACAGGACGTCGAGGCTGACGTCCATCCGCTCGCTCACGGTCTCCGGTGTAACGTTCTCGTTGAGGTGGTGGGTGATCGCTCCTCGACGGACGTCGTGGGGCGTCACGGAGCTCGGACAGGCCGAGAAGTTCGCGTCCCGTCCTCGAGCGTCGCAGCTCTCCTGGGTGCGGTCGTGTGGGCACTCGCCCGTGTACGAGCAGGGATGGAGCGCCCGGACGACCCATTTGGAGAGAGTCTGGGGGCTCGGGCGGCCGCCACCGGATTTCTGGAAGAACGGGAGCCGGCCGTGATCGTCCCGGCCGCTGGGGCGGTTCGGATGTTCCAGGTAGTCCTCGAGGATCCTCGTCCAGCGAGGTCCGAGGTAGACCCATCGCGACCCGCCGTCCCCGTTCTTGAGTTTCGTGCCGGACTCGGGCCGGTGCTCGACGCGGACCGCGTGCTCTTCCCGATATAGGTCGTTCTCGTCGAGTGAGTGCGCGGCGCCGCGACGCATCCCGGTCCGCCAGAGGAGACCGAGGAGCGCGTGCTCCTTGCCGGCGTACTCGAAGTTCTCGTAGTAATCGAGAACCTCGTGGGCACGCTCCGCGCTGAGGAACGAGTCGCGGGATTCGGCTCCATCGGGGAGCTCGGGCGAATGGAGTTTCTCCGCGATTCCCTCCGGAACTGCCTCCTGGTCGGCCCACCGACGGAGCGCCATCCGAACGCTCGATAGCTGTTTCTGGAGCGTGATCGGCGCAACCTGCTTGCGTCGCCAGGTGACGAACTCGCTGAGTCGTCGGCCGGTGAGCTCGTTGAGGTTCTCGACTCCGGCCTCGTCGCACCACTCCAGGAAGTGCTCGAGGCGCGTCTGGTCGTTCTGCCAGGTCGACTCCCGGACCTCGCCGGCGCGCTCGTCCAGGAACCGACTGACGCCCTCGTCGGGCGTCATCGGCTGGAGGTCGTCCTCGACCTCCTCAAGGAGACGGTCGACCCGATCCGCGAGTTCGGAGTCGTCCGTCACGACTCGCCTCCTTCGAGCATCGCCTGTTCTGCGTCCTGCACGCGCTGGAACTCCTCGCGACTGCCACCCTTGTCTGGGTGAGCGTCCGCCTTGAGTGAGCGCGCGGCGCCGCGGACTACCGCATCAGGTGCGTCCTCGCGAACGCCCAGAACCTCGTGCGGTTCCTTCCGAGAACCGTCGTCGGCGACGATGACCTCCTCCTCGCCGCTGGGGAGCGCCTGCGTGCTCATCTCGGTGTCGACCGTGCTGACGCCGTAGCGTTCGATCGCGCGCTTGGCCTCGAGGTACTTCGCGATCGCTCTCGCGTTGTCCCGGAGGTTGTTCCAGCGGTCGCACGGAACTGCGTAGCGGTCGCCGTCGCGCTCGAAGTACACCACGACCGCGGGGTCCTCCGGGTCTCGGTCCTTGTACGGCTGGTGCGACTTTGCGGCGGTGTGTGGCGCGTTCGTCTGCACCTCGACGTTGTACGCGTCCATCTTCTCGAGCTCTTCGAGGATGGAGTCGAAGGCGGCTCGTCGAGAGACCTCGAACCCACCGTGGTACTTCCGTCGCGAGCTCGCGTCGGTCCGCTCGAAGCCTGGCGGCCAGTCGACGCCGTCCGTCATGCTTCCACCTCGCGACCGTGACGCTGGCGTGCAACCTCCTGGAGCGTCCCCTGAAGATGGAGGTCGTAGTCGGTGGCCTCGACGGACTCGAAGGAGCCGCGAGCATGCCAGCGGTCGGTGAGGCGCTTCGTGACGCGGCCGACGCCGCTGCACAGCGCGCAGGTGTTGTTCCCGTGCGAGCAGAACCCGCGCGAGTAACAGAGGTCGTCGTGGCACTCGACGTGCTTCCCGGAGCCACGGCAGCGGACGCACTCGACGACGTCTAGCTTCCATGCGCGGTCGTCAGCAGTCGGCGAGCGCTCCTCGGCGACCTCCTGGAGGCGTTCGTGCGCCTTGGAGAGATTGATGCTGACCGTCGCCTGCGAGACGCCGCGTTCGCGGGCCTGGTCGGCCTGCGCCTTACCCTCGAGGACGACCGCGCGGAAGTCCCGCTGCTGCTTCGCCGGGAGGGTCTCCACGTACTCCTCGAGGAACGGCTCGGGGAGCTCCGCGATCTCGACGGTCGCGCTCATACGTACCACCCGACCTTCGCCTTCAGGCGGTCTCCGAGCGTGACCTCGAACGACGGTTTCTGGACGTCGTTCCAGCGGAGCGGGCGCCAGGGTTCCCCGCGTCCGCAGCTGCACGTCGAGCGCTTCCAGCCCACCCAGTGCGCGCAGTCCGGGCAGTACCACGGCGACTCCTCGCGGTCGTCACTCCGCATGGTCGATCACCTCCGGACTCCGGGGGTCGTCGTACCAGCGGAGCCGTCGATACTCGTCGTGCTCGAACTGGTGCGCGACGACGTCCCCACCGCAGGCGCAGCTGGTGACGGGAGCGGTCGGGTCGACCCAGCGACGCCCGCACTCGACGCAGGTGAACAGCCAGGTGTTCTCGCCCTCGTGGTCGGAAGGTGGGAGCCCTTCGCCGCCCGGAACAGTGTTCGGGCGCTCCCGCCAGGCAGTGAGTCCACCGTCGGGGACGAGGATGCCGGAGAGTCCGGCGTCGCAGCCTTCGCCGGGGCAGGTGTCGGGTGCGTCCTCGCCCGGTTCGAGCGAGAGCTCGCAGCCGTCGCGGTAGCGTGCGACCCGGCCAGCGCGGACGTCGAGGTCGGCGACCTCCTCGGCGGCGACCTTCCGCGGGTTCGGGTCGTCGCCGTAGTTGCGGACGATGTGGTTCACGCGTCCCCACCTCCGTCGAGTCGGACGCGGACGTCGGTCGCGTGGCCGACGGCCTTCGGGAACTGCGCGCCTTCATGGTGCTTCTTCAGGTGTGAGTACACGTGGAGCGTACAGGTGTGTAGGACGTCCTCGTCGTCGACGAGCGGGTCGAGCTCGAGCGCGCGGAAGCGGAACGGGCCGCCGGTGGCCCGCTGCTGGTCGACGACCTCGAACTCCGCGGTGCGCTCGCGTCGGCCGATAGTCTCGGTGTAGGTGACCCAGACGGTCGCGCCGAGGATGCTCGCGTACTTCGCGAGGTTCAGAAGCCGATACTCCTGGTGGAGGTCCTCGGGTGCGAACTCGGGAATCGGTTCGGCGGCGTCGGCGTCGATGCTCACGCCTCGCCACCTCCGAGGTCTGCCGGGTCCATGCTCTCGAGTTTGCTCGCGAGGTCGCCGCCGCCGGTGTTAGCGGGCGTCCGTCGCTCGCGCTCGTCTGGGTCGTCGAAGGCGGTCCCGCAGTCGCGGCAGAACCAGTCCTTGTCGGGGTCGACGGTCCGATTCGCCTCGGAGCCTGGCGTGCGCTTGTAGAGCGCGCTCGCGGCGGCGTCGCAGTGCGGACAGCAGTTCGTGACGCCGAATCCGCCCTTCATGCTCGCCCTCCGTCGGCGGCGTGCTGGCGGCCGCGTCGCCGTGCGTCATCGACGGGGACCGCGAGGCCGTGCTCGAGTTGCTCGTCGGCGAGCGAGAGCGCCTCCAGGAGATCGGCGTCGTCGACGTCGCGCTGCGCGGTCGCGATCACGGTGACGTCGTCGTGCTCGACGAGGACCGTGACGCGCTCCTGGTCGCGGTTCGCGTCGACGTTCACGCCTCCTCACCTCCGAGGGCCGCGCGAATATGCTCGCGAACGGACGCGCGAGGCGTGTACCCGCAGTCGCCGCACGTCAGCTGACCGTTCTCATCCCAGTCGCTCGCATCGCAGCTCGGACACTCCGGGTCCGCATCAGTGACCAGACCGCCGTCGGTCATCACGCGACTCCCGCCGTTGAGAAGGCGCGTGTGGAGGTTGTCGAGCTCCTGAAAGACGCCACCCTGTCGGGTGTCGTCCGGGGCGATGTGGCCGCCAGCGTGACACTCGGTGCATCGGTAGCACGTGCAGGCGGTCGCGCCCCAGGTAATCCGGCGCGCGGTCGCTCCGCAGGTGGTACAGTCGACGGTCTCCGGTGTGCCGCCGTCACAGAGAACTGGCTGGTCGGTCGGTTCGGCTCGGTTCGATGCAAGGGCTTCAAACCCCTGCGTTTCCTCGTCTGACATGGCTTCGTCGCCTGGTTCGACGGAGCCCACGCGGGCCCGATGTTGCAGCATCGGGGCCCGCATTTCTGAGGACCCACGCACGATGAGCGTCGGGTCCGCGTGAAAGCTCGCGTCACACCGACAGTAGACGGGAGGGTAGTTATAACTTACCCAGAGTACTCTACGAATAACATTGAGTACTGCTCGAAGTTGTAAAGTTCCAGAAACTATGAATAGCCTCGCTGAATCAGATTGGGCGAATGCGCCCTCGTCTCGCCGATTGGATGACTCCAGCGGATAGAGCGATTTTGGAGCGCCTCGAGAATGAGGGCAATGAGGAATTGGTCCTAACTCCGCGGCTGCTTGCTGACAACACCGATTATGCGCGGACCACGGTGCAGGAACATCTGGCTGATCTTCTCGACCATGGACTCGTCGAGTACTTCGACGAAACTGCTTCCGTGTACCAGCTCTCAGACCGCGGTCGCGCGTACCTCGCTGGCGAGCTCGACGTCTCCGAACTCGAAGACGACGAATAACGATCACGCGCGGACCTCCGTGATATCGAGCTCGCCCAGAGTCGACTCCGCCCACTCCGGATGAACCGAATCGCCCCCGATACCCTCGAGCGAACCCTCCTGGTAGCTCGCGACGAACTCCGCAACTGGCTCGCCCAGATCACGCAGCACCCCGTACACGACCGTCCTGTCATCGTACGAAAGCTCGACGCGCTTCCGATACTGCCGCCCATCCTCGATCTCGACCCGGACCGTCTCCCCCGACCAGGTCTCGATCTTCGCAGTGCGTGGCATACACCATCCCTTTCCACAGACAACCCTTCAACAGCAGAGCGAGCTTGCCACTTGACTGGGTTTATCATTCAGTCCCCAATTTACTGCGCCTAAGGCTGGTGAACCCCGGGATTCAAGCGGCAGCCAGTTGTCTGCCGGTTCAACAAAGCAAATTGAATGCTTGTGCTTTCAGCTCCTATTTTTCTCTCTGGAACAGATCATCGGGTAAGACTCTGAGTGCAAACCCGTTCACGATGGCTTGGATCGGCGAAAGAAAAGTCACCAGAACTCCCGTGAGGAAGGAACCCAGCCCGATTGCGACATACAACAATGGAGGTACAGTCGAGGTTTGCGTAATGTGCAACGAGAAGCCGATATAGAATGCAAATAGAACGATAGAAGCCTGTATCATCACGAAGCCCAACAGCGCAAAGGTTCCGGGTGCAGTCTTCGAATGCTCTCTGATGACACCCCAAAGGTCAACATAGAAACTCTTGATTGCGGTAGTACCTTCGGTGGCCGAGGGGTGATGGACCCCTGTGTTCCAGGCGAAGGTGGTCTGGTCGTCCTTTCGTTCTAACCAGCCGCTATTCACCATCTCTTGTGTGTGGTTGCTTACCGTCTGATTAGAGCGATCTATCCGCTCAGCCAGCTCACTCTGAGTATATTGTCGATTGTGAGCTTGGAAGAGAATCTCTGCAATCTCGAAGAACTTCTCCCCCTTTTCGTCAAACTCGTCCTCGAACTGTTCAGGCAGCCCCATCACGATATGTGTAACACAAGTGAACACAAAAACTTTCAGAACCCGGGTTGATGCTCATCAACACCCCCATTGAAACCCATAAACCCGGGTATTGGAGGCTCTGAACGGTGTTTCCATTATTTACTCCTCTGGCAGCTATTCTTGGATGCGATGTCAGATACGAACGAAGCTCGCCCCTCGACTAATCGGGGAAAGAATCAGTCCTTTCGGATGGATGAGTGTAGAGCACAGAGTGGTCCCCAAATAATCGTCGGCGTGGTCGTCCTGATTTTCATAGCCGGTCCACTCGCTACTGTGGCTCTTGATGTACAATCGGCGCTGGCCTCAACAGCGGCGTTTTCTTGGCTCTCGGCTGGCGTTATCGCGATATTGTTAGTAGCCGCAATCGTAGCGGCAGTTCTGGGAATCGAGTAAGGGGTTGAACGGGACCTACGCTCCCCCGTCCGTGTCGTATTTGGTGTACCGTCCTCCTCCAGTTTGAACAACGAGTCCTTCCCGCTCCATGGAGTTGAGATAGCTCCGCAGCGTCCGGTCGGCCTTCGGGTCAGTCGCGCGGTCGCGGTACTCCACATACAAATTGCCCGCCTGAATTGGTCCTTGCTGACGAAGGACCTCGTAGAGGATGCGCTGGTCCGTGGAGAGCTTCTCGATATACCGAGACGCAATTTCGTTTCGAGCTGCGTCGGCGACGTCGTCGACGACGTCGGTCGTAATCTCGTCCTCGCGGAGGTCCGAGCACTGTTTCGCAGCGCGTCGAAGTATCGCGATGGCGAGCCGTGCGTCGCCGGCGGCCTGATCCGCGATGTACCAGATAGTCTCCTCGTCGATGGAGCCGCGTACGAGCCCGACCTCGGCGCGCTTCGAGAGGATATCGGCGAGCTGGTCGTCGCCGTACGAGTCGAATTCGACGTGCCGGAACGTCCGGATTCGATTCTGGATGCGGCTGTCGCAGTTGATGAGGAGGTCGTCGTAGTTCACGCAGACCAGCGCGGTCGTCACGTTCGGCACACTGTAGAGCGCCTGGATAATCTGCTTGTCCTCGAGGACGTCCGCCTCGTCCAGGACGGCGACGAACTCCTTGTCCATATCGCGAAGCCGCTCGATCAGGACCGTCCGCGCGTTCGCTCGCGGGTCCAGAGGCGCGCTCCGGTCGGACGCACGAACGAGCCCAGCAAGCGCACCCGTGCTCGAGTTCGCACCGATACAGTCCACGAACCCAGTCTCGACATCAAGTCTCGCCTCCTCGAGCTTCCGCAGGACGTACCGCGTCGTCGACGTCTTGCCAGCACCGGAGGGACCAGTGACGATGACGTCCTCGAACAGATTACTACGACCACCACCTAGCGCCGCGGTGAGCGCGTCGATCTCCCCGTCGCGGTGTACGAGCTCGCTCGGGACGTGCTCCTGGCGGAGCGCCCGCCCGTTCTGAATCATACGACTTGTTTTTCCAAAGAAGGTACTTCAGGGCGAGCCACCCGGAGTGAAAGTGAAAATGGGATTCTTTTCCAAAATCGAACGCCGAAATAGATATTCGATTATACCGACTGACGTCAGTAGTCGAGGAGTGCGTCGAGCGCTCGACTGTGGAGGAAGATTGTGTGTCCGCTTCGAGAGACGACCTCCGGGTGTGTGAGAGCAGTAAAGAGACGTTTGACGTCTTCGTGGTAGGAGTCTGCGCGTTCTTCTTTCATCGCCCAAGCAGGTTCGCGTTCTCGAAACGTACCGCGGTTCAGCAAATAGACCCGACACCATGCAGCTCGAGTTTCTGGCGACGCATCGAATAGCCATTCTGGGAGACCGGAGGGCTCTTCATGGGTCTTCGCACCGACGTGTGCACCAGCCGCGGCAAAGCACCTGCCGAGGAGCGTGGCGTTCTCGCGGACGACGATCTCGTTCACGCGCTCGTCGCCATACATCTCCTCAGGGGCTTTCTCTGTGCGCTTGATGATACGGTAGCTGGCCCCGACGTCGGAAAGTGCGGAAGCGAGAATATCCATCTCGGATTTTACGAACTGTTTGCGCTGGTCAGTGCGCGCGTAGAACCGAGGCTGGTAGGTATCGGCAGCGAGACTACCCCCGGCATAAATCCAGGCAATGAGTCGCGTCCATGCGTGACCGCCTTCTGTGTCGACGTCGACGTCGAGCCAACCGAGGTCGCGTGCGGTGTCGATCGCGCGGATTGGTTCTGGCTTCGCGTCGCCGTCGATCCAAGGTCGGATGCGGCTTCGGGGGAGTTCGAGGGCAGTTGAGACAGCGTGACTGCCCTCTTCGGGGTGGTCCGCACAGTAATCTTGGACTCGGCGGTACTCCTGTACGCGTGACCAAGCTTCGAGTTCACCGTTCCGTGGGTAGGTGGAAGCGAGTGCGTATGGAGAGATTATCGAGGGCATCGTGGTCGGCAACGTTTTGACGTCAGGGCCTGATGGCATAAAGTGAGCCTTGTTGTAGGGCTCAACCCACGCCGGACCGCGTGAGCCTCAGTGGGGCGCGCGGTCTGAATCTTCACCCACTTCCGTCCATTCTATACTTAAATGTATGGGGGAAGAGTTTGCTTCGTGGAGAAGAGAACAGATTATTTAAGCTTCTGGAGATTGTCTTGTTTCAAAAGAAATAACGCCAGACAGCAATGGCATAAAAGGTGTTTCAAGCCGCCATTGACAGTCTGAAAGCTGTGCTATACCAATTTCCAGACACGCTATCCAGTCGCCAAAACCAACTGTTGGCCGA
The DNA here is from genome assembly GCF_020567525.1 of Halorubellus salinus. Taxonomy (GTDB): domain Archaea; phylum Halobacteriota; class Halobacteria; order Halobacteriales; family Natrialbaceae; genus Halorubellus; species Halorubellus salinus. The sequence continues at coordinate 548,750 of NZ_JAJCVI010000002.1, forward strand.
TGGGATTAAGTAAGTAGCTTCTAATCGCATATTCAACATCGGCACGGTGGGTGAACCCGTTCGCCGGTGTGGGAAAACAACAATGAAAGTAAACAACCTCTTCACGGACGACGAGGCAGTGTCGCCGGTCATCGGCGTCATCCTGATGGTGGCAATCACCGTCATCCTCGCGGCCGTGATCGGCGCGTTCGTCCTCGGCATTGGCGGTAGTCAAGAAACAGCCCCCCAGGCTAGCTTCCAGTGGAATAGCGACGGTACCGCCATTCTTCACAACGGTGGCGATAAGATAGACGGAACCCAGCTCAGCACGAATGATGACTGTGGTGGGGCCGCTACTCATTCAACTAGCACCAGTATCACCGCAGGCGATGAAGTGGTAACTAATACTGATACCTGCAGTGAAGTGACCATCGTCTGGAAGTCGCCGAGTTCCGATGATACCAACGTTATCGGCGAACTCTCGAAATAATCATATAATAGATACACAATGAAACTCAAAAACTTACTCTCGGACGAGGATGCGGTTTCGCCAGTCATCGGGGTTATTCTCATGGTGGCAATCACTGTCATCCTTGCAGCCGTGATTGGCGCGTTCGTACTCGGTATCGGTGGCAGCCAAGAACAGGCCCCGCAGGCTAGCTTCACATTCGCGGACAATAGTGGGATTGAAGTCACCCACCAAGGTGGAGACAGCATCGACGTCGGACAGATCAAAATCGTATCCGGCAGTGATAGCGCTGAAGGATTTGACGACGGGGATATGAGTGACACGGACTCAAGCTGGCAAGCTGGTGAAACTCTATCCTCTGGCGTGACCAATAACGGTGACGTCCAAGTAATCTGGAAATCGCCCTCCAGCGACGATACGAACGTGATTGGAGAGGGCTCGCTCTAATGAATCTGAATAGTCTCTTCACGGAAGAGGATGCGGTGTCGCCAGTCATCGGCGTAATCCTGATGGTAGCAATCACCGTCATCCTCGCAGCCGTGATTGGCGCGTTTGTTCTCGGTATCGGAGGTAGCCAAGACCAGGTCCCTCAAGCGAGTTGGGAATGGACTCAATCAGATACTTCAGGCAGTGGCACTCCCATCTCGGCCAATGAGGACTGTGGGTCTTCGAGTGGTGGTGGAAGTATTGATGTGGCAGTTACTCATCAAGGCGGAGATGAGATAGATGGGAATAATCTAAAGCTGGGAGGGGCAGGCTGTTCTACTACAGTAACTGCTGGAACCCAGCTCAAGACCACGGATGCAGCCGTTGACGATACGATTTCGCTGGTCTGGGAGTCGCCTTCGAGCGATAGCACGAACATCCTCTCGCAATACGACGTCAGTTAAACGAGTCTACAATTCCTTTTCCCGAAGGTACGCTTCAAGAACCGGTATGCGAACAAGGGGAGAGAGATGCAACTTAAAAAATTACTCACGGATTCGAATGCTGTATCTTCCACTATCGGTGTTGTTCTGATGGTGGCTGTAACAGTCGTTCTCGCAGCAGCGGTGGGAACGTTTGCGCTTGGTATAGCGGAGGAGTCAACCAAGAAGACGCCAACAGCGTCGGTTGAAACGGAGTGGGGAACGACGACCGTAGGTGGAGATACGTATGACACAGTCGACGTTACGATTCTCGGAGGTGATGCGGTCAAGGCATCGTACGTTACCATCGAAAACGAGTCGGCAACAATCTGGCAGGGGTCTGGGCCGAAGGGTTCGTTCACCACGTATGATGGACAGACGTGGTCAAACGCGAAAATCAAGTCAGGGGACACGCTTGGGATTCGAGAAACGGTAGCGGACGGCTTCCAGTCCGGAGATGAAATTGTAGTCCTCTGGAACAACGGCCAGAAGTCGCAGGTCCTGGGTTCGGGAACGATGGACTAACCAGCTGACCCAATTTTTAGGTCAGAAAATACCAAGCTCACATAGTTCGTCCCACTGATAAAGTTGCAGAGAAGTCAATGACGAAATCCGGTCAGAGGTCGACCGCGGACATGCTGTCGTTGATGTTCTCCTCGGTCGGCGCTGCGAGGTACGGTTCGATCGCGTCGTAGGAGTCCCAGCCGCCGAGTGCCATGACGATTCGCGGGCTGACGCCTTCCTCGACGAGGAGATGGTGCGCCCAGCAGCGACGGAGATCGTGCGTCGACACGCGTCGATAGTCGTCGTCGCCGGTCTCGACGGCAGCTCGCTTGCAGGCGCGTTCGACCCAGTTCTGGACGGTGCGCTTCGAGCGGTCGACCACCGGCTCGGAGTCGTCGACGCCGTCCTGGACGAGGCGGTTGATGCGCGCCTCGAGGTCGCGCGGAAGCCAGGTCTCGCGATGCTTTCCCTGGTCGTACTCGCCGCTGGTGTCCTTCCCGGCGACGACCTCGAGCTTCCAGCTGCGACCGCCGCTCCGCCGCGAGATATCACCGGGCGTCACGTCGAGGACCTCCGCGACGCGGAGCCCGCAGTCACCCATCAACCGGATCGCGACCTCGGCGAGGTCGGAGTGCGCATTGCGCGGGATCTCCGCGTACTCGTCGCGGGTCATCCAGACGTTCCAGGAGGCGTCCCGGTTCCGCTCGGTTCTCATGTTACACGTTCCTCAAGAGAAGCGTGCAGTAAATCGGTTCTCACCCGACCGACGCTCGTACTCAGACGCCGATTCTCGGCGGGTTCACGCGAACGGGCGGCGCGGCGTTGCACGCTTCTCTACAAAGGCGAAGCGTAGACTAACCTGTTGAGTACACGGACACAGCATCAATGCCAGGAAGCAATCTCAAATGGACTCTGAGCCACGCGGGCCGAAACTTTCGCGGTATTCCTCCCAGTCGTCACCAGTCTGGGGAGCATCCCAGGGGTCGACACCACAGGGTGTGATGAACTTCCACTGGAGCTCATTCCGGATGGCAGTTCGGCGCTCGTCGTCGGTTACTGATTTGATGAAGTATCCAATTTCACCGTGTGCATTCTCTTCCCAGCAGTCTCGTTTCTTATGCGTCTCTAAGGTATGTTGTAGGTTCCCGGAAGGCGTCACGTCAGCTCGAACTCCTCCCTCGGAAGTGCCAATATATAACACGCAATGTGGTCGCCCCGAGATCACACAGACAACTACGTACACTCCAACGGCTTTCGACGGTAGTTCCTCTGTACCAGTGGTGACTTCTTTGAATTCGTAGCCAGCGATATTCACACTCTGTTTATTGAAACTTGATTACTGATAAATGTGACACCACTTGGAACCCAACATGACAGCTTTGCACGTTTAAAACGTCGGAAATGAGATGCTCCATGAGACTCGTTATGATTAAAAACCTTGCATATAATATCAAATTATGTCCAGCTACGTGGAACCTGAAGTGGGAAAAGACGGTTTCAATTGCCCATTCTGCAGTTCATTTGCGGAACAAAAGTGGGGAGAGCTGATATCTGCAATCGACCATCCTGGATTCATACAAATCATGGATGGAAATCTGAGTCGCTGTGAACGGTGTAAAAATTACTCAATCTGGATTGATGGAGAACTTGTATATCCAAAATCATCCTCCGCACCGAAGCCAGTATCGGATATGCCAGACGACGTTAAAGAGGACTTCATTGAGGCAAGAAAGGTTGTCGAAGATTCTCCAAGAGCTGCCGCAGCACTTCTACGCCTATCTATGGAGAAGCTCACTAACCAATTGCTCGATGAGAGTAATGATAGTCTCTATCAAAATATCGGGGAGCTTGTTGAACAAGGTCGAATTGACAGTCGAATACAAAAAGCCTTAGATTCAGTTCGAGTTACAGGTAACGATTACGTACATGCTGGGGAAATATATGGCCCAGATGATAAGGATACAGCTCTCAGGCTTTTCGACTTGGTGAATACGATAGTCTACGTGACGATTTCGCAAGAACGGGTGATTGAGCAAGCATATTCAGAAATCCCGGAAAATAAAAAAGAAGGTATCGACCAACGAGATCAGTAATCGATAAGCCGAGTCTAATCTGCAGGCTATCGTTGGTAGACTTGTTGAAATATATCGGGGATGCTCTTCGATTTCAGGAGGTGGATTCGCGCTCCTGTATAAAGGCGAAATTGAAGTATTCATGTGGAACAATATCATTATGACGAACCACGAGTGGGCAGAACTGCTTGAATATCTGTACGAGAGTGGTGGGCTATTTGAGTCGGATTTAGAGGGCGATGTAGAAGACACTCCTGAGGAGCTTCGTAGGCAACTGGCAAACGAGTTTTCAGACCCCGGTGACTCGATAAGTGAATCCGAGATGGAACGGATTCTGGATCGACTGTATAAGAACAACCTCGTTAATTATGGAGCGGGTGAATCCGGTCGTCGAGTGCAATTGACGCCGACAGGTTTCGAGGTGGCACATGAGCGGGAAATGACCGAGGACCAGTATGAGATTCAGGAAGAACAAGCAAATGCGAACGACCGAGTGGCCGATTTCACAGTGATTCTAGGTGCTGCTGCGCTCGTTCAGGCAGCAGAAAGTGTGATGACAGCGCCAAAGCCGACAGATTTGTATCTGGGTATATTTATGATACTAATCCTTGTCGTAGCGTTCTTTGCCCTTGGTGGACCGAAGTCTCTCCGGAATTAGTCAGTATCGAAGAAAATCGTTAATGTAGCTTCTTTTCGGTCGTATTCAAGGTCGACGGTGTCGCCGTCCTTCCCCGGTTCGAGGTCCTGGTCGCGACGGACTTCTGCGGGGATTCCGACGGCTGCTCCGCCGCCGCCGGTGGGGAAGATGCTCCGGTCGAAGTACGGTTTCTTGGTGGGTCGGTTGGTCGCCATGGTAGCGTGTGGTTTGAGGTCCGTGATAAGTGTTCGAATTTGAATAACTGATTCTCTACTGACTTCGTGGGGAGTGTGGGATACTTCCGTGACCACGGTAACGTAGTTCTGTGCTGTAATTATCAGAACTTTGCTAAATCTTTTGGAAAAGCGTAGCAGAGCGACTGTATGGTTCAAGCAGTCGGTAACAACTCGCTTTCTCGCGGGGGGACGCGGAAATGAGGAGCGTTCGGGAGTGGACTCGAGGCGAGCTCGCGGCGCTCCTGGTCGCAACGCTCGCGGTCGTCGCGACCGTCGGCGTGATCGCGGCCGGGCCGGGCTCGGGCTCGCCAGTCGGAACGGCAATCGCGACGGGCGACTCGATGGGTCACGACGGCAAGCAGGCGTACCTGTACATCGACGTCGAGCCGTCGGTCGGCGACCCGATCGTGTTCGAGACCGGCGACACGTACCTGTATCACCGAATTGTCGACGAGACGAGCGAGGGCTGGATTACGAAGGGCGACGCGAACCCGCGAACGGACCAAGCGGCGATGATCGCTGAACCAGTTGGCGCGGCCGACGTCGTCGGCGTTCCCGTGTTTTCGGTTCAGATTGATACGCTGAGGACTGTCGGTATCGTTTCGCTTGGAGCGGTGATGGCGTCTCTCGTTGCGGTTCTCTCGTTATTCCGCGGGATGGGTACGAGATTATTCCGGTCGAGCGGTGCGCTGAATGTGTCACTTGCCGTGCTCGTTGTCTTGTCTACTGTGGGCGGTTTGGTTGTGATGCCGGCGGCTGGAATGGGGAGTGACTCCATTGATCGCCAGCAAACGAACGCGTCAGACGTTACAAGCGCGAAAGAGCAATTCAGCGAACTGGATGTGCTTTCCGCGCTTGAATCGGGTGGGTATAACTGGCTCAACTTCTCTGGTGGAACAGCTACCTCCGAGGATACTGTGTCGTCCGGGTCTGGACTGGAGTCGGTCGGGGCTGCTGACGGGAAGGCTCTTGTTCCAGATAATTATTTCTCGACTGCTGTAGTCAATCAAATTAATATTTCGACCGGTAATCAAGTTGATTCTAAGGACTTGTCGGGTACTTTCTCGTCAGTTGCGTCGGTGACGAGCAATCCTTCCGATGATTCTTATATAATAGTCGGTGGGAACGGTGTGGTCGGTAAAGTTTGGTCTGATAACTTATCTGTCGCCTGGAGTGTAGATAAAGGAATTGGCGGGCCATATGCGGATTCAATCCGTGCCTCGGAGAACTATATCGCGGTCGGGACTGTTGACAACTTCTATCTTTTCAACAAGTCGACCCGCGATATTGAATGGAAAGCGTACGGAACAGACGACGACAAAGCGCCAGGGAACACTCGAATATACGAGGACGAAAACGCGGTCTATTGGATACAGCAAAATGCCAATGTCGTTAAAAAATTCAACCTCTCTACGGGAACGGAGGAGTGGTCTGCGGGTGGTGGTGACGGGTCTCTTGACTCGAGCACCCCGAACGCGGTTGCGAGTAACGGTGACTTAGTAGCAGCGCCTCACACTAGCGGAATCTCTTTCCTGGATGCTGATACGGGTAGTAAGGTTGAAAACGAGAGTTTAAGCTCTCAACCGAGGGCCGTGATGTTCGAGGATGGGTATTTCTGGGCTGGGGACGTCGATGGGGATGTTCTACGGTACAGCTCCGACGGAACCACTAAGCAGTCTTTCAGCGTTCAAAGTGAGGACGTCAGCTATCTTACGCGAATAGAGACAAGTGCCGGATCTAAAGGCGGTAATGAGTTCTCTGGGGTCGTTAAGACAACCGAGGGAGCGCCGTGCGCGAATTGTACGGTGCGCGTGGCCGGCGTGGATCACTCACAGATCACGCTCCAGAACGCGGCGAGCTTGGAGGAGCGGGCGGACAATCTGCTCGAGCAGGCGCGGAACGCGAAGCCGCCGCAGTGGGACTCGGACGTCTCGCTGACGGGGTCGGGTGGCTTGTTCGGTGACGTCAGCAGCGAGTACCCGGCTGTTCACTCGAAAGCGGACTGGGGGCTCGAGAAGTGGGAGGACACGACGAGCCTCGGGGACCCGCTGGTCGAAGTACCGGCGAACCAGCCGGTCGTCTTGTCGTCGTGGGACCCGACGAAGTCCTCGCTGATCGAGAGCGAAGTGAACGCCGACCTGCGCGGGAAGACGACAGATAGCCCGATCCAGTTGACGCACCTGGACCCGGCGGGCGACGGGCTGAAGACGGAGACGATTCCGCTCTCGCAGGAGTACCAGGTCGGGGTCGTGGCGACGAGCACGCACTCGTACGCGACGGTGGAGCTCTCGCCGGGGTTCTACGAGGTTTCGGTGAAGAACTCGAGCGTCTCGTACACTATCGTCGCGGGGGACCCGAACGAGATCGCGGCGGAGATCTCGAAGAAGCTGCTGAACCGCGAGGACGAGCTCCGGAAGCACGCGAAGCAGATGCGCGAGCGGTTCAACTCGAGTAAGTTCGTCGCGGAGACGGTCGTGACGAGCGAGAACGGCTCGTTCAGCGTGTCTCTGCCGTCGAACGTCCAGACGGTCAGCGCGACCGCGTACAAGGTCCCGGCGGGGATGGACCCGTCGAACGCGACGCGGGCGGACATTCGCGAGTATTATAACACGATGAACATTTCGCGAGCGACGGTCGACGTCGAGGAGGAGGAGCCGTTCGTGGTGTCGCACCACGACCTCACGCGGGCAGACGCGAACTTGACCTCTGAGGCGGACCTGGACGACGTCGTGCCGGCGTTCTACTTGCCGGCGGGCGAGGTCCGCGAGGACGTGCCGGCGTCGAACGTGACGCTCGAGGTCTACAAGACGGACATTCCGAAGTACGCGGACCCGGGAATCACGGCGAACCGGTCGCAGCTGCGTGACTGGTTCCTGTCGAACCTGACGTACGGCGATCTGCCGCCGGCGCTCCAGGACCGCTGGAACGCGACCCGCGAGCGCCTGAACGAGACGCGCGAGAAGCTCAAGAACATCACGGCGGCGAACGAGGAGCTGCGGTCGTGGTTCGAGAAGCTGCTCGCGGAGCAGCGGAACACGACCGTCGAGAAGGTGCGCGTCCAGATTCGCGACGCCGACAAGACGAAGGAGGAGCTCCGCGAGGAGGTCGGGGCGCTCCGGCAGGCGATCGCGGAGCTGGAGTCGACGGTGAGTATCGACGAGCCGGAGGTCTCGGCGCAGTCGGATAACGTCTCGCTCGCGTGGACGCTCCCGGGCGCGCTGGATAGCGCGAACGTGAGCGTGCTGGCGCACTACGCGAACGGGACGACGCGATCGGTGCCGTCGAAGTACGTCGCCGTCGACGAGGGAACGCTCCCGGGTCAGGGCGACGTCGTGCGCGTCAGCGAGTTCCCGCTGGGCGACAGTGACCCGGCGAGCGTGCAGTTCGAGCTCATGGCGGCCTCGAGCGAGGGCTGGGCGACCTCGAGCGAGGTCGTGAAGAACCCGAGCTTCTCGGGCGAGCTGCCGTCGATCGACAGTATCAGCCTGTCGACGGTGAACCCTGGGCCGAAGGAGAACGTGACGGTGCGCGTGTCGCCGTCGGAGCGCGGCTCCTGGAAGCAGATCACGAACGTCAGCGTGCTGGGGCCGGACGGCTCGACGATCGGGACGGGACCGGTCGAGAACGGGAGTTCCTTCGCGTTCACGACCGCCGGCGCGGGCGTGCATACGGCACAGATTACCGCGGAGACGACCGGGGGCTCGACGGTAGAGATCCCGGTGCGTATCAAGGCGGTCGGTCGCGAGGTCGACGCGCCGCCGACGCTCTCGGTGAAGGAGTCGCCGGTCGGCGAGTACGTGCTGACCTCTGCGGAGTTCGAGCGGGCGGAGGTGTCGACGGAGAACGCTCGCGAGCGCGTCCAGGTGACGGCGCAGCTCCCGAACGGCGACGGCGTGCCGAGCGAGGTCAGCGTCCACCTGGAGGAGCTCTCGACGCCGGGAGACTCGACGGTCTCTGTGAAGTTCGTGCGCGGCGAGAACGAGGAGTCGGTGACGCAGCACGTCCCAGTGACGGTTCACATGGCGGCGCCGTCGGGGAACCTCTTGCTCTGGCGGAACGGGCAGGCGGTCAGCAACGACGGCGGGAGCTGGGGGCAGGCGAACATCCAGAGCGACCAGCTGGTCATCAAGACGTTCACGGACGACACGGGCGACCTGACGCTCCAGAAGCAGAACGACGCTGGCCTGCTCGCGCAGATCTCGCACGGGTTCGCGCAGTTCATCCAGGGCTTCTCGCTCTCGGTCTCGTTCGCGCCGACGGTGCCTGTTCCGGCGCCGGCGACGACGTCGGGGCAAGCCATGCTTGCTGGGAGTGCGGACGTCGCGACGCCAGCGCCTGACGCGGTCGCGCTCGAGGAGGTGGTCGCATGAGCTCTCGGGTGCGGACGCTCGCGAGCGTGCTGCTCGCGCTCGTTATGGTGACGGCGACGATCGCAACGCCGGTCGCAGCGGCCTCCGGGTCGACGACGTCGGCGAAGCTCTCGCCGTCGGTCGCGAACGACGTCGGCTGGCTTTCGGGCTGGACGGCGCCGTCGGACGTCCAGCGGTACGGAGCGGGCGACCTGCCGGGGTGGCTCGTCCAGGTCGACGACCAGGGCGCGAGCAAGCTCGAGTCGTGGACGAACGGGAGCGAGGAGCGCGAGATACGCGAGGCCGGCGCGGACGGGCGCTGGTTCGTCGTCAGCGCGCCAGCGGACGAGGTCCTCCGCGTGGGCGTGCTCTCGACGCTGACGGGCTCGGAGACGCTCGTCGCGCAGGACTACGTCGAGACGGTCGGCGTGAATCGGCGGACGGCAATCGACCCGATTCGCGAGCCGGCGCTCGAGGAGTCGAGCGCGTGGGAGAAGCCGGACGGCCTCGGGTGGGCGAAGCTCGTCAGTGGCGGGTCGCTCTCGGCTGACGGCGCCGCGTGGAGCGACGAGATCAACCGGAGCGGTCTCGACGACGTGCGAGCGGCCGTCGACGACGACCAGGTCTCCGTCGAGGGCGACGGCGTGCGGGTCGCGGTCCTGGACACGGGCCTGGACTACAGCGAGGACCTCCACGAGGACCGCGTGCCGCTGGCGTACAACGCGATCACGGGAGAGACGGTCAACATCACGGACCCGGCGAACGCGACGGCGGCGGACTACGAGATCGTGGCCGACGGCTCCTCGAGCAACCACGGGAGCTGGGTGGCGACGATGATCGCGGCGAACGGCTCGAGCGCGAACGCGACCGGTATCGCGCCGAAGGCGACGCTGATTCCGGTGAAGGTCCTGGCCGACGACGGGAGCGGGTCGACGGCGGACATAGCGGAGGGAATCGAGTGGGCTGCGAGCGAGGCGGACGCGGACGTGATCAGCATGAGCCTCGGGAGTGCGGTCCCGAGCGAGCGACTGAACGCGGAGATCGAGGAGGCGCTGGAGAACGAGAGCGTCTCGGCGGTCGTCGTGGCCGCTGGCAACTCGCGCATGACGTACCGATACCTGGCGTCGCCGGCGGGCCAGGAGCCGGTCGTGACGGTCGCAGCGACGGACTCACGCAAGCTCAACGAGAGCGAGAGCGCGTACTTCTCGAACGTCGGGCCGGACGAGCGGACGGGGAAGAACCCGACGGTCGGGGCGCCGGGAATGTCGATCACGGCGCGGGTGGCTGACGGGAACGTGACGCTCTCGGGGACGAGCATGGCGACGCCGGTCGTCTCCGGGCAGATCGCGGTGACGCTCCAGGCGAAGCCGGGCCTTGAGGGCGAGCCGGCGAAGCTGAAGCAGTACCTCGAGGACCACGCGGAGCCGCTCGAGCAGGCTGGCGTGACGGAGGTCGGCGCCGGGCGCCTGGACTCGGAGCTGCTCGTCGACGACGTCGAGCCCGACGAGAAACAGGAGGACGCGCGGAACGACCCGGCGCGTCAGCGTGACTCGGCGAATCGTGCGCTCTCGACCGGGTTCTGGGGGACGCTCCTGGGATGACGTCGAGCGACGCGTCGCGGCGGGACGTGCTCGCGGCTGCTGCCACAGTCGCGGGCTCGCTAGCAGTCGCAGGCGCGACGACGAGTTCGGTCGCGAGCGCGGACGTCGAGCGGTCGACGCCGTCGGACGTGACGCTCTCGTACGACAAGGCGAAGATCCAGGAGTACCAGCCGGAGTTCGTCCTCCAGGGCGTCGAGCCGCGGCCGTACGGCGTCTGGGCGCTCCACGCGGAGAAGGCGGGGAGTGGCCTGAACGCGGTGTACGGGTTCACGCGGTACCCGTACCAGGAGGGTCAGACGGAGTACGACTCGCACTATCTCGACCACGAACCCTGGATAGTCTGGTACGACGCGGCCACCGAGACGACCGAGCGGGTGGACTACGCGGCGTATCACTGGTTCCGCGGCTACGCGTTCCGCGACCAGCTGGAGTTCGCGACCGCGGACAAGAAGCGGCCGGTGCTGCGGGTCGACCCGAACTATCACCACTACTACCTGTACAGCGGCTCGCTCGCGGGCGAGCGGCCGGAGGTCAACTCGCTGCTGGCGAAGATCGAGGACTGGCTCGCGAACGGGATGGACGAGGAGCTCGCGGTCTCGCAGCCGTACGACCCGTGGGCCATGATGGGCCGCGGGTCGTGGTGGCGCGAGGAGGCGCGGCACTCGTTCGAGACGGTTTGGAACGCGTTCTGGTTCAACCTGGGACTCTCCGACGCGCGGGCGACGTCGGACCTGGACGGGGTGCCGCTATGGTAGTGCGAGCGTGGCGGCGCGTCGGGCGCGTCCGGTGGATACCGCCGCCGCTCCCACCGCCCGACGCTCGAGGCGGCTGGCGGAGGGGGAACGTGCGCTGACTGACCTACCAAAACACAACACAAATCCAACACATGAATCGGAAGATTGCGGTCCTGATGGCGGTGCTCGTCGCCGTTTCCGGGGCGGCCGGACTCGGCGCAGCAGCGGCAGGCACCTGGGACACGGAGACGACGGACACGACGAGCGAGAGCGACTGGAGCGGCGCAACGAACACGGAGACGGCGGACTGGGGTAACGCGAGCGAGACGATCTACCTCGAGACCGACGGCGCGGAGAACGAGAACCTGACGCTCGAGCTGACGCCCGCCACGAAGGGCCTGGACTACGTCGCCTACACCAACTCCAGCCCGGACACGGTCGACGCGACGAACGGTCACTACTCGTTCAACGTCTCGTACGGCGAGCTCCCGGAGCTCCCGCGTGACTCGAACGGTGCGACCTACAACGCGACGATCTACAACTCGAGCGGCGACGTCGTCGACGAGACGGAGGTCGAGTTCAACACGGCGGCGAACGCGAGCGAGGACGCGTACATGGTCGTCGCGGACTCGTCCGGTACGGACGCGTCGGCGCTGACGAACGTGATCGCGGACTCGGCGGAGTTCGACTCCTCGAGCGGCGGGTTCTTCAGCGGGCTCGCGGGGATGCTCTCGTTCGGTTCGGAGTCGACGAACGAGAGCGACGCGCCGGACGTCGCGACGGTCACGGGTTACACCACGATCAACGGCACGCAGTCGGACGTGTACCTGTCGCTCGAGAACGAGTCGACGCAGGGAGCGTACGCGAACGCGGCTGAAGGCTACGAGAACGGCGACTGGATCACGGGCATGACGATGTTCGTGAACGGCGTCCCGCAGAAGGTGTACATGAACGAGGCACCGGACGACGTGAACGGGACGACCGTCGTCTACAACGCCGACGCCGACCGGCTGGAGGTCTCGCCGGGCGAGGAGTACGAGTCGATCTCGCAGCTGTCGGTTCGCTCGAGCGGCGGCGACGGCTACGGGTTCGGCGCGACCTGGTCGAGCTTCGGGATGTGGGACGCGCTCGGAACGCTCTGGCCGCTCTAACGAGGTGAGAGCAAGTGGAACTTGAGACGCTGACGGTGGTGATCGTGCTCGCGGCCGCGGTTACGGGGGTAACTGTGGCGGTCTCGAGCACGGTCGCGGCCGGTCAGCAGACGGAGACGGTCCTCGGGGACGTCCTCGAAGGACCGGCGGCGAACCAGTCGACGTCGGACTGGGCGCTCTCGGGCGTCGAGACCGGCCTGTCGTACGCGGAAGGCGAGCGTCAGCGGCTCCAGTGGTGGGCCTTCAGCCTCCCGGGTGGGGTGGCTGACGCGCTCGGGGTCTCCTCGAGCAGCGAGCCGACCGCGTCGGCGAAGGCGAACGCGCTCCAGGAGACGTGGAACGCGAACAACGAGACGCTCGCGGAGTACGCGAGCTCGCGTCGCGACTGGACGTCGAACAAGACGGTGGCGCTGACAGTGCTCGTCGACGGGGAGTCGACGACGCGGTTCGTCCTGGCGAACGCGTCGAACGGGTCGGTCTCGACGCGCATGGTGTCGTCGACGAACCGAACGCCGACGGACGACGTCGAGCTCTGCGGCTACGCGGCGAAGCGCGCTCCGAGCGAGCTGGAGTCGTTCGTCGACGAGTACGCGGCGCCGAACGAGTCGGTGACGACGAGCTATCTCGCGGAGCTCCGCGGGAAGTACGGCCAGGACGTCGAGACGTCGCTCTATTCGAGCACGGGCTCCTGCGGGTCCGCGAACGTGACGACGTCGAAGGGGGTGGCGTATGCCGGGTAAGCGCGCGAAGAAGCTCCGGGAGGTCGGTGCCGAGGCGCGCGACCAGGCCTCCGGGACGCTCTCGAACACGCGCCAGTCCCTGTCGAAGTTCACGCTCGACAACACGCTTCCGGACGGCCTCGTCGGGCTGATTTCGGAAGGCCTGTCGCTGACGGCTCGGGCGGCTGGCCGGGACTCGCAGGCCGCGGGCATGACGTCGTCGGTGACAATCATGATCTTCGGCGTGCTGACGTCCTGGAGTGGCGTCGGGCTGGTCCTGATCGCGATCGGGGCGCTCCTGTTCGCGTACAACTTCCTGCGGCTGATTCCGGTGGCGAACAAGTACCACAAGAAGGCGGGCCGGCGCGTCGGCCTGTACAAAGACCGGGACGTACCACTATGGGAGCGCGACTGATCATGGTGGGCGTCGTGGTGGCGCTCGCGGTCGTCGGCGGGCTGGTCGCGACGGCGCCGACGTCGACGGCGGCGGCAAGCTCGTCTTGCAACCAGACCGTGACGCACGACGCGTACCGGACGGACGCGGCGATAGCGACCGTGAACGAGACGGGCGAGGCGACATCGACGGTGGAGAACACGCAGACGCGCCTCGAGGACGTCACGGGATTCGTGCGACTCCACGCCTCGAACCCGAACGGGTACTGCGTGCGGTACCGCGTGGAGATCTCGCCGGAGGTCGTCTCCGCAGCTGACCTCGGAGAGATCGAGGGCCAGAACGGGAACGCGACCGCGTCGTGGCGAGCGGCGCAGAACCTGACGAGCGGCGAGGTCTACACCAGCGTCGAGTTCGTCCTGGAGCCGGGCGAGAGCGCGCTGTTCGCGCCGAGTCAGGCGCGGGTCACGTCGCTGGCGTGGACGGGCGAGGCGAAGCGGGAGAGCCAAGGCCTTTTCTCGTCGGTGACGTCGTTCCTGGCTGGCGACTCGAAGCTCGAGCAGCGCCAGTACACCATCCAGCCGACGAACGGTTCGAGCCGTATCACGGTCCCGCTGGAGTCGAAGAACGGGACGCGAATCGACTCCTGGCACGCGACGTACAGCGTGAACGGGGAGACGCAGCCGGTGGAGCAGAACGCGGACGCGCCGGTGTACTACACCGAATCGTCCTCGAGCGTGACGTTCCACTTCTCGAACGGCGCCGTGGAGGATAACGCGAGCGTGTCGTTCACGGCGGAGCCGACGTTCTTCGAGCGCGCGCAGCACAGTGCGGAGTCGTACGCGAGCGGCTGGGGAGTCGTCTGGGACGCGCTTCCGTTCGCGGTCTCGCCGACGGAGGTGGTGGCGTGAGCGCGTTCAACTACGTCGTCGGCGCGGTCGCGCTGGTGATTCTCGCACCTGTCGCGCTGACGCCTGCGGGCTGGGTTGCTGGCCTCGTTCTGGCCGGCGTCTGGGTCGTGGGCGCGTACTTCGGTCGGTACATCCTCCAGGTCGAGAAGGCGCGGAGGACCGGCGAGCGCGGCGCAGCGGCACAGGTTCGGAACCGTGGAGGTGGGCGCCAGTGAGCCTGACGCTCTCGATCGTGGCGCTGTTCGTCGCGATCGGTGTCGGCGCCTGGGCGTACCTCAATCACTCGGGCGGCGCAGGAGCATGGTACGACGGTTTCGCGACGGTCTCGAGTGCGTTCTGGGTCCTGTCGGGGACGTTCCTGATTCTCGGCGGGTTCCAGATTGTCGGGATGATCGTCGTGGCGCTGTTCCTGTACGTGTTCCTGTCGAAGGGCGCAAAGACTCAGAAACGACTGCGAGCGAAAATCGCCAACTAACCCCTCTTACGATGCTACTCAACCATGATACCACAACCCGTTACCGGCTTTCCAAACACGTTACCAAAACTACGCGGAGGTCCGTCTATGGCGGCTGACGCGACCGCGACCCTCGAGGACGTCAACGGAAACGGCGACTACCACCGCCTGTACGTGAAGAAGGCGCTCGCCGGCGATTCGGCGTGGCCGTTCCGCGCTGGGCAGAACGTCCGGCTCCAGATCGTCGAGACGACGTGCGAGCGCCAGGCGGTGGTCGTGACGCCGGCGACTCTCGAGGTCGACGACGACCTGACGGACCTCGAGATCGAGCGGACCACGAAGGAGATCCAGCAGACCCTCGAGGACGTCGACGACGTCGACGGGAGGGCGGAGTCGTGAGTCGCGACGTCGGCGAGCTCGCGGAGCTGCGTCGCGAGCTTCGAGATTACCGGATGTACGTCGACGACGACGCGCTCCGGGAGCGTATCGGCGACTGGATAGAGGAGAGTCTCGCGCAGAGCGAGGCGGACACGGCTCGCCAGTTCGTCGAGGAGAAGCTGAACGCGCTGCTGGACGGGCAGCCCATGTACAACTCGCCGGCGGTGTCGCGCGGCGAGGACGCGTTCCCTGACGCGTGCGAGGGTTGCCCGCACTACGGCGCTGCTTGCCCGGTCGTCACGGACCGCACCGAGCAGCGCTGGCGGACGCGGAAGCTCGAGGAGGCCGAAAGCGAGCAGGAGGCGCGGCGCGTGTTCGAGCAGCAGGCGCGCGACGTCGACTGCCACCGGATTCCGGCGTTCCTGGAGTCGTGGGATAACGACCACCGAGCGCTCCTCGAGCGCGGTCAGCGACTCCAGTCGAAGGCAGAGGACCTCCTCCACGCGACGGCCGGCGAGGACGTCGAGCTCGAGGACGACGCGACGGCGCTCGCTGTCGGAGGTGGCGAGCAGTGAGCGCGGTCACGGAGGTCGCGGTCGGGCTGGCGGTGGTCGTGCTGGTCGTGGGGAGCATGATCTGGCTGGCGAAGAAGGGGTTCTTCGCGCCGGACACGAACGAGGAGAGCCAGGAGGAGCGCCAGGAGCTCGAGGAGAGCTCGGGTTCGCAGGACTTCTCAATACCGTTCCGGAAGCGAGCGCGCTCCTGGAGCGGGCCGTACAAGATGTTCGTGGGGTCGTGCGTGCTGCTGGCGGTTCTGGTCGGGTACGGCGCGTGGGACGTGATGCGGACGGGAGCGCCGGCGTCGAAGTACCTGACGGGCGAGGTCCGGTTCGCGGCGATCGCGCTCGTCGGCGTCGCCGGCGGCGTGAAGCTGAAGGCCTGGTTCGACTCGCAGATCGCGTACCTGACGGTCGAGTACGAGCGCAAGGGCGCTCGCGACCTGATCGAGCGCGTTCCGTACGCACGGACGGCCGTGAAGAACCACGGCGGGCGGACGTACGTCCAGGAGGTCGCGGACTCGCGTCTCCTGGGGCTGTTCTGGCGGTTCCGCCAGGTCGGCGAGGACCGACGACTCCGCGGCGGCGAGAAGCCGCTGGACGACGTCGTGACGCACCAGGTCCCGGACCACGGCAAGGAGGTGCCGGGCGACCACGGGTATCACGTCCGGACCCAGGAGCAGGGCGACATCGTGCTCGAGGGCGCGACCTCGAGCGCGGACGTCACGTACTCCTCGCCGTCGAGCCTGTCGAGCGAGCGGGCGGTGGAGCTCCGGGAGGAGAAGAAGCGAAAGGACGCGTCGCTGAACGCGACGAAAGCGACGAACGCGCACCTACAGAAACAGATTCGCAGCATGGAGAAGAAGATCGAGAACAACGAGTACCGCGACCGCGAGGACCTCCTCGAGGACTTCAGCCGGTTCAAGGAAATGTCGTCGATGCGGGTCGAGGTCGAGGACACGACGGAGCGAACGAACGGCCAGCAGCCGGCTGACGAGAAGGCGAACGGCAAGGAGGCGGGAGCATGACGCGGCGACTGGTCGCGCTGCTGGCGGTGGCGTGCGTGCTGCTGGCGGGCGTGGGAGCGGCCGCAGCGACTCCCGCGACCCAGGCGGCGACGTCGGCGCCGGAGGCGGTCAGCGGACCAGTTGTGACGCCTGACCTGTCGCCGAACAACACGACGACCACGACGACGGCGCCGCCGGAGAACGAGACGAGCGGCGGTGAGAGTCGGCCGGAGATCGCGGAGACGGCGCGTATCCTGCCGGTGAACCTGGAGAGCGACGTCCAGAAGACGACGGTCGCGAGCCAGGGCGAGACGTTCAACACCAGCGGGCCGTTCGCGCTGTTCTCGGTCAGCGAGCCGGTCGAGCAGGTGGCGATCCAGCAGGACGGCGCGAAGGCGTCGGTGCTCGAGGGCGGTCAGACGGTTCGCGTCCAGTACGCTGACGACGCGGCGCCGGTGGGCAAGCAGAGCTTGTACAACCTCCAGATATGGTTCGCGGACGACTCGAGTCGCAGCGTCGAGCTGTACGCGGAGCGGACGTCGATCAGCACGGGCGCGGCGAGCATGAAGAAGTACCGCCCGGCGATTCAGGATATGCTGTCAGACGCGGAGGAGTCCGGGTTCGAGCGGTCTCCGGACGGTCTGGAGAACTATTACGAGGCCACGAAGGAGAAGGCGGAGCTCTTGGATCACCTGCTGACGAAGCAGGCGGCGCGGCTGTTCGCGTCGCTGGTCTCGATCGTGGCGAACCCGCTGGGTATCGCGCTGGTGCTCGGTATCATGGCGCTGCTGGCGGTGTACCTGCTGCGGAACAACCGCCAGGTGCTCGAGATTCTGACGAACGCGACGGGCAAAAGCGAGCAGCTGCGCGAGCGGCTCTGGATAGAGTACCGGAAGCAGCAGCAGTCGGCGGCGGACGAGAAGCTCCGGGAGCTCGACGGCGTCCGGGAGATGGGCGAGATCTACTGGAGCGACGCGTTCGAGGTCGACACGACGTACGGGCTCGCGGAGTTGTTCCGCGACGGCGTGCCGGTGCGTCGGGACGGCGAGATCGTGAAGGTCGGCGGCGTGGAGAACCTCGAGGCGGACACGATCGAGAGCGGTTGGATAGAGGCGGTGTGTCGACCGGAGCGTCTGTCGTCGCCGGAGATAGCGCTCTCGCACGGCCAGAAGGCGCTGCACCGGATGATCACGAAGTACGGGATGGCGCACCACTACGAGGACGCGTACCGGCGGTGCGGGGAGCTCCTGGACGAGCTCGACGAGAGCCGGGACGTCTCGCAGTACGCGGGGACGACGACCTCGAACGCCGGCGGCGCCGTCGCCGGAGGTGACGACTAATGCGGCTCGGAGGCCTCCTCGACCGCGTGAAGCGTGTGGCGATCGGGGACCCGAGTCGGTTGAAGAAGCGCGTGGTCGTGGCGGGGTTCGCGGTGACGCTCGTGGTCGCGACGGCGGGCGTGTGGCTGGCGGCACAGAGCGGCCTGGAGAGCGCGACGACGACCTCGACGGGCTACCTGCGGCCGGTGCTTGAGCTTGCGACGAACACCTGGACGTACGTGCTGCTGCTGGCGTTCATATTCCGGGGCGTGCTCTTGTACCGCGACCGGCGGTATGCGGAGCAGGCGGCGGACGTGACGGGGTACGCGACGCGGTCGGTGCGTCGGCTGGCTGCGGAGGCGAAGGAGCCGGACGGGTCGACGCGTGTGATCGCGACCGACGAGGACGACCGGGAGTCGATTCGGGAGCGCGTGCTGGCGGCGCTGGACGGCGCCGACGACGACCGCATGAAGCTCCGCGAGGAGCTGTTCGCGGAGCCGACCGCGGAGGACGACCTCATCGAGCACGGCGAGCTGGGGCCGGCGCTGGACGTTCGCGACGAGCACCTGGACGTCGTGCTCGGAGCGCTCGAGGACCGGTCGCGCGAGCTCGACGCAGCGCTGGACGATGCAACGGCGGACGTGCCGGGGTCGCGCGGCGACGTCGACCAGCTCCTGGAGGAGGCGGAGGCGAACCTCGAGCTTCAGGACGAGGTCCTCGAGACGCTCGCGACGAGCGAGCGGCGGCGGCAAGCTGAACTTGTCGCGGAGGAGGACGCTCGCGAGGTCGAGGACGTCGAGACGCAGGAGGTCACGGGTATCCGGTCGGCGCTGCGGGCGTTCTTCGGGCGCGGGCCGGCGCCGGCGACGTCGGAGGACGTCGACGACGTCGAGGACGAGTCGGGTCGCGACGAGTGGCTCGAGGAGTGGAAGCTCCTGAAGCTGGACGTCGCGACGGCGGTGAACTTCGACCGGCTGGTCTGGCAGTTCGCGGTCCCGGGGCTGGTGACGATCGTCGGGCTGCTGATTGTGGCGCAGTTCTGGATCAAGCCGTTCCTGTACCCGCCGCTGTTCGCGGTCGGCGTGCTGGTCGGCCTCCTGTACTACCTGCGGCAGTCGCGGAAGCGGTCGAAGCGCCTGGAAGCGCTGCGCCGCGAGGAGGAGCCGGTGGACTGGCGTGACGCGGCGATTCTCGTCAAGGAGGTCGAGGTTCCGGAGCGGACGCTCCAGTACGCGTGGCTGGCGGGTGACGTCTACGTTCACGACGACCGGGAGGAGTTCGCGGACGAGGTCGCGCATCGAGCGGTCGAGCTCCTGTCGGGGCTGGACCCGTCTCCGTCGGTGCTCGAGAAGCAGGCGGAGCAGATTCGTGGGATGAAGCCGGACCTCCACGCGTTCCGCGACCAGGAGCGCAAGCTGGTCATGGAGCGGCTCATGGAGTCGGTGGAGGCGTCGGAGACGGGGCTGGTTCCGAAGGCGAAGGTGATCGAGGACGTCGTGGAGTACGACATAGAGGCGCGGACGCTGCTCCCGGGGAAGCGTGGGATGGGTCACGACCCGGCGCTGGTTCGGGAGGCGTACCGCGACCTGGTGCCGGCGGCGCTCGTCGAGCAGGAGATCGCGCTCGAGGAGGACGGCGACGAGACCGTGACGGCGGTCAGGCACCGCGGCGACCCGATTCCGCCGGAGTTCGGGACGATTCGCGCGCAGTTCTCGAACCAGTTCGGGAACTACGCGACGTGGGACCCGCTGTACGAGCTCCCGTCGGTGGACGACGTCCTCGAGGAGGAGCCCATGCTCACGGGGAACTTCGGCCACCAGCGGGGTGAAGCATGATCGGGTTGGTCGCGCGGCTGGCGGCACTCGCCGGAGCCGATGAGGAGGCCGTCGACGAGAACGAGCACGGGCTGTTCTGGGTGAGCCGGAACGAGTGCCGGACGTGCGGCGCCGCGATAGCGGAGCCGGAGGGGAAGCCGACGGCGGCGGACACGTCGAGCCCGATCGCGAACGCGTCGGCGTCGGGCCGGCGGCCGCGGTCGACGTTCTGCTCGGAGGACTGTCGCGACGAGTTCCTGGAGGTGTTCGGCGGTGAGTGAGTGGCTCGCGGCCGCGGTCGTCTCCGGCGCCGTGCTGCTGACGGCGGTCGAGTGGGTCCAGGAGTGGCGGGAGCCGGACGAGGTCGAGGCGCTGAAAAGGCGCTGGGTGAACGACGAGATCTCCCAGGACGAGTTCGAGCGGCGGCTGGAGGTCGTCGTCGACGACGAGTCGGAGCGGATTCGGGCGGCGGTCGAGCCGATTCCGGGCGTCGGGGAGACGCTCTCGCGATACCTCGCGGAGCGGTACGGGTCGCTCGAGGAGCTGCGCGAGGCTGACCTCGAGGAGCTCCGGTCGATTCCCGACGTCGGCGAGCAGCGCGCGGAAGCTATCAAGTCACGCTTGTCACGATGAACGAGAACGACGTATACGCTGATATACAGCCGGACGACACGACGGACGCAGGAGTCGCGGTCGAGAACCTGCTCGCGAAGCGGCGCCGCGAGCTCGAATGGCAGATTGAACGCGAGCGGGAGGCGCATATCCGCGAGCTCATGCGGGCGACGGAGTCGGCGTTCGTCGGGGAGACCGACACGGACCCGGACGAGCTCCTGGACGAAATCCAGCGGGCGCTCGACGCGGACGAGCGGGTGGCGGACGTCCTCGCGCCTGGGTACAGCGGCCTCAAGGACAAGTACAAGCTGCTGTATCGACGGTTCGCGAGCCAGCGAGAGCGTGCTCGGGAGGACGACGACCTCGGGGAGTGGCCGCGGCGCCAGGAGTTCGAGGTTTACGTGCGGGTTTCGATAGCGCTGGGGACGCAGCACTCGGCGACGGACAAGACGCGTATGGCGCCGGTTCAGATGTCGAAGCTCCAGGTCAAGGGAGCGCGGTCTCCGGTCGACGGAGAGCCGACGCCGATCGGGCGCGTCCGGGTGTCGGCGTCGTCGACGTCGAAGCTCGAGAAGCGAGCGACCGAGATCGAGCACGTCGACTGTGAGCACATCCTGATTATCGCGAACCCGCGCGAGGGGAAGGACGCGCTCCTGTGCGCTATCGCTGGGAACCTCAAGGACGAGCACGGGTACAAGTGGGTCTCGCTCCACGACGACGGCCGGAACGAGACGCCGATGGTCGCTTGCCCAAACGACGAGGACGCCATTAAGGAGAGTCTCTCGCAGTTCAACCAGACGCCGACGGGATACCCGACGAAGGTGTACGTCCCGGCCGTCGGGCTGCCGGACGAGCTCCCGAAGAATCACGTCCCGTTCACAATCGGCGTGGATTCGCTGACGCCGGAAATCGTCACGCAGCTCTCAGGCGTGAAGCAAGAGGGTGAGACCCAGGACCGTATCAAGCACGCGCTGGAGCGGTGCGCTGGGAACGTCGACGAGCTGATTCGGCTCCTGGAGAAGTACGCGGAGGAGACGACCGCGGAGGTCACGGTGACGGAGGCCGTCGAGGGGTCGGAGGCGAGCGCGGAGAGCCACACTCGCACGTACGAAATGGGCGAGGACCAGGTCCTCGAAGACTGCGCCAAGAGCCTCATGCTGCTAGCGAGCGAGGGACTGCTCGCCGACGCGGGAGCAGAGACGAACCTCGAAATGCGGGAGGTCCTCGCGGACCAGGAGCACGTCGCGGTCCTGAACTCGAACTTCTTGCCGGACGGCGAGGAGCACCTGAAGTATCTGATCGAGAACGTCTGGCTGCGCCTGATCTCGTACGAGCGGGACGAGCACCCGAACCTGCCGCGGGTGGCGGTCGGACTCCGGGAGATCAAGGAGCTTGCACCGTCGACGCTGAACCGCACGAAGTACAGCCATATCGTCAAGTCGCTCCGGCAGACGCTGCTGACGCTCTCGAGTCAGGGCGGGTCGCGACGGATTCTCCTCATCGGCTCCACGCAATACCTTCGGGACGTCTACCTGCCGATTCGTGGGAATATGCCCATCAAGGTCTTGCTGAAGATGGGCGAGGAGAAGATTTCGGTCCTCGAGAACGCCGGGTTCGACTTTAGCTATGAGCAGCGCCAACAGCTCAAGTCGTTCCCCACGGGCTGGGGGATGTTGATGGAGCCCGAGGGCAAGACGTACCCGATCAACTGGCGGGGCCCGCGGTGCGCGCTTGGGCTGGGAGACATGGAGTGGCTTGACCGCTACGGGCTCGCGATGGGGTTCCGCGTCCAGCACGGCGCGACGTCGACCGCGGAGCGCTGGCACCACGACGCGGAGGAGTTCGTCGACCAGGATGGCGTGCGTAGGGATGCGCCGCCGGAGCGCCAGGAGTGGTATCTCCTGCCGTCGGACCTCGAGGCCCTGGGCGTCGAGGTCGACGGGGACGTCTCCGAGGAGGCCCTCCTGGACGTCCTCAAGGAGCGTCGCGAGCACGACGTCCCAGAGGACCTGCGGCTGGCGCCGGTCAAGGCGGCGAACGAGCAGCGGGAGATACAGCTCATGTCGACGTCAGAGGCGGAGGAGCGAGAGGAGAACGAGGTCCTGACGAAACACGGTATCGACGGCGTACTGCGTGACTGGACGAATCGGAAGGAGCGGACGATCGAGAAGATGTGTCGCGTCCTCCGAGCGGTTCGGGATAACGAGGTCGGTACGTATCAGGACATGGCTGACCTGACTGGCGTGGGATACTCCTCGATCAAGAACTGGGCGGTGGAGGAGACGCAGCTGGAGCAGGCGATCGAGAAGGAGGGCGGGAAGTACCATCTGACACCAGTCGGTCGGAGGGCGCTTGAGGTCAGCTGGCAGTCTGTTTTCGAGGAACTGTGACGCCCACCGAGTCCGAACGGTGATACAGTGGTGTTTTCGTCGCTGGAGGGTTGTCCTGGTCTGGATTATCGGAGGGTATCGGTGACGCTGGGGCGGGGTGAGGGTAGGTCAGTTGAACATAGACAACAATCACTCATAGAATCGCGCGTACCTTATTTGATACTCTATACGACGCGAGCCACACGTGACCCCTGAAGATTAAGAATAGAATTACGAAGATGGCGTCGGGGTTGTACGAGGTCAGATGCTTACTTGACTTTCAAGCTTTGAGGGTGATATCCACTTATTCTCACAACCACCAATGGATACACCGAGATATTTGAGACGAGTTCCATTCGCCATCCTAATATCTCTCTTTAAATGAAAATTTGGACCTTCCGAAGATGTCAGTGAAGAATTCGAATGAGGTTCATTAACAAGGCTTGAAAAACCCTAGGTTCGTGGAGAACGGTTCCGTCTGGTACAGTCTGAACAGGTCCAGCTAGTGGGCTGATTCCCTCCGCCACGTTCACTGGATTGGCGCGTCTTCCCGCACCTACTGCACGAGACTCCACCTGAGGAGGCTGAGGAGGAGTCATTTCTGGCTTTGTTTTTTTCGAACTCGTTGCCACAGTCTTTACACGTATAGACTTTGCTGCCACCAATCCCGAAAACACCGCCCTCCTTCTCAGATGTATAACTAGTTGAGTAGCAACTCGGGCAATGGTTCTTGCCAGTACAGGATGAACAGAATTTTTTCGGATTATGGCTCTTGCCCATTGAAGTACCACAAATAGCACACGAACTCTTGGTCTTCCCATCAAACGAGACCATAAATACGAATGATTATTGAGTTCACTTATAATTTTGCCGTATAGGCCTTTATATAATAGGTTCATCGGTTCTCGGCAGCTACGTATGATGCGTAAACAAATACGTTCTGTATATCAGGCCACCTCAAAGAAAATATTATTGCGTGTCGATAGTTACTGATTTATATTTCTAATCGCACGTACTCCGGGTCCTCCATGTGCGGGTTCCGCTTGTACCGTGTGCTGCGTCCCTTCTTTTCGAGGAAGAGGAGGTCGTTCTCTACCATCGTCTTAAGGACGTCGCGAGCGGTTCGTTCGGAGCAGCCGACTATCTCGGCAAGTTCGTCGGAGGAGATCAGTCCGTGGTCGCGGTGGGTTCGCTTGAGTGCAATCGTCCAGAGCTGGTCTCTGGTCGTGTGCTTCGGCATAATGGAATTAATGCTCTAAAGTGGAATAAATGTTCCGCAAAGTTCCAGCGCTGGGGGTAGGGAACGGTGCCAGCGGGAAAACGTGGACGAGAGCGTCCAACACGGGCGAACACGCGGAAGATGTGGGCAAACAGTCACGTTTCGCGGCCTTTCCTTCGCACTTACCGTATACTGTATGGGAGGTTGCGTGTAGTGGCGTGTCAGCCGGTCTGCGGGGCGGTGAGGCTCCCGAAGGGAGCCGTGGAGATTTTCGCGCTAGCGAAAATCGACCGCGGTTCATACTCATCCTGCCCGCGCGCCGGCCGAACAGGGGGGTCGGACCCGGCCGCAGCCGGCCTCGAGGGCGTCGATCGCCGGCGCGACCGCTATCGAGTCGTCGACGGGAGGTCAGAATAGGGTGCGAACGGGAGAGAAGTAGCTGGGAACCGGGCTCGAACGGGGTCAGAGTGTGGCGCCGGAGTTACCCGGCACCGACGGCCTTCCCGGGCGGCTCTCCAAAGGTCCGGAGGTCGTCCGGGTACTGCTCGTTCGCGGCGATCGCGTCAGCAGCGAACGTCGCGGACGCGAGCCAGTCCGTGTCGTCGAAGAGGCCGCGGGCGCGAGCCTCCTCGAGCGGGACGAGCTCGCCGTCGCACTGGGCGGGCTCGTCGGAGTGCTGGTCGTCGTGGTCGTGATCGAGTTCGCACTCGTCGCCGCAGTCGTCCTGGTCGTCGCGGTCGTCGTCGTTCCGGAGGACGGTGCGGAGCTCGCCGCTGGCCTCGGGGTAGCGGAACGGGTCGGTGGCGAGATCGGGGAGCGTCCCGGCGTTGTCGTCGAGGCGGTTGCCGTCGGCGTCGGTCACGGTGACGTCGTAGCCGCCGCCGGTGTTCGAGGAGGTCGAGACGCGAAGGTTGCCGGCGCTGATCTGTTCGAGGACGCGGTCGGTCTGGACGTCGCCGCGTTCGTGCTGGGGCCAGATCTCGTCGAACATCTGCTGGGCGAGCTCGTCGACGACCTTCTCGGCGAGCTCGTCGGGGTCGTCGACGGCGGGAATCGAGGCGCCGCAGTCGGTGCTCCCGCTGCGGAGTCCGAGGATACGGTTCGAGTGGGCACGAACGTGTGCGTCCGCCCATTCGAGGTCGTGCGGGCGGGAGGCGAGCGCGCTCGAGGAGCGAACGCGGTCTCCCTTGAAGGCGCCGACCTCCCAGACCTGACTCTGGTTGTTCCCGCCGTCGTGGACGTGAATGTCGGCGTGGGAGAGCGAGTACATGAGGGCGCGGCACATGGCGCCGTCGTCCTCGAGGGAAACACCGTCGTCGTCCTCGATGCGGTGGATCACCCAGCCGGTTTCGGCCTCGACGTGCTCGGAGAGCCCGACGTCCTCGTTCTCCTCGGGTCGGGTTTTCATCTTGTCGCCGACGACGATACAGTGATAGTGGGGCTTCCACGCGAGTTCGTCGCGGACGTCGCCGTACCAGTCGCGGTCGGAGTTGAGGCGCTCCTTCCAGGCGCCGAGGTCGTTGACGTGCTCGGAGGAGATTGAGCCGTCGGGGTCGGCGCCGCGATAGGAGTGCCGGAGGAGGACTCCCTGGAGTCGGAGCTCGTCGAGGACGTCCTTCACGATCTCGCGAGTGACCTCCTGGGCCTCCTCCATATCAAGGCCGGCGGCGGCGAGGTCGTAGTACCAGGAGAGCGGGGCGTTGATGACGCCGTGGTGCTCGTACTGGTTGACGTCGTCGGGAGAGCGCTTGTACTTCTCCGTTCGGACGCGTTTCACCTTCGCGGCCTTCTTGATCGCTGCGTCGCGGACCCAGGCGACGCCGCAGCGGGCGCAGACGCTCTGGGAGCAGGTGCGGCCGAACTCGACGGTGTTAGCGCAGCTGGTACAGAGGAACGGGTGGGGGTTGCCGCAGTCGTCGCGTGCGTTCTGGCCGCGGCCTCGAGGACCGAAGGCGGGGAGGATGGCCTCCTGGCTCTGTGCGGTCTCACCGGCGTTCTTCGCGAACTTGTCGCGGACCTTCTGGCGGTGGTCGGGGTTGTTCCAGTCGAGGGTGCGGTTCGCGTCGCCGGTGCGGTGCTCGCCATAGATTCCGACGCTGGCGAGCTTCTTGTTGATGGCCTGGACGATGCGCTGGGGGCGGGCTTTCGAGCCACTCTCGGGGTGGTCCCAGTCGTCGCTCACGCGCGACCACCCTCGCTGGCGGCCGTGGTCGAGTTCCAGTCGTCCTGGTCGTACCCGTCCCAGGCCTGTGGCTCACCCGAGTTGCACTCGAGCGGCCGGTGCGTGCAGTCACGACGGACGCCGTTCTCGTCAGGCCCGCGGTTCGTCGCTCGAGCATGGCCGTACTCGGTGCCGGACGGGCCGACGGTGATCTTGTACCCGCACTCGTCGCAGACGCCGTGGTGCGTGTCGCACTCGCAGCGGTGGAGGTGGTCACGCTCCTGGACGAGCTCGTCAGTGACCTCGCAGCCGTACGAGTAGTTGTCGCGAGACGGCGAACGTGGGAGCTCCTGGACGCCCTCGAGCTCCGTCGACGGCGAGGGCATCAGTCCGCATCCTCCAAGATGGTCCGCCAGCTGAGTTTCGCGACGTAGCCCTCGCTCCGGCCGGTACCGTACCAGGAGCCTGCGAGGAGTTCGTCGACGATGCTCGCCGGCAGGAGGAGCATCTGGACGACCTCGCGACCATCGGGGGTCTCCCGATAGACGGCGAGCAGGTAGGCCCCACCCCGCTCGAGGAGGTGGTGGTGCTGGCCGTCGTCACGGCCCTTGAAGAACCACCGTCCCGGGGTCGTGGAGTGCTCGCCGTTGCTGGTCTGTAACCGGCAGGCTTTGATCTCGACAGGCGTGCCGGCCTCGAGGAGGCAGACGCTCCCGAACGGAAGGACTGCCGTGGGCGTGAGCAACTGGTCAGCGACGGCGTCGTGTGGGGCGTCGGTCTCGTCGACGAGCGCAAGGCCGTCGACGGCGCGGGAGACGAGCCACTCGAGGTCCTCGCCGACGATCTTCGCCTGCGCCTTCGCGCCGGTGGCGGTGCTCACCGCGAACCACCCCCGGAGGAGCGACACTGATCAACGACGTCGGTGGTGAGTGCTGCGAGACCGTGCGCGTCCGCGATGTTGTTCGCGACGTCGCGGGTGGAAGCGCCGGCCGGGACGTTGTACCACTCGTCGTAAAGCTCCCATTCGCCTGGCGCGTAGACCGCGACCTGGCCCGGGTCCTCGACACAGTCGGCGTAGTACGCGTGGCCGCGCTGGTCGAACGCGAACAGCGGCCAGCGCTCGTTCTTGCCGTCGACGTCGGTCGTCGGCGGGAGATCGTCGAGGCTAGTCCAGGCCGTGTCCGGTAGGTGGTCGTCGAGGTCGTCGAAGCGCTCGCGTAGCTGCTCGGCGGTGTCGGGGAACGCGTCGAGGTACCGTGCGAGGTGCCAGGAGCAGAGCGCGAGGCACTGCCCGTAGCCGTTCGGGTTCGGGACACCGAACGCGGCGGACTCCGTGCAGGCCTTCGTGAAGACCGGTGGCGGGTCCTGGGGGAGCTGGCCGCGGTGGTCGCACCGGACGTCCTCGAGGACGCCGGGGCGGTCGGTGAGCGTGTGCCGGGCCTGTCCCGACTGTTCGGTGCCGCTCATGCGACGGCCCCCCGGTCCTCGCCGGCCTCGAGGTCCTCCTGCTGGAGCGCGACCCAGGCGAGGATCTCCTCGCGGGTGAGCGACCAGGAGGCGGGCAGGTGGGCGACGACGTCTTGCTCGAACTGGTGGTGCAGTTCGCGTGCGGTGTCATCGTCGACGGCGTGGGCGAGGAGTGCAAGCGCGAGGTGGCCCGTTCCTTGCTCTCCATCTTGCCAGTCGAACTGGGTCGAGGGCTGGTCGAGGAGATCGGGGCGCTTGTTGAGTGCGCGACGTTCTCCGTCCTTGTCAAGAACGAAGACGTTGCGGCCGCCGAGCCCGTGGTAACGGGTCACGCGACCACCCCCGATTCAGCGAAGGAATCGCGTGACGGCGTCGACGCCGCAACGATGTGGGTACTCCTTCGATTTTTCGACGGTATCTTACGGGCACCGACTCGAAGAAGGTTGCCGAAGCAGCACGCTACGCTGGTGTTTTCCGGATAGTTCGCCAGAAGTCCGAAACCGCTATGGACTCGCTGGGATTTGAACCCAGGGCCTCTTCCTTGCGAAGGAAGCGATCTACCTCTGATCTACGAGCCCTCGAACGCGTCTAATGGTACTGGGTGGTGCTTATTTGTAGCTTGCGTTTCGCTGGTCCGTGTGGGTGTTTGGCGGGGGTTGGAGGGCGTCGAGGCGGCCGGCGGCGAGCCCGAGGAGGATGCCGGTGAAGTGCGCGATGAGGGCGACGCCGGGGCTGGCGGTCATCCACGTGAGGACGAGGGCGATGGTGAGTGCGAGGAGCCATTCGATGCCGGCGCCGGCGTTGAGGCGGTCGGCGATGGCGGTGGTGAGGCGGTTCCCGCCGAGGACGTACCCGTAGAGCGCGAGGACGGCGCCGCTGGCGCCGAGGACGGCGTTCCCGACGACGGGGTCGCCGGCGAGTCCGTTGAGGAGCCCGCCGAACCACACCTGCGTGAGGCCGGCGAGCGCGCCCGTGACGACGAAGAACGCGTGGAACCGCCAGCGGGTCGTGTAGCGCTCCAGGACGAACCCGACGAGCACGAGCGCGATCGTGTTCGACACGAGATGCCCGACGCCAGCGTGCGCGTACACGCTCGTGAACACCGTCCACGGCCGGAGCGTCACCGGCGCTCCCAGCACGAACAACGTCTGGTACAACTGCCCGAGCCCGAGCGCGAGCTCGAACAGGACCGTGACCTGCTGGAAGACGAACACCACCGCGAACGCGACGAGCGTATCCACGGTCGGACTACCACGAAGACCCATACACGCCGCTAGTCGGTCTCGCGGCTCTTCAGTGTTGAGGAGAGTGAAAGAAGCCGTGCGCGAGAGAGACGCCTAGTCCTCGAGAACGATCTCGATGCTGACGTCGTTCGGAACCTGAATCCGCATCAGCTGGCGGAGCGCACGCTCGTCCGCGTCCAGGTCGATGAGACGCTTGTGGACGCGCATCTCCCAGTGCTCCCACGTCGCCGTCCCCTCACCGTCCGGGGACTTCCGCGAGGGAACCTCCAGCGTCTTCGTCGGCAGCGGAATCGGCCCCGACAGCGACACGCCCGTCTTCTCCGCGATGTCGCGGACGTCGTCGCAGATGTCGTCGAGGTCGTCGGGGCTCGTCCCGGCGAGTCGAACGCGAGCCTGCTGCATGGATTACTCGCGGTTCTCGACGGACAGGACCTTCCCGGCCGCGATGGTCTGACCCATGTCGCGGACCGCGAACGAACCGAGCTCGGGGATCTCCGAGGACGGCTCGATGCTGAGGGGCTTCTGCGGGCGCACGGTGACGACCGCTGCGTCGCCGGTCTGGATGAAGTCGGGGTTCTCCTCCGCGACCTCGCCAGACGAGGGGTCCATCTTCTTGTCGAGGCTCTCGATGGTACACGCGACCTGCGCCGTGTGGGCGTGGAAGACCGGCGTGTACCCGGCCGTGATGACCGAGGGGTGCTGCATGACGACGATCTGCGCCTGGAACGTCTCCGCGACGCTCGGCGGGCTCTCGGCGGGACCACAGACGTCACCGCGACGGATGTCGTCCTTGCCGATGCCACGGACGTTGAACCCGACGTTGTCACCCGGCTCCGCCTTGGGGACTTCCTCGTGGTGCATCTCGATGGTCTTGACCTCGCCACCGACGTCACTCGGCTGGAAGCTGACGTTGTCGCCGATGTTCATGATACCCGTCTCGATACGCCCGACGGGGACGGTACCGATACCGGAGATGGTGTAGACGTCCTGGATGGGGAGGCGGAGCGGCGCGTCCGTCGGCGGCTCCGGCTCCGGCAGGTTGTTGAGAGCCTCGATGAGGATCTCGCCGTCGTACCATTCCGTGTTGTCCGAACGCTCGGCGATGTTGTCGCCTTCGAACGCGGAGATCGGGATGAACTCGGCGTCGTCCGTGTTGAACTGGACCTGATTGAGGAGGTCGGTGACCTCGCTCTTGACCTCTTTGTACTTGGTCTCGCCGTAGTCGACGAGGTCCATCTTGTTGACACCGACGATGAGCTCGCCGATGCCGAGGGTGCGCGCCAGGAAGACGTGCTCCTGGGTCTGGGGCGCAACGCCGTCGTCTGCGGCGACGACGAGGACGGCGTTGTCAGCCTGGGACGCGCCCGTGATCATGTTCTTGACGAAGTCGCGGTGGCCAGGACAGTCGACGATGGTGAACTCGTACTCGTCGGTGCTGAATTCCTGGTGGGCGATGTCGATGGTGACACCGCGCTCGCGCTCTTCGGCGAGGTTGTCCATGACGTAGGCGAACTCGAAGCCGCCCTTGCCCTTCTCTTCCGCTTCCTCGCGGTGCTGCTCGATGACGTGCTCGGGTACGCTCCCCGTCTCGAAGAGGAGTCGCCCGACCAGTGTGCTCTTCCCGTGGTCGACGTGGCCGATGATGGCCAGGTTCTGGTGTTGGTCGCTCATTGGTTGTCTCACGCGCAGAGGCGCTGTGTGGAATCCTTTCGGCAGAAACGGTTAAAACGATTTCGATACGCGCTACCCGAGACCCCGCCGCCCTCGGGCGGTTTGGTGTTGTCAATGTCACGCATGGACGGGTTTCCGAGACCGACGTCCGGTCCGGATACGAGCTGGTGGCGCGCACGCGAACTGGAGCGGAACCGAACAGCCGAAGCTGCACTGGAACCAGTATCGTCGCCCAAGGCGACCGAGCAGCGAGCGGTGTGACCGCGGGCCGACCACCGCCCTCGTGGTCAGTCTTCGAGTCGACGGACGTCGGCGAGGACGGCGCTCGCGGTCTCGTCGCCGCCGGCGCCGCGACCGCCGAGTTCGAGCGCACCGGCGGCGTCGGTGTCGAGCTGCACGACGTTCTGGGTGCCGGTGACAGCGAGTGGCCCGCTCTCGGGGACGAGTCGCGGCCCGACGCGCGCGCCCTCGGCCGTCGCCTCGCCGACGAGACGCACCGTTCGACCGTCTTCGGCGGCGAGGTCGAGCGCACTCGGAGGAATCGACCGGATGCCTTCGACGTCGGCGTCGTCGAGCGTGTACGTCGCGTCGCCGTCCGCGAGGACGTTCGCGAGGATGACGCACTTGAGTGCGGCGTCGGTGCCGTCGACGTCGAACGTCGGGTCGGCCTCCGCGACGCCGAGGTCCTGCGCTTCGGCGAGCACGTGCTCGTAGGAGAGGCCTTCGGCCGCCATCCGCGACAGCACGAAGTTCGCGGTCCCGTTGAAGATGCCCTTCGCTGCCGTGACCTGCGAGCGCCCGTAGTCCTCGATCGTGCCGAGGACGGGGATGGCGCCGGCGACGGTCGCCTCGAACCGGACGCGCCCCGCGCTCTCGGCTTCCAGGTCCGCGACGTCCGCGTAGCGTTCCGCGACCGGGCCCTTGTTCGCGAGCACGACGTCCCTGTCGCGTTCGAGCGCGCGAGCGACGTGGCCGAACCCGGGTTCGGCGTCGTCGAGCGTCGTCGGCGTCGCCTCGACGAGCACGTCGTACTCGGCGTCGAGCGCCGCTCCGGGGTCCGCGTCGCCGACGGAGCCACGTTCGGACTTCCGGTTCAGGACCGCCTGGGCGTCCAGGCCGTCGTCGTCGACGACCGCGGTCTGCGAGTCCGCGACCGCGACCACGTCGTGTCCGTGTTCGCCCGCGAGCGCGACGACCGACCGACCGACCGCACCCGCGCCCATGACCGCGAGCTTCACGCCGACCCCTCCACGAGCGGTTCCACGACCTGCAGGTCCTTCTCCTCGGCGACCGCCCGGACCGTCTCCAGGGCCTCGACGACGCCGTCGGACTCGACCGCCAGATGCACGCGCGCACTCGACACGTCGTCGGTCCCCTCGGGCGCGTCCAGCGAGAGGTCGGTGACTGACGCGGCCGAGCACGCTTCCACGCGCGAGAGCGTATCGGAGAGGTCGGTGTCGACGAGGTGCCCGACGAGCAGCACCGTCACCTGCTCGGTGTACGCGTCCTCGCCGGCCTGGATGACGGTGACGCCCGCATCCCGGAGCGCGTCGACGACGACGTCGAACCGGTCCGGGCGGCACTCGAGGTCGACCTCGACGGGGATGTTCCCGCGCGGTGTGAGGTTCCCGCGCTCGTGGTAGATCGAGAGCAGATTCCCGCCGTTCTCCGAGATCGGTTCCAGCGCCCGCAGCAACTCGCCGGGTTCGTCGACGAGCTCCAGCCGGACCGTGTACGCTCGCACCGCCGCGTCCACGTCAGCGGCCACCCGAGCCACCTCCCTGTCGGTTCCGTCGGTCGTCCATGCAGGAACCAATCGCGTTCTCTCGTATAAGCCTTCAGCCACGCACAAGTCTCGCCGCTCACCAGCGCGCTGATACGCCAGTGCAGCCGACTGCTGCCGCCAAGAGGAGGAGACCGCTGTCGTCGTCAGTAGTGGTACGCCGTGTAGCCGGCGCTCGGAACGGGCGTCCCGGAGTCCTCGTTCTCGAGTTTCTCGATCGCTTCCTCGAAGTCCGCCGTCCGGACCTCGGTGCGTTCGTCCCGGATCGCGAACATCCCGGCTTCCGTGGTCATGCTCTCGATCTCCGCGCCCGAGTACCCCTCGGTCTCCGCGGCGAGCGCCTCGAAGTCCACGTCGTCGGCGACGTTCATGTTCTGCGTGTGGATCTCGAAGATGCGCTTCCGGCCTTCGGCGTCCGGCTCCGGCACCTCGATGAGGCGGTCGAACCGCCCCGGGCGAAGGATGGCGCGGTCGAGCATGTCGAAGCGGTTCGTCGCCGCGATGATGCGGACGTTCCCGCGCGCCTCGAACCCGTCCATCTCGCTCAACAGCTGCATCATCGTCCGCTGGACCTCCGCGTCACCGCTGGTCTTGGACTCCGTGCGCTTCGCGGCGATGGCGTCGATCTCGTCGATGAAGATGATGGCGGGTTCGCGCTCCTCGGCGAGCTCGAAGAGGTCGCGGACGAGCCGCGATCCCTCGCCGATGAACTTCCGGACGAGCTCGCTCCCGGCCATCTTGATGAACGTCGCGTCCGTCTCGTTCGCAACGGCTTTCGCGAGCATCGTCTTCCCCGTCCCCGGCGGGCCATAGAGGAGGACGCCGCTCGGCGGGTCGATGCCGACGGTATCGAACTGAGCGGGGTTCACGAGCGGCTCCTCGACGGCCTCCCGGACCTCCCGGATCTGTTCCTCGATGCCGCCGATGTCGTCGTAGACGACGTCCGGGCTCGCGTCGACCTCCATCGCCTGTGCGCGAGCGTCCGTCTCGCCCGAGAGGATGGTCTGCACGCTGAAGGAGTCGTTGACCGCGACGCGGTCACCGGCCTGCAGTTCGTCCGCCATCCGCCGCGAGACGTCGGTGAGGACCTCCTGGTTGTTCCCGTGCTGCTTGACGACCGCCTCCTGTTCGTCCTCCGCGACCTCCTCGACGGTCGCGATGTACAGCGACGACGTCTTCAGCGCCTCGTTCTCGCGTTCGGTGTGGTCGACTTCGTCTTTCAGTTCCTCGCGCCGCTCGTCGGCGGTCTCGAGTTGACTCGAGAGCTGCTCGTGGACGTCCGTGATCTCCACGAAGTGCTCTCGAAGCGCCTCGAGGCGTTCCTCGTCCGACATGTCCTGGTCGAGGTCGAGCCTGGGACGGTCGGGCAATGAGGGACTCCGGGACATTCGTTGTCGGTCGTATGCGACGGTCGTAAAAGGACCTTTGGGTTAGCGCACGCCGGACGACAGCCATCAAGAGACCGCGTCGAATCGCCCGATATCACGGCCTCGGCTCGCAACTCGCGCCGGGTCGTGGGCGGTCGGGGACAGGGCTTTTTATCCGATGGCCGCGTATCCGAGCCCATGAAGTTCGTTATCGTGGGGTACGGTCGCGTCGGCAAGCGAACGTCCCGCATCCTCAGCGAGGAAGACCACGACGTCGTCGTCGTCGACAACGACCACGAGCGCGCCGAGCGCGCCCGCGACGCGGGGTACACGGTGGTCGAGGGCGACGGCCAGGAGGAGGCCATCCTCGAGGAGGCTGGTATCGCGAGCGCGGACGCAATCGGCGCACTCACGCCGGACCTGAACGTGAACTTCGCCGCGTGCATGGTCGGGAAACACCACGGTGCACGCACCGTCCTCCGCATCGACGAGGACTACCGCGAGGACATCTACGAGAAGTACGCCAAGGACGTCGACGAGATAATCTACCCCGAACGCCTGGGCGCGGCGGGCGCGAAGACCGCGATGCTCGGCGGTGACTTCAACGTCCTCGCGGACATCACCGAGCAACTCCGGTTCTCGGTGTTCACGGTCGACGCGGACTCGCCGCTCGTCGGTGAACGCCTCGTGAACGTCGACCTCCCCGAGGAAGCGCGCGTGTACGCGCACGGCGGCGCGGACGAACCACTTACCATTCCACTTCCGACGGTCGAACTCGAAGCCGGCGACCGCGTCGCGGTCGTCGTCGACCAGGACGGCGTCGACGCCGTCCGCGAGAGCTTCCACGCAGCAGCCTGACTCCCCCGTCGTCGCACTCTCGGTCGTCGTCACGCTCTCTCTTCGTCACCCTCGGTCGTCGTCACTCTCGACCTCCGTTTGCGAGTCGTCGACCGAAAGGAACCGCAGGGGTTCCGTCGTCGTGCGACCCCACGTCGGTACCCAAAGGGAGAGAGACAGCGACGGGCGCGCGATGGATTCGGATGGGAACTGAGGCCGGATGCGCGCCCATCACTCTCATGCGACCGGGATTCAATAAATGCCCGTCAGACGGCCGGCCGACGGAGGTGTGACGGGAGCGTTTTTCCCGATGGCCCCCACAGTCGAGCGTATGTACGTCTCAGGGACTGGATTGCCGCTCGTGACACCGTTCGACGAGTCGGGGGACGTGGACGAAGCGGCGTTGCGGTCGCTCGTCGAGACCGTCGAGGCCGCAGGCGTCGACTTCGTGGTTCCGTGCGGGTCGAACGGCGAAGCCGTCCACCTCGACGTCGCCGAGCGAACGCGCGTGACCGAGGTCGTCGCAGACGCCGCGACCGTGCCCGTCGTCGCCGGGACCGGGCATCCGAGCGAGCGCATGACCGTCGAGCAGACGCAGACGGCCGCGGACGTCGGCGCGGACGCGGCACTCGTCGTCTCCCCGTTCTACCATCAGCACGACGCGAGCGCGATCGCGACGCACTACGAGCGCATCGCGGACGCGAGCCCGATACCGGTCTACCTCTACAGCGTCCCGAAGTACACGGGGACGACGCTACCGCCACGGACGGTGCAGTCGCTCGCGACGCACGAGAACGTCCACGGCATCAAGGACTCCAGTGGTGACCTGGAGACCCTCCAGCGGTACGTCTCGCTCACCGCGAACGCGGACTTCGACGTCCTCGTCGGGTCCGGGAGCGTGTACGCCGCCGGCCTGGACGCCGGCGCGACCGGTGGCGTGCTCGCGCTCGCGAACGTCGCCCCCGACCTCGCCTCGGAGGTCTACGACCGGCACGCGAACGGAGACGACGCCGCCGCACGCTCGCTCAACCGGGACCTCGTGGAGTTGAACCGCGCGGTGACCGCCGAGTACGGCGTCCCGGGACTGAAGGCGGCGATGCGTTCGCGCGACTACGCCGCCGGCTACCCGCGCCGGCCGTTCGAACCCGTCGCCGACGACGTTCGCGCGGAACTGGACGCGCTCGTCGACGACGCACTCGCCGACGCGGCCGCAGAGTGAGGCGGAGCCGCGACCGGCGCGTTCTTTGACCGGGACCGTGAACGTCGACGCATGACCTGGGGCGAACTGTTCGACGCAACGGCCGACATGGACGTGACCGACGCGGACGTCCGCGAGGCGCTCCGCGAGCACCGAGAGGGCGACGATGCCTGACGCGTCACCGACCCGGATCGTCGCGGACGCGGACGTCCTCGCCGCGGACGTCCTCGTCGGTGGCGCGAGCCGGGACGCGCTCGACCACGTTCGCTCGCACTCGTGGCTGACGCTCGTCGCGAGCGACCAGCTCCTGGACGACGCCGAGGCGGTCGTCGCGGCACTCGCCGACGACGCGCTCGCGGCCGCGTGGCGCGAACGCGCCGCCGCCGCGACCGAGCGCGTCGAGCACGACCCCGGCGACCATCCGGGGCTCGCGTCCGCGGTGCACGGCGAGGCCGCGCACCTCCTGTCGTTCGACGACGCGCTCGGGAGCGTCCACGTGGGGATGAGCGTGCAACCGCACGCGAAGCTCTCGGTCAGGCCACCGGACGCGTTCGCGCGACTGTTCGACGCCGCGAGCCTCTACGCGGTCGAGTTCGACGACGACTACCCGGGGCCGGACCGGGACCCGCGCGCCTAGACGCTCTCGCGGAACGCCTTCGCGAGCGCGACGTACAGCAGCGGTGCGGACACGAGCACCCACAGCGCGCCCGCGCCGAGCATGACGACGTCGTCCGCGAACACCCAGAGGACGACGGCGGCGACGACGAGTTCCGAGAGCACGGTGATCGTTCCTGCCACTCGCTCGACGCCGACGGCTTCGAGTTGCGACTCCGACATACGCTGTTTGGCAGTCGGACGCGTCAAAACGATACCGCCCGAGGTGGCGAGGGTCGGGTTCCGCTGGTTCGCTACCGGTCGCCGTTGATGCGTTCGACGACGCGTCGGAGGATGGGACGGGGCGTGATGCGTTCGCCGTAGTACGTCGCCTTGCTCATGAACCCCGGGAGGATGATGGTGTCGCCGGCGAGGAGGCCGCGGTAGCCGGCGGCGGCGACGGATTCGGGGTCGTTCATGAACATCGACCCGATGACGGAGTCGGTCATGTCCGCGCGCTCCTGGAACTCGGTGTCCACGGGGCCGGGACACAGGACGCTGACGTCCACGCCGGTGTCGCGGTTCTCGACGGCGAGCGCTTCGCTGAACGAGTTCACGTACGCCTTCGACGCGTAGTAGCCGGCCATCTTCGGGCCGGGGACGAACCCGGCGGTGCTCCCGACGTTCAGGACCTTCCCGCGGTCGCGCTCGCGGAAGTCCGCGAGGAACAGGCGGGTGAGGACGACGAGCGTCTCGACGTTCAGTCGCAGCTGGGTGCGTTCGGCGCCGATATTGGCGTCGTGGAACTCGCCGTACGTCCCGATGCCGACGTTGTTCACGAGGATGCCGACGTCGAGGTCGCGGTCTTCGACGTCGTCGTAGAGTGCGTCGGCGGCGTGCGGTTGGTCGAGGTCGTGGACGATGGTGGTGGCGGTGACGCCGTACCGGTCCTCGAACTCGGTGGCGGCGTCGGCGAGCGCGTCCTCGCTGCGGGCGACGAGGACGACGTCGTGACCGTGGCGAGCGAACTGGCGGGCGAGCGCGCGACCGATGCCGCCGGAGGCACCGGTGACGAGGGCTGTGTCCTTCACGTCCGGAGTCGAGGGCGCCGGGACGTTAACCGCTCCGCTCTCTGCCCGGGAGCGGTCTGGTGTGGCGAGAGGGGCGTGCAACGACGGCCGTCGCGAGCGCGCCGGTCGCCACGCGGTGCGCTCGCGGGTCGAGCTGTGGTGGTCGCGCGAGACGGACGTCGATTACGGCGCGGGCTCGCGGACCGCGAACGGTCAGGGCACGCTGGTCGTCGCCGCGGCTTCAGTGAAAAGTGTGGGTGTGGGGGTGGCGGTTACTGGACGCTAACGTGAGTGTGGGCGTTGCCGTTACTGGACGCTAACGTGAGTGTGGGCGTTGCCGTTACTGGACGCTAACGTGAGTGTGGGCGTTGCCGTTACTGGACGCTAACGTGAGTGTGGGCGTTGCCGTTACTGGGCGCCTTTCCGTTGGGCGGGTTCGCCGGCGAGCCAGTCGGCGAACGTCGCGAGTGCGCGACCGCGGTGGCTGACGGCGTTCTTCTCGGCGGTACTCATCTCCGCCATCGTCGTCCCGTCGTGCTCGAAGATGGGGTCGTACCCGAACCCGCCGTCGCCGCGCGGGGCGACGATGGTCCCGGGGACGCTCCCTTCGAACGTCTCCACCTGGACGTCGCCGTCTTCCTCGGGGCGGTGCGCGTACGCGAGGACGGTCCGGAAGTGCGCGCGCCGGTCGTCCTCGGCCTCGCAGAGCCGCCAGACGCGGTCGACGCCGAGGGTGTCCTCGACGTACGACGAGTACGGGCCCGGGAACCCGTCGAGTGCGCGTACGAACAGGCCGGCGTCGTCGACGAGCACGGGGTCGACGCCGCCGAGTGCCTCGAACGCGTCGCGGGCCCCCGCCGCGGCGACCGTCTCGAGGTCGCCCTGGATCTCGGTGTAGTCGTAGTCGACGCGTTCGACGTCGTCGAGGTATTCGCGGGCCTCGTCGGCCTTCCCCTCGTTGCTCGTGACGAATCGGATGGGCATACGCGAGTGAGCGGCCCCGGTCGGTAAGGAGGCGTCGGTCCGCGGTCGTTGCGGTGATGGGCTGTTCGTCGTCCGGCGGCTCGTCGCTCGCGGCGGTCGGGACGTCAGACGTCGAGGTTCCCGAGGATACGGCTCTCGGCGCGTCGGAGATGTTCGGCGGCGGTCCCGGGCGCACAGTCGATGGCGTCGGCGACGTCGTCGACGCCGGCGTCGCGCGGCACCTCGTAGTAGCCCATGCGCTGTGCGGCGCGGACGGCGTCGCGCTGGCGGGTGGTGAGGTCGACGCCGACCTCGGGGTCGCCGGGTGGGTCGTCGCCGATCTGGTCGACGGTGACGTCGATGCGGTCCGGGACGCCGTCGAGGACGGCGCGGAGGACGTCGGGGGCGCCGACGACGCCGAGTGACATCGTGCGGTCGGTGTGGTACGCGACGGGTGGTACGGCGACGACGTCGTTCCCGTCGAGTGCGTCGAGGAGGGACGCGTCGACGTCGGCGGGCGACTCCTCGACGTAGACGTAGAACGCGTCCTCGGTGATGGGTGCGAGCTCGAACGTCCGAATACGGTCGAGGTCCGCGAGGCGGTCGGCGTAGGGCTCGCGGTCGCCGCGAACATGGAAGAGGAGCGTGTTCGCGTCCGGACCGTGGTAGTTCCAGTGGATGAGGCGGTAGTCGGCGTAGCCGCCGTGCTCGCAGACGAACGCGTGCATCGGGTGGATGGCGTCCCCGGGCAGGTCGAGCGTGAGCCGGAGGTACTTCACGTCCAATCGATTCCGGACGCCCGACTTAAATCCTCTAGTGGCTGAGACGGTGGAATCGTGCGTCGGCCCTGCGTGGGTTCGACCATGCGACACTGTCGATTCGACGGGGGTGCTCGGTCGTGAGCGAGACCGTCCTACGGGAGCGAGCGTCGAGCGGTGACGCGGGGCCGACGGTCGCGGCGATGGAGGCCGCGCTCGGCGAGCTCGCGGTCGGTCGCGACGACCACGTGAACGCGCCCGCGGTCGTCGTTCGCCCGGACACGGTCGCCGAGGCGGTCGCGGCGCTACGGGACGACCTGGGGCTCGACCACTGTGCGTGCGTCACCGCCCAGGAGTACGCGGACCGCTTCGAGACGATCTATCACCTCCGGGACTACGACGACCCGCAGCGCGAGGCGAGCGTGGTCGTGCCGACGACGCGCGAGTCGCCACGTACCGAGAGCGCCGCGAGCGCGTTCCGCACGTGCGACTGGCACGAACGCGAGGCGTACGACCTCCTCGGTATCGAGTACGACGACCACCCCGACCTGCGACGCATCCTCCTCCCGGAGACGTGGCAAGGCCATCCGCTGCGCGAGGACTTCGACCAGGACCGCCCGCAGGTCGTCACGCTCGAAGCGCACGCGAACCCGATCGCCGACGACGCGCGCGGCGGCACGGATTCGGGAGGTGGTGAGGTCGGCCGGGAGACGATGTTCCTCAACATCGGCCCGCATCATCCCTCGACGCACGGCGTCCTGCACGTCGAGACGGTGCTCGACGGGGAGACGGTCGTCGACGTCGACCCCGACATCGGCTACATCCACCGCTGCGAGGAACAGATGTGCCAGTCCGGGACGTACCGCCACCAGATCATGCCGTACCCCGACCGGTGGGACTGGGCCTCGGCGGGCCTCCTCAACGAGTGGGCGTACGCGCGAGCCATCGAGGACCTCGCCGAGATCGACGTCCCGGAGTACGCGCAGGTCATCCGGACGATGGGCGCGGAACTCTGCCGGATCGCCTCGCACATGCTCGCGGTCGCGACGTACGCGCTCGACGTCTTCGGCGAGTTCACCGCGGTCTTCCAGTACGGTATCCGCGACCGCGAGAAGGCACTCGGCTTGCTGGAGGAGTTGACGGGTCAGCGGATGATGTTCAACTACTTCCGCGTCGGCGGCGTCGCGTGGGACCTCCCGCAGCCCCGCGAGGCGTTCTTCGACCAGGTCCGTGACGAACTCGACACGCTCCCCGCCGCGATGCGCGAGTACTACGACCTCCTGGCGTCCAACGAGATCTTCCAGACGCGCACGATGGGGACCGGCGTGCTCGACGCCGAGACCGCGAAGACGTACGGCTGCACGGGCCCGGTCGCTCGCGGTTCGGGCGTCGACTACGACCTCCGCAGGGACGACCCGTACGGGTACTACGACGAGCTCGACTGGGACGTCGTCACCGAACCCGACGGCGACAACCTGGCGCGCGTGCTCTGTCGGATGCAGGAGGTCGAACAGTCCGCGCGCATCGTCCGCCAGTGCGTCGACGTCCTCGAGGACTGGCCCGACGACGAGCGCGTCGTCCAGTCGAACGTCCCGCGGACGCTGAAGCCCGAACGCGACCGCGAGGTGTACCGCGCGGTCGAGGGCGCGAAGGGCGAACTCGGCATCTACCTGCGGAGCGACGGCACGGACAAACCGGCCCGGTTCAAGATACGGAGCCCGTGCTTCTCGAACCTGCAGGCGCTCCCGGAGATGGCCGAGGGCGAGTACGTCCCGGACCTGGTCGCGACGCTCGGCAGCCTCGACACCATCATGGGCGAAGTCGACCGCTAGAAGGAAAGAACGGCCCGGGCGCGGTCAGTCCTCGACGACGACTTCGACGGGGTCCTCGTCGCTTGCCGCGTCGTCGTCGCTCCCGCCGCGCTCGTTCCAGAGGAGCGCGCCGACGACCGCGAGCGCGACCCACGACCGCCAGTTCGCGAGGTTCAGCGTGTACCCGATGCCGAACGGTTTCTCGACGAGCATCCCGTCACCGGGCTGCCAGTAGGACTTGAGCATGCGGCTGATGCTCGGGCGTTCGAAGTTGTACGGGATACCGAAGACCTCGCCGCTGCTGGGCTTGTCGGACATACGAAAGGATACGGGCGGTCGACTTATCAACGTTGCCGTCTCCCAACCACGGACGCCGTCGCCCCGGGGGGCTCGACGCGACGTGCTGGTCCGCGAATCCGTCGGCCGCGAGGTCGGTACTCGACGGGGTGGTCACTGGTAGCGGCCGCGACCCTCGACGGCTTCGAGCTGGTCGAGGACGCGGTCGTCGCCGACGGCGGCGTAGCCCTCGCGGAGCGCGGCGCGGAGTGGCGCGGGGTCGTTCGCGGTGCCGACGAGACTCTGGTCGAAGACGTGGAGGTCCATCGCGTGGTCCTCGACCTGCTCGGTGTGGTACCCGAGCCCGAAGTCGATCAGGAACACGCGGTCGTCACCGACTCCATTGCCCTCGCCAGTCACGCGCACGTTCCGCGTGGTCGGGTCGCCGTGCACGAACCCGGCGTCGTGGAGTGCTGCGAGGTGCGCGCCGACGGCTCGCACGCGCTCGGGGGTGAGTGCGCGGGCGAGGTCGCGGTCGCCGACGTGCTCGAAGACGAGCGTCCCCTCGTCGTCGTCGACCTCGCGGACGACGGGGGTCGGGACGCCCGCGGCGCGCGCGGCGTGCGTGAGTCGTGCCTCGCTGCGCGTCCTGGTCTCGCGGAGTCGACGGTCGAGTTCGGGATGCCGGTACGCCTTCGGGACGCGTCGTTTCGTGACGACGTCGCCGACGTCGACGACCGCCTCCGCACCGCGGACCTCGGTCCCGGACTCGGGTGCGATAGCGACGTCCTCGTCGGGTTCGCGCCACGTCACCGGGACCTCGTCCGGACGGAAGTTCGCGTCCACGTTCGAGTCCTCGATGGCGAGCGTGTCGCCCGCAGCGTACATCTTCGCACCGAGCAGCGCGATCATCCCGGCGTTGTCCCGGAGGAATCGCGGTTCGGGCGCGTAGAAGTGCGCGCCGCGGGCGTCACACATCTCCTCGAGCATCCGTTTGAGGCGCGCGTTCTGTGCGACGCCGCCGCCGAGGACGAGTTCGTCGCTCCCCGTCAAGCTGAGTGCGCGCTCGGTGACCTCCGCGAGCATCGCGAAGATGGTCTCCTCCAGTCCACGGCAGACGTCCTCGACGGGGACGCCGTCGTCGGCTGCTTGTTTCGCGGCGCTCATGATGCCGGAGAACGAGAAGTCCATGCCCTTCACGACGTACGGCAGGTCGACGTACTCGCCGTCGGTCGCGTGCGCTTCGACCTTCGGGCCGCCGGGGTGACTCCAGCCGACGTGGCGCGTGAACTTGTCGATGGCGTTCCCGACGCCGGTGTCCATCGTCTCCCCGAGCACGCGGTACCGACCGTCGCGGTACCCGAGCAGGTGCGCGTTCGCACCGCTCGCGTTCAGACAGACGGGCGAGTCGAACCCGGAGCGATGCCGGCCGATCTCGAGGTGCGCGACCATGTGGTTCGCGCCGACGAGCGGGACGTCGAGCGCCTGCGCGAGCGCTCGCGCCGCGGTACCGACGATGCGGAGGCACGGCCCGAGGCCGGGCCCGCGCGAGAACGCGACCGCGTCCACCGCCGACCCGTCGCCGTCGTGCCGGTCGCGAGCGTCCGCGAGCGCCGCCTCGACGACGCTCGGCACCGCCTCCTGCATGTGCTCGGCGGCCTCCCGCGGATGGATGCCGCCGCTCTCGGGCTCGTACGCCGCCGAGTGGATGCGGAAGTCGTCGCGCGCGCCGTCGTACACCGCGGCGCTCGCACACCACGCCGTCCCCTCGATACCGAGCACGCGCACGGGTTCGCCGTCCCGCGTCACGCCGCCGTCCACTACGTCCCCTGCGTCGGCCATCTACCTGCCCTCGACTCGGCCAGCCAGCGAAAAGACGACTTCGGTCCGCGTCCGCCGGGGAACGTCACGCGACGCCCAGGTCACGACGCGGTCGCTGAACGACGCAGTGGCTGGTCGACTGTCGCGTCGAAAGAACGGGTGTTCGGGTACTCGCAGCGGCGTTACTGCCACTCGGTGTAACTGCACTTGCCGCAGTGCAGTCGGTCGCCGTAGTCGCCGAGGAACGTGTCGCCGCAGCGCGGGCACTGTTCGCGCGTGTGCTCGCCGTCGTCGTCGTAGAACTCGTGTGCGGGCATGCTATCAGGCCTCCTCCGCTTCCGCGTCCTCGCCCGTGATGGCGTTCCGGTCGAGCATGTGTTCCTGTTCGACGTCTTGGGCGTCCTCGGCCGTCTCGTAGACCTTCGCGTAGCCGACGGTCTTGCGCATCCCGAACTTCGTGTCGAGCTCGCGGACGACGACCTCGTCGGCGTCCTTGTTCAGCTTCGCCGCGAGGCTGTCGCGGACGGAGAGGCGCGAGGGCGTGGCTTCGTCGTGGACGACTTCGAACGTGACGTCCGTGCGGTGCAACATCGGGTTGTCCTCTTCAGAGAGGATTTCGACGTCCATGGTATCTCAGTTACCGTAACTACCCCTCGAAACCCCTAAAAGAATTTCGAAGTGCCCAACCGACAGCACCCGACAGATGCCTTATTTATTCATGGTCGAGTACCATTGCCATTGGTTTTATCACACTCGCGGAGAGTCCCCGGGTATGTTCGGTCCACTGCGGCGTGTCGTCCCGGACGCCATCCGACGACGGTACGCACTCAAGTTCGGCATCGTCCTGCTCTGCCTCGGCGTGGTCGTCGCGGGCATCGGCGTCGCCGCGACCACGCAGGTACAGGACGAGGTCGAAGCGGGCGCGAAAGCGGAGTACGAGCAGATCTCCAGGCAGGAGTCGGCGAAGCTCGCGACCTGGAACGAGCGGAACGGACGCCTCGCCAGTCACCTCTCGGGGACCCTCGCCGTGCGACGCGGCGAACTCGCGGAGATCGAGGCGTTGTTCGAGAACCGCACGGACAGACCCGGCATCTACCGTCTCGACTACGTCGACCTCCGCGAGAGCGAG
This sequence comes from Halorubellus salinus, assembly GCF_020567525.1. Classification (GTDB taxonomy): domain Archaea; phylum Halobacteriota; class Halobacteria; order Halobacteriales; family Natrialbaceae; genus Halorubellus; species Halorubellus salinus. Next base: position 593,290 of record NZ_JAJCVI010000002.1, read on the forward strand.
GTCGTCGTGTCGACGCGTCGCGCCGAGAACCGGTCGCTGTCCGAACTCGACGTCACGGACACCGAGCGCCTGCGGCGCGTCGCGACCGCGGACGGCGGCGGGTTCTACGGCGCGTACGAACGCAACAGCGTGGAGGCGATGACGTACGCCGCCGCGACGCCCGACGGCGACCACGCCATCCTCGTGACGATGGACGCCGGCACCGTCGCCGCGGACCTCAAGGGTTCGACGGAGAACGGCGCCGTCGTCGTCATCGACCCCGAGAAGCGGATCGTCTTCGACAGCGAATCCGAGGAGGGGACCGGGAAGTACCTCACGACGTACGACGCCCCACGAGCGGACCAGTACGTCAAGTCGACCGCGGAATCAGCCGGGTTCTCGCAGTCCGTCGTCACCGGGCCGGCGTCCGGCGTCCTCGTCGGCGATGACGGCTACCAGTTGCCGCGCGAGACGTACCTCGCGGGGTACTCGCCGGTCGAAGGCACGGACTGGGTGGTGGTCGTGCACGAACCGACCGGGACCGCGTTCGGGTTCGTGAAGCAGGTCCAGCAGTACGGGTTGCTCGTCACGGCCGGCATCGTCGTCCTCATCGGCGTCGTCGGGCTCGTGCTCGGTCGGAACACCGCGCAGTCCATCGACGACCTGCGTCGGAAGGCCGAACGCATGGAGGAGGGCGACCTGAACGTCGACTTCGAGACGCACCGCATCGACGCCATCGGCCAGCTGTACGTCGGGTTCGCGTCGATGCGGGACGCGCTCCGCGACCAGATACGCGAGGCCCGGACCGCGCGGGAGGCCGCCGAGGACGCGCGAGCGGAGGCCGAGCGGACGAACGAACACCTGGAACAGAAGGCCGACGAGTACAGCGAGGTCATGCAGGCGTGCGCCGACGGGGACCTCACCGAGCGCATGAACCCCGAGTCCGAGAGCGACGCGATGGCGTCGATCGCCGTCGAGTTCAACGAGATGGTCGCCGAGATCGAGGCGACGACGGCGGAGGTGAAGGCGTTCGCGAGCGAGGTCGCGACCGCCAGCGAGGAGGTCACCGCCTCCAGCGAGGAGGTTCGCTCGGCGAGCCAGCAGGTCACGGAGTCCATCCAGGAGATCTCCGATGGCGCGGAACGCCAGAACGAGAGCCTGCAGTCCGTCAGCGGCGAGATGGAGCAGCTCTCGACGACGACCGAGGAGATCGCGGCGTCCTCGAACGAGGTCGCGGACCTCGCCGAACGCACCGCCGAGACGGGCCGCGAGGGTCGTGACGCTGCCGAGGCGGCCATCGAGGGGATGGCGGAGCTGGAGAGCGAGTCCGAGAGCGCGGTGGCGGCGATCGAGGACCTGGAGAGCGAGATGAGCGAGATCGACGAGCTCATCGAGTTCATCGGCGACATCGCGAAGGAGACGAACATGCTCGCGCTGAACGCGAACATCGAGGCGTCTCGTGGGTCGGCAGACGCGAGCGGTGACGGCGACGAGGGGTTCGCGGTCGTCGCGCAGGAGGTCAAGGAGCTCGCGAGCGAGACGAAGGACGCCGCGGAGGACATCGAGGCGCGCCTGGAGCGCATCCAGGACCAGACCGAGCACACCGCGGGCGAGGTCCAGCAGACCGCGGACCGCGTCGCCGAGCACACCCAGAGCGTCCGGGACGCCGCCGGGGCGCTCGACGAGATCGCGGAGTACGCCGCGGAGACGAACGACGGCGTGCAGGAGATCTCGGCGGCGACCGAACAGCAGGCGGCGAGCACGGAGGAGGTCGTCGCGATGGTCGACGACGCCGCGACGATCAGCGAGGAGACGACCGCGGAGGCGGAGAACGTCGCCGCCGCCGCCGAGGAGCAGACGACGGCGCTGACGGAGGTGTCGAACTCGGCGAGTTCGCTGAGCGAGCAGGCGTCGCGGCTCTCGGCGGCGCTGGACCGGTTCGATACCGCCGCCGAACCCGAGGACGACGTCACGTTCGACGACGAGACGGTCGCGAGCGCGTTCGAGGAGCACGCGCAGGGCCAGACGCCGCCAGCCGACGAGTCGGCCGGGGCGCTCGACGAACCCGAGTTCGACGCGTTCGACGCCGAGGATGCCGAGGGCGCGTCGCCGGACGACTCGAACGCGAGCACCACCTCGGATACCGGTGGCGCGAGCGACGCCGACGGTGACACGTCGGCCGACACCGACGGCTCGTCCGACGGCGACGAGTCCGACGACGACGAGCCGTTCACGTTCGACGACTGACCGCGCGGTCTCGTCCCAGACCTCGTTCTTCCCGGTCGAACGTCCGAGAACCGTCACCTACCACGACCGACGACCGTCACCCGCCACGACCGACGACCGACTCGACAGCGCGACCGCTAGTCGGGTTCACGAGCGTCGAAGAAACGCTCTGCTCAGGCGTCGTCGACCGCCGCCCAGAACGCGTCGAGGTCGCCGTCCATGCGGTCGATGAGCGCGCGGAACTCCGCCTTATTCTCCTCGGTCACGGGCACGTGCACCATGCCAGCGTCGGGCTGGCCGTACACGACGCTCGCCCCGACCGGCGCGACCATCACCGCCGGCAGCACCGCCAGGTCCTCCTCGCCGTCGACGAACACCGTCGTCGGCTCGTCGGCCGCGACCGCGTCACCGAGCGCACGAACGAGCGCGTTCGAGAGCGCGCCAGCCGGATTCGAGACCGTCACGTCCGGGTCCACGACCGCATCGCGGACCGCGTCGTCCACGAGTTCGCGCTTCGTGTGCTCGTCCACGACCGCCACGTCCGGTTCCCGACCCGCCTGCAGGAAGTGATACGTCACGATATCGCCCACCGCAATCAACGGGCCGTCGACGTCCGCCAGGAGCGCGTCCGCGTCCGTCTCCACGGGCCCGAACGGCTCCTTGAACGCCGACCGAAGCGACTCCGGGAGCGTCACCAGCACGTCGCCCGCAGTCACCGCAGCGTCGTCGTCTCCCACACCAGTCACCCTATCGGACCTTCAACGCGTACGCGCCCGCTTCCGTGACCTCCATCTCCTCCGCGATCATCGAGGTCTCCGGGTGCGCGATGACGACGTAGCCCGCCCAGTCCTCCGACAGCGACGTCGACCCACAGCTCGGACACTGGTTCGCGTCCGGGTCGACGACGCGATGACACTCGCGGCAGACGAGGCGATCGTTCGCCATCTAATCACCCGCCTCCGCCTCGCGACCCTGCCGGTCCTCGGCCAACCAGCCGTGCTTCCCGAGCCCCGGCTGCTTCGCCGTCAACCCGATCTTGGAGTCGCGCGGATTCCGCTCGTCGATGCTCTTCGTCACGATACGCGCCCGGATCGCGTCCTCGACGCCGAGCGTCCGATTCGACTCGCTGGACGCGAGCTGCTGGTTCTCGCCGTCGTACGCGAGGTACTCGTCGCTGATCTGGGAGACGTGCAGCAGGCCGTCGACGGGACCGATCCCGACGAACGCGCCGAACTCCACGACCTCCACGACCGTCCCGTCGACGACCTCCTGCATCTGCGGGTCGAACGTCACCGCGTCGAACTCCGCCTCGTAGTACACGCCCGGGCGGTTCGGCAGCACCGCACCCGTCCCGATGTCGTGAACGTTCACGACCGAGACGACGCTCCCGACGTCTTCGTCCATTCGCCCCTCGAGTTTGTCCTGCAGCAATCGCTTGACGAGCTCCGGACTGACGTCCGCGAGCTCCTTCGGGGGGACCTCTACCGTATCCTTGAGCCTGACCTTCTTGTACATCGCTATGGTCGAGTGATATCCAGTTTGTTCGTGCCGCGTAATGCTATTACCGGAACGCTCGCGTCCAAGACGCGGTCCCGGAGCGGTTGGTCGTTCGTGACGACGGCGTCGACTCGGCCTTCGGTGGCGAGTTCGACGAGCGCGTCGTCCGCGTACGATTCGGTGGTGTCCACGCGCGTTGCGCGCTCGACGGCGAGGTCGTATCCGACCGACGCCGCAGTGCCCTCCAGCCCGCCGCCGTCGGCGAGCTTTCGGAGTTCCTCGACGACCGCCTCCGGGACGACCGGCTGGGCGTCCTCGACCACGCGGTCGAGTTCGTCGAACAGCCTGACGTCGAGTTCGACCGGCATCATGAGTGCACTGGTGTCGAGCGCCACGCGCATCGGTCCGTCACCCGTCGAGGGTCCCGACGCCGATGAGCCGCCAGCGCGCGCCGACGCGGCGGTTGATGGCTATCTTCGCGCCCGTCTCCGAACAGACGGGGCGTTTGAGGTTCACTTCGCACTCGCCGTCGCGCGCCGACGTGACCGCGCCGACCGTGGTGGCGGTGCCGACGGTGAGCATGAGCGGTTCACCGGTGTTGATGGGTTCGACCTCGGTCATGTCGTCGCCGACGACGCGGTCGAGCAGGTCGACGGACATCGTGAACGAGTCCCAGACGGGCGGGAGCGAACCGGGTTCGCCGGCGAGCTGGCCGGCGAGCGCGTCGCCCTTCGTGAGCGCCGGGTCGAGGCCGGTGCCGACGCCGAGCAGGCCTCCGGGCAAGACCTCGTCCACGCTCGTACCGCCGGCCTGGAGCGAGCGGATCGAGGTCTCGATGGGGCGGTACTCGGTCTGCCCGCCCTCTTCGACCTCGCGCCCGGGCTTGATCTCGATGTCGTCCTCGGGTTCGAAGCGCCCGCGGACGAGACTCCCGCCGACGACGCCACCCAGGAGGTCCTCCCACGTGGTACCGGGGCGGTTGATGTCGAAGCTCCGCGCGCAGTGCAGGAGCGGGTCCGCGTCCGGGTCGCGTTCCGGCGTCGGAATCTCGCGCTCGATGGTCTCGATGAGGACGTCCGTGTTGACGTCCTGCTGCGCGCTGATGGGGACGACGGGTGCGCCCTCGGCGACGGTGCCCTCGACGAACTCCTGGATCTGCTCGTAGTTGTCGCGCGCTCGCTCGGCGTCGACGAGGTCGACCTTGTTCTGCGCGATGACGATGTTCTCGATCCCGATGATGTCGAGCGCCATCAGGTGCTCTTCGGTCTGTGCTTGCGGGACGTCCTCGGTCGCGGAGACGACGAGGACGGCGCCGTCCATGATCGCGGCGCCGGAGAGCATCGTCGCCATCAGCGTCTCGTGACCGGGGGCGTCCACGAACGAGACGGTGCGGAGGACGTCGGTCTCGACGTCGTGCTCGGGGCAGGTCTCCTCGACGGTGAACGCTTCGGTGTCGTCGCACTCCGGGCATCGGCGGAACGTTGCGTCCGCGTACCCGAGTCGGATGGAGATACCGCGCTTCATCTCCTCGGAGTGCTGGTCGGTCCACTCGCCACTGAGCGCCTGCACGAGCGTCGTCTTGCCGTGGTCGACGTGGCCGACGAGTCCGATGTTCACCTCCGGTTGTCGGTGTGTTCCTGACATCTTCAAAGAGGAATCTTGGATACGACTACCCTTGTGCGCTTGATAAACCCACCGTTCCTGATTTCGCGCGCGAGGCGTCGCGGCGCCGGTAGCGTCGGGTTACGTGCACGGTCGTGTACGCTGGAACCGGTGCGTGGAGCGTGGAACGACTACACGCCGAACCCACGTGGCTGCGTCTCGGTTACACGCCGAACCATGCGGCGATGCCGAGCGTGGTGACGGCGGCGAGCAGGAGCTGGAGTGGGGCGCCGACGCGAGCGTAGTCGGTGAACTTGTAGCCGCCGGGGCCGTACACCATGAGGTTCGTCTGGTAGCCGATCGGCGTCATGAACGCGGTGGAGCCGGCGAACGTGACGGCGAGCAGGGCGGCGAACGGGTCGTGGCCGAGGTCGACGGCGGTGCGGGCGGCGATGGGGCCGAGGAGGACGATGCTGGCGACGGGCGTGACGACGTTCGCGAGCAGGCCGGTGAGGAGGTAGAACGCGGCGATGACGGCGAGCGCGGGGAGGCCGCCGATGGTGGCGCCGACGGTCGCCGCGAGCCAGGCGGCGCCGCCGGTCGCTTCGAGTGCGGTGGCGAGCGGGAGGACGCCCGCGAGGAGGAAGATGACGTTCCAGGAGACGGCGTCGTAGCCGGCTGCGGGGTCGATGGTTCGCGTGGCGAACGCGAGCAGGCAGCCGGCGAGTGCGGTGAGGTAGATCGGGAACGACGTGACTGCGGCGGCGAGGACGGCACCGCCGAGTGCGAGGAGTGCGAGCGGCGTCTTCGAGTGGAGGTCGGGGAACTCGCGAGCGAACGCGTCCGCGAACAGGCCCTTGGTGACGAGGAGGCTCCCGCGGTCCTGGAGGTGGTCGGCGGCGCCGTCGCTCGCGTGCATGAGGAGGGTGTCGCCCGCGCGGAGTTCGGCGTCCCGGAGGCCTTCGTGGCGGACATCGCTCCCGCGGCGGATGGCGATGACGGTCGCGTCGAAGCGGTTCCGGAACCCGATGTCGAGCGGGGTGCGGCCGACGAACGTCGAGTCGGTGGGGACGACGGCCTCATAGAGCGTGCTCGCCGTCCACGGGGCGGCGAGGTCTTCGGCTTCGACGACCTCGCGCGGGAGTTCGCGGAGGCCGTACTCGGTCGTGAACCGGTTGCGTTCCTGGCGGCTTCCCTGGAGCGTGAGGACGTCGCCGGCGGCGAGCGCGCGGTCGGTCTCGGCGGCGACGACGACCTCGCCGTTGCGTTCGAACTGGATGACGTCGACGTGTGCTTCCAGGTCACCGAAGCGTTCGTCGACCTGGGTGCCGACGAGCGCGGAGTCCTCGCGGACGACGGCGACGCCGAGGTAGCGTTCGAGTTCGTAGACGTCGACGAGGTCCTCGGAGGGCTCGATGCGTTCTGGGACGAGGCGACGGCCGACGGTGAGGAGGTACGCGCCGCCGACCGCGCACACGAGGAGGCCGACGGGCGTCAGTTCGAACATCCCGATGGGGCCGTGGTCCATGACGCCGGCGGCGGTGAGGTCGACCGCGATGTCGCTCGCGAGGACGTTCCCGGCGGTCCCGACGAGCGTGAGCGTGCCGCCGAGCATGCTCGCGTAACTGAGCGGGAGGAGGAGCTTGCTCGGGGAGAGGTGCGCGTCCTCGGCGAGGTCGGTGATCATCGGGATGAAGACGGCGACGACGGGCGTGTTGTTGACGACGCCGGCGAGTGGCGTGGTGGCGGCGACGGTGGCGAGGAGCGTCCGGCGTTCGTCGCCGCGCGTCCAGCGCGCCATGAGGACGCCGAGGTAGTCGACGACGCCGGTGCGTTGGACGGCTTCGCTGAGGACGTACATCGCGAGGATGGTGAGCGTCGCGGGGCTCGCGAACCCGGCGACGGCTTGTTCGGGCGTGACGCGCGTCCAGGGTTCGAGGAGTGCAAGGGAGACGAGGACGCCGAGGGCGGTGACGTCGGGCGGGACGACCTCGGTGACGAACGCGATGAGCGCGAGCGCGACGACGACGAACACGACGATGGCGCCCGTGCTGAGTGCAGCCATTGCCGTCGGGTTCGCGGGGGTGCGTGATATAACTCGGCGTCAGGTGGACCTCGGCGTCAGGTGGGCCCGCCGACGCGTCGACAGCCACCGCACCCACGGCAGAAGTGACAGTAACCCTACCAAAGCTCGTTTTAGCGAACGTTTAGGGCCGATGCGGTCGGATTCGTTCGTATGAGTCGTGCCAGCATCACGGAGTGCGAGGACTGCGTCGAGCCCGCGAAGGCGTTCTCGGTCGTGGGGAACGAGACGCGCCTCGCCATCCTCGAGGCGCTCTGGCAGGCGGACGCGGACGTCGTCCGGTTCTCGCGGCTTCGCGAGGCGGTCGGCGTCCGGGACAGTGCGCAGTTCAACTACCACCTCCAGGAGCTCGCCGGGCAGTTCGTCGCGGGTGGCGACGACGGCTACGAGCTGAAGTACGCGGGGAAGGCGGTCGTTCGCGCGCTCCTGGCGGGCGAGTTCACGCACGACCCGGAGTGGGAGGCGTTCGAGATCGACGGCGAGTGCGTCGCGTGCGGGGCGACGCTCGTCGCCGAGTACGTCGACGAGACCATCGCGGTCGCGTGTCCGGACTGCGGGCACGCGCACGGCGAGTACGCGTTCCCGCCTGGCGGGCTCGCGGATCGCTCTCGCGAGGAGGTGATGGCGGCGTTCGACCAGCGCGTCCGCCACCTGCACTGTCTCGCCGCGGACGGCGTGTGTCCGGAGTGCAACGGGCGGATGCACAGCGAGGTGGAGCGCGGCGGCGACTGCTGTCTGGGCGCGGACCTCCGCGTGGAGCACGAGTGCGCGCAGTGCGGGCACTCGCTGTGTTCGGCGGTCGGGCTCGTCCTCCTCGACCAGTCGGACGTGGTGACGTTCCACCGCGAGCACGGCGTCGATCTGAACGGGACGCCGTACTGGCAGCTCCCGTGGTGCGTCTCCGACCACCACACGACGCTGGCGAGCGAGGACCCGCTTCGCGTCGCCGTGGAGATCTCGCTCGACGACGAGACGATGCGCGTGACGCTCGACGAGGACCTCCAGACGGTCGACGTCGACCGCGACTGACGTCGACGGCGTCGATCGGGGCGCTGTCGTCCAACTGTCCGGTGTTCCTGGCCTCGGTCGCTCCGGTCCGAGGGTACTGAACGAGATTTCAGTACGAACGCCTACAGAAATGTAATTCAGATTACCCTTATGTCGTCGTGGGTGCTACGATAGGGTGAAGATGAACTCCCACCACCACTCCCACGAACCCCGGAACGCCCTCGACATCCCCCGTCGCCCTGCACCCTCCTCGCTGGAGGTGCTCGGCCGCGCCGCCGCACTCGTCGTCGCCGTCCTCGCCGTGCTGGCCGTCGTCGTGCTCGCCGCAGCCAACGTCCCCGCCGTCGCCGTCGTCCTCGGGATGCTCGCCGTCGCCGCACTCGTCGTCGGCGCGGTCGCCCTCCCCATCGCGTTCGTCGCCGCCGTCGGCGCGAGCATCTAGACGACCGGTTCGTCCACAGCAAAAGACTTTCACTCGCGCCACCGTCCGCTCTTTCCAGTGCCCTCCAGACGAGCCATGCTCCGCGGCGTCGGCGCAGCGACCGCGGTCGGCCTCGCCGGTTGTAGCGTCCTCGACCGCGGCGTCGAGGGGTACGTCCAACTGAAGTCGATATTCGGAATCGACGCCGACAACGAGGACGGGAGCGACGAGTACGTCGTCAGCGTCAGGCTCGCCGGGTCCCCCGACTCCGAGCCACCCGAACTCACTCAGCACGACGACCGGTGGGTCGAGCGCTTCGACGACCCCCGCAGACCGGTCGTCTCCGACGCCCTCCACGCCGACCTCGAACGCGAGTACGACGACCTCCAGTACCTCGTCGGCGTCTGCTCGCCCGCGTGGGCCGACGACGGCGAGTCCATCGGCTGCTACAACGTCCGGCCACGCGCGAGAACTTCAACGCGGTCCAGGTCCACCAGCGCGTCCGCGCGTCCTCGGACGGCACCTCCCTCACGATCCACTCGACCGACGGCCAGTGGGCGTTCGAGTCCACCGCGGACGCGACCTGACGCCGCCGCGAGCAAGACGCTTTTGCCCGCTCAGCGCCTGGATGCGAGCGTGTCCGAGTACGGGTTCGAACTGTCGCTGTGCGCCCATCTGGAGCGCGAGCGCGACGGCGTGCTCGCCCGCCAGCTCGGCGGCGGCGTGCACGCGCCCGGGAACCGCGTGCTCGACGTCGTGCACGTCGAACCTGGTCCGGGATTAGACGAGCGCGCCGCGATCACCGAGCGACGCATCCCCGACCCAGCCATCCGCGGTCCCGCCGGCCCCGGGCGCGCTCGCCCGTGGCGCGACGCCCTCCCCGACGGCCTCCGCGACGAGAACGCCCGCCGGATCGCGGACGCGTGCGTCGACCGCGGGTTCTTCGAGCGCGAGCGCCGCGGGAGCCGCGAGTACCTCCGCCAGACCGCCAGGTATCCCGACGACTGGTTCGGGCGCGTGCTCGCCGTCGAGAACAAGCCCGACCTCGGCACGCCCGGCGCCCTGGAACGCCAGCTGCGCCTCGACGTCAGTCTCGCGCTCGTCGACGAAGTCGTGCTCGCGACCGAGAGCCACGTCACGGGCGCGCACCTGAACCGCATCCCGAGCGAGGTCGGCGTCTGGCGCTACCACCCCGAGTCGGACGCGCTGGAGGTCGTCCGCGAGCCCGAACCGCTCGCCGTGGAGGACTCGGGCGTCGAACTGCTCGACGAGCAGCCCGCGAGGACCGACGTCGCGGTCGTCGACGCCGACGAGAAGCGCGGCGCGAGGAGGCGGCTCGCCGAGCGCGCGTACGGGAAGGGCTGGCGGACGTACGACCTCCCCGGGTGCGAGCGCGTCACGCCCGACGCCAGCGCCGTCGCCGACCACGCGGCGCTTCCCTACTGTGCGTACCACGACCGCGTCGTCGACCCCGCCCGCGACTGCGGCGTCGACTGCCCCGGGCACCGGCCCACCGACGCGCCCGACGTCGACCTCGCCGCCGAACGCGACGCCCACGGCGCCTGGGTTCGCGACCCCGACGGCCGCCGCACGCGCCAGAGCGGCCTCGACGCCTTCGAGTGACCGCGAGCAGCCACCCCTGCGGTGCAATCGACGACGCACGCGACCGGAACCACAACCGTTCTTGACGCGGAGACCCTCTCGTCCGGTATGATCGCGTTCGAACTCCGGGACGTCGCTGGCGGCTGGGACACCGCCGCCCTCGGCCCCTCGGACCACGTCGAGTTCACCGTTCACGCGGACGACGACGCCGTCGTCCACACGTACGGGTCCTTCCACCAGCTCCTCCGGCTCTACGACTGCGCGAGCCGCGAGCGCACCAGGCACCCGCAGTTCCTCGGGTACGACCTCACCGAGCGCGGCGACAGCGTGCACGTCGACCTCCACGGCGGCCGCGTCGAGACGACCTACGGCGCACTCACGACCGCGCTCGAAGCGTTCCTCGGGGACGTCTTCGACGCGCTCGACGCCCACCCGACGCACGGGTCGCGCGACGACCACCTCGCCACCATCGCCGAGCACGACGTCGCACTCGTCGACGTCCACGCGCTCTACGACGACCTCGCCGAGGGCGGCGACTGACCGGCCACCACGCACCACGCGAACGAACGAGCGCCTTTTACTCGCCCGCCGCGAACGACCAGGCAATCGTGGACCTGCACGTGCGGTACGAGGGCGACGACGACCCGAAGAAGTGCACGGCGCGCAAGCTCGAGCGCTTCGACCTCGCCGAACTCCATCGCTCCGACCGCGCGACGCCGTACGGCGTCGTCCTGAACCCGCACGCCGAGGTCGCGCTGTCGCCGGCGGACGCGGACGCCGCGAACCTCGTCGCCCTGGACTGCTCGTGGGAGAGCGCCGGCGAGGCGATGTTCAGCCTCCCCGGCGACCACCGCGCGCTCCCGTTCCTCGTCGCCGCGAACCCCGTGAACTACGGGAACGCCTTCCAGCTCACGACCGTCGAAGCACTCGCTGCCGGCCTCCACATCCTCGGCGACCCCGAGCACGCCGAACGCATCCTCGCGAAGTTCACGTGGGGCGAGACGTTCCTCGAACTCAACGCCGAACCCCTCGATAGGTACGCCGCCTGCGAGAACTCGAAGGAGGTCGTCGCCGTCCAGGACGACTACCTCGTCGACGACGAGCACGACGGCGACGACGGCGACCGCGACGAGCGCTAGCCGCTCAGGCCTCGCGCCGGAGGCGCTGCACGACGAACTCCTGCTCCAGCTTCCCGAGGAACTGCCCGAGCTGCGGGCCCTCCGCTTCGCCGAAGAACAGCTCGTAGCCCGCACCGAAGAAGTCGCCGATGGGTAGTCCGTTGTCCTTCGCGGTCTCGTAGATCTCGCCCTGGATGGCCTCGCCGTCGTGGCCGGCGGCGACGAAGTCCGCGAGGTCGTCGAGCGCGGCTTCGGTCTCGGCGTCGAAGTCGACGTCCGGGAGGTCCTCGAGGACGGTGTAGTTGTACTCGTTGTCCTGCCGGCTCGCCCAGGTGCGCGCTCGCTCGACGCGCTCGAACGCGCGGTCGACGACCGCGTCGCTCGGGTCCTCGGGGAGGTGCCCTTGCTTGACGGCGTGCTCGACGCGCACGTCGTGGTCGGGGAACATCCCGAGGACCGCCGCGAACGTGTACGGGATCCTCGTCGGGCGTTCCTCGACGGGCGCGTCGGCGGGTGCGGTACCGGGGTCGAGGTGGTCGACGAGGAACGGATACACGCGCTCGGCGCGCTCGCGCTCGTCCTCGCTCGCCTCGACCTCGCCGTAGTAGACGGCCTCGAAGCGGTCGAACTCGTCGACGAGCTGGTCGAGGCGGGACAGCGGGAAGTCCCGCGCCTTCTTCGGGTTCTTCGCGAAGAAATGTCGGAGGACCTCGGGTTCCAGCAGGTCGAGGACGTCGTCGACGAGGACGACGTGGCCCTCGCTCGAACTGAAGGGTTCGCCGTCGAGCGTGAACCACTCGTACACCATCGGGACCGGCGGTTCGTTCCCCAGCAGGTTCCGGGCGACGTCGTCGCCGCTCGGCCACGACCCTTCCGCGTGGTCCTTCCCGAACGGTTCGAAGTCCACGCCCAGGACCTGCCACTGCGCGGGCCACTCGAGGCGCCACGGGAGTTTGCCCTCGCGGAGCGTCGCGGTGCCCGCGTGCCCGCAGCCCGAGATGACCTGGTCGCCGGCCTCCATGTCCGTGCACTCGTAGTCGACCTCGCCCTCGCTCGCGCGGATGGCGGTCACGGTCTCCGTGACCTTCCCGCACTCGCTGCAGATGGGATTGAAGGGGACGTAGTCGTCGTCGATCTTGTCCTGGTACTCGCGCAGCACCTCGCGAGCCTCGTCGACGTGCTCGAGGACGAACCGGGTGACCGCCTCGAAGTCGCCGTCCTCGTAGAGGTCGGTGTTCGAGGCGAGCTCGATCGGGACGCCGAGCGCGTCGGCGCCGGACTGGATGAGGTTCGAGAAGTGCGCGCCGTACGAATCACAGCACCCGAACGGGTCCGGGATCGCGGTGTAGGGATGCCCGAGGTTCCGGCCGAGCGCGCCCGCGTCGACGTCCCCGAGGTCGACGAGGTTGCCCTCCAGGTCCGCGAGCTTCCGCGGGAGCTTCCGCAAGGGATCCCGGTCGTCGCTCGTGAACACCTGGCGGACCTCGTAGCCGCGTTCGCGGAGCACTTCGGCGACGAAGTACCCGCGCATCACCTCGTTCATGTTCCCGAGGTGCGGGACGCCCGACGGCGAGATACCGCCCTTGACGACGATGGGCTCGTCGGGGTCGCGGTCGAGGACGGCGTCCGCGACGTGGTCCGCCCAGAAGGCGTGCCGGCGGTCATCGCCGTCGTCAGTGCTCAGCGTGTACGGGCTGATGGCGTCGTCGCTCACGACGCACCACCGGCCGCTACGAGGGGTCGAATCATACGAGAACGTCCGGTCGAACCGTTCTTAAGGGTTGTCAACTACCGAAAGCAGGCTGGATTCGACGATGAAAACCGGACGAAGAAGTGGAACGGACGGAGAGCGACGGGCGCGCTACTCGGCCCAGTACGTGAGCTGGTCGCCGGCGCCGTCGGGGACGACGTCGGTGCCCTCGTGTTCGCCGTAGCGGACGGCGTCGAGGACGCGCTCGGGGTCGGTACCGTCGAGGACGATGGTGCGCGTGCCGGCGCGCTGGATGATCTTCGCGGCGAGGAGGTCGACGGGCGCCGAGGAGCCGGCGTTCATCTCCAGGCCGGCGATGACGTCGACGAGGTCGGCGGCGGAGAGTTCGGGGTACTGTTCGGCGTCGTCGTCCTCGTTCGGGTCCGCGGAGTACACGCCGGGGACGGAGGTGGCGTACACGAGGAGGTCCGCACCCACGTATTCCGCGACGGCGGCGGACACCGCGTCCGTGGTCTGGGCGGGCGTGACGCCACCCATCACGCAGACGTCGCCGTTCCGGAGGACCTCGCCCGCTTCCTCGTAGTCGGTGGCGGGTGCGTTGGCGACGTCGTCACCGAGCGCGGCGATGAGGAGGCGCGCGTTCAGGCGCGTGACGTCGATGCCGAGCTGGTCGAGTTCGATCTCGTTCGCGCCGAGGTCGCGGGCTGCCCCGATGTACTCGCGGGCGACGCCGCCGCCGCCGACGACGGCCGCGACCTGGCATCCGTCGTCGACGAGCGTCCGAACGACGTCCGCGTACGCTGCCACGCGCGGGGCGTCGAGGTCGGGCGCGAGGACGCTTCCGCCGATGGAGACGACTACCTTCATGTTACACCCGCATACCCCGGTGGCGTTCATAAGGGTTGCCAACTCGCGTGCGACGGACGCCGCAGTGGTTTGGGCGTGGGCTTTCCTGTCGCGAGCGTTCACGTTACGACGACCGACGACAGGTGTCGGACGACCGCATCGAACGGGCGGTCGGGACGGTCGACCGACCGTCTGTGCGCGCCACCGTCGGGTGCGCGAGCGAGATTCGTTCGGCGCGTTCGGGAGCGAAACCAGTGGCTTCCGTCCCGATAGCTTCCATTACGCAGACATCCCGCTGGCCGCGGTAGGTGCTGATTTAGAAGAGTTAGAAGCGGTTCTAAAACGTCTAAGCTCCTCTAAGCGCTTCGTGAAACGACGGCAAATCGGCGCGAAACGTGAAATGAACACGAGATGACTCGAAAAAACACTAAACGAACCGAAGGGACTGCCCTTTATAACATCCTCCCGGTGATAGCGATGAGCGAGGCGAACTCACAATGAGCGCAACTACCCAACCCTCCACGGACGACGCGCCGAGCAAGGAAGCCCGCCTGACCGAGTACCTGCGCGAGAAGGCCGCGGACGGCGAGATGTACTTCAAGTCGAAGTTCATCGCCGACGAGGTCGGTCTCTCCCCCAAGGAGATCGGTGCGCTGATGGTCAAGCTCACCGACGCCGCAGAGGACCTCGAGATAGAGAAGTGGTCGTACACGAGCGCGACCACGTGGCGCGTCGAACCCGCCTGAGCGGGCGACGCCACGACGTCCGAGTCGCATCGGTCACTCCCGCGCGGACCTGGTCCCCGCCGGTCCCCGTACCCCTCCCCCACACCAACACCGACGTTCACTCACCCACCCGCTGCCCCGTCGACGACGGCCACTCCCACGGGGCGCCGTGGGTTTTTACGCGACCACGCCATAGCGACGGATAGATGCAGCCCGGTGACCCCGCTTGGTCCGCGAACTCGCCAGCAGACGGACGGCCGTCCGCACCGGCCGGCGCGCCCGACCCCGCAGCATTCGACGACCAGTTCCACACGTACGAGACGCAGGTCGTCGACGACGAGGTGCGGTACTACGGCGAGCCCCTCGGCAGTCCGGAGGCCGTCGTCCGCGACATCTGGGAGGTGTTCCACGAGCACGACCACGAGGTCGAGTTGACGGTCGAGGCCGGCCGGTACGTGCTCGTCGCGACCGAGCAATCCTACGGAATCGAGGGCGTTCCCTGGAAGAACGTCGCGCTGTTCCTCGCGACGGTCGTCACGACGCTGTTCGTCGGCGCGCAGTGGTACCTCATCGACCCGGTCGCGAACCCCTGGAAGGCGGTGACGACGGCGTGGCCGTTCTCCGCGGCCGTGATGGGCGTCCTGATGACCCACGAGCTCGGCCACTACGTCGCGAGTCGCTATCATCGCGTGAACGCGAGCCTCCCGTACTTCATCCCGTTCCCGAGTCTCATCGGGACGATGGGTGCCGTCATCCGGATGAAGGGCCGGATGCCCGACCGGAAGGCCCTGTTCGACATCGGCGCGAGCGGCCCGCTCGCGGGACTCGTCGCGACGATCGTCGTGACGACCATCGGGTTGTTCCTCCAGCCGATCCCCGTCGACCCCACCGTCATCGGGGCCGAGGGAACCATCACCATCAGTCTCGGGTTCCCGCCGCTGATGCACGCGCTCTCGTGGCTGACCGGACAGCCACTCCAGTACGGGCAGGCGCTGAACGTGAACCCGGTCGTCATCGGCGGCTGGGTGGGTGCGTTCGTCACCGTCCTGAACCTCATCCCGGTCGGGCAGCTCGACGGCGGCCACATCACGCGCGCCGTCTTCGGCGAGAACCAGTCGACGCTCGCCGCGGTCGTCCCCGTGGGGTTGTTCGGGCTCGCGGGCTACCTCCACTACTTCGAGAACATCGCGTTCCAGGCGGTCGCCGTCTGGGTGTTCTGGGGCGTGCTCGCGCTCGTCGTCGGACGCGCCGGCACCGCCGAACCGGTTCGCGACGAACCCCTGGATTCGCGACGCCTCGCGCTCGCCGCGCTCACGTTCGTGCTCGGCGCCGCGTGCTTCATGCCGGTTCCCGTGCTCGTCTCGACGACCTGACCGGGCGACTCGGTGCGGGCCGCGGACGCCGGTCTCCCCGTGGAAGCTGGTCGCCGCGTGGACGCCAGTCGCCGGTCAGTCCCCGTGCGTGAACCCGCGGTCCGGGAGGGCATCCCCGCCTGCGGTGACGGCTGCGTCGCCGCCTGCGTCGGCGGCCGCGGCCGCGACGTCGCCGACGACGGTGAGGTCGACCGGGCACGCGTCGCGTGCGGCCGCGACGTCGCGCTCGGGGAGCGTGCAGACGAGTTCGAAGTCCTCGCCGAAGAAGACGGTCATCTCGCGAGCGTCCGCGTCGTCGGTCGCGTAGTCGGCGACGGCGTCGACCGCGGGGACGGCTGCCTCGTCGACGTCGACCGTGCAGTCGCTCGCGGCGGCGAGCTGGTGGAGTGACCGTGCGAGGCCGTCGCTGGAGTCCATCATCGCGGTCGCGTACGGGGCGAGGGCGCGGCCGGCGGCGACGCGGGGCGTGAACTGGAAGAGCTCGTTCGCGCGGTCGACGTCGCCCGCGTCGAACGCCCGGAGCGCCGCCGCCGACCGGCCGAGGCCGCCGGTGACGCAGACGACGTCGCCTGCGTTCGCGCCCGAGCGAGTGACGGGGTCGTCGATCTCGCCGAGTGCCGTCGACGCGACCGTGAACTCGTCGTGGCCGTCGAGGTCACCGCCGACGTACTCCGCGTCGACGCGCTCGCAGACGTCGCGAGCGCCCGAGAGGAACGCCTCGAGTTCCGCAGCGTCGAACGCTGGCGCGCCGTACACGGCGACGGCGGCGGTCGCCGTCGCGCCCATCGCGGCGACGTCCGAGAGCGACGCGCCGACCGCCCGCCAGCCCGCCGTGTACCGCGTCGTCCCCGCCGGGAAGTCCGTCGACTCGTGGAGCATGTCCGTCGTCACCACGGTCCCGTCGACGACCGCGGCATCGTCCCCGGCACGCCCGACCAGGCCACCGACCAGGTCGAGTGCCGCCCGTTCGTCCATGCCCTCGAATTGCGGTCGAATCGACAAAAGCGACGCGATACCGAGCCCCAGCGCCGCCGGCTCCGGCTCGACGCCACCGACGGACCCCAGGGCCGTCGACGGTCCGCCCGCACCGTCGTTGCGAGGCGGTGGGTTCAAACCGAGTGCGGTCGTCGGCTCGTGTATGTTCGAGGACGTCGACGGTCGCGCCATCGCCGCCGGGTTCCTCGGCGCGGCCCTGGTCCTCGTCGGTCTCCTGTGGTTCGTCGGCGTCGACGAGGTGCTCACGCGAGTGACGAACGCACCACCGAGCATGCTCGCACTCATCGTCGCCGCCGCCGCCTGCTGGCTCGCGTCGTGGGGGCTCGCGCTCCGCGCCGTCCTCGCGAGCCTCGGCCTCTCGCTGTCGCGAGTCCAGTCGTTCGTCGTGTTCTCGGCGGCGACGTTCGCGAACAACGTCACGCCGTTCGGGCAAGCCGGCGGGGAACCCGTGAGCGCGCTGTTCATCTCGCGCGAAGCCGACACCGAGTACGAGACCGCGCTCGCCGCCATCGCGAGCGTCGACGGCCTGAACTTCGTTCCCTCCATCGGGTTCGCGTTGCTCGCGGTCGGGTACTACGCGGTCACCATCGCGTTCAACGACCGGCTCGTGTTCGTCGCCACCGCGGTCGCCGCGCTCGCCGTCGCGCTCGCCGCCGCCGCCGTCCTCGGGTGGCGGAACCGGTACGCGATAGAGCACCGGCTCGTCCGCGGGCTCGCACCCATCCTCGGTCGCGTGACCGCACGCCTCCCCGTCGTCTCGCGCGTCAAGGTCGACGTCATCGAACGCCGCATCGAGGGGTTCTTCCACGCCATCGAGCGCGTCGCGACCGACCGCCAGAACCTCGCGAGCGCGCTCAGTCTGTCCGCGCTCGGGTGGGCGTTCTCCATCACGTCGCTGTCGCTATCGCTGTACGCGGTCAGTGACGTGGCCGCCGTGAACGTCGTCGCCGCCGCGATGCTCGCCATCCCCCTCGGCAGTCTCGCCGGCGTCACCCCGCTCCCCGGCGGCCTCGGCGGCATCGAAGCCGTCCTCATCTTCGTGCTGACGCCCGTCCTCCCCGCGCTCGGAAGCGGAGCCGTCGCCGCTGCCGTCCTCCTGCATCGCGCCGCGACGTACTGGCTCCCGTTGCTCGTCGGCGGCGGCTCCGTCGCCGCACTCTCCGCGCGAGCCGACTAGCACCACGTCTCGCGGCCGTTCACCGCCGAACACGCCGGGTTCGAGCGCGTCGCCGCGGCTATCGAATACGATGGACTTTTAGGCAGCGCGGGGGTACGAACCGGCAATGACGACGATGTACGACGTCCCGGCGGACGCGCTCATCGAGGCGCTCGCCGACGACCTCTCGGACCGACTCGAGGAACCGGAATGGATGATCGTCACGAAGACCGGGAACAGCAAGGAGCTGCCCCCCGAACAGGAGGACTTCTGGGCCACCCGCGGCGCCAGCCTCCTCCGGAAGGTCGCCGACAACGAACCCATCGGTATCGAGCGCCTGTCGACGATGTACGGCGGCTCGAAGGCCGGCACGAACCGCTACGGCGTCTCCGGCACGCACCGCGAGGACGGCTCGAAGAAGGTCATCCGGACGCTCCTCCAGCAGCTCGAGGACGAGGACCTCATCCAGACGCGCGAAGGCCAGGGTCGCGCCATCACGCCCGCGGGCCGCAGCTTGCTGGACGACACGGCCGGCCAGGTCATGCAGGACCTCGACCGTCCGGAACTCGAGAAGTACGCGTAAGCAGGTCGTCGGGGCTGGCGTGTCGAGTCCCGAAACCGTTTTTTCGCCGACGCACCAAAGCGTTCGTATGAGCGACAGCCAGGACGACCTCGAGAAGCTACGCGAGGAGAAGATGCAGGAGCTCCGCGAGCGCAAGCAGGCCCAGGAGGGCGATAGCGAGGCGCAGGAGGCCCGCCAGCAGGAGGCCGAGGCCCAGAAGAAGGCGTTGCTCCGCCAGCACCTCACGGACGGGGCGCGAAAGCGCCTGAACTCGGTGAAGATGAGCAAGCCTGAGTTCGGCGAGCAGGCCGAACAGCAGATTCTCGCGCTCGCGCAGCGCGGGCAGATCGGTGGGAAGATAGACGAGGAGAAGATGAAGGCGCTCCTGAAGGAACTCAAGCCCGACGAGAAGAGCTTCAACGTGCGTCGGCGGTAGATGGAGCTCGGGTTGCTCTACAGCGGTGGGAAGGATTCGACGCTCGCCGCACTGTTGCTCGACGACTTCTACGACGTGACGCTCGTCACCGGTCACTTCGGCGTGACCGACGACTGGGAGCACGCGAAAGCGGCAGCCGAGTCGGTCGGGTTCGCGCACGAACGCATCGAGCTCGACGAGGCTGCGGCGCGCGATGCGGTCGAGAAGATGGTCGCGGATGGGTTCCCGCGGAACGGCATCCAGGCGGTCCACGAGCACGCGCTCGAGCGCCTGGCCGCGGAAGGGTTCGACGCGATCGCGGACGGGACGCGCCGCGACGACCGCGTGCCGACGGTGTCGCGTGCGCAAGCGCAGAGCCTCGAGGATCGCCACGACGTGGACTACATCTCGCCGCTCTCGGGGTTCGGTCGTGGCGCGGTCGACCGGCTCGTCGACTCCGCGCTCTCGGTGACGGTCGGCCCGAGCGAGGACATCCCGCGCGCTGACTACGAGGCCGAGTTGCGGGTGCTGCTCCGCGAGGAACACGGCGAGGGCGCGGTCGCCGAGGTGTTCCCGGCGCACGACCAGACGTACGTCGAAGGGCCACGATAGGGCGTCCTTCGGCGCGCTCAGCCACGCTCGGCGTGCACTCGACGAACGCTCGGTGGACGCTCGACGAACGCTCGGTGGACGCTCGGGTTCGTGGCGTGCGTCGGCAAGCGAAAGGTTGGAGGGACGGACTCGCGAAGCCTCGGGTATGTATGATGGACTGAAGGGGTTCAAGGACTTCTATCCCCGTGAGATGGCCGCCCACAGGGAGGTCATCGATACCGTCGAAGGGGCGGCGCGCCGGTACGGGTTCCGGGAGGTAGAGACCCCGCGACTCGAGCGTGCGGAGATGTGGACGGACAAGTCCGGTGACGAAATCGTCGACGAGCTGTACGCGTTCGAGGACAAGGGCGGGCGGATGGTGACGCTCGCGCCCGAGTTGACGCCGACGGTCGCGCGGATGGTCGTCGCGAAGCAACAGGAGCTCTCGAAGCCGATCAAGTGGATGTCGACGCGGCCGTTCTGGCGATACGAGGCCGTCCAGCAGGGGCGTTTCCGCGAGTTCTACCAGACGAACGTCGACATCTTCGGGTCGAGCGAGCCGGACGCGGACGCGGAGATCCTCGCGTTCGCGGCGGACGCGCTCGTCGACCTCGGCCTCGACGCTGCGGACTTCGAGTTCCGCGTCTCCCACCGCGACGTCCTCGGGACGCTCCTCTCGGAGTACGGCGACGACGTCGACACGCGCGAGGCGATCCGTGCGGTCGACAAGCGCGCGAAAGTCGAGGAGAACGAGTACCTCGGGTTGCTCGCCGACGCGGGCCTGAGCTACGACGACGCCCGCCAGTTCGACGACCTCCTCGTCGCGGGCGAGGACGACCTCGACGAACTCGTCGCATTCAGCGACGCGGTCGAACCTGCGGTGGACAACCTTCGCGCGGTCCTCGACGCGGCCGAGGACTTCGGCGTCCGCGAGTACTGCGACCTGTCGCTGACGACCGCTCGCGGCCTCGACTACTACACTGGCGTGGTGTTCGAGTGCTTCGACAGCGCGGGCGAGGTCGGCCGCTCCGTGTTCGGCGGCGGCCGCTACGACGACCTCATCGAGGACTTCGGCGGCCAGCCGACGCCCGCGGTCGGCGTCGCACCCGGCGTGATGAACTCCACGCTTCCCCTCCTCCTCCAGCGCGCCGGCGTCTGGCCCGAGGAGGAACTCGCGACGGACTACTACGTCCTCCAGGTCGGCGACACGCGCCCCGTCGCCGCGAGAGTCGCGCGCGACCTCCGCGCCGCGGGTCACGTCGTCGAGACGGACGTCTCCGGGCGGAGCTTCGGCGCACAGATGGGGTACGCGGACTCCATCAACGCCGACACCGTCGTCATCGTCGGCGAGCAGGACCTCGAGAACGACGAGGTCACGATCAAGGACATGGACAGCGGCGACCAGACGACCGCGGCCGTCGACGAGTTCCCCGGGGACCGCACGCGACCGACGTACGACGACTACGCCTGACTACGCGTCCTCGCCGCTCGCGGCCGCGTCACCGCCTTCTTCTTCCGATTCGGCTTCGCCTTCGTCGAGTGCGGCACGGCACCGGTAGACGACCGCCGCCTGGACCATCTCGCCGGGCGTCCGGAACGCTGTCGTCCGGGAGAGGAACGAGCTCGTGGTCGCGGCCGCGGGGTCGGCGTCGTCGCCGTCGCGGCGACCGGCGAACGCGGCGTCGACGTTCGAGCGCGCCCACGGACTCGCGCCGAGGAAGTCCGCGAACGACTCGAACTCCGAGTTCGCTTGCAGGAACGCTGGACTCAACAGGGTCGCGAGCGCGGCAACGTCGCCCTCGGCGACCCTGTCCGCGAGTTCCGCGCCCTCGCCGAGCGCGTCGGTGAGCGCGTCCAGGTCCGCGTCCGTGTACGGGCCGTCGTCGAGCGCGAGTCGGTCGGCGAGGTTCGCGCCGACGAGGTCGGCGACCTCCTCGCCCGAGTACTCCGTCATGGCGCGGTAGTCGCCCGGCGCGCGGGTAAGCGTGTCGCCGATCGACCACGACGACGCCACGCGACGGTTCAAGTACGAGGCCGCGGCGACGGTCGGCGTGCCGTGACGACCCATCGCGGGGCGCGCCCGACGACCAGCGCGACGCCAGCGTCCCGCGGCGATCGACCCAGCACGTGCCCCCTCGCGTGACCGGCAGGGAGCGGGCTCGGTGCGGCGTCGCCAGTCAGCCCCCCAGCAGTAGACGGGGACACCGCGGTCCGTAGCGCACTTCTCCCCGAGTCGCGTAGCCGCTGGCATGCGAGCGTTCCGCGTCGCCTACGACGGTCGCCCGTACCACGGCTTCCAGCGCCAGCCGAACGTGCCGACCGTCGAGGACGCCATCTTCGACGCGCTCCGCGGCCTCGGCGTGCTCGCGGCCGACGCCGGCGCGCCCGACGGATACGCGGCAGCGGGCCGCACGGACGCCGGCGTGTCCGCGATAACGCAGACCGTCGCGTTCGAGTGCCCGGACTGGCTGACGCCCCGCGCGTTCAACGGCGAACTCCCCGAGCACGTCCGCGCGTGGGCGAGTGCCGACGTCCACGACGCGTTCCACGCGACCCATCACGCGACGAGCCGCGCGTACGACTACCACCTGTACGCGCCGACCGCCGACGTCGACCGCGCAGCCGCGGCACTCGCGAAGCTCGAAGGCACCCACGACTTCGCGGACCTGACCGCGGCGAGCGACGACGACACGACGCGGACCGTCGAGACGGCGACCGTCGTTCGCGAGGGCGACGTCCTCCGCGTGCACGTTCGCGCCGACGGGTTCCTCTGGGAGCTCGTGCGCCGGCTCGTCGCGCTCGTCCGGAGCGTCGCGACCGGCGACCGCGACCTCGACGCCGTCGACCGCGCGCTCGCAACCGAACCGCTCCCCGACCACGAGCGCGTCGGGCCCGCCCCACCCGAGCCGCTCGTGCTCGTCGACGCGACCTACCCCGAGGTCGCGTTCGAGCGCGACGACGAGGCCGCAACGAGCGCCACCACCGTCTTCGAGTCCGCGCACGCCACCGCCGTCTCACGAGCTCGCGTCACCAGCGCGCTCCGGGACGGCGTCGATGCGCCATCCGCCGATACCGACGACAGTCCACGCTGAACCGGCCGCCCGCCGATACCGACGACAGTCCACGCTGAACCGGGCGTCCACCGGCGAGAGTGCGACGTGATAGCGATTGGACTTATGTCGCTCCCTCGCGTAGCGATGGCATGGTCGAGTCCTCGTCCGCGGCGCGACGGGTGGTGCGCGTCGCCGGGCGCGTCGCCTACGCGGCCCTGGTCGTCCACGCGCTCTACGTCGTCCTCACCGCCGAGTGGCCAGAAGCGGCAGCGCTCGTCTTCCTCCTCGCCGTCTGGTACGACTATCGAGCCTCGACGACGCTCCGGCGCGTCCACCGGCGGATGTTCGGACGCGCCGCCGGGCCGTCCTCGAGCTGACCGTCGCGTCACCTCGTCCCGGACCGAGTCAGTGCTCCCAGTTCGTCGGCCAGATGCCGGCGGCGCGCATGCCGGCGTCGAAGTCCTGGTCGACCATCGCGTCCCTGAGTGCGTCCTCGTCGACGCGCTCGACGTCGTTCTCCGCGACCTCGCGCACGAGGAGCGTGGCGAGCATCGCGTGCTCGCGGACGACACGGGAGTCGGTCTTGTCGAACGTGTCGGCGGCGGTGTGTCCCCAGCCGCGGCCGCGCTCGCCGGAGTCACTGTGTAGCTGTATCGCGGGAACGCGCTCGCGGAGGAACGGCCAGTGGTCGCTCCACGGGTGCGGGTCCGCGTCCGTCCGAACGGGGTGGTCGACGGCGTCGGCGACGGCGTCGACCGCGTCCGCGAGGTCGTCGCTTCCGTGCGGCATCGCGACGAGGTTCCGGTGGCGGCCGGCGCCGTCAACGTTCACGACCGCGTGCACGTCGTCGAGCTCGAGTGCGTCCGCGAGCGCCGTGCCGCCGAGGAGGCCGACCTCTTCGGCGCCGACGCCGGCGACGCGGACGCGAGCATCGAGCACGTCTGCTGCGTCGAGCCGGCCGAGCGTGCGAGCGAGTGCGACGACGACGGCGATCCCGCAGCCGTTGTCGAGCGCTCCCTCCGCGACGTCGTGCGCGTCGAAGTGCGCGAGCACCACGACCTCGCGGTTCGCGTCGTCGGGACCGAGGACGCCGTGGACGAACTCGCTCTCGCCGTCGTCCATCGTCGCGTTCACGTCGAGTTCGAGCGTCGCGTCGCGGTCGGCGTACTCCGCGAGCCACGCGCCCGTCTCCTTCGAGACGCCGACGCCGGGTGCGGCCGCTGGTTCGTCGAACCGGAGCGACCCCGTCGGCGGGAGCTGGCCGTCGACGTGGTTCCGGAACAGGAACGCGTCGGCGCCGGCGTCGATGGCGTGCCCGAACGACTCCATCCGGTGCACGAACCGGCCGTCAGCGGGAGAGTCCGTGCGGGCGAGTGCGATCGCGCCGTCGAGGTCGGCGTCCGCGATCTCCGCGTGCGTGCCGTGCCCGACGTCGACGAGCGGGCCGTCGACGCTCGCAGTCGGCGAGTACGGGAGCGCGAGCGCGTCGAACTCGCGGTCGACGGGGTCGGTGACGCGGAGCGTCGTGTCGCCGCGCGTCCAGGCCGTGAGCGGGAACGACTCGCGGTCGACGTCGCGGACGTCAGCGTCCCGGAACGCATCGGCGACGAGGGCAGCGGCACGCGCTTCGCCGGGATGACCGGCCATCCGGTCGTCGAGCTCGCAGAGGCGTCGCAGGAACCGACGGGGTTCGTCGTCGCGCCACGTCGCACCGAGCGCGGTATCGAGGTCCATGCCCCGGCCTACGGCCGCGAGCGTAAACCAGTTCGGCCCCGGCCAGCACGCCCGCGTAGGGGCAAGGTCGTGGTGAGTGGCAACGCTTACCTGAAGCTATGGCCAAGAGCGGGCCATGAGTTCGGTCCCAGAACGATCCGAGATCGACGAGGAGTACAAGTGGGACCTCGAGAGCATCTACGCCTCCGACGACGAGTGGGAGGCCGCCTTCGAGGACGTGAGTGAACGACTGGAGGACCTGGCGGCGTACGAGGGGTCGGTCGTCGACGACGGCGAGACGCTCCTGGAGACGCTGGAGACGCGCGACGACGTGATGCGGGAGGTCGCGAAGGTCGCGAACTACGCGCAGATGCGCTCGTCGGAGGACACGACGAACCAGCAGTACCAGGCGTTGTCGGCGCGCTCGCAGTCGCTGGCGTCGGACGCGCAGTCGGCGGCGTCGTTCATCGAACCGGAGATCCAGAGTGCGAGTCGCGACGAGGTGTCGGCGATGGTCGAGTCGACCGATGGCCTGGAGCAGTACGAGCACTATCTCGACGACGTCCTGCGGACGAAACCGCATACCCGCTCGGCGGAGGTCGAGGAGGTACTCGCGGAGCTCGGGGAGGTCACGCACGGGAGCGGGGACGTGTACAGTATGCTCGCGAACGCGGACATGGAGTTCCCGACCGTCGAGAAGCCCGACGGTGACGCCGTGGAGATCACGCAGTCGAACTTCACGACGCTCCTCAAGAATCAGGACCGCGAGTTCCGGCAGACGGTCCACGAGGAGTTCTACGACGAGTGGGCTGACGTCCGGAACGCGGTCGGGACGGCGTACAAGAACTCCGTGAAGGCGGACGTGAAGGAGGCACGCGTCCGGCACTACGAGACGGCTCGCGAAGCGGCGATGGACGGCCCGAACGTCCCCGTTGAGGTGTACGACAATCTCGTGGAGACCGTTCGAGAGAATCTCGACAAGCTCCACCGGCACAGCGAGTTGAAGGCCGAGGTGCTCGGTGTGGACGAACTGGAGATGTGGGACGTCTACATGCCGATGACGGAGTCCGAGAGTCCGGACGTCGAGTACGAGGAGGCGACGGAGTACGTCGTCGACTCGCTCGGCGTCCTCGGCGAGGAGTACCAGTCGCGGGTCGCGGAGGGCCTGGAGTCGCGGTGGGTGGACGTCTACGAGAACGAGGGGAAGCGAGCGGGTGCGTTCTCCAGTGGGACGTACGACACGCAGCCGTTCATCATGATGAACTACCAGGACGACATCGCGTCGATGTACACGCTCGCGCACGAGCTCGGGCACTCGATGCACTCGGAGTACACGAAGGATGCGCAGCCGTACGTGTATTCGAGTTACGAGATCTTCGTGGCGGAGGTGGCGTCGACGGTGAACGAGACGCTCCTCACGCATCACCTCCTGGAGACCGTGGAGGACCCCGAGTTCCGCCGGCACGTCCTGAACGAGTACCTGGAGCGGGTGCGGTCGACGCTCTACCGGCAGACGATGTTCGCGGACTTCGAGCATCAGGCCCACCAGTTGGCGGAGGACGGCGAGGCGATCACGCCGGACGCGCTCGACGAGATCTACGGCGACCTGAAGCGCGAGTTCTACGAGCCGGCGAACGTCGACGACCACATCGAGCGCGAGTGGATGCGCATCCCGCACTTCTATCGCGCGTACTACGTCTACCAGTACGCGACGGGTATCTCGGCGGCGGTGGCGCTCAGCCAGCAGATCCTGGAGGGTGACGAGGAGGCGGCGGAACGGTACCGCGAGTTCCTCTCGAAGGGCTCCCGCGAGTACCCGCTCAAACTCCTGCAGGGCGCGGGCGTGGACATGTCGACGAGCGACCCGATCCAGTCCGCGCTCGACGTCTACGACGACTACCTCGACGAGATGGCGACCCTGATCTGACCGGCTGGGGCACTAGGAGTATCGAGACGGCTCTTTTCGCTGGGTTCGTCGTCGACGACTACCGAGAGGGGCGTCGTTGTCGACGTGGCGTTGCGTCGCCGCGAGCCAACAAGGGATGGCGGTCAGTCGTCGTTGTGGTCGTCGGCGTCCTCGAGGTCGATCTCGACGGGGTCGTCGCTCGCCTCGACGTCGTCGGATTCGTCGTCCTCGGAGAGGGCTTCCGCTTCCTCGTCGGCGTCGTCGGTGCGGTCCGCGTCGGATGCGGTCTCGGCGCTCGCTGCGAGGAGGAATCCGGTGAGGCCGGCGGCGATCATGCCGGCGCCGCTGGCGCGCGTCGCGTCGACGTACCAGTCGCGGGGCGTGAACTCGCCGTCGCCGAGGTCCTCGTAGCGCGAGGCGAGCGAGAGTTTGTCGCCGAGGATGGCGGCTTTCTTCGGGGCGACGAGCGTGACGACGCCGACGGCGACCGTTCCGAGTGACGCGACCTTCCGGAGCTTCGGGTTACCGAGCATACACGAACGTTCGGGGCGGGCGACCAAAAGCCCGTGCCTTCCGACGTTGGCGCTGACTCGACGGCAGTTGATTCACGCGACGTCGTTGACGGTTCGACGACGGTCGATTCAGTCGGTGTCGTTGGTGAGGTTTCGGCTGCCGCTCCAGGCGGACCCGTCGCTGTCGCCAGCGGTCTTGAACGTGCCGCGGGCGGTTGCGACGAGCGTGTCGTCGTGCGTTATCTCGACGTCGGCGACGGCGACGGTGTCGCCGTCCTTCTTGACCTCGGCTTCGGCGTGGAGGTCGCCGCGAGCGGGCGCGAGGTGGTCGAATCGGATGTCGACGGTGGGCGTGGGTTTGTGGTGGAGCGAGATGACGGCGGCGCCGGCGACGGTGTCGGCGAGCCCGTGGACGACGGCGCCGTGTGCGACGTCGCTCCCGGGGACCGACGAGTGGTGGTC
Organism: Halorubellus salinus; assembly: GCF_020567525.1. Lineage (GTDB taxonomy): Archaea > Halobacteriota > Halobacteria > Halobacteriales > Natrialbaceae > Halorubellus > Halorubellus salinus. The sequence goes on from NZ_JAJCVI010000002.1 coordinate 620,847, forward strand.
GTCGAACGCGAGTTCGCCTTCGGCGTGGCCGTCCTCGGCCGCGGTGACCTCGATGCCGAGGTGACGACAGTACGGGATCTGGGACATGATGTCCGCCAAGTCCATATCACACCCTGAATCCCTCCAACCCCAAACGCGTTGTGTGTTCCCATCATCCTATCAGGTTAGGGATGGCAGATAATGCCGCACCTTCCGAACGTGTGGCCGAGGCAACTACAATGGGAGCAGACGTCCACAAGCCCGACGCGATAGACGACCCGCCGGTTCCCGAGCGCTACACGGCGATAGAAACCGACGACGGCGACCTCGTCGTGTTCGACGCGGAAGACGAGGACGCGTGGATTCAGGCCGCGGACGCGACCTGCCTGACCGAACTCCGCTAGCGTTCGAACCCATCGCGGGTCGTGTGAGAGGCCGTCGGGTTCGTGTCGACCCGCTCCCGAGTCGCACTCACTTCTCGCTCGAGTCGTCGGTCGGCGACCGGAATCACTACCTGTCCGCTCCGCGCACGCCGACGCATGCAACTGGGCGTCATCGGCCTCGGTCGGATGGGGCGCATCGTCGTCGACCGGACACTGGACGCGGGCCACGACGTGGTCGCGTTCGACCTGGACGAGCACGCGGTCGCGGACGCGGCGGACGCGGGCGCCGAACCAGCCGGATCCGTCGTCGACCTCGCGGACCGCCTCGGCGAGGACAAACGAATCTGGTTGATGGTGCCCGCGGGCGACGCGGTCGACGCCGCCCTCGACGACCTCGAACCGCACGTCGACGGCGACGACGTCGTCGTCGACGGCGGGAACTCGTACTTCGAGGACTCGGTGCGACGCGCGGAGTCGACCGACGCGGCGTACCTCGACTGCGGGACCTCGGGCGGTCCCGCGGGGGCGGACCTCGGGTTCTCGCTGATGGTCGGTGGCCCCGAGTGGGCGTACGACGAACTCGTTCCCGTCTTCGATGCGGTCGCGACCGGCCCGGACGGCCACGACCGCATGGGGCCCGCCGGCAGCGGGCACTACGTGAAGATGGTGCACAACGGCGTCGAGTACGCGCTCATGCAGACGTACGGCGAGGGGTTCGAGCTCCTGGCGAACGGTCGGTACGACCTCGACCTCGAGTCGGTCGCTCGCACGTGGAACAACGGCGCGGTCATCCGATCGTGGCTCCTCGAACTCTGCGAGGAGGCGTTCAGGGAAGAGGGGAACGACCTCGGCACCGTCGCGGACCGCATCGAGGGCGGTTCGACCGGGACGTGGACGGTCCAGGAGGCCCTCGAGCAGGAGGTCGCGGTCCCGCTCATCTACGAGGCGCTCGGTGAGCGCTTCGACTCGCGCGCCGAAGCCCCCGGGAAGTTCTCGCGCCGGCTCGCGAACCGCCTCCGGTACGGCTTCGGCCGCCACGACGTCCCGCGCACCGACGGCGCGTAATCGCCGCCGGTCACCCGACTCGCAGTCACTCGCCCTCGCTCGCGGTCACTCGCTTCCTTCGACGGTCGTGTCGCCGTAGACGAGTTCGAGCGTCGCATCCAGCTGCGTCGAACCACCGAGGAGGCTTCCGTCGGTGAGCTTCGTGCGACCGCGGATTGAGGCGAGCGCGTCGCCATCATCGAGCGGGTCCGCCGGTTCGAACGTCGTCCGGAACCGGTACGCGACCGCCTGACTGGACGGTTCCGGGAGGCGGACGCGCCACGCTCGCGTCCGGTCGCTCGTTTCGCTCACGAGTCGGAACGCCGCGTCCGGGCTGTCCGCGTCGACCGTCGTCATGTTCGTCTCCGACGCGGTGACGGACCCGGCGACGTCGCGCCAGTCGTGCTCGCCGCGGACGTTCACGTACCGCCAGTCCGACCCGAACGCGCTCGCACCGGCCTGCACGCGATGGAAGCTCACGACCACGAGCCGGCCATCCGACCGCTCGAACGCCGCCGTCGAGGACTCCATGCGCCCCCGCGGTTGGTCGCCCACGCGAGCGTCGTCGAGCGCCACCAGCTCCGGGTCCGCGGGCGCCGTCGCCCCACGCCCGAACCGCGCCGGCTCCCCCGGACTCGACTCCAGCACCGAACACCCCGCCAGCCCGCTAGCAGCCGCGAGCGAACCCGCCCCAAGCACCGCGCGTCGACTCGGCATACCAGACGCTTCGAGCGAACGCGTATGCACCTTCGGAAAGCGGAGCCAGCGGCTGGCTCCTCTCCCCGCGGACCGCTTGAGAAGACGGATCAAAAACCGAACGCGGAAGCTCGCTTACGCGCCGTTCACGTCGAACTCGATCGCTGCACCCTGGCCGAACCCGACGCAGAGCGTGGCGAGGCCGCGGCCGCCCCCGCGCTTGCGGAGTTCGTGGATGAGCGTCACGGGGAGACGCGCGCCGGAGGCGCCGAGCGGATGCCCGATGGCGATGGCCCCGCCGTTCACGTTGAAGATGTCCTCGTCGATACCGAGTTCCTCGCGAGCGTACACGGTCTGGGACGCGAACGCCTCGTTCAGTTCGACGAGGTCGTAGTCGTCGATGTCGCGCCCGTTGCGCTCGAGGAGGCCGCGCGTCGCGGGGACCGGCCCGATACCCATCACGGTCGGGTCGACGCCCGCGACGTTGTTCGCGCCGACCTCCGCGAGGATCTCGAGGTCGTGCTCCTCCGCGAACGCCTTGCTCGTGACGAGCGTCGCCGCGGCACCGTCACTGATCTGACTGGAGTTCCCCGCGGTGACGTCCTCCATGAACACCGTCGGGAGGCCCTGGAGCGTCTCGAAGTCCGTCCCCGGTCGGATGCCCTCGTCCTTCGTGACCTCGCCCTCGGGCGTCTCGATGGGGACGATCTCGTCGTCGAACCGGCCTTCCTCGGTCGCGGCGGCGGCGCGCTGCTGGCTCTGGGCCGCGTAGCGGTCCTGGGCTTCCCGGGAGATGTCGTACTCGTCGGCGACCTTCTCCGCGGTCATCCCCATCTGGAGCTCGATCATGTTGTACATCTCCTGGAAGTCGGGGTGGAAGCTCCGGCCGTCCATCCCGCCCTCCATGGGGACGTTCGTCATGTGCTCGAACCCGCCGGCGATGACGGCGTCGCGGTTCCCGGCGGCGACGGCGTCGCTCGCGGAGATGACGGACTGCATCGAGGACGCACACCAGCGGTTGATCGTGGTCGCGGGCACGCTCTCACCGAGGTCGCTCATGAGCGCGATGACGCGAGCGATGTTGTTGTCCTGCTCGCCTCGCTGCTGGGCGCACCCCCACATGAGGTCGTCGACGTCCTCCCCGTCGAGGTCGTTCTCGTCGAGGATCTTGTTGATGAGCGGGACCGAGAGGTCCTCGCCGCGGATCTCCGAGTAGACGCCGTCCTTCTTGCCCTGCGGTGTCCGGTACGCAGCCGCGATGACGGGTGTCTGTGGTTCCATGCGGGTACAGTGGACGTGCTTCGTGATAAAACACTGCAGAACTCCGGGCGCCGGAGCGCGGAGTTTACGCGCCCGACGCGAGAGAACGGATAGCAAAAAGCGTTTACCCCCGCACGGATTCTCCGAGAACAATGACCGACGAGTCCTCGGAGCCCTCCGATTCCGACGAGGACCCTACGCGAACCGACCGCAGTCCGCCCGACGACGGCGGCGGTGGCGACGACGCGGTCGACCACGCCACTGGCGAAGACGAGCAGCCAGCGGGAGACGACACGGCAGGAGACGGTTCCGCCGACCACGACCAGCAACCAGACGATCCCGCCGACCACGACCAGCAACCAGACGATCCCGCCGACCACGACCAGCAACCAGACGATCCCGCCGACCACGACCAGCAACCAGACGATCCCGCCGACCACGACCAGCAACCAGATGAAGAGGTCGGTAGCTCGTCCGACGGTGACGAGGGCGGCGAGTTCGAGTTCGGCGGCGCCGTCGAGGCCACGTCGACCGATGCCGGCGTCGACGACTCTACCACCGACGAGACGCACGACGACCAGTCCGCGGACGAAGCGCGCGCCGACCAGTCCGCGGACGAAGCGCGCGCCGACCAGTCCGCGGACGAAGCGCGCGACGACCACGCCGTCGACGATGCGTCGGCGGACGACACCGCTGGCGACGAGCTCGCGTCGGACGACGCGGGGTTGTTGGCGGCGGCGAACCGGCGGACGCCGTTCCCGGACACCTCGACGACGGTGCTGGCGTCGCTCGTCGCGATGACCGTCGCGGGGTTCGTGCTGCGGTTCCTGAACCTCGGTGCGCGCGTCGCCCACCAGGACGAGGGCCGGGTCGGGTACTGGATCATCCGCTACCTCGAATCCGGCGTCTGGGAGTACCGCGCCATCGTCCACGGGCCGTTCCTCTTCCACGCCAACAGGTGGGTGTTCGAGTTCCTCGGCCCGTCGGACTTCACGTCCCGGCTCGTCGTCGCCGTCGTCGGCGCGCTCCTCCCGCTGACGGCGTGGTTGTTCCGCGAACACCTCCGGGACAGCGAGGTGCTCGCACTCGGCTTCCTCCTCACGCTGAACCCCGTGCTCGTGTACTACTCGCGGTTCATGCGGAACGACGTCCCGCTCGCCGCGTTCATGCTGCTCGCCGCCGGGCTCGCGGTCCGGTACTACGACACGCGCCGGTACCGGTACGTGTACGGGAGCGTCGGCGCGTTCGCGCTCGGCATGACGACGAAGGAGAACGGCCTGCTGTACGCGGCGTGCTGGCTGGGCGCGGCCGCGCTCCTGCTCGACCACCGGATGTTCGTCGCGGCCCAGGGCGACGCCGACCGGGGGCCGTTCCGGACGGTGGTCGCGTACGCCCGCTGGCTGCTCCCCGTCCGCGTCACGCGCCTGCCGGCCGCCGTCCAGGGTGCGTGGAATCCCGACCGGGCGACGCCGGACGACGACGCCACCAGCCCCGACCGGACGCGACCGTGGAACTGGGTCGCGGTGAACTGGACCGCCGCCGTCGTCGCCGTCACCGCCGTCCTCGAGTTCCTCGCCGTCATCGTGTTCTTCTACGCGCCACGCGGCGGCGGCTACATGAAGGTCGGCGGTGGCGGGCCGCCGGACGTCCGCAAGGACACCACCGGCGAGATGGGGTTGTACTCGTCGCTCGACGGGTTGCTCGCGGGCGACACCACCGAGTTCCGGCTCGTCGTCGAGGAGTCCCTCGTCGGGAGCTGGCAGGAGTTCACGCGCATCTGGGGCGGCCACGAGCACTCCTACACCGCGTTCCTCAAGCACTACGTCGAGGTGATGATAGCGGGCGCGCTCGTCGTGTCCGCGTTCGCGGTCGTCGGGTTCCTCGTCGACCGCTACGGCGACGGTGGGCCGCGGGACCTCGTCGCGCTCGCGAGCTACTGGGGGTTCGTGAGCGTCCTCGGGTACCCGATCGCGACCGACATCCAGGCCGGGTGGGCGACCGCGCACGCCATCGTGCCCCTCGCCATCCCCGCGGCGGTCGGGCTCGCGATCGTCATCCGGTGGGGCGTGCAGTCGTTCACGCTCGACGACGGCGTCGGCGTCGCGCTCGCGGTCGTCCTCCTGCTGTCGGTCGTCGGCTGGATGGGGTTCGCCGTCACCGACCAGGTCTACGTGAACTCGCAGGCGCCGGACAACAAGATCATCCAGTACGCGCAGCCGTCGACGGACGCGAAACCGACGCTCGACCGCGTGCGCGAACTCGGGATGACGAGAGGTGGTGCGGGCGACGTGGACGTCCTCTTCTGGGGTGACAAGTTCGCGATCGCGGACGAGACCGGGCTCTCGCAGCCGCCGGCACCGGGTCCGTACTACGACCGGCGCGTCTGGATGTGGTACATGGAGATGTACCAGTACGACGCGAACCAGACCGGCGAGCACTTCGTGTACAGCGACACGGACGACGGCCAGGTGCTCAACGAGACGCGGCCGCCGGTCGTCGTCGCGCTCGGCCAGAACGAGGGCCCGAAGGTCCCGAAGGACGGCGGCGAGGAGCTCCACGAGTGGCTCGTCGAGAACGGCTACGATCGCGTCGTCCACCAGCGATACGGCGACGACCCGGACGGCGATTACTCGCGCCCCATCCTGTTCTACGTCCGCGAGAACCCCGACGAGTCGACGGACGACCCGCCACTGGACCCGTCCCCGGGACCGATAGAGCGCGTGAACGCGACGGCGCCCGCGGTCGCCGATACGACGGCTGTCACTGACCTGGCCGCACGCTCACCGGCCGCGACCGGCCTGCAGGCGGTCTCGGCCGTCGAGTCCGCCGCGATGCTGGCGCCGTCGGCGCGTTCGAGAGCGTCGACGCCGCGAGCGACGGCAACGCGACGACCGCTTCGACGGTCTTAAACGCGTTCCGCTCGTACGTCGCGGGGAATGAGCAACGCGGCGCTCTCGGTCGTCGAACTGTTGTTGACGGCGCACGTCTACAACGAGGAACGGTCGCTGGACGAGAACGACTTGCCGCCGCGGTACCGGCGTGTCTTCTATAGCGACGGGGAGGTCAAACGCCCCGTGTCGGTGACGAACGCGACGGCGCGCGCCGCCGCGAGCACGGACCATCCCTGGGACGCCATCTCGGGGTTGATGTTCACGGAGCGCGACGAGTTCTCGGGCTCCATCTCGCTCGCGGACACGAGCATGGCCGTCGAGTGGTACGCCGAGAACGCGGACGCCGAGCGCGTCCACACGAACCCCGTGTTGGCGTACGCGTACGGCGCGGACGGGTCGTTCGACGTGGACGCGTTCGCGAACGTGGACTACGAGTCCGCCCGCGAGGCGAACCGCCCCATCCAGGCCGACCGCGTCTGGATCGACTCGTTGCTCGACGAGTACTTCGACTCGGACGACGAGGACGAGGAGGACATGCTCGACCTCGTGGACATCCGTGCGCCCGAGGAGATCGACATGACTCTTGACGACCTCGTCCTCACGCAGGAGCAGGAGGACGAGATTCAGAAGATCGTGAAGGCCATCGAGCACCGGGATTACCTCGCGAGGATCGGACTGCGCGAGATCGGGAAGCTCCTGTTCGTCGGGCCGCCGGGGACGGGGAAGACGAGTACGGCGCGTGGGCTCGCGCACTCGCTGGATCTGCCGTTCGTCGAGGTGAAGCTCTCGATGATCACGAGCCAGTACCTCGGGGAGACGGCGAAGAACGTCGAGAAGACGTTCGAGGTGGCGAAGCGGTTGTCGCCGTGTATCCTGTTCATGGACGAGTTCGACTTCGTCGCGAAGACCCGCGGCGGGGACGAGCACGCAGCGATCAAGCGCGCGGTGAACACGCTCCTGAAGAGCATCGACGACATGTCGCTCATCGACGACGACGTGCTGCTCATCGGGGCGACGAACCACCCGGACGACCTGGATTCGGCGGCGTGGCGGCGGTTCGACGAGATCGTGAACTTCCCGAAGCCCGACCGCGGGATGCGGTCGGACATCCTGCGGCTCATCACGCACGCGATGGACATCGACGAGTTCGAACCGGACGCCATCGCGGACATCACGGAGGGACTCACGGGCAGCGACCTCCGGCTCGTGATGCGGGAGGCGGTGCTGTCGGCGCTCACGGAGGAGCGGACGACGCTCACCCAGCAGGACCTCGTGGACGCGGTCGAGGAGTTCGAGGAGCGGGACAACCTGAAGAACCTCGACATGATGGACGGCGACGGGGACGCGCTCATCGCGGGCGGGACGCCGGGCGCGACCGACGGCGGGCACGACCACGACCACGACCACGACGACCACGCGCACGACCACGACCACGACGACTGAGTGCGTTCGTACTGCGACGACGACGGTCAACTCGGGCGCGAGCGAGCGACCCGGGACGCGACGACTTTTCCGGCCGCGTCCTGTAGGGTGATGCGATGCAGGTGACGTTGCTCGGGACGGGCGATACGACGGGGACGCCGACGCCGGGATGCGAGTGCGAGACGTGCCAGGAGGCGGTCGAGCGCGGCGTCGAACGCACGCGGTTCTCGGTGCACGCCCACAACCCCCGCACCGGCGAGTCGCTCCTGATCGACGCGAGCCCGGACTTCCGCTATCAGTTCCTGAAGAACGACGTCGACCTCCCGGACGCTGCGGTCGTCACGCACGTCCACTTCGACCACCTGGACGGCCTCGGGAACGCGTACCGGCTGCTCGACAGCCTGGACGTGTACGCGGCCGACGAGACGGACCCGAAGACGGGTGAGAGCGTCGCCGGAACGGTGGCGCGGAAGTACGACTACCTCGACACCGTCACCGCGCACCCCACGGCGCCGTTCGAGACGGTCGAGACCTGTGGATTCGAGGTGACGCTCGTCCCCGTCGACCATCCGCCGCTCGTGTGTTACGGGCTCGTCGTCGAGGACCCCGCGACCGGTGCGAAGCTCTCGCTATCGGGCGACACGAGCTATGGCATCCCCGAGGACTCGCTGGACGCGCTACGCGACCCGGACCTCCTGCTCGCTGACGGCATCGTCCCGGCCGCGCTCTGCGAGCACCATCCGCTCGGCGGGAAGCACGAGGCACCAGACGGTACGTACCGGACGTTCGGCACGAAGCACATGACGAGAGAGGGGGCGCTCGCACTCGCCGACGACCTCGACGCCACCGAGACGCGCGTCGTCCACGCTGCACACTTCTACCCCGCCGACGAGGCGTTCGAGGAGCCAATCGCGGTCGACGGCGAGACGTACGACCTCTGAGCGACGACGCCGGGCAGGCGCGTCGCTGGAGCACGACGACTGTCAGCCGCGTCTGCGGAGGGCGACGCCCGCGACGACCGTCACCGCGAGGACGCCGAGCGACAGAGCGATACCGAACCCGCCCGCGAGCGCGCCGCTTCCGCCGTCGTCCGTCGAGTCGCCGTCGCCGTCGCCACCGGAGCCATCCTCGTCGTCGTTTCCGCCGCCGAAGACGTCACCGACGATGCCGCCGTCGCCGTCCCCGCCGAGGGCGCTGAATCGCGTGGCGTTCGAGATGTGGGCGGCGCAGCGCTCCTGCCGGGCGGCGTCGAAGTCGGCGTCGCCGGTGATGCGGGCGCGCCCCGTGGCGTCCTGGTCCGCGATGGTCGGCCCGCCGGCCTCGTCGCCGTAGGGGACGCGTTCGACGTCGTACACGAGCCACGGCGTGTACACCTCCCAGACGACTTCGCCGTCGGGCGTCACCTCCAAGACGCGGTTGTTGCTGGAGTCGCCGACGAGCGTGTTCCCGTTCGGGAGGCGGTCCGCGTCCCGCGGCCACGACAGCGACGACGAGTTCCCGACGCGCCACGTCCGCTGCCAGTCGCCGTCGCGGCGCGCGTACTCGACGATGCGGTTGTTCTCCGAGTCCGCGACGACGACCGTCGGCGTCCCGTTCTCGCTCTCGTAGTACACCGGGTTGTGCTGTTTCAGCATCACGTCCCCGCTGTTCGGCTCGCCGAGCTCCCACACGACCTCGCCGCTCGTCCGGTTGACGAGGACGACCATGTCGAAGTTCCGCGGGCTCGCGAGGTAGTGCGTCTCGTTGACGGCGTCGACGTCGTTCACGTGCGTCCAGTCCTCGCTGTAGTTCCCGCCGACGTCCGCCTCGCGGCTGTAGTGGTCGCGGAACTGCCACTGCCACGTGATCTCGTCGGTCGTCCGGTTGTACACCAGCAAGCGGTCGCGGTTCCCGTCGACGCCCTCGGTGGCGCGCATGTTCGCGACGAGTATCTCGGTGTCCGAGACGAGGTCGGCGTCGTGCGTGTCGAGGAAGTCCGCGGTCTCCTCCCAGACGACGTCGCCCGTCTCCGGGTCGAGCTTGTAGAAGACGGTCTCGCCGCGATCGTCGCCGTCGTCGAGGTTCGTCGTCGCGGTGACGAACAGCGTCCCGTCCTCCAGGGGGTCGACGTCGTACCCCCAGACGTTCCCCTGGCGGTGATGCACCCACTCGATCTCGCCGCGTGGCCCGAGTGCGACGAGGCGTGCCTTGCGCTTCCCGCCGTCGTCGCCGAACCGCATCCCCTGGACGCTGACGACGGTGAGTCCGTTCGCGGCGCGCTCCATCGTGCCCACGCAGGGGTTCGGGGCGTCGGGCGTGACCGACGTCGTCGGCGCTACGGTCGCGGCGGACGCGGTGAGGACGACCGGTGCGGCGACGCAGAGACAACACAACGCGACGATGACGGAGCGACGACGCATACACCAATCCGGTTACCGGCGCTTTACATCAGTCTTGTCCCACGCGTGGCGCGCTCCGGCCGTCCCGGCGACTGGTTCAGTCCCGTTCCGCGGTTCGAGCGAATCGGTCGTTGCACCCCCCGAGTTCGCGCTCGGTGCGCTCTTCGAGCGTGTCGGGGCGTCTAGACGTACTCACGTCGTCCGGAAAGCTAAAGTCGTGCTTCGGAAATCCTGTGGTATGGATGAGGAGCAGCGACCATCACGGGAGGGGGGTGGTCACGAGGAGACGACGGCCCAGCGGACGTTCGATTGGGCGGAGACGAACCCGTCGTCCGCGGTCGTCGAGGTCGTCTCGAGCGCACTGGACGTGGCGGCGACGGACGTCGAACCGCTGTACTCCGCCGTCGACCCGGATGCACTCGACAGGCTCGTGTCGGACCCGGACGGTCCCCGGGATTGTACGGCGGTCGTCGTCTCGTTCACGTTCGAGGACCGACACGTGACCGTCGAGGGCACGGGGACGGTCGTCGCCGAACCCGTGAACGTCGGCTGAGGCCGGCGACGGGTGCGGTCGTGGCGACCGTGGAACGCCACCCGAGTACCGCGTCACGCCATGACACGCGTGACCACGGTTCCGATACGATTTTCCGCGGGCCAGTCGAACCGTCGGGCAAGAATGCTCAGCCGGCAGTACGTACGCGAGAACCCCGACGAGGTCAGAGACGCCGTCGAACGGAAGGGCGTCACGGACGTGGACGTGGACGAGATCCTCGAGATCGACGCGGAGTGGCGCGAGCTGAAGGCGGAGGGCGACGACCTCCGGCATCAGCGCAACGAGGTCAGTCGGTCCATCGGCCAGTTGAAACAGGACGGGAACGAGGAGGAGGCCCAGGAGGCCATCGAGCGCTCGCAGGAACTGAAGGACGAACTGGAAGCCGTCGAGGAGCGCGCCGACGAGCTCGAGGCGGAGCTCCACGAGCGCCTGCTCGAGGTGCCGAACGTCCCGCACGAGAGCGTGCACACGGGCGCGGACGAGTCGGACAACGAGACCCGGTACCGGTGGGGGTTCGAGGACCTCCGGGACCTCCCCGAGGACGTCGTGCCGCATTACGACCTCGGCGAGGACCTGGACGTCCTCGACTTCGAGCGTGGGGCGAAGGTCACGGGTGGCGGGTTCCAGTTCGTCAAAGGCGACGGGGCGCGCCTGGAGATGGCGCTCGTGCAGTTCATGTTGGACGTGCACCGCGAGCAGGAGTACCAGGACGTCCTGCCGCCGGTCCCGGTGAACTCGGCGTCGATGCGCGGCACCGGGCAGCTCCCGAAGTTCGACGAGGACGCGTACCGGGTCGGCGCCCGCCAGGACGACGAGTACGACGACGACGACCTCTGGCTGCTCCCGACCGCGGAGGTCCCGGTGACGAACATGCACCGCGACGAGATACTGCTCGACGACGACCTCCCGCTGAAGTACCAGGCGTACTCGCCGAACTTCCGACGCGAGGCCGGTGAGCACGGCACGGAGACGCGTGGGTACGTGCGCGTTCACCAGTTCAACAAGGTCGAGCTCGTGAACTTCGTGCGCCCCGACGAATCGTACGAGCGCCTGGAGGGCCTGCTCGACGAGGCGACCGAGGTGCTCGAACGCCTCGGGCTTCCGTACCGCGTGCTCGACATGTGTACGGGCGACATGGGGTTCACGCAGGCGAAGAAGTACGACGTCGAGGTGTGGGCGCCCGGCGACGACATGGAGGACGGCCCCGAGGAGGGCGGCCGGTGGCTGGAGGTCTCGAGTGTCTCGAACTTCGAGGACTTCCAGGCGCGCCGCGCCGGCATCCAGTACCGCCCGGAGCGCCACGAATCGGCGGAGTACCTCCACACGCTGAACGGGTCGGGCGTCGCGCTGCCGCGCGTGATGGTCGCCATCCTCGAGTACTACCAGAACGACGACGGCACCGTCGAGGTGCCCGAACCGCTCCGGGACTACATGGGCGGCCAGGAGACTATCGAGGGCCACAGTCCGGTCGGCGAGAGCGCGCTCGGCGCCGGCGACCGCGAGTGAGGTTGCGCCACGGACGCGACCGAACCTCGTCGACTCCGACGCGCGGGCACCGCTATCGCGTCGCCGTCCGGACGCAAGGTGGCGGACAGCAAGCCCCTGCAGCGACCGGTTGCGCAGAGCGAGTGACCGGCGCTATCGCCGGTCCTCGACGACTCGTCGAACGACGTCGGACCTGAGAGTCTCACTTACAGCACGCGGATCCGGTACCCGTCGGCGGCGGCTTCGTCGGTGACCCGACCGGCTTCGATGGCGGCATCGAGCACGTCGGCGACGAACTCCTTCGGCACCTCGACGCCGATGAAGTCCGTTCCCTCGCGGGCCGTGGTCAACCGCGCCATCGTTCGGTCGGTCCCGTCGTCGTTGTAGATGCTCCCGACGCGCTCGTCGTCCCGCAGGAACCGGAGCGTCACGTCGGTCGGTTCGATCGAGTCGAAGTTCACCTCGAACACTCGGTCGTCGCTCTCGAACCGCGCGAGCATGAGTTCGTCTCGTTCGGTCACGATGGTCTTCATACCCCAGATAGGGCCTCACGGCGTATCACTGGCTTGCTGGGTGGCGGCGTCTCCGGTGCGCCTCTGGGAGCGGTCGCCCCAGCGTCCGACGGCCACGAGTTCGAACAGGCGGACACCGCGACCGACTCGTTCGGGAGCCGGACTGCGCTATCGCGTGTACGTGTCGAGGGCGACGATGCGGTCGGCGAGGACGTCGAAGCAGTCGACGAACCGGACGATGACGTCGCCGTTCTCGCGGACGACGGTCCCGCGCGCGAGGACGGTCTCGGCTTCGTCCCCGGCGGTCGGCGTCCACTCGCCGCTCGGGTCCGCGCCGTCGCCGGCGGTCGAGCGACCGGTCCCGTCGCGTTCGGGTCGACCGCCGTGCGGGCGGTCGTCGGTCGGTGGTTCGACGAACACGCCGTCGAGGTCGTGCGTGGTGTCGCTGTGCGGTCGGTTCTCGGTCATGAACGAGCAGAACGCGTCGCGGCCGTCGAACGTGCGGTCGGGGCGTCGCTGCGTGAACCCGGGTGCGAGCACGTCCCGGAGGTCGTCGTAGCGCGCGTCGTCGAGGCACGCGTAGTACGAGCGGACCGTCGCCTCGGCGTCCATGTTTCTCCGGTTCTCGCCCTGGATTGAAAAGCACTCGGTGCGCGACCGCAAGCGGGCGCCGGGAGCGCGGGCGAGTGCGTCGACGAGGGCCGCGATGCCGTCGCCGAACGCGAGGGCCGCAGTCGAACCGGGTGCCGTCAGTCGAACACGAGGGCGTCGGGCTCGACGAGTTCGCCGACCTGGCGCGCGGACTCGTGGGGGCGCTGGGCGTCCTCGTGGTACTCGTCGGCGACGCCGACCTTCCCTTCGACGCGGTGTTCGGCGGCGCTCGCGAACCACGCGGCGGCCTGCCGGAAGTCGTCGCTCGCGTCGCGAGCGGTGGTGGCGGCGTCCTGGACGCGCTCGGTCTCCGCGAACCGGCGCGCGGAGTCGAACGCGCCGCCGGCGGAGTCGAAGTACGCGACGGCCTCCTCGAACGCGGCGACGGCGTCCAGCCAGTTCTCGCGGTCGTACGCGCCCAGTGCGTTCTCGAACTCCGAGCGGCCGTACGTGTAGTGCTGGTAGCCGCGGCCGTAGCGTTCGGCGGCGGTGCGGTCGTCCTGGATGGCGTCGATGGCGTTCCGGACGGCGTCGAGGTCGGGCTGGGTCATCGGGTCGTCGGTGCTCCAGGCGTACGCGATCCGGCCGCGGTCGTCGACGACGAACAGCGCGCGCTTGGGGACGTGGAGGTGGCCGTCGAGTTCGTCGTGGCGGACGCCGTACTCCGCGGCGACCTCGCCGATGGAGTCGGTCAACAGCGGGAACTCGAGGGCGTTCGCCTCGGCGAACGCGCGGTGGCTGTGCACGGAGTCCCCGGAGATCCCGAGGATTGTGACGTCGTCCATGAGCGTCAGGAGGTCGATGTCCCGGAGGCTACACAGTTCCTCGGTGCAGCCGGGACTGAAGTCCATCGGGTAGAACGCGAGGACGACGACGTCGTTGCCGACGTAGTCGTCGAGTGCGAACTCGCCGGTCTCGCCGTCGTGGTAGCCGGGGAGCGCAAATGCGGGTGCCTCGGTTCCCTCGGTGAGCATTACGGCGTCGTATGCGCGGCCCGTACTTAGGTATCGTGCCCAGCGAAGCGAGCGGGGTCGTCGAGGCGGTGCGTGCCGTCGCCGCGGTCGCCGGGGTCGGGTCCGTTGGTGTAATCGAGTTCAGGGAACGCTCTTGTTCGCGGCGACCGAATCGTGTGGTATGGCAACGAGCGACGGCGACGGGTTCGTGCGGGCGACCAGTCTCGCCGACCTCGAGGACGCGGGCCGGGAACTGTTCACGGCGCGAGGCACCGCAATCGCGCTGTTCCACCACGAGGGCGAGGTGCGTGCGGTCGACAACCGCTGTCCGCACATGGGGTTCCCCCTGAGCGACGGGAGCGTCGAGGACGGCGTGCTGACGTGTCACTGGCATCACGCGCGCTTCGAGTTGTCGTGTGGCGACACGTTCGACCCGTGGGCTGACGACGTCGCGACGTACCCGGTCGAGGTCCGCGACGGCGACGTGTACGTCCACCCGAACCCGGAGCGCGACCGCGACCCGGCCGCGCACTGGCGCGACCGCCTCGACACGGGCTTGCAGGAGAACCTCCGGCTCGTGGTCGCGAAGAGCGCGGTCGGACTCGCGGACGCGGGCGTCGACCCGGTCGACGTCGCCGAGCGCGGCGTCGCGTTCGGGACGCGGTACCGCGAGGACGGCTGGAGTAGCGGGCTCACCATCCTCGCCGCGTTGACGAACGCCCTCCCGGTACTCGACGGCGAGGACCGGAAGCGCGCGACGTACACGGGCCTCCGGCACGTCGCGAGCGACTGCGCGGGCGAACCGCCGCGCTTCGACCAGCCGGCGTTCGACGTCGACGGCGTCTCCGCCGAGCGCCTCGCGGAGTGGTTCCGGGAGACCGTCGAGGTACGGGACGCGGACGGCGCGGAGCGCGTCCTCCGGACCGCGGTCGAGACCTGCGACCGCGAGGCCGTGGAGTCGATGCTGTACGCCGCGGCGACCGACCACGCGTACCTCGACTCTGGGCACTCCTTCGACATGACGAACAAGGCCGTGGAGACGCTCGACCACCTCGACTGGCCCGACGCGGACGCGACCGCGGGCGACGGGCGCGACCGGGACGGCGACGCCGCCGACGGCGGGGCGATGGCGGTCGAGCCCGCGGACGCCGCGGACGTGCTGGCGAGCCTCGTCACGCGCTTCACGGACGCCGAGCGCGCGGAGGAGGGCTCGGAGTGGCGCCAGCCCGAGGACCTCGCGGCGATGCGCGAGGCCTTCGAGGCCGACCTGCCGCGGCTCGCGGCGGGCGAGCGCGACCCGGACTGGACGCCGCCGCGGGGCTTCCAGGACGCGCTCCTGGGGGACGACCCGCACGGCGTCGTCGACGCCGTCCGGGACGCGGTCAGCGACGGCGCGACCGTGGAGGCGCTCGCGCACGAGGTCGCGAGCGCCGCCGCCACCAGGGTGGCGCGGTTCGGGACGACGAACGAGTTCGGCGACTGGAACACCGTCCATCACACGTTCACGTACGCGAACGCCGTCCAGCAGGCCGCAGGCAGGGTCGAACCCACGGAGCTCTACCGGGGCGTGCTCGACGGCGCGTTCAGCGTGTACCTCGATAGGTTCCTGAACAGTCCACCCGCGCCGGTGCCCGACCCCGCATCCGGCGACGTCGACCTCCAGGACGCAGCCACGCACCGCGACGCGCTCCTGGAGTGCTTCGACCGCGAGGGCGCGGTGAACGACGCCGGCCGCGAGGCCGCCGCCGTGCTCGCCGTCGCCGACGACCCCCGCGAGCTCTGGTCGACGCTCGGCGGCGCGCTGCTGCGCGAGGACGCCGGCTTCCACGCGCTCCAGGCGTACGAGGCCGCGCACGCACAGTTCCACGCAGCCCGCGAGCGCGCCGGCGACCGTCCCGACGGACTGCCGAGCGAACGCGAGCGCACCGCGGCGGTCGCGGCCGCGCGCTACCTCGCCGCTCACACCCCCACGCGACGCGAGGCCGAGCAGACGTTCACCATCGCCAGCCGCCTGCTGCGCGGCGAATCCATCCACGAGGACTGACCGGCTGGCGGTCACCTCACCATCGGACCGCTCGAGTATCGGCCCGGAAATCGCCGCCGGGGGAATCTACTTGCCGCGGGCTGTCGAAGTCGGCGTATGGCGATGGAACGCGTGAATCCGGCGACGGGCGAGCACATCGAGACCGTCGACACCCACACGGACGCGGAGGTCGACGAGCTGCTCGGGGCCGCCCACGAGCGCTATCTGTCCTGGCGCGAGGTCCCGATGCACGAGCGCTGCGAGCTGCTGGCGAACGCAGCGGACGTGCTCCGCGAGAACGAAGAGGAGTACGCCCAGTTGATGACCGAGGAGATGGGGAAACCCATCACGGGCGCGCGGAGCGAGGTCGAGAAGTGCGCGTGGGTGTGCGAGCACTACGCCGAGCACGCGCAGTCGTACCTCCAGGACGAGACGCTGCCGAGTCCGCCGGAGGCGGAGGCGAAGGTCGTCCACGAACCCCTGGGCGTGGTGATGGCGGTGATGCCGTGGAACTACCCGTTCTGGCAGGTGTTCCGGTTCGCCGCGCCGAACCTCGTCGCGGGGAACGTCGGCGTCCTGAAGCACGCGTCGAACGTCCCCGGGTGCGCGCAGGCCATCGCGGAGGTGTTCCGCGAGGCCGGGTTCCCCCAGGCGTGCTTCCAGACGCTCCTCGTCTCGGGCTCGGAGGCGAACGCGGTCATCGAGGACGAGCGCGTTCGCGCGGTGACGCTGACGGGGAGCGAGTCCGCCGGTCGTGCCGTGGCCGAGACCGCCGGCCGGGAGCTGAAGAAGACGGTGCTCGAACTCGGTGGCGCCGACCCGTTCGTCGTGCTCGACGACGCGGACATCGACGCGGCCGTGGAGACGGGCGTGACGGCGCGACTCCTGAACTCGGGGCAGTCCTGTATCGCGGCGAAGCGGTTCATCGTCCACGACGCGGTCTACGACGAGTTCGTCGAGCAGTTCGTCGCCGAGATGGAGGCCCAGACGGTCGGCGATCCGACCGACGAGGCGACGGACGTCGGCCCGCAGGCGCGCGAGGACCTCATGGCGGAGCTCCACGACCAGGTCGAGCGCTCCGTGAGAGACGGTGCGACCGTGGAGTGCGGCGGGGAGCCCCTCGACCGCGAGGGCTACTACTACCCGCCGACGGTGCTGACTGACGTGCCGCCGGACGCGGCGGCGGCGTGCGAGGAGACGTTCGGGCCGGTCGCGGCGGTGTTCCGCGTCGACAGCGAGCGCGACGCGATCGACCTGGCGAACGACTCGACGCTCGGGCTCGGCGCGAGCGTCTGGACGGACGACCTCGAACGCGGCGAACGCATCGCTCGCGAGATCGAGGCGGGGTGTACGTTCGTGAACGAGCTCACGAAGTCCGACCCGCGCGTCCCCTTCGGCGGCATCAAGGACTCCGGGTACGGGCGCGAACTCGCCGCACACGGCATCAAGGAGTTCCTGAACGAGAAGACGGTCTGGGTCCAGAACGCGCAGGACTGAGCGCTCTCGACGCCCCGACGACCACCGGCACGACCCGACAGGTCGAACGCAAGACACTTTCTGTGGCGGGGCGAACGCCGGCGTATGCCCCCGAGCCCTCCCCCCGAAGCGGCCGCGTCGTCGCGTTCGTCAGCACAGTCGCGCGAGCGAACCGTCTCCCGGCGCGCGCTCGTCGGTGCGGCCGCGAGCGCGACGGCCGCGGGCCTCGCCGGCTGTCTCGGGACCGGAACGACGACCGACGTGACCGACGCGCCCTGGCCGATGCAGGGGTACGACGCCGGCCGGACGAACCACCGCGCGGACGCGAACCCACCGCGCGGCGACCTCGCGGTCGCGTGGCGGACCGACCTCCCCGGGCACTGGCCGCTGCCACGTCAGCCGGTCGCGTACGACGACCTCGTCGTCGCCCCGAACGACGGTCTCCTCGGACTCGGCCGAGCGGACGGCAGCGAGCGGTTCGCGCTCCACCCAACCCGGGTGGGGCTGGCGGTCGCGGCCGCCGACGGCTACCGGACGCCGACGCTCGTCGCCGGCGGCGACCGCGTCGTCCTCGGCCTCGACGCGGCCGGTGGCGTCGACACCCGTGTCGGGGAGCGCGTCGCGGAACGCTGGCACGTCGGCGACGAGGACACTGGCCCGTTCGCCGGCGGGCTGCTCGGCGGCGGCGAGACCGTCGCGGGAAGGACGCCCGTCGCCGCCGACGGCGTCGTCTACCACGCGAGCGCCGAGGGTGCGGTGGTCTCGCGGGACGCGGCGAGCGGCCGGGAGCGCTGGCGGGCCGCGGACGAACGCGGCGCGCGGTTCTTCGCGGTGGACGAGCACCTGTACGTCGCCGAGCACTGGATGGACGTCGGCGCGTACGACCTGTCGACTGGCGAACGCGTCTGGACGCACGAGGGCGGCGACGTCGTCTCTCGTCACACGGCGGGCGTCGCCGCGACCGACGGCACCGTCTTCGTGAACGACGGTCGTGGCATCACGGCGCTGGACGCGACCGACGGCGGCGTTCGCTGGCGGACGAGCGACGGCGAGCGCGTGGACGTCGAGACGAGCAAGTCCGTCCCGACCGTGACCGACGACACCGTCGTCCTGCCGGGGTACCGGGCGGTTCACGGCTTCGACCGCGAGACGGGCGCGCGCGTCTGGAAGCGCGCGCTCGACCCGACCGACCCGCGACACGTCGCGGCTGCGGGCGACCTCGCGTTCGTCCCGACCGAAGGCGGTGAACTGGTGGCGCTGCAGGCTGCGACCGGTCGGACGGCATGGGAGTTCCGCCCTCGGGAGGCGTGGGAGGTCGGCCCGCCGGTCGTCGCCGACGGTCGCCTCTACGCCGTCGCCGGCAACACGTTCGTCTGCCTGGAGGGGTCGCGATGACGGTCACGGAGGCGGTTCGCGAGCAACGCGAGCGCGACGCCCGAGGTGGGTCGGACCCAGACGACGAGCGGGGCGACGGCGACGACCCCCGTGGTCCGGACCCGTCGAAGCCGGTCCGGCGCGCGTTCGGCGTCGTGTCGCGACGACCGGTGCTCCTGTTCGCGTTCGCGCTCGCCGCGGCCGTGGTCGCGGTCGCGGACGTGGCGCGCATCCTCGACCCGGTCGGGAACGCGACCCCGAACGTCGTCGGGGGTGGGCTGTCGTTCTCGTTCCTCGCGTACCCGAGCGGAACGCGCGTCACGATGGTCACGCCGGGCGCGCTCGTCGGACTGCAGCCGTGGTGGCTGCTGGCGACGGTCGTCCTCGGTGCCGTCGGGCCGCTCGCAGCGGGTGTGGCGACGACGTGGACGGTCGCGCGGGCGGCGAAGCGCGAGGTGACCGTCGACCGCGTGCTCGCGACGACGACGTACGTCGCCGCGGTCGCGGCCGCCTGGCACGCCTCGGTGTGGCTCGTCGAGGCGTTCCCAGCGGCGGTCGCACCGCTCCTCCTCGTCGGCCTCTGGCTGTCGGCGCGCCTGTTCCCGGCGCCCGCGCTCGCCGCGCTCGACCGGTCGCCGCTCGACGCGGCGAGCGAGGCGTACGCGCTGACGCGCGGTCGAGCGTTCGGCTGCTTCCTGTCCGTGCTCGGCGCCGGGACGTTCGGCGCCATCCTCGCGGACGCCGGGTCCGTCGCCGCCATCTCGCCGAGTGACCCGCTGTTCGCGCTCGGCACCGCGCTCAGCTACACGTTCGCGGGCGCCATCGGCGCGGTCGCGGCCACCATCTACGCCGTAGAGGCGCGCGAGGAACGCGACCGACGCAGCGAGGAACGCGACCGACGCAGCGAGGAACGCGGGCAGTGGCGCGAAGGGCGCGCCGACGACGGGAAGCGGCGAAACGGAAACTGACTTGCCCGCGCCGACGCGAGCATCGAGCATGACAGACTCCGAGGCCGGCGCGACGAACGGCGACGAGAGCGCGATGGACGCCGCGACCGCGCTCTCGGGCGCTCGCGGGAAGCTCGCGCTCGCCGCGGTCTTCCTCGTCGCCATCGTCGCCGCCGAACTCACGGACGTCTCCGCGCCCGCGGTCGGCCTGGACACCGCGTTCGACGTGCAGGCCGCCATCGTCGGGACGTTCATCGTCCTCTTCGGTGGCGCGCAGATCAGTCACGCGACGGACGTCGCGGGGAGCGCCGACGACGGTACCGCCACCCAGTTGCAGCGCGGCGGCGCGGTCATCGTCCTCGGCGGCCTCGTCGTGCTCGCCGTCGCCTTCCTCTGACCGCGTAGCGCTGGCGTTGGCGCGGCGCGGCGCGTCACGCCGATAGCGTGCGAGCGTCTCGCACGGGGAGCGAGTCGCTTATTCGCTCGCGCCACGTACGATGCGCGAATTGTTCGTCGGGCACTCGCTGGTCGCGTTCGCGGTGGTCGCCGCCGTCGCCAGCCGCGCGTTCGCGACCGTTGACCGACGGCGCGCGCTCGTCCTCGGTGCGATAGCGGGCGCGTTCGCGGCGGTCCCGGACGCGGACATGGCGTACGCCGCGACGGGCGTCCTCGACGTCGCGCTCGCCGTGGCCGCCGGTGCCGGCGTCGGCGGCGACGGCGTGTTCGCGGTGACGGGCGCGTTCTGGGCGGCGTCCACGGTCGTTCACCGGTCGATGACGCACTCGCTCGTCGTCGCGCCCGTCGCCGCCGTCGGGTTCGCGCTCCTCGTGCACCGCGGGCGGCGCGCCAGCACCGCAGCGGGCGCGGGACTCGCGCTCCTCACCGTGCTCGCCGCGGTCGCCACCGTCGTCCACGGCGCACTCGGACTGTTCGTGTTCGCGGCGTTCGTCGCCGCCGGCGTCGGCGTCGCCGCCGTCGTCCGCTACGGGACCACGCTCGGCGCACGCGAGACGGTCGCGCTCGCGCTCGTCGGCCTCGCCTCCCATCCCTTCGGGGACGTGTTCACGGGCGAGCCGCCCGCGCTCCTCTGGCCGCTCGACGCCCGCGCGCTCGACGCCCGCGTCGCGCTCTCGACCGACCCGACGCTGCACCTCCTCGGCGCGTTCGCGCTCGAACTCGCCGTCATCGCGCTCGCAATCGTCGTCTACGGCGACCTCGCGGGGCGGTCGGTGCGACCGTCGCCGCGCGCGCTCGCCGGCGTCGCCGGCGGACTCGCCGCGCTCGCGCTCCCGGCGCCGACGCTCGACGTCTCCTATCACTTCGTGTTCTCTGTCCTCGCCGTCGGCGTCGTCGCCGCCAGCCCGGGGCTCGCCGCAACCGCACGTCGCCTCGTCGCTCGCGGCCACGCAGCGCTACGGGCCGCCGCGCCCCGACCGGTCGCCGCGGACGGCGGCCGCCCGACTGCACCACCACTCGACCGCGACCGCGCCGCCCGCGCGCTCGCCACCGCCGTCGCAGCCGTCGCACTCGCGCTCGCCGCGTACGCCGTCGGCTACCTCGTCGTCGCCTGACCGGACGCATCGTCGCCGGCCCACCACGCCACGTACGCGAGCCACACCGCACCCGCCTCCAGACCGACGCCGGGGAGCGCGAACAGGAGGTTCGGCGAACACTGCCCGGTCCCGATACAGAGCGCGTGCTCGAACGACTGCTGGACGAGGACCGCGCCAGCGAGCGCCATCGCCGCCACGGCGACGACGCGCGGACGAACCGAAACCACGGCTAGACCAGGACCTCGACCTCGTAGCCCGCGTCGCGGATGGCGTCGATGAGCTCCTCGACGTGGTCGTGCCCGCGGGTCTCGAGGTCGATCTCGACCTCGGTGTCGGCCATCCCGATCTGGCGGCTCGTGCGGTCGTGCTGGATGGCGTAGATGTTCGCCTTCTTCGCGGTGATGACCTCCAGGAGGTCCTGGAGGCTCCCAGGACGATCTCGAAGGACGGTCCGTATCTTCACGTACCGACCGGTGGCGACGAGGCCGCGCATGATGACGGTCGTGAGCGTGTTCAGGTCGATGTTCCCGCCGCACATCGCGGGGACGATGACCTCGCCTTCCTCGAAGTCGAACTTCTCGAAGAGGAGCGCCGCGAGCGGGGCCGCGCCCGCGCCCTCGACGAGCGTCTTCCCGCGTTCCAGGACGTACGTGAGCGCCATCGCGATCTCGGGGTCGCTGACGGTGACGACCTCGTCGACGCGCTCGCGGATGACCTCGAACGGCGCGTCGCCGACGCGGCGCGTGGCGATACCGTCCGCGATGGTGTCGACGCTGTCGCGCTCGAATATCTCGCCCTTCTGGAGGCTCTGCGCGACGCTACTGGCGCCCTCGGCCTGCACGCCGACGATGCGGACGTCGGGGTTCCGGCCCTTGATCGCGGTCGCGACGCCCGAGATGAGGCCGCCGCCACCGATCGGGACCAGGACGGTCTCGACCTCGGGGAGGTCCTCGATGATCTCCAGGCCGATGGTGCCCTGGCCAGCCATCACGTACGGGTCGTCGAACGCGTGCACGTACGTCCGGTCCTCCGCCGCCTCGATCTCGTGTGCGTGGTCGGCCGCCTCGTTGTAGTCCGCGCCGTGCAGCACGACCTCCGCGCCGTAGCTCTGGGTGGCGTTGATCTTCGAGATGGGCGCGTACTCCGGCATCACGATCTTCGAGTCGACGCCCGAACGGGAGGCGGCGAGCGCCACGCCCTGCGCGTGGTTGCCCGCGCTCGCCGTGACGACGCCCTTGTCCCTGGCCTCCTGGGGGAGCGTCATGATGCGGTTCGTCGCCCCGCGAATCTTGAACGACCCGGTGCGCTGGAAGTTCTCCATCTTCAGGTGGACCTCCGCACCGGTCATGTCCGAGAACGTGTGCGAGTACTCGATGGGTGTGTGCCGCGACGTCTCCCTGACCCGCTCCAGGGCTTCCTCCACGTCCGCGAGTTCTATCATGCCACGAGGTTCCCGTCCCGCCCGCTAATCGTTTTCGGGGCGAGCGAACCGTGGACCGCTCAGGAGGGACCCGGCGCGTCGCGACGGAACCCTGGCGCGGTCAGGGCTGGTGGTGGACGGGGAACGCGACCTCGACGGTCGTCTTGTACTCCGTGATGTGGCCGTCCTCGACGTTCGCCGTCCAGTCCTCCACTTCGATGCCGCTGATGTTCTCGACGGACTCGTTGGCCTGCGCGAGCGCTTCGGCGGCGGCGTCCTCCCAGGATTCGGTCGACGTTCCGAGCACCTTGATTATCTTGACTGCGGTCATGCGAGGGGACCTTGGACGCGAGCCCGCTTTGGTATGCACGCGACCCGACGCGAGTAGGGTCGCAGCCACGGACGGTATGCTCCGGGTCGCACAGCGGGATGTGGTCAAGCGGTATGTGGTCGTTAGTTGAGGGGAGCGGGGACGTCGGGGAGCGAGGACGCCGTCGCGCACCCCGGGTTGCACTAGCCTTTTACGCTCGCACGGGGAACGGTAGCGCAATGGGTCTCAGGTGTTCGCTCATCGGCCACGACTGGGGCGAGAGCGAGATAGAGCGCGATCGCGACGAACAGGGCAGCGAGGTGGTGTTGACGGTCCGCGAGTACGAGGTATGTGCGCGCTGTGACGACCGGAACCTCATCAGCGAGAACACGGAGGTGACGACGCTCGCGGCCGACGACGACGAGGCGCCGGCGGAGCGAGCGCCGGAGCCGACGCGAGACGGCACCGACGCGCCCGCAGCGGACGACGACGCGACGGCCGAACCCGCGGCCGACGCGGCCGACGTCGACGCCGAGGGAGAGGCGGACGCGGCTGCCGACGACGCCGACGCGGACGACGGTGCGGCGGCGCACGACGACGCGCCCGCGGAAGCCGGTGCGGCCGAGATACTCGGCGCCGACGCCGAGTCGACCGAGGGCGACGCCGCCGACGCGACCGCTGACGCCGAGACCGCCGGCGACGCGGCCGACGACGAGACCGCTGCCGACGCGGCCGACGACGACGAACCGCCGGTCGACGACGCGGTCTTCATCGACGACGCGGAGGACGACGCCGACGTCGCCGCCGTCGAGGACGCGGTCGCCGACGCCGAGGAACCCGTCGCCGACGCCGCGCCGGACCCGCACGGCGACGCGGCACCCGGAACGATGGGCGACGGGCCGGCCGAGACGCCCGGTGACGACGCGCCGGACGCGCCCGAGGCCGCCGACGAGACCGCGGTCGCGGACGACGACGGCGTCGTCCTCGACGACGACGACGGCGACGACGGCGTGGACGACGACCGCGAGCACGGCGAGTGGCCCGACGGCCCCGACGGTGCGAGCGCGAGCACGCCGAGTGCGGACGTCTCCGGCGCCGAGGCCGGTGCGGGCGACGGGACCACCGGCCAGTTCCAGGACGCCGCCGCCGCGGACGAGGAGGACGACGGCTACGACGCGGAGTTCATCGACGACGACGCCGCCCGAGAGCAAGCCCAACCGGAACCGACGTCGGATTCACCGAGCGGGATCAAGTCCGCCGGGTCGACCGCACCACCGGGCCAGCGCCATTCGCGGACCGGGGAACTCGTCTGTCCGAACTGCCAGAACGCCGAGAGCGCCGACCGGACGAGCCTGCGCGCGGGCGACATCTGCCCCGAGTGCCGGAAGGGCTACCTGAGCAACCCCGACGAGTGACGAAACAGGTAAACCACCGCCCGCCAATGTGCCTTCCATGAAGGAGTACAAGATGCGTCGTGGCGAGTACCTCGAGGAACGAATCCCGGACCTCGAAGGAACCGTCGAAGAGATGTTCGGCCCCATCACCGGCACGGAGGAGTTCAAGGGCAGCGACCTGTTCGTCGTCGGCGAACCGTCGAATCCCGTGTTCGAGCGCATCGTCGTCGGCGCCGTCGAGTACGGCTCGAAGAAGGACAAGCTCGCCGTCTCGTTCAAGGAACGCGACCCGACGGAGCTCTCCCCCGAGGAGCTCGAAGCCGCGGAGGAAGCCGTGTCCGCGAAGAACGAGTTCCTCCTCGACGCGACCGGTCGCGACGCGAAGGCTCGCCGCGATTCCCTGAAGCGCTCCGTCGAGGACGACCCCGATCACGACGTCGACGCCTGAATCACGACGTCGACGCCCGAGACGCCACCCTCATTCGTTCTCTCTCCGCTCGCGTAGCCACGCGACCGACCAGTCGCCTCAGAACCGGCGTCCTCGCGGACGCCGAACGCTCGTGCGACCGGTGGGGTCAGCGAAGTGCCTTCTCGACGGATCTGGCGACGGTGCGTGCGCGGTCGGCGAGCGCGGGCGGGACGTGCCCGGCGTCGACGGCGGCGTCGAGTTCGTCGTCGTCGACGCGCTCGACGGCCCCGTCGGCGTGCCTGACGACGTCGACGTGGAGGTCCACGTAGCGCGCGCCGTCCGGGAACAGTTCGACGGGCGTGCAGACGTTCACGTACGTCCCCTTCGTCTCGCCCTCGTCGCTCCGGTAGACCGTCGGGTACCACCACTTCCCTTCGGTGAGTTTCGTGATGGCGACGTCCCCTTCCTCGCGGCGCGTGCCGAGGGCGTCGTACGTCCCGCCGCCGGTCATGTCGCGTTCGACCGTGAGCTTCCCGGCGCTCGCGTCGAACGCGGTGATGCGGCCGCGGCCGAGCGTGTAGCGCTGTCCCTCCGGTTTCCCGTGCTCGATGGTCAGCGTCCCGCCGTCGCGCGGCCCGAACGCGTCAGCGACCGCCGCGAACGGCAGGTCGTCGGTCCCGTCGGCGTCCGCCCACGCGCCATCGCCCGCGTGTGCGAGCACGCCCTCCGCGAAGTCGACGGCGTCGCTCGCGCTCGCACTGCCGGCCTTGACGCGATGATGGCCGGGCATCGTCGTCGCGACCGCGCGCCGGTCGTCGTCGAGCGCGAACCGGGACTCGCGCCCGAACCACACCCACGCCGTCGCGGCCGCGGGAACGTCCTCGAGGCGGGTGTCGAGGCGGACGGGTGCGTCGTCCGGGTCGCCGTCCGGGAGCGCGTCGAGTGCCCGAGCGCGGTCGCTGGCGGCGTCGAGCGCGTCCCCGAGCGCGCTCATGTCGGCGTCGGCGGCGGCGCGCTGCCAGCGGACGCCCCAGCCGTCGGGCGACTCGGACTGGAGGAGTTCGGTGGTGCGGACGAGTTCGGTCGCGCGCTCGCCGCGGACGTTCGCGCTGACGCCCGAGCGCGCCCGGTCGAGCGCGACGAGGCCACCGCGGACCGAGAGCGCCTCGGCGACCTCCGGGCGGTCGTCGCCCCACGGTGGCGTCGCGTCGACGACCTGCACGCGCCGGACGTCTCCGTCTTCGACGTAGCCGTCGGCGTCGTCGAACGGCAGGAACGCCTCGCGGTCGCCGAGGTCGACGACCGCACCGCTCCCGAGAGCGTCCGTGACGGGCGCGAGGAACACCGCACCCTCGGGCGCGGGGTCGTCCCACGAGAGCGCGTCCACGGCCACGCCAGCGAGGTCCTCGCGGAGCGCGGCGACGGCGTCGGGGTTGCCCGAGAGTCCGACGCCCTGGCGGTCCGCGGTCGTCGACGCGGCGACGTCCGCGGGCGCGAACCCGAACTCGCGGTCGAAGCGCTCGCGGATCGGCGGCGACGCCTGCACGACGTCGTGGTCGGCGTCGAGCAGTCGCTGGGTGACGGCGGTCGTGTAGATGCCACGGACGCGCGCCTTCATTCGAGCGCCTCCCGCGTCGGCGCGAACCGCACGCGCTCGTGGACGCTCGGGCCGAGCGACAGCTCCACCACGAGCGGGTCGCCCGCACCGTCCGCGGCAGCGTCGCCCGACGCCGCGGTCGCTTCGGTGTCGGCACGTTCGAGCACGCGGCCGTCCTCGACGTACGCGCCCCACGTCTCGAACCGGAGCCAGCCGCGCATCTCCGCGGCGTGAGTCGTGACGTCGCAGTACTCGACGGCGTGCTCGGGGTGCTCGCTCGCGCTGTGGGCCATGTCCATGTCGGAGTAGACGACGTCGTGCGCGTCGAAGAACGCGCCGAGCTCGGTCGCGGTCTCGTCGACGAGTGCCGCGACGCGCTCGCTCGCGGCCTGGAGGTCGTCGGTGTCGAGGCCGACCTCGCGGAGCGCGGTCTGCGTGCGCTGGTCGAAGTGCATGCCCGACCGTTCGGGGGTCGCCGGTAAGAAATCACTCGTCTCCGTGCGCCCGGTCGCGGTCGACGGGTGGTCCCCGGGGCGGGCGCTGGTCGCGTCGCTGGATCTGCCCGTCGGTCGGCGTGAGCGTCCCTGGACGTGAGCGTCGGTCTGCGTACGGAATCTCCTCGCTGTGGTCAGTCGTCGGCAGCGGCGGCGAAGGAAGCGGAGCGCAGAGAATGAGAGGCGCCGTCGGCGTCGTCGTCGGTTGCTGGTCGGTTCGAGAGTGTGGGTACGCGTTTTCGGTCGTTCTCGTCCTCGGGTGTGGGGAGTCCCGGGAAGAGAAGGTTGCTGTTGTCCTCGTCTGTCATTGGCATACGTTGGCTCTTCGTTCCTTATGAATCCCCTCCTTAAACAACTTGTGGTAGCTAATAGCATACAAGGTCATCTAAGGGCCTGCTGGTGGCACCACGATTCGACCCACGCCAGCGGGGACCGGGGCGCCAGCAGCACACGACGGGACAACGCTTAGGACGTGCCTGTGTCTAGTCGGGAGCATGAAACGGGGTCGGGATCCGGTCGAGCGTGCCGCGGGCGACGACGAGGACCTGCAGGAGATAGCGACCTGGGAGCCTCGCACGCGACTCGACCGGTTCGCGGTCGGGGTCTACGAACGCATCTTCCCCGCGGTCCGCGGGCTCGTCCTCGCCACCGCCGTGCTGTTCACGCTCGTCATCCTCTTCGCGAGCAGCATCGGCACCCCGCGGCTCCCCGTCGTCGCGCTGTTCGCCGCGCTCTCCGCCGTCCCCGCGCTCGCGCTCGCCGCCTACGTCTACGTCGCAGACGTCACGACGAAGGAACCACTCGACCTCATCGCGGCGACGTTCGCGCTCGCGTTCGTGTTCGCGAGCTTCGCCGCCATCGTCAACACCGCCGCCGAACCGCTGTTCGCGGCCCTCGGCGGGCTCGGCGTCGTCGGGTACTTCCTCCTCATCGTCGCCCCCGGCGAAGAGCTCGTGAAGTTGCTCGCCGTCCGGTTCTACGCGTACCGCGACGGCCGGTTCGACTCCGTCGTCGACGGCGCTGTCTACGGCGCCGTCGCCGGCCTCGGGTTCGCGACCATCGAGAACGCCATCTACGTCACCGGGTTCGTCCAGCAGGCGACCACGTCGGGCGTCGTCGTCGACCAGGCGATCGACATCGCCCAACGTCGCGCGCTCGCCGGCCCCGGGCACGTCATCTACTCCGCGATCGCCGGCTACTACCTCGGGCTCGCGAAGTTCGTCGACGAGCACCGCGGCGCCGTCGTCGTCAAAGGTCTCCTCATCGCCGCGGGCTTCCACGCGCTCTACAACCTCACCATCGGGTTCGCGCCCGCGGTCGTCGGCGGGCTCCTCGGCGTCGGCCCCGTCGTCGCGTTCGTCATCTACGTCGTCGCGTTCGACGGCGTCGCCGGCGGCTTCCTCGTCGTGAAGCTGTACAACTACCGCGACGCGTACGATCGCGTCGACGCCGGCCGTACCTTCGACCCCGACGCCCCGGTCGACGCGACCGAGATCGACCCGAGTACGAGCGACGACCCCATCGCGCCGGGCGCCGAGCGCGCGCAGTCCGCTCAGCACGCCGACACCGACACCGACACTGACGCCGGATGGGGGTCGACCGGCGAGGACGGCGACGGCTGGTGACGCGACTGCTGGGTGGGTCGAGCACTCGACGGCGGCCCGCGCCGGTCAGTCCTGGTAGCCGTCGAGCATCGACGCGACGTACTTCCCGACGACGTCCACCTCGAGGTGGACGGGGTCGCCCACTCCCTTCTCGGAGAGCGTCGTCACGTCGTACGTCGTCGGGACGATGGCGACCGTGACGCGCGGCCCGGCGTCGCCGCGCCCGCGCTGGAGGTCGGCGATGGTGAGGCTGATGCCGTCGAGCGTGATGGAGCCCTTCTCGACGACGTAGTCCGCGTACCGCGCGGGGAGTTCGAACTCGAAGAACCAGTCCTCGCCCCCCGTGGAGTCGACGTTCGTGACCGTGGCGACCGCGTCGACGTGCCCCTGGACGAGGTGCCCGTCGAACCGGCCGTCGGCCGGCATCGCGCGCTCCAGGTTGACGACGTCGCCGACGTCGACGTCGCCGAGGTACGTCTTCGCGACGGTCTCCTCGGCGAGGAACACCTCGAACGTCTCGTCGTCGAACGCCTCGACGGTCAGGCAGACGCCCGACACCGCGATGCTCGCACCGTGCGCGACGTCCTCGAGGACGACGTCGCCGGCGATGGTGAGCCGGCGCCCGTCCTCGGTGACCGCGACGTCGACGACCTCGCCGGTCTCCTCGACGATACCCGTGAACATGCCTGCGGGTTGGCTCGACCGCCGCATAGCGGTGTCGGTCGCGGTCGTCGCGCGGATGGTCGAGACCGGCGACGTCCCGGCGTGCTTTTACTCGCCGAACCAGTACGGACGGCAAATGGCGCGTTCCATCGTCGAGCAACTGTCGTTCGCGACCGCGATCGTCATCGCCGCCCCCATCGCGCTCGCAGGGGTCGACATGACGCTCCGCGGCGAGACGACGTGGGGGCCGATCCTGATCGCGGTGAGCGTGATGATCTTGCTCGTCGAGAAGTACGTCACGACGCCCCACGACGTCCCGGGACTCGCCGTCGCGAAGGTCGTCGGGTTCGTCGCGAAAGACCCCGACGAGGACGCGGACGCGAACGACGTAGACACCTGACGGCGAACGCGGGCACCGCGAGCCGACCTAGTTCTTTGCGGTCGCCTGCCAGTCGCGAGCGTAGCCCGCGAGTTCGTTCGCGAACGCGGCTCTCGCGGCCCGCCACGCGTCGTCGTCCTCGTCGCGGGCGCGCCGCCACGCGGCGACCTGCTCGGCGTTCGCGGCGCTCGCGAGTCGCATCATCTCGACGACGACGTCGTCGCCGACCGTCCAGGGCGCGTCGGGCTCGCCGCGGACGGCGGCGCGGACGTCTTCGGGGTCGGCCGCGAGCGTGAACCGCGACTCGGGAAGGCGCCGCGAGAGTTTCGGGCAGTCGTCGAGGCCCGGAATCAGGCGAGTGTAGAGTGCGTGGAGCGTGCCGTCGGTACCGCAGCGGTCGTGGACGCCGTCGACCATCGGGCGGAGGGCGCGCTCGTCGGCGCCCATGACGATGCAGTTCGCGGGAGCGCCGTCCTTCACGAGCGGGTGGAGCATGTCGGCGACCATCAGGAAGCCGTCCATGCGGCGCGTGAACCGGCTGGGTTCCCACTCGATGGGGAGGTCGCTCTCGCCGAGTGCGGTGGCGTCGACGCCGGCGTCGTCGTACGCGTCGCGGTTCGCGCGCTCCCACGCGGTGTCCTCGAGCTCGAACGCGTCCACGTCGCGCTCGGGGTCGGCGTACCGCGAGAGGTGGTACGCGGTGTGTGCGACGTCTTCGGCACCGTACTGGGTGCGGAGTCGGCCGCGGTCGTGGTCGAACCCGAGCGATTCGACGAACGCGACGAACCGTCGGGCGCGCTCGCGGACGACGTCGAGCGCGTACCCCTGGGTGCTGTAGGGCTCGAAGTCGGCGACGACGAACTGGACGTCGAAGCCGGCGCGCTGGAGGGCGAGCGCGGTCTGCATCTGGCCGAGCGTCCCGACGTGCGGCGGGCCCGTGACGCTCACGCCGAACGTGCAGACGCCGTCAGTCCCGGCGTCGTTCGCGAACGCGCGAGCGTCCTCGCCGACGACGAACCGGCGGTGGACCTCGGCGGGTGGGAGGTCGCCGAGTGCCAGCCCCTCGCTGGCGTGGTCGTCGACTGGCTCGTAGCGGTCCCGGGCGCGGAGGGCGTCGTAGTGGTCCTCGAGCGAGGCCATACGACGAATCGCCCCACCTGTCAGTAAAGTGTTACTCTGTGACTAGGTACCGATGCACAATCGCGAGCGAGCGAAACGACCTGGTCGGCGTCGAACGCACGACGTAGGCACCTCACTTCCTCCGTCCCAGAACTGGAACGACAGATGGTTCGATGGCCGCGGATCCGTTCCCGTGGTCAGTCCACGCAGGTCGTTCGGATGGTCACGTCCTCCGCCTCGAGGAGCACGTCGACCGCCGACAGCACGCGAACGCTGCACGTCGTCAACCCGAGGGTTCGAACCCGTTCGTCGACCGGCGTGACGGCGTACATCACGTCGCTCGTGCTCGGCACGTCCTCGAACACGCCTGCTTTGGAAGCCCCAGCGGCGACGTCGACGAGCGTGCTGGTGACGTCGTCACCGACCGGTTGGACGACCGCCGCCCCTTCCAGGTCCGCGCCGGAGAGAGCACCGAGCGAGTCCTTCGGAATCCGACTGGTCCGGCCGTCGAGGTACGTGACGTCGAACGCGCGAACCGCGCCCGGAAGCGTCGCGAAGAGCGCTCGGTAGTCCGTGGAGACGTCGTTCTGCACGCTCCAGGAGATGCTGACCCTGTCCGTCCGGCCAGTCGTCGTCGACGCCGGGTCGGTCGTCCATTCGACTCCACCAGTCGTCGTCGACCGGGTCATGGATGCACTCGCGGGGTCGGTCTCGGTCGGGTCCGACGGCGACGAACACCCCGCGAGAAGGGACGAACTGGCGGCGAGCCCCGCGAGGAGCCGGCGACGACAGATCGGATCGGGCACGAGTGCACCTACGACGGCCGCATTCAAAACGTTCGCCAGGTCAACGTCGGCGTGGAAAGCAGACGCCAGTTCGCGCCCGGGAGCGGGCTGCCGAGTCGCGTCTCGTCGCGACCGCGTCGTACGACGCCCCACGTCTCGTCGAGGGGCACGTCCTCGAACCGTCACTCGATGCAGCCATCCAGACGCTTCCGCATGCACGTCGCCGACGCCGGACAGAGGTCGGCGAACTCGGCAGTCTCCCGGAGCGCCGCGGGCGCGTCGCGACGGTCCACGTCGTCGTAGCCCCGGGCACCGAAGAAGGACGCCGCGGTGGTCGTGAGGAGGGAGACCGTTTCGACGCCGCGCTCGCGAGCCTCGCGTTCGAGCGCGTCACAGATAGCGGTCCCGTAGCCCCGTCCCCGCACCGCGTCGCGGACGACGACCGACCGAAGCAAGGCGGCGTCGTCGTGGACCTCCAGCCCACCGAACCCGACCGCGTCGCCGTCGTCGAACGCCGCGTAGAACTCGGCCGTCCCGTCGTGGACGTCCGCGACGGGCAGGTCGTTCGCCGCGAGGAGCGCCTCGACGTCCGCGAGTCGGTCGCCGGTCGCACGTTCCAGGTCGACAGCGCGCTCGCTCATGACTCGACGTACGACCACGACCACGGTAAGCGCTTCCCAGCGAGGAGCGCTCCAGGACCGAGCGTCAGGGAACGAGCGACCGGTCCGCGGTCCCGACGCCTCAAGGAACGAGCGACCGGTCCGCGGTCCCGACGCCTCAAGGAACGAGCGACCGGTCCGCGGTCCCGACGCGCTCGCCGCCGTCGTCGGTGACGACCGCGAGGTCCGCAACTCGCACCACGCCATCCGGCCCGTCGACGGTCGCGTCGAGCGCCACGACGGCCCCCTCTGGAACCGACGCCTCGGCGTCGCGTGGGCGTTCGCGTCGCGCCAGCCCGACGCCGTGCGCGTCGAACGTACTCTTCGGGTCGTCGAACCCGTACGCGGTCAACTCCGCGGCGCCCTCGCGCTCGACCGCGGCGAGGTCGACGCCCGGTTCGAGTTCCGCGAGCGCCGCGTCGACGCCACCGTCCGCGGCGAGTTGCGCGCGCCGCGTCCACCCGCCGTCGCCGTCCACGACGAGCGTCCGAACGACCCGCCCGTGGTAGCCGTCGCGGTCCCGCGGCGCGAGCGCGACCACGACCGGTTCGGCCGGGCGGAGTGCCGCGTCCGACCGCGGCGTCGCATCCACGCCCGCACCGACCGCGACCACCCCCGGGTCGACGCCCGCACCCGCGAGTTCGGCGGCGACCTCGCGCCGCAACCGCTCCGTCGTCAACGCCATCCCCTCGAAAGCGAGGTGATCGTCCGCCGGGTCCACGGTGTCACGACCGTGCCCGTCGTCGCCGTGACCGTGCCCGTCGTCGCCGTGACGTTCGCTCTCGCGCAGGACCGCGCGAGCGCGCTCGACCGCGGCGTCCGCAGCCATCTGCACGCTCCGCACGCGAAGCCGTTCGGCGTCGGTCTTCGCGACGCGTGCGTCCTCGACGACCGACGTCGACGCCACCTCGAACCCACGGCCCTCCAGGTAGAGCGCCGCGTCGTGCGGTATCGACCGCGGCGCGAGCACCGTCCCCTCGCGACCGAGGTCCTCCAGGGCGACGGCCACGCGCTCGCCCGTCGGAATCTCGCCACCACCAGGCAGCACGCGGTCACCCGGGAACGCCTTGCGCGCCCCGTCGGGCGCCTCGGGCGCGAACAGCATCGCCTGCTCGGGCGTCACGCACACCGCGAGCTCGCCGTCGAGGTCACTCGCACGCGCCAGATACCGCAGGACGGCGTCGTCGCTCGACCCCACGTGCACGAACGCCGTCGCCGCACGGTCCGCGAGCGCCTCGCGAACCGGCGCGTAATCGACCGCCAACGACGGCCCGCCGACGTCCCCACTCATCGCTCGCCTAGTCCGCAGCCTCCATCGGCTCCTTGGCCTGCGCGATGAGCTCCTCGAGTTCCGCACCCGTCGGCTCGTTGTTCAGGAGCACGTCGATGGGGAGCGTCGGCGCTCCGTCGACGAGGTTCTCGAGGAGCACGAGGCGTTCGCGAGCACGCGACATCCCGACGTAGAACACGCGGCGTTCGTTGTCCGTCAACATCGGGACCGGACTCGTCGTCTTCGTGAACTCGCGCCCACCCGGGACCTCCTCGGGGTCCGCGGTCGCCGCCATCTGCTCGACGACCTTCTCCGTGAGGTCCGTCGCCACGAACACGTGGTCGGCCTCGCGACCCTTCGCCGAGTGGATCGTCCCCAGACGAACCGTGTCGCGGGGCAGCCCGTGGTAGTCCGGGCTCGCGAAGTACGCCTTCATCGTCTTCTTCTGGAACGACGTCACCTTCCGCACCATGTCCGACGCCGACGCCGGCCCCGGCATGAACGGCGCGTGATCCTTCACGACGTCCACGGGGACGTCCAGGTTCGTCAGGTCCTCCACGCCCGCCTCCTCCTCCATCTCGTCGATCGTATCGAAGAGGTCGTCGCGCTCGTTCGTCCCGAACGCCGAGTCCTGAAGCATGTCCGCGAGCCGCCGCGCCTGCAGGCCGTTGACGGACTCGCCCTCGTCGACGCGCTCGACCGCGGTCACGTAGTCGTCGAGGCGGTCCGTCCACATCCGCTGATCAGTGAGGCACTTGAAGGGAATGCCCTCCGTGATGAACTCGTCGATGAACTGGAACATCTGGTAGCGCGCCCGGAACAGGAGCATCACCGTCTCGGGGTCGTCGTCGTCCATCGTCTCGTCGACCGTCCGCCGGACGTTCCGGACGAGGTCGAGCATCGACGGCCGCTGCACCGCCTCGACGACACCGCCCTCCTTCCGGGGCTTCAGGTCCTTGTCCTGGCGCTTCGAGATGTGTCGGATCTCGCGGTTCACGACGTTCAGGACGTTCGAGGGAAGGCGATACGAGTTCGGGAGGATGACGTCCTCGTCCGGGTCCGCTTCGAGCAAGAGGTCCGGGTCCGCGCCCTGCCACGCGTACACGACCTGGTCGTCGTCGCCCGCGATGAGGATTCCCGTCATGTGCGGTTTCCACTCCTCGTACACCTCGTGCTGGAGCTTCGTGATGTCCTGGAACTCGTCGATGACGAGGTACTCGACGTTCGGGAGCAACGACCGCTGTTTGACGCGTTCGAGCATGTCCGCGAACCCGATGACGCCGTGCTCGCCCTTGTACGACCGCCACCCGCGGATGGCGTCGGGGACGTCGATGCGGTCGTCGTCGCTCGGCCACGTCGGCGTGTACTTGTTACCCTCCTGCGCGTTCGGGTCGATCTCGGGCGGAAGCCGTACCTCCTCCTCGTTCCACTGGAAGGGGACGTCGTACCAGTCGGCGACGTCGCGGTTCGTGCGCTGCAGCCACTGACTGGTCGCGATGATCTTGTTCCCGATGGTCGTCGACCGCGCGGTCCGTCGTCCGGCACCGCCGTACTCGTCCTCGAACTCGAGGCCGAAGTCGTCGCAGAACTCCTCCTTGTCGTCCTCGCCGACGACGTCGCCCCGGGAGAGGTTCAGGAGGTCGTACGCTTTCGCGTGCATCGTGCAGACGTTCC
This sequence comes from Halorubellus salinus, assembly GCF_020567525.1. Classification (GTDB taxonomy): domain Archaea; phylum Halobacteriota; class Halobacteria; order Halobacteriales; family Natrialbaceae; genus Halorubellus; species Halorubellus salinus. The sequence goes on from NZ_JAJCVI010000002.1 coordinate 656,204, forward strand.
CCTGGAGCGCTCGCGGGTTCTCGTCGAGTCGTTCGGCGAGCCGTTCGCGGATCTCGGCGGCGGCGGCACGCGTGTAGGAGACCACGAGGATGTCGCGGAATTCGACGTCGTCGTCTTCGAGGATGCCTTCGACCTTGTCGAGGAGGGCGGTCGTCTTCCCGCTGCCGGGACCACCGAACAGTCGGGTGAGTGTCGCGTCCGAGTCGGTCATTGTACCCACACTGGGCCCGAACGTTCATAAGGACCGTGGGTTCGGTGGAGTGGGGTCAACGCGTCGCTAGATGCCGGACGAGGAGAAGGTCCCGGGGTCGGTCGACGAGCGATACGGGGCTGTCCCTGGACGATGCTAGTTGTTGCGCGGAGAGCGGGCTTCGCGCACGTCGCTACCGTCGCGGATCTTGTCCTTGCAGTCCGGGCATACTCGGGGGTTCTCGACGCCCCGAGGTGTGAACACCCGGGCGTATGCATCCGTGACGAAGGACCCGCAGTTTTGACATTCCGGCATTTGGAACTCCATCTTCCTGTAGGGGAATAATCTGTATTAATGGTACCGCCGCTCGTGGTAGGCTGGCGCAATAGCCACCAGTTACCACCAGTGGAATCGGGCGAGGACGCGGGATTAGGGTCGGTTCGTTCCGCCCCCGTCGCCCTGGGAAAATCGGTTCGGACGCGGTCCTGGCTTGCTCAGTCAGGGCTCCCAGCTGCAGACGCTGCACGCGGCGGCACCGTCGTCGTGGAGCGCCATGCACTCTGGGCACTGGAGCTTGTTATAGTTTCGTTCCCACCCTACCGGTTCCGTCTCGTGACCGCGGTTCTCGAGGAATTGGTCGAACACGTCGTCACCGGTATCGGGTGCGGACGCCATATGTCACGGTAACGCATGGCAGGCATATAAAGTATGCTCCTACGACAGTTCGCGAGACGAATCGGCAGGGAGTCGACAACCACCGGGGAACCACCCACAGGCAGCGCCCGAGCGGAAACCGCCCACGGGCAGCGCCCGAGCGTGGTTCGACGACGGCGGACCCGCGGACGTAAGTTCCTCCGTGCGGTATCCCCGACCGTGAGCGACCTGAACCTGGACGCGACGCAGCTCGACCGGTACTCCCGGCACGTCATCATGGACGAGGTCGGACCCGGCGGGCAGGCGGCGCTGCTCGACGCGAGCGTCCTCGTCGTCGGCGCCGGTGGGCTCGGCGCACCCGTCCTCCAGTACCTCGCCGCCGCCGGCGTCGGGCGGCTCGGTATCGCGGACGACGACGTCGTGGAGCGCTCGAACCTCCAGCGGCAGGTCGTCCACGCGGACGCCGACGTCGGCCGCCCGAAGGTCGACAGCGCCCGCGAGTTCGTCGAGGCCCTCAATCCGGACGTCGCCGTCGACACCCACCAGACCAGGGTCGACCGCGACACCGTCTCGGACCTGGTCGACGACCACGACGTGGTCGTGGACGCGAGCGACAACTTCGCGACGCGGTACCTCCTGAACGACGCGTGCGTCCTCGCGGACACGCCGCTCTGTCACGGTGCAATCTACAAGTTCGAGGGCCAGGCGACGACGGTTCCGGCGGGCGGTGCACCCTGTTACCGATGCCTGTTCCCCGAACCCCCCGAGCCCGGAACGGTCCCTGACTGCGCGACGACGGGCGTCCTTGGCGTCCTCCCCGGCACCATCGGTGCCGTGCAGGCGACCGAGGCCGTCAAGCTCGTCACCGGCATCGGCGACCCCCTCCACGGGCGGATGTTCACGTACGACGCCGCCGACCTCTCGGCCGACGAGGTCCCCTACCGCGCGAACCCCGACTGTCCGGTCTGCGGCGACGACCCCGTCGACTCCGTCGCGAGCCAGACCTACCAGGAGACCTGCGTCGTCTCCGAGTGAGCGCGTCTCTCGGCGGTTTCCGACGAGCCGTCCCCCGGCCCACCAGAAGTTTTAAATTCCAACACTTTGTGCCCGGAACCGATGCTCGAGCTCGTCGCGTTCGCTGTCGGTGGCGCGTGCGTCCTCGCACTGTTCGCGATCATGGTGGTGACGTTCGTCTCGGACGTCAGGCTCTGGCCACCAGGCGACGACGACCGCAAGTTCAAGCTGTACGTGACGTTCTCGCGGACGTTCCTCCTCGCGTTCCTCGCGACGACCGCACTCGACTGGGGCGGCACCTGGCTCCCGGTGTCGGGCGTCGCTCGGGACGCCCCGGGCGCCCTCTTGCTCGTCGCCGGCGTCGCGCTCCTCCTCAAGTCCGGGAAGGACCTCGGTGGAGACGCGACGAAGGGCCAGGCAGACGAGTTGCAGACCGACGGCCTCTACCGGTACTCGCGGAACCCCCAGAACCTCGCGTACCTCGTCTTCTTCGCCTCGCTCGCCGTGCTCTCGAACTCGACGCTCGTCGCCGCCCTCGCCGCTGGCGCGACCGCGTTCATGCTGCTGCAGGCCGTCGTCGAGGAGCCCTGGCTCCGCGAGACCTACGGCGAGGCGTACCTCGCATACCGCGAGCGCGTCCCCCGCTTCGTCGGCCTGCAGTCGGTCACGCGCGCCGTCGCGACGCTCCGCGACTGACCGACCCGTCCTCGCGACCGACAGCAGCGACCGCCCGGCGCGTCCCGTGCTCGCGAGTGTCAGTACGAGATTATCTCCTTGGCACGCGTATTCCCGCGCATGAGTCCCCGTGCACCTCACACCTCCAGTTCCATCGACCGCCGGCGCTTCCTCGCCGGAACCGCGACCATCGGCGCGGTCGCGCTCGCCGGGTGCATCTCGACGAGCGCCGGTATCTCGAACGGCTCGAAGTCGGCGCTGTACGCCGTCCCCGAGGGTCGCTCGCTTCGCGTCGTCGCCGAGAACGGCGACGTGCGCGTGCTCGCCGACGACAGCCTCGACCGCGTGAAGGTGCGGTCGACCGTCGCGTCGAACGGCCTCGGGAACCCGCTGGACAGCGCGCCCGTCGAGACCGCCATCGAGAACGACCGGTACGTGATTCACGCGCGAGCGGAGCGCGACGGGTTCCTCGGCGGACGCGTCAGCCACGACGTCGAGGTCCGCGTCCCCGCCGGGGTCCGCGTCGACCGCGTCGAAACCGCGAACGGGCGCGTCCACGTCTCCGGCGTCGCGGGCGACGTCCACGCGTCCTCGCGGAACGGCGACGTCGCGGCGTCGAGCGTCGACGGCGTCGTCAGCCTGGAGTCCGAGAACGGCGACGTCACCGCGAGCGCGACTCGCGGCGTCGCGGAGGCGAGGACGGGGAACGGCGACGTCCTCGTCGACCTGGTCGCGCTCGACCGCGACGCGACGCTCCGCTCGGGGAACGGCGACGTCACCGTCAGGGTCGACCCCGCGCTCGCTGCACGCGTCGACCTCTCGACCGACAACGGCCGCGTCCGCGTCGTCGACGTCGCGGTCGACGCGGACGTCGACGAGCGCCGGCACGTCCGGGGTCGCATCGGCGACGGCACCCACCGCATCACCGCACGCACCGGGAACGGCGACGTCCGCCTCGAAGCGTACTGACGTCACCGGCTCGCCCGGCTTGCCGTCCGTTCAGGCCTCCGCACGTAGTTCAGCGAGCGGGCGCGCCGCGTCGCGCGGTGGGGCGTCGAACGCGTCCGGCCAGAGCATCGCGGCGACGTGCTCGACGGTGTCGACGATACGCGGGCCGGGCCGGTTCGCGTAGTGGTGGCCGTCGAGCGCCCACGTCCGCCCTGACTCGACCGCGGTGAGGTCACTCCAGCCGTCGTGCCCGGTGAGCGCGTCCAGGTCGCGTGCGGTCTGGTCGAGCCCGAACCCGCAGGGTGCCGCGATGGCGACCTCCGGGTCGTACTCGCGGACCTCCTCGAACTCGCGTGGCCGCGCCGATTCGCCGGGGTCGACCATCCCGTACTTGCCACCCGCCGCCTCGACCACGTCCGGCATCCAGTGCCCCGCGACCATCACGGGGTCGAGCCAGTCGAAGATGGCGACGCGCGGACGCTCCTTGTCCGTCTCCTCGCAGTGGGTCGCGACGCGCTCGCGGACTCCCTCGACGCGCTCGCGGAGCCCCGTTGCGACCTCGCGGGCCTCGGCCTCGCGACCGACCGCCGCGCCGACGCGCTCGACGTCACCGACGACGTCCTCGAGCCGATGCGGGTCGGTCGTCACGACCTCGGGGTTCGCGTCGATGCGCTCGACGGCGTCCTCCACCAGCACCGAATCGACCGCGCACACGTCACAGATACCCTGCGTCACCACGACGTCCGGGTCCAGGTCGTCGAGGACGTCCACGCGGATGCCGTAGACGCCCTCGCCCGACGATTCCGCCTCGGCGACCTGCGCGTTGATCTCGGCGCTGTCGGCCTCCGGGTCGACGTTCGCGTAGTTCACCGCCGGCAGCTCCGCTGCCTCGGGTGGATAGTCGCACTCGTGACTGACGCCGACGGGCTCGACCCCCACGGCGTACAGTATCTCCGTCGCCGACGGCAGCAACGACACGACGTTCATGCCCGCGATTTGGACGTGGAGTCACAAAACGCCACGCGTTCGCACGTCCCCGGGATCAACGCCAGCGTGCCGCCGCGTCACCGCGTCAGGCCGACTGCCTCGCGGAGTGCGTCACCGCGTCAGGCCGACTGCCTCGCGGAGTGCGTCATCGCGTCAGGCCGATGACGCTGAACGCGAGGCCCGCGACGACGAGCGGCCAGAGGTCGGGGAGGACGACGCCGACGAGGCTGACGTGGATACCGAACAGGATGAGCTTCGGGCCGGTGAGCAGGCGCTCGTCGGCGCGCTCGGCCTTCGCGGCGCGCACCCGGGAGAGCGGGGACTCACCGGCGCGCTCGGGCGAATCCGATGACGACTCTGCCATACGCCCCGTAGCGAGCGCGTGCTTATCAGTCTCCTCGTCGCGCTGCCCCGTACCGGACGGTGAGGAACGTGCGATCCCACAAGCACATCTCGTGGGTCGCGACGACTGCGTCCGCGCGGTCACCGTCCCGTCCATGCTCGCCGCCGAAGCCGCGGTCGACGGGGAGCGCTGCCGCGCGGTCGACGCCCGGCGCGGCCCTGTCACCGATTCCTCGGTCGGCCGATTCCGGGCCGGCGTCCGCTGGCCACACGCGGAACCGCTGGTGGGCCGGGAGCCGGTAGTCCGCGTTCCTGGTCGACCAGAACAGCCCCGGATGGCCCGGTGCGCGCGTCGTCAGGTCGACGCCGACGGCGTCGCGGTCGGCGAGCGCGAGCGCTCGCGGTTCGAGGACGGTCGAGAGCGTTCCGCCAGGGAGCGGGACCGCGACGTTCACGTACCGCCGGCCGTCGTGGACGTGCGACCCGTAGACGGCGACGAACACCGCCTCGCCGGTGTCGACGTCCGTTCGAATCCAGAATCGCGTGTCCTCGCGCGGGTCGACCACGTCCGCTGCAGCGGCGGCGTCCTCGTCGAACGCGTACAGGTCGCTCTCGACCACGCGGACGCGACCACGCTCGCGGGGACCGGGGAGGTTCAGCTGTTCGACGGCGCTCGTCACCGGCGCAGCGAGCGCCGCCCCTGCGCGGAACGGGCGATGCCACTCGGCGCTGACGGTCATCCGGTACTCGCTCGTGCGCTCGTAGAACCGCCGGACTGCGGGCGCGACCCGCGAGATATCGAAGCCGTCGCGAGCGAACGCGTCCAGGTCGTCCAGCTCGCCGCCGACGCGGTCGCCCGCGAGCCCCGACCGCTCGTGGAAGTCCGCGCCGACGCGACCGCGCGAGCGGACGCGAGCCAGCGGGACGTCGTCGACGCGCGCCGCCGCCATGCGACGCCGACCGACCGCGGCGAGCGCCACGCCGACCGCGAGCGCGACCCCACCAGCGACCGCGCGACGTCCGTCCATGTCCTCGCGTCCGCCCCACGAACCCAAAAGCGGGCGGGAACCGGCGACGACCCGCCAGTCTTTAAGAGGCGTCCGGGAGTGGTCTCGCGCATGAAGCGCATCATCAGCACGGACGACGCACCGGAAGCGGTCGGCGCGTACAGTCAGGCGACGACGAACGGCGACCTCGTGTTCACCGCCGGCCAGATCCCGATGACGCCCGACGGCGAACTCCTCGACGACGAGGACATCACGACGCAGACCCGTCAGAGCCTCGAGAACGTCCAGGGCATCCTCGAAGAGGAGGGTCTCACCATGGAGGACGTCCTCAAGGCGACCGTGTTCCTCGCGGACATCGACGACTTCGACGAGATGAACGCCGCGTACAAGGAGTACTTCGTCGACAACCCGCCGGCGCGCTCGGCGGTCCAGGCTGGCGCGCTCCCGAAGGGCGTCGGCGTCGAGATCGAGGTCATCGCCTCCGAGTGATGGACGCGCGGACGAAGTCCGCACTCCTCTGGGGTGCCGTCGCCGCGCTCACGTTCCTCGTCCTCCACCAGGGGTACGTCCTCCTCGGGAACACCGGCATCGGGCTCCTCCCCGCCGTCGGCGTCGCCGTCGTGGTCGGCGTCGTCGCGACGGGCGCGAGCTACGTCGGGGAACGCAGACTCCGTTCCCGCGAGTAGCGAACTGGACCCGCGGCGACCGCCCGCATCGCTCGTCGGCAGCCACAACGTTTTCCACGCGAACGCGAATCTGTCACCGAGTGAGAAGCGCTGCCCTCGTCTCTTTCGTCGTCCTGCTCGTCGTCGCAACGCCGCTCGGTGCCGTCGCCGGCGGCGCTGCCGCTGCCGGCGCGAACGCGAGCTCGCCGTCAGCGGGTGGTCCGTCGGTCGATACCGTGGACCGACCAGGGAACGAGTCGACGCCGCTGGTCGAACAGACCGTCACGTACCGGCGGACCCCTGCGAACGAGAGCTTCGTCGAGGTCACGTACGCGTTCGAGGTGCACGAGTCCGTCGAGGAGCTCTGCGTGAACGTGCAGCGCGACGGCGTCGAGCTCGTCGAGAGCGACCACATGTACCACTACGCCGGGGACTACGACTGCGAGTACGCGTGGGACACGTTCCCCGAATCGGGCGAGGTCGGGACGCCGAGCGTGACGCTACGCGTGCCGACGACCGACCGCCGCGAGACCGGGTACGACTTCGTCGAGCGCGACGACTGGGCGCTCGTCTACGCGCCCCTGGAGACGACGTACCGGACCGACACCGGGAACCACCCGACGCCCGTCGCGAACGCGTCGGACCCACGGACGACGGCGAACGCGTCGTTCTTCCGAACCGGCGTGGCGAGCGACGGCATCCTCTACTTCGGCGCGGCGACCGTCGAGTCCTGGGCCGCGGGCGGCGAGACGGTCAGGCTCGTGGTGCCGTCCCGGACGTCCGTGGACGTGCCGGCGGTTCGGGCGACCGTCGAGGCCGCGGCGCAGAACCTCTCGATCGGCGACCGCGAGGGGACGATGACGCTGTTCGCCGCACCCGACCCGATCCGCGGTGGCGGTCAGGCGTTCTGGACCGACGTCGCGTGGGTGCACGAGGACGCCGAAGCGGGCGACGCGCACAACGTCTGGGTGCACGAGTACGTCCACACGCGGCAACGATGGCAGCTCGACGAGCGCGTCGCATGGCTCACCGAGGGGAGTGCGGAGTACTACGCCGCGCTCGCGTCGTACCGCCAGGGGTCGCTGTCGTTCGAGGGGTTCTACGACCACGTGGCGACGGACCACGGGAACGACGTCGTGCTCGCGAACCCGGACGCGACGGGCTGGGGGACGGCGACGTACACGAAGGGCCGTCGCGTGCTCGCGGCACTCGACCGGAAGGTCCGGCTCGCGACCGACGGGAACCGGACGGTCGCTGACGTCCTCTACCTCGTGAACCGCCACGACGGCGAGGTGACCTACGGGGAGTTCCAGGAGATGGTCGAGCGCGTCGCAGGCACGTCGTTCGACCCGTGGCTCGACCGCCACGTGACGACGGACGCAGCACCGGGTGTCGCGTACAGGTCCGGGTGGCTGACGCCCGCACCATCGGACCGCGACGCCGACAACGATGGCGCGAACGAGTCCGTCGAGAAGGCGCGCTGGCTGGACCCGTTCGACGCGGACACGGACGGCGACGGCCTCGACGACGGCCGCGAGGTCGCCACCGGGACGAGTCCGGTCGAATCGGACACGGACGACGACGGCGTCTCGGACCGCGCGGAACTGGTGTTCGGCGAGACGGACCCGACGGTCGCGGACACCGACGGCGACGGCCTCGACGACGGAACCGAGCGCTACGACTCCACGTTGAACGGGACGCTCGCAGACACGGACGACGACGGGCTGAACGACAGCGCGGAACTCCAGGCCGGCACCGACCCCTCCGTTCGCGATACGGACGACGACGGCCTCGCCGACGGCCGCGAAGTCACGACCGGAACGAACGCGACGGTCGCGGACACCGACGGTGACGGACTGGACGACGGCGCGGAACTCCAGGCCGGCACCGACCCGACCGTCGCGGACACCGACGGCGACGGGCTCGACGACGCCACCGAGGTCGACGGCGCGACCGACCCGACGGCCGCGGACACCGACGGCGACGGGCTCGACGACGCCACCGAGGTCGACGGCGCGACCGACCCGACGGCCGCGGACACCGACGACGACGGGCTCGTCGACGGCGAGGACCCGAACCCGACCCGCCCGCGGACGACCACCGCCTCGACCCCGAGCGACGACGGCCCGACGCCCGGGTTCGGCGCCACGACCGCACTCGCCGTCCTCCTGACGCTCGCACTGGTGGCATCCCGCCGGACCCGCTAACCGCCCGAAGCGGAAACAAAGCCCTTAAATTACCGAGTCCGGTATCCTCGAACGGAGCCAGGATGGCCGAACGGTAAGGCGCACGCCTGGAAAGCGTGTTCCCATTCGGGATTCAGGGTTCGAATCCCTGTCCTGGCGCTTCTACCGCAGCAATCGAGCGAGGAGCGACAGCGACGAGCGAGTCGCTGCGATAGAAGCGTTCGATGGCAGGGATTTGAATCAGGGAGCAGAACGAGCGACGCGAGTGGGTAAGCAGCCGACTGCTTTTATTCCACCTAATACGTTTGATATAAGTATATTTAGACACACATTGAAGTCGTGGCGGGCAACTACGTTCGTCGGACGGTAATCACTCGATTGGCGGTTTCCGACGAGCAACGCGACCTTCTCGAAGAGACGATTTCTGAGTGGAAGCGTGTTTGTCAGATCGCCACCGACAAGGCATGGAACGTATGTAACGCAAAGAGTGACGTCCAGCCACTCGCGTACGACGACGTACGCGAACAAACCAGCCTCGGGAGTCAACACGCGGTTCTCGCCACTCATCAAGCTGCCCAAGCAATCACTGGCTGCATCGAACGTCGGGGCGAAGGGGAGAGCGTTAGCAAACCTACTTTCACCGCCCCTACGGTGACGTACGATACCCGAACGATGACGCTTTTCGACGACGAGACAGTCTCGCTATCGACTACAGAGAGCCGCGTTCGGTGTGAATTGGTGCTTCCGGAGATCGACGAGGGCTATCAGCAACAATATCTTGACTCTGAGGAGTGGCAAGCGACCGAGAGTACGCTTACAATCGGGAATGACGATACCGTACTGCTGCATCTCGGACTTCGACGCCCGAAGACAGACGCTGAACGTGACACTGCCGAGGACGGGACGGTTCTCGGGGTGGACCTCGGCGTCGAGAACATCGCCGTTACCAGCACGGCTCGGTTCTTCTCCGGTCGAAACTTGAACCACAGGCTCCGCCAGTTCGAGAAGACTCGCGGCGGACTCCAGCGAACAGGGACCCGGAGCGCTCATCGAACGCTCCGAGAGGCTAGCGGCCGACAGCTCCGACACATACGTGGAAGAATGCACGAGGTGGCGAACGGACTCGTCGCAGAGGCCATCCGGTACGACTGTGACCTCATCGTGTTCGAGGACCTGACCGAAATCCGAGAGAATACGAATGCGGCTTGGGGACACAAGTGGGCGTTCTCGGAGCTCTACGAGAAAGTGGATTACAAGGCCGAACAAGCCGGTATTACCGTGAAGCAAGTCGGTGCATCCTACACGTCGAAACGGTGTTGTGAGTGTGGGTTCACTGCCGGCGAGAATCGACCGACTCGCACCGAGTTCTGTTGTCAGAAATGCGGTTCTGAGGCGAACGCGGATTACAATGCAGCGAAGAATATCGGCTTGCGGTACGTCCGTCGAGGCCAACAGTCGTCTCGACGGACGGGCGACAGTCAACTCGCCCTGAAGTCTGGAACGATGACGCCAAGCGACGGATTCATTCCCCACCCGGAAGGGTTCGAGGCCGAGTTCACGGACAAGCCTCATCGGCAAGAAGCGAACCCACCAGGGTAACAGCGGGCCCGATGGGGTCGTTGATATCCCTGTCCTGGCGTTTCTACCGCAGCAGTCGAGCGAGGAGCGATGGGTGTGTCGGTGGGAGGATGCGAGGGGAGGTCGGGTCGTCGGTGTGTGGGGTTCGTTTTTGTTGGGTGTTGAGTGGGATTCGAGTTATACGACCGGGCGGCGGTGCGGTCTGTTGTTCATGGGGCCGATAGGTCTATCTGCGCACACGTGGTCGGGGTGGGTAACGGATGACCGAGTCGGTATTGGAGGTGGCGAAGCGGCGGGCTGACGTGCTGGATCTGTTGCGTGATGGGCCGTTCGATAAGCGTGCGCTGGTGGATCGTGTGGGGTCGTCGCGGTCGACGGTGGATCGGGCGACGAAGGAGTTGGCGTCGAAGGGGTTGATCCGGCGGTTGAATGGGTCGTTCGAGACGACGGTGACGGGGGTGTTGGCGCTGGATATCGTGCTCGAGTGCGAGCGGTCGGCGACGGCGTTGGAGCGGTCGGCGGCGGCGCTGGAGCCGTTGTGGAAGGAGTCGCCGTTGTCGGTGGCGTTCCTCCGGGGAGCGGATCGTGCGTTGGTGGGGGACGTGGCGGGGTTCGACGTGCGGGCGGGGGTGCGTGCGGCGTTCGAGCGTGCGTCGTCGGTTCGAGCGGTCGTGCCGGACGTGTCGAGCGTGGAGCACTTGGAGGTGCTGTACGCGCAGGCGGTCGAGGGGGAGACGACGGTGGAGTTGGTGTGTTCGGAGGCGTTGTTCGACGCGCTCGTGGAGTCGTACTCGGGGTGGTTGCATGGGATGGTGGTGGATGGTGGGGCGTCGGTCGGGACTGCGGCGGTGCCGGAGTTCGCGTTGTTCGTGAGTGACCTCGGGACCCATCGGGTGGCGCAACTGGTCGTGTACGACGACGGTCGGCCGCACGCGGTTCTGCGGAACGAGAGCGACGAGGCGCTCGCGTGGGCGGACGAGTGCGTGGATGCGTGTGCGGCGAGGGCGACCGACCGGACGGAGGACGTCCGGGACCTCCCGGAGACGTCGTCGTTCGCGGGCGTCGATGGGTCGGGGCCGGTGCTCGGTGAGCGCGCTGCGGCCGCGACGGCGCCGGCGGACCTGGGTGAGGGCGAGCCGGCGAGCGGGTCCCTCCTCGGTGCGGGGTATGCGGTCGACGGCGGGCGGTTGCGGACGCCGGCGTTCGGCGCGGAGGGTGCGGCGACGGTCGCGTGCTGGGTGCGGCCGACGGGGTCGCTCTCGACGTGGCAGGTCGTCGTGAAGTGGGACGACCTCGCGCTGGCGTTGCGGCGCGAGCGGTTCTTCGGGCAGCTTTACGACCGCGACGCGGAGCGGGCGCGTGCGGCGGTGAGCGTCCCTGCGAGCACGCTGACCGTGGACGCCTGGCAGCACGTCGCGTACGTCGTCGACGGTGAGACCGCGCGTCTCTACGTCGACGGCGAGGTCGTCGGCGAGACCAGGGACTCGTATCCGGTCGCGCTCGACCCCATCGGTGCGGCGGTCGGCTATCACTACGTCGACCGCGACCAGGGCGTTCACACGCCCGATTTCGAGGGGCAGCTCGCGGACGTCCGGTTCTACGACGCCGCGCTCGACGCCGACGCGGTCGAGGGTCTCTACCGGACGACCGCGCCGTCCCGCGGGCCGGCGTCGCGCTGACCGGCTGCCATCTCCCGTGGTCGCGTATCGAGAACTGTCCTGCTGCAAGCGCTTTTTACGCCGTAGGTCGAGGTACGTGTCGTGTTCCGCGAGTTCGCCTCGGACGATGGAGCGACCGGTGGCGCGAGCGTCTGCGCCGTCGGCGTGGACGTCTCCGGGTTGCTTCCCGCGTTCGACGTGAACGCGGTCGCGGACGTGGACGCGGTGGTGACGGCGGCCGCGGTCGGCGTCGTCGACTGCGTCGTCGTCGGCTCGGACCCGCCGACTGCGTCGCTCTCGGGGTTCGTCGACGCGGTCGACGAGGTCGCCAAGCGGGTTCCCGTGGTCGTCGTCACGCACGGTGGCGACGGGGCGGTCGCGGACGCGCTCGCCGCTGGCGCCGACGAGGTCGTGGACGTGACGCGCGCTGACGCTGGCGACGTGCTCGCGCATCGCGTGCATCGTGCGGTCGAGTACGCGGGCTCTCGGCGTGCGCTCGGGAAGGCCGAGGAGTTCTTCGAGCAGGCGCTGGACTCGATGATGGACGCGTTCTACGTGTTCGACGAGACGGGGCGGTGTCGGTACTGGAACTCGGCGTTCGCGGACGTCACGGGACTCTCGGACGCGGAGCTCGAGGGGCGTCCGGCGCCGGATTTCGTGGTGAACGCGGACCGCGAACGAATCGCGCGCGCCATCGCAGTCATCCTGGAGACGGGTGCGGCGACGGTGGAGGTCGACCTGGAGACCGCCACGGGCGACGCGGCGCCCTACGAGTTGACGGGGACGCGACTCACGGACGCGGACGGGGACGTCATCGGGTTCTGTGGCGTCGGCCGGGACGTCTCCGGTCGGGAGCGCCGTGAGCGCGAGCTCCGCCGGCAGGCCGAGCAGTTGTCGGTCCTGAACCGCGTGCTCCGGCACGACATCCGGACGACGGCGAACATCGTCGCGGGGTACGCGGAGACGCTCCCGGACCACCTCTCGGCGGCCGACGAGATCGCGGAGGCGGCCCACGACCTGGTGGCGCTCGGGGAGCGCGCTCGCGAACTGGAGCGCGCGTTCGAGACGGACGTGACGAAGAAGCCGTTCGACCTCGGCGCGCACCTCCGGCGGACCGTCGACGACCTCGAGGACACGTACGACGCGACGTTCTCGACGTTCGCGCCGAACGCGCTCTGGGTGTCGGTGAGCGACCGCGTCCCGTTCGTGTTCGAGAACGTCCTGGAGAACGCGGCCGAGCACAACGAGGGCGACACGCAACGGGTGGACGTCGTCGCGCGCGAGGAGCATCCCAGGGACGGCGGGCCGTGGGCGGTCGTCGAGGTACACGACGACGGCCCGGGCATCCCGGAGCACGAGCGCGAGGTGTTCGACGCGACCGCGGAGACGCCGCTGAGTCACAGCGACGGCCTCGGGCTCTGGCTCGTGAACTGGCTCGTCGAGGACGAGGGTGGGACGGTCACGGTCGACACTGGCCCCGAGGGGACGGTCGTCGTCGTGCGACTGCCGCTCGCGGACGAGGACGACCGCCGCGCGTGAGCACCGCCAGTGCCGGGGATTCGCGTCAGTGCCGGGGACTCGCGGGTTCGGCGACGGTGCGCATATGCACGCGCCGACCGAACGGGGGAGTATGTGTGGTCGATACACGCTGACGGTCGAGGCCGGCGACCTCGCGGAGCGCTTCGGCGTGCAGGTTCCGGACGACTACGAGAAGCGGTACAACGCGGCACCGCGACAGTCCCTGCCCGTCGTCCGGACGGGCGTCGACGTCGACCCCGAGCACGCGCCCGAGGACGTTCGGGACGCGGGCGACCGAGGACGCGAGTTCGCGTTCGCCGAGTGGGGACTGGTGCCGTCGTGGGTGGGCGAACCCGACGACGCGAACCGCCCCATCAACGCGCGCTCGGAGACGGTCCGCGAGAAGCGGTCGTTCCGCGACGCCTTCGAGCGTCGGCGCTGCCTCGTCCCCGCGGACGGCTTCTACGAGTGGGTCGAGCGCGGCGGCGGGAAGCAACCGTACCGCGTCACGCTCGCCGACGAGTCCGTGTTCGCGATGGCCGGCCTCTACGAGGTCTGGGAGGGCGAGGTCGCGCAGTCGAGTCTCGCCGCGTTCGGCGCCGACGGCGACGACGACCGGCGGCGGCGCGTCGAGTCCTTCACCGTCCTGACGACTGAACCGAACGACGTCGTCGCCGACCTCCATCATCGCATGGCCGTCGTCCTCGACCGCGAGGACGAGACGACGTGGCTCCACGGCGACCCCGACGAGGCGCAAGCGCTCCTGGAACCGTACGACGGCGCGATGCGCTCGTACCCGGTATCGACCGCCGTCAACGACCCGGGGAACGAGTCCCCAGGGCTGCTGGAGGCCGTCGACGTCTGACCCCGCCCGGGCGTCCCGGGGCCCGGAGCGGGAGCGCGACGCGACTGGCGTTCACGACCGCCACGCGACTGGCGTTCACGACCGCCACGCGACTGGCGTTCACGACCGCCGTCTGAGTTTCGGGCGGCCGTCGGGGACGACGTACGTGGCGAGTTCGCGGCGGGTTGCGTCGGGACTGTTCTCGCTGGCGTCGACCGCGTACGCCGTGTAGGTGGCTTCCGCGTCGGTGAACTCGACGACGGCGTAGCCGTGTTCGTGCCAGTTCACGAACGACAGGTGCTCGTTCTCCTCGCGAACGAGGTCGTGGAGGTCCGTCCGGTCCCACCACGAGCGGTCGCTGAAGACGTCCGCGGCGTTCGTGCTGCTCACGGCGGGCGCGAGGAACTCCACGCCGACGCGCGGGCCGCGGTCGCCGCGCCCGAACTCGCCGTAGTGCGCGTGCTGGACGCCGGCCATCGCGCAGTGGAGGTCGCCCGTGAGCGTCACGAAGTTCCGCGGGCCGCGCCGGCGGAGGTGCCGCATGAGCCGGTGACGTTCGTGCTGGAAGCCGTCCCAGGCGTCGTGGAGGAACTCTATCTGGTTCCAGCCCTCGCCCTGCGTGAGTGGCATCGTCAGGACCTCGTTCAGCCAGACCGTCCACGTCGCCGTCGAGTTCGCGGTCCACTCCTTCCACCAGCGTCGCTGTTCGCGACCGAGCATCGTTCGCCCTCGTGCATCCTCTTCGAAACACCAGACGACGCGACCTTCCTCACACGGCGGGCCGTCGCGGAACAGGCGCTCGTCGGTGACCGCGAGGTCGACGAGGTCACCGAACTGGACGCGCCGCCAGAGCCGGAGCTGGTCGTGGAGGTGGTCGGCGTCCGGGTCGTAGTCGACGCGCATCGGCATGTGCTCGACCCACGCCTGGATGCCGTTCGCGGTGAGATCCATCGCGAACTCGGGGTCTCTCCCGCGGCGTTTGGCGGGCAGCACCGGTGCGTCCGTCACGTAGTCCCAGTAGCGGTTGTTCCCGATCTCGTGGTCGTCCCAGCCCGCGACGAGCGTGTGTCGTTCGAGCGTCGATTGGAGGAACCGGTCGCGCTTGTACTGGTTGTAGAGGTACCGGAAGTCGTCGAGGGTCTCGGCGAGCGGTCGGCCGCTCGGGAGCGACAGGGCGCGGTCGTCGGGCACGCGCCGTCCGGGCGTCGTGTACTGACCGTTCGCGGACTCGTAGATGAAGTCCCCGAGGTGCAGGACGTAGTCGACGTCCTCCTCGGCGATGTGGTGGAACGCACCGTAGTACCCGTTCTGGTAGTCCTGACAGGAGACGACGGCGACCCTGAGCGAGTCGGGGGTCGCGTCTGGTTCCGGGAGCGTCCGCAGTCGCCCAGTTCGCGTCGGCGTGCCGTCGTACACGAACCGGTAGTAGTAGTACGAGTCCGCGGCGAGTTCGCCGTCGAGGTCGACCTGAACGACGTGGTCGTGGCGTGCGGAGAACCGGCCGTCGGGAACGACCCTCGAGACGACGGCGTCGTCGAAGTCCGGGTCGGACGCGACCTGGCACACGAGCGTCCCGTTGCGCGCTGCGGCCGCGGGCGAGAGGCGCGTCCAGACGATGGCGCCCGAGGGCGTCGGCCCGCCACTCATCACGGACTGCGGGAACACGGCGTCCGTGTCGGTGCTCGCGTCCACGTCGAGCGTGCCCGCCTCGCGCCGGGCGAGGTCGGCCGCAGCGACCGGCTGGACGATGTCGCGATTGCCGAGGATCGCCGCGAGGCCACCGCCGACCGTCGCGGCCGCGACCGACCTGAGAAATCGACGTCGCCCACCGCGCCCATCAGACGACCACACCCCGTCGTCCGCCGACGCCGTGGTCCGATCCTCGTCGCCGCGGCCGGTCCCCGTATCCTCGTCGCCACAGCCGGTCCCTGGGTCCATCGCGTCTGGCGTGGCACGCCAGCGAGATAGTTATCGACTGGTTTGTTCGCGCACGGGACCCGACAAGCGGTGACTGTCGAACGGAAACGCGCCCGTATACGCAGACAGCGCCGCCGGACCGCCCGCAACGCCCTCCTCGACGAGACGTCGGTCAGGCGGTCGTTACGAGTTACCGGACTAGAGTTCGTAGTGCTCGACGAGTTCGGCCTCGCCGTCGGAGGTCGTGGACTCGGCGGGGTTCTCGCGCTCGGTGGCATCGCTGTTCTCCTCGACGTCGACGCCCCACGCGGCGTAGCGCGCCTCGTCGCGCGTGAACTCGACGACCGCGTAGCCGTGGTCGAGGGAGTTCAGGAACTGGATGTGCTCGTCGTTGTCCATCGCGAGGTCCTCGACGACTTCGGCGTCCCAGTCGCCGGGGAAGTCGACGACGACTGGTCTCGTCCGCGTCGTCGCTGTCGGTCGCATCCTCGTCGTCGTTGCTGGGCGTCGGGTCGTCGCCTGTCGTGTGGCTCGCGGATCTTCGGGGTCGCACGACACCCGCGACAGGAGTACTTAAACTACCGGATACGGACGCCATCGGCACGTCTCGAAGCTTGGTAACACTCGACACACTAACCTACGTATACCGCCACCGTACTGCGTTTTACATCGTCACTCACGAACAGCCGGAGTTGATGGCAGAAATCGTATGTGCAACCTTTATTACGAATCACAATCATAGATTCGGGTACAATGAGTCAGCGAATGGCCCAAGGCCAGCCCATGATCGTAATGTCGGACGAATCCCAGCGCGTCAAGGACAAGGACGCGCAGGAGTACAACATCTCCGCGGCTCGCGCCGTCGCGGAGGCCGTCCGCTCCACACTCGGCCCGAAAGGGATGGACAAGATGCTCGTCGACTCGATGGGCGACGTCACCATCACGAACGACGGCGTCACCATCCTCAAGGAGATGGACATCGACAACCCGACGGCCGAGATGATCATCGAGGTCGCCGAAACGCAGGAGGACGAGGCCGGTGACGGCACCACGACCGCCGTCGCAGTCGCGGGCGAACTCCTCAAGAACGCCCAGGACCTCCTCGAGCAGGACATCCACCCGACGGCCATCATCAAGGGCTTCCACCTCGCGAGCCAGCAGGCTCGTACCGAGGTCGACGACATCGCAGAGCACGTCGAACCCGACGACGAGGCGCTCCTCCAGAAGGTCGCCGAGACGTCCATGACCGGCAAGGGCGCGGAACTCGACAAGGAGCACCTCGGCCGGCTCATCGTCGACGCCATCCAGCAGGTCGCCGTCGACACCGAGGGTGACGAGACGCTCGTCGACATGGACTTCCTGAAGATCGAGACGCAGACGGGCCGCTCCGCGAGCGAGAGCGACCTCCTCAAGGGCGCCGTCATCGACAAGGACCCCGTTCACGACGACATGCCCAAGAGCGTCGGTGACGCGGACGTCCTCCTCCTCAACGAGGCCGTCGAGGTCGAGGAGGCGAACGTCGACACCGAGGTCAACGTCACGGACCCGAGCCAGCTCCAGCAGTTCATCGAGCAGGAGGAAGCCCAGCTCAAGCAGAAGGTCGAGCAGATCATCGACACGGGCGCTGACGTCGTCTTCTGCCAGAAGGGCATCGACGACATGGCCCAGCACTACCTCGCGAAGGAAGGCATCCTCGCCGTCCGTCGCGTGAAGAAGTCCGACATGGAGTTCCTCTCCGAGATCGTCGACGGTGCGGTCGTCAGCGACCTCGACGACGTCGACCCGGCTGACATCGGGCACGCCGACGTCGACCGCGACGACGCCGACGAGCTGTTCTACGTCACGGGCGACGAGAACGCACACGGCGTGACGCTCCTCCTCCGCGGCTCCACGCAGCACGTCGTCGACGAACTCGAGCGTGGCGTCACGGACGCGCTGGACGTCGTCGCGTCGACCGTCCGCGACGGCCGCGTCGTCGCCGGCGGTGGCGCAATCGAGGTCGAGGTCGCGAACCGCCTCCGCGATTACGCCGACTCCGTCGAGGGACGCGAGCAGCTCGCCGTGGAAGCGTTCGCGGACGCGCTCGAACTCATCCCGCGCGTCCTCGCCGAGAACGCCGGTCTCGACAGCATCGACACGCTCGTCGAGCTCCGCGCGGCACACGAGAACGGCCAGCACCGCGCCGGCCTGAACGTCTTCAGCGGCGACGTCGAGGACACGTTCGAGTCCGGCGTCGTCGAGCCCGCGCACGCGAAGGAGCAGGCGCTGACGTCTGCCACCGAGGCCGCGAACCTCGTCCTCAAAATCGACGACATCATCTCCGCCGGCGACCTGTCGACGGACAAGGGCGACGACGAAGGCGGCGCTGGCGGCGGCATGGGCGGCATGGGCGGCATGGGTGGCATGGGCGGCGCGATGTGAACTCCGGTCAGGTAACTTCACACCCCACCACTCGGCCGACGTACTGACTCAGAACACGCCGTTTTCTTCTTTCGGACGCCGAAGCGCTGAGCCGTGGCTCCGTGCAGCGAATATGTTTTTCAAGAGCGAGTGAGGGGTTCGAGGTATGTCGACGCGACGACGAGTGTTGGCCGCGCTCGGCGCGAGCGCGCTCGGTGGCTGTGCGGCGTTCCCTCGTGACCGCGCGGCCCCGACGACGAACCTCGCGACTGGACCGCAGCTGCACGTCGACCTCTCGTACGACGACGCGGCGGAGACGCTTCGGTGCGTGGTCGACATGGGGACGACGGTGACGCCGGAGAACGTCGGTCGAGTCGCCGTGACCATGTCCGGTCGTCCGAACGTCGTGTGGGTTTCGGTGGCCGACCTTCCAAAACGAATGCCAGCCGAACCGAAGCAGTCGTTCCCGCTGGAGCCGGGCGATTCACTGGAGATCGACGTGGACGGCCCACCAGGTGAGGTGAGTGTTACCGCGTGGGACCCCGACGGGAATCCGAGCGGCGTGTACGGGAGTCGGGAGTTCGGGACAGTAGCGGACTCGCAGTCAGTGGAATCCGGTGGTCTCCGGTGAAATGGCGGTGGCTCCTCGACGCCGACGTTCGCTGGCGGACGCTCGTCGCGGCATACCTCGGGGTGCTCCTCGTCACCGGGAGCGTCGTCGGGTACGTCCGCATCGCTGACGTCCACGGACCGCCCGCCGAGCACCGTATCTCGCCCGATGCCGAACCCGGGCAGATGATCGCGACCGCGAACGAGGCGTTCCAGCACGTCGACCACCGCACCGTCACGCGCGTTCACGTTCAGAACGAGAGCGAGCGACGTCCCCTGTTCGCGTACGAGTACCTCTACGACTACTCGGATCGCCAGTTCTTCGGGCAACGCGTCTGGACGGGGTCGTACGCGAAGCGATGGGAGCGGTCGTACACTCCGTATTGGTTCCCACTCGCCGTCCTGCCTGGGAAGTACTACGTCACAGACGGCCGCGCCGAGATCGGCGCCAATTACCCGGAGGGAAGCTCGCTCGGTTCCCGCGAGTTCGAAGACCCAAGCCCGCCGTTCCGTGGAGGTGCGTTCTCGGCGTCGTCGCCCGATAACGTGTGGGAGTTCGCATACGGCGGGAACGTCTTCCTCCAGGGTGCGAGCGACGCTGACTGGCGGGTCGTCAGCGAGAACGCATCGACGCTCGTCCTCGGCATCGACGACCACGAGGAGTACTACGAGACGCGACAGATGTTCTACGCACGCGACGTCCACGAGGGGAGTTCCATCCGCGTGTTCGTCGACAAGGAGTCCGGGCGCGTGACGCGGATGGTCGAGCACCGGGTCGCGACGTACGAGGTCACCGTCGAGACGGCCGACGGCGAGTACGAGGACGTCGAACGAACACGGCACTACGTCGTCGTCACCGAGTTCAGCGAGTACGGGACAGTCGACCTCGAACGACCCGAAGGCGTCGGGCCACCGACGCTCAAGGAACTCTGGCGGGACTTCTTCTACTACTAACCCCACGGGTCGGAGCGAACGACGAGACGACGACCTCGCCGTCACCGACTGCTCGTGAGGCGATTCCAACGAGAAACGCCGGCCTGGCGGCCGGCGTATGCTCGTGCGAGCCGTGTTACTCCTCTTCGATGTCGAGCGTGAACTGTTCGTTCTCGTTGACGGTGTTGAGGACGACGCTCGTGTTCGACTCGTTGATGTCGGGGTCGGTGAGGAGTTCCTTGATCTGGGCGTTCATGCCGTCGGTGTCGGTGAACTTCCCGACGGCGACGACGTCGTAGTCGCCGGTGACCTCGTAGACGGAGGTCATCTGCTTGTGGCCCTTCAGGCGCTCGGTGATGTCGGGGAGCGCGCTGCCCTCGACCTTCAGTTGGATGAACGCCGTCACGTCGTATCCGAGTTCGTCGTAGTCGACGATGGGCGTGTACCCGCGGATGACGCCCTGGTCCTCGAGGTCGCTGAGGTGGTTCGAGACGGTGGTCACGGAGACGTCGAGGTCCTCGGCGAGCGACCGGAGGCTCGCGCGGCCATCGCCGAGAAGTGCATTCACTAGCTTCGCGTCGAGATTTTCGTAGGTCATTGCCCCAACGTGCGCCCCGGAGGGTTTAGAACTTTACGAACGTACAGTCGGTGCGAGATGGACGAAAGTTTGCTTACAGCACTAAGGTTTTTGTACTGGAAGTAGTTTGTCGAAGCGAGCATAAGATGACAAGCGGCAACCTCTCCGAGAAGGAGGAAGCGGTGCTGGAGACCATCGACGAAGAGAACATCGACTTCCTGCGTCTGCAGTTCACGGACATCCTGGGGACCGTCAAGAACGTGTCCGTCCCGGCACGCCAGGCGGAGAAGGCGTTCACGGAGGGCATCTACTTCGACGGGTCCTCCATCAACGGCTTCGTTCGCATTCAGGAGTCCGACATGCGCCTGGACCCCGACCCGGAGACGTTCGCCGTGCTGCCGTGGCGCTCCAAGGAGGACGGTGGCGCCGCGCGCCTCATCTGCGACGTCATCGACACGTCCACGGGCGAGCCGTTCTCGGGCGACCCGCGCGGCGTCCTGAAGGACGCGATGGAGCGCGCCGAGGACCTCGGGTACACGGTGAACGCCGCACCGGAACCGGAGTTCTTCCTGTTCGAGGAGGACGAGGACGGTCGAGCCACGACGAAGACGAACGACGCCGGCGGGTACTTCGACCTCGCGCCGAAGGACCTCGCGCAGGACGTCCGTCGGGACATCATCTTCGGCCTCGAATCAATGGGGTTCGAGATCGAGGCGAGCCACCACGAGGTCGCGCAGGGCCAGCACGAGATCAACTTCACGTACGACGACGCGCTGTCCACGGCTGACAACGTCGCGACGTTCCGGTCGGTCGTCCGCGCGATCGCGGCCGAGCACGACCTGCACGCGACGTTCATGCCCAAGCCCATCGCGCGCATCAACGGCAGCGGGATGCACACGCACTTCTCGCTGTTCCAGGACGGCGAGAACGCGTTCCACGACGGCGACGACGAGTTCGACCTGAGCGAGACCGCCAAGCAGTTCACGGCGGGTATCCTCGAGCACGCACCCGCCATCGCGGCGGTCGCGAACCCGACCGTGAACTCCTACAAGCGCCTGGTGCCGGGCTACGAGGCGCCGGTGTACGTGGCGTGGTCCGACCGGAACCGCTCGGCGCTCATCCGGAAGCCGGCGGCGCGCGTCCCCGCGGCTTCGCGTATCGAGGCGCGCTTCCCGGACCCGTCGTGTAACCCGTATCTCGCGTTCGCGGCGCTCATCCACGCCGGTCTCGACGGCATCGAGCAGGGCATGGAGTGCGACGACCCGGTCCGCGAGAACATCTACGAGTTCGACGAGGCCAAGCGCGAGGAGTACGGCATCGACACGCTCCCGACGAACCTCGGCGAGGCGCTCGACGCGCTCGAGGCGGACGAGGTCGTCCAGAACGCGCTCGGCGAGCACGTCACGGAGAAGTTCCTGGAGGCGAAGCGCTCGGAGTTCAACGACTACCGCGTCTCCGTCTCCGAGTGGGAGAAGGACCGCTACCTCGAGACGTTCTGAGGCGACCCGCGGTCACGGTTCGTTTTTTCGCGGACGACGACGACGACTCCCTTAGAGGAGCGTGCTCGCGAGCGCGACGAGCGGCGCGAGGACGAGGACGTACGCTCCCGCGGCGACCGTCCAGTCCCGGCGGACGGCGGCGACGCGGCCGCGCTGGATGCGCGAACGCGGGAGGACGACGACGGCGAAGAACCCGACCATGAGGGCGAGGAGGACGACCGCGGCGACGGCGGTGACGAGGGCGCCGTCGGCGTCGAACGCGGCCTCGGTCGCGTACAGCAGCCAGACGTAGAGCGCGCCGCTGAGGGCGCCGGCGAGGTAGTGGACGACGGTCGCGAGCCGGTCGGGGGCGTGGTCGGGGTGGCGGTCGGTGAGGACGCCGCTGGCGACGGTCGGTGGCGTGGTGCCTTCGGGGCGACGCGCCATGACGGCGTCCATCGCGAGCGTCGCGACGACGGCGGCACCGACCCCGAGGAGGAACCGGAGCGGGACCTCGAAGCCTACTGGGGCGACTGATGGTTGCATACCGGTTGGTTCGCTCGCGAGCGGTATCCGGTTGACGGACGGGGCACCGACTGCGAGCGGCTCACCGCCATCCAATCACGTTATTCGTCAACGTTTAGCGCGCTGAGTCGCTAGCGTGCCGTATGGACACGGAGGCGACGTTCAGGGTCGAACGGGACGGCGACCGGGTCGTGCTCGTCCCGCAGTTCTGGCCGAGCGACCTCGACGCGGACGCACGGAGCGCCTACGAGGGACTGCGGACGCTGCACGTGGTCGAGGACGGCGCGGTCTCGATGCCCGCCGAGTACCTCCCGGCCGTCGAACCCGGGAGCACGGTGGCGCTTTCGGCGGTCTGGTCGGCGCGCACGGAGCGCCTGGGCTCGCTCGGCGTTGGGCCGTTCCCGGCCGGCGCCGTGGACGGCGCGATGGCCGACCGCGACCGCATCGCACGCGAACTCCTCGACGACGACGGCCGGTAATCAGGCCAATCGACCGTCACGCGTTTGACGCCGCCGCCCGTCGACCCGGACATGACAGGGACGGACATCCGCGAGCTCGACGCGAAGACCGTCGAGCGCATCGCGGCCGGGGAGGTCGTCGAGCGTCCGGCGTCGGTGGTGAAGGAGCTCGTCGAGAACGCGCTGGATGCGGGCGCGTCCCGCGTCGCGGTCGCCGTCGAGGACGGCGGCACGGGGGGCGTGACGGTGCGCGACGACGGGCACGGGATGACGGAGGCGGACGTCCGCGCGTCGGTCCGCGAGCACACGACGAGCAAGATACGGGACGTCGACGACCTGGAGGCGGGCGTGTCGACGCTCGGGTTCCGCGGCGAGGCCCTGCACACCATCGGTGCGGTGTCGCGGATGACCATCCGGACGCGCCCGCACGACGCGGAGACGGGGACCGAGCTCGTCTACGCGGGCGGCGAGGTCGAGTCCGTGAGCGAGGTCGGGTGTCCGGCGGGGACGACCATCGAGGTCGTGGACCTCTTCTACAACACGCCGGCTCGCGAGAAGTACCTGAAGACGACGCCGACGGAGTTCGCGCACGTCAACCGCGTGGTGCGGTCGTACGCGCTCGCGAACCCCGAGGTCGCGGTGTCCCTCGAGCACGACGGCCGCGAGGTGTTCGCGACGCCCGGGCGCGGGGACCGGCTCGCGACCGTGATGGCGGTGTACGGGCGGGAGGTCGCGGAGGCGATGCACGCGGTCGACGACGTGGACATCCCGGAGGGACCGCTCGACGACGTCCACGGGCTCGTGTCGGACCCGGAGACGAACCGGAGTGCGCGCGAGTACGTCTCGGTGTTCGTGAACGGACGCGCGGTCTCGGCGAGCGCGGTCCGCGAGGCGGTCATCGAGGCGTACGGCGGGCAACTGGACGCCGACCGCTACCCGTTCACCGCGCTCTTCCTCGACGTGCCCGCGGGCGACGTGGACGTGAACGTCCATCCGCGGAAGATGGAGGTCCGGTTCGCGGACGAGGCGGCGATGAAGCGCCAGGTGCGCGCCGCGGTCGAGGAGACGCTGCTCGACGCCGGCCTCGTCCGATCGTCGGCGCCGCGCGGCCGCTCGAAGCGACCGGAGGCGGCGGTCGAACCGACGACCGCGAGTGACCTCGACGACGAAGCAGGCGACGCCGACGCGGCGAGCAAGGACGTCGAAGGCGGCGACGCGACCCCCGGCGACGACGCGACCGCTGGCACGGTCGCTCCGGACGCGTCCGCGCCGGTGGACGACGACACGACGCGCGACCGGTCGTCCGGCGAGGCGCACGCGGATCGGGACCCGGTGGCAGACGCCGGGTCCGCGTCCACCGCTGGGCCCGAGGATTCGGCGTCGACCAGCGGTACTGTCGGTTCGGCGAGCACCACGGACGCGGGCAGTGACTCGTCGGCCTCGAACGAGCGCGCCGAGACCGAGTCGAGCACGTCGACGCCGACAGCGAGCGGGGCGTCGTCGACAGCAGGCGGGTCGTCGCCGGCAGCGGGCGAGCACCGCGCCAGCGGCGACGGTCCGCGCTCCGACGCCGACGGCCGCTCTGCGAGCGGTGGCGACGCCGACGGGCGGTTCGGTGGCGCAGTCGAGCAGCGGACGCTGACGGGCGAGACGGCGACGCCCGACGGCGAGTACGACCGGTTGCCGTCGATGCGCGTCCTCGGCCAGTACCGCGACACGTACCTCGTCGCGGAGACCGACGACGGGCTCGTGCTCGTCGACCAGCACGCGGCGGACGAGCGCGTGAACTACGAGCGCCTGCGGGCGGCGTTCGAGGCGGACGCGACCGCGCAAGCGCTCGCCGAACCCGTGACCCTGGAGCTGACCGCGGGCGAGGCCGAGGCGTTCCCCGCGTACCGCGAGGCGCTCGCGACGCTCGGATTCCACGCGGAACGCACCGACGACAGGGAGGTGACGGTGACGACGGTGCCCGCGGTGTTCGACGAGACGCTCGACCCCGGCGACGTCCGGGACGTCCTCTCCGGGTTCGTCGCGAGCGACGACGACGGCGCGGCGACCGTCGACGCGCTCGCGGACGCGTTCGTCGCCGACCTCGCGTGCTATCCCTCGGTCACCGCGAACACGAGCCTGACCGAAGGGTCCGTCGTCGAGTTGCTGGCGGCGCTCGACGACTGCGAGAACCCGTTCGCGTGCCCGCACGGTCGCCCGACCGTCGTCCGCATCGACCACGGCGACCTCGAGGACCGCTTCGAGCGCGACTACCCGGGCCACGCCGGCCGCCGCGAGCTCTGACCGATGGGGGTGACGATAGACGGGAGCGTGGGCGGCGGCCAGATACTCCGGTCGGCGCTCTCGCTCGCGGCCATCACCGGCGACGCGGTCACCGTCGAGGACGTCCGCGGTGACCGCCCGAATCCAGGGCTGAAGCACCAGCATCTCGCGTGCGTCGACGCGGCCGCCGAAGTGTGCGACGCGGACGTCGACGGCGCCGAACTCGGGAGCGAGACCGTCGTCCTCGACCCCGGCGAGCCCGCGGGCGGCACGGTCGCGGTCGACGTGGGGACCGCGGGCGCGGCGACGCTCGTGTTCGAGACCGTCCTCCCGCTCGGCGTCGTCGTCGACGACCCCATCGAGCTGACGGTGACCGGCGGGACGGACGTCGCGTGGTCGCCGACCGTCGACTACTACCGGCACGTCCGCCTCCCGCTCGCGGACCGAGTCGGCTGGCGCGCGAGCGTCGACGTCTCCCGGCACGGGTTCTACCCTCGCGGCGGTGGCGAGGCGACGCTCCGCGTCGAGCCAGAGACGACGGCGCGCGTCGCGTTCGACGCCCGTGGCGCGTTCGAGGGGGCGCGCGTCGAAGCGGTCGCGTCGCGCGACCTCGCTGACGCCGACGTCGCCGAGCGACTCGTCGACGCCGCGGTCGACGAACTCGACGCGGAAAACGTCGACGTCACCGCGACGAACCCGCGGACGGTCGAGTCGCCGTCCACGGGCGCGAGCGTCCTCGTCGCCCTCGCGTACGAGCACACCGTCGCGGGCTTCAGTGCGCTCGGCGAACCCGGGAAGCCAGCCGAGGACGTCGGCGCGGACGCTGCAGCGGACGCGCTCGCGTTCGTCGAACAGGAACGGACGAGCCCGCACGCAGGCGGCCCTCGCGCACCCCCGGTCGTCGACGCCTACGCCGCGGACCAGCTCGTCCTTCCGCTCGCACTCGCCGGCGGTCGCGTCCGCCCCGCGGCCGTCACGGACCACGTCCGGACGAACTGCGCGGTCGCTCGCGAGTTCGGCTACGACGTCCACGTCGAGGACGGCGTCCTCGTCGGCGAGTAACGCCACAGGACGGCCACCGACCACGACCAGCGGACGGCAGTCACCTCGCCGGCTGACGCTCTCGCGAACGCTTGCGCCGCGGGGGAGACTTATACCGGTGCCTTCCATTGGTAGGGATATGACTGGCGTACGCTCCCCTGGGGTGGTGCGATGAGCGACGACCTCGTGACGTTCGGCGAGACGATGCTCCGGCTCTCGCCACCGAACGACGAACGACTGGAGACCGCTCGCGAGTTCGAGGTGCGGGCGGCCGGCGCGGAATCGAACACCGCCATCGCGGCCGAACGCCTCGGCGCAGTGACGACGTGGATGTCGAAGCTCCCGAACACCGCGCTCGGGCATCGCGTCGACGGCGGCCTCCGACAGTACGGCATCAACACGGACGTCGTGTGGACCGACGACGACGACGTCCGACAGGGCACGTACTACCTGGAGTCCGCCGGGCGGCCGCGCGGGTCGAACGTCGTGTACGACCGCGAGAACGCCGCGGTGACGACGGCGACGCCCGACGAGCTGGACGTGGACCGCATCCGGCAAGCACAGGCGTTCTACACGACCGGTATCACGCCCGCGCTCAGCCCGCAGTTGCGGGAGACCGCGGCGACGCTCCTGGACGCCGCCCAGCAGGCGGGGACGATGACGGCGTTCGACGTGAACTATCGCTCGAAGCTCTGGTCGCCCGAGGAGGCCCGGAAGACCGTGACGCAGTTCTTCCAGGTCGTGGACGTCCTCATCATCGCGCTGAAGGACGCGAAAGCCATCCTGAACTACGAGGGCGACGCGACCCAGCTCGCACACCACCTCGCGAGCGAGTTCGACTTCAAGACGGTCGTCGTGACGCGCGGCGACCAGGGCGCGCTCGCGTGGAACGACAACGTCATCCACGAGCAGCCGGCGTTCGAGACCGATACCGTGGACGCGGTCGGAACCGGCGACGCGTTCGCGGGTGCGTTCCTCGCGCAGCGCCTCTCCGGTGCGGACATCCAGAAGGCACTGCAGTACGCGGCCGCGACGGCGGCACTCAAACGCACCATCCCCGGCGACGTCGCGACCGTCACGAAACCCGAGGTCGACGCGGTCGTCAACGAGGGCGGCGAAGCCATCTCGCGGTAAGCTCCGGCGCCGCCGCTCGCAGCTGTTCTTCGTGCACGTTCGGTACACGGCGGGCGAACGCCTATCAGGCTCGCCCGCAGAGTGCCCGCCATGACACACGTCGCTATCGTGGGTGCGTACGGGAGTGCGGGCGCCGCCGTCGCCGGCGCGCTCGCCGACGAACCAGGGGTGGAGTTGACGCTCGTCGACGACGGCGAGCCCGGTGGTGGGCTCTGCATCCTCCGCGGCTGCATGCCGTCGAAGGAGGTCATCTCCGCGGGCGCGCATCGCTTCCAGGCGCGACACGACCATCGACTCGACGGCGACCTCCCCGACGTCGACCTCGACGCGGTCGTCGACACGAAGGACGACCACGTCCTCGGGTTCGCCGAACACCGCCGCGGCGCGATCCACGACATCGCCGAGCGCGACGACGTGACCTTCCACCACGAGACCGCGCGGTTCGTCGACGACCGCGTCCTCGCGGTCGGCGACGAGCGGATCGAACCCGACTACGTCGTCGTCGCCACCGGTTCCGCGCTGAACGTCCCCGACCTCCCCGGGATGGACGACGTCGACTACATGGGAAGCAAGGACGTCCTCGACGCACGCTCGCTCCCGGACTCCGGCGTCGTCATGGGGTTCGGGTACGTCGGCCTGGAGCTCGTGCCGTACATCGCCGAGGCCGGCGGCACCGACCTCACCGTCGTCGAGCACGACGCGCGCCCGCTCGACGAGGCCGACCCCGCGTTCGGCGACGACCTCCTCGAGGTCTACGAGCGCGAGTGGGACGTCGACGTCCGCCGGCACACGTACGAGGAGCGCGTCGAGTCGACCGACGACGGCGGCGTCCGCCTCCACGTCTCCGACGAGCACGGCGACCCGGACGTCGTCGAGGCCGAGGAACTGTTCCTGTTCACGGGCCGCCGCCCGAACGTCGACGGCCTCGGCCTCGAACGTACGAGCCTCGACCCCGGTCGGGACTGGGTGCGCGAGACGATGCAGGCACGCGAGGACGACCGCGTGTTCGTCGTCGGCGACGTCAACGGGAGGGAACCCATCCTCCACGTGGCGAAGGAACAGGGCTTCCAGGCGGCCGAGAACCTCCTCGCGCACGACCGCGGCGACCACGACGCCATCGAACCGTACGAGAACGTCCACCATCACGTCGTGTTCTCCGCGCTCGGCGTGTATCCCTACGCGCGAGTCGGGCACTCGGAGGCGAGCGCGCAAGCGGCTGGCATCGACTACGTTCACGTGACGCGGGAAGCGAGCGACGACGGCGTGTTCGAGACGAAGGACGTCCCCGAGGGGCGCGCGAGCCTCGTCGTCGACGCCGACGACGGGACCGTCCTCGGCTACCAGGGCCTGCACTATCACGCCGACGTCATGGCGAAGCCGATGCAACTCGCCGTCGAGATGGAACTGGACGTCCGCGAGATACCGGATCGCGCGTACCATCCGACGACGCCCGAGATCCTCGACGGCCTCGTCCGGGACGCGAGCGCCGCGATCGGCGAATGACAACCCCCAGATAGCCAGAAACCGATACGGCCGTTCCAGCGCGTCTAGCGCCGTGTTAGTCCGTCTCGCTACGTCTTTATCTCCTCACACGACGTACGTGGTGGTGATTACAAATGCGAAACTTCGACGAAATGAGCCGGATGTTCGAGGAGATGGACCGAATGTTCGACGGCATGTGGATGGACCGCGCGTTCGGTGACCGCACACCCATGCTCGAGGGCCGCACGAGTCCCATGCTCGAGGGCCGCACGACCGACGGCATCGAGCACATGACGAACCTCCACGAGGAGGACGACAGGTACGTGTTCGTCATGGACCTCCCCGGGTTCGAGAAGGACGAGATCGACCTCGTCTACCTGGACGGTCACCTCAAGATCTCCGCCGTCACGGAGATCAGCGAGGAGTCCGAGACGTCGTACGTCCGTCACTCGCGCAGCACGAACGAGACGGTCGCCATCCCCGGCGAGATCGACGTCGAGGGTATCGAGGCGTCCTACCACAACGGCGTCCTCGAGGTCACCCTCCCGATGCTCGAGGGCGAACACGCCCTCGGCCACGACATCGACATCCGCTAGAGACGTTCACCCCGGCGTCGAGTTGGGACGCCTCGGTACGGTCGCTTCGGACCGCGGGTCGACCCTCGGCGCCCGACGAGTCTCGGGAACGAGGACCGGACCCGCCCATTTCTGTTCCGAGACTTAAATCTTCGACCCGCTAACGCTTTTAATGTACGTAACCGATTGGTAAGGAAATATTAGATACCTTTAGTAATCTTGCTAATCACCATTGCTGATATGGGTCGGAAATTCGGCGCCTGTCTCGGCACGATTGGACTGCTCACCACCAGCATCGCCTCGTGGTTCCTGATGAAAGGACCGTTCCTCGGGACCGGCCTCCCGGAGACCGAGTACCTGCTCGGCGCGATCGCGCTCCTGCTCGTCGGACTCGTGCTGCTCCGTAGCGGCCTCAGTTCGCTCATCCACCATCGCGGAAGCACCGACCGCGTCATCATCAGCAACAAGAAGACCTGACCGATACCGACCAGCAACAAGCAGATCTGACCGGTGACGGCCAGACACAGGACGACCGCCCCGACCCCGTCGACCCACCACCCCCATCCGAACCCTCACGCGGACCGGACCCAACCGGGTCCACACCCACACCAATCGAAAACCCACACCAACCGGGAACTCACACCTTCCCCCGGACCGTCGTGGACGACCCCACGACGACCCCCCATCCTCGACGACGACAGTACCTCGCCCCTAGGACTCGCTCCACCGTGCGTCGGCGAGCGTTCGCTGCACGACCTCGTGCCCCACAGCCTCCGCGAGCGTCTCGAACCCGGCGCGCTCCGACCGGTCGTCCGCGTTCGCCACCAGCCGCGACACGATGAACTCCGGCGTCGACCGTCCGACCTGCCCGAACCGCGGCTGATAATCCACCTCCAGCTCCAGTTCCGGCGTCAATCCCTCCGCGAAGATACCGTCCACGCGCGCCGTCTCCGGGAGCGGCTCCAGGTCGTCGGCGAGATGCGTCACGAACGTCCCCAGCGCCGCCTTCTCCACCGTCAACGTCACCAGACCGTGCAGGAGGTCCGCGGCACTCCCCGGTTCCGTGATCGCCTCGAACTCGTCGACGAGCATCAGCGTCCGACCCTCCGCGGTCAACGGCGGGACGACGTTCCGGAGCGTCGACTCGAGGACGCCCGCGTTGAAGCTCGCGTGCCGCCGGTGGAACACCACCGAATCGAACTGGCCGACCGCAGCACGGTCCGCGGGCACCGGTAACCCCATGTGTGCGAGCAGGACGACCTGGCAGAGCGTCTCCAGGAGCGTCGTCTTCCCGCCGGAGTTCGCCCCGGTGAGCACGCTCACGCGCTCGCGGCCCGGTGGCGCCCCGAGGTCGTGCTCGCCGAGCGCGTACCGGACCGGCTGCACCGACTCCCCGTCGTTCGCAGCGAGCGTCAGGTTCCGCGCACCCTCGACCGCGACCGCGTCCGTCACGAACTCGGGGGCGGTCAGGTCGAACGCCGCCGCGAACCGCGCGAGCGACAGCTCGAACGCCACGTCGTCGACCGCCGACACGGCGGCGTCGACGTCCTCGCGTGCGTCCGCGACCGCGCCCTGGAGCGCCACGCGGACCTCGCGTTCGCGCTCCGCGACCGCCTCCCGTCGGTCCGTCGAGAGCACCCGCAGCGCCTCGTTGACGAAGTCCGTCGCGTCCCGCGCCTCCTCGGGTGCCGCGTCCCGGACCGTCGTCGCTTCCACGCCGGTCTCCGCGCAGACGTGGTCGACGAACGCGTCCTGGAACCCACCAGCAGTCCGCGCACCGTCCCCGCGGATGGCCTCGACGACCGACCCCGCGTTCGCCTCCAGCGTCTCGACCGCGGCAACCTGCTCGCGAAGGTCGTCGAGGCGGTCGTCCGCCCCGTTCGCGACGTGGCCCTCGCGGAGCGCGCCGAGCGCTCGCGACGCGTCCACGAGCGCGTCGCGGTCCAGTCCCGAGAGCGGCGCGAACACGCCGTCGTCCTCGACGACGTCCGCGTCGAGGAGCGCGATCGCCGCCTCGACGCTCGCCTTCTCTCCACCGTCAGCGTCGTCGTACGCGTCGAACGCCGCCACCACCGCCTCCCGGTCGTCGTCCGACAGCGCCTCCCAGGACGCGCGTGCCGCCTCCACGTCCGCGAGCCGGTCCCGCATCCCGTCCCGGTCGGCGAGCGGCGTCAGCACGTGGATGGCGTCCGCCGCCCGCGCCGTCAACGCGAACGACCCGGCGACCGACAGCAGGTCCTTGTACACCTCGCGCGCGTCGCTGGTCGCGAGCACGTCCATCCCCGACCCACCGGTCGCTCGTCGAAGGATGCGCGTCGCTCGTCCGCGCGGCACGCCCGCGTCCACGAGCGCCCTCACGTCCCCGGTTTCGATGGCGTCGATCGCCGCGTCGACGCCCAGTTCCTCCACGAGCAACGCCCGCGTCTTCGGGCCGACCCCCCAGTACTCCTCCAGTCGCATACCCCAAGCCTGCGAGCGCGACGTAATCAAAACCCCGCAACCGTCCCACCACACCCCCGAGGACGGCAGCCCAGGGGATTGATTTCGCGAGCGCGCCAACCGTCACGTATGACCGAGGATGCACTACCGGCGGGCATCGACGAGGACGCGAGTTCCTTCCGGTACTATCGGAACGCCGTGTCCCGCCACTGGGACCCCGTGGACGTCGACCTCGACGCGGACGTCGACCGCATCGCCGACCTCGACGCGGGGGCGTTCGACTCGCTCCGCCGGACGCTCGCGCTGTTCGGCGCGGGCGAGGAGGCGGTCACCGAGGACCTGTCGCCGCTCGCCGTCGTCCTCGAGGACGTCAACGACCAGCTGTTCGTGACGACCCAGCTCTACGAGGAAGCCAAGCACGCGGAGTTCTTCCACCGGTACTGGACGCGCGTCGTCCACGAAGCCGAAGACCGCCGCGGGCTGGAGCGCTCTGACCCCCGGGACCCGGCGTGGTTCAACGACGCGTACGACGA
Source organism: Halorubellus salinus (assembly GCF_020567525.1). Lineage (GTDB taxonomy): Archaea > Halobacteriota > Halobacteria > Halobacteriales > Natrialbaceae > Halorubellus > Halorubellus salinus. The sequence continues at coordinate 688,842 of NZ_JAJCVI010000002.1, forward strand.
GCTCTTCGAGCGCAACGAGGCGGCGATGGCGCAACTCCTCGACGACGACACCCCCGAGAACCGGGCGCGAGCGTACTGTCACTATCACCTCACGGTCGAGGGCATCCTCGCGCAGACGGGCTACTACGGCGTCCAGACGTCGTTCAGTGGCGACGTCGAGGGACTCCCGGAGCTCCCGGGGCTCGTCGAGGGGTTCTCGCGGATCCGGAGCGACGAGGGCCGCCACGTCGGGTTCGGGATGCGGAAGCTGAAGGACCTGGTCGCCGCGGGCGCGGTGTCGCCGTCGCTCCTGCACCAATTGACCGGTGAGCTCGCGATGCTCGTCCAGGACGCGGTGTCGACGGCGGTGGACGACAACGCGGTCGCGATGGGAGGGGAGGACCTCGCGTCGTACGCCGCCGAGAAGCACGCCGAGCGCATGGCGCAGATCGTGGACGCGGCGAAGGACGTGCCGGACGTGGAGACGTTGACCGAACTCGACGGGTGACTGACCGTCGTCCGGAACGCTGACCCCCGTCCGGGTGAGACAGCTGGAGCTCCCTGGACGGCGTCGGCCGGTCACGCGGCTGGGTCGGCCGGTTACTCGCCGTACGTGGTATCGAGGTACTCGAGGATGTTCGCGGATTCGTTCATCGTGACGCCGTGGGCGTCGTCGACGAGGACGGGGACGGCGCGCTGGCCGGAGACGCGCTTGACCTCGTTGCGAGCGGAGTGCATGGCGTCGACCCAGACGCTGTCGTAGTCGAGGTCGAGTTCGTCCATGCGGTCCGCGACCTTCTCGCACCACGGGCAGCCGTCGAGCTGGTAGAGCGTTCGCGTCACGCGTCCGTTTAGGTCTTGGTCGTAGAAGGGTCTGGGGGTCCTGTTGCTGCGTCGGTATGGGGCGAGCAGCCGGGCCGTGGGGTGTGACGCGACGGCGGCCCGGGCTCCCGCCTCGACCGTCGCGTCGCTGTCGTCAGGTGACGGTGGCGTTGGCCGCGGCTTCGTACTTGACTACGTGGGTGGTTCGACGCCCGGTGTCGACGACGACGTTTTGAGGCTGAACCGGGTACGTAGGGACGATGATGGCGACGACGCACGCGTTCGTCGGGTTGGCGTTGGCGAGCGCGTACGCCGCGGCAGGTGGGGAGTACGCGACGGCCGCCGCAGCGGGTGCGCTCGCCGGTGGGGTGTTCCCGGACCTCGACCTCCTCGCGGAGCACCGGAAGACCCTGCACTTCCCGGAGTACTACGCGGTACTCGCAGTGCTCGCGGTGGTGGTCGCGGCGACGGCGACGCTCCCGGTGACCGTGGGCGTGGCGGGGTTCCTGGTGTCCGCAGCGGTGCACTCGGCGAGCGACGTCTTCGGTGGCGGGACGGAGGCGCGGCCGTGGCTGGCGCAGGACGAACGTGGCGTGTTCCTGCACACGCAAGGGCGTTGGGCGGCACCGCGACGGTACGTGCGGTACGACGGGGCGCCCGAGGACCTGGCGGTCGCGGTGACGTTCGCGGTCCCGGGGTGGGTCGTGTTCGACGGCTGGATTCGAGAGGCCGTGCTCGCGGGCGTCGCGGTGTCGGTGGGGTACGTGCTCGTTCGCAAGCGACTGCCGGCCCTCGAGGAACGGTACCTCCAGTAGCGCCGACATCGGTGGGTTGCTTTCGTACGCAGGGTGTATCTCCAACGAACCGGACCTCAGAAATTAAAACGCGCCAGCAGATGAGTGAAATTTATGGGGTTGGGGTGCGATGGTTTCTCCAATGGCACAGCGAGAGGACCGGGCCGAGGGGTTCGTCGAGGTGCGGATTCCCGCGGCACTCGCCGACCGCATCGACAACGTCTACGCGGAGTGTCGGGGATACGACTCCTCGTCGATGCAGGAGAGCCTGAGCGTGCTCTGCGACATCGCGGCCGGTCGTCTCGACGTCCCGGGAGAGACCGCACTCGACCGCGTCGACCGTCCCAGCGTACCCGACGAGGACGATGCGGTGGATCCGACGACGGAACTGGCGTCCCCGACGGGCGTCGTGGCCGAGTTGCGCGACGAACGCCGCGCGAACATCGACGCGGCGTTCCCGACGCGCTGGAGTGCGGATTCGACGGTCGCAGGGCGCCTGACCGCGGTCGTCGACCGGTACGTTCGGAACCCGGAGGGGATGCCGGACGCGGACGCTCGCGAAGCCGATGCGCTACACGTCGTCGGGGAGCGCGAGGGACTGGCTCCCGACGAGCTCCGCGAGCAACTCGTCACGGCCCTCTACGGGAACACTGGCCTCCCGGACGACCTCGCTGGCGAGTTCTTCAGCGAGGCGCTCGCGACCGTCGAGGAGGCGGCGTCCGCGGGCGACGAGAGCGACCACGACGCGTCGTCGACCGTCGAGACGGACCTCGACGGCCCGGATTCCCCGCTGTTCGACGACGACGCGCCGCCCGCGCTCACGGACGGACCGCCGGCGACGCCCGCACAGCCGGCGAGCGACCTCGACCCGGAAGCGGCGTTCGACTCGCCGACGGACGAGGTCACGGTCGATTCGTTGCTCGCCGACGAGGCGGCGCCGACGGCGCGCTGCGAGCGCTGTGAAGCGTACCACGACGTCGACGACCTGGAGACCGTCATCGGGTCGGCGTCGTCGACCATCGAGTTGCTATGCGGGGCGTGTGCGGCTGCCGTAGAGGAGAAGGATTAACCGGTCGGCGGGCGGACGGTATCCGCATGGTTATGGTCGAAGTCGTCGTTCGCACGATCCATCTGGTCGTCGCGGCGATGTGGGTGGGGTCGGTGTCGTTCTTCGCGTTCGGTGTGCTCCCGCTCGCTCGGGAGGGGTCGTTGAACGCAGCGCCACTGGAACGGTTCACGCAGCGGCTCCAGGTCGGGTCGCGGCTCGCATCGGTCCTCCTGCTGCTCTCGGGTGGGTACATGATATCGCTGGCCGAGTACGAGCGGTCGCTGTTGTCGTCGACGAGCGGGCATCTCGTCCTCGGGATGGTGGTGCTGTGGGTGGCGTTGACGGGACTCGTCGAGGTCGGTGCGTCCAGAGTGCTCGAGGGCGCCGAGGATCTGAAGGTTCGGACGCCCGCGAAGCGCGCGACGGCGGTGCTGCGCGCGGCGACGCTCGTCGGCGTTCTGCTGTTGGTCGATGCGGTCCTCATCCGGTTCGCGCCGGCGTTGTTCTGAGCGAGCGTTCGGCGACCGGTTCTTGGGCCGTGTCTTCTTGTGTCGTGATGCCATAGGTCAGAATATGACTGGTGACGAGCGCGACCCGTTCGAGGAGCCCTACGACGGCCCAGTACCGGATGGTGTCGACGAGGCGGCGGTCGACCGGATGCGTCTCGTCGCGAAGGTGATGGACGACGCGGTGCGTCTCCCGGGAACCGACTTCCGCGTGGGCGCGGACCCGGTGCTCGGCGTCCTCCCGGGCGTCGGTGACGTCGTCGCGGCGGGCGTGTCGATGTACATCGTGCTGGAGTCCGCGCGTCTCGGGGTGTCCTACGGGACGCTCGTGGAGATGCTCGCGAACGTCACGATAGACGTCGCGGGTGGCGCGATTCCGTACGTCGGGACGGTCGTGGACGTCGTGTTCAAGTCGAACCGGCGGAACCTCGCACTCGCGCTCGACGACCTCGCGGACGGCGCGTCGGAGACGGTGTTCGCGAGCGTCGAGGACGCGGCGGCGGACGCGCTCGAGGGGGCGGCGGACGCGACCGAGGACGTCGTGGACGCGGCGACGCCCGACGAGTCGCACGCGGACGACGGCGACGGGCCGGTGAAGATACCCATCGAGGTCGAGGACGAGCACGCGGAGTAGTTCCGTCGATTCGGGTGGTGGGGCGTCCGCGCCGTCGCGTCGCCGCGGGGGTCGCTCACCCGCGTCAGTCCGCTATCGCGTGCCGCAGTCGGTCAGCGACGCGCTCGGGGCGGTCGACGTACGCGAGCGTCTGCCGGGAGAACCCGTACGGGGACGCGTCGGTGTCGAGATCGGTGCGGTCGAGCGTGACCGTGGCCGCGTCCGTCCCGGGCGGCGCCCGCCAGAACCCGTCCTCGACGCTGACACCCCGAACCTCGTCGAACGACGCGCGCCACTGGACGGCGTCGAGCCGCCGGTCGTACGCGACGAGTTCGTCGTCGTAGAGGTGGTACTCGGTCGCGCCGAACGCGAGGTCGAAGTGCACGACGCCGGCGAGCCCGAACGTGGTCGCGGTGACGGCGAGGGCGGCGGTGACGGCGACGCCGGCCGCGCCCGCTGGCGAGCGGCCGAGCGCACCAGCCGCGAGGAAGCCGGCCGACGCCAGGACGAGGACGGCGAGGAGTCGAGAGGTGACGTTGAGGACGCCACGGTCCAGTCGGGGAACGACCCCGTCGAGCAGGCCGGCGATCCGGACGGCGCGTCGGTCGACCTGGAACCGCTCGACCGGTCGTCCCGTGGCGTCGGGGAGCCGGAACGGCTCGGTCCGGGTCGTCCTGGCGTCCCGCCGCAGTTCGACCGCGACCCGGCCAGCGACGATCACGACCGCGAGCGCCGCGAACCCCGTCGTGGGGTCGAACCCGGCGTCGGCGTGAACGGCGTCCACGGCGACGACCGGGAGCGCCAACAGGACGGACCCGAGCCACGGCCCGAGTCGGAGGGTCCGGTCCGCCGGAACGCGCGCCACCGAGAGGAACCGACGGAGGACGACGCCGTGCTTCACCGCGACCGCGAGCGCGCCGGCGGCGAGGACGCCGTTCGTCGGCCACGATAGCACCGAGAACGGCGGGTCGACGACCGTCCCGGCGACCGCGACGGCGATGCCGGCAGTCGCCGCGGCGAGGCCGGCCGCGAGCGTCGGCGCGACGTTCCCGGGCGCGACCGACGGCAGCCAGCTCGCCGGGCGAAGCCGACCGAGCTTCGGCGTCAGGAACCGGAACGCGCCCGGGTCACCGTTCCGGTGGACCGCGGGCGGCACCGTCGGCGAGTACGTCTCCCGTGGCGCGGCAACCGCCGTCTCGACACCCATGCGAACGAGGCTGGCCAGCAGGTCGAGCCAGTACGCCGCGAGCACGACGTACAGCGGGAACGGGTGGACGACGACCGCCGCGAGCGCGACGACGTCGACGCCGAACGCGGGAACGCGCCGAAGCGGGAGTCCCATCGTTCGAACCGACCCGAGCGCGAAGGAAGAAATTTCGCATCGAGCGACGCGGTCGCGGCGTGCAGACCGACCGCGAGAATGCTGCAGCGTCCGGACCGACCGCGTGAACGCTTTTGTCCCGGCCGGGAGTACCGGCGCGGTATGCCTTCGAGGAACTTCCTGTTCTGCTCGCTCGATGCCGCGCTCTGTGGCGACCTCGCGTGGCAGGTCGGTCGGGAGGGACACGACGTGAAGTACTACGTCGAGCACGACGTGGACCGCGACATCGCGGACGGGTTCGTGGAGAAGGTCGACGACTGGCGCGCCGAGGTGGACTGGGCGGACGTCGTCGTGTTCGACGACATCTGGGTCGGCGACGAGGTCGGCACTGGCGCGCTCGCCGAGAAGCTGCGCGCCGACGGTCACGCCGTCGTCGGCGGAACGCCCGCGACCGACCGCCTCGAGGAGGACCGCGGGTACGCGATGTCGGTCCTCGAGGAAGCCGGTATCGAGACGGTCGAGCACCGCGAGTTCACGAACTTCGACGACGCCATCGAGCACGTCCGGTCGAACCCGGCGCCGTACGTCGTCAAGCCCCTCGGCGAGGTCCAGAACGTCAAGCGACTCGTGTACGTCGGCCGGGAGCGAGACGGGAGCGACGTCGTCGACGTCCTCGAAGCGTACGAGTCCGCGTGGGGCCACCGCATGAAGGGCTTCCAGCTGCAACGCCGCATCGACGGCGTCGAGGTCGCCGTCTGCGGGTTCTTCGACGGCAGCGAGTTCGTCGACCCGATCAACTTCAACTTCGAGCACAAGAAGCTGTTCCCGGGGAACGTCGGGCCGTCGACGGGCGAGATGGGGACGGCGATGTTCTGGGCGGGCCGGAACCGTCTCTTCGAGGAGACCCTCGGGAAGCTCGAGGACTGGCTCGCAGCGGAGGGGTACGTCGGGAGTATCGACCTGAACTGTATCGCGACCGACGAGGGCGTCTACCCCCTGGAGTTCACGCCGCGGTTCGGGTATCCGACGATCGCGCTCCAGGAGGAGTCCCTGCTCTCGGGGAGTGGCGGGTTCCTCTTCGACCTCGCGCACGGCAGGCGTCCCGAGCCGACGGTCCATCGCGGGTTCCAAGTCGCAGTGCGCGTGGTGCTGCCGCCGTTCCCGTTCGACGACCAGAAGACGTACGACGAGAGTTCGCGGAACGCCGCGCTCGTGTTCGACACCGAGGACGGTCGACCGCCCGAAGGCGTGCACATCGAGGACGCGAAGCGCGTGACGCCGGACGGGAAGCCGACCGCGGACGTCGACGGCGAGTGGCGGGTCGCCGGCGAGACCGGGATGCCGCTCGTCGTCACCGGGATGGGCGAGACGATGGGGGCGGCGCGCGAGCAGTGCTACGGTCGCGTCGAGGACGTCCTCGTCCCGAACCTGTACTATCGCGACGACATCGGCGAACGCTGGATCGACGGCGAGGGCGACCGCCTGCACGCGTGGGGCTACCTCGGGCCGCAGTGACGCTCGCTCACGACCCGGTTGGGTCGGCCGTCAGAATTCGGTTCCTTTGCGGGCGCGGACGCCGTCGTCGAACGGATGTTGCTGTTTGCGGACGTTCGTGACGAGGTCCGCGACGTCGGTGACGTACGTCGGCTCCTCGTGGCCGCCGGTGAGGACGAGTTCGAGCCCGTCCGGCTTCGAGCCGACGAGGGCGGCGACGTCGTCGGGGGCGACGAGGTCGCGGTTCGCGGCGTAGCAGAGCTCGTCCAGGACGAGCATGTGGACGCCGTCGTCGGCGGGCGCGTCGAGGTCGAAGGGCGTGGTGAGGTCGGCGTCGTGGGCGGCGTCGAGGAGCTCGTGGACGCGCTCGAGGCCGGCTTGCGCGCGGGCTTCGTGGTCGACGTCTTCGGTACCGTCGTTCATCGCGTGCCAGCCGTAGTGCCCGGAGTGCTCGTACGTGAAGCCGGGCATGGCGTGGATGGCGTTGTACTCGCCGCGGACGTCCTCGACGCTCGCGGCGCCGCCTTTCATGAACTGGCAGAGGTGCACGCGGTAGCCGTGGCCGGCGGCGCGAAAGCCCATGCCGAGCGCGGCGGTGGTCTTTCCCTTCCCGTCACCCCACCAGACCTGCGTGCGGCCGAAGGCCTCGGGCGCGGCGGGCTCGATGGGGGCGGGCGTGATGGGGGCGTCGTCGTCCCGGGTGGAGGCGTCGTCGTCGCTCATGACTCGACCGACGGCCGCGGGTCGCTTCAGTCCACGGGGTTCGCTCCGGCGCGCGGTCCGCCCGACCGCCAGTCAGTGCTCGCGTACGATCGCTCAGGGCTCGCGTGCGGCGTCGACGATAGCGATGGCGGCGTCGAGTTCGTCCTCGACGACGCCGTGCCCGATGCCGTCGTAGATGCGTTCGTCGACCTCGGCGCCGAGCGCGCGGAGGACCTCGGTGGTCTCGTGGACGCGCTCGCGGTCGATGTGCGGGTCGTTCGCGTCGCACCCGAGGAACGCGGGCGTCGCCGCGAGCGGGTCGTCGCCGCCGGTCGCGTACTGGTCGACGTCGACGTCGGGACCGATGAGGCCGCCGCTGAAGACGACGAGGCCGCCGTAGCGGGCGGCGTTGCTCGCGACGTACTCGCTCGCGAGGCACGCGCCCTGCGAGAACCCGAGGACGACGACGTGCTCGCGGCCGACCGCGTCGACGGCGTCTCCGACGACGGCGTCGAGCTTCGCGAGCGCGGAGTCGAGCCCCGGCTGGTTCGAGTCGCGCGGCGCCGTGAACGGGTTCGGGTACCACGTCCGACCCGCGGCCTGTGGCGCGAGGGACGCGACGTCGTCGAACCCGAGCTGCCCGGTGAGCTGGAGCATCGACTGCGCGGTCGCGCCCCGCCCGTGCGCGCAGACGACGGCCGCGGTCGCGTCCGCGAGGTCCGCGCCCGCGGTCGCGACCGGCTGGTCGCCGTGCGGATCGTCGCCACTGTGGGGATTCAGACCGCTCATCGCGCTCGCTCCCCGGTCCTGAACTGCGTCCGTGTCATACCCCGAGGTACGTGTGCGAGCGGTTTAGCCGGTTGGCTCCCGGCCAGGGACGACCGCCTCGTTGGCCGACGCGGTCAGGCGGCGGCGGGTTCGTCGACGAACTCGAGGACGGCGTCGGCGGACTGGAACCCATCGGCGACCCGGCGGACGGGCTCGCCGTCCTCGTAGTACACGAGCAACGGGACGCTCGTGACGTTCAGGCGCTCGACGAGCGGCGGGTCGTCGCGCGGGTTGACGAGCGCCACCGCGACGTCGGTCGCACGGGCGACGTTCCCGAGCACCGGCTCCATGGACGCGCAGATACCGCAGCCGTCCGTGTAGGCTTCCAGCAGCACGCGGTCGTGCTCGGCGAGGAACGCGTCGAGTTCGGCTTCGTCGGCGAGATACGTGGGCTTCTGCGTGTCACTCATCGGAACTTGATACGTGGTGAGAGCGTTTCAATCCACGGCCCGGAGGCGAGGAGCGCGTCAGTCCGCGGCCTGGCCCTGCCGGGCGTTCTGGGCGGTGCGGAGGAGTTCGCGGTAGCGGTCGCGGATGGTGACCTCGCTGACGTCGGCGGCGTCGCCGACCTCGCGCTGCGTGAGGTCGGCGTCCTCCAGGAGGCCGGCGGCGTAGATGGCGGCGGCAGCGATACCGACCGGGGACTTCCCGGAGTGCACGGCCTCGCGTTTCGCGGTCTCGACGAGCTCGCGGGCGCGACGTTCGACGGCGTCGGGCGCGTCGAGGTCGCTCGCGAACCGCGGCAGGTAACTCGCGGGGTCCGCGGGCTGGACCTCCAGCGAGAGTTCGCGGACGATGTAGCGGTACGTACGCGTGAACTCCTGTTCGTCGACGCGCGAGACGCGCGTCATCTCGTCGACGGTGCGGGGCGACCCGGCCTGGCGGGCGGCGGCGTGCAGGCTCGCGGTGGCGACGCCCTCGATGCTACGGCCGGGCAGGAGGCCGTCCTCGAGCGCGCGCCGGTAGACGACGCTCGCGGTCTCGCGGACGTTCTTCGGGAGGCCGAGCGCCGACGCCATCCGGTCGATCTCGCCGAGGGCCTGCTTGAGGTTGCGTTCCTGGCTGTCGCGGGTGCGGAAGCGCTCGTCCCACGTCCGCAGGCGCTGCATCTGCTTTCGCTTCTGCGCGGAGAGACTGTTGCCGTACGCGTCCTTGTTCTGCCAGCCGATGGTCGTCGACAGGCCGTCGTCGTGCATCATCTTCGTCGTCGGCGCGCCGACGCGGGACTTCTGGTCCTTCTCGCTGGCGTCGAACGCGCGCCACTCGGGGCCGCGGTCGACCTCGTCCTCGCTGACGACGAGCCCGCAGTCCTCGCAGACGGTCTCCCCGCGTTCCTCGTCGACCGCGAGGTGCCCGCTGCACTCGGGGCACGTCGTCACGCTCTCGTCGTGCTCGTGCTCGCGTTCGTCGGCTTCGTCGGCCTCGTTGTCCCGGGCGCGTGTGCCGGGTCGCGTCCGCGTCGGGCTCTCGTCCGCTCGCGAGCGTCGAGTGCTGAAGCGTTGGGTCGTCATACACACTCGTTTCTCGGACAGCCCCGAATAGGTTCGTTCGGCATACGCCAAACGAACTCGTCGGGGGAGTGAGAGACTTACCGCTCAAGTCACGCGATTATACGCCCTTAAATAACCACCGGCGAAACAGTTAGGTTGGCATATGCCAAACTGCCGGGCGTGAGAGAGTACGTCTTCACGATCGAGTACGACCGCGGCGTCGACCCCATCGCGGACGTCTTCATCGACCACCCCGAGGCCATCGCGCGCTCGGTCGCCTGCAACGTCGTCGGCGAGGACATGTGGCGCATCGACCGCTTTTCCGGTCCCGAGCACGCCATCGACGCCCTCGAGGAGCTCGTCCTCGACGCGAACCGCTGCAACGAGTGCCCCGAAGGCGCCTGCGACTCCTACCGCGAACACGAACTCCTCGAGACCAGTCCGACGACCGCCACGGTCTACACGTACCGCCAGGGAATCGACGCCTGCCCCGCGCTCCCCTACCCCGCGAGCGAACACCTCGGCCCCGGCCTCGTCTTCGAGACGCGCCGTCGCGGGAACGAGTACGTCTGGCGCATCCTCACGCGCGACGGCACCGGCGCTGGCGAACTGTTCGACCACGTCCGCGAGTCGTTCCCCGACACCATCGGCATCTCCCTCAGTCAGACCGGCGACCCCACCCACTGGGGCGACGGCGACGACGACCGCGACGAACTCCCCTACGAGCAACGCGCCGCCCTCGAAGCCGCGGTCGACGCCGGCTACTACCAGACCCCCCGCGAGTGCACGCTCGCCGAGGTCGCCGAGGACGCCGGCATCCCACGTTCGACGCTCCAGTACCGCCTCCAGAACGCCGAAACCTGGCTCGCCACCGAGTTCACCGAAGGCTGCCTCGACGTCGACGACGAGGTTCCGGAACGCGCACCCTGAGGACCCCAGGGAGAGAGCGCGCTCCTTAACACCACCCCGACCCAAGCACCTCCACGAATGGACGGCGAAGTCGCTCCCGAGGACGTCGAAGAACTCACCGCCGACGACGACGTCGACCTCTGCATCGTCGACATCAGGAACCCGTCGAGCTACGCCCGCGGGCACATCCCGGGGTCGCGGAACGTTCCACTTCCGGAGCTCACGAACGCCGTCGAGGCACTCCCCGACGCCGACCGCGTCGTCACCGTCTGCCCGCACGGCAAGTCGAGCGTGCAGGCCGCACGCCTCATCGCGTCCTACGAGGGCGTCGACGCCCCCGTCGAGAGCATGGCCGGCGGCCTCACCGCGTACGACGGCGAGTTCGCCACCGGCACCACCGACGGCAACGGCAGATCCGCCGACGCCGGCGGTGAATCCACCGACGGCCCCAGCGCTCCCTTCTGACGCTGTCGCTCGCGTTCACGCCAGCACTCGACGACCACGCACCGAACGCGACCGGCGACGCACCGAACGCGACCGACGACGCCGTCGCTCGCGAGTGGTGAACGAACCGAGGAGAGGGAGGTCAGGCGACGTTGAACCCGCGGTCGCGGAGGAAGTCCTCGATGCGGCCCGAGTGGTTCCCCTGGAGTTCGATGTGGCCGTCCTCGACGGTCCCGCCACAGGCGAACTTGGACTTCAGGTCCGACGAGAGGGAGTCGATGTCGACGTCCTTCGATTCGAACCCTTCGATGACCGTTACCTCTTTCCCGTATCTGCGCTCGTCAATGCGGATGGTTATCTCCGTATCTCCCTTGGCCACGTCCTCGCAGACGCAGAGTTCCTCGGGGAGCCCGCACGTCGAGCAGACTTCCGACATTACGATTCGAAGTTACGGCGTCGCCATATTAAACACTATCGGGACTCCCGGACCCGAATAAAACTCGAACCCGGTCGTGTCGGCGCGTTTCCCGGGGGTTCGCCGGCATAAAGCACCACTGGTCACGGCGACGGCGCGAACGACCGCGTTCGGGCGCTAGCGGAGTCGCCGGAGCAGTGGCGTGTGCGCTCGCACGGTGTCGTCGACGAGCGCGACGACCTCGTCCGCCTCCGCCTCGTTGACGCCGTTCCCGTACACCGCGTGCTCGTAGAGCTCGCCGACGCGAGTCACCTCGTCGTCGAGACCGGCGCGCGTCAACGCCTCGATGTACGCCGGCGGGGACTCGTCGACGTGCCGCGGCCGGTAATGACGCTCCAGCAGGAGCTCCAGGCGTTCGACGGCGCGCCTGACGTCGGTCTCCGGGTCGACGCGCCCGCCGTGCCAGTGGATCTTCGCCGTGCGGAGCGCGCGGTCGGTCGCCCCCGAGCGGTGCGCGCCCGCGGCGAGCCCGATGAGCGCGACGAACGCGACGAACAGCGTCTCCGGTGGGATCGGCCCGCCACCGCTACCTTCGTCGCCACCGTCGCTGCCGTTCGTCGTCGCCCCGCCCGTCTCCAGCGTGAAGTTCCCGCCACCAGCGGCCGTCGTCCCACCGAGGTTCGGGTTCCGGAACGTCTGCTCCGAGCGGTTCACGTCCGTCGCGTTCGGCGACGGCGTCGTCGACGGCGTCGTCGTCGTCAACGGCGCCTGCTCGCTGTCGCCGACGTCGACGTTCTCGTCACCGTCCTCGCGAGCATCCTCGATGCGTTCGACCTCCGCTTCCTGCCGCGGGCCGGCCGGCGTCGGATCGAACTTCACCCAGCCGACGTCCTCGAAGTACACCTCGACCCACGCGTGCGAGTCCGACCCGCGGACGAGCCACTCGTTGTCGTCGACCTGCTGGCCGGGCGTGTACCCGACCGCGAACCGCGCCGGGATACCCTGACTCCGGAGCATCATGACCATCGTCGTCGCGTAGTACGTACAGTACCCCTGCTCCATCTCCAGGAGGAACTTCTCGGCGATGTTCCCGCTCGGGCGGTCCGTGTCCAGCGAGTACTCGCGGTTCCCCTCCAGCCAGTCCTCGATGGCGACCGCGGTCTCGTAGGGGTTCTGGGCGTCCGCCTGGGACACGATGCGCTCGGTCCGCTCCGTGAACGTCTCGGAGAGCCCCTGGGCTTCCGTGTAGCGGTTCTCGACGCGCGAGGGGTACTCGGTCCCGGTCGCGCGCAGCGTCTCCTCGTCCGCGGTCGGCACCGCGCTGACGACGCTGTACCGGTCGCCCTCGCGGAACCGGACGTCGGACTGGATGCCGCCGTTGAGCGTGACCTTCGTGAACTCGCGGACGTCCCCGCGGACCTCCACGGGCTGGTTCGCCGCCGGCATCACCTTCGCCGGCGCGAGCACCTCGAACGTCTGACTCACCCGCGTCGTCTCACCGGGTGGTTCGTCGAGCAAGCTCGGCGAGTAGTCCCGTGACTCGCCGCTCCGCAACCACGTCTGGCCCGTGAAGCGGTCGTACGTCGCCACCCGCCAGTACTGGCCCTGGTCGGCCTCGACCTTGAACCGGACCTCCGGCGACAGCCGGATGGACCCGACGATCGGCGCGCGCCCGGTCTCCGCGGTCAGACTCCCCTCGACGGTCGCCGCGCCCTCCCCGCCCGCGCGCGGCAACAGCAGCGGGCTCCCGGGGAGGACGGGCACCGAAGAGATGACGAGCATCGCCGCGAACAGCAGCACGAGCACGTCCACCTGCTTGAGCGTCCCACCGCGCTTCTCGAGTTCGCCGAACCCGACCGCCGCGATGCCCGCGACCGCACCGAACAACAGCGGGACGCGACCCAGCAGGACCGGTGCGTCGCCGGTCATGATGAGGACGGCGAGCGCGAGGCCGGCGACGCCGACCGCGGCGACGTACCGCCGCCGGAGCGCGAGGTACGTCGTGATGAACACCGGCGCGGGCGCGAACCCGAGGATCCACACGGTCGGTTCGACGAGCTTCAGGACGCGCCACCCCGTGAGGAGCGCGAACGCGTCGGTGAGTATCTGGCCGCCACGGGTCGTCAGCGACACCACGCCGAGCGGCGTCGCGAGCAGGTACGCGAGTCCGCCCGCGAACACGAGCACGACGGTGAGGATGGCGGCGACGCGCTCGCCGACCGTTCGCGAGAGCGCGTACCCGCCAGCGAACGCACCGAGGACGACCGCCGCCAGCTCCGGCGTCCCACCGACCGACGGCACCGACGTCAACTCGAAGAGGACCGCGAGGTACGTCGCCGTGATACCGGTGACGCCCGCGAGCGCGAGCACGCGGAAGCGACTCGAGTCGCTCTCCGCGTCGGACGCGAACCGCGCCCCGAGCCGGTCGACGGTACTCATACGGACACCTCCCGGTGACCGGAGCAGTCAGGGGTACGCGTGCCCGCACCTCCTCGCGAACCGGAGCAGTCGGGAGTACGCGTGCCCGCACCTCCTCGCGAACCTGAGTAGTCGGGAGTACTCATGCTCGCACCTCCTCGCGAGCCGGTGCGTCGCGGACGAACGACGAGAACGGGACCTCGCGGTCCGCCATCTCGACGCGAACGCCCGTGGACTCGCTGCCCGTGACGACGACGTTCGCGCGCGCCCGATGCTCGTCGGGGACCTTCCCCGGCCCGACGGTCGCGAGCAACGACAGGAGCGCCTCCCGCTGGTCCGCGCCCGCGTCGGCCTCCAGTTCGCCGTTCGGCGCCGACAGGCCGACGCGGATGCCCGAATCGAGGAGGTAGAGCGCGATGCTCGCGGTCGCCTCCGCGACGTGGTCGTCCCAGCCGTCCGCGCTCTCGCACGCGATGTGGACGTCGCCGACGTCCTCCTCGCTCACGAACTGCTTCACGACGAGGTCGTTCGCCGCGCGCTTCGCACTGGACTTCCAGTGCACGTCACGCAGCGAATCCCCGCGGTCGTACTCGCGGAGACTGTCGAACTCCTCGCGGTTGTGCTCGAACCCGCCCTCCGGCAGGAGGTTGAGTTCGTGCCGCGTCGACCCCGTCAGCGCGTACACGCGCGGATACACGAGCACGCTGTCGCGATGCCCGTACCGGTGCTCGGCCTCCGCGAGCCCCAGGACGTCGACGATACGGACCGAGAGCGGCCCGAGGTCGTGCTCGCCGCGGTCGCGGTACGTCACGTCGTACGCGAGGGAACGCGTCCCGAGCGTCGCCTCGAAGTACGCACCGTCGAGTTCGAGGCCGGCGTCCGCGTCGTCCTCGACGGTCGCCGCGACCGGCGACCCGACGTCGAACGACAACGTCACCTGCTTCGTCTCGTCGATGAACCCCGGGTCGGGAACGCGGCGCGTCACCTCGGGCCGGCCCGCACGCCGCACCTGGACGGCCGCACCGACGACCGCCACCAGGACCGGGATGACGATGACGCCGAGCGCTTGCGCGCCGAACACGAACGACGCGAGCACGCCGAGAACGACCACGCCGAGCGCCGCCTTCCCGCGTCGAGTCAACCGCATCTTACTCGACCGGCACCGTCTCGATGGCGTCCGCCACCACCTGCTCGCCCTGGTCCTGCGGGCCACTCGCGGACAGGCGGATGCGGTGACTGAGCACGCGCGGCGCCTCCGTCTGCACGTCCTCGGGCGTCACGTACCCGCGACCACGGACGACCGCTCGCGCCTGCGCCGCCCGCATCAACGCGATGGTGCCACGCGGTGACACGCCGAGTTTCGCGTTCTCGCGCGTGTACGCCGCGAGTCGCGTCCCGTACTCGCGGACCGCTTCCTTCACCGTGACGTTCGCGACGGTCTCGCGCGCCCGCCGGATGGTCTCGGTATCAGTGACCGACGTCAACGACTCGATGGGGTGATGGCCGACGGCGCGCGCGACGACCTCCGACTCCTCGGCCGCGTCCGGATACCCGAGGTGCAACTTCTTCATGAAGCGGTCGACCTCCGCGAGCGGCAACTCGTAGGTGCGATTGGGTTCCACGGAGTTCTGGGTCGCGATGACCGTGAACGGCTGCGGGAGCATCCGCGTCGTCCCGTCGACCGTCACCTGCTGTTCCTCCATCGCCTCCAGGAGCGCGCTCTGGGTCTTCGGCGGCGCGCGATTGATCTCGTCGCCGAGGACGACGTTCGCGAACACCGGCCCCTTCTGGAACTCGAACTCGCGGGTCTTCTGGTTGAAGACGTTCACGCCCGTGATGTCCGACGGCAGGAGGTCCGGCGTGAACTGGACGCGTTTGAACGAGCACTCGATGGACGCCGCGAGCGCCCTCGCGAGCATCGTCTTCCCGACGCCCGGGACGTCCTCGAGGAGGACGTGCCCGCGACCGAGCATCGCCGTGACGACGTGCTCGATCTCGTCGTGATGCCCGACGATGACGTCCTCGACGTTCGAGATGACGTCCCGACTGACCTGCGCGGCTTCCTCGATCGGGAGCGATTCCGGGGCTGTTTCTGGGCGACTCGACTGTGGCGTCGCATCTGGAGTGTTAGCGTCCGTCATGAATTATCGTCTGACAGCACCGGTGTGAGAACCGGCAACCGACCTGGAGGGCGGTCAATCCCGTCGCAGTGCGTCCGACCCTCGCGACAGTTGGGCGTCGCCGACGCTACCGACGGTCGAATCCGCGCGCCCCGTGCCCGAGCGTGACACACCACGTACTGCCAGTGTGTAGCGGTCGCTGCCATGTAACGTTGCCGGGGACACAAAATTTCGTTTGTCCGAAGCTATCCTGCGATTAGAGGCGCGTGAGGTTCTCGGCGCGCGGGCCCTTGTCGGCCTGCACGATGTCGAACTCTACCTCCTGTCCCTCTTCGAGGTCGGGGCCGCCGATGTCCTCCATGTGGAAGAAGACGTCCTCGTCCGCGTCCTCGGTGTCGATGAAGCCGTAACCGCCCGTGTCGTTGAAGAAGTCGACCGTACCTGTTGGCATACGCTTCCATGAAGGACGTTGGCAAGCATAAAGGTTGTCACGAGGGAGATTCCGCGGTTTCCGCGGTCGAAGCGACCGTTCTACCAGGGTTTGCACGCTTCGCAGACGTCGTCGCCGTCGGCGAGCCACAGCCGCTCGACGACCTCGCCGCACGACGCACACGCCGCACCGTCCGGTTCGAACCGCGACGTCGACGCCGCCGGTGACGCCGACGCCACGCGCTCGTCGACGGTCGACTCGGTTCCATCACCCGACTCGGTTCCGTCACTCGACGCGTCAGCGTCGGCAGTCCGTTCGTCGACGGCGTCGTCGTCGGCAGCGTCGGCGTCGGTCGCGTCCGCCGCATCGCGGTCGACGAACTCGTCGATAGAAGCGTCCTCGGTCATATCACGTTCCAGGAGCGGCCGGGTCTTGAGCGCAACGGACAAGTACCCGCGCTCGAAGCATCGAGTATGAGCAACGGAACGTTCTGGCTCGTGTCCGAACTGCAGACCGCCGTGGAGTCGTTCGGGACCGCCGCGAGCGTCGACCCGATATCGGCCGCACTCGTCGCGATCGGTGGCCTCATCACCGCAGGGGCATCCCTCGCCTTCGGCGCACTCGTCCTCGGCAGCATCCTCGACGCACTCGGCGACAGCTTCTCGCAGTCCCCACCCCCGGGCGCGAACTGACCGCGACGAAGCGCGAAGCCCGGACGACCGACTGCTGACGACCACGTCACCGGCACGGGTCACGCTCTCCTCGCACTCACCGACGACGCCAGCAGCCCCGAGCGCACGCTCACCGACGACGCCAGCAGCCCCGAGCGCACGCTCACCGACGACGCCAGCAGCCGCGCGCGCGCCCGTAATCCCGTCGACGACGGTCACCGCGCGCGGTCGAGCGCTTCGGCGCTCAACTCGATCGCGGCTTCGACGTCCGGGCCGAGTGGCGCCGCGGCGACGATGCCGTCCGCGTGGTCGAGGATGGCGTCGAAGCGGTCGGCGACGGTCGCTGGCGTCCCTGCGATACAGAACGCGTCCAGCATCGCGTCCGTCACGGCCGCTCCCGCATCCCCGAACTCGCCAGCCGAGACCGCGTCGCCGACGGACACCGCACGGTCCTGGTCGATACCGTGACGGTCGAGCACCGGCGGCGGCGCACCACCGACGATGAACGCGACCGGGATTCGAGCCGCCTCGCGTGCCGCCGTCTCGTCCTCGGCAACGCTCACGCTCGCGTACGCCAGGAACGACACGTCACCGTACGCCTCGGGGCGCTCCTCGCGACCCTCCGCGACGCGGTCGGCCGCCCACGCGACGTCCCGCGGATGCGACCCGTTGTAGAGCACGCCGTCGGCGTGCTTCGCCGCCATCCGCGTCATGTGCGGGCCCTGCGCGCCCACGAACACCGGAACCTCGCCCGGCGGCTCGTAGTTCAATCGCGCACCGTCCGCGACGAACGTTCCGTCGTGCTCGACGCGCTCGCCGTCGAACAGGTCCTGGGCGACCTTGAACGACTCCAGGACGCGCCGGAGCGGCCGGTCCTGGTCGACGCCGAGGTTCGCGAGCGTCGACCGGTCGCCCGCGCCGAGTCCGTACATCCCGCGGCCGGCACTCGCCTCCGCGAGCGTCGCCACACGAGACGCCTGCGTCACCGGATGCGTCTCGTAGGGGTTCACGACGCCCGGCCCGAGGCGAACGCGCTCGGTCGCCCCAGCCATCCGGGACAGTGCGACGAACGGGTCGCGGTTGTTGTAGTGACTCGACGCGAACACCGCGTCGAACCCGGACGCTTCCGCCGTCTCCGCGAACCCGACGAGGTCTTCGAGAGGATGCTCGGGCGTCACCTCGACACCGAACCGGACGTCGTCGCTCCCCACGATACCGTCCTCCGCGTCACCGTCACCCGTCATACTCCCACCCCCGCAAGGCCTGCCGGACGAAGTCAGAGTCGACCGACCGATAGAGGTTCTCGCTCCCGTCCAGGTCGCCGAAGTCCCAGTCGCGCACGACCGTCACCGGCGTCCCCGCGTCCGCTTCCCCGCAGACGAGGTTCGCCGCCGCCGCGAGCTCGTCGACGACGCACTGCACCGTCACCTCGAGTTCGTGCCCGTCGCGGTCCGTCTCCCCGCGGTAGTCCCGACTCGCCGGCATCCCCGCGTACCCGAGCGCGACCCCGGTCTGTCCGTGCCGGAACGGCCGTCCGCTCGTATCCGTCACCACCACGGGGTTCTCGTGTTCCAGCCCATCGCGGATGCGAGCCGCACTTTCGTCCGGCCGCTCCGGTAACAGGAGGACGTCGCCAGTGGGGACGTTCGACCGGTCGATGCCCGCGTTCACGCCCACGTGCCCGAACCGCGTCTCCGTCAGGAGGAACGGCGCCTCCATCAGGAGCTCCGTCGACTCCTCGAGCACCGCCTGCGCGAACCGCGGGTCCTTCTCCTCGCCCGTCAGGTCCGCGAGCCGGTCGGCGATCTCGCGAGCACGCGGCCCCGCCGGGTACTCCGCGAGGTCCGCGACGCGTCCCTCGACCTTCGACACGACCGTCGACGCCACCACGACCACGTCGTCCGGCGCCAGGTCGAAGCGCGCGTCGACGAGCGCCGCGAGGTCGTCGCCCTCACGGACCTCCGGGACGTCCGGGACCGACAGCAGTTCCATGCACGAGCGTCCGGGAGCCGCCCTCAAAGGCCAACCGGTACCGGACGAGCTATCCACGGGACGGCCGCATCGTCGTCGTGCCGCGCTCGACGGTCTCATCGTCGTCGTGCCGCGCTCGCCCGTCAGCGCTCGTGGAGCGTCGCGTCCACGCTCCCGTCCGCGACGTCGAGCTCGTAGCACGTCGTGCGCGTCGCCGGCGCCGCCCCGGTCGCACTCCCCGGGTTCAGGAGGCGGATCCCGTCGACGGTCTCGTCGAGGACCTCGTGCGTGTGCCCCGAAAGGACGACGTCCGCGTCGTGCTCGCGGCCGACGTCGACGACGCGCTCACGGTAGGACGCCACTGGACCGGTCCCGTGCGTGACCGCGAACCGGACGCCCTCGCGCTCGAACACCTCGACGTCCGGGAGACCGAGACTCGCAGGGTCCATGTTCCCCGCGACCGCGGTCACGTCCGGCACCAGCTCGCGGACCGCCTGGTACGAGGATTCCGCGTCGAAGTCGCCCGTGTGGACGACGTGGTCGGCGTCACGGACGACGTCCGCGACCCACTCGGGGATGCTGCTCGCGCGAGACGGCACGTGCGTGTCGCCGAAGACGACGAGTCGCATACGCGAGGGTACGGCGAGTCGGAACTAAGTTCCCCGGGGCGGTCGAACGAGCGCGTATGACCGACGAGGAGACCCACGTCGTCACCGCGTTCGTCAGGCACGACGGCCACGTCCTGCTGTGTCGACGCAGCGAGCACGTCGGGACGTACACCGAACGGTGGGGCGGCATCTCGGGGTACGCCGAAGGCGACCCGGACGAACAGGTGCTCGTCGAACTCCACGAGGAGGCCGGGTTCGAGACCGACGCCGTCGATCTGGTGCGTACCGGGTCGACCGTCGACGTTCGCGACGACGACCTCGACACGCACTGGGTCGTGCACCCGTACCTGTTCGACGTCGACGACCGCGACGTCACCGTGAGCGAGGAGCACGACACCTGCGAGTGGGTGCACGCGACCGAGATGCTCCACCGTGACTGCGTGCCCGGCCTGTGGGCGGCGTACGAGCGCGTCGCACCGTCGGTCCGTTCGGTCACGGCCGACGACGAACACGGCGCGGCGGCGCTGTCGGTTCGTGCACTGGAGGTGCTCCGCGACCGTGCGGGCGTCCTGCGTGCCGAAGGCGCGTCGGCGGACGCAGCGACGGACGAGGTCCGCGACCTGGCGCGACGACTGCGGCGAGCGCGCCCGAGCATGGCGGTCCTCGAGAACCGTGTGAACCGCGCGATGGCGACCGCGGACGCGGACGCGGCGAGCCTGGAGACGGCGGCGATGGACGGCATCAACCGCGCGGTCCGCGTGGACGTCGAGGCGGCCGAACGCGCCGCGGCACTCGTCGGTGACCGAACGGTCCTGACGCTCTCGCGCTCGGGAACGGTCGTTCGTGCGCTCCAGGACGCGGCCCCGACCGAAGTGTTCGTCGCGGAGTCCCGGCCGGGGAACGAGGGCGTCGGTGTCGCGGAGCGACTGCTCGCGGACGCACCGACGACCCTGCACACGGACGCCGCCATCGGGCACGTGCTCGCGACCGCGGACGTGGACTGCGTGCTCGTCGGCGCGGACGCGGTGCT
Organism: Halorubellus salinus; assembly: GCF_020567525.1. Classification (GTDB taxonomy): domain Archaea; phylum Halobacteriota; class Halobacteria; order Halobacteriales; family Natrialbaceae; genus Halorubellus; species Halorubellus salinus. The sequence continues at coordinate 709,455 of NZ_JAJCVI010000002.1, forward strand.
CGCGGACGGTCGCGTCGTGAACAAGACCGGGACGCGACTGGCGGCGGTCGCGGCGGCCCACGAGGAGGTGCCGTTCTTCGTGACGTGCGCGACGGACAAGGTCCGCACTGACGACACGGTGAACCTCGAGTCAGGGCGGCGGTCGGCGGTCTACGACGGGTCGGCGCCGCTGGACGTGACGAACCCGACGTTCGACGTGACGCCCGCGCACCTCGTGGACGCGGTCGTCACCGAACGCGGCGAGCTGGACCCGAGCGACGTGCGCGACGTCGCGGACGAACTCGCGGCGCTCGCGGCGTGGGACGGCGACAGCGTGGATGCGGACGACGCCGGCGAGAACGCGGCTGCTGCCAGGGAGGGGGCGGACAACGACGACGCGTCGACGGCGAACCGACGGTAGCGGTCGGTTCGCGGCGGGTTCGTGCGACGGGACGTCGTCGGGTTTCGCGAGGCCGTCGCACGACGCCGGTCAGGGCACGTCGTTCGTCGCCGCGGCATCCGACTTGAACGCACGGGTCGGGCGTTGGGCGACTGCGCGCGTCGGATTGCTGCGGGCGTCGACGGCGAGTCGAAACGCGCAAGACGCCGCCGCGTGAACGTACTGGTGGCGGCAGTGACGAAGCGTTACCCCCACCGAGCCCCGTCTGACGAGGGATTTTCACCCGAGCCGCCATTCCGACCGACCGCGAGCGACGGCGTTCGCGTCGCGTGATTCCGAGTGGTTCGACAGGTGTGACAGTCGCGACCTGCAGGACCGCCGCTGGTTCTTGTAGGGGTGTTCTTCGTGTGGGTATGAACGTACGACGCATGACGGACCTGGACCGTGGCGCTGTCGCGAACCTGCATCGGCGGTCGGCGCGCGAACTCGGCGCCGAAGCGTACGACGAGGAGACGGCGAAGGCGTGGGCGGGCGACCGCTGTCACTGCGACTACGACCTCGCTGACGCGGACTCGGTGTTCGTGGTCGCGGTGACGTCGCCGGACGTGACACGCGGCCCGCGCGTCGAGCGCTCCCCGGGCGGTGGCGAGGGCGACGTCGCCGGGTTCGCGCACCTGGACGTCGACGCGGGCGAGGTCGCGGCGGTGTACGTCAGTCCGACGTACGCCGGCGAAGGCGTCGGCTCCATGCTCCTCTCGCAGCTCGAAGCGCGTGCTCGCGACGACGGGCTCGAATCGCTCTCGGTCGCGTCCTCCCTGAACGCGGTCGGCTTCTACGAGCACCACGACTACGCCGTCACCGGGTCGACGTCGTTCGAAACGACGGGTAACGGCGTGACCGCGACGCTCGACGTCCGCGTGATGGAGAAGTCGCTCGAACCCGAGGTGGCGAGCGTCCAGTCCGCGGAGGCCCGGGCGACGTCCCGGTGAGCGCGACGCCAGCCAGGAGCGGCGGCATCGACCGGACGACCGTCAGAAGAACTTGAAGAGGTCGTCGCGCTTGGCTTCGTGAAGGTGCGTGCGAACGGCGTCGTTCAGCGGCTGAATCTGCCCGCGCTTGGCGGTGATGGGCGCGATCGTGTCCTGCCACTGCTGCCACGGCGGGAACAACCCGAGGCGGTCACAGAGGTCGTTCAGGCGTTCCTCGTCGTCGTCGACCTTGTCCATCTTGTTCACCGCGACCACGGTCGGGACGCCGAGGTCCTCGAGGACGTAGAACATCTCCACGACGTAGGGGATCTCGTCCTCGCCGCTGTGGCGGTCGATGATGTCGACGACGCTCTTCCCGTCGACGACGATGACCGCGACGAGGAAGTTCGCCGCGTTCTCCTCGAGGTACGCGACGATGTCGTCCTTGATCTGCTCGCGGTGGTCCTCGTGGACGCCGGACATGAACCCGAACCCGGGAAGGTCCGTGAGCACGAAGTCGTCACCGGCCCAGTCGTAGTGATTCGGCTCTCGCGTCACCCCCGGCTTCTGGCCGGTATCGAACGTGTGGCCCGTTATCTCCCGCATCAGCGTTGACTTCCCGACGTTCGACCGGCCGACGAGGACGACCTCGTCCGAACGGTCGGGACGCGTCTCGAACATACCACTCGTACCCGACCGACGGGGAAAAGCATGACTCGTTGCGCTCGTCGTCCGACCGAGCGGGTCCGCGCTGGCGACCGAGCGTTCAAGTACGAAGGCGCGGCGACCGCCGGGGCGTGCCGTGAGTCGACCCCGGTCGCCCGAGGCGGGAGCGTGGCACAGCACCGGGGCGCGGAGCGTGCCACCTGCTCGCCACGACGCCCAGCCGCCAGCAACGCGCCCGGTCAACGACGCGGCGCGTCGAGCGACGACGCGAGAAACCGACCAGGGCGCCCGGTTCGGTCGAGGAGGACCCCCGACATATTTCTCCGCGGGTCGCGTCGCGTGACTCGTGCGACTCGTCCAAGTGATGGTGCCGGCCGGGAAACGCGAGACGGTCCTCGGCGTGCTCGACGACGAGGGCATCGATTACGCCGTCACCGACGAGACCAGCGGCCGCGAGTACACCGCCGTCGTGTCGTTCCCGCTCCCGCAAGCCGCGGTCGAGCCCGTGCTCGAATCGCTACGGGAAGCGGGCCTGGAGCGCGAGTCCTACACGGTCGTCGTCGACGCGGAGACCGTGCTCTCGAAGAAGTTCGAGGCGCTCGAAGCACGATACGAGGCGGACGAGGACACGACCGGGGACCGCATCGCGCGCGAGGAACTCGCGTCGCGCGCCCAGGACCTCGCGCCGACGTTCACGACGTACGTCCTGATGACGGTCGTGAGCGTCGTCATCGCGACCGCCGGTATCCTCCTGAACTCGCCGGCGGTCGTCGTCGGGTCGATGGTGATCGCGCCGCTCATCGGGCCGGCGATGGCGACCGCGGTCGGGAGCGTCATCGACGACGAAGCGCTGTTCGGTCGTGGACTGAAACTCCAGATACTCGGGTTCGCGGTCGCAATCGGCGCCGCAGCGGCGTTCGCGTGGTTCGTGAAGACCGTGCACTTCGTGCCACCGGGACTGGACCCGACGACCATCGAGCAGGTGTCCTCGCGGCTCACGCCGGACTTCCTGTCGCTCGCGGTCGCCCTCGGTGCCGGTATCGCCGGCGCGGTGTCGCTGCGGTCGGGCGTGTCCGCGAGCCTCGTCGGCGTCATGATCGCGGTCGCGCTCGTCCCACCGACCGCCGTCATCGGGATCGGTATCGCGTGGGGGCTCCCCGTCGTCGTCCTCGGCGCGAGCGTGCTCGTCGCCGTGAACGTCCTCTCGATTAACCTCGCGGCGATGTCGACGCTCTGGTACTCGGGGTACCGGCCGGACAACTGGCTGCGTCGCGACCAGGCGCGGACCGCGACGCTGTTCCGCATCGGCGTCCTCCTCTCCGCGATCGTCCTCCTGTCCGTGTTCCTCGGTGGGACGACGTACGTCTCGTACGCGACCGCCATCGCCGAACAGGACGTCCGCGACGACGTCGAGCGCGTCCTCGACGAGGACGCCTACGACCGCGTTCGTCTCGTCGACCTGGAGACGACCGAGACCGACCGGCTCTGGGAGCAGCCCACGGACCCGATGCCGGAGCACGTGGTGGTGACGGTATCGGTGCCGCCAGACGCCAGCTATCCGGGGCTCGCGGCGGACGTCCGCGCCGCCATCGCGGGCGAAGCGAACGGCGTCACGGTCGAGGTCAGGTTCGTGGAGACCCAGCGCGCGCCCCGGGTCGACGCGTCGGGAACCGCGTCCGTGGCGACACCCGACCACGCCACCGTCACGCGCTCGGCAGAACCAACCGTACACGCACCTCAGTTAGGTGAAATCGCGGTTTCACGGTGACGTAGGTTCATCTCGACGGCGAGCGTACGGAGGGTATGCATCAACGAGTTCTACAGGTGCTTGCGGTGGCGTTCGTCGTCGCGACCGCGGGCTGCCTCGGTTCGCTCGCCAGTACGTCGAACGACGCGACGCCCGCACTCGCGGGGAGTGACGGCGTGGCGACGAACAGTATCGACGTGCGTTCGACCGCGAGCGTCACCGCCGCACCGGACCTCGTCGTCGTCCACGTCGCCGTCGTCGGCGAGGGCGACACCGCCGAGGCGGCTGCCCGTGCAACGGCGGCGGACGCTGACGGGCTCCGTGCCGCGCTCGACGACGTCGTCGACCGCGACGGTCAAGCCGTCGACGTGACGCTCGAGAACGCCGGCTATCACCTGTCGCCGCGCTACGATTACTCGCGGGAGTCGCGCGAGATCGTCGGCTACCAGGCCACGCAGTCGTTCCGCGTCGAGACGACCGCGGTCGACGCTGCGGGTGCGGTCGTCGACGCGGTCGTCGATGGCGGCGCGAGTCGCGTGCACGGCGTCACGTTCACGCTCAGTGACGCGGCCCGCGCCGACCTCCGGAGTGACGCGCTTGCGGCGGCGATGGAGAGTGCGCGCGCCGACGCGGACGTCCTCGCCGCAGCCGCCGGTGTCACCATCGACGGGCTCGCCGGGGCGAGCACCACGAACGTCGACGCGACGCCGTACTACCGCGGGTACGCCGAGGACGCCGGCGCCGACGGCGCAGCAACCACGTTCGAACCCGGTGACGTCACCGTCACCGCGACCGTCACCGTCGCTTACACGTACGAGTAGCTACCGGGCACCCACGCTCGAGAAAAGCAGTCGGGAGTCAGCAGTCGGCCGCGGTCAGTTCTCGTCGAAGCGGCAGTCGGCCGCGGTCAGTTCTCGTCGAAGGGAAGTTCGGGCTCGTAGTCGATGACGTCCACCGCCATGTCGAGGACGGCGTCGACGTTCTCGTCCTCGGTGATGCTCATGTACGCGTCCGCGTCCACGTCCGTCGACCGGTCGCTCTTGTTACAGATCGTGAGGACGGGAACGTCGTCGAACCGCGATTCGACCTCGTGGAGGAGTTCGAGCTGGGATTCGAGCGGGTACCCACAGTCCGCGCTCGCGTCCACGATGAACAACACGCAGTCGCCGAGGTGCGTGAGTGCCGACACCGCCTGCGCTTCGATGTCGTTCCGTTCGTCCTCCGGTCGGTCGAGCAACCCGGGCGTGTCCACGATCTGGTAGCGGAGGTGGCCGCGCTTGAAGTGCCCGACGCCGATGCCTTTGGTCGTGAACGGATAGCTCGCGGTCTCGCCGCGAGCGGCCGTGACGGCGTTCACGAACGAGGACTTCCCGACGTTCGGGTAGCCGGCGACGACGATCGCGGGCTCGTCCGGATCGATGTCGGGGAGCGTCTTCAGGTCGTCGCGCGCCGCACCGAGACGGAGGAGGTCGTCCTCGATCTCCTCGACGACGTCCGCCATCCGCGCGAACGCTTGCTTCCGGTGCTTGCGTGCGGTGTCCGTGTCGGTCTTCCGGAGCTTCGACTGGTACTCGTCGCGGATCTCCGCGGTCTTCCGACTCGCCCACGTCACCTCGTTCAGGCTCTTGCGGACCGCGTCGACGTCGACGATGGCGTCCGCGAGCTCGTAGTAGAACGGGTCGATGGTGGAGAAGTCCGGCCACGCGGTGACGACGTTCTCCAGGTTGTCCGAGAGGATGTTCGACGCGGTCGTCAGCATCGACTGCTGGGCCTCCAGTCCGGACTTCGCGCGTCCGGAGCGCGCCGCCCGCGAGAACGCCTTGTCGATGAGTTCCTCCGACCGTGGTGTCGTGGGGAGGTTCTCGAAAATCATGTCCAAGCGTACACGACTAGGACGTAAAAACGCGTCTATCGGGGCGTGGGCGTGTCACGCCGCGGCGTACCTGCGAGTCGGTCGGTGTCGAGGCGTCAGCGACTGTCGAGGAACTCGCCGGGGCACCACGCCCAGAGGTCCTCGCCGTCGGTGAAGTGGACGCCCCACCACGTGTAGCCGTCCTCGTCGACGGGTCCGTTCACGACCTGGCCGTCGGTGTCCGCGGGCATTACCTTGATCGCGGTGGCGTCGAGTCCGGGTTGTTCGCGGACGTAGACGTCGGCGGTGGTCTCGACGAGTTCGTCCATGACGAACTCCTGGGGGGTGCCGGCGTCGAGGTACTGTTCGACCGACCACCCCCAGACGTCCTGGTCCTGCCAGTGCAGCCCCCACCACGTGTAGCCGTCCTCGTCGACGGGCCCGTTCACGATTTCCGCGGGGGATTCGGCGGGGATGGTGTCGACGAGCGCGGCGTCGGTGCCGGGTTGTTCGCGCGTGTTGAGGTCGGCCGTGTTGTGGACGACGTCGCCGTCGGTGAACGTCGGGTCGCTGCCGCCACCGCCGCTGTCGCCGTCGTCGACGAGCGACATGAGGTAGTCCCAGTCGAACGTGCTGCCTGGGTCCTGTTTCCCGCCGGTGACCTGGTCGCAGTCGTACGGCGACGGCACCTGTTCGTGCCCGATGACGCCGCCCTCGCCGTCGTACGCGCTACAGGGCGCGAGGTCGTACGTCGGGTGCTGGGCGGGGACGTCGTACGCGTCACAGACGTACTGGATGATGTCGGCGGTCTGCTGGTAGATGGCGTCGCTGAACTCGGTCTCGTCGGCGTACCCTTCGAGTTCGATGGAGACGCCGGTGTCGTTGTAGGGGCCGTTGCCCTGCGTCCACGCGACGTCGTCGAGGCGCACCATCTTCGTTATCTGTCCGGGTTGGTTCCCGACGACGTAGTGACTGGAGACGTTCGCGTCGGGGTTCTGGAACCAGTTGATGGCGCTCCCGTCGCTTCCTTCGATGGTGTGGACGACGATCCAGCGGACGTCGCCTGCCGTACGGTCCGCGTACTCGAAGTTGCTGTCGTCGGCGGGCCGCCAGTCGTCGGTGGGGTCGGTCGCTGCGCTGGTGGTGGTCGCGAGGCCGCCGAGTGCGAGGGCGCCCAGTCCGGTGCCGGTCGCGCGGAGGATGTCTCGTCGAGACCCGTTCATGGGACGCGAACGCATACCGAGGACGGATTGTTGAAGCTTGTTGAACCGCGAGCAACGACAAGGCAGTTTCCAATAGCTATCACCAACGGTTGTGGCCCGTGTGTCCGTCGGTGGCGGTCGTTACCGGCGCGACGCCAGCTCCTCGCGGAGCGCGTCCAGCGGGACGTCCTTCATCGCGAGCAGCACGAGCAGGTGGTAGACGATGTCCGCGCTCTCGTGAGCCATCTCGTCGTGGTCGTCGTCCTTCGCGGCGAGCACGAGCTCCGTCGTCTCCTCGCCGAGCTTCTCCAGGACCGCGTTCTCGCCCTTCTCGTGCGTGAACAGCGACGCCGTGTACGAGTCCTCGGGAAGCTCGCGCTTGCGGTCCTCGATGACCGCGAACAGCTCCTCGAGGATCTCGTCCGCGGACTCCCCCGCGGTCTCCTCGCCCACCTCGGCGTCGTCGGCGTCGGGGTCGGTCATGGGTAGTCGGTCACCTCGCGGACGTCGTCGAACTCGTCGAACTCCGCGGGGTCGCTCCGGCCGCTCTCGAAGACGGCTTCGGTCATCTCGATGGGGACGTTCGTGCGCGCAGCCAGCGCCAAGCAGTCGCTCGGGCGCGCATCGACGATCGTCTCGCCGCGGGGCGTCGCCAGGTGGAGGTCCGCGATGTACGTCTTGTCCTCCACGCGACTGACGACGACCTTCTCGACGCGCCCGCCGAGTTCCTCCATGACGTCGAGCAGGAGGTCGTGCGTGAGCGGTCGCCCGATGTCGGTCGCGTCCATCCCGCGGGCGATGGCGAGCGCCTCCTCGCCGCCGACGAAGATGGGGACGACGTCGTCCCGGTCGTCGACCGCGAGGAGGACCACTGGTGCCGGCCCGTCGTGGGTCGCTGCCACGCGAACCGAGTCAATCGTCGCATGCATAGCCGTTCGGTCGCTCGCCAGCGGGAAAAACACACCTACTCGGGGCGGGTCTCGCTTCGAGACGGTGGTCGTCGACGGGAGCGTGCGCCGGTCAGGCGTCGACCGCGACCGAGTCGAAGAACGCGAGGTCGTGGATGCGCGAGTCGGTCGTCAGCTCGGGATGGAAGCTCGTCCCGACGACCGCGCCCTGTCTCACGGCGACGGGGTTGTCGTCCCAGGACGCGAGCACGTCGACGTCGTCGCCGACCGCGTCGATGACGGGCGCACGGATGAACACCGCGGGGAACGGGTCGTCGAGCCCTGCGACGTCCAGGGGTGCCTCGAAGCTGTCCTTCTGGCGGCCGAACGCGTTCCGGTCGACGGAGACGTCGAGGACCCCGAGTTCGTCGACGCGGTCGTCCTTCGCGTCCCGGGACGCGACGATGAGGCCCGCGCACGTCGCCAGCAGTGGCTTCCCGGCGTCGACGTGCGCGACGATCTCCGGCGCGATACCTTCGTCGTGGAGGAGTCGCGAGATGGCGGTCGACTCGCCGCCCGGGAGCAGGAGGACGTCGCACTCGGGGACGGTCCCGGACTGGCGTATCTCGTGGACGACCACGTCCTCGCCGTGCGCGCGGCCCGCGCGCCGGATGGCGTCGGCGTGCTCGGAGACGTCGCCCTGGACGGCGACGACGCCCGCAATCAGTGTCATGACCGACGCTAGGCGACGTGAGAACAAAAACGGACGGCATCCGTCCGCGGGCGATTCGAGCCGGCGTCCGCGTCAGAGTGCGGCCGACGAGAACGGCCCTGCTTCAGAGTGCGGCCGACAGGACGAGCACGAAGACGCCGAAGAGCGCGCCGATGGCGACGACGGTACGGGGGTCGATGCGGATTGCGTTACGGTCCTCGGCGTCGAAGTACCGGACGAGGCCCGCACTGGACATCAGGCCGCCGGAGTTCTGACCACTGCTCATAGACGTCTCTCGGCGGCGCGACCCACTAAACCTTTCGACCCGCGAATTCGCGTGATTCGCGTGAGTCGCGTCGCGTTCGACCGCGATCGGGCAACGAGCGGCGGGTCTCCGTGGTCGGCTGGACGAGGCGACCACCCGTCAACCAAACCCTTAACCGGTCCGGTGGGCAAGTTCGCATCGACACGATGACGGTGACACTCAAGGACTTCTACGCGGACTGGTGTGGCCCCTGCAAGACCCAGGACCCCATCCTCGATGAGCTCGAGGCGGACTGGGAGGGCCGCTTCCAGGTCGAGAAGGTGAACGTCGACGAGGAGCAGGACGTCGCGAACGAGTACCAGGTTCGGTCGCTCCCGACGCTCGTCGTCGAGAACGACGACGGCATCGTCGAGCGGTTCGTCGGCGTCACGCAGCGCGAGGACCTCGAGGACGCCCTCGAGCAGGCCGGCGCGTAAGCGACGTCACCAGTTCCCTTCGTTCTTCGACGGTCGCGAGCGACCGCGCTGGGTCGGCTTCCCTGGAACGGTCGCGGTGGCTGGGTCGGCCGCAGAGTGGTCGCAGCAGGTGTCTACTGGAACTTGACGCCGACGTCGTGCATGCCGTCGTTGTGGCGGGCGATGTTGATGACGAGTGGCGTCACCGATTCGACCTCGCTCGCGTTCGCGATGGGGCCGGCGTCGAGCGGTCGGAGTCCCTCGATGGCGGCGGCGAGCTGGGAGACGGTGTCCTTCGCGTCGGGGTCGTCGCCGACCAGTAGCGTGTCCAGGTCGAGGTCGACGTCGAGGTTCGCGAGGCGGTCGGCGCTGAGGTTGTGGAACGCGCCGACGACGGGGACGTCGTCGGGGGCGGCGCGCGCGGCGAGCGCGGTGACGCTCCCCGCACTCGGCGCGTGATAGTGCATGCCGTCCTCGTCGCCCTTCATCCCGACCGCCGGGGAGACGAGGACGGTCTCGGCGTCGAGTTTGTCGGCGACGGCGTCGACCGTATCGCCGACGTGGTACGGCGGGACGGCGAGCACGACGACGTCCGCGCGGTCGGCCGCCATCGCGTTCTCGAACCCCTTCACCGACACCTCGCGGCCGCGCGAGTCGAGTTCGGTCTCGTACTCCTCGGCTTTCGCTCGCGCCTTCTCGGGGTCACGCGAGCCGATGATGACCTCGTGGTCGGTGTCGTACGCCCAGCGGAGCGCGAGCCCTTGCCCGATGTCGCCGGTACCGCCGAGTAGTGCGATTCGCATGCGTCATCGTGCGTGTGGCGTGCGATTAAGCGTTTGGAACACGGTCGTCCTGTCGAAAGATCTGGTCGCTGCTGGCAGCGAGGCGACGGTGTCGAGCCTGGTCGCCGGTGTCAGTATTCGGCGACTACCTCCCAGTAGATGACACCTACAGTACTAGTTTATGCTGGTAGGAGGTGTACGTTCGTCATGGAATCCCCCCGAAGCCCGGCCGTACACGTGCTGCACGTCGACGACGACGAACGGATCCTCGAACTCGTGCAGACGCGGCTCGAACGCGAGTTCGACCGCCTGCACGTCGAGACGACGACGAGCGTCGACGACGCCATCGACGCGCTCGACGACGACGTCGACTGCATCGTCACCGACTATCGGATGCCGGGCGACGACGGCCTGGACCTCCTGAAGCGCATCCGCGTCGCCGACCCGCACGTTCCCGTCGTCTTCTTCACCGGCCACGGGAGCGAGGAGATCGCCGCGGACGCGATCAGCGCGGGCGTCACGGACTACCTCCAGAAGGGCGCTGACGAGAGCACGGTCGCGCTGCTGGGGAACCGCGTCCTCTCGCTCGTCGACCGCCGTCGTGCCGACGAGGCGGCGCGCGACGCCGACCGCCGCGTCCGGGAGGTCTACGAACGCATCAACGAGGCGTTCCTCGGTCTCGGCCGCGAGTGGGAGGTCACGTACGTGAACGACCGCGTGGAGGAACTGCTCGACGTCGTCGAGGACGACGTCGTCGGCGAGGAGGCGTGGTTCGTGCTCCCGGGGCTCGACGGCGAGTTCCGCGAGCGCGTCGAGGCGGCTCGCGAGGCGCAGGAACCGGCGACGTTCGAGTTCGAGTACCCGGCGGAGGACCGCTGGTTCGAGGTCGCCGCGTACCCGAGCGAGGACGGCGTCTCCGTGTTCCTCGCGGACACCACCGACGAGCACGCCGCGAAGCGCGCGGTCGCGGCGCTCTCGAAGGAACTCGACACCGCGACCAGCCAGTTCCGCCAGCTCCAGTCGCGCATCGCGCGCCCACCCCGCAAGTTCTAGCGCTCCCGGGCGCTACTCCGCGTCGGCGTCGGGGGCGAGCGTCGTCCCGTCGACTGCACCGAGAGCGCTCGTCGCGAGGAACGTGAGCGTCGCCCCGAGCGGGACGGGGGCGGGGTCGGACGCGAACTGCAAGCGGGACGGGCGCGGCGTCGGACGCGAACTGCACGCGAGAACTCGCCCGAGGACGACACAGCAATCGTCTCGTCTCGACGACCGATGCGGTCGGGCCGTGGGTGGGTCCGCGGCCGCCAGCGCGAGCGGTCGGTCGCGGTCAGCCGTCCTGGGTCCGGTAGTAGGCGTCGCGGTCGTACCAGCCGCGGGCGTCGGCGACAGCGTTGCCGAGCCAGCGCGTCCCGAGGAGCGAGCACACGACGATCCCGGCGACGACGAGGTCGCTGGCGACGTCGGCGACGTCCGCGAGACCGATGGCGGCGGTGACGAGCGCGAGCGCGAACGCGAGTTCGACCGCCCAGCGTCGTCCTTCGACGGGGACGAGCAGGCGGTCGTAGCCGCCGGCGAACACGAGGACGCCGGTGGCGAGGGCGCCGGCGAGGGCGGCGACCACGAGCGGGACGACGAACGAGGTCGCGGTCGCGTCCGGGGCGAGGACGACCGCGAGCACGAACCCGACGACGGCGCCGCCCGCGAACGTGACGAGCGCCCCGAGGACGCGGTCGACGCGCGAGGTGGGCGCGACGGTGCTGGTGGAGGACTCCGGCATGCGCGTCCCTACCGACCACGGCGGCCTAAATCTTGTCTTGTGGTTGAGATGTATCGGCCCGACGGAGCCAACGCGAAGGCCAGTCGTGGACACAGGGAGCGTCGGTCGAGGAACGCGAGGAGCGTCGGTCGAGGACCCGGGGAGCGTCAGTCGAGGAACCCGGGGAGGTCCTCGATGGAGTCGAGGACGGCGCTCGCCCCCGCGTTCTCGTACTTCCGGCGGCCGGCGTCGCCGGTGAGGCCGCCGGTGAGGACGCCGATACCGTGGTAGTCGCGGTTCGGGTCCGCGTCGGCGGCGTTCACCGCGGTCTCGACGTCGTCGAGCGTGTCGCCGACGAAGGCGATCGAGTCCGCGGCGAAGCGGTCGGCGAGCGTCGTGAGCGCGTACGGATGCGGTTTCCCCTCCTCCCAGTCGTCCATCGTGAACCGGTGCTTCAGCGGGATGTCGAGGCCGACGCGGTCCAGCGCGATCTCGGCCTCCGCCGCGGGTCGACCGGTGACGACGCCGACGTCGAACCGGCGCGTCAGCTCGTCGACCGTCGCCGGGGACGCGAGCACGGGTTCGTCGTGGATGAAGCCGTCGCCCGCGATATCGGGGTCCGGTTCGGCGTCCTCGATGCCGCGATAGAGGTCCGCGCCGAGGTAGAGCTGCTGGAAGACGTCCCGGAGGCGCTCGCGGTCCCAGTCGCGGCGCACGCGCTCGGTCGCGTTCCCGCCCAGTTCCGCGCGCACGACGCGCTCGGCCGCGTCCACGCCACCGCCCTCGGCGGCGATGCGGTCCGTGTACGCGTCGATACCGGGCGCGAACCCCTCGCCCTTCGCGAGCACGAACAGCGCCGCGGCGTCCGTGAGCTCCCAGTCGTTGTTGAACCCACCAGCGTCCTTGAACGCCTGGATGTCCGCCTTCCTGATGGTGCGACCGTACACCGTCTCGATGCTCTCGACGATGGCGCGCCGGTACGAGTCGGCGACGTCCACGAGTACGCCGTCCACGTCCAGCACGACCGCGTCAACGTCCATACGCGGCCCGACGTGGGGCGAGCCCAAGAGCGTCCCGACTCGGCTCCTTGCCTCCCACGCCCCGCAACGGCGAACCGGCGACCTCGCGGTCGCCGGCTGCTCGTGCGACCAGTTCACTCCGGATTCCTTTTGCGCGTCCACGGTCAGGTGTCGGGCATGGAGGTCACGGAGGGTGCGGTGACGGTCGAGGTACCCGAACAGGAAGGGGAGGGGAAGACGGACGCGGTGTTCTTCAATCCCGTGCAGGAACTGAATCGCGACCTCACCGTCGCGGTCCTCGACGCGTACCGCGAGCGCGAGGAGCGCGCGGAGACGTACCTGGACGCGATGACCGCGACCGGTATCAGGGGCGCTCGGGCGGCAGCACAGGGCTGGGACGTGACCTGCACGGACGTCGACCCCGAGGCGGTCGAGCTCGCCCGGTCGAACCTCGCGCGGAACGGCCTCGACGGCCGCGTCGTCGAACGCGACGTGAACGCCTTGCTGTGGGACGAGTACTTCGACGTCGTCGACGTCGACCCGTTCGGGTCGCCGATGCCGTTCGCGGACGCGGCGTTCGCCAACACCCGGGACCTCGTCTGCATCACCGCGACCGACACCGCGCCGCTGTGCGGCGCGCACTTCGACTCCGGCGTCCGCTCGTACAGCGCGGTCCCCCGGAACACCGACTACCACGCCGAGATGGGCCTGCGCATCTTGCTGGGTGCGCTCGCGCGAACCGCCGGGCGGTTCGACGTCGGCGTCGACCCCCTCTTCACGCACGCCACCAGCCACTACGTCCGCACGTACCTCGACTGCACGCACAAGGCCTCGGCCGCGAACCGGAGCGTGCAGGACGCCCAGGGCTACCTCTATCACTGCGAGGACTGCCTCTACCGCGAGTCCTCCCGCGGCCTCGTCGCGGACCCACCCGAGCAGTGTCCGCGCTGCGAGAGCAACCGCATCTCCGCCGCCGGCCCGCTCTGGCTGGACGCGTACGTCGACCGCGAGTTCGCCGCGACCGTCCGCGACCGCGTCACCGACGACATGGGGACCGCCGAGAACGCCCGCGAGCTCTGTGCGACGCTCGAACGCGAACTCGACGAACCGAGTCACTACGACCAGCACCGCCTCTGCAAGCAGTGGGGCGTCGGCGCGCCCGCGATGGACGACTTCCTCGACGCCGTCCGTGACGCCGGCCACGACGCCAGCCCCGCGCACTACGGCGGCACGACGTTCAAGACGACCGCGAGCATCGACGCGATGCGAGACGCGACGAGCGACCTCGGCCCCTGACCACGCCGGAATCCCGAGCAACCGAGCCGTCCGGCGAGCCCCCGTCACGTCGGGCGGACGCTTTTCCCCGTCGTCGGCGAACGCTCTCACGTGCTCTCGGTAGGAATCAGTCGGACCGTCGGCGTCGGCCGGGCGACGATCGCGCTCGCTCGCAGCGAGCAGATCACGTTCCTCGCCGCCGCCATCGCGTACTACGCGTTCGCCTCCGTCGTCCCGCTCGTCGTCCTGACCGCGGTCGTCGCGAGCGTCCTCGGCGGGGACGCACTCGCGACCGACCTCGTCGCCGTCCTCGGGAGCGTCCTGACGCCCGCGAGCCAGGACGTCCTCCTGTCGACGCTCACCACCACCACGGGACGCGGCAGTGCGACGCTCGTCGGGGTCGTCGCACTCCTCTGGAGCTCCCTGAAGGTGTTCCGCGGGCTCGACACCGCGTTCTCGCTCGTCTACGGGAACGACGGCACGCCCGGGTTCCTCGACGCGATAGTCGACGGTATCGTCGCGCTCGCCGCCGTCGGCGTCGCCATCGGGGCGAGCGTCGCGCTCGTCGCCACGCTCGCGTTCGTCGACATCCCGTACCTGGAACGCGCCGGGTTCCTCGTCGAGGTGTTCGTGCTCGCCGCCGCGTTCTACCCGCTTTACTACCTGTTCCCGGACGTCGACGTCGAGTACACCGAGGCGGTACCAGGCGCGCTCCTCGCGGCCGTCGGCTGGACCGCGTTCTCCGGGCTCTTCCGGTTGTACGCCCAGAACGCGGAGAGCTTCGCGGTCTGGGGCGTCCTCGGCGCGGCCCTGGTCGTCGTCACGTGGCTCTACGTCGGCTCGATACTCCTCCTCGTCGGCGCCGCCGTCAACGCCGTGCTCGCGGGCAGGACGCTCCCCGCGGTCGAATCGGACGTCTCCGCGACCGTCGACCGGCACCTTCAAAGTGCGGGCTTGCGACACACCGAACCAGCAATGGGGGACGACGACCGCGACGACTCCCGGGACGGCGAGGCGAGTGACGACCACGACGCGTCGTCCACGGCCACGGACTCGGACGCAGTCGACACCGGAGCGGCCGACGCGTCCGGCGAATCCGACGACGCGCCGTCCAGCGATTCCGACGAGGGCGAGCCGGGTGCGTCCGACGACGTGCCGTCCAGCGCACCCGGCGGGGACGCACCCGGTTCGTCCGGCGGGAGCGCGTCCGACGACGACGATGACGACGAGTCCGACCCCGAGGCGTTACGCGAGGAGATCGAGGAGCTCCGGCAGGAGCTCGAGTCCTTCGAGGACGACGTCGACGACCGCACCCTCCACCGGGACGAGATCGAACGCGACCTGAAGCGGTACGTCCGCCGGCGCGTCCGCCGCGGGAAGGCCCGCGGCTGGGGACCGTACCTCGTCCTCCTGTACGGGACCGTGATGACCATCGGCGCGTTCTACACGCCGTACCTCGGCGACGGCTGGGCGATCTTCGCGATGATAGTCATCTGGCTGTCGACGCTCGGCCTCTACGTCCTCATGCTGCTCGTCGGCCTCGGCGTGAACGCCGTCCGTGCGCCGGGACGGCTGCGGGACGCCATCGGCGACTGGCGGTCATGACGCGGAGCGTCGGCGTCGCGGAGTTCCTCGCCGGCCTCGTCCCGCCGTGGGCGCTCCCGGTCGTCCTGCTCGCGACGACGCTCGCGGAGGCACCTATCGTCGTCGCGCTCGTCCTCGGCCGGTACTGGTTCCGAAACCGGGAGGCAGGGATGCGCCTCGCGATAGTGGTGGCGACGGCGTTCGCGGCGATGCTCGCGCTCAAGCACCTGTTCGCGCTCCCCCGGCCGCCCGCGGAACTGCGCGCGCCCGTCTCGACGGTGCCGGCGCCGTTCGACGCGATATACGAGAGCTTGCTCGACACCGACGAGTCCGGGTTCCCGAGCGGGCACACGACCATCGCCGCGGCCGCGTACGGCGGCGCCGCGATGGACGCCGAGAACCGCCGGAAGTGGCTCGCCGTCGCCGCGGTCATGGTCGCGCTCGTCGGCGGCTCCCGGTTGTTCCTCGCCGTGCACTACCTCGCGGACGTCGCGGGCGGCATCGCGCTCGCCGCGGTCGTCATCGGCGCCGCCCGACTCGCGGACGGCTGGCTGGAGGCGCCGAAGGGCGCGCTCGCGGTCGGGAGCGTCGGCGCCCTCCTCTCGGCCGCCGTCCTCCCCGGGACGCCGGAGGTGCTCGCCGCCGCGGGCGTGGTCGTCGCCGTCGGCCTCATGTGGCTGAGCGTCGACCTCCCCGAAGAGCCGTGGACGCTCTCGGTCGGGACCGCCGAGCGCGCGCTCGTCGCCGTCGGCATCGGCGCACTCACCGCGACGCCACTGCTCGTCTTCGGCATCACGCCAGTGCTCGCGTTCGTCGTCAGCGTCGTCGCGGTGAGCGCGGCCATCGCCGTGCCCGCGTTCGACGACCTCGAACGCTAGGCGCGGTCGTCGGCGGCTGAACGCACCGACGACGGCGTGCGTTGCGTGGTGCCGCTACCCAAACGACGATGCGGCTGGATGGCGCTGGTTCTCGCATGAGCGCGTACGACGACCTCCTCGACCGGTACCGACGGTACTCGAACCTCGGGAACGCCGCGATGCTCCTGAACTGGGACCAGCAGGTGACGATGCCCGAAGGCGGGACGCCCGCGCGCGCCGAGCAGTCCGCGGCGCTGTCCGCGGTCCGTCACGAGCACTTCACGGACGACGAGACCGGGCGACTACTCGACGACGTCGACGAGTCCGAGCTCGACGACGCCGAGCGCGCGGTCGTCCGCGAGATCCGTCGCGACTACGAGCGGAACGCGGAGGTGCCGAGCGACCTCGTCGACGACCTCACCCAGTTGCAGAGCGAGGCCCAGGAGACCTGGCAGGCCGCGAAGCGCGACGGCGACTTCGACGCGTTCGCGGACTCGCTGGTCGACCTGAAGGAACTGCATCGCGAGCGGGCCGCACACATCGACCCCGACAAGCCCGCGTACGAGGTCATGTTCGAGGACGGCGAACCGTACCTCCCCCTCGAACGCGTCGAGACCGTGTTCGACGAACTCCGCGGGGGACTCGTCCCCCTCATCGAGGACATCCGCGAGAGCGACGCCACCGTCGCGTGGCCGTTCGACGGCGAGTACGACCACGAGACACAGGAAGCGCTCTCGCGGGACGTCCTCGACTTCCTCGGGTACGACTGGGACCGCGGCCGTCTCGACGAGGCACCGCATCCGTTCATGTCCGGGACGCAGTACGACGCCCGCATCACGACGCGGTACAGCGACGACGAACCTCTGGACGCGCTCACCGCGACCGTCCACGAGTTCGGGCACGCGACCTACCAGCTCGGACTCCGCGACGACGCGTACGCCACGCCACTCGGCGAACCGCGCTCGTCGGGCGTCCACGAGTCCCAGAGTCGGTTCTACGAGAACCACGTCGGTCGCACGAAGGCGTTCTGGGACGCGAACCGCGACCGGTTCGTCGAGCACTTCCCCCGGCACGACGACGTCTCCGCGCGCGAGCTCTACGAGGCCGCGAACAAGGTCCGCCCGGACAACCTGATACGGGTCGAAGCGGACGAACTCACGTACCACATGCACATCATCCTGCGCTCGGAGATCGACCGCGCGTTCGTCGACGGCGACCTCGCGGTCGACGAGATACCGCACGTGTGGAACGAGAAGATGGACGACTACCTCGGCGTCGTCCCCGACACCGACGCCGAGGGCTGCCTGCAGGACATCCACTGGAGCTACGGGTTCGCGGGCTTCCAGAACTACACGGTCGGGAGCGTGCTCGCCGCCCAGATCGACCACGCGATGCGCGAGGACCTCCTCGTCGACGCGCTCGTCCGCGACGGCGACCTCGAACCCATCCACGACTGGCTCACCGAGCACGTCCACCAGCACGGCCGTCGGTACACGACGCCCGAACTCGTCGAGGAAGCCACCGGCGAACCACTTACCGCCGAGTACTTCCTCGACTACGTCACCGAGAAGTACACCGACCTCTACGACCTCTAGCCACGACGCGATTCGACGTCACGACGCGATTCGACGCGGCGCCGTGACCGTCGCCAACCCTGGACCTACAGGAGTCGCCCGACGCCGACCGCGAGCAAGAGCAGGCCGCTCGCGCCGACGACGACCGCGACGATCTCTGGGCCATGCTCGCCGAACGGCGACGCCGCCCAGTCGGTGTGCTCGTGGCCCGTGCCCACCTGGACGGCGACGACCGCGAGCATCACCGCACCCGTAGCCTCCGACGCCGCGAACGCGAGCGACCCCGCCGGGTCGAGTAGGTTCGCGAGAGCGAGTGCGAGGTTCGCGACGGCTGCGAGCGCTAGCGCCCCACCGAGCACCTGGTACCTGTTCACGGCGACTGGTCACGCAGCCCGGAGCCTAAAAACCACGTGGCGGGGGCGAGTCGCTGGACTACGTTCCGCGTCGACGACCGGTTTCGTCGTCGGCTCGTCACTCGTCGACGACCTGGATGGTGAACACGAGCAGTTCCAGTTCGTCGTCGTCGTCGTACAGCGGCGCGCCGTTCACGGAGACGAGCAGGCGCTCGCCGTCGTCGCGGACCACCGAATGCATGAGGTTCGTCAGGCGAACGTCGTCGCTCGGACTCGTCCCCTCGGCTTTGGCCTTGAGCTTCGCGAACCCGTGCTCGGCCTCGGGGAGCGGGTCGCCGTCTGGCGTTCGAAGCTCCCACTCGTCGTCGTCGTACGTCCGACCCATCACCGCCTCCCGGGCCGTGTCGAAGATCTCCAGGACGCGGTCGTTGACGAGGTGGTACGTCCCGTCGAGCTCGTGGACCATGATCCCGACGGGACTCGTCTCGACGAGCTGCCGAGTGAGGTCGCGTTCGCGTCGCAGGTCCTCGCGGAGGCGTCGTTCGTCCGTCACGTCCGTGATGAACCCCTCGAGCGCCAGCAGCTCGTCGTTCTCGAACACCCCGCGGCCGCGCTCCCACACCCACTTCGACTCGCCGTCGGCCGTCCGGAGCTCGTACTCCACCTGGAACGGCTCGCGCGCGTCGAGCGCCGCCTGCACGGCCTCCCAGAGTTCGTCGCGGTTCGCGTCGACGAGCACGTCCTCGCCCCAGTCCACGGCGTCCGACGTCAACTCGTCGGGCGTGTACCCCGTGAGTTCCACCGCGCCGTCGCTCACGAACGTCATCGGCCACCCGCGCTCGTTCTCACAGCGATACACCATCCCCGGGAGGTTCGAGACGAGCGTCCGGAACCGTCGCTCGCTCTCGCGGAGTTGCTTCACGCGCCGCTCTAGCTCTCGCTCCGTGCGGTACCCGTCGACCGCGTTCTCGATGCGGTTCGCGAGGACCTCGTACTGCTCGGTTCCCGTCTCCTTCTGGAGGTAATCCGTGACGCCCTTCGAGATGGCGTCGCTCGCAACCTCCTCGCTCCCCTTCCCCGTGAAGAGGATGAACGGCAAGTCCGGGTGGTCCTCGCGGACGGCGTCGAGGAACTCGATACCGGTCATCCCCGGCATGTCGTAGTCGCTGACGATGCACTCGAAGTCCTCCGCCGCGAGCCGCTCGAGTGCAGTCGGTGCGTCCTCGACGTGCGTCACGGCCAGTTCACCCTCGCGTTCCAGGAACTCTCCGGCGAGCGCGCCGAGTTGGGGGTCGTCCTCGGCGTGCAACACGCGGACGTCACCGCCCCGGTTGCGCTCGACACCAACGGTCATCGCGGTGAGATTGAGCGAGGAACCGTGTAAGTGTTCTGTCCGGACAGATCTCGTCGTCGAGGCGGCGACCTAGAGGAACTCGCGGACCTCGGAGTACCACATGTCGTGGTACTCCGTCGCGTCGATGGCGTCGGCGATGACGGCGGCGAGCGCGTGCCAGCAGCGCTCGGTCGGGTCCGCCGGGTCGAGGTTGTACTCCGCGTCCTTGCACGTGCAGCCATCGCCCTCGACGACGTACTCCTCGCGGTGCCCGACGACCACGACGAAGTCCCGGTACTCCTTCACGCGGCCTTCGCTGACCGCTTCGATGGCGCGCTGCCCGCGGTCGCCGTGCACGTCCACGAGCCGTCCGACGACGTCCGGGGTCAGCTCGCCGGCCGCTTCGAGGTCGCGTCGCCACTCCTCGAACGGATTCGTCACGACGACCACCCGACGCGGTCACTCACACTCCGCTCGTACGCCGTCCACCGGCAAGTACGGTTCGGTCGGCCGACACCTCCGCGGAACGAGGGCTGGCTGGCAGCCCGCGACGTCGCAGTCAATCGCTGGGGTTGCAGACCGACATCGCCTCGCGGACGCCCTCGCGCCGGCCCAGGAGCGTTATCGAATCGCCCCGCTGGAGCGTGAAGTCAGCGCTCGGCACCTCGGTCTCCCCGTCGCGCTCGACGAGCGCGATGAGACAGCCGTCGGGGAGCTCCGGCCCGACCTCGCGGACGGTCCGCCCGGCGAGTTTCTCGCTCGTGACCTGGACCTCCTGGACGTCGCCGTTGTCACCGATGTGCGTCATCCAGTTCGCGAGCGCCGGCCGCTCGATCTGGTTGTCGAGCGCCCACGCGGTCGCCATCGTCGACGAGATGGTGCGGACGCCGAGGTCCTCGAACGCTTCGACGTTCTCCGGGTTGTTCGCGCGAGCGAGCACCTTCTCGGTGTCGAACTTCGAGTCCGCGAGCTGGGCGACCAGCAGGTTCACGTCGTCGTCGCCGGTCGCCGCCACGACGATCTTCGCGTTCTCCGCGCCCGCCGCCCGCAGGACGTCGGTGTCGGTCCCGTCACCCCTGTGGACGGTGAACCCCTCTTCTCGCGCGACTTCGACGATCTGTTCGTCGTTCTCGATGAGGACGACGTTCTCTCCACGGTCTTCGAGGCGTTCGGCGAGCGAACGACCCACCTTACCACCTCCAACGACGAGTACACGCATTGGTATCACATCTAGGTATTCCGCGATCTGTCTGGCGAGACCGCCTTCGAAGACGACGGTCATGAGGATGACGAGGAAGACGGTGCCGACGAGGATGTCGGAGCTCGCCAGGAGCGCGTCGGCTTCCTGTGCGAGCGCCTGTGCTTCGGCGCCCGAAGCGGCTTCGGCGGCTTCCCGCGTCTCGCTGGCGAGACTCTCGAGTTCGAGCGCGAACAGCGTCGCGACGGACGCCGGGATGATGCCGCGCGGGCCGACGAGACTGACGAACATCCGCTCGCTGAAAGAGAGCCGGTCGCCGGTCGTCGACGCGAACACGAGCAGCGGCCGGAGGACGAGCGCGACGATGACGACGACCGCGAGCCCCTGCCAACCGAGTGCGAACAACTGGTCGAAGTCGAGGAGCGCTGCGAGCGCGATGAACACGAACGACAGCACGAGCAGCGTCACGTCGCCCTTGAACTCCTCTATCTGTGCCTCGTATGGGAGGTCGGCGTTCCCGAGGACGAGGCCGGCGGTCGCGACCGCGGCGACTCCCGCTTCGGTGAAGATCTGGTTCGCGACGGCGAACGCGACGATGGCGCCGGCGATGGTGAGCAGGCGCGCGTTCTGCGGCGCGTTGTCCGGCGACAGGTCGACGTACCGGATGAGGTAGTAGAGGACCGCTGCGACGACGAGACCAACGAGGATGCCGGTTCCGAGGCGTTCCGCGAACAGTCTGACGTAGTCGGTGGCGGTCGGGGCGTCGAGCCGGAGCGTCTCGAAGATGACGACCGCCATGATGGCGGCGCTGACGTCGTTCACGATGCCTTCGGTCTCCAGGGCCGCGGCGACGCGGTCGCGCACCGGGACGACCGCGAGGATGGGCGTGATGACGGTGGGGCCGGTCGCCACCAGGAGGGACCCGATGAGGAACGAGATCGTCCACGATGCGCCGAGCAGGAAGTGCACGGCGATGCCGGTGCCGACGAACGCGATGACGGCGCCGACGGTCACCAATCGCAGGGTCGCAGTCGGCGCTTCCCGGAGTTTATCGATCTTCAGGTGGAACGCGCCCTCGAAGACGATGATGGCGACCGCGAGGCCGACGATGGTCGAGAGTGGCCCGGCGCCGCCGAACGTGTCGAGCGTGATGAGTCCGAGGCCGGACGGCCCGACGACGATGCCGGCGGTGATGAGAAAGAGGACGCTGGGGACGCGAAAGCGCGCGCCGAGGACCTGCGAGCCGACGCCGAGTGCGACGATGAGGGCGACGAACGTCAGGAGGTTCACGCCGTCGCTGCCCGTGGCGAGCACCGGCGCGATCTCGAGGCCGAGCATGTATCGGGCACGAACAGCGCCGAACCCTTAAAGGGGTCGTTTGCGGACGCAACGATAGTCGGTTTTTCTGTACGTTCGTCCAATTCTTTCAGAAGTTGGCGTTCCTGGCTGACGTTCGGCCGGTTGCACCGGCAAAATTGACCGTGCGACGGGTTAGCGCTGCATCCGAGGCCTCCCGACGCATCGCCCCACCCCATCCGGACGGCACCAGGAGCAGGAACGCACACGTCTCGCCCGCGCCCGCTTCACCGGAGCCCCGGTCAGTCGTCCGCCGCAGCCTGGGTCTGCCGGTCGCGCTCGCCGTAGATCTCGCCGACGAGCGCCTCGTACCGGCTCTCGATGTTCCGGCGCTTCTTCTTCATCGTCGGCGTCAACAGGTCGTTGTCCTCCGTGAACTCCTCGGTGACGAGCCGGAACTCCTTGATCTGCTCGTGCTTCTCGAAGCGCTCGTTCACCTCGTCGACCTCCTCCTGGACGACCTCGACAACGCGCTCGTGAGCCACCATCGCCTCGGGGTCCTCGGGGACGTCGACGCCCTCGCGCTCGGCGGCGTCGCGGAGGAACTCGAAGTTCGGCACGACGAGCGCCCCGATGAACTTCTCACCGTCGCCCGTCACCATCACCTGCTCGACGACCTGACTCGACGCGAACGCGTCCTCGATGGGTGCCGGCGCCACGTTCTTCCCCGTCGACAACACGAGGATCTGCTTCGCACGCTCGCGGAACACGAGGTAGTCGTCCGGTCGCTGCTGGACGATGTCACCCGTCCGGAACCAGTCGTCGCCACCGTCCTCGGCGGCCGTGAACGCCTCCTCGGTCTCCCCGGGCTTGTTCCAGTACCCGTCGGTGACGTTGTCACCGCGCACGAGCAACTCCCCGATCTCGCCGAGCGCGTCCACGGACTCGTCCTCCGGAACGACGCTCGTATCGATCCTCGTCTCCACGCCCGGGAGCGGCGGTCCGATCGTCCCGATCTTCGGGTCCTCCGGCGGGTTCGAGGAGACGACCGGCGCCGCCTCCGTCAACCCGTACCCCTCGTAGATCGGGAGCCCCATCCCGTGATAGAGCGTACACAGCTCCTCGCTCAACGTCCCCCCACCCGAGATGAGGTAGTTGATGTTCCCGCCGAGCGCCTGCCGGACGTCACTGAACACGAGCTTGTCCGCGAGCCAGTACCGCAGCCTGAGGCCCGTTCCCGGACGGTCCGACCGGTAGTAGTCCCTGGAGACGTCCGTCGCCCAGTTGAATATGCGCTCCTTGAACCCGGACTCCTGGGCTTGCTCGCGGATGGCGTCGTAGATCTTCTCGTAGACGCGCGGAACGCTCGTCGCCGTCGTCGGTTCGACCGCCTGGAAGTCCTCCTTCAGCGTGTCGACGCTCTCGGCGTACGCCACGCACGCCCCGGCACCGAACTGGAGGAAGTGCCCGGTGAGTCGCTCGAAGACGTGCGCGAGCGGCAGGTACGAGACCGTCCGCGTCTCGTTGTCGACGACCGGGTACTCGGCGCCCTTGTCGTCGCGCGGTCCGTACCGCTTGTACGTCTGGTTGACGTTCGCGCGGAAGTTCCGGTGCGTGAGCTTCACGCCCTTCGGTTGCCCGGTCGTCCCGCTCGTGTACACGAGACTCGCGAGGTCGTCGACGTCGGTCTCGTCCAGCCACGACTGGTACTCGGCCTCGTCGAACCGTCGCCGCCCTTGTTCGTAGACGTCCGCGAGCTCGTAGACGCCGTCCTGGTCGTCGTACTCCGCGGGCAGTTCGTCGAGCGAGACGACGAACCGGACGTCGAGCGAGTCCGAGACCTCGAGCACGCGCTCCACGAGGGCCGCGTTCTCGACGACGACGCCGGCCGCGCTCGGGTCGTCGAGCAGGTAGCGGACCTGCGCGGACGACGACGACTTGTACACGGTCGTGACGACCGCGCCCGCCGACAGGAGCGCGAAGTCGCACTGCGCCCACTCCATGCGGGTGTCCGCGAACAGCCCGACGCGCTGCCCGCTCTCGACGCCGAGCGCGCGGAATCCCGCGGCGAGCGACTGGACGACGTCGTGCATCTCCTCGTAGGAGAGCGTCGCGTACTCGTCGTCGGGAGCCGCGTCGACCGCGTCCGTGTTCGCGAGCGACCGGTCGTACACCCCACCCTTGTACCGCTGTGCGGGCCGGTCCGGTTGCCGCGTCGCCGTCTCGTCGAACATCTCCGCGAGCGTATTCATCCCCACCAGCTCGTCCGTGAACGTTCGCTCTGCCTCCGCCCAACTCATGTTCGGTCGAAGAAAAAGCCGAAACCCGATAAATCATACCCCTTGTTACCGGCCACCAAGGCCGAAAGAAATCGCACGCGGGCGTCGACGGCCACAACACCCATCAGTTCCCTTCGTGAGCAAGGTCGCCGAATCGCACCGTGGACGAGCACGCACCGACCCAGCAAGCGGCCGTCGTCGCGGACCCCGTCGCGCGAACCAACTCACGCCGCAGAGCGACGACCCGTTCAGGCCTCGACGCGCGCCTCCTCGTCCGCGTACATCTCCTCGACGAGGTCCTCGTAGCGCTCCTGGATGTTCCGGCGCTTCTTCTTCAACGTCGGCGTCAACAGGTCGTTGTCCTCCGTGAACTCCTCGGCGACGAGCCGGAAGTCCTTGATCGTCTCGTGGGCCTCGAAGCGCTCGTTCACCTCGTCGACAGCGTCCTGCACGAGCCCGCGGACCGTCTCGTCCGACACCATCTCCGCCGGGTCCGCGGGAACGTCCACGCCCGCCCGCGACGCGACCTCGCGGACGCCCGCCGGCGAAATCACGAGCAGCGCCGACACGAACTTCCGCTGGTCCCCGACGACCATGCACTGCTCGACGACCTCCGACGCCACGAACGCGTCCTCGATGGGTGCCGGCGCCACGTTCTTCCCCGTCGACAACACCACGAGTTGCTTCGCGCGCTCGCGGAACACGAGGTAGTCGTCCGGTCGCTCCGTCACGATGTCCCCGGTACGGAACCAGTCGTCGCCGTCGTCCTCGGCGGGCGTGAACGCCTCCTCGGTCTCCGCGGGCTTGTTCCAGTACCCGTCC
This sequence comes from Halorubellus salinus, assembly GCF_020567525.1. Lineage (GTDB taxonomy): Archaea > Halobacteriota > Halobacteria > Halobacteriales > Natrialbaceae > Halorubellus > Halorubellus salinus. Next base: position 734,713 of record NZ_JAJCVI010000002.1, read on the forward strand.
GTGACGTTCGCTCCGCGGATGAGGAGCTCTCCCGTCTGCCCGAGCGCGTCGTCGAACTCGCCCTCCGGCACCACCGACTTGTCGATCTGGTACTCCTGGTCGACGATCGCCGGCCCGATCGTCCCGATCTTGACGTCCTCCGCGGGGTTCGCCGCAACCGCCGGCGCCGCCTCCGTCAACCCGTACGCCTCCAGGATGTTCAACCCCATCCCGTGATAGAGCTGGTTGAGGTCGTCGCTCAACGTCCCACCACCCGACAACAGCGCCTCGATGTTCCCGCCGAGCCCCTGCTTTATCTGCTGGAACACGAGCTTGTCCGCGAGCCAGTACTTGAACTGGAGGCCGACGCCCGGCCGCTCGGTGCGGTACACCTCGCGGGAGACGTCCGTCGCCCACTCGAAGATGCGTTCCTTCAACGCCGACTCGCGCGCCTGCTCGCGGATGCCGTCGTAGAGCTTCTCGTAGACGCGCGGCACGCTGTTGGCGACCGTCGGCTCGAGCTTCGGGAAGTCCTCCTTGAGGGTGTCCGGACTCTCCGCGAACCCGACGCACGCACCGAGGTTGTACATGAAGAAGTGGCCGGCGTGCCGTTCGAGGACGTGCGCGAGCGGGAGGAAGGAGATGGAGACCGAGTCCGGCCGGACCTGTGGGACCGAATCCGGTTTGTCCGGTCGCGGCCCGTATCGCGTCACCATCTGGTTGACGTTCGCGCGGAAGTTCCGGTGCGTGAGCTTCACGCCCTTCGGCGGGCCCGTCGTCCCGCTCGTGTACACGAGACTCGCGAGGTCGTCGATGTCGCGGTCGTCCAGCCACGACTGGTACTCGGCCTCGTCGAACCGCTCGCGGCCCTCCTCGTAGACGTCCGCGAGCTCGTAGACGCCGTCCCGGTCGTCGTACTCCGCGGGTAACTCGTCGAGCGAGACGACGAACCGGACGTCGAGCGAGTCCGAGACCTCCAGTACGCGCTCGAGGAGTTCCTGGTTCTCCACGACAACGCCGGACGCCCCCGAGTCCGAGAGCAGGTAGCGGACCTGCTCGGGCGACGACGACTTGTACACGGTCGTCACCACGCCGCCGGCAGCGAGGAGCGCGAGGTCGCACTGCGCCCACTCCATGCGGGTGTCCGCGAACATCCCGACGCGCTGTCCCGGTTCCAGTCCGAGTGAACGGAACCCCGCGGCGAGCGACCGAACGACGTCACGCATCTCCTCGTAGGAGAGCGTCGCGTACTCGCCGTCTGGGGCAGCATCGACCACGTCCGCGTTCGCGAGCGACCGCTCGTACACCCCACCCTTGTACTTCTGGGCCGGGTCCGACAGGTTCCGGCCAGCGGACCGTTCGAACATCTCCGCGAGCGTCTCCATCCGAACGTGCTCCCCGTCGTGAACTCGCTCTGCTTCATGCCAATCCATGGCATGGTCGACGGGAGGCGCATCAAAAAGGATTGTAGCCGTGGAGTGACACGACGTCACACGCGACCGGGCGAGGACGACCCCCACCGACGGCCGCCTCGCACGGTTCACACCCGCCCACGAGAGGTATCAGCCCGACGACGCCAGACCCTCGTGCACCGGCGCAGCGCGACGACGTCAGTCCTCGGCGTACATCGACGCGACCGCGTCCGCGTAGCGCTCCAGGATGTTCCGGCGCTTCTTCTTCATCGTCGGCGTCAACATGTCGTTCTCCTCCGTGAACTCCTCGTCGATCACGCGGAACCGCTTGATCTGCTCGTAGGACTCGAAGTCCGGGTTCACGCGGTCGACCTCCTCGGAGATCCAGTCCCGGACGTACTCGTGCTCGGCCGCCGCCGCGTCCGCCTCGGGCAACGTCACGTCGTCGTCGGCCGCCTGCTCGCGGAGGTACTCGAAGTTCGGCACCATCAACGCGCCGACGAACTTCTCACCGTCTCCGACGACCATGCACTGCTCGACGACCTGACTCGACGCGAACGCGTCCTCGATGGGCGCCGGCGCCACGTTCTTCCCCGTCGACAACACGAGGATCTGCTTCGAGCGCTCGCGGAACTCCACGAACCCGTCCTCGCGCCGATGCACGACGTCGCCGGTACGGAACCAGTCGTCACCGCCGTCCTCCGCGGGCGTGAACGCCGCATCCGTCTCCTCGGGCTTGTTCCAGTAGCCCTCCGTGACGTTCGGCCCTCGCGCCAGCAGTTCGCCGACCTCGCCGGGGTCGTCAGCGAACGGCGCCTGCTCGACCGCGTCCTCGTCCACCTGCAAGTCCACGCCCGGGAGCGGATACCCGATCGTTCCGATCTCGGGTTGCTCGGGCGGATTCACCGTCAGCACCGGCGCCGTCTCCGTCAACCCGTACCCCTCCAGGATCGGGAGGCCCATCCCGTGATAGAGCGCACACAGCTCCGCGGAGAGACTCCCCCCACCCGAGATGAGCATCTCGATGTTCCCGCCGAGCGCATCCCGGACCTGCTGGAACACGAGTCGGTCCGCGACGCTCGCCTTCGCACGTAACGCGAACCCGGGGTCGTCGGTCGTATGATACTCGACGCCCACGTCCGTCGCCCAGTTGAAGATGCGTTCCTTCACGCTCGACTCCGTCGCCTGCTCGCGGATGGCGTCGTAGATCTTCTCGTAGACGCGCGGGACGCTCGTCGCCGCCGTCGGCGACACGAGCGAGAAGTCCTCCTGGAGCGTGTCCGGGTTCTCCGCGTACGCCACGCACGCACCGGACCCGAACATCAGGAAGTGCCCCGCCAGTCGCTCGAAGACGTGCGCGAGCGGCAGGTACGAGACGGCGCGCGTGTTCGCGTCGATGCTCGGCTGGCCCTCGCGGTCCGGGCGCGGCCCGAACCGCTTCCGGATCATGTTCACGTTCGACCGGAAGTTCCCGTGCGTGAGCTGGACGCCCTTCGGTTGTCCGGTCGTCCCGCTCGTGTAGATGAGACTCGCGAGGTCGTCGACGTCGCGTTCGTCGACCCACTCCAGGTACGCGTCCTCGTCGAAGTGCTTCGCCCCGAGGTCGTGGACCTCGTCGATCGTGTAGATGTCGTCCCGACGCTGATGCCGGCGCTCCTCGAGCGTGCTCATCGACACGATGAACTCGAGGTCGAGGTCGTCCTCGACCGCGAGCACGCGCTGGAGCATGTCCTCGTTCTCGACGACGACCGACGTCGCGTCCGGGTCCGAAAGCAGGTACTGTACCTGGCTCTTCGACGACCCAGCGTACACGGTCGTGACGACAGCGCCCGCCGACAGGAGCGCGAAGTCGCACTGCGCCCACTCCATGCGAGTGTGCGAGAACAACCCGACGCGGTCGCTCGGCTCGACGCCGAGTTCGCGGAACCCGGTCGCGAAATGCGCGACGATCGTCCGCATGTCCTCGTAGCTGATCGCACGGAATTCGCCGTCCGGCGCCCCCGGCAGTACCGACTGCGTCATCGCACGGTCGTAGACGCCGCCCTTGTACATCTGGGCGGGCCGGTTCGCGTTCCGTTGGGCACTATCTTCGAACAATCGTGCGAGGTTCGTCTCTCCGATGACCTCGTCCTCGTACTCCATCTCCGCGTCCCGCCAGTCCATACCACACGATTATCCACCCAGGTACGATAAAACCCCTGAACCGAACGACCGTTTACGCACCGGGGCTTCAAGTCGGAAGCCGCGGCCAACGCGAGCGTGCCCTGACCAGTCGCCGCGCGTCGACCCACCCCCTGCCGCGAGGTGAACGAACGTGACCCTCGACGCCCACCCCGGGCCAGCGCGACGACTCGACGCGCGAACAACGCCACGCAGCGTCGCCCGCAGGCCCCCAGAGCCATCCGCAGCGGCAACTACTCCTCGTCCGCTCGCGACCCGTCGTCCAGCCGCTACTCCTCGTCCGCCCGTGACTCGTCGTCGTCCAACCGCTCCTGCCACGCCTGCACGCGAGACAACAGCTCGACCGGTGCCGTCGCCGCCACGTCCACGTCGGCGAGCTCCGCGAGCACCTCGCGCTCGCGCTCGGACAGTTCCTCGTCGCCACGGTCGGTAGCGGCCCGTTCGACGGCTTCGTCGACGCCGTCGCGTCCATGGTCCGCGTCGGCACCACTCCCGTCCGCGTCGGCGCCACTCCCGTCCGCGTCGGCGCCACTCCCGTCCGCGCCTGTCGCCCCGCCGTCCGCGGACGCCGACCCTGCACCGTCACCGTCGTCGCTCGCACGGAGACTCCCACTCTCGAGGTCGAACACGACCTGCTGGGTACCCCTACCCGACCCGCTGTCGCTCCCACGCGCCTCGATGGCCTCGTCCTCGCGCAGCCGATCGAGGACCTCCCGGGACCGGTCGACCACCGGACTCGGAACGCCAGCCAGGTCCGCGACGTGCACACCGTACGAGCGGTCCGTCGGCCCCTCGCGAACGGTACGGAGGAACGTCACGTCGCCGTCGCGTTCGTCCGCCGCGACGTGCACGTTCACGACGCGCTCGAGGTGGTCGGCGAGCGTCGTCAGCTCGTGGTAGTGCGTCGCGAACAGCGTCTTCGCGCGCACCTCGTTGTGGAGGTACTCCGTCGCCGCCCACGCGATACTGATGCCGTCGTACGTCGCCGTGCCGCGGCCGACCTCGTCGAGGATGACGAGCGAGTCCTCGGTCGCGGTGTGGAGGATGTTCGCGAGCTCGGTCATCTCGACCATGAACGTCGACCGGCCCTGTGCAAGTTCGTCGAGCGCGCCGACGCGCGTGAAGACGCCGTCGACGACGCCGACCGTCGCCGCGTCCGCCGGGACGAAACTCCCGACCTGCGCGAGCAGCACGACGAGCGCGGTCTGGCGCATGTACGTCGACTTCCCGCTCATGTTCGGGCCGGTGACGACCGCGAACCGTCGATCACTGTCGAGGTGGACGTCGTTCGGGACGAACTCCGTGGTCTGCTCGACGACGGGGTGTCGGCCGGCGTCGACGTCGAGGACGTCCGCGGTCGTCAGCTCGGGGCGCGTCCAGTCGTTCGCGACGGCGTGCTCGGCGAAGCTCGCGAACGCGTCGACGCGCGCGAACGCTCGCCCGACGTCCTGCAGAAGTGCCGCGTGGTCCGCGACGTCCTCGCGAAGGGTCTCGAAGCGTTCGCGTTCCAGGTCACTCCGGCGGTCCTCGAGCTGCAGGAGGTCGCGCTCGCGTTCCTCGAGTTCGTCGGTGACGAACCGCCGCGAGTTCTTCAGGGTCTTCACCTCGCGGAATCGCTCCGGCATCCCGTCGGCTTCGCTCTTCCCGACCTGCACGTACCAGCCGTCGGTCTTGTTCCGGTCGACGGTGACGTGCGTGAGCCCCGTCTCGCGTTTGACCGTGGCTTCGAGCGTGTCGAAGTACTCCTGGGCGGCCTCGTGGCGGTCGCGAGCGTCGTCGACGGCGTCGTCGTAGCCGCGCGCGAAGATGCCGCCCTGGGTCGTGGTCTGTGGTGGGTCGTCGACGAGTGCGGCGTCGAGTTCGGCGTGGAGTTCGGCGGCGGGTTCGCGCGTGTCGCCGTCGAGGACGGTCGCGAGCGGGCTGTCGGCGAGCGTCGGGTCCTCCGCGATGCGGTCGTGGACGACGGGCACGAGCGCGAGCGTGTCCCGGACGCGAGCGAGGTCCCGTGGGTCGGCGCTCCCGCTCGTGGCCTTCGACGCGAGTCGTTCCAGGTCGTACGCGTCCCCGAGGTGTTCGCGGAGCCCGTCGCGTGCGAGCGCGGCGGTGGCGAGTGCGTCCACGGCGGCCTGGCGGTCGCGGAGGGCGTCGACGTCGCGACGCGGCCGCTGGAGCCACGCGGCGAGCAGGCGGCGGCCGGCGCTCGTGACGGTGTGGTCGACGGTCGCGAGCAGCGACCCTTCGCTTCCGCCCTGCATCGTCTCGGTGAGTTCCAGGTTGCGCTGGGTGGTGGCGTCGAGCGTGACGCGGTCGTCGTCGGCGAGCGTCCGCACTCGCGTCATGGAGGCGAGGACGCCGGCGTCGGTCGCGTCGACGTACGCGAGGACGGCGCCGGCGGCGCGGACGGCGGCGTCGGTCGCGCCGACGCTCTCGAACGTCTCCCGGCCGAAGTGCTCGCGCGCGACGTGGGTCGCTCTGCCGGGTGCGAACGCGTCGTCGTCGTGGAGCGTCAGTCTGGCGTCGGTGTGCTCGCGGAGGCGGTCGAGCGCGTCGTCGTCTCTGACGGCGGGTCCGGGGATGACCTCGGCAGGGTCGAACCGGTAGCATTCCGAGAGCGCGGCGTCGACGTCGTCAGTGCTGGTGACGACGAACTGGCCGGTGGTGACGTCCGCGAACGCGAGGCCGTACGCGTCGCCGTCGTCGACGATGGCGGCGAGGTAGCGCGCGTCCGCGTCCGTGGTCTCGAGGAGCGTCCCTGGTGTGACGACGCGCGTGATGGCGCGTTCGGGACCGTCGGGGCCGTCGTGCTGGTCGGCGACCGCGACCCGGTAGCCGCGTTCGACGAGGCCCTTGAGGTACGGCGTGAGGTCGGCGACGGGGACGCCAGCCATCGGGTACGACCCGCCCTGGCTGGACTTCTCGCTGGTCTTCAGGTCGAGTTCGTCCGCGACGAGTTCCGCGTCGTCGCCGAAGAACTCGTAGAAGTCACCGACCTGCATCGCGAGCACGTCCGCGTCGGCCTCCTCCTTGAGTGCGAGGAACTCGCCGACGATTCCCGTCGCCGCTGGCATACGCGTCCCTGAGTTCCGCCGGGCGTAAAACCGCTCCGTTCCGTGGAACGTGGTCGTCGATTCGAGTCGGTTCTGGGTCCGGGTCGAGGGGGGTCACAAGAGTTAACTCGGGTGCGAGCACCGGTTCGGGGTATGGCTCGCGGTGGGAACGACCACGACCGGAATCGGCTGATTCGCGCCCTCGCGTACTTCGTGGTGGCGTTCCTGGCGACGCCGGCGCTCGGCGTGGTGTTCCGCGTGGAGGTCGGCATCTCGTTCCTGATGGGTGGGGCACTCGGAATCTGTCTGGTGGTGACCACGTTCGTGCTCGCGTCGATCGGACTCTGAACCCCACCCACCCCGCGTTTACTTATAAATAGCTGCCGTGTAGTTCATGGTTAGTGGCCCTGTACGTCGCTCGTACATGACTGAGGACGCGTGCGTGCTCGTCGTCGACGACGAAGTCCGGCTGGCCGACATGTTCTCGCGGGTGGTGGGACGCCGGCACGAGACACGGACGGCGTACGGTGGCGAGGAGGCGCTGGAACTCGTCGACGACGACGTCGACGTCGTGCTCCTGGACCGACGGATGCCCGACAAGACGGGGGACGAGGTGCTCCGCGAGGTGAAGGCGGCGCGCGTGAACTGTCGCGTCGTGATGGTGACGGCGGTCGACCCGGAGATGGACGTCCTGAAGCTCCCGTTCGACGATTACCTCTGCAAGCCCGTCGAGACGGACGTCCTGCTCGACGTGGTCGACCAGCAACTGGAGGCGCAGGCGTACGACGACCGGCTCACGGAGTACATGAGCGTCGTCGCGAAACTCGGCGTGCTGGAGGCGACAGCGGCCGAACGCGACCTCGTGGATCGTGACGCGTACGGCGAGTTGAAGACGCGGGAGGCGGCGCTCCGCGAGGACCTCGAGGCGGCCCTGGAGGAGTTCGACGACGTCGCACGGGCGTTCCGAGCGATCCCGCGCGCGTGAGTCGTCGCTGCTATCGGCGGGTCAGCGTCGCGCTGCGAGCGCGGTGAGTCGGTCGACGAGCGCGTCGGGCGTCTCGGTTGCGAGTTTCGTCATCGGTTCCTTGCCGTGAGCGCCGCGGTCGACGACGGCGACGGGCCGGTCGTCGTCCCTGGAGTACGCCTGGTGGGCGCCCCAGTCCATCGTGCCGGGGGCGTCGGCGGGTTCGTCGCGGCGGTCGTACGCGCTGACGGGCCAGTCGAGGTCCTCGAGCGCGTCGGCGACGCGGTCGTCGTAGCGGACGTTGACGGCGTACCGGAGTTCGGGGTGGTGTTCGCGGGCGGCGAGGAGGAACCGCGCGACGTGACTGGAGGCGCCGGGGCGGACGCCGCCGGTCGCGCGGACGCCGCTGTGGGTGGTCGCGAGTCGGCCGTCGACGGCGACGGTGTCGGCGACGCGGTCGGCGTGCGGTGGGGCGCCGACGACGTTCGTGCCGACCTCGGGGAGGAGTTCCGGGACGGGAGCGGTCGCGTTCTCGAGTGCGGCGACGACGCGGGAGACGTCGCGAGCGACCCGGGTGACGTCCCTGCTGGTGCGTGCGTCGACGAGATGCTGGACGCTACCTGGGCCCTCGCCGACGTCGTGATGGTACCGGACGGCGCGCTCCATGAGGTCGGTCGCGTCTTCGACCGCGTCGACGAGCGCGCTCGTCTGGACGCCGTCGTCGGTGTCGTTCCGGGTGCCTTCGCCGGTGACGGGGCTGTCGCGTGCGAGGTTGGCGGTGATGGCGGCGGAGAGCGTGCACCCGGAACCGTGGGTGGCGGCGTCCGCGACTCGTGGATGCTCGAACGTGTAGACGTCGTCGTCGGCGACGAGGACGTCGGTGACGGTGTCGGCTCGGTCCGCCGTGTCGTCGCTCTCGTCGAGGTGGCCGCCGGTGACGAGGACGGCGTCGACGCCGGTGTCGCGGATGGCGACGGCGGCGTCGCGGGCGTCGGCGACGCTGTCGACGTCGCGGTCCGCGAGCACCGCGGCCTCGTCGACGTTCGGCGTGGCGAGCGTGGCGTCCGCGAGCAGGTCGTCGTACGCGCGTTCGGCGGCGCGGTCGAGGAGGCGGTCGCCGCTGGTCGCGACCATCACGGGGTCGACGACGACGGGCGCGGACACGTCGGCGAGCCGGTCGTGGACGGTCTCGACGACGTCGGCGGTCGCGAGCATCCCGGTCTTCGCCGCGGCGACCGCGAAGTCGTCGGTGACGGCGTCGACCTGGCCGGCGACCTCGTCGGGCGGGAGGACGTGCGTCGAGTCCACGCCGCGCGTGTGCTGGGCGGTCGCGGCCGTGATGGCGCTCGTGCCGTGGACGTCGTGCGCGGCGAACGTCTGGAGGTCCGCCTGGACGCCAGCGCCGCCACCGGAGTCGCTACCGGCGACGGTCAACGCGACCGGACGTGTGACTGGTGCAGGCTCACGCATACGATAACCACCAAGTAGTACCACCTTGTCGTTGTCGGTCTCGCTGGACGACCCGTCGTCGCTGGTGCCGGAGCGTCAGGCGTCGCCGTACTCGGCCGCCAGCGCCTCGAACGCCGCCCAGGACGGGTCCACGTCCGGATGTTCGAGGCGGTCGCCGTCCACGTAGACGCCAGCGCCGTCGCTGACGCGTCCGATCGCCGCGGCGGTCGCGCCCTCGTCGCGGAGCGCCGCGAGCGCGTCGTCCACAACGCCTGGGGGGACGGTCGCGACGAGCGTTCCCGCGGACGTACACGCCCACGGGTCGACGTCGAGTTCGCGGCACGTCGCCTCGACGCCGGGCATGAGCGGGACGCGGTCGCGGTCGACGTCGATGCGGACGCCAGCGCCCGCCGCCACCTCGTTCAGCGCGCCGGCGAGGCCGCCCTCGGTGGCGTCGTGCATCGCGTGCACGTCCGTCGCCGCCGCAAGCCGAAGGGCTTCGCGGACGCACGACGCGTCGTCGAGCCGCGACTGCGCTGCCGCGAGCGTCGTCTCGTCGAGTTCGAACCCCTCCGGGTACAGCGTCGTGAGGAGACCCGTCGCCTCCGCCGCCGGGCCGTTCGTCACGAGCACGCGGTCGCCGGGGCGAGCGCCGTCAGGGCGGACGACGTCGTCGTGCTCGCCGACCGCCATCGCGGTCGCCGCTCCGACCCACGGGAACGAACAACCGCCGTAGCGCGCGGTATGTCCCGTGAGGACGCTCACGCCGAGGTCTCGGCACTCCGCGTCGACCGTCTCCCAGACCGCCGCGAACGCCTCGTCGGTCATCTCCGGCGGCAGTGAGAACGATATCGCGAGGTGACTCGGCGGAATGCCGGAAACAGCCACGTCAGCGAGGACGATGGAGAGCGCGAACGCCGCGGCGCGCTCCCAGCCGAGCGCGGGCAGTATCGACACGGGGTCCGTCGCGGCGACCAGCGCCGTCCCGTCGACGTCGAGCACACCGAAGTCCACGCCGTGTTTCGGGCCGAGCGCGACGTCGTCGCGCGACGCACCGAGGTGGTCGAGGACGTGCGCATCGAGGAAATCGCGGTCGACCTTCCCGAGGTCCATGCTCGTACTCGCGTCGGCGCCCCGATAGCCGTGGCGATTCCCACCCCACCCCGCTTCCGTCTCATCCAGTCCCGCTCCCGTCCCATCCCGCCCCGCTCCCGTCCCATCCCGTCCCGCTCCCGCCCCATCCCGTCCCGCCAAGGCACTCGTAGCCGATTTCGCCCGTTCGAGGTCGGTTCTCGCCCCCTGAGGGGCAATACGTATCACGTCACGCACCCTCCCTCTAGCCATGAGCGTCATCGCAGAGTTCACGGCCGGCGGCGACGACTTCGTCGTCGGTCGGGCGCTCGCCGTCTCGCACGGGTCGACCGTCGACCTGGAGCGCATCGTCCCGCTCGACGACGGGTTGTTCCCGTACTGTCGCGTTCGCGGCGAAGCCGACCCGGGGGTGTTCGCCGAGACGCTCGCCGCGAACCCCGCGGTCGAGGGCGTCGTGCACGTCCCCGACGAGGACGAGGGCGACCTCTACCGCATCACCTGGACCGAGGACGCCGTCGACGACATCCTCGAACTCCTCGTCGAGCACGAGGGACAGGTGCTCGCCGCGAGCGCGCGAAACGGCCGCTGGCGGTTCCGGCTCCGGTTCCCGTCCACCGCGCTGCTCGCTGACTTCCAGCGAACGACCACGGACGCCGGCATCCCGCTCGAGGTCGGTCGCGTCTACACCGCAGCGGAATCGACGGACCCCGACTTCGGGTTGACGACCGCGCAGGTGGACGCACTCGTCACCGCCGTCGAGACCGGGTACTTCCGCGTCCCACGTGGCATCACGACCGCGGACCTCGGGGCGTTACTGGGCATCAGCGACCAGGCGGTGTCCGAACGCATCCGTCGTGGCGTCGAGACGCTCACGCGGAACGCGCTGAACATCCCGGAACGATAGCGAGGGGGCGGTCGCCGAGCACGCGCCGCCCTCGACGATCCGATCTCGGCTCAGTTCGCGGCCGCGAGTTCGTCGAACAGCGCCGCGACCCGCGCGGCGATCTCGTCGCGGATCGCGACCGCTTCCTCGCGCGTCGCGTCGTCCGGGTCGTCCAGTCCCCAGTCGCGGTTCTCGCCCGCCCACGACGCCGGACAGACGTCCTCGGCCGCACACCCCATCGTGACGACGTAGTCGCACGCCTGGATCTCGTCGAACGTCACCTCCCTGGGCGTGCGGTCGGCGAGGTCGATGCCGACGTCCGCCATGACGTCCACGACGACGTCGTGCACGTGCTCTGCGGGGTCGGTCCCACCGGTGACGATATCGACGTCGCCGTCGAGTTCGCGCTCCGCGAGTTCGCGCTCCGCGAACGCGGTCGCCATCTGGCTCCGGCCAGCGTTCTGCACGCACACGAACCCCACCGTCGTTCGACCCGCCGACGCGTCGCTTTCGACCGATCCGTCGCTCATCGCGCGCCCTCCGCAGTCGCGTCCAGCGCCGACAACAGCGCCGTCGCACGCTCGGTCGTCCCGTAGTACCGCCACCGGCCCTCCTTCCGGCGGTCGAGCAGGCCCGCCGTCGTCAGGTCACCGAGGGCGTGACTCACCGCGCTCTCGCTCACCGAGAGGAACGGCGCGAACTCGCAGACGCACAGCTCCTCGCCCGCCGCCTCGAGGATGCGGACGATGCGGTACCGCGTATCGTCCGCGAGCGTCCGGAGCACGTCGAGGTCCCGTGCCCGCGACCGCTCGTCCGCCGTCGCCGCGAACCCCGACAGTTCGCGACGACGTTCCTCGACGTCCGCCGGACAACACTCGTCGTCGGTCGCCGCCACGAACCGCTCCAATCTGTTCGACGCCATACCCGAACACTTGCACAGACGTTCAATCAAGATATCGGTTCCCCACGACCAACACAACCACCTTTCAGACCACCACCACCAGACACCCAAACCACCACGAAACCCCCGAGCCACTGCCACGCAGACTCCCGCAACCCTCAAGCCCCGACGTCGCCTCCCCCACTCGAAGGAGGTGAAGCAACCAATGACGTGTCTCCGATGTACCCACCCCACCAACCACACGGGCGGGTCCACACACTGCACGCACTGCGGCTGGCGCGAATCCAGCGGCGCAGACTAACCGTCTTTCTCCTGCGGAGGGTCACCTCGCGCCCTGCGGGCGCTGCGGCGACCCCAGTCGCCGGCGCTCCGCGCCGACTGCCAGCGGCCCCTCCGGTCCCGCACGGCTCGACCCGGTGAACCGACGGCCGCCGGACGCTTCTCCAGGACCGCACCGCCACCGCGACCGCTACCGCAACCGCACAGCGACCGCGGAGGTTTACGCCTATTTGACATCCTCCCCGCGCTAAAGCGCGAGGATTCCTCCGTTGGGGGTTCGGCTACCGACCCACGGAGGCAACTTGCGGGTTTGTGCGCACTTCTTTGGGACTTTCGTGAGGGTGTGGTTTCCCCGACCAGTTGTGGTCGTCCCACTCGAATCCCACGGGCCGTGCCATCGGCCTGACTTCCGTATCGCTGTTTTCACGAAGGAACGTCTCTGACGCCGTGAGGTCGGCGTGACCCTCGAATCCGCATGGACACGTCAGCGTATCTCCGTGGCGAACCGTCTTCTCGTGGTCGCCACACTCGGGACACGTCTGACTCGTCCACGCTTCCGACTCAACTTCGAGGGAGATGCCGTACTCCTCACAGACACACGCGAGACGGTCGCTGAACTTCTTGAACGCCCAGAAGTTATGCGTCTTCTCGTTCACTCGCATCGACCAGTGCGTTTCCAGCACGTCGGTCAAGTCGCCCACGTACACCGTTGCCACTCCCTCGTCGTACAGTCGTTCAACGAGGTCGCGTACCAGCGCGTTCTGTGCGTGGTCACGACGCTTCGTCCGCTGTCGGTACAGCCGCCGAATCCGCTTGGAACTGTAGCGTCCCTCACGGAGTTTCGACTGGAGGCGGGCGATCTCGTCTGTTGTCTCGCGGAACTGTCCGAACAACTCCCGACCGTCGTAGAGATACTGGTTCCCAGTGGTCGTGGAACACGCGACGAGATTGTTTGCGCCAACGTCGAGGGCGGCTTCTTCCGAAGCCAGTGGTGAGTCCAGTCGAGAATCAGGGACGGTGACTGGTTGGAAAGCCCTGAACGTGTCGCTGACCTCGTCGTATTCGAGTTCCAGACGACCCTGTTTGCCGTCCCACTTCGGGTTGCCTTGGACTTCGAGGCGGAGTCGTTCGTGGTAGCCGAGTCCGTATTCGTCTTTCAGTTCTTGCCCGACGGGGATTTCGAGACGGCTTCGCGTGCTCCACTGAATCGTGTACTGGTTGTTTCGGATGTAGGTACGGAGTTCGCGTCCGTCCTCCTCGTTGCCCCAGTACGACGGCGGGTTGGCGTCCTCGCCTTTCTCCGTGAGGGCGAAGAACGACCGCCACGCTTCGCTGTTCTTGCGCGTGACCTGTTGGACGGTCGCGCTACCGACGACGCCGTTGTACTGTCCACGGTATTCGGAGGTGTCCCACACGTCGCCGTCACCGAAGTAGTTCTGACGACGTTCGTAGGTCAACTCGTTCCACAGCGAGGCGGAGGCGTCGAGTAGCCGTAGGAGGCACTCTTTGTCGTTCTCGGTCTGTGGAACGACCTCGAAGGTGTTGACGCGCTTCATTCGTCGTCACCTTCCTGTTCAGCGATGTACTGTTCGACAGCGCCTTTCGATGCGCTTCCCGCCGTACCGACGTAGTAGGAGCGAGTCCACTTCACGCGGTCGTCGTACCGTTGGTTGTACTTGCGGGCGGAGATACCCTTGACCCAGTTGACGATGAGGGATGGGGCGTTCTTCGGTGGACTCCCGATGAACAGGTGTACGTGGTCGGGCATGACCTCGGACTCGGCCAGTTCGAGGTCTTTGTCCTCACAGATTTCCGCGAAGATGGTTTCGAGACGTTCCTTCGTCTTCCCCGTCAGGTGCGAACGTCGATACTTCGGCACGAACACTATGTGGTAGTAGAGTTCGTATTTCGCGTGACGGGTACTCTTTACCATCTATGCATACTATCAAGGTTGGTCGGCTTAAAGACTGCGTTGGAACCCCGTCTGTGCTGTCGTCGTGGTTGAATACTGTTGGTCGGCTTCATCCCCGCCCTGAAGGGCGAGGCTTTTGCCTCGAACTTTCCGTGACGGGTAAACCCGCTGGTCGGTGGCAGCCGACAGCACCGGTTCGGCCGCTCCGTCGGTCGTCCCTCGCGATCAGTCGGTCACTCCTCGGGGTCGACGACCTCGGTCGCGCTATCGAGCGACGTCCGGCGGCCCGTCACGCTCTCCGCGTCGAACCGGTACAGCGCCGCGTCGAGGTCCTGCACGGTCTCACCGAAGATGCGCATCGGCCCGAACCGCTCGTTGATCGCCGTCGCCGACGCCTCGCCCTCCCGAACCAACTCACCGCGGAGCAACACGCTCCAGGACTCCTCCTCGCCCGCATCGTACACCACCAGCGACGCGGACGCCGTCGCCTCCAGGAACTCCAGCTTCTCGCTCCCCTCGCGCTCGCCGAGCCGAACGAACACGTCCTCGCCGTCGAAGTGCACGTGCACCGGCACCCCGTACGCCTCGTCGTCCCTCGCGAGCGACAGCACGCCCGTCTCCGCTCGCGACAGGTACTCTTCGACCTCCGCCTCGTCCATCCCGAGCGTGTACACGAACTCGACGTTCCTCATACCGAACACTACGCCCGCCACGACCATAGCACCACCCCACGAACCCACCGCGCGAGAACCACCACCGATACCAACCCACGAAGAAACGCCACCGCACCGCTCCAGAACAGAACCAGACCAGCAGAACAGCACCGCACCACCGCATCAGCACCGCGTCAGCACCACACGACCAGAAACGGCCGCCTGGCGGCGGCCGTATGCTCGTCGAGTCGGTTACCGTTCGTCGAGTGCCACGAAGTCCTCGTGCTCGCTGCCGACGTAGCGAGCGCGCGGCCGGATGAGGCGGTTGTCCTCGTACTGTTCGAGGACGTGCGCAATCCAGCCGCCGACGCGACTCATCACGAAGATGGGCGTGTAGATGTCGATGGGGATACCCATCTGGTAGTACGTCGAACTCGAGTAGAAGTCGACGTTCGGCGCCAGACCCTTCTCGTCCATGATGTACTCCTCGATGCTCGTCGAGTACTCGTACCACTTCAGGTCGCCCGCCGCCTCACCGAGCTCCTTCGAGCGCTCGCCGAGGATCTTCGCGCGCGGATCCTTCACGTTGTACACGCGATGCCCGAACCCGGGGACGCGACGGCCTTCGTCGAGGAGGTGCTCGACCCACTCCACGGGCTCCATGTCCGTGTCGTCGAGTTCCAGGAGCGCCTCCATGACGTCCTGGTTCGCGCCACCGTGCAGGCTCCCGGAGAGCGCGCCGATACCGCCCGTGATCGACGAATGCAGGTCCGCGAGCGTCGACGAGATGACCATCGACGTGAACGTCGACGCGTTCAGGCCGTGGTCGGCGTGCAGGACGAGCGCCATGTCGAACGTCTCCGCGAGCACGTCGTTGGGCTCCTCGCCGTTCAGCATGTAGAGGAAGTTCGCGGCGTGAGAGAGGTCCTCGCGCGGCTCCACGACGTCTTCGCCGTTCCGCACGCGGTCGTACGCCGCGAGGATGGTCGGGATCTTCGCGGTGATGCGCCGACCCTTCCGGAGGTTCGCCTCGCGGTCCGTCGGGTCCGCGGCCGCGTCCGGGTCGTACGCGGAGAGCTGCGAGACGCCTGTGCGAAGGGCCGCCATCGGCTCCTCGTCCTGCTCGGCGAGCTCGCGGACGGTGTCGATGACGCCGTCGTCCACGTGGCGCTCCGCGGCCATCGTATCACGGAACTCGTCGTACTGCTCCCGATTCGGGAGCTCCCCGTGCCAGAGGAGGTAGAGGACTTCCTCGTAGCTGGCGCCGCGAGCGAGATCCTCGATCTCGTACCCGCGGTAGATGAGTCGTCCTTCGTCGCCGTCGATGAAACTCAGCGCCGATTCAGCGACCAGGACGCCCTCCAGCCCCTTCTTCAGGTCGTCAGACATACCGTGAAGCTTGACGGGGGTGGCCGAAAAGGGTTGTCGTTCACGACGTAAGCCCCGCGAAGTCGGTTGTTCGGCGTTTCACTACGAATCCAGTTCTCGTCGTTCGCCGCGGTCGTCGACCGTGGGACGCGGGCGAACGCTTTTTTCGCGGCCCGGCGTTGGTCCAGGTATGACGGGGAGCGTCGAGTACGAACCGGTGAGCGTGAAGGCGGTGCTCGCGGAGATGAAGGACACCGCCGAGCTCATGATCGACCTGTCGTACTCGGCGGTCCTGTTCGGGAGTCCAGCGGTCGCGGAGGAGGTGCTCGCGCTCGAGGACCGGATGGACGTCCTCCAGATGCGAGCGCGGATGAGCTTGCTCGTCGCGGCGCGGAGTCCGGAGGACGCGGAGGCGCTCGCGCCCGTGCTCGCGGTCGTCGGCGCGACCGAGAAGATCAGTGACGCCGCGGGAGACATCGCGAAGGTCGTCCTCGAGGAGATCGGGTTGCCGGACGCGCTCCGGTCGGTGCTCCCGGAGGCGGTGGAGACGGTGGCGCGCACGGACCTGGTCGCCGATTCGCGGTACGCGGGGCGGTCGCTCGCGGACGTGAACCTTGAGACGGAGACGGGCGTGCGCATCATCGCCATCCGACGTGGCGGTGGGCGAGCGCACGAGAACGACGGGCCGTCGACGGGGCGAGCGGGCGGGAACGACGAGGCAGCGTCCACGACGCGGGAGGCTGCGGAGCGCCCGCCGGGTCGCGGCGACTGGCTCCTGAATCCCGACCGCGATACCGTCCTCCAGACCGGGGACGTGCTCGTGCTCCGGGGGCCGGACGACCAGGTGGCGGCGGTGTCGGAGACCGCGTCGGGCGAGCCCTACGAGCCGCCGGCGGACGTCGAGGCCGGTATCGACGATCTGGAGCGGGCGGTGGACGCCATCGTCCTGATGAAGAACGTGAGCGAGGTCGCGGTGGACCTCGCGTACGGCGCGGTCCTCTACGATAGCGCGGACCTCGCGGAGGAGGTCTCGGAGCTGGAGGCGGAGGTCGACGCGCTGGAGTCGCGGTTCGAGGCGTGGACGCTGCGCGCCGCTGCCAGGGTCGACGACCCGGTGTCGCTCCGCGGGCTCGTGCATCTCGCGGGGTCGACGGAGGTCATCAGCGACGCGGCGCTGGAGATCGCGGAGGGCGTCCTTCGTGGACTGGGCACGCATCCGGTGGTCGCGGAGGCGGTGTTCGAGAGCGACGAGGTCGTCGTCCGCCTCGAGGTCGCGCCGGACAGCGCGCTCGCGGGGGCTACGCTCGGCGAGCGCGAGGTCGCGACGGAGACGGGGATGCGCGTCGTCGCGGTCAGGCACCGGGACGAGGACGGCGGCGAGTGGGAGCCGTCACCGGGCCCGAAGACGAGGCTCCACACCGGCGACGTGTTCGTCGCGAAGGGGACGCGGGCGGGCGCGGAGCGACTCGCAGCGCTCGCTGGCGACGAATCTCTGGAAGTGGACTGACGGACTCCGTCGAGCGTACGGCCGCCCCCAGGCGGCCGTTTCTGTCTGCTGGATTACTGAGCGGGTTTCGAGTCTCAGACGGGGCGTTCGGGGTAGGTGCCGGGGTCGCGGGCGACGGCGACGCCGAGGAGGAGCCAGGCGACGCCGAGGACGACGAGCGCGCCGAACGCGGCGACGGCCGCGGTCACGGTGACCGTTGCAGCGATGACGAGCCCGCCGGCGATGCCCGCGAGCGTCCCGGCGCCGGCCGCGAGCGTGCCGAGGTCGGCGTGTCGGGCGAGCGAGTCGGCGAGGACGGCGGTGCCGACCGCGAGCACGACCGTCCCGACGGCGAAGAGGCTGGTCGCGCCGGGGGCTGTCGCGGCGAGGAACGCGTCCGTTTCGAGGAACGTGGCGACGTGAACGAGGGCGGCGCCGGCGAGTGCGAGGACGGCGCCGGCGTTCGCGACCCGTGGTCGTGCGAGGACGTGGTCGAACGAGTCGGTTCCGTTCCCGCCGGTGCCGCCGACGCGAGCGAGCGCGCTCCACGCGCCGAGGGCGAGCGCGAGCACGGGGAGCGGGAGCGTCGCGAGGACGACCGTCTCGACGCTCGCGGGGGCGACGTCGGCGGTCACGGCGAGCGCGAGCGCGCCGGTGAGCGACCACCACGCACCCCCGATGGCGGCGACGATGGCGCCGCGGCGCGTCCACTTCGCGTAGTCCATGACGCGACCGGCAACCGCGCGAACCGCGAGCGCGCTCGCGACGAGGAGCGTCGCAGCGGTCGCGACGACGAACGCGAGCGCGACGTACAGCACCGGGGACTCGGCGCGCGCCGGCGTCCCAGGGTCGACGAGCGGGAGGACGACGAAGAACCCGAACACGACCGCTGCGAGCGCGAGGCCGACCGCGAGCCCGCGCTTGGCGTGGTCGACGACGCCGAGCGCGTCGACGAGTCGCGCACTCGGCGGTCGCTCGGGGCGGTCGTCGACCGCGCCCGTCCCGCCGTCGCTCGCGGCGGGCTCCTCGGCGTCCGGCGACGTCGACGAAGCGTCTGACACGCGCGACGATACGGGTGGCGCGCACAAAGCCCCGACGATTCCCGAGCGCGACGCGGCGGCCGCGGGACGTCACGGCCTCCGGTTCTCCCGTCACCCCCGTGCATCCGAACAATAAAGGCACGTCGGGCGCTCCGTTCCGGTAATGACGACGCTGGGCAGCGCGACGGCCGGCCCGGGCGAGGTCGACACCGGGCGGTTGACCGTCGGCGAGACGCGAGACGGGAGCCCCATCGGGCTCCCGGTCTGCGTCATCAACGGCGCCGACGACGGACGAACGCTCTACATGCAAGCGGCGAGCGACGGCGACGAACTCAACGGCGTCGGCGTCCTCCGCGAGGTCGTCCCCCGAGTCGACCCGAGCGAGCTCGCGGGCGAGATACGTATCGTCGGCATCGTGAACTATCACGCGTTCCAGGTTTCGAAACACCGGAACCCCATCGACGATACGAAGATGAATCGCGCGTACCCCGGCGACACCGAGGGGTCCTCGAGCGAACGCATCGCCGCGGCGACGTTCGACGTCGCTCGCGACGCGGACCTCGTGCTCGACCTCCACCAGGGGTCGACGAGTCGGATGATAAACGAAGCCCGGGTGCGTTGCGGGCGACGACATCGCCTCCACCAGAAGTGCCTGGAGCTCGCGAAGGTGTTCGGCGCCGGCCACATCCTCGACCAGAAGGGGCCGGACGGCCAGCTGGCGCGTGCCGCGCCCGACGAGGGCGTTCCGACCATCGACCCGGAGCTCGGCGGGAGCGTCGGGTTCGACGAGGAGTCGATCCGGGTCGGGGTCGACGGCGTGTTCAACGTCCTCCACTACTACGACTTCCTCGAGGGCACCGCCGAACAGGCGACGCAGACGCGCGCGAAGAGCTTCGACCAGTACGGGTCGCCCGCGGGCGGGCTCGTCGACTTCCACGTCGACCTCGGCGAGGACGTCTCCAGGGGCGACCGGTTGTTCACCGTCACCGACCCGTTCGGGACGCGGAAGGCCGAAGTGACCGCCGACTCCGCCGGCGTGTTCTGGCGGACGCGACGCCTCCCGCAGGTGGCGTCCGGCGAGTACGTCTGCTCGGTCGGCACCGACATCGACTCCTACTAGCTATGGTACGCGACCTCATCTGTCCGAGCTGTGACGCGACGTACGACGCCGACGTCGACGAACCGTGGCGGTGCTCGTGCGGGCACGCTCTGGACCTCGCCGACCAGCCGGTGCCCGGCGGCGACCCGCTCCCGGTATCGCAACTGGATACGCGCCGGGGGCTGTGGACGTTCCACGAGTTCATGCCCGTCGAACGTCGCGTGAGCTTCGACGAAGGGTTCACGCCGCTCGTCGACGCGCCCGACTGGGGCGCGGACTTCAAGCTCGAGTACCTGTTCCCTTCCGGGTCGTTCAAGGACCGTGGGGCGACGACGACGCTGTCGCGCGCCGTCGACCTCGGCGTCGAGAAGGTCGTCGAGGACTCCTCGGGGAACGCGGGCGCGGCGATCGCGACGTACGCCGCTCGCGCCGGCATCGAGGCGGACATCTACGTGCCGGCGGACGTGAAGCAGTCGAAGCTGATGGCGATCCAGCGCGCCGGTGCGCGCCCGGTTCGCGTGGAGGGAAGTCGCGAGGACGTCACGGCGGCCGCGATCGACGCGGTCGAGGACGGCGACGGCTGGTACGCGAGTCACGCGTGGAACCCGGCGTTCTACGCGGGCACGATGACGTTCGCGCTCGAGGTCGTCGCGCAGCGCGACTGGGAGGCGCCGGACGCGGTCGTCCTCCCGTGCGGCCACGGCACGCTCCTCCTCGGTGCGTACCGCGGGTTCGACGTGCTCGCGGAAGCGGGTATCATCGACGACGTCCCGCCGCTGTTCGCCGCGCAAGCTGCGGGGTACGCGCCCGTCGTGGAGGCGCGCCACGGCGAACTCGGGACGACCGAGGTGCACGGCGAGGACGAACCCGAAGCTCCGAACGAGATCGCGGACGGCATCCAGATCCGCGAGCCGGCGCGGATGGACGAGATCCAGCACGCGATCGAGTCCTCGGGCGGTGACGCCATCGCACTCGGCGAGAACATCGTCGAGAACACGCTCGACGACCTCCACCGCGACGGCTTCTACGTCGAACCGACGTGCGCCGTCGCGCCCGCTGCCCTCAGGAAACTCCAGGACGCGGACGTCCTTCACGCCGACCACGACGTCGTCGTTCCGCTCACCGGCAGCGGCCTGAAGACCCTCTGAATCCCGCCCTCGCTCGAAGCCCTCCCGACTTTCATCGATGATGACCTACGAAGCGACGTACTGTCCGCGCTGTGGCATCGAACTCGACACCAGGCACGTCGACGGCCGCGACCGCAAGTACTGCGAGGGCTGTGACCGCGTCGAGTGGCGGAACCCCGTCCCGGGCGCGGGCGTCGCCGTCGTCGACCCCGACCGCGGGGTGCTCCTCGCGCAGCGTGCCATCGAACCGGGCGTCGGCGAGTGGGTGGTTCCCGGCGGCTACATGGAGGTCGAGGAGACCCCGGCGGTCGCGGGGACTCGCGAACTCGAGGAGGAGACGGGCGTCCGCGTCGACCCCGACGCCGTCGAACTACTCGGGACGTTCACCGCGACGCCGTTCGACGGGAAGCACGTCGTCTCCGTCGGGTACGCCGTCCACGCTCGTCACGCGACCGGGACGCCTCATGCCGGCCACGAGGTCCAGGCGGTCGGCTGGTTCACGCCCGAGGAGTTCGCGGCCAGCGACCACGTCTTCCACGACCCACACGACGAGCGGTTCGAGCGCGCCTGGACGCACGTCACCGGCGAGTAGCCCGGCCGCGGCCGATCGGTGTGCTGCGAGCAAGGGTTAGGTCCGTAGCGCGTCAGTTCCTGCATGACGTACGACGACGGGCTCGCGCACCGGGTCCGGGAGACGCTCGGCGACCGCCACGGACTCACCGAGAAGGAGCTGTTCGGCGGTATCGCGTTCATGCTCGAGGGCAACGTGGTCTGCGGGGTCGCCGACGACGCGTTCGTGGCTCGCGTCGGCGCGGACGCGTACGACGACGCGCTCGCGGAACCGCACGCTCGCGAGATGGACTTCACGGGGCGACCGATGACCGGGATGGTGTTCGTGGACCCGCCCGGGATCGCGAGCGACGACGCCCTCGGATCGTGGGTGGACCGGTGTCTGGCGCACGCGGAATCCCTTCCGGCGAAGTAGCCGACGGCCGCATCCGACCCGCTCGGGTCAGCGCTCGGGGTGCGTGAGCGCGTCGAACCCGCCCCTGACGAGTGGTTTCGAGAGGTGGCGGCGCGCGCACGGCGGCACCTCGTACCAGCCGCGTTCGAGGTCGCGTTCGAGCGGCACCTCGACCTTCCCGGGCGCGCTCGTCGAGCAGTCCCGGCAGCGATAGCCCTGGTCGCGGCCCGCGGACTTCATCGACCGCCCGCACTCGGGGCAGTCCGGCGTCGCGGGTTCGGTCTCCACGCGCTCGCGGAGCGCGAACTTCTCGAGCTTCAGCGTTCCGTCGCCAACCTCGCCGCAGACCGTGACGCGGTCGCCTGGAACGAGCGAGCGCACGCGGTCGCGAAAGTGCTTCGTCGGCTCGAACGCCGCCGCCTCGCGGACGACCGACTCGTCGTCGCCAGTGCCCACGGCAGCGTCTGCGCCGGCGAGCCCGACGAAGACGTGCCCGCCGCGGCGCGTCTCCGGGTCGCTCGCGACGACGGCGTCGACGCGGTACGCGCGGTCGTCCCGAAGGTCGGCGAGGGACGTTCCCGTCCGGAGGTGCGCGTCCGTTCCCTGGTTCGTGACGAACGTCTCGCGCGACCGGACGGGCTCCGTCCCGGCCGCAGCGGTGGTGTCGTCGACCACCCGACTGCAGGCACTGGCGTCGTCCCCGCGGACCGCGAGCAGGATGGGGCAGGGCGTCCGTGGAACGCACACGAGGTCGCCGGTCTCGCGGTCGACGGTATCCCACGCGTCGGGGTACGCGCGGTCGGCGGCCGCGAACAACGCCTCGGCGTCCACGTCGCGGTCGGTCCCCCAGCGGTCGCGCTCGCGGTACGCGATGTGCTCGGTCGTCCAGTCGTCGAACGCCCGCGACGCACCGACCGCCGCGAGCGCGCCGACGACGCCCTGTCCGTCGCCCCAGGACTCGACCGCGAACCCGCAGTCCGCCGCCAGCGCCCGCGCGTCCGCCGGGTCGTGGAGCTCGCGGACCGCGTCCGCCGCGAACGCCCCGACCGCGTCCGGGACCGCATCGCGGTCACCTGGGTCGCCGGCGGCGACGACGAGTCCCGGGTTCGTCTCCGGAGCGTCCACCCGCGCACAGTCGTCCACGACGTCGCTCGCGACGCCGCGAGCGACCGCGACCGGCGCGTCGGTATGCACCGCGAGCGCCGCGTTCCCTCGCGTCTTGTGTCGGACCGCCGGGTTCAGGCGGGCGAGCACGACGCGGTCGACGTCGTGACCGCGGTCGCGGAGCGCGGCCGCTATCGAGTGCGCGACGTACGTCGTGCACATCCCGCTCACTCGCGAGTCGGTGTCGTCGACGCCAACGACCGTCATCGGGAGACCGTACGGCCTCGCCCCGACAAACCCGTTTCGGGCTGGCTGCGTCGACCATCGACCGGCTCGCGCCCCACCACGATACTACTTAAGTGATTCGCCGGGGGGATCGGTGAATCGCCCGACTGGACGCGTCTGCGCGCGTCACAACGCATATATGGCATCGCCAGCTTACGTGTGGGTATGTCCCGGGAGGCACTACTGGGGAACATCACCGCGATGCTCGGCGACGCCGGGTTCGTCGTGAGCGACCGGTGCGCGGTTCGCCCCAAGAGCTTCGACCTGGTCGCCCGCCGCGGCGAGGAGATCCTCCTGGTGAAGGTGCTCGCGAACGTGGACGCGCTGGACGCCGCGACGGGCGCGGAACTGCGTCGCCTCGGCACGTACCTGGACGCGACGCCAATCGTCGTCGGGTTACGGACGCGCGACGAGGACCTGAAGCCGGACGTGACGTACTTCCGGCACGGCGTCCCCGTCATCTCGCCGGACACCGCCGTCCAGTTGTTCGTCGACGGCATCCCGCCGCTCATCTACGCCGCACCAGGTGGGTTGTACGTGACGTTGGACGGTGACTTGCTCGCGAACGAACGCCAGGAGGCGGAGATGAGTCTCGGCCAGCTCGCCAAAGAGCTCGGCGTGTCGCGACGCACGGTCTCGAAGTACGAGGACGGGATGAACGCGAGCGTGGAGATCGCGCAGCGATTGGAGGAGTTGTTCGACGCACCGTTGACGGCGCCGGTCGACGTGATGGAGGGAGCCGAGGAGGTCCGGGAGGCGGACCCGATGCCGGAGGACCCGGAAGCGGACCCGGACGACGCACCCGTCGTCGCGGTCCTGCGTCGTGCCGGGTTCAGCGTGCATCCGACGCTCCGTGCGCCGTTCAAGGCCGTGAGCGAGGACGAGGAAGGCAGGGGTCGTGGCGACGCGGAGTCGACGGTCCTCACGGGTCACAGCGAGTTCAATCGGACCGCGGAGAAGCGCGCTCGCATCATGGCCTCGATCGGGAACGTGACGCGGACGCGGTCGGTGTACTTCGTCGACCGGTCCAAGCGCGAGAGCGTCGATGGCACCGCGATCATCGAGATGGACGAGGTCGAGGACGTCGACGACGCGGAGACGCTCCGGGACATCATCCGGGAGCGCTCCGACGTCGAGGAACCCGCCTGACTCGCCCGCTCGAAGCTGGTTCTGGCGTCTCTCGTTGTTCGATGCAGGGACGTGGGCGAGAGCGGTAGCTGTCGCGCGAATCGACTCGGTGAGAACGCGGTGGTCGGCGCCTCAGGCGGCGGCGTCGCCGTAGGTCTTCTCGAGGTACGCGACGATGTCGTCGGATTCCGGCATCCCCTCGACGTCGTGTTCGGTGTCGACGAGCACGGGAACGCCCGTCTGGCCGCTGACGGCCTTCACCTCGTCGCGCTTTGCGTGCGAACTCGGGACCTCGTGGGATTCGTACTCGAGGCCGAGTTCGTCGAGCTTCGAGATCACCTTCGCGCAGTACGGACAGCCCGGGAGTTCGTAGAGTTCGAGTGTCATCGGTCGAGGGAACGAGTTCCGGGGACAAGAGGAGCGTGGTCGCGTGCACGTATCGTGCAGGAGCGACGGGCTCGGTGGTCGCGGCTCGCGACGCGATTCAGGAGTCAGTTCGCGACGCGGTCGCGGATGCGGGCGAGGCGGGCGCGCTGCCAGTACGCGAGTTCGCCGACGGTCCACGCGACGGCGAGGATGCCGGCGACGGCGAGGGCGACGAACGCCCACGGGTCGAGCCAGACGGGACGCACCCACTCGGAGACGACGTCCCACTGGTCGGCGAACGCGTTCGCCCCGCCGCCGACGACCGGGAGTTCACCGAACGTTCGCGTCACCCAGTCCGAGAAGCTCAGCGACCCGCCCGTGCCGGGGACGAGGCCCGCACTCCCCGAGAGCTGGTACGACCCGCTCGCGCCCATGTCGCGGATGGTGGGGCGGGACGCGTCCATCGCCTCGTCGCCGTACGCGGCACGTTCCACGTCGTACGGCGCCCACGGTGCGAGCGTCTCCCAGACGATCTCGCCGGACGGCGTCACCTCGACGACGCGATGGTTCTGGGTGTCGACGACGAGCGTGTTCCCGTTCGGGAGGCGGTCGGCGTCCCGCGGCCAGTCGAACTGGCCGTTCCCGACCTCCCACACCTGATTCCAGTCGCAGGTGCCATTCGCGTACCGGGACTCGCACGCGTACTCGACGACGCGGTCGTTCTCGGAGTCGGCGACGAGGATCGTCGGGGTGCCGTTCTCGCTCTCGAGGTACGTCGGGTTGTGCTGTTCGTCCATGATCTCGTGGTTCCCGTCGGCCCCGAGGCGCATCGTGACGTTCTTCGTGGACTTGTTCACGACGATGACCTGGTCGAAGTTCCGCGGGGAGAGCATGTACTCGCCGGGCGCGATCTTGTCGATGTCGTTGACGTGCGACCAGTCGCCGGTGTTCGAGATGCCGTCGTCGGTGCTGGCGGGGTAGTGGTCGGCGAAGTCCCACTCCCACGTGCGTTCGTCGGTGGTGAGGTTGTAGATGAACGCGCCTTCGTCGCTCGTCGACCCTTCGCTCGCACGGAGGTGCGCGACGAGGAGCTGGTCGCCGTTGATGAGGTCGACGTCGTGCGTGTCCGTGATGTTCAGGGTCTCCTGCCAGACGCGCTCCCTGGTGTTCGGGTCGAACTCGTAGACGAGCGTCTTCCCGGGTTTGGTGTTGACGGCGAGGAGGTTCCCGTTCGGGAGCGGGTCGACGTCGTAGAACCACGAGACGCTCTCGCCGCCGTCGTACACCCACTTCGTGCTGGCGCGTTCGTCGAACGCGACGAGTCGCGCGGGCTTCTTCCGGTTGCCTTCGCCGTCGAAGTGGAAGCCTTGCACGGCGACGTACGTGGTGCCGTTCGCTTCGCTTTCGACGGTTCCGGCCTCGAGTTCGGGGGGCTCGTAGTTCGCGCTCGTGACGCCGGCGCCGACCACGAGCGCCAGGACGACGACGGCGAGGAGCGCCCTGAGCTTGTGGCGACGTGGCGCGTCCACGAGAGCGGAGCGGACGGACATTAGACGTAGGAAACGGGACGGTCGGTATAAGCCTCGTGGTATCCGGTGACGGTGCTGGGGGAAGAACCGACGACGGGAGCGGGTTCAGGCGAGCGTGTTCGTGCGGACGACGTAGTAGACGACGACCGCGATGGCGAGCAGCCACTGGCCGACCTGGACGTCGTCAGCCTCGCCCTGAGCGGTCTTGACGAGCGGGTACGTGAGGAGGCCGGCGGCGATGCCGGTGGCGATCGAGTGCGTGAGCGGCATGAGCGCGATGGTGAGCGCGCCGGGAATCGCGTGTGCGTTGTCGCTCCAGTCGATGTCGGTGACGTTCCGGAACATGAACACGGCGACGATCATGAACGCGACGTAGGGTGCGTACGCCGGGAGCGCCGAGAGGAGCGGGATGAACGGGAGCGTGAGGAGGAAGAGGCCGGCGACGACGAGCGTCGTGAAGCCGGTGCGGCCGCCTTCCTCGATCCCGGTCGAGGATTCGATGAACGTCGTGACGGTCGAGGTCCCGAGGATGCCGCCGACGGTGGTCCCGACCGCGTCGGCCATGAGGGGTTCGTCGATGTCGGGGACTTCGCCGTCTTCGTCGGTCATGTCGGCGGCGCGCGAGAGGCCGACGAGCGTGCCGGCGGTGTCGAAGAAGTCGACGAAGAAGAACGTGAACAGCACCATCGCGAACGTGAGGCCGGAGACGTCAGTGAAGCCGGTGAGGAACGCGCCGACGAGCGGCGAGATGTCGTACGCTGCGGCGTCGTACGTGATACTGCTGATGCCGGGGGCGAGGGCTTGTTCGGCGAGCGTGTAGAACTGGCCGACCTCGTTGGGCGCGGGTTCGAAGCCGAGTGCGGCGGCGGCGTATCCGAGGACGGCAGTGCCGGCGATGCCGAGGACGATCGACCCGCGGGTGCCGCGGGCGTAGAGGACGAACGTGAGGAGGATACCGAGGATGGAGACGACGGCGACGGGGTCCTGGGCGAGGATGGGGTTGAACGTGAGGATGTCGACGGCGTCCTGTGCGGTGATCCGCATGAACTGGAGGCCGATGATGGCGAGGAACAGCCCGATACCCGGGCCGACGCCGGCTTTGACGGGTTCGGGGAAGAGGTTGATGACGTACTCGCGAGCGCCGACGGCGGTGAGGAGGATGAAGAGGATGCCTTCGAGGAAGACCGCGGCGAGTGCGGTCTGCCACGTGATCCCGAGTGCGGGGGAGAGGACGACGGTGACGAAGAACGCGTTCAGGCCCATGCCCGAGGCGAGGCCGAACGGTCGGTTCGCGTAGACGCCCATGACGAGCATCGCGGCGACGGCGGAGAGGATCGTCGTCACTGCGAGGAGGGGGATGTGCATGCCGTCCGCGACGCCGAGTTTGTCGGGCGTGATGGCGGCGGAGAGGACGAGTGGGTTCACGATGATGATGTAGCTCATCGTGAGGAACGTCGTCAAGCCCGCCAGGAGTTCGGTCGTGTAGTCTGTACCGTGGTCGTCGAAGCCAAAGTACGCGGCGATGCTTTCACCCAGAGCCATGATTCACGTTCGACCAACTCAAGACCATTATCTTAAATGCTTTCGATTGAGAATCGGCGTCTCTATCCACGAACGTGGATAGAAAGTGGTTTCTGACAGATTCCGTTCCGAGACCTGTCTGAGGAATCCGAAGTATCAGCAGCGGTCAATCCCACGTCCCGCCGGAGACTGGTTCGGTCCCGCGGCGCGACGAGCACGACGGTACCACGCCGAGCACCCGGTCAATCCACGCACCGGTCGCTGCTCCGAGTCAGTCCACGCGCCTGCTGCCGGTGGCGGTCACGTCGACGCCGGGACTGTAGTAGTGCGGGCCCTCGCGGTCGGGGACGGGGAAGCCGTTCGCCTCGAACACCTGGTTCTCGCGGACGTCGACCTCGACGGTCGCGAGCGGCCAGCGCGGGTGCTGGATGCCCGCAGAGCGCAGTTCGCCGCCGGGCGTCTCGGTGTAGTACCGGTAGCGCTCGGTGAGGAACTCCGCGAGCGTCCCGGGCCGAGCGTCGAGCGCGTCCTCGGGGTCGCCGCCGAGGCCCGCCGCGGGCTCGCTCGTCGGGCGGTACGTCGCGTCGAAGTTCACGGGCCGAGCGCCGGGATGCGTGCGTCGGGACGCGAAGTGGACGCCGCCACCGTCGGCCTCGTCCAGCGAGATGTTCGCACGGTAGTACGGGAGGTGATGGAAGGCCCGTGCGGCGGCGACGCCGAGGTCGCCGTCCGCGTCGAGACTGTAGAAGTAGACGCCGGGCGCGCCGCCACCGTCCTCCTCGGTGCGCCGGACGTACGTCCGCAGGTTCAGTTCGGGGAGCGCGAACCCGAGCTGGCGCGGGAGGCCCTTCGGGCGGACCGCGACGTTCGTGAACGGCACCACCGACAGCCACGCGTCGCCGTCGTACGTGTCCACGGCGAGCGCGTCCGGGAGGCGTTCGTCGACGACGGCCGGCTCCACCGGATAGTTCAGGAACGCGAGGTTCCGCCACCCCATCGCCACCGGTAGGTCGGGGAACATGGTCGACGGTACGGGCCGGAGGCCCGTAAGGAGGCCGCTCGTCGAACCCGGCTCGGACGATTATTTATACGTGGTGGCGCCGAAATCGCTGGCAGATGGACGTCGCCGACCTCCCACTGGACGACAAGTTCGTCGCGCACTTCGAGTCCCAGGGCGTCGAGGAGCTGTACCCGACGCAGGTCGCGGCCGTCGAGGCGGGCGTCTGCGACGGCGAGCGCGTGCTCGCGGCGATCCCGACGGCGAGCGGGAAGACGCTCGTCGCGGAACTCGCGATGCTGACAGCGGACGGCCCCGCCCTGTACGTGGTGCCGCTTCGCGCGCTCGCGACCGAGAAGTTCGAGGAGTTCGACGCGCTCCCGGGGGTGAGCGTCGGGATGGCGACCGGTGACTTCGACGCGACCGACGAGGACCTCGCCGAGCACGACGTCGTGGTGGCGACCAGCGAGAAGGTCGACTCCGCCATCCGGAACGGCGCGAACTGGGTGGCGGCGCTCTCCTGTGTCGTCGTCGACGAGATACACCTCCTCGACGCCGAGGGACGCGGCCCGACGCTCGAGGTCACCATCGCGAAGCTCCGCCGGTTGACGCCGGACGTCCAGCTCGTCGGGCTGTCGGCGACCGTCGGGAACGCGCGAGCGATCGCGGACTGGCTGGACGCGGCACTCGTCGCGTCGGACTGGCGGCCCGTGGACCTGAAGACGGGCGTGTACGCCGACGACGCGATGCGCTTCTCGGACGGCGAGGTCCGACGGGTGCCCGCGGGCGACCGGGGGGCGGCGCGGGCGCTCGCGTCGGACGTCGTCGAGGGCGAGGACGGCCAGTGCCTCGTGTTCGTGAACTCGCGCCGCGGCGCACAGGACCTCGCGAGCACGCTCGTCGACGAGTTCTACGCGACGCCCGCGGACGTCGCGGAGGAACTGCAGTCGACGGCCCGCACCGCGACGGGCGTGGAGCTGGCGCGCTGTGTCGCCCACGGCGTCGCGTTCCACCACGCGGGCCTGGCGAGCGAGCAACGCCGGGTCGTCGAGCGCGCGTTCCGCGACCGCGACCTGAAGGTCATCGTCGCGACGCCGACGCTCGCGGCGGGCGTGAACGTCCCCGCGCGCCGCGTCGTGGTGCGCGACCACGAGCGCTGGAACGGCTCGGAGATGGAGCCGCTGTCCGTGCTCGAGGTCCACCAGATGTTCGGGCGTGCGGGCCGTCCACACCTCGACCCCTACGGGGAAGCGGTCGTCGTCGCGGAGAGTCACGAGGTCGACGACGTCCGCGAGCGCTACGTCGACGCGGAGCCAGAACCGGTGCGGTCGAAGCTCCGGAGTCAGCGCGCGCTCCGCACGCACGTCCTCGCGAGCGTCGCGAGCGGGTTCGCGGACTCGCGGGCGGCCATCCTGGAGCTGCTCGACGAGACGTTCTACGCGCACCAGCGGCGCGAGGGCGTCGACGGCGACGGCGGTGAGACGGGCGACGGCGACGCCGGGGGGGAAGTCGACGACGGCGAGGACGGCGGTATCGACGACGTCGTCGACGAGGTGTTGACGTACCTGGACGCGGTCGGGATGCTGGCGCGCGAGGGCCAGTCGGTCCGTGCGACGCCGCTCGGCGACCTCGTGTCGCGCGTGTACGTCGACCCCGTCACCGGGGCGAGCGTCGTGGAGGCCCTGGAGCGCGCGTCGACGCTCCCCCACGTCACCGCGCTCACCGTGCTCGAACTGGTCTGCGATACGCGGGACATGCCGACGGTGTACGTCCGCGACGACGAGGCGGGGCAGGTGAGCGACGCGGCGATGCGCCGGCGCGACGAGCTCGCGCGGGACGTGATGGACTTCGACGGCGACTACCAGGCGTGGTTGGACTCGCTGAAGACCGCGCTTCTCCTGGAGGACGTCGCCGACGGGATGGACGTGGAGTCGCTCAGCGAGCAGTACGGCGTCGAGCCCGGTGACGTCCGCCGCTCGGTCGAGCGCGCGGAGTGGCTGCTGACCGCGACCGAGAGCCTCACCGAGCACGTCGACGCCGACCTCTCGAACGTCGCCGCCGTCATCCGCGAGACGCGCGACGAACTCGTCGCCGTCGACGTCTGACTCGACCGCTCGCGCTCGCGGCGCGGGCGTTCGCGGTCAGAACTGCGTGAGGGCGCCGACGGGTGCGTCCGTGTGGTCGCGGGCGCGGTCGACGCCGTCGTCGCCGACGGCGATGAGCGCGAACACGCCGACGACGTCCGCGCCGGCGGTGTGCGCGATGTCGAGGAGGAGCTCCTGGGTCTCGCCGCTCCGGATGAGGTCGTCGACAACGAGCACGGAGTCGCCGTCGTCGAGCGCGCGCTCGGGGAGGTAGTAGGTGAGTTCGATGCCGGACTGGAGGCGCTGGCGCGCCTCGACGAAGTCCTCGACGGCGGTCTCTTTCGTCTTCTTCGCGTACGCGCACCGGGCGCCGAAGTAGCTCGCCATCGCGGCGGCGAGCGTGATGCCGTCGGTGGCGGCCGTGAGGACGACGTCGGGCGCTTCGAAGTCGAACGCGTCGGCGGCGACGGGCGCGGCGAGGTCGAGGAACGACTGGTCGAAGACGGCGGCGGAGTTGTCGACGTAGCCCTCGTCGTCGACGCGCACGCGCTCCTCGAGTTCGGCGGCGAGTTCGTCGCGGCCGACGCCCTCGACGACCTCGCGGGCGCGGTCGGCGCTCGGGAGGACGTGCCCGTTCACGTACCGGTTCAGGTCGCCGGCGGGCAGGTCCGTAAGGGCCGCGAGCTCGTCGTACGTGCGGGTCTCCTTGAGCATCCGGAGGACGGAGACCGCGCGAAGCTGGAGTGCGGCCTTCTCTGCTCGATTCATGGCCGATATGCGCGGTTGCACAACTATGAATACATCGAATCGGAGAGCGAGGACTGTACGCACGTCC
The DNA here is from genome assembly GCF_020567525.1 of Halorubellus salinus. Classification (GTDB taxonomy): domain Archaea; phylum Halobacteriota; class Halobacteria; order Halobacteriales; family Natrialbaceae; genus Halorubellus; species Halorubellus salinus. The sequence goes on from NZ_JAJCVI010000002.1 coordinate 766,398, forward strand.
GTGCAGGAGCGGTGGCTGGTTGGCGACGGCCAGACTCAGTCGAGGACGAGCGCGAGGACGAGCGCGACGGCGGCGACGACGGCGACGACGGCGACGACGGGCGTCCCGCCGGCGCCCGCGAGGAACGCGGCGGCGGCGACCGCGAGCCCGACGGCGCCGACGAGCGTCGCGTCCCGGACGTGCGCGAGGGCGACCCCGCGGTCCGCTGCCGTCCCGACCGCTTGGTCGACCGCGAGCGCGTACGACGCGGCGTCCCACGCGACGAGCGCGCCCCACGCGCCCAGCGCCGTCGCGACCGGCGCCGCGCCGCCGAGTCCCGCG
>NZ_JAJCVI010000003.1 GCF_020567525.1 Halorubellus salinus
AGGTCCTCGACGCTCAACTTCGCGTCGCCCTCGAACTCGAACGCCGTCCACTCCTCGCGGGTCTCCTCGGCCGTCTCGCCCGCGACCGTCGTCGAGCCCGTTTCGTCCGCTTCGTACGTGGAATCTGTCATGGATGGTGTGGGTCGGGAGCCACGGCCGCTCCGACGTTGTGACTTGCCAGCGACCACGGCGGGAGGGGTAATAGAACCAGTGACTCGCGCAGTCCTGGGCGACTACCGGAGGAACGGGACGTGCCGCCAGAGCTTGAGGCCGGCCGCGAGGACCTTCGCCTCGAGGTCGGTGGGGCCGGTGACGGGGTCGAACGGGAGGGTCTTCGAGGTCGAGATGGCTTTCTTCTCGGTGAACCGGACGACGCCGTCCTCGCCGTGCCGGCGACCGAGTCCGGAGTCCTTCATGCCACCCATCGGGGCGTCGTGAGCGGCCCACGAGGTGACGTACCCGTCGTTGATGGAGATCGTGCCGGCGTCGATGTCCCGTGCGATGGCGCGAGCGACGTCGACGTCGCCGGAGAGGATGCACGCGTGCAGGCCGTAGTCGGTGTCGTTGGCCTTCCGGACGGCTTCGGCGTCGCTCGAGACGGGTTCCATCCCGACGACGGGCCCGAACGTCTCCTCGCACGCGGCGGTCGCGTCGTCGGGGAGGTCCGTGAGGACCGTGGGTGCGTAGAAGTACGGGCCGACGTCCGGGAGCGCCTCGCCTCCGGTCTCGACGGTGGCGCCGCGGTCGCGAGCGTCCGCGACGTGGGTCTCGACGCGTTCCAACTGGGAGTCGGAGATGAGCGAGCCGACGGGGACGCCGTACGCGTACTCGGCCCCGGGTTCGAGCGCGGCGACGGCGTCGACGAACCGCCGGGAGAACTCGTCGTAGACGTCCTCGTGGACGTAGAGTCGCTCGGCGCTGATGCAGAGCTGGCCGGCGTTCGTGTAGCACGCACCGATGGCTCGGTCGACCGCGGTGTCGACGTCGACGTCCGGACGGACGTAGACGGGGTTCTTTCCGCCGAGTTCGAGCGAGCAGTCGACGAGCTCCTCGCCGGCTTTCGCCGCGATCTTCCGGCCGACGGCGGTGCTCCCGGTGAACGAGACGTAGTCGACGCGCTCGATGAGCGGGTCGCCGAGCGTCGCGCCGTCGCCGGTGACGACCTGGAAGGCGTCGTGGGGAAGCCCGGCTTCGCGGAGGAGCGCGACCGTTGCGAGCGCCGTGTACGGCGTCTCCTCGGCGGGTTTCAGGACGACGCTGTTCCCGGCGAGGAGCGCGGGGAGCGCGTCGCCGACGGCGAGCGTGAGGGGGTAGTTCCAGGGGGCGACGATGCCGACGACGCCGACGGGGTCGTAGTGGACGCGAGCGGTGGAGAGCAAGGGAAGGGCCGCGCGACGGCGTTCGCTCGCGAGCTGGTCGGCGACGCGCGTCGCGTAGTACCGCGACGTCATCGCGACGTCCATGACCTCCTCGTAGGCGTCGCCGCGGGCCTTCCCGGTCTCGAGTTGCATGAGGTCCAGGAGTTCCTCGCGGCGGTCGAGGACGAGGTCGTGGAAGCGCTCGAGGACGTCGGTGCGCGCGTCGAACCCGCGGTCGGCCCACCGGGACTGGGCTGCGTCCGCGTCAGCGACAGCCGTCGCGACGTCGTCGGGCGTCGATTCCGGAGCAGTGCAGAAGGCGTCGCCGGTGTACGGCGCGACGACCTCGCGGTCACCGCCGTCGTCGCTGGCGGTGACGAGGTCGTTCCAGTGGTCGAAGTCCCGTGGCGTCAATCGCGCGGGCAGCGAACTGGCGTCCGGCAACTCTGGCATGCCTCCACGTGCGAACCGAACCGCCCTAACGGCACCGGTCGGCGCACCCCCGAGATCGACTCAGTCGGCCTTGTCGTTGCCGTCGACGTCTCGCATCCGGTCGCCGTAATCCCACGCGTACGCTCGCTCGACGTCGACGGTGACGTGCACCTCGTCGCGTTCGTCGCGCAACAGCCACTTCGCGAGGCTGGAGTCGCGGTCGCCGAGGTAGTCCTCGACGAGCGTCCGCAGGAGCGCCTTGTCCTCGTCGGGTTCGAGCGTCGCGGTCCCCTGGCCGCGGACGCCGCGGTACGGCGGGTGGTTCGTCGACACCTCGAACGCGACCTCGGGGTCGGCTTCGAGGTACTCGACGACGCGCGCGGACGCCGACGTCGCGAGGTGGAGGGTGGCGTCGTCGGGGTCGTACCCGTACCACAGCGAGAGCATCCAGAGGCCGCCACGCGGCGTGCGCGTCGCGACGCGGACGGGGATGGGGTTGTCGTCGAGGAACGTGTCCATCCAGTCGCGGTCGGGGTCGCCCCGGAGCCGTACCGTCATCGGACGATGGTGACGGGGACGGGTGCGCGTCGGACGACGCCTTCGGCGACGCTGCCGAGGAGGACGCGCGTCACGCCCGAGCGACCGTGGCTCCCCATGACGATGTGGTCGACGTCGTTGTCCTCCGCGTAGTCGTTGATCGCTCGCGTCGGGCGGCCGACGACGGACTCGGTCTCGAGGTTCGCGCCGGCGTCACCGGCTTTCTCGCGGGCGTCCTCGAACAGTCGCTCGGACGCGGCTTGCTCGCTCTCGAACCACTCCTCCCAGAACCCGGGGAGGGTGCCGTCGACGGGACTGGAGTAGCCGGCGTCGACGAGGTCGATGACGTGCAGGAGCGTGATGGTGGCGTCGGGGTACTGGTCGAGTGCGTGTTCGAACGCGTGCTCGGAGCCTTTGGACTCGTCGTACGGAACGAGGACGTGCATGCGTGAACGTGCGCTGGGTGACCGGATAAAGGTGTGTGGCGGTTGTCGTGACGTGGTCACGGTGACCGATCAGACGTCGGCGTCGAGCGCGTGGACGACGCCGTGGACGTCGCGTTCGAGCGTCGGACTCGCCCAGTCCTCGCGGAGCGTCGAGACCAGTTCGGACCGGTCAGTGACGTCGGGCGACGCGAGGGCGTCTTCGACGGCGTCGACCCACTCGGGGAGCAGTTCGGCGTACGCGTCGAGCGCATCCATGGCGTCCTCGCGGACGCCGAAGTGCCCGTAGCAGAGCGCGGTCGGGTCGCGTTCGCGGAGGCGGTCGATGGTGTCGAGGGAGACCTCGAGGTCGAAGTCGGGCGCGGGCGTCGTCGGGAGGAGTGCCCCACCGTAGTGCATGCCGGCGGCGTCGCCGACGAACAGCGCCCCCGAGGCGGGGTCGGCGAGCGCGACCTGGTGGGGGGCGTGTCCTGGTGCGTCGATCACGTCGAGTGCGCGGTCGCCGGCCGGGATGGTGTCGCCGTCGGTGACGGCGACCGTGCGGTCGTCGTCGACGACGGTCGGGGAGCCGTACTGGTCTGCGATCTCGTCGCCGACCGCGCGTCGCGCGCTCGCCGCGAGTCGCTCCAGGCGCTCCGGGTCGGTGAGGTACGGAAGACCGCGTTCGTGCACGTACACGGTCGCGGCCGGGAACCGCGCGGCGAGGTCGCCGACCGCGCCGGCGTGGTCGAGGTGGACGTGCGTGGGGACGATGGCCGCGAGGTCCTGTGCGCCGACGCCGCGTTCGTGGAGTGCGGCCTCGACGACGTCTACGGCGGGTGCTGCGCCCGCGTCGACGAGCACGGGCTCGGGCGCTTCGAGCAGGAACGCGGAGTGTGCCCCGGGCGTCCCGAGCAGTTCGGTGTCGACGACGGTGACGTCAGCGAGCGAGTTGGAAGGCACGGTGATGGGCCGTGCTATGCTCGTCGTGCGCTTGAACGCTCGGGTTGCGACCGCGAGCCGGAGATGAGCGGTCGCTGTGGCGTGGGACGGTCGAGAGGAGCGGGTTCGAGTCGCACGCCCGATGCGTCGGCGTCGGTGGCCGTTCAGATGTGGCCTTCGTCCTTGAGGTTCTCGATGACGTCGTCGACGAAGGACTCGACGTCGTCGTACGGGAAGTCGCCGCCGGGGAGCTTCGTCTGGAGTTCCATGGCTGTCATGGAGAAGTCGCCGGACTCGAAGCGGGTGCCCGGGCCGTTCGGGAGCGCCGGGACGAGGTCCATCGGGCTCGAGATCGGGTAGTCGGCGCCACCGAATGCATCTTCCATCTGTTCGCGAAGGTCTTGCTCGTCTGCCATAACGACTCCACCTTCACGGGGATAAATAGTAAATCTTTGGGTAGTTGGTTGCCGCTGGGAGTGGCTGGGCAACCACTGGACGCGGCGTCGGTCGCGGACCGCCTCGATTACACCGGGATTCGTCTCGGCGTTCGTCGCCCACTTTCAAGTAGGTACGGACGTCGGAGCCACGTGGTCGACGGATCAGAGCGGTCGCCCCGTCGTCGATTCCGTGGACTACGGCGTGAGGCCGTTCCGAAGCGTGAATCTGGACGAGCCGCTGGTCGGAATCGCACGTAGGTGGGGTGACGAACCGCCTCGGTCCGTCACGGTGTGTAGCTACGTCGTCATCCCGTCGCCGTGGGCTCGACGGCGACCTCGTGCACGGCCTCGATGCCGGTGCCGTCCTCGAGCGTGGCGCGAGCCTCGTCGTCGTCGACGGCCTCGGTGACGACGAGCGTCGCGGTGACCTCGACGTCGACCTCGAGCGCGTTCAGGCCGGGCGTGATGCCGGTGACGCGGTCTATCTCGACGCCGTCGAGCGCGTCGAGGCGTCGGAGGACCGTGCGCGCGCCGGTGGTCATGTCGCCGTCGGCGCCGTGGGGGACGCGGACGGTGAGGTGAGCTGTCGTCTCGAATCGGTGCCTGATGGTTTGGGCGACCATAGGCGCCCGTCGCGAGTCGAACGCGCACGACCCGAGTGGGTCGCGGGATGCCGGATAATCCACGGGCGCGGCGTGAGTGGGGGCTTGCATCAGCGGGCTTCGGACCACGGGAGTCCGGCGGCCTCCAGGCCGCCGGTTCCCCGTCAGCTGTCAGCGCGGCCGTTGCGGGTCGGCGTCCCACCCTGCACGGGACGACGGCGCCGCGGCTGATTGTTCGGTGGCGTTGCGACTGTTCGACCCCGGTTCGAGCCCGGGTGCGTGCGACCGCATCGAGCGTCGATGCGACCGCGTTCGGTCGTGCGAGCGGCCGTTCCGCGGTTCGAGGGACGGCGGACCGCGTGCTCGGTGGTGAGTCGGAGCGTGACGAGGAACGCGACGGAGCCTGGCCGTCGACGACGAAGTGGCCGAGAAGAACTCTCGGTCCGAGGCGTCGGCGACGGACGTGGCGTCGCCTCGACGGTGTCAGCGTCGAGCCGGGCTCACGTCACGATCTTCGTCACGTGGCGCCGACGAGAACGGACCGAGCGAAGGAGCGACCCCGTTGGTTCGCCCGCACATCGGACCACTGCTCGTCGGCGCCGTCGACCGGGGAGGCATAGTCACCTTCCCCGGTGACGGCGTTGCCACTCACACCGCGAGTGGTCGCCGACTTCATGTGGTCGATGTACATGGTTGGTGTCGCTCTGGACGCCGACTGAGGGGTCGGCGTCACAGGGTATTCCAACAAAAATGACCGAATGACAAAAAACTATGGGACGGATGCTAACGTGGCTCGTGGTTCGGGTTCGGGGTTCGTTTCGAGCGCTGAACCGAAGCGGGAGTTTAGGACGTGAGGCGGCGTTCGTCTGGACGAATGGAGCGACGAGATGAGGCGCGGAACGGTGGCGGCGCGGTCGCTGGAACCCGCGCGAGCGCCGTGACCGTCGGCATCGTGTTCCTGGGGCTCGCCATCGTCACCGCGCTCCTGGCCGGGTCGTTCTGGGTGGTCGCGACCGAAGGCGGGGAGTCGGGTGACCCGGCGAAGGTCGGCATCTCCGCGAGTCGCTGCACGGTCACCACGGACGATGAGACGACGGGCATCGGGACGGTGACGGTTTCGGTCCGGTACACGGGGAACGGGAGCGTCGACCTCTCGGACGCCACGGTCCGGTACGGCGACGAGACGACGACCGCAACCCTCGCCGTCGGCGCGAACGCGTCCGCGACGACCGCTCGCCTCGTGAACGACACCGGTGCGTTCGACGGGAGCATCGTCGAAGGCGAGACGCTGACGCTCGTGGTCCCCGTCGAGACGGTTCGTGGCGCGCCGCTGGAATCCGGGATGCGTGCCTCCATGGAGCTCGTGGTGGACGGCGGCACGGTCGACGGGGCGAGCGTTCGCGCACCGAACGGACTCAGCGAGGACCAGTCCTACGTCGGTTGTTGACGTGGCATCGCGGCGACAACGCTTTTCGTGATGCATCCGTAAGCAGTCTCCATGACTAACTGGTCCGCGGGCGTCGACGGGGACGGCGGCCGCGGGCAAGCGACCGTGGACGACCACGGAGACGTGGCCGCGACCGACCACGGAATCGGTGTGGGGCGCGACCGCGGAAGGACGACGTTCGCTGGCATGGACGACCGCGGGCAGGTCGGTATCGGTATCATCGTGATGTTCGTCGCGATGATCATCGTCTCCGCCATCGCGGCTGGCGTCATCGTGAACATGGCGGGCATGATGGGAGATCGTGCGGCCGACGCCGGCGAGGAAGCGGTCGGGCAGGTCGTCGGCGGCGTCCAGGTCCAGGACCGGACGTGTACCGTGAGCGCGAACCCGGCGGGCGTCGACGAGGCGTGGGTGCACGTGCGGTTGCGCCCGGGTGGAACGATGGTGAACATGGCGAACACGACGGTCCTGTACACGGACGGGGACGTGCACGCGGAACTCAGTCTCGACAACGAGACGGCTAACGCGTCGCGGTACACGCTCGTGGACGACGGCGAGCACGTCCGCGAGCTGACGAACACGTCGCGGATGGTGCGGATGACGTTAGACGTCGCGGAGATACGCGGGGCGCGACTGAACGGGACGCGCGCCCCATTGGAGAACGGCGGGGAGGCGACGATCACGGTGGCGACGCCCCAGGGGGCGGTGACGAAGGTGCGACTACAGCCGACGGGTATCGCGGCGTCGCAGTCGTACTCGAAGTGCTGACCGAGCGGCCGGTCGCGTTCGGTCGGTTCCGCGGTCGCAGGGCGGACCGCGGGGCGTTTTCCGTGCGCGGTCGTAACGATTCCGTATGAACGCGCCTGACGAGACGACCGCGGAGTCGAACGTGTACGGCGACGCGCTCGCGTCGTGTGGAACGGACCCCGAGACGGGCGTGCAGCGCGACGGCGTCTGTCACGACCTCCCGGAACGAGACCCGGGTCGCCACGAGGTGTGCGCCGTGATGACCGAGCGGTTCCTGGAGTTCACCGAGGTCATGGGGAACGACCTCCGGACGCCACGCCCCGAGTTGTCGTTCCCGGGGCTGGAACCCGGTGACCGATGGTGCGTGTGCTTGCCGCGCTGGCTGGAGGCGCTCGAGGCGCGTGCTGCGCCGCCGGTCGTCCTCGAAGCGACGAACGAGTCGGTGCTCGACGAGGTCAGCCTGGAGACGCTCGAAGCGAACGCCCACGACGAGGAGTGAACGCGCACGACGGAGAGTGAACGTGGACCGGGCACTGCGCGCTCGGGGTCCGGGACCGAAGCGTTCACGCCGTCGGCGCACGCGACTGCTGGTATGCCGACCGTCGACGCGCTCGTGACCTATCCCGTGAAGTCCCTGGACCCGATGCCGGTGGCGACCGCCGACCTCGTCGGCGGCCGCCTCCGGTACGACCGCGAGTTCGCGCTGTTCGACGACGACCGCGAGCTCGTGAACGCGACGCGCGAACCCGCCCTCCACCGCGTCCGCAGTTCCTACGACCCGGAGACGCGCACGCTCACCGTCCGCGAACACGGCGACGCGCCCGAGGACGCGGTGTCGTTCGCGCTCGACAGCGAACGCGGCGACGCGAACGCGTGGTTCAGCGACGTCCTCGACTATCCGGTGGCGCTCGTCCGGGACGCCGGCGGCGGGTTCGTCGACCGCGACTACGCGAAGGGCCCAGCGGTCATCTCCACGGGGACGCTCGAGACCATCGGCGAGTGGTTCGACCTCGACCCGGAGAACGTCCGACGGCGCTTCCGCGCGAACGTCGTCGTCGACGCCGAGCCGTTCTGGGAGGACCACCTCTGGGCGGGCGAGGACGAGGTGGTGGCGTTCCGAATCGGTGACGTCGAGTTCGAGGGCGTCGGGTGCTGTGCGCGTTGCGTCGTCCCGAGCCGCGACCCCGACACCGCCGAGACCATCGAGGACTTCCAGGCGCGATTCGTCGAGAACCGCGAGGCGACGATGCCGGAGTGGGCGAACGCGGACGCGCTCGACCACTACTACCAGGTGATGGCGCTCAGTCGCGTCCACGAGTCCGAGGACGGCGGGGAACTCGCCGTCGGCGACGAACTCGAGGTCCTCGGGACGCGACCGCGCGAGGACGCCGTGGAGGCCTGAGCGCGAGAGCACACGACGGACGACCGGGCTCGGGTAGCGGGAGATGGCGTGACGGACGACCGGACTCGGGTAGCGGGAGATGGCGCGACCGCACGGCTTACGGCCCCCGGCCGGGTACGAGTGGCTGAGACGAACTCGTGCGAGTGCTGCACTACGCTGACGTGGAGGCTGGACTGGACAACCCGGAGCGTGCGGGCCGGCTCGCGACCGTCCTCCGGGAGGAGGGTGGCGAGGACCCTATCGTCACCGACGGTGGGGATACGCTCGCGCCGGGCGTGCTGGCGTTGTCGACGAAGGGCAAGCACGCGCTGGCGTTCCAGGACGCGGTGTCGCCGGCGGTGGCGACGTTCGGGAATCACGACTTCGACCACGGGCGGACGGCGGCCCGCGAGGTGACGTGGGAGTCGCCGGCGCGGTACGTGACGGGGAATGTCATGGAGGGCGGGCAGCCGTTCGGGGACGCAGCGCCGTGGACGATCGTCGACCGGGCGGACGGCGCGCTCGGCGTGGTCGGTGTCACGGACCCTGACGCTTCGGTGCCCGACTCGCTCGCGGTCGAGGACCCCGTGCGTGCGGTGCGAACCGCGGTCGCGGAGCTGCGCGACCACGGCGTCAGGGCGGTGCTCGTGCTCGCGCACGCTGGCGACGACGTCGTTCGGACGCTCGCGCGCCAGCAGGGCGTCGACGCTATCGCGGCCGGGCACGTCCATCGCGTCGGCCGCGAGCGCATCTCGGGTACGCCCATCGTCCGGCCGGGCGTGAACGGCGAGGTGGTGTGGGAGCTCGACTTCGACGGGGAGCGGGTGACGACCGACGACCACGACGTCGAGCGTGCGGTGGTCGACGAGTCGGTCGCGGAGATTCTGCAGGCCGAACGGTACCGCGTCGGCCTCGAGGACACCGTCGGGTACCTCGACGAGCCGCTCGTCCGCGACAGGGCGAAGCGTCTCGTCGGCCGGGAGCGGGCGGGGTCGCTGGTCGCGACCGCGTACAGGGAGGGTGCGAGCGCGGACGTGGGCGTCCTCGATACGCTCGCGATACGCGAGGGGCCGCGGTTGTCGGGGACGGTGTCGCGCGGTGACGTCGTCGGACTCGTCCCGTTCGCGGCACCGCTGTGCCGCATCGAGGTGTCTGGTCGGACGCTCTCGCGGTTGCTGCGGGAGAGCGTGGTGACGGACGACCGCGCGGCCGGCGGGCCGGGCGCGTACGCGTGCTGGCTGCAGGTCGCGGGTGCGACGCTCCGGGTGGCGGGCGACGGCACCGTCGAGTCGGTTCGCGTCGACGGCGAGCCCATCGACGGGAGCCGGAACTACGTCGTCGGGACGAACACGTACGTCCTGAGCAGTGACGAGTTCCCCGCGGTCGACCGCAGCCATCTGCTCGCGCAGGGCGAGGACCAGTACGAGGCGGTCGTCGCACTGTTCGAGGCGGGACGCGTCGCGGGTATCCCCGAGGGCTTCGTCGATTCGGTGTAACTCGCCGGTAACACCAGCGAGTCAGTTCGCATCCTCAGCGACGCTGCGCGCCACGAGTACGGAGTACCGCACGCCCCGGTTCGTCAGTAGTCGCCGTCGGCGACGATGCGCGTGAAGTTCGCGTACACGCGACCGACGTTCACGTCGGCGAAGGAGTGCTCGCCGTCGCTCCACCCGTAGTCCGCGTCCAGCCGCTCGCGGTGCGCGGCGGTGAACTCGGGGTGGAACTGCGTGCTCCACAGCGGCGCCGACTCGTGCCGGGTCGCGAACGCTTCGTAGTAGTCCGTGGTCGCGATGACGTCCAGCTCGGGCGCGGGCTCGACGACCTTGTCGCCGTGCACCGCGGGGACGACCGGCGCGACGCCCTCGAAGAGCGGGTCGTCCGCGAACTCGACGTCGACGAGGCGCGCGGTCGTCTCGTCCGCCTCGACGCGACCGCCGAGCGCTTCGTTGACGAGCTGGTGCCCGAAGCAGACCGCGAGCGTCGGGATCTCCTGTTCGACGAGCGTCTCGACGAGCGCCATCTGCGAGTGCATCCACGGGTACTCGTCGGCCTCGTAGACGCCTGCGGTACTCCCCGTGAGGACGACCGCATCCAGTTCCCGGAGGTCGGGGCGTTCGCCGGCGGCGTAGTCGAGTTCGACCGCGTCGGGGATGGACGCGGCGAGCGCGTCGCAGTGGTACGCGTGCGCTGGGTCGACCTCGTTCCGGCAGACGACGACGCGTGGCGATGCCATTGCGGTCCCTTTGGAGCGCGCCACGAAAGGGATACCGGCGGGAACGCGAGTGGCCGGTCGGCGCTGACAGGTGTCACGCCCTGGGGAGCGTGACGAGGACGCGCGTCCCGTCGTCGGTCGCGTCGAACGCGACGTCCCCGCCGAGGGTGCTGACGCCCCAGTTCACGACGAAGAGGCCGAGGCCGCTGCCGTGTTCCAGGGACGATTCGCGAGCGTCCAGGACGTCGAGTTCGTGGTCGGGGATGCCCGGGCCCGAGTCGGTGATCTCGAACGTGACCGTGCCGCCGTCCGCCGCGGACGGAACGGTGCCGTCCCCGTCGGGGTCACCGGCGATTTCGTCCCCGCGGTTGCTGACGGCGACGGAGACGCGCGGGTCGGCGTCGTCGTGCACGACGCCGTTCTCGACGAGGTTCTCGAAGACGACGCGGAGGACGTCCGGGTCCGCCGTCACCCGACAGTCCCGGGGGACGTCGACATCGACGGTCGCCGCGGGATGCCGGCGCATGACGTCGTCGCGGACGGCTTCGAGGACGGCGTGCGCGTCGACGACCGCGTCGGCCTCGACGGACGCGGACATCGTCGCTTCGACCTCGCGAGCGCGTTCGCCGAGCGCGGACAGTTCGCGGGTCTGGTCGGCCGCGGTCTCGAGGAGGTCGGCGACCGCCGGGTCGTCGCTTGCTTCGGCGGCCGCGTTGACGTTCCCGAGGACGACGGTGAGGTCGTTCCGGAGGTTGTGTCGGAGGACGCGATTGAGGACGCCGACGCGTTGTTCGCGGCGGCGTTCGGCGGTGACGTCCTGGAGGACGACGGTGTACCCGACGACGCCGCCGGCGCCGTCGTCGAGCGGGTTCCGGGTGCGAGCGTACGTCCGCGCGCCCGTGTCGTCGGGGATGCGGACGTGGTCGCCGTCGAACCCGTCGTCGACCGGTTCGAGGTGCCTCGCGAGGTCGGTCGCGAGGACCGCGGTCTCGTCGACGCCGAGCGCGTCGACGGCGGCGGCGTTCAGGCGAACGATGCGGTCGTCCGGGTCGACGACGACGACGGGATTCCCGAGGTCCTCGACCGCGGCGCGTTCGGCGCGCCGGCGGGTCGCGGGCGGGAACTCGAACATGTCCTCGCCGAACAGCGCGTACAGGTCGAGGACGAGGTGCGGGAAGAACGCGATGGCGGTGAGGTTCAGTGGATAGAGCGGGCCGAGTTCGAGGAGCCACGCGAGGAACGCGACCGTCGGCGGGAGTGGCGTGACGGCGATGGCGAGCGCGTGCTTGCGGTAGAGGGGACCGTAGCTGACGACGGTGTCGATGAGGAGGACGACGCCGAGCGTGGCGAACGAGACGACCGCGAGGAACTCGAAGACGACGAACGCGGAGTGCGTGTACTCGAGGACGAGCACGCCGCCGTACTCGACGAGTTCCAGGTTCGTCGGTCCGAACTCGTGGAACGGGTACGTGACGACGACGAGGGATCCGAGCGACTGGAGGGCGACGATCGCCTGGAACGGTCGTGATTGGACGTACCGGGCGCGACCGGTGTAGACGAGCGCGAACCCGAGGTAGGCGACGCCGATCCAGATGGCGGCGAGCCAGTAGAGGACGAGTAGCGGGGTCCGGAGTGGGCTGTCGCCGAGCAGGAGGCCGACGCCGTAGGCGGCACAGAAGAGGGTCTGTGCGGCGATGACGCCCTGGAACCACGTCAGTCCCGGCCGCTCGGGGAGCCGGCGGAGGTACGCGAGCAGGCCGAGGTTCGCCGCGCCGACGACGACGGACGTCCACGCGACGACGAGCCCGAATTGCACGTTCGAAGAGACGTACGGGCGGACCGAATTAAACAGGTTGCGGCAGGAGACGGTCGTCTCGACCGGTCGCCCGGTCGGGCGAGAGCACGCGCGCCTCGTTCAGTCGTGGTGGTGGACCCAGTCCGAGAGGGCGACGAACGCGGTTTCCCCACAACTCCCGCACTCGTCGGGTGCCTCGAACCTATGCTCGGCGGTGTCGACGTGTATCGGCGTGCCGGCGTGCGCGACCTGACAGTGCTCGCAGACGTACATCGTGACTGATTCGGGAACGTGTGCCATGCTGTCCCAATTGTCGGCGTCCGTGATAGTCGTACCGGGGATGGACGCGAGCGACGCACCGGTCCGAGGTCACGCACCGATCGATACCTGCCGCGGTCCGAGGTCGCGCACCGGTCGCGAGGCACCCGCGCAGTTCGACGTTCCGCGTTCAGCCACGGAGGACCGTCCCGAACCCCGCCGCGCCGATGCAGAAGGACACGAGCGCGCCGATCCCCGTGAGCGTGAGGACGCCGTTGAGGGCGGCGGCGACGACGAGCGCGACCACCCAGTCGTCGTCCACGTCGACGAAGCGGTCGGCGATGGCGAGGTACCCGACGACCGCGCCGACGACCCAGGCCAGGTAGAGCACGAACCCGAGGAGGAGCGCGAGCGGGATGCCGAGGACGGTCAAGAACAGGACGACCACGGCGAACATGACGACGAGGAGCGCCACGACCCCGTACGCGAACGAGCCGATGGGGTTACGGGCAACGTCACGCATCCGCGAGCGCGTCCAGTCGGGGGCGAGCACGAGCAGGACCGCGCCGACGATGAGCGTCGAGAGGAAGGTCCCGACCGCACCACCACCGAGTCCGACTGTCGGGTCGACGCCGACTGGGTCGAATCGACCGCCAGCCTGGAGTATCGTGGAAGAGAGTACTGCGAGAGTATCCATAGCTCAATCACGAGCGGCGACGAGAAAAGCCTACCCGAACGGCCGTCGCCCGAGAATGGACGCTCTCTCGCCGGTGAATCCGGCGTTTGGTCGGGCCCAATCGTTTTCATGGGAGGCGGCGTTTCCATGGGTCAGGATGGTCTTCGGCGTCGACCTCCCGTTCTACGACCCGGGGACGTACTGGCTGACGCGGTTCGTCCTCCAGCGCGGACTGGCCGCGGTATACATCGTCGCGTTCGTCGTCGCGCTACGGCAGTTCCGGCCGCTCTGCGGCGAGGACGGCGTGCTCCCCATCGACGACTACGTCGACCGCTTCGCGTTCCGCGAGCGGCCGAGTCTCCTCTACGTCTCGCCGACGGACCGGACCGCCGCGTGGCTGGCGCGCGCCGGCATCGCGCTGAGCGCACTCGCACTGTTTGGCGTCCCCTCGATGCTCGGGACGCCCGTCGCGGTCGCGGTCTGGGTCGCCCTCTGGGCGCTCTACCTGTCGTTCGCGAACGCCGGCCAGTTGTTCTACGGGTACGGGTGGGAGTCGATGCTCTGCGAGGCCGGTGCGCTCGCGGTCTTCCTCGGCGGCTGGGACGTCGCTACCCCCGCCGTCACCGTCTGGCTGTTCCGCTGGCTGCTCTTCCGGAACGTGCTCGGCGCGGGCCTCATCAAGCTCCGCGGCGACGACTGCTGGCGCGACCTCACCTGCATGCACCATCACTACGAGACCCAGCCGATGCCCAACCCCGCGAGCTGGTTCGCCCACCATCTCCCCAACCGCGTCCATCGCGTCGAGGTCGCCGGGAATCACGTCGTCGAACTCGCCGTCCCGCTGCTGTACTTCGCACCGCAACCCGTCTCGGGGCTCGCTGGCGTCGTCACGGTCGCGTTCATGGGGTGGCTGCTCCTCACGGGGAACTTCTCGTGGCTGAACGCACTCACCGTCGTGCTCGCGTTCTCGCTGTTCGCCGACCCACAGCTGGCCGCCGTCGCGGACGGACTCCTGGCGTTCGCGGGCGGACTGGCCGCCGCGGTCGGCGCCGTCGGCGTCCACCTCGCGGTCGCGGTCCCCGAGGTCGCACCTTCGAGCTGGTTCTCGACGCTTGCGTGGGCGTACGCGGTCGTCGTCCTCGCGCTCAGCTACCGTCCGGTCCGGAACGTCCTCTCCTCGGAGCAGCGGATGAACACGAGCTTCGACCCGCTGAACCTCGTGAACACGTACGGCGCGTTCGGCCACGTCACGAAGACGCGGTACGAGCTCGTCGTCCAGGGCACCGCCGACGAGGTCGTGGACGCGGACACCGACTGGGAGACCTACGAGTTCCACGGCAAACCCACGGACGTCTCTCGGCGACCCCGTCAGTGGGCGCCGTACCACCTGCGGCTCGACTGGCAGCTCTGGTTCGCTGCGATGCAGCCGCTCTCGCGGAACCCGTGGTTCCTGCACTTCCTCGCGAAGCTCCTCGACGCCGACGACGGGACCCGCTCGCTCCTTCGGACAGATCCGTTCGACGGCGAGGCGCCCGAGCACGTTCGCGCACTCAGGTACGAGTACCGGTACACGACGCCGGCGGAGCGACGCGAGACCGGGGACTGGTGGCGCCGCGAGCGCGTCGGGACGTACGCTGGACCGATGGCGCGCGACAGCACGCACCTCGAACTGGCGCTTCGGCGTCGCGGCTGGGACTGACCGACCCGCGTTCGCCGGTCGCAGCGGCGTTCGCGGTCAGGCGGCGTCACTCGACGAGCGTCGATGCGAGGCCGAGGACGTACCCAGCGGGACCCCAGGGCGCCCACGACGACGCGAGCGTCGCGACGAACGCGACCAGTGCGGTCGGCAGCCCGCCGGCGGTCGCGAGCACGTACGTGCCGGTGACGAGGATGCCGACGGCGACGATGCCGGCGGTGACGTACGCGACGACGAGCTCGTAGAGCACGGGCCCGAGTCGCTCGGGGACGCCCGTCCGACCGAGGAGGAATCCGGGGAGCGCGACCACGCAGACGAACGCGCCGACGTTGGGAACGCCGACGAAGACGTCCGTCCCCGCGAGCGTCGCCACCGCGAACGTGAGCGCGGCGAGCGCGACTGCGAGCCCGCCGAGGATGCGCGCTCGCGCTTCGAGTACCGGCACGTTGCCCGACAGTCGCCCCGCGCCGAGTAAAATCCCGGGGCTCGGCGATGCACTGGACGGGGTCGACTGGCGAGACCGCTTCGAGCGGTCGGGGTAGGGTGGTGAACGCGCCCGCACGGCAGTCTGTTTCGGTTGGAAATCGCCATACGTATCGGTGGACGGGCGTGAGGTCGGCACGGTTGCTGACTCTGCAATCACCCCCTTGATTTAATACGGATGGCAGGTGACGACTACGATGATGACAGCGATTCAAACAGACGCCCTGACCAAGCGCTTCGGCGAGGACGTCCTCGCCGTCGACGGCCTCGACCTCGAAGTACGGGAAGGCGAGGTGTTCGGGTTCCTCGGCCCGAACGGCGCCGGGAAGTCGACGACGATCAACATGATACTCGGATTCCTCCAGCCCACGTCCGGTTCCGTCTCCGTCCTCGGGATGGACGTGACCCGCGAGTCACTCGCCATCCGCCAGCGCATCGGCCTCCTCCCCGAGGGATACGAGCCGTACGAGAACCTCACCGGACGCGAGCACGTCGAATCGGCAATCCACGCGAAGGGCGCCGACGACGACGCGGACGAACTGCTGGAGCGCGTCGGCCTGGACCCCGACGACGCCCGCCGCGCCGCCAGCGAGTACTCGACGGGCATGGCCAAACGCATGAGTCTCGCCGTCGCGCTCGTCGGCGAGCCCGAACTCATCATCCTCGACGAACCGTCGACGGGCCTGGACCCGGACGGCGTCGCGCTCCTCCGACGCATCATCCAGGAGGAGACCGAGCGTGGCGCAGCCATCTTCTTCTGCAGTCACATCCTCGAGGAGGTCGAGAAGGTCTGCGACCGCGTCGGCATCCTCAACCAGGGGGCACTCGTCGCGCTCGACACCATCGACAACCTCCGGAGCGAGCTCCAGACGGGCGCGACCGTCTCCGCGCAACTCGACGCCGTCCCCGACGGGCTCGACGTCGCGAGCGTCGACGGCGTCCGGGCGGCGAGCGTGACCGACCGGACCGTCGACATCGAGGTTTCGGCCGCGGCCGCGAAGATGGACGCACTCCGGTACCTCGACGACCGTGCGACCGTCGAGGACGTCCGCATCGACGACGCCTCGCTCGAAGCGCTCTTCGACGAGTACACCGGGACTCGCGACGCGACCGCCGCGAACGACGCCACTGGGGGAGACGACGGTGCTGGCGGGGACGCGACCGTCGACCCACCGGCGGCGGCCGACGGAGGTGAGTCCGCGTGAGCTTCGCGACCGTCTTCCGCGACGACTTCAAGAACACGCGGCGCTCGTACGTCGTCCTCGGCGTCATCGCGACCCTCACCGGGTTCGTCTCCCTCATCACGTACTCCGTCGCCGAGTTCCACCACGACGCGTTCCGCGCGCTGTTCGACGTGTCGTTCTTCTTCTTCCTCGTGTTCCCGCTCATCCTCGTTCCGCTCACGTACCTCACGGTGGCCGGCGACCGCGAACGCGGCTCGATCAAGCACACGCTCGGCCTCCCGAACTCGCGCGCCGAGTACGTCCTCGGGAAGTACGTCTCCCGGACCGCGGTCGCTCTCGGTGCGGTGCTCGCATCCGTCCTCGCGGCGATCCTCATCGGCCTCGGGATGTACGACGGGAGCGTCGACGTCGTCCGGTTCGCGACGTTCGCCGCCATCACCGGGCTGTTCGTCGCGTCGATGACCGCCATCTTCGTCGCGTGCTCGACGCTCACCAGTCGTCGCTCCCGCGCGATGTTCGGCGTCATCGGGCTCTACTTCCTCCTCGGCCCGTTCTGGCTCGGGTTCCTCCCCGTGGTCAGCCTCCAGAGCGTCGTCACGACCGTTGCCGACCTCCTCGGGACGACCCTGTCCGACACCACGCGCGGGTACATCACGCTCGCCTCCCCGACGACCGCGTACCTCTCCGGGCTCGAGCCCGTGTACGACGGCGTCATCGGGAGCGGCGACTACCCGCGCGTCACGGCGAACTACGCCATCGAAGGCAGCAGGGAGCTCTACCAGGAGAACTGGTTCAACTACGCGACGATGACCGCGTGGGGCGTCCTCGCGCTCGCGGCGAGCTACGCGAAGTTCCGCGTCGCCGAACTCGGGTGAGTCAGCGGACGACGTCGGCGACCGCGGGCGCACATCCCGCGTTCGGTTCGTAGTACGAGTAGTGGTCCGCGACCTGGTCGGTGACGTCCACGTCCCGGTAGGTCGCGGGGGTGGCGGTCGCGTCGCCGATGCCGCCGTGACCGACCGCGTTCGTGCCGTCGGAGAACCGGTAGAGCCACCCGAGGACGTCGTCGCGGCCGCTGTGGAAGTTCACGAGGTTCGGGGTGGCGGTCGCGATGGCATCGCCGTACCGGCCGTCGGTCTGGACGCTGTCCTGGGGGATGGCGCCGCCGAGGAGCGACACGGTCGCGACGGCGTTCCGGCGTCCCGCGTCGGCGAGCGCGCGCAGTGCCTCGCAGACGACGCGCGCGCCGAGCGAGTGAGCGACGAGGTGGACGGGGCGACCGTCGTCGGCTGCCCACCGACCGAGCCAGTCGGCGAGCGCGGGCCCGTTCGCGTCCGCGGTCCGCTTCGCGGGCGCCCAGTCGCGGTCGGAGTCCCACGTGTAGGATACCACGGGATGCCGGACGCCCTGGTTGCGGAGCGCGGTCCGGGCCGTGTACGCCTGGTTCAGAGCCTCCGCCTCGGGTGCACCGAGGCCGTGGACGTACACGACGAGCGCGTCGGCGTCGCCGTCCACGACCGACCAGTCGCCGCCGCGTTCGGGCGTCGCGTCGTCGACGCCCGCGGTCACGTCGCCCGCGTCGTCGAAGACGCCGCGCGTGGAGAGCCGCGGGTAGACGTCCGGCGCGACGAGGTCGCCGTCGTCGCCCTGGAGCGATCGCTGGACGTACCACGCACCACCGCCGGCCAGTCCGAGCGTGCCGCCGGCGCCGACGAGCAGTCGTCGACGCGTCAGCAGCCGTCGGTCGTCGTCGCTATCGGAGATGTTCGATTCGTACCCGATGCGGCGGTAAAATACCCTCGAACGCGGCGGGTCCTTCGAGCCTCCCGATGCGGCGCCGTCGCGGTCAGTCCGCGTTCGCGGACGTGTCGCGTCCGGACGCGACGCCGCGTTCGTCGGGCGTGAGGTAGCACTGGGGGTCCTCGCCCCAGAGGTCGCCGGTGGCGGCGAGCGCGCGCAGGCGAGAGCCGCCGCGGCAGACGTCGAGGTAGTCGCAGTCCTGGCAGCGCTCGGGGAGGTGCCGTTCGCGCTCGCGGAGCGTCGCCAGCAGCGGGTTGGTGTCGTCGGTCCAGACGTCGCCGAACGCGCGGTCGCGGACGTTCCCGAGGCTATAGTCCTGCCAGAACTGCGTGAGGTGGACGTTCCCCTGGTAGTCGACGTCGGCGACGCGTTCGCCAGCGGGGTCGCCGCCGTTCCGTCGGAGGTACTCGCGGACCGCGCTCGCGTGCGCTTGGTCCATCTCGTCGCGGGCGTACTCGACGAGGAAGCCGGCGTCGGCGTAGTTCCCGACGAGGAGCGTCTCGATGTCCTCGCCGTCGGCGTGGTACTCGCGGGTGAGGTCGCAGACGCGCCGCACGGCCTCGCGCTTCTCGGTGGGTTCGAGGTCGGCGTCGGGGACGCCGCGGCCGCCGTAGTCGAGGTGGTAGAAGCAGAAGCGGTCGACGCCCTCGTCGTACAGGAGGTCGACGACGTCCTCGAGGACCGGCGCGGTGCGTTCGGTGATGGTGTACCGGAGTCCGGTCTTCACGCCGGCGTCCTTGAAGCAGTGGATGCCGCGGATGGCGGCGTCGAACGCGCCATCGGCGCCGCGGAACGCGTCGTTGACCTCGCGGGTGCCATCGACGCTCACGCCGGCGTACTTGAGGCCGGCGTCGCGGAGCGCTTCGGCGCGCTCCTCGGTGACGAGCGTCCCGTTCGTCGACAGGACGGGGCGGATCCCGAGGTCGTCCGCGTACGCGACGAGGTGCTCGAGGTCGGGGCGCGCGAGCGGTTCCCCGCCCGAGAACAGCACGACCGGCACGCCGAAGTCGGCGAGGTCCTCCAGCAGGCGCTCGCCTTCCTCGGTAGAGAGCTCGGCGGGCGCGCAGCCGTCGTCGGCGCCCGCGTAGCAGTGGTCGCAGTACAGGTTGCACTGCTTGGTCGTGTTCCACACCACGACCGGCCGGCGCTGTTTCTCCTCGGAGATCTGTGGTTTGTCCGCCTCGTCCGCCGCGTCGTACCGGAGGCCGTCCCCTTCGGCGTCCAGCCCGCAGAGGAGCTTGCTGACCGAGATCATCTATAGCTCCCGCTGGCGCGGTTCGTCGTACTCGTCGCCATCCTCGACGCCCGAGGCGTCCGTCGGCGCGGCCTCGGCGTCGGCGTCGAGGTCGTGCGTCGAGAACCGCGTGAACTCGCCCGCGGGACACACCCAGACGTCGTCGGCGTACCACGCGAACAACCGCGTCGCACGCTCGTAGGCTTCTTCGGCGTCGTCGGCGGTGACGCTCCCGACGTGCCGGAGCGGCTCCTCGGCGTCGTCGCGCACGAACAATTCGAATGCGGTTCCCTCGTCGGCGCGCGGCCGCTTCGCGACCGTCACGCGCTCGGCTGGCGCTTCCATACCTCGCCCTCTGCACGCCACCCCCACGTACGTCTCGCTCGTTCCCACGACGCTGGAACGCACCCGAAGGTGACCGTCCTCGAACCGACCCGCGTGGCCGCCTCGACGGACCGTTCGGGCCGGGGGCTGGCTCGCTCGTCCGCTCGTCACCTTGCTCCGCGTCAGCCCCGTCGGCTCGCGAACGACCACGAGCCGACCGGAGTTCGACGACGTCGTCGTCCCGCTCTACGCCGCGATGGCTGCGGTGTCGGGTGCGCTGCTCCCCGTCCGCGTGCCGCGTACGTTCGAGCACGACCTGCCGTCGTTCCCGCGAACGGTCGCCGAAGACTCGCAGACGGTCGGTGACTCCGTCTGGCGGACGCTCAGCCGCCCCGGTCGCTCGCTCCGGTGCGTCTGGGAGCGCGTCCGATGGCGCCGAAAGCCGTCGTGCGCTCGGTCTCGACGCGCCGGAACGAACGAACGGGTTCGGTTCGAGAAGTCGGTCGATACGCTCGAGCAACGCTTCCTTACTCGGGTATCCTCGTCATACCAATCGTCGACCGCCGCCAAGACGAGTCCATGGTTGATAGAGTGCTCGTGCCGTTCGACGGCGCTCCGCTCTCGCGGCGGGCGCTCGAGTGGGCGGCCGAGGAGTTCCCGGAGGCGACCATCCATGTCCTCTACGTGGTAGACCAGCAGCGCGACCCGACCGCGTCCGAGGGCTGGGGCGACCACCCCGGCGAGTGGGAGGACTGGCTCGCGGACCGCGAATCGTACGCTGACGAGCTGTTCGAGATGGCGACCGCCATCGCGACGGACCGCGGGGCGACCGTCGAAACGACGGTCCGCATCGGTCGCGTCGTCCGGGAGACGCTCGACGAGGTCGAGGAGTTCGACGCCGACCTCGTGGTCGTCGGCCTGCACGGTCGATCGAGCTTCGTGGACGTCGTCGCTGGCGACGTCGCGGAGGCGATCGTCCACAGGTCGCCGGTTCCCGTGGTCGTCGTCAGGAACCCGCCAGAGACCACCGAGGGATGACCGTCGGGGAGCGTCGAGCGCTCCCGTTCACTCGACGTGGACGCGCGTGACGTGCCCGCCACAGCCACACTGCTTCACGTACTCGTACTCGATGCCTGCTCCAGGGACGTCGCGGTTCGCGTCGTCGAGGGCGGGGTAGAGGTACGTCTCGGGGTGGCCGTGCGCGCGGTGCATGACGAGGTTGACGTGGTGCCCGCTCGCGGTGTGCTCGATGGCGTCGAGCGCGTGCGCGAGGACGAGGTCGGGGTCGTCGGCGTACTGGTCGCGTTCGAGGTTCGCGGACCACGAGCCGTCGTGGTCGCGGTCGGTCACTGGCTCGACGTCGTCGGCACCGCGGCCGCTCTTGGAGTCAGGATCGTCGGCACCGCGGTCGCTCTTGGAGTCAGGATCGTCGGCACCGCGGTCGCTCTTGGAGTCAGGATCGTCGGCACCGCGGTCGCTCTTGGAGTCAGGATCGTCGGCACCGCGGTCGCTCTTGGAGTCAGGATCGTCGGCACCGCGGTCGCTCTTGGAGTCGGGGTCGTCGACGGTGTGCGCTTCGCTCATGGTCGATCCGAGGTGCCGGAGCACCGAGAGGTCGGTCCCGAACACGTTCGTCGGAACGCCCACGGGTGCCGGTCTCGTCTCGTCGACCATGGAACACGTCAGCCTCGACGACCTGGATGCACGCCCGCACGCCGCGGTGTTCGAATCCGGCCCGAAGACGGTTCGGCTCGCGCTCGACGCTGGCGAGAGCGTCCCCGCGCACGCTCACCCCGGGAAGGACGTGCTGTTTCACGTCCTCGACGGCGAGATGGACGTCGTGCTCGACGGCGAATCGACGACCGTCGCCGGCGGCGACGTCCTCCGGTTCGACGGCGAACGCGAGATCCGTCCCGAAGCCGTGACGGACGCGACCGCGCTCGTCGTCCTCGCCCCGTCGACGCCGTGACCGACCGTCCTCGTCTCCGGGCAGGAACCTAGCTCGTGGTGGTTCGTCTCCAGGTGCCACCCGCGTGACCACCGGGACGTCTCGAGCCAGCCAGGTCGCCCACGTGCGGTGACGTCAGTCACGGCCGTCGCGCACCCACGCGACGGTGTCCCGGATGCGGGACTGGAGGACGACGATGGCGACGAGCCAGAGCAAGATCTCGACGAAGAACGATGGACTCCAGAGGTAGTAGAAGAAGAACTCGCCGGGCGGGATGCGCAGCGGTGTCGGGGGCGTGGTGAGCGGCCATCCGAGGAAGAGCGCGTCGTCGGCGCGGCCATTGATCACGACGTGGAACGCGTCGAGCGCGAGGTGCGAACCCCACCCGAGGGCGAACGCGCGCACCGACGGGATGGCGTACGCGAGCGGGGCGACTGCGAGGAGGAACAGCGCGGAGTGACCGACGCTGTGAAAGACGTCGACGACGCCGAGCATGGCCAGCGGTTTGTCGACGAGGTCGGGGAACGCCGCGCCGAGGACGACGACGGGGAGTGACCGCCGCGACCACTCGCCGAGTGCGGCCGCCGCGACGAGGTGCGTACCGAAGAGCATCGAAAGCGCTGGCCGACCGTATGCACGGCGTGGGGATAAGCGCTTGCTGCGGGCGAGGACACCGGACTCCTGCGCCGACAGTCCGACCGCCGTGGGACGGTCGGGCTCGTGACCGATCAGGTGAGGCGTTCGACGATGTCGCCGACCCTGTGGTGGTCGAGGAGCCGGCGCGCGACGAGGACGGCGCCGACGCCGATGGCGACGCCGACGACGGTGTCGCTGAAGTAGTGCGTGCCGAGGTAGATCCGGGAGACGGCGACGAGCACGGCGACGCCACCGACGACGCCGGTCGGGAGGTCGGGAGCGTCGCGAGCGACGAGCGCGTAGACGGTGACCGCGGCCGCGTGCCCCGAGGGGAACGAGTGCGCCGCGAGCCCACGGCCGTCGACCATGCAGACGGGTTGTGGCGGGAACGGTCGCTGTACGAGCGCCATGAGCGAGACGACGACGACCCCGGAGATCAGGAGTGCGACGGCCGCGACGCGGGCTGCTCGCGTCCAGCCCGCCAGGAACGACAGCCCGACGAAGACGAGTGCAGCGAACGCGGACCCGAGGCCGGTAGCGGAGGTCATGACCTTCGTCACGAGTGGGCCGCGGACCGCGAGGACGACGTCGACGACTCCCCGGTCGACCGCGAAGACCGGCTCGAGCGCGGCGGTGAGTACCTGGTCGGTGCCCGCAAGTACCCCCACGGCGTCGTGTGATGCGACGAGGAGTAGGCCGAAGGCGAGAACTGGCATGGCTAGCAGTCCACGGCCAGCGGGCGAGCGCTCATCGCGGTCGTCGGGCGAGCCGTCCTTACGGTCACGGGACACGACTCGTCGAAAGGCCAGCCACCGGAAATAGGCTGGCACTGCGTGGGTGAGATACTTAAGCATGCTATACGAATAGTTAGTGACATGAGCACGAGCACGCGGTCCGGTGTGATAGACACGACGACCCTTTCGCCGCTGCATTACGTCGGCGTGGTGCTGGCGGTCGTGAGCGGCGCCATCCACCTCTGGCTCGGGGTGGCGTTCGCGCCGTCGGGACTCGGCCTGTCCTTCCTGTTCGCCGGGATCGTCTTCCTCGCCGCCGCGGGCGCGGTACTCGTCGACTACCGACGTTCGACGCTCTATCGCCTCGGCGTCCCGTTCGTCGCCGGCCAGATCGTCCTCTGGTACGTCTTCAACTTCGTCGGCGGCGACAAGTCGTTCCCCGCCGACGTCGGCACCCTGGGCGCGCTGGACAAGGTCGCGCAGGTCCTCCTCGTCGTCGTCCTCGTCGCCCTCATCCAGCGGTCCTGACCGACGCCACGGGGCGCAGAGACGAACACCAGCCGACCGGGGAGCCTCGGCGACGGCGAGACTGGGACCGCGACTGTGCGGCGACCCAGTCAGTGGACGGCGTGCGGTCGCGGAATCGAACTGGTAGGTGACTCAATCGGTCGCGGGCGTCTGCGTGGCGTCGGTCGGTGCGTCGGTAGGGGTGTGTTCCGCGG
This sequence comes from Halorubellus salinus, assembly GCF_020567525.1. Taxonomy (GTDB): domain Archaea; phylum Halobacteriota; class Halobacteria; order Halobacteriales; family Natrialbaceae; genus Halorubellus; species Halorubellus salinus. The sequence continues at coordinate 24,008 of NZ_JAJCVI010000003.1, forward strand.
CGTACGCCTCGATGTACTGCATGCGTTCGGGTATCGGCGGGTGGTCGTAGTGGAAGGCCTCGTAGAGCGGGTGCGGGAAGGGATTGGAGAGGTTCTCGCTGGCGAGTGCGGCGAGTGCGCCCACCATGGGTTGGCCGTCGTTCATGACGTCGACGGCGAACGTGTCGGCTTCGCGCTCGTGCGCGAGCGAGAGCTTGTTCGTGAGCGGCGCGAGCAGCTGGTTGAGCGGCCCGACCCAGAGGAGACCGAGGAGGAGGCCGGCGGCGGGCGTGGTCTGGACGCTCCCGGTGACGCCGAACATCGCGTACAGCCACGGTTGCGTGGTGAGCCACCAGAGCGCGGCGAGCGTGAGCGCGATGGGGACGGTACTGGCGAGGAGTTGCTTCCAGATGTGCGAGCGCTTCCAGTGAGCGAGCTCGTGCGCGAGGACGCTCTGGACCTCGCGGACCGACATCTGGTCGACGAGCGTGTCGAAGAGCACGACGCGCTTGGTCTTCCCGAACCCGGAGAAGAACGCGTTCGAGTGCGAGGAGCGCCGGCTGGCGTCCATCTCATAGATCTGCTCGCACTCGAAGCCCGCGCGGTCGAAGACGTCGTCGATGGCGTCCCGGAGCTCGCCGGACTCGATGGGGTCGAAGTCGTAGAACAGCGGCATCACGACCCGCGGCAGGAGGACCTGCATGACGACGGCGAACGCGAGGTAGAGCGCGACGCCGACCGCCCACCAGTACGTCGGGAACGCCGCGATCGCCCAGAGGATGGGGAGCGCGAGCGCGGTGACGAGCACGGCGGTGATGGCGGCGCCGACGAGCTTGTCGCGGACCCAGAGTCGCGGCGTCTGGTTGTTGAACCCGAACAGTTCCTCGACGACGAACGTGTCGAACGCGTCGAAGGGCGCGCCGAACGCCTGGAGCGCGAGCGCGCCGACGACGACGAGGACGACGCCTTCGACGAGCGTCTCGTCGACGAAGGGGACGGCGACGTCGAGCGCGTCGACGGCCGCGACGACGTCCGCGAACGCGCCCGAATAGAGGACGCCCAGGAGCACGACGAGCCCGACGGCGCTCCGGAGGAGCGAGAACCCGGTCTTCGTGCGCTGGTAGTCGACGAGCTCGTCGACGTCGTCGACCGCGAGCCGCTCGTCGACCCACTCCCGGCGTTCGCGGACCTCGCTCGCGCCGTACCGGACGTTCGCGACCGAGAGCCACCCGAAGAAGACGTCGGTGCCGACGACGAGCAGGAGGAACGCGACGTGCAGCGTTAGCATACGTCGCCCGTTGGTCGTCGACGAGTTTCAATGATGTGCTTCGAGCGCAACGACCAGCAGTGGGTCCCCGGGGAGGCAGGGTGGCGCGCTCACTCCTTCGCTTTGAGGTTGTGGACGACGTCGAGTCGTTCCTCGACCGCGGCGGTGGGTTCGAGCCCGTCCGCGATGACGTCCGCGGGCTTGTACGCCATCGGTGCCTCGTCGGCGACGCCCTCGACCACGCTCTCGCTGTAGATGCCGTCCATCGCGGCCGCGAACTCGTCCATCGACACCTCGTCGAACGCCCGGGTGCGACTCATGACGCGCCCGGCGCCGTGAGGCGCGGTCCGATGGTACTCGTCGTTGCCCTTCCCGCGAGCGATGACCGAGCCGTCAGCCATGTTGAACGGCACGAGGAGACGCTGGCCGTCGCGCGCGGGCGTCGCACCCTTCCGGATCGTGAGGTCGCGGAAGTCCACGTAGTTGTGGATGGACTGGAAGCCCTCGACCGGGTCGACCGCCAGCGCGTCGCAGATCCGGTCGACCATGACCTCGCGGTTCCAGCGCGCGTACTGCTGCGCGAACAGCATGTCCACGAGGTAGCCGTGCGCCTCGCGGCCCTCGAGGTAGTCGAGGGCCTCGTTCCGGTCGCCAGCGGCGCCAGCGTCGTCGCTCGCGTCGTCGGCGGCGTCGGGCGCGGTCTCTCCGGGACGGAGTGCGGCGAGGCGGTCGAACGTCTCCTCTATCGCCTTCCCGTCGAAGTCCTCGCGGACCCTCGCCTTCCGGATGGCGGACTCGCCCTTGCCGCCGGTGAGCCACTCGTAGAGGTCGGTGTCGGACGTCTCGCCGGGGTCGAACTTCAGGTACGGGACGAGGTCGTCGTCGATGCCCTCGCGGAGGCCGGCGTGCTCGCGGCGCTCGGTCGCGCGCTCCTGCCAGTACTCCGCGACGGCGAGGCCGAGGTACCGCGACCCGGAGTGAACGACGACCCAGTGGTCGCCCGACTCGCGGCCGCGCGCGAACTCGACGAAGTGGTTCCCGCCGCCGAGCGTCCCGACGCCACGGATGACGTACCCCATGCCCTGTGGTTTCCGGGAGAGCACGCGCTCGCAGAGCGACTCGAAGTAGTCGCCGTCGTAGCCCTCGAAGTCGAACTCCAGCGGGTCGATGCGCTCGCCGAACCGCTCGGCGTAGGCGTCGTCGAACGACTCGAACCGGTCGTTCGCGCGGTCGAACGGGAACTCGTCGACGAGATGGACCGAGTCATCGTACGCGTGGACGTCGCGACCCATCGGGACGGCGTCGCGGACGCGGCGTTCGCGTTCCGCGTCCGCGAGCGGCAGTTCATCGCCGAGGTTCGCGGCCGCCATCCCGCAACCGACGTCGACGCCGACGACGTTCGGGACGACGCGCTCGCCGAGCGGCATCGTGAACCCGACCGGCGCACCGGCGCCCCAGTGCGTGTCCGGCATCACGCGCACTGGCTCGGTGAACGCGGGGTGGTCCACGAGCTCCTGGATCTGCTCGCGGCAGTTCGCCTCGAGCAGCGACTCGTCGTCGACCATGACGCGAGCGGTCGTGTGCTCGCCGTCGATCTCGATGGGCATCGTTCTCGCCCCGTCATTTCGCCGTCGCCGTAAAGAGCGTGTCGTGAGACTGCGACGCGTCCGCACGCGTCCGCTCGACGTCGCGGCTCCCGAGCGTCGCGCGCTGCGGGGCCGTGCCCTCAAGCGTCCCCGGCCCCTACCACGGGCCGTGAGCAGATGGACCGCGGCGGACGTGGCGGCGTACGACGAGCGAGCACCCGCACCCGAGGAGACGCGGACGTTCACCGCCGGCCTGGGGTGCTTCTGGGGACCCGATGCAGCGTTCGGCGCGCTCCCGGGCGTCGTCCGGACGCGCGTCGGGTACGCCGGCGGCACCGACCCGGACCCGACCTACGAGCGGATCGGCGACCACAGCGAGTTCGTGCAGGTCGACTACGACCCCGACGAGACGACGTTCGCGGCGCTCGTCGACGAAGCTATCGGGCTGCACGACCCGACGCGCCAGCCCGCGAAGCGCCAGTACCACCACGTGCTCTTCCACGGGACGGACGCGGAACGGGAAGCCATCGAGGACGCGCTCGGCGCGCTCGAGGTTCCCGCCGTCGAGACGCGCGTCGAGCCACTGGGGTCGTTCACGCTCGCGGAACCGTACCACCAGAAGTTCAACCTCCGCGGGAAGCGCTGGGCGACCGACGCCTTCGAGGACGCCGGTTACGACCGCGCCGCAGTCCGGGAATCGCCGGCGGCAGCGAAGCTCAACGCGGAGCTCGGCGGGCGAGACGTCCCCGAGCTGGGGGCCCTCGGGGGGCGGAGCCGCGGGCGCTCGCCGTAGCGTCCCCGCCAGTCGTCTCCTTCCGTCGAATCCGCCCATATCCGGCGGCCTCTCGGACGTTACCCGCTCCGCCCGCCCCTCAGGCGCGGACCTTCCGCATCCAGTCGTCGATGGCGTCCCGGTACCCGTGCTTGTCGACGGGCGGGAGCGGGTCGAGTGCGTTGAACCCCGAGAGGATGGCGTCGCGAGCGCGCTCCTCGAGGACGTCGGGGACGTGGTCGACGGCCGCGTCGCGCTTGAGCGCGACGAGCTCGTCGACGAGCGCGGGGTCGCCGGCGTCGACGGCGTCGGCGAGCGCGCGAACGTTCGCCTCGACGTCCTCGTTGTCCAGGACGTACTGCGCGCCGAGCAGGCCGCGGTAGACGTACAGGAAGCGCTTCGCGCTCGGGTCGTACCCCTCGGCCTTGTCGGGGTCGAGGTGCTTGTAGTAGTTCGACTTCGCCATCCCGAGGTACGAGTGCGGGACGTTCATCGGGAGGAACTCGCGCACGAGTGCGCGGAGCGCGTCCACCTCCAGGGGCATCCCGTTCATCACGACGGGTGCTTCGAGGACGAGTTCGACGACGTTGAAGTTCGCGTCGACGAGCAGCGACCCGAAGTGCTTCAGCTCGTCGCTCCGCAGGTCGCAGTCCGCGTACGCCTCGAACCCGTCGGTCGTCCCGTGCATGTTCACCGTCACCTCCGGGTCGGGCTCGCGGAGGTACGCGTACTCCTCGGCGGGCACGACGTGCACGCCGCGGACGTCGACGTCGCTGTCCGCGTCCGCGAACCCGAACAGGTGACTGCCGCCGACGGCGTAGAACCGTGGCTGGCGGCGCGTCCCCTTCGCCGCGACGGCGTCGGTGACGTAGTCGCGGATGGCTTCGGCGCTGTACCCGACGTCGAGTTCCTCGAACTGCATGTCCTGTCACCTCGTCGCGACCCCGCTCGCGAGTGCCGTCGATGTGCTGCCCGCGATGCCGTACCCGTCCGGTCGTCGGCGGGCGGCCGACGGTGGTCGCGTCGTCCCGGCGTTCCGGCCGCCGCCACGTCAGTGTGTCGTCGTCTCGGTATCACGGCACACGGAGAGACGCGACCGACTGGTGTTCGGGTTGGGACTGACTACTGGAGCGGTTCGTACGAGAGACGTCGGGGAACGTTACCATTACTCAGGTCGAAGCGGCGAACGAGAACCCTCGAGGACTCCGTATTCCGCCGAGTAATGGCAGTCCGGTAGGCATGGCAGTCAGTTCGGTGGACGTAGCAGTCAGTTCGGTGGGCGTAGAAACTGGATATTGGCGCCTAGGAAAGGCTTAAACCCGTGAGGGCGCTACAATCCTCGGATTCAGGGTATGGGTGAACGGCTCTCTCGAGTCGTCGAGGCACTCGCGGCGTCGGGTGACCCGCGCCTCGACGACGAATACTGGCGGGTAGTGCCCGCGACCGAGGACCGCGGCGCGGTGGTGCTGGTCGGAGTGGTCCACGACCATCCGGCGAGCGCGCACCGCGTTGCGTCCGTCGTCGCGGAAGCCACCCCGGACGTACTGGCGCTCGAGCTCCCGCGTCTCGCGGTCCCGTACTTCGTGAAGCGGACCGCTCGCAGCGGATCGCGTGACGCCGGGTCCATCGAGGCGGGGGACGACCAGGCGGTGGCCGACGGCGGCCAGGCCGTGAACGGCATCGACGAGATGAGTGCCGCCATCGGCGCGGCAACGAACGCGGACGTCGTCGGCGTCGACACGTTCTCGTGGCGGTTCTGGCGAACGTTCCTGGTGAGAGCGACGTCCCCGGAGGTCACTGCGTCCGCGGTGCGCGATGCGATCGAGGGCGTCGGTCGCGTCGTCTGGCGCGCGCTCTCGGTCCGGTTCGGGTCCGAGAGCGGTCGCCCCGACGGCGACGGGAGCGAGTACAGAGTCGACGCCGCGGACGACCCGGTCGACCAGGCGTCCCACGAGCGCTCGCACGTCTCCCGGAGTCGGTCGCTGCTCGGCGCCCTCGAACGACCTGCTGGCGACGTGCTGTTCGACGAGGCGCGCGAGGCCACGATGGCGACGAACGTCGACGCCCTGCGGACGTCGGGGACGGTCGTCGCCGTCGTCGGACTGGCGCACCTCGACGCCGTCGCCGACCAGTTGACGGACGGAGAGCCGACCGTCGACTGACGAGGGAACGTCCAAGCGGGCGGCACCCGAGAAGGGCCGAAGGCGGAGTCCTCGTCCGCCGGCGCGTGCGTCGTGACTCGAGCGCGCGGCGTCGGAGAGAAGTGGTGGGAAGGCGGGGCGGTTGCGCGCGACCGTGGTCGTCGGGCCGTGACGACCGAAGTCGCCGTCAGAACCTGGACTCGAGGTGTATCTCGTCGCCCTGTATCTTGTCGACGTTCTCGTGCTTGAGCGGGTACACCGTCTCGTTCTCGTCCTCCCAGCCGAGTTTGCTCCGGATGGACCCCGAGAGACCGGTGTCGACCCGCACGTGGGCCTCGTCGTCGTGTATCTTGTCGACTGTGCCGACCATGTCGCCGTCGGCCGTCATCACTTTCTTCCCTTCGTCGCTCGATTTGAATGCTCGTACCATTGTAGTATCCGTCGAGCGGGCGAACCCCGTTGGGACGCGCCCTCGACGCTCTAACCGAGGCGAGCGTCCCGCATCAACATACGCCAGTTACCGGAGGACGTCGTCTCGGTACGGACAGCGAACGATAGCAAGGGCAGGTATCGGCTGGCCAGTCGTCGCGTCGCGGCCAGTATCGCCTCGGCGAAGGCTGGGCTGGCGCGAACCGACCGGGTTCGCGTGAACGTCCGCCGACCGTCCGTCGACCACCTCGTCGAGTGCAGACCACGGGGGCGACCCGGGAGGCGTTCGAACGGGTTCGACGGCGCAGCGCTCTACCGGACCGGTGGCAGCGCCGCCGGCGCGCTCGACGCGACCACCCTCTCCGTGTCGACGGTCGTCGCAGCGCTGCTCGCGTGGACCGGACTCGCACTCGGCGTCGCCGCACGGAGCACCTCGACTCGCTGAGAAGGCGGGTTCCATCCGAGGCAGATCGAGGCAGTCGAGCTAGCATCACGATGTTTCGGTGGGCACGTCGTCCTGCACTGAACTGCAGTCGCGGCCCACTGAACTACAGAAACAACGGCACAGACAACTACTATCAGATATATTTATATGACAGTTTCTATTTACCTAGGATGTTGTTCGGCGTGCTCTACGATATCGGCAACGGGGGGTGCGGGCCGAGGCGGACGGCGGGGCCGCAGTCAGTCGTCGTTCGCGACGGCGATGTTGACGTACTGGATGAAGAACTGCATGATGTGCTGTTCTGCTTTCCGGAGGTGCTGTGAAGCCGTCGTCTTGGCGATTCCGAGGTCGTCCGCGATCTCCTGGAGAGTGCTCCCCCGTGGGATATCGAAGTAACCGGCTTCCAGCGCCTTGTTGAGCACCATGCGGCGGCGGGGGGTGATGGTCTCGAACACCTCGCTCCACTCAGTGACGCTCGGGGTGATCTGGCGTTGGAAGCTCGACGAGACGTACTCTATCTTGACGGCGCCGAAGCGCTCCAGCAGACCGACAGCCTCCGAGAGGTCCTCCCGGTTTGTTAACAGGAGATCGAAGCTCTCTTTCCCATTACGTATCTCGCCGAATCCGCCGAGCGGAATGAACCCCTCGTGGAGCAGCAACTGGAGGGGCGTGTACTCGAAGTGTTGACTGCGGATGAAGAGGGTCGCGGAGAGGCGATCGACCCCGCCGATGGAGTACCGCTCGAGGACGTCGACGGACGTCGTCGATTCGTGCTCTCGGATGGTTTCGACGACGTCGTCGTAGTCGCCCTCGGCGACTTCGAGCGCGAGCAACCCGAAGTAGCGGCGGTCGCGGAACGTCGAGGCGAGGAACTCGCCGGAGACGTCGTACGCGGCGAGGCTGCTGGTCCAGTCGTCCTCGTATCGAACGCTGAGTTTCGCGGTCAACATCGGTGTATCGATTGGAAATTCCGGACGAGGTCGTTCATCGGGCGTCAGTCAACATCGTCACCGCGAGGGGATGAGTGTTGCCCGCGTCAGTTCGCGTCGTTCGGACGCTTCGAGGGCGTCGTCGATCTCATCGAGAGCGAACTCGGCGTCGATGAGTTGGTCGTACGGGTAGTCGTCGATGGTGTTCGCGAGGAGTTCCAGCGCGTCGTAGAGGACCCACGGGTCGTACTCGACGGCGGTCGTGATGTCGATGGACTTCCGCGTGAGCTTCCCGGGGTCGAAGTCGACCTCGTGCCCGGGGCGGACGTTCCCCATCTCCAGGTAGCGTCCCCCCTTGCGGAGCAGTTCGATGCCTTCGACGAACGCCTCGGGAACGCCCGCGACTTCGATGGCGACGTCGGCGCCGACCCCGTCGGTGAGCTCCTCGACGCGGGCGCTTCGGGCGTCGACGGTGTCGAGTTCGCGGAAGTCGATGACGTGGTCGGCCCCGAACGCCGCGGCCTGGTCGAGGCGTTCGTCGACGCCGTCGATGACGATGGTCTCCGCGCCGAGTTCATTCGCGACGACCGTCGCGTTGAGGCCCAGGCCGCCTGCGCCCTGGACGACGACGGTATCGTTGTAGTCGACGCCGACCTCCTGGATCCCGAACAGGACCTGTGAGAGCGCGCAATTCGCGGCGGCGGCGACGTTCGGGTGAGCTTCGAGTTCCTCGGGGAGCTTGTAGAAGTGGTTGTCCGGGTAGATGTAGTAGTGCGTCCCCCAGGGCGCGTGGAAGTGCGGCCAGATGTCCGGTGACTTCCCGGTGTGTTCGTAATCGTTGTCGCACGCGTAGAACTCGCCTCGCCGACAATAATCACAGGACTGGCACGTCTGGAAGTAGACCGGGGCGACGAGGTCGCCCGCTTCCACCGGGTTTCCGGCGCTATCGGTCTCGACGTCCTCTCCGAGTTCGCTGATTCGACAGACCGCCTCGTGGCCGAGCACGCAATCCTTGAGCGGATGGTCGCCCTTCCAGACGTGGAGCTCCGACCCACAGACGTTCGAGCGGACCACCTCCGTCACGACGGCGTTCGGGTCGGGTTCCGGGACCGGGTACTCGCGGAATTCGAGGTCCCTGGGTCCGTCCAGGTAGACGAGATGCCCCGTCTCGCGCTCGGCGTTCGTTCCGCTGGAGTCGCTGCTCATTCTGCCTCTGCACGAACGTTCGGGACGCTTTCCGGGATTTCACCGACGTACCCGCGGTAGTCGAGGTAGGCGCGGAAGGCGACGATCTCGTCGTCGTCGTTGAACTCCATCACGTCGCACAGCGGGACGCCGTTCGCTTCCCGACCGACTGCGGTCTCGCCGTCCAGGTACCCCTCGCAAATTACAGTTTTGCCGTCCTGATGGAAGTTCGTCATGTGGTGTTCGCCGCCGGTGAAGAACTCGGCGTTGTCGTCGTAGAACTGGCGGATGTCCGCCAGGCCGCGGACGACACCCGCTCGCGAGGAGTGAACCACCGGGTCGTCACCGTACAGTTCCATGACCTCGTCGGTTCCTGCGTCCGCACTGTCCATCAGTTCGAAGTACCGTTTGGCAACGTCGACGCTCATCAGTCCAGACGAATGCCACGAGGTCACATACTACTTGAGGTGAACATGGTTCCGCGTTTATATGCAACCCGTCCAGCGGCGGGTCGATGCAGTCTGGGACGACGAGCAGAAGGTCCGATACCGGAACCCGTCGAGACGGATTACGTGGGGGAGATGTCGGCGCAGACGTTCTTCACCTGCGTGTACGCGTCGACCGCAGCGAGTCCCTTCTCGCGGCCGAAGCCGCTCTCCTTGAAGCCGCCGAAGGGCGTCTCCTCCCCGCCGGCGAACCACTCGTTGATGTAGACCTGTCCGGCGCGGACGTCGCGGGCGAAGCGATGGGCGCGACCCATGTTCTGGGTGTGGATGCCGGCGACGAGCCCGTAGTCGACGTCGTTCGCGAGCGCGATCGCCTCGGCCTCGGTACTGAACTCGATGACCGAGAGGACCGGACCGAAGATCTCCTCCTGGGCGATGCGCATGTCGTTGTCGACGCCGGTGAACACCGTCGGTTCGACGAAGTACCCGTCGCGGTCGAGTGCCTCGCCGCCGACGAGTGGCTCGCCCGCTTCCGCTCGACCGACGTCGAGGTAGTTCGTGACCTTCTCGAAGTGCTCCTCGGAGACGAGCGGCCCCATGTCGGGGTCGGTCTCGCCGTTGTCGAGCGTCATCGTCTCGATGCGGTCGGTGAGGACGTCGAGGAACTCGTCTTTGACGTCCTCGTGGACGAGGAGTCTCGACCCGGCCGAGCAGACCTGGCCGGCGTTCGCGAAGATTCCCGTCATCGTGCTGTCGACGGCGCTGTCGATGTCCGCGTCCGGCCAGACGACGTTCGGGCTCTTCCCGCCGAGTTCGAGGTGGACGTTCGTGACGTTCTCGATCGCCGTCTGGCCGACCTCGATGCCGGTCGGGACCGAGCCCGTGAAGCTCACGCCGTCGACGTCCGGATGCGCCGAGAGGGCAGCACCCGCTTCGGCGCCGAACCCGGGCACCACGTTGAGGACGCCGTCGGGGATGCCGACCTCGGTGGCGAGCCGACCGATCTCGACGGCGGTCAGCGGCGTCTGCTCGGCGGGTTTGACGACCGCCGTGTTGCCTGTCGCCAGCGCGGGCGCGACGCTCCGACCGAAGATGTTCGTCGGGAGGTTCCACGGGATGATCTGTGCGGTCACGCCGAGCGGTTCGCGGACCGTGTAGTCGACGTAGTCGTCGGTGAGGGGGATGGAGTCGCCGTGGACCTTGTCGGCGACGCCGGCGTAGTACTCGAAGTACCGCGCGCATGTCTCCACGTCGGCGCGAGCGTGCGAGAGGGGTTTCCCGTTGTCGCGCGTCTCCAGCAGGGCCAGGCTCTCCTGCTGGGAGCGGATCTCCTCGGCGAGGTCGTCGAGCAAGCGGCCGCGCTCCTGGGGCGGCGTGGACGACCACTCGTCGAAGGCGTCGTTCGCGGCGGCTACGGCCTGGTCGACGTCCTCGTCGCGCGCTCGTGCGACCGTCGCGAACGCGTCCTCTGTCGCGGGATTGACCGTCTCGAAGCGCTCTCCGGCCGCTGCGGGAACGAGCTCCCCGTCGATGAGGAGGTCGTACGTCCGTCGGTCTGGCTGTGTCTCCATGACTGCTCTAGACGGGCGGCGTCCAATCGGGGTTCTGCTGAACATGTCCCCCTATTCAAGCCACGGGCCGTGGCGCGCGCGTCGACCGGACATGTGTTGGTGAATCCTTAACGTACCGGGGCGTGCACGTGTGGACGAGCATGGAGATCACAGACGTCAACCAGTACCACCTGCGGTACGACATGGCGGACAGTTTCTACCCTGCGTGGAAACCGGGGTTCGAACAGACCGAGCACGAGGTCCTCCTGTTCGAACTGGAGACCGACGCCGGCATCTCGGGCGTCGCGACCGCGTCCGGGTTCGCGGGCCGGATGGACTACCTCGAACTCGCGGAGATGTTCCTGGTGGGCGAGGACCCGCGAGAGGTAGAATCGATCGTCGAGAAACTCGACCCGCTCAACCTGTGGGGGCCGCGGCCGTGGCACTTCGAGGTGGCGCTCTGGGACATCGTCGGCAAGGACGCCGGCAAACCGATCTACGAACTGCTCGGCGGAAGCGGCGACCCCATCCCGGCGTACGCGTCGACCGGTGAACGACAGGGCGTCGACGAGCGCCTGGCGTACGTCGAGGACCGCGTCAGCGAGGGGTTCGACGCGGTAAAGCTCCGCTGTCACGGCGACGACCCGGACCCGGACCTCGAGGTGGCGCGACGGATCCGCGACGCGTACCCCGACCTGACGTTGATGATGGACGCCAACATGGGGTGGAGCGTCCCGATGGTCGACGTGGAGCCGTGGTCGTTCGACGACGCGCTGTCGGTCGCGCGCGAACTCGAGGAGATCGGGAACGTCGGATGGCTCGAGGAACCCCTCGACCGCCGGAACTACGAGGGACTGGCGCGGTTGCGCGAGAAGACCGACGTCCCGATCGCCGGAGGCGAGTTCAACAACGGCGTCCATCACTTCCGGGAGTTCATTAAGCAGGGGTCGCTCGACGTGCTGCAACCGGACGCAGTGCTCGCGACGGGCATCGGCGGCGGGAAGAAGGTCGCCGCGATGGCGGACACGCACGGCCTCGAGTTCGCGCCACACACGTGGAACGACGGCCTCGGGTTCGTCGCGAACCTCCACCTGCTCGCCGCGACGGACGCGCGCTGGTGCGAGTACCCACTCGATCCGCCGGGGTGGACGCCCGAATCCCGGGACTTCCTCCTCGAAGAACCGGTCGTCGCCGAAGACGGCGCGGTCGCCCCGCCAGACGGGCCGGGCCTCGGCGTCGACCTGGACTGGGACCTCATCGAGGAACTGGACGCGTCCTGACGCTCAGGACTGGTCCGGCCAACGCTCGAGGTAACTCATCTTGTCCGTATAGAAGTTGATCATGTCCTGGCCCTGGGCGTGCAGGTCGCCGAAGAACGAATCCTTGCGACCGCCGAAGGAGAAGTACGCCATCGGCGCGGCGGTGCCGAGGTTGACGCCGAGGTTCCCGGCCTCGACCTCGTGCTTGAAGCGGTTGGCCTTGTGGCCACTGTCCGTGAAGAGGCTCGCGGCGTTCCCGAAGTCGCTCCGATTGACGACGTCGACGGCCTCGTCGAAGTCCGCGACGCGAACGAGCCCCATGATGGGTCCGAAGTGCTCCTCCCGAGCGATGGTCATGTCCGGCGTGACCTCCCCGAACAACGTCGGGCCGATGAACGTCCCGTCGTAGTCGTCGACGGTGACGTCGCGGCCGTCGACGAGGAGTTCCGCGCCCTCCTCGACGCCGGCTTCGACGTACCCGCGGACCGTCTCCAGGTGGTCGTCGCTGATGATCGCGCCGATGTCGACGCCGTCATCGAGCCCGTACCCGACGGTCTGCTCGCGGGTCTTCTCGGCCAGGGCCGCGGCGAACTCGTCGTAGACGCTCTCCTCGACGACCATCACGTCGTTCGAGAGGCACCGTTCGCCGGCACACGCACACGCCGACGCGACGGTCTTCTCGGCGGCGTAGTCGATGTCCGCGCTCTCCGTGACGATGATGTGGTTCTTCGCACCGCCCTGTGCCTGGACGCGCTTGCCGTGCTCGGCGGCGGTCTCGTAGATGTGGCGCGCGATCGGCGTGCTCCCGACGAACGAGATGCCCTCGATGCCGTCGTGTTCGAGCATCGCGTTCACCGTGTCGGGGCCGCCGTTGACGAGCTGGACGACGCCGTCCGGGAACCCGGCCTCGTCGACGAGCTCGAAGATGCGCTGCGTGACGAGCGGGTCCTGCTCGCTGGGTTTGAGGATGAAGCTGTTGCCCGTAGCGACGGCGTGCGGAAGGAACCACAGCGAGATCATGACCGGGAAATTGAAGGGCGTGATGCCGACGAACGTCCCGAGGGGCTCTCTGACGGCCGTTTCGTCGATGTTCGGCGCGGCGTTCGGTAGGTTCCCGGCCTGCATCATCGTCGGGATGCCGCACGCGGTCTCGACGTTCTGGATGCCTCGACGGATCTCGCCGCGGGCTTCCGCTCGCGTCTTCCCGTGCTCCATCACGAGGAGTTCCGTGAGTTCCTCGATGTGCTCGTCGAGCAGTTCCTTGAGCCGGAACAACGGCTGAACGCGCTCCTCGACGGCGGTGTGTCGCCATTCCTCGAATGCGTCGTTGCTCGCCTCGACAGCCGTCTCGAGGTCGTCGTCGTCACTGAACGGCAGGTACGCCAGCTCTTCTCTCGTCGCTGGGTTGACGACCGCTTGGCCGTCCGCGCTCGACGGCGTCTGCCACGCCCCGTCCACGTAGTTCTGTACCTCGTCGTTCTCGCTCAACGTTGTAGGGAGCACTGTTATTCACAGAAATCGTGCGTAATCGCATAAGTGTTGCGAATAAATCGGCTATAGAGCCATAAGTAGCCAGGTTCGGATATTTATGGAGATATTTCTGGGCGAACGTTGGACTGACACTGCAGACGGTCGTGTGTGGGTCGTACGGTCCCCGAAGACGACGCGTGACCCGGGAACTCAGCCCTGGTCGAACGTCGCGTCGAGCGACTCGCTCATCTCCTCCTCCGAGAGGTGGCACCCGATGCAGTGACCGCCACCGCCGTCTTCGAGGTCCGGGTCGTCCGTCTCGCACACCTCCCCGATCTTCTGCGGACAGCGGGTGTTGAACGAACACCCGCTCGGGGGATTCCGCGCGTCCGGTACGTCGCCGTCCAGTCGGATGCGGCTCTTCTCCTCGTACGGGTCGAGCGTCGGGATGCTCGACAGCAGCGCCCGCGTGTACGGATGATACGGCGGGTCGAATATCTGGTCGGTCGACCCCGTCTCGATGATCTCGCCGAGGTACATCACGGCCACGCGGTCACAGATCGCCTCGATGACGCTCAGGTCGTGACTGATGAGCAGGTACGACGTCCCGTACTCCTCGCAGAGGTCCTCGAGCAGGTTCAGGATGCTCGCCTGGACGCTCACGTCGAGCGACGACACCGGTTCGTCCAACACGATCAGCGACGGATCCGCCGCGAACGCGCGCGCGATGGCCACGCGCTGCTGTTGCCCGCCGGAGAGCTCGTGCGGCTTCTTGTCGACCACGTCGCTCCCGAGGTTCACCTGATTCAGCAACTCCTCCGCCCGAGTCCGGCGCTCGTCAGCCGCCCTATCGGTGAACAACTTGAGCGGTCGCTCCAGGATCTGGCGGACCGTCCGGTTCGGGTTCAGGCTCGCCTCCGGGTCCTGGAAGATGATCTGGCACGACGACCGGAACTCGTTGAGCTCCTGCTTCGAGAGCGAATCGATGTCCGTCCCATCGTACTCGATGCTCCCGCTCGTCACCGTGTGGAGTTTCAGGAGCGTCCTGCCGAGCGTGCTCTTCCCACAGCCACTCTCGCCGACGAGCCCTACGGCTTCGCCCTCGTGGATGTCGAACGAGACGTCGTTCACGGCCTTGACCGGGTCGTGGTCGCCGATCAGGTTCTTGATGAACCCGCCCTCGTCGTAGTACTTCTGCAGGTGGTTGATGCTGAGGATCGGTTCGCCGGGCGTGCGATCCGACGCCTGCTTCGCCGGGACGTCTATCGGGTTATCGACCACGTCCCTCCAGTGCAGACACCGCGATTCGTGGTCGCGCTCGCCGTCCACCGAGGCCATCTCGATGTCGTCTGTGCGACACTCCTCGGTCGCGAACTCGCATCGGTCCGCGAAGATACACCCGTTCGGGATCGCGTCGAGTTCGGGGATCCGACCCGGAATCGGCTTGACCTCCTTGTCCTTCGCTATCTCCGGCGTCGTCGCCAGCAACGCCTGCGTGTAGGGGTTCGCGGGCGACGTGAACACCTCCTCGACAGGGCCTTTCTCCAGCATCTCGCCGGCGTAGAGGATATTCACGCGGTCGGCGATCTCCGAGATGACGCCCAGGTTGTGCGTGATCAGCAGGATGCCGGCGTCGTATTCGGCTTTGAGGTCCTCGACGAGGTCGAGGAACTTCGCCTGCGTCGTCACGTCCAGCCCGGTCGTCGGCTCGTCGAGGATGAGGAGGTCGGGATTACACGAGAGCCCGATCGCAAGCAGCGCGCGCTGCTGTTGGCCGCCCGAGAGCTCGTGGGGGTACCGGTCGGCGATGCCCGCGGGGTTCGGGAGGTTCACCTGCTCCAGGACGTCGTGCACGCGCCGCGTTCCCTCCTCGTCGGACTCGATGTCCTGGTGGAGGTCGATGGTCTCGCGGATCTGCGCGCCGATGGTCATGCTCGGGTTCAACGAACTCGACGGGTTCTGCGCGACGTGCGCGATGCGATTCCCGCGTATCGACCGGAGCTCTCGCTTCGACGCCGACAGCAGGTCCTCGCCTTCGAACGTGATCGACCCGTCGTCGACCCAGCCGTTCGCGTCCAGATACTGGACGATGGCGAGCGCGAGCGTGCTCTTCCCGCTCCCGCTCTCCCCGGCGAGTCCGACGGTCTCGCCTTTCTCCACGGCGAGCGACACGTCACGTAACGCGTGAATGTTGCCATCAGCGACCTCGAACTTCACGTCGAGGGAGTCGACACTGAGGAGCGTTTCCTGATCGCTGCGTCGGGTCGACGTCTCCATACTCATGAATGATCACCCACTTCGCGCGGGTCCAGCACGTCCCGCAAGCCGTCGCCGATGAGGTTCGTCGCCATCACCGTGAGCAACAGCGCGACGCTCGGCCAGATGAGGAACCACGGCGTCTGGTAGATGTGGTCTCTCGCCGTCGAGATCATGAACCCCCAGTCCGGGTTCGGTGGGCCCGCACCGAGACCGAGGAAGGACAGCGACGTCCCGATCATGATCGCGTACCCGACGCGAACCGACCCCTCGACGACGATCGGGCCGGTGACGTTCGGGAGTATCTCACGGAAGAGGATGTACGGACTCGATTCACCGCGTGCTTTCGCCGCCATGACGTACTCCTCCTCGCTGACCGACAGCGTCGCCGAGCGCGTCACGCGAGCGATGCGTGGTGCGTACACGACGCCAATCGCCATCACGACGTTGAGGATGTTCGAGGGGAGGACGACGAGGATCAGGAGGCCGAGCAGGAGCGTCGGCACGCTCATGATGATGTCCATGATCCGCATCAGTAACTCGTCGACGCGGCCCTTCGCGTACCCGGCAGTCAACCCGATCGGGACCCCTACGAGGAGCGCGAGCGCCGTTGCGCCGAACCCGAGCAAGAGGCTCGTTCGTCCGCCGAGGATGACCCGCGACAGGAGGTCGCGGCCGAGATGGTCGGTACCCAAGAGGAACTGCCCGCCCGGGCCCGCGTACCGGTCGGCGACGTGCGTCGCCGTCGGGTCGTACGGCGCGACGGTCTCCCCGAGGATCGCGACGAGCGCGATCGGGAGGAGTATCGCGAGGCCGAGCCCGATACGGCGATTGCTCAGGACCTTCCCGACGATCGGGGGCAGGTCGAACCCGGTCGATTCGGTCGACGTTGAGGTGTCAGTTGCCATCTATTCGTCCCCCAGACTGATTCGTGGGTCGAGCAGCGTGTAGACGATGTCCGCTGCGAAGTTCGCCATGATGAACGCGATCGTCGGCACCAGGATGCCGGCCTGGATGACCGGGAGGTCCCGGTTGTCTATCGCCTGCACGATGAGCTCGCCGATGCCGGGGAACGCGAAGATCTGTTCGATGATGACGACGCTCCCCATCATCCACCCGAAGTTCAGCGCGAGCACGGTTACAGTCGGCAGCAGGCCGTTGCGCAGTCCGTGCTTGAACAGGACGTTCCGTTCGGCGACGCCCTTGAGTCGCGCCGTCCGGATGTAGTCCGATTCGAGCGTCTCCACCATCGACGACCGCGTCTGCCGGAGCACGTACGCGAGGATGATGGTGTTCATCGCGATAGCTGGCAAGAGGAGGTGATGCAGCCACGGGACGACGCCGTCGCTGAGCGGGACGAACCCGCCCTTTGGGAAGAGGTCGAGTGGTGGCGTCGTCAGGAACAACAACAGTAACGTCGCACTGACGAACGAAGGGATGCTGAGCCCGACGTAGGACCCGCTGGTCACGAGGTGGTCGACCATGGTGTCGCGCTTGGCCGCCGCAACGATGCCAAGTGGGATAGCCGCGACGACCGAGATGAGCATCGCGACGGCCGCCAGCTGGAGCGTCCGCAGCAATCGCGGCCAGACCATCTCCATCACCGGTTGTCCGGAGATGAGACTGTTCCCGAAGTCCCCGGTCACGACCCCGCCGACGAAGTCGACGTACTGCACGGGCAGCGGGCGATCCAGTCCGAGGTCCTCGTTCACCTGCTCGATTGCTGCGTCGGTCGCCTCCGTCCCGAGCACGATGTTCGCGGCGCTCCCGGGGAGCAGGGTCGTCACCCCGAAGACGACCGACACCACGATGAATATCGAGAGAAGCGCGATCGCGGTGCGCTTCACCAGATAGAGATAGTTCATTGCTATTGTCTCTCACTCCCGTTACTTGTCGACAGCGCACTCGCTGAGGAAGTCCTTGATGTACGTGGGGTACAGGTCGTAGTTCTGCACGTAGTCCTTGTAGCCGCCGTAGATCTTCGGATGGAAGGTACCGACCCACGCACCCTCCTGATGGTTGATGCGCTGCATCTCCTTCATCGCCTCCGCCTTCTCCTCCTCGCTCGTCGCCGACGTCGCCCGCGCGAACGCCTCGTCGAACGCGTCGTTGCTCCACTTCGCCTCGTTCCACGGGCCCTCGGAGCGGAGCGCGAGCTGGGGCACCGTGCTCCCGAGCACGCGCGTGGAGTAGTTCGTGATGTACCATTCGCCCTCCGCGTTCCAGTAATCGGACAGCCACGTCTCCTCGGTGAGCCGGTTGATCTCGAACTCGATACCGACCTGCTTCATCTGCTGCTGGAACAACTGCGCGATGACTTCCTTCGACGGGACACCGTCGTCGTAGTGGAACGTCTGCATCTCGAGGCCGTCACCGTAGCCGGCCTCGGACAGCAATTCCTTCGCTTTCTCGACGTTCGCCGTCGTCCCGAAGGTATCGCCGACCTCCAGGTCGTCGTTGTAGTACGTGTGAACGGGCGTGACGCCGGAGTGATGACCGAGGACGCCCTCGGGCGAGACCGCTTTCAGGATCTGTTCGCGGTCGAGCGCGTACTTGATTGCCTTCCGGACCTTCGGATCGTCGAGCGGTTCGACCGTTGTGTTGAGGACGATCGGGTACTGGAGCCCGGACGTCTGCTTGACGAGCGTCGCGCTGTCCGAGACGCGCCCGGCGACGTTCGGCGAGGTCCGACTGACGGCGTCGATACTCCCGTCGGATAGCGAGTTCGCGCGCTGGATGTTGTCCGAGAGGATGTTCCACTTGAGCTCGTCGAAGTACGGCAGCGGTTCGCCGTCGACGCCCTCGATGTGGTAGTCCGAGTTCGCGCTGAACGTGATGTCGTTCTTCTGATTCCAGGTCTCGAGCTGGAGCGGTCCGGTCCCGTAGTCGGTGTCTTCCAGTTTCGCGGGGTCGTCGTCGAGAACGGCCTTCGGGACGACGAAGAACGCCCCGCCGGTCTCCGCGATGCGCTTCGTGAAGTTCAGGTCCGGCTCGTCGAGTGCGACCTCCACCGTCGTCTCGTCGACGACCGAGAGCGAGTTCACGCCGCTCAGGCTCGACGCGGACCCGGAGAACGCCTCGGACGTGAGGAAGTCGTAGGACGCCTTCACGTCAGCAGCGGTCATCGTCTGGCCGTCCATGTTATTGAACGCCACGTCCTCGCGGAGGTTGAACGTCCAGACGGTGTAATCGTCGTTCGCCTCCCAGTCCTTCGCGAGATTGGGCTCGACCTCGAAGGACTGGTTCACGCGCGTCAGCCGGTCGTACATCGCTTCGCCGAGGAGGTAGTCGGCGAGGAACCCGCGGAACGGCGACATCGTCTGGACGCCCTGTTGGGCGCCGACGACGAACGTGCCGCCACGAGGCAGCGAATCCGGGCTCTCTTCGGTCCCGTCGTTCGAGTCGTCGGATTCGATGGTGTCACCGCCGTCGCCATTTCCAGAACCTTCGTTATCGTCCCCGCCGCCCATACATCCGGCGAGTCCGGTGATTCCGAGCGTGCCGAGGGTCGCGCCGAGCTTGAGAACCGACCGCCGGTCCGTCCCAACGGTTGTGTGACTGTCTCTCGATGGCATACGATATCGACACATGGAATCCTTCATAATAAAACCTTGGTGGGTGCAGGAGACCTATTATGAAATAATGGGATTTTCGAACCGATCGACACTGAGGAACTCTCGACCGCGCCCTCGTTCGAGCGACCGCCCGCAAGGGACTGTGTTGACGGCGTAACGTCTCCGCACGGTGCGACGTAGTCGCTACCGTCGCGTCGATGCGACACGGCCGGCGGTACCGTCGGTTCGATGGGACACGGCCGGCGTCGATGTCCCGGGAAAGATTAATTACCGGGCATGCGGTCGTCAGTGACATGCGAACTGCGGCAGTCCTCACCGAGTACGACGCACCGCTGTCCGTCACGGAGGTCGAATCCGTGACGCCGGGTGCGAACGGAATCGTCGTCGAAACAGATGCCTGCGGGATCTGTCGGAGCGACTGGCACGCCTGGAAGGGCCACTGGCCGTCGGTCCCCACGGACGAGCACATCCTCGGGCACGAACCCGCGGGCACGGTGACCGCCGTCGGCGACGACGTGGAAAACTTCGCGGTCGGCGACGACGTCGGGATCCCGTTCAACGTCGCGTGCGGGCATTGCTCCTCCTGCTGGTCCGGCGACTCGCACCTCTGCTCGGACGGCCTGAGCCTGGGGTTCACCGGCGACCTCCCGGGTGCGTTCGCCTCCGAGTTCGCCATCCCGAACGCCGACTTCAACGCCGTACACCTCCCAGACGGCATGACCCCCGTCGAGATGGCTGGCCTCGGCTGTCGGTTCGCGACCGCGTTCCACGGCCTCGCGCATAAGGCGGACGTGCACGCCGGCGACTGGCTCGCCGTGCACGGCTGTGGCGGCATCGGGCTCTCCGCGGTGAACGTCGGCGCGGCCCTCGGCGCGAACGTCGTCGCCGTCGACCTGAACGAGGACGCCCTCGCCCTCGCCGAACAGGTCGGTGCGACCGCGACCGTCGTGGCTGGCGAGACCGACGTCCCGAAGGCGGTACAGGACGTCACGAACGGTGGGGCGGACGTCTCCGTCGACGCACTCGGGATCGCCGAGACGTGCCGGAACTCCATCGACTCGCTCGCCCCACAGGGCCAACACCTCCAGGTCGGGATGACGACCGACGACGAAGCCGGCGAGATATCGCTCCCGGTGGACGCGATGGTCGGCTCGGAACTCGAGTTCGTCGGCGTCAAAGGCATGCCGCCGAGTCGCTACCCGGAACTCTTCAACATGATAGCTGGCGACAAACTCACGCCCGCGGACCTCGTCACGAACGAGGTCACCCTCGGCGACGTCTCGGATCGGCTCGCGTCGATGGACGACTACGGGACGCTCGGGATGGAAGTCGTCACCGAGTTCTGAGCCTCAAGCGGTCGATTCGGACAGTTCCTCGACCAGGTCCCAGTCGAGGTCGATACCGAGACCGGGGCCCGTCGGCGGGACGATGGCGCCGTCTTCAGCGGTGAGTTGCTCTTCGAGAAGGAAGTCTCGCGTGTCGAGCGACCAGCCCGGCGGCTCGATCGGGTACTCGCACCAGCTGGGGTTCGTGCACGCGAGGAGCTGGACGTTCGCGGCGAACCCGATACCGTCGTTCCACGTGTGCGGCGCGAACTGGAGACCGTGCATGTCCGCGAGCCCCGCGATGAGTTTCGTCTTCGAGATACCTGCGCTGAGCATGACGTCGGGCTGGAGGACGTCGAGCGCATCGTGCTCGACGAACTCGCGGAACTGATGGACGCCGTTGTTGAACTCCCCGCCCGCGATGGGGATGTCCGTCTTCTCGCGGAGGCGAGCGAGCGCGTCGTAGTTCCGTTGATTGAACGGTTCCTCGAGCCACCCGATGCTCCCGATCTCCTCGAGTTCGCGCGCGACCGACAGCGCGTCGTCGAACGTCCACGTCCCGCCACCGGGATGCGCGAAACTCCATCCCATGTTGAGGTCGACCATGATCTTGAGGTCGGGGTACGCCTCGCGGACGGCGCGAGCGACTTCGAGGTCGTCGTCCATGTCGTCGGAGTGGAACCGGAGCTTGATCGCCTCGAACCCCTCGTCGACGCGATCGGCGACCCAGTCCAGGCGCTCGTCGACGGGCCGCAGTTCGCCGCTGGAGGCGTACGCCGGGATCGGTTCGCTGTCCCCACCGAGGAGTTCGTAGATCGGTTTCCCGACCTCCTTCCCCTTGATGTCCCAGAACGCGATCTCGAAGTGCCACGGTCGCGGTCCGTACGAGTTCAGCGACGCGAGGTCGTCGAGTCGCTGCTCGATGTGTCTCGGGTCTTCCCCGACCAGGTACTCCCTGGCGAGGTCGAGCGAATCGACGCGAGACGCGTCGCCCGTGACGGACGTGATCCCGCTGATGCCCGCGTCGGTCTCGACCTCGTAGAGCTGTACCTTGTGGACGTGCTGCTCGAATCCCGGATACCAGGAGGGCTCGAACGGCGCGTCCATCTCGTAGTCGATGTGGTATGAGTTGATCCCAGTTATCTCCATGCTATCTGTCGGTTGCTCCAACGAACCAACTCTCGATGCGCCCGCACTTCAGTCTTTTCAGGGGAGGAGAAGCGAAGTCGGTGCGTCGTCGCTCGAATCCGGGACCGGCGACGTTAGCTGTAGTCGTGGTAGACGGTCTTGATCTGCGTGTACTTCAGGACGCCGTACTTGCCGTCGTCGCCGCCCATGCCGGAGTCGTTCCACCCGATGTGGTGACCCTGCCACGCTTCGCCGAGCGTTCGGTTCACGTACGTCTCGCCGTAGTCCAGGTCGTCGACAGTCTGCATCGCGGTCTTGTAGTCCTCGGTGAAGACGTACGAGGAGAGCCCGTATCGCGACCGGTTCGCGTACTCGACGGCCTGGTCGACGGATTCGACGGTTACGATCGGCGTCACCGGCCCGAACACCTCCTGTTCGACGACGTCCATCGACGGGTCGACGTCCCCGAGTACGGTCGGCGCGTACCAGTATCCGGCCTCGAAGTCCTCGCCCGTCGGTGGCTCGCCGCCAGCGAGCAGCGTCGCACCGGCGTCGACGGCGGACTCGACCGACGAGTGCGTCCACTCGCGTTCGCCTGCCGACACCTGCGGTCCCATGTCCGGGTCGCTCTCCGGGGAGCCGAGTTCCAGCGCTTCCGTCGCGGCGACGTACTTCTCGGTGAACTCCTCGGCGACGGCCTCGTGGACGAAGACGCGTTCGGCGCACGTACACACCTGCCCGGCGTTGGTGATGCGAGCAGTGAGGATGTCCTCGACGGCGGCGTCGACGTCGGCGTCGGCCGCGACGATCGCGGGCGCCTTCCCGCCGAGTTCGAGCGAGACCGGCGTGAGGTTCTGCGCCGCGGCTTCCATGATCTCCTTGCCCACGCGCGTGGAGCCGGTCATCGTCACCATGTCCGTCTCGGGTGCCGTCACGAGCGCGTCACCGACCGTGCTGTCTCCGATGACCAGGTTCAGGAGGCCGTCGGGGAGGTCGAGTTCCTCGTCGAGCGCCTCGAACAGCTTGATCGTCGACAGTGGTGTCGTCGAACTGGGTTTCACGACGACGGCGTTCCCGGCGATGAGCGCGGGAAGGATCTTCCGCATCAGGACCGCTATCGGGTAGTTCCACGGGATGATGGCGGCGACGACGCCCATCGGATGGCGTTGTAACTGTATCTGTTCGTCGCGGCTGTCGCTCGGAACGATGTCGCCCTCGATGCGACGCCCCCACCCGGCCGCGTAGTCGGCGAGCGTCAACGTCCCCTCGACCTCGCCGTGGGCCGCGGACCGCGGCTTCCCTTGCTCGGCCATCAGGACGTCACCGATGTCCTCGACGTGGTCCTCGACGACCGCACCGATGTCGCGGATGACTTCCGCACGCTCGATACCCGGCATGGCGCCCCACTCCTCCTGGGCGTCCTGCGCGGCGGAGAGCGCTTCCGCGACGAGCGCTTCGTCGGCGCTCGGGACGGTCGCGATCGTCTCCTCCGTCGCTGGATTCTGTACGTCCACCGCTGGCGTGCCTGTTCGCCACGACCCGTCGATGTAGTGACCGCTCTCGGATACCTCCACGATACCTCCACTTCTGCGAGGGCGAGTATAATACTTCGGGGCCACGCCAATGATGCCGACGACGCTCGTACTTCGACGCGACGCTAATCGTGCCGACGACGCTCTGACGTCGACTGTCCCACCCGAGCAGCGAGACGACCGTTCGCCCAACCACGTCCAGCGAATATGTGAGTGTTTGGCACTCAAAGGAGGACGCGAACATGGCCCGACGTTTATAACCGAACCGACTGCCTGCTGTCGATCAGAGAAGCGAGTCCTGCAGCTGGCGGAGGTGGTAGAGCGGCGAGTCGGTGTCGAGACTGACGTCCGCCGCAGAGATGGGCTGGTCCGTGCTCACCGGTCGTTCGACGGTCGCGCCAGAGAGCAGTTCGAACGGAACGAGGTCCGCTTCGGACGCGACGTCGGCGTTCTGGAGGCGTCCGTATATCGTATCACCGCCACCGCCGACGATCGTCTCGCCCGGTTCCAGGTCACGTTTCGCCGCGGCGACGACCTCGGTCGTCTGCTCGGTCACGACGCCCGTCGGCTCGTCGTGGAGGCCGGCGAGCGCGACGCTGACCATCGTCTCCTGGGGGAGATGATACGGGCGGTGGAAGAGCTGATAGCGTCCGTTCGACGTCGTCTTGATGTTGTACCGCTGGCTCAGGTACGCCTGCGTCGACTCGTTCGTCGCCTCCGTCACGACGAACGCACTCGGGTTCTGGTCGGTCGGCGTGACCGAGTCGATGACGCCCTTCCGGTCGAGTACGCCACCGTCCTCGACTGGTCGGAGCGTCTCGAGCATCCCACCTTTGTCCGTCTCCGGCATGTGGATGCCGTCGTCGTCGGTCGGCAGTCCGAGAGCGTTCGCGGCCGCACAGAGTTCGACCGCCACCTTCGTTCCGTCGAGGAACGTGTTGTACATCCGTGCGTCCGGTTCGCTGTTCTCGATGAACGACTCTGGGAGGTCGTACCGCTGGAGGGAGTCCTCGTGGGTCGCGTGGGGCTTGAACGTCAGCTCCGTGCCCTGTCCCGCGGCCACGATGTCGAGACCCTGGGTTCGCGCCCAGTCGACCATCTCGACGACCTGTGCCGGTTCGTCGCCGTACGCCATCGAGTAGGTTACGCCGCGGTACTCGGCGAAGCGGGCCAGCAGCGGTCCGATGGTCACGTCCACCTCGACGCTGACCATGACGACGTCGTTCCCCGCGTCGATCGCTTCCAACGCGTGGACCGCCGCCGCCTGGGCATCCCCGGTCGTCTCGATGACGACGTCGACTGGCGCACCGGCCGCCAGTCCACCGTCACTCGTTGCGACGCGCTGGTCCGTCGCAAGCGCGCTCGCGATGCCATCCGCGCTCTCCTCGATCGCCACCTCTTCGTCCGGAACGCCGGCTTTCCGGAACGCGTCTTCGGCTTTTCGTCGTTCGATGTCGGCGAGTATCGAGAGCTCGACGCCTGGTGTCTCCTCGATCTGGTAGGCGAGGTGCGATCCGTAAACGCCGGGGCCGATCAGGGTGACCGAGAGCGGATCACCTACTCGCGCCTCTAAGTCAGACACTACGTTCATCCGTGGTTGGTACTGACCGACACGCTAATTAAGTGTTTTGTAAGTCCCGTTAGATGAACGGGTGGCTTCCAGTGACCGTCGACAGTTCGACCGCGAGCCACCGTCTTTCGGCCGTTGCCGGGTCGGTCGAGACGACCGTACGGAAGAACGTAGTGCACGTAATCTGGTAGTTCTCCATCGGAGAATCCGAGGTTCGGTCGACGCGGACCACCGCTCATCTCGAGAAAGAGTGGACAGGGTCACTGGAGAGAGCTTCTATCACCCGGACGGGGGCTCTGGGCATCCCGAACGCGTTCGAGTAACGGAATCGACGGTATGAGCCGGGGCGCACGAGGTAGGGCTGTATGCGGAAACGGACTCGCACCGGACGTGTGCGGAGCATCCTCGTCGAGCGAGCGCCGTTTCTCCATGGAAGAACGAGACATTCGCGGTGGAGGCATCCGCTTTCGAGCGACGAGGTCCCCTCGTTCTCTCGGGGACGGCCGTGGGGCGATATGCTAATTATGCACGCCCCGTATTGTTCGACCATGTCAAATCACCCAGCGGACGACGGGCAAACCGGAATCAAGTCGGTCGATACGTCGCTGGACATCGTCGAGACCCTGACCACGGAGGGTCCGATGACCATCACGGAACTCGCGGAGGTCCTGGATAGATCGCCGAGCAACGTGCTCGCCCACCTCCGGACGCTCGAGCGGCGCGGATTCGCTGTGAAGGAAAACGACCGCTATCGGCCGGGGCTCCGATACTACGAGGTGGGGAACAGCATCAAGGAGAACTATCCGCTGTACGTCCACGGGACCGACCCAGCGGACGAACTGGCGGCGGACACGGGGGAGTACGTCTGGCTGATGGTCGTCGAACAAGGGCTCGGGTACTACCTATACAAGACCGGGGGGGAGGACGCCGTCGAAAGTGGCGCGTACACCACGGGGAGTCGCTGGCGCCTCAACGCGACCGCGAGCGGAAAGGTCGTGCTGGCGCACATGGACGACGACGAACTGGACGAGGTACTGGACGCACACGGCCTTCATTCGATGACGCCGAATACTATCACGGACCGCGACGCGCTGGAGGCGGAACTGGAGACGATCCGCGAGCAGGGGTTCGCGCGAGACCGCGAGGAAGCGGCCGTGGGTATCCGCGGTGTCGCCGCTCCCGTCCGGGGACTGGATGGCGTCATCGGGACCGTCTCCCTCTCTGGACCGGCCAGTCGCATCGAGGGCGAGTACTTCCAGTCGAAGCTCCCGCAGCTCGTCACCGAGACTGCGGACATCATCCGCATCAAGCACAACGGCGCGAGGGCAGTCGATCGGTGAGTGGGCGAGCCGGTCGCGTTCGCTCACCCGGCCATCGGCAGTTGACGTCCCGAAGATGGATTCGGTCTCGTCGCGGAACGGATGGCGTCGGGACTGGCGTGATAGAACACGAGACGGTACGGCCGGTGCTTCGTAGGGGTTGCCCGTTCTGCCGACTGGCAGCGAGGTCGCGAACCCGAGTCCGTGCGAGGCCGCGTCCGATCGATGGCTCGTCCCTGCGGTGGCGCATCCGTCCGATAGACGTCGAGGCGGAACGAGGGAGAGCGGTCGTAACAAGTCTATGGCTGTTATTCCATCTCTCGCGGTCGGGGTTCACTTTACGTGGTGACGGTCGACCAGTCCAAACTCAACTAACAGTGATAGGTTCGTTATTCTCGGTGAGGGGGGGGAGACCGGCGCCGAGAACCTACCGGGTGGTGTTCACCAGCGGCCAGTCCTGCGGGAAGGATGTTTTATTGCCGCATCAAAATACATCGATTGTTCATTATTCACCGCGCATTCGGGCGTTTCTCCCGCGTTCGTGACAGCTCCAGTACCAGTCAACTTCCGTAAGATATCGCGTTGTGGTGTCACGATCGGGTCGCGTCGGGGCCAGAAAGCGGCCGGGCGCTCGTCACCTTTCGTCGTCACCCGAGGCGGTGACGAGGTGCAACGCCACTGGCTCGCAGGTGCTCGTCGCATAGTGAAGCTGCGCTCTGGCGAGAGGCTACAGCACTGCCGACCGTCCGCGACGAAGTGAGTTGGAGGATGAACGAGCGGCGCCGCTATCGTACGAGACCAGGGTGCATCGGAGGAGGGAGAGAAGACGTCGCTTCCGCGAGACTCAGTACTCGGCGTCGGCGACGGTGACGGTCCGGGTCTCGTCGTCCACGAGCAGTCGGTACTCGCCGGCTTCGAGCGTGTGGCCGTCGCCGGGGTGGTAGACGCTGAAGTCGTCTGCGGCGAGCGAGAGCGTCACGGTGCGTTCCTCGCCGGGATCGAGCGTCACGCGCTCGAACGCCTGGAGGCGACGAACGCGAGGGACCCGGGACGCGGTGAGCGCGCTACTGTACACCTGGACGACCTCGGTCCCGGTACGGTCGCCGACGTTCGCGAGCGTGACCGACACCTCGAAGTCGTCGGCGGCGTCGAGTTCGTCCGTCGAGACCGAGACGTCGGCGTACTCGAAGTCGGTGTAGCTGAGGCCGTGCCCGAACTCGAACAGCGGGTCGTACGAATCGGGATGCTCGTCGACGCCGATGGGTGCCGGGTGCGCGAGGTGGTCGAAGTGCTGTGGGAGGTCGCCGGGCGACCGCGGGACAGATATCGGGAGGCGACCGGACGGGTCGTTCGCGCCGAACAGCGTCTCCGCGACCGCGGTCCCGCCCCGAGACCCGGGGTAGTACGCCATGAGGATGGCGGGCAGGTGCTCTGCCATCCAGTCGACGATGAGCGGGCGACCGGTGACGAGCACGCCGACGGTCGGCGTCCCCGTCTCGTGGATCGCCTCGACGAGTTCGCGCTGGGCTTCGGGGAGTCGGAGCTCCGAGCGCGTCGGGAACTCGCCGGTCTTCGACCCGGACTGGACCTCGGGGCCGAACTCGTGGAGGTACCAGTTCTCGCCGACGGCGACGACCGCAACCTCCGCCTCGGCGGCTTTCGCCGCGGCCGCTTCGACGTCTTCCGTCGTCGACATCGACGCGCCCTGCTCGTACGTGACCGACCCCGTGGTGTGGTCGGCGAGCGCGTCGCGGATGCTGTCGCCCGCGACGTGCGCTTCCTCGTCGACGCTCCACCCGCCGACCTGATGGACGAGGTCGTCGGCGTTCGGGCCGGCGACGAACACGTCCTCGTCCCCGGACAGCGGCAGGAGGTCGTCGTTCTGGAGGAGCGTCATCGATTCGCGAGCGCACTCCAGGGCGACGTCCTGGTGGTCGCTCGCGCCGACGGTGTCGGTCGCGTCGTCGGCGTCCACGTACGGGTCCTCGAAGAGACCGAGGCGGAACTTCTGTTCGAGGACGCGACGGACGCTGTCGTCCAGGACGCTCTCGGGGAGGTCGCCGTCCTCGACGAGTGCGAGGAGTTCCTCGACGTGCCCGACGTGCCCGACGGACGCGAGGTCGAGGCCGGCGACCCGCGACTGCTTGACGGCTTCGCGGCGGTCGACGGCGGTGTGGTGTTCGTCTGCGAGCTGGCGGATGCCGTTCCAGTCGGAGACGACGGTGCCGTCGAACCCGAGCTCGTCCCGGAGCAGGTCGATCAGGTAGCGTTCGGAGGCGTGCGCGGGCTCGCCGTTGATGGAGTTGTAGCACGGCATGACCGACTCGACGTCCTCCTCGAGGAGGCGTTCGAACGGCGGGACGAACGTGTTCCGGAGCTTGTACTCGGAGACGTCCACGGGGGAGGCGTCCTCGCCGCGTTCCGGTTCGCTGTAGGCGGGGAAGTGCTTCGCCGTCGCGACGACGTTCTCGTCGCCTTCGATGCCGTCGCCCTGGTAGCCGCGGGCTTTCGCGGCGGCGAGTTCACCGCAGAGGTACGGGCTCTCGCCGAACGTCTCGAACACGCGCCCCCAGCGCGGGTCGCGGCCGACGTCGCACGTCGGCGAGTAGTTCTGGTGGGCGCCGGTGGCTCGAATCTCGCTCGCGGTGATGCTCGCGGCGCGTTCGGCGGCGTCGGGGTCCCAGGTGGCGCCGACGCCGAGCCCGTTCGGGAAGATGGTCGCGTTGGCGACGTAGGCGTGCCCGTGGACTGCGTCGACGTTGAACAGGAGCGGAATCCCGAGCCGGGTCTCCTCGACGGCGTACGCCTGGAGTTCGTTGACCGTCTCGACGACGTCGTCGACGGTCGTGTCGAGGGAGCCACCCCAGCCGAACGTCGCTGCGGCGCCGATGTGGTGGTCGCTGATGGCGGTCTTCACGTCGGCTACGTCGTTGAACTCGCTCAGTGTCCCGGCCCACGTGCCGACCAGCTGGCCGGCTTTCTCCGCCGTGGTCATCCTGTCGAGGAGGTCCTCGACGCGAGTGGCGACGGGGAGGTGGGGCTGTTGGAACTCGTACTCTGTGCTGTCTTGGTGCATTATCCAGTACAAGATGAATCGGTTACTTATGTTTTTCGCCAGGTCGGTCGGTGTGCTGGCGGCGGTTCGGCGTCGACGACCCTGACCGAGCGACGCTGGCGGCGCTACGGGTGGGTCGAGTCTTGCGGTTCTGTCGGCAGGCCGCGTCAACCTTTCGCACTCTCCCAAACTTTTATGTATTGTTGGGTTGGTGGTTTTGGTGGATAATGGCAAGCGACTCAGCCACCAGTTACCGGGACGTCTGCAGCCGTCGCCGGTTCATGAAACTAACGGGGGCGTCAGGCGCGGTCGCCCTCGCTGGATGTAGCACCACGTCGAACGACGATACCGACGGCGAGGACACCGACGGGAGCGGTGACGGGTCCGACGGCACCGACGACTCCGGGGGGAGCGTCACCGTCCAGGACAAGACGCTCGTCGGCGCGACGAACGAAGGCGTGCCGAAGAACATGCACTACAACCCCCACAACACCCAGAAGTACGCCGCCTGGTCGGGGGAGATGGTGTTCGACAAGTTCGCGCAGTACCACTTCGGGAAGGGCGAGTTCATCCTCTACGCGCTCGACGACTGGCAGGTCGAATCGGAGTCGGCGACGCTCACGATCAGAGAGGACCTGACGTGGCACAACGGCGACGACGTCACCAGCCAGGACCTCGTCACGCAGTTCAAGATCGGGAAGAAGACCGGGGAGAGCCTCTGGGACTTCACCGAGAGCGTCGAAGCGACCGGCGACAAGACGGTCGAGCTCAGTTTCTCCGAGGAGACCAACCCGACCATCGTCAAGCACACGCTCGCGCCGATGCGCGTCGACACCAAGCACAGCGTGTACAAGGAGTACCTCGACAAGGAAGCGAGCGCGGTCCAGAGCTTCAGTTACGACGAGAACGTCCAGGGAACGGGCCCGTTCAAGTACACGGGCGACGCCGACAAACAGCAGGTGACGCTGAAGCGGTTCGCGGACCACCCCGACGCTGACAACGTGAACTTCGAGGAGTACCAGTACATCCACATGCCGGACAACCCCCAGATGCACGCCGGGTTGCTCGGCGGAAAGCTGGACGTCGCGATGAGCCTGTTCACGCCGCCGAAGGTCGTCGCGAACCTCCCGGACGCCGTCAACGAGGCACGCGTCCCCGCGAAGTGGGGGTACGGGCTCCTCCCGAACCACGACGACCCCGTCATGGGGAAGCGCGAGGTCCGGCAGGCGCTCATGCACGTCATCAACCGCGACCAGGTCCGCGACAACGCGGGGCCGCGGACGAAGTCCACGCCGAAGGTCCCCTGCGGTATCGCAGTCGGCGACCAGGACCGCTGGCTCGGCGACGAGATGGATACCTACGAGACGTACGGGCAGGCCGAGACGCAGTCGAAGAAGGCCGCGTCGCTCCTAGAGTCCGTCGGCTACACGAAGGAAGACGGGAAGTGGAAGGACGAGAACGGCGACGTCATCTCCATCCCGATCAAGCAGTTCGCGGGCTGGGGCGACTGGGTGACTGCGAGTCAGACGATCGCCGACCAGCTCAGTTCGTTCGGGTTCGACGCGTCCGTCACCACCGTCCCGACCGGCCAGATGTGGGGGCAGATCACGGACGGCGACTTCCGGCTCGCGACCGCGTTCTGGCTGCCCGGCGGCCCGCGGTCCGCGTTCCCGTTCTACCCGCTGCGTCATCAGGTCAAGCTCACGACGTGGCAGCGCGGCCACAACTATCCGGAAGGCGAGATCGAGGTGCCCGCCCGCAAGGGCTCGGGCACGACGAGTATGAACCCTGCTTCGAAGGTGGAGAAGCTCCCGGCCGCCACCGACGAGTCCACCGCGCAGGAGCTCGTCCGGCAGGCCGCCTGGCACAACAACCAGGACCTCCCGATGCTCTCGCTCCTCGAGAAACGCGAGCAGTCATTCGTCACCGAGGACGAATGGGACGTCCCCGACGACGGCGCCTCGAACTACAAGGTCAAGTGGCCGTGCCACTGGCTGCCGCGGCAGGGGAACCTCCAGGCGAAGTAGATGCAGACCAGCACCAAACGTTAATAATCACAAAGAGAGATTCGATATCGTATGTCCCACTATCTCGCCAAGCGGACGGCGCGCGTGCTCTTCACGGTCTATCTGGTGGCGACGTTCACGTTCGGTATGATACGACTGCTCCCTGGCGGCCCACTGACGACGCTGCGAGTGAAGCTCGCCAGACAGGGGATGGACCCCGATCAGATCAACGCGTACATCGAGAACTACCAGAACATCAGGCCGGACGCCACGCTACTCGAACAGTACCAGAGCTACATGCTGTCGGTCGCCGGCGGCGACCTCGGTCGGTCGATCTCGCTCGACGAACCGGTGACGAACATCCTCGCGGAGGCGGTTCCGTGGACGGTGTTCGTCGTCGTCGTCTCGACGGTCCTCATGTTCGCGTTCGCGGTCCTGTTCGGCGCGATGATGGCGTACTGGGAGGGAAGCCGGTTCGATCAGGCGTTGACCGGCGTCTCCATCCTCTCCGCGTCCGTCCCGTTCTACGTGCTCGCGCTCCTGCTCGTGTACTTCCTCGGGTACCAGTACCAGGTCCTGCCGACCGGCGGGACGACCGGGCTGGCGGTCGAGAAGGAGTTGAGCGTGCCGTTCGTGATGAGTGCGCTCGAGCACGCTATCCTCCCCGTGGCGTCGTTCACCATCACGGGGATGGGCGTGCAGGCGCTCGCGATGCGCGGGAACAGCATCCAGGTGCTCGGCGAGGACTACGTCCGCGTCGCGCGACTCCGCGGGCTCGCCGACCGCCGTATCGCCACGCGGTACGTCGGGCGCAACGCCATCCTCCCGATGTACACTGGCTTCCTGCTCCTGCTCGGCTTCAACCTCGGTGGGACCATCATCCTGGAACGCATCTTCTCGTATCCGGGACTCGGATTCTACATGTTCAAGGCACTGAAAGCACGGGACTATCCGCTGATGATGGGGACGTTCCTCGTCATCACGGTCGCGCTCGTGGTCGGGGCATACGTCGCGGACCTGACGTACAGCAAGGTCGACCCACGCATCTCTTCGGGGGGGAGCAATGAAGCCTACTGAAACCGACTCGCAGGTCGGCGGGGTCGACTGGTCGAGTTCGAACGCGGCTGCGACCGACCTCTCGAGACTCGACCGCTACCGCGACCTCTACCAGGAGCGCGTGTACAAGCCGGCGGTGGTCGCGTGGAGCGACTGGCGGACGCGCTTCGGCCTGCTCATCGTCGGTTTCTACGTGGTCGTCGCACTGATTGCGGCGCTCGGCCTCTACCCGTCGCCGGAGACGAACCAGGCGCCACGGTACCTCCTGCCGCTGGAGAACATGGACTACGTGCTCGGGACGACCGCGACCGGGACGGACCTGCTCGCGCTCCTCGTGCACGCCACGCCCGAGATGATGTTGATGATTACGAGCGGCGCCATCTGGGCGACCGGCGTCGCGGTCGTCCTCGGGACCGTCGCGGGATTCAAAGGCGGGACGACCGACCGCGTGCTGATGGCGATCGCGGACTTCGTGATGGCGATCCCGGGCCTGCCGCTCATCATGATTCTCGCCATCGCGTTCACGCCCGAGAACCCGCTCGTGCTCGGCGTGCTCATCACGCTGAACTACTGGGCGGGCCTCGGGCGGTCCATCCGCTCGCAGGTGCTCACCATCCGCGAGCAGAACTACGTCGAGGCGTCGCGGACGATGGGGACGCCCACGCATCGCATCATCCGGAAGGACATCATCCCGAACCTGATGCCGTACGTCACCGTGAACTTCGTGACGGCCGCACGGTACGTCATCTTCGCGTCGGTCGGGCTGTACTTCCTCGGCGTCCTCCCCATCGGGGCGGAGAACTGGGGGATCACGATGTACCTCGCGTACTCGACCGCGGGCGCGCTGTACACCATCGAGGCCGCGCACTGGCTGATCGCGCCGATGCTCGCCATCCTCTTCCTCTCGCTCGGGCTCATCCTGCTCGGGCAGGGGATGGATCGCGTGTTCAATCCGCGCGTCAGGACGCGCCTCGCCGGGGAATCGGAGTCGACTGCCGGCAGCGAAGCGGAGGACTCGAACGCCTCCACGGAGATACTCTAACATGACTGCGAGCCACTCTTCGACGGCGACGTCAGCCGTCGACGCGAGCGACACGATCCTCGAGCTCCGGAACGCCAGCGTCACGTACGACGACGGCGAGTCCTACGTGCTCGACGACGTCAGTATCGACATCGAACGGAACGAGATAATCGGTATCGTCGGGGAGAGCGGGAGCGGGAAGTCGATGCTCGCGTCCGCGCTCCTGGACGCCATCCCCGACCCCGGGTTGTTGTCCGGTGAGGTGTCGTACTACCCGGAGGGAGGGGAGCGCGTCGACGTCCTCGACCTTGACGGGGCGTCGTTGAAGGAGCTCCGTTGGGAGGAGGTCTCGATGGTGTTCCAGGGTGCGATGAGTTCGTTCAATCCGACGATGAAGGTCCGCGGGCACTTCGAGGAGACCCTGGACGCGCACGACGCGGACCGAACGGCGGGGATGGCGCGCGCCCGGGAGCTCCTGGAGGACCTCTACCTCGACCCCCAGCGCGTGCTGGATTCGTACCCGCACGAACTCAGTGGGGGGATGCAGCAGCGCGCGCTCATCGCGCTGTCGCTCGTGCTCGAACCGGACGTGCTCGTGATGGACGAGCCGACGGCGGCGCTCGACCTCCTGATGCAGCGCTCGATCCTCGTGCTCCTGGAGAAGCTCCAGGAGAAGTACGACCTGACGATGGTGTTCATCACGCACGACCTGCCGCTGGTCGCGTCGCTCGCGGACCGGCTCGCGGTGATGTACGCGTTCGAGCTCGTGGAGGTCGGGCCGACCGAGGAGATTCTCGGGCACGCGTCGCATCCGTACACGCGAGCGCTCCTGAACGCGACGCCGAACCTGGACGCGCCCCTGGAGGAGATGGAGGCCATCGAGGGGTCGAGTCCGGCACCGGTCAACGTGCCCGAGGGGTGTTCGTTCCGGCCGCGGTGTCCGCTCGCGGACGAGTCCTGTCGCGTCGACGCGCCCGAGCATTCGACGGTCGTCGACGACCACTCGGTCGCGTGTCACCACTGGGAGGACAGCGCCGGCGAGATCCCGTTGAACTACGCGCCCGACGGTGGCACGTCCGCTGACGTGGACGCCGACGGTGGGACCCCGGATGGAATGGACGCGGACGGCAGCCGTGGAGGGGGGGAACGATGAGTGACCCGCTGCTCAGGCTGTCGGACGTCGAGGTGCACTTCGAGAAGGAGCAGAGCATCTGGGACTTCTACCAGGACCCCGACGTCGTGCACGCGGTCGACGGGGTCTCGTTGGACATCGAGGAGAACGACGTGCTCGCGCTCGTCGGCGAGTCCGGCTGCGGGAAGACGACGCTCGGGAAGACCGCGATCGGCCTCCAGCAACCGACGGGTGGGTCCGTGGAGTTCCGCGGGCAGGACATCTGGGAGGCGAAGGCGGGACGCGGCGACGTCCCCTTCGAGGAGATCCGGCAGTCCCTCCAGATAATCCACCAGGACCCGGGGAGTTCGCTGAACCCGAACCAGCGGCTCGTCGAGATCCTCTCGGAGCCGCTCCGGCACGTTCACCCCGACATGGGGAGTGGCGAGCGCCGGGAACGCATCTTCTCGCTCCTGGAGCGCGTCGGAATGTCGCCGGCCGCGGACTTCGGCGACCGCTACCCGCACCAGTTGAGTGGCGGCGAGAAGCAGCGCGTGGCGTTGTGTCGCGCACTCCTGATGAACCCGGACGTCATCCTGGCGGACGAGGCCATCAGTGCGCTCGACGTCTCGCTGCGCGTCGAGATGATGGACCTGATGCTCGACCTCCAGGACGTGTTCGACACGACGTACGTGTTCATCAGTCACGACCTCTCGAACGCGCGGTACTTCACGGAGCACGGCGACGGCCGCATCGGCGTGATGTACCTCGGGGAGCTCGTCGAGCTCGGAACGGCGGAGGAACTCATCGAGGACCCCCGGCATCCGTACACGAACGTGCTCCGGTGGGCGACGCCGGAGCTGTCGCTCGACGCGACGGAGGCGGTCGACCCGCCGATGCGGAAGATAGACATCCCGGACCCCGTGAATCCACCCTCTGGGTGTCGGTTCCACACGCGCTGTCCGAAGGCGCGCGAGGCCTGCAAAGGGGGGACGCCGACGCGCGAGCCCGTCGACGGAGGTGGCCAGGAGGTGGCGTGCTTCCGCGAGCAACCCGAGCACGCGTACTGGGAGAGTGACCCGATAGAGGACTAGGTGTCGCCGCGCGCTTTGCGGTCTGGCGGCCGGTTGCGGTATCGTATCGAGCGCGAGACGGTCGCGTTGCGAACCGAGCGGGGTGGGAGTTGACGTCGGGGCCGCGTGCCATCGGTCTGAGGGCCGATGGCCGCATCGAGCCTCTGTCATGCCCACCACCACACCGAACCCGACGACAACGTTCTTACCACCCCGCTACCACGTCGACGTATGGTCGATACCGGTCCGCTCTTCGAGACGCTCTGTGCGTACCAGGACGTGATGCGTGGACTGGTCGCGCTCCTGGTCGTGATGACGGTCCTGCTCGTGTTCTCGCTGCCGTTCCTCGAGCCGGGAACGGGCCCGTACGCGATCGCGATCGTGGACATCGGGCTCCTCGTCGGTGCGTTCGTGCTCGTCGGCGGCACGTCGCTCGTGTGTGCACGGCGCGAGCCCTGAGTGAGGGTCGTCGGGAGAAGGAGTCCCGGGTCGTGACGTCACTGGGTCGCGAGCGTGACGTAGCCGTCGAAGTTCAGCGCGACCTGTTGGGCGACGTCGCCGAACAGCGCTTTTCCGGCCGGCGAGCGACGCGAGCCGAGGACGAACGCGTGGTCGCAGCCGTGTTCGTCGCCGACGTCGAGGAGCGCCTGTCCGGGGTCGTCGGTGGCGCGAGCGACGATGGTGACGTCGACGTCGTCGGGGACGTCGTCCGCGACGAACGAGCGGACGTCGGCGACGGCGCGGTCGAGCACCGAGCCGGTGTCGTAACTGGTGTTCTCGAGGTGGCCGATGGTCTCGAGCATCTGGGTGTCGTCTTCGAACTGTTCGTGCGTGATGGTCGTGAGCAGGACGAGGTCCGCGTCGGCGCCGAGGGCGTGTTCGACGGCTTCGGCGAGTAGGTCCAGGTGGTCCACGGTCTGCTCGACGAGTACGAGTCCTCGCTCCATTCGACTCAACAAAGCACTCGGTGTCGAGTTAAAACCATCGCCGGGCTGTCGGCGCAGCCAGTTGGACCGCTCGCGCGGTCGGCGCGGTCGGCTCGGGCTCCTCAGTTGTCGCGTCAGTTCGGTTCGAGGAAGTCGGCGGTCTCGGCGGCGAGCGAGCGGACGTCCGCGTCGGGGTCCTCGGCGGCGACCTGGCGGAGGTGGTCGATGGTTTCGTCGTCGCCGAGGAACCCGAGCGCGCGGATGGCGCGACCGCGCAGCATCGGGTGGTCGTGGTCGAGGAGGTCGAGGAGGACCGCGGTGGTGTCGCGGGCGGCGTCCGGGTCGGCTTCGGCGACGGTCGCGATGGCGTCGACGAACGCGGCGGCGACGATGGTCGGTGCGGCGTACGTGACGTCGGCGATCCGGCCGAGGTGTGGGGCGACGGCCTCGGGGTGGGCTTCCGCGACCGCGACGACGACGTTCGCGACGGTCTCGCGGCTCGCCTGCTCGCGTTTCAGTTCGGCGTCGTCGTGCTGTGACATCGCGGCCCGGACCTCGTCGTCGACGGGTGCGGTGTCCGCTGTGCTGGAGACCGCGTCGAGTTCCTGCGTTGGTGCGTCGAGCGCGTCGACGACGGCGTCGACGTGGGCGACGAGGAGCGCCGGCCGTTCGACGGCGAGCGTCCCGAGGAGTTTCGCCCCGTACGCCCGTGCGGTGGAGACGTCGTGCTGGTAGAGCGCGACCAGTTCGTCGACGGCGTCTCCGAACGCGTCCGGGGCCGCCTCCGCGACGGGGACGAGCGCCGCCGCCGCTTTCTGTACGACGACGACGCTCTCGTCGTCGAGTGCGTCGACGAGGACGTCCACGAACGGCCCCATCGCGGCCGGGTCGTCGACGGCTGCCTGGACGCAGACGTCGGTGGCGTGCTGGCGGACGAGCGGGTCGCCCGATTCGAGCGCTCGCTCGACGCTCGTGACGGAGAGGTCGGTGACGCTGGCCGTCTCGGGGTCGACGTCGGCGAGCGGCCCTGACTCGAGAACCATGGTATGGAAGATTCAGTTCTTCCTACAAGAGCGTTGTGGTGGGGACGCGCGTCGCGCTGCAGCGGTGCACGGCAACTGCCCGGATGACGACGCCATCGATTACGGCGACCGGTCATGGTACCGTGGAGGACGGGAGCTGACCGTCGGCGGTCGTCGCGCATCGACACGTCCGGGGTACTTTTTTGTAGTATCATGGTCGATTAGGAACGATGCGATTCGATAGCGCTCGCGGTATCGAGCGACGCGAGTTCGTCAAGGCGGCCGTGGCCATCGGCGGAACGAGCGCGCTCGCGGCCTGCATGGACCGCGAGCGAGGCGACGAGTCCACGACGTCGACGAGTGGAGACCAGTCCGAGAGCGCCGAGTTCCCGCAGGGCGACCCGTCGGTCGTGCCGGACGGACAGCACCGCTGGGGCGACCACCTCGTTCGCGACGCGCACGGGAACACCGTGCTCCCCCAGCACCAGTTGCTCCTCGGCCTCTCCTACGAGAGCGAGACGGAACCCACGGTCGCGGAGCGCGAGCAGGTCACGGCGGCGTTCGAGACGCTCGACCACGCGTTCCGCTGGGGGACCGGAACGCGCACGGGCGCAGCAATCAACGACGGGTTGCTCTACACGCTCGGGTACGCGCCGCGGTACTTCGAGCGGTTCGGGGCGGTGCCCGACCAGCTCGACCCGCCCGAGGACGTGCTCGACGCGGTCGGCGAGGACCCCGCGAAGGCGAACGGTCACGACGCGCTCCTCGTGTTGACGAGCGACTTCGGGTCGATCGTGCTCGCCGCCGAAGCAGCGCTCTTCGGGGAG
Source organism: Halorubellus salinus (assembly GCF_020567525.1). Lineage (GTDB taxonomy): Archaea > Halobacteriota > Halobacteria > Halobacteriales > Natrialbaceae > Halorubellus > Halorubellus salinus. The sequence goes on from NZ_JAJCVI010000003.1 coordinate 62,268, forward strand.
ACGGAGACGGTCAACGGCGTGCGCGTCGACGCGTCGCTCGACGGCGTGTTCGCTCGCGTCGACCGACGGACCGGCGTCGTCGGGAAGGGACTGCCGGCGGAGAAGCTCGAAAACGACGACGTCCCCGAGGAGGCGCCGCTCTCGATGGGGTTCAAGTCCGGGTTCCGGGACAGCCTCCCCGCGGAGGACCGCGTCACGCTCCAGGAAGGGCCGTTCGCCGGCGGAACCACCCAGGCCGTCTCGCGGCTCCGTATCGACCTCGATAGCTGGTACGAGCAGTCCCACGGCGAGCGGACCGCGGAGATGTTCTGTCCCGCTCACGACCCCGACGACGTCGGCGAGACCGGGTCGAAGCTCGGCGGCGATAGCGGCATCACGGAGGACGACGTCGACGCCATCGACGCGCACGCCGACGAGCACGGGACCGTCGGGCACTCCCAGAAGCTCGCTCGCGCCCGGGACGACGACTTCGAGACCGTCATCCTGCGGCGCTCGGAGGGCGTCGCGACGGACGCCGTCGACGACACCGAGTTCAACTTCTCGTCGGTCCAGCAGACCGTCGCGGACTTCGTCGACACGCGCACGGCGATGAACGTCGACGAGTACGACGTGGACGTTCCCGCCGAACGGCACGGCATCGTCGACTACCTCGAGACGCGCTCGCGAGGCACGTACCTGATTCCGTCTCGGGACGACCTCGCACTCCCGGTGCATCGATGAGGGTCCGAACGTTCCTCGCGGGCCGCGCCCGGATCGTCGCCGTGGCGGTCGTCGTCGCCGCCGTCGTCGGTGGTCTCGCGGTCGCATCGGGCGCGCTCGGGTTCGACGCCGAGGCCCCGAGCCCCGAGATCGAGTTCCGGGCGGCGACCGACGACGCCGGCATCGACTACACCGACGACGCGAGCGGTATCGGGAACGGGAACGCGGGCGTGTTCGCCGCTGACGTCGACGACGACGGCTGGACGGACGTCCTCGCACTCGGCGGGGACCGGCCGGTGCTCTACGAGAACGAGAACGGGACGTTCGCGCGCTCGGAGCGACTGCCGGCCCTCCAGCGAGCGTTCCGGAGTGCGGTGTTCTTCGATTACGACGGCGACGGCTGGACGGACCTCCTCCTGCTCGCAGAGGACGCGCCACCCGTCGCGCTCCACAACGACGAGGGGTCCTTCGAGCGGACCGACCTCGGCATCGGGAACCTCACGTATCCACAGGGCGCGACCGTCGCGGACTACGACGGCGACGGCGACCTCGACCTGTTCGTGTACCAGTCCGGTGACTGGGCGAACGGGAAGCCCGAGGGGTACTTCGACGACACCGGGCACGTTGCGGACGACAACGGGAACCCGAACGTGCTGTTCGAGAACGTCGCCCCGAGCGAACCGTCGGAGTCGAGTCGCCGATTCGAGCGCGTCGAGTCGACCGGCATCACTGGCGACACGTGGAGTCTCGCGGCGAGCTTCGTCGACCTGACCGGCGATGGCCACCCGGACGTCCACGTCGCGAACGACTACAACAACGACACCGTCTACGTGAACCAGGGCGACGGGACGTTCGAACGACGACTGCTCGGCGGCGCGACAGCGCGGAACGGGATGGCGTCGGAGGTCGCGGACGTGAACGGCGACGGCCGCCCGGACGTGTTCGTGTCGAACATCTACCTCCCGATATCGAAGGAGAACATGTCCGCGGAGCGTTACGAGCGCTACGAGCGCCTGTTCGAGTTCGTCATCCACTCCGGGCGAACGAAGGGGAACACGCTACTGGTCAACCGGGGCGACGGCCGGTTCGAGGACCGCGCCGACGCGTACGGCGTCCGTCGGGGCGGGTGGGGGTGGGCGGCGAGCCTCACCGACTTCGACAACGACGGCGACCGGGACCTCTGGCAGGCCACCCAGCACGTGCTCCGTATCGACCCCGAGGACCCGCACTACACGTACGCGATGGTCTGGGAGCGCGACGGGTCGTCGTTCCAGTCCAGGGACGCGAGCGAGCGCGGCGTCGCCGAACGGAACGGCCGCGGGATGGTGAGTCTCGACTACGACAACGACGGCGACCGGGACGTCGTCGCCGCGACGTACGGCGGGCCCGTCACGGTCTACGAGAACACCGTCGTGGACGGGAACAGCGTCGCGTTCGAGGTCGTCGACGGCGAGGGCGCGACGGCGCTCGGCGCGGTCGTCACCGTCTCCGCGAACGGCGACGAGACGGTCGTCCGGCAGACCGCGAACGTCGACTACCTCTCGCAGGAACCGCGGGTCGAACACGTCGGGCTCGGAGCGGCGAGCACGGTGACCATCACCGTCGAATGGCCGGACGGGACGACGCGGACGTTCGAGGACGTGCCCGTGAACGCGCGCCTCCGCATCGCGACGGACGGCGTCACCGTGGTCTCGACGTACGACCACGGTTCGTAGCAGCCGGTTCGTAGCGGTCGCCCGCACTCGCCCGCCGTCTCTCTTCTATCGCGCTCGCCATCGACGAGCCAGCGCCTGTAGGGGCCCCGCTTCGCGAACGGCCGTCTGCCCAGCAAGAGTCAGCAGTCCATTTTGTTCGACCCAACAAAGAGATCCGGGCACGATACGGACGGCTCCGGTCGGTCGATTCCAGTACGAGGTATCTCCATTCCGGTACGACCAGTCTGCGTATACGTTCGTCGCGGATGGCGGTGCTCGTGATATTGAGGGAACGGAATGACTATGGTTCCCACCGCACAAGCGGGACCATGGAATCGGAGGAAATGCAGGACGCGCTCGAACGCGCCGGTCTGACCTCGTACCAGGCCGACGCCTATCTCACACTCCTGGACCTCGGGATCGCTCCCGCGGTCGACGTCGCCAAGCGATCGTCCGTTCCGATGTCCCAGATATACAAGGTCCTCGACGACCTCGAGGACGAAGGGTACGTCGAGACCATCGACCGCGAGCAACTGCACGCGCGGCCACGCGACCCGGTGGACGTCCTCAACAACCTCCGGAGCTACAGCGAGGTCCTGAAGGATACGGCCGACGAGATAGAGGACCGATGGAAGGAACCGCATCAGACCGACCACCAGATGAGCGTCGTCAAGCACCAGTCGACGATACACGACCGCGTCCGCTCCTCCATCGCCGAAGCCGACCACGCCATCGAGCTCGCCGCGACGATCGACCAGGTCGAGTCGCTCCTCCCCGCGCTCCGGGACGCGCACGACGACGGCATCATCGTTCGACTATCGGTGTACAATCAGTCCGCGTCGACGAACGTCCTGGACGAACTCGACCTCGAGGACGCGGTGCTCGAGGTCCGCGAGTGCGAGATACCGGGGCCGTTCCTCGCCGTCGTCGACAGGCGACACACGTACTTCGCGCCGAACGACCGGAGCCGCGACCCCTACGGCGTCATCGTCAACGACGACATCCTCTCGTTCATCTTCCACTGGTACTTCCAGACGTGCCTCTGGGCGGTCCAACCGCAGGTTCACACCACGCGCGACGGGCCGCTCCCGTACATCAGCATCGAGGAGTTCATCCAGGACTTCGTCGAGTTGTACTGGGACGGCGTCGGCATCCACGTCGTCGCACACGGCTGGGACAACAACGAGGAGCGGATGCGGACGGTCAGTGGCCCGGTGACGAACATCTCCTACACGGGTTCGGAGTTCGACACGGAGACGCCGTCGCTCGAACAGCTCGCCGGGTTCGCGACGGTGGAGCTCCAGACCGAGCACGGCTCGTACTCCATCGGGGGGTGGGGCGCGGTCTTCGAGGACATGGAGGTGCACGAGCTCGTCGTCGCGGACCTGCACCTGCCGAATCCGGTCGAGCGCGACCCGGTCGACGAAGTCGAGTCGGGTGGTTCCGGACCGCGGTCGGCCGACGCGGAATCGCCGTCTACGGACGGAACTGGATCGGGACGTGCCGAGGGTTCGGGGACGACGCCCTCGGAGGGTTCGTGAACGAACTGACGCCAAATAGGAATAACACCACTAATCTCGTTATTCCGTCTGTCGGGGCGACGCCGATGACTCGCAGTCACAGCCGCCTCGCCGGAGGAGTTCGACGACGCCGTACTGCGCCTGACAGTCTCGACAGAGGACGTTCACCTCGACGAAGAGATGGAAGTCCCCGAGCGTGATGCGGTCGGCGCGCCGGAGGCCGGCGAGGTCCGACTCGACGACCGACTGGACGCGTGACAGCAGTCGCTCGACCGTCTCCGTCGTGTTCTCGACTCGCTTCTCGGGCGACGTCGACTGGTGCTCCGCGCCACGAACGTCCTTGAGGTACGAGCGGATGGCCTGATACGTGACGAAGTCCGCCTCGAGCTGGTCGACGTCCACGCCCTCGCGCTCCAGCCGACCCCTGGCCTCGACGCGACCGCCCGCACTCGCCTCCTCGTCGGTGAGCAGCCGATAGAGGTTGTCGACCTCACCGTCGATGACGGACGCTCCCGCCGACCGTAACGCCAACTCGAGTAACCTGGTGTTGAACGCGTCCGCGAGGTCCCGGAGGCTCGTTCGCTCCCCGCGCTCGCCCGTCCACCTCGCCTCCAGTTCCGCCCCGTACCCCGGGTCGAAGTCGTACGACTCCAGGAGCCGCCCCACCTTCGTCGACGGCGTCCCCTCGTCCTCGTCGTCCGTCTCGTCCATACGGAACCGTACGCGAGCGACCGCATAAAACCGTTCGTCCACGGCTCGACGTCGACCCGTCGACACTCGACGGTCGACCCGGCGTATCGGGGACGCTGCCGGTCCCGTCGAAGACGCGGCCCACCTCCAAGGTCGCGGTCTCGCAGACTGCGGGTGCAACGTTTTTATGCTCTCGTGAACACCGTGCGTACATGAAAGCGAACGTAGCGTCGGGTGCGACTGCACGCGTCTCCGTGTCGAACGTCGGTGGCATCGACGAGACCGCCGTCGACCTCCCGCCCGGCGTCACCGTACTCAGCGGGAAGAACGCCACGAACCGGACGTCGTTCCTCCAATCGATAATGGCGGCGATGGGAAGTCGTCGAGCGACACTGAAAGGCGACGCCGACGCCGGGTCGGTCGAGCTCGACTTCGACGGCGTGACGGCGACGCGGACGCTCGAACGAGCGGACGGCACCGTCACCTACAGCGGCGAGCCGTACCTCGACGACCCGACGGTCGCGGACCTGTTCGCGTTCCTGTTGGAGAACAACGAGGCACGGCAGGCGGTCGCGCGCGGCGACGACCTCCTCGACATCATCATGCGGCCCGTCGACGTCGACGAGCTCACGCGCGAGATCGAGCGTCTCGAAGCCGAGAAGGCCGATATCAACGACGAACTCGCGGACCTCGACTCGCGGAAGCGCGAATTCCCAGACCTCGAGGCGCGCCGCGATGACCTCCGCGAGGAGATCGCGGACGTGGAGGACGCGCTCGAAGCGAAAGAAGCCGAGATCGACGCGTCGAACCGGAACCTGGAGGAGAGTCGCGAGGACCAGCAGCGGTTACAGGAGAAGCTGGAGGCGCTCAGCGACACGCGCAGCGAGTTGGAGTCCATCCGGCGCGACATCGACACGAAGACCGAGAGCGTGTCGTCGCTCAAACAACAGCGTCGCGAGTTGGAGGCGGTGCTCGACGAACTGCCGGACGCGCCGATGGACGAGCACGCGGCGTTGGAGGACGAGCTCGCGGCGTTACGCGAGCAGAAACGTCGATTGAACGGGGAGGTGTCGGAGTTACAGAGCGTCATCCAGTTCAACGAGGACATGCTCTCGGAGGCGAACGACGACCTCCTGGCTGCGCTCGCGGGCGACCACACCGACGCAGGCGACGAGTCGGTCACGGACCAGTTGCTCGGGTCGGAGTCGTCGAACGTGGCGTGTTGGACGTGCGGGACGACCGTCGACCGCGAGCAGATAGAGTCGACGCTCGCGACGCTCCGAGAGACGCGGGAGGCGAAGATGAACGACGTCTCGGCGGTGGAAGAGGACCTCGAGGAGGTCCAGTCCGCTCGGCGGGAAGCCAAGCGCAAGCAGGAGAACCGCGAGCAAGCGCGCGCGAAGATCGACGATATCGACGCGGAGATCGACCGTCACCAGTCCGCGATCGAGTCGCTGCAGGGCGAGCGAGACGAGTTACAGGCCGAGATCGAGTCGCTACAGGCCGCCGTCGACGACTTGGAGTCCGCGGAGTTCGGGGACGTCCTGGCGCTCCATCGGGAGGCGAACGAACTCGAGTTCGAACTGCAGCAACTGGAGGCGGACCTGGAGTCGGTGACGGACGAGATCGAGACGATAGCGGCGGAACTGGAGCGTGCGGACGACCTCAGGGAGCGACGGGAGGAACTGCTCGACGAGTTGACCGAGGTTCGGACGCGGATCGACCGGCTCGAAGCGGACGCCGTGGAGGCGTTCAACGAACACATGGACGCGATACTGGACGTCCTCGGGTACGAGAACCTCGAGCGCATCTGGATCGAGCGATTGGAGCGAACGGTCCGGGAAGGGCGAGAGAAGGTGGGGCGGACGGTCTTCGAGTTGCACGTCGTCCGAACGACCGAGAACGGGACGGCGTACGAGGACACCATCGACCACCTCAGCGAGAGCGAGCGCGAGGTGACGGGGCTCATCTTCGCGCTCGCCGGCTATCTCGTCCACGACGTCCACGAGACGGTCCCGTTCATGCTGCTGGACTCGCTCGAAGCCATCGACTCGGACCGGATCGCGGCGCTCGTCGAGTACTTCTCGGCGTTCCCGGAGTACCTCGTCGTGGCGCTCCTCCCGGAGGACGCGCAGGCGCTCGACGACGACTACAGTCGCGTCACCGAGATCTGAATCGGCTGCAGGTCGGTTGCCGTTTCCCGAACCCGCCACGCTCGTGGGAGTACCCGGTTCGTTTTACCGTCTCGGGCCCGTATCTCTCGCATAGTTCGATGCCTCACGACCGCATTCACGCTCGCGAACCGACGCATCACGTCGACCGATGGACGCGTGGTATCATCCGAACCATCGAGGAACGCGATGGGCACTGCGTCGTCGCCGTCGAACCCGAGAACGGAGGAGACCGGGGCGTGGTCGAACTGGTCGTCACGCTCGCGGTCCGCGACCTCTTCCTCGGGCGCCTCGACGTCGAGGACGACGAATCACCCATCGGTGAGACGGTATGGTTCCGCGAGCACGGCGGGACATGAAAGAACGCCGGCCGTCAGGTTCACCGCTCACCGAACGTCGATGCTGACGCGCACGACGGGACGGTGTAGGGAGTTATCTGACAGATTTATATATATGACTGCCAGGTTATGTTAATGGGCTGTTTGGCTGGCGGTCCGCTGTGAGTATCGTCGTTCGCATCGAGGTGTCTGGGTGCTACCGTTCAGAGACCGAACGGGCCTAAACCGAAGTGGGACGGGGAGAATCCCTGAAGTCTGCAGCGTCAGATCTCTTGAACGACGGTGTGCTGGACGTCCACAGCCGCTGCGTCCTCCGGAAGGAGTGCGACCACGAGGTAGTCCGGGTAATCAGCGAAGTACTCGACGAGCCGACCGATGCGCTCGGCGTCGATCGCTTCGAGCGAGTCCAGGAGCATCACGGGGACGGACTCGTGAACGTCGTGCACGAGGTACCCGGCGAGCGCGAAGACGAGTCCGACGACCTCGCGTTCGCTCTCGCTGAGCGTGTCGACCGTTCCCTCGTACGCCGCCCCGTCGTCGGTCTCCCGGACGATGTGGAGTTCGAAGTAGCTCTCGAGCGCCTTCCGACGGCCGTCGCGCGTCTCCCGCGTCTGCCGCTCTATCCACACGCGAGCGAGGTTCTCGTACTCCAGTACCTCGAGCACCTCCGCCATGTGCTCGTTGAACGCGTCGACGGCATCGTCCTCGAGCCGGTCGATGCGATTCCGGAGGTCCTGGAGCTCCGAGACCACTTGCTCGCGTCGCTCCGCGTACTCCTCGCGCTCCTCCAGGAGCGACTCCACCTCCGCAAGGTCCTCCTCGACCGACGCCAACTGGCGGTTGCGTTGCTCGAGCTCCAGCTCCACCTTGTTCGCCTCCTTGTGGAGGTCGAGGAGCTCGCTGTAGTCCGACGACTGCTGCGCTTCCACGGCGTCCTCGAGCTCCGAGATCTCGTCGTGGAGGGCCGTCTTCCGGTCCTCCAGGTCCGAGATCCGCGCTCGCTTCCGGTCGATCGCCGCGTCGATCTCCGCGAGGCGCTCGTTCAGGTCCTCCAGTTCCTGCTCGGCGGCCTCGAGCGACGAAACCCGGTCCTGGAGGTCGTCGATCTCCGATTCGAGGGACTGTCGCTCGCCGAACTTGTCCTGACGGTACGACCGCAGGCGTTCGAGCGTCTCCTCGATGTCCTCCTCCGCGACGTCCGACCCGCACGTCCAGCAGACCACCGTCTCCGCCGCGACGAGCTGGTCGGTGAGCGGCCCGTCGGCCTCGGCTTCGGTCTCGTCGTCGTCCCTGAGGACGCTCGCGATCTCCGTGTCGGTACCTTCGAGCATGTTCTCGTTGAACTGGATGATGCTCTGCAGTTCACTCATCTGTGACGTCACCCGACGCTGTCGGTCACGGAGGTCCTTGAGTTCGCTCCGGAGCGATGCGACGTCCGTGTCGGGGTCGACGGCGATCGCTTCGCGCTGCTCGCGTTTCGCCTCCCGCTCGGACTCCAGGGACTCTATCGTCTCGTTCAACGTCTCCAGTTCGAACCGGAGCTCTTCGAGTTCGGAGCGCTTGTCCGTGAGCGAGTCGAGGTCGCGTTCGACGGCGCCGTTCGATTCCTGCTCGGCCTCCAGGTCCGCGTCCGTCGCCTCGATCTCCGCTTCGAGCTCCGCGAGTCGCTCCTCGGCGTCCGCGATCTGGGATTCGAGTTCTGTCTTGCGGGTTCGTAACTCGGCTTCCTCCCGTTCTCGCTCGTCGATGTGTTCGAGTTGCTCGTCGATCTGGCGTTTGGTCGCCTGCAGTCGCTCGATCTCGGCTTCGATCTCGACGGTGTCGATCGGTCGTGTGATTATCTCGTGGAGGTTGTCGCCGCGTGCGACCGCCTGCCGTGCCTCGTTGTCCTCGTGGAGGAACGCGAACAGGTCCGCGAGTTCCGGGTCGTCGAGGTACCCGTCGTCGAGCGCGGTGACGGCTCCGTTCCGGCGTTCGAACCGACGTTCGACGACGGTGTCCTCGACCTCGAGTTCGACGCGGCCAGCGTCGGAGTCACCTTTGAGCGTGTACTGGTCGCTTCCCATCGACGCCATCACGGCTTTCAGGAACGACGTCCTGTTGGTGGCGTTCCGGCCTTCGAGGACCGTGACGCCGGGGTCGAGTCGAACGCTGGTGGTGTCGATGCCGCCGACGTTCTCGACTGACAGCGATAAGGGCGTGGCGAGTGATTCAGTCGATTCCATGCCACCATGTTTTCAATTCTATACTAAGGGTCTTGCTGTTCGTTCAGTCGAGCGGACACGTACGCTCGACGAGTGCTGGTGTACTGCAGGCCGTCGCCAGGGGTCCTGGTGGCGCGTTTCAGGGACAGTTACAGCCGTCGGTGAGTGCGGTATCGAAGTCCGCGGAGAACCCGCATTCTCGACAGAGGACCTGGATGTCCACGAGGACGTCGGGGTCTCCGAGGTCCGTCGTCCCCGTGTTCTGGAGCGTCTCGATCGTCGACTCGGTGACGAGCGTCGTGCGTCGCTGGAGCGCGTACACCGTGTCTCGCGCTTTCTCGCGGCGTTCCTCGGGCGTGGGGTCGGGACTGGCTGACGCGTCGAGACACGACGTGAGGTGCCGGTACATCGTCTGATGGGAGATGAGCGTCGATCGGAGTTCGTCCGGGTCGACGCCGTGACGTTCGAGTTCCCGCTGGGTCTCGATGACGTCGGCTTCGGAGAGGTCGTCGGTCTTGAGCGCGTCGTATATCGGGAGACGGTTCCAGGTGGTGCTGGAGCCTTCGAGACGGTCGACGCGGGCGTCGATGAGGGCTTCGTTGAACGAGCGGGTCAGCTCGCGCACGCTCGTCCCGTCCTGCCACGCGGCGACGAGGGACTCGTCGTCCATCTCGAGGTCGAACTCGTCTCTGGTACGGGTGACCTTGCACGAGCAGGCGGCGTCGTCGGTCATGTCCATGCATCTTCGTTACAAGTTTAAGGCCGTAACGGATTGTCGCGTCGACACACGCCGCGAACCGAGAGTTTCTCGTGGATATTCTGCCAATTATGAGTATTTATACTATCTTTGTCATAGTCTTGCCGGCGTGGTGGCTGCTGGTCAGAACGCGGTCCCCCGACGCTGAAGGAGCGACATTGGAGTTCGGCCTACTGGCGGATGCGACGACGTCTGGGACCCCCTGGAGGGTGCTGTCCGGCGAATCGACGACCGACCTTCCAAGGTGCGGGTTCCCCCTGGGTCGTCCCCGGATCCGTGTTCGTGACTCCCTTCCGGGATGCCGTGCCCCACGCGATCTTCGAACCGAAGAAAGGCCACCGAGCCATCCGCCACGGACGCACGCATTGACGAGAATCCGTCGGGCCCGCGATTCCGGAGCGAGGTCCTGAAAGGCGGTTTCACACGCATCGACGCCAGTAGCCCCGACACCAGTAGCCTCGACGCCAGTAGCTTCGACGCCAGTAGCCCCGACACCAGTAGCCTCGACGCCAGTAGCTTCGACGCCAGTAGCTTCGACGCCAGTAGCCCCGACACCAGTAGCCTCGACGCCAGTAGCTTCGACGCCAGTAGCCCCGACACCGGTGGCCTCGACGCCAGTAGCGCCGGCAACCATCTTGGCGTTCGTGGGCGATCGAACTTCTTCCGGTACGACCGGCAGTGACGGCCGTGGACTACCGGGCGGCGAGTAGTCCACTCAGAAGGCCACGACAGGTTTCTGTCAGAAACGATTCATAGCTACGGAGTCGAGATGTTTCAGCGCGCGACTGCTGTGCGGTTCGAACGCTGACGACCCGGTGAGTTCCTGTCGGCGGTCGACAGTCAGAGTTCGATGGTGGCGAGGTCGGATTCGAGGGCGTCGACCTCGGCGTTGTACGCGTCGACGAAGCCGTGGAACTGGGGGGCGTACTCCCGGAGGTCGTCCGCGGACGGCGGCGAGTACTGCGAGAGGACGTACACGCCGTTCGAGCCGTTCACGCGGAGGTAGGAAGCGCCGTCCTCGTCCCACTTGAGTTCCCAGCGGGTGCCGTCGACGCGCGCGGTGAACGTCCCGTAGTCGCCGCCCTCGTACCGGCGGAGTTCCGCGGCGATCCGGTCGCAGACCTCGCGGATGCGGTCGAGGACGCGGTCGCGTTCCGCGACGACCGTGTCCGTTGACGCGACCGCGGGGAAGTCCGTGGAGACGTCGTCGAGGATGCCCGACACGGAGTCGACGTACTCGGCGAACCCGTCGACGAGCGCGTCGTAATCCCGGAGTGCGGTCGCGAGCCCCTCGGGTTCCGGGTCGCGTTTCGTGGAGACGACGTAGACGTCGCTCCCGCTATCGGGCGCGTACTTGAGATAGTCGAGGTCCCCGCCCTCGTACTTCACCGTCCACTCGCCGTGTTCGCCGTCGGTGGACCAGTCGCCGTAGTCCCCGCCCTCCAGGCGCGCGAGCTGGTACGCGAGGCGGCCGGCGTGGTCGCGGACGGCGGCGACGAGTTCGTCGCGCTGGTCGGTTATCGTCGACGCGTCCGTCGGGTCCGCAGGCGGCCACGTTGTCACGTCCGACACGGGGCGCGCGACCGGCATAAGACGACCGGTCGTCGCCGCAACGATCGACGTCGTCGAGGAGCGCACGCGAGAATCGGGATGGCGCTGTCGCTCGCGGAGATGGCGGCGCTGTCGCTCGCGAGTATTGAAGATGGAGCAGTTGGGGGCGAGGTATCCTACGTCTCTCCCCCGCCGGCTCCGACGGGTCTTACTCGGCGGGATGGCTTAACCCCGTCGTCTCGCGTTCCAGGGTGGAATCGGACGTCTCAGAGCCCGAGTCCGGTGCTGTATTCGAGCGTGCCGTACGCGTCACCCATCGTGTCCGAAGAGAGGTGTTGGTCGCGGACGCGACCGTCGAGGTCCGTCATCTCGAAGAGGTACTCGTTGTAACTCCAGTGAGACTCCATGCGGCCGCCGAGGAGGGGGCGGTCGATGTAGTTCCGGGCGTGACCGTACGTCGACGCGGTGAACTCGACGAAGTTGCCGTCGTCGTTCGACACCTCGACGACGAAGTCGGGGTGAGCGTCGCCGTCGGCGTGGTCGGCGTCGGGCGCGACCGTGGCGGTGTCGGCCTCGAGGACGGGTTCGATCGAGATGTCGTCGAACCGGACGACGTCGCCCCCGTCTGCGGGACTGAAGAACCCCGAGGTACGGAACGGGATGGTGGCGCGTTCGAGCGCGTCGGACTCGTAGAAGTCGTAGCCCTCGCGGAGGACGTGCGGGCCGAGGAACGGGATTATCGCGGAGAACGCCGCCCCGTTCGGGAACACCGCCCACACCCACTTCCAGGGGTACAGCGGGACGTTGAAGCACACGCGCTGGAAGTAACACGAGCCTTCGAGCGTCTCGGTGCCCGCTGGCAGGTCGAACTCGCCCTCGAAGTGCATCTGGCGGAACGCGACGACGTCCGCGCCACCCAGGGGGGTGTCCATGTCCATCGACTGCACGGGCGCCGTGGTCGCCGAGTCCAGGTCGCCCGACGCTTCGAACGAGACGCTGCCCTTCTCGCCGGCGAACTCGGCTTCCAGGCCGAGCGGTCGGTCCTCGGAGGCGCGGATGGCGCTCCCGCGACGCTCGCCGTCCTCGGTCTCGGTCCACGCTTCGATGCTGCCGTCGGCGGAGAGCGTCGCTCGCGCCGGCTGGTTCACGATGCGTTCGTCGATGCGTTCGTCGTCGCCGTCCCAGCCGACGGAGATGACGTCGAACTCGTCGACGCCGCCCTCGATCTCGCGGTCGAGGTCCATCCCGGGGAGCGTGACGTCGTTCACGCGGAGTTGGTCGCCGACGCGCGCCGCGATGGAGAACATCATCTGACGCGGCCCGAACCCGTCCTCGCCCTCGGGGAAGAGGATGAAGAACCACCACGAGGACGACGTCGGGTTCTGTTGAGCGGGCAGTTGCGTCCAGATGCGGTCGAACACGCGTTCCTGGCGTGTCGTCGGCTCGGGCGTCGAGTCCGCTTGCGGTGGCGAGGGGGAGTCGGCCATCGGTCGTGCTCGCACTCGGAGTTGCGCCCCCAAGGAGTCGTCGGTCCGTCGCGGCGACGACCGACGGGACGTGGGGTCGGCGTCCGGTCGGCGAGAGCGGCCCCGTCGTTCTCAGTCGATGGGGACGGACGACCGGGTTATTTCACTGGTCGGCGAACGTGTACGTACGAACATGTACGAGACCATCGTGGTGCCGACGGACGGGAGCGAGTACGCGGAGCGAGCGGCCGAGCACGCGGCCGCGGTGGCGGTGGCGTTCGACGCGACGGTGCACGTCGTGTCGGTCGTCGACGAGGACGCGGCGTCGAGCGTCTTCGAGCGCGGGGAGGTGGACGACGAGACCCGCGAGCGCCTCCGCGAGGAGGGCGAGCGCGCGATCCGGACGACGCGGTCGGCGCTCGACGGCGTCGAGCGCGTGGAGTCGGCGCTCGTGGAGGGGCACGCGACGGAGTCCATCGTCGGGTACGCCGACGAGGTCGACGCGGACCTGCTCGTGATGGGGACGCACGGGCGGACGGGCGTGGACCGGTACGTCGCGGGGAGCGTCACGGAGCGCGTACTCCGCCGGACGCACGTGCCGGTGCTGACGGTGCGGGACCTCGAGGCGGCGCGCTCGCTCGAGGAGTACGAGAACGTGCTCGTGCCGACGGACGGGAGCGAGGACGCGGACGTGGCGGTCGAGCACGCGCTCGCGCTCGCCGCGGTCGGTGGTGCGACCGTGCACGCGGTGAACGTCGTCGACGTGTCGTCGCTCGCCGCGTCGGCGGGCGAAGCGCCCGCGACGGAGCTCCTGGAACGCTTCGAGGAGGCGGGCGAGGAAGCGACGAACGACGTCGCGAAGCGCGCTCGCGACGCGGGGCTGGCGGCTGAGACCGCGGTCCTGAAGGGGTCGCCGGGGCACGCGCTCCTCGAGTACGTCGAGGACGAGGCCATCGACCTGGTCGCGATGGGGACGACGGGCCGCACGGGCCTGGACCGCTACCTCCTCGGGAGTACGGCCGAGCGCGTCGTCCGGCACGCCGACGCGCCGGTGCTCGCGGTGAACGCGCGCAACGGCGACGACTGAGACGGTCGTTCGCGCCGGCCGCCGGGTCGCTCGCGCTGGCGTCCCAGTCGCTCGCGCCGCCACCTCGGTCGCTCGCTTTCGCGTCATCGCGCAGTGACTTTCGCTCGTTCTCACGGACGTGGAACCGAGAGGAAGCTATACGATTCGTCCGAGCGTCTGTGCTGGTATGTACGAGAACATCCTCCTGCCGACCGACAGCAGCGCCGGCGTCGCGGACGCCGTCGAGCACGCCATCGACCTCGCGAGCCAGTACGACGCGACCCTGCACGTGCTCTACGTCGTCGACGCCGACACCGTCGGGTCGTATCCCGGCGACGAGTACGTGCACGAAGACGAGGGCCTCGAGCACGCGCTCGAGGAGGCCGGGGGCGACGCCGTCGACGCCATCGCCGAGCGTGCGCGAGCGGCGGACGTGGCCGTCGAGACGGTGCTCCGGCACGGCGTTCCGCACGAGGAGATCCTAGCGTACGCCGACGAGGTCGACGTCGACGTGACGATAGTCGGGACGAAGCAGCGCTCGGGCGAGTACCGGCGGCTCCTCGGGAGCGTCGCGGAGCGGGTAGCGCGGATGAGCGACCGGCCGGTCACCATCGTGAAGAGCGAAGTCGACGAGAGCTAGGCGCCTGGTCGACGCGAGCGAACCCGCGTCACGCGGGGTCGGCGACGACGGCGTCGATGGTGCCGGCCTGCGTCGGGACGAAGACGGCGCCGTAGGCGACGACCGGTGACCCGTCGACCCAGTCCCCCAGCTCGAACGACCACTCGACGCTCCCGCTGTCGACGTCGATGGCGAGGAGGCGACGGCCGCGAGTGCCGACGTACGCGACGCCGTCCGCGAGAGCGGGAGCGCCGTGGACCGCGCCCTCGGCCTCGAAGCGCCAGGTTTCGTCGCCGGACGCGGCGTCGAGGCCGCGGACGACCCCGGCGTCGTCGGCTGCAACGAGGGTGCCGTCGCTCCCGAGCGCGGGGGCTCCGCGGACCCGACCCGGACCGCTCGCGGTCCACGCTTCTTCGCCGTCCGCGGCGTGCCGGGCGACGACTCCTTCGTCCGTCCCGACGACGACGAGCGTCGGCGACGGCGACGTGACGACGGCCGGCGCGGTGGCCGCGTCGCCGACGTCCGTCCGCCATCGAACGTCGCCATCGGGCTCGCCGAGCGAGACGAGGTCGCCGTCGGTCGTCGTTGCGAACACGCGACCGTCGAAGACCGCTGGACTCGTGGCGACGCGTGCGCCGACGTCGCGCTCCCAGCGGACGGCGCCGTTCGCCGTGAGCGCGACGACGCGCGACCCGGCGCCGACGAACGCGCCACCGACCGGCTTCTCGTCCTGGGTATCAGAATCGCTGAGCGTTCCGTAGCCGAAGTCGCCGACGGGTCCGTCCAGGTCGACGCGCCAGCGCGGTTGCGGACTCGGCGCGTCCACGTGCACGGTCGTCGTCGTCCGGTCGGGTCTCGTCATCGGGTCCGTCGGCGGGTCGGCGTGCTCGTGCGGTGGGGTTCCCGCGACCTCCCCGCTCCAGCTGCCCGCGAGGATGGTGTCACCCGCGGAGACCGGTGCGCCCGGCGTCGGCCCGCCGAGCTCGACGTGCCAGAGGTGACTCTCGCCCTTCCTCGCGTCGTACCCGCTGACGGCGTCGTGGCGACTCCCGCAGTAGAGCGCGCCGTCGCCGACTATCGGCGACGGGAGCGACGCGGGACGTTCGAACGCGCGCCAGCGTCGGTCGCCGGTCGTCGCGTCGACCGCCTCGACGACGCCGCTGTGCGTGCCGACGACGACCTGACCGTCCCCGTATTGGACCTGCGCGTCGGGCTGCCCGCGGGTTCCCGTTCGCCACGCGACGGTGCCGTCGGGGTCGACCGCGACGACCGACCCGTTCGCGTCCGCATCACTCGATTCGGCGTCCCTGCTCCCGACGTAGAGTCGACCGTCGCCGACCGCGGGCGTGGTCTCCGCGTCGACGTCGACGTGCGCGCGAACGCCGTCCGCGTCGACGGCGTAGAGACCGTCGCCGAGCGTTCCAACCCAGACCCGGTCCGCGAACGCGGTCGGTATCGAACTGATCCACGGCGTCGCCTCGCTGTCGAGCTGGACCGCCCAGCGTTCGCCGCCGTCAGCGACGGCGTGCGCGGAGAGGCGGCCGTCGATGGTGCCGACGTACGCCACCTCGCCGTCGACGCCCGCGCCGATGGAGACCGTTCCGGGGACGCTCGTCCGCCAGACCTCGTTCCCGTCCGTCGCGTCGAGCGCGAGGACCGGGCTGGCGTCGTCGTCCCCCGTCCGCGACCCACGAGACGTGAGGACGACGGTACCGTCGGCGAACGCGGGTCGATGACAGCGCCGCGGGACGCTCGCTCGCCACCGCTCCGTTCCGTCCGCGAGCGAGAACGCGTACGCACTCCCGCGGGGGTGAGCGAGGTAGACGACGTCGTCGACGACCGCGAACGGCGTCGCGTCGTTCGCGTGCGGCGGGAACAGCCCCTCCTGCGTCGAGCGTTCCCAGCGGCGGTCGCCGTTCGCGTCGTACGCCGTGACCCGTCCGTCGAGCGTCCCGACGACGACGGTGCCGTCCGCGGCGACGACGGGAGCGGCGACGAAGTCCTCGTCGTGGCGGTCCCGCCAGCGGACACCGCCGTCGTGGTCGTACGCGACGACGGTCCCGTTCCGCTGGGTGATGACCGGGCCGTCCGGGCCGCTCGCGGCCGTGAGTTCGGTGTCGAGTCGGACGCCGCTCTGCCACTGGAGCGCCGGCGGCCCCTGCGGTCCCGACGCCTCGACCGCGCCCGTGTTCCGGGCGTCCGCGTGGACGGTCGGCCAGGGACCGCGAAGCGGCGGGGCTGCCGGTCCGGACGGCGGGTCGTCGGTCGGCCGTTCCGTGCTCGTCTCGACACCGGCGTCGGTGCTCGACTCCGTCGAACTCGTCGGCGAGCGCGTGGTGCTACAGCCCGCGACCGCCGCGAGCGCGAGCGCGCCGCCGGTCCGGAGGAGGCCGCGCCGCGACGGCGACCGGGCACCGTCGCTCGTCGCCGCGTCGTCGTCCTGGGAGGGCATCGGGCCGTAATCGTGACGAGTTCAGGATAAGTCTTCTGTGAACCGGTACCTGAGTGGTCGTCGTTCAGTCCACGCGTACGCCGCAAGCGGGGGCGTCGACGCCTGAGAGCGCGCCGTCCCAGTCCCCGGGGGCCATGCCCGGAGCTACGACCGCGTCGCCGGTATCGGGTTCCCAGAACGCGTTCGTCGCCCCATCGCACCCGGGGCGTCGAGTCCGAGGCCTCGAGTCCGGTCGCGTCAGTCCTCGAGGGTCGCTGCGAGGTCGCGAGGGCGGGTCGCGGTCTCGACGAAGTGCTTGACGATGCGTTCCTCGGCGCGATGCAGCGTCTCGCTGCACGTCGACTTCGCGATACCGACCGCGTCCGCGAGTTCGGTGAGCGTCGTGCCGCGAGGCGTGTCGTAGTAGCCGCGTTCGACGGCCTCGCTGACGAGGCGCCACTGGCGCTCCGTGAGCGGTGATTCGGGTGCGTCGACGCGTTCGCGGAGCTCCTCGACCTCGAAGGAGATGCCGAACGCGTCGAGTTTCGTGACGAGCTCCGAGAGCGTCTCTCGGGTCGTGGTGATCTCCCAGGTGGCGTCGCCGTCATGGATGTCGAACGGCATCTCCACGGGGAGGCCGCTGCCGCGCGCGGCGAACAGCAGCATCGGTTCACCCGTCCGGAACTGGACCATCGCGGTGTTCCCGTGGTGTTCGAGGAGTTCCACGGACTCCAGGGTGTCGTGGTCGGTCATGTCCTCGACGACGGCGAGCAGGTCGTCGCTCGTTATCTCGGCGACGCCGACGCCGGCGTCGTCGTCGGTGACGGCGGCGACGATCGTCACCTCCGCCTCGGGGTAGCGTCGTGATATCTCGCCGATCCAGACGTGCTCCGGGATGGAGAGCGTGAGACGTGCTTCGGGCATCTGTGAACGTGTTCGGCTACGAACACCACGACCCTGTCGGTTTGTCCGAACATGTTCGGCTCGTTCCCGGCGGACTGGATGGCGGAGGCGACGTGAACGCCGAACCGCGCCGTCGCTCGCGGTCAGCGCGCCGACCAGATGTCGGTGTAGTCCGTGCCGTCGTCGGCCTCGATGGCGTCGTACGCGAACCCGCGCTCGTCGAGCTTCGGGAACAGGTGCTGTTGGATGCGGTCGTTCACCTGCACGAGCACCGCGTGGTCGTCGAGGGCCGCGGGCCGTTCGAGCGTCTCCGTGAGCGGTTCCGGTGGCGGAAGCTCCCTGACGTCGAGGGACTCGCGGTCGCGGTCCGGCGGCACGTCGACGTCAGCAAGCAACCCGTCCGTCTGCGGGAGTTCTCCCGTGGGCATACGTCGTCGTTCACGCGCCATCCTCCCGAACCGTCCCCCGAACGCGGTCGTCGTCACTCCCCGGTACGACGACGCACGCTTTTTGCCACGGTGGCCGTATCACGCCACGTGACCGACCTCGACGACTTCGACCACGAGCGACACATGCGCGAGGCGTTCGAACTGGCGCGCGAGGCCGCCGGCCGCGGCGACGAGCCCTTCGGAAGCGTGCTCGTCCGCGACGACGCGGTCGTGATGCGGGAGTCCAATCGCATCAACACCGACGACGACGTCCGCCGACACCCCGAACTCCACCTCGCACATCGCGCGTGCCGCGAGCTGGACGCGAGCGAACGCGCGGAGACGGTGATGTACACGAGCACCGAACCGTGCCCCATGTGCGCCGGCGGTATGCGAAGCGCCGGGTTCGCGCGCGTCGTCTACAGCGTCGCGGGCGACGAGATCGGCGACTTCACCGGCGAGGGCTCGCCGATCCGCGCCGCGACCATCCTCGGTGACCGGACGAGCGTTCACGGACCCGTCCTGCACGGCGAGGGCCGCGCGGTACACGAGGCCTTCGACTGGTAGCACCGCGTCCCCACGAGACGACGACTCGGTAGCTCCGGCACCGCAAACAGCGGGAGTCGTCGTCGTTCCCGTTCACTCCGCGGTCTCCGCTGCGGGGTCGAAGAGGTGTTCCGTCCCCCAGTCGCGCATCGCGTACACGACCGAATCGAGGGACGCGCCGAGGGAGGTCAGCGAGTACCGGACGCGCACCGGTTTCTCGCTGATTACCTCTCGGGTCACGAGCGCGTGGTTCTCCAGGTCGTCGAGGCTCTCCGAGAGCACCTTGCTGGAGATACCGTCGACGCGACCCTCGAGTTCGTTGAATCCCGCCGGTCCACCCTCCATGAGTCGATGGAGGATGACCGGATGCCACTTCTTCCCGACGAGCGTCGCCGTCGTCGTTATCGGACACCAGTCCTCGCCAGCGCACGACACGGGGACCCGTTCGAGCTCGTCGTCACCGGTCTCACGGCCGCTCTCCCCATCGCTCATGCGCACCGGTTCGAGCGGAACCACGAAAACAGTTACTCGACCGTACCTGGTTACGCGACGTTACCTCGGAGCGGAGCGAGTGGTTCGCCGGTCGTCGACTTCACGACGTTTGAACAAGCGATTCACTTTTGCCCCTTCGCGCGCAAAGCAAAGGTGGTACTCCGAGTCGCCCGTGTTCGCGCGACTGGCACCCCACTCCCGTCGCGCAACCGGTCGGAGTGCCAAGCCTGCCGAGGCACCGACTCCACCCCGTCGGTGCCTCACCCCACCCCATCCACCCCCGGCGTCCATCTGTCGGACGCCATCTACGGCCGCGCCGGCGTCTCGCCGACGCGGCACACCCCACCCCACTTTCGTTCGGTTATCCACGACGCACCGAGGAGTCACGTCAACGACGACCACCGGGTTCGTGCGCCGTAGGGGAACGCGTACTGGGTCGTTCCCAGGGCGCTGGAACGACCATGGCGTCTACGTTCCACCCACACCGACGTTCACGTGGGGCGGCGGACGACGTTCTGTCGCCTGGTCAGCGACCCCGGTCGTCGGTCGTGTCGGGAGCGCCGCCGGCGACCGGGAGGACGGTCGAACGACTGCGTCGTCCGCCACCCCATCTCGCGGGTAACGTCCGTTCCGGGGACGTCGCCCTCGTTCCACTGAACCGTGGTGGGGGATGCGGAACGAAGCGAAGCGTCGATCGGAACGCTGTCGAACGAACGACTCCGTCCCACGCCGACGCGTCGAACTGACGCGTCTCTCTCTTTCGGTTCGAACGCGGAATCAGGTCCCTCGGAACACGAACCGAGCGGCGAACGCCGTCCAGCAGTCGGTCGAATCAGCGCGTACCGCGTGTGGCGTGGGCGGTGGACGAGCGGGTCGTCACTCGGTGGCGTCGGCGACGCGGGATGCGACGAACGCCCTGAATCGGTCGGGGTCGACGTCGCACTCGACGGCGGGCTTGAACCCGCCGAGGTGCGTGCCGTGCGCGCCGCCGCGAGCCGGGTCGAGGACCCGCGCGACGTCGTCGGCCATGTAGTAGTTCGGGCCGACGCGGTGGTCGCTCAGGCGGACGGCGCGGTCGAGGAGGCCACCGGGTTCGCGCCCGGGGACGACGACGACCGACTCGGGCCTGTCCGTGAACTCGGGGTCGTGGTAGTAGAGGCTGCCGTGAGCCGCGTAGCGTCTGGCGTGCGCGTTCTCCGGGTGCGATTCGAGGACGGCCGCGACCGCGTCGTCGGACATCCCCGGGTCGAGGACGGTCGGCGGTTCGGCGACGGTGAAGTACCCGAAGCAGTACCGGTGTTTCAGGTCGTTCTCGGGACCGCGGAAGCCGCCGTAGAAAGCGACGACGTCGCCGGTGTCGAGGTCCGCGAGCGCGGCGACGTACGGTGGGCGGTGTTCGCCGTAGGTGAGCGCGTCGAGGTTCGGGTCGCGATGGACCGCGTGGGCTTCGACGTCGGCCGCGTCCGTCACCCAGTCGCCGGTGCTGCCGGGGCGGATGCCGTCGAGCATCGACGCGAGCGAGCCGTCGCCGTGGCGTCGCGCGAGCGAGCCGTAGGTCGCCGTCTCGGTCGTGTCGCCCTTCTCCGGGATGGGGACGTACTCGAACCGGCCGGTGTCGTCGACGCGCGGGACGGGCCGGACGTTCCCGGTGTCCGCGCCGACGCCACAGAGGACCACCGTCATGCGACCACCGACGCGCTCGGCGTACTTATCGCCGCGGACCTCGCCGCGACGGGCGCGGGGGGGAGGTGGCACGTCGTCGCTGATAGAGTATTGGGAATGGAAGACAATACTATAGCGCTGGAGCACCGAGGTGAGGTATGCGCGCCGTCATCGCCACCGACCTCTCCGACGCCATGGACACCGCCATCGAATCACGGGTGTGCCTCGAATGCCTCGCTCGCTACGGCATCGACGCCATCGACCTCATCACCGTCACCAGCCCGAACGTCACCACCGGGATGCCCGGGAGCGACGTCGGGAGTCAGACCAAACGAGCGCTCGAACGACAGCAGCGAACGCTCGAGGCCGAAGGGTTCGACGTGGACGTCCACGTCGTCCGCGGCACCCCGCACCGCCGCATCAACGGGCTCGCCGAACGCGTCCACGCGGACCTCGTCATCGCCGGATCGCGCGGCCAGAGTCCGCTCCAGGAGCGCTTCATCGGCGGCACCGCGCGCGACCTCGTCCGGACCACCGTCCGCCCGCTCCTCCTCGAACGCATCCGGCGCGAGACGCCGAGCGAACACGAGAGCGCCGGCGACCACGGCGCCGACGACGTCGAGTACGAGGTCGCGCACGAGCACCTCTTCCGGCGCGTGCTCTACGCGACCGACTTCTCGGAGAACGCCGAGCGCGCGTTCGAGCAGTTCCGAAACCTCAAGCACGCCACCCAGGAGGCGACGCTCCTGCACGTCACGCCCCCGGACCGACGCGAGGACGCCGACGCGATAGCCGACGCCGAAGCGCGCCTCGAAGCCCTCGCGGACGAACTCCGCGAGAAGGGCATCGACGAGGTCACGACGATTGTTCGCTCCGGCGAGACCACCGCGGAGATACTCGCCGCCGAACAGGAGGTCGAGCCCACGACCGTCCTCGTCGGGTCGCGCGGCCGGAGCCGCATCCGCCGGTTGCTCGTCGGGTCGACTACCGAGGCGATCGCTCGCCGCAGTAACTGCAACGTCCTCGTCGTGCCGCCGGCCGGGACGCGCTGACCGCGAGCGCGCTCGACGAACGGCGTCGCGCGACCGAGACGGCGTCAGCGTTCGACGACGCGCATCGGCATCCCGTCCTTCGGATGCGCGGTCAGCGACGGCAGCAACTCCAGGCCGTCGCCCTCGTACACGAGGTCGTAGTCACGGACGACTCGCGCCAGGATGAGTTGTGCCTCCAGCATCGCGAGGTGCTTGCCGATGCAGTGCCGTGGGCCGCCGCCGAACGGGAAGTACGCGAACCGCGGCCGCTCCTCGCTGCGCGACGGCGAGAACCGCTCGGGGTCGAACGTCTCGGGCGACTCCCAGTACCGCTCGGACCGATGCACGGCGTACTGCGGGAGCATGATGGCGACGTCCTCCGGGACCTCGTACCCGCACAGCTCCACGCGCTCGGTCGGCGCGCGGAACATCGTGAACACGGGCGGGTAGAGCCGCATCGCCTCCTGTATCACCCACTCGACGAACTCGAACTCGCGGACGTGGCCCATCCCGGCGTCGTCGTCGCCGACGACGTCCTCGACCTCCGCGCGAACGCGCGCCGCCGCTTCCGGGTGCTCAGAGAGCAGGTACATCGTGTACGTGAGCGTCAACGCGGTGGTGTCGTGACCCGCGAGCAGCATCGTCATCAGTTCGTCGCGCAACTGCTCGCTGGACTGCTCGCCGCGGTCCTGCGCGCGCCGGAGCACCGACAGGAAGTCCATCGGACCGTCGTCCTCGGTCCCCTCCGTCCCTCGTCGCGCGGAGAGGACGTCGTCGAGGACGCCGTCGAGCGTCGCGACCGCGCGGTCGTACTCGGCGTCGTCGGGCGCCGGCACCCACTCGGGCATCGCGAACCGGAGCGGGTCCGGCTCGAACCGTCGACCGAGCGGCACCATCTGCTCGCGTATCGTCTCGACGGTCGCGTCGTCGACGCGAACGCCCATCATGAGGTCGAGGATGACGTCGAGCGTCACGCGCGTCATCTCCGCCTCCACGTCCACGTGGTCGCCGTCCGACCAGTCCGCGACCATGTCGTCGGCGTGCTCCGTGATGCGTCCCGCCATCCCGGACAGGCGATCCATCGCGAACGCTGGACTCGCGAGTCGACGTTGCTCGCGCCACGTCTCCCCCTCGCTCAGCAGGAGTCCGTCGCCGAGCAGGTCGCCGAGCGCATCGTCCTGGAAGTCCGGCTTCCGGAACCGGTCGGCCTCGGAGACGAGCACGCGCTCGATGGCCGTCGGGTCCGTCACCATGTACGTCTCCATCGGCCCCATGTCGAACGCGGCGATCCCGCGATAACTCTGCTCGAGCGCCGTCACGAACGCGAACGGGTCGTTCGCGTACCGGCGCGCGTCACCGAACAACGGCTCGCCGCGCGGCCCAGGCGGTGTGCTAGCCATACCCGTCAATCAGGACTCGACGGACAAGTACCGCTCGCCGCCACGGTTGCCCAACGTGGCCACTGGAGGACCACGAGCAAACGGCTGACTGACCAGGGATCGATGACGAGTAGGGGTCTACGAACCGCGCGGTGAACGACGTGCGTCGAACGGAAGAGGAGGACTGTCAGGCGGTGTTGCGACCGGCGAGGACGAGGTCGCCGAGGTAGCCGCCGAGGGCGCTCAGGAACGTCACGTACGCGAGGGAGACGAGGAGCGAGCCGGCGAAGACGAGGGCGATGAGCCCGGTCAGGCCGCTTCCGGTGCCGAGGAGCGTCCACGTGATGGCGGCGTAGATGACGAGCACGGGGATGGTGGCGAGGACGCCGGCGAGTGCACCCGTCCGCACCGCCGTGCCCGCGTCTCCGGCGCGCAGGTAGCCCGCGACACCGCCGCCGAGGACGGGCGAGAACGGGACGAACGCCGCGGCGACCGTGACGAGCGCGCCGAGGATGGCGGTTCCCGTCGTGCTCGCGGAGAGTTCGCCGGTCGACTCGAAGCGGCGGCGAGCGCGCGACTGGAGCGCGACGAACGCGATACCGCCCGCGACGAGGAGGACACCCGTGAGGGCGACGCCGACGCCGCCGCCGGAGAGGACGGCGAACGTCGCGTCGACGAGTTCGGCGTCAGTCATGTCGGTCGACGTGAGGCGGCCGTCCGCGACCCACGACGCGATCGTGCTGCGGTCCGCGAGCGTCGTGGTCAGCGTCCCAGCGGCGACGAACGCCGCGCCGACCAGCACGAGGAACCCGGCGACGAGCCAGTCGACGGTTCGACTCAGGGGCTTGCGAGTGCGTTCGCCGGTGCCGTACGAGTCTGTTCGAATCTGAGAGGACATATCACTATTACAGACAACTCGTCGAGACATAAGCTAGCACTGACAATTGCTAGCAGGAACGTCTCTTCCCGTCCTCACGTCGGTCGTAGTCGTCCGTACCCGTCGGCGACTGGATAGTTCGTGCCGCCGACGGCGACTCAGGGCGCTTCGAGCGCGTAGAGCGTGCCGTCGTCGGCGTGCGCGTACCCGGTCTGCCCGTCGGTCGCGACGCGGACGTCGTCGCCGCCCAGTGACGCGCGCCACAGTTCCGGGTCGTCCCAGCCGACGTCGAACCCGACGACGGTGCCGTCGCCGAGGGCGACGACGAACCGGTCGTGCGCGCTCGCGGTCCGCGCCGGCGGCGAGTCGAGGTCAACCGTCCGGTCGACGGTGCCATCCGCCGGGTCGAGGACGCGAACCGACCCCGTGCCGTCGTCGGCTCCCGGCCGCGTCCGCGTCGCGACCACCAGGGACCGGTTCTGCGCGTGGAACCCGACGACGGTGCCGGCGCTCGCGTACTCGCGACGCCACGCCCGCTCGCCACGCTCCCGGCCGAGCGCGACGACGCGCTGGGCCTCGCTGCTCCCGACGTAGACGCGGTCGTTCCGGACGTACGGCCCGGCCGTCGACGACTCCCAGTCGTCGAGGGGATGCTGCCACGCGGTCGCCCCGTCCCCGGGCGAGAGCCCGAGCACGCTGTCGGTGTCGGCGAACGCGACGACGTCGTCGGTCGCCGCGAGCTGGTCGTCCGGGGCGTAGAGCACCGAGAACCCGGTCCCCGCGCGCTCGTCGACCTCCCAGCGCACCGAGCCGTCGGCGGCGTCGATGGCGGCGAGCGTTCCGTTCGCCGCGTACACGGTTTCGCCGGTCGCAGCGATGGCGGACGCGAGGTTCCGGACGTTGGCGGTCCACGCGCGCTCGCCGTCCGCGGCCGCGAACGCGGTCACGCGTCCGGCGTCGCCGTCCGTCCGCGTCCCGACGTACACGCGGTCGGCGTCGGCCGCGAGGCCGGTCGGCCGCCCGACGTCCACGCGCCACTGCCGCTCGCCGCTGTCGCGGTGGAACGCCTCGACGCGACCGCCGTCGCCGTCGTCTGTCTGTCCGAGCGTCGCGACGACGTCCGACGCGACGACCGGCGACGCCCGACCGACGCCCGTGGTCGTCGACGCACGCCACACCGCCGCCTCGGGGCCCGAACCTCCGAACCCGAGGCAGCCGGCGAGGCCGGTCGTCGCGACCGCCGTGGCGGCCGTCGCGGTCGCTCGCAACATCGCGCGTCTGGAGGGCATACCCGTCGCTGCGCCCGCCCCGGTGAAGTGTCTTCTGCAGGCGGCCGCGCTAGCGACCGGGCAACCCGACGCCCTCCGCGAGCAGGCGATGCGAGCGTAGCGCGTCCTCGTGGTCGGGGATCGAGTGCTGTATCATGACCTCGTCGACGCCGACGCGGTCGGCGAGCCCCTCGAGGATTCCAGCGAGCGTCTCCGGGCTCCCGGAGACCGCGCGCGGCCACTCGTCGTCGTCGAGCGTCGCAGGGGTCGGCGCCGGGACGCCACCGAGCTCGTCGATGGCGGCCTCGACGCTCGAGACGGCGGTCGGGCGGCCCTGCTTCAGGCGCTCGTACGTCGCCTCCGCGACCGCGCGCAGTCGAGCGGCCTCCTCGTCGGTCGGCGCGCAGACCGCGTTCACCGCGACCATCCCGGTCGGTTCGTCGACGCCCAGGTCGAACGGTGAGGGCTGGAAGCCCTCGCGGTACGCGTCGAACGCGTGCTCGGCGAACACCGGCCGGATGAACGCCGCGAAGCAGTACGGCAGCCCGAGCTCGCCCGCGATCTCCGCGCTCGAGGGACTCGACCCGAGCACCCACGGCGTCGGCGGGCCCTCGCCCGACCGCGGAAGGGTGACGTCGGCGTACTCGTGGTCGTCCGGGTAGGCGTCCGCGAGGTGGTTCGCGACCGCCTCGACGCGCGCCCGCTGGTCGCCGTCGGGGTCGTCGAGGTGGCGTTCCGTGCCGAGCGCCTGGTCGACCGCCGGCGACTCGTTCGCGCGACCGAGCCCGAGGTCGACCCGCCCGGGTGCGAGCCCGTCCAGCGCGGCGAACGACTCCGCGACCTCGAACGGACTGTAGTGATTCAGGAGCACCGCACCCGAGCCGAGGCGTATCGACTCGGTCTCCGCCGCGAGATGCCCCAGGAGCACCTCCGGCGTCGTCCCCGCGAGCGACTCTCGACTGTGGTGCTCGGCCACCCAGAACCGCTCGAACCCGAGTCGCTCCGCCTGCTGCGCTGCCTCGACGGTGTTCGCGAACGCGTCCGTCGCCGTCCCACCCTCGGGCACCGGCGACAGGTCGACGATAGAGAGGTCCATGCCCGGGACTCGGCGACCGGGTCGGATAACGATTCGGTCGCCGTGACCTCGGACGCATCGCGGTCACTCCAGCGCGACGAGTTCGGTTGGTCCCTCCTTGCGCCCCCAGACGGGAACGAACAGGGCGCCGTCCGCGACAGCGACCGACGCCGCCTTGCGCTCGTCGAGGTCGTACGTCCACCGGCGCGGTTCGATGCGCGAGCCACCACGCCCGATTCCACCGCCGAGCTTGTACGCAGTGACCGCGCCCTCACCGCCGACGTAGACGGTGTCGCCCGCAGCCGCGGGTGCGGCCCCGTGATCGCCGTCCAGTCGCCAATCGCGCTCGCCGGTTCGATCGTCCAGCCGGCTTATGCCAGCCATGTCCGACCCGAACACGCCGTCGCCAGCGACCGCGAACGCCCGCTCCGGGCCTGGGCCGTCCTCGGCGTGCCAGCGCGGCCGGCCGGCGTGCGCGCCGTCCATCAGTCGAAGGACGCCACCGCCGAACGTTGCAACGTATGGGCCGTCCCCGTCCGCGAGGGAGAGCGCCGTCACCTTCCCCGGGACTCGCTTGCGCCAGAGACCGCGCCCGTCGTGGAGCCGGTATACCTCCCCGCCCGCAGTCCCCACTACCACGCCATGGAACACGTCCGCGACGAGTCGCGTCACGCCGCCGAACACCTGCATGCGCCACTCCACCGTTCCGTCGAGCGCGACGCGATACACGGTCCCGGCGTCGTCGCCGACGTAGAGACCGTCCCACTCGCGAATGGGCGCCACCGGCGCTATCACGTGCTCGTCTGTCGCGAGACGCCAGCGCTCGGTTCCGTCGTTCGCATCGAGCGCGACGAGTCCCGGTTCGCCCGTGACGTACACCACTCCGTCGTGGACCGCGGGCGACCGGAACCACTCGCTGCCCGACTCGTCGGTCGAGTACTGCCAGCGTTGTTTCCCATCGGTCGCGTCGAGCGCGAGCAGTCCCGCCATCGTCGGGAGGTAGACCGTGCCGTCGACGATCACTGGCCGGTCGGTCGGCGACGACGTCTCGACCGCGAAGCGCTCGCTCGGGTTCGAGCGTGGCGCGGCCGCGTCCGGCGCGTAGCTCGACGCCTCGGGCCCGTAGTCCGGCATCGGCCAGTCAGCGTTCGCGTCCGTGCCTGGACTCGGCGCACCCGAGCCGTCGACGTCGTCGAGACAGCCCGCGGTCGTCGCCGCGAGGACCGCACCGCTCGTCGCGAGGAGGTCGCGTCTGGAGGGCATCGCTGGCAGGGTCGCCCGCCCGATACAAGTGTCTTGTTCTTGGTAGCTCGACGGGACGGACGGTGTTCGTATCGTGGCCGTTCCCCTGCTTTGGACGGCGGTAGAATAAAGAACGACCCCACTGTGATTTGGTAGCATGCAAGAGACCGCCGGCCCGGGCGAGGTCGCTGGCTCGCACCTGACGTTGAGCATCTGGCACCCGGACTGCTGGACGCTCCGAGTGACCGAGGAGGCCGACGGCGGGATGTTCGGGCACGGCGTCTACGAGCTCGAAGGATCCGTGAAGGGCCGGTTCACCGTCTACGCTGACTCCGAGGACGAACTCGACGACCTCGTCGCGGCTATCGACGAGTCGCCGCTCACGGAGTCCATCTGGGAGCTCGACTACCGGCACGACTTCGACGACGGCATCCAGTCGCCGGGGAACACCTCGCGGAGCATCCTCGTGATGTACAACGGGAGTCGGAGCATCAACGACGCGCTCGTCTCGAACGGCTTCATCCCAGACAAGGCCGTGTGGATCCACGACGGCCGCGAGTACTGGAACGTCGTCATCGAAGCGGACCGGAACTCCATCCAGGAGCGACTGGACGCCGTCCGCGACGAAATGGACGCCGACATCGAGGTCCGACACATCACGTCGGACAACCGCCAGACCGGCGGCGTCCTCCGGAGCGGCATCCTCTCGGAGCGCCAGCGCGAGGTGTTCGAGCTCGCACGAGAGCGCGGGTACTACGAGTGGCCGCGCGAGGTGAGCGCGACCGAGCTCGCCGAGGAGCTCGGCGTGACGAAGGCGACGACGCTCGAGCACCTCCGGAAGGCCGAGTCGAAGGTCATCGGGTCGCTCCGCTAGCCCCCTGTCATTCTAGAGGCCGCCTTGAGGGTGGGACGGTCGTTCCAGTCGGCATGGACCGAGCGACCGCCGAACCCGACGTCAGGTCGGTACCGGGCCCGAACGCGCGAGAGTGGGTCGACTACCATCACCAGTTCGCCGCACCGAGCACGTACGTCTACGAGTTCGTGTGGGACGTCACGGCCGACGCCGTCGGGCCGTTCTGTACGGACGTGGACGGGAACGTCCTCATGGACTTCACGAGTCACGTCGCCGCCTCGCCGCTCGGGTACAACCACCCGCGGATCGTCGACGCCCTGGAGTCGCTGGGTGTGGTGT
The DNA here is from genome assembly GCF_020567525.1 of Halorubellus salinus. GTDB lineage: Archaea > Halobacteriota > Halobacteria > Halobacteriales > Natrialbaceae > Halorubellus > Halorubellus salinus. Next base: position 91,569 of record NZ_JAJCVI010000003.1, read on the forward strand.
CGCCGGGGAAGATAGCCGGGCAGGACTTCTACGCGAGCCTCGGCGGCCGCGACCCCGAGTCGAGCCTCCCGGGGCCCTCGCAGTTGATGGACCGACTGACCGACCTGACCGCGCACTACGACATGGACACCGTCTTCCTCTCGAACTCGGGTGCGGAGGCGGTGGAGAACGCCATCAAGATCAGCTACCAGAACGGCGGTCATCGTGGTGTGACCTTCGAGGGCGCGTTCCACGGGCGGACGCTCGGTGCACTCAGCTTGAACCGTTCGAAGACCTCCCACCGGAAGGGGTATCCGTCGGTCGGGGACGTCCTCTCGGTGCCGTACTGTTCGTGTCGCGGGGAATGCGAGTGCGGCTGGCGGACGAACGGCCCGGGCGGGAACGTCCTCGCGGACAAACTCCACCCGGAGCGCGGGAACCTCGACCCGGCGGAGGTCGCGTTCCTCGTGCTCGAACCCGTCCAGGGCGAGGGCGGGTACCGCGTCCCGAACGACGACTTCGTCTCCGACCTCGCCGCCGTCCGCGAGCGCTACGGCGTGACCGTCGTCAGCGACGAGATCCAGGCCGGGCTCGGCCGCACCGGCGAGATGTGGGGCATCGACCACCTCGAGCTCGACCCGGACGTCGTCACGAGCGCGAAGGGGCTGCGCGTCGGCGCAACCATCGCGCGGTCCGACGTCTTCCCGGACGAGACCGGACGACTGTCCTCGACGTGGGGTGCGGGCGACGTCGTCGCCGCGCTCGAAGGCGCCACCACGGTCGACGTCATCCGCGAGGAGAACCTGCTCGCGAACGCCGTCGAGCGCGGCCGGCAAGTACGCGAACTGCTCGCCGACGCGAACCCCGACCCCGTCGTGGACGTCCGCGGTCGCGGCCTCATGCTCGGCGTCGAGTTCGACTCCAAGGCCCGCCAACAGACGGTGGTCGCCGAGTGCTTCGAGCGCGGCCTGCTCGTCCTCGGGTGCGGGCACCGCACCGTCCGCCTCCTCCCGCCCCTCGACGTCACCGACCGCGAGATCGCACTCGGCGTCGACGTCTTCCTCGACGCCATCGACGCCGCGAGCTGACGGCACCCGGCACGTCGCTCTACCTATTCACGCACCACGTCGCTCCAATCATTCACGCGCCACGTCGCTCCAATCATTCACGCGCCACGTCGCTCCAATCATTCACGCGCCACGTCGCTCGGTTTCCATCGTTCTCCCGCCGGACTGCGCTCCCCTGCCATGCTAGAGGCGGGGATTAGGGATGCACCAGCGGACCATCATCCATACCTCGCGTCACGTCCGTTGGCCGCGTCGACGCCACGTCCGTGTGACCGCGGCGACGCTGGACGCCGCCCCGGGCGTGTCGCGAACCGAGAATTCGCATGAACGACGAATCCCCCTCGACGCACGACGCTTCACGCACTGCGACGCGACTCGTGGACGACGTCGACCGCGAGGAGACGGTCGCACTCCTCCAGTCCCTCGTCCGCATCGAGAGCCCGTACTTCCACGAGGACGACGTCACGCGGTTCGTCCACGAGTGGCTCGACGACCGCGCGTGCGACCCCGAATACCATCAGGTCAGCGAACCCGACGTCACGGGCTACGAGGGTCGGAACGTGCTGGCGCGGGTCGAGGGCGAGGACCCGGACGCGCCGACGCTCATGCTGAACGGGCACGTCGACACGGTCGAGCTCGTCGACGAGTGGACCGAGGACCCGCTCTCGGGGCGCATCGAGGACGGTCGCCTCTACGGGCAGGGCGCGGCGGACATGAAGGCCGGTGTCGCCGCGGCGATGGTCGCGTTCGCGACGATAGCGAACGCGGACGTGGCCCTCGCGGGCGACCTCGTGCTCGCCGCGGTCGTCGACGAGGAAGGCCCCTACGGGCTCGGCACCGACCAGTTGGTGCTCGACGGCGTCCTCGACGACTGCGACATGGCGGTCGTCACCGAACCCGGTCCGATCCTCGGCACGGGCGGGCACTCGAACCCCGCGCTGTACGTCGGCGCACGCGGCCGGTTCCTCTACGACATCGAGGTCTCGGGCACCGCAGCGCACGCGTCGGCCCCCGAGAGCGGGCGGAACGCGGTCGTCGCCGCCGGCGACCTCGCGAGCGCACTCGCTGACATGCCCGTCGGCTCGCACCCGGTGCTCGGCGAGGGGTCGGTCTGTCCGCTCTGCATCGACGGCGGCGGCGAGACGCTCTCCGTGCCCGAGTCCTGCCGGTTGCTCGTGGACCGGCACGTCGTTCCCGGAGAGACCGCGGAGTCCGTGCTCGCCGACGCCGAAGCGGTCGTCGACGACCTCGACCTCGACGCCGACGTCGACGTCTCCCTCCGCGAGACCCCGCATCCCGACGCCAGGTACGGCCCGTACCTCTTCGAGGACGACGAACCGCTCGTCGAGGGACTCTCGACGGGGACGCGCGTCGTCACCGGCGAATCACCGTCGATCGGGTACTGTCGGAGCGTCGGCGACTTCAACTACATCGGGCATCGCGCCGCCGTCCCGACCGTCATCCTCGGCCCGGACGGCGACAACATCCACGGCGCCGGCGAATGGGTGGACGTCGACGAGACCGTCGACGTCGCGCGCATCCTCGTCGCGAGCGCCGTCGAACTCCTCGCGCAGTGACCTCGCACTCGCTGGCCGTGGACGGCCCGGTGCCGACCGTCACCGTCGACCTCCGGGCGGTCCGCGAGAACGTGCGCGCGATCGCCGAGCGCTTCGACGGGCGTCTCCTCGGCGTCACGAAGGCCGTCTCCGGCGACCCCGCGGTCGCCGCGGCGATGCTGGACGCTGGCGTCGACGGCATCGCCGACTCTCGGCTCCTGAACCTCGCTCGCGTCGGCGAAGACGCGTGCAAGGACCACGAGGCCGTCGAGCGGACGCTGCTCGTCTCGCCGTCGCTCGGCGACCTCGACCGCGTCGTGCACTACGCAGAACGATCGCTCCACACCGAGTTCTCCGTCCTGGAGGCGCTCGCGGCCGTCGCCCGCGACCACGCGCTCGTTCACGACGTCGTCGTCATGGTCGACACCGGTGACCGACGCGAGGGCGTCCTCCCCGCGGACGCGCTCCCGTTCCTCGAACGCGCCATCGCGCTCGACGGCGTTCGCGTGGTCGGCGTCGGCACGAACGCCGGTTGCTTCGGGGGCGTGCTCCCGACGCGCGAGTCGATGCGCGAGTTCGTCTCGGTCGTCGAGACCGCCGAGCGCGAACTCGGGCGGGAGTTCCCGATAGTCTCCGGCGGAAGCACCGTCACGCTCCCGCTCGTCGAGGCCGGAACGCTCCCCGGTCGCGTGAACGAACTCCGCGTCGGCGAAGGCATCCTCCTCGGTACCGACGTCTCCCGCGACCGCACCGTCCCCTACCTCCGCCAGGACGCGTTCACGCTCCGCGCCGAGGTCATCGAATGCAAGCGGAAACCGTCCACGCCGGACGGCGAGACCGGGCACGCCGTCGACGGCTCCCAGCCCACGTTCGAGGACCGCGGCCTCCGGGAGCGCGCCATCGTCTCCATCGGCAAGCAGGACACCGTTCCGGACGAACTCCGCCCGCTCGACCCCGGCGTGGAGGTCCTCGGGGCGAGCAGCGACCACCTCGTCTGCGACGTCACCGACGCCACCCCGCCGGTCGGCGTCGGCGACGTCCTCGAGTTCAGGATGGGGTACCAGGCGCTCCTCCAGTCGTTCACCTCCGAATACGTCGGTCGCGAGGTCGTCGAGTGATGACGCACACCACCTCCGGAGACGGCAGGCGCGTCGTCGTCGTCGGTGCTGGCATCGCCGGGGCGTGCGTCGCCGACCACCTCGCTCGTGAGACCGAGTGCGACGTCGTCGTCCTCGACCGAGCAGCCGACTCGGGGACGGAGACGACGGCGAAGTCCGGCGGGTTCGTTGGCTTCTGGGGCCACGAATCGCCCGCGTGCGTCCCCCTCCTCGGGTACGGGATGCGGTACTATCAGCGACTGCTCTCGGGGACCGACCCGCCCGCACGGTTCGTTCACGGGGGACGTCTCAGAGTCGCGACGACCGCCGCCGGCGACGCCGACGTCCGAGCGGACTTCGCGGACGCGTTCGGACGGTCGACCGACGGCGAGACGACGACCGAGTGCCTTGGTGCGCCCGTCCAGTATCTCCCCGGTGATCGACTCGGCGAGACGCTCGTCCTTCCCGGGCTCGATACAGGAGCGGTAACCGGTGCGCTCTACAGTCCGGGCGTTGGACACATCGACGACCCCGGTTCGCTCTCGAGAGGCGTCCTCGATCGAGCGACGAGCAACGGCGCGACGGTTCGAACGAACGCGACCGTGACGGGACTCTCGACTCCGACTGGCGAGGCGACAACCGTCCACGTCGAGGGCGACGCCGTGGACCAGCAAGCCGATGCGGTCGTGGCCGCCGCCGGCCCCTGGAATCGCCCGCTTCTCGAATCCGCGGGCGTGTCCCTCCCGGTACGGAACACGCGCGGCCCGATGCTCGCGCTCGACGGCGAGCACCACGGCCTCCCGGCGCTCTTCCACGAGGAGTCCGGCGTCTACACGAGACAGAACCGAGACGGCACGCGCTACGTCGGGCACTTCCCCGGCCAGTACGACGCGGCGAGCGTCCTCGACCCGGACGACGTCCCCACGACCGTGAGCAGTTCGCGGCGAGCCTCGTGCCTCGACGCGGTCGCGGACCTCTGTCCGGCGATGCGGGACGCGGCGGTCGTCGACGACTGGGTCGGCGTCCGCCAGGTGACGCCCGACGGCGACCCGATCGTCGACGAGGCCGACGTCGACGGCCTCTCGGTCGTCGCTTTCAACGCGAACGGTATCCAGTACGCACCGGCCGCCGGCCGCATCATCGCCGACCAGATCACCGGTCGCGAACCCTCGCTCCCCGACGCAGGCGTCGCGTTCGACCGCTTCGAAGACAGCCAGTTCGAACGGCAGTGACCCCGTGGCAGTCCGAGACGCGGTCTCCTCGCCGTGCACGTCGACTGGGACGACGTGAGCCGCGCGCTCGCGCACGCCCGTCCTCCCGGCTCGGCGACGACCGACCCGGCGCAACCCATTTGCGGATTCCGCGCCTAGCCGGCTTCGTGGAAGACGTACTCACCGACCTGGACCGCGCGAAGGTCGACGCGGGCGACGACGACGCGTTCTACGGCCAGCCGCGGTTCGTCACGCACGCCGACGACGGGTTCCTCGACCGGCTCACCGAGCTGTACGGGACCGTTTCGACGGACGGCGACCGCGTCTTCGACGCGATGAGCAGCTGGGTGTCCCACCTGCCGGCGTTCGACTACGAGCGCGTCGTCGGCCACGGCCTCAACGCCGCGGAGCTCGAGGCCAACGACGCGCTCGACGAGTGGTTCGTCCAGAACCTCAACGACGACCAGGTGCTCGGGCTCGACGACGACGCGTTCGACCTCGTCACCTGTGCGCTCTCGGTGCAGTACCTCCAGTATCCCGGTGCGGTCTTCCGCGAGTTCGCGCGCGTCCTCGCGCCCGACGGCGTCCTCGTCGTCAGCTTCACGAACCGGATGTTCCCGACGAAAGCCGTCCGCGCGTGGCGTCAGGCGAGCATGGACGAGCGCGTCGACCTCGTCGAATCCTACTGTCGCGCCGCGGGCCTCACCGTCACGGACGTCGTGCGCGAACGACCCGAGACCGACCCGTTCTACGCCGTCGTCGCACGACGCGCGGACTGACCGACGGACCGCCCGTCCGTCGCGGTTCTCCAAAGAGGGGAGTTCCCGTCGTCGCCGTCAGTTCGGCATCGCGTACCGCCGGATGCCGAGGACGGCGAGCGGGATGGCGATGGTGACGACGAGCATGACGGTCGCGAGCGCGTCGATCTTCGGACTGATGCTCGTGCGGAGCATCGAGAAGATGACGACCGGGACCGTCGTCGTCGTGCGCTTCACCCAGAACTGCGTCGCCGTGAACTCGCCGAACGAGATGACGAACACGATGACCATCGCGGTGATGATCGACGGCGAGATCAGTGGGAGCGTGACCTCGCGGAACGTCGTCACGCGGTCCGCGCCGAGGGTCTGGGCCGCCTCCTCCAGGGTCTCGTCGAACAGGTAGAGCTGGCTCCTGATGATGAGGAACGCGTACGGCAACCCGAGGAGCGTGTGCATGACGATGAGCCACATGAGCGACCGGCCGATACCAATCTGACTGAAGAAGATGGTCGCGGCGACCCCGACGATGATCGGTGGGACGAGCAGCGGCGACAGGAGGACGATGACGAGCGCGTCCTGCATCCGGAAGTTCTTCCGGACGAACCCCATCGCGGTGAGCGTCCCGATGAGTCCGGCGCCGAACGCGGCGGCGACGCCGACCTGGAGGCTGTTCCAGAGTGCGCGCAACATCAGTTCGTCCGCGAACAGCTCGGTGTACCACCGGAGGCTCAGCGACTCCGGCGGGAAGTTCCCGAGCCGCGACGGGTTGAACGAGTTGACGACGATGACGAGGAGCGGCAGCAGCATCAGAACGTAGACGACGACCGTGACGAGCCTGATGAGGTTCCACTTCGTCCGCGACGCGAACGTGATACCGAAGTACCCGCGTTCCGCGTCGACGTCCGTCTCGCCCTTCGTCACGTGGTCCTGTTCCGTCGCCATGTCAGGTCGCCCCCGTCTCGAGCGCTTCCTCCAGGTCGACGCGGCGCGTGAACAGGTACAGCAGGAACGCGATGATCGCGAAGTAGATCATCGAGAGCGCCGCGGCGAACGGCCAGTTGAAGTCGTTGATGAACACGCCCTCGATGATGGGCGCGATCATCCGCGTGGTCGGGCCGCCGAGGAGCGTCGGCGCGAGGAACGCGCCCGCGGAGATGATGAACACGAACAGGATGCCGGAGACGATACCCGGGAGCGACTGCGGGAGCGTTATCTCGCGGAACGCCCGGAAGTCCGTCGCACCGAGGGTCTTCGCGGCGTGAATCTGGTCCTCCTCGATGGTGCTCACGGACACGTACACGGGCAGTATCATGAACGGGAGCAGGCTCACGGTGAGGCCGAGTATCATGCTGACGTTCGAGTACATGACGTCGAGCGGTTGCGCGATGACGCCGACGTCCATCAGGAGCGTGTTCAGGACGCCGTTGTTCGACAGGACGATGATCCACGCGTACGTCCGGATGATGAACGGCACCCAGTACTGGAGGACGACGAGCCCGAGCAGCACCCACTTCCAGTCGGTCTTCGACCGCCCGAGGAAGTACCCGACCGTGTACCCGGCGGGGAGTGCGATGAGCGTCACGACGACGCCGTACATGAGCGACTCGAGGATGATGCTCTGGTAGACGCCGGCGTTCACGAACCGCTCGTAGTTCGCGGTCGTGAACTCGTAGATGACGTTCCCGAAGTCCCCGGGTATCGCGAAGCTGATGACGAGGATGATCGTCATCGGGAGGAAGAGGAGTCCGAGCACCCACGCGATACCGATCCCCGGCGAGATGAGGAACTGCACCCAGTCGTTCTCCATCACGCGGTCCTTCATCGCCGGAAGGCGCGCTCGCTCGGTGCTCATGACCGCCCCGTCGACGCCGGCAGGCACGTGACGTTCTCCGGCTCGACGTACATCGACACGCGGTCGCCGAGCTCGTGGAACGTCTCCGTGCTGTTGTCCGCGATGTGACTCACCTGGAGCGTCTGGTCGAGCTCCGGCACGTGGATGTAGTAGTTCACGTCCCGGCCGCGGTAGTCGACGGACTCGATGGTGCCGTCGATGACGTTCGCCGTCGGCGCGGTCCCGTCGACGAGCTTCAGCTTCTCGTCGCGGAGGAACAGCGCGACGTCGTCGCCTTCCGCGAGCGACTCGTCGTTCCCGACGACGAGCTCGACGCCCCCGTCGAGTTCGGCGATGGCGTCACCGTTCCGCCGACGGAACGTCCCCGGGAGCTCCGTGGACCGCCCGAGGAAGTCGGCGACGAACCGCGTCTGTGGCTCGCGGTACACCGTCTCCGGTTCCTCGTACTGCTCGAGGCGGCCGTCGTTCATCACGGCGAGCTTGTCGCCGAGCGACAGCGCCTCGTTCTGGTTGTGCGTGACGTACACCGTCGTCACGCCCGTCTCGTCCTGGATGCGTCGGAGTTCGCTCCGGATGCTCGTCCGCAGGTTCTTGTCGAGGTTCGACAGCGGTTCGTCCATCAGGACGAGGTCCGGGTCGAACGCGATCGCTCGCGCGACCGCGATGCGCTGTTGCTCGCCGCCACTGCACTCCTTCGGGTACTTCTCCTCGTACCCTTCGAGGTTCACCATCCGCAGCATCTCCTCGACGCGTTCGCGTTGCTCCTCGTCGCTCGCCCCCCGCATCTTCAGGCCGAAGGCGACGTTCTCGAACACCGTCTTGTGCGGGAACAGCGCGTAATCCTGGAAGACGAGACCGATGTTCCGTCGGTACGGCGGCAGGTCCGTGATGTCGTTGCCTTCCAGTCGGATCTCGCCGCTCGTCGGCGTCTCCAGGCCCGTGATCGAGCGGAGGATCGTCGACTTCCCGCATCCGCTCGGCCCGACGATGGTCACGAACTGTCCCTCCTCGATGGATAGCGACACGTCGTCGACCGCGACGAGGTCGCCGAACTCCTTCCTGACGTCGTCTAATTCGAGAAATGCCATGATTGTGTGCAGAGACTACGGTGGGGTCGTCAGTTCCCGCGGACCTTCTCCCAGCGCTGGGACCACTCGTCGTTGTGCTCGTTGATGTACTCCACGTCCGGGAACTTCAGGCCCTTCCCGCCCTTCGGGTCGTAGTCGTAGAGGTTCTTGATCTTCTCCGACGTCACGGACGTCGACGGCGGCAGCCCGAGTTTCTCCGTGACGGGTTTGAGGATCTCGTCGCGCAGCAGGAAGTCGATGAACTTCAGCGCCGTCTCGCGGCGCTCCTCGCTGATTCCCTTCACGAGCGCGTGGTTCTGCGTGTACCCGTACGCGCCCTCCTTCGGGATGGTGTACCCGAGGTGGTCGTTCCCGTCGTTCACGGACCCGAAGATGACGTTCCCCCAGGCTTCGCCGACCCAGGCGTCCTTCGACGCGAACAGGCGCGCTTGCTCGTCGCCGCTCGTCCAGTTCGTCACGACGAGGTCCTGCTGTTCGGCGACGCGCTCCCAGATCTTCTCGATGTTCTCCTCGTACGAGCCGTTCTTCCCGATTTCGTTCGGGTCCATCCCCATCTCGAGTGCGGTGGTGAACACGCGGATGAACCCGAAGCCCTCGGGCGCGACGTGCCCGTCGTACTCGTCGTTCCACATCACGCTCCACGAGTTCGGGCTGTCGAGTTCCTCCTTGTTGTACGCCATGCCGACGGTCCCGTACGCGTGCGGGATGGCGTGCAGCTTCTCGCCGGGGTCGAACACCGGGTTCTTCAGTGGGTCGAGGACGTTCGACCCGAAGTTCGGGACCTCCTCGGGGTCGATGGGCTCCCAGACGTCGTCCTTCGTGCCGTTGTAGAGCGTGAACGGCGGGACGCTCGCGAGGTCGACCTCCGCCTGCCCCGCCTTGAGTTTCGCGTACCCGCTCTGCTGACTGCTCCGGAGGCTCACCTCGACGCTCGCGCCGTACTCCTCCTCGAACGGCCCGAAGGCCTCCGACTTCAGGGCTTCGAGCATCGTCCCGCCCTCCATCTGGAGGACGATCTGGTCCGCGAGGTCGTTCCCGCCGCCGAACATGTTGATGCAGCCCGCCGTCGACGCGAGCCCCGCGCTCGCTGCAGCGCCGAGGAACTGGCGCCGACTCGGTCTGGTGCGTCCGGACGTCCCGCTTGAGCAATCATCCCGTGCCATGTGACACCAATCCAAATTTCGGAGTATAACGATGTGACCTCTCATGAGAGGGCCACCGCGTCCGCGACCCGTCACGAATCCACCAGCCCGGACGGAACACCGAGCCCGGACAGACCATCGACCAGACGGACGCTACCGGCAGCCTGTCACAGCGAGCCGGACGCTCCACCGGCACGCCCGGAGACGCGGCCGCCGGCTCCCCGAGTTCCTCGATGGGATGCCCCCGTCGATCAGAAGCCAGTCCCGCTCGAACCCCCGAGACCCGGAATCAGGGGATCAGCAGTCCACCGGACGATGGCTGGAGCACGATGAAGTGGTTCCGTTCCACCTGGAGGCCCTCGCCGACGAACAGCCGCCACGCGTACTGCCCGGACTCCAGGTCCAGGGCGGTGAGGTCGACCTCGAAGACGTCGTCTTCGGGCGACTGCGTCCCCTCCTGCGTCGCGACGGGGTCGAAGTAGCTCTCGCCCACGTACAGCGCCACGTTCCACGACTCGTTGGTCGACGGCTGCCGCGTGACGTACAGCGTCTCCCGCGTCTGTTCGACCCCCCAGTGGTAGCGGATGCCGTAGACGAAGCCGCCGGTCGTCCCGATGCGCGTTCCGTCCTCGAGCAGTTCGATCACGTACTCGCCGAACGCTTGCGTCCGGAACAGGTCGGTGTCGCCTCGCCACGCACCCGCCAGCATGACGTCGTCCTGTTGGCCGACCGGTCCCAGTTCGATGGCCGACGGCGGTACGCCCTCGGCTTCGGCGTCGATGCTCCAGGTCGACACGCTGAACCGGTCGCTGTCGGCGTCCAGTTCGAACGTCGCTGCCTTGTCGAGCGTGACGTTCCGAACGCGGAGCGACCGATTCGTGCCGCCGCCGAACGCGACGCCGTCGTCCGGTATCGATGCGAAGTGAAGGTCCTGCGAGGTGTGGGTGCCGCCGCCGTCCGCTGGCCCCCAGCTGCTCCCGGAGCCGCCGCCGTGTTCGAGTAACTCCGGCGTACGATCGGCGGTCTGCTCGACGGCGACGGCCTCATCCGCAGCGAATCCGCCAGCGTACTCGAGCGCCTCGGACTCGGTCGCAAAGAGGCCGTCGGACTCCTCGCTGGTGGCCGTGGTGTCCGGTTCGCTCCCGGTCCGTCGTGTCGTCGTCCCAGTCGCCGTCCCAGTCGGCGTCGTCTCCCCACCGCTGTCCAGTCTGAGACAGCCAGCGACGGTCGACGCGGAGAGTGCAGCAACGAAATGTCGGCGGTTCATACGGACACCTTCCAGTCGACCCTTATGAACGTTCGCCGTCGCGGAACGAGCTACGTCGTCCGGAGCGCCATCAGGTGGTACTTCCAGTCCTCGTTGGTCCGGTACATCACGTAGACGTCGCCGTCGACGACCGCGGGCGTCATCGGAACTTCTGGCGTCGGAATCGACCACTGCGGGTCGCCCGTGTTCGCATCGACGGCCGCCAGACCCGGGTCGTTCCCCGTCGAACCGACGACGACCGTCTCGCCGACCCGAACCGGTGACCCCCTCTGGGACCGAGCGCCTCGCCCGGTGTATCGCCAGCGGCCGGTGCCGTCGGTGCCGAGACAGAAGAGGCCGTCCGACGTCCTGTACGTGACCGTGTCGTCCGCCGCGATCACCGAACAGTCGGTGCCGTTCAGCGTCTCGTACGTCCATCGCGTCCCCCCAGATTCGGGGTCGAGCGCGAACAGCGACGGCGCGCCCCGGGTGTCGTTCGTCGTCGCGTAGACCGCGTTGTCCGTGACGGTGGGCGCCCCAGCGACCTGCGCGTCGATGGCGCGCCACAGCACCTCGCCAGTGCTCGCGTCGAGTGCCTGGACGCCCGCCGCAGCCCGCTCGTCCCCGGCGACGTAGACGCGGCCGTTCCCCACGGCGCACGACCCGAGGCCGCGTTCGTCGAGTCTCGTCTCCCAGCGCGTCGTCCGGGAAGCGGTGTCGAGAGCCCAGACGACGCTCTCACCGTCGGTGTCACCGAGCCACGACGTCCCGTAGAGCGTCCCGTCCTCGTGCCGAACGGGACCCATGTTTCCCACGCCCGCCGCGGGTTTCACGCGCCACCGTTCTCGCCCCGTCTCCGCGTCGAACGCGAAGACGTGCCCGCCTTCCGTGCCGATATCGGCGGTGAAGTACACCGTCCCGTCGACGACGAGGGGATTCCGGACGTTGATGACGTCCGACAGCGACGACTCGGTCGTCCACGCCTGCTCGCCGGTCGTGCGGTCGAACGCACGAAGCCCCTCTCGTCCCTCCCCACCGGCGAAGACGTGCGAGTCCGAGAGCACGACCGCCGTCGAGACCGGGGCCACGTCCTCCTGTCGCCACGCGACGCAGGCAGCGGACGTCCCCACCGATTCCTCGGGGACGTACCCCGTGCTGGCAGCGTCGGTCTGTGGCCGGCCCCAGTCGTCCGTGGCCGCTCCCGAGAGCGACCGGTCGGCCGGACACGCCAGGTCCGCAAGCGTCGCCCGGGACGCCTCCGTCGACTCCTCGGTCTCGGTGGCCGTCGCCGACTCCGTCGCCGCTCGGGTCGCCGACTCGCGCTCCGTCGACGCTGCAGTGTCGGTCCCCCCGTCGTCCAACCGCAGACACCCCGTCAAGCCGACCCCCAGCCCAGTCGCCGTCAACATCGCCCGTCGCTTCATGGAGAAGCCCACCGAAGGACGCGGTATAGGAGTTTTGGGCAACCCGCTCGACGTCCGGGAGCGGGCAGGCTCTCGAAGCCGTCGACGCTCAGTCCTCGCCGTAGCTACCGATGCTGGCGTCGGCGTGCCCGTGGACGGCGTCGCGGACGTCCTCGCGGGTCCAGTCGAGCGGCCCGACGACGTCGGCGACGGCGCGCACGACCTGGGTGGCGTAGTGGTCGGTGTCGTACCGGTCGACGTCCTCGCTGGCGAGGCGGACGCGCTCTCTGGTCGTCTTGTCGGCGTCGACGACGACGTACGCGACGTCGCGGCCGGGGCCGGCGGGGACGCCCCGTTCGCGGGCCCGGTCGAGCGCGGCGGTGGCGTCCGTGTACCGCTGGTAGGCGTCGGCGGGTTTGCTGGTGCGGCGGCGCGCGACGAGACGGTCGGGGTCGACGCCGCCCCGGCGGAGGCGGTCGACGGCCTCGCGCGCTCGCTCGGCGACCGCCTGTGGGTCGTCGGTCGCGTCGAGCACGCGCAGGCACTCGCGCTGGACGTCGGCGACGAACTCGGGGGTGTTCCGGCGACGCGCGGCGACGCCGCGGAGCTTGAACGCATCGCCGAACGCGTCCGCGTCACCCGCTGGGACCGCGTCGGGGGCGTCCGCGCGCTTCGCGACGTACTTCGTGAGCGCCCCACCCTCCTCGTCCGCGAGCGGGCAGAACGCCACCCAGTCGTAGCGGGCCTCGTGTTCGAGGCAGATGCCGACGTCGTCGGTTATCTCGCTCGCGAGCGCGGAGAGCGGTTCGCGGTCGGCGTCGTCGACGTCGGGCGCAGGCGTCACCCAGATGGAGTCGACGATACCGTGGAGGACGCGCCACCCGCCCGCCTCGAGTCGTTCCTTCGCGGAGAGCAGTATCTCGCGAGCGTACGCGTTGATGGCCTCGTGGCACTCGATGCGGCCGAACTTCGCGTTCGAGAACGCCTGGTAGCCGAAACAGGAGACGAGGATCCACTTCAGCGCCGACGACCGCCCTTCGAGTGCCGCGATCCGGTCGCGGTCGGGGTCGTCGCTCGCGCGCTCGGCGGCAATCTGGGCCTTGTACTCGTCGCGGTCGTCGACGATGGGCTGGAGGACCTCGGGAAGGTAGCCGTCGCGGTCGCAGACCGCGTACCCGAGGCCGGGGACGTCCTCGCGGTGGCGGTGGCACGCACAGCGGATGGTGTCCGGGGAGACGTTCCGCGTGCAGATGATATTCGGGTAGAGACTCGAGAAGTCGAGCTCGTGGACGTCCTCGTGGCGGCCGACGGCGGGCGAGAGCGTGAGGCCGCCGCGGTCGGCGTCGTGCAGCGTTCGCATCGACGCGAACTCCTCGTGACGCCACGCGTGCCACGGGACGACGACGTCGCGCTCGCGAGCTTCGCGTATCTGGATGGCGGTGAGGACGTTCCCGATGCTCGCCCACGCGGCCTCCTGGAGGGGTTTGTGCGAGCGCGCGACGAGGTCGAGGACGCCGTCGACGCTCGTCTCGTTCACGAAGAACGTGTTCGACAGGTCGACGATGGCACGCCCCGGAACGGCGTACCGCGCCGGCGAGTGCCCGACCTGGCCGTAGCTCGTGAACGTCGACTCGCCCGCGAGCTCGCGGTACCCCGGGCGACGGCCGAGCGCGTACTCGTCCGCCGAGTCGTCGGTCGCCGCCGCGGGCCCGCTAGCGTGCTCTGCCGCCGCGAAGAGCCGCGGGACGAGCTTCGCGGTGTCGAGCACGAGCACGTCCGGGTCCGCGGCCGCGATCCGGGACTCGACGGCGGCCGCGACCGCCGCGGGGTCGCCAGAGACGCGGTCGCCGTTGACGACGAGCGCCTCGTACGCGTCGCTCCCGCGCTCGCCCTCGGGGACCTCGACCCCGAACGTCGTGGGGTCGCGCGCCGGCGTCGGGTCCGTGGGCGTAGGCGCGAACTCGCCGTCGTCGTTCCGCACGCGACGACTGGAGCCGGCGCCGCCCGCGACCCGCCCGCCACCCTCGCCGAGCGCGTCCAGATGATACCGGAATCCCGGGGAGAGGTCGACGTCGTAGCACGCGAAGTCCCCCGTCGGCGCGACCTCGTGCGCCTGCCGTGCGAGCGACCGCACGCGGTCGACGTGCGTCGCGTCCACCGCCAGCAGCCGCTCGGGCGGCCGCCCGAAGTACGTGCGCTTGTGGACGAACGACGTCCCGAGCACGTCCGGGTGCGCCTCGTAGTGCGCGCGCAGGTCCACGAACCGCCCGCGGTCGGCCGCGCCGTCGCGCAGCCGGCCGTCGCCGTCGCGACGCCCGCGGACGCCCACGTAGAACCGCGGCGCGTACGCTCGCGTCACCGCGGACGCACCACCGTCGGGGTCGAGCGTCCACGCGCGAACGCGGCCGTCGTCCCGGAAGTCCGTGACGAACGCCACGCCTACGCACCCCCCTCGCCGTCGTCCGCGCCGTCCAGCATCTCGCCGTCGTCACCCGAGCAGTCGACGTCGGGTACCTCCGCGTCGCCGAGGCGGTTCGCGAGCGCGGTCACCGCCGGCGGGTAGTCCGCCGCATCGAGCTGGTGGTCGAGCGCCGCCGCGTCAACCGCCGCCTCGACGTCGTCCACGCGACCCTCGATGCGCTCGATTCGTCCGTCGATCCGGTTCAGGCGGCCATCGATTCGGTCCAGGCGGTCCGCGACCGCCGCGAGCTCGTCCGCCAGCCCCTCGCGCTCGCGCTCGGCGTCGTCGTGCCGGCGCTCCTGTTCGAGCGCGATACCGATGAGCGCCGCGACGAGCGGGTTCCGGTGGTTGCGAGCGCCGGCGGCGTCGGCGTGCCCGCGAGCGTACCCGAACAGGCGGTCGAAGCGCTCGCGGTCCCGGCGGCGGAGCGCTCTCCGGTACGGCGACCAGCGGTCCTCGATGGCCGACAGCGCATCGCGGTACGTCGGGTTCGTTCGTCCCATCACGCACCACCCCCGCGAGCGCGGCGAACGGTCGGGCGGGCGAACGCACGGCTGACTGTCGAGCGAGCGATGCGAGACGGCGAGTGGAGGCGGTCATCGATGCGGGACGAATGCTGCATACGCGACGAGACGACCACCAGGCACGTAACGCGAGGCGTGTCGTTTCCGGAAACTTCCGGAAAGCACGATTCCGGCGGCGGCGCCGTCGCTACGGGGCTCTACGTCCAGTTCCGGGGTTTCCGGAAACGGTGCGTCGACGACCGAACGCCGGCCCTACTCGTCGGATGCCTCGGCGTCGTCGGTCGCGTCCGCGGCGTCGTCGGACGCGTCCCCGTCGGCCGCGGTCATCGCCTCGCCGAACGCTCGCACGCGCTGTTCGTGCTCCGGGGAGGTCTCCGTCTCGCGGGCGCTCGCCAGTTGCGCGTTCACGACGCGGTTCTGTTCCGCGCCCCAGACCTCCGGGGGCTGCTCGCGGACGTACGCGACCCAGCGTTTGACGTCCTCGAGCCGCGACGCTCGGTTCGCGCGATGCTTCGCGTCGAGCGCGTCAGATCGACTGGAGTCGCTCATACTCGTCTGTCACCCCGAGTCGCTCGCTCCACGTTTCGAGGTGCGTCGCCCTAAGGCTTTCCTCGAACAGCGCGTACAGGTGCGCCGCGTCCTCGAAGTCCTTCTGCGCGCCGAGCCGGAGCTTGTACGCGATCTGGAGTTCGAGCGGGCCGACGGGTATCGTCGCGTCGCCGACGTGCGCGTCGATGGCGTTCGACAGCGACGCCCGGTCGAACTCGTCCGTCGGGAACTTGACCTCCAGGTGCGGGGTCATCTGGCCGTCCGGCGCGACCCAGATGTTCGTCCCGACGTCGAGGTTCCCGTGGAGGTCGTCGAGCGGCGCCGCCGGCCCCCAGTAGCCCTCGTCCTCGAGGGTCGCGACGAGCTCCTCGGCCTCGTCGGTGGACAGCGGTTCGACGAGGACGTCGATGTCGTCGGTCGCGCGCGCTCGTCCGGTGAGGATGGCGACGTACCCGGCGACGAACGCGTGCTCGACGTCGAGTCGCGAGAGGACCGTCGAGAAGGCGATCGCGAGGTCGTCGAGGTCGTTCGGTGGTCGCTCGACCACGAGTTCGCCCTCGCGCAGTGTCACGCCGCCCATACGTCGCCTTGCGCGGGCAACGGTATAAAGAACGGTCCCGTCGTCGATGCCAGCGCGCGGTGCGTTCAACGGCCGTGCTGCCAGGGTGAGAGCAGGTGTTCGTGGGCGGTGCCGTGACCGCGTGCGCCGTCGGCGAGGCCGCCGTCGGCGTCGCCGAACCGGGTCGTGGCCGCGCTCGGACCGGGTGCGCTGGCGGCGTCGGCGTTCGCGGCCGGCGTCGCGCCGGCGGGTTCGACGCCGGCGGCGCTGGCGCGCTGGTGGAGGACGGTCCGCCAGTACGAGAGCGTCGTCTGGAGGGTGCCGTCGGCTTGCGGGTAGACGAGCGTCTCGGCGTCGTCGCCGACGAACCGCGGCCCCTGCGCGGTCCGCTCGCAGCGCAGACGGTGGTCGGCGGTACGGTCGACGATGTCCGCGAACGCGTCGGCGCTGGTGGCGTCGACGGTGCCGGCGCCGGCAGCGGTCGCGTCCCGGTCGCCGGTGCGCGTGAGGAGGACGGGCGCGTCGTAGGTGTCGGCGTACCGGCGGAGGCGGGCGAGCGTTCGCGCGAGCAGCTGGTGGGCGTGCTCGCGGGGGAGGTCGTCGGCGTCGCGATAGCGACCGTCGACGACGGGGGCGACGAGGAGCGCGGGCGCGTCCACGGCGTCGTCGCGAGCGACGAGGTCGGTTGCGGCGTCGGGAACGTCCGCGACGGCGGCGTGATGCTGGTAGGGCGTGAACCCGCGGGCGACGTGGACGCGTTCGAGGAGCCGCCACGTCGGCGCGACCCTGGCGAGCGTCGTAGTGCGCGCGCACCCGGCGGTGTCCACCCAGAGCGCGGGGCCGTCGTGCGTGAGGAGGTGGTCGAGCGCGAGCGACTGGAGGACGGGGACGCCGCGGCCGTCGACGTCCAGGAGCGTGACGCCGTCGTCGAGCGACGGCAGCACGGGGTCGAGCTGGTCGTCGGCGGCGAGCGCGCGCTCGTTCCGGTCCGCGCCGCGCTCGGGCTGGGTCGGCGCGTCCTGCTGGGTCGAGTCCTGCATGGTTGAGGGAACGACCGCGGTCGGGTTAACGCGAGGCGTGTCGTTTCCGGAAACTTCCGGAAAGCGGCAGTCCCCGGTTCGTCGGCTGTCAGCGCCCGCGAGGAACGCGAATGGACGTTTCCGGAAAGCGCCCGCGGGCGCCGGCGGCGGCGATGACGACGGGACAAGATACCTAAGCGAGGCCGCGGAACCGTCACCCATGCGTCACGTTCCGGACCCGAACGCGGACGACGTGAAGACGCTCATGCCGATAGCTGCGGTCCTCCTGCTCGTCGCCGCCGTCGGCGGGTTCCTCCTCGTCGGGAGCGGCGGCCCGGTCGCGGTGACGGCGACCGCCGAACCCCGCGACGCACCACTGAATCCACCGGCGGAGACGTACGAGGTCTCCGAGTTCGAGGCTGGTCATCCGGTCCGCGAGGCGGCGGTCGCGGCGCACGACCGGAACGCGTCCGTCACGGTCAACGGCACGATCACCGACCGGTCGAGGGTGAACGTCGGCAGCGGCGTCGACTCGTCGACGCTCTACGTCCGCGTCGACGGCGACATCGTCACCGTCGAGGTTCGGAAACGCGGCTAGTGCGCGAGCGCCACTGATGCGAGGGGACCCCGACCATGGTCGCCCCAGAAGACTCTTTGAGTGAGACTCGCTGACTAGGGTATGACCGATGGGGGCAGGGTGGACGTCGACGTCCTCTTCCTGGACCTCGCGGGGACGTCGGACGACGGGGTCGTGCTCCCGGACGAGGTACGCGAGACGTTCTCGGTACGCCGAGTCTCGACGGTGACGACGGCGGCGGACGTCCTCGCCGAGCGCGCGGTCGCGTGCGTGGTCGTCGCCGGAGCGGGGTCGACGGTCGCGGACGCGGTCACGGAGCTCACCGCCGCCGACGGTTCGCCGGCGGTGCTCGCCGCGGTCGAGGAGGCGATCGACGACGTCGCGGTGGACGCGCTCGAGGCAGGCGCCGACGACCTCGTCCCGGTCGAGAACGTCGACGGCGAGAACGACGACGGGAGGAGAGACGACGTCAGGGTGCGCGTGGTGAAGAATCGCGTCGAGAACGCGGTGCGGCGGCGTCGGAACGCGCGGCAGGCGTCGGTGACCTACGAGAGCCGGGACGCCCTGTTGGACGAGGCGAGCGTCCCCGTGCTGTTGGTCGGGAACGACGGACGGGTCGTGCACGCCACCGGTGGCGCAGCGACGTACCTCGGGTACGGGGACGCGCCAGCGATGGTCGGCGAGCGAGTGGAGTCGTTCGTCCATCCGGCGGACCGCGAACGCGCGATGGTCGGCCTGTACGACGTCCTCGAGGGCGGAACGTCGACGGCGGAGGTCGAGTTACGGTTGCTGACCGCGGACGGAGAGATACGGCACGCGGCCGTGACGACGTCGCCAGCGTACTACGACGACGAACTGGTGGCGCAGACGGTCGCGAAGGACGTGACGGACCGCCACGACCCGGTCCGGGCGCTCACGCGACGTGGCGCGGTGCTTCCAGCCGCGCTCGACGGCCTCGAGGACCTCCTGTTCGTCGCGGACGCGGAATGGCGCATCCAGTTCGGGAACGAGCACCTGCGAGAACTCCTGGGGTACGACGAGGCGACCGTCCAGTCGCTCGACCCGGCGTCGCTGTTCCCGTCCACGGACCGGGACGCTGCAGTTGCGGCGCTCGAGACGGCGCTCGACGGGAACGCGGTGGCGTTCGAGACGCGCGTGTCGACGGCGACCGGTGGAACGATCGACTGCGAGTTCCGGCTACGGCCGGTCGAGAACGACGACGGCGACGTCGTCGGCGTCGTCGGCGTCGGCCAGGACGTCGGCGAGCGAGTGCGTCGCGAACGAGCGCTCCGGACGCTGAACACGGTCGGGTCGGACCTGAAGACGAGGGAGACGCCGACGGAGGCGAGCGAGCGCACGGTCGCCGCAGCGACCGAGGTGCTCGACATGGAGTTCTGCGGCGTGAGCCTCCTCGAGGACGACGATTACCTGGATGTCGTCGCGGCGTCGGACGAACTGGAGGAGACGTGGACGATGCGGATGTCGGTCGACGACGGCGTCGCCGGGTTGACCTACCGGACCGGCGAATCGTTCCACGTGGACGACCTCGACGCGTTCGAGGACGCGGACCCGAAGGGCGCGTTCCAGAGCGTCATCTCCGTCCCGGTCGGCGAATACGGCGTGTTCCAGGCGGTCGCGAACGCACCGAGCGCGTTCGACGAGACGGACCTGGAGCTCGCGGAATTGCTCGCCGGCCACCTGACGACGGCGCTGTCACGCATCGACCGCGTCGCGCAGCTCCGCGAGCAGAACGAGCGGCTGTCGGAGTTCGCGAACGTCGTCAGTCACGACCTCCGGAACCCGCTGACGCTCATGCAGGCGGAACTCGAGATGGCCGAGGAGCGCGGGGACCCGGAGGACTTCGAGCGCGTCCGCGACGCCATCACGCGGATGGACGCACTCATCGACGACCTCCTCACGCTCGCGCGCGCCGGCGAAGGCGTGGCTGCGCTCGAGCCGGTGGCCGTCGCGACCGCGGTGACCGAAGCGTGGGCGCCGGTCTCGTCGACGGAGGCGTCGGTGACGGTCGGTGACGTGCCGACGGTCGACGCCGACCCGACCCGGTTCCGGCAGCTCCTCGAGAACCTGTTCCGGAACGCCGTCGAGCATGGCTCGACGAGCAACCGGACGGAGTCCGGTGACGCCGTCGAGCATGGCTCGACGAGCAACCAGACGGAGTCCGGTGACGCCGTCGAACACGCCGACGCTGGCGTCTCGGTGACGGTCGACGCGCTCGCGGACGACGACGGGTTCTACGTCGCCGACGACGGCCCAGGTATCCCGCCGGAGAAGCGCGAGCGCGTGTTCGAGTCCGGGTACACGACGGCCACGGACGGCACCGGATTCGGGCTCCGCATCGTCGCGGACGTCGCGGACGCGCACGACTGGTCGGTGTCGGTGACCGAGAGCGCCGACGGCGGCGCTCGCTTCGAGTTCCGGACCTGACGCTCAGTACACTCGCCAAAACCACCCTGACAACCGAGTGTGAGACAGGCCCTCCGAGCGACTCGACGACCACGAAGACCGAAGCGTCAGGACCCGAGTCCGAGTGCCAGAACGTGAGCTACCGCAGAGTCTCCGAGCCGTAGGTGTAGCCGAGCGCGACGGCGAGCAGATACGCGGCGAGAAGGAACGAGACGGTCGCGGCGACAGCCAGCGCGGCCGTCACCGGATTGGAACCGACGACGCCGGCGGAAACCCCGGAGAGAAGCGCGATACCCGACGAGAGGAACAGGAACCCAGGAACACCGAACGTGGTAAACGGATGCTCGAACGCGAGCGGCTTGACGGCGCTCAGGGCGACAGAGAGCCCGTGGCGGACGGGCGGTTTCGTGTTCGGGTTCTCGACGGCGTACGTGGTGCAAGTCGGGACTTCCACGATAGAGTACCCGCGTTCGCGTGCGTGCCGGAGAATATCCGCACTTGCTCCCATGTGATTACCGATAGAGTCATCCGCTGCAAGCGACCGGATCGCCCGAGGGCAGTACGCGCGGAAGCCGCTTTGCGTGTCGGAGACCCAGGAGTCCCTGGACAGCCGTTTTGTTGAGAGATTGATGAGGATGTTCAGAACGCGGATGCCGAAAGAGCGGACCTGAGGGATGTTCGTGGGGTCGTCACCCACGAACCGACTGCCGATGACGATGTCTGTGCGGTCACGCTCGCACAGCCGAGCGAGTACCGGGACGTCGCTCGAATCGTGTTGCCCGTCGGCGTCGAGTACGACGAGCGTCTCCGCGTTCGCCGCTCGTGCAGCCTCGAATATCGTCTGCAGACTCGCACCGTACCCTCTGTTCTCGGGGTGTGTGAGGACGTGCGCGCCAGCGTCCACCGCATCACGTGCAGTGTCGTCGTCGCTCCCGTCGTCAACCACGAGAACCGCATCGGCGTGCGGTTCGGTCTCCCTGACGACCGCACCGATCGTCGCCGCTTCGTTGAACGCCGGAATCGCCACGAGCACTGACCCGTCGAACCCGAAGGAACGGACACTCGACTTCGTCGCGGGTACCATCATCGGCGTGTGCACCTCGTCCGGTGACGAACCGTTCGTACTCGGGTCGGTCCCCGAAGACCGGTATAGCGAATCGATCTCCGTCGCGTGGGTTTCCGAGACACCCGACTGCAGGTCAGCGGTCGAATCGGAGTTCGAATTCGTTCCGTAATCCCTCATGGCGGACCGGTGAGAGCAGTACGGTCGTGAAACTGGCAACTGATCGTGGTTTGATGAGGATAGTCGGGGATGGCCATCGTACGACGTCTTCCTCACTGGGAAGCGAGATTGTAACTCGGCTATTATGTACTACGGAGCCACTGTATGTTGCTTGATGGTGTTCTCCTAAGAAAGCAGTAGTATTCGACAACTGGATAGTACAGAAAATCAAATCGAGAATATCTCTCGGAGTTGATGTTAGTACGTAGAAAAGAGAGATGGGTAAGTGACACTTGGAGACGAGTTCAGCGACCACGGGCTGCCCGGATACGCCGTGGTCACCTGAATCAGTCTCTATCGACGGCGGAGTCCGTAACCGTCGTTCAGCAAACCAGTTTCGGAGTCGGCGCTGTCCCGGGCCTGCCAAAGCCGAACCCGGTCGACGTCCATCGACTCGCCCCACGGGACCGACGTATCTGCGGTCCCGATATTGTTGATATTCAGCGACAACATCGCATAGAATGGCGCAGCGCGAGCCATCGCACGGAGCATCGTCCCGTCGGTCCAAACGCGGACGGGAAGTCCGTCGACGTAGTGGACAATCCTGTCGCGACGCCATTCGACACCGTAGTGGTGGAAGGTCTCGGAGACGTCTCCGCCTGGCGTGTATGGGAACCCGGCGTTCTGGTGGGTCGAATCGTCCCCGGGAATCATCGACGAAGAGTAATGGAGGTGATGTCGCGTCACCCGAGGAATTTCGATGTCGCGGTCTTGCCAACGTTCCACGACATCGATCTCAGGTGGCCATGCTTCGGAGTTGGCTTTCGACCAGAACGCGTTCTGGAAACCGGTTCGGTGAGCGAACCGGAGCCGGGCCTCGAGGTACGCGTCGGGTTCGAACAGTACCTTGTCCTTCGTGTTCACAGCTCCGGAGAGAATCGAGTCGCTGTCGTGCGTTCCGACCAACCGGAGTGTATCGTCGTCGACACGGACATTGTCCGGGACGATACGGGTCGGACTCGTCGACGTCGACCGACCCCATCCCCAGCCGATACTCCAGATGTCCCTGTTCAACTCGTCCGACTCGAACCGGTCGTCGAGGACGAGTTCCCACCCTGGCGCAGTCGGACGGGCAGTGACGGCGTTCGCAACGCTCCTGGCCGTGGTCGCTGTGGGACTACAGAGGACGGTTCCGCTTACGAATCCGAGGAACGACCGACGATTCATCGGTCAGAATGGTACTCACGAGGGGCTGTCAGTGAAGTCCGCGTCCGAAACGATACCTGTCGGAATCGCTCGTCGAACCACTGCACGAACCCAGGCATATCACTCTGTATAACCGAGCGCTCGGAGCTGGTCCGCGCTTGAAACGGTGGACACCCCTGGTTCGTACGGCGCAGGGTCGTGGGTTTCACGGTCCGTCGCCGAGGTTTCGACCCACGGAACCTGCGTCAAACACGGCATGTCGACGTTCTGTGGATGCCCGTAGAGACCGAACTCACCGAAGGCCTCGCCGTGATCGGCTGTGAGGACGACGTCGTCGGCATCGACGTTTTCGAGTAACAGGTCGACGTCTTCGAGGACCGTCGAAAGCGTCTCTCGATACCGATCAATCGCGGTCTGGCGCGGGAGTTCTCCACGCGTCACTCGATCCCAGGCGTCGGGAACGCTTCGTTCGTCGTGGTCGAAGTTCCGCTTGCTGAGGGGGTCTGCATCATCCGTCAGGAACGGGACGTGTGGTTGCACGTAGTGGACGAGAAGCCGATCGGAGTCCCCTGTTCGGCCGTGATGGATGGCTCGGTCCGTGACGGGTCTCGGGAGGACGGTTCCCCAACGTTCGTCCCACGCGTACTCGTACACCTCGTCGAGGCAAGCGAACGTCGAAGGCTCGCAGAACCGGGCAGCGAACGGGTTCGCGCTCACGTACGTCGTCTCTGAGAGGATGTCGTCTGGCGTCACCTGCAGCGTCCTCGGCAGCCAGTTCCACGTGCACGACGCGAGTGAGGGGAATCGAGAGATCTCCTGAATCCAGTCGTGCGCCTCTCGTTGGAGTTCGAGTTCGTCCGCTCTGCATGCGTCGAGGATGATGCAGACGTCCCAATCCATCTCGAAGAGAGAGCGGCCGTCGATACCGCCGTTGAGACGGTGATACGCAAGCCCCGCCCACCGCTGGAGTCCACCTCGCAACCCGTATTCGCGAACGAAACCAGGAACGCTCGTGACCCCCTTCGCGAGCGTCGTGGCGTTTATCATATTAGTGATGGTAGGACTGAATCGTCTTGATTATTGAGACGCTATCTTGACGGATACAACGTAAGCGACGTCTTCAAGCACACCATGCGAGGGGTGACGCGGGGAGACTGGAGACAGTACGAGACAGAGAGAAACGAGGTCGTACGACGGATTCTCACAGGACCGGAGAAAGAGCGGGGTAGTAACGGACGGCCCGTAGCGGCCGTCTCGCTAGTCAGTACGGTCGATGACCGTTCCGTTCAGTTCAGTGACGACCGAACCACCGAAGGTCGAAACGTCGACGACGTCCCCATCGACGAGCCAGAACGCGTCTGCGTCGGCGTCCACGCGACCTTTGGCTTTCGACGAGTCGACAGCGTCCGAGCTGTCGATGGTCGCGCCGTCCTGTCGACTCTGCATGAGGCGACCGGTCGTCTCGACGATGTACGAGACGGTTCCGCTGGATTCGGACGACCGTCGAACGACGAGTTCGTCGACTGCGAGTCCGTTGAGTCGAACGTCGGCCTTCCCGTCCACCGAGAGCGAGGCGATGGAGCCAGAGAACGCGTACTTGTCAGAACCACCACCGACCGTCCCAGTAGCGGTGGCACCGTCGATAGAGTCAGCTTGATTCATCTCCTTCGCCGGTTCGATACTGTCGCTGACAGTCACCGAGTACGAAGCGGTCTCGGAGTACGGGCTCCCGTCGATCGTAACCGTGTTCGGTAACGCGTTGGGGTCGGTCGGACCCTCGGTGTTCGGATCAACGAGCGTGTCGGGGTCGACCTGCTGGTCGTCCACGTAAATCTCGAGGGGGCCGTCGTACGCGAGGTCCGTGATGGGGCCGTCGATACGGAATCCTGGGAGGCTGCTCGTGCGAGCGACCGATCCGCCGGCAGTCATACCATCGTCCGCAATCCAGTAATCAGCTTCCTGGCCGCTATCGTCGAGTCTGATGTTCCCGTCACCGGCTCGGAACGCGAACGTCGCTTCCTCGCCGTTCGCAGACCGGACCCAGACGTAGTGACTCTCAGACGTGTCGGTATCACCACCGTCGCTCGAGTCGGGCGTGTAATCCCAGACACGAACCCAGTCGGTGAGGTACTCTCGGCCCTCCCAAGACACCGACTTGTCCGTGGTTCCGACGTTGTCGAGGTTCAGGGATAGCATGAGATACTCAGGGCCACCACGATTGAACGATTCGAGGACGTCCGGGTCGGTTGTCTCCTCGACGAGTTGTCCATCCACGTAGTGGCGGATGGCGTCCTCCCGCCATTCCACACCGTATACGTGGAACGTGTTTCCGGGCCACTCGGACTCCGAACTGTACTCGTGGCTTCCGTTCACCGACCGATGGGTCGAGGAGTCACCGGGGATGCCAGACGCCGCGTAGTGGAGGTTGTGGCTGCTTTCGTCAGCACGGCTCGCGGACGGCTGCAGGTACTCGACGACGTCGATCTCCGGGGGCCACGCTTCGTCGTTCGGTTTCGACCAGAACGCGTTCTGCCACCCGACGCCCTGAATGAAGTTACATCTCGCTTCGAAGTACACAGGCGGTTCGACCGTTACCTTGTCCTTCGAGTGTACGTTCCCAGCGTACAGAACGCCGTTGGACTCCCAATCCTCGTGGGAGGCGGTGAGAACGAGCATGGAGTCACGAACGTTGACGTGTCGTTCTCGCGCCCAGGTAATCTTGCTGCCAGGGGCACCCATCCCCCAGCCCCACCCGATACCCCAGTTGCTGGTATCGAGTGCAGTGCCGTCGAAATCGTCCTCGAACGAGAGAGTCCAATCGGATTCGTTCGGTGGGCCACTGGCCGTGGGCGCGCCAGCGGTGACACCTCCCAGGCCGATACCGGAGAGTGCAGCGACACCCGCAGCTTTCAGATAATTCCGTCGTTTGAACGCCAGGTCGGGGATAGTAGGATCATTCTTCCCGGTTTCGTCTTGCGTTTCTGTGCAATCCGTATTCGATTCGTTTACGTTACTACTCTGACGAGTAGGGTTTGCTTGTTCGTCGGACACAGGTCCACATTAGAAATCGCCTGAATAGGTTTTGTTACAACATGCAAGATGGGTTGTACTCGGCTTGATGAGGTTAGCGGCTGATTCACAAGGTTTAGTTACCAGATACAGGTGAATGAGCATCGGTACGAGTCAGAAACGTATACCATACCCCAGAGAAGGTCGTCTTCGCATGTCACGTCCGTACGGTTCGAGACTATCAAAATAGGGGCAGGCCCGGCGATGAAACGTAGTAATCAGTCGTTACGCGCCTCAGACTGCGAGGTCAGCAGTGCGTCTTGTCAGATTTCCCACTTCAATCGGTCAACGTTTCCATCGCGACCGAAGATACGGAGCGGATGCGGTCCGTAATACCAGAGGAACAACATCGTGTTCCGCGACTTGATCCGCCGAATGGTCTTCGCGTCGACGACCGCTCGCTCCTCGAGTAGTTCAGAACGAAGCGAGTACAGTTCGGTGAGTAACTCGACGAGCGACGACAGTCGGCGAGTGACCACGAGCGCGTACGTCGACCAGACCAGCGCCGTGAAGAACACGTAGCGCCACGGAAGGTTCCGGACGGCTAACTTGATCCGGTTTTCGGCCAATCGACGGCGGGTCTCGAGGTCCGTGATGCGACCCGCGTTCGACCCCTTGTGTTTCACGACGATCGACGGCGTGTACAGGATGTCAGCACCTGTGTCATGGATGCGGAGAGAGAGGTCCATTTCCTCGAACCCGTAGACGAAGTGATCCGGGTAGCCACCGACGGACTCGAAGGTGGAGCGACGGATCGCGTTCCCGACGCCGACGAAGTTGGTAGCTCGATACGAGTCCGCAGGAGTCATTTCGAAGGCTGGTGGATCCGGCGTCTCTCCGAGCGCGATCTCGTCAGAGTAGTAGTCTCGGCACTGGAACGCGAGGACGTCCACGTCGTCGTGTTCGTCGAACAACGAGACCACTCGACGAGCGGCGTCGGTGCCCGTTAAAACGGCGTCGTCGTCGAGCGTAACCACGTACTCGCCCTCGGCGAGGTCGAATCCGACGTTCCGAGCCTGCGGAACACCCATTCGTCCGTCGAAGTGATAGTACCTGATCCGGTCGTGATCGAACCGAGCACCCGGCTCGAACATCGAAGACGTCTCGTCGGTCGAGTTACTGACGACGACGATCTCGAATGGACGATACCGCTCGTCGAGGATGGAATCGAGGACATCCGCGAGATCATCGGCACGGTTGTACGTGGCGACGACGAACGAGACGAGCGGTCCATCGGCATCGGATTCAGAGTTTTCTGAGCTCATCGAGAGGAGGTGGTCGCGTTGGTCGACCGCAGAATTCGAACCGCCCCGCTGTCGTAGAGGACGTTATTGGAGCGACACAGGGATTCGACCTCCGGTTCGGTGAAACTCGTTGGCTGGACGCCCTCCGACCGTGAGGTGGTGACGGTTCGCGTCCGCACGTATACGAATCCATCGTCGACGCGATGGACGTCGAACGATGGTCGCCATTTGCTCTTCAGTAAGACGACTTCCGTACGGTGGTACGCGGATGGCAGTGCGGAGCGAAACAACTGCGAACTGTACGAGTCAGTGTACACCTGGACTCGCGGCGGCTCGTCCACTGCTATCCGTGACCCGGGAACGTCACGGTACGTCTCGTATTGGGTGATGTCGGCTCGTTCCGAGAGCCATTCGACCGAACGGCGTTCCTGACTCGTGAACGCGAGGTCGTTCGCGTCGGCACTGAAGGTAGACGTATTCGCAGACCCGGCGAGCGCGAAGACGAACCCGGAGTTGAACGCGAGCAGCACGACGAGGAGGACCGGGACCGCGTACGTTCGTTCGACGCGGTTGGTCGCCGCTGCGACGGACGGGACGGAATCGTCGACGAGCGATCTGAGGACGAGGAAACCGATCGGAAGGAACGGCGCGAGGACGGGAAGCACCATCTGGTACACCCGATCAGCCCATAGACTGAATGATAAGAAGTATGACGTGCCGAGGAAGAGGAACATTGGGGTTGCGACTGCGGCGTATTCGAGCGTGCGAGGCTGCTCACTGCGACGAACCGATTCGAGGTTCCTGTAGACAACGCTCGCGAGACCAATCGCCAGCAGTAGCGTCAAGGCGATGTAGAGAACGACGTTGAGTTGGTCGAATATCGTCGTCTGTTGGGTCGCGTAGCTCGCTCCCGTTCCTGGAATGAGTCCTTGGAAGAAGAGGACGGTGAGTTGGTCGGTTATCTGCGCTGGAATGGAAGCCATGCGAGAGACGACTTGAGCGGAAGCGTAGGTGTACCATGCAGTCGCTCCGACCAGGAGCAATACCGGCGTGGAGACGGAAAGCGACCGTTCGATCTCGACATCCTCGACGAAAGCGTCCAGTGCAGTCACGGCGAGTGCGGCGACGAGCATCGACGCTGCCAGGAGATAGGTCGTCCCGTAGTGCGTCAGGATGAGACCGGTTCCGAGAAGACCGAGACTCGAGCGCCGAACGCTGTCGGCGTTTCGACCGAAGACCGCAAGCAGGAGGAGAATCGCGAACAGTTCAGAGAGGAGTTGTTTCCCGGGCGTGAAGTAGAACGAGACGTGATAGAAGCTAAAGAAAAGGCTGGCGAAGAGTGCGGTTTGAGCACCGAAATGCTCACTGGACAGGTAGTACACGCCCACGGGGACGAGCGCGAAGAGGAACGAGTGAACGAGGACGAACACGAGGTTAAGCTCCAGTCCAGTCAACGTCGAGAATGCCGCGGGAACGACGCTCACGACCGGAACCGAGATGGACGGTCCGACGACTTCGATGGTCGCCTGACCGGTCCGGCGCACCATCGCAGCCGAACCGTAGAGGCCCTGGATGTCCGCACCGACGACGCTCTCTGCGACGAGGTTACGGTGCAAGAGTAGTGAGATCGAGACGAAGAACGCAACTGCCGGGTACTGTCTGGTTGGAAAGTACCGAGAGGATGTAAGGAGCACGACGACGCAGGTAGTGACGATGAAGAGACTCACTCCGAGCGAGCTTCCCCACCGTTTCATTCCGAACGCACCTGCCGCGGCGACCGTCGGTAGCAGGACGAGGAGGACGGTCAAACCGAGCGGGTGGAGGTCAGGGAGCCAGTGAGAGACTGATGGCGAGTTAGTCCGAGAATTGAAGGCTACCAGCGCGAGGACAACGACGCTGAGTGCGATAGCAAGTGGAAGCTCGCTTATCGGGCGCTCGATACCGATCAGTGGCCCGAGGAACCCGAGAGCGAGGACGACAACGGCGAGGACGACAACGCTGTATGCGACGGCGTAAAGC
The DNA here is from genome assembly GCF_020567525.1 of Halorubellus salinus. Lineage (GTDB taxonomy): Archaea > Halobacteriota > Halobacteria > Halobacteriales > Natrialbaceae > Halorubellus > Halorubellus salinus. The sequence continues at coordinate 120,841 of NZ_JAJCVI010000003.1, forward strand.
AAGAATCGGCCAGGGGTTTCGAGGTCGCGTTCGAGCGAATTGGCGAGCATCGCGCCTGGGACGAAGAGCAGGAGTGGTAGTCCAAATACGAGTCGGAGGACGTCGAAGGCTGGGTAGACGCTGGCAACGAGCCCCACGATTGCGTAGCTGGTGAGCAGCGCCAGTCCGACACCCCCGACGGAAGAGGATTGCAAAGCCGAATGAAACACTCGTACGCGAGCCATTGTGACTACGCTTACAGTCAGCAGTGTTAGGAATAGTAATGAACGAGTTACATCCTAGCGTCCTCGAGAAACATGTATCTGTGTGAGACCCCGTTGGAGTCGCGTACGTTCTCAGTTCGCGTCGGGACGGAGGAGATGAACTGCAGGTCGAACCACTTGATCCCTGACGTCGATGCTGGCAATCGAGAACGCGAGGTAGAGCACCATTCCGACGACGACCTGCGCGAAGAGGACGGTGACTCCGGTGACTGGCTGGTACTGATTCAGGACGGCCAGCATACCCCCCATGAGCACCGCAGAGACTATGTACCAGGCGAGTAACCGGACCGGAATCTCGAAGTTGACGTGTCGCGCGAGATATCGACCGTGGAGTATCGTGTTTACGAGCCAGGAGAGCATCGTCGCGTAGGCCGCACCGACGAAGCCGACGGTGACGATGAGCAGCGGGGTGAGAACGAGGTTGACTCCAACAGAGGCGACCGTGGCTTTGGCCGCCAGGTCCGGGCGGTCGATGGCACTCACCGAGATACCGATGACGTCGTTCACGGACTGGAACAGTTTCTCCACCATGAGGACGACGAGAACCGTACTCGCGATCGTGTACTCCGCCCCGAAGACGAACCTGAGGATCTCGTCGGCATAGAGTACGGCACCAACGATGGCGGGAACCGAGACGTAGAGGACGTACCCGAGGGCGGTAGAGATGGCGTTCTGGATGCGTTCTGTCGCCGCTTCAGCGTCCCATTGACTGATCTGTGGGAAGAGGTTCAGTCGAATCGAGTTACTCACCAGGAGGACGAGGAGGGTGACCTGCCAGGCGATCTCGTACGCCGCAACGTGAGAGTTCGTGAGCAGGAACCCGATGACGAGGACGTCCATCCACTGGTAGACGCGGCCACCGACGGCTGTGATAGTGCTGTACTTGGAGAACGCGACGATGGAGCGAACGCGCGCGATCGACGGTCGGCCGAGTGACGTGTCGACACGCGTCGTCGCCCAAACGAACTCGAGGGAACGCCCAACTATCTGCCCGATCAGAAGGGCTTCGGGGCCGTACCCGTACTCGAGGAGGAGGAAGCTGCTCGTAACCCACGTGAATCGACGGCCGACCTCGATAATCGCGGTTTCGCCGACGCGGAGTTCGCCGCGGACGGTCTGTATCGAGAACCGCGAGAATTCCTGGACGACCAGCCCCAGAACGAGGTATGGAGTTATCGGGAAGTGTGCGTACGAGTCGATGAACGTCCCCATTGCGAGCAGGAGACCCCCGACGACGGCAAGCGTCAGGGTCTTGAACGCGAGCGCGGACCCGAGTATTTCGGCGGCCGCCTCGCCTTCACTGAGCCGTTTTTCGAGAGCCGCGCGGACCCCGAGGTCTGCTGGGATGGAGCAGACGCCGAGGAGCGCGAGGTAGAGGAAGAACACCCCGAGTTCGTTCGATGGGAGGCGTCTCGCGAACAAGGTGATGCCACCGAAGAACAGGATCGCGTTCGCGCTCTTCGATAACAGCATCTTGAACGTGGACGTGCTCAGGCTCATCGGAGCGTCTGGATATTGTTCGGATTGAATCCGGTCAGGTGAGGGCTTCGAGCGCGTGGCGTGCTTCTCGAGCGAACGGTGCAGGGTCGTCGTACGTGAGATAGTCGAATCGGGGGTCGGTGTAACAGGACCAGAGTACGTCGCGGACAGAGTTCAACAACCCGGGATTCGGCGTGTTCGGGTAGTCGTCCCTGAGGACGCTAGCCAGATACTGCAGCTCACCGAACAGCAAGTGAGTCGCGAGCCCCGTCTCGTGCGTCGAATCGATGTCGTCACGGTTCCCAGTGGCGAGTTGCCACACGAAGTACGGGAAATCGGCACCAGAACGGACGTCGCACGGGATCGACGTCCATGTCCGCGGATTGACTTCTGCGAGCGTGTACGCGCCGGTTCTCGCGTCCTCGAGGAACTGAACGGTCGCGAGCCCGTGCCATTCGAGTTCGTCGAGCACCTGTTCGCCGAGCGCTTCCAGTTCCGCGTTCCGCGTCAGTTCCCTGCAGACGCTTGCCCCGCCGGCATAGGACTTCCCACGGATCTGTCGACGAAGGCTCGAAGCGACGCAGTTGCCGTGCTCGTAGAGTGCTCGATACGAATACTCGTGGGCTATCGGTATGAACTCCTGGACGATCGGTTCGTGTCCATGCATCGCTCCATCAATCGTGCTCTGTGACGGTTCTCGTCCCGGTTCGGGGTGGATTGGGTCGGGGCACCCGTCGCACTCCGTCTTCGAGAACGAATCGACGTAGTCAGTTGTGAGGATGGAGTAACGGGCCTTCACGATGAGTTCGCGGTCCCAGTCCTCGACGGCGGAGAGTGTCCACGTTTCGGGGACCGGGACCTCAGCGTTGTCGGCGATGCGAGCGAGTTCGAGACCGTCGTGAACCGCTCGAAGTGCCGGGAACGTCGGCCACACCCGAGCGACGTGGTCGTCGAACTCGTCGAGGTACTTCGAGAGGACGTACGCGTCCACTTCGCGGTTCGGGATGATAGTGCGGACGTCCGGTCGTTTCGCCAGCGCTAGAAGTCCGTTCTTGTATTCGACGATATCCTCGTACGGTGATCTCACGCTCTCGATTTCAGAACAGTATCGGGAGACACCAGCGGGCACCGAGGGGTCTTCTGTTGCGACGAGGGTGGTCACGCCCCGTTTCCCGAGCGATCTGACGCAAGTCAGCGCCTTCACCGAGTGCCCCGCCGGGAGTAGGACTGTTCCCCGGTTCACCTGAGTGCTGGACATGGATGTGCGGTCGGGTCCCTGGTGTAAAGATAAGTGCTTGCTTCTGTCAGGGAGAGACTCTATGCCGTGAGAAATCTGGATATAACGAAGCGCGCCACGCGGCAATCCTCGTCGATGACGTTGTCACACTCGATCTTCGAGACGAGTCGACGGCTCGTTCGAAGCGTCTGGAGACGCAGCGTCGGTCGGTCGGCGGTGTTCTCCGCGTTGTACGGGTCGCTGTGGCGTCGATACCTCGCGTTCAGAGGGACGACCGTGGTTTCAGGAGTCGCTGGCAGGACCGCGACCTTCGACGTGTCGACGCGTTCAGAGTACGTTCGGGCGACGGAGTTCGGTGGGGAAGGTTCGTTCCTGGAGGCGATGCTCAGGGACGTCGAGGACTCGGAGACGGTGTGGGACGTTGGCGCGTGTGTCGGGACGCACAGTTGCTTGCTCGCCGATGCGGTTCCCTCGGGAGCCGTGGTCGCTATCGAGCCTGAACCGTCGAACGCCGAACGGCTTCGAGAGAACCTCTCACGGAACGCTCGAGCGGTGGATTGGACCGTTCTCGAAGTCGCACTCGGTGACGTTGATGACATTGGAACGCTCACCTCCGAGTTCAGCGAGCGCGGGTCCGGACATCATTATCTGTCCGAGGACGAGACGGGTGACCGTGTCCCGGTCCGACGGGGAGAGAGTCTGGTTGCGGGGGGGATCGCACAGCCAGACGTGCTCAAAATCGACGTCCAAGGGTACGAGCTCGCGGTCTTGAAGGGACTCGGGACGCTCCTCGACGACGTTCGCGCAATCTACGTGGAGATCCACACGGAGAAGTGCCGGCGGTACGGTACGACCGCGCTGGCGGTCGAATCCATGCTCCGCGACGCCGGATTCACCGTCGAACAGCTCCAAGATGGACCCTCTGACCGGCCGTCGGTCTACTTCGTTCGTGCGGTCAGAGAGGCTACGAGAGTGAACCAAGTTGGCGACTGACGCCGGTCGAATCGGCTGGGAGCGCCCTGGCTCGTTCTGATTCCAGGATAGTCTCCTGTTACGGTCGATACGGCGTCAATTACAATGCTGGCAGGCAGTCAGACGACGAACGTGACCTCCTACGAGAGAGGCGGCGAGATGACGCCGCTTACGGAACTGTCGGGACGTGATGCGGTCGAGAACGTTCTCATTTTCATTTCGGACGCGATGCGGTTCGATCACCTCCCGGACGTCGTAGCCGAACGCGGGGTGACTGCACGCGGCATTGCCCCCAGTTCGTTCACCGCCTCCTCGTTGCCCTCGATTTTGACCGGTCAGTATCCGAGCACGCACCGTGTCTGGATGTTCGACGACCGGTTACCGGAACGACCGCCACTCCTCAAAACGGACGAGGTTGACGTCGGGTTCGATGCACAGACCGTCTGGATCGAACTCCCTCCAGCGGAGAAGCCACCACTCCAGATACATCGGATGAGCGAGGAAATCGAGCTGGAAGCATTGGAACCACCGTTCACGAACGTTGTCCACGACGTCGGGCCACACGCGCCGTACGGGTTCGAGAACGGCGTCTTCGAGTCGACGAGAGCTTTCTTTAAGGAGTACTCCGAGATGGACGAGCTGGCTGCACTCTACGAGCGAGATTGCGTGACGTCCGCGGAACGGTTCATGGAACGGTATCGGGAGCTCGAAGCGCGTGGGTTGCTCGAATCGACGCTCGTCGTCTTCACGAGCGATCATGGACAGTGCCTCGGAGAACCCGAGAACGGCGGTCGGTTCGGGCACGGGCACCCGCTCACTCCGGCGATAGTCGACATCCCTATCGTCTTCATGGGAGCCGGGCTACCCAAAGGGGAACGACTATCTAGGGTCCTGTCAAGTACCGACATCGCACCGACGGTACTCTCCGCCCAAGGCCGGGAGGTACCCGACGACGTCGACGGGACGGATTGTTGGCAGGGCGTGCCGGACGCGGATCGACTGGCCAGGTCCGAGGTCTGGCAGCACCTTCCGGTTGGCGTCCGTGACCACACTGTCGACCTCTCCGTGTACGGCGCGACATCGGCGTGGGACGACGACGGTGGGTACGTCTTCCTGGAGAAGTCCACTTTCGAACGGGTCCTCGCACTCGCGTACGACAATTTCTTCCGAGGGTACGCACCGGCGTATCGGCGGAACTTGACCGCGAGAGCGGCCATGAACATGCTGCGTTTGGCTGCTACGGGGACGGTGGAATACGGCGAGCCGTCATTCAGCGAAGCGCGTGCTCGAGCGGTCGTTCCCGAATCGCTGGAACCGAGAGACGACGACTCCGCGACGACGTTGAGCGACGAACAAGAGTCACATCTGCGTGATCTCGGGTATATTCAGTGATGTGGCCGGCCGCCCACCTCGCTGCGGCGTACCTCGCGTGGTCAGTCCTCTCGCGCGTTCGATACCGACGACCACCGAACACTCCCGAGGTCTGGATTGTGGCGTTCGCGTCCCAGTTTCCGGACCTCGTCGACAAACCGCTCGCCTGGTGGGTGCCCGTGCTCCCGGCCGGTCGTTCGCTCGCACACTCGCTCATCACCGCGACGGTCCTCATCAGCGCGCTGGCGGTGGTCGCTCGACGAATCAACCGCCTTCCGTACGCGATCGCGTTCGGGACCGGGTACGTCACTCACGTCCTAACGGACGCCATCAATCCGCTTTCGGAGAGACGGTACGCCTACGTGAACTATCTCGGGTGGCCGCTACTTCCGTTACCGCCGTACGATACGAACCGAGCACTGTTCGGAGACTTCGGTTCTGTCGACGTCGCTGACCTGTTCGGATTCGAGGGGGCGATACTGGTCGCGATGGTTCTCCTCTGGCTGGCCGACGGCACCCCTGGGATTCCACGTCGTTCGTTACAGCGATGAGTTCGACGCGTCGTCGTTCGTGACGTTCACCCAGAGGTAGACGTCGCGGTGGGCGCGTTCCACCGTCGGCTGGGCCGAAGGCGAGTCCTCATAGAGGAGGAATCGGACTCGAAGGCGGTCACCCGTCATCGACGGCGAGATATCGTAGGGCAGATAACGCGTCTCACCCGGTCGGAGCGCGACCGTCATCCGTTTTCGTTCTTCGGATTCGACCACCTCGAAGCCGTTCGTCTCGTTCTGGACGCGTTCGAGAAGAACGACGACCGTCACCGTCGACTGTCGGTGTTCGTTCGTAATGCCGACGAAGACGCGTTCGCTCTCGTTCCGAGTCATCGTCTCCGGATAGTCCGATGCGACGTACGACCCGTCGGCGTCTTGGGTCACGACGAACAGGTCGGTCTCCGGTGGCGTGGGGCTGGAAGCGACAGCGAAGACGCTCCCGACAGCGAGGACGAAGAGGGCAGCGACGAGGACCTGTGACCCGGTTTCGGTGAGTGCCCTGTCGTCGTTCACCATCGTCAGAAGGGTCGATCCGCTGTCGGTTCGGTCGGTGGATTGGTTCGCGTCCATCATGAGTGATCGATCGCTGGTCCGTCGTCGGTGGGCAGGGGTTCTCTCGCCGGGTGGTCATCAGACCGTGACTTCTCGGTCGCTGGCCGGCCCTCGGACAGGACCGCTTCGTACAGAGAGACGTGTCGGTCGGCGATACGGTCCCAGGACAGTTCGGTGGCGAGCGCCCTGCTGTTCGCGGCCATCCCTCGTCTGCGGGCGTCGTCCGTCAGGAGATCGGTGATCACGGCTGCCAATCGTTCGGGGTCGCCCGAAGGGACGGTGAGGCCGCACCCGCGATCGCCGACGAGTTCCGGGAACTCTCCAGCTCGGGACGAGACCACTGGTTTGCCGAACGAGATCGCCGTCGCGAGCGCACCACTATGACCCTTCGTCCCGCCTTCCTGCTCGCGGTAGGGGAGGGCGACGACGGACGCTCGTTCGAAGCACTTGCTCACGCGATCGTTCGGGACGTACTCGGTGTTGATATCGTAGTGCTCGGAGTGTTCGTCGACTGTGGGACGAACGTCGGACGGGATCCGCCCGTCGCCCGCCACGAGGAGTGTCACGTCAGGCACCGTCTCCGCTACGATCGGGATCGCTTCGATGAGCGTGTCGATACCTTTCTGTGGGACGACGTGCCCGAAGAACAGGACGACGTTCGAATCGGGTTCCGGAGCGATGTCGTCGTAGTCGCCGAACACCTGGTACGCACCGTGAGGGATGACCGTGACATCGTCGGAGTCCATGCCGTGCCGGAGGAGCGCATCACGCTGGTTCTTCGTGTGAACAATCGTCGCGTCCATATCGGGCGTCGGGATAGCGAGGCGTAACAGCTCCTCGACGCAGAGCGATGGCCGACGGACCTGAAATCGACGCAGCGGGACCTCGTGGCGCGTGACGACGAACGGCAACGAATCGATGCCATGGAGGTGTGTGAATAGCTGGACCTGTGGGAACAGACCCGAGGTCTCGTGGACAAGATCCGGATCGACATCCAGTGCGTCCTTCACTCGGTCGTAGGAGAGGAATCCGCGCGCGAAGTCGATCGGCGATACCTCCCGCCGGTAGAGCGCCGGCATCGAGACACTCAGTGGCTCGAACGGTTCGAGTAGTTCGACGTGCTCGGCGAACAAGTCGTCCGCACTCGTGGTGGTGGGTTTCATCACGGTTACGTCGTGTTCGGTTGCGACGGCGTTCGCCAGTTCCGCTGTGTAGTGCGGGAGTCCACCCGAGCTCTGACCGAGGATGTAGAGGACGTGCATCGTTAGAGACTGATCTGTTTCCGCAGATACGGGCCGATGATTCGCGTGACCGGAATCGGGAGTCGTCGCCACACGCGCTTTGCGGCGTCGTATTCGTCGTCCTCGGCGTCCGTGAGATCGACAGGGTCGCCCGGGAAGTAGTGATAGTCGTCGAGCCAGACCTTCTCGCCACCGAAGCTCTTCTTGAACATGTACACGCCTGACCCTTCACGGGTGCGTCCGAAGTTGTACGCTTCATATCCGTTCTTGGCTCCCCACTCAAGGGACTTCCAGTGGAGGAGACTCCCGCCGTTGCGGTCCCGTTCCTCGTACTCGGAGACGACCGTGTGTTGTGCGATGCGATCACCGAGGGCCAAGTCGAGAACACCGTTGATGATGCGGCCGTCCATCCGAATCAATCCGAGCCTGAAGACGCCAGTCTCCGAGTATCGTTCCCAGAGCGTCCGGAAGAACTCGAAGTCGTGTGGCGGACTTCCGTGGCCCCGCATGGTACGCAAGTAGAGCTGGTAGAACTCGCGGAGGTCCGATAGCGAGGTCCCGACTTCGAACGTGAGCGAATCGTCGTCTATCGCTTGCCGGACTTGTCGTTGTCTGCTCGCTTTCATCGAGTCCCATATGTCTCCTGGGTCCCTGTCGAGCTGGACGCGGAACGTAACGTACCGGCGTTTCTTCGTGAGTCGGTCGCGCTCACCGAGATCGCGCCCTCGGAGACTGAGATGGTCCACACCCGTCTGGTCCGCGAACTCTATCGCACTGTCGAGGAGCACTGCTGTGGTCTCCTCAGCTCTGTCGTCTCCGACGAGAACGGACCCGAGTGAGGAGTACGGCATGGAGACGATCTGGTCGCCGAACAAGCGACTCTCGATGCGAACGAGCGGGAGCAAACCGTGGATCTCGCCGTTCGCTCGGGCGACCAGATTCCGAACCGTATGATCGTACGTATCGATGGCAGCACTCCACGCGGCCGATTGGTACGGTGCGCCACCGTGCTCTCTGACGAACGCGTCCCAGTCGTCGACGTTCGCACACTCGGAGACGGTGAATCGCGAGGTACTTCGGGGCGTCATCGCGACGGCACCTCGACACTCTCCGCTTCCTCGGGAGCGTTCTGCGTGGTTTCGACGTCGTCTACGCGTCGAGATCGGTCAACGAGCGATTCGACAGGACCCCACTCGAACGACTCCAAGAGATGGTCGAGTTTCTCGACAGCCCCGTCGACACCGTAGAAACTGATCAGTCGCTTGTGTATCGGGGGGGATGTCACCGGGACTGCTGGGTTGAACTCCCAGGGATGGAAGTAGAGTGTCGCAGAGATCCCGGCGGCGTTCAGTCGCCGAATGCCCCATTCGAGCAGTTTCGTGGGGAAGAGTCTCGCATAGAACCCGCCGGCGATTGGGAGTCTGAGCCGCGAACCGACGACCGCGATCGGTACCTCGATGAGCCCCGACCGGTTCGCGGCGTTCGAGACCTCACGGAAGGGTTCCTCGTCGTCAACGACGTACGGCTGGACGGGCGCGCCACTGACGCCGTACATCGGTGTTCGCATGGGGAAGACACTCGAATCGTACTCGTAGCCGTTCGATTCCAGGACCCGAAACGCCCACGCCGTTCGCGGCGTCACGGAGAAGTTCGGTGCCCGGAATCCCTTGACGTCCACGTTGGCTGCCTCCTCGATTGCGGTTTCCGACTGTTCAATCTCCGTCTCGAAGGTGCTCGGCGTGAGTTCGAAAAGGGGCGTGTGCGAGTGGCCGTGCGATCCGAGTTCGTGGCCGGCGTCTGCGATCTCACCGATGGTCGTCGGGTACGCGACCGCCAGGTCACCGCTGACGAAAAACGTGGCAGTGACGTCGTGCTGGTCGAGGACATTGAGCACGATCTCGACCGAGTCTTCGACGTGGTCAACCGGGTCGTCGACCTCGTCCGCGAGAAGGGTTGCAGTGTACCAGTGTTCCAGGTCGAAACTTATCGCGTTCCGTTCCGGTGTTCCGGCCTCTTTTACCATCTTGTCATGAGTGGACCGTTGCCAGTATTGTTATGACGGGAATATGGCGAGTATCAGCGGGCTTCGTGCGTCCACTCGCCGAGGTGTCGACCGGAGCGAGGTTCGAGAGATGAACCCTCGAAGACGGCTCTCCGGTCGGTTTCCCGCTGGCACAAACAGTGATTGCCTCCCTGTAACGAGCGTCAATCACCACTTGTGTACGGGAAACAGTTCCAAGAAGCACACAGCCATTGTTTCTGATATACCCGGCTGACTGACCGACGTGAGGCCGTCTACACCGTCGGCTCCGTCAGAAGGGCCTGACTCGTCGTCGGCCTTCGTGGAGAGAGACGGGTGAACGTGGAATTGATTCCCACCCTCCTCGCGCTCGCCTGCGCGACGGCGAGGGCGCAGCCGACCCGGGCCAGTCGATGTCGCGACGGCGGTGACCAATACCTGAGCTCCCGTGTCGATCACCGCCCCGTCAGTCATCGTCAGCGACGTACCGACCGTCCCTGCCGAGACGATCCGGTTCAGCTAGCTCCTCGAGAACCTGTTCCGGAACGCCGTCGAACCATGCCCGACGAGCAACCGGACGGAGTCCGGGTACACGACGGCCGCGGACGGCACCGGATTCGGGCTCCGCATCGTCGCGGACGTCGCGGACGCGCACGACTGGTCGGTGTCGGTGACCGAGAGCGCCGACGGCGGCGCTCGCTTCGAGTTCCGGACCTGACGTCCGGCGTCTCGACGTCGCCTGTCAGTCCGCGTGCTGCTCGACGCCCTCGTAGGGCTCGCGCGAGATGGTCTCGCGGAGGTCGGCGAGCGCCTCCCGGCCCGTCGTGGAGGCCGCGTGCGTGACCGCGAACACTTCCTCGCGGGAGATCTTCACGCCGCGCTCGGTGAGCGCGTCCTCGGGTCTGGCGCCGAGTTCGCGGAGGGTACCGACCGCGAGGAGGAAGGGGACGCTCCACGCCTCCAGGGTGTTCCCGTGCACGAGCGGCATCGACTCGAGGTACGTCTGCGCGTCGTCGAGGAACCCGCGTGCGTGGTCGGCGGTCCGCTGGACGACGCGCGCCGCCGCACCGCGATGTTCGGGTTCGACGACCTCCTCCTGGGGGACGCCCTCGGCTTCGAGCCACTCGTTGGGCAGGTAGACGTTGTTCTCGTCGACCCAGTCGTCGTAGACGTCCTTCGAGACGTTCGTCAACTGGAGGAGTTGCCCGAACTCCTCGGCGGTCCCTTGCATGCGGCGGGCGCGGTCCTGGTCGACGTCCGTGCGCGTCAAGAGGTTCGTGACGAGTTCGCCGACCGTCCCGGCGGCGTAGTGACAGTACTCCTCGAGTTCCTCGGCGTCGTCGATGCGGAGCCCACCCTGGTTGCTGTACCGTTCGACGAACGCCGCCATCCCGTCGACCATCTCGACGACGGGGCCGACGACCGCCGACCGGACATCTTCGGGGAGCGCCGCGAACGTCGCGAACACCGTCGGTGACCGCGCGACGACCTCCCAGTCGGCGTTTCGCTCGTCCTCGGCAGGCAGGTACTCGTCGACGTCGGCGCGGAAGTCCTCGATGGTCGCGTCCGCGGTCGGGTCGACCGCATCCCGGTACGTTCGGAGGAGCGCGGCCTGCTCCTCGGGGGGGAAGTGCCCCGCATCCTCGACCGTGTCAGCGACTCGACAGAGGAGATACCCCAGACAGATGTGGGTCGACATCGGTTCCTCCAGTACGTCGACTGTCAGGGCGAACGTCCTCGACACGCCCTGTACGGCCTCGTGACACCACGCCTCGTCGACATCACCACGATAACACTCACGCCCGCTCATCAGATATATCCGACCAAAAGGGCCCCGCGGCAAAAAGCCTCCGGGGTAACGGCGGCCCGGATGCGACCCAAATCCGACCCGAGTCCCCGATTCCGTCGGGTTCGAGCGGTCAGAGTTCGGCGCTGGCGGCGGGAGCGCTCACGCGAGGAACTGGAGGAAGGCGAAGAGCGTCCCGAGTGCGGCGAGCGTGGTCGCGAACACGTTCAGGGACGCGAACGTCGCGTCCCCGCCGAGTTCGGTCGCGTAGACGTACGTCGAGACGGCGGTGGGTGCGCCGAGCATCACGACCGCGGTGTCGCGGACGAGCGGGTCGACGGCGAGCGTCGTGAAGACGAGCCACGCGAGGACGGGCATCGCGACGACCTTGAGTGCGACGACGCGACCGGTTCGACCGAGCGACGAACCGTAGCCGGTGGCGCGCAGCGACCCGCCGACGGCGACGAGCGCGACGGGGAGTGCGAGCGCGGACAACGGCGCGAGGCCGGCGTCGACCGCCGTGGGGACGGTGACGTCGAGGGACGCGACGGCGAGGCTCGCGGCGAGCGTCAGGAGCACGGGGTTCGTCGCGACGCTCCGGAGTTCGCCAGCGACGGCAGCGTCGGCGTCGTTGATCGTCACGAGCACGAGTATCGTGACCGGGATCTGGACGAGCGAGGCGAGGCCGAGGACGACGCTCGCGGTCGCGGCCGCGGTCACGCCGAGCGTCGCGGCGACCACGGGCACGCCGAAGTACCCGAGGTTCCCGTGATAGGATTGGACGAGCGCGACGCTCCGCCGGTCGTCGGCGCCGCGACGGTTCGCGACCCACGCGAGCGCGAGGAGCGAGCCGATGACGGCGACGAGCCCGAGGACGAGTTCCGGGGAGACGAGCGTCGCGAGGTCGCGGTCGTGCGTCGACGAGAACACGAGCGCCGGCAGGAGCACGTAGAACGCGAGCTGGCCGAGGCGCTCGTTGCGAGCGTCGGTGAGGACGCCGCCGCGTCGCGCGAGCAACCCGAGGACGACGAGCGCGAACATGAACGCGAACCGCTCGGCGAGACTCACACCGGACGCAGTCGACTCGCGGCCTTCACGCTTCGGGTTCGCGCAGTCGCCATCACCGACTCCTGACGTCCCCAGGGGAGCGTCCCGCGGGAGCGCGAGCGGCTAGAGCCGTCGGTCGAAGAAGTCCGCCATCAGGCGGAACGTCCGTATCTTGTGGTCGGCGTCGGTCGACGTGTGCCCCTTCTCGCCGAGTTCAACGTACTCGAACTCCTCGCCTTCCTCCCAGCCGCGTTCGAGGAGTGCGTCGCGGAACGTCCGCGCCTGCGAGATGGGACAGCGCGGGTCGTTGACGCCGTGGACCATCAGGAGCGGGTCCGTCACGTCGTCGACGTGCGTGATGGCCGAGCGGTCGCGGTAGAGCTCGGCGTCCTCGTCGGGGTCGCCGACGAGCTGTTCGAGGTACGACTGGAAGTGCGGCATCGACTCCTCGTACAGCAGTTCGAGGTCGGTCATCCCGACGAACGCCGCGCCGGCGCTCCAGAACTCGGGTCGCTGCACGAGCTGCATGTACGTCGAGTACCCGCCGTAGGACCCACCGTAGACGGCGACGCGGTCCTCGTCGACCCACTCCTGGCGTTTCAGCCAGCGACCGCCTTCGGCGACGTCGACCTGCTCCATGCCGCCCCAGTCGCCGTTGATGCGGTGCTTGAACTCGCGGCCGCGGCCCGTGGACCCGCGGTAGTTCGGGAGCAGCACGCTGTAGCCCTCGTCGACGAGGAACTGGACGCGCTCGTTGAACCGCCGGGACTCGTGCGCGCTCGGTCCACCGTGTACCATCACGATGGCGGGCGACGGGCGTTCGCCCGAGTCGTAGACGAGCGCCTCGATCTCGAGGCCGTCCGTGGACTCGTACGTGACGACGTCGCAGGGCGCGAAGTCCTCGGGCTCGAACCGCCCGTACTCGGCGTCGACGAGGGTGTCGATTCCGTCGGCGTCGAGGTCGTACGCGAGGAGGCGCTGGCGGGTGGTCGGGGATTCGTGCGTGACGAGCACGCGACCGTCGGCGAGGACGCCGTCGTCGGCGCTCGACCCGGGGAACATCGCGACGCCCTCGGGGAGGTCGAACTCCGTGGCGGCGTCGGTGTCCTCGCGCTCGTAGTGGACGGCGACCTCCGCGCAGTCGCGCGCTCGACGCGCGAGGAACCCCTCGCCGTCGGGGAGGACGAACGCGGGCACCTCCTCGTGGTCCGGCGAACCGTACCACGTCACCGTCCCGGCGTCGAGGTCGTAGACGCCGGGGCGAGTGGTGTCCTCGCTGTCGTCGGCGAGGAGGACGGCGTCACCGCTCGGGAACCAGTCGACGATGCTCGTCTCCGCGCCGACGTCGCCGACGTCCAGGCGTCGTGCGTCCACGGCGGCACCCTCGCCGTCGGCTGCCGCGTCCGCGTCGCGGTCGGGGAGGTCGGCGACGTAGGGGTCCTCGTTGTCGAGGTCGTCGCGCTCGTTCGTCCGGTAGGAGACGCGGTCGCCGTCGGGCGAGAACTGCCCGAGGACGACCGGTCGGTCGTACGCGGTGAGTTGCGTCGAGTCGCCGGTCTCGACGTCGTGGACGTGGAGGTTCATCTGGCCGGTCGCGGTCGTCGAGTACAGGAGCCGGGAGCCGTCCGGGGAGACGTCCTGGAGGACGGTCTGGCCGTCGGTCTCGACGACGAGTTCGACGTCGCCGTCGAGCGTGATGGCGTAGACATCGTTCTGCTCGTCGCCGGCGTCCTCGTCCTGATGGAAGAACACGCGGTCGCCGTCGGCGTCCCACGCGATGGGGTACATCGCGTTCTCGGGGACGTTCCCGTCGCTGACCTGCGTGCGGTCGCCGGACTCGACGTCGAGGACGTAGAGCTCGTTCCGCCCGGTCTCGTCGTGGTAGTACGCGACCCGGTCGCCGTCGGGGCTCACCGTCGGATGGTAGAAATCGGGGAGGGAGGCGAGGGCTTCGAGGGTGTCGTCGTCGCTTCCTGCGCGGCGCGTCGTGGCCTGTTGGGCGTCGTTAGCGTCTGTCATGATGGGGTTGGTGGTGTGGTCGGTGTGCGGTCCATCGGGTCGTCGACTGGGTGGCCGCGGTCGGTGACCGTGGCGCTTCTGGGCAGCTGTGTAGGTACGTGAGATTCGAAGCGGTCGCTACGGAAAAGAATTGTTGTTTCGAAGTACAGTCTTCTTCTCTTACAGATTCGACCGCCGGGGATTTAGTTCTTCTGGTGGTCCAGGTGCGGCGTCGATCCACTCGTCGGACCACTCGACGCGTTCAGGCGTCGAGTGCGAGCGAGCGGACGCGCTCGCGCAGTTCCGCGGGACCGTCCGCGACCGCGTCGGCGCGCGAGACGTCCTGCTCGCCGTCGGAGTCCGGCGACCGATAGGCGAGGACTATGGCGCCGGCGCGCGCCGCCGCCTCGATGCCGCTCGCTGAATCCTCGATGACGAGACAGCGCTCGGGCGCGACGCCCAGGCGTCGCGCGGCCTCCTCGTAGATGAACGGCTCGGGCTT
Source organism: Halorubellus salinus (assembly GCF_020567525.1). Taxonomy (GTDB): domain Archaea; phylum Halobacteriota; class Halobacteria; order Halobacteriales; family Natrialbaceae; genus Halorubellus; species Halorubellus salinus. The sequence continues at coordinate 135,860 of NZ_JAJCVI010000003.1, forward strand.
CCCCGGCTCGTCGAGTTCGGGCGCGAGCACCTCCGCGTCGAAGACGTCCTCGAGGTCGAGGCGCGAGAGCGTCCACTCGACCCACTGCGGGAACGACGACGTCGCCAATCCGACGGGGAGCCCCGCGTCCTGCAGTTCGCGGACGAGTTCGGCCGCGCCCTCGGTGACGTCGGCGCGTTCGAGGTAGATGCTCTCCGCGACGTCGTCGTAGAGCGCGAAGTACTCCTCGCGAGTCACGTTCATGTCGAGGTCGGCGCCGAACGTGTCGTACTGGTCGTAGATGCTCACGCCCGTGAGGTCCGCGGGCGTCACCTCGGCCGCCGGCGGGTACGCGACGTCGATGATGTCGTGCATCTCCTCGGTCCAGTACGACTCGGACTCGACGAGCACGCCGTCCATGTCGAATATCACGGCGTCGATGCGTCGATTCTCGAGGTCGGCTTCGGGCTCGGTCATGCCCGGAGGAACGCAGCACGAGCCCTTGCATCCACGGGTTCCGGCCCGGGAGCGATGACAAGACACTTGCACTCTGGGTCGGACTACCTCGACCGATGCCCTCCACGCGACGTCGAGCGCTCCGAGCGACCGCTGGCGCGGTCGCAGCGAGCCTCGCAGGCTGCAGCGCACTCACCGGGAACTCGGAGCGCGAGCGTCCGCGCGGCGAACGCCTCGGGACGCCTATCACGGACTACGAGACGGAGCGCGCCGTCGTCGAGGACGAGCAGCGCCTCGTCGACTGGCCGGACGAGGACCAGGCGCCGAGCGGACAGTGGCTCGTCGGGACGGCCGACGACCGCGAGAAACTGACGTTCCCGACGGACGCGACGACCGACGTCGAATCGTTCCTCGACGACACCGCGTTCGAGGACGCCGCCGTCATCGTGTTCCAGCGCCAGCACGGTGCGTGCTACCGGCTGGACGCGTACCGGCCGACCGCGAAGCCGGACGAGATATCGGCCTACCTCTGCACCGAGACGCGCCCCGCGGACGAACCCTGCAGCGCGGACGCCGACCGGACGACGCTGCTCGCGCTCCGCATCCCCGTGGACGCTCGCGACCGCAACCGCCTCTCCGTCACGGAGGGCTCCGAGTGCTCGAACCGGCTCGGTCCGCGAGACGCTGGAGGTGACGGACGATGACCGACCGCGACGACGGAGGTGACTCCTGCGGGGGGACCGGGGCGTCGCGGCGACGCGTCCTCGCGGGCGCGGCGAGCGCGAGCATCGCCACGGCACTCGCCGGGTGCTCGTTCTCGCTCGGCGGCAGCGGCTACGACCGTGCGGCCCTGAGCGAGGTCGCCGAGGGCCCGGACCCGTCACGTCCCGCGACGCATCCCGTCGAGATCGACGAGGCGATGATTGCCGACCACCGCGAGCACGCTCGCGACCATCTGGAGCAGGTGTCCGACGACCCGAGCCTCCCGAACGGCGTCGTCGCGGACGAACTCGCCAGTAACCGCGAGCGGGTCGCGGAGACGCTGCGCGTACAGGGGCCGAGCGACGCGGACGGCGGCGAGCCCAGCGACGACGGGAGCGGGTCGGGCGAAACCGACGACCGGAGCGCGGAGCACCGGCTGCACGACGCCCGGGACGTCCGCGCCGACGCTGCAGACCTCCACTTCCAGTATCTCGCAGCGACGGGCGACGTCACCGAGCGCGAGCTGGAGCGACTCCGGGACGACGCCCGCGACCGGCTCGCAGGCTTCCGGCGCGCGTGGGCGTACCGCGCGCCGTCGCCGACGCGAGCGCTCCTCGTGCACGCGCTCTTCGAGGGCCTCGTCGAACGCGTCGAGGTCGACCTCGCGCCGTGGCCGCGGTTCCCCGACGACCCGCTTGCTGGCTGGCGCGAGGTCGGGCACCTCCGCGGGAAGGTGGCGACGGCGGACGCGCTGCTCGACGACCTCGACGCGTACCGCGAGCAGGTCGCGACCGCGGACGCGGGCCGGTACCGGCCGGCGCTGGCGGCGGCGGCGATGTGGCTGTCGCGGCGCGCGAACCGCGTCGAGTACCGCGACGACCGCGCGCTGGAGGACGGCCGCGCCGGGCTGTCGACCGACCCCGGCGACTCGGTTGCCGGGTACGGGTTCGACGTCGCACGCGAGTACCTGCGGGAGTATTCCAAGCGCGCGTTCAACGACGTCCAGCACGACTCGCAGTACGCGCGGACGGCGCTGTTCGCCGCGAAGCGCCGCGCCGCCGTGGACGCGTTCGCGGCGGCCGTGGACGACGCCGAATCCAGTGGTGGGTCGGTCGACGTCTCCGCGAGCACGGTCGCCGACGAGCGGACGAGAGCGGTCGACGCGATCGAGCAGACGCTCGACGCTGGCCCGACCGGTCTCCAGCGGCGGTTGCTGGAGCCAGCGTACGTCGCACTCCGGGACGGCGACGGCGAACTGCGGACCGGCCGGAACAGCGACCCCAGGCGAGCGTTCGCGGTCTACCGGTACGTCGCGAGGTACGCCGACGCGGCGACGCGAGCGAGCGAGGAACTCGTCGGCCTCCTGCGCGCCGCCGAGTGAGAGCGTCCAGGGCGTCGCCGACTCCCGAAGACGTTACGTCGACGCTCTTCGAAGCCCGTGACGTGATTCGGGACGCGCGCGTGCTCCGGACGGACTTCGTGCCGAGCGAGGTCGAGCATCGGGACGGCGAGGTGAACCACCTGTCGTCGGTGCTCGACCCCCTGACGAGAGGGGAGTCCGCCGACACCGCGGTCGTCACCGGCCCCTCGGGGGCGGGGAAGACGTGCCTGACGCGGTTCGTCGCCGGGAAGCTCCGCGAGGCGACGCTCGACGTCGAGACGGTGTACGTGAACTGCTGGCGGAACTACACGCGATATCGGGCGCTCTACAGCGTCCTCGAGCACGTCGGGCGGACCGTGGACGTGCATCGGCAGTCGACGCCGACTGACGTCCTCGTCGACCGCGTGGAGAACGCGGACCAGCGCGCGGTCGTCGTCCTCGACGAGGCCGACCAACTGGAGGACCCCGGTATCATCTACGACCTCCACGGGCTCCCGCAGTACGCGGTCGTGGTGGTCGCGAACCGCGAACAGGACCTGTACGCGCCCGAAGGGAACCGGCTGCGGTCGCGCCTCCAGTCGAGCGAACACGTCCGCATGGACACGTACGGCGCCGACCAGCTCGTCTCCATCCTCCAGTCGCGCGTCGAGAACGGCCTGGAGCGCGACGTCGTCACGACCGCGCAACTCGAGCGCATCGCGGACGCGGCAGCGGGCGACGCGCGGCTCGCCATCGGCATCCTGCGGAGTGCGGCGCGTGCCGCGGAACGCGAGGACGCCGACGAGATAACCGACGACGTCATCGAGGGGGCGGTGCCGACCGCGGAGACCGAGATGCGTCAGGCCGACGTCGCGAACCTCACCCCCGACCAGGTCGCGGTGTTCGAGGTCGTCCGCGAGCACGGCCCCGTCAGTCCCGGCGACATCTACGAGGAGTACTGCGAGCGCGTCGACGACCCGAAGTCCGAGCGCTCGGTTCGCTCGTACCTCTCGAAGATGCAGCAGTACGACCTCCTCCTCGCGAGCGGCTCCAGCCGCAGTCGCGTGTACGAGGTCGTCGACGACGACCTCCCGTCGCCGGGCGCCTGAAAGAAGAAGGGGACGAAGCGCTTGTCGTCAGCTCCGGTTCCTGCGACGGACGACCATGTAGCCGAGCGCGAGCGGCGCGAGCGCGAGCAGGACGAGACCGGACAGGCCGCTCCGAGCGGGACTCGCGTCACCCGCGGGCTGGACGGCCGCGCTCTCGTTCCCCTCGGTCTCGTTCACTGCAGTCGTGGCCGGCTCTTCCGTCGTCGTTGCCGGTGGTTCCGTCGTCTCGTTACCGTTGCCTCCATCCGCCGCGACGATCTCGACCTGGACGGTGTCGGTGTTGTCGCCGTCGTCCACCTCGATCGTGTAGGTGCCGGGCTCCACGTCGTCCGTGGAGAGTGCGAGCGTCCAGCGACCGGAGAGACCCCACTCGTCGGTCGAGTTCGTCTCGAAGTCGTTCGCACTTGGGCCACTGATGACCTCGACGGAGATGGAGTTATCGTCCGGCTTCCGGTTCGTCAGCCCGGCGACGATCATCTGGTCGCCGACGGGGACATCCTGGATTTCGCCATCGGAGACGCTCCCGGCGGGCCCGACGGTCTCGATCGACGTCGCGCCGTCGGTAAGCCGGAACGACTCCTCGATGGCGAGGTCGTCGCTCGCAACCTCGTTCGTGGTCTCGTCTTTGAGGCGTGCGACGATCTGTGACTGGGTCAATCCAGTACCGAAGCTCTGGACGTAGTTCTCGAGCGAGGCGAGTTCCGCGTTCGGCTGACCGGGCAGCACGCCGTCACCGGCGACGCTGTCCCGACCGAGACCGATGACGAAGGCGCGGATATCGCCCTCGTTGAGCTGCCGTCCGTCGACCGTCGTCAACGAGATGTCGTCCTCGTCGAACGTGTCGTCGTCGTCGACGGTGATCCGCTCGGTCGCGACGCGACCGCGCGAGTCGACCATCACGGCGAGCACGGCGTCGAGACCCGGCGCCGTACCTATCACGTCGACCGTTCCGTCCTCGACGGCGACCTGTGCGTCGATCGTCTGGAACGTCCGCGCTTCCTCGAGTCCGGGTTCCTGCACGACGAGCGACATCTGCGAGCTCGTGGCGCTCGAGAAGTCGGACGTGCTCAGCGTCGTCGCGATCTCGCCGTCCGAGATGACGTCGTCCGCCTCGACCACGCCGATCCGGTACCGGCCGGGGATCGAGAAGATGTCACTGGCCTGCGAGAGCACGACGTCTTCGCGCTCCCATTCGCCAGTCGAGTCCACGCTGAGGGTGTCGTCCGCGTTCAGCGAGCCGTCCTCGTTGATGTCGAGGAGCTCCCAGTCGCCCTGGTCGCGCGCGTAGACGACGACTTCGTCCACGCCAAGCGCGGCGGTGCCGCGCACGTCCTCGTCGCTACCCGCGACGTAGACGCCGGGTGGACTGTCGAAGTTCAGGTCGCCCTGGTCGACGTCGAGCGTCCTGTCGTCCTCGGTGTCTCCGAGGTCCGCCGCGACGTCCTCGAGCGACCGGTCCGCCTGGAAGAGGTCGATGCTGATCGATGCGTCGTCGAGGAGTCTGGTGTCGATCTGACCGACGCCGACACCGGTGTCCTCGTCGATCTCGACCTGCGCCCACGCGAAGTCGGCGGTCCCGTCGCCGTCGGTGTCGAACGTGCCTTTGTCGATGACGTCCTGGACGTCACGGAAGACGTCAGCGTCGACGACGTCGTTCCGGAACTCGCTGTCCTCGATGACGACGTAGTGGTTCGCACCGGCGGTGGATCCACGGATGGTGTACCGGACGTTCTCACCGCGAGTGACGTTGTCCGCTTCGAGGTCGAGGTTCACGTCGTCTTCGCTCTGCACGCTGACGGACGTGGACTGGCTGGCGGGACCGAAGTCGAGGTCGTCCCAGCCTTCGACCGTGATGGTGATGTCGTTGACGTCCACGTCGCTGACGTCGAGCGCCCAGTAGGCTGCGTCGACCGTGGAGTTACCGAGTTCACCGTCCTGGAACTGCCCGATACCTTGCAGGTAGACGATCCCGGTTCCGGTGCCGCGCTGGCCGGGGTTCGTCACCTTCTGTGGGTTCGCCGCGTACGGCCCGGAGAGTTCGTTTCTCTGCTGTTCGGAGAGTGCTCCGGCGTCAGCGAGTACCTCGCCGGTGATCTCGTCGCCGTTGGTGTCCCGGATGACGAGTTCGAGGTCCTCCGCCTCTTCGAAGTTCCATTCGGCGCGAACGAGGAGCGTCTCGTCCTCCTGGACCGTGGAGCCTTCAACGTCCACGCCGCGTTGGTTCAGTACTTCGAGTTCGGTGACGCGGGGCGTCTGGACGACGACGCCGGCGGCGTCACCCGACCCGGTGAGCGTATATTGCCCGCGTTCCTGGTCCTGCGGGATCGGTGATTCGAGCGGGATGCCCTCTGCGTCGCCCGAGACACCGGTCAGTTGTGACGAGTCGATCGGGGTGCCGTCTTCGCCGAGGAAGTTGATGTCCTCTTCGCCCTGGAAGACGACTGGTTTCTCGGTGGCGACCTGGACGTCGTTCGGTCCGCCGACGCCGGGGTTGAAGTTCCCCGCGCTTCCGCCGCGCTGGATGGTCAACCCGAAGGCGACGCCCGCCACAGCTGGGGCTGCGACGAGCAGGAGTACCATCGTGATGGCTCCGAGTTTCCGTCGCGATTGGTCAGCGTTGGTTGTCATGTTGGAGTAGTTTTCTCGTGTTAATTTTGTTTAACGTTGTGTGTACGGTCTCGTCGTCGCGTCTGAGTGTCGTGGTTTTCCTGGTTACTTCTCACCCCCGTATGGGGTGGACATGAGTTTGTTTCGAGCGGGTATTGTTATGATGAGACGACAGTTCGTAACGCTGCGTTGTCTACTCCCCCCGGGACCCGGGAAATTTAGAGGGCGTAAGTTATGCGTCAACGGTCGGTCCGTTACCCGAATCGACCGGCGACCAGTTGGCAGGATTGTCGAACGGTCGTCGGTTCCCTTCGGTTGGCAACCAGTAGAAACGGGCCGAGAGACGCGAAATCGAGGCTTTCGACAGGGTTAGACGGGAAGGTAACGGTCCGTAATTCTGCGCGACGCTGCTGTCGGAGTTGCCTACCGTCCGTCGACGACGAAGTAAGGCCGGCCGTGGGTGGGTAACCGAGAGGGAGGAGTGAGTAGTCTGGGTGAAGTCGAGGGTCCCGTTGCTCGTCCGATAGCTCGCTCGGAGAGGGGAGATCCGGGAGGAATGCTGAGCAGGCGGCGATTGGCGACATTCGTTTCGAGCGTCGTGACGGACCGGCCACCGTCGACCCACGGCCTATCGCCTGGCAGCCGTTCGTCGAGGGTCGTCGCGTTCGGGTCCACGACCCGGAGACCGCTGCGGAGATCCGTCTGGACGCGCTGGAATCCGCCGCCCGTGGTGTACCGAGCGGTCGTCTCGACGAGGTACGTTCCCGGTGCCGTCGCTTCGGCGGCGCTCGCGGTCACCGTGACGGTCGCGGACTCCCCCGGTTCGAGGTCCCCGACGAACACACCGACCGTGGACCGCCTGATTGACTCGGCGCCGAATCCAACGGCGGTGCCGTCGGTTGCGAGCGTGAGGCCGACGTCGCGCGCGACCCGCGTGCCCGTGTTCGCCACCGTGAACCGGAACGTGCCCGTCGTTCCGGGTTCGACGTCGGTGCTCTGGACGGCCGACAGCGACAGCCGGGGTCGGTCGACGACGACGATCGTGACGCGCTCGACGACCTCTCGGTCGGCGTCGTTGTACTGTGGTTCGTTCGGGCCGTACCGCACGAAGGACGTGTACTCGTAGCTGATTCGGACCGGGAGCTGGTACGTGCCCGGCGGGATGGACTGCGAGACGCCGACGCTGAGGTTCACCGTCCTCGCGCCGCCCTCGGGGAGCTCGCCGAGGAGAACGCGGCCGGATTCCACCTGGAGCCGGCCCGCGAGCGCCGGTGGGAGTCTGTCCGTCGCGACGGAAACCTCGACGCTACGCGCGGTGGTGACGCGGTCTTCGAACCGTTCGGGGCCACCACGGACGAGGTCGCCGGCGTTCGCGATGGTGACTGCGAGGTCGCGTCTGTCGCCCCACTCGAACGAGTTGTCCTGTGCGGCGACGCTCAGACTCGGACTCCCGAGGACGGTGCCTTCGTCCGGCGGTTCGACCTGCGAGACACCGCCGGTCGACGCGGCAAGGAGCGCGATGCCGAGGACGGCGACGACTGGTACGGTTCGCATACGATGCGGTTCGCTTGCTGGTGTCGTTACAATGAGGCACCTACCGCGAGTGAAGCGGGAGTTACCGCTGGAACGAGCCGCCTCGTGCAGTTTCGTAATGCGAACGCTAGGTGCTCGAGCACCCGGATACCGGGTGCGGCTTCCGGTCGTCCCAGGCGAGGCGGCACTCGTCCGACCACCTCCTCGACGGGTGCGTGCTTCGAACGGTTCGCGTCGGTGACGGGGTGGTGTCGTCGCGAGGAAGCGGGAGCTTTTGTCGGTACGCGATCGTTCGTGCGTCATGAGCGAGGACGAGATCGGGCGCGGGACGGAGGCAGGGGACGGCGTCGCCACTGAGGAGGTGTCGGCGGCGTCCGCGTTCGAGCTCGTGGCGCACGAGACGCGCGTCGGCGTCCTGGACGCGCTCCGCGAGGCCGACGGCGGCCCGCTGTCGTTCGGTGAGATACGGACGGCGGTCGGCGTCGAGGACCCCGGACAGTGCCACTATCACGTGGACAGGCTCGTCGGTCGGTTCGTCCGGAAGACCGAGGACGGGTACGTGCTGTCGCCCGCCGGGTGGCGGCTCGTCGGCGCGATCGTCTCGGGCGGGGTGACGGCGTCGCTCGAACCTGGGTCGGTTCCCGCGGCAGGGTCGTGCTCGGAGTGCGGTGGGTCGCTGCGCGCGCGACTCCGCGAGGGTGGCGTGGCGATCGAGTGCGTCGAGTGCGGGTTCGTGCAGGCGGATCCGGACGTGCCGGCGGGCGCGCTCGCGGGGTGGGAGCGCTCGGCGATTCCCGCGGTCGTCGGCCGGTACGTGTCACTGTGGGAGGTCGCTGCGAGTCACGGGTTCTGTCCGAACTGCGAGGGTCGGGTGGACCGCGGCGTGCGGCGTCCCGGCGAATCGGCGAGTGCGAATCGGCCGGCGGCGCCCGCGTGGTTCGAGGGCGAGGACGCGGACGCGCTCGTGGTGACGGCGTGCCGCGGGTGCGGGTTCTGGTGGCATGCGGCCGTGTCAATCGCGGCGCTCTCGGACCCGGCGGTCGTCGGATTCCATCACGAGCACGGGATCGATCTCCGCGAGCGGCCGTGGTGGACGCTCGACCACCTGCCGTTAGGCGAGTGCCGGGTCGTGGACGATCCGCGGCGCGTCCACGTACGACTCGCGTTGGACGACGACGTGCGGACGTTCACCTTCGACGGCGACTTCGAGCTCGTCGACGTCGAGCGCGAGTAATCGAGGCTTTGACCGCCGCGGTCGTTGAAATGGCTTTCAATCAGCCCGCCGATTGAAGTGTATTTCTACTAATACTTAATGGGGTGGTGGGCGTTCGACGGGCACGTATGCAACGACCGAACGCAGCCGCACGGAAGACGCCGACCTGGCCGACGCCGACCCCCGAACAGGTCGAGGTCGTGCTGCTCGGCACGCACCACATGGACGAGCCGGGGCTCGACGCGGTGAACGTCGACGTCGACAACGTCCTCGACCCGGAGCGCCAGCGCGAACTCGAAACACTCGCCGGGCGCCTTGAGGCCGTCGACCCCGACCACGTGGCCGTCGAACGGCCGGCCGCACGGGTCGACGAACTGAACGAGGTGTACGCTCGATATCGCGACGGCGACGTCGCGTTCGACGAGGAGCACGCGTTCGACCCACGGCACCCCGAGCGCGACGACGAGACGATGGCGTGCCGGAGCGAGGTCGTCCAGATCGGGTTCCGGCTCGCGGCTCGACTCGGGCACGAGCGCGTCCTCCCGGTGGACGTCCCGCAGACGCTCGGCGACGACGAGGACGTCGAGGCGCTCCAGGAGAGCGGATACGAACCGGAACCGAAGGTGGACGTTCCCCGCGTCGACCCGGCCGAACTGCAGGCGTCGCTCGACGAACGCCTCGCCGAGTCGACGGTCACGGGCTACCTCAGGTACCTGAACGAGGAGGCCGCGTTGCACGCGAACGACGGGATGTTCGACGAGTTCGTCCGGTTCGGGGACGGCGAGAACTACGCCGGCCCGGACCAGCTCGCGAAGTGGTACCGGCGGAACCTTCGGATGGTCCACAACGTCTGGAAGGGGATCGAGAGCGGCGACGACCGCGTGCTGTTCGTCGTCGGCTCCGGGCACGTCCACGTCCTCCGGCACCTACTCGCGGAGACCCCGCAGTTCTGTCCGGCGAGCGCACTCCCGTACCTCCCGCGCGAGGGCTGACCGGAACTGCCACGGCCGCCGGAAGGTTTTCGCTCGGTGAGTCGCTAGCGGCGGTAGTGACGTCGAGACGCCGGTTCCTGGCGGTGGCGGGGTCGACGCTCGGAGCGGTCGGGCTGGCGGGCTGTGGCGCGTTGACGGGGGACGGCGAGGTCGGCGAGGGCGCTGCGGGGACGGCGACGACGGCGTACGACGCGTTCGGTCCGGACCCGCGGTACGGCGGCGTGGCGACGACGCGCTCGGAGCCGAACGCGTCGCCGTCGGGCGACCCGCCGTCCGGCGACGCGGTGGCGTGGTCGGTGCCCGTTGGGGTGCCGGTGACGGCGCGGCCGGTGGTGGTGGGCGACGCGATGTTCCTGGGCGCGGGCGAGCACGACGACGCCGACCGACCGGCGATGGACGCGGAACTCCGACCGTTGTTCCCCGGGTACGTGCACGGCGTCGGCCTGGACGGCGAGCGCCGGTTCGAGTACGCGGCGCCGGCGCCAGTGCTGGACGTCGCACCGGTCGCCGGCGACGACGTGGCCGAGCGTGCAAGCGGGACGGCGGGCGCTCGCGCGGCGAGACTGGGTGCGTACGCGGTCCTCGGGTGGTACGGCGGCCCCGGTGGCGTCGCCCATCGGTTGCTGCGCGTGACCCGCGGGGTGCCGCGGTGGGCGGACGCGACGGCGGACGCGAACCGATTCCTCGCCGCGAGTACGGCCGAGGCGGTGGTGACGGGGACGCGCGACGAGCGCGTGGCGTTGACCGGCGAGCGATTGACCGCGCGGTCCCCCGGTGGCGGCTTCCGGTGGCGCGTGGAGAGCGGGGACGTGCTCGCGGGCGTCGGGAGCGGGGAGCGCGCGTACCTGACAGTCGGGACGCGCGAGACGCGGTGCCTGGACGCACGGACAGGCGAGACGGTGTGGTCGTATCGCGGGACGCCGCCGACGTGGACGCCGCGCGTGCAGGGCGACGTGGTGTTCGTCGCCCGGAACCAGCGGACCGGCCTCGGCGGGCAGCCGCTGGTCGCGCTGTCGGCGGCGACGGGGCGAGAGCGGTGGACGTTCGCCGGGAGCGACGACGAGGCGTTCACGCCGGTGTCGGCAACGCGGGACGCCAGCAGCGACGACGACGGGAGCGATGGCAACGACGGGAGCGATGGCAACGGCGGAAGCGATGGCAACGGCGGGAGCGACGTCGACGGAACTGCGGACGCGGTGGTGTACGTGGCGGACACGAGCGGGGCACTCTGGGCGGTCGCCCGCGGCGTGGCGCGCTGGCGTACGACGCTATCGGGACGCGTCGTCGACGGCCCGGTCGTCGCCGGCGGCCGCGTGTACGCGACCGACACCCAGGGGCGGCTCCACGCGCTCGACGCGGCGACCGGCGAGCGCGCGTGGGCGGTCGACCACCGGTTACCGAGTCGCGCGCTCGACGCGACCGCCGACGGCGTGGTCGCGCTCGCGGCGAGCGGTCGCGCCGGCGGCGAGGACGCGTACCGCGTCCGCGGCTACGGCCACGACGGCGGCGAGCGGTTCGGGCACGACGGCAGCGGCGGCCTGCTCGCGGCGCTCGCGCACGACGGCCGCGGCTACGCCGTCACCGACGACGGGTACCTCGTCGCGTTCGACGCCTGACCCGAGGATTCCCTGGCTGCGGAATCGGCCCCGTCACTCCGATGTCGTCGCGGAACCCGTCGCCTCACTTCGGAATCGTCTCGCGGAACCCCTCTGGGTCGTCGTGGAAGCAGTCGCCGACGACGACGGCGTCCGCGCCCGCGTCGAGTATCTCTTCGGTCTGCTCGCGCGAGGTGATGCCGCCGCCGTAGAGGAGCGTGGTGTCCTCGAGGTACTGCGCGGCGGCTTCGACGTCCGCGGGGCCGCCGTACGTCCCGGAGTACTCGACGTAGAAGATCGGGAACCCGTAGAAGGATTCGGTGGCCAGCGCCGCGCCCGCGACCTCGTCGGTGCTGTACGTGCGGGTGACGCCGGACTCGTCGGCGGCCTTCGACTCGAGGTGCTGGACGACGTAGCCTTCGCCGATGACGTTAGCGGCCATCTCCGCGACGGCCTCCCGACCTTTCGATTCGACGACGCCCCCGAGCAGCGGGACCTTCGACGCCATCGCCTCGGCGGGTTTCGCGGCAGCTTCCGCGAAGAACTCGACGTGCTTCGCGACGAAGTTGTCGCGGTCGCCGTTGAACACCGCGGGAACGGCGAGGCGGTCCGCGGCCTCGACGGTCTCGCGAGAGACGTGACTGGAGCTGTACGGCTCCTGGAAGACGGGGACGCCAGCGACCTCGTCGCGGATGCGTTCGATGGCGTCGAGCGAGTTCGACTCGGTGACGCCGTCCGACCCACCGACGATGACGAGGTCCGTGCGTTCGAGGACGGAGAGGTCACCGGGGAGTGGTTCCGCGGGGTCGACCTTCGTCACGTGCGAGACGGCGTCCAAGTCGACGGACATACCCGGGGTTTTCACGTCGAGCGCGATATCAGTCCTTCGACTCCGCCGGAGGCAGTGCTCGTCCCCGCGGACCGCGCTCTGCTGGTAGCTCGGGACGACGGGGCGGTCGATGCAGTTCCCGTGTGTTGGAGTGACGGCCCACCCGAAGGTTCTTCACCTGCGCCTTCCCCGTCAGATTCATGACGGATCCAGCAGGCGGCGACGAGGACCAGGCGCTCTCCCTGGCGGAGTACTACGACCAGCAGCAGGTGGGTGACGTGGCGGTGTCGCCGAGCGGCGACCGCGTGGCGTTCACGGCGACGGAGTTCGACGGCGCGGAGGAGGAGTCGGTGACGTCGCTGTTCGTCGCGCCCGCGGACGGCAGCCGCGACCCGCATCGGTTGTCGCGGGCGAGCGACGCGAGCTCGCCAGCGTGGAGCCCCGACGGCGACCGGCTCGCGTTCCTCGCTGCGCGCGACCCCGACCCGGAACTGCGGGCCGCCCGCGAGAAGGAGGAGGACGAAGACGAGGAAGACGGCGATGACGACGGAGAAGTCGACGATACCGAGACCGAGGAGGAAGACGACGACGACGGGGACGAGGACGAGGAGCCGTCGCTCGGCGAGGAGCAAGCCCAGGTGTTCGTGTTCGACCTGGCGCTCGGTGGGGACGCGCGGCAGGTGACGACGCGAGAACACGGCATCTCGGCGTTCGACTGGGGGCCCGAGGGCGAGCGCGTCGTCGTCGCGGCGCTCGACCCGACCGACGACCAGGCCGAGTACCTGGAGGAGCGCGAGGACGGCGGGCCCATCGAGGTAGAGCGCACGCAGCACAAGGCGAACGGGCACGGGTGGACGAACGAGGCGAAGACGTACCTGTTCGTCGTCGACGTGGACGACCGGGAGGCAGAGCGGCTCGACGAGGCGTACGCGAGCGGAGCGGCGAGCGCACTCTCCGGGGACGCGATGACGCCGTACTGGGGCGACGAGGACCGGATCGCGTTCGCGAGCTATCAGCGCGAGGACGCCGACGACACGTGGGCGATGGACGTCCACACGATCGCGTCCGACGGGAGCGACCATCGCGTGCTGACGGACGGGACCGTTCGGGCGGGCGTCGCGGGCTGGCATGCGGACGGCGAGCACCTCGCGTACACGGTCGGCGACCCGAAGAACAACTACACGACCGCGGACCTCGTCGTCGGCGCGGACGACGCGAACGCCGACCCGAACGTCCTCTCCGGCGACCTGGAACTCCCCGAGTGGGACGCGTTCTGGGCTGGCGACGACGCGCTCGTAGTGCCGACGGGCGACGGCGGCCAGACGGTCCTGCATCGCGTCGACGCGACGACCGGCGAGCGCACGCGCCTCTTCCCGGCGGCGGCCGACGACATGACGAGCGCGTTCTTCATGGACGTCGACGTGGCCGCGGACGGCTCGACGGCCGCGTTCGTGTTGACGCGCGCCGATGAGCGGAACGTCCACGCGCTCGACCTCGACGTCGCGACGGCGGACGCCCCCGTGGCGAGCGACCGCGACGGCGCGGCGCCCGAGAGCGACGGCGCACTGACGCGCCTCACGACGGCGACCGAGGCGTTCCGCGACCGCGTCGACGTCGCGTGCGAGCGGCTTTCCTTCGAGAGCGACGAGGGCGTCGAGATAGACGGCCTCGCGTACCACGCCGCCGACGCCGACCTCGACGACGCCGACTACCCCGTCGTCGTCGACATCCACGGCGGGCCGACGGTGTACGACCAGCCGTGGTTCCGGTTCAACTACGCGTACTGGGTGTCGAAGGGGTACGTCGTCCTGACCGTGAACTACCGCGGGAGCACGAGCTTCGGGCACGAGTTCGCCGAGAGCATCAGTGGCGACTGGGGGCCCCGCGAGGCCCGGGACGTCGAGGCGGGCGTCGAGCACCTCGTCGACCGCGGGTGGGTCGACCCCGAGCGGGTGTTCGTCACCGGGTTCAGTCAAGGTGGTATCAACACCGCGTTCGTGCTCGCGTACACCGACGTCGCGACCGCGGGCGCCGCCGAGCACGGCATCTACGACTTCTACTCGAGCTACGGGACCGACGACTGTCACGTCTGGTGGGACGAGGAGTTCGGCGAACCCTGGGACGACCCCGAGAGCTACTACGAGCTCTCCAGCGTCACGAAGGTCGACCAGATAACGGACCCGCTGTTGCTGACCGCGGGCGAGAACGACTGGCGGTGCCCGCCGACGCAGGCCGAGCAGATGTACCTCGGCGTGAAGAAGCAGGGCGTGGACGCGAAACTCGTCGTCTACCCCGAGCTCCCCCACGCGTACGGGCCGCCAGAGACCGCGACGCACCGCCTCGAGACCGTCACGGAGTGGTTCCGCGAGCACGACCCCGCCATCGAGACGAGCGACGACGAGGGCGGCGACGAGGAACGCGAGGGGCCTGATAGCTGAAAGCGGCGTCGTACCTACTGGAAGACACTTATTCCAGGCGTTCGGTGAACCGGTCGTGAATGGCCGCTATCGAGATTGAGGGGTTACGGAAGGAGTTCGGCGCGGACACGGTGGCGGTCGACGACGTCGACCTCACCGTCGAGGAGGGCGAGGTGTTCGGGTTCCTCGGGCCGAACGGCGCGGGGAAGTCCACCACGATCAACCTGCTCCTGGACTTCATCCGGCCGACCGACGGACGCATCGAGGTGTTCGGGACGGACGTGCAGGCGAACCCGCTCGCGGTCCGCGAGCGCGTGGGCGTCCTCCCCGAAGGCTACGGGTTCGACCCGCTGCTGGGTCGCGAGTACCTCGAATGGGCGATCGAGACGAAGGACGCGGACGACGACCCCGACGAGTTGCTCGACCTCGTCGGGCTCGCGGACGACGCCGACCGGTACGCGACCGAGTACTCGAAGGGCATGCAGCAGCGCCTCGCGTTCGCGATGGCGCTCGTCGACGACCCCGACCTCCTCGTGCTCGACGAACCGTCGACGGGCCTGGACCCGAACGGGATGACGACGATGCGGGAGGTCGTCCGCGAGCGCGCCGCGAACGGCACGACCGTGTTCTTCTCGAGTCACATCCTCTCGGAGGTCCAGTCGGTGTGCGACCGCGTCGGCGTCATGAACGACGGTCGCCTCGTCGCGGTCGACACCATCGAGAGCCTCCAGGCGAACCTCGGTGGGCACGCGAGCATCACGCTCGAATGCAGCGTCCTGCCGGACGACCACGCCCTCGGGACCGTCGACGGCGTCGTCGACGTCGCGGTCGAGGACGACACCGTCGAGGTGACGTGTACGAGTCCGGGCGTGAAGGAGGAGGTCGTGACGCACCTCGCGTCGCGGACGAGCATCGACGACATCCGCTCGGAGGGCGCCTCGCTCCAGTCGCTGTTCGGCGAGCTCACCGACGGCGGTCGCGACGAGGACGCTACGACCAACGAGTCAGCGGCTGGCTCGACCGAGGCGGAGGTGTCCCGGTGACGCTCGCCTCGATCGCCTCGAAGGACCTCGCGGCCACCAGTCGCTCCCGCGGGCTCTGGGCGCTCGCGACCGTGCTCGCGCTCCTGTTCGCCGCCATCGCGTACGGGTTCAGCGGGTACGCGCTCACCGCGGCCGAGACCGTCCGCGAGCTCTTCAAGACCCTCGGCATGGTGCTCGCGTTCCTCCTCCCCATCGTCGCGCTCGTCGCGACGTACATGGCGATCGCTGGCGAGCGCGAGAGCGGCGGCGTGAAGTTCCTGCTCGGGTTCCCGAACACGCGCCGGGACGTCTTCCTCGGGAAGCTCGCGAGTCGCTTCCTCGTCGTCGCCGTCGGCCTCGCGTTCGTGTTCCTCGCCGCGACCACGGTCGCCGCCACGAAGCACGGCGTCGTCCTCGCTGGCCTCGTCAGCGGGCTCTTCGGGCTCTCGGTGATGTACGCCGGTGCGTTCGTGAGCATCGCCATCTCGCTCTCGGCGACGTTCGCCACGCGGAGTCGCGCCGTCACGGCCGCCATCGGGAGCTACTTCCTGCTCGTGCTCCTGTACGTCGTGCCCGGCGTCCGCATCACCGCGATCGTCCGCTGGCTCCACACCCAGCTCCTGGGGTTCGACCCGAACGTCGACCTCTACAACGCCATCACGTTCACGAGCCCGTACGTCGCCTACCGGAAGGCGACGAACCTCCTGCTGCCGCCCGAGCGCCAGACGACGGTGCTCCGACGCTACGGCGACGCGGCCGGCGACCTCCCCGCGTACCTCAAGGACGAGGTCGGGCTCGTCGTCCTCGCCGCGTGGATCGTCGTCCCGCTCGCGCTCGGGTACTGGCGGTTCGTCCGCGCAGACCTCCAATGACCACTCGCCAATCAACCCCCATCGAACCGGATCCATGCCCGCTATGACCCTCCCTCTGACTCGCTCGCACGCACTGGTCGCGGTCGGCCTCCTCCTGCTCGTCGCCCCAGCGTTCGCGCCGCTCCAGCCGGTGCTCGAACACGACACGCGTCGAGGGGCCTTCGAGAACGAATCCACCCTCGAGGAGGAGGGGTACCGCGTCGTCGAGTACGAAGCGCTCTCCGAGCGCGGGAAGGCGCTGTACGTGAAGACCCTCCGGAACGGGGGAACGTACACCGTCGCGACCGGCGAGGGCGCGTCTGACTTCCGGTACCCGACCGAGGCCGATGTCGACGCCAGGGACGGCTATGAAGCTCGCGTGGAACTGAGCCACGTCGTCATCGAGCGACCCGATAACGCGAGCCTCCCGCCGGCGGACGAGGACGTCGAGAACGCGGTCGAGATCGTCAAGCAGCGCCAGGAGGCCCGCGAGGAGCAAGAAGGGGACGGGAAGACGACTACCACGGCGTCGCGCACGACCAGGTCCGAGGCCGAGATTCGCCGACAGGTCGCGCGCTACGACGTGATGCAGACCCGGACGACGCAACCGGGACTGACGAGTCAGCCGGCCGTGCTCCGGTTCGGGGCGGCAGCTCTCGGCATCGTTCTCGTCGGCGTCGGTGGCTACCTGTCCGCGAAACCCTGACCCGGTCGACTCGCGTCCGCCCCGCCGGTCGGGGCGTCGCGACACCTGCCCGTGGCGGTGTGCTTTAGGCGCTGCTGGACGCACGTTCGACGATGACAGTCCACGACGCCCTGGCGGGCTTCCACGAGCGAGACTGGCAGACGACGCGCGACGGAACCCTCCGGCTGGCGCTCGTCGGCCTCGGGTGGTGGACCGTCGAGAAAGCGATTCCAGCGATCGCGGCCTCGGACCACTGCGAGACCACCGTCCTCGTCAGTAGCTCGACGGCGAAAGCCGAGCGCGTCGCCGCCGACGTGGCGGCTGACGACGACGTCGCCGTCCCCGCGACGCCGCGCGGCATCTCGTACGACGAGTTCCACGACGGCGAGGCGACCGACGACTACGACGCGGTCTACGTCTGCACGCCGAACGCGCTGCACCTCGAGTACGTCGAGAGCGCCGCCGAGCACGGGAAGCACGTGCTCTGCGAGAAGCCGATGGAGGCGTCGGTCGAACGCGCCGAACGCATGGTCGCGGCGTGCGACGAGCACGACGTCCGGCTCGCGGTCGGGTACCGGATGCAGACCGAGCCCGCGATCCGGCGAGCGCGCGAACTCGTTCGCGAGGGTGCGATCGGCGACCCGAGGTTGGTGCACGGTGCGAACACGCAGCGGCTGCTCGACATCTTCGACAGCCCCGACCAGTGGCGGCTCGACCCCGACCTCACGGGGTACGGGACGAGCGTGATGGACCTCGGGGTCTACCCCATCAACACCGCGCGGTTCCTGCTGGACGCCGACCCGGTCGCGGTGCAGGCGTCGATGCGCTCGAACCACGACGCGTTCGACGACGTCCCGGACGAACACGCAGCCTTCCTCGTCGAGTTCGACGACGGCACGATGGCGTCCTGTACGGCGAGCCAGAACGCCCACGAGAACACGTTCCTCGAGGTCACGGGCACCGACGGCACGCTTCGTCTCGACCCCGCGTTCCACATGGAGACCGACCTCTCGCTGTCCGTCGACGGGTCGACGGTATCGGTCGACCAGGCCCAGCGCGACCAGATGCGCGAACTCTTCGACTACTTCGCGCACGCCATCCTCGCCGACGCATCGGTTTCGCTCGACGGCGAACACGGCGTCGTCGACCTCCGGACAATCGCGGCGATTCACCGGTCCGCCGACGACGGCGAACGGAAGCTGCTCGACTGAGTCGCCCACGACCGCACCAGCGTGCGGGCGAGTACGCCGATAAAGACGGCCTTTTGGGGGGTCTGTGGGACTCTCGCGTCGATTCAGCGGTCTGTCTCCGTGCCGTTCGCGTCGCGAGCGGTGCCGCCGTCGGTGGCGACGTCGTCGAGGCGGGTGACGCGGTCGGCGAGTGCGTCGAGGTCGACGGTCGCGTCTGAGACGCGAGCGGCGGCGAGCGTGAGAGCGGTGGAGACGAGGAACGCGCCCGCGAACGACGTGAGGTAGAGCGGGTCGGCCGCGGGGAGGGCGTCGCCGACGACTGGAACCGCAGTGATGTACCCGCGGAGGTCGGGGAAGTACGCGAGGCCGACGGCGAGCCCGGTCGCGCTCGCGGCGAGTGCACCGCCGCCGGTGAGCGAGCGCGAGTAGAGCCCGTAGACGAGCGGGAAGCCGACGGCGGCGCCGAGGAGGTCCGCGAGGAAGAACAGTCGGAGCACGCTCCGTGCGCGGAGACTGACGTAGATGGCGGCGAGTGCGACGACGACGGTGAACGCGCGTGCGGCGAGTGCGAGTCGACGGTCGGGCGTCCCCGGTCGGAGTCGTGCGAGGTCGACGGTGACGAGGCTCGCGAGCGCGTTGAACAGCGTGTCGACGCTACTCATCACGAGCGAGAGCGCGAGGAGGACGACAGCGAGGACCGCCCACTCGGGGAACGCCGACTCCAGGAGGACGAAGAACGCGACGTCCGCGTTGTACGCGCTGCTCGCGACGTCCGCGACGACGTCGGCGTGCCCGACCGCGGCGACACCGAAGAGCGCGGCGGCGACGACGAGGAGGCCGTTGAGTCCGGCAGCTCGCCTGAAGCTCGCGACGACGGTGTCGTCGCCGTCGGCGGCGTACACGCGCTGCCACCACGTCTGGTTCACGAGTTCCGCGCCGAGGATGGCGAACGCGAGCCCGAACCCGAACTGGAGGCCGGGGAGGAACCCGGGGTCGAGGAGCGTCGGCGCGGTCGTCTGCACGCCGTCGACGACCGCGATGGGGCCGCCGAGGACGATGACGGCTGCGACGACGGTCACCGCGAGCAGTGGGAGGACGAAGACGGCCTGGACCGCGTCCGTGAACAGGCTCGCGCGGAGCCCGCCGTACGTCGTGTACGCGAGGACGAACCCGCCGACGAGGACGGCGGTCTGGTACTGTGGGACGCCCGCGACGAGCGACAGTGCGCTCGCGATGCCCGTCAGTTCGGCGGCGAGGAACACGAACATGTAGAGCGCGCTCACGGCGACGACGAACGCGTAGAAAGCGGTGCCGTAGCGGGCGTGCGCGTACTCGGTGAGCGAGTGACCGTCGGGCACGAGTTCGCGGATGCGCGGCCCGAGCTTCGCGTACGCGAGCATCGGGACCGCCTCGCCGACGCCGTAGCCGATGACGGCGGCGACGCCGAACCCGGCACCAGCTTCCGGTGCGGAGAACAGGATCCAGACGCCCATGACCGACGCGACGAGCGACGCGGTCGTTCGCCGTCGGCCGGTGGAGTTCCGGGCGCTCACGAGGTCCTCGA
Organism: Halorubellus salinus; assembly: GCF_020567525.1. Classification (GTDB taxonomy): domain Archaea; phylum Halobacteriota; class Halobacteria; order Halobacteriales; family Natrialbaceae; genus Halorubellus; species Halorubellus salinus. The sequence goes on from NZ_JAJCVI010000003.1 coordinate 155,964, forward strand.
CGGACCGGACGCGGTCGCGTGACTGCCAGATGCCGAGCGCGGCGAACCCGGCGAGGACGACGACCGTGAGTGCGAGTGCGGTCGTGGTCGTCACCACGCGCCGTCACCTCCGGTCGTCGCCCCGGCGAGTCGGTCGGCGTCGGTCATAGCGCCCAGTCCTCCTGTCGCCACGCGGCGTCCCAGAACCGGTACTCGTAGCGCGCGGACGTCCGGAACAGGTCGCGGTAGCGCTCGCGGTCCGCGGCGGTGCGCTCGGCGGCGACCTGGTTCGCGAGGTCCCTGCACCACTCGGTGAGTTCGGTGAACTCGTCGCCGGCGTACGTCCGTATCCACTCCGCGTACCGGTCGTCGTCGGGGAGGCCGTCCGCGGCGAGGCGCTTCCCGGTCTCGTTGAATCCCCACATGCAGGGGAGGACGGCGGCGACGAGGGCACCGAAGTCGCCGTCGGTAGCGGTGCGGACGAGGAAGTCGGTGTAGGCGCGCGTCGTCGGCGAGGGGTCGGTCGCCTCGAGTGTGGCCGCGTCGATGCCGAACTCGGCGGCGTACTCGCGGTGGAGGTCCATCTCGGTCTCGACGGTCGATCCGAGGAGGTCGGCGAACGTCCGCATCCGGTCGAGGTCCGGGGCGGTGGCGGCGCCGTGGGCGAACACGCGAGCGTAGTCGACGAGGTAGACGTAGTCCTGTCGGACCCAGTACCGGAACGGGTCGTCGTCGAGCGTGCCCGCGCCGAGCGCCTGCACCATCGGGTGGTCGAGGATTGCCTCCCAGTAGGCGTCTGCCTCGGGTTCGAGGTCGGCGGTGAACGACATCGCTCGTGTCGACTACCAGGGCGAACAAAAGAGTTACTAATTGGTGGTACCATCTAGTGGTTGGCTCTCTTGCCGTCGTTCTCCCTCCCCCTGGTGGTCAGTCGACGCTTCGTTGTGCGTCGGTGCTTCCCGTGGACTGCGTGGTCGCGGTGGTGACCGCGTAGATGCCTGTCGCCATGACGACGCCCCCCGCGACGAACCCGACGCCGAGGGTCTCCTGGAGGAAGACCGCGCCGAGGACGGCGCCGACGACGGGTTGCGCGAAGAAGTAGACGGCGACGGTGCCGGTGTCGACGTACTCGACGCCCTTGTACCACGCGTACCACGCGACGGCGGTCGCGCCGACGCCGAGGTACAGCACCGCGCCGACGGTCCCCGCCGTGATGGGGATGCTCCCGAGGGCGGTGTCGGTGACGGCGAGTTCGACCGCTGCGGCGGCCGCGAGCAGTGGCGTCGCGAGGAGCGACGAGTACGTCGCGGTCTCCAGCGCGGAGTACTTGCGGACGAGTCGCTTCCCCCAGACGGTGTAGGCGGCCCAGCCCACGCTCGCCAGGACGAGGAGGGCGATACCGGACGCGGCGCCGGCGCCGAGGGAGTCCAGTCCGTACCTGCTCGCGAGGACGACGGCCGTCCCCGCGAGCGCGAGGAGCATCCCGCCGGTCTTCCGGCGAGTCAACCGCTCGCCGAGAGCGACCACGCCGAGGGCGAGCGTCGCGACGGGCGTGAGGACGGTGACGAGCGACCCTTCGCTCGCCGTCGTCAGGTCCGTTCCGACGAACTGCGTGACGAGCGTCACGGACACCCAGACGGCGAGCACGGTGAACCCGCGCCAGTCGCGCCGCGAGAAGTCGCGGGCCGGGTACGCGACCGCGACGGCGGCGAGGAGCGTGGCGGCGCCGACGGCAACCCGGAGTGCGGCGAGCGTCACCGGCGGGATGGCGCCGAACCCCCACTTCGAGACGACGTACATGCCGCCCCAGAGCGCGCTCGCGGCCAGTGGCAGGAGCGCGAACAGCGACGACCGCATCGATTCGAGGGGCGTGACGCGCACGGCCACGTATCCTGGAACGCCATCGTGCTTGAATATGTGGGGGACCGCGTGGGGTCGACGACCGCGATGAACGCCCTCGGGGTGGAAGCCCATGCTAGCAATACTTGCCGAATGGTGACCATGGTCGCCCGGGTTGCCACGCCGTCACAAACATATTCGTTGAGCATGTACGATACGAGGATGAGTCAAGCGGCGAACGCCGGGACGCGGCTCACGCTCTCGCTCTGGCATCCGAACTGTTGGGCCATCGAGGCCACCGAACAGGTAAACGGTGGCGTCCTCGCTCACGCCATCTACAACACGCCGATGACGGCACCCGAATCGGTGAACGGACTGTTCACCGCGTTCGGCGACACCCAGGAAGAGGTCGACACGCTCCTCGAGACGATCCAGGAGTCCGAGTACGCCGGCGAACTGCTGGAGCTCCAGGAGCGATTCGGACGCGCCCGGGACGCCCCCGGGAACGTCGTTCGCGAGTTCTTCCTCGAGTACGACCCCGCGGACATGGTCTGTCCGACGCTCCTCGAACACGGGTTCGTGCACAGCGCGCCCGTCCGCATCGAGAACGGCGGCGAGGAATGGCAGGTGTGCTTCACGGGCGAACGCGAGGACATCGAGGAGGCACTCGATGGCGTCCGCGAGGACGCCGGCGCGGAGGTCTCCGTCGCCGCCATCACCGGACCGGACAGCGGTAGCCCGCGCAGCGAACGCGAACGCCGGCTCGACTCGCTCACCCCCACGCAGCGGAAGGTCTTCGAGCACGCTCGCGAAGCCGGGTACTACCAGTGGCCGCGGGGCTGCTCGACGCGCGACCTCGCCGACGACCTCGACGTCTCGAAGACGACGCTCCTCGAGCACCTCCGGAAGGCCGAATCGAAGCTCCTGGACCCCCAGGACCTCTGAGACCCGTCTCTTCCTCGTCATCGTCGGTTCGCGCTCACCAGACGACGGGCCCGTACGTCCGCGTGACGACGACGCTGGTCGTCGCGACCGTCAGGAACCCCCACCCGAAGCCCCGAATCATATCCTGCATGAACCGTTCGGAAGCGACGTTCACCTCGTCGAACTCCTCGACGTCGGGGTACATCTCGCCGGGACCGAACAGAAAGAAGAGCCCGACGCCGACGCACGCGACCGCACCGACGAGCAGGCCCTCGCCGGCGGCGTCGAACAGGAAAACGCCGTGAGCCAGGAGCACGAGCAGGAGGTAGAGTCCGAAGACGAACGCGACGGCACCGTACCGCGAGTCGAGGGGTGCGCGGAGGAACGACCAGTCGACGTCGCCGCCGTGCTTCCAGAACAACCCCACCGTCCAGCACTGCACGAGCGCGACGTCGGCGAGCACGACGACGACGAGCGGTGAGGCGAATCCGGCCAACACGTTCGCGTACTGCGTGGAGCCAGTGCAAAGTGCGTTCGGGTCAGTCAGCGTCGACTGGAGGGGTCGCGTCGTGCAACGACGTCGTACCGTGGGAGCTGCGGGTCGTATCGCCGGAGGGCGCTCCGGTACGTCTCGGCGAGTCGTGCCGCCTCGCGCGCAGCGTCGAGCGAGTCGAACCGGAGGCCAGCAACCGGAACCGGTCTGACGCCGGCGTCGGCCGCGGCGACGACGAACGCACCGTCCGAATCCGCGAGCGCCTCCAGGCGGCTACGGAGTGAGCACAGCGACAGCGATTCCGGAGACTGGTCGGCGGTCGTCGCCATCGTCAGTCGTCAGCGCTCTCTGCGGGCTCGGTCGTCCCAACGTCGTCCAGGCTGGCGGCGTACTCGCGGACGACGTCGTCGTCGAACGATTCGAGGAGTCGACGCTGGCCGCGTTCCGCGCGGCGCTCGCGTTCGGCGTCGGTGATTCCGCGGTCGAGGAACGCGGTCTTCATCTCCTCGCGAGCGCGCTCGACGTCCGCGTCGGTCCAGTCGTCGGGCGCCCCGGGTGCGATCTCGCGGTCGAACCAGTCGTCGACGTCGTCATGCCACCCGTCCTCGCCGTAGCGGTCGTCGTCGACCATGTGTTTTAGGCCAGCCTAAAACCGTAAAACGCTTCCGGTTTTTAGGCCAACCTAAATTCTCCTGGCAGACGTTCACCGCGCATCTTGCGATGCCCGGCCGGCGGCGATGCGTTCGAGGACTGCGTCGGCGAGCACGACGACGCCCAGGAGCACCCCCGCGACGAACGACGCGAGACCTGCCCACGCGACGACCGCTGGCGAGTCCCGCGCCACCGCGAACGCGCCCCAGGCACCGGCGAAGAGACACGGCATCGAGAACGCGGCCAGCACGGCGTCCGACGCGCTGCCGGACGCCACCGCTCGCACGACCACCGAGAGCGCCAGCGCGAGCGCAAACGCGGGCAGCGACGCGAGGACGCCGTCACCGCCCCCGGCGCTCGCCATCGCCTCGCCACCGAGTCCCGGCAACGGGAGCAGCACGAACACCGCGGGCACGACGAACGCCAGCGCGAACAGAGACGAGGCGACGCGAGCGACGCACTCGACCAAGCCGCGAGCGCCCCGCCCGGTCATCCGTCGTCGAGCGCGGCGTGCGGCGAGATGTGCGGACCGGTCGGGCTCTCGTGGTCGACGGTCGCGTCGACGTGGAAGACGTCCGCGAGCAACTCCTCGGTCAGGACCTCCCGGGGCGGCCCCCAGTCGTAGAGTTCGCCGTCGGCCATCGCGATCAGGTTGTCGGCGAACCGCGCCGCCTGCCCGACGTCGTGCAGGACGATGCCGATCGTGACACCGTGATCCTCGTTCAGCGAGTCGAGGACCTCCATCACCCGGAGCTGGTGGTGGAGGTCGAGGTGATTCGTCGGCTCGTCGAGCAGGAGGATGTCCGTCTCCTGGGCGAGCACCATCGCGATCCACGCGAGCTGGCGCTGGCCACCACTGAGGTTGCTCATCTCGCTGTGCCGGAGGTGCTCGACGCCCGCCAGGTCGATGGCGCGGTCGACCGCCTCGTGGTCGGTCTCCGTGACGGACTCGAAGAAGCCACGGTGCGGGTAGCGCCCGTGGTACGCGAGGTCCTCGACCGTGATGCTCTCGGGCGCCTGGTTGTGCTGTGAGAGCAATCCGAGCTTGCGCGCGAGGTCCTTCGCGTCGAACGACCGGACGCGCTCGCCGTCGAGGACGACGCCGCCCGCCCACGGGTCCAGCTGGTCCGCCATCGACTTCAGGAGCGTCGACTTCCCGCTCCCGTTCGGCCCCACGAGCGCCGTCACCTCGCCCGCCGGCAGGACGACGTGCTCGCACTCGACGACGGGCTCCTCGTTCGTCGGATACCCGAGTTCGAGGTCCTCGCCGACGAGCTCGCTCGCATCAGCGGGTGATTCGCGGCCGGACACAGCAGCGATTCCGTCCTCGCTCTCCTGTCGTTCTTCGGGAGGCGACGGTCGCGCGGCGGCGCCGTGGCCACCGTCCATCCGCTCGCCACCGTCGTCGCCGTCGGTTCGGTCGCGGCTCATATCTCTCCCATCGCCTCCTGTTTCCGCATCAGGTAGAGGAAGTACGGTCCACCGACGAGGCCGGTGACGATACCGACCGGAATCTGGGCGTCGGCACCGACCAGCACCGACATCCCCAGTCGAGCGCCGACGTCCGCGGCGACCATGAGCGCCGGGCCCGCGAACAGGCAGCCGACGACGAGCTTCTTGTAGTCGCTCCCGACGACGTTCCGGACCATGTGCGGGACGATGAGGCCGACGAACCCGACGATACCGGCGACGGCGATGCTCGCCGCCGCGGCGAGCACCGCGACCCCGGACAGCGCGAACCGCACGCGCTCGACGTTCATCCCGAGGGAGTTCGCGGTGCGCTCGCCGAGCAGGAGGACGTTCAGCTGACGCGACCCGACGAGTGCAGCGCCGACGGCGAAGATCGTCCAGGGGAGCGCCATCCGCACCTGCTCCCAGTCGGTCCCCGTGAGCGACCCGGTCGTCCACGCGATCGCCGACTGGACGACACCGAGGTCGTCGGCGAAGAAGAACAACCCCGTCTGGAGCGACTGGAAGATGGTCCCGACGATGACGCCGGCGAGCACGAGCCGCACGGGACTCGTGCCGTTCTTCCACGCGATCGCGTACACGACGAGGAAGGCGACGATCCCACCGACGGACGCGATGACCGGGAGAAGCGACGATGGCGTGAGGACGAACTCGCCGAAGAGCAAAAGCGGGACGGTGAGTGACATGCCCGCGAGGACGACGAGCGTGACGAGGATCATCAGGCCGGCGCCCGAGGAGACGCCGAGGATGAACGGACTCGCGAGTTCGTTGCGCGTCACCGCCTGGAAGATCGCACCCGATATCGCGAGGTTCATCCCGACGAGCATCGCCACGAACACGCGCGGCAGCCGGATGTTCCACACGATGAGGCTGCGCTTGTTCATCTCGGGGAGTTCGCCACCGAAGACGAACGCGTTCCACGCGTCGAGATCGAAGATGACCTGCGTGTTGAAGACGGCCTGCCACGCTTCGACGAGCGTCATGGAGAACGCGCCGAAGCTCACCTGGACGAGCCCGCCGAGGACGACCACGCCGACGCTGGCGACGCACAGCGAGACGAGCGACGCGTCGACGAACCCGAAGTAGCCCGTGTTCTGCTCGGAGCGCTTCCGTCGCTGCTGGGTCTCGCTCGCCATGACTACTCGCTCGCCTCCGTGACCGACTCGTCCGTCGCCACCCGGTCGCGGAGCGCCCCGTCGTCGACAGCGTCGAGCACCGCCTCCACGCCGACCGCGTCGACGATTCGCTCCACGCCGACCGCGTCCGCGATGCGTTCGGGACCGACCACGTCGACGAACGTCGCGAGCCCGGCTTCGGCGCGGTCGTCGGCCTCGGCGTCGTCGATGCGCGTCTCGAACGCCTCGTCGACGTAGTCCTCGCGGAGTTCGGCGAGCTCGTCGTCGTCCAGGTCGTGGTCGTCCGCGAGCTCGTTCTCGAACCACTCGCGCCACCGGTCGCGGTCCGCCCACTCGCCGCTGAACTCGCTGTCCTGTCGGAGCCAATCGTACTCCGGCGCGACCTCGCCGGAGAGCCCGCGGGCGCGCCGTCGGTCCTCGACGAGCGACCGGGCGACGTGCGCGCCGTTCCCGGCCGCGACGACCGCCTGCGCGCTCCGCGCACCCGACGGGCTCGCGACGTACAGGCCATCGATGGGCGTCCGACCGTCCTCGTCGGCGTACTCGGGGTCGAAGCGCTCCTCGACCTCCCCGTGGTGCTCGTGCTCGACGAACAGGTAGGCGTCGGCGTCGGCAGCGAGCGGCCGGAGGTACGAGCCGTCGTACCACGCGGCAGCGACGACCTCGGTCGCCAGGACGGTCGTTCCCTCCTGGGTGCGGACGCGGAACCGCGCGTCATCGTCACTCGCGTCGCCACCGTCTGCGTTCACGTCACTCGCGTCGCCACCGTCTGCGTTCACGTCACTCGCGTCGCCACCGTCCGCGGCCTCGTCGCGCGGGAGGCGTTCGACCGCGTCGACGTTTTCCTCGACGCGGCGCGCGCCCATCTCGGCGACGTGCGCGTGCATGAGGTCGTGGAAGACGTCGACGTCGACACCCCCCGGGAAGCCGAGGTAGTTCTCGAGGTACGCGCACCGTCGAAGCGCCGAACTGCCGCGGTCGAAGACGACCGTCTCCAGGCCGTAGCGGGCCGCGAACACGGTCGCCGCGGAGCCCGCTGGGCCACCGCCGACGACGACCACGTCGACCGCGGTGTCGTCCACTGTCGCCGCGTCGACGGTCCCCGCGTCGGTTCCCGTCTCCGGACCGTCGTTCGTACCGTTCGCGTGTTCGTCGGACATGCTCAGAGCTTGGACTGCAGTTGCCTGGTCACGAACTCGTCGTCGAGGAGCGACTCAGGGCCGGAGAGGTGGACGAGCGGCGCGTTCTCGACGCGGAGCCACTCGTCGCGTCGGTCACCGGTCACGGTGACGGTCTGGCGAGCGCGCGGGACGCCGTTCTTGCGGCGTTCGTCCGTCGACTCGCGAACGGTCGCGAGCTCCACCGCGTCCGTCCGACGCTCGCAGACGACGAGGTCGTACGTCGGGAGCGCCGGGTCGACGTCGCGCATCGCGGCGCGATACCGCGCCGCCGCGTCGCACGCTCGCTCCGCCGCCTCGTACGTCTCGAACGCGACCGACGACACCGGGTCCGGGCTGACGCCGGTGTCCTTCCCGGCGACGACGAACGCGCCGCCGTCGACCGCGAGGTCCGCGACCGTCTCCCGCGCCTCGCGGACCGCCGCGGCCGCCCCGGCGACGCGCTCGGACGCGTCCCCGTCGTCGCTGCCGTCGGTCGCTCGGTCACCGTCCGCGCCGTCGGTCGGTCGGTCGTCTCCCGTGTCGTCGGTCCCTCGGTCGTCTCCCGCGTCGTCGGTCGCTGCCATCTCAGACGTCCCCCGCGACGACGTCGGCGACGCGCTCGCGGTCGAACAGTTGCTTCTCGACGCCGTAGAGCTGCTGGGCGGTGCGTTCGGTCAGCACCATGTTCGTGATCGGGCCCTGGTAGAGGCCGCCGGCGCGGTAGACGTCGCCGTTCTCGACGGCGGTGAGCGCGCTCGCGGTGTCGTGGGATTCGAGGAACGAGACGACGGTGTCCTCGAACTCGCTCTCGGACTTGGCCTCGTAGCCCCGGAGCAGGAGGACCTCGGGGTCGACCTCGAGGAGGGTCTCCAGGTCGATGGCGGCGCGACTCCCGTGGAAGTCCTTGATGCTGGTCTCCGCGAGCGCGTCGCGGACGCCGAGGTCGCGGAGGTGCTTGAACCCGGTGCCGTCGCCGATGATGTACGGATAGTACTGCTCGGGTTGGTCGCCGACGCCCCAGAGCACCGCGGCCGCGGGACGCTCGCTGGTACCGGGGACGGCGGGTGCGAGGTTCGCCTGGAAGTCGTCGTGCAGGGACTCGAAGGCCTCGTAGCGGTCGGTGCGATCGAAGACCTGGGCGAGCTTCTCGAAGCCCTCGTACAGCGAGTAGTACCGGTAGTCCTCGTGCCAGGGGTAGTGCTGGGCGTAGATGCAGTTCCCGAACATCGGGCCGACGGTGCTCGAGATCTCCTCGACGTCGCTCTGCTTCCAGCCCGAGAAGCGGTTCTGGAGGAAGTTCGGGTCCATGACGTGGACGTCGGCGTCGAGTTCGTAGAACAGCTCCTTGCTGACGCCGCCGTCCTGATAGAGCGAGACCATGTGGCTGGTGTCGACGCTGACGCCGTCGACCTCGTCGTAGTACTGGGTGTGGTAGCGCGATTCGAGCCAGACGGCCTTCGGGGGTTCGAGGCCGAGGGCGACGCCCATGTCGGCCCACGAGCCGTTGTTCGCGACCCACGTCTCGGGGACGCTCTCGAACTCGACCTCGCCGACTGGTTCGATGGAGACGCTGTAGGGGGTTTCGAGGCCGTCGTCCTGGGTGGTCGTCTCGTCGGCGCTGGTCGGTTCGGCGGTGGTCGGTTCGGTGGTGGTCGTCGCGTCGCTCTCGGCGTCGGTCGCTCCCTCGTCGCTCGTGCTCATGCAGCCTGCGGCGAGCGTGCTCGCGAGGAGTGTGCTACCGCCGAGGAGATACCCGCGTCGTGTTCGACGTGCGCCGTCTTGGTCGCTCATACGATTTAGGCTACCCTAAACGACTAAATGGCTTTCGATTATTAGGTCGTCCTAAATTCGAGAGTTCGGTATCGGGTGACGCGTCGACGCGACGCGAGCAGGACGCGTCCGTCGACGAGCATGGAACCGGGGAGAGGTCGGCGACGCAGCCAGGTTGTCGTCCACCAGTCAGGTCCATCGGTTGACCGAAGAGGCGTCGAGAACCACTCCGAGTCAGGCAGCACGACGTCCGGACGGTTGCACGACCGGGCGCCACGCCGGACAGCGCTCTCGAAGGCTAGGAGAGCGCGACAGGAGAGGGAATCGAGGTCCGACGGAGTCGTTCAGTCCAGTGCCGCTTCGCTGAGGGCGGCCGTCTCGACGGCGCCGTCCCCGTCGACGGTGATACGGTGCCCGTAGTAATCGAACGCGAGACTGGCGTCGGCGGCGGCCGAATCGACGAACGCGACGATGGCTTCCGGGTCGATCGTCTCCAGGAGCGGCGGGAGGTCAGTGTGCGACTCACCCGTGGCCTCCGCGACGGTACTGACGATGTCGACTATCGGATTCATTGTCGGTAACAGGGTTCGGGACTACTTAGAGACTGCAACTTTGAACTCTTAACCGGTTTTTTCATGAGTGAAACCGGGGGGCTGCGGTACCACCGAGTGGCGGCCTCGCCGTCTACGGACCGAGCGCCAGCCGACCGCCGGAGCCTCCCGACAGTCACGATAACACGGCACGTGCAGCGAACAGGAGGTTCTCCTTCCGTTCGCGGACCCGCCGGTAGAAGTACTGCATCCACTTGCTCCCGTACGGCACGTACTGGTAGACGTCGACGTCCTCGCCGGCGAGGTCGCGCTGCGCGTCCTCGCGGACGCCCATCAGCATCTGGATCTCGTACGGCGTCCCGTACTCCTCGTGGAGGTCGCGAGCGTGCTCGATCATCGCCGGGTCGTGACTGCCGACGGCGACCCCGTCCTCGAAGTGCTCGAACGCGTACGCGATGAGCTCCCGGTAGGACTCGTCCACGCGAGCCTTGTCCTTGTACGCGATTGACTTCGGCTCGTCGTACGCGCCCTTCACGAGACGGACCTTCCCCGGGAGCGGGGCGAGCCGCTCCAGGTCGTCGCTCGTGCGCTTGAGGTTCGCCTGGATGCAGACGCCGACGTTCCCGTCCGTCTCCCGCGCGTGCCGTTCGAACGCGTCGAGCGTCACGTCGGTCGTCTCGTGGTCCTCCATGTCTATCCACACGAAGACGCCACGTTCGGTGGCGGCGTCGACGATCCGCGCGAGGTTCTCCTCGAACACCTCGTCGCCGATACCTAGCCCGATCTGGCTGGGTTTCACCGAGACACAGCCGTCGACGTCGCTCGCCGCGAGGTCCTTCGCGAGCGAGATGTAGGCGTCCGCGTCCGCGTCGGCCGGCTCGCGGTCGTGATAGTGCTCGCCGAGGAGGTTCAGGATGACGGCGACGTCGTCCCGGTTCGTCTCGGCCGCGTGATCGAGTGCAGTCGCGGGCGTCTTTCCTGCGACGAAGTTACTCGCTATCGGCGGAATCATGCCTATAACCCATTCCTGTGCCGTGGTATATGGGCACCCGACCAGACGTTTCACAGTCGAATGGTCAGTAAATAACGTTTAAGTGCGTTTATCGCCGTCCTCAGGCGATTTTGGCTGCATTCCGACCATGGTCGGGCGGTACTATAGGCCTATAGTTCATAATTGATTCTCCACACCGCTATGGCACCTGATGACAAGCGCGGAAAAGTTCGCAGAGACGTACTGAAAGGCGTGGGCGTTGGCAGTATCGGACTGCTCGCGGGCTGTGTTACCTCGACAGACGAGACCGAGACCGAAGGCGACGGCGGCGGCGGCGGGGGCGACGGTGGCGACGGCGGGGGCGACGGTGGCGACGGCGGCAGCGACGGCGGCGACGGCGACAGCGGGATGGACACCTACCAGATCGGGATGGTGGACTCCGTCACCGGCTCGCTGTCCGCGTTCGGGCAACGCAACCAGCGCGGGAAGGACCTCGCGCTCGCGGACGTCAACGCCGAAGGCATCATGGGCGGCGACCTCGACATCATCGTCGAGGACTCCCAATCACAGAGTCAGGCGGGCGTGTCCGCCGCACAGAAGCTCGTCAACCAGGACGAGGTTCCGTTCGTCATCGGCGCCGTCGGCTCCGGCGTCTCGCTGGCGATCTACCAGTCCGTCATCCAGAGCACGGACGTCGTCCAGCTCAGTCAGAACTCCACGAGCCCGGCGCTCAGTGACTTCCCGGGCCTCCTCCGGATGAGCCCGACCGGGCGCGTCCAGTCCGGCGCGCTCGCGGACATCATGGCCGACGACGGCCACGACTCCGTCGCGATCACGTGGATCAACAACGACTACGGGCAGGGCATCACCGACGCCTTCACGAGCGCGTGGGACGGCGAGGTCGCGTACAACCAGAGCCACGACCAGGGCCAGTCGTCGTACTCGAGCGTCGTCTCCGGGATGGCGAACTCCGACGCGGACGCGTGGCTGTTCATCACCTACCAGCCCGAGTTCACCACGATGGCCCAGGAAGCGTACTCCAGCGGGTACGAGGCGCAGTTCTACGGCGCCGACTCCGTGAAGGGCCCCGAAGTCCTGAACAACACGCCCGAGGGCAGTCTCGACGGCATGAAGGTCGTCGCGCCGAGCGCCGCCATCGACCAGGACAACTACCAGCAGTTCGCGTCCCGCTTCGAGGACGAACACGGGAGCGCGCCGACGGCGTGGTCCGCGTACGCGTACGACTGCGTCATCACCGCAGCGCTCGCCATCCACACCGCGAGCGACTTCAGCGCGAGCGCACTCCAGGACACCGTCCGCGAGGTCACGCGTCCGGAAGGCGAACAGGTCTCGACGTACGCCGAAGCGGTCGAGGTCCTCGGCGAGGACGGCTCCGCGTCGGACATCGACTACCAGGGCGTGTCCGGCCCCATCGACTTCGACGAGAACGGCGACCCCGCAGGCTTCCTCCAGATCTTCACGGTCGAAGATCACGAGTACGTCACGACGGGCACCATCTCCTCGGAGTAACACCCCCTGACAATGTCCGTTCTCGAATACGCAGCGAACGGGTTGGTATTCAGTAGCATCATCGTACTGGCAAGTATCGGGCTGTCGCTCGTGTACAGCATCGCGAACTTCGCGAACTTCGCGCACGGCGACACGATGACCGTCGGCGCGTACGCGACGCTCGTCACGTTCGGTGCCGTCGGCACGCTCGGCGGCGTCGTCCTCGGCATCCCCTACGGGTTCTTCGTCGCGTTACTCGTCGGCGTCGTCGTCGCGGCACTCGTCGCGGTCGTCACGCACAAGGTCATCTACGAGCCCATCGACCTGGACTCCATCGGGTTGCTCATCACGAGCATCGGGGTCGCGTTCGTCTACCGCGCCACGGTCAGGCTCGGGTTCGGCGCGGACTTCACCGAGTTCGGCATCCAGGTGCTGCGACCCATCGAGTGGCTGATTCCCTACGGCGTCCGCGTGACGCTACACGACGTCGCCATCGTCGGGTCCGCGGTCGTGCTCGTCGCCGGCCTGCACACGCTCCTGCAGTACACGGACCTCGGCCGGAAGATGCGCGCGACCGCTGACAACCCCGACCTCGCGCGCGTCTCCGGCATCCGCACGAACCGCATCGAGATCTGGACGTGGATCATCGGCGCCGGCCTCGCCGGCGCCGGCGGCGGCTTCCTCGGCCTCTTCAACCAGCTGTCGCCCCGCATGGGGTTCGACATCCTGCTCGTCGTGTTCGCCGCGGTCATCCTCGGCGGTATCGGGAGCGTGTACGGCGCGATGCTCGGCGGGTTCCTCATCGGGATGATCAACCAGATGACGCCGCTGCTCAGTGACATCGGCATCCCGATCGGTATCGAGTACGCGAACGCCGTCGCGTTCGTCATCATGGTGCTCGTGCTGCTCGCACGCCCCACGGGTATCATGGGGGAGGCCGCATCATGAGCGAACCAGCGACGTTCCTCGGTGACCCACGCGGCTACGTCGCGGAGATGACGCGCGCCGAGCAGGGCGTCGCCGGCTTCGTCGTCACCCTCATGGCGCTGCTGTTCTACGGCCTCGTCACGGGCGGCCTCGGCCCGGCGTACTTCCTGTACCTCGTCGGGCTCGTCGGGATGTACATCCTGCTGAGCTTCGGACTGAACGTCCAGTGGGGGTACACGGGCCTCATCAACTTCTCCGTCGCTGCGTTCTTCGGACTGGGCGCGTACGGGACCGCGCTGTTGACCGCTGACTCCTCGCCGCTCGCCGGCGGGTTCAACCCGCTCGTCGGGCTCGTGCTCGGCCTCGTGCTCGCTGCAGTGCTCGCGGTCATCATCGGGATTCCGACGCTCAGACTCCGCACGGACTACCTCGCCATCGCCAGCCTCGGGCTGGCGGAGGTCGTTCGACTCCTGATGCTGAACGAACGGTGGCTGACGAACGGGAGCGCCGGACTACGCGGCATCCCCGGGTTCTTCGAGGGATGGCCGTTCCTCGCGACGTTCCCGCAGACGATGCCGGGACTCCGCTTCGAGCAGTTCGAGGTCGGCATCCCCGGCATCTGGACGACGCGCGTCCTCGGGTTCACGCTCGGCCAGTCGTTCTGGCAAGCGCTCCTGAACGTGTTCGTCGTGGCGGTGTTCGTCGGCGTCGTCTACCTGCTCCTGCGGCACGTCCACCAGAGCCCGTGGGGGCGCGTCCTCCGGACCATCCGGAGCGACGACGACCTCGCGGAAGCGCTCGGGAAGAACACGTACGCGTTCAAGATGCAGTCGTTCGTGCTCGGGAGCGTCATCATGGCGCTCGCGGGCGTGTTCTACGCGCACCTGAACCTGTTCGTGAGTCCCGGCGACCTCGAACCCATCAACACGTTCTACGTCTGGATCGCGGTCATCCTCGGCGGGAGCGGGTCGAACCGCGGTGCGATGTTCGGCGGGTTCGTCATCATCGCCATCCAGGAAGGCACGCGCTTCCTCGGCGGTGCACTCCCCGACACGTTCCCGGTGGACTTGCCGTCGCTCTTGTCGATCATCGAGTCGACGTACGCGACCGTCGTCGGGAACTTCGCGAGCACGCGCCTGCTCGCGGTCGGCATCATCATCATCCTCGTGATGCGCTGGCGGCCGGAGGGCGTCCTCCCGCCCCAGCGCGAACTCATCTGGCCGAGCGCGCTCGCCGACGCGGACGTCCCGGGTCGCGAAGCCGCTCGCGAAGCGAAGGTCACGGACAACAACAACGAGACCGGGTCGGTGCACGACCCCGACGAACTCGACGACGTGACCGAGGACGCTTCCGACGAGAGCAGCGAGGACGCACCGTCGTCCGGCGACGACGTCCAGGCGAACGGCGGGTCGACCGACCGTGGCCCTGCAGGTGACAACGACGCAGGCGGTCCAGGTGACGACGCCCCGTCCAAGGGAGGTGGTCGCGATGAGTGAGCAGCAGCCCCGGGAACGACTCCTCGACGGCCCGAACATGGAGAAGGACGACGTCGTCCTGGAGGTCGACACCCTCCGGAAGACGTTCGGTGGACTCGTCGCGACCGACGACGCGTCCTTCCAGGTGGAACGCGGCACCGTCACGGGCCTCATCGGCCCGAACGGCGCCGGGAAGTCCACGCTGTTCAACCTCATCACGGGGTTCTACGAGCAGGACTCCGGGAACGTCCGCGTGAACGGCGCGGACGTCACGAACGCGGAACCGCACGAGGTCGCCGAACACGGCCTCATCCGGACGTTCCAGACGCCCCGGAAGCTCGAAGGGATGACGGTCCGCGAGGCGATGCTCGTCGGCCCGCAAGCTCAGGACGGCGAGTCGTTCATCTCGCTGTTCGCGAACCCCGGGAAGGTACACGAACAGGAGAAACAGAACCTCGAGGACGCCCAGCGCATCCTCGAAGAGTTCGAGATCGGGCATCTGGCGACCCAGGCCGCGACCGACCTCTCGGGCGGCCAGATGAAGCTCGTCGAGCTCGCTCGCGCGATGCTCGCCGAACCCGAGGTCCTCCTGCTCGACGAACCCGTCGCCGGCGTCAACCCGACGCTCGCGAACAAGCTCCGCGACCAGATCGCGCGCCTGAACGAAGAAGGCGTGACGTTCTGTATCATCGAACACGACATGGACTTCATCATGAACCTCGCAGACCCCATCATCGTCCTCGACCAGGGGAGCGTCCTCGTCGAAGGGACGCCGGACGCCGTCCGGAACGACGACCGCGTCATCGACGCGTACCTCGGAGGGCCGGGCGAATGAACGTCCGCGCTCGCCGAGACGGAGGTGCTCGCGAATGAGCGCGAGCACCGGCGTCATCGAACGCGACGCGGACGAGGACGTCGTCCTCTCCGTCGAGAACGTCGACTCGGGGTACGGCGACGTCCAGGTGCTGGATGACCTGTCGATGACGCTCGCCGAGGACGAGATCGCGTGCCTCGTCGGCCCGAACGGTGCCGGGAAGTCCACGGTCCTGAAGACGGTCTTCGGGATGCTGACGCCGTGGACCGGGCACGTGAAGTACCACGGTGACGACATCGGCGGGATGGCGCCCGAGGACATCGTTCGCACCGGTATCGGGTACGTCCCGCAGACGGAGAACGTGTTCGGGAACCTCACGATCGAGGAGAACCTCCGCATGGGTGGCGTCGCGCGCAGCGACGACCTCGACCCCATCATCGACCAGCTCTACGACCGCTTCCCGCTGCTCACCGAGAAGCAGTCCGCGAAGGCGCGGACGCTCTCGGGTGGCCAGCGGCAGGTGCTCGCGTTCGCGCGAGCTCTCGTGATGGAGCCGGACGTGCTGCTCATCGACGAGCCCTCGGCGGGCCTGGCGCCGAACACCGCGGACGAGGTGTTCGCGGACGTCCAGGCGGTGAACGAACTCGGCACCGCCATCCTGATGGTCGAACAGAACGCCCGGAAGGGACTGGCTATCAGCGACAAGGGCTTCGTGCTCGACCAGGGCACGGTCGCGTACGCCGACGACGCCGACGGCCTGCTCGACAACCCCGAGGTGTCGCGGCTCTACCTCGGCGGCTGAGTCGACCACACACCCGCCGCGTTCGCCTTCTTTGGTCCTAGTCACTGCTCGATGTCGAGTGCGCCCTCCTCGGCGGACGTGGCCTCTCGCCACCAGACGAGTTCGAACTCGATGCTCTGTTTGGCGTCTGTCTCCCCCTGTGACCAGTCCGATTCCCCTTCGAGTTTGAACGTGACGGGGTCCGTCGGACGGAACTGCACTGTCTTCCCGCCGAGGTCGAGCGTCACGTCACCGTCACCGTCGAGCTGGTCGGCCAGCTCTCGAAGGTAGGTAGCGATCTCCGCTCGCGTCTTCTGCTCCTCTGTCTCGAGTTCTCCCATACGTGACGATACTCGCAGGTGCTCGAAAAGCATGTGTATGATTCCCAAAGGCCGGGAGGGTCGAACTCCCTCCCAGCAGGACCATCGGCCACTGGACGGCCGTGGTCGGGCTCCTCGCCTCCGTCCGACGGCCGCCGTCTCTGGCAGTCAGTACCCGGCAGCGCTCGAGGGGCTCGATGGAATCGCTTCGTTCGACGAACGCCGAAGCGGCGGTCCGCGAGGGCTCAGGCGTCGGGCGTCTCGAACCGTTCGAGTGTCAGAGTCGTCGCGTCCAGTTCGTAGTAACTCCGCCAGGCGGCGTCGAGTCCGACGACGCGCGTGTCGCGGTACGTCATCTCCAGGTGCTCGTGGTGGTGCCCGACGAGGCAGAGGTCGGGGTCGAGCGCGTCCAGGATGTCGTCGACCTGATCGCAGCCGGGGTCGTAGTGCTCGTACTTGAGGAGGCCGTTCGGTGCCTCGTGCGAGAGGAAGACGTCGACGTCCTCCAGGCGTTTCGCCGCTTCGACGTCGTCCCTGACGAAGTGCCGGCGGCGGTCGCCGTGGAGGTGCGTTCGCTGTTTGTCGTACTGCGTCGGCGCGAAGTTCCCGGAGAGCCCGGCGAACCGGACGCCATCGAGGTCGACGGTCGTGCTGTGCACGAGGTTCGCGTTCTCGGTCCCCGGCGGGTGCTCGCCGGCGCGGAGCGCCTCGATGACGTCCAGGTCCTCGTTGTTCCCCGCGATGAACCACGTCGGCACGGGGAGGTCGTAGTACATGAGGTCGCCGAGCTGGAGCGCCGTCGTCGCACCCGAGGCCTCGTACGCCGAGCGAAGCGCTCGTCGCCGCTCCGGTTCGACCGCGTGTGCGTCGCCGAGGACGAGCATCTGGTAGAGAACACCGGTCGGCCCCCTTTAGCGTTGATATTTCGCGAGAAGCGACGCGCAGCGGTCACCGCGACCGTCGACGGCCCCAACGGTACACCTAAGAGACCGCGAGCCGTACCAATCGTAGTTATGCCACCCGAACAGCCCGAAGACCACGGGACCGACGACCGGGTGACGGTCTCCGCCGAGAACTTCGGGATCGCCCTCGGCGACCCGAGTCGCCGAAACGTCCTCTTCCACCTCAAACGTCACCGAAGAGCCTCCTTCGAGGACCTCGTCGACGTGGTCGTCGCGACGGTCCCACCACGAACCAGCACGGCCGTCGACGAGAACCGGTCTGCCGTCGAGAACGCGCTCTTCCACCTGCACCTCCCGAAACTCCAGCTGCTCGGTGTCGTCGACTGGAACCGCGACACGAACGAGGTCGTGCTGCGCGCGGACCCCGAGCGACTCGCCGACTGGCTCGAGCTCTCGTTCGCCGAGAGCGTTCACGGTGCAACCGGGACGAACGACGTCGCCGTCCTCGGGCGGGCCGACACCATCGAGATGCTGTTCGTCGAGGACTACGAACCGCTCCGCGAGGTGCTCGTCGACCAGTTCGCGTCCGAACACGACGACATCTCGGTGACGACGGCGTCGAACCCGGAGAGCGCGCTCGAAGCGCTCGAATCGACCGTGTTCGATTGCATCGTGAGCGACTACGACATGCCGGGGTCGAGTGGCCTCGACTTCCTGAAGGCGATCCGTCGCGTCGACGAGACCGTTCCGTTCGTCATCTACACGGGGAAAGGCACGGAGGAGACGCGCGTCGCGGCGTCGGACCACGGCGTGAGCGCGTACCTCCAGAAGAGCGGCGGTGCAGCGCAGTTCGACCTGCTCGCGGACCGCATCCGCCAGGTCGTCGCCGAGTACCGCGACGGCAGACCCACGGCGGCGTAGTCGGGCGGCTCAAGTGGCATAGTCGGGCGGCTCAAGTGGCTTAGTCGGGCGGCTCAAGTGGCGTAGTCGAACGGCTCAAGTGGCGTAGTCGAACGGCTCGGGCGACGTAGTCGGGCAGCTCAAGTGGCGTAGTCGGGTGGTTCAGACGTCGTCGTAGCCGTCGACGCCGGTGGCGCGGAGGTACTCCTCGAGGAGCGTCGGGAACTGGCCGCCGCGGACGTACCGGAGCCCGAACTCGTCGGCCCACGAGATGATGCCGCGGTCCTCGGTGACGACGCCGGCGTCGAGTTCGCGGGCGAGCACGAGCAGGTCGAAGTCCTCGCGCGAATCCAGGACGCCCTTGCGGAGCGCGCGCCGGTACTTGTCCCGCATCGACGAGAGGATGCGGTCGGCTTCGGTCATGTAGTCCCCGGCGTTCTCGTCGGCGGCGAGCGCCTCGGGGTCGAGTTGCTCGACCTCGCGGAGGGCCTCCTCGCTGACGCGGAGACCGCGGTCGACGCGGTCGCTCATCTCGTCGATGAACTCGTAGACGATGTCCGCCGGGATGGTGACGCCGTACCGGTCCGGGCTCTTCCGGACGATCCACGTGTCCAGGCGTTCGAACACCTCGTCCCCGACGTGGCGCTCGCGGAGCATCGCCGAGAGCTCGTCGTGGATCGACGGCGGCACGTAACAGGAGATGTTGAGCTCGAGCCGTGCGGTCGCGACGAGGTCGAGGAGCCGGAGGACGGCGTCCTCCAGCGATTCGTCCTCGCGACGGATCTGCTCGGTGATGAACAGCGAGGTGTCGAGGACGAACCGTTGGCGGGGGAGGTCACCGGGCATACACGCACCTAGAGCGTGCTTGGCGTTAACGTTTCCCGAGGTTCTTCGCGGGGTGGGCGTCGTCGCGAAGGCCACCGAACGGGGCGCGATGGTGACGGACACGGCCGGGCGCGAGCGTCGTGCCGAGGTCGCTCTCGCTGGGCGAGGCCATCCCCGAGTCGACGGTCGAGACGGTTCGCGCGCTCAGACGCTGGCGAGCGTCGCGGCGCCGAAGGGAACGGAGAAGTCGTCGCACCACGCGGCCACGCCGTCGGCGTCGTCGCCGTCGACGCCAGCGGGTAGCGACCCCGCGAACGTCCCGGTCTTCGTCAGCTCGCCACCGTCCGCACCGCCGTCGATGCGGACTCTCGTCCCGCCCGCGACATGGGCCTTCGTCTCCGGGTCCGCGTCGGGCGTGAGGTAACAGAAGACGTCCGGCCCCGGCGTCATCTCGAAGTCGCGGAACTGGAGGAATCGCCCCTGCGCGTCCTCGGCGAGTTCCACCGTCCCCGAGCACTCGTGGCCGTCCTTCCCCGTGAACTCGCCGCGCTTCAGCACCGTCGCCCCGTCACCACCAGCGCTCGACCCACCGCCGTCGCCGTCGTCGCCCGAACCCGAGTCCCCGTCCATCGAGGCTCCGTCGGTCCCGCCGGCGACGCGGTCCTCGTCGACCGCGGTCGTTCGCTCCGGCGCGAACAGTTCCCAGCCGAGGTACCCGCCGCCGAGGACCGCCACACCGCCGACCGCGCCGAGGAGCGTGCGTCGCTTCATACCGTCCCGGACGCCAACGAACGTGAAAGCGATTTTTCAAACTCCGTCTAGAATCCGTGGGAACTCCTGGAGAGCGCGGCGGTCGCGCCGGGACCACAGGTGCGCGAGCGGTCCCGGCGGCGGTCGATAGGTCGGGCTACGTGTCGTCCGCGGCGTCGTGCTCGAGACGCGTCTTGAGGTTCTCGAGCGTCGTCCGGACCTCGCGGTCGTTGTACCGCTTGACGAACGGGGCGGCGAGTCGCTCGAGGACGCCCCCCGGGACGTCGTACCCGGCGGCGTACGTGAACCGCGTCCCGCCGTCCTCGGGTTCGAACGTCCACGTTATCTCCCCGGAGAGGTCGCCAGTCATCTCCCACACGATGCGCTCCTCGGGAACGTACTCGACCGCGTCGAGTTCGCCGTCCATCGTGATGCCGCCGAGGCCGTACCCGTACGCGACGCGCTTGCTGCCGTCCTCGCGCGCCGCCAGGATCTCCGACCGCTGCAGGCTCGGGGTGATCTCGGGCTGGTTCGCCGGCTGGTCCATGTACGCGAACACGTCGCTGACGGGGACGTCGACGTGGACGTCGTGACTTGTCTCTATCATGGGTCTCCCGTGGCTGGGTCTACGTGCCGCCGCGCCGTAAGTACGGGGCGTGTCGCCGACGGTCAGGCGACGCGCGCGCCGTCCTTGAACGTCGCCGCGACGACGTCCTCGCCGAACCGATAGGGGACGTGGACGTGACTGGGCGCGTCCACGATCGCCATGTCTGCGGGACTGCCGGCGTCGAGCCGGCCCTTCGCCGGTCGGTCGACGGCGAGCGCGGCGTGTTCGGTGGCGGCGACGAGCGCCTGTGCGGGCGTCATCCGCATCTCGACGCAGCACAGCGCCTGTGCGAACGCCATCGAGCGACTGTGGCAGTTCGGGTTGAAGTCGGTCGCGACCGCGACGGGCGCGCCCGCGTCGAGCATCGTCTCGGCGTCGGCGTAGTCCGCGCCGAGGCCGAACGCGGTGCCGGGGAGGACGACCGGGACGACGTCCGCGTCGACGAGCGCGTCGACGTCCTCGCGCGTCGCGTGCAGGAGGTGGTCTGCACTCGTCGCACCGACCTCCGCTGCGAGCTTCGTGCCGCCGACGTGCGCGAGCTCCTCGGCGTGCACCTTCGGCGTCAGGCCGGCTTCCTTGCCGGCTTCGAGGACCCGCCGGGACTGCTCGACGCTGAAGACGCCCTCCTCGCAGAAGACGTCGCAGTACTCCGCGACGCCCTGGTCGTCGACCGCCGGGAGCTGCTCGTCGACGACCGCGTCCACGTACGCGTCCGCGTCCATCCCCTCGGGGACGGCGTGTGCGCCCATGAACGTCGGCACGACGTCGACCGCGTGGTCCTCGGCGACCGTCTCGACGGCCGAGAGGAGCTTCAGTTCGGTCTCGGTGTCGAGCCCGTACCCGGACTTCACCTCGACCGTCGTGGACCCGTACGCGAGCATCGCGTCGAGGTGCTCGCGGAGATTGCTGGCGAGGTCGGCCTCGCTCGCCTCGCGGACCGCGCGGACGGTGCGGAGGATGCCGCCGCCGTCGGCGAGGATGTCCTGGTACGTCTTCCCCTTCAGCTTCGCCTCGAACTCGTCGCTCCGGTCGCCCGCGAACGCGGCGTGCGTGTGCGGGTCCACGAACCCGGGGACGACCGTCTGCCCCGTCGCGTCGTAGGCCGAATCCGCGTTCTCCGCGGGATACTCGCGGAGCACGTCCTCGGTGGGGCCGACGGCAGCGACTTCGCCGTCGACGACCGCGACGGCCGCGTCCGCGTACGTCTCGAGGAGTTCGCTCCCCTCACCGGGCCACGCCCCTTCGCGTTTCCCGACGACGACCTCCGCCGCGTCGTGAACGACCGTCTGGAGATCGGCGCTCATTCCCCCTCCCCGTCAACGTGCTCGTGCCGGTCTCGCATCGGGACGGCGACGCCGCTCCGTTCGGCCTCGTCGATGGCGTCCTCGTAGCCCGCGTCCGCGTGCCGGATGACGCCCATCCCGGGGTCGGTCGTGAACACGCGCCGGGCCTTCTCCGCGGCGAGCTCGGTGCCGTCGAGGACGACGTGGTTGTTCGTGTGCAGCGAGTTCCCGATGCCGACGCCACCGCCGTCGTGCACGCTCACGATGTCCGCGCCCGACGCCGTGTTCGCGAGCGCGTTCAGTATCGGCCAGTCAGCGACCGCGTCCGTGCCGTCCTTCATCGCTTCCGTCTCGCGGTTCGGGCTCGCGACCGAGCCCGCGTCCAGGTGGTCCCGGGTCACGACCACGGGCGCCGCTATCTCGCCGCTCGCGACGAGTTCGTTGATGCGGACCGCGAACAGCGCGCGCTCGGTGAGTTCCATGTCCTCGTCGACGTGCGTCGCGTCGAGCGGCGTCTCGCTCACGGGCGTCGTCTCGTACCCGAGCCAGCAGACGCGACTGGGGAGACCCTGGAACGACACCTGCTCCCTGGCGAGGTCGATCCAGCGTGCGAGGTCGTCCTTCTCCGGGAACAGCTCGAGGACGGCCTCGTCGGTCCGCGCGATGTCGTCCTCGTCCCCCGACAGCGCCGCCCACCGGAACGGGCCCTTCCCGCGACAGAACAGCGGCCGGATGTACGCCGGCACGAACCCCGGGAAGTCGAACGCGTTCTCGAAGCCCCGGTGGTTCTGGACCTGTCCGCGGATGTTGTTCCCGTACTCGAACGCGATCGCGCCCTCGTCCTGCATGTCGAGGATGCCCTGCACGTGGCGTTCCATCGTGTCGAGGCTCGCCTCGACGTACGCCTCGGGGTCCTCGTCGCGCAGCGAGTCGGCCTCGTCGACCGTGTACCCGCTCGGGTAGTACCCTTCGAGTTCGTCGTGCGCGCTCGTCTGGTCCGTGACGATCTCGGGGACGAAGTCGCGTTCGAGCATCCCCTCGAACATGTCCGCGGCGTTCATGTGCAGGCCGATGGAGAGGGGTTCGCCGTTCGCCGCGGCGTCCTCGGCCATCGCGATGGCCTCGTCGAGGTCGTCCGTCTTCGTCATGCAGTAGTCCGTCTCGATGCGGCGCTCGATCCGGTGCTCGTCGACCTCCGCGGCGATGCAGACGCCGTGATTCATCGTCACCGCGAGCGGTTGTGCACCACCCATCCCGCCGAGACCAGCCGTGACGGTGATGGTGCCACGGAGCCCCTCGCTCTCGGGGAAGTGCTGGCGGGCGGCCTCCGCCAGGGTCTCGAACGTCCCCTGGATGATGCCCTGCGTGCCGATGTACGCCCACGACCCCGCGGTCATCTGGCCGTACATGATCTTCCCCTCGGCCTCGAGCTCGTGGAAGTGCTCCCAGTCGTCCCACGCGCCAACGAGGTTCGAGTTCGCGATGAGGACTCGCGGCGCTCGCTCGTGCGTCTCGAACCGCCCGACCGGTTTCCCGGACTGCACGAGCAGCGTCTCGTCGTCGCCGAGGTCGCGGAGCTCGGCCAGGATGGCGTCGTACGCGTCCCAGCTCCGCGCTGCGCGACCCGTCCCCCCGTACACGACGAGGTCCTCGGGGGCCTCCGCGACCTCGGGGTCGAGGTTGTTGTTCAGCATGCGGAGCGCGGCCTCCTGCCGCCAGCCCTCGCACTCGAGGTCCGTCCCCGTGGGCGCACCCTCGTACTCGCGATACTGTTCGCTCACGTCGCCAACGTCCAGGTTACCGCCGCCTGCGTTGTCCGCCATACCTACGAGTTCGGCCGGGAGCCGGTTGGGTCTTGACCCACCACTCGGAGTGGTATTCAAATACGAGCCGGCGGGTCGCGTCGGAAGGCCACGCTCGCCCGTACCGCTCTCGGCGCGAACCCAGCCGCTCCCGCCCGGATTTATGTCGGCGCGACCGGAAGGGCGGGTATGGAAGACGTCGACTTCGACGAACTCGTCGCGTCGCTCACGCTCCGAGAGGAGAACACTGCCATCAAGAGCTACCAGAACACCGTCTCGGTCACCTGTCCCGCGTGCGAGGACCCGTTCGACGACCTCGTCGTCTGCAAGGAGAACCCGACGAGCCTCAACCTCTCGCGGCAACTCGACCTCTGCGTCGGAAGTGTCGACGGCAACGCCGTCATCTTCACGCACAAGCGCTGACGGCCGGAATCGAGCGTACTCGGACGGAGTCTCGCCCCACCGGACGGTCGACCGTGCTGCGACGAACGCGCTCCAGCCGACCGCGCCACCGCTTCGATGGGAGTGCCGTGGTTCGCCGTCAGGCCCGGAGCGCGTCGCCGGGCGTCGCACCCGTGGTCTCGCCGTCTCGCACGACGAACTCGCCGTTCACGAGGACGTGCGGGACGCCGTCCGCGTACTGCGTCGGGTTCTCGTACGTGGCTGGCGAGCCGACGACCGCCGGGTCGAACACGGTGACGTCCGCGTCCATCCCGGGTCGCAGGACGCCCTTCGAGTCCAACCCCATCGACCGTGCGGGGAGCGACGTCATCATGCGGACCGCCTCCTCGACGGAGACGAGGTCCTCGTCGCGGACGTACGTCCCGAGGACCTTCGCGAACGCGCCGTAGACCCGCGGGTGGGGGTTCCCGCCGAACAACCCGTCAGTGATGACGTTCACGCGCTCGTGGGCGAGGATGTCGCGGACGTCGTCCTCGTCGATGAAGTGATTCACGCAGGAGACAGCGAGGTCCTCCTCGGCGAGGAGATCGCAGACGGCGAGGATGGGTTCGGTATCCCACTCGTCGGCGAGCGCCTGCACGGTGAGGCCCTCGAGGTGGTCGTTGGCGTCGCTCTCGACGCTCGCCACGACGACGTTCTCCCAGCCGGAGTACCAGCCGGGGTTGTCCCAGCCGTCGATGCGGTTCTCTTCGACGTCCCGCAGGATGCGCTGGCGGGCGTCCGCGTCCTCGAGGTACGCGACGGCCTGCTCGGGGCCGTCCGCGTGCACCCACGGCGGGAGGACGTACGAGAGGAGGGTGTTGCTCGCGGCGTAGGGGTACTGGTCGGCGGAGAAGTCGACGCCGCGGTCGCGAGCGGCCTCGACGAGCGCGAGCGCGCGGTCGGCCTTCCCGTGCTGAGGCGGGCCGCCGAGCTTGAAGTGACTGAGGTGGACGGGGACGTTCGCGTCCGCGCCGACGTCCACGAACTCGTCGAGCGCCGACCAGATGTCGGCGCGTTCGCTCCGGATGTGCGCGACGAACGGTCGCCCGTACGGCTCCAGGCGCTCCGCGAGGTGCGTGATCTCCTCGGTGCTCGCGTACGAGCACGGCGTGATGACGAGCGCCGTCGACAGGCCGAACGCGCCGTCGTCCATCGCTTCGGTGACGAGGTCCGCCATCTCCTCGAGTTCGCTCTCGGTCGGCTCGTCGTCGCGCATCCCCATGACGTTGAACCGCACCGTTCCCTGGCCGACGAGCGTGCCGACGTTCGGTGCCACGCCGTCGCCCTCGACCGCGTCCAGGTAGTCGCCGACGCCGCCCCACGTCCACTCGCGGTCGACGCGACCGGCGAGCCCCGAGAGCTGGTCCTGCCACTCCTCGGCACCGCCATCGCGGCGCATGGGCGCCATCGAGAACCCGTCCTGGCCGACGATCTCGGTCGTGATGCCCTGACGGGCCTTCGGCGCGAGCGTCGGGTCGTCGAACAGCTGGAGGTCCGAGTGCGAGTGCGTGTCGACGAACCCGGGTGCGACCACCGCGTCGTCGACGTCCACGACCGTCTCGGCGTCGACGTCGTCGGCCGCGAGGGCGGCGTCCGGAGCGTCCGTCGGGTCGGGGACGCGTTCGACGGTAGCGATCTCGCCGTCGCGCACGCCGACGGCACCGCGGAACCACGGCGCGCCAGTCCCGTCCACGACCCGCGCGTTCGTCAGGAGTACGTCCAACATGGGTGCGAGTACCTCGCACGGTGGGTTATGCGTCGAGTCTCCGTGTGGTGGGTGAAAGCCCTCCTGCGCGATAGGGCGGGTGGTCGGTCGCGGTCAGGCGCCGAGCAGTGCGCGGACGGCGACGAGGGCGACGACGCTGGTGGTGACGAGCGCGGTCAGGAGGAGCGCGATCGGCGTGACGCCGGTGTCCCGGAGGTCGGCGACGTCGACGCTGAGTCCGAGGCCGACGAACGCGAGCAGGAACAGCCAGCGGTACGCGTTCGTGAGTTGCGCCGTGGCGGCGTCCGAGACGACCGCGGTGGACGTGAGGACGACGACCGCGAAGAACCCGAGGACGAACTTCGGGAAGGCGTCCCAGAGTCGACGCGGCGAGAACGCGCTCGCGGTCGACGCGTCCTCGCCCGGGGCGCCGTCGGCGTCGTCGCTGCCGGGGTTCGCGTACCGGATGGAGTACGCGCCGACGAGGACGCCGAGCAGGAGGTTCCGGGTGAGTTTCGTGACGGTCGCCCACTGGCCGGCGGCGTCGCTGAACGCGAACCCGGCCGCGGTGACGGGACCAGTCGAGAACATCGTGAGGCCCGCCCAGACGCCGAACACGCGGTCGGAGAGCCCGAGGACGCCACCGAGTGCGGGGTACGTGAACAGCGTGACGACGTCGAACAGGAGGATGGTCCCGGCGGCGTACGCGACGTGCTCCTCGGTCGCGCGGACGCTCCCAGCGACGCCGACGGCCGCGGACACCCCGCAGACGCTCGCGCCCGCAGCCAGGAGCGACCCGAGCTTCCGGTGGACGTCGAAGACGCCACGAGCGAGTACCTCCACGAGGACGAGCGTGAGTGCGACGATACCGACGACGAGGACGGCGAGTTGCGCGCCCGTGTCGACGAGCGTCCCGAGCGACACGCGAGCCCCCATGAGGACGATGCCGGCTTCGAGCCAGAGCTTGTGCGTCGACGACCCCGCCTGCAGGCGCTCGGGGACGCCGACCGTGTTCGTGAGGACGATGCCGAGGGCGACGGCGACGACGAGCGCGCTCGCGTACGGGACGAGCGTGCTCGCCACGCGTGCGAGAACGGCGAGCACGACGAGGAACGCGACGCCCGGTGCGACCTCGCGGACGACCGCCAGCGGCGACGTCCCGGTCGCGTCCGCGTCGCGACCGCCCGGCGAGGTCTCGTCGTCGCTCATCTATCGATCAGTACGGGACCGGTACGCCGGTCTGTGCGATGAACGTGACGATACCCGCCACCGCGACCGCGCGCCACCCCCGGTCCAGGTGCCGCCACCGGTCGACGGCCCACTCGAGGGGGCTCGCGACGGTCCCGGAGTCGTCCGCGGTCGGTTCCGTCGTCATTCCTGCCGCGAGTACGACGTCGGGAGGCTGGTCATCGTCGCGAGCCCCGGGTCGGCGTCGACGACCGTCGGTGCGACGTTCGCGACGACCGCGGACGTGGAGACGTCGCCGTGGTAGCCGCCCTCGACCTCGACCGCGACGTCGGGTTCGCCGTCGAACTCGACGCGGTCGTGGGGGTCGTCCGCGCCGACGTACATCCTGAGGTCGAGTTCGACGACGGCCTCGCCGTCCTCGTAGCCGTGCACGACCTGCTTGATGCCCGCGACCTCGCCCGCTTCGGCGGTGAGGTAGTCGGTCTCGACGCGCTCGTCGGCGATCACGGGCTCGATGGATTCCTCGATCTCGTCGAGGTCGAAGTCGAGCGCGTCCGCGAGCATCGCGACGGACTCCGTGCTCCCGACGTGCCCGGCTTCGGTCGCGATCTCTTCCTCGAACGTCTCCTCCGTGACGCCCGCACCGACTTTCTCCTGGAGTGGCTTGCGGCGCTCGCTCGCGTTCTGCACGCGCTCGACGCGCACCGCGTCCACCTGGGCCATCGGCGTGGAGAGGGCCGCAGGCATCGCGTCCATCACGAACCCGGGGTTGATGCCAGCACCGAGAACGGTGCCACCGTGCGCTTGGGCGGCCTCGTCGAGTTCTTGGGCGACATCGGGGTGACTCCACCACGGGTACGAGAGTTCCTCGGTCGTCGACACCACGCTCGCGCCCGCTTCGAGCGCCTCCTTCAACTGGGGTGCGGCGGCCTCGACGGAGGAGACCGTCGAGTGGAAGACGACGTCCGGTTCCGTGGCGAGCGCGTCGGCGGCGTCGTCGGTGACCTCGACGCCGAGTTCCTCGCCGACGCCGGCGACCTCGCCGAGGTCCTCGCCGACCTTCTCCGGGTCGATGTCGATAGCGCCGACGAACTCCACGCCGGTGCGGTGCGCTGCGTTCACGATGCGACTCCCGATCGGGCCGATACCGTACTGGACGGCGGTGAGGGATTCCTGAGTCATTCTTGGGTCCCGGGCCTCGCGGCCCGCGTGTCGTGATTCGACAGAGCGTGGCGCGCTCGGTATATATGGCGTCTCCAATCGGAGGGTGAAGGGGGAGAGGGTCAGGAGGCATCGTTCGTCGATCCACCAGCCGTCTGGTCGCAGTCCCCCGGTCCAAACACCGTGGCCGTCTGGACGCCGACCCAGGGGTCGCCGGACGCCTGGATCGCCATCTCGACGAGCCGGAAGTCGGTCTCACCGAATGGGTCGACGACGGTCCCGTTGAGTGGCCCGACAGCCATCCAATGGAACCTGCCGGTGCTCGTGTCGACGTACGTGAGCACGAGGTCGTAGGAGACGTCGGCGGGGTAAACCGTCATCTCGAGTGCCGCGCAGTCGAGCGTGACCGTCGCGTGAGCGTGCGTGAACGCTATCTCGTGCGTGTCGTTCGACGGCGTGTCGCGCAGATTCGGCCCATTCGTCAGTGCATCGAGTGCAGCGGGGTCGGTCGGCCCGGCGACAGCTTCGGTCGAGTTGGTCCCGGTCGGGTCGGTCGCGGTCGGTTCCATCCGAGACGAGTCAGCCGCGGTCGGGTCCGCTCGGGGTACGTCGACCAGGTATTCAGCGCTCGGTGGGACGGTCTTCGCAGGGTCGACGTGTTCGGGGTCGTACCCGAGCGCGTCGTCCGCGAAGCCTGCTGCGAGCGCGAGGAGGAGCGTGAATGCGAGCGCGAGCGTGATGCGTTTCTGGTGGGTGAGTCTCATGGTGGTTCCTGTGACTGGATAGGTCGCGCAGCCGGTTAAATGTCAGCTGAAATATATTTATATAGGGTCGCGAACGGAAATTCTCGTCCCTAATCCTGCCGACACGTCGGTTGCATACCAAGAGCCAAGACTAACCAATCAGGACAAGACCCGCGGTTCGTGCCGACCGCTCGAACGCTCGACGCGGTTTAAGTCTGAGCGACCCCTACAAAGAGAGATGGACAATCCAGGGAGCAGCGACCCGCGCCTCGACGGCGATAGCGAGCGAGCCCGCTCGGAAGCGGCCCTCGCCGCAGTCGGTGACGAGACCCGGCTTCGCATCCTCCAAGCGCTCCACCGGGCGCGAGACACGAATCGACACCCGGACGTTCGCCCGGTTCCCTTCACCGAACTCCGAAAACGCGTCGGGATGCAAGACGGCTCGCAGTTCAACTACCACCTCAAGCAGCTCGTCGGCCCCTTCGTCCAGCGAACCGAGGACGGGTACGTGCTCCGGCGAGCCGGTGAACGCATCGTCACCGCGGTCCTCGCGGGCGAGTACGCCGACGCCGTCGTCTACGACGCGGAACCGGTCCCCACGCCCTGTGCCATCTGTGGGGGCGACGTCGTCCTCGACTACAACGTCGAACCGTTCCTGGACTACCTGGTCGTTCGCTGCACCAACTGCGAAGGCGTCGTGTCGGCACCCGGACGGCCACCGGGCATGCTCTCGTTGACCGACGCCATGCCACCCGTCGGGATGCAGACGCGCGACCCCGTCGAGACCTACCTCGCCACGTTCAGCTTCATCGGGAACCAGTTCCGGACGATCGTCGACGGCATCTGTCCGCACTGCTCTGGACGGCTGACCGCCGAACCGCGCGTCTGCGAAGACCACGATCCCGGCGACGGAACCGTCTGTGAGCGCTGTGGAACCATCTTCTTCGTCTGGTACCACCACCGATGCGACGTCTGCGGGTTTTCAGCGATGATCTTCCTCGACCGACACTTCGTCGTGCACCCGACCGTCGCCGCGTTCTACCACGACCACGGCTACGACCCGTTCGGTCCCGAGTGGCTCCGCGTGGCGGCGGAGACCATCGCCTCACAGACCGTCGTCACCGAGGACCCGTTCGAACTCGAAGTTCACCTGGCGATAGACGACGACGCGCTCACGGTGACGCTCGACGGGAACGGCGACGTCCTCGCGGTCGCGTAAGGTTCGACGATGACGTCGACGTCCTCCATCAGCCGCGTCCGGCGAGTGAGAATCGCGAGATACCCGGCGACGAAGACGTGCTCGACGTCGAGGTCGGCGAGCATCCTGGAACACTCGATGCCGAGGTCGTCGACGACGTTCGATTCCCAACCGACGTGGAGCGGGTCGTCACTGGGCCCTTTCCCGCCCATACCCTGCGTTCCGCCGTCTTCGCATCAAAATGCACGCCGGGTCGAGGTGTCGAATCACTCGGCGTCCGCGTCGATCGGGCGGTCGACGTGCGTGCCGCGGCCGCGCTCGGCGACGACGTCGCCGTGCTCGTAGGCGACCTCGCCGCGGACGACCGTGTGGGTCGGCCAGCCGGTGACGTCGCGGCCCGTGTACATCGTGTAGTCCGCGGCGGACTGGAGGAGGTCGGGCGTGACGGTCTTCGTCTCCTCCAGGTCGACGACGGCGAGGTCGGCATCGCTCCCGACGCGAATCGCGCCCTTCTTCGGGTAGAGGTCGTACGCCTTCGCGGCGTTCGCGCTCGTCACCTGGGCGACGCGCCGGAGCGAGAGCCGGTCCTCGTGGTAGCCCTCGGAGAGCACCAGCGGGAGCATCGTCGCGGAGGACGGCGACCCCCACATGGAGTCCCAGATGTCCTCGCCGACCTTGTTCGCCCGCTTGTTCGAGATGTGGTCGGTGCCGACGACCGAGAGCGTACCGTCCGCGAGGCGCTCCCAGAGCACGTCCTGATGTTCCTCGGAACGAACGGGCGGGTTGATCTTGTGGCGGTCGTCGCACTCGTCTCGCGTCAGGCAGAGGTAGTGCGTGCACGTCTCGCCCGTGACGCCGTACCCCTGCTCGCGGAGTGCCGCGAGCTCGTTCGCGGTCTCCTTCGCGCTCACGTGGACGACGTAGAAGTCGTCGTCGTAGTCGTGCTGGCGGGCGAGGTTCGCGCCCGAAACCATGCTCTGGGCCTCGGCGTATCCCGGGAACCGCTCGACGATGAGGTCGTAGCCCGTCGCGTCCGCCGCCCGCAGCTGGTCGGTGAGGTGGTTCGTGATCTCCGAGTTCTCCGAGTGGTACGCGAGCGTCGTCGGCGCGTCGACGTCGGCCAGTTCGCGGAGGAAGTGGTCCGAGACGTCGTCCAGCAGGTTCTGCTCGAGGTCGAACATCTCGGCGACGTCGAGCTTGTAGTTCATGTACCACTTGAACGACGTGATGCCGAGGTCGTCGACGATGTCGGGGACCTCAGCGGCGTGGTCGTGCGAGAGCAGGCCGAGCGTGAAGAAGTAGTCGTGCCGATAGTTCGCCTCGGCCGCCTCGAAGAACTCGTCCATGATGTCGCCGTAGGCGCCGCCCCGGCGGAAGATGTTCCCGGTCGTGGTGACGCCGCCGACGAGCCCGGATCGGGACTCGCTCGCGGCGTCGTCGTCGAGCGGCCGGAACAACCCGTGGTGGACGTGCGGGTCGACGACGCCCGGGAACACGTGCTTCCCGCTCGCGTCCACGACGCGCTCGCCGTCGAGGCTTCCCGGATCGCCGATCGCGGAGACGACGCCGTCCGTGGCGGCGACGTCCGCCTCGAAGACGCCCTGGTCGGGACTGACGACCGTGCCGTTCGCGACGACGAGGTCGTGCACGGCTAGTCGTCCTCCGCGGACTGCGACTCCGCTTCGACCGCCGCCGGTCGACCGTCCTGGTCCGTTGGGGCGGCCTCCTCGACCGCGACGCGTTCACTCATCGGAATCGGGACGTCGGACTGCACAGCCTCGTCGACCGCCTTCTCGTAGCCCGCGTCCGCGTGCCGCATCACGGCCGTCGCCGGGTCCACGTCGAACACGCGCCGGGCCTTCTCCGCGGCGAGGTCGCTCCCGTCGAGCACGAC
Source organism: Halorubellus salinus (assembly GCF_020567525.1). Classification (GTDB taxonomy): domain Archaea; phylum Halobacteriota; class Halobacteria; order Halobacteriales; family Natrialbaceae; genus Halorubellus; species Halorubellus salinus. The sequence continues at coordinate 188,156 of NZ_JAJCVI010000003.1, forward strand.
GTGGTTGTTCGTGCTCGTCACCTCGCCGACCGCGCCCGCGCTCGAGTGGATGCTCACGACGTCCGCCCCGGCGGCGGTGTTGAGGAGCGCGTTCAGGATCGGCCAGTCCGCGACCGCGTCGGTCCCGTCCTTCATGTCCTCGGTCGCCTCGTTCGGGTTCGCGATGCTCCCGCCGTCGAGCTGGTCGCGCGTCACGACGACCGGCGCGGACAGCTCGCCGTCGGCGACGAGTTCGTTCACGCGGAGCGCGAACCGCGCGCGCTCGCTCAACCCGGAGTCGTCCGCCTGGTAGCCGAGCCAGCACACGCGAGCGGGGAGGCCCTGGAACTGGACGTGCTCCTGCGCCAGGTCAATCCAGCGCGTGAGCGAATCGTTCTCGGGGAACAGGTCCTTGACGACCTCGTCGGTCCGGTGGATGTCGTCGGGGTCGCCCGAGAGCGCGATCCACCGGAACGGACCACGACCCTCGCAGAACAGCGGCCGGACGTACTCGGGCGCGAACCCGGGGAGGTCGTGGGCGTCCTCGAACCCACGTCTGTCGGCGACCTGTCCGCGGATGCCGTTCCCGTACGTGAACGTCACCGCGCCGGCGTCGTGGAGGTCGAGCATCGCCTGGACGTGCCGTTCCATCGAATCCAGGCTCGCTTCGACGTACGTCTCCGGGTCGTCCTCGCGGAGCGCGTCGGCCGCCTCGACGCTGTAGTCGACGGGATAGTACCCGGTGAGTTCGTCGTGCGCGGCCGTCATGTCCGTGAGGACGTCCGGGACGATGTCGCGGTCGCGCATCGCTTCGAGGAGTTCGACGACGTTCGCCTGCACGCCGATGCCGACCGCCTCGCCCGCCTCCGCCGCTTCCTGCGCGCGTTCCAGCGCGTCGTCGACGGTGTCCACGCGCTCGTCGCAGTACCCCTCCTCGATGCGGCGGTCGATGCGCTCGCCGCTGACCTCCGCGACGAGACAGACGCCCTCGTTCATCGTCGCGGCCAGCGGCTGGTTCCCGCCCATCCCGCCGAGCCCCGCGGTGACGACGACCTGGCCGCGCAGGTCGCCGTCGAAGTGCTGGCGAGCGACGGTCGCGAGCGTCTCGTAGGTCCCCTGGAGGACGCCCTGCGAGCCGATGTACCCCCACGACCCGGCGGTGTAGTTCCCCATCATCATCTCGCCGGCGGCCTCGAGTTCGCGGAAGTGCTCCCAGGTGTCCCACTTCGAGACGAGGTTGGTGTTCGCGATGAGCACGCGCGGAGCGCGCTCGTGCGTTCGCAGTCGACCGACCGGTTTGCCCGACTGGACGACGAGCGTCTCGTCGTCGCCGAGGTCGCGGAGTTCCTCGACGATTGTGTCGTACGCGTCCCAGTTCCGCGCGGCGCGCCCGACGCCCCCGTACACGACGAGGTCCTCTGGGCGCTCGGCGACCTCGGGGTCGAGGTTGTTGTTCAGCATGCGGAGCGCGGCCTCCTGCCGCCAGCCCTCGCACTCGACGTCGGTCCCGGTATTCGCACCCTCGTAGGCCCGCCACGTGTCGCTGGGCTCGCCGACGGTGGTATCGTCTGTCATGGTTTGGCGTTACGACCTTCGCGGATTATATATGGACCTTCCAGATGGAGGGGTAATGTTTTCCCGGGGAACCCGTCACCGTACTCGTATGCCAACAGTTCACGCGTCGCGTCCCGCAGGACCGCCGCAGGTGCCCGACGCCGCCAGTCGTTCGGGTGGTCGACGATGGTGACGGTCGACGGCGCCCTGACCGTCGACGCCGTCGAGGCGGTCGCGCGCGACGGCGCGCCCGTCGAACTCGCCTCCGAGGCGCGCGAGCGGATGGCCGCGAGCAAGCGCGTCGTCGACGACGTCACCGACGCGAACGAGGAATCCGTCTACGGCGTCAACACGGGCTTCGGGAACCTCAAGGACATCAGTATCGACCGCGAGGACCTCGAGACCCAGCAGCACAACCTCCTGCGGAGCCACCACGCCGCGACCGGCGACCCGCTCCCGAAGGACGTGACGCGAGCCGCCGTCCTCGTCCGCGCGAACGCGCTCGCAGTCGGCGCCTCCGGCGTCAGCGTCGACCTCGTCGAGCGGCTGCTCGCGCTCCTCGACGCCGACGTCCTCCCCGTCGTGCCGAGCGACGGGAGTGCGGACAACGCTTGCGAGCTCGCGAACGTCGGGCTCGTGCTCGCGGGCGACCCCGCCGGCGAGGCCATCGTCGACGGTGAACGCGTTTCGAGCGACGCGGCGCTCGACGCCGCGGGCCTCGACCCCTACGAGTTCGGCCCGAAGGAGGGGCTCGCGCTCATCAGCGGCACGAGCGTGCAGACCGCCCAGACCGCGCTCGCCGTCGCAACGCTCCGACGCGTCGCGACCGCGGCCGACCTCGCCGGCGCGTGGACGGTCGCGCTCGTCGGCGAGGAACCGGGCGCGTTCGACGACCGGGTCTTCGACGTGCGCGACGTCGACGGTCACCGCGCGACCGCCGCGAACGTCCGCGCACTCACCGGCGAGGACGCCCCAGACCGCGCGGACATGACCCAGGACCCCCTTTCAATCCGCACGCTCCCGCAGGTGAACGGGACGCTCCACGAGCACCTCGCGATGGTCGCCGACCCCGTCGAGCAGGAGCTGGCGAGCGCGACCGACAACCCGCTCGTGTTCCCCGACGGGACCGCGCGCTCGGTCGGCCACTTCAACGGCCAGCACCTCGCCGGGCTCGCGGACCTCCTCGCGCTCACGACGCGGAAGGTCGCCGTCGCGAGCGAACGCCGCAGCGACCGCCTCCTGGAGACGGCCGCGAACCCCCACCTCGCGACCGACCCCGGCCTCGAGACGGGACTCGCACGGGCGCAGTACGCCGCCGCGAGCCTCGTCACCGAGATGCAGACGCTCGACACCGCGAGCGACCGGTCGTTCGTCGCATCGACCGGCCAGGAGGACGTCCACGCCGCCGGGAACCTCGCGAGCGCGAACCTCCTCGAGACCGTCGACCTGACGAGTCGCGTCGTCGCCACCGAACTGCTCTGCGCGGCGCGCGCCACCACGCAAGCTGGCGTCGACCTCCCACGCCCGCTCGACGTCGCGTACTCGAAGGTCGACGAACTCGTCGGCCTCCAGCTCGGCGACGTCACCTGGAGCGAGAAGATCGAGTGCCTCGCCGCCGCCGTCCGCCGCGGAAGCATCGTCGAAGAAGTCCGCGCCACCGGCACCGAACTCCACTGACCCGCGGACGCTATCCGGGGTGCACAGCGTAGCGAGAACAACCCCGTGGAGGACCTCCTTCGGTGACAGAACTCCGCTGCTGAATGCGGAGTTCACACCGGCCGTGAGAGATGGCCGTGGCCTCGACATACCGAACTGGTAGATACAGAGAGTACACTTATCGACCCACAGTAGATCCTTTCAACCGCCCATTTTAAGAGAGCTGGAAGTCACCTCTCCGAAACATGAGTGACGACAATCAGGACACGCAATTTCGGTTGAGTTATTTGGAAAATCTCGTCATTCTTGGCCTTCTCATCAACGCTTACTACTACTTTGGAGTCCAAGGCGCGTTCATCGCGTTAGTCCTTGCCCTCATTCTCGAACCGATCTCCAGAACAGATGTCCTCTTAAGGACATCTTCGGACGAGGACGACGAACCTCAGCAGTAGCGAGCGTTGCCAACACGAATTGGCCCGAGAGCCATCTAAGGACTCACCAATCCAGTCTTCGTTCGGTTCGCACGCCTACCTAACAGCAGTTTCATCAGATGAGATGTCTAACGAATAGGATTTCAACAGAGCTATCTTCCGGCGAACCGCGGTAAGGCTGATAACTGACCTATCCCCTAACGAACTCCTCACTACCACTAATTAGGGTGCGGACACGATGTTTTTCGGGGTCCTCAGCATGAGCACAGGTTTCCCTGATACTCGCTAATTTCTTCATCTCATTCCAGGATGTCTTATCAATCACGTCCGCCTCGTACAGGGTCTGGGAGAGTCTGCTAATCCCATGAGATGGATTGAATTTGGCGACCTGCTCCGACTCCTCACACAGCGTCATCAACTCTCTCTCCACCGCCACGGCCGCAACTACACCAGCAGCTCTGATGAAATCTCCTTCAAACAATTGCCAGGCTTGCTCAATTTCGTTTCGAGCAACATTCTTAGAAACTTGACGTCGAGCTTTGAGTTCCTTGACCTCTATTTTACCTATTATACTCCGGATTATTGCCGTCTGAGCGTCTAATGCATGGAAGGTTTCGTTTGTGACTCCTTCTGGGCTTGTGCTCGTTTTCGTATCGCCTCCAAGTCGGAGCGTTTCCTGAATAGTTTCGTAGTGAGACTGAAAGTCTTCTAAGCGAGTCGCCCGGTATTCTCGTACCAATTCCTCGGCCTTTGCGTGCCACTTTTCATACTCAATTTTCGCTTCCCGCTTCATAGGCACAGAGTCTCCAGCGTCATTCCATGCATACTGGACCGTCGATATCTCTGTTCGCTCCGACTCAGTTTCTATATCGCTGAGAAATCGCCGAATCCTGTCCTCAACTTCGAGTACGTCCTCGTCTAATTCTTCGACTAGTTCCTCAACCTCTTCTGATGAAAACATACTCAATATACGGAATAACCTCACTTAGTGGTGTCTCACTGAGGGGTCGGCTATAGTAGCGTTCCTGCCGGCATTCTTGGATGAAATGACTTTGTTCCGCTACTGCTGAGTATGCCTCATCGGTCGGCGACGCTTGCACAGCACTGGATATACCTGAATCCAGCGGGACCATTATTACGGCCTCGACAGTCGTGCCGGTATGCTCGATTCTGAGTACAAGATTCCCGGCGATCACAGGTTATCCCGGTCGATATCAGTCTGGCCACAGACCTCACCCGATCCAATCTTTCAAAAGATGAACTTCGCGACGGTGATCTCTCGAGGGCTGGTTTTTCCAACCGGATCTGTCGAAGACTATCCTTACAGACGCCAAACTCTCGGAAGCCGAACTTTTCGGCGCAGACCTCCCAACAGCTATCCTAATTTAGAGAGTGTCATAGAACTCTTCACAAGGAGCTTATTTTCAGTGTGAAACTGGCTCAAGACGCTGTTCACTAAGCACATCTACTGAACAGGAGATTCGGCGCCTCATCCGTGGATTGAACCGGGTTGGTGTCCCGGACTCGGTCCGTGTATGCGATACGGCCGCTGAAACGAGTCGATGGACGAGGGGCTCGGTACGACGACCTGGATTGAACAGTTGTCCAAGCAGTCGTTCGAGAACGTCGTAGCAGCGAGGAGACGTGCGCGCCGGGTCCTCAGGCGGCCGCGCCGCCCTCGGTCGTGTCGCGGCTCACGCCCTCTGGCGTGACCATGCCTTCGAGGACGCTGAACCCGCGGTCGAACGCGATGACGGTGAGCGCCCCGGGGATGGCGCCGGCGAGCATCACGTCGTAGTTCACCGTCGTCAGCCCGGCCTGGATCCACGTACCGAGGCCGCCAGCGCCGACGAACACGCCGATGTACGCGACGCCGACGCAGAGCACGGTCGAGGTCCTGATGCCCGCGAAGATCACGGGGAGCGCCAGCGGGAGTTCGATCCGGCGGAGTCGCTGGACGTTCGTCATCCCCATGCCGCGGCCCGCGCGAACGTCCGCCTCCTCGACGTTCTGGATGCCAGCGACCGTGTTCTTCAGGATGGGGAACAGCGCGTAGATCGTGATAGCGAGGATCGTCGGTCGCTTCCCGAGCCCGAGGAAGGTGAACGTCAACGCGATCACGCCGAGTGCGGGGATGGTCTGTGCGACCGCACCGAGGTTCTCGATGATGCGCGCCAACCGCGGGTCGCGGGTCGCGAGGATACCGGCGGGGACCGCGATGAGGATCGCGAGCAGTTCGCCGATTCCGACCATCACGAGGTGGCCGCGCAGGAGCGTCAGGAACTGATCCCAGTTCGCGCCGATGTAATCGATCCAGCCCGTGAACACGGACGAAAGCGGGACGTCGAGCAGTGCGAGCGCCGCAGCCCACGACATCACTGTAGCACCTCGCTCGTCCGCCGGTCGGTCACCGCCTGGATGTCCGCCTCGCTCACCTGTCCGACGACCTCGCCGTCTTCGACGACCGGGAGCGGGTCGCCCTGCTGGAAGATCCGCTGGAGTGCGACCTTCAGCGAATCGTCCGGCGACAGCGGGTTCTCGCCCGCGCCCTCACCGACCTGGGGCGCGTTCATCACCTCGCGTACCGTGACCGCCGAGAGTTGCTTGAGGACGCGGTCCTCGCCGATGAAGTTCGCGACGAACTCGTTCTTCGGGCTCCCGAGGAGGTCCTTCGGCGCGTCGTACTGGACGAGTTCGCCGTCCCGGAGCACCGCAACTCGGTCGCCCATCTTCAGGGCCTCGTCGATGTCGTGCGTGACGAACATGATCGTCGTATCCAGTTTCTGCTGGATGTCCAGGAACTCGTCCTGGAGTTCGTCGCGCGTGATTGGGTCGAGCGCACCGAAGGGTTCGTCCATCAGGATGATGTCCGGCTCCGCCGCCATCGCGCGAGCGACGCCGACGCGCTGGCGCTGCCCACCGGAGAGGTTCGCCGGGTACTGGGTCTTGACGTCCTGGGGGAGCTGGATGAGCTCGAGGAGCTCCTCGACGCGCTCCTGTTTGCGCTCCTCGTCCCAGCCGCGGAGGTCCGGCACGATGCTGATGTTCTCCGCGATCGTCATGTGCTCGAACAGCCCGATCTCCTGGATGACGTACCCGATGTTCCGCCGGAGGTCAATCACGTCCGTGTCCTGGATCGACTCGCCGTCGATCCGGACGTCGCCCTCCGTGATCTCCGTGAGCCGATTCACCATCGTCATCGTCGTCGTCTTCCCGCAGCCCGATGGCCCGACGAGCGTCACCGTCTCGCCTTCGGGGACCTCCAGGCTCACGTCGTCCACCGCCACTGTACCGTCGCCGTACACCTTCCGTACGTTGTCGAGTTCGATCATGGTCAGGTCGCCTCCGAGCCACCGGGGAGTGCGCGCTGCACCGCGAGCAGGCCGTAGTCGGTCGCGATCGCGATCACGGACACGACGATCGTCGCACCCAGTACTTGCCGCGGGAAGTCCAGTCGGATGCCCGCGAAGATCGATTCGCCGAGGCCGCCCGCGCCGAAGAACGCCGCGATCGTCGTGATCCCGATGACGAGCACCGCGGCCTGCCGGATGCCCGCGAAGATGACGGGGAGCGCCATCGGTATCTTCACCTTGAACAGGAGTTCGCGGTCGGTCATCCCGAGGCCACGGCCCGCGCGCACCATCGACTCGTCGACCTCCTCGAGCCCCGTGTACGTGTTCCGGATCATCGGGAGCGCCGAGTACAGGACGAGCGCGACCACGGCGGGTGCGACGCCGATCCCGACGATCGGGATGAGCAACGGCAGTAACGCGAGGCTCGGGAGCGTCAGTATCATTCCCGCGGTCCCGATGACGGGCGGCGCGAACTCGTCGTGCTCGTGCAGGAAGAGTCCGAGGGGGACCCAGAGCACGAGTGCGATTCCGACCGACGTCAGCGAGACGTTCAGGTGCTGGATGGTCTGTTCGATGACCGACTGCTGGTTCTCGACGAGCCACGTGAGCGTGTCCCCGAGTATCGTGAGCGGTGGATACATCGCTCGTTACAGGAATCCTTCGCTCGTGAGCCAGTCCTCCGCGACCGCGGACGGGTCCTCCTTGTCGATGGACACTCGCGCGTTCAGGTCGATCATCGTCTGCGTGTCGAGCGCGCTCGTCGGCTCGTTCAGCACCTGCTTCACCTCGTCGGTGAGGACGTCGCTGTCCACGACGGGCGCGGGATAGTAGATGACGAACCAGTTCTCGTCGTCCTCGACGGTCGCCAGGTCGAACTTCTTGATGTTCGGGTTCGTCGCGAACCCGACGCCGAGGTCGACGTCGCCGTTGGACACCGCCTTGTAGTTGATGGTGCCGATCGCCATCTTCTCGTAGGTGACGTTGTCCATGTTCTCCCGGTACTCGTAGAAGTCCGGCATGTTCCCGAACGCGGTCGGGTTGTTGATGTACTCCTGGGAGACCGCCCACGTCACCTCGTTGCCCGCGTTGATGTGTTCGGCGAGGTCGCTCATCGTCTCCACGCCCGTCTCCTCCTGCCACTGCTGGTTCGCGGTGACGACGTACGTGTTGTTGAACTCGGCGGTCTGCAGCCACTCGATGCCGTACTCCTCCTGGTAGGCCTCGTTGACCTTCTCGTGGAGCTTCTGGGGGTCGCGGATCTTCTCGTCGGTGTTCCCGAGGTGGTAGTTCCACCCGGTTCCCGTGTACTCCCAGTAGTGGTCGACGCGGTCGTTCGTGAGCGCCTTGTGGTTCGCGGTGTTCCCGCCGACCGGGAACTTCGAATCGACCTCGAAGTCGTTGGACTCCAGGAGGTGCTTGCTGATGTTGCTGAGGATGAGTTGCTCGGTGAACTGCTTCCCGCCGATGGCGACGGTACCCGTGCCGCCACCGAGGAGGCTCATGCAACCGGCGGTGCTTGCTGCCGCGCCTGCGCCGACGCCTTTCAGGACGTCACGCCGAGTGGGACTGGTACGCATACGTGTGAAACTCTCCCACCCAAGGATATATTATCCGGCACCGTATGGGGCTGTCTTTAAATGACAGAACTCGCATCCGTGCGAATTAACGTATGAGGTGACAGTTTTCGGGCGATTCGGCGATCTGGCTTCCCTTCGGGATCGCCCGTCCGAGACGACGAACGTCCTCGACTGCAGTGGGCAGTGCTCCCGCCGACGCTGACGAGGACCGCCACGAACCACGGTACGACAGGATAGCGAATCGCGGACGCGTGCGGACGACGGTCGTCGTACGAGGTCGCGAACCACCGCGAACGACGACGGTAGCCGGCGACCGACAGCGCTGACCGTGGAACGCCGGGGAGTGGCGCGACGGAGCTTGTTGCGGTCGGCAGTCGAACGAAGACGAAGAGCCGTGGGTGCCGGCGTCTTCGGCGAGGAGCGCCCGTCGGTGTCGACGGGCATCGCGCGTCGACCTAGAGGAGGTTCTCGCTCTGCAGCCAGTTCTTCGCGACCTGGGAGGGGTCCTGCTTGTCGATCGAGACCCTCGCGTTCAACTGCTGCATCGTCTTCGTGTCCAGGCGCTCTGGCACCTGGTTCAACGTCTGCTTCAGCTCGTCGGTGAGGACGTCCTGACGGACGACTGGCGCCGGATAGTAGATCGTGAACCAGTTCTCGTCGTCCTCGACGGTTCCGAGGTCGAACTTCTCGATGTTCGGGTTCGTCGCGAACCCGACGCCGAGGTCGACCTCGCCGGTCGCGACCGCCTTGTAGTTGATCGTCCCGATCGCCATCTTCTCCCAGGTCACGTTATCTTCGCCGTCAGCCCACCCGTAGTACTCGGGGAGCCGCCCGAACGAGGTCGGGTTGTTCAGGTACTCCTGACTCACTGCCCACGTGACCTCGTTCCCACCGTTGATGTACTCGGCGAGCCCGGAGAGCGTCTTCACGCCCGTCTCCTGCTGCCACTCTGGGTTCGCGGTGACGACGTACGTGTTGTTGAAGTTCGCCGTCTGGAGCCAGTCGACGGCGAACTTCTGTCGGAACGTCTCGTCGACGTTCTCGTAGAGCTGCTCAGGGTCCCGGATCTTCTCCTCGGTGTGATTGAGGAAGTTCTTCCAGGCGGTCCCGGTGTACTCCCAGTAGTGGTCGACGCGACCGCTCTTGACCGCCTTGTAGTTCGCGACGCTTCCACCGACGGGGTACTTCGCACTCACGCCGAAGTCTTTCGACTCGAGCAGCTGCGTCGAGATGTTCGAGAGAACGAGCTGTTCGGTGAACTGCTTCCCGCCGACCGCCACCTCGGCCTTCCCGCCGCCGAGGAGGCTCGTGCAGCCGGCGGTGCTCGCGGCCGCGCCCGCGGCGCCGGCTTTCATGATATCGCGCCGCCCAAATTGCTGGTTCATGCTACCAACTCTCACGGCCCCGTGGGAGTAAAGTCGGTCTCCGTGTGGGGAGGGTTTATCATGCGAGCGCGTCCGTAGATACGGTCGAGATGTACGAGGCGACCTTCCACATCCGTGGCGACGTGGCCTACGAGGACGCGACAGCGGGTCGCGACGTCGACATCGAGCTGTGGTGCAACGACCACTGCGACCTCCTGCACGTCCGCGGCGACACGAACGGCGCGGTCGTCGAGGAGGTGTCCGCCGCGGTCGGCGTCGAGGATACGATCGAACGCGGCGACGAACAGATCATCATCACGTCCGAGTGTCTCCGCCCGCACACCGAGCAGAACGTCGAAGGGTACCTCGAACGCCACGACTGCCTCCTCCTCCCGCCGCTCCGGTACGAGAACGGCGGGAAGCTCGTTCGCGTCCTCACGCTCGACCCCGAGAACCTGACGCGATTCTATCAGGACATCCAGGACTCGTTCCACGTGACGGTGCGCTCGAAGCGCGAGATCGATAGCGTCACCCAGGACCGACCGTTGCTCTCGGTCGATACGCTCATCCCCGAACTCTCGGATCGCCAGGAGGAGGCCGTCGTCAGCGCGTGGGAGGAGGGGTACTACGCGATCCCGCGGGAGACGACGACCGAGGAGCTCGCGACGGCGCTCGACATCGACCGTCGGACGTTCGAGGAGCACCTCCGGATCGCCGAGAACAAGCTCGTCGGGACGCTCGTCGAACAGCTGTTCGCGTGACACGCGGCCGACGGTCGCCGTCGTTCGTCCTCGGTGTCGCCTCGGACCTTACAGGTCGAACGCGTCTGGGAGGAACGACGGTTCGGTCTCGCCGCGGTCTGCGAGCGAGAGGTCCATCGCGGTGACGATGCTCGTCGCGGACTGCGCGTCGCACGTCAACAGGAGCAGTTCGACGACCTGGCCGTCGTCGTAGCCCGCGTCCCTGAGCGCGTCCACGTCGGCCTCGTTCACGGCGTCGGGGTCCCTCGCGACGGTCGCGGCGAACGAGACGACCGCACGGTCCCGCGGGTCGAGCGCACCGAGGTCGCCGCGGGCGACGCTCGCGACGACGGCCGGGTCGAGACCGTGCTCGTCGACGAGGTAGCGCCCGTGCGTGGCGGCGACGAATCGAGTGTCCGTGACCGCGGCGACCGCGAAGTACGCGAGTTCCTTCTCGCGCTTCGGGACGTCCCCGTCTCGCATCAGCGTCCGGAAGTACTCCGCGCGCGCCGGCAGGACCGCGTCGGCGTTCGACAGCAGCTCGTAGAACAGGTGGCGGTCCTCGCTCTCCGCGTACGCCGAGCCCTCGAGCGCGTCCCGCACCCGCTCGGGTGCGTCCTCGTACGCGAGGTAGTCGATGAGTGGCATGGGTTCGCGTTGCCCGTGCACGTGCTTCAGCGCTCGCCCGCCACGCGGAGGGACATACTTGAGTCCCGTGGACGTGGCCGGTCGCCGGGCGCGTTCGGCGACAAGATTCCGTCGGCGTCCGACAGTCAAACCTGTAGCATCGACAACCCCTCCTCTGACGTGGTCGAAGCGGTGGGTATGACGAATACCGATTCCTGGCACGAGGACGAGCGGTTCTGGGAGGCGTTCCGGGACGCGATGTTCCCCGACGAGACGTTCGAGCGCGCCGGCGAGGAACTCGATAGCGTCCTCGCGCTCCCCGGCGTCGACGTCGACGCCGGCGACGCGGTTCTCGACCTCCCGTGTGGTCCCGGACGGCACAGCGTCGCGCTCGCCGACCGCGGGTTCGACGTCACCGGCGTCGACGCGACCGTCGCGTATCTCGACGAAGCCCGGACGCGCGCCAGCGACGCCGGCGTCGCCGACCGCACGTCGTTCGTGGACGCGGACATGCGCGAGTTCCGACGCGACGGCACGTTCGACCTCGCGTTGAACCTGTTCACGTCGTTCGGGTACTTCGACGACCGCGCGGACGACGAGCGCGTCGCCGGGAACCTCCACGACTCGCTCGCCCCCGGCGGCACGCTCGTGATGGATCTCGCGTCGAAGGAGACGCTCGCCCGCGACTTCCGAGCCCGCACGTGGGACGAGTTCGAGGACGGGTACGTCCTCGAGGAGCGAACGGTGACAGCGGACTGGTCGTGGATGGAGAACACGTGGCGGCTCGTCGTCGACGGCGACGTCCGCGAGTTCGACGTCTCTCACCGCCTGTACTCCGCGTACGAACTCACGTCGCTCCTCGAACGCGTCGGTTTCGAGCAGGTGGACGCGTACGGGACGCTCGACGGCGACCCCTACGACGAGGACGCCGAGCGACTGCTCGTCGTCGCGCAGCGCTGACTCGGTCGCGCGTCAGGCCGGAAGCGACGCGCGACGCGGCGTTCGAGTCAGGCCGGCGTGCCGGCGGCGAGCGTGAGACAGCAGACCGAGCCACCGGCCTTCTGGAACTCGCTCGTGTCGACGGTGACGACGTCGAACCCGGCGTCCTCGAGGAGCCCCGCGGTGTCGGGGAGGCCGGCGCCAAGGACGACGGTGTCGTCGATGACCTCGACGTTCACGGCGAGGTCGTCGCTGGATTCGTCGCGCGGCGCCTCCAGCAGGGTGTCGAAGACCGCGTCGAGTTTCGCGAGTGCCGCGTCGGTGAACGCGTCGGGCTGGACGAGCACGGTGTCCTCGTCGAGCGGCGCCATGGAGACGTCCAGGTGGTAGTAGTGCTCGCTGGTCAGTTCGAGCGGGACGACCGTCGCGTCGAGCGCGGCGGCGAGTTCGTCGTAGGCAGCGCGGTCGCTGCGGACGCCGTGGCCGCCCCAGAGGAGGCGCCGGCCGGGGTGCCAGAGCGCGTCACCCATCCCCTCGAAGACAGTGCGCGGCGCGTCGAGCACGCGGTAGCCCTCGCGCTCGGCCCACGCGCGGAAGTGCGCGGGTTCGCCGGCGCGTTCGGCGGTCGCCATGCGCGCGAGCACGAACCCCTCGCCGTCGGCGGTCGCGAGCGCGTGGTTCGCGACGAACGCCATGTCTGGACGGTCAGCGGGGTCGGGCGCCGCGTCCGCGCGGCTTGGGGCATCGGCGTCGAGCGCGCGAGCGGTCTCGCGGGGGTCGAGGACGCGCACGTCGTCGACGCGTCGCTCGTACACCTGCTTGAGTCGCGTCCACTGCTCGCGCGCCCGCTCCCGGTCGACCGACCCCGCCATGTGGGGATTGATGACGTACTCGCGGTCGAAGAACGCCGGGTCCACGAGGACCTTCGTGTCGTGCACCGGGCGCGACGCGGTCGACCGCGATGAAAGTGACCGAACGTCCGAAACAGTGTCGAGAACGCCAGCGGTTGCGCCCATATAACCGCAGACGCTGCTCTATCGGATAGGTATTTTGGGTCGAAAACAACCGAACGTCCGTTAGTCGTCTACTGCCTGGTCGGTGCCCCGCCAGGCGTCGTCGAGGGCGACGTCGAGCGCCAGCTCCGTGCCTTCGTCGACGGCCCGGTACCGGAGCGGGTCGTCGGCGACCCGCTCGGCGTACCCGAGCGCGGCGAGGTCCTGGAGGTGCGCGAACGCCTCCCCGGCACCGAACTTCACGTGGTAGCCGGTCATGTCGCCGAAGCGATCGCGCGCGACGGCCCACGGCGTGACGCCGTCGGCGTCGTTCTCGTCCGCAGCGAGCGCAGCGAGCGAGTCGGCGACGAGCGCGGCGCGTTCGCGGTGGTGTGCACGTAGTTCCGCGAGCCGCGGCGCAAGGTCGAACGCGGTCCCGTGACCGGGGAGCGCGCGCCAGCCCTCGCCAGCGAGCCGGTCGAGCGTCGTCCGGTAGGCCGCGAGCGGCGTCTCCTGGCGGGTGTCGCCGCCGCCGACGTTCGGCGTCACCGTCCGCAGCGCCGCGTCCCCGACGAGGACGCGCGAGTCCGCCCTGCTCCCGTCGCCGGCGTGGAGCGAGAACGCGACGTGGCCGGCGGTATGCCCGGGCGTCTCGACGACCGCGAGCGGCCCCACGGCGTCACCGGCCGCGAGGTCGTTGACCGGCGTCTCGTCGGGTATCGGCGACGGCGAGTCCGCGTCCCGGATCGAGGCGACGTGCTCGTCGGGTACGCCCCACCGCGAGAGCGCCGCTGCGTCGCGGTCAACGCGACGTTCGCGCTCCGTGGCGTACGCCGCGACCAGCGGTGCGTCGCGCTCGTGGAGGTGGAGGCTCGCGTCCGCCTCGGTCGCGAGCCGTGGCGCCAGCCCCGCGTGGTCGACGTGCCAGTGCGTCACGAGCACGTGCCGGACGCCTTCGAGGCCGATTCCGGCCTCCTCGAGGCCACTTCGAACGGAATCGAACGCGACGTCACCGGGCGGTCCCGGGTCGACGACGATCCCCGGATCCGGCAGCACCCACGCGCTGTTCCCGCCCTCCGGGCCCGACCCGTACGCCGTCGACACCTGCACGCGCTCGACGCGCTCGCAGTCGTCGGATTCACTGGCGTCGTCGGTCGTCGACGACTCGTCGACCACTCAGTCACCACCTCCGTCGGTCGCGGCGTCCTCGTCGTCGAGCGCGTCGAGGTACCCGGTGAGACCGTCGCGGAGGTACGCGACGTCGACGCCCGCGACGACGTAGTCCATCCCCCAGCCGTCGCGGCGTGGCGTCGCGTTCTCGTGACTGGTGGCGAGCGTGCCGACGGCGACCGATCCCGGAGCCGTGGACGCGGCGTCGACGACGGTGTCGACGCTGGCACGGAACGCGTCGGTGTCGAACGCACCGAAGTCGCCGAGGCGCGCCGAGAGGTCCGCGGGACCGACGAACAGCGCGTCCAGGCCGTCGAGCGCGGCGATGGCGTCCGCGTCGTCGATGGCACCGGTGGTCTCCATCTGGACGATGGTCGCGACGTCGTCGTTCGCGTTCGCGACGGCGTCGTCGAGCGTCCGGCCGTAGTCGGCGGCGCGACCGCCGGCGACGCCGCGCACGCCCTCTGGCGGGTACCGGCTGGCGCGAACGGCCTCGCGAGCGTCGGCGACGGACTCGACCTGCGGGACGAGGATGCCGTCGGGCCCGAGGTCGAGGAGACGCTTGATCTCCGCGCGGTCGGGACCGCTCGCGCGCACCACGGTCGCGGTGGCGGTCGCGTCCGCGTCGCCGTCCGCCGACGCGGCGTGCTGGCTCGCACGGTGGTTCGCGGCGTCGACCGCGCGCACGCAGTCCGCGATGTCGCCGAGGTCGTTCTCGGAGTGCTCGCCGTCGAGGACCACGAAGTCGACGGGTTCGGATGCGAGCACCTCGGCGACGACCGGATGGCCGGCGGTGCACCACGCGCCGACGAGCGCGTCCCCCTCGCGGAGTCGGGCGGCGAAGTCGGGTTGCATACCCGAGGCGACGGCGTGCAGCGTGAAAAGTGGCTGCGTCGCCGGTGGGCTCTTCCGTGTCGAGCGCGTCCCTTCGGTCGTGCTGGGCCTTCGATACTTCGCGTGCGAGGCGTGCGACGCGGTGCACGCCGACGTCGACCAGCCGGCGGCGTGCGGTCGCTGCGGGCGTCGCGGCGACGCCGCCTTTGCGGACGTGACCGCGACCCTCGACGACGCGGCCGCGTCGTACTTCTCGCGCGCCGCCGCGACCCGGTGACTCGCCGAGGCTACCGGCGCTCGCCCGATATACCGTGACTCCCGTGTCTGCCGGCGACTGGTCGGTATCCGGCGAACGCCGTGAGGCATGCGAACGGCTTTCACGCGCGCGGTCGACGCTGCGCGTATGCCACCGCTGACGGCGCGCGTTCGCGCACCGGAGCGCTCCTCGATACGCGTCATGTACGACCTCGCCGAGGCTCACGACGGCGATCTCGTCCGCCTCGAGGTCGGCGAACCAGACTTCGACACGCCCGGGCACGTCGTCGACGCCGCGATGCAGGCGGCGCGCGACGGCGACACGCACTACACGCCCAACGCCGGCACCGTCTCGTGCCGCGAGGCCGTCTCCGGGGTGCTCGCCGACCGGTACGACCTCGACTACGGCGTCGACGAGCTCTGCGTCACCGTCGGCGGGATGGAGGCGCTCCTCCTCGCCGTCCTCGCCACGGTCGGCCCTGGCGAGGAACTGATAGCACCAGGGCCGACGTGGCCGAACTACGAGACGCAGGCCGCGCTCGCCGACGGAACGTTCACCGAGGTCGCACTCCCAGCCGAGACAGGGTACGACCTCGACCCGGACCTGGTCGTCGACGCGATGAGCGACGACACCGCCGCGGTCGTGCTGACGACGCCGAACAACCCGACGGGACGCGTCTGGGACCCCGCGGACTGCCAACGCATCGTCGACGCCGCCGCCGACCACGACGCGTTCGTCATCGCGGACGAGGTGTACCTCTCGCTGTGCTACGACCGCGAGGCGCGCGCCATCGCGGAGTACGCGGGCCAACCCGAGCACGTCCTCACGGTCGGCTCGTGTTCGAAGGCGTACGCGATGACCGGGTGGCGGCTCGGGTGGCTCGCCGGGGACGCCGACGTCCTCGAACGGATCGTGACGGTGCGCGAGTCGACGACCGCGTGCCCGTCGAGCGTCGGGCAGGCCGCCGCCGAGGCCGCACTCACCGGGCCACAGGCGCCGTTCGAGGAGATGTACGCGGCGTTCGAGGACCGCAGGGACCTCGTCCACGAGCGCCTCGCGGAGATGCCGGGCGTGACCGCGCCCCGACCCGAGGGCGCGTTCTACGCGTTCCTCGACCCGGGCGTCGACGACTCGCTCGCGCTCGCCAAGCACCTGCTGCGCGAGCACGGCGTCGTCCTCGCCCCGGGGAGCGGGTTCGGCGACGCCGGTCGCGGCCACCTCCGGCTCTCGTTCGCGAACTCGAAGGACAGGCTCCGGGAGGGACTGGACCGACTCGAAGCCGGCCTGTCGACGTTTTAGTGTAGCAGCAAATTTTACATATTCCTTCAGGCAGCGCAGCTGCGTCCTGCCCGGAACGGTGATTGCCATTGAGAGCGCCTGAAACCCATAATTTCGCATTCAGCGAGCATGGCATTCCATGCCATAGTTCCTGTAATTTGCCTCGACCTGGGTAGAAATCCACGATTTGGCCAACATGATTAAGTCAGTAAGAGAGATAATAAGGTTCGACAATGCACAGGAGAGAATTCCTGCTCAGCGCAACCGGTATCGTCGGCGCAACCACAGTCGGATCGATAGCCTACACGAGCGCGACCGTCGAGCGGAACGTTACCGCGAACGTCGAAGGCGACGACGATGGTATCATCGAACTTACCCCAGGCATACCCGCAGCCTCGAAGAACAACAGCGGCAATCTCTCACTCAACCTCAACGAGGACCTTAACAAGGAGGGCACGTTCGAGTATGGCAGCTGGAGCGACCCGACTGCAACGCCGCTGTTCACAATCACGAACAAGGACGACCAGACCCACGACATATCGGTCGACCTCTCGAGTACATCTGGTTCTATCAGAGTGAAACTGTCGCCCCCATCTGCAAGCGACATCACGGTGAATGACGGAGGCTCTTCGGGAGACATCACGCTGGACGGGACGAACAACACGGCCCAGTCCATCGACGTCGCGCTCGAGATTGATACGTCGGGCGTCGCCACGGGAACTGATGCGGTCGACGCCACGATAACAATCAACGGGAAACCGGACGGGCAGTAGGCCGGACCAGCCAATGAACCGGGGTGCGGTACTCGCCGTGATGGCGTTGGGGATGGTGTTGACGCTCGGCGCGGTAGCGCCGGGTATCGCGCCGGTCGTGGTCGCGACGCCGGATTCGGGGAGTATGGTGCCGACGGCGGAGACGCACTCGCTGGTGGTCGTGCTCGACACGGAGCCGACGGTCGGCGAGATCGCGCTCTTCGAGACGCCGACGCGTGACCGCGCGGTCCTGCATCGGCTCGTCGACCGGACCGCGGACGGCGAGGCGTTCGTCACGCAGGGGGACGCGAACGCGGCGACCGACCAGGAAGCGGGCGACCCGCCCGTACCGCCGTCACAGGTCTACGGGACCGTCCCGACGCTTCTCGGCCAGCCGCTCGTCATCCCGTACGCCGGGCTCGTCCTGACGAATCCGGTGTTCGCGTTCGGCGTCTGGGCGCTGCTCGGCGCGTCGCTCCTCTACACGACGACGGGCGGGCAGGCGGTCCGCGAGACCGTCGCGGCCGTCCCAGTGCGCGTGCACGTGGTCGTGCTCGCGGTCGCCATCATGGTCGTCATCCCGGCGGCGACGGTGGCGGCGCCCGCGAGTGCCGACGCGGAGATACTGACGACGACCACCGCGACCGGCGACGACCCCGGCATCGTCGCGCCCGGCGAGGTCGGCGAGCGAACCATCGAGGTGTCCTCGCCCGTCATCTGGGGCCTGGAGACCGTCGCCGAGGCGGAGGGCGACCTCCGCATCCGCGACGTCGAACCCGCGGGTGGCGGAACGCGCCAGGTGACGGTCGCGAACGAGCCCGTCGAGACCCCGCAAGTGCAGCGGAGCACCATCACCGTGTACTCGTTCCCGGCGACGCTCCCCAAGCCGGTGCTCGCGGCGCTCGTCGACGTGCATCCGTTCGTCGCCGGGTTCGCGGCCGCGCTCCCCATCGGCGGGACGGTCCTCGTCGCCGCCGTCCTGTTCATCGACCCGCGACTCCCGCTGCGAGCGAGCCGGAAGGCCATCCAGCGACGGCGGCGTCGCGAGCGAACCGACACACCCCACCTCGACTGAAATGAACCCACGACAGCTCTCCACGTCCGCATCGCACGCCGCCGAGAGTCCGTCGCTCGCGTCCGCCGGAGACGCGGCCGACGGGAGTGTCGCGAACGGAGGTGCGTCGCGATGATGGAGTCGTACTCGTGGCTCCGGTTCAAGCACGCGCTCGCCACGAACACGAAAGCGATCGTCGTCGCGTGCGTCGTCGTCGCACTCTTCACCACGACGATGCTCATGACGGGGTTCGTGACGGACGCGAGCGCGCTCAGCCCGCTCGCCGACGACGACGAGGTGACGTCGTTCCACGCGGCGAGCGTCGAACAGCACGCGACCGTCACCGTCCGCAACGACACCGACGCGTACGCGGACGGGGAGACGCTCCGGGACGCGTCGCTGTACCCGCGCCAGAACGCGAGCGACCCGACCGTGAACGCGAGCGCGACCGTCGACCGCGGGTCGCTCGACGCCCTCAACGTCACACTCACGTACACCGCGACGCGAGCCGCCGGCGACGGGAGCGGCTTCTACGAGAAGGACGTCGTCGTCGCGACGGTCGACCGACCGCGGAGTTCGGCGAACGTCAGCGCCGACCTCCCGATCGAGGACGTGTTCGAGACGCGCGACGACCTGGAAGCGGAGTTCGGCGACGGCGTGTCCGTGTCGGTGTCCATCGCGACGATGGCGACGTACTCCTACGAGACGCCGACCGGGCGGACGGTCACGCGCACCATCGAGACGGGCGGCGCCATCGAGCCCGTCGGCCAGTTGTACGCGCTCCCGACCGGGAGCGACCGCGCGACCCACCGCACCGGCCCGAGTCCCGACGCGAACGGTGGCGTGTCGCCGTTCGCGAACTGGCTCGCCATCGTCGCACTGTTGTCCTCGCTCGTGTTCGGGGTCGCGACGGTCGTGAGCGACCGGTTCATCGACGCCGACGATGTCGCTCGCGAGATCCAGTGGCAGCGGTTTCGCGACTGGGTGACCGAAGTGGAGTCGTACACGCCCCAGGGCGACGTGAACACGGTCGAGGTGACGAACCTGAACGACCTCGTGAACCTCGCCATCGACACGAACCGGCGCGTGCTCTTCCATCGTCCCGTCGAGGAGTACATCGTCGTCGAGAACGACGTGATGTACAAGTTCACACCGGACGTGGGCGAGGACGCCGGAAGCACGGAACTGTTCGGGCTCCGCAAGGAGGACTTAGAGGAGACCGAGTTCCCGAACTTCGAGAACTTCGAGGCCGCCGAGAGCCGGGAGCGACCAGGGGACTGACGACGAGGTGAGTCACTGATGCCACGACGACCCCCTCGCCGCAGCGGGGGAACGGGCCGCCGGAACCTGCTCGCAGCGGTCGCGACCAGCGTCGCCGGCATCGGACTCGGCCTGAACGTCCTCGAACCCGAAGCGTACACGTCCGCGGTACTCGGACGTGGGGCGAACGTGGCGGTCGCCGACGACCCGAACGCCGTCCTCGGCCTGGAGGGCTTGACCGATACGAGCGTCACGCCGACGTTCACGAACCGGTCCTCGTCGACGATGGACGTCACGCTGGACGCCGTCGAGTCCGGTATCGAGTGGGACGTCGGCGACGATGGGACCTACGCCACCGACCCTGTCACGTTCACTGTGGCGAGTGGTTCGACGACCGAGGTCGCTGTCAAGGGCGCCGACGAGGTGACCGCCGACATCCAGGCGATCCGCGCGTCGAACGGCACCACGACGGGTCGCATCGAGCTCCAGCGCGTCATCGACGTCCCGCAGTCGAACGTCGTCCAGGAGATCCAGGGGAGCGCCAAAGCCGCTGGGAACAGCGGGAAGTACGAGTTCGAACTGGAGAACACGGGGAACGTCGACGTGAGTCTCGTCGCCGTGGGCGTGAACGAGACGACGAACCCGGACGCCACCCAGGTCGACGGCGGCGGCATCCTCCTCGCGGCGGGACAGTCCGTGGTCTCGAGCGAGATACCCGTCGATAGCAGCGATCCGAGCGGTGATACGCGAGTCGACTTCGACCAGTCCGTCGCGTTGAACGCCGGCCAGACGAAGTCCTTCGAGTTCGACCGGTTCCGGGATATCGACGGGAAGAACGCGAAGATGAAGGGCGAGGACCTCAGGGTGACGTTCTACTTCACCGACGGAAGCGCCGGCGTCGTCGAACTCTGTCTGAACGGGTGCAGTTTCTGACGGCGCTCGCGCGGTCGGTTCCTTCGAACGTCGTCGCTCGTGCGGTCGGTTCCTTCGAACGTCGTCCCTCGCGCTCGACGGGACTCGCGCCGGTCGCGGCGCGCTCAGGACTGGTACGCGAAGTCGGCGACGTCGTCTACTGCCGAGGGTTCGAACCACTCGTCGCCCGTTATCGGGAGGTCCTCGCAGACGACGATGCCGTTCACTGGGTCGTAGTCGAGGAACCCGTGTGCGTCGAGCTTCGGGAGGACCGAGTGATGGAGGTACACCTCGACGTCCCGGTCGCCCCACGAGCGGTCAAGCGGTGTTCGTGGCCCGGACGCCGCCTCGATAGCTTCGGCGAGCGTCGACCGATCCCATGGTTCTTCGGCTGTTGTGAGAATCGCGAGCACTCGTCGTACCAGCGGTTTCCCAAGGGTCGACCATGCCACGTCGTCTGGCGTCCGTCGAACCCCGTACTCCACTGTCATCACTATCCCGAACACGCCTCGGACGCATGAGCGTCTTACCGGAACAAGCAGGCTTGACAGCGAACCGTCACGTCGGGTCGTCCCTCGACGATTCGGCGGAACCGAGTCCGAGGTACTGCGAGAGCACCTTCCCCATGGCGATCCGCAGGTGCTGGTGGAGCGTCGACGACGAGATGTCGAGCGCGGCCGCCAGCTCCTCGCCCGTCGTGCGTCGACGCGGCCACTCGAAGTACCCCGAGAGGTACGCCGCCTCGAGGACGCTCCGCTGGCGGTCCGTAAGCTCCGATTCGGCCATCGTGTCGAACAACGCTCCCGGGACGTTTCGCTCTACCTCTCGCTTCGCGACGAGGTTCGCGTCGACGCCGCGACGTTCCACGCGATGCAGGTACGCACGGACGTCGGACCCCGCCGTCACGTCCACCACGAACCGGGCACGGCCGTCCTCGATGGTTCCGCCACGGATCCACCCGCCTGCATCCAGGAGCGCGCTGACCGGCGACGCCTCGCTGACGCGCAGTTCGAACCCGAACCGGTCACCCTCCGCGCCCACGACCCGGATGCCCTCCACGACGTCGAGTTCGGCGGCGGCGCGCTCGAGCGCGGCAACGTCGGTATCGGTGGCGGTGAGGTACAGCAGGTACTCGTGGTCCTCGACCGGGACCACGCCCTCAAGCGTCCACGACCCACCGACGCGTTCGTTCAGCGTCGGTAACGGCGCCGGGTCGCCGGCGACGTCGAGTTCCAGTTCCTCGAAGACGGTCGCGTGAAGCAGGTGTTTCGTGCGTATCGAGTCTATCGCGGTGCCGAGCAGTTGCCCGAGTTCCGCGAGGACGCCCAGTTCCTCCGACGCGAACGCGTCCTCGTCGACCGCGCCGATGGTGAGGACGCCGTGAACGACGCCCTCGTAGGACAGCGGGACGTTCGCGATCGCTCGAACGGCTTCGGTCGCGGTGTACTCGCCGAAGGCCTCCGCCAGTCGGTCGTCGCGTCGGACGTCGACGACCGTCGGCGTCACCGTCTCCACGGCCTCGACTATCGCGTCGTCGAACGTGTCGCCCGTCGACGACTGGAGTGCTCGCATCTCCTCGGGCGTCGCCCCTGCGGCGTGCTCGACCTGGACGTCGCCGTCGAACGTCACGCGGGCGGAGACCGCGAGCGGGTACGTGTCCGTGGCGCCGAGCGTCCGGCAGACCGCCGCCACGACCGCGTCGCGGTCCGTCGCAGCGACGATCGCTCGGTTGACGTCCCGGATGATCTCGTTCACGCGATTCAGTCTGTCTAGTTCGTCGCGCTGGGCTTCCAGTCGTTCCGTCGCTTCCGTCCGTTCGGTGATGTCCCTGAGCGCGGAGAGGTGCTGGCCGGGGCGGACGTTCGCCGTCGCCGCGAAGTCAGTGACGCGGACGTCGCCGTCGGGCCTGACGAGCGTGAACTCCCCGCGCATCGTCCCCTCCTCGAGGAAGGTCTCCCAGATCGCGTCGACGTCGACGTCCGGTGGCGCGAACTCACGCGGGTGACGCCCGAGGAGTTCCGCCTCGGGGAGCCCGTAGAGGTCGCACGCGGCTTCGTTGACGGCGACGTAATCGCCGTCGTCGTCGGCGAGAACGAGCGCGTCGAGGGTCCCCTCGAACACGGCACTGAACAGGTTCTCGCGTTCCCTGAGTTCCATCTCCGCGCGTTTGCGGTCGGTGACGTCCTCGAACGTCACGACCACCCTGGAGATGTCGCCGTCGTCGTCGAAGACCGGCGCGGCGCCGACGACCAACCAGAGACGGGACCCGTCGGGGTGACCGAGGGAGAGTTCCACGTCCCGTACCGGGGCGGCCGTCTCCAGCACGTGATTCAGTGGGAACGATTCGACTGGCAGCGGGTCGCCGTCCACGTCGAGTGCGTCCCACGGGCGGTCGGGGAGCGTCGTTCCGACGAGGTCCTCCGGCGGGAGTCCGAGTATCTCGGCGCCGCGCTGGTTGACGCGAACGAACCGTCCATCGGCGTCGTGCACGGCGATACCCATCGGCGCCAGTTCGAGGAGTTCGTCGAAGACGTCGCGTTCGTGTCGGAGCGCGCTCACGCGCTCCATTCGCTCGCTGTCGTCCGTGAAGTATATCCGGAGCCTGGTCGGGGACGGGAACGCGCGGATCTCCAACCACTTGTCGAGGGTGTCGGCGTACCAGTCCATCGTCACCGGTTCCTGTCGCTCCATCGCCCGCTCGAACGCGGCCTGCATCCGCGTGCCGGCGACCACCTCGAAGACCTCCCAGATGGGGCGACCGAGGAGGGACTCGCGCGATTCGTCGACGAGTGCCGCTGCCTTGTCGTTCACGTACGTGTACCGCCAGTCGGTGTCGAGTTCGACGATGCCGTCCGTGACGCGCGACAGGACCGCCGCCGCGTCGAGAGGCCCGGGGTCCACTCGACGA
Organism: Halorubellus salinus; assembly: GCF_020567525.1. Taxonomy (GTDB): domain Archaea; phylum Halobacteriota; class Halobacteria; order Halobacteriales; family Natrialbaceae; genus Halorubellus; species Halorubellus salinus. The sequence goes on from NZ_JAJCVI010000003.1 coordinate 211,792, forward strand.
CAGTGGTACGCCCACAGCGGCGTGGATTCGTCGACGGGTTCGACGGCGACCTCGACGGCGATCGCTCGACCGTCCGCAGTCGAGACGGTCGTCTCTCGCCGCGTCGGCTCGTCGACTCGTCCGTCACCGGGTTCGAGGCGTTCGACGAACTCGGTCCCGAGGACGTCCGCGACGGTGGTGCCCGTCGAGAGGTCGCTCCGCGGGCGCCCGAGGACGGCCTCGACGGTCGGTGACGCCCAACGGATGGCACCCGTCCCGTCGGCTAACAGCACGCAGTCGCCGCCGCGAGCACGTTCGCTGTACGAGTCGTCGTTCGTGGCTGGCATCGTCCTCTCGTTCCTTCAGGTGGCCGTCGTTCAGGTGGCCGTCGTTCAGGTGGCTGTCCTTCAGGTGGCGTTCGGGTGTCGGTCGACGGTACCCGTGTCGTGGCCGGTCATCGTGCTGTAGTGCATCTTCGGCGGTCGGCTGGGGACGGCGCCGACCATCACGACCGCCTCTCGCTCCGCGCGGGTTGTGCTGTCATACCATACGATGCTCGCGAGTTGGCATAAACGCACGCGACAGTTTGGGGACCGGTCACTTGCAGCGACCCCCTACTCGCAGACCTGCTCCCGACGGATTCCACGCGATCCCTCCCAGTGAGGTCGTGGCCAGGTACACGCGGAGCGACATGATCGACGACGTCGAGGAGGCGACGTCTCCACGTCCGCGGCGACACCGGCGTCTTCGACGCCCCGTCCGAGCACTGATTCGCCGGATTCCGGCGGTCGAGGCGTTTCGTGCACGAGAATCCCGCATAGAAGTTCGGGAACGTTTATACTAACCGCTATCGTACCTCTCCCGATGAGTGTGGAGACGAGAACGTGGGCGGAACCGACGCAGCGCATCGTACAGGCCATCGCCGACGCGGAAGGCGTAGAGCCGGTCGACCTCGACCCACCGCTGTTCGACGTCCTCGACGGCGACCTCCTGAACGCGCTGGTCTCGTCCAACGAGACGAACGCGGACGAACCGAGCCTCCAGATGTCCTTCGAGTACCTCGGGTACACCGTTTACGTCGCCGCCGGCGGCGCTGTCTCGGTCAGCAAGTGACGCGATGACGCGACGGCGTCGGACCCCGGACGGCCGACGACCAGCTGGCCTCGCGCCACGATAGCCCGCCCCTCGTCCCACCAGCAGTTCGACAGCCCCGAGACTCGTTCTCCGCGCTCGACGATCGGTCCTTTCACGCACTCCCGATTCCGCCGCCCGATAGTCGACCGTTCCACGGCCGTCGGTGTGAGTGGCGTCGGCGGTCAGTCGTCGCCGGGCGTGGCGCGAGCGGCCGGTTCGACGTCGACGTCGACGTACCGCGTCCAGAGGACGAGGAGACTCGGGAGGACGAGGACGCTCGCGAGGAACGCGTAAGCGATGGCGGTCGCGGTCACGAACCCGAACCGCTGGAGGCTCGGGACGAGCGCGAGCATGAGGACGCCGAACCCGCCAGCGGTGGAGACGGCGCTCGCGAGGAGCGCGCCACCGGTGCCCTGGAGGGTGCGTTCGAGCGCCAGTACGGCGTCGCCTTGCTCGCCGAGTTCCTCCATGAAGCGTTCGCCGATGTGGATGGCGTAGTCGACGCCGACGCCGATGGCGATGCTCGCGATGATCGCGGTCTCCGTGTTGAACGAGATGCCGGCGAGGTACATCGTCCCGAACAGCCACGCGAGCGCGAACACCACCGGTGTCATCACGACCGCGCCGAGCGTGAGGGTGTCGTACCGCCGCCAGAAGATACCCGTCAGGAAGACGACGATGACGCCGAACGTGATCGCGAACCCGGTGACGAGCGTCTCCAGGAGGCCGCGCTGGACGAGTTCCTGGACGATGGGCGACCCGGTGGCGGTGACGGTGAGGTCGCTCCCGGATTCCACAGCGGTCGCGACGTCGCGCATCTCCGCGGTGACGGTGCCGGTGTCTGCGCCGCCGACGAGCGCGACGCTCACGCGGAGCGCGCGGTACTCGCCGTCCTCGCGGTAGAACGCCGCTTCGGCCGCGTCGGGGTTCGCGCGGTAGACCGCGTCGTAGACCGCGGAGAGGTTCCCGTCTGGCACGCCGTCGCCGTCCGCGTCGTTGCGGGCGACGACGTCCGCGACCGTCCCGTTCGTGGCGGCGGTCCGCTTCACGACCTCGAGCGGGCCGTCGACGCGGAGGCTCCCGTCGGCGAGCGTGACGGCGGTCTCGGTCTCCTCCAGGTCGGCCTCGGCGGCAGCGATCCGTTCGAGCGTGTCTGGTGCGGTGACGTCACCCTCCACGAGGAATATCGCCCTGGACTGGTCGCGGGACTGCACGAACTGCTCGTTGATGTAGACCGCGTTCGACCGGAGCGAGTAGTCGCTCGGCGCGAACGGCTCGGGGAGCGACTCCATCCACTCGGGCGTGTCCCGCGGGAGGAAGTCCACCTGGTCGATGCTCGTGTCGATGTCGGTCGCGGCGAGGCCGCCACCGGCGCTGAGGACGAGTGCGAGCGCGACGACGACCACGGGCGCCTTCCGTGCGACCGTCGCACCGGACGAGAGCGCGCGGCCGGCGACCCCGCCGCGACCGAACGGGCGCTTCTCGCGAGCGAACCCGACGCGTTCCGCGAGCTCCTCCAGTTCGACCTTCAGCGGCGGCAGGAGGACGCCGAAGACGAGGAACGCGGAGACGATACCGACCGCGGCGACGGTCCCGAACTGCTGGATGGAGACGATGGGACTGACGAGGTTCGACCCGAACCCGACCGCGGTCGAAAACGTCGCCGCGCCGATGGCGACGACGACGCCCGTGAGGCCGCGCGTCATCGCCTGCCGGACGTCGCGGTCCGGGTCGTCGACGCGTGCCTCCCGGTAGCGCATGACGACGTGGAGGGCGTAGTCGATACTCAATCCGATGAGGAGGAACGGCACGGCGATGATGAGCTGGGTGACGCCGATGCCGAGCCACCCCATCGCGCCACCCATCCAGACGAGGACGAGGACGACGCCGAGGAGGCCGAGCGCGACGTCGAGGACGTCCCGGTACGCGATCCCGAGGAGTGCGACGATGAGGAGGAGTGCGACGGGCGAGATGAACGCGAAGCTCTCGCCGGTCGCGGTCCCGGCCTCCTCGTCGACGATACCGAGGCCGAACGCGAACGCGCCAGCCGGCTCGATGGTGTCCTCGGCGTACGTCTGGATGGCGAGTTGCGCGTCGGTCACGGCCGCGGGGAGCTCGTCGGACTCGGCCCCGGTCGTGTCCTGGAAGGCGAACGTGATGCGGCCGCTCGCGGTCGTCGACCCGGCCTCGTAGTCGGTGGCGAGGAGCGTGTACGGGTCGACGGGCCCGCGGTCGTCGCGCTCGGGGTCGAGGACGTCCGCGACGGCGGTCTCGACCTCGTCGGGCGACATCGACTCCAGTTGCGCGATCTGTTCGTCGAGCGTCGGCTGGCTCGGCGGGCCAGCGCCACCGTCGCCCGCGGGCGGCCCACCACTTGACCCGTTCCCGTCGCTCGAACCACCGCCGCCCTCGCGCGCTCGTTCGGCGCGTATCGCGGCGGTGGCGACGACGTTCGAGAGGCCGACGACGGGCTGGTCGTCGCGGAGCGTGGCGTTCACGTCGGGGTCGTCGCGTATCGTGCGCTGGAACCGGAGCGTCGACAGCAGCGATTCCTTCGTGAGGACGTCGTCGCCGCGGACGACGACCTGCACGACCGTGCTGTTCTCGCCGTCGGTCGTGAAGTTCGCCTCGGCGTAGTCGAGTTTCTGTGCGGCCGTGGAGTCGCTCTCGAAGCTCGTGATGGAGAGCCCGCCGTCGAGGCTCGCCGCGCCGGCGCCGACGACGAGCGTCGCGACGAGCATGAGCGCGACCACCGTCTTGCTGTAGGTGGTGACGAGGGCCGCGTAGCGTGCCGGGAGTGTCATCTGGTCGTCCCTACGACGCCGGTGTAAATAAGTATTGTAGAATCCTACAACAAACGCTGGCGTCGACACCGGGGGACTGATACGACCCCTCCACGTAGGGGCGATACCACCAGACTCGACCGCGTTCGACGACGAACCGCGCGGTCGCGACGTCGGGACCGAACGCTGGTCACGACGCCACCCAACACACGCCACCCCGGCACAGACCCAGCCCATCAGCCCATGAGCGCACAGGACGCCGTCGCCGCACTGAAACGACTCGGACTCCCGAACTACGAGGCGCGCGTGTTCGTCGCCCTCCAGGAACTCGGGTCCGGGACCGCACAGGCCGTCAGCGACCGCTCCGAGGTCCCGCGCTCGCAGGTGTACGGCGCCGCGGACGAACTCGCCGAACGCGGCCTCGTCGAGGTCGTCGAATCCAGCCCGAAGGAGTACCGGCCCGTCGACCTGGTGACCGCTCGCGACCTCCTCACCGAGCGCCTCGACCGGGAGCGCACGCGCGCGTTCGAGAACCTCGAAACCATCCAGGCCACCGGGAGCGACCACGGGAAGAGCCAGGACGTCTCCACGCTCCGGGGTCGCCAACCCATCGACGACCGCATCGTCTCCCTGGTCGACGACGCCGACGCGTTCGTCGTCCTCGTCGCCCCAGAAGGCGATTCGCTCGGCGAGCGCGTCGCCGCGTCGCTCCGCGACGCCGCCGACCGCGGCCGACGCGTCACCGTCCTCACCGCCGACCGGTCGGTGAACGACCGGTTCGCCGACGACCCCGTCCAGGTCGTCGTCATGTCCGAGGACAACCCCGCGGACTTCGCCGGACGCGCACTCATGGTCGACGACAGCACGGTCCTCCTCGCCGTCGAGACCGCCGACGACCCGCTCGGCGAGGAGGCGATGTGGACCGCCGACTCCCGCATCGGCGGCATCCTCGCGCAGTTCATGCAATCCGGCATGGACTCCGGCACCGACCGGAACGACGACCGGGAGACCAGCGACCGCGGCGACCGGGAGACCAGCGACCGCGGCGACCGGGAGACCAGCGACGGGAACGGCGGCCGCGGGTGAGCGAGTCACCCGGGGCGGGATTCGAACGACTGCGATGGTGCCGACGCAACCTGTCGCACTCGCGGCCGGTTCCACCAGCACAGGGTCAGCACTTTTGCCGAACCGCATCGTACGTCTCTCATGTCAGAACCCGTCCGCGTGCTGCTCGTCCCGGCCGAGGGCGAGATAGCGTCGCGAGTACGCACCGCCCTGGAGCACGAGGCGGACGTCCTTGAGGTCGACGTCGCGACGACCGCCGAGGCTGCGCTCGCGCGACTCGAGACCGAGACCTACGACTGCGTGCTCGCCGACTACCCGCTCTCCGACGCCACCGGCACCGAGTTCCTCGCCGCCGTCCGCGAGCGCGACCCCGTCCTCCCGTTCGTGCTCGCGACCGGCCAGGGCAGCGAGGCGGTGGCGAGCGAGGCCGTCCGGCGAGGCGTCACCGACTACGTGGCGTCGTCACCAGGGCAGCGCACCGCCAAGGAGCTCGCGAAGCGCGTCCGTGGGGCCGTCGAAGGAACGCAGACCACGACCCCCCGAACCGACCGCGTCCCGCTCGACGCGTCCAGTCGCCGGAAGAGCGAACGCCGGTTCCGGGAGATAGCCGAACTCAGTCCGGACGCGGTGTTCCGCATCGAAGCGGACGGCACCATCCGGTACGTCTCGCCCGCCGTCGAGCACCTGCTCGGGTACGCGCCAGCGGACCTCGTCGACGAGCCATTCAACGTGCTCGTCGACCCCGACGACCTCGGGACGGCCGTCTCGGGGTTCCAGCGCGTCCTCGACGGCGAGGTCGTCCACGACCTCTCGGTGGTCCTGCGACGCCAGGACGGCGTCCGTATCGACACCGAGGTCAGCGCCAGCCCGGTGTACCGCGGCGACGGCGTCCACATCGTCCAGGGGTTCGCGCGCGACGTCACCGAGCGCCGCGACCGCGAACGCCGCCTGCACCGCCAGGAGGCACTCCTCGAGAACAGCCCGGACGCGTTCTACGTCACCGACGCAGACGGCGAGATCACGTTCCAGAGTCAACCGTCCGCTGACGTCCTCGGGTACGAACGCCGCGACCTCATCGGCGAGAACGTCATCGAGTACATCCACCCGGACGACCGCCAGGAGGTCCTCGCGGACTTCGAGTACCTCCTCGCGAACCCGACCGAAGCGGTGACGACCGAGTACCGCTACCGGAACCAGGACGGCGACTGGCGGTGGATGGAGAACCGCGCCGTGAACCTCCTCGAGGACCCGACCGTCGAAGGCGTCCTCGCGGTGAACCGGGACGTGACCGAACGCCACGAGCGACAGCGCGAGCTCGAAGCGACGAACGAGCGCCTGGAGCGGTTCGCGAGCGTCGTCAGTCACGACCTCCGGAACCCGCTCGCGGTCGCGACCGGCGCCATCGACCTCGTCGCGATGGACTGCGACGACCCGCATCTCGACAGGGCATCCGACGCGCTCGAACGGATGGACGCCATCATCGAGGACGTCCTCGCGGTCGCGCGACACGGCGACGCGAACCTCGAACCCGCGCCCGTCGACCTCCACGACCTCGTCGAAAGCTGCCTCCGAACGCTCGACGTCGGCGACGCAACCGTGACGTTCGAGGAGAACGCGACCATCTGGGCGGACGAACGCCGACTCAGTCACCTCGTCGAGAACCTCGTCCGGAACGCAGTCGAGCACGGCTCGACCGGTTCCCGGACGGGGTCCGGTGACAGCGTCGAACACGGCGCGACGACCACACAGCCAGCCGCGGCCGGCGCCGAGACGCGACCGACGGACGGACCCGGCGAGCACGACGATGCGACCGAGCGCGGCGCGGTCACCATCACGGTCGGCGCGCTCGACGACGGGTTCTTCGTCGCCGACGACGGCCCCGGCATCCCAGAGCGAGAACGCGACCGCGTGTTCGACACCGGCCACACGACCTCCGAGACCGGCACCGGGTTCGGGCTCGCCATCGTCCAGGACGTCGCCCGCGAACACGGCTGGACCGTCACCGTCGACGAGAGCGACGACGGCGGCGCCCGCTTCGAGTTCCACGGCGTCCGCACCGAGTGAGTTCGACGCACCGAGCGAGTTCGACGCTCACACCGGGCGAGTCGCTGTCCGCGAACGGAGCGCCTAAGCCGCACGGTCGATTCCGCACGGACGAGACCACTCGCCATGCCGGGAGGAGACCACGGGACGACCGACGAACGCGTCGACGACCTCGACGACGCGTGGAGCGTCGCTGGCGCGACCCTGTACGGCGCGGCCGACGAGCCGGGCGACCCGGAGCGGTTCGGGGGGACGATGGGGGCGAGCGCTCTCGCGACGGCACTGGACCGCGCTGCGGAGACGGTCCGGGAATCGCCGCCGGACGCGAAGGGGTACGCGGTCCCACTGCACGCAGCCGACGGGCCGCGCGTCACCGACGAGTACGTCCTCTGGCGACCCGACGCCGAACAGTTCGGGTGGTACGACATCGGGTTCGGCATCGACGGCATGGTCCGGTTCGTCGACGTCGCCGAGGCGGCGCGAACGACGGTCTGTGACCGCTTGCGACTGTGGCATCCCGACGAGCACTCCGACGCGGACTCCGGGTCGGACGAGCCCACGGCAAGCGCAGCCGACGGCGACGAGCGCACGGACGCGGTGCCGCCGACGGTCGTCGACCCCGACGCGTCGCGGTCGCCAGACGACGTGGCCGCGTTCTTCGACGACCTCCGGGCGACCGTGACCGCGGAGCGCGCCGCCGCCAGACGCGCGAACCGCGCCCGCCACCGGAACGCCACCCTCCGCGCGCTCGCGAACGAAGGCGTCGCAGCCGGCCCCTTCGTCTCCCTCGGGCGCGCGAACCGCGAGGACCACATCGGCGAGTTCGTCCTCCAACGACCGGAAGGATCCACGACGAACGCACACGAGGGGCGAACGCGCCCGACGCTGCATCGCGACAGCGTCCTCCTCGTCGACAGCGACGACCACGACCCCGACCTGCCACTCGCCGTCCGCACCACCCGCGTCGACGACCCCATCATTCGCGTCAAACCCGCACGCGCCGGCGACGTCCCACTGGAGCGGTTCGAGGCACTCCTCACGGACCGCGACCGCGACTTCTACGTCGCCCCACTCCTGAACCCCGTCCCGTTCGAACGACGAACCGACGCACTCGACGCGGTCGCCGACCGCGACGAGAAGCGCGCGCTGTTCGCGACCACGCGCCCGATCCGGTTCGACGGCGACACCCTGTCGACGCCGAGCACGCCACTCGACCTGAACGAGTACCAGGAACGCGCACTGAAGTGGGCCGCGGACGCCCGGGACGTCGCACTCGTCCACGGCCCACCCGGAACCGGGAAGACCCGGACGCTCACCGCGTTCGTCCTGCACGCCGCGAGCCGCGGCGAACGCGTGCTCGTCACCGCGCACTCGAACCAGGCCGTCGACAACCTCCTCGTCGGCGACAGCACCCTCGACGCACCCGAACCCGGGACGCTCCACGCCTTCGCGACCGGCGAACAGGGCGACCTCGACGTCGACGTCGCCCGCGTCGGCCGCCAGTCCACGAACGACGTCGTGAACCGCGAGTACGCGAGCGCATCCGTCGCGAACGCCGACGTCGTCGCCGCCACCACGAACGGCGCCGCGCGCTTCGAGACCAACGAGTTCGACGTCGGCATCGTCGACGAAGCGACGCAAGCCAGTCGCCCCGCGACCGCCATCGTCCTCGACGCCGCCCAGCGCGTCGTGCTCGCCGGCGACCACAAACAGCTACCACCGTACGCCACAAGCGACGCCGACCCCACGAGCGACGCCGACCCAACGAACGACGCTGACCCCACCAGCGGTGGCAACGCAACCAGCGAAGGCGGCCGCAGCGACGCCGCCGTCCGACGGTCGTGGTTCGAGGACGTCCTCGACGCGTACGGCGACGACGTCGCCGTGCTCCTCGGCCGCCAGTACCGGATGCACGACGCCATCGCCGCGTTCCCGAACGACGCGTTCTACGACGGCCAGCTCGAGACCGCCACCCGGAACGCCGACTGGCGCGTCGACGACCGCGAGCCACTCGTCGCCGTCGACGTCCACGGGCCCGAACGCCAGGAAGCAGGCGGCGACTCCTACCACAACCCGACCGAGGCCGACGTCGTCACAGCCGAGGTCCGCTCGCTCGTCGACGGCGCACTCGACCCGGAGGACGTCGCCGTCATCTCGATGTACGCCGCCCAAGCCGACCGCATCCGCTCGCAGCTCGCGACCGGCGACGTCCCCGGCGGCCAGCACGTCACCGTCGACACCGTCGACTCCTTCCAGGGCGGAGAGCGCGAAGCGATCGTCGTCTCGTTCGTCCGCAGCAACGACACCGGCGACAGCGGGTTCCTCGAGACGCCCGCCGTCGGCCCACGCCGCCTCAACGTCGCCCTCACCCGCGCCCGGAAACGCCTCGTGCTCGTCGGCGACTTCGACACGCTCGGCGCGGTCGCACCACACCGGACGCCCGAGGACTCCTGCGCGCCCCTCTACCGCGACCTCGCCGCCGCCGTCCGCGAACACGGCCGCATGACGACGCGACGCTGACCCGACCAGCTCCCGCTACTCCCACCGCCGACCCGTCGCCGACGGCGACGACCGACTGGTCCCGGAGACGAGCCCACGCGTCTCGCGACCGTCGAACTACCCCCGGGTCAACACCACTCGCACAGACACCACCAGATAGCTGCTAGCACACGACAACGGTGCAGCCGGCAGACGCCAGGACCAACCACCAGCACGCAGAAACAAGTTACACTGACCAGTAACACTGAACAGAAAACCAGAAGACTGCGACCAGGTGACTCGCACTCAACGCACTCACAGGTTGATATGCGACGTCGACGACGGCATATCGTCATCGTCGTCGTCGCCCTGCACCGGCCCCTCGTAGAGGTACGTCAACTCCTCGTCAACCAGATACATCTGCCCGTCCACCACCTCGATGTCCACGTCCGCGAGCGTCATCCCCTCTGCCTTCCCGTTGTCACAATCCCCCGAACACGTATCGAACGTCGACCCATGCCGCGGACAGATCATCTCCCCATCCCGAACCACCGCCCCAACACCCTCCCGAGCGAGCCGCTGATCGCTCTCGTGCACGCAGTAGTTCCGGAACGCAGCCACCCCGTCCTCGCACGGCACCACCACCACCTCCCCATCGTCGCCGTACGAATCCCGAACCGCGAACAGGTACGACCCCGACTCGTGTACCGCCTCAACGCTCGTCACCCGCGTCCGCGCACTCATACCAGCCAGCAACGGTCGAGTCCACGTAACCGTTTGGGCATCCCCCAGGGCTAGCGGCCACCGCACTCACCGAGTATCCTTGGCGCGAGCACGCGCGCCCACCGCGGCGAGCGGTGCGCGCCGCGCTCGCGAGCGGGAGGCGAGGAGAAAGAGGGGTCCAGGGGAGAAAGAGGGGTCCGGGGAGAAAGAGGGGTGCGTGGATTCTATACGAACAGCAGCGATGCGGTCGCAGTTGTGTTGGCGAGGACGTGCGCGATCATCGCGCTGCCAGTTCCGTACCGGTGCCGGAGGACGCCCCAGGCGAACGCGAGGAACAGGAGGGTGGCGACGCGCATCGGTGTTGCGCCGAGGTCGACGACGACGTGCTTGGCGGCGAAGACGACGGCGGTGAGGGCGATGCCGGCGAGGGCGCCGAACGCGTCGGTGAGCGCGGTCTGGACGACGCCGCGCCACGCGATCTCCTCGGCGATCGGCCCGAGGACGCCGTTCACGGCGACGAGCGCGACGAGCGCGCCCGTCGAGAGCTCGGCGGCCCAGAAGCCGCGCGTGCCGGCAGCGGGGTCGATACCGAACACGGCGGCGGCGACCGCCGACGCGGCGATGATGAACACGTAGTACGCTGGTAGCGTGGCGACAGCAGCGACGACACCGCGCTTCGAGAGCGAGAGCTCCCAGTCCGCGGGGTCGATGCCGACGCGCGTCCCGAGGACCGCGACGAGCGGTGCGAGCACGACGCCGGTGAGCGCGAGCGTCGCGATCGGGGCGACCTCACCGAACCCGGGGAGGTCCGCGAGCGGTCGCGTGAGGCCTTGGCGGATGGCGAACTCGCCGACGACCCAGAGGACGCTACCGAGGGCGGCGACGGCGGCGAGCGAATTGGTGGGCGATGTAACTCCGGACGTGGTGGTGTGTGCGTCTGTCATCGGTGGGCGTATCCGTGTCGTAGCGTGTGTGTCGGGGCGGTCCCGTGGCTATCGAGCGAGCGGCTGTCGAGCGAGCGATACTCGGTCTGTCGGTCCGTTCGCGTGCGTGTCTCGGGTTATCTCGTGAATTACGCCGCCTCGTCGGCCTCGAGTTCGAAGAGGTCCTCGACGAGGCAGTCGAAGTACGCGGCGAGCTTCAGCGCGAGCTCGAGCGACGGGTCGTAGCGGTCGCGCTCGATGCTGTTGATGGTCTGGCGGCTGACGTCGACCGCCGCGGCGAGGTCGGCCTGACTCATGTCGGCGTCGGTCCGGTACTCTCGGACGTGGTTCCTCATCGGCGGAGTCGAGTCACCCCGTAGGCGAGCCCCCAGACGACGAAGACGGCACCCCAGCCGAAGAGGACGCCGTCGACGAGCGGTGGGACGTCGTAGACGTTCGCCTCGGCGAGCGCGTCGATACCAGGGGCGAGCACGAGGAGGCCGCCGCCGATCACCTGGATGGTGCGATGACTCGTGATGCGTTCGAGCGCCGCGTCGCGCTCGTCCATGATGACGTCGCTCCGGTACAGGACGACGATCGCCCCGGCGACGAACGTCCAGTAGGCGGCGACCGCGACGATGGGGCGCCCCATGAGGTCGAGCGTGAAGAACGCGAACATCGCGGCGGCGATGAGCCCACCGAACAGGCGTCTGTCGCGGCGGCGTTCTGCGAGCGGTCCGGGGTCGTCGGTCGATGTGAGTGACATGAGTGGGTCAGGTACTGCGTTGGTGGTAGGTCATCGCGACGGTGAAGACGCCGAAGAGACAGGCGAGGGCGCCCATCGCACCCCAGAACCAGCCGGGTGCGGTGTACGCGTTCGCAGCCTCGAGGGCGGCCATCCCGGGGCCGCCCGCGATGAGCGCGAACGCAGCCGCACCGAGGGTGCTGCCGGCGGCTTTCGCCTGGATCTCTTGGTCGCGTTCGTCGTACGGTTCGGCCTCGGTGACGAACCCGTAGCCGACGAAGGCGACGCAGCACAGCCAGTAGAGGCCGACGCCGACGAACGGCAGGCCGAGCGCGATGCCGGCGAGGTACGCGAGACAGCCGAGGGCGACGAGCCCCCAGATGACCCGGCGGCTGCGACGGCGGGCGGCGAGCGGGTCGTGGTCGGTTGATTCGGTTTCGAACATGGCTCGTGTGTAAAGCGCGTTTGTCGTAAAGCTCGCTTTACAGTAAAGCGTACTTTACACTCCTACTTAATTCTGACGGGGGAAGTCGCTCATCGAACCCGCGATGGCGGCGACAGACCCTTCACACGCCCCGCCGACGACACGCCCATGCCAGCCGACACGGTCTTCCTCACCGGCTTCCCGGGGTTCCTCGGGAGCGCACTCGTCGACCGACTGCTCGGGCGCGACGAGCACGTCACGTGTCTCGTGCAGTCCCACTACCGCGACCTCGCGGAGCGACGCCGGGACGCCCTGGAGCGCAAGCACGACGTCGACGACGCCGTCGCGCTCGTCGAGGGCGACATCACCGAACCCGACCTCGGACTCCCCGAAGAGGGCGACTTCGCTCCCGACGTACTCGCAGACCGGACGACCGAGGTGTACCACCTCGCCGCCGTCTACGACCTCGCCGTCGACCGCGACCTCGCGATGCGCGTGAACGTCGACGGCACCGAACGCGTCCTCGAGTTCTGTCGCGCCTGCGAGCCCTTCGACCGACTCCACTACGTCTCCACGTGTTACGTGAGCGGACGCTACCCCGGCGAGTTCACGGCGGACATGCTCGTCGAAGGCCAGTCGTTCAACAACCACTACGAGTCCACGAAGTTCCTCGCGGAGGTCCGCGTGCAGGACGCGATGGACGACGGTCTCCCGGCGACGGTCTACCGGCCGAGCATCGCGGTCGGCGACAGCGAAACCGGAGAGACCCAGAAGTACGACGGGCCGTATCACGTCATCGAGTACTTCCTCGACCAACCCGGTGTCGCGGTCGTCCCCGAGTTCGGTGACCCCGGTGCGGTCGAGGTGAACGTCGTCCCGCGGGACTTCGTCGTCGACGCCATCGACGCCATCAGCGCGCGCGAGGACACCAGCGGGGAGGTCTACCAGCTCGCGGACCCCGACCCGCCGTCGGTCGCGGAGATGCAGGCCGCGTTCGCCGCCGCGGCGAACACGTGGACCCTCGACGTCCGCTTCCCGAAGTCCGCGTTCCAGTGGTTGCTCCGCGAGGTCGACGCGTTCCGCGACTGGACCGGTATCGACCCCGCGATCGTCGACTACTTCACGCACCCGACGCGGTACGACACGACGAACGCCACGCGCGTCCTCGCCGACGAGGGCATCGAGTGCCCGGACTTCCGCGAGTACGCACCGCGGCTCGTGGACTACGTCCGACGGCATCCACACGTCGGGAACGACGCGATGACGTGACCGCCACGTTGCCGTCGGGGACGGGAACGGTCGCGAGGCCGGCGAACGCGAGCACGAGTGCGAGCGACAGGTGGTGGGTATCGGGCGACGAATGGCCGTGTCGCGACCGGCGGTCAGCCGCCACGGGGAACCCGTTCGTTCGACACCAGTTCCGTGGGTCCGTGAGGGTGAGTCGACTCAAACGCCCGTTTGAGTGAACGTGTCCTTGAAGTGAGATGCCGTGGTAGCAGGAGGTGGTGCTTCGGTCCGCCTGACCGAACCGCCGGCGCGACCGCCCATCGTCGCCGGCACCACGCCCGAGTCGACTGCCCATCGACTCCGGGGGAAGTGGCTGGGGTGCCTGCCAGGACGCCTCGGCCGAACGGAGCACCAGCCTGTCTGACACACCGCGTCGACGCGTCGCGCTCGCCCTGCCCGTCGCGTCGACGCGACCGCATTCTTTGCCGATGCCCGCGCGTCGCTCGAACCGGTGAGCGCGCCGTATCGCCAGAGGGAGGCCAATCCTTAAGCGAACGAGCGAGTAAGCAGGAGTGATGACGGCATCCGACGGGGCGCCGCCCGACGATCGACCGCTGGTTCCGCCACCGGCGGCGTTCGAGGGGCGGGTGACCCCGACCGCGGACGACAGGGCGTCGTTCGACGCGGACTGGCCGGACGCGTGGGCGACGGCCGCGGACGCACTCGACTGGACCGCCGGCTACGACCGCGTGCTGGCGACGGACGCCGACGGCGGCCCGCCGTTCGAGTGGTTCCAGGGCGGGGAACTGAACGCGTGCGCGAACTGCGTCGACCGCCACCTGGACGAGCGCGGTGACGCGGTCGCCCTCGAGTGGAACGGCCACCTCGGGGAGTCCCGGACGTACACGTACCGCGAGTTGCACGCGGAGGTGAACGCGGTCGCCGCCGGCCTCCGCGACCTCGGCGTGAACGAGGACGACGTGGTGACGACGTACCTCCCGGCGGTGCCGGCGGTCGTCGTGACGATGCTCGCGTGCGCTCGCCTCGGCGCGGTCCACAACGTCGTGTTCGCGGGGTTCTCCGCGGACGCGCTCGCGACGCGGATGGAGCGCGCGGACTCCCGGTACCTCGTGACGAGCGACGGGTACTATCGGCGCGGTGAGGCGGTCGACCAGCGGCGGCGCGCGGACAACGCGACGATGTCGCTGTCGTACGACCTGGACGCGACGGTCGTCGTCGACCGTCTGGGGACGGACCCGGACGTCGACCGCGAGGGCCGGTACGCGTACGACGACCTCGTGGCCGCGAACGCCGACGCGACCGTCGACCCTGTGTCGCGCGCGGCGACCGACCCGCTGTTCCGCATCTACACGTCGGGGACGACCGGCGAGCCGAAGAGCGTGACCCACACGACGGGCGGGTACCTCGCGCAGGTCGCGTGGTCGACCGAGCGCGTCCTCGACGTTACTGCGGACACGACGGTGTGGTCGACGGCGGACCCGGGGTGGATCACGGGGCACTCCTACGGCGTGTACGGGCCGCTCGCGCTCGGTGCGACGACGGTCCTGACGGAGTGGAGTCCGGACGCGGTCGACCGCGACCGCCCGTGGGCGCTCGTCGAGGACCTCGACGTGGAGGTGTTCTACACGGCGCCGACGGTCGTCCGGTCGTTCGCGAAGTGGGGCGCGGAGTACCCCGACCGGCACGACCTCTCCTCGCTGCGCGTCCTGGGGAGCGTCGGCGAGCCGTTCGACGCGGAGACGTGGGCGTGGTACTTCGAGCACGTCGGCGGCGGCGACTGTCCGGTCGTGGACACGTGGTGGCAGACGGAGACGGGCGCGGTCCTGTTGTCGACGCTCCCGGGCGTCGACGGCGCGAAACCCGGTTCGGTGGGCCGGGCGCTCGCGGGCGTCGCGGTGTCGGTACGCGACGGCGCGGGTGACCCGGTCGGCCCGGGCGTTCGCGGGTGGCTGGCCGTCGACCGACCGTGGCCGGCGATGGCGCGCGAGCTCGCGACCGGGACGGCGTGGGGCGAACGCGTGGCGGTCGAATCGGAGGCGCTCGACGACGCCGACGCGCCCTCCGACGAGGATGCGGGCGCGGACGCAGGTGCTGGCGCGGGCGCCAGCTGGTGGTATCGGGTCGGCGACGAGGCGACCGTCGACGAGGCGGGGTACGTGACGGTGCTGGGGCGCGCGGACGACGTGGTGAACGTCGACGGTCGCCGGTTCAGTACGGGCGAGATCGAGCACGCGCTCGTCGAGGTCGACGGCGTCGCGGAGGCGGCGGTCATCGCGCGCGACGACCCGGACTCGGGGAACGCGCTCGTCGCGTACGTCACGACCGACGACGACCGCACCGACGTGTCGACGCTCCGGGACGCGCTCGACGACGCGGTCGCGGCCGCCATCGGCGCGGGCGCGCGCCTCGACCAGGTCGTGTTCACGCCGGACCTCCCGAAGACGCGCTCCGGGAAGATCATGCGTCGCCTGCTGGAGGACATCGCGAACGGCGAGTCCTACGGCGACACGAGCGCACTCCGGAACCCCGAGGTCGTCGGGGAGCTGGAAGCACGCCACGACGACTGACGGGACGTCGACGCGCGGCTCGAAACGTCCTCACCACCTGTCGCTCCTCGTTCGAGCCGAGTAGCTGGACGAGCACGAGCTCACTCTGACCTCCCGGAACGAACCGTTTCGTGTTCAGTAGTAGTGCGAAACTATTCGGGCGAATCCTCCGAGCGGTGCCCAGTCGGACTCCCTCCAGTTGCCAGCTCGAACCCTAGAACTATTGCGTCGCGTCTGGTAGCGCGAAACGTGGTCGACCCGCTCTCGGACGCCGACTACGCGCGGCTCCGCCGGCACGCCCGCACGCACCGCGAGGACCTCGTCGTCCGCCTCTGCGGCGAGGCAGGCCTGCGGCCAGCCGAGGTCGCGTCCCTCAGCCCCGGCGACGTCGGCGCGGTCGACGGAACGACGGTGGCGTCGGTCGACGACCGGACGACGTGGCTCCCGCCGGCGGTCGCACACGACGTCGAGAAGTACGCCGCGTCGAACGGCGTCGATGACGACGAATCGCTCGTCGACGTGTCCGCGCGACGCGTCCAGATGCTCGTCCGCGAGGTCGCCGACCGCGCCGCGGCCGCGACCGGCGACGACCGCTTCGCCGCGGTCGACTCGCGGTCGCTCCGCGAGCACTTCGTCGTCTCGCTGCTCCGGCGGGGCGTCGACGTCCGCGTCGTCGCCGCAGTCGCGGGGTTCGAGAGCGTCGCCGGCCTCGCGCCGTACCTCGACGACCCGAGTCCCGTGGAGATCGCGGCCGCGGTCGACGATGCCGCGGCGCTCGCGGCCGACGACGGCACGCCCGAGCCGGTCAGGGACGCCGCACGCCTGCTGGCCGCCGTCGGCGACGTGCTCGGCGACCAGGAGTCGCCGGGCGCGCTGTTCGACGCGGTCGTCGAACGGGTCGCGAGCACCGACGGCTACCGGTACGCGTGGGTCGGCCGGTGGACCGACGAGGACGCGTCCGCGGACGTCGTGGCGAACGCCGGCGTCGACGCCGCCGTCGCCGCGGCCGAGCTCGGAGCCGCAAGCGGCGACGACGCGACCGGCACGGACGACGACGCGGACGGGAGCGAGCGCGGTCGCGCCCGTAGCTTCGACCGCGACCGCGGGGGCGTGCTGACGCTCCCCGTCGGCGAGTTCGAGGGGGTCGCGTACGCGCTCGGCCTCGGCGTCGAGCACGTCCCAGACGCGGACGGGACGGTCGCCGCGCTCCACGACGCGCTCGGTGCACTCGTCGCTCGCGCGTTCGAGGCGACGCGACGACGTCGACGGCTCGTCGCGGACGTCGTCACCGAACTCCGGTTCGACGTCCACGACCGGGACGCGGTCCTCGTCGCGCTCGCCGACTCGCTCGATACGACCGTCGAGGTCACCGGCGTCGTCCCCGGGGGCCCCGGGCTCGTGCTCTACGCGGAGGTCGCCGACGTCGCGCCGAAGGACGTCGTCGACGCGACCGACGACGAGGACGCGGCCGGCGTGGCTCGCGTCCGGTACGTCGACGACGGCGACGACGGCCCCGTCTTCGAGTTCGTCGTGCAGGACTCGCCGGCGCGGACGCTCGTCGACCTCGACGCACGCGTGCAATCCTATCGCGTCGACGCCGACGGCGGTCGCCTGACCGCGGTCGTGCCTGCGGACGCCGACGTCAGGGCGGTCCGCGATGCGCTTCGGGACGCGTGGCCGGACTCGGCGCTCGTCGGCCAGGAGACCGTCGAACGTACCGTCGAGCACGCTCGCGGATTCCAGGACCGACTCCGCGAGGACCTCACCGACCGCCAGCTCGCCGTCCTCCAGTCCGCGTACCACGGCGGGTACTTCCAGTGGCCGCGCGAATCCACCGGCGAGGAGCTCGCCGACTCGCTGGACGTCGCCGCGCCGACGCTCCACAACCACCTCCGCGTCGCCCAACGCAAGCTCCTCGACGCCTTCTTCGAGTCCTGAGCGCTCGCGGGACCGTACTGGTGACGGCAAGGAGCGAGTGACCGGGCGTGAGCCCGAGCGAGAGTGCCCGTGCGATTCGATGACTATCTGTTTAGGCCGAGCGAGTCTGTCGGGGCGAACGTGTCGGTGAACCGAACGGCGGTCGACCGAGCCGCGTTCACCAACGTCCAGCCCGTTTCGTCGCGTTTCTCGCGGGTTCGGGGCTTCCATCACGGTCGTTCGGCCCATTAGTTACCGTCCTTTTTACGTCGGGTGTCGCGGTGCGAGGTATGTCGGGCGAGACCGAACATAGCATCGAGGCGCGCATCGCGGACGCCGACGAGTTCGAGCCACCGGAGTCGTTCGTCGAGCAGGCGAACGTCACCGACCCGGAGATATACGACGACTTCGCCGAGGACTGGCCGGCGTGCTGGGAGGGCGCCGCCGACCTCCTGGACTGGGAGACCGAGTACGACCAGGTCCTGGACGACTCGAACCCGCCGTTCTTCGAGTGGTTCACCGGCGGGGAGCTGAACGCGAGCTACAACGCGCTCGACCGACACCTCGACGAGCGCGGCGACGAGCCCGCCATCGAGTGGATCGGCGAACCGACCGACGAGGCCAACCGGACGTACACGTACCGCGAACTCCACCGCGAGGTCAACGAGTTCGCGGCCGCGCTCCGCGACCTCGGCGTCGGCGAGGACGACGTCGTCACGATGTACATGCCGATGGTTCCCGAGCTCCCCGTCGCGATGCTGGCGTGCGCTCGCATCGGCGCCCCCCACAGCGTCGTGTTCGCCGGGTTCTCCGCCGACGCGCTCGCGACGCGGATGAACGCCGCCGACTCCGAGTACCTCGTCACCTGCGACGGCTACTATCGCCGCGGCGACGCCCTGGAGCACAAGGCGAAGGCCGACGACGGCCTCGGTGGCGTCGACCACGACGTGACGGGCGTCGTCGTCGACCGACTCGGCGACGCGTACGACCACCCGATGCGCGACGGCGCCGGCGGCGCGGACGCGTCGGGGCGCGACCACGATTACGACGCGCTCGTCGACGACCACGCCGGCGCCGAGGTCGACCCCGTGAGCAGGGACGCCGAGGACATGCTCTTCCTCATGTACACGTCGGGGACCACGGGGCAGCCGAAGGGCGTGAAGCACACCACGGGCGGCTACCTGTCGTGGGTCACGTGGACGAGTCAGGCGGTGCTCGACGTCAAACCCGAGGACACGTACTGGTGCTCGGCGGACATCGGCTGGATCACGGGTCACTCCTACATCGTGTACGGGCCGCTGAGTCTCGGTACGACGACGGTGATGTACGAGGGGACGCCGGACTACCCCGAGAAGGACCGGATGTGGGAGATCGTCGAGGAGTACGAGACCACGCAACTGTACACCGCTCCCACGGCCATCCGCGCGTTCATGAAGTGGGGCGAGCGCTACCCCGCCGAGCACGACCTCTCCAGCCTCCGTCTGCTCGGGACCGTCGGCGAACCCATCAACCCGCGGGCGTGGAAGTGGTACTACGAGCACGTCGGCGACGAGTCCTGCCCCGTGGTCGACACGTGGTGGCAGACCGAGACCGGCGGCATGATGATAACCACGCTCCCCGGCGTGAAGGACATGAAGCCGGGTGCGGCGGGACCGCCGCTCCCGGGCCTGGACGTGAACGTCGTCGACGCCGTCGGCGACGAGGTCGACGCCGGCGAAGCCGGGTACCTCACCGTCGACAAGCCGTGGCCGGGGATGCTCCGCACGCTCTACAAGAACGACCAACGGTTCGTCGACGAGTACTGGCGCGAGTACTCCGACGTCGACAGCGACGACCCCGACGACTGGACGTACTTCCCCGAGGACGGCGCGAAGATCGACGACGACGGCTACATCACCGTCCTCGGGCGCGTCGACGACGTCATCAACGTCTCCGGGCACCGCCTCGGCACCATGGAGATCGAGAGCGCCATCGTCGGCGTCGAAGGCGTCGCCGAAGCCGCCGTCGTCGGCGGGAACCACCCGGTGAAGGGCGAGGCCGTGCACGCGTACGTCATCACCGAGGACGACGCCGACGGCGACGAGGCACTCCGCGAGAAGATAATCAAGGGCGTCGAGGACGCCATCGGCCCCATCGCACGCCCCGAATCCGTCGTCTTCACGCCCGAACTCCCGAAGACGCGTTCCGGGAAGATCATGCGTCGCCTGCTGGAGGACATCGCGAACGGCGACGACCTCGGGAACACCTCGACCCTCCGGAACCCCGGCATCGTCGAGGACATCCAGGCCGCGGTCGACGCGGGAGGTGACTGACCGAGCGCCCCCGCTCGCTCCCTCCCGGAGCAAGGCCAGGTGAACCGACAGCCGACCACCCGCGGCACTTTCGACACCGAATACGCGACCCGGCCACCGACCAGCCAACACACATAGCATGAGAGACACTGACTCACAACGCGAGTCGACCTCGGCCCGCGACCCGACGACGACCGACGCATCGACCGAAGACGAGGACGAAGCCGTCACCGAGACCCCCACCGAAGGCGGCGACGGCACAGCCACTGGAACGCCCACCGAGCACCCGCACGAGGCGGCGGCCCCGCATCCGCGTACCGACGGCGGTACCGTCACCGCCGACGCCACGTCCCGCGACCGCGGCGAGGACGTCGACTACCTCGAGCGCGAGGTGAACATCTTCAAGCCGTCGACGCCGTTCATGCGCGACCACCTCCGCGTGGTCTGGGCGATGTTCGCCGCGTGGGCGGTCGTCGTCTTCGGGCCCGTGACGGCGACGGCGCTCGCCCCGGACGCGATGACGAGCGTCACCGTCATCGGGTTCCCGCTGCACTACGTCACCACCGCCATCGGCGCGCCCACCGGTGCACTCGTGCTCTCGTTCGTCTACGCCCGCAAACGCGACCAGCTCGACGAACGCTACGGCATCGACCACGGCGACGACGCCGGGGCCCCGAGCGACGACGCCGCCAAGGAGCCGACCGCGGCCGACGGCGGGGTGGAGCAATGACGCTCGCCACCGCGACCGCTGAACTGCCGTTACAGCTCCTCCCCGACGCACTGAACGGGTCGTTCAAGCTCGTGCCCGCGATCATGGTCACGGGGATGCTCCTGTTGTTCCTCGGTATCGGGTACGCGTTCCGCGTCGCCGACACCGACGACCTCTGGGTCGCCGGGCGCTCCATCGGGAACGTCGAGAACGGCATGGCGATCGGCGCGAACTGGATGAGCGCCGCGTCGTACCTCGGGATGGCGGCGCTCATCGCCCTCTCGGGGTACTACGGGCTCGCGTTCGTCGTCGGCTGGTCGACGGGGTACTTCATCCTCCTCATCTTCCTCGCCGCGCAGATGCGGCGGTTCGGGAAGTACACCGCGCCCGACTTCGTCGGCGACCGGTTCGACTCCGACACCGCGCGCGCCATCGCCGCCCTCACCACCATCCTCATCGGGTTCGTGTACGCCGTCGGGCAAGCCCGCGGGATGGGCCTCGTCGGCATCTACGTCTTCGGCGGCGACTACGCGACGATGGTCGTCCTCCTGATGGCCATCACGGTCGGCTACCTCGCGCTCTCGGGGATGCTCGGTGCGACGAAGAACATGGCCGTCCAGTACGTCATCCTCATCGTCGCGTTCCTCGCCGGCCTGTACGCAGTCGGGTTCACGCAGGGGTACTCGACGGTCCTCCCGCAGGTCGAGTACGGGATGCTGCTCGACCAGCTCGGCCGCGAGTTCACCGAGCCGTTCACCTCGGGGAGCTACTACCTCTGGATCGCGACCGCCTTCTCGCTCATCGTCGGGACGTGCGGGCTCCCGCACGTACTCGTGCGGTTCTACACCGTCGAGTCCGAGCGCACGGCGCGCTGGTCGACCGTGTGGGGCCTGTTCTTCATCTGCCTGCTCTATCTCTCCGCGCCCGCGTTCGCCGCGTTCGGCACCGACCTCTACGCGAAGAACGTCGGCGCCGTCTACGGCGCGAACGGCATGAGTGGCGCCGAGGGTGACGTCATCGTCGTCATCGCGAGCCAGCTCGCGAACCTCCCGACGTGGTTCGTCGGACTCGTCGCCGCCGGCGGCATCGCCGCCGCCATCGCGACCACTGCCGGGCTGTTCATCGCCGCGTCCTCCGCGGCGGCGCACGACATCTACACGAACATCGTCAACCCCGACGCCACCCAGCGCCAGCAGCTCCTCGTCGGGCGGGCGACCATCATCGCGCTCGGCGCCATCGTCACGGTCGTCGCGCTCGACCCGCCGGCGCTCGTCGGCGAACTCGTCGCGTACGCGTTCTCGCTCGCCGGTCTCGTGCTGTTCCCGATGTTCTTCCTCGGACTCTGGTGGGAGAACACGAACCGCCAGGGCGCGCTCGCGGGGATGACCACCGGGTTGCTCATCTGGTTCACCGCGATCATCAACGAGGTGCTCCCGAACTACGTCGGCTTCCTCGGCGACGCCGCCGGGGACGCGGGCGCCATCGTCCCGCTCTACGCGGACGTCTTCCCCGCCATCGGTGCCGCACTCGCCGGGACGCCCGTCGTGTTCGCGGTCACCATCGCGGTGTCGTACGCGACCGAGGAACCGAGCGAGGACATAAAGCGCATCGTCCGCCAGTGCCACAGCCCGGAGCCGATGGGCCAGCAGCAGTCCGCCGAGGACGTCGTCGGGAACAGCGGAAACAGTGGTGTGGCGACCGACGGTGGGCGGGACACCACGGACGACGAGACGCGGACGAACACGGAGGCCTGAGTCATGTACGAGCACATCCTCATCCCGACGGACGGTAGCGAGACGGCGGAACGCGCGGTCGACGAGGCGCTCGAGGTCGCGTCGCGGTTCGACGCGACGGTGTCGGCGCTGTACGTCGTCGACACCGACTCGGTCGGCATCAGCCTCGGCGCCGAGCAGGTCGACCGCATCCGCCAGGGCCGGTTCGGCGAGATGGACGACCTGGAGGGGCGAGCGAGCGACGCGACAGCGTACGTCGCGGAGCGCGCTCGGGACCGCGGCCTGGACGTCGAGGAGCACGCACGCGCCGGTCGGCCAGCGTCCGTCATCGCGGACTTCGCCGACGACGCGGCCGTCGACCTCGTCGTCATGGGGAGTCACGGCCGGAGCGGCCTCTCCCGGGTCGTCCTCGGGAGCGTCACCGAGCACGTCCTCCGCGAGACCCACAAGTCCGTGCTCGTCGTCGACACCGGGCACGCCGGCGACGACGCCGAGGAGGCGGGCGGCGAATGACGGCGACGTCCCGCATCGACCGCGTCCGCGAACACGTCGTCGAGAACCGAGATACCGTCCTCGCCGACCTCGCGTTCGCCGTCGTCTGGGTCGCCGTCGTCACGCTCCTGTTCGACGTCCTGCAGGGACCACGGTGGGTCTACCACCTGACGCTCGCCGGCGGCATCGTCGCACACTACGGGTTCTTCGCGTCCCTCGACGCGGTCAGTGACCGGTCGAGTTGAGGACCGACTGACCGCGCGAGCCCGTTCCGCTGTCGCTCCGCTCCTCCACATGCGAGGGCACTCGCCCACCACAAGGAATAAGCCAGAGGCATACTAACTATATTTCATATGAGCCACAAGCATCAGGAGTTGGTCGGGTCGCGCATCCCACACGGTGCCGCGTCCAGCCTCTTCCCCGTCGAGGACCTGCCCTGCGACATCTACCAGCACCGAGACGCGAAACGCATCCTCGAGTCGACGCCCAGCGACGCCGTCCTCGGCCTCCGGAAGACCGGGCTCGCGAGCGCGTACTTCCTCCACAACCACGCGCTCACCGTCGTCGACACGGTCTCGCTCCCCGACCACGCGAAGGCCGACATCCTCGACCGAACCGGCGTCGACGTCCACGACTACGAACTCCTCGCGATCGGGAACACCGACCGGAACTACGAGAACCGCACCCTCGGCGAATACGCCACCCGCTGACGCTCGACCGACCCCATCACCCGCGCCATCCGCCGCCGCACGCGACCGACGCTACTCCCCTTACCCGGCACCGCAGGCGCGCATCAGCGTCCACCGGCAAGCCCGAGCCACTGAAGCCGTGGCATTACCACACCTCCCATCCATACTCTACCCATGGACCTCGACCTGGTCGTCTCACGCGCGAAGGAGGTGAAGGCCGTCTTCGGCGAGAAGAACGTCACGTTCCTCGCCGGCAGCATCGCGTACAGCGCGTTCGTCTCCCTCGTCCCACTCTTGTTGTTCCTCTTCCTCGTCGTCTCGGCCCTGGGCGCGCCCGAACTCCAGACCCGCATCGTCGACGTCGCCACGCAGAGCGTCTCCCCGGCCGTCGGCGGCGTCATCGAGGTGATGATCGAATCACAGCGCGACGCCAGCACCGGGTCGACGCTCGGTGCCACCGTCATCGGCGCGCTCGTCCTCGTCTGGGGTGCCATCAAGGTGTTCCGCGGACTCGACACCGCGTTCTCGACGATCTACGAGACGACCGCCGAGGACACGTTCCTCGACCAGATCAAGAAGAGCCTCCTCGTCCTCGCGACGCTCACCCTCGGCGTCGTCGCGATGGTCGGCGCCACCAGCGTCGTCGCGTTCATCTCCACCATCCCCTTGCTCGGCCTCCTCGTCCCGTTCGTCCTCCTCGGCGCGCTCGTCCTCGCGTTCCTCCCGATGTACTACCTCTTCCCGGACGTCGACCACGAGCCACGCGACGTCCTCCCCGGGACGGTCATCGCGGCCGTCGGCTGGACGGTCCTCCAGGTCGGCTTCCAGGTGTACGCCTCGCTCAGCGGCGAGGAGAGCAACCTCATCGCGAGCATCCTCCTGTTCGTCACGTGGCTGTACTTCACCGGCGTCGTCCTCCTGCTCGGCGCGACGTACAACGCGGTCGTCCTCGAGGACCGCAGCGTGGACGCGGACAGGCGAACCGAAGCGACCGACCAGGCAGGCACCTGAACGCGACCGACGGCGAGCCGGCCGGTGTGGGAAAACTACTTTCACCTGTACCCGCGTGACACGTGATACCGCATGGCTCGAACTGGCGGTGGGAACGGCGACATCGGCCTGCTGCACGCCGTGAGCATCGAGGTCGGCCTCATCGTCGGCGGCGCACTCTTCAGTCTCACGGGCGTCGCCGTCGGCCTCGCCGGCCCCGCGGTCGTGCTCGCGTTCTGCGTCGCGTTCGGCATCGCCATCCTCGGCCTCCTCCCCACCGCGATGCTCGGCGCCGCCTACCCGACCACGGGCGGGAACTACCGTTACCCCGCCGCGCTCGTCTCCCGGCCGCTCGCGTTCCTCGCCGCCATGGGTCTCGGCGTCAGCATGTTCACCGGCGGCCTCCCGCTGTACGCGCTCACCGCCGGCCAGTACGTCGACGCGCTCGTCCCCGTCAGCCCCACCGTCGTCGGATTCTGCCTCCTCACGCTGTTCTTCGCCGTGAACCTCCTCGGGCTCCGCCCCGCCGCCACCGCTCAGCTCGTCATGTTCGTCGGACTCGTCGCCGCCCTCGGGTCGTTCGTCGCGTTCGGCATCCCCGCCGTCGACCCCGGGAACCTGACGCCCGCGTTCCCCGGCGGCACCGTCGGCGTCGTCACCGCCGCCGGCGTCCTCTACTTCGTCTGCCTCGGCGCGAACTTCGTCGTCGACGTCGGCGGCGACGTCCGCGACGCCACCGTCACCATCCCGCAGTCGTTCGCGGTGTCGGTCCCACTCGTCCTCGTCACGTACGCCGGCATCGGACTCGTCGCCGTCGGCACCGTCGGCGCGGACGCCATGACCGACGCGACGCTCGCCGTCCCCGCCGAAGCCATCCTCCCCCGTGGCTTCCAGGAGCTGTTCGTCGTCGGCGGCGCGCTGTTCGCCATCGCGACCAGCATCAACGCCGTCTACATCATCACCCCGAAGTACCTCGAAGCGCTCGCCGCCGACGGCCTCGCCCCGGCCGCGCTCGCCGCGACCAACGACCGCTTCGGCACCCCGCACTGGGCGACCGCGCTCGTGTACGCGTGCTCGGCCGCCGCGCTCGTCTCCCCGCTCCCCATCGCCGACCTCGGCACCCTCCTCGGGTTCGGCGGCGCGTTCCTCGTCGTCCCCGTCATGCTCGCCGCCATCGTCGCCGTCCGCGACCACCCCGACGACGTCGCCGACACCCTCCCCGTCCCCGGTCGCGCACTCGCCACCATGGCCGCCCTCGCCGTCCCACTGAACTGCCTGCTGCTCGCGCTCCTCGCCACGCAATCGCCCACGCTGTTCGTCGCGTGGCTCGCCGCACTCGCCGTCCTCGGCGGATACTACGTCGTCCGCACCCGCACGGCCAGCACGAGTCGCACCGAACTCACGACCGACCCCGACGCGGACTGACACCACTGGACACCGATGATACCACCGACTTACACCGACGCACTCGACTTCGCACGAACCGGCGTCGTCGGCGCGGGCCTCATGGGCCGCGACGTCGCCGGCTTGCTCGCCAACGCCGGGTTCGACGTCACGCTCGCCGACGTCGACCCCGACGCCCTCGAAGCCGCCCGCGACTACCACGACACCGCGCTCGCGGACGCGCTCCGCGCCGGCGGCTTCGACCCGGACGAGGACATCACGAGTCGCATCGGGTACGCGACCGACGTCGACGCGCTCGGCGACTGCGAGTTCGTCGTCGAAGCAGTCCCCGAGACGCTCCACCTGAAACGCGCGGTGCTCGCCGACCTCGAGAGCGTCCTCGACGCGGACGCCGTCGTCGGCACGAACACGTCCTCGCTCACGCCCGGCGACGTCGCCGTCGACGCCACGCACCCGGAGCGCGTCGTCCTCTTCCACTTCGCGAACCCCGCACTCGAACGCGACCTCGTCGAGATCGCCGGCGACGGCGCCACCGACCGCGCGCTCGCCGTCGCCCGCGACGTCGCGGACGCCATCGACCGCCACCCCGTCGAACTCGGCGCCGAGTACCGCGCGAACTGCCTCAGCAGGCTCTCCGCGAGCATCAAGTGCGCCGGCACCTGGGAACTCGCCGCCGCGACCGAGCGAGTGCCGGCCGACCACTCCTGGGGCGTTGCAGCCGCCGTCGTCGACCGCGGTGCGCGCAACGTCGGGTTCGATCGCGGTCCCCTGGAGTTCGTCGACCTCATCGGCGTCGACGTGCACCTGGACACCATCGAGAACCTCGCCGAGGCCTACGGCGACCGGTACGCACCGCCCGAGTCCGTCCGCGAGCGGATGGACGCGATGGTCGACCGCGGCGACCTCGGCAAGAAGACCGGCCAGGGGTTCTTCGAGTGGGACGGCGAGACGTGCCTGCTCCCCGACGTCGACGACCCGCACGACGTCACGCCCGTCCTCGCCGCGCTCGTCAACGAAGCCCATCGCCTCGTCGACGACGGCGTCGCTGACCAGGAGACGGTGAACGACGTCCTCAAACGTGGCAGCGGCGGCGACGTCGGCCCGTTCGACCTCGAAGCGACGTTCGGCGCGGACTACCTCCGCGACGTCCTCGACGAGCGCTACGCGGAGACGGGCGCTGGCGTGTACGACGCCGTCTTCTGAACCTCCCGAGAGCGGTATCGGTGCAGCTACTCGGTGGTCTGACTCGCGCCCTGTTCCAGGGCGGCCGCGGGCTCTGCTTGGACTCGCAGGACGTAGCCGATACCGAGGAGTGCGATGGCCTGGCAGGTGGCGAGGACGAACGGCCCCCACGTCGGCGTCGTCGACCCGAGCGACGCGACCCGCACGACGTTCACGAGGAAGACGAGCGGAGGGGCGGCGAGCAGGAGTGCGAGCCGCGTCGACGACCCGGAAGCGCGCACCACGCCGACTGCGACGGCGAGGAAGCCGAGGACGATACCTGCCAACAGCAGTGCTTGCAGTGCGTCGACGAACGCGGGCAACGTGTCGACGACGCCGGTCAGTTCGAGGAGGTTGCCGACCGCGGTGACCGACGCGCCGACCAGTCCGAGCGACGCGAACGCGCCGGCAACGCGCCGCGACCAGACGCCATCGAGTTCGCGAGCGACCCCCAGCAGGCCGACGAACGCGGCCGTCCAGCCGATCGGCCCGACGGTGTCCTGGAGGACGCGGGACTCCATCGCACCGAGTGCGAACGCCCCCCAGAGTCCTGCGAACACGGCGAAGCAGATGCCCGAGAACGAGAAGGCCTGCGACGTCCAGCTTTCGACCGCCGAGACCGAGTCGTTGTCAGTTCGTGACATGGTGGGATGGTAGTCGGGAGCGAGCCCGATAACCATCATCTATACGACATTATAGTTGCCTTGCTGACACGCCGACGCTGCGGGTTGCGCACCACTCACGCTTATGTCACTTCCCAGACTACTGAACCTATGACGGCCGACCCCCACGGCGTCGACGGCGGAACGGGCGGCGACCGAACGAAGGGAGGCAGTACGGACGCCGACGGTACGGACGCAGTTGGAAGGGAAGAAGGCGCAACGGAGGAAGGTGGAACCGAGGAAGGTGGAACCGAGGAAGGTGGAGCGAAGGAAGCCGCAACGCGCGGTCGCGGGCGGCTCCCGCCCGACGAGGCGTTCGCGGTGCTCGGACAGGAGACGCGCCTCGACATCCTCCGCATCCTCGGCGACGCCGACGGCGAACTCGAGTTCTCCGCGCTCTTCGACCGCGTCGAGTACGACACGAGCGCCAACTTCAGCTACCACCTCGAACAGCTCGTCGGCCACTTCGTCGAGCGCACCGAGGACGGCTACGGTCTCCGCCAGGCAGGCCGTCGCGTCCTCGAAGCGGTCCTCTCCGGAGCGGTCACCGACGCACCGGTCGTCGAACCGACCGAGATAGAGTGGCCGTGCCAGCACTGTGGGGCGTCCACCGTCGAGGTCGAGTACGTCGAGGAGCAGGTCGGTATCTACTGCACGAACTGCCCCGGCCAGTACGGCGGTGCCCGAGCGGCGGAAGACGACGCACTTCCCGCCGACCGCGCGCGGATCGGGTACGTCCACCTGCCGCCGGCCGGGACGCGAGACCGGACCGCGAAGGAGGTGCTCGCCGCCGCGAACACGTGGACCGTGATGCAGGCCCAGTCGCTCCACCGGGGGGTCTGCCCGCGATGCGCGGCCGCCGTCGTGCACGACCTCGACGCGTGCGGTTCCCACGACGCAAGCGAGGGCATCTGCGACGCGTGCGACCGCCGGTTCGCGGTCGCCTCCCGGAGCACGTGCACGAACTGTGGGTTCGAACTCGGCGGGTCGGCCATCGGCCGCCTCCACACCGAGCCCGACCTGTTGGGGTTCCTGTTCGAGCACGACGTCGACCCGTTCGCGTCCGACTCGGCGAGCACCCTCGAGGTCGCGGACTTCGACGAGACGGTCCTCGCGACCGACCCACCGAAGGTGCGATTCACCTTCGGCATCGGGGACGACCGGCTCGAACTGCTCGCCGACGACGACCTCGACGTCATCGAGGCGACGCGGCGGACCACCACGGACGCGGACGACTGAAGCCCGGACTCGAACGCACCCTCGGCACGGTCATCGAAGAACGTCTGGGAACCACCGCCGACGCACGCTCTCGGGGCCTCAGACCAGTAACGGCGGGGCGGCGAACGCGTCGACCTGGACGTCGAGCAACGTCGGTGCCTCGGACGCGATGGCGTCCTCGATGGCTGGCCCGACGCGCTCGGCGTCCTCGATGCGTTCGCCCTCGCAGCCGAACCCGCGGGCGACCTGCGCGTAGTCGACGCCCGGCTGGAAGTCCGTGGACTGGTCGACGCTGTGAGTCGCCATCTGACTCATCTTCGACGACCCCAGGGACTCGTTGTTCGTCACGACGACGGTCACGGGGAGGTCCTCGCGAGCCGCCGTCTCCAGGTCCGCGACGTGATACCCGATGCCGCCGTCCCCGGAGAGCACGACCACCGGGGCGTCCGGGCGCGCCGCCTGCACGCCGAGGGCCTGGGGCAGCGCGGCGTTGATGCCGTCGCTCCCGCGCGCCTGCAGGTACCGAAGTCCCGACTCCTCGGTCTCGTAGAACGCCCCCGAGAAGAACCCGGGGAAGCTCGTCGCACTCACCAGGACGCCCTCGGCGGGTATCCGCTCGTTCAGCTCGTGCACGACGCGCTGGGGTTGGACGGGCGAGCGGTCGCTCGTCAGGTCGTCCCGGTGCTCCTCGCGCCACGCTTCGCGGTCCGCGGCGAGGGAGTCCACGCGTGCCGCGCGAGCGTCGGCCCCGGCCGGTGCGTCCGCGTCGACGGCGTCCGCGAGCGCGTCGAGGGTCGCCCGCAGATCGGCGCGGATACCGACCGCGGGCTCGTAGTTCCGGCCGAGCCACTCGGGGTCGAGGTCGACGTGCACGAGCGGCGCGTCATCGGGGACGAGCGTCCACCCGACCGACGTCAGCTCGCCGAATCGCGTCCCGACCCCGAGCACGAGGTCCGCGTCCGCGAGCGCGTCGTTCGCCACCCGACAGAACCCCCAGCGGCCGACCACGCCGACGGCGTACGGCTCGGTCTCCGCGACCGCGCCCTTCCCGTTCATCGACGTCACCACCGGCACGTCCGCAGTCCTCGCGAAGCGCGAGAGCGCGTCCATCGCGTCGGCGCGAACCACGCCCTCGCCCGCGACCACGACCGGGCGCTCTGCCCCGGCGAGCAGGTCGAGGACGTCCACGACCGCGTCCGCGCTCGGCTCCGGTCGCTCGCGTGGGTACGACCCGTCGACGTCACCGCGGAGGAACGACGCCGCGTCCGCGCTATCGCCTCCCCCCGCATCCGCGTCCACGTCGCTTCCTTCCCCTGTCTCCGCGTCGACGTCGCCCCCGAGGACGTCCTCGGAGAGGTTCACGTGCGCCGGTGCGGGAACGGTCGCGGTCGCCGTGCGGATGGCGCGCTGGACGGCGTCGACCGCGCGCGTCGGCGACTCCGGGTCCGCGGTCGTCGCCGTCCACGGCGCCAGGACCGCCTCGTTGTCCGCGTCCTGGATGACGCCGTTCCCGCGCGTCGCCCGGTCGTTCCCGCCCGTGAGTGCGAGCACCGGCGAGGACGCCCCGGCCGCCTCGGAGAGCCCCGCACCGATGTACGCCGCCCCCGGGCCGCTCACGCCGTCGACGACGCCGAGCGTCCGCGCCGCCCGCGCGTACCCGTCCGCCATCAGCGCCGCGCTCGCCTCGCTGCGCGCCAGGACGTGCCGGAGGTCGCTCTCGGCGAGACTCGCGTAGTACGGATCCATCTGCTCGCAGGGGAACCCGAACACCGTCTCCACGCCCGCCGCCTCGAACGCCTCGACGACGACGTCGGTCGTCCGCGTCACAGCCATCCACCACCGCGTCGCGTGCGTCGTGTGAACATGACTCCCTCAACTCGCGGGGCCCTCAAAAACGCTCCCCCGGAGCGTCCCAGGAGCCGCATCGGAAGTCCGGCCAGCGACGAGGGCTGGGTGAAGCGAACCAGAGCGGTGAGGAGCACGCCGAGTCGGGGTCCCTTCGGCGGTCAGACGACTCGGTCGAGTCCGGGACGAGTCGCCGCCGCAGGACCGCGTAGACGACCGCGACGGGCGGCATCACCAGCACACCGCTTCACTCGCCGTGGTCCGCCCCAGCGGTCCCACCTGGCCGGAAGAGGAGGTCGTGGTTCCGGGCGACGTACGTCAACTCGCCGCGCGCGAGCTGTGCGTGACGCGTCGACGACCACTCCTCGGCACCGTCGACGTCGCTGACCGCGTCCGCGACGAACGACAGGATGCATCCGAGGAAGAACCGTTCGTCCTCCCGGTACGCGCCGTCGACCGGCCGGACGATCCAGTCCGAGGACCCGACGGCCTCGACGTGCGCGTCGCGCTCTCTGAGGTGCTCGCGGACGTGTCGAGCGGCACGACTGTCACGGCCCGGGGTCGCGTCGATGGCGTCGTGGAACGCCGCCAGAACGCGGTCGTCCGCGGGATGCGCTGGCTGGAAGACGGTGTCGCCGTCGAACGTGAGCGGCGCGTACACCAGCCCGTCCGGCGAGACGACCGCTTCGGCGACGTCCAGGGCCGAGCCGAGCGGGACGAGGTCGAGGAACGACTGCGCGAGCAACAGGTCCACCTCGCCGGCCGAGTCGACCGCTGGCAGCGCCTGGAGCGCGTCGCCGGCCGCGAATTCGAGGTCGGCGTCCCCGACCCGACAGCCCCGACCCGTCTCGACCGCGTCGAACCCGCGCCGACGGAGCACGCGAGGGGCCACGTGCCGCGCGAACGCGACGATACCCGCGTCGACGTCGACCCCGTGGTACGACGACGGCCGGACGCCCCACTCGTAGAGCGCCGGCACCGTCAGGCCCGCTCCGCACCCGGCTTCGGCGACCCGGGGCTCCGCCGGGAGCGCCGCCAGCAGTCGGTCGCGAACGCGCCGGTTCCGGGCGCGCTCGTCCACCGAGCGCTTCGCCGCCAGGTACCGCCGACGCGCGTGCTCGTGCCCGCCGTCCGTCATCGCAGTACGCGTTCGTGGCTCGCCCACGCGAGGTCGTCCTCCCACATCCGGACGGTCAACCGCGTCGGCGTCGGGTCCGCGAGCGCGGACGCGAGTCGTTCCCCGAAGTACGCCGCGAACCGTTCGACGCTCGGGTTCACGCCCTCGAACTCCGGCAGGTCGTTCAGGACCGCGTCCCCGTACCGCGCCTCCAGGTCGTCGAGGACGTCCTCGACCGCGTCGATGTCGACGACGTACCCGTAGTCGCCGAGTTCCGGGGCGGCGAACTCCACCTCCGCGGTGAACTCGTGACTGTGCACCTCGCCCTCCGGCCCGGGGTCCGGGACCGTGAGGTAGTGCTGTGCGATGAACCGTCGACGGACGGTGAGACGATGCGGTTCCGCCGGTGGCGGTGAATGCTCTGACATGTGGTCGTTGCTGGTGGTATGGTCGACGGCCGTACAAGTGTACCGTCGAACGAGTTGGGTGACCGGCGACGCAGCGTCGGGCACCGATAGGTCAGCACGACGTGCGGCGCGTCGCCGTCACTGGTAGGTCAGCACGACGTGCGGCGCGTCGCCGTCACTGGTAGGTCAGCACGACGTGCGGCGCGTCGCCGTCACTGGTAGGTCAGCACGACGTGCGGCGCGTCGCCGTCACTGGTAGGTCAGCACGACGTGCGGCGCGTCGCCGTCACTGGTAGGTCAGCACGACGTGCGGCGCGTCGCCGTCACTGGTAGGTCAGCACGACGTGTGGCGCGTCGAGGTCGCGGTCGTCGAGTCGGCGGTACGCGTCCGCGGCGTCCGCGAACGGCACCGTCTCCGTGAGGAGGACGTCGGTGTCGAGCGCTCGCAGGTGGTCGAACGCGACGTCGAACCGCCGGGACTTGTCCCAGCGACCCTGGAGTTCCGGCGCTATCGTACTCACCTGGCTCGATTCGACGCTGATGCGGTCCCGGTGGAACGACCCGCCGAGGTCGACCATCGCGCGCTTCGAGCCGTACCACGAGCCCACAACGACGCGGCCGTCGTAGCCGACCGCGTCGATCGCGGCGTCGAGCGTCGCCGGTTGCCCGGAGAGCTCGTAGACGAGGTCCGCGCCCGCAGCACCGGTACCGCCGACGGCACCGTCGAACTCGTCGGGGTCGACCGCACGGTCCGCGCCGAGCGTCCGAGCGAGTTCCCGTCGCGTCGCCATCGGTTCGACGACGACGAGCTCGTCGAGCGGGAACGACGAGAGCACGTGCGTCGTACAGAGCCCGACGAGGCCAGCGCCGAACACGACGACGCGCTCGCCGACGCGCGGCCGCCCGTCGAGCACGAGGTTCGTCGCCGTCTCCACGGACGGCAGCAACGTCGCCTCCTCGACGGTCACGTCGTCGTCGACCGGAACGACCGCGTCCGCCGTCGTCGTGAACCGGTCCGCGTGCGGGACGAACGCGAACACGCGCCGGCCGACCCACTCCGCCGCGACGTCCCGGCCGGCGTCGACGACCTCGCCGACGGCCGCGTACCCGTACCGGAGCGGGTACTCGAACGTCCCCGAGAGCGCGTCGATGCTCTCGTCGACCGCCATCCCCTCGGGGAACTCGCCGCGGTACACGAGGAGCTCCGACCCCGGACTGATGCCGGAGGCGACCGTCTCGACGAGCAACTCGTCGGCGGCCGGTTCCGACAGCGAATCGGTCCGCACCTCGACCGTCTCCGGGCCATCGAAGTAGAGGCTTCTGACGTCCATCGACTCAGTCATCCGCGACCGTCCACGGCCCGTGCACGCGCTCGCCGGTCTCGCGGCACGCCTCCAGCGCGTGCTTCGCGTCGTCACCGGCCGCGTGCGCGGTCGGGCCGTGCCCGACGCCGACCTGGAGGTCGACGCCCGTTCGTTCGCGGACGCGTCGCAGCACGTCCGACAACGCGTCTGGCGACACCGACGGACAGACCGCGATGACGTTGTCGCCGCCGACGAACTGCGTCACCGCCTCGTGCTCGTCGCGCAGAATCTCGTCGAGCGTCGAGACGGCTCGCTGGACCGTCCGGTCGGCGACCGCCGGGGAGACCCGGTCTGTCAGGTCGCCGGTGGCGTCGACCACGTCGAAGTGCGCGACGGTGAGCGCACCCGGGGTCGCGTCGTCGACGACGCGATGGTCGAGGACCTCGCGTCGGTCCGCGGACTGCGCACTCCCCGCTTCCTGGAGGGCCGCGCCGGCAGCGTCGAGCGCCTGCGCAGGCGTCCGCGCAGTCCCGACGCCGACGCTCACCGAGACCGGGAACCGGTTCCGAACTCGTTCCTGTAACCGCTCGAACGTACTCGGGTCGACCCCGTTCGCCACGCCGATCATGTTGTCGTACCTGGACGTGAACGCGTAGCCGTCGTGGTCGCCGAAGAAGTCAGCGGTGGTCGCGAACAGTCGCGCCTGCAACGCCTGCAGGTCCGTTTCGCGTCGCGGGGCGGGTGTCGTCGTCCAGGGCCCGTAGTCGTCGATCTGTACGACGACGAGCCTGGCACCGTCACGAGAGTCGCTCACGTCTCGGATTGAAGGTCCGGCGTTTCATTAGCGTTCGCTTCGGGGAACCGCCCGGTCACGGCGAGGTAGTCGCGAGCGAACACCGCGAGCGACGGTATCATCGCGACCGTGGCGACCGGCCACGCGACCGCCGGTCGCGTCACGGGGAGGAGCGCGAACGCGACGACCGCCATCTGGAGTCCAGCCAGTGGTCGGCGCACGCGACTCGGCGGCAGGTCGCCGACCGGTCGCCCGCGTCGCTCGCGCACCCAGCATCCGAACCGGAAGAGGTACCGAGCGACCGAGATGGAGAGGTACCAGACCGGGAGGGCACCCCACGCGACGGCGACGACGGGCGCGACCAGGAACCCCATCGTGTCGAACGCCAGGTCCAGGCGCTCGCCGAGACGGGTCCGTCGCCCCACCGTACTCGCGAGGGCGCCGTCGACGTAGTCCAGGCCCGCGCCGACGCCGTACCCGACCGCGGGCACCCACGCCCACACCGCCGTCGCCGCCGCAGCGCCCGACGCCACCTCGCTGGGTGGGACGAGCAGGCACCCCGCGACCCACGCGAACAGCCAGCCGCGCGCAATCGTCACGCCGTTCGCGACCCCGAGCGTCCCGTAGACCACCGGTTCCGTCGCACCCTCAGCCCGCGTGGACGGCGCTTGCTGGTGGTTCTCGCCGAGGGCTCCGTGGAGGAACCAGAGCGTGTACCCCATCGGTACCGCGGCCACCGCGAGCCATCGCGCCGCGGCCGCGACCGTGAACGCGCCAGCGACGGCCACCGCGAGCGCGGCGGTCGCGGCCACGGCGACGACGACCGTCACCCGGAACCCCCGCCGGAGACCTTGAGGCACCGCCGTCATCGTTCGAACGAAGGGTCGGCGAGCCCGTCGAGTCGTGCCATCGCGTCGTCGTCCAGGCGGTGCCGTGCGCTCGCGAGGTTCCCGACGGCGTGCTCGGGTGAACTCGTCGACGGAATGGGGACGACGTCGCGGGCGACGTTCCACGCCAGCACCGCCTGCGCCGGCGAGATGCCCGCATCCGCCGCGACCCCTTCGACGACCGGGTCGTCGAGGAGCCCGAGCGCGGACAGCGGTGAGTGCGCGACGACGCGGATGCCCCGGCGGCGACACCACGCGACGAGCGCTGACCGCGGCCGATACGGATGGCGCTCCACCTGCACGACCGCCGGCGGCACGCTGGCGTGCGCGACGAGGCGAGCGAGTTGCGGGAGCGTCACGTTACAGACGCCGAGCGTCCGCGCGAGCCCGTCCGCGTGCAACCGCTCCATGCGCGTCCACGTCTCGACGAGCGAGTGCGGTGCCGTCCGTGGTGCACCCGACTCGTCCGTCGGGAACGTCAACGCGTCGCGCTCCGCGACCGGACGCTTCGAGAGCGCCCGGAGGTCGCCCTGGTGCTCCCACGCGCCCGGCCAGTGGAGCGCGTAACAGTCGAACGACTCCACGCCGAGTTCCGCGAGCGACCCCTCGCACGCCCGCCGCAGGTCCCCCGGGCCGTGGTTCGTCCGCCACGGCTTCCCGAGGAGGAACACCGACTCGCGACTCGGCCCACCCAGCCCCGCGAGGCGGTCGCCGACGCGCCACTCGTTCCCGTACAGCTCCGCGGTATCGAACAACCGATACCCGGCGTCGACCGCAGCGCCGAGTGCCAGGTCGACGTACCGCTCGCCCCCGCGGTACCGCGAACACCCGAACCCGACCGGCGGCAGTCGAATCGACTCTGACAGCGACGACCGAATCGACTCTGACTGCGACGTGGGCTCGACCGCCACCGACCCCGTGGCTCCTGCCTCGTGGTCGTCGTCGGCGGGAACGGGGACGGCGCCGCCATCGGCCGCGGCCGACTCGATGGCCTCGCAGACCGCGACGACGTGCGCCGCTCGTCGCGCACTCGCGCGACTCGGCCGACCGTCCTCGACCGAGCGCGCGAGACGTTCGGGGCCAGCGGCGTACGGACGTTCGCGACGCGGCGCCGGGTGTGGCGCGGTCGTGAACTCGCGGTCGCCGCCGCGGACCGCGACCGCGTCCCGCTCGGCCGCGAGCGCGCCCGTGTCGTCGAGCGAGAGCGTCCCGTCGTCGCCGTGGAGTTCCAGCCCGTAGAAGTCGCGGCTCCGGTGGTCGACGTAGAAGCTCGCGCGGAGCGCGACCACCGGCCCGTCAGCGAACGAGAGCGTCGCCTCGACGTGCGGCGGCGCGCCCGCCGCCGCCGGTTCGTCGTCGTCCGGCCACACCGAGAGTGCGTCGGCGCGACGCACGCGTTCCACGCGACCGAACCACGCCATCAGGAGCGATAGCGGGTACACCGCACCGTCGTAGAGCGGGCCGACCGAGAGGAACGACTCCGGGCGGTCGTGCCACTCCCGGACCCGGCCGACGTTCGCCGTCGCCGTCGCGAACCGCACCGCCCCCAGTCGACCGTCCGCGACGAACCCGCGAGCGTGCCGCTGGGCGTCCCCGAGGTGGTTCTCCGGCGCACACCCGAGCGCCAGACCGCGCTCCTCGGCGAGCGCAACGAGGGCACGGGCCTCCCCCGCATCCAGCGCGAGCGGTTTCTCGGAGAACACGTGCCGGTCCGCCTCCAGGCACGTCCGCGTCACGGACGCGTGCGCCGCGTGACTGCTCAGGTTCACGACCAGCGGCGCGTCCTCCGCGTCGAGCGTCGATCGCAGGTCCGCGTACGCCGACGCCGCCGGGAACCGGTCGGCGAGCGCGCTCGCCCGCTCCACGTCGAGGTCGCACACCCCGGTCAACCGGAGCGACGACTCCGAGAGCCCGTCCGCGTACCGCTGCGCGACGCTCCCCGCGCCGACGATCACGCACTTCACCTCCGACCGTAACGCGACGCTCGGCATATAGCTGCGGCAAGCGGTCCGTGGTGCCGGGATTCAAATACCGCGCGCACCCCGTTGAGGACATGGCTCGGCTCGCGGTGTTCCACAACACCCTCGACTTCCGCGGCGGTGCGGACGCCGTCTGCCTCCACGCGATGGCCGCGCTCGCGTCCGGCCACGACCTCACGCTCTACACCATCTCGGAGACCGACCCCGAGACGCTCGCCGAGCGCTTCGACGTGTCCTTCGACGCCAGGGTCGTCCAACCACCGGGCGCCGACGTACTCGCCCGTGCGCTGAACGCGCTGGGACCACGCGTCGGCCCGCAGCTCGCCGCCCGGAGCGTGCTCCTGGCACCCTTCGTTCGCCAGCACGCCCCCGCGTACGACGCCGTTCTCAGCACCGCGAACGAACTCGCGCTCGACTGCCCCTCGGTCCAGTACGTCCACTTCCCCCAGTTCCACCTCGACCGGACGCGCGCCGCCGAACCCGGCCGACTCGACGCCCTCTGGTCGCGGCTCGCAGCACCGACGCCCGGGAACGTCCCGGACGATACCCGTCTGCTCGCGAACTCGTCGTGGACCGCCGACGTCGTCGCGACGATCTACGGCGACCGCCCGAGCGTCTGTCACCCGCCCGTCGACCCCATCCCCGGGCGGGACTGGACCGACCGCGAGGACGCCGTGCTCGTCCTCGGGCGCATCGCACCGGACAAGCGCACGCTCGACGCCATCGCCGTCGTCGACCGTCTCCGAGAGCGCGGCTACGACCTCACGTGTCGCGTCGTCGGTTCAGCAAACCGCGCGTCCCGAGAGTACGTCGACCGTGTCGAACGAGCCGCCGCCGACCGGCCACACGTCACCCTCGAAACCGACGCCTCCCGCGAGCGCGTCCGCGAGGACCTCGGTCGCTGCCGGTACGGCCTCAACATGAAGCGACAGGAGCACTTCGGGATGGCCGTCGCGGAGTACGTCGCCGCCGGCGTCCTCCCCTTCGCCCCCAGAGACGGCGGTCAGGTCGACGTCCTCGCGGGCGACGACCGCCTCCTCTTCGACGACGACACCGACGCCGTCGACCGAATCGCGACCGCCATCGACGACGACACCCGCCCGTTCCTGCCAGCGGACCGCTTCGACACCGACCGCTTCGCGACCGCCATCCGCGAGCACGTCGCCGCCATCCTGAAATAGAACCCCCCCGACGTCCACTGCTAGCACACCGCAACTACCGGCGATACCACCCAGACCCGAACGCTCACCCAGGTCGTCGTCTGGTACGTCGTGAACGCCCCCGACTTCAGCCCGCTCGATATCGCCGACCAGATCGTACAGCTCCAGCTCGTCGACGCGCTCGTCGCCCTCTACCGCCGCCACTGACGAACCACCGCTGTCGGTACGGCCCGCGGAGCGGTCCCTCGCGTTACTCCTCGTCGGCCGTCGTCACCGTCACCGGCCGGTCCGTGTTCAGGAGCACCTCCTGCGTGACGCTCCCGAACAGTATCTTCCCCGCCGGCGACCGCTTCCGTCCACCGAGGACGATCTGGTCCGCGTTCACCGACTCCGCGACGTCGATGATGTCCTGGGCCACCTCGCCGCTGTCCTCCTGGATGTGGTAGTCGACGCTCGCCTCGTCGAGGACGTCCATCACGCGTCGAACCGCGTCGATGCGCGTCGGCGAATCGAACCGCTTCATCTCCTCGGGCGTATCCGGCGAGCGCTCCCGGCCCGTGAATACGAACAACACGTACGCTTCCACGTCCATGCCCTCCTCAGCGAGTGACGCGACGAAGTTCGCCTGACTGAGTGCTCGATCGACGTTCAGATGGACCGGAAGGAGTACACGATGCATGACCGGACGTTCGAACGCTGACGATTTATAACTACCAGGTCAGCGCAGCCGAGCTGGAATCGCCCGGGAGTGAGTCCCCCTGGCACGCGGTCGCCCTCGGTTCGTGCCCGTCACTCGGGTCCCGGAGTGGAGGCGTCCACGTCGCGCTCGGTCGCGCTCTCGTGGGTTCGCCAGTGGCCGCGCAGGTCGAGTGCCGTCTTCACGAGCACCATCACGACGACGGCCCCGACGGGCGCGCTGACGCCACCGATAGCGAACGCACCTAGGACGATAGTGAGGTGCAACACCAGCACGCGCCGGTACGGGTCGATCATCAACGCCACCGGCCCGCGGCGTTCGAACTCGCGGTACCCGACGAAGTTCAGCCGATACGAGACCACGTGGTAGCTCGCGAGCCCCACGGTTGGAACCGCCACGGACACCCACTCGCCGTCGAGGAGCGGCGCGAACCCCCTGAACACCGTGAGCACGAACACGCCGTGCACCAGCCAGAAGACGCCGTAGTGCTGCACGAAGAACCACGCGATCGACCGGTTCGGGGCACCGACGAACGACGCGACCGACCGGTCGTTGAAGCGCATCGACGGGAGTTCGGCCGGGTCGTCCGTGCCCTCCGCGCGCAGTATCTTCGCGATGGATTCCACGCCGACGACCGCACTCTCCACCCAGTACACGAGCAGTAACGCCGGGACACCCCACCCGTAGAACAGGACGCCCACCAGTGGAATCGCGTTCCCGGCGAGCAACCCCACGACGGCCACGCGCGAACCCGGCGGTGAACGCATACCCGAACGTGGGCAGGCGTCGACATAAACGAAGCGAGGGCACGGCATCACGACACCGTTCACGCGGCCTTCCCGCCACCGGACCGGCGCGCGCGTTACTGGGGGTGTGCGAGCCGTTCGACGTCGTACCCGGCGTCGCGGATGCCCGCGAGCAACTGGTCGGCGTGCTCGCGGCCCGCCGCCTCCACGCGGAACATCAGGTACGCTTCGCCGACGTCGAGGTCGTCGACCGCTCGCTCGTGGCGGACCGACCGGATGTTCGCACCCTGGTCCGCGAGCACCCGCGATACCTCCGCCATCTTCCCCGGACGGTCCTGGATACGGACCCGCAGATGCAGGAGCTGGTGGCGCGCCGCCTGCGCGTGCGTCAGGACCCCCTGGAGCGCAGACACGTCGATGTTCCCCCCGCACAGGAGCGGTATCACCGTCTCACCGGCGACGTCGAGGTCGTCGGAGAGCAAGGCGGCGGTGCTCACCGCGCCCGCACCCTCGACGAGCTGCTTCGCGCGCTCCAGCAGGAGCAGGATGGCCTGCGCGATGCGGTCGTCGCTCACCGTCACCACCTCGTCCACGTACGCGTCGATGTGCTCGTAGGTCAGCTCGCAGATGCCGCCGGTCGCGATACCGTCGGCGATCGTCTGCGGGTCGTCGTTCGCCACGGGTTCGCCCTTCTGGAGGCTCTGCGGGACGGTCGCCGCGTGCTCGGCCTGCACCCCCACGATGCGGACGCTCGGGTCGCGTTCCTTGATCGCCGTCGCCACACCAGAGATGAGCCCACCCCCACCGATCGGTGCAACGACCGCGTCCACGTCCGGGAACTGCTCGTAGAGCTCCAGCCCGAGCGTCCCCTGGCCCGCGACGATGGCGGGGTCGTCGTACGCGTGCACGAACTCCCAGTCGTGCTCTGCCTCGAGGTCGCGCGCGTACGACACCGCCTCCTGGAACGTCTGCCCGACGAGTTCGACGTCCGCACCGTAACTCCGCGTCGCGTCCACCTTCGCTTGCGGCGCCGTCTCCGGCATCACGATGGTGGACTCGATGTCGTTCGTCGCCGCTGCCAACGCGACGCCCTGCGCGTGATTTCCCGCGCTCGCCGCGACCACGCGCCCCGAGAACGCGTCGTCCTCGGCGAGGAGACTCACCTTGTTGTGCGCACCGCGCGTCTTGAACGACCCCGTCCGCTGGAGGTGCTCCATCTTCAGGTGGACGTCCGCGTCCGCGCGCTCAGACAGGCTCCGCGAGTACTCGATAGGCGTCTCCTCGACGATGTGCGTGTCCCGGACGCGAGCGCGCGCCGCCTCGATGTCCGGGAGCGAGACGCGAGGCATACCTGAGAGTCCACGCGCCCCACTCTTGAACGTACGCAATTCAGAATCGAGTACCTCGCTTGCGGACGGCTGTCCGAGCGTCGGTTCATCGCCAGCCCGCACCGTACGCTGTCAGCGTGCGCCCGCAACGCCGCTCCCGATGGCGGCGCCACAGTCGCCGCACGCGACGAGGTAGAACCGCTCCGAGGCCTCGAAGAACCCGCTCTCGGCGCCCATGTCTCCGAACTCGACGTCCTCCTGTCGTTCCAGCGTCGCGTCGCACTCCGGACAGTGAACCATGGAACCGACTCGACGCTCGCCGACCGTATCGATACGGGCTTCTCCGGACACGCCGGTGTGCATGGGAGCGAGTCGACTCGGTCCCGGTCCGCGCTCGCTGCCCGACACTACGAACGCTGATGGAACGAACTCGGTCTGGAGGTATCCCAACGTCACCCATGCTCCCCACCTCGAACGGAACACCACCGCGTCCGCAGATACGACCGCACTTTCACCGCCTACCCGGACACCACCGCGTCCGCGGCTTCCACTGCCCCCCACCCAACCCGGACCCAGCAACTACCCATCCGTTCGCGCACGCACTCCACCAAACCCGTCGAGACGTCGCACTCGTCGGTCCACAC
Organism: Halorubellus salinus; assembly: GCF_020567525.1. Classification (GTDB taxonomy): domain Archaea; phylum Halobacteriota; class Halobacteria; order Halobacteriales; family Natrialbaceae; genus Halorubellus; species Halorubellus salinus. Next base: position 254,116 of record NZ_JAJCVI010000003.1, read on the forward strand.
GGACCCAATCGGTGCCGAGGCTGAGTCCAACACGTGCCCGACTCCTGGCCGGCTCGTCCTCGTGACGAGCGCCGCTGCCGGCGTCGTCGGCGGACGAGGTCCCCTCACCGTCCTCCCGGACGTCTTCGCCAGCGTCGCGGTCCTCGCCAGCGTCGCGGTCGTCGCACTCCTCCATCAGAGCGACAAGTGACAGCGCACGTGAGAACTCCGGACGCGGTGGGGTCGGCGAGCACCTCGGTTCGCCCACCCCAGACGCTGCACGCATCGTCGTCCGGGACGGGGATACCACTCTGGGGCCACCGACGACCGTAGTCGCTTCACTGCGGGCCGATAGCTGCGATGTCGGCACCGACGGTCGCCAGCGCGTCGGCGGGATTCGGGTCGCTATCGGCCAGGTGCGTATAGCGGTGGTCGGGGATGCCCGCGAGCAATTCGGCGACGGCGTCGCTGTACGCGTCCACGCCGGGTTCGGTCGGGTCGTCGCCACCCCAGACGTCCCGGATGACCGTCATCGAGTCGATGCGGACCTCCACGCTGCGTGGGTCGTACCGCGTCGTGAGCTCTGTGAGGCCGAGCTGGAGTGCGACGTACTCGGCGGTGTTGTTCCCCGTTCGCGACCCGACCGGCCGCCCGAGTCGCGCGAGCTCGGTGCCGTCGGTGTCCAGGACGACGGCGCCCGCCCCTGCCGGGCCTGGGTTCCCGCGCGAACTCCCGTCGACGTACAGGACGAACCCGTCGGTTGTCGGCTCCGGAACCGCGGGTCGCGTGAGGTCCGACGATTGCAAGCGTTCGAGTGCGTCCCGAAGCTCGCCGTGCGCGGTCGCCGGGTCGAAGAGCCCACCGAAGCCGGGGACCTCGTCGTCGACCGCATCGATAGCCGTCGCGAGCTCGTAGCCGACGGCTGCGAGGACCGCGTCGACCTGCGCCGGGAGCGGCGGCAGATACTCGGCAGGAAGCCGGTCACTCACCGCGACCACCGCCGCGCGTCGAGGACCCGGACAGGGTGGTTCGATTCGCGGAATCGCTCCAGCACGTCATGTCGACACTACCGGCCTCCACCGGCATAAGCTGTCGCCGTAAGCGACTTCCAGAAGCGGCCTGCTTCGAGCGAACCGAAACGACTGGCTCGCTGCGCCAGTCACCAAGTCGGGTCCCGTGGCCAGTTGCCGGGACGAACCGCATGAAAAGTCACATCTACACTCGAACCGAACGCCAGCGTGGGATCGAAGCGCCAATGGGAACGCTTGTACTCGACATCGAGACCGCGAGCCCGTTCGACGAACCACCCGAGCACTCCAACGACACGCGGTACTTCGAATGGTTCGCCGTCGGACTCGCGTACGTCGACGACCTGGACGACGACCCCGAGACCGCCGTCCTGTTCCGGCGTGGCGACTGGGCAGACACCCACACGACGGGCCTCTTCGAACGACTGTTCGACTACTGCGACCAGCGGACCGTCGACCGCGTCCTCACGTACAACGGCGCGTGGTTCGACGCCAAGCACCTCCTCAACTGGGCCGAAGCCCTCGACGCGACCGCCGACAGCGAGATACACGCTCGAACCGAGACCCTCTTCGAGAATCACGTCGACGTCGCACTCGCCGCCGCCGACGAGTACGCCGACGAACTCTGGGACGACCAACACATCCTCCCCGACTGGAAAGCCTACGACCTCGCAGGGATCGACAACGACAGCGTCTGGTACGACGACTACGAGTTCCCCGACACGTACCTCGACGAGATCGACGGCGACGCGATGCAGGGGAGACACATCGGTCGAGTCATCGGCGAACGCTACGTCGACAACGTGACCGCCGGCATCGAAGCGACCAGCGTCCACAGAGAACTCACTCGCCTCCTCGAGGACTACTGCCGGAGCGACGTCGCCGACCTCGTCGACCTCTACACGACCCTCGGCGGTCCCGACCTCGACGACACGTACCGTCGCCCGCCGAACGACATCCCCTGACTGGCTCGTACCGCCGCCAACCGTCACCTCCCCTCGCGGACCGCCGACGGGCGCGTCGTTCTATTACCACGGAGTGCGAACTGCACGCATGGAGTTGGTCTCCGAAGCGATCGATATCGGGACCCGAACCCCGACGGTCCTGCTCAATTCGACCGACGCGAGCGAGCTGGGCGTCCACCCGCTCGACCGGATCAGGATCCACCGGGACGGCCGCACCATCATCGGCATCGTCGAGATCACGGACGAACTCGTCGCCCCGGGAAAGCTCGGCGTCACTCGTTCCCTCGGACACGTCACGGGAACCGTGACGGTGTCGATCGCGCCACGCCCCGATTCCGTCGCCTTCCTGACGAAGAAACTCGACGACGTCGAACTCGAGATGGACGAGATCCGCGCCATCGTCCGCGACATCAACCAGGACCGCTTGAACGACGTCGAACTCAGCGCGTTCGTCACCGGCGTGTACGCCAACGGACTCTCCCGAGAGGAGATGATGTGCCTCACGACCTGTATGGTGGACGTCGGCGAGACCATCCAGTGGGGACGCGACCTCATCGTCGACAAGCACTCGATCGGTGGCGTCGCCGGCAATCGCGTCACGCCGATCGTGGTCCCCATCGTCGCAGCCGCAGGACTCACCATCCCGAAGACCTCCTCGCGTGCGGTGACCTCCGCAGCGGGAACCGCCGATACGATGACGGTCTTCTGCGACGTCGAGTTCTCGATCAACGAGGTGAAAGCGATAGTCGACGAGACGAACGGCTGTCTCGTCTGGGGTGGCGGCGTGAACCTATCGCCCGTGGACGACAAGATCATTCGAGCGGAGACGCCGCTCTCGCTCGACCCACCGGGTCAGGTAATCGCGTCGGTGCTCTCGAAGAAGAAGAGCGCAGGTGCGACACACGTCGTCATCGACCTGCCGTACGGCGAAAGCGCGAAGGTCGAGAGCCTCTCGGAAGCGCGCGAGATGGCCGAGGACTTCAGTCGCGTCGGCACGAACCTCGGGATGGAGATCTATTGTGCCATCACCCGAGGTGAGCAACCGATCGGACACGGAATCGGACCGATCCTCGAGGCGCGCGACGTCCTCTCGGTGCTCGAAGGCGGTGGCCCTCGCGACCTCCGGGTGAAGAGCGAGTCCCTCGCGCAAGTCCTCCTCGACACCGCGAACGTCCCCGAGAACGCAGCCGAGATCCTCGAATCGGGGGACGCAGCCGCGAAGTTCCGCGAGATAATCGCCGCACAGAACGGTGATCCGGACGTCTCGATGGCGGACCTCGCTCCCGGTCCCTACCGATCGACGATTCACGCCCCCAACAGCGGCGTCGTGACCCACATCGACAATCGACAGCTGAACGAACTTGCACGGCGAGCTGGCGCTCCGAAGGACCCGTCGGCCGGCGTTGCGCTCCACTGCAAGCTCGGCACCGAACTCCAGCGTGACGCCGAGGTGTTCACGATTCACGCCGAAACAGCGGAGAAACTGGAACAGGCAATCGCGTTCGCCGAGCGCTCGCGACCCGTTCACGTCCTTCCCCCCGACGAAGCACTCGTCGAACGCATGTGACAGCGCAGGATTCGTCGAAGGCGTTGGACGACGCGGTAGCTCTCGGCGCCCTCGTGAGTGGTTTCAGTACTCGGTGAGCGTCGCGTTCTCGCCGTCGTTCACGACCTCTCGGGGGTCGATGTCGACGAAGTCCATCACGGAGTCGTGGATTCCGACCGATTCGACGGTCTCCTCGAGCGCCGAGAGGACGAGCGCGGGGTCGAGGTCGAGCGCGTACTCGCGGTACGTCCCACCGCGGCGGCCCTCGTTCCGCTCCGTGACGCTGATGATGCCGAGCATCGCGAGCTCGCTCAGGTGGTCGCGCATCCGTCGCGGGACGAGTGGATCGCGGTTCGCGAGCTCCGCGAACCGCGTATAGCGCGGGCGGACGTCTCTCGACCGGACGGGCGTATCTCCCTCCAGGTCGAGCGTGACGAGCGCGTACAGGACGAGGTGCCCGTGCTCGGTGAGGCCACCGATCCCCTCCTGGATGCGGCCGCGTTCCAGTTCGTCACGTCCAGCCTCCACGTGATCCGCGGTGACGGTCTCCGTCCCAGCTTCGCGCGCCATGTCGCCCGCGCTCATCAGGAGGTCGAGGCTCTGGCGTGCGTCCCCGGCGTCCTTCGCGCCGTACGCTGCGCAGAGTGGGATCACCTCGTCGGCGAGGACGCCGTCGTGGAACGCGACGTTCGCGCGCTGGGAGAGAATCTGACGCAGGTCGTTCGCGTCGTACGCCGGGAAGTGAATCTCTTGCTCGCACAACGACGATCGGACCTTCGGCGACAGGTCGTCGCGGAACGAGAAGTCGTTCGAGATGCCGATGATACCGATCTTCGCCGTCTCCAGGTTCCCGTTCGCTCTCGCTCTCGGGAGCTGGTAGAGGATGGAGTCGTCCTCGAGGTGGTCGACCTCGTCCAGGACCACGAGGATGGTTCCAGCGGCTTCCTCGAACTCGCTCCAGAGCATCTCGTAGACGGACGCTCGCGGATAGCCGGTCGTCGAGATCTGGTTCGTCTCGTCGCGGAACTCGTTGACGAGTCGGGTCGCGACCTGGTACGACGAGGTGAGGCCGTCGCAGTTGAGCATCGCGACGGTGAGGTCGATGTCGTCGAACTGTGCGGCGTCTTCTCGAAGATGCGCGAGGAGGTACCGGGACGCCGCGGTCTTGCCGACGCCGGTCTTCCCGTAGAGGAAGATGTTGTCGGGTTGCTCTCCGTTGATGACGGGCTGGAGGGCTGCCTGATACGTGTCGAGTTCGTCGCTTCGCCCGACCAGTTCCTCGGGCTGGTAGTCCTCCCGGAGTGCATCCCGGTCGGTGTAGATGTTCGTGTCTCGCTCGAACAGCGCCATCTTACCCGAACGGATGCGAGGGAATACCATAAAACCACCGCGTCCGGAGTGTCCGCGGTTTCCGCGGTTCTCGTTTCTTTAACTCAAGGTCGCGGACACACCCCCCCCATTGTGTCCGCTGTTGTCGCTGTGAAGGGTGGGGGGAGGGGGTCTGGCTGCAACTCTAAATAACGGTAAAGTTTATATCCCCCGCTAGGCAATTGGTCCGTAGCCTCTCCAATTCCATTTTTATGATAAGAGATTATAGTAAGAGAGCTAGCAGCTCTCGTTGTATAGTGTCTGATTTCTAGTATACGTTCGAGGTGGCTCGGCGTTGCCGAGCGCGTCCGAGTGCAGCCACGAGACCCCTCCCCCACGCCACTCACCGAGAACTGCGGACATAGTGGGGTGAGTGTGTCCGGGGTCGTTCGTCGACCGTCCCGTCCTCCTCGAGGAGATCGGCCGTGGACGTCAGCTGTCGTCGACCGGTCGACCTGACGATCGGACAAACCGTGACACGCGACGAACAGTCGTTGGCGGGTGAACCAGCGGATCGGCATCTCAGCGGCGTTACGTCTCGTTTCACGCCTTGGCCGCCTCTCTCCGACTCACTCACGATACAGCTGGACCTTGTCGCGGGCGATGATTCCTACGGACGCGAACGCTGTTCGTGGGACACGACAGGTTGCCACAGCGCCCGAACGACACCACCATGTCCGCAGTTATCGACTCCCGATCCACGACGACCCTCCACGATGTCCGTTGTTCTTCCATCGGCAATCAGCGTGGAACAGCGGACACAGTGGGGGGTGGGGTCAAATCGGGGCTTTCGCGGCCAAATCGGGGCTTTCAGATAACGGCTCACGTGCCCTTCGAGAATCGACAGATCGTGGAAGGGCGTCAGAAGGATGCGGCCAGCGAGCGCGCCGCCGAGAGCACAACAGCGTCCCTGACGTTCACACGTCAGCGTGATTCACGCGTCACACCTCAGTGTGACCTGTGTCCCTGGGGTGGTTCGGACCTCTCCGTGACGTCGTCCTTCGTACGCAGGAACGCACCGAAGAGGAGGGGGGAGAGGAGTGCGCCCACCAATCCCGCTGCGAGCCCGTACAGCCAGAGGTCGTCACCGCCGTCTGCAGCGCCGTCACCTTCCTGGCTCGCAGCGGCGTTCGGGGAGCCAACGACGACGGCACCCTTCATCCCCATCTGTTTGTGCGGCCCGCAGTAGTACTTCGAGATACCCGCGGAGTCGAACGTCCGCTCGTAGGTATCGCCGTCGCTGCCCTGCATCTCCGACTCGTAGCTGCCGTCCTCGGCGACGACGTTGTGCGAACCGCCAGCGCCGGTCCACTCCCAGGTCACGGTCGTTCCGGGGTCGACCTGGACTGCCGCTGGCCCGAACGCGTACGCCCCGTTGTTCCCCTCCGCACCGACAGTTATCGTCACCTCGCTCTCGCCGGTGCGGTCGACGGTCCCGTCGAAGTTCGCGACGTTCTCGAACCACCCGTCGTAATCGATGCTGTCACCCCCAGCGCCGGAACCGCTCTCGGCGTCGCTCGCAGCGCCGTCCGTGGACGGAACTGCAACCTCGACGTCGCCGACGACGACGGCGCCCTTCATCCCCATCGGCTTGTGCGGCCCGCAGTAGTAGCGGCTGACGCCGGCGCTGTCGAACGACTGCTCGAACGTCGCGCCTTCGTCGCCCTGCATCTCCGACTCGTAGCTGCCGTCCTCGGCGACGACGTTGTGCGGACTGCCCTCGCCGGTCCACTCGAAGACGACGGTCGTCCCCGGGTCGACGCGGACGACTGCCGGCCCGAACGCGTACGCGCCGTCGTTCCCCTTCGCACCGACCTCGACGGTCACCGTCGACTTCCCGCGTTCGTCGACGATACCGTCGAAGTTCCCGACGTTCTTCAGCCAATCCTCCAGCGACGCCTCCGCGCTGGCACTCGCGGACCCGCCGCTCGCGCCCGCGGGTGCGGCACCGACGGCAGCTGTCGAGGCCGCTGCGAGCCCTGCTTTCATGACGGTGCGTCTATCGTACCGCGCGTCGCGGCCAGTGAGTTCGTCGGTCATCTCTTGAATCCGTCGTCGGTTTCGGTGGACCGTGGTAGTCGACCGTTCAGGTGGTTCTCCGGGAAATGCATCGAGCGTCGCGAGCGACGGCCGTTCAGCCGTCGTAGCCCGCGTACTCCATGAGCTGTTCGAAGATGTCCGTGTCCATCGCTTCCTTGTAGACGAGGCCGCCGAGCATCCCGCCGGGGTAGAAGTTCCCGTTCATCACGTGGTTGACCTTGTGACAGTGCATCAGGTAGATGCCGGGGTCGGCGTCGGCCTCGAACTCGATGGTGTGCCGCTCCGCTGGCGCGATGTTCGTGATGTCCATCTCGTGCTGGGCGGCCTCCGGAATGGCACCGCCGTCCTTCTCGATGCGTTTGAACCGATGGTTGTGGATGTGCATCGGGTGACTCATGTAGCCGCCGTTGGCCATGTGGAGGCGGACGGTGTCACCTTGTTCGACGATTATCGGACTGCCGTCCTCGGGGTGGAGCGTGCGCGGCGCGCACTTCCCGTTCACGGTGAACACGTCGGGTCTGCGGTTCCGCGGGTCGTACTGGACGTCCTCGCCCGCCATCTGGCGGGAGAGCCGCGAGTCCCACTCCTTGAACCCGAAGAAGTACTCCTTGTCGGCGGGCTCGTAGCCCTTCGGGTCGACGCGGAAGATTCCCCACATCCCCATCTCGATGTGACGCTGGGTCTGATAGTGACAGTGATAGATGTGCGTGCCGGGGACGTTCGCGGGGATCGTGTACGTGTGCTTCTCGCCGGGATCGACGCGGATGCCCGTGGTCGTCGGGACGCCGTCGTCCTCCCACTTCTTCGAGACGCCGTGGAAGTGCAGCGTGTGCGGTCGCTTCCCGTCCGTGTTGTCGAGCGTCACTGCCATGTCCTCGCCTTCGGTGGTGCGGAGGATTGGGCCGGGGACGCTCGGGTCGCCGTCGTCCGCGGAGAACGCCCACACGCGAGGCAGCTCGACGGGGCCACCCATGGCGTCGCCGGGATGCGGCTTGTGGACTGCGGGCTGGGACTTCATCGTCACGGACCCGCCCTGTTCGTCGACGTTCACGACCTCGGGGGGACTGGTCTCCGGGAGGTCCGCGGTCTTCGCGCCGACGTCGTTCGTCGTGGTCGTCGTCTGCTCGGCCTCGAATGCGGTCGTGCAACCTGCGAGCGCGACCGCACCCATGCCACCGGTCGCCGCTACGAATTCTCGTCGCGATACGCCAGTGCCGGGAGCGCCGATACGATCCGACATTGTACACCTACACCTATCGACCCCTACTTGAACGGGGCTTCGCTGATTCTCGTCGTCGAAAAACAGTTCTCAGCGTCTTGGAACAGCACGGGGTCGACCCGAACCGGTTCGGTTCCAACCCCGAGAAGGTCGTTGCATCGACCCGGAGGTCATCCATGCGGCCTGTAGGTGGGCGATTCGAGGGACGTGCCAGGGATTCGACGTCGGCAGGTTTTTGAGGACTCCCCGACGAGCCCGAAACAGATGGTGCGGGACCCGTTCGTCGACGACGCCGAGCCGGACCTGCAGTCGGTCCTGGACGCGCTCGACGACCCGAACTGTCGGAAGATCGTCCAGGCGATGTCGGGCGCGATGACGGCGAACGAGGTGTCGGATGCGACCGACATCCCGCTGTCGACGACGTACCGAAAGCTCGACCTCCTGACGGAGGCGTCGATACTCGACGAGCGCACCGAGATCCGGTCCGATGGCCACCATACGACGAAGTACGTGCTCGCGTTCGAATCGGTGGAGATCGGTTTGACCGAGGACCGCGAGTTCGCCGTCGATATCTCGCGGCCCGCACAGTCGGCGGACGAGCAACTCGCACAACTCTGGAACGAGGTACGAAAGGAAACATGAGCAGTCACACACCGGCCCTGGTCGTTGCACTGAAAGCAATCACGTTGGCTCTCGGAGGCCTCATCTCGTACCTCTCGTATCGCGCGTATCGCCGGACGAACGCGCGAGCACTCGGCTATCTCGCGCTCGGGTTCGGTATCATCACGGTCGGGTCGCTCCTCGCGGGCGTGTTCGACCAGTTCTTGACGAACGTCGAGCGCAACACCGCGCTCGTCATCGAGTCGGCGTTGACTGCTATCGGGTTCGCTATCATCACGTACTCGCTGTACTCGGAGTAAGCGAGCGACCGCTCGGGGCTGGTCGAGGAAACGAGAGGAACGCGGACTCGGCGGTTCAGCCGAGGAAGCGGAATCGGCCGTTCAGCCGAGGAAGGGGACTCGGCGGTTCAGCCGAGGATGTAGTCGAGGCGCGGGTACTTCTCGAGGAGCGTCTGCCCGTCGGCGAACTCGTAGGTCTCGACGTAGCGGTCGAGGCCGATGATGCGGCCGGCGCCGAACGCGGCGATGGCGAGGAAGACGAGGACGTACGCCATGTCGCTGTTGACGAAGCCGTGTTCGACGGACCAGTTCCCGAAGTAGAACATGGTCATCATGAAGGCTCCGAAGAACGCCGCGAGGCGGACGAGGAGGCCGACGATGAGCCCGAGGCCGATCGCGATCTGGCCGAACGGGACGGCGACGTCGATGAACGCGAGCATCCAGCTGGTGTCAGCCATCCACGCGTACATTCCCGCGAGGGGGTTGCCGTTCGCTGCGGCGCCGAACGCGAGGTAGCCTTGCGCGGTCCATGCGCCTTCGAGGACCTTGCTGAGGCCGGCGCTGAGGAACGCGTACCCGAACATGAGGCGGAGTGCGAGGACGAACCACGCGCTCAGGGAGTGGGCTTGACCGTTGACGGTGATGCCACCGATGGTGCTCTCGAACCTGTTCGCGGATTGCTTGGTGGTGGGGATGGATGCCATATTAGTTCAACGAGTAGAGAGACGATACCCGTCCCGATATAAAGAGAGCGTGGTTCTCGGGGGGAGAGAAACGATACCGGAGACGTCCGTGTCGGCCCTGGCGCCGCCACGGGATGTCGGGGTCAGTCCGCTTTGACCTTGTCGCGGAACTGTTCGCGGACCTTCTTGATCTTCGGGTCGGCGTGGAACGTGCAGTAGCGGTCGTTCGGGTTCTTCTCGTAGTAATCCTGGTGCTTGGCTTCGGCCTCGTAGAACGTCTCCAGTGGGTCGACCTCGGTGACGATGTCGTCGTCGTAGACGTTCTCGTCTGCGAGCCCCTGGATGAACGCTTCCGTCAGGTCGCGCTGTTCGTCGGTCTCGTACAGGACGATGGAGCGGTACTGGGTGCCGACGTCGGGGCCCTGCTTGTTCAACTGCGTCGGGTCGTGGATTGTGAAGAACACGCGCAATAGGTCCTCGTAGGCGATGGTTTCGGGGTCGAACCCGACGCGAACGACCTCTGCGTGCCCGGTGTCGCCCGAGCACACCGCACGGTACGAGGGGTTCTCCACGTGCCCGCCCGCGTAGCCGGACGTCACCTCGTGGACGCCTTCGAGTTCCTTCATCGCGGCTTCGACGCACCAGAAGCAGCCGCCGCCGAACGTCGCTGTCTCGGTCATACCCGAACGTAGGTGCGGCGGCCGTAAAGGCTTGTCTCGCCGGACGGACGTGCCGGGTTCGACCTGCTTCGAGCGGGAGCACGACCCGACACTCGGACCGTTCGACGGTCGACGACGCTCCGGTCGGCGTCGTCGTGGAGTGGTCGACGGTGTCGTGGTTGAGTGGGCGAGGTCCTCGCGGGTGTACCCGGCGTCGTCGTCGCGCGACCGAACCGTGACATTCACGATTGCCGGCGCGAATCCACTGATACGACACGTTGCGAGCCGAACGCGTTCGGCCGTGACGCTTGCTTGCGGATACCGGGGTCTCGTGGTCGAAGTTTTAAGTAGTGGGCGTGAGTGTAGTAGGGTACCAATGGCCATAGACCCGAACTTCGAGCAGAACCGCGACGTCGTGGAGCAGCACGACGGTCACGACGTGTGGGGGCCGGTGGACGAACCCGAGGAACTCGGTATCCACGGGACGCACGTCGCCGTAGACTTCGACATCTGTATCGCCGACGGCGCGTGCGTCGAGGACTGCCCGGTCGACGTCTTCGAGTGGGTGGACACGCCAGACCACCCCGAGAGCGAGATCAAGGCGGACCCGGCGAACGAGAGCCAGTGCATCGACTGCATGCTCTGCGTCGACGTCTGCCCGGTCGACGCCATCGACGTCGACCCCGGCCGCGCGGGCCGCAGCTGACGCGAACGCCAACCGTCTTCCTCGCCGTCTCTGCCGTGCTGCGATAGCGTCTGTTCCAGTAATCGGCGTGCGGTAGCGGGTGTTCCAGTAATCGGCGTGCGGTAGCGACTGTTCCATCCATCGGGGTGGTAGGTGTCACTCGCCTGGCTCGTCGAGCCAGTCGTCTTGGTACTCGAATCCGTCCTCGGTGTATGATACCCACCGACACAGTGATAATCCCTCCCTCCGCCATGCTAGTCGAGCACATTCACGGTGATAGATAGCATGTATTCAGTCGTACTGACGAAAGGGGTCCCCGACTTCCGCGAGGGAGTGGTGTCGTTCGACGAGGACGGCCACCTCGAGCGCGGCGAGACCCCCACGGTGATGAACCCGAACGACAAGCACGCCGCGCGAGCGGCGCTCCAGACGAAGGTCCGCCACGGCGGTGACGTCACACTGATGAGCATGGGCCCACCGGGGTACGGCGACGTCCTCCGCGAGGGCATGGAAGACGTGTACGGCGACGACTGCGTGCTGCTGTCGGACCGCGAGATGGCCGCGGCGGACACGTGGGCGACCGCCATCACGGTCGCGACCGGCATCCAGAAGCTCGACGAGCAACCCGACCTCGTGTTCGCGGGGTTCAAGACCGCCGACGGCGAGACCGGCCACACCGGCCCGCAGGCGGCGTGGTGCATGGACTGGCCGATACTCACGCACGTCATCTCGCTGGACGTCGACGAGGACGAGGGCGTCGTCCGCGCGAAGCGACTCGTGCAGGGCGACGTCGAGGAGATAGAGACCGTCGAGGCCGAGTTGCCCGCGTTCGTCGTCACCGACCCCGAGTTCGAGCCGACGTACCGGCGCGCCGAGCATCGCCTTCTCCACAAGGACCTCCGCGAGGAGACTCAGGCGCGCGCGGAGGACCACGAGTCCGTGATGACGGTGTGGGACCACGAGGACCTGAACCTCGACCCGGACTACATCGGGCTGGACGGCTCGCCGACGATCGTCGGCGGCGTCGACCCGATTCCGAAGGCACCGAGCGAGCGGGAGGCGACGGACGTCGACCCGACTGACTCGCAAGGGATGGAGCAGGTCGTCGAGGAACTCACGCCGTACGCGGGAGGTGACTGACCATGGCTGTATTCGACCCGAACGACTTCGAGATCAGCGAACTCGGCCCGAAGGTGAAGGACGTCGAGGACGCCGGCGACCTGGAGGAGGTCCTCGAGCGAGAGAAGGAGGGCAAGAACCGGGACGCGGTGAAGACGCTCGTCCAGAGCCGCATCGACAAGCTCCACGACGAGGACGAGGACGCCATCGACTACACGGAACTCGATCCGAGCGAGCACACGGTCGCGGAGATGGCGAACCTCGTTCGCGACGTCGACGACGCGGACGCGCTTCGTGGGATGCTCGAGCGCGAGGAGGCTGGCGAGGACCGGTCGACGGCGAAGGACCGCATCCAGTCGCGCCTCGACCAGCTGGAGTCCAGCGACGACGACGGCGAAGAGGAAGAGTACGTGCCGCCCGAGGAAAAGTACCCCGACCTCGACCATCCGACCGCGGACAAGCAGTACGTGCACGGCGTCGACGACGGCGAGTACCGCGACATGTGGGTGTACTGCGAGACCCAGCAGGGCGAGCTCGTCGACGTGAGCCTGGAGATGCTCGGGAAGGCCCGCCAGCTGATGGACGACTACAACGACCAGTACGACGAGGAGGAACTCGTCGTCGCCGTCCTCATGGGTGACGACGTCGAAGGGCACGCCGAGGACTGCATCGCGTACGGCGCGGACCTCGTCGTCGTCCACGAGGACGAGCGGATGGCGCGCTTCCAGCACAAGGCGTACTCGGAGGTCTTCTGTGACGTGGCGCGGGGCGACGGGCACCCGTACGGTCGCGAGGACCGCAGCGAGCGCGACTGGCACGAGTACGAAGAACCGCGGTACGTGCTGTTCCCGGCGACGAACAACGGCCGCGACCTCTCCGCGCAGGTGCAGGCGGAACTCGACTCCGGGCTCGCGAGCGACTGCTCGGGGCTGTACATCGAGGACACCGTCATCTCGAACCCCGCGAAGACCGGCGGGGAAGGCAAGCGCCAGTTCGAGCGCGTCCTGCACATGAAGCGCCCGGACTTCTCCGGGTTCGAGTACTCCACCATCCTCTGTCTCGACAAACCCCATCGGGACTTCCACCCGCAGGGCGGGAGCGTCATCCCGGGGAGCTTCGAGATACCCGAAGCCGACGCGGAACGCGAGGGCGAGGTCGTCCACAGCGACCTGGACGCGCCCGACGAGTGGTTCCGCGTCGACGTCCAGGACTACGACACGCTCGAGGAAGGCATCGACCTCACCGGGTACGAGGTCGTGATCGCGCTCGGTCGCGGCATCGGCGACGATCCGACGAAGGGCATCGAACTCGGGCTGGAGCTCCGCGACGCGTTCGAGGACGCGGAACTCGGGCTATCCCGGGGCGTCATCACGTCCTCGTACAGCTTCGACGGACACGTCGAGCAGTACATTGGTGAGGACCGCCAGATCGGTGAGAGCGGTCAGGTGGTCGAACCCGACGTCTACATCGCCGCGGGGATCAGCGGCGCCATCCAGCACAAGGTCGGGATGGACGAGTCCGACGTCATCATCGCGATCAACACGGAGCCGGACGCGGACATCCGGGACTTCTCGGACTACTACGTCCAAGGCGACCTGTTCGAGGTCCTGCCGCGACTGACCGAAGCGGTCGAATCGGGCGAGTTACGCCTCGAGGAGATAGCGGCCGGAGACGACTGATTACAATGACTGACGATAGAGAACACTACGAGGCGGTCGTCGTCGGGTGCGGTCCCGGCGGCGCCGCGGCGGCGGCGGTACTGGCTGACAACGGCGTGGAGACCCTCGTCCTCGAACGTGGCACGGAGGCTGGGTCGAAGAACGTCTCCGGTGGCCTCATCTACGCGGAGGAGTCGGCACCGTACACGATCGACGACCTCTACCCGGGCTTTCGCGAGCAAGCGAGCGAGCGCCCGATCACGGAGTACCACATCCACAACGTCGCCGGGAACAAGGTCAAGAGCTACGACATCACGGACCTCCACGACCACGACACGGAGTGGTCGGACGCGGTCCTGCGCCGGAAGATGGATTCGTGGCTCGAGCGACGCGTGCACGAGCGGACTCGCGAGACCGGTGGTGGCGTCGTGACGGGCGTGCACGTGGACGGCCTCATCCAGGAGGACGGCGAGGTGAAGGGCGTGACGTGCGAGGAGCTCGACCCCATCGAGGCGGACCTCGTGGTCGCGGCCGACGGCGTGAACAGCGAGCTCGCCCGGGAGGCGAACCTCATGGACTGGGAGGAGCCCGAGGAGTGGTTCCAGGGCGTCAAGGCAGTCGTCGACCTCCCCGAGGGCGCCGTCGAGGACCGGTTCGGTATCGGCGCGGACGAGGGTGCGGCGCACCTGTTCTCGGGCGACCTGTTCGAGGGCGTCCGCGGCGGCGGGTTCGTGTACACGAACGAGGATACGCTCTCGGTCGGGACGGTCTTCCACCTCGACAGTCTCGTCGCGGAGGAGGCCGAACCCCACGAGCTGCTGGACGCGCTCCTGACGCACCCGATGCTCGCGGAGTACTTCGACGGCGAGTACGACGAACTGGAGTACTCGGCGAAGCTCGTGCCGGACTCGAAGAAGGTCGCGCACACGAGCCCGCACCGCGGGCGGCTCGTGCTCGTCGGCGACGCGGCCGGCCAGATGCAGGCGCAGGGCCCCATCATCAAGGGCATGAATCACGCGGTCACTGCTGGCGCGCTCGCGGCGGAGGCGTTCGTCGAGTCCCGCGCCCGGAAGAGCCGGAAGGCCGAGCCGACCGCGGGCGAACTCTACGAGCGCAAGCTCCACGAGGAGGGCGTGATGGGGAAGCTCCGCCCGAAGCGCTACGAGGTCGCTGCCGCGCTCGGCGAACGAGACGCCGTCACGAACCTCACCGACCGGGTCCTCGAGTCGCCGGTCGGCCGGTTCGGCATCAAGGCCGCGGACAGTCTCGGTATCATCGAGTCGGCGTACTCGTCGCCGTTCATGTCGATGCTGATGCCGGACACGAAGACGCCGTACGTGACGCTCCCGACGGTCATCGGGGAGGCGCTCGGCGACCGCGTCACGGGCGAGAACACCATCGAGCCGCCGGCGCTCGACGACCGCATCGGCGACCTCACCTACGACGTCGGCGACCCGCACATCGAGTTGCTCGACGAGTCCTACGCCGCAAGCGGCGCGGCGGTGTCGGCGTGCCCGGTGAGCGCGCAGGACTTCGGCGGCGGCTGTTACCGCTCGGAGACCGTGAAGACGAACGGTCACGAAGAGCGGGTCGTGAGTCTCGACACCCAGCCGTGCGTGGAGTGCGGGACGTGCGCGGTCGTCGCGGACACCGACTGGAACCACCCCGCGGGGAACAAGGGCGTCGAGTACAAGCAAGGGTGACCGATGGCGGACGCTGCAGGTGACCACGCCGGACGCCGCGGGGCCGTGAGCGGGAGCGACCGCGACGGTTTCGAGGCGCGCGCGGTCGCGCTCCGCGAGCGCGCCGCGGAGGCTCGCGAGGCGTTCGACCCGCCCGCGGACCCACCGGACGACGAGCGCGCGCTCGCGTTCGCTCGCGACGGCGTCGGCGAGGCGGCGGCGGTCTACATCGAGGCGCGCACGCAGGACTCGTGGGTGTACTTCGACACCGACGCCTGGGACGCGCTCGAGACTGGCCTGAACGCGTACCTCGAACTCTTCGCGGCGTGCCACGGCGTCGACTGCAACCCCGACGTCACCGTCCGAACCGCCGCCGAGACGCTGCTCGACACGCACGACGCCGTCGACACCGCGACCGTCCTCACGGGCGTCGACACCTGAAACGACGGCGTTCGCCGACGCACTGGTTCGAACCACCCTCGTCGAACGGCTTGGTGGCTTTTCCACGCTATCCGAAATCTTCCATACGCTTTGATTTCGAGCTCGTCCTGTGTTCGTTGAGTCCGAAACACTGATGGGAAGAACCCGTCAAGTCCGAGCGATGACATCCCGTAGCAGGCGGTCACTCCTCGCCGCTCTCGCGACAGGCACCGCCGCCCTGGCTGGTTGCACTGACAGGTCCTCCGACGCCACGACGGGTCAGACGAC
Source organism: Halorubellus salinus (assembly GCF_020567525.1). Classification (GTDB taxonomy): domain Archaea; phylum Halobacteriota; class Halobacteria; order Halobacteriales; family Natrialbaceae; genus Halorubellus; species Halorubellus salinus. The sequence goes on from NZ_JAJCVI010000003.1 coordinate 270,354, forward strand.
CACTGGTGGTCGCACGGTGACGACCGCACCACCGACGTCGACGACGCAGGAGCCCAGCACCGAAACCGAGACGACGACGGAGCCGGCGATGCCGACCACCGGCCCGCCACTCGCCGGCGTCGAGGCGTTCGACGAGCACGTCCCCGACTTCATGCGGAAGTGGGACGTCCCCGCCGCGACCGTCGCCGTCGCTCGCGGCGAGGACCTCGTGTTCACCCGCGGGTACGGCTACGCCGACCGCGAGACCGACGCGGTGGTCCAGCCGGACTCGCTGTTCCGGATCGGCAGCATCTCGAAACCGATCACCGCCGTGACCGTCCTCGAACTCGTTCAGCGAGGCGAGCTCTCGCTCGACGACCGCATGGTCGACCTCCTCCCCGACCTCGTCCCCGACGGCGGTCCGAAGGACCCGCGTGTTGGGGACGTCACGGTCCGGAACCTCCTCACGCATACCGCCGGGTGGAGCGAGGTCGAGATGGGGTACGACCCCGTGTTCGAGTCCCGGCGTATCGCCGAGGCAGAGGGAGAGACGACACCGGCGAGCGCCGAGACGACGCTCACCTACGTCCTCCGGCAGGACCTCAGCTTCGACCCCGGCACGGCGTTCGCGTACGCCAACGTCGGCTACGTGTTCCTCGGTCGGATCGTCGAAGCGGTCACGGGGCGGTCGTACCAGGAACACGTCCAGGAGCGCGTGCTCGACCCGCTCGGGATGGACCGGATGCAGATTGGGAACAGCAGACGCCGCGGGCGCCTCGAGGACGAAGTCCGATACTACGACGACCAGAACCGCGAGTCCGTCTTCCCCGACGGCGGCACTGTCCCGGTACAGTACGGCTCGTTCTCCATGCGGACGCTCGACGCCGCCGGCGGCTGGGTCGGGTCGACGGTCGACCTCTGTCGGCTCTTCCGTGGGTTCGACGGCATGGACGGCGTCCCGGACGTCCTCGACGAGGGAACTCGCGGGACGATGACCGCTCGACCGTCGCTCGACCACTGGGAGGGCGCGAACCAGTACTACGGGAAGGGGTGGTTCGTCGTCCCGAGATCGACGGGCGAACCGACGCTCTGGCACAACGGTTCGGTCCCTGGTAGCTACGGGTTCTGTATCCGGGATGGACCGGCGGACCTCACCGCAGCCGTGCTCTTCAACGGCCGATCCACTAGCCGATTTCCCACGTTCAACCGGGAGGCGCAGTCCGCGTTCATCACCGCGTTCAGCGGCGTCTCCTCGTGGCCCGATCGCGACCTCTACGACCAGTACGACTGACAGGACGCGACTCGCAATCGCACGGTTCGGTGGCAATACGTCCCGGTTCGACACCGAGATGGGGTTTCTTGTGTCGGCCGCGACGAGTAGCGGTATGGCTCCCTCGCACGTACTCGTACCGCTCGACGGATCGCCGCTGTCGGACGCGGCGCTCGACCACGCCCTGGAGACGTTCGACTGCGACGTCACCGTCCTGAACGTCGTCGTCCCCATCGACGCGCCGATGAGCGAGGGCGGCATCCTCGAGGACGTCACCGACAGCGACCGCGAGTCGGAGGCGCGCCGGCGCGCCGACCGCCTCGTCGAGCGCGCCAGCGACCGGGCCGCCGAAGCCGGCCGGGACGTCGACACCGCGGTCGAATCCGGCGACCCCGCGGAGACCATCGTCGCGTACGCCGAGGACCACGCGGTCGACCACGTCGTCATGGGCGGCCACGGCGGGAACTCCGGGCTCGCGAGCCGCCTGCTCGGGACCGTCGCGACCACCGTCGTCGCGGAGGCACCGACGACCGTCACCGTCGTCCGCGACTGAGCGCCGACGACCGTCACCGTCGTCCGCGAGTGACCGCCACGGAGTGACCACTACGGGTCCTCGCGGGCACCGTCGTACGCGGATCGGTGACCGACCCGCGGCGGGTTCCTCAAGCGCCTGGAGACCGCTAGGGTCGAGTATGTCGATAGCAGTCCGGCCGCTGTCGCTCGCGCTCTCCGACGCGTGTCTCGCGCACTGGCCGGTGGCCGCTGGAACGATCCGCGATCGAATCCCGGACTGGACCGAGCCCGACCGCTTCGACGACTCGGCGTGGGTCTCGGCGATATTGCTCTCGATCGACCGGTTCGACGCCTTCGGCGTTCCGGTGCGCCGAGACGTCGAGGCGGTGATCCTCCGAACGTACGTCAGCACGCCAGCGGGACAGCGAGCGATACACTTCCTCTCGCTCGACGTGAACGACCGGCTCGTGGCGGACGCGATGCGGAACCTGTTCCGGTTGCCAGCGCACCACGCCACCGTGAGGCGGCTCGAGGACGGCGACCGGACGGAGGTCGTCGCCCGTCGTCGCGGCCAGGACCGGGCGCGACTGGCGGTGACGTACACGCCCGTGGGCGAACCGGGTCCCACGGCTCCCGATACCCTCTCGTCGTTCCTCGTGGAGCGTGAGCGGTACGTCGCGACGGGTCCGCTCGGCTCGCGGCTCGTCGGGTCGGTCGGCCATCCACCGTGGCCGGTCCAGCCCGCCGACGCGACGGTCACCGAACGTTCGCTGCTCGACGCCGCCGACATCGACCCCGCGGGCGAGCCGTCGCTCGTGCACTACAGTCCGGGCGTCGAGATGACGATCGGGACGCTGGAGCGCGCGTAGTCACCGGCCCGTCTCGTCGTGGGGGGTTCGACGCTACCCGAGGACGGCGGCGAACGCCGTGTAGACGCCGAACCCGACCGCGACGGAGGAGAACAGCGTGATGAGCCAGAACACGACGGTCGTGAGGAGCTTCCGGCGGGAGACGCCGGCGCTCCCGCCGGCGAGGCCGCCGCCGATGACGCCACTGATGATGATGTTGTTGAACGAGATGGGGATGCCGAGGACGATGGCGGCCTGCGCGATGATGAACCCCGGGACGAGTGCGGCGATGGAGCGCCGGATGCCGAGCTGGGCGTACTCGCGGCTCGTCGCCTGGAGGAGTCGCGGCGCGCCCATCCACGCGCCACCGAGGATGCCGGCGGAACCGAGCCCGAGGAGGACGATGCTCGGCAGGCCGAGTTCGACGCCGTAGAGGTTCTCGAGTGGTCCGGTGGCGAGCCCGACCTGGCTGCCGCCGCTGGAGAACGCGACGATGCTCCCGAGCACGAGCAGGAACGTCTTCACGCCCTTGTCGACCGACGCCTGCGTTCGGCGCCGGATGAACTGGAAGCTGGCGGCCGCGAACGCGAGCGTGAGGACGACGACGAGGACGTCCACGCCCTCGACGGTCGGGGTGTCGACGAAGCTCGCCCCGTACGCGGCGAGACTCCCCTGGGTTGCGGCCCCCGGCGCGGGGATGATGCTCAACCGGACGTTCGCGACGATGCCGCCGACGATGGCTGCGAGGAGTGGGATGCCGACGGTGTCGGGGACGTCGTCGCGACGGAGGAGCGTCGCGGTGAGGTACGCGAGTCCACCCGAGACGGGCGGGACGAGCACCCAGAACGTCGCGATGCGCTGGTACGTCGAGATGGCGGGGTCGCCGCCGAGGCCGAGGCCGACGCCGACCATCGCGCCCGTGGTCGCGAACGCCGCGGGGACGGGGTAGCCGGAGTAGATACCGAACGCCATGAAGCCGGTGGCGGTGAGGAGACCGGCGGTCGCGCCGAGGCTCGTGATGGCGACGCCGTCGACGAGGCCGCTGCCGACGGTCTCGGAGATGCTGCCGCCTTGCGTGAGTGCTCCGAGCGCGGCGAGGATGCCGATGAGGAACGCGGCGCGCATCGTGGAGATGGCGTTCGCGCCGATAGCCGGGGCGAACGGTGGCGAGTTCGAGTTCGCGCCGAGCGCCCAGGCGGTGACGAGGCTCGTGACGGTGGCAAGCGCGACGAGCGCCCAGAAGACGGCGTCTACCACGGTTCCCTCCGACCGGGCGGTAAGACGGGGACGGCGGGCATGTTTCCCGGGTCGGCGGCCCGCATCAAGTAGTTGTCGCCGCCACGTCCCCCGCACGGGGGTCGTCGGTCCGCCCTCTCGTCGCCGATGCGCTGCGAGCCGGGTCGCACCCGACCAACCATTAAGTACTGTGGGGTGGTAACAGGTGGCATGGAACTGACTGGGAAGCTCGAGTTCGACCACGCGGACCGCGAGGCGATCTACGACTACGTGGAGTCCCACGGCACCGTCCGGTACGAGAAGCTCCGGAAGTCCGTCGGACTCGACGAACGAGCGTTCGGGCACCACATCGCCATCCTGAAGCGAAACGGCGTCCTGGAGGAGCCGGACCGCGACCACCTCGGCATCGCGTACGAATCCGGTGCCGAGGAGGAGTACGAGAGCGGCGAGGTGGCGTTCACCATCCGGCAGGCTCGCGAGGAGGACCTCACGGGACTGGTCGGCGCGATGCGCCGAACCGTCGAGGGCGGTGATTACGTCGAGGCGGAATCCGTCGCGCACATCCTCGAGGAGGAAGGCGTCCTCCTCCGACGCAACGAACTGGAGACGCGGATGTTCTTCGTCGCGTGCGTCGACAACGAGGTCGTCGGCTGGGTACACATCGATCACCCGGAGGTCGAGAAGCTCAGTCACACCGCCGAACTCACCGTCGGCGTCCTCGAGGAGTACCGCGAGCACGGCATCGGCTCTCACCTCCTGGAGCGCGGCGTCGAGTGGGCCGGGAGTCGCGGCTACGAACGCCTCTACAACTCCGTGCCGGCGACGAACGAGGCCGCGATCGAGTTCCTCGAAGGCCAGGGCTGGCAGACCGAAGCGGTCCGCGACGACCACTACAAGATAGCCGACGCGTACGTGGACGAGGTCATGATGGCGAGACACCTCGTCTGACGCGCTCGGGGAATCCACGGACGACCGTTCTCTTCCGGTATTCGCGCTCGAGCGACTGCACTGACTGGACGGCGGCGCTCTCAGGGGAGCTCGTCGGTCGCATCGGGGAGGGCGTCCGCGACGACGCCGTCCCGTCGAGCGAGGACGCGAGCGTGCGGCGCGCAGACGACGCGGTTCTCGGCCCACGGGACGTGGAGCTCGAACGCCGCAGGGCGCTCGCACTCTTCCTCGCTACACGTTGGCACGACCGTATCGAGGACGTGCAGCGACAAGGAAGCTTCCCCGGTCCCGCACGTCCCCGTTCTCCGCACTCACCCCCACCCCGTCCGCAGTTCCACACGCTGCCACACGTCCACGACGGGCACGCCCCGTCCCGGTTCGACCCCCACCGAGTCCGCTGTTCCACGCCAGGAGGCCACGGACACCGGTCGGTCCGCGGTTCGACGCCGCCAACCGAACGCACCACCCCGCAACGTCCGGAGAAAACCCACAGGAGGCGGCCGGAAACGCCACGACTCGCGGCACGACGACACCACTCCGTCCGCCGTACTTCCCGTGACGTCGGACGCACGACGCCCGCGTCGACGAACGGATGAACGACGCCCGTGTCGGCGGACGGATGCGTGTCGTCCACGCCGGCGGTACACTCATCCCGCGACGGGACCACGATACGAGCATGCAGCAGCGGTCCGGCATCGTCATCGCACTCGTCGTCCTCGTCGTTCTCGGTGGCTGTCTCTCCGCTGGCATCGATGCGAACGACGCCAACGGCGGAGGGGTCGGGACCGCGACCGACTGGACGGTCGAGGTCGTCGAGGTCGTCGACGGCGACACCCTCAAGGTCGAGTTCCCGGACGGCCGCGTCGAGAACGTCCGGCTGCTCGGAGTCGACACCCCCGAGGTCCACACGGGCGTGTCGCCCGACGAGTTCGAGGGCATCCCCGAGACCGAAGACGGCCGACAATGGCTCCGCGACTGGGGGCAGAAAGCCAGCGAGTGGATGATCCAGCGCGTCGCCGACGCCGAGGTCCGCATCGCGACCGACCCCGAAGCCGACCGCAGGGGCTCCTACGGCCGGCTCCTCGTCTACGTCTACGTCGACGGCGAGAACGTGAACGCCGAACTCCTGGAGCAAGGCTACGCCCGGATGTACGACAGCGCGTTCGCGGAACGCGACCGGTTCGCGAGCCTCGAAGCGAGCGCGCGATCCCAGAACGCGGGCCTCTGGGGGTACACGGACGGCGCCGGTGGTGAGGGAGCAGTCGGCAACGCCGACGGTGGCGCCGTCGGCGACAGCGGCCTCGCGGTGGCGTCCGTGCACGCGGACGCGGACGGCCCGGACGGCGACAACCTCAACGACGAGTACGTGGTCCTCGAGAACCGCGGGAACAGCACCCTCGACCTCTCCGGATACGTCGTCCGCGACGACGCCAACCACGCGTACACCGTCCCGGACGGTATCGAACTACGGCCCGGGGAACGACTGACGGTGTTCACGGGGAGCGGCGACGCGACCGACGACTCGCTGTACTGGGGCGCCAGCAGTCCGATCTGGAACAACGACGGCGACGTCGTCTACGTCGAGACCGCGAACGGCACCACCGTCGTCGAGTACGAGTACTGACCCGAGTGCGAGACCGCGTCAGCCCGGCGGTGCGACGTCCACGCCAGGGTCGTACTTCGTGTCCCGGCGGAACGCGACGACGTGGTACGCTTCGTCGAGCGTCGGCGGCGTCCCGACCGCCGAGCGCTGCCCGTATCCGATGCCGGCGTCGTTGAACTTCCCCGAGTCGGTCTGGGCGTGGATGTAGAGCACGTCGCCGGCCGATACTTCGCGGTCGGTGCGCGCGACGTACTTCCGCTGGCGCTCGGGGAGCTGGAACACCGAGATTCGCGAGCCCGGCGCCATCGACCCCGATTCGAGCGTCAATCGCACGTACTTGCGGTCGTCGGTCAGCCGCGCGGAGAACTGCGGTCGTCGCTCCCGGGCGGTGTCCACCCACGACGGCGCGTCGAGCGACACCGCTCCGACGTCCGAGAGCACGAACCGGAATCGCTTCCGCCGGACGTTCCCGCGCTGGTCCGAGGACACGTACACGGTCTGCAGGCGCCTGATGACGCCGTTCTCGTCCACGTGGAGTTGCGCGCCCTCGACGCTCTTCAACTCGCCCTCGCTGTGCCCCGGCGACCGCACCGTCTCGGCGACCGAATCGGCCGTCACCTCCCAGACCGCCGGCCGGTCGTCGTTCACGCGTTCGGGCGCGCTCCACGCCAGCCCTCGGAGGAGCGGCTGGAACTCCTCGCTCCAGAATATCTCCTGGAACGTCGGCCGCCTGCTCAGGCCGAACGTGTAGCCGCCATCGACCTCCTCGCGCCACAGCATGTCGCCGTCCGCGGGATGGTACGCGTCGACGGGACCACCGTCCTTCCGGTTCCAGTGCCCGAGCGCCGCGCCGTCCGATGCCTCGTACTCCCGATGCCAGTTCTGCGTCCCGCTCTCGACGTCGACCTTCGTGTACTCCGCGCGATAGGACAGTTCCGAGACGGCGGTCTGGCACGTCGAGTACAGGTACGATTCGACGCCGTCGTCGCTCAACCCGAACGGGTACGTCGGGTCCCCGCGCTCGGTCGTCGTCTCCGGGTCGGCCTCGGTCGCCGTCGCGGTCGCCGTCTCCACCGCGTCCTCGGCCGTGCCGGCGGTGCCTGTCCTCGCCGTGGTTCCATCGCCCCCTTCCAGCCGCAGGCAACCCGCGGTCCCCCCGACCGCGAGCACCCCGAGCAACGCACGTCGTCTCATTCGACCGGAACGAACGACGCGAACGGTATAACCGTAACGGGCGACGCAGAGCGATCTCGGCCCGGGCAGCGACGTCGCAGGACTGAAGCCGTCGGTCGCGAACCCACTAGCGTGTCCTGGACGTTCCTCGTCGTCGCCGGTCTGTTCGAGATCGCGTGGGCAATCGGCCTCCAGTACTCCGACGGCCTCACGAAACCCGTCCCGACCGCGGCGACAGCGGTCGCGCTCGTCGTCAGCATGGTCCTCCTCGCTCGCGCAGTCCAGAACCTCCCCATCGGGACCGCGTACGCCGTCTGGACCGGCATCGGCGCCGTCGGCACCGCGACGCTCGGCGTCGTCCTCTTCGACGAACCCGCCTCGCTCGCCAGAGTGGGCTTCATCGCACTCATCGTCTGCGGCATCGTCGGGCTGCACAGCGTCAGCGGCGGCGCGTGACGCTCGCCGGGGTGCCAGACCCACTCACCACTCGAGCGGGACGGTGAACGACTCGAGAGAGACCTCCCCTGGGGACTCGGTCACGGTCGCCGAACCGGACGGCGTGCGTTCCCTCGACGCCGTCGTGGTGGCCGCCACGAGCACGAGGCCGGTCCGGCGGCGCCCGGTCGTCGCCTCGACCGAGTCTGAGCCCGGTCAGCGGTCGCGCCTGGTGCCGTCGGCGCGCGTCACGGACACGGCTCCGGTAGCGCTGTCGACTCGGACGACGCGACCTTGGTCGCCACCGACGTCCTCGGCGGCGACGCCAACGCCGAGGTTGTCGAGCTGGGAGCGCGCGGCGGCGACGTTCGCCTCCCCGACGTCGGTGCCGAGGTCGTCGAACTCGACGATGGTGGCGCCACCGACGACGACCGCTTCCAGGTGCTGGTAGCGCGCACCCTGGTCGACGACCGCCTCGACGAGCTCGGTCGCGGCGGTGTCGGCGTACTTCGCACCGATGCTGTCCGCGCCGGCGTCGGCTTCCGGGAGGACTGCGACGGCCATCCCGGCGACGCCGGCGTCCGCGTCCCGAACGACGATACCGACGCACGACCCGAGGCCGTACGCGAGCAGGGTCTGGCCGCGGCTGGCGGTGACGTACTCCGAGAACCCGACCTGGACGACGTCCTCCACGACGGAGACGTCGTCGTTGTCGAACGTCTTCATCGGTCGACCTCCTCGGGGTCGGTGACGGCTTCCGGGTCCGGGTCGACGTCGTGGTAGTCGTAGGTCGCAGTCGTCGGCGCCTCGAAGACCCGGCCCGGGTCGAGGGATTCCAGCGCCTCGTACAGCGACCGTTCGGTCGGGACGACGTAGACGGAGACGTCGAACGCGTCCGCGACGGCCTCGATGCGGGTGTCGTAGACGAACGCGAACTCCTGCTCGCGGCTGAGCGACGTCACGAGCGGGTCGACGACCGCCGCGCCGAGGTCCTCGACGTAGTGCGGAGTCGTGTGGTCGATGGTGGTGCCGAGGACGTTCGCCCAGCCGTCGAGGAACCCGCTCGCCATGACGTTGCTGAACTCGGAGATGGCGTCCCGCCCCATGTCGGAGATGCCGTCGGGGTCGGCGTCCGGGAGCGTCGCCTCGACGAGTCGACGGGCGGCCGCGGCGTCGTAGACGAACACGAGGTAGCCGCTGGGCGTGCCGTCGAACTTGAACGCGACGCTGATCAGTCGTTCGTTCGGGACCTCCTCGGGGATGGTGTCGAGCGACCGGAAGTTGACGCGACGGATGCGGACGTCCATCTCGATGCCGGTCATCGTCGTCAGGTTCTGGGCGACCTCGTCGGCGCCGCGCTCGGCCATGTGATTGAACCCGATGAGTTTCCGGAGCGGCAGACCGTCTGCGGTTCGCTCCCCGAACAACTGTTCGGTGGCGGTGCCCGACGGGAAGAAGTAGTGGTCGAACGCGATGTCGTCGTCGAGGGTCTCGATGCGGTTCTGGAACAGGAGCGCGAGTTCGTCGTCACGAGGAACGGTGCGGACGGCGTCGACGAACGGTTCGGCGGTACTTCCCGAGACGTACTCGGGTGTCTGCAGGTCGATGGGGATGTCGAGCACTTCCGCCCAGCCATCGACGAATCCACTCGTCATCACCTGGCTCACCTCCAGGAGCGCGCTCTCGGCGATGTCGTCGACGCCCTCGACGGGCACGCCTTCGAGGAGTTCGTTCACGAGCAGTTGCGCGCTCTCGGCGTCGTACACGAGCAGCGAGTCGCCCTCGAAGCCGCCGGTGAGCCCGACGACGATACCCGCCTGCTGACCGCCCTCCGCGAGCGTCGCTCGGAGGTCTCGGCCGCGCATGAAGTTCAGTCGCGTGACGCCGACGCGCGTGGCGATGCCGGTCATGCGCGTGAGGCGGTCGGCGGAGACGCCGGCGCCTTCCCGCGCCATCTCGTAGAACGTTCCGAGCGTCTCGATGTCGATCTCGACGTCCATGTCGAGCGTGCCGTGGTCGTACGTGGGGTCGGTCATCGGTTACCTCCGAGTGCGGCGGGTTCGAGGACGACGACGGGCGTCCCGTCGCCGGCGAGCGCGGCGCCGCGAGCCCGCTCGTGGTCGCGGAGGACGCCGTCGAACGACTGGACGACGACGGACTCCCAGTCACGGACGTCCTGGCACCGGAGCGCTCGCGGGTTCGGGCCGTCGGTCAGCACGACGACGTCGGTGTAGGCGGGCGTGGACGCCGCTGCCGGGTCGACGTCGAGTTCGTCCGCCAGGTCGACGATCGGGACGCGTTCCTGGGTGTCTTCGCCCGTGAGCAGGCGGTACGTCTCGCCGTCGACGCGCTCGGGTGCGAACTCCTCGACGCGACGGATCTCGGTCGCCGGCAGCCCGAAGCGTCGCGGGCCGACGGAGACCGTGAGTACCTCCGAGAGGGCGACGGACACCGGGAGCGTCAGTTCGACGGTCGTCCCGACGTCCGGTTCGCTGGTGACGTCGAGGGTGCCCTCGAGGCGCGTTGCGACGTCCGAGACGACGTCCAGGCCGACGCCGCGGCCGCTGACCTCCGTTACCTCCGTGGTCGTCGAGAGCCCGGCGTCGAACATGAGTGCCAGTGCGTCGTCCCGGTCGAGCGCGGCCGCCTCCGCCTCGGTGTACAGACCGGCTTCGACTGCGGCCGCACGCAGGTCGTCGGGGGCGACGCCACGACCGTCGTCCTCGACGGCGACGGTGACGGTGTCGCCGTCGCGCTCGGCGCGCACGAGTACCGTCCCCTCGGACTCTTTGCCCTTCTCGACGCGTTCGTCCGGCGGTTCGATGCCGTGATCGACGGCGTTCCGGACGAGGTGGACGAGCGGGTCCGCGAGCTCGTCGACGACCTGTCGGTCGACCTCGACGTCGCCGTTCTCGGTCAGGAACGTCACCTCCTTGTCCTGGCTGCGGGCGACGCGCCGGCTCGTCCGGGAGAGCCCGGAGAACGCGTCGTCGAGCGGAACGAGCCGCACGTTCGAGACCTGGTCCTCGATGCGCGCGCTCACGTCGCGGAGCGACGCCAGCGCGTCGGCGGCGTCCGGCGGGAGCTCCGGGAGCGCGCCGGCGAGGCGCTGGGTGTCGACGACGAGTTCCTCGGTCAGCTCGAGGAGTTCGTCGGCCTCGTCGACGTCGAGCGTGACCTCTCGGACCGCGTCCAGCGACGACGTGCCGCTGTCGGGCGCTGGCGTCGCGCGGTCGAGGAGGTCCGGGTCGATGGTGGTGGCGGCGTCGGCGTCGACCCGCACCTGGTCGACGTCCACGCCGAGGGCGTCGTCGGTGAACGCCTCGTCGAACGCGGAGACGAACGCGCCCGTCGAACTGTCGGTCTCGAACCCGACGCGGTCGTAGAACTCCGCGGTCGCGAACTCCACCTCCTCGACGTCATCGAACTCGGTCTCCGCCAGGATGGCTTCGACGTCCGGCACGTCCGACGGCGTCACGTCCGGCTCCTCGACGGTCGCGGCCGCGTCGAACGCCGCCCCCAACTCGTCGTCGAGTCCGAGGTCGGCGGCGTCGCTCTCCGGGTTCGAGCCCCCGAAGCGCTCGCCTCGCGTCGGTGTCGCCTCTCGGTCGTCGGTCGCGTTCGTGGCTGTCGCGTCGTCGGCTGCCGCAGCGGTCTCGTCGAGTCGCTCGATGCGCTCGACGATCTCGCCGACGGCGGGGCTCGACGGCGACGCCGTACCGTCGTCGTCGGCGACGTCGTCCGTGGCCGCGTCTGCCTCCGCGCCCGCCGCCACGCTGGAGTCGGCGGTCGCGGCCTCGGAGCCCGCGGCCGCCATCGCGTCGGCGTCGACCACCTCGTCCGCCCGTTCCGACTGGCCAGCGTCGGACTCCCCGACGCGCTCGAGCGGCGCCTCCTCGTCCGACGCCGAGGACTCGCTTTCCGTCGGGCCGAACTCGAAAGCAGTCCCCTCGTCCACCAGGCGCTCGTCGTCCAGCACGACGTCGTCGGTCGTCATCTCTTCCGCGTCCGTAGTCGCCGCGTCGTCGACGTCGGTGGTCGGCGCGTCGTCGACGTCGGTGGTCGGCGCGTCGTTGAACGAGAACACGTCGGCCGCGTTCGACGCATCGGCTTCGACGACGTCGTCGGCCAGGTCGCCGTCGGCGTCCACCGGGTCGGTGCCGGACGTCCCCCGACGCTCCCCGCCCGGCTCGGCGTCCGCCGCTCCGCCCGCACGACCGCTATCGCGGCCGGTGGCTCGCCGCTCACCGCCTGGTTCGTCCTCCGCGAGGTCGACGAGCTCGCCGATGGAGAGGTCGTCGTCGTCGTCGAACTCGCCGAACGTGACGTCCTCGAGTTCCGACTGCAGGTCGTCGGGGGCGGCCCGCGTCGTGTCCGAGAGCACCTCCGCGTACGAGTCCTCGCCGGGGACGACGTCCGAGTTCCGGCGCGTCGAGGACGTCACCCCACCCGCATCGGCGCCGGTCTCGACCGACTCGACGGCCGCGTCGTCGGTGTCGAAGAGCCCGACACCCTCGACGTCGTCGAAATCGTCGGTGTCGACGCCCGCCTCGAGGGACTCCAGGTCGTCGAACACCGCCGCGTTCTCCAGGGCCTCCTCGGCACTGATATCCTCGCCGTCGTCCACCGACGGCAGCTCGATGCTGTCGACGTCGACGGTCCCGTCGGCACCGTCGGTCGCCTCGGTGCTCGCGTCCGGAACGAACTCCTCGACCGACGCCACCACCTCGCTCGCGTCCGTCTCCACGGCGCCCGTCGACTGGATCTCCATCAACTGGCGCTCGAGCACGTCCAACGCCTCCAGTGCCGTGTCGACGTGCACGTCGGCGAACGCGTCCGGCGTCCGGCGAACCTCGTCGAGGAGGTCCTCGAGCGCGTGCGCCGTCGTCGCCGGCGCTTCGAACCCCGCCGCCGCACAGTTCCCCTTCAGCGTGTGCGCGACCCGGAACAGGTCGTCGAGCGTCCCGCGGTCGAACCCGTCACGCTCCAGCGCGACGAAGCCGTCGCTCAAGCGCTCGATCTGGCCGGACGCCTCGTAGACGAAATCGCCATCCGACCCCGTCACGGTACACCTCCGCCCCGTCGCGGTCGATCGGCGGCCGACATCACGACGCACCTCCGCCCCGTCGCAGTCGATCGGCGGCCGACATCACGACGCACCTCCGACCCACTGCGAGTCCCTGTCGACGCACATCACGGCACCACGGCATCGACGGCCTCGCGTATCTCCGCGTCCTCGAAGGGCTTGGTCACGTACCCGTCCGCGCCGGCCTTCGCCGCGAGCTTCATCTTCTCCTGCTGGCCGACGCTCGTCACCATGAGTATCCTCGCCTCCGGGTCGATCTGTTTGATCGCCGCGGTCGCCTTCACGCCGTTGGCCTTCCGCATCACGATGTCCATGAGGACCACGTCCACCGCGCCCTCGTGTTGCTTGTACAACTGGACGGCCTCCGCGCCGTTCTCGGCCTCCCCGACGATACGCACGTCGTCGCCGAACGCCGATTTCAGTCTGTTCCGCATGTACCCCGAGTCGTCTACGATGAGGATGCCGGCAACCATGGTTCGTGTTGAGTCGTCGTCTGTCTCCGCACCGCCCTCACGCCTCGAGCCCGCCGCGGGCCGCAGGCACCGCTTCGCCGAGTGCCGCCACGTCGAGGACGAACGTCGGCTCGCTCGTCCCATCCCGCCCGAACGGCAGGAGTACCGCCTTCACCGGCACGTCCGCGTTCGGTCCCTCGCCGTCGAACGCCGCCGGCGTCGTGATCGCGGTCGTCTCGATCGTCTCCACGGCCGCGACGGCGCCGACCGTCAACCCGACGGGGCGCCGGTCGTCCTCGCGTTCGAACACGAGGAGGCGCTCCTCGTCGACGCCCAGCAACGCGGCCCCGGAGAGGACGACGACGATAGACCCGCGTAGGCTCGTCACGCCGGCGACGGTCGGCGGCGTCCCCGGGACCGGCGTCACCTCGCCCAGCTCGACGAGCTCGCGGACCCACCCGGTCTCGACCGCGAACCGGCCAGCGGGCGTCTCGAACGCGAGGCACTCCACGCGGTCTCCGTCCGTCACGAGCGCCACTCAGGGTGGTGCTCGTTTATGATTTCGGAATGGCGAAGTCTACCATCCGATATAAATTAGATTAATTACGTTTGCTATCCGGTGAACCGGTGTTCGCTGGTCGGTGCATTTGAATAGTCTCACTCTAACGTCCGGGTAACGAATCATGGGAACAAGCAATCCGACGCCAAGTGGGGGCGGGCTCAGATTCTCGCAGCGGCTGGTGTTGGCTCTCTCGGGGGCGGGGCTCGCGATCGCCGCGTTCGGCGTGCTCTCGTACGTGCGCGTCATCGCGACCATCGACGACCCGGCCGTGCGGTCGGCGGTCACGTCGAGCTTCCTCGGCCTCATCCTGACGGCGGCGATCAGTCTGGTCCTGGTCGCGGTGACCGTCGGGAGCAACACGGCGATCACACTGGAACTTCTCGCACAGAAGGCACGACGAATCGAGAACGGGGACATGGACGTCGACCTGTCGACGACGCGGTCCGACGAGTTCGGAACGCTCGCGAACGCGCTCGCGAGCATGCGCGACTCGCTCCAGGACCGCATCGACACCATCGAAGCCAACCGCCGCGAGATCGAGGCGCGCAACGAGGCGATCGAGCACACCGCCGAACACTATCGGGAGGTGCTGGCGGGGGTCACGAGCGGCGACCTCTCGCGGCGCGCGAACACGGACTCGGAGATCGACGCGCTCAGCGACATCGGTGAGGCGATCAACCTCACAGCGGCCACCCTCGAGGATGCGACCGAGAACATCTCGACGCAGATGGAGCAGCTCTCGGCGAACGCCGAGGAGGTCGCGGCGTCGACTCAAGAGCTCGGGGCGACCTCCGAGCGCGCCGCGACCGTCGGCCAAGACGGGCGGTCGGCCGCCCGCGAGGCGATCGCGGAGATGGACGAGGTCGAGTCCGAGACGGACGCGGTCGTGCGCCGCATCGAAGCACTCGAGGACGAGATGGAGGACATCAACGACATCCTCCAGCTCATCGGACAGGTCGCTCAGAAGACGAACATCCTCGCGGTGAACGCCCGCATCGAATCGTCCCGTGGCGGCGACTCGGGCGAGGGCTACAGCGTCGTCGCGGAGGAGATCCGCGAGCTCGCCGAGGAGACCAAGGCCGCCGCGGAGGAGGTCGAGGGACGGCTGACGTCGCTCCGGGAACAGATCGAGGACACGGGCGTGGACGTCCGCGAGACCCAGCAGCGCGTCGACAGGGCGTCGGAGGCCGTCGAACGGACGGTGGCTGCGCTCGACGACGTGGCGTCGCTGGCGGACGACGTCGACGAGAACGTCAAGAACATCGGGCAGGCGACAGACGACCAGGCGCAGTCCGTCCAGGAGGTCGCCGACCAGGTCGACTCGCTGATGGAGATCGACGGCGACGACCCTGGCGTCGAGCAGGCTACAGGGGTTGTGGGGGGCACAGGGGAGGCGTCGGAAGCGACGTTCGACGCTCCGAATCAGGAACCGGTCACGCGGAACTGACACATGGACGTAATCACGATATACTACCTCGTCGGGTTGGCAGGGATGACGATCGGGACGCTCGCGTTCTCGCGAGCGTTCCTGAACGACGCACGGAACCGAACGTATCACGCACTCCTGGTGGGTATCGCGGGCATCGCCGCGGTGATGTACGCACTCATGGCGGTCGGCGTCGGCCGCATCACGGTCGACGGCGTGCCCGTCGAGCTCGCGCGGTACGCGCAATGGTTGCTCGCGACGCCACTCATCGTCGTCTACCTGGGGTTGCTCGCCGGACTCACTCGCCGGTACATCGCGACGCTCGTCGGCCTCGACGTCCTGGTGATGGCGTCAGGGCTGGCCGCGGCGCTGTCGGACGGCCTGGCGACGTGGGCGTTCTTCGGCGTCGGGAGCGTCGCCTACCTCCCACTCATCTACGGGCTCACGATCGGGTTGACGGACTCGGTCGCGACGCGGCCGTCGCCGGTCGTCGGGCTCTTCCGGAAGCTCCGGAACCTCACCATCATCATCTGGACGTTCTACCCGATACTGTGGGTGCTCGCGCCGACCGGTGTCGGCCTCATCAGTCGCGAAGTGGAGATACTGCTCATCACGTACGCGGACGTCATCGCGAAGGTCGTGTTCGGGTTCATCGCGCTCCGCAGCCAGGCGAGCCTGGCGCGGCTCCCGAACCTCGACGCGGTGAGTGCGCTCGAGTTCGGGAACTCCGAGGGGTGACCGATGGGCGACAGTACGGACCGTGCCGAGCGTCTCGTCGCGAGCGCACGCACGGAGACGGTCACGACGCGCCTGCTCGTCGGCGGCGACGAGTACACCGGCGAGTTCTTCCTGTACGGTGACCCCCCGATAACGCGGCTCGAGGACGGCGAGCAACCCCATGCGACCCTCTTCAACGACATGAAGGGCGTCGGCATCGGCTCGAAGCGCGACACGGTCACGCCCGACGGCGGCGCGCGCTCGGTGTTCGTCGTGACCGACGAGCGCCTCCTCTTGCTCGTCGGCAAGCAGGACGGGGACTGGGAGCGTGCGGTTCCGCTCGCGGACGTGACCGGCGCCGCGTACCACACTGGGTTCATGAAGCACCGCGTGGTCGTCGACACGATCGATTCCCGCTACCACCTCTGGGTGGACGCGTCCTACGAGGAACGGGACCTCGCGGCCACCGTCGAACTCCTGACCGCTGCGGTCGATCGCGCCACCGAGGGCGACCCCGCACGAACTGGCGCTCCCGGTACCGCGACCCCCCGGAGCGACACATCCACTGGGACGGACGCGACGGCCGACGCGGGCGACCGCAGCGACGCTGGGACGATTGGGGGCGCAGGCGCCGTCGACGCCGACGAGAGCGACGCTGGGACCGTCGAGGCCGACGGTTCGGGCAGCGGAAGCGCCGACGGCGATGGGTCCGGGAGCGGTGGTCCCGACGGCGATGGGTCCGAAAGCAATGGCTCGGCGGACGGTCCCGACCCGCTCGACCAGCTCGAGCGGCTGAAGGAACTGCACGACCAGGACGTCCTCACCGACGAGGAGTTCGAGCGGAAGAAAGCGGACCTGCTCGACCAGATCTAGTCGTCCGCGGCGCCGGTCGACCGGTCGGCGCGGTTCCGGATCTCTTCGTCCCAGGCTTCGAAGATGCCTTCCTCGGAGAGGCGAGTCATGCCCGCGAGGAGGACGCGCGCCTGCACGCCGACCAGCGGGACGTCGGCGACGGTGATGACGACGTCCGCTGCGAGGACGGCGCCGTCGGCGAGCAGGACGTCCACCAGGTCGACGACGGCCGTGGCGTCCTTCGTCGGCTTCACGCGTCCGCACCTCCGTCGTCGAGTTCCGGTGCGAACGAGTACGGCGCCCACGGCCCGGTGAACTTCACCGTCACGCCCTCGCGGTCGGCGACCCCATCGAGCGCCTCGCCCAGCGCGTCCTCGTCCTCCAGCGCGGTGAGCGCGGCGAGGCGCGTCACCGCGTCCGCGTCTCCGGCCGCGAACGAGACGCCGTCCGTGGTCGCGCGGTCGACGACCGACCGGGCCACGCTGGCGACGTACTCTCGGGTCTCGGCAGCCAGCGTCGCCTCTCGGTCGGCGACGGCGTCCGCGAGCGCGGACTCGTACTGCTTCTCGCGGAGGTACGCCTCGCCAGGGCTCGCCGCCTCGACGGTCGCCTCGAGCGCGTCGAGTTCGTCGTCGGCCTCGTGCGCCGCGGCCGCCGCGGCCTCGTCGGCCCACTCCACCGTGACGTGGTACTCGCGGTGCCCGGCCAGGTCGTCGAGTCCCGCGCGGACGTCGTCGGCGCGAGCGGCGAGCCACTCGCGGACCGCCGCGCCGTCGCCCTCGATGGCGGTCGTCGCCTGCACGGGAAGGGGTGCACCGTAGGCGTCCATCGCCGCGTCGACGACGCGCTGGTGGGCGACCAGAAGGCGCTTGACCGCCAGCTCCGAGTCCGTCTCGACCGCCGCCGGCGCCGGCGACGTGACCGCGCCCACGCCGTCGGTCGAGACCACCGACACCGTCGCTCCCTCGACGCCCTCGACGTCCAGGGTCGCGTCGGACTCGGCCGTCACCAGACAGTACACGTACTGGCTCTCCGCGTGGTCGCTCTCAGCAGTCGGCTCACTCATCCACGGGCTCACCTCCACCGTCACCGGTGGCGTCGACGTCCGCGTCGAGCGTGGTCGTCGCGCCAGGTTCCTGCTCGAGCCCGGTGAGCGCGTCGTCGACCACGCCGTCGAGTTGCCCGCGGAGTTCCGCGACGGCGTCCTCGACGTTCTCCCGTCGTTGGAGCGCCGTTATCTCCTCGTCGAGCGTCGCCAGGTGCTTGCCGAGCCGCTCTATCTCTTCGGGGTCGAGCTCGCCCGACTCCATCCGGCGGACCGCCTCGCGCTCGAGCGCCTCGTCGACGATCTCGACGAGCGACAACACGAGCGTCACCAGTCCGGACCGGAGTTCCGCCGCCTCGGGGTCCTCGTCGCCACCGATCTCGATGCGTTCGCTCATTGCTGGTCGTCGCGCTCCGTCCGTCCCGTCGACTGCTCTCGGTCGTCCGTCGGCACCGAGTCACCCGTCTCGACCGCGTCGCTCGTCGTCCGGCTCGAGAGTGCGTCGCTGTCCTCCAGGAGGACCTCGCTGACGTTCTCGTCGTCCGCCGGAATCCGGTCGACATCGGCCGCGCGCGCCACGCGATCCATGTCGGTCCCGCCCGGGAACTCGAGGCCGTACTCGGCGGCGGTCTCGAAGCTGGCGACGGCCGCGCGGAGCTTCACGCCGAGCAATTCCGTGTCCCCGACCGACACCGCGATGTCGGCGTTGATGACGACGCCCTTGTCGAGGAGGGTCTCGAGCATCTCCGCGAGGTCTCCCTGGTCGCGCGTCGGTTTCGGGCCGCTCATCGCGTTCCCTCCGCGTCCTCGTCCTCGGCCGCTCGCTTCGCTGCACGACGTAACCGCTGGCCGTACAGGCGAGTCGGCGGGTCGTCCTCGCCCCCGCGAACGCGTCGCGGGACCGTGGAGTGCCGTGGCCCCGTCGCGGCCTCGTCCTCCGTGTCGGTCGACGGCACCGTCGAGTGCGGGCCGTCCTCGCAGTCCTCGTCCGCGTCGGCGGTCCGCCGTCGGTTCTGCGCGCGCGAAGCGGCGAGCTTCCGGTGCTGGACGAGGAGCTTCGCCCGCGCATCGTCGCGGTTCCGGCGCGCCTGCTCGACTGCCCGTCGACGCTTCAGACGACGCTCGCGCTGGTCGCTCACGTCCCGTCACCCCCGCTGTCGTCGTCGCGGCCGTCACCGTCGACGGTCACGACCATGACGCCGTTGTTCTCCGATCGGTCCGCGACGCGCCCGCCCTCGAACGGGAGCGGGACGCGCTCGACGGTCTCGCCGTCGCGACCCAGACGGAGCTCGCCGTTCGCGACCGCCGCTGTCGGCACCGGGGCCGACGTTCCGCCGAGGTCGACCGTGACCGTCGCACCGTCAGCCCGCCCGCGCACCGCGACGGTGTAGTCGACCGTCGGCCGGTCCCGCTCGCTTCGTTCCGGTCGACCGCGCCGGGGACGACGGCTCGCTCGCGACCACCCACTCGGTCGGTCGAGCGCGTCCTCGAGCGTACCGAACTCCACGTCGACGTCGACGTTCACGCCGCTGCCCTCGCCATCCACGCTCCAGCGTTCGCCCCCATCGTCGAGCTCGTCGAGCGCTTCCAGTAGTCGTCGGAGTCTGTCGGCCAATCCGTCGTCGCTGTCGTATGAATCCCTCTCAGTCATCCTTTCACCTCGACGCGGCCACTGAGCTGGGACTGGACCTCCTCGGCCAGCTCCAGCTGGGCCTCGATCTCTTCCTTCCGTTCCTCGTACTCCGCCTCCGAGCGCTCGCCGAGCTCGTACAGGAGCTGGTTCTCCTTGAGTTGGTCGCGGAGCTCGCTCCGGTCGAACAGCTCGTTGAGCGCCATCGCCTGGAGCAACCCGACGAGCGAGAACAGCGGCCGTACGAGCAGGTCGTCCAGAACGAACATCAGCGCCCTTCCGCCCCGATCTGGATGTCCACGAAGCTGTACGGCGCGAACGGCCCCGTGTACTTCACCACGACGTCGTCCCCGTACTCGGCTTCGATGTCGTCGATGACGGCGCCGAACTCGTCCCGGTCCTCGCGGTCGACGAGGTACGACCGGTTGAGGAGCAAGCGGTCCGAGAACAGGTCGTCGTCGGTCTCGTTCATCGCCATCGCCGACAGGGCCTCGCGGATGCCAGCGAGGTCCGCGGGCTCCTCACCGGTCGAGACGAGCTTGACGCCGAGTTCGACCGTGCCCTCGATGTCGTTCAGCGCCTTCCGGAACGCGCGGCGAGCACCCCTGACGACGCCCTTGAGCGTGCGAGCGTTCTTGAACGCCATCCCGAAGCTCATCGGGACGACGGTCCGGCCGCCGTCGTGGTCGAGGATGGTCTGCAGGACGTCGTCGTGCGCTTGGACGTTCTCGTCGGTACGCTCGACGTCGTTGGTGTCGATGTCCGTGACGGCGACGGAGAGCCCCTTGTAGTCGATGGTGTAGAGGTCGGTCGCCCCTTCGACGCCGTCGACCGTCAGCGAGAGCTCCTGTTGTTCGAGGACCCCGTACGCGTACACGTGCTCGCTCACCCCTCGGTCACCCCACGCGAGACGGTACTGCAAGCCCCTTGCATACCTGAGATTACGATGCTGGATGTATAAGGACATAGGCCGCGGCGAGGGGTGTGAGCGACCGAAAATCCGCGGTTGCGATGCGTACGATTCGACGCCAGGTTGAATTATCTCGTGGCGAACGGTCATCGACCGAGTCCCGCGCGACGTCCGCGTCGACCGTCACTACCGGTGCCAGCCTCCCGCGATAGCCGATAACGGATGAACAAAACTCTACTGGCCGTTACCTGTCATCTGCGCCCGATTTCCACCGATATTTTCTAAATATATAAACTCAACCAACGACGAGGTTCGTTCCTGCTGTGAGTCATTTACGTACCGGTAACCCTCCCCTCCGCTCGTAGCACATGGCACAACCCGACTCTTCAAGTCTGGCAGAGGTACTCGACCGCGTTCTCGACAAGGGCATCGTCGTCGATGCGTTCGCCCGCATCTCCCTGGTTGGCATCGAGATCCTGACGGTGGAGGCCCGCGTCGTGGTGGCGTCGGTCGACACCTTCCTGCACTACGCGGAGGAGATAGCGAAGATAGAACAGGCGGAGCTGACGGCACGCGCGACCCCCGAAGCCGAGGTCTGACCCGGCTCGCGGTCCCGTGCGCACTGCGGTTTTTGACATACATGCATGAAAGACGATACTGACATCGAGACCGAGTTCGAGACGACCGCCGCATCGTTCGAGGCGTACGCGGCGGCGTTCCAGCGAGCCGTACAGGACCGACGGGCGGAGGTCGAGTCGTTCGACGACCGCGTCGACGCACAGCACGAAGCGACCCAGGAGACGGCCGACCACTTCCAGACGTTCGCCGCGACGTTCCTCGAGGACGTCGCCGCGAAGCGCCACGCGTTCGAGCGCGCCAGCGACGACGTCACCGAGTACGTCACCGCGTTCGAGAACGACGTCGACGACCGGCGCGATACCGCCGGGTTCGACGACGACGTCGACGCGCTCCGCGCGGAGTTCGCCGCAGCCGTCGACGCGTTCGAGTCGTACGCCGCCGCGTTCGAGGACGCGGACCCGGTGACGCTCGACGCGAGCGCGTTCGAGGCCGCGGTCGCCGAGACGCGCACCGAGTTCGCCGACGCCGCGTCGGCGTTCGCGGCCGACGTCGACCGCATCGGCGCGGACGCCGCCGCGATGACGCCGGCCGCAGCGGCCGAATCGGCTCGCGCGACGACCCCGGACGCGGCCACGACGCCACCAGCGACCACGTCGACCGACGGGACAGCGGGGACGGCGGGGGGCGACGGTTCGACGACCAGTTCCGATCCGACGAGCGCCGGCTCGCCGGCGGAGGCCGGCGCGACGAGGACCGCGAGCGCGACCCCCACCGGCAGCGGGGCGCGCAACGACGGTGCCGACACGGACGAGGCTGGGTCGAGCGACGCGACGGAACTGGACTTCGACGACGACACCGACGACGCCGAGACGACCGCAGCCGGTGACGTGGGTGACCTTGCGGACGGCGCTAACGACGACGACGTCGACGCCGCCAGCGAGGCCGGGTCGCTGGACGGCAAGAGCAAGGACGCCAGCGAGGCCGGGTCGGCGAACGGTGAGAGCAAGGACGCCAGCGAGGCCGGGTCGGCGGACGGCGAGAGCAAGGACGCCAGCGAGGCCGGGTCGGCGGACGGCGAGAGCAAGGACGCCAGCGAGGCCGGGTCGGCGGACGGCGAGAGCAAGGACGCCAGCGACCTGGACCGCGAGGAACTCGTGGCACGCCTCATGGACGTCCAGTACGCGAAACTGAAGAAAGCCGCCAACGGCATCGGGTACGACGGCAACCTCAACGCAGCGACCAAGGACGAACTCGTGGAATTCATCGCGGACAACGGCGACCGTCTCCAGGACGCCTTCGACAGCGAGGACGGATAGATGACGGGAGGGAACCGCCGCGAACGGAAGGTCCGCGGCTCGCAGATCCGGTCCTCGCGCGAGGAACCCACGACGACGCCCGCGGGTCGACGACACGCGACCGACCGGGCGACAGACCGCGACACCGCCGAACGCAGCGACCGCTTCGTGCCGGACGACGACGCGTTCGTCGAGACGTCCGCAGTCCGAGCCCTGAAATCGCGCATCGACCGGTGGCTCGAAGCCGACCGTCCCGTCCACCTCGTCGGCCCGACGGGGTGTGGGAAGACCGCACTCGCGATGGCGGTCGCGCGCGAACGCGACCGACCAGTCGTGTTCATCAACGGCGACGCGGACCTCGAGACGAGCGACCTCGTCGGCGAGTTCGCCGAGTCAGAGCGCCACACGGTCAACGACAAGTACGTCCACAACGTCCAGAAGCAGACCGAGGTGGTGCGCGACCGCTGGGTCGACAACCCACTGACGACCGCGGTCGAGGACGGTGCGACGCTCGTCTACAACGAGTTCTCGCGGACGAAACCCGTCGCCAACAACGTCCTGCTGTCGGTGTTCGAAGAAGGTGTCCTGGAACTCCCCGGGCAGCGCGGCGAATCCCGGTACGTCGACGTCCACCCGGAGTTCCGGGCGGTCCTCACCTCGAACTCCGCGGAGTACGCCGGCGTCCACAGGCCACAGGACGCACTGCTCGACCGGCTCGTCGGCATCCACATGGACTTCTACGACGCCGACACCGAGCGCGCCATCGTCCGGGAAGCGGTCGACGACGCCGACCCAGCGGTCGTCGCAGACGTCGTCTCGACCCTGCGAGCGCTCCGCGACGAGGTCGACCTCACGGTCGGCACGCGCCAGATGGTGATGACCGCGGAAGGCCTGTCGACGGTCGACGCGGTCGACGCCGACACCGTCGCCGACGTCGTCGTCGACGTCCTCGGGTCGAAGGTCGCGACACGCGACGAAGCCCGCGCCCTCCGCGAGACCGTGCTCTCGGTACTCGCCGCGGGAACCACGGGACTTACCAGTGACTCAGCCGAGTAAGAGACAATGAGTCCAGACACCAACAACCCGGGCGACGGCAGCGACGACAGTCCCCCGGCGGAGACCGACGCGACGGCCGACGGCGACACCGAACCCATCGGGCTCGCCGCCGCGAAGGACGAGGCGCTGGCGGCCGCAGAGGAACTCATCGACCACCCGATAGACAGCGTCATCCGGATCGAGCGCAGCGGCGACGCCTGGCGAACGCTCGTCGAGGTCGTCGAGCGCAGCGCCATCCCGGACACGCAGGACATCCTCGGGCGCTACGAGATCGTCGTCGACGACAGCGGCCAACTCACCGAGTACGGACTCGAGGAGCGGTACCGGCGCGGCGAATCACGCGAGGAACTGTAGACCCGCGGTCCGCCGACGCGGCCCCGCCGGTGGTGCAGAACGCGGTCCGGGTCGAGGGGTCACTGCCGCGACCGGTTCTTCAACGCGGCGAGCCCTTCGCGTTCGGCCTTCGTCTCGAGGATCCCCTCGACGTACCGGCGGTTGATCTCGTGGCGGCCCTTCTCGTCGCGTTCGAGGACGTTCACCTTCCGGAGTTCGATGATCGCGCTCGAGATACGGTGGCCGCTCGCGTCCACGAGCGGTTCGACGTCCCGCGTCCGGATGGGGCCGCGGTCGGCGAGCACGGCGAGGACGTCCCACGCGTGCTCGCGGCGACAGTTCGACTCGCGGATGGCGGCCTCGACCTTCTCCTCGATGGGGTCCTCGTGCAGGAGGTCGATCGTCGACACGGACTCGAGGCTCCCGCCGACGCCGCTCTGGTCGTCCGACAACCGGCGCTGGAGCTGTTCGAGCGCCATCTCGAGGAACGCGATGCGGTCGGCCTGGTTCGAGATGACCTCGCCCTCGTCGGTCTCGGACTCGAGCTGTTCGGCCTTCTGGCGTTCGTCCCCCAGCTCCGCGTGCATCGACTCCACCTCCGCCTCCAGTTCGTCCACGCGCGTCGCCAGCTCGTCGCGTTCCGCGCGCAACTCGTCGCGTTCGTCGGCGAGCTCGCTCTTCTCGGCCGCGAGCGCCTCCACGCGGTCCTCGAGGTCCGCCTTCGTCGTCGCCAGGTCGTCGAGTCGCTCCTCGAGTTCGCGAGCGCGCTTCCGGAACTCGTTGCGTTCGTGCTCGATCTCCGCGTTCGACTTCTCGTGGTCGGACTTGTCGCCCTCGACCTCGTCGAGCGTCTGCTGGTCGTCCTCGGTCGGCGCCGTGATGCCGGTGTTCCCCGCGATGGCGTCCGCCATCTTGGTCGCCGCCTGCGAGATGTCCCTGGCGTCGTCGAGTTCGTCCTCGAGCGTCTCGATTCGTTTCTCCTTCTTCTCTATCTCCGCCTCGAGTTCCGCGATGCGGTTCTCGTGCTCCTCCTTGTCCTCCGTGATGGACTGGAGGTCGCCGACGAGGTTGTCGCTCACCGACTTCAACTCCGGGCGCTCGAAGTCGTCGAGCCCCGGCGTCGCGCCCGCGTCGAACGTCCGCTTCCGGCGGAACTGCACGGTCCGCAGGTCCGCCTCCGCCCAGTCAGTCTGCATGAACGCCTGCCCGTCGTCGAGGTCTGTCACGCGGTCGGCGTACTCGCTCCCGATGATGCGCCCGACGACGTTCGTGTCGTTCTCCCACGTCAACCGATGCCAGACGAGCCAATTCGCCTGCGTGATGAAGTCCTTCTTGACGTCCGCGGGCCGCTGACTGATGCCGACGATGCCCAGGCCGTGCTTGCGGCCGCGCTTCCCGATCTTGATGAGCATCTTCCCCGTCTCGTCCATCCCGCCGCCCTCCGGGATGTACTCGTGGACCTCCTCGCAGACGAGCAGGAACGGCTTCTTCAGTTTCTTCTCCTTCGCGAACAGGTGCCTGGCGGTCTGCAGGATGAGTTCGTTCGAGGTATCCTCGTCGAGGTACCCGGAGACGTCCAGGATGACGGGGATGTTCTCGTTCAGCGCCATGTCCGCGACCTTCTCCGCGTGCTCGGGCGCGACCTGGATGTCGCACTCCTCGTCCGCCCCGACGTGTAAGAGCTCGTACTCCTCCTTCAGCCCGTAGTACTCGCCCTCGCAGTCGATGATGAGCATCGGGAATCCCGCGTCCAGGAGTTCCTCGCAGACGACGCTCGCCGTGTTCGACTTCCCGCTCCCGGACTTCCCGGTGACGAACCCACGACCGGTCAACAGCTCCACGACCGGTAGCTCGACGGCGTCCCCGTCGACCGTCTCCCCGACGCGAATCGTCCGCGTCTCACTCATCGACGTTCACCCCAGCACCCGGATTCATTACGCGCAGACAGACACCCCCACAGGTTGTATCTTTCCCTACACGAGACTCGCCGCGAAGAAGATTCCGCGTCGACGGTCAGACGTCGTAGACGCTCGCCTTCGACTCGCGGTACTGGTCGGGGATCTGCCCGATGCCCCAGCCCTCCGTCGTCGTCTCCACGTAGTAGTACTTGCGCTCGTCGTAGATGTACGCGAACCCGTCGAAGTCCTTCTGCATCAACAGACCGACTGCCATGTGCCCCGGCGGCTCCAGGAGCACGGCGTCGTAGTTGAACGGCTCGGACTCCAGGATGGACGCGAACAGGATGCTCGTGTCCTCGCAGTCCCCGGAGAGCATCGTGAGCGTCTCCATGATGAACTGCGTGTAGTCGTCGTATCCGCTCGACACCGAATCCTCGACGTACGGCAGGCGCTGCACGAAACTCAACGCGAACTGGATGCGCTCGAACTCGCCCGTGAACCCGTTGTTCTCCGCGGCCTCGTAGAGGAACTCCGCGATCTCGTTCGCCGCCCCCTCCAGGAGTTCGAAGGAGACGTACTCCGCTCGCGCCCGCCCCCGAGACCGCAGCGACGCCGCCGCGTACGCACTCTCCAGGGCCAGGTAACTCACCGCCCACGACCGACCGTTCGTCCGTCCACGCAGCGTCTGCACGTACCCGCCCTCGACGGGTTCGCGCTCGAACGCGCTCCCCGAGGCCGCGTCCAGGGGCCCCTGGCGGTCCGTCCGCTCGATGTGGCCGTCCGTGACGACGAACGGGTCGGTCTCCATGAACGCGTACAGGTCGCCCTGGTCGACGTCAGTTCGGTCGACGCTCTCGGGGACGACCGCAGCCGTGTACTGTAACGGCACGCCCTCCGGCGCCGCGGAGAGGTCCATCGGGACCGTCACCTGCTCGGCCGACGACTCCGGGCGAACCGGGTCGCTCGACGCGCTATCGACCAATCCACCGCGTGGATACACCGACGCGGCGACGACCACCTTCACGGGCGTATCGGTCGCCGGTTCCGTCGGGAACACCGTCGTCGTCACCTCGTCGAGCGCGTACCGGTGAACGTGGGTGCGGTACCGCCAGAAGTCGTCGGTGACGTAGAGACCTTGCTCCCCGAAGTCGCGGTCCGGGGCGTCCTCGGTCGCCCGAACCGGCGGCGCACTCGTCGACTCGTTCCCGGTCGTGGCCGCTGTCGGTTCGGCGTCGACCGACTCGTTCCCCGGCGTCGGTGCGACGCGAGAGTTCTCGCCGTCCGGGTCACTGGCGGCAGTCGAGACCGGAAGGAGCGAGATGTTCGGCACCACGGCGTCTCGCTGTGCGTTCTCGTCGTCGGTGACGAAGTCCTCGCGAGCGAGCGGCGGCCTGGTCTCCTTGCCGCGGAACGACGGGGTCTCCACGGTACTGAGGCATCCGCTGGTCGCGACCAGGCTCGCGGAGATGGCCCCCAGAAGCCGCCGTCGCCTCATGTTGAACTTCGATAGTTTCCCGACCAATATAAAAGGTGCTGTTATTCGTTCTCACACGAACGCCCGAACGAGCCGTAGACGTCGCTTACTCCGGAACGAGCGGCCTGTCCGGGACGCGGTCGCCCGTGTACTTATGAGGTGATCTCCTGGGACTGCTCGACGAGCCGTTCGAGGTCGTCGAAGCGATCGGTCTCCTCGACGACGTCGTCCAGGTCGAAGCCGGCGTCCTCCGCGCGCTCGACGAGTTCACGCAGCTCGTGCGGTGTGACGTCGTGTTCCTGCATCACGTCCCGGATCGCTTCGCGGTAGAGCCCGGACGCGTTGATGTGGGAGTTCCACTTCAGGAAGAGGAGGTCCATCTTCTCGACGGTGACCGTCGTCGACTTCATCGTCGCTCACCGACGATTCCGGGTTGTCGAACCAGACACATATCTACTAACTATTCAGTAATGTGTATCCATAAAATTAACTCCTCGCGCCCGCGGGCTCGTCGCACCAGTCGGTTGTCGAGCGCGTCGACGGGCCGACTGCGAGGGCTGGGTGTGGTGGGGTGTCGACTGCGAGGGCCGGGTGTGGTGCCCGGCCGCGTATCGAACGGTGAGTTCGAACGAACGCTTTAGCGGTCGGCGGGCGAGGTTCCGACCTGACACGGCGTGATGTTTCCCGTATTCGTCGCCGAGAACCTGCCGCAGTGGGTTGGCGCGCCACTCCTCCAGCTCTCGCTCCTCGTCGTCGGCGTCCTCCTCGAACGAACGTACGTCAACCGCCTGACGACCATCGCCGGCGCGCTCGCGCTGCTCAGTCACGTCCTGTTCGCGGAGGAAAGCGCGCTCTGGGTGGGGCTCTACCTCGACGTCGGCTTGCTCCTCGGCGCGTACGGGGTGTACTGTTACGTCGAGGCGCTCCCGGTGGTGTCCTCGCCGGTGAAGCTCGTGTCGTACTTCGCGTACGCGCCGCTGTCGGTCCTGCTCGTCATCGTCCTCCCGCACTGGCTGTTCCCCGTCGCGCTCCTCGTCGGGGCCGCACTCAACTACAAGCTCGTCGAGGAGCTCGCGCCCGCGAAACCGTACTTCTGGGGGACTGGGGAGCGCGACCCTGAGGACGGCGTCGACCTGGAGGACGTCCAGGCGTACGCCGCCGTGGCGCGAGCGTTCGTCGAGGCGCAACTGGACGACGCCGGTGGCGACACCGCCCGGTGACGGTGGTCGCGCGACCGCCCGGTGGTTCCCGTGACCGTCGCTGGACGTCGCTCGACACCGCTCGACGAAGAACCTGTCAGATGGCCGCAACGGGAGTTATGATACCGGTGGGCGAACGGAGCCAGTGAGCCGCAGTGACGTGGCTCGTGACACCATCATGGACGTCCAACGATTCGTCAGCGAGAACGCGCCCGAGGAGAGTACAGAGACGTTCGAACTCGAGAACAGCAAGCTACTGGACATCGACGTCGACGGGTCGGTGATGACAAAAGCTGGTGCGATGGTCGCGTACGACGGCGACCTCACGTTCACGGGCACGTCCAACGCCGAAGGTGGCCTCACCGGCTTCATCAAGCAGAAGGCGACCGGCGAAGGCAGTCCCGTGATGGAGGTCGAGGGGAACGGCCACCTCTACGTCGCCGACCAGGGCAAACGCATCCAGCTCCTGCAACTCGAAAGCGGCGAGTCAATCTCCGTGAACGGCCCGGACGTCCTCGCGTGGGAGGACGGCGTCGACTACGAGATCAAGACCGTCGGGAGCATCGGCGGCGCCGCCGCCGGCGGGCTGACGAACGTCTTCCTCACGGGGCCCGGGATGGTCGCCATCACGACCCACGGCGACCCGCTCGTCCTCTCACCGCCCGTGAACACGGACCCGCAGGCGACGGTCGCCTGGAGCAGCGACCTCTCGCCGAGCATCTCGCGGAACCGGAGCCTCGGCGACGCCATCGGGACGTCGAGCGACGAGACCTACCAGATGAGCTTCGAGGGGTCGAGCGGGTTCGTGGTCGTGCAACCCTACGAGGAGGCGCCCGGCGAGGAGTAGTTCCGTCGCGTTCAGACGCGTTCGAGCAGTCCCGAGAACAGCGCTTCCTCGTCGTCGGCGACCGCGAGGAGTCGGTCGCTGGCGTCCTCGTACGCGGCCCGTGCCTCGCTCGAGTCGTCCGCGAGCCCGGCGCGCTTCAGGGCGTCGCCGACGGCGTGCCACTGGTCCTCGACGTCGCGCATCGCCTCGACGTCCCCGTCCGTGACGCCGTCGACGACGTCGCTCGCGGTCTCGAGGAACGGCCGGAACAGGCCGCGGAACGCCGCCCCGCCCGTACCGCGCTTCTCGACGTTCTGGTACGCGAACCGCGTACACCAGTCGGCGTCCTCGAGCGACGACCACTCCGGGAGCTCTCGGGCCATCGCGCGCATCCCGTCGAGGCCGTTCGCGCCGTCGCCGGCGTCCGGGATGCCGTCGTACGCGTCGTCCGGCGAGAGCAAGCCGTCGGCGGTCGCGCGGATGCCGGCGCGCATCGCCGCGGCCTTCGTCGCGTCCGGTTCACCGCGAGCGACCATCCGCCGTCGGTCCAGTGGCCCGAAGAACCCGACGTCGCTGCTCCACGCCGCGTCGAAGTCCTCGCGCGACACCCGCTGGAGGTCGCCGAACTCGCTGTCCGCGATCGAGACGCCGTCCTCGTCGGCGTCCACGACGACCACCACGTGCGGACTGAAGTGCACGTCCGAGTCGAAGTACGGCAGGTAGAAGATGTCGACGAACGCGACGACGGGACGCCCGCCGTCGACGTACGCTCGCAGGTCCGCGAACGCGGTCTCGGCGTCGTCGCCCCGCCCTTCGTCCACGTCGACCCCGAGGTGATCGAAGAACGCGGACTCCAGCCACGGCGTCCGCCCGACGAACTCGCGGCTCGGCGACCGATTGCGCTCGTAGTAACTGAACCCGAGGCCGCCACCGATACCGAAACACACCGGTTCGGGGAGGTCCCACGCGCCGTACGTCGCGACGTCGTGCAGCGACGTCGACCCGCAGTGCGCGCCCTTCGCGTGCGAGAACGCATCCAGCATACCCCAACGCACTCCCGCGACCGATAAGACCCTAGCGGTTCCACACCCCGATGCTGGGTGGGGGAGGTGACGCGGTCGCCTGCGAGCGTCGACCACGTACGTATTTGTCGAGCGCACTGGTTGGTCGATTCGAGAACGCCGATGACTGGTCCCGACGAGACGCCGTCGACCGCCAACGTGACCGACCTCCTGAAAGCGGGGGACCTCGACGCGGCGAGTGCACGTCTGTCGGCGCTCCTGGACGAGGACGAGGCGACGCGGAAGCGAGCACTCCAGGAGCTCCGAGACGTGGCGACTGCCAACCCCGGTGGCTTCGAGGCGCTCGCTGACCCGCTCGCGGCGTTCCTGACGGACGAGGCGCGAGCGGTCAGGCTCACGACCGCGAAGGCGTTCGTCGCGCTCGCGAGTGAGGCCCCGGCGGTCGTTCGTCCCGTGGTGGAATCGCTCGCTGCACGGGTGAGCGACGACGACGAGTTCTACTACGTTCGAGCGCGGTGCGCGGAGGCGCTCGGGTACGTCGGGCTCGACCACCCGGAGGCGGTGAGCGACCCGGAGACGCTGGCGGAGTTCCGCGTCGGCCTGTCGTTCGACGAACCCGAGGTCCGGGAGAAGCTGGCGAAAGCGCTCGCGTACGTCGCGCTCGGCGACCCGAGTCGACTCAAGCAGCAGGTCGCGTCGCTCGCCGAGCACCTCGACGACGAACGCGAACTCGTCCGGTACCACCTCTGTACGGCGCTCGTCGTCGTCGGCTGCGAGCACCCCGAGCGCCTCGCGCCCGCGGTGCCCGCGCTCGCCGAGCGCGCGACCGACGAGGACCTCTACGTCAGGGGTCGCGCGGCCGAAGCGCTCGGGCTGTACGCGGCGACGGACGCCGAGGAGACCGTTGACGTCCATGCAGACGACTTCGCGCCGCCGGGAGACGACGACGTGCCCGGATTCCTATCCGAGCGCCTCGCCTTCCTCCGGGCTCGGCTCGACGACGGGATTGCTGCCGCGCCGACGCCGGACGGGGTCGGGTCCGTCGAGTCGGTCCGCGAGGGAACGGCGGACGCGGTCGAGGCGATGACGTCGCCCGACAGCGACGAGGCGTGTCCGGCGTGCGGGCTCGAACTACCCGAAGACGGACCGCCGATGTGTCCTCGATGTGGCGCCCCGCACTGAACGCGACCTCCCGTGGTTCGGGCTGCCGTCACTTCGTGATTCCGCGTCTCTGGCCGGCAACGATCCGACGCTCGTTCGTACCGTCCTCCCCGGCGTAACGCATACTTTCACCGGTGCGAGCTCGTTGCATGAACTCCGAATTTAGGCCTGCCTAATAATCCGAAGGCCTTATGAGTTGTTAGGCTGGCCTAAAACGTATGGAAGAAGACTCCACCAATCGCGGGACATCGACCCGACGAGACCTCGTGAAGTACGGCACGGGCGTCCTCGGCGCCAGCCTGCTCGCGGGCTGTGCCAGTCAGTCCGAACCCGAGACGACCGGGGACGCGCCGGACGGCGAGTCCGCGACCGACAGCCAGGCGACCACGACGGCCGGCGACGACTCCTACACCGTCGAGATGGCGCCCGTCGGCGAGGTCGAGTTCGACGCGCCCCCCGAAGCTGTCACGCACTACTTCCCGGACTACGCCGACATGGCGGTCGCGCTCGGGAAATCGGACACCATCCTCTCGATGGGGCTCCCCTCGCGGTTCCACACGAGTCACTACGACGAACTCGTCGGCGTGAGCGTCGACACGGACTCGATCACGAAATTGAACGGCGACAGCGGCATCGACAAGGAGACCTTCTACGAACTCGACGCCGACGTCCACCTCATCGACCCGCAGTGGCTCGTCAACAACAGCTTCTTCGGCCTGAACGAGAGCGACGTCGACGAACTCACGGACAACGTCGCGCCGTTCGTCGGGAACACGGTCTTCCGCCGGACCGATGGCTGGCACGACTACCGGTACTACGACCTCTACGGCGCGTTCGAGAAGGTCGCGCAGGTCCACCAGGAGGAAGAGACGTTCCAGGCGCTCAAGTCGCTCCACGACGAGTTCATCGCCGACGTCCAGGCGAAGCTCCCCGGCGCGGACAGCCGCCCGAACGCGCTCCTCACGTTCGCGGCCGGCGACGAACCGGAGGCGTTCTACCCGTACCGCGTGAGCGACCAGGGCACGAACAAGAAGCACTTCCACGACCTCGGGCTCACGGACGCGCTCGCCGGCACCGGCATCGAGGGCCTGTCGACGACCGACCGCGGCCAGATCGACTACGAGACGATGCTCGAGGTCGACCCGGACTCCATCCTCGTCCGCGGCCACGAGGGCAAGAGCCGCGAGGAGTTCGAGAACACCGTCCTGGCGTTCATGAAGGACCACGGGACGGCGTCCGAGCTGACCGCGGTCCAGAACGACATGGTGTTCCGCGGCGGCCCCATCTACTCGGGGCCGCTCCACAACCTCTTCCTCACCGAGCGGTACGCGAAGCTCTACTTCCCGGACACGTACAGCGGCGAGCTGTTCGACCGGAGCCGCGTTGCGGACATCGTCACGGGGGAGAACTGAGCGATGTCGAGTACGGTCCCGAGGGACGTGGTCGTCGTCGGCGGTGGCGTCGCGGGGCTCTCCGCGGCGACGTTCACCGCTCGCCACGGGCTGGACACGCTCGTCGTCGATTCGGGCGAGTCCATCCTCCGGCGGAACGCGCACCTGGAGAACTTCCCGGGGTTCCCCGCGGGCGTGAACGCCCGCCAACTCCTCGACCTGCTGGAGGAGCAGGCGACCGAGGCGGGTGCCGAGCACGTCACTGGAACCGTCGAGCGCGTCACCGACACCGAGGACGGGTTCACCGTCGAGACGGACGCTGGCGAGCGCTACCGGTCGCAGTACGTCGTCGCGGCGACGAAGAACGAGGTCGGGTACCTCGACGACGTCGACGGCGTCGACGTCATCGACCGCGGGAAGGCGTTCGTCGACACCGACGAGCGCGGCCGCACCGGCGTCGACGGCCTCTACGCCGCCGGGCGCCTCGCCGAGAAACCCCATCAGGCAGTCGTCTGCGCCGGCCACGGCGCCGAGGTCGGCGTGACGATACTCGAGGACGACGACCGACCGTTCTACCACGACTGGGTCGCGCCCGACGGCTACTTCACCGACCGTGGTCGCGACCTCCCACCGGGCTGCGAGGAGGTAGACGACCGCGAGCGCGCGGACCGCGAGCAACAGTCGCTGGACGTGATGCGCGAACGATTCGCCGAACCGCACCCCGACGCACAGGAGACGCACCCGAGCCTCGAAGAGGACTGACTCGGAAGCGTCGGCGACGACGTCGCCCGCGCCGCTAGTCGTCGAACGCCAGTTCGACGGTGCTGGCGGCGACGACCTCGGCGGTCCCGTCGCCGTACTCGCGCGCGGTGACGACGAGCGCGGTCGGCGTCGCGCCGTCCGGGAGCGACCACTCGCCGGCGAGCGTCCCGGTCTCGCCGGGGGCGATGGGGCCGACCGACGCGCCATCGCTGAGGGCCTCCCCGTTCGAGAGCTTGACCTCGGATATCGAGACGCCGTAGTCGACGTCGCCCGTGTTCTCGACGGTCACCGACAGCTCGAACGTCCCGTCCGCGACCGCGAGCGTGTCGACGGTCTCCGGGCGAGCGGTCTCCGCGAGCAGGTCCTCGCCGACGGACAGCCCTTTCTCGTCGCCGACCTGTCCCTGCAGCAGCCCGAAGAACGTCCCGGCTTCGAGCGCTACCGGGATGCCGACCGCGAGCGCGATCAGGTACTTCAGGTACTTCCGGCGGTCGCCCGTCATCTGGCCCGCCTGCACGGGCTGGCCGCCGTCGGTCCGTGGGTCCCGCGGCTCGGAGCCTGCGTCCTCGGTCGACCGTTCGAGTGCGTCCTCGCTCACAGCAGCACCTCCCAGAGCGGTTCGAGCGCCGTCGGCTGGGGCGGCTGTCCCGGATAGAACAGGCCGTCCTGGATCATCGTGTACAGCGGCGGGCCGTACGCGAGCGCGACGAGCACCACCGCGATGACGAGCCACAGGCGGAGATTGTTGATGGCACGCGGTGCCTCCTCCGGTCCGGAGAGCGCCGGCGGGAGGTCGCCGTCGACCGCGATGGCGCTCCGGTCGACGAGCCACGTTCCGACGACCACGATGAGGAACAGCGTGAGCGAGAGCGTCAGCAGGATGCCGCCGAGCGCGATCTGCCAGCGGATCTCGCCGATGGTCCCGAACAGCGCCTCGAACTCGAAGTTCTCGTACTGCGGTTCCGCGGTCCGACGCGGGATGCCCGCGAGACCGCCGCGGTGCATCGCGTTCGACATGAGCGTCATCCCGACGAACCACAGGTACGGCTGGATGGTCGCGAGCGTCCGATGCTGGAGGCGCTTCCCCGTGAGCTGGGGCCACAGCCAGTACGTGACGCCCATGAACGTGAGCGCGACCGCGGTGCCGACGGTGAGGTGGAAGTGCCCCGGCACCCAGAGCGTGTTGTGCACGAGGTAGTTCACGTTCATCCCGGCGTTCACCATCCCACTGAACCCGCCGGCGGCGAACATCAGCCCGGCGAGCGCCATCGCGGCGAACGCTGGCTCGCCCCACGGGAGGTTACGGAGCCACGACAGGTAGCCCGTGCCGCCGTTCCGCCGGGCGCCGTACTCCATGCTCGCGACGACCGTGAACGCCGTCAGGAGACTCGGGAGCAGGAGGAACATCGTGTTCGACATCGCGAGGAACTTGAAGCCCTCGGGGATGCCGGGGTCCATGTACTGGTGGTGGAACCCGACCGGGGTGGATAGCACCAGGAAGAGCACGAACACGATGCGCGCGAGCGGGTCACTGAACAGGCGTCCGCCGGCGAGCTTCGGGAGGATGGTGTACCAGATGAGGTACGCGGGCATCAGCCAGAAGTACACGACGGGGTGCCCGAAGTACCAGAACAGCGTCCGCATGAGGAGCGGGTCGACCGCCTGGATGAGGCCGAGCGACCACGGGATGAGGAAGAACACGACCTCGACGGCGACGCCGAGCGTACTCAGGTACCACATCAGCATCGTCATGAGGACCATGAACGTCCGGAGCGGCGGCGACTGACCGGGATTGTCGCCGCGCCAGTTCCAGTACGTGCGGAACCAGTCGATGCCGGCGAGCCACGTCCCGATGATGAACAGCGCCAGGCCGATGTAGAAGATGGGGTGCGCTTGAAGCGGCGGGTAGAACGTGAACAGGACGTCGGCCTGGAACGGTATCTCGCCGACGAACCCGGCGAGGATGGCGACGCCCGCCATCGTCGACCCGGTGCTCATGATCGCCACCCACGTCTTCGTGAACGTCACGCTCTCGAGTGGCCGTTCGAGACTGTCGACGATCGACCACGTGAATATCCCGCAGAGGAAGAAGATGGTGAACACGAGCGCGAGCAGGACGCCGTGCCCCGTCAGGACCGTGTAGTAGTCCTTCGACGGGATGAACCGGAAGACGCCGGTGCGGTGGAGCGCCTGTATGAGCCCGAAGAGGCCGCCGATGCCGAGTGCCGCGAACGACACCGCGAACAGCTTCCGGACGACGTTCGCCGCGTCCGGGTACTCGTCGCGGAACGCGCCGAGTTCGCCCTCGATACGTTCGGTACTCATGCCGTCACCTCCGTGGCGCTGCCGGCTACCTGCTGGGCCGCTGCGACGGACGCGTTCGTCGTGGTCTCGTTCCCGCTGGTCGCGTTCGTCGCACCGGGGCCTTCGTACTCGGATTCGGGGACGACGACGATCCGGCCCTCCATCGCGTGATGGGCGGCGCCGCAGTACTCGTTGCAGACGATGCCGTACGTCGCCGCGTCACCGAACTCGACGGTCATCTTGCTGACCTGGCCCGGGATCGCCATCGTGTTCAGGTTCGTGCCGACGACCTCGAACCCGTGGACGACGTCCTGACTCGTCACGTAGAACGTCACCTCGGAGTTCGCGGGCACGCGGATGACGCCGTTCGCTGGCGTCCCCGGCTCGAACGAGAACTGCTTCGCGACGACGTACACCTCGTACTCGTCCTCGCCGACCTGCTCGACGCCGGGGTCCGCGAACTCCGTCTCGTCGAGGTTCTGCGGGTCGACCGTGCCGCCTTCCGCGTCTATCATCTCGATGCCGGGGCCGACGGCGCCGTACGCGATAGTCGAGATGAGCCCGAGGATGAATACGAGCGCGAGCGCGAGCCATACCTTCTCGAAGCGGTGAATGTGCACGTCTTGGTCACCCCACGATTGTCAGTCCACGACCGAGGAACTCGATGAAGTACGTGAAGATCCACATCAGGACGACGATAGCCATGTAGATGCCGATGAGAGTTGCCGTACCGATCGGGTCGAAGTGTTCGTCGTCTTCGCCCGCTGTCTCCGTACTCATCTGCGTCCCACCTCCACGTAACTCAGGTCCGAATAGTCCATCACGGACCCACTGTTTGAGCCGTAGAATATAACGTTGTCCCTGGATTCTCACGGCCTGGGAACGGGGTTGGGTTTTTGGTGGTTCGGATGGCTAGGCCCCGTATGAACATTCGGCCTGGATACATGGCGGCGCTGATAGCGCTGGCAGCCGCGGTTCCGGCGGCAGCGTACCTGATAACTGGGGAGTGGCTCGCGCTGGGAACGTTCGCGTGTATCACCGTCATCGGCGTGTTCTTCTGGTACCTGTTCGACGGGAGCGAGCAGGACCCGAGAGCGGCAAATCACTGAGCGGTGATGGCCTCGCTGCCGTCGCTGGAGCTCGTCGGGTTCTTCGCGTTCGGACTGCTCGGGAGCGTGCACTGCCTGGGGATGTGTGGCCCCGTCGTGACGCTGTACGCCGACCGGGTCGGTGACCGCGAGGACGTCTCGTGGTTCGCGGTCCGCCAGCAGTTCCTGTTCAACGCGGGGCGGACGGTCGCGTACGCCGCGGTCGGTGCGACGCTCGGCCTCCTCGGGGGGTTCGTGGTCGCCGGTGGCGTCGCGGTCGTCGGCGAGGCGGCGCGCGGCGTCGTCGGCGTGCTCGCGGGCGCGGCGGTAGTCGCCGTCGGCGCGTGGTACGTGCTCGGCCGGCAAGTCCGCGGGCACGTGCCGTCCACGGGTATCTTCCAGCGGGTCGTGGGGGCGAGCGCGGAGCGGCTCGACGAGTGGGTGCGCGGCCCGAGGGTCGCGGTCCTCGGTGCGGCCCACGCCGCGCTCCCGTGCCCGATACTGTATCCGGCGTTCGCGTACGCGTTCGCGACGGGGTCGCCGACGCGCGGCGGGCTCGCGCTCGCGGCGCTCGGGCTCGGGACGTTCCCGCTCGTGTTCGCGTACGGCGCGGCCCTGGGCTCCATCGGTGCGTCCCGTCGCCAGCAACTCCACCGCGTCCTCGGCGTCCTCATGGTCGCGCTCGGGACGATGCCGCTCCTGTCCGGGCTCGCCGCGCTCGGCGTCGACGTCCCGATGCATCCGCTGCACCCGTGGGTGATGCCGTGAGCGAGACCCCGCCTCCCGTCGGCGACGCGGAGACCTGTACGCTCTGCGGGCTGGACGTCCCCGACGCGCCCGTTTCGGGTCCGGACGGAACGTACTGCTGCGGGGGCTGCAAGCAGGTGCACGAGACCGTTGGCGACGTCGCCGTCGACGGGCCCGTCGACTCCGGGGACGTCGCGAGTGCGCTCGATGGGGCCGCTGCACCCGAAGCGGACGCTGACGGAACAGCGGACGCGGTGGGGGGTGCTGGGGCTGACGCGATGGCGGATGCGGAAGCGGACGCGGAGGCGTACCTGCGCGTCGACGGCATGCACTGCACGACGTGCGAGACGTTCGTCGAGGGCGTCGCCGAGCGCGAACCCGGCGTCGCCGCCGCGGACGCGTCCTACGGCTCGCGGCTCGTCCGCGTCGCGTACGACTCGACCGCGCTCGCGGCGGACGCGCTCCCCGACCGCCTGACCGGGTACGGCTACCGCGCTCGCGGGATGGACGACGCGGACGACGTCGAGCGCTCCAGCGGCCGCCTCATCGTCGGCGGGTTCTTCGGGATGATGACGATGCTCTGGTACGTCCTCTTCCTCTACCCGGACTACCTCGGCTGGGACGTCTCCTTCCTCGACGTCGGCGGGAGCGCTGGCTGGTACCTGCTCGCGAACGTCTGGGTGATGGCGACCATCGTCCTCGCGTACACCGGCTATCCCATCCTCCGGGGCGCGTACGTCAGTTTCGCCGCCGGGAAACCGAACATGGACCTCCTCGTCTCCCTCGCCGCGGTGAACGCGTACGTGTACTCGACGGCGGCGCTCCTCGTCGGCCGCACCGAGGTGTACTTCGACGTCACGGTCGCCATCGTCCTCGTCGTCTCCATCGGGAACTACCTCGAACGGCGCGCCACCGACCGCGCCGCCGACCGCGTCGGGGAACTCGCCGAGGAACGCGTCACCGAGGCGACGGTCCGCCGCGAGGACGGCTCGACCGAAATCGTGCCGGTCGACGCGGTCGACGCGGACGACGCGGTCGTCGTCGGCCAGAGCGACCGCGTGCCGCTCGATGGGACGGTCGTCGAGGGCGAGGCCGCGGTCGACGAGTCCCTGCTCACGGGCGAATCCAAACCCGTCGCGAAGTCGCCGGGCGACCGCGTCGTCGGCGGCTCGACGGTCGTCGACGGCGGCGTCGTGCTCGAACCGGACCACGACACCGCGAGCACGCTCGACCGACTCGTCGAGACGACGTGGAACCTCGCCGCGTCGCGCTCGGGCGCCCAGCGGCTCGCGGACAAGCTCGCGGCCGTGTTCGTCCCGCTCGTCGTCACCGCCGCCGTGCTCGCGACCGCGTACTGGCTCGTCGCGACCGGCGACGTCGCCACCGCACTCCTCACCGGCCTCGCCGTCCTCGTCGTCTCGTGTCCGTGCGCACTCGGGCTCGCGACGCCGCTCGCGGTCGCGTCGGCGGTCTCGCGCGGCCTGGACCGCGGCGTCGTCGTCCGCGACGCGAGCGTCTTCGAGCGCGCCCCGGACGTCGACACCGTCGTCTTCGACAAGACCGGGACGCTCACGACCGGTGAGATGACCGCCGACCACGTCGTCGCGACCGACGACGCGACCGAAACCGACGTGCTCGCGTCGGCCGCGGCCCTGGAGACGTACGCCGACCACCCTGCCGCGGAGGCCATCGTCGACCGTGCCGGGGAACTCGCGGCCCTGGACGCCATTCCGACGGCGTCGAGCGTCGAACGCCACCCTGGACGTGGCGTGGCTGGTCGCGTCGACGGGGAGCAGGTGCTCGTCGGGAACCGCGACCTGCTCGCCGAACACGACGTCGCGGTCCCCGCCGCGCTCGCCGACGCGGGCGACGCGGCCCGCGGCGACGGCGCGCTCCCCGTGTTCGTCGTTCGCGGCGACGAGGCGGTCGGGCTCGTCGTCGTCCACGACGACCCGCGTCCCGGCTGGGAACGCGCCTGCGAGCGACTCGCTGCCGACGGCCGCGACGTCGTCGTCCTCACCGGCGACGACGCCGCCGCCGCCTCCCGGTTCGAGCGCCACGACGCCGTCAGCGAGGTGTACGCGGACGTCCGCCCGGAGTCGAAGACGCAGGTCGTCCGGACGCTCGCGGCCGACGGCCCGGTGGCGATGGTCGGCGACGGCTCCAACGACGCGGGCGCGCTCGCCGCGGCCGACGTCGGCGTCGCGATGGGGTCCGGGACCGCGCTCGCCGCCGACGCCGCCGACGCGGTCGTCGTCGACGACGACCTCGCGTCCGTCAGCACGACCTTCGACCTCGCGACCACCGCCCACGACCGGGTTCGCGGGAACCTCGCGTGGGCGTTCCTCTACAACGCGGTCGCCATCCCCGTCGCCGTCGCCGGCCTCCTGAACCCGCTCGTCGCCGCGGTCGCGATGACCGCGAGCAGCCTGCTGGTCGTCGCGAACACGCGCCGCGACTGGGAGCTCGACGACGAGACCGACGACGCCGCGGCCGCGACCCGCGACGACGGCGACGCCGCGCCGGTCGACCACTCGGAGGTGAGCGCCGCGTGACCGAGGAGGCCACGACCCGCGCCGACCGCGCCCTCGACCGTGCCGGGACCGCGCTCGCCGCGTCGACGCCGTGGCTCGCGCTCGCGGTCGTCCTCCTCCTCGCGATCCTCGGGTACGCGGTCCTCGCGGACGTCGCCGTGACGAAACCACGGTACGCGTTCTATCCCGTCGTGTGGCTCGTCGTCGGCGCCGCCGCCGTCTCCCGCGCCCCACGAGCCGTCGGGAGCGTGCGCCGTCGCGCGCTCGCCGGCGGCGTCGCCACCGCGTACCTCGGACTCCTCCTCTGGTTCACCGGGACGGTCTACGTGATGCCCGAGTGGATGTACTCGCTCTCGGTCTTCGCCGACGGCCTCCCCGGGTGGGCGCCCATCGTGACGTTCATGCTCGGACCCCTAGGCGGGAGCGTCGTCCCGTTCGTCCTCGTCGGGTACGTCGCCCTCGCGTACCTCACCTACGTCGCGCTCACGCGAGCGACCCGCGGGCTCGCCGCCGCCGTTCTCGGCCCGGTGACCTGCGTCGGGTGCGTCGCCGCTGGCGTCTCCGGCCTCCTCGCGCTCGCCGGCGGAACCGGCGCGACCGTCGCCGTCGCCGGCGCAAGCGGCGGCGCACTCGCGACCGTCGCCTACGACGCCGCCACCGTCGTCTACCTCGTCGCCGTCACCGCGCTCGCGACCGTCGACTGACCGTCACCGCGCTCGCGACCGTCGACCCACCGCCTCACGGTCGACGAGACCGCGGGCCGGAGCACTCACGCCCCAACTTTACGCTCCCGTCGGACGAACCAGGGACCGTGTACCTCGAAGCCATCCTCTTCGTCGTGGGGTTGGCAGCGCTCGTCGCCGGCGCGAACCGGGCCGTCACCGCCGCCGCGGACCTCGCGCTCTACTACGGCGTCAGCCAGTTCTTCATCGGCGTCACGCTCATTTCCGTCGGCACGAGCGTCCCGGAGATGGTGACGAGCGTCTACGCGTCCTACTACGGCGCCGGCGACCTCGTCGTCGGGAACATCGTCGGGTCGGAGACCGCCCAGATAACGCTCGCCATCGCCGTCGTCGCGTCCGTCGCCCCGTTCGTCGCCGACCGCCGGAACGTCCTCGTGTACGGGAGCGCGATGCTGCTCGCGATGATCGTGATGCTCCTCGCGCTCGACGACGGCGTCGTCGGGCGCTCGGAGGGCTTCCTGATGATGCTCGCGTACGTCCAGTTCGTCTACGTCCTCTACACGAACGAGGGCGGCGAGGAGATTGCCGAGGAGGTCGTCGAGGACCGCAAGCCACCCCGCGAAGCCATCCCACTCATCCTCGTCGGGCTCGCGCTCGTCGCCGTCGGCGGCCAGGTGATGGTGACCAACGGCGTCGCGCTCGCTCGACTCGTCGGCATCCCCGAGTACCTCGTCGGACTGCTGACCGGGCTCGGTACGACGCTCCCCGAGATCGTCGTCGCGGGGATCGCCGCACACGAGGGACGTGGCGGCATCAGCGTCGGCGCGATCCTCGGGAGCAACATCACGGACCCCGTGTTCTCCCTTGGAATCGGTGCCGTGTTCTTCGACGTCGTCGTCGACGACATCGGCGCGCTCTGGCCGTCGCTCGTCTACATGGTCGTCGTCTCCATCGCCGTCCTCGCGCTGTTCTACTGGCGCGAAGGCATCGACCGTCGAGCGGCCGTCGTCTGTCTCCTCCTCTACCTTCCGTCGTTCGTCGTCTGAACGCGTCGTCGCCCGTCGAGTGACCGTTGGAGTGGCTCGTCCAGTGTGCGTCGGCGTCGCACGTCGAGTGTGCATTGGAGCCGCCCGTCGACGACGCCGTTCGCGGCCGCTCGAAGCGAGCGTCCCCGGCGAGGGATACGCTGAAGACGGACGCGTTCGACGGCTCGCTCGGAGGAATCACTGGTGTCGCTCTCGCGTACTCGCACGCTCTCCCTCGTCGCCGCCGTCCTCGCGACCGTCGTCGTCGCCGGCATCCCGACCCCCGACGGCCTGACGGTCGCCGGCCAGTACGCGCTCGCGACGATGGCGTTCGCCGCCGTGCTCTGGGTGACGGGCGCACTCCCGCTCGCCCTCACCGCGCTCCTCGTCCCGGTCTCGCTCACCATCCTCGGCGTCTACCCCTCTTTTGCGCAGTCCGTCGCCGGATTCGCGGACCCCGTCGTCTTCCTGCTCCTCGCCGGGTTCGTGCTCGCCGAAGCCCTCCAGGCCCACGGCATCGACCGGCGGGTCGCACTCGTCGTCCTCGTCCGCTTCGGGTCGAGCGCGCGCGGCCTCGTCGGCGGCGTCATGGTCGCGACCGCACTCCTCTCGATGGTCGTCTCCAACACCGCCACGGTCGCGATGATGGTCCCCATCGTCCTCGGGATCGTCGACAGCGTCACCGACCTCACGACCGCCGACGCCGCCGACGCCGACCCGGACGCGACCGCGTCGAACCTCCAGATCGCGATGCTCCTCGGCGTCGCGTACGCCGCGAGCCTCGGCGGCGTCGGCACGCTCGTCGGCACGCCACCGAACGCCATCGTCGTCGGCCAGCTCGACGACCTCGTCGGCGTCGAGATATCGTTCGTCGACTGGCTCGCCATCGGCCTGCCGATGGTCGCGGTCACGCTCCCCGTCGCGTGGGCGCTCCTCACGTACGTCGTCTACCCGCCCGAGCCCTACGACGTCTCCACCGCTCGCGAGAACGCTCGCGAGCACCGCGCGGAACTCGGCTCGCTCTCACCGGCCGCGAAACGCACCGTCGCCGTGTTCGCCGTCACCGCCGGCCTCTGGCTGCTCGGTGGCTTCGACTTCGCGTTCGCCGGCGTCCTCCCGACCGAATGGTACGTCACCGTCTTCGGCGGCGACGGCGCGAACGCCCTCGGCACCAGCGGCCACGAAGGCGTCCTCTTCTACGTCCTCGTGGGCGTCCTCGCCATCCCGGCGCTCGTCATCACCGGCGCGAACGAGTTCGACGACCTCCTCGACGTCGACTGGGGGACGCTCCTCCTCCTCGGTGGCGGCATCTCGCTCGCGAACGCGCTCAAGGACACGAACGCGACCGCGTGGCTCGCAGACGTCACCCTCGTGGCGCTCGGCGACGCCGGCATCGTCGTCGTCCTCCTGACCGTCGTCGCGCTCGTCGTCCTCGTCGGCGAACTCGCGTCGAACACCGCGATGGCCGCCATCCTCGCACCGCTCCTCGTCGAGGTCGGGCCGACGTACGCGAGCGCGCTCGGCACCACGAACCAGCTCGCCGCCGTCCTCTTCGCCGTCACCGGCGCCGTCGCCGCGAGCTACGGGTTCGCGCTCCCCGTCGCCACGCCACCGAACGCCATCGTCTACGGCGCCGGGTACGTCGAACGCGAGCACATGCTCCGCGCGGGCGTCCTCCTCGACGTCGTCGTCGTCGTCCTCGCCACCGCACTCGCGCTCGTCCTCGGGTACACGCTCTGGCCTATCGTCCTCGGCTGACTCGGCGCGGCCGCTACGGGCGCTCTGTGGAGAAGACGGCTGTCGGAGAAATGCGGTCCGTGGCGTTCGATTCGAGACCCTGGTCCTTCGGCGAGTCCGCGTGCAGGTACCGGTCTTCCAGCGGGTCTGCGTGCGTGTACTGGACGTTCAGCGGGTGTGCGTGCGGGGCTGGTAGCGGTCGATGCCCCAGAACAGGCCTGCGACCAGGAGCATGAACACTGCGGGCGCCCAGAGCTGTGCGTCGACCGCGAACGCCTCGAGGCTCGACGCGAGGCTGTACGCGGCCGCCGCGATGAGCACGAGCACGAGGAACCCGAGGAACGCGGCGATCCCCATGAAGGGAACGTCAGGGAGCGGGCTCTCTTCGCGTTCGGTCGACTGCGTCTGCTGGGTCTGGGGCGTCCGAGTGCTGGTGGCCGAGTCCTGGTACATCCTGTTTCACCTACTACGTTCTATGCATCCGGTATATAAACGAAGGGGCGGTGATTCCTACGGAATGAAAACGACACCCGGCACGCTGCCGGCATGCCAACTTCCAACACGCTCGGGTGCGAGGGCGGACCCATGAGCGACGACGACTTCCGGCCGTCGACGCCGTACGGTCGGTACCGACAGACGGAGGTGTTCACGACGGGGATGCTGACCGGCGAGACGCCGTCGGTCCCGGTCGCCTACGCGGACCTGAAGGCCGCTGCGGAGGACGCGATGAGCGACGAGGCGTACGCGTACGTCGCTGGCGGCGCCGGCGGCGAGTCCACGAAGCGAGCGAACCGCCGCGCGTTCGACGACCACCGCCTCGTGCCACGCGTCCTCCGGGACACGAGCGAACGCGACCTCCGGGTCGACGTCCTCGGTGACACGTGGCCGGTGCCGTTCGCGCTCGCGCCCATCGGCGTCCAGGGCGTGATGCACGACGACGGCGACCTCGCGAGCGCCCGCGCCGCCGCCGCCGAGGACGTCCCCTACGTCACGTCCACGCAATCGAGCGAGTCCCTCGAGGACATCGCCGCGGAACTCGACGCCGACAGCGACGACGGCCCGCCGAACTGGTTCCAGTTGTACTGGTCGAAGGACCAGGCCGTCACGGCGTCGCTCGTCGACCGCGCCGA
The DNA here is from genome assembly GCF_020567525.1 of Halorubellus salinus. GTDB lineage: Archaea > Halobacteriota > Halobacteria > Halobacteriales > Natrialbaceae > Halorubellus > Halorubellus salinus. Next base: position 315,283 of record NZ_JAJCVI010000003.1, read on the forward strand.
GGACGCGGGCTACGACGCCATCTGCCTCACGCTCGACACGCCACACCTCGGGTGGCGCGAACGCGACCTCCAGGGTGGCTACCTCCCGTTCCTCGACGGGAAGGGAATCGCGAACTACACGACTGACCCCGCGTTTCGCGACCGCCTCGACGCCGACCCCGAGGCGAACCCCAGGGAGGCCGCTCGCGAGTTCGTCGACGTCTTCGCGGACCCGAGCCTGACGTTCGAGGACCTCGACTGGCTGTTCGACCGCACCGAGCTCCCCGTCGTCTGCAAGGGCGTCCTCCACCCCGAGGACGCGCGCCGGTGCGTCGCCGCGGGGGCGTCGGGCGTCGTCGTCTCGAACCACGGCGGCCGCCAGGTCGACGACGCCGTCGCCGCCCTCGACCAACTCCCCGCGGTCGCGGACGCCGTCCACGACGAGGACCCAGACGCCGCGGTCCTGTTCGACTCCGGGATTCGCCGTGGCGCGGACGCGCTCGTCGCACTCGCGCTCGGCGCGGACGCCGTCCTCCTCGGCCGACCGTACTGCTACGGGCTCGCGCTCGACGGCGAAGACGGCGTCCGCGCGGTCGTCTCGAACGTCCGCGCGGACCTCGACCTCTCGCTCGCCCTCACGGGATACGACGCGGTCCGGGACGTCGACGACGACGCGCTCGCGGACCCCGATTGATCGCCTCCCTGGGTCGCGTCGACCGACTGGGAGAACTCCGGACGTGGTGGCTGGGAGAAATCCGGACGTGGTGGCCGGGAGAACTCCGGACGTGGTGGGGTGGGTCGCTGGCCGTCAGCGCTCGAACCGTTCGGTCTGCGTACCAGAATCCTCTTTTCACGCGGATTCCTAGGCGAAGATATGAAGCGACGCACATTCGCAACGGCGGCCGCGGGGTCGCTCGCGGGCCTGGCCGGGTGCCTCGGCGGTCAGTTCGGTCTGGGTGGCGAGTCGACCAGCGGGACGAACGACGACGGCGGCGAGTCCTCCTCGCCGGGGACGGTCTCGGACCTGCCCGCGGACGTCGACGGCTACCCCGACGCGGTCGACTCCAAGCCCGAGGACCGCGAGGTCGACACGAGCTCGCTCGACACCGTCCGCGAAGGCGGCGTCGACGTGCCGCTGCTGCCCGTGGACGACGCGCACCTCTGGTGGGCGTACCGGCGCGCCCGGTTCGCCGACGCGCGCGGCCCCGACCAGTACGAGAACAGTCACATCGACGGTGCCGTGTTCAGTTCCGCCGCCGAACGCTTCCGCGACAGCGACGACCCGACCAAGCGCTGGGGGAAGCAGGACCGCATCGTCTGCTACTGCGGGTGCCCGCATCACCTCTCGTCGATCCGCGCGAGCCAGCTCGTCAACGCCGGCTTCGAGAACGTCTACGTCATCGACGAGGGGTTCTTCGAGTGGACCGACCGGGGCTATCCCGTCACCGGGAACGACGGGGGTATCAGCGAGTTCGTCGTCCGCGGCGAGGTCCACGCGAAGCACGCCGGCGAGAACGCGTGGGTGACGCCGGTCGACTCCGACCAGCTCGAATCGACGAACGTCGGCGCCGACGGGTCGTTCGCGCTCCACTGCAAGTTCGTCGACGTCACCGCGGAGACGCGACTTCGCGTCGACACGCCCGCGTGGTCGACCACGGGAACCGTCCAAGAGCTGACGTCGAGCGTCGTCCGCGAGGCCTGACTTACGGCGGTCGGCCGCCGGAACCGAGGACCATGCCGGGTGTCGGTCGAGCGAGGATCGTGCCGGGTGTCGGTCGAGCGAGGATCGTGCCGGGTCGGAGATCGGCCGAGGCACGGCAACCGCTCGCACGCATTTAATCCTCTCGAGTGGTCAGGCGGCCCTACCTTGACTACGTTGAACTACCAAAAGTAATTACCAAGTATTTTAATCCCGGACTCCGGCTTCACGATATGCGACGACGTACCTTCCTGGCGTCGCTATCGGGCACTGCAACCACACTCGGGCTGACAGGGGCACTCGGTAGTCAGCAGGCACAGGCCGCGTCGGGCACGGTCGACTTCCTGGAGTTCGACTCGTCGGCGAGCCTCCTCGACGCGAACCGCGACCGCCTCACGGACGACGCGCGCATCGCCGTCAAAGCGGAGACGTCCGCGTTCAACGTCGACGACGACTCGAACGGCGACGCCGTCGACTACGGGTCGACGGACGTCCCGCTCGTCGCCGTCGACGAGCGCGCCGGCGGCGGCGCAGTCGTCGGGTTCGGCGCGGAACTCGTCAGCGACGACGCGAACTTCGAGAGCGGGAACGAGGAGTTCCTCCTGAACGTCTGGGACGCGTACCTCGGCGGCTCCGGGACCGTCCTCTACGACGAGGGCCACGACCAGTACGACACCCTCACGACGTTCTCGAACATGGCGAACTACGCCGAGACCCAGGCGAACTACGCGGTCTCGGCAACCTCGACGCTCGCCGACGACCTCTCGACCGCCGATGCCGTCTGGATCACCAGCCCCTCGGCGGCGTTCACGGCGAGCGAGCAATCGGCACTCAAGGGCTTCGTCGACGACGGCGGCGTCGCGTTCGTGCACGACACCGCCGACTACTCGAACTTCGACGAGACCGGGAACCTCAACGACCTCGCGAACGGCCTCGACCTCGCGTTCCGCTTCAACGACGACCAGGTGCTCGACACCGAATCGAACACGAACGGCACCTCCTACCGCGTGCAGACGACGCGGTTCGACACGACGTTCGACTTCTTCGCGGACCGCACGGGCATGGAGATCGACCCGAACGCGTCCCACGTCGTCGACGTGAAGGACGTCACCGACGGCGACACCGTCGACGTCGAGTTCGACAGCGGCCGCCGGGAGAACATCCGCGTCCTCGGGATGGACACGCCCGAGAAGGAGCAGTACCAGCAGTACGAGCGCACCCAGGAGTGGGAGGGCCTCGAATCGCTCACGTACCTCGCGGACTGGGGTGCGAACGCGACCGACTGGGCGCAGGGCGAGCTCTCCGGGAAGACCGTCGAGATCGCGTTCGACGACGCGGAACCCGGTATCTTCGACCAGTTCGACCGCTTGCTCGCGTACATCTACTACGACGGGACCGGCGACGGCACGCGCAGCGAGTTCTACAACCGGCGGACGGTCGCGAACGGGTACGCTCGCGTGTACTCGTCGTCGTTCAGCAAGCACGACTCGTTCATGAGCGCCGAATCGCAGGCGCAGGCCGACGGCGTGAACGTCTGGGGGGCGAGCGACCCCGACGCCTCCGACCCCATCCGGAACCGCGATGCGGACGACCTGTTCTTCCCGACCGCGGCGAGCGTCCGCACCAGTAGCGGCGCCATCGACCCGAGTCGCGTCCCGGTGGTCGCCGAGAGCGAGGCGACCCAGACGGGGAGTCCGTCGGTGTCCTACGGCGACGTCCCGCTCGTGGGCCTCGACGAACCGAACAACGTCGGGCTCGTCGGCGCGCCACTCGTCGACGAATCGTACGAGCAGGCCGAGGACTACGCGGTCGACACGAGCACGTTCGAGAACTTCGTGTTCGCCGCGAACCTCGCGAACTACCTCGGCTCGCGCTCGGGGAAGGTCGTCGTCGACGGCGGGCACGGCCAGTTCTCCGCGGACTACGCGCTCTCCGCGGAGGAGACCGCGTACTTCCAGCGGTTCCTCGAGGGCGTCGACACCGACTACGACCAGGTGAACGACGTCACGAGCACGAACCTCGCGGACGCGAAAGCCGTCGTCGTCAGTTCCCCGCCGCAGGCGTTCACGTCGACGGAACTCGACGTGCTCTCGTCGTTCGCGGCCGACGGCGGTGCGGTCGTCCTCGTCGGCGGAAGCGAGACGACTGCGACCGCGCGCTCGAACCTCCACGACGTCGCGAGCGCGCTCGGCAGCGACCTCCGACTGAGCGACGACCAGGTCGAGGACGGCACGAACAACGTCAACGACGACGCGACCGTGCCGACGACGACGCGCTTCGACGCCTCGTTCCCGCTGTTCTCCGCGCTCGAGACCGACGGCGGCACCACCGGCACTGGCGACGTCGAGCTCGTGCAGGTGCACGCGGACGCAGAAGGCACCGAGAGCGAGAACCTCAACGACGAGTACGTCGTGTTCGAGAACGTCGGCGACGCCGCGGTCGACGTGACGAACTACGAGGTCAGCGACGCCGCCGGGAACACGTACGTGTTCTCGGAGTTCTCGCTCGACGCCGGCGCGCAGGTCACGCTCCACACCGGGAGCGGCACGGACACGAGCACCGACCTGTACTGGGGCGAGAGCGGCGGCGTCTGGAACAACACCGGCGACACGGTGACGCTCGTCGACGACGCCGGCTCGACGGTCCTCTCCGTCACGTACGACGGCGACGGGTTCGACGACACCGACGACGGCGGGTCGACGGTCGACGGGATGACGATCACGAACGTCAGCGAGGACGGTGCGACGCTGAACGACGAGTACGTCGTCGTCGAGAACGGCTCGACCAGCGCGGTGGACACGACCGGCTGGTCGCTCTCGGACGCCGCCGGCTACACGTACGAGTTCCCCGACGGGTTCACGCTCGACGCGAGCGCGAGCGTGACGATCCACACCGGGAAGGGGACGGACACGAGCACCGACCTCTACTGGGGGTACGAGTCCGCGGTCTGGAACAACGCCGGCGACACCGCGACGCTCACCGACGACGCAGGTAACACCGTCGACACGTACTCGTACTGACGAGACGCGGTGCCCCGAGCCGGTCCCGTCCGGTCTCTCCTCGGGAACGGCCGAGCGATTGTTACCGGTCGATGTCCAACTACCGACCATGACCTTCGTCGTTCCGTTCGACGGGACCGAGCAATCGTGCGTCGGCATCCGACGTGCGGTCGAACTCGCACCGCGGTCAGTTCGCGTGGTCGCGTTCAGCGTCGTCCCGCGCAAACACGCGGAGTGGGCGCGCGAACGCGATCTCCTCGACCCCGGGGAGTCCTGGGGGAACGAACTCGTCATCTCCCGGCTCCAGGAGCGCGCGCACGAGGAGAGCGATTCGGTGTCGTTCCAGCACACGACCGTCGACCGGTACGCGCCGACGGGGAAGATCAGCCACGAGATCCGCTCGTTCGCTCGCGACGTCGACGCGACGATGGTGTTCGTCGGGAGCATCGACGCTGGCGGCATCGTCACGAGCCTCCAGAGCGTCGGGTCGAGCGTCGCGAGCGACGAGGCGTACGACGTCGTGCTCGTCCGTCGAACCGAGTCGGTCCTCGACTGACTGGTTCGTTCCCGGCTCCACCGGGGGGTCGGCCGTGGCTCCACCGCTCGCGGTTTACTGCGGACGTGGTGGTGTTCGGCTGGTCGGGTCGACGCGCTTCAGAGCGCGTCGACGACCGCGGGGAGGACGTCCTCGACGCGGTCGCGGAACACGAACTCGGCGCGGTCGGCGTACCGCGTCGCCTCGAGGTTCACGACCGCGACCGCCCCGCCTTCGCGCTGCGTGACCGCTGGGAGCCCGGCGGCCGGGTCGACGGTGAGCGACGACCCGGCGGCGACGAGCACGTCCGCGCGCGCCGCCCGCCGTCGCGCCGCCGCGAGCGCGGCCTCCGGGAGTCGTTCGCCGAACAGGACGGTGTCGGGCTTGTAGACGCCACCGCAGTCGCACTCGGGAGCAGAGTCAGTGGCCTCGACGACCGCGTTCGCCGTCTCGACGTCGACCACGTTACCGCAGTCCTCGCAGGTCGCGGTCGACCCCGTCCCGTGCAGGTGCACGACCGATTCGCTGCCGGCCGCGACGTGCAGGCCGTCGACGTTCTGCGTCAGTACCGCGTCGAGGACGCCTTCGCGCTCCAGCGTCGCGAGCGATTCGTGCGCGGCGTTCGGCGCCACGGCCTCGTCGAAGAAGTGCTCGTGGAGCGCGAGCCAGTCCCGCCAGAACCCGTCTGGGTCCGCGTGGAACCGACGGAGCGCGAACGCCGACTCGTCGAACTCCTCGTAGAGGCCGTCCTCGCCGCGGAACGTCGGGACGCCCGACGCTCGCGACAAGCCAGCGCCCGTCAACGCCACCGCCGACCGCGCGTCCCGGAGCGCGTCCGCGAGCGCGGTCACGTCGCTATCGTTCATGCACGACGCGTCGAACCGAACCCGCAAGAAGCCGTCGGCGAACCGCCGAGAAATCCGGCGGTCCCACCAGTGATCACGTCAGGGAGACGAGGACGGTCGCGATGCCGAGGACGACCGCGCCGAGCGCGAACGCGCGGTTCAGTGCGACCTTCATCACTGGTCCGTCATCGGGTGCGCCCGCGACGCCGGCCGGGAGCGCTCGCGTCCGCACGCCGGCGAGTCCTTCGGCGTACCGGTACACGAGCACGCCACCGACGACCAAGGCGAGCCCGAGGACGACGCCCTGCAGCGAGTTCATAGCCCGACTAGGCCATGGCTGGGTTTGAACGTTCGCATCCACACGCCCGCAGTCGTGCGAATCCAGGCCACACCACGTGATTCCTGCGGGACTAGTGACGCGACTGCTCGTGGAGGTCGTCGCGCTCAGCTCGCCAGCGCAATCCCGGCGATGGCCACGCCGAACGTCGCGATGAGGATACCAGCGCCCTTGAGCAGGACCGTTCGCATCCCATCGAGCGTTCGCGCGTCCTCCGGCTCGACGGAGATGACGCGACCGTGCAGCGCGGAGAGCGAACTGGCGGCTCCCGCGATGGCGCCGCCGACGAGCGTCACGACGATACCGAACGCCACGCCTTCGATCGCGACCATACCACCCTTTCGTTCAGGACCATTGAAATGTTTTTGTTTTCTCGATAGACGGACTCAAAGAACCGGGGTCGGGGTCTACCGTTCGTCGAGGTCGTCGACGACCGCGTCCGGGTCCTCGAAGTCCACGGTCGTCTCGCCCTCGACGTACTCGTCGTCGAACTCGGCGTCGTCGGCCCACGCCCGCACCGCGTCCTGGAGCACCGCGAACGCGTTCTCCACGTCGTCGTCCACGGCCTGCAGCACCCGCCAGCCCCCGTCGGCCTCGTCGAACACGACCGCGTGCCCGCGAGTGCTCCGGATGAAGTACACCGCGAACACGCGGTCCTGCTCGGGCACGTAGTTCGCGGGCGCCACCGACAGGTCGTTGTCCTGCTCGTTCAGCGACTGGACCTCCCCGCCCGTCATCGGGCGGTCCGGGAGCGACGACAGCGTCATGCGCGACGAGACGGCCGAGGCGGACAAAAGCCCCGCGTTCCCAGCGGCGTTCAGAACACCACGCTCGAAATCATCGCAAGCCCCACGAGCGCGAACGCGTACCCGCCGTACCGGTTCGCCGTCACGTGCGACTCCGTGGCCTCGACGTCGGTCCCGTCGCGGTCGCTGCCGATCGCGTCGAGCTGCTCGCTGAAGTTCGCCCAGGCTCGCGGCTTCGCCACCAGCCACGCGCCGTAGAGGAACAGGCAGACGCCGAACGCGAACCAGGACGCGTCACTCATGTCAGCTGAATAGGCGGACCGAGGCAAGTACGCTTCGGCCCGTCGGTTCCCCGGGACCGACGACCCGCCGTGGACGCTCGGTCGCGCCTACGGCGCTTCCAGCAGCGTCGCGACGCCCTGCCCGAACCCGATGCACATCGTCGACACCGCGGTGTCGGCGTCGCCGCGGTCGATCATGTGCGCGAGCTTCGTCATCAGTGCCGCACCGGTCGCGCCGAGCGGGTGGCCGTGCGCGATGGCGCCGCCGTCGACGTTCACGCGGTCCCAGTCCGCGCCCGTCTCCTCGAGCCACGCCGCGAGCACGCTCGCGAACGCCTCGTTGACCTCGTAGCGGTCCACGTCGTCGACGCCGAGGTCGTTCGCCTCGAGGAGCCGCTGAGTAGCCGGAATCGGCCCGGTGAGCATCGTCGTCGGGTCGACGCCGACGACCTGCGTGTCCACGATGCGCGCGAGCGGCTCCCAGTCGTTCGCCTCGGCGGTCGCCTCGCTCGTCACGAGCAGCGCGCTCGCGCCGTCGACGATGCCAGACGAGTTCCCGGCGTGCACGACGCCCTCGCCCTCCTCGCGGAACGCGAGCGGGACGCCAGAGAGGCTCTCGACCGTCGACTCCGGACGCGGATGGCCATCCTCTTCGACCGTTATCGCGTCGCCGTCGAGTTCGGTGTCGACGGGGACGACCTGGTCGTCGTACCGGCCGGCGTCCCACGCCGCCTTCCAGCGCGACTGGGACTCCGCTGCGAGTTCGTCGAGGTCGGTGCGCGAGAACCCCCAGCGTTCCGCGATGCGCTCGGCGGACTCGCCCTGCGGTATCAGCTCCTCGAAGTGCTCGAAGTACGTCTCGGCCATCGACCCGCCGTCGCTCCCCATCGGCTCGCGGGTCATGTGCTCGACGCCGCCCGCGACGACGACGTCCTGGAACCCGGCCGCGACCTGACCGGCCGCGAAGTTCACGGCCTGCTGGCCGCTCCCGCACATCCGGTTCAGCTGGACGCCCGGCGGCCCGTGCCTCCCGGTGTAGGAGTCCCCGGCCTCGGGGTCGTCGCCGAGGTCCTCGCCCCAGCCGGCTACGAGCGGCGCGATGCGCGCGATGTTGCTCCCCTGGTCGCCCTTCGGCGTCACGCAGCCGTACACGACGTCCTCGACGACCGCGGGGTCGAAGCCCACGCGGGATTCGAGCGCGGACAGCGGTGCGGCGGCGAGGTCCTGCGGGTGCGTGTCTCGGAACGCGCCGTCGCGGTCCCCGAAGGGCGTCCGCACGGCGTCGACGATGACGGCGTCTGCCATACTCGAAACTAGCAACGCGTTCACTTGTCGCTTGCGCCCAGGGTTACTAATCCACCGCGGCTGAATTGTTAATATCTATCCATCAGCGGCGCTCTCGTAGTAGCGGGATTAATATGCGGTCGTCGTCTACCCCCGTTCATGACACGTGCGGACGCCTCGGAACCACCGGACGAGCCACCCGACGAGCGCGAGGAGAGCACCTCGACCAGTCGAACCGTCGACCTCGACGTCCCGGACATGGACTGCTCGTCGTGCGCGAACAAGGTCGAGGCCGGCCTCTCCGGGGTCGACGGCGTGGAACGGATCGAGACCAGTCCGACCCAGGGACGGGTCGCCGTCACCTACGACGGATCGCGCGCCACCGCCGACGACGTCACGGACGGCGTCGAGGGAGCAGGCTACGAGGTCGCCGGCACCAGCGTCTCGACGGTCACGTTCGACGTCCCCGACATGGACTGCTCGTCGTGCGCCGACAAGGTCACGGCCGCACTCGACGGCCGCGCCGGCATCCGCGACGTGAGCACGCGCCCCACGTCCGGGACCGTCCGCGTCGAGTACGACGACGACACCACCGTCGACGCACTCCGCGACGCCATCGAATCCGCTGGCTACGACGTCACCGGGAACGACGCCGACGCCGCCAGCGGCGAGGACGCGACCGGCACCGAGAGCGTCTGGCGGAGCACCCGCGCGAAGAAGACGTACGCTGGTGCGGTCTTCCTCACCATCGGGCTCGTCGCGCAGTTCGGGTTCGACGGATTCGCCACCGTCGCGACCGTCCTCGGCGCCACGTTCACCATCGCCGACGTCGCGTTCCTCGCCGCCACCGCGAGCGCCGGTCAGGCCATCCTCCGCGGCGGCTACTACTCCGCGCGGAACCGCCAGCTCGACATCGACTTCCTGATGAGCGCCGCCATCGTCGCCGCCGTCACCGCCAGCGTCGGGTTCGGCGAACACCTCTACTTCGAAGCGGCGACGCTCGCCGTCCTCTTCAGCGTCAGCGAACTGCTGGAAGGGTACGCGATGGACCGCACCCGGAACAGCCTCCAGGAGCTCGTCGAGCTCTCCCCCGACGAGGCCACGCGGAAGCGCGCGGCCGGCGGCACCGAGACCGTCCCGGTCGAGGACCTCGCCGTCGGCGACGTCGTCGTCGTGAAACCCGGCGAGAAGGTGCCAGCGGACGGCGTCGTCGTCGACGGCGACACCGCAATCAACCAGGCCCCGGTGACGGGCGAGAGCGTCCCCGTCGACAAGACCATCGGCGACGACGTCTACGCCGGCACCATCAACGAAGCCGGGTACGTCGAGGTCGAGGTTCGCGCGGAAGCGAGCGACAGCACGCTCTCGCGCATCGTCTCGCTCGTCGAGGACGCCGAGGCGAACCAGACCGAGCGCGAGCAGTTCGTCGAACGGTTCGCGAACTACTACACGCCCGTCATGGTCGCGCTCGCCATCGGCGTCGCCGTCGTCCCGCCCGTCGCGTTCGGCGCCCCGTGGACCGAGTGGTTCGTGAACGGCATCACGATGCTCGTTCTCGCCTGCCCGTGCGCGTTCGTCATCTCGACGCCGGTCTCGGTCGTCTCCGGCGTCACCGCCGCCGCCAGGAACGGCGTGCTCGTCAAGGGCGGGAACCACCTGGAGGCGATGGGCGACGTCGACGCGATAGCGATCGACAAGACCGGGACGCTCACGAAGGGCGAACTCACCGTCACCGACGTCGTCCCGCTGGGCGACCGCACCGAAGCGGACGTCCTCCGGTGCGCGCGCGGTCTGGAATCGAAGAGCGAGCACCCCATCGCCGACGCCATCGTCGCCGCCGCCGACGGCGCCGTCGGCGTCGACCACGACGGCTCCGGCGCGGACGACTTCGAATCCGTCACCGGGAAGGGCGTGACGGGCGCGCTCCACGGGACCGCGCACTACGCCGGCAAACCCGCGTGGTTCGACGACCTCGGGTTCGAACTCGAACACGCGCACGTCGTCGACGGTGCCGGCGAGCACGCCGAGCACGCCGAACGCTCCGGCGGAGCACGCGGCGACCACGGCCGTGCGGGCGTCTCCGCGGAGGTCACGGACCTCTGCGACCGCCACGGCTGCCTGAACCTCGCCGAGGAGACCATCCCGCGCCTCCAGCGCGAGGGGAAGACCGTCATCCTGGTCGGGACCGAGGACGAACTCGAAGGGCTCGTCGCGGTCGCCGACGAGGTCCGCCCCGGCGCTCGCCAGGCCGTCAGCGCACTCCAGGCGTTCGGGCTGGAGGTCGTGATGCTCACCGGCGACAACGAGCGCACCGCCGCCGCGGTCGCCGAACAGGTCGGCGTCGACGACTACCGCGCCGGACTCCTCCCCGAGGACAAGGTCGACGCGGTCCGCGAACTCGACGCGAAGTACGACGGCGGCGTCGCGATGGTCGGCGACGGCGTGAACGACGCGCCCGCGCTCGCTACCGCCACCGTCGGCGTCGCCATGGGTGCCGCCGGCACCGACACCGCCATCGAGACCGCCGACGTCGCCCTGATGAGCGACGACGTCGCGAAGCTACCGTACCTCTACGACCTCTCGCATCGCGCGAACGGCGTCATCCGCCAGAACATCTACGCGAGCCTCGGCGTGAAGGCCGCACTCGCGGTCGGCGTCGCCGTCCCGTACGTGAACGTCAGCCTCGCGCTCGCCGTCCTCGTCGGCGACGCCGGCATGACCCTCGGCGTCACCGGGAACGCGCTCCGCCTCGGCCGCATCAAACCCGACGCCTGACCGGCTCTGCGACCCGCTGCAGCGACCGACTGCCGCCGTGGACCGGTCGCTACCGACTGCTCCATGCCGTAGCGGGCCGCTACCGGAATCTCGCGTTTTCTCCCCGGGAGCTGACGATTCTCGGAGAATGGAACCAATCGACAGCCGTATGCTTCCGAACGGGGGTCAGAGTAGTAAAAATTAAGTACTCGGTCCCACAATGTGGGAATAGAGATGACCCGCCGCGCTCCCACCCGGAACGAGGCCCGTACTGGTGGCGACCACCAGTACGCCGCACACGGCGACGAGCCGGCGGTCACGTCACGCATCCTCATCGAGCTCTGACCGTCGACGCTCGCCCGCGTCGACCCGCGAACCCTGTATCCACCAGCCCCGGCCTTCGCGCCCGCTGGTGGATGCACGAGGGGAATCGCGTCGCCCGATCGCCACACCACCAAGTCACACATCCAATGTCAGAGCCAGCGTTCATCGCAGACCCGGACGTAGCGCCGTACAACGTCGCGTACCTCGTCGACGACCGCTCGCACCTCTACCACGAGTACGACGTGGACCGCGACCGCGACCACGGGCCAGCTGCGCCCGACCGCGACGCCCCCGTCGACTATCCCGCTCGCCGCGAGGCCATCCTCGCGTTCTACGGGCACCGCTGTGGTCGCTGCGGGACCAAGGTCGCGCGTCAGTCCGACGAGGAGACGTCGCTCGGGTACGTGCACTCGGTCGCGACCGAGGACGAGCCCGAGTGGGCGCTCTCGAACCTCGTCGCGGTCTGCGAGCCGTGTTACGACGTGCTGTCCACGCGGTGCTGCGACGACCTCGGCGCGTTCGGCGACGGCTACCGCGAGGCGCCGCAGTTCCCGACGTGGACGTGCGACCCGCGCGTCGCCGTGGAGCGACTGCCGCTCACGGGCCGCGAAGCGTGGATGCGGCACGTGCTCGCCGAGCGGGTCGACGACGCGCCGTCGTGTCGTGCGAACCACTCGGTCGTCCGCCGGGCGTGCCTGGCGCGCTCGACACCCGCCGCCGAGGCGGTGGCGCTCGGGAAGGCGCTCGTCCGCGACGAACGCGGCGCGCTCTCCACGTCGAACCGCCGGCTCCGCGAGCGCTGGCAGACGCTCAGCCCGCACGAGCGAGAGGACTGGGAGTCCCGCGCCGTCGACCCCGAGACGTCCCTCGTCACGGGCGGGTTCGAGCCCGCGCTCGAACGCCACCCCGTCTGACGCCACGCAGCCGTGATTCCCTCGACGGCCCCACTGACGCACGGCCCTCCCGATTCCGCTGACGTGCAGCCCTCCCGATTCCGCTGACGTGCGGCCCTCCCGATTCCGCTGACGTGCGGCCCTCCCGATTCCGCTGACGTGCGGCCCTCCCGATTCCGCTGACGTGCGGCCCTCCCGAACTCGTTGAGGCACCTCTTCCTCCCGCCGGTTGCCTGGTAGCGACCGCGATGGCTCGCTCGATACTCAGCGGTCGCTCTCGGGTTCTTCGACGAGACGCCCCAGGAGCCGCGGATGCCGTCAGTCGTCGGCTTCGTCGTCCGCGGTATCGTCGTTCTCGGCGTCCACGGTATCGTCGTTCTCGGCGTCCACGGTATCGCTGTTGTCGGCGTCCGCGGTGTCTGGGGCGGTCTCGGTGGTCTCGGCAGCGGCGAGTTCCGGCGGTGATTCCGCTTCCTCGTCGGGTGCTTCGAGGACGGTCTCGTCGGCAGCCGGTCGTGGGGCGAGTTCGCGCCGGTGCAGCCAGTACCAGGCTGCGAACGCGACGAGTGCGGCGACGACGAGCACGCCACCGGTCGAGACGCCCGTCGCGACCAGCGCCGTCCCACCGCCCGCCGCGACGCCACCAGCGATCAGGAGCGTGCGCGACAGCAACGACCGCTGCATCCGCGCCTCGATCGCGTCCGTGATGTCCGCTTCCGTCACGTACTGGCTCTCGAGCGCCGACTCGACGGTGGCGACGCGGTCAGCGTCCGCCTTCGATGCCGCGAGCTCGTCGACGCGACCCGACGTCTCCGACAACGCCGCCGCGTCCGCCTTCGACGCCGCGAGGGCATCGAGCTCGTCGTCGACCTCGGCCCGCTCGCGCTCCATGCGGTCGCCCAGCAGCGTCTCCAGGTCGTCGACCTCCGACCGGATCGATTCGGACTCGGCTTCGAGGTCGTCCGAGAGCGACGCGGATTCGGCCTCGATGTCGTCCGCGAGCGCCTCGACATCGGCCTCCAGCGTCGCTTCCACGTCGTCGACGGTCGATTCGAGGTCGTCGTGGTCCGCGCGCAGGGATTCGAATGCGTCGATCGCTGGCGTCCGCCGGTCGAGCGACGCCACGTCCTCGGCGACCGCCTCGAGTGCGTCCGCGGTCGCTGCCGACGCTTCGAGCGCCTCCAGGTCCGCCTCGAGTGCCGCCACCTCGTCGTCGAACGCCTCCTCGGTGGCTTCGAGGTCGCTCTCCATCGCCGCCGCGTCGTCCAGCGATTCGAGCGCGTCACCCACCCGCTCTACGTCCTCGACGTCGGCCTTCGAGTCCGCGAGCGCGGTCACGTCCGACGCGAGCGCGTCCACGGTGTCCGCGTCGGCCTTCTGCGAGTCGAGCGACGCCACCGTCGACGCGTCCGCCTTCGTCCCGTACAGTTCCGCGACCGAGTCCTCGAGGGACTCGAGGTCCGCTTCCAGTTGGCCGCGCTTCTCCTTCGCGCGAGACTGGAGGTGCTCGACGAACTGCGACGTCGACGCCGACAACTGCACGTTCAGCGCCTGCCCGAGAGCCGCACGCGTCTCCTCGTCGACCGACCCGGATTCGAGCGCCGCCACGAACCGCTCCACGACGGCCGCATCGCCGTCATCCACGCCGTCGCGGCCCGAGGTCTCGGCTGCGGATGCGTCCCCGGCGACCGCGAGGTCCGCTTCGTCGTCGCCCGCCGCCGTCTCCAGAATCGACGGGCTCGCGTCGTCACCGCGCCCGTCCCCGCCGGCGACGTCGTCGTCCAGGTCGTCGTTCAGGTCGGCGTCGTTCAGGTCGGCGGTGTCTTCGCTGGCAGTGGCGTCGCTGTCGGTGTCGTCGCTGTCGGTTTCGGCTTCGGTGGTCGGGTCGGCGAGCGAGAGCGTCGACCGGGGGTCGTCGTCGACGACGCTGGAGCTCTCAGTGTTCCTATCGTCCTCCGGCGCGGACTTGCCGTCGTCATCGAGTGCGACCGCGTCGACGGTCGAATCGTTCGCGTCCGAATCGTCGTCCGCGTTCTCCGCGTCGGCGTCACTGCCGGCCGCCTCCTCGTCACCAGCGGCGTCGTCGTCGGTGGCGGGGGCCTCGTCGGCGCCGTCCGTCGCGCTGGCGCTCGAGGAGATGGAGAGCTCGGGTCGAGAGAGGAACGTGGACGGGTCCTCGATGGCCTCGCGTCGGACGCCGTAGACGGTCGTGACCGTCTCTCCCGCCGGAAGCTCCGTCTCGAACCGGAGCGCGTTCGCCCCGGCGTGCTGCCAGTGCTCGCCGCGGTACTCGTCGTGGAACCCGACGTCGTCGAGGTCGAGTCCGTCCGGGATGCGGTCCGTGAGGGCGACGCGGACGTCGTCCTCGCGGACGGACCGTATCTCGTACTTCACTATCGGGACCGTGGACCCGGTTTCGGTCATCCACTTCGAGACGTGGACGCCGCCTGCGGTGACTGCCACCCTGTCGTCGTCCGCGTCGACGGACGCGTGCTCTGACCCACTCATTTACGGTAATTACCGAATGCACTGTTATCATCTTGCCGATTAGCTACCCGATAAGTTCAGATACGAAACTAAAACTGCGAGAGAACTTTCGAAACGCTCTCGCCGTCCCTCGAAGCGGCGCACTCGCAGCCTACCTCCCCACTCGCCGCCACCGGGTTCGAGAAATCCGGGTCGTGGACGTCACTCGGCCGCGACCTCGCCCAGTTCGCTGTCGTTCAACCACCAGAACGCGAGCGCCGCCACCCCGAGCACCACCACGTCCGCTGGTGGGGGCGCCCGGTCAGGCGTACGGCTCGAACTCGTCCCCTCGCAGCAGGAAGTACCCGGTCCCGACGAGGCCCACGACCGACGCCACCTGGAACGCCAGCACGGGCGAGGCCTCGTAGAGGACGCCACCGAGCACCGCGCTCGGCACGACGACGACGTTCCGCACGAGGTAGTACGTTCCCGTGACGCGACCGCCGGCGTCCGCCTCGGCGGGCCCGACGATGAGCGCCTTGTGTGCCGGCAATCCCGCGAACCGCAGCCCGGAGAACGCGAACAGCGCGACGAGCGCCCACTGGTCCGGCGGCGAGAACGCGAGCAGCGTCGGGAAGACGGCGTACACGGCGAACCCGAGGCCGACCACGGGCTTCAACCCGACGCGCTCGGCGAGCTTCGCCACGGGAATCATCGACGCGAGCGCGACCACCATCTCCACCGCGAGCAGCACGCCGAAGAACGCGTCCGGCCGCAGCGCGACGCCGAACGCCTGGAACCCGACGCCGAGCCCGTCGGTGACGAACAGCACGAAGAACCCGTACACCATCCCGTTCGCGAACCGGACGAACGTATCCCCGACCAACAGCGGGCGGAGCAAGGCCGGGAGGCCCCGGAGGTCCGAGACGACCTGCGAGACGCCCGCGAACGAGGCCCCGACGGTGTCCTCGCTCGCGTCGTACAGGTAGTGCTGCGCTATCGTGGCGACCGCACCGAACGCCACCGCGACCAGGAGGATCCGCTGGAAGCCCTCGACGAACCCCGTCGTCGCCGCGAGCAGCGCCGTCGCGAGCAGCGGCCCGACGAGGAACCCGATCCGCCGGAAGGTCTCCGTGCTCGCGAACCCGGACGCCAGATGCTCGGGCTCCACCGACTGTTTGACGACCGCGAACGTCGCGCCGAGCCCGAACGACTTCCAGGCCTGCGTGAACAGCAGGCCGACGGTCATCAGCACGAACGCCGGGAGCGCGAGTCCCAGCGGTGTCCACGTCGAGACCGACTCCACGGCGTACCACACCAGGAACCCGAGCGTCGACAGCACGCCGAACGCGGTCAACGCCGTCCGCGACCCGACGCGGTCGCTCACCCACCCACCCGGGTAGGGGTACACCGCACTCACGAGGTTCCCGACGCTCAGGTACACGCCGATGAGGACCGGACTGATACCGAGAACGCGCATGTACTCCGGGACGTACCGGCTCGTCATCTGGAACGCCAGACTGAACGCGAGCATCGCCATCGACAACACCAGCACGTCCCGCCGGAGCGAGAGGAACTGGCGGAACGGGTCGAGGAGGTCGACGTCGTCCGTGGCAGTAGACTCGCCGGGGCCCGCTGTCATTGCGCGAACGCTCTCGGGCCGTCGAGAAAAACGTGTGCCTCTCGGGTCGTCGAGGATAACGTGTGCCTCTCGGGCGTTCGGCACGTGGCCTCCGCCCACCTCGTGGCGGCGCCCGCGGACTCTCACCGGGCGACGAAGCGGAACACACGGCTTTGTGTCCAGGGCCCGTGTGTCATCGCATGGCACGAACTGCGGTCGTCGCTGGCGTCGGTCCCGGCCTCGGTGCATCGCTCGCCCGTCGATTCGTCGACGAAGGCTGTCAGGTCGCCCTCTTCGCGCGGGAAGGCGACTACGTCGACGTGCTCGCGGAGGAACTCGGCGACGCCGCCATCGCCGTCCGGACGGACGTCGCGAACCCGGAGGCGGTCCGTGAGGGGTTCGACGCGGTCCGCGACGCGTTCGGTCCCGTCGACGTCCTCGTGAACCACGCAAGCGGTGGCGCGTGGAAGGGCGTCCGCGACATCTCGGTCGACGAGTTCGACCACGCGCTCGACGTCTGCGCTCGCGGCGCCCTCCTGTGCTCGCAGGAAGCGGTCGAGGACATGCTCGACGGCGACGGTGGCACCATCATCTTCACCGGCGCGACGTCGGCGGTCCGTGGCCGCGACGGCGCGGTCGGGTTCAGCGCAGGGAAGTTCGCGGCACGCGGCATGGCCGAGTCGATGGCGCGCGAACTCGGCCCCGAGGGCGTCCACGTCGCACACGTCGTCATCGACGGCGGGATACGACCGCCGGACGTCGCCGACCGCGACGCCGACACGTACCTCGACCCCGACAGCATCGCGGACACGTACTGGCATCTCGTCGAACAGGACCGGTCGTCGTGGACGCTCGAGTGCGACGTGCGACCGCACGTCGAGGACTTCTGAGCGCCCCACAGCGATTCGCTTCGCTCGACGGCCGGTGATTCGCTTCGCTCGACGGCCTTCGTCACGGGCCCGTCGTCGGGATGGAATTCGTCGACCGATAACCCACCGCGAAAAGTCGATCTCACCCGATAGAACGAGGTCGTCGTTCGACTGGGGTTACTTGGGAGTCACGCGTTCGGTCATCTCGTCGGTCTCGTCGATGCGGACCCCCGAGATGCGGGTGGCGAAGTAGACGCCGTAGATGCCCGCGAGCCCGACGAGGGCGTACACGAGGAACTCGAGTTCGGGGATGGAGCCGAGCGCGATGTTCACGAGGTTCCAGTTGGCGGCCGAGTCGACGAAGTAGCCGACGCCGACGAGACCCCAGTTGATCGCGCCCACGATGACGAGGGCGAGGACGCTCCAGTCGAGGACGGTCATCTTGAATTGTTTCATTACTATTCTCCACATACCTTGTCGTGCGGTCAGCATATAAAATGATATCCGTGTATGGCGGCGCTTGCTAGGGGTTTCAGGACGAACGACCGTCCGTCGCTCATCCGAGGTACGCCCTGACGCATCAGCTTCGAAGAATATAATCGATCCGTGTCCGGCGCATCTTGTAGATGGCAGCCATCACCGAGGACCGGGACGTCCGATTCAAGCGCCCGCCAGAGGGCGACCTCCACGCGAACCTGTTCGCGCCACCCGAAGACGCCACAGACCGGCGCAACACGGTCGTCCTTCACGTCCACGGCGGCGTCTGGAACCGCGGGGAACGCGAGTTCTTCGACGACCGCTGCCGCGCGCTCGCCGCTCGCGGGATCCCGACCGCGACAATCGACTACCGCCTCTCCGGCACGGCGACGTACCCCGCAGCGCTCCAGGACGTCAAGACCGCGATCCGCTGGGTTCGCACCGGCGACGCTTTCGACCGCGTTCCCGACCGAATCGTCCTCGTCGCGCACTCTGCGGGCGCACACCTCGCGGCGCTCGCCGCCACCACCCAGGACCACGGCGGCGACCTCGCGCCGGACGACGCGTACGGCGACGCCTCCACCGCGGTCGACGGCATCGTCTGCTTCGACGGCCCCTACGACCTCATGGGAGCCGAACCCGGCGGCGAGACCGCCGACTTCGTGGGTTGTGACCCGACCGAGAACCCCGACCGCTACCGCGCAGCGTCGCCGCGGGAACGCGTCACGTCCGAACACCCACCCGCACTGCTCTACCACGCCGACGACGACGAGTGGCTGACCCGACGGGAGACACGCGCCTACCGCGACGTCCTCGCCTGCGAGGGCGTCGACGTCGAACTGAAGACACCACCCGGCGACCACTGGTTCTTCACCGAACCGCCATGGTTCGACCGCACCGTCGAACACGCCGTCACATTCGTTGACGAACTCGACGATTGACCGTGACCATGGACCGTGTTCACGTCAGAAGAACGTATCCGCGCGAACTCGGCCTCCTCCATGAGCGCTGCCGGTGCGTTGGCGAACCACGCGGCGCCGTCGACCTCGCCGGGTTGGACGGTGATCGATCCGCCGACGTAGTTCGCGTCGAAGAACGCGTGCAGTGAGATGGTCTCGCGGTCGTCGTCGGGGTCGGTGCTCCGCCAGGTCTTCCGGTCGAGCAGCCAGAGGGCGGTTATCTCGCACCCGACGCCGGTCTCTTCGAGGGTCTCGCGGCGGGCGGCGCGCTCGAACGATTCGTCGCGTTCGACGCCATCGCCCGGGATGCCCCATTCGCGTTCGCCCCGCGGCAGGACGAGGAGCGCCTGCTCGCGTTCTATCTCCCCGCCCGCGTAGGTCTCGCTCGGGTAGCCCGCTTGTGCTGGGCGACGCGACACCCAGGCGTACGCACCGCCGACGTAGCCCTCGTGGGCGTGCGTGACGCACTCGTCGAAGTCGTCCGCCGGGACGTCCATCGTCGTCTCCACGACGTCGACGGACCGATACTCGTCCTGGAGGGCGGCGACCTGCTCGTCGACGAACGCCTCGTTGATGCGTTCGGTCATGGGACCGCATCGACGACGCTCCCGATGAAGTCGTTTTCGGTGCCGAGCGGCGATCTCGATGACGTACCCTTTTGCGGAAACCCCGCGAACGCAGAGATATGAGTCACGACGTGCGCGCGCTCACCGCCGACGGCGTCGTCTTCGTCGACGACGCGGTCGTCCTGCTCGAACGCGACCACCCACCGTACGAGGGGTCGTGGGTCCTCCCAGGCGGGTTCGTCGAACCCGACGAGCGTGCGGCGACCGCCGCCGCGCGCGAGGTCGAGGAGGAGATCGGGATGACGGTCGAACCGACCGCGTTCGTCGGCCTGTTCGACGCACCCGACCGCGACCCGCGACACACCGCGAGCGCCGCGTACGTCTGCGAGCCGGTCGACGCCGACGCGACGCCGGAAGCGCGCGCGGAAGCGACCCAGGTCGGGACGTTCGACCCCGAGAATCCGCCCGAACTCGGGTTCGACCACGCAGAGATACTCGGCGCCGCGCTCGACGTCCACGAGAACTGACCCGCTCGCCCATCGTCCGCGGCCGCGCTCGCCTATCGCTCGCTGCCGGCCTCGAACCCGACCTCGTGGATCTCCACGTTCCCCTCGCGCTCGAACCACTCCTCGGGCGCGGGATTCCGATGCGCTTCGCGGAACGCCTCGCTCTCCGTCCACGCCTCGAACGCGTCCATCGACTCCCAGTACGTCACCGCCGCGTGCGTCTCCGTGTCGATGTGGCCGTGGTCGACCGGGCGATGGAACTCGAACCGCACGAAGCCATCCATCGACTCGACCTCGCCCATGCGATTCCGGAACCGCTCCTCGAACTCGTCGACGTACTCCTCGGCGACGTGGAACCTGTTGGAGACCACTAGCATGCGTGGTGCTACTCGCGGCGACGGCATAACTCCCGGGTCGAAGGGAGCCACGGTGCCTGGCGCGGTCCCGGGTGTCGCTGGCCGGTGGACTGATAGGCGTGACCTCGGACTGTTCGGACGACCATGACCGAACGGACGGAAGCGGTCGAGGCCGTCGAGTTCCTCTCGCGGTCGTCGACTCGCGTTCGACTGCTCGAGACGCTCCGTGACCGTGGACGGGTGACCCGTGACGAACTCCGCTCGGAGTTGTCGGCGTCGCGGACCACGGTATCGCGGAACCTGGAGGCGCTCTGCGAGCGCGGCTGGGTGGGCACGACCGACCGCGAGTACGCGCTGACGCCGGGTACCGACGCGATCGTCGAGCGGTTCCTCGACCTCGAGTCGACCGTCGCGACCGCGGAGCGACTCCGGCCGTTCCTCGAGCACGTCGACCGGGAGGCGTTCGACGTCGACCTCTCGCTCCTCGACGACGCCACCGTCACCGTCCCCAGAGCGGGCGACCCGCTCGCGATGGTGAACGCGCACGTCTCCGCCATCAAACGCAGCACCGACGCCGTCGCGGCGGTCCCGTTCCTCGGCCTGCACGCGTGCGAAGCCGTTCACGAGACGGTCGTCGACGGCGACGCACGCGTCGAACTCGTCGCGAGCGACGACGTCGTCGCCACCTTCCTCGAAGGCCCCAGCTACGCCGAACTCGCCGCGGACCTCCAGGCCGCGGACGGCTTCACGCTCACGCGCGCGAGCGCTGACGTCCCGTTCTACGTCGGCGTGCTCGACGACGTGGCGCAGGTCGGCGTCGACGATGACGGCGAACCGCGCGCGCTCCTCGAGACGACCGACCCGGCGGTCCGCGAGTGGGCGCGAGCGACGATCGACTCGCTTCGCTGACCGACGGCGTCGACGCCTCACTCCGCGCGCAGACCGTCGTCGCGCGCTCCAGTGGGACTGACCAGTGACACCCTCGGTCAGTCGAGAAGAGGCGTTCGACGACGTGGCGGTGGGCGAGGAAACAGTGCCGCATCGGGCGTCCCCCGACGCCCGACGCGACGCTTCAAGCGACGGTTCGATAGGCACTTCCCCCCTCGTCGGGCCGGGTCCCCGAACGTGGCCCGCACGTTCACGGAAGGCCCGACCACTTTTCAGTGCACTCCGTGCACGACGTGCAACCCGTGCACGCCCGGGCAGGCCGTCCCTGTCGGCCGGACCGGGTGGTCGTCAGAGGAACAGCGACGCGAAGTACAGACCAGCGAGCACGAACCCGACGCCCGCGACGCGGATCAGGGTCACCCAGATGCTGCCCTCGGTCGGCGCGTCCCCGCTCGGCCCCGGCTGACGGTCAGGGCGCGTCCCCGCGGTCTGCACCGCGAGCACGATACCTGGTTTGGCGATCATGAACGCGCCGAACGCGACGCCGAGGACGGCCGACAGCGCCTCCGTGAGACCCGGTTCGACCATCAGTTACGGAGCCGCTCGATGCGCTTCTCCATCGGCGGGTGCGTCGACACGAGCTTCGAGAGGAACCCGCCGCCCGTGCCGAAGATGCAGAGCGCGGAGACGTCCTCGTCGATCTTCGATTCGCGGCCTTCGGCGCCGCGACTGATCTTCGAGAGCGCTCGCGCGAGCGGGTCGCCGCTCCCGATGTGCTTGCGTGCGTCCGCGTCGGCGACGTACTCGCGGTACCGCGAGATGGCGAGCACGAACAGCATCACGAGGAACTGCACGAGGTTCCCGACGATGATGGCGAGGAAGAAGTCCGCGAGGTCGTTGTCGCCAGCGAGCAGTACGACGAACTGGGCGACGAGCCCGACGATGCTCGCGATGCCCTGCCCGAGCACCATCATGACGACGTCGCGGTTCGCGATGTGCGCGAGCTCGTGCGCGAGCACGCCCTCGACCTCGTCGTCCTCCAGGAGGTGGAGGAGTTCGCGCGAGACGACCACCGTCCCCGCGCCCTTCCGACCGACCGCGAACGCGTTCGGGACGCCCATGTCCGCGATCATCAGCCGCGGCTTGTCGATGCCCATGTCGCGACTCAGGGACTCGACCTGCTGGTGGAGGCGCGCGTACTCGCCACCCTCCGGCATGTCCTCCGCGCCGACGCTCCGGAGTGCCGCCCACTTCCCGACCTTGTACTGGAACCCGATGAGGAGCACCGACCCCACGAGGACCAGCGGTATCGCGCCCTGCCCGAACATCGCGTAGACGACTGCACCGGCGGCGGCGTAGAACGCGAACAGGAGCGTTC
This sequence comes from Halorubellus salinus, assembly GCF_020567525.1. Lineage (GTDB taxonomy): Archaea > Halobacteriota > Halobacteria > Halobacteriales > Natrialbaceae > Halorubellus > Halorubellus salinus. Next base: position 338,045 of record NZ_JAJCVI010000003.1, read on the forward strand.
CGACGACCGCCATCCGTATCTTCAGGCCTGTGTGTCTCATGTAGTGGCCCGCTAGCCTGCCGCCGCTTATCAATTCCGTGGTTAAAACCCATGGCGCTTCGGGGTGCCGAACCACCGGAGTGTGGGTCGCCGACCGCGGTCCCGCTCCGGCACCTCGTCGTCGCGCTTGCCGCCGGCCGGTTCGCTGACGCGGTCGTCGTCGCTCGCGTCGGCGGTGCGCTCGTCGTCCTGGGTGCGCTCGCGCTCGACGGGTTCGAGGTGATGCGGAAGAACCCTGAAACGTGGCTGGTACGAACGAGACGTCAATGAGCGACGTAGCTGGCGCGCACGAGCTGTTCACCGTCGACGAAGCCGCGACGAGGCGCCCATGACGGTCGGTCGTGGCTTCCGCGACCGGACGCGACTCGCCGCGGCGCGCGACGCGCTCCTCGACGCCGTCGCGCCCGTCGGTCGTACCGAGGCTGTCACCGTGGCCGACGCCGACGGCCGCGTCCTCGCCGGCCCCGTGACGCCCGCTCGTCCGGTCCCGCACTACGACCGCGCGGCGATGGACGGCTACGCCGTCGTCGCGGAGTCGACGTTCGGGGCGAGCGACCGGTCGCCGACCGTCCTCCGCGTCCGCGAGCGGGGCGACGGCGACGCGCCCGCGGTGGACTCCCGGACCGCGGTCCCCGTCCACACCGGGAGCGAACTCCCCGAGGGCGCGGACGCGGTCGTGATGGTCGAACGCACCGAGCGCTTCGGCGACGAGGTCGAGGTCGAGGCGAGCGTCACCGTGGGCGAGAACGTCTCGCCGGTCGGCGAGGACGTCCTCGGCGACGTCGACCTGTTCGCGGACGGCCACCGCCTGCGACCCTCGGACCTGGGGCTCGTCCGGTCGGTCGGTCGAACCAGCGTCGAGGTCTACGAACACCCGGTCGTGGACGTCGTTCCGACGGGTGACGAACTCGTCCCCGCCGACGCCGAACGCGCGCCCGACCCCGGCGAGGTCGTGGAGACGAACGCGCTCACCGTCTCGCGGTACGTCGACGCCTGGGGCGGGACGGCGAACTACCGGGACGTCGTCCCCGACGACGACGCGCTGTTGCGCGACGCGCTCGAGCGCGGCGTCGCCGACAGCGACCTCGTCGTCACCATCGGCGGCTCGTCGGTCGGCGAACGCGACCGGCTCGCCGCGGTCGTCGCCGACGCCGGCCGCGTCGTCCATCACGGCCTCGCCATCAAGCCCGGGCACCCAGCTGGGTTCGGCGTGGTCGACGACACCCCAATCCTGATGCTCCCCGGCTCCCCCGTGTCGTGTATCGTGACCGCCGTCTCGCTCCTCCGGCCCGCGCTCAAGCGCGCCGGCCACCTCCCGACCGTCCCGCTCCCGACGACCACCGCGACGCTCGACCGGAAGGTCGCGAGCGAACCCGGCGTCCGCCAGTTCGTCCGCGTCGCCCTCCAGGACCCGGACTCGGACGCCGACCACCCGCCCGCCGTCCCGGTGCGCGCGTCGGGCGCGAACGTGCTGTCGAGCGTCACCGACGCCGACGGCTGGGTGACGATACCCGAGTCAGTCGAAGGCCTGGACGCGGGCGCGACCGTCGCCGTCGAGGACTGGGAGTACCGCCCATGAGCGACCACAAGGAGTTCCGGGACCTCGAAACGCCGGACGTCCTCCGGGAGACGCTCGCCGGCCTCGACATCGAGCCGGGCACGGAGACGGTGGCGCTCGACGACGCTCGCGGCCGCGTACTCGCCGAGCGCGTCGACGCCGGCATCGACGTCCCCGGGTTCGACCGGGCGGCGATGGACGGCTACGCGGTCCGTGCCGCCGATACGTTCGGGGCGAGCGAGACCGACCCCGTGGAACTGGAAGTGGTCGATTCGGTCCACGCCGGTGACCGTCCGGCGGTCGCCCTCGAATCCGGCGACGCGGTGGAGATATCGACCGGCGCGGTCGTCCCGAGTACCGCGGACGCGGTGGTGATGGTCGAGGACACGAGCGACCGCGAGCCCGACGCCGACGGCGACGACGCCCGAGAGCGCGTCGTCGACGTCCGGACCGCGGTCGCGCCCGGGACGCACGTCATGGCCGCCGGCGCCGACATCGCCGCCGGCCAGCGCGCGCTCGGCCCCGGGACGCTCGTCACGCCCCGCGAGATCGGGCTGCTCTCCGCGCTCGGCGTCGACGCGGTCCCGGTACACGCCCGACCCAGGGTCGCGGTCGTCTCCACGGGCGACGAGCTCGTGCCGCCGGGCGAAGACCTCGACCACGGCGCCGGCGAGATACACGACGTGAACACGCACGCCATCGCCGCGGGCGTCCGGGAAGCCGGCGGCGTCCCCGTGGTGTACGAGCACGTCGGCGACGACGAGAGCGAGATGGCGGCGACCATCGAGCGCGCTGCCAGCGAGTGCGACCTCGTCCTCACGTCCGGGTCCACCTCGGCGAGCGCGATGGACGTCGTCTACCGCGTCGTCGAGGAGCGCGGCGAGCGACTCCTCCACGGCGTCGCCGTCAAACCCGGGAAGCCGACGCTCGTCGGCACCATCGACGGCACCGCGTACGTCGGCCTCCCCGGCTACCCAGTGAGCGCGCTCTCCATCTTCCGGACGTTCGTCGCGCCGCGGATCCGGGACGCCGCGGCGCGGCCGCCGACGCGGACCGCGACCGTGGACGCGACGATGGCGACCCGCGAACGCAGCGAAGAGGGCCGCCTGCGACTGATACCGGTCGGCCTCGTCGAGGACGGCGCGGGCGCGACGCTCGCGTACCCCGTCGACAAGGGCAGCGGTGCGACGACGACGCTCACCGCCGCCGACGGCGTCGTCCCCGTCGACCCCGACACGAACTACGTCGACGCCGGCGACCCCGTCACCGTCGAACTGTTCTCTCCGTCGGTGCGCCCGCCGCGCGTCCTCGTCGTCGGCGAGGACGACCCGACGCTCTCTCGCGCGCTCGACGACGTCGCCGCGCCGCGGTACCTCGCCGCCGGCACCCGGAGCGGCCGCCGGTCGCGCCGGGACGGCGTCGCCGACGCCGCCGCGCTCGCCGGGCCCGACGCCGACGACGCGCTCGCGAGCGACGACGTCCTCGGCACCTGGGAGCGCGACTGGGGCCTCGTCGTCCCTGCCGGGAACCCCGACGCGGTCGACGGTCTCGCCGCGCTCGTCGACGCTGACGTCTCGTTCGCGAACCGCGACGCCGAATCCGGCCTCCGTGCGCGCCTGGACGACGCCCTCGATGCGCTCGCCGCCGACCGCGACACCACGCGGGACGCGCTCGCCGACGAGATATCGGGGTACGCGCTCGCGACCCGCGGCCACCAGAGCCCCGCGCGACGCGTCGCCGACGGCGTCGTCGACGTCGGCCTCGGCTTGCGCGGGACCGCCGCCGCACTCGACCTCGACTTCGTCGAACTCGGGGTCGACCGCGTCGCCGTCGTCGCCGCCGACGACCGCCGCGACAAACCGGGCGTTCGCGACCTCGAACGCGCGCTCCCCGACGGCGGCTGACGGCGACGACGCCCCCTCGAAGGCGCCGCCCACCCAGGCACACCGATGGTCGAGACGTCCGGTCGCAACCTCGTCGGCTGGAAGCGAGACCGCGGGTCTTCACCCTGGACCGCCAGGCGTCGAGCACGACCAGCAGCGCACCCACCGCCACCGACGCGGACGCTGACGCGACCATGCCAACGCCCACGCAGTGGCGCGACGGTTCCACGACGACCACGACGACCACGCCGGATCGAGCGACCACAGGCTTAGGACCCACCGTCGACTAGCGACGCCCATGCAGGTCGTGAGCGTCGTCGGTGCGTCGAACTCGGGGAAGACGACGGTCGTCGAAGCGCTCGCCGAGCGTCTCGCCGAGCGCGGACGCGTCGGCACCGTCAAACACCTCACGCACGCGCCGGACGTCGACACCGACGGGAAGGACACCGCCCGGCATCGCGCCGCCGGCGCGAGCGAGACGTACGGCCTCGTGGACGACGGCGACTGGTTCGCGACCGGTGCGGACGCCACGCTCGCCGACGTCCTCGACCGCCTCGCACCACGGCACGACTACGTCGTCGTCGAGGGCTACTCGGGGAGCACGCTCCCGAAGATAGCGCTCGGCGACCGCGACGTAGCCGACCCGGTCCTCGAACGCGCCGACTCGCCCGACGCCCTCGACGTCGACGCGGTCGTCGACGCCATCGACGCGCTCGAACCGCACCACACGCTCTCCTCGCTCGTCGCCGACGTCGAGTCGTCGCCGCGCGCCGACCGCGCCGGCGCCATCGCGACGTTCACCGGTCGCGTCCGCGCGAAGGACGACCCCGAGGACGTCGAGACCACGCACCTCGAGTTCGAGAAGTACGACGGCGTCGCCGACCAGCGCATGGCCGCCATCCGCGAAGCGCTCGAAGGCCGCGAGGGCGTCCTCGACGTCCGATTACACCACCGCACGGGCGTCGTCGACGCCGGCGAGGACATCGTGTTCGTCGTCGTCCTCGCCGGCCACCGCCGCGAGGCGTTCCGCGCCGTCGAGGACGGCATCGACCGTCTCAAGGACGAGGTCCCGCTGTTCAAGAAGGAGGTCACCGTCGACGACGAGTTCTGGCGGCACGACCGACCCTGACGACGACCCCCCGCCGCAGACGTGTCGAAAGGGTAACTCGAAGCGCGTTCACCGGGCGCTCAAGTGCCGCGCCCTCGAACTCGCGTCCAGATGACCGACCGCGACCGACCGGACGCCATCGACGTCGACGCGTACCTCGACCGCATCGACGCCGACGTCGACAGCCTCCCCGACCCCGACTACGAGACGCTCTCGCGCCTCCAGGCCGCCCACGTCCAGCACGTTCCCTTCGAGAACCTCGCCATCGTCGGCCACCCACACCGCGAGGACGACCGCACTGGCGACGCCGACGACGGAACGGTCCTCGGCGACGGCGTCGCGCTCGACACCGACGCGCTCTTCGAGAAGATAGTCGAACGCGAACGCGGCGGGTACTGCTTCGAACTCAACGGCCTCTTCCACGCGCTCCTCGCCTCCCTCGGGTACGACGTCGACCGCGTCGCCGCGCGCGTCGTCGGCCGCGACGGCGACGCCCGCCCACCCGCGAACCACCACGCGAACGTCGTCCACCTCCACCGACCGTTCGTCGTCGACGTCGGCACCGGCACTCCACAGCTCCGCCAGCCAGTCCCGCTCGACGGCACCGAGGTCACCGACGACGCCGGCGTCGCGTGGCGCGTCGTCGACAGCGACCGCGTCGACGCCGAGTACGAGACCCAGTACCGCGAACCGCATCAGCGCGACTGGACGACCCGGTACGTCTTCGACACCACGCCCCGCGACCTGTCGTACTTCGACGCCACGAACGACTACCTCCAGACGTCCCCGGAGTCGCCGTTCGCCACCGCGCCGACCCTCGCCATCGCCACCCCCGACGGCTACCGTCGGCTCGACGCGAACACCCACACGCTCGTCACGTTCCACGACGCCGACGACGGCACCAGCCCCGGCCCGGACAGCGTCGGCCGCGACGACCGCACGCGCATCGAGAAACGAACCAGGGAACGCCCCGTCCCACCCGGCGACTGGGCGCTCGTCGCCGCGTCCACGTTCGGCGTCGACGTCGAGTGACCGATAGACCCACGACCCCGTCAACGCCCGCCATCAAGCATAAATCGTCGGTCACCCTAGACGACTCGAATGGAGTTCGTCGTCCCCGCTATTGCATACCAGACGGCGTTCGCGCTCGCGGCCCTCGGCTGTGCTCTCGCTCTCCAGCGCGCGATGTGCGTCACCGACGGCGACACCAGACGCAGCCTCGTTGGAATGCTCGCCACGAGCGCGATCTGGTCGGGGTCGCACGCGGCGCTGTTCGCGCTCCCCGACGCGCAGTTCGCCGTCCCCGTCTACCTCGTCGGCCTCGTCGCCGGGTTCGCCACCATCTTCCTGTGGCTCGCGTTCGCGTCCGCGTACACCGGCCGGACGTACCACCGGAACCCGACGCTCCGGCGCGCCGCCGTCGGCACGTACCTCGCCGTCGTCGCCGTGAAGGTCACGAACCCCTTCCACGAGCTCTACTTCAGAGCGACGTTCGTCCAGGAGCCGTTCCCCCACGTCGCCTTCCAGCAGGAGGTGTTCCACTGGACGGTCACCGGCCTGTCGTACGCGCTCGCCGCCATCGGCCTGTTCATGCTGTTCGAACTGTACGGGAGCGCCGACTACGACACCCGCGGGCTCGTCGGCCTCGTCGGACTCACCGTCATCCCCGTCGGCTTCGACCTCCTCGGGTACTCGACGACCGCGCTCGTCGACGTCATCTACGCGCCCCTCGGCGTCGCCGCGTTCGCCATCGGCGTCCTCTACGTGTACGAGGACCGCTTCCTCGCGGTCCAACTGACGAACGACGTCGACGAACCCGTCGTCTTCCTCGACGACGACGACCACGTCAGGGACTACAACGCCGAAGCCGCCGCGCTGTTCCCCGCCCTCGACGACGCCATCGGCGACCACGTCGACAACGTGTCGTCGCTCGCTCGCGCGCTCGAGGACGTCGACGACGTCCACGAGCACGTGGTCGACGGCGAGACGCGATACCTCCTCGTCAGTCGCGAATCGTTCGACCTCGGGCGCGTCACCATCGGGCAGCTCGTGCTCGTCACCGACGTCACCGCCGTCGAACGCGAGCGCGCCGAGGTCCGCCGGCACGACGACCAGCTCGAGGACTTCGCGGTCGGCATCCGGCACGAACTCCGGAACGACCTGACCGTCGTCCGCGGGCACCTCGAGAACGCCGCCGCCGCGCTCGAGGACGGGGAGGTCGGGACGGCGAACGACTCCCTCGCCACCGCGAGCACGGCTGCCCGAGGCATGACCGACACCGTCGACGGGCTCGCGACGCTCGCGCAGTACGGCCAGAGCGTCGCCGACACGGCACCGGTCTCGCTCGGCGCGGTCGCTCGTGACGCCCGGTCGCGAACCGACCTCTCGGCTCTCGACGTCGACGTCGCGGGGGACGCGAGCGTCGTCGCCGACGGCACGCGCCTCGAAGCCCTCCTCCGGAGCGCCTACCGGTTCGCGGCCGCGAACGGCGCGACCACCGTCCGCGTCGCCCCCACCGACGACGGGTTCGTCCTCGAGGACGACGGCGACCCGATCGCGCCCGAGGACGTCGAGCGCGTGTTCGACCACGGGGACGCCGTTCCGACCGCCGAGGCGGGCATGGCGCTCCCGAACGTCCGCAGTCTCGGGCGCGTCCAAGGGTGGAGGGTCGACGTCGACCCCGAGTACGACGACGGCGTCCGCGTCGTCGTCGCGAACGCCAGCGTCCACGACTCGACGGCAGATTCGGTCGCGGAAGCGACCGACGCCGCTGACGACTGAGTACACGACGCTCGACGCCCCGGTCGAACGCCGGCCGCTCGCGTGCGCCTGGCGCCCAGCGCCCGCGGTCAGTCGCCGCCCGTCGGCGTCGGCAGGTACGCGTCGTTGACCACCCACTCGCCGTCGCCGTCCTGGACGAGGTACTCGCCGTAGTACGGCACGCGGTTCGCGACCGTCTCCTCGAACGTCTCCCGTATCTCCTCCCGGGTCATCTCGCCCATCGACCGGTGGTCGTCGCCACGATTGAGACAGCCCTTCAGCTTCCCGTCGTGGGTCACGCGAACGCGATGACAGTTCGCACAGAAGTCCTCGTTCCCGACCGGGTCGACGACCTCCACCATCCCACCGTCGACGAAGTACCGCTTGCGGTCGTGCATCTCGCGGTGCTCGACGCGGTCGGCTTGCTCCGCGAGCCAGCCGTGGACGCGCTCGACGTCGATCGCCCACTCGGGGTTGCCCGCTATCTCGGGCATGTACTCGATGAGCTGGAGTTGGAGCCCGTCGCGGTCGGCGACGCGCTCGACGAGCTGCGGGACGTATCCCGCGGTCCCCTCGAACACGACCATGTTCAGCTTCACCGGCGCGAGGCCAGCGTCCAGCGCGGCATCGACGCCTTCGACGACGCGGTCGTACGCGCCGGACTGCGTTATCTCCGCGAACGCCTCCGGGTCGACCGCGTCCTGACTCACGTTCACGCGCTCGACGCCCGCCGCCGCGAGTCCTTCGGCGCGCCCCGGGAGGAACGTCCCGTTCGTCGTCACCGACGTCTCCATCGCGTCCGGCGTCCGACGAACGATCTCCTCCAGGTCCTCGCGGAGCATCGGCTCCCCGCCCGTGAACTTCACCTTCCCCACGTCGTACTCCGCGGCGACCTCGAGGAACCGCACCACTTCGTCCGCCGTCATCTCGTCGTCCTGCGGTTCCTGGGGGCCGCGCGTATCACCGAGGCCCTCGTTGTGACAGTAGACGCAGTCGAAGTTACACCGGTCGGTGAGGGACACGCGAACACCCGAGACCTCGCGGCCGAACGCGTCCTCTAGCATCTGGTCACGATTGCGTGCGAACGTAGTTAAACCGTCCGTCGAAGGTCGTCGACGACCAGGGCGCGTTCGTCGAGTTGCAGGAACTGGGACGAGTGACGAGACTTATGGAACGTGGCGATGCAACGTGATGGACGATGTCGCCCTCCAGACGCGCCCTCCTCTCCGCAGCGACGGCCGCGACAACGAGCGTCGCGCTCGCGGGCTGTAGCGGCACCGGTTCGTCCGAATCGGACGTCGAATCGTCCCCCGAAGCCGTCGACGGCGGCCTCGGTGACCCACCGCCGTACGCGTACCTCCGGGTCGACACCGACCTCGCGGCCGTCTGGCGCTCCCGCGACGACCAGTCCAGGCGCGAGGCTCGTCGGCATCCGCGTCCGCTCGTCGTCGACTCGCAGTCGCGTGCCGACGACCTCGCGTACGCGGACGTCGACGGCGCGGACGCCGTCCGCGAGTTCGTCGCCGACACGGACTTCGACGCCGAGACCGTGTACGTCGACCAGCGCGAGGTCCAGTCGTGCTATCGCCTCGAACTCTGCGGGGCGTCCTGGACGAGCACCGACATCGACCTCGAGTACTCGCGCGTCGGCCTCGCGTACGACGTCCCGTGCGAGGCGGACGTCGAAGTGATCGAAGCGCGATTCCTCCGGCTCCCGGACGCGCTCAGCCACGAGGACGTGACGAGCATGGGGTCGAGCACCGGCACCGGCGGGTGTCCCGACGACCACGCGCCCGTCGCGGGGAGCGAGAGACCCGGGCACGATGGAGGGACGACGACGGAGGTCGAGTCGGCGTGACCGACGACGACGCCCGGGGCTCGCGCCGCGGGTTCCTGTCGACGCTCGGTGCGACGGCCGCGACCGGTGGTCTCGCGGCGCTCGCGGGCTGTGCGACGCTCTCGGACGGCAGCAGGTCCGAGCAGGTGACGTTCCACGCGTCGGAGCTCCCGGCGGTCGACGACCACCCGGTCGTCGCCCTCGGCGCGACGTACCCCATCACGATTCCGGGCTCGCACCGGCGAGACGCACAGACCCGGGCGAACGACGCGCTCGAGGACATCCCGACCCCGCTGGGTAACCGACGCGTCCCGAACGGCCACGTCCGCGAGCACCTCACGGACGCGGTCACCGAGGCGCGCGACGACCTCGACGATGCGCTCCGCGCGCCCACTGCCCGCGAGACCCTCCAGTCGCTTCGCTCGGCGCGAGCTCGCGCCCGGTACGCGTCCGTGGGCTGGGCGGCAATCGAGGACGACCTCACCGTGGCCGCGCTCGACGACGAGGCGACGGACGTCACCGACCGTGCCGCCGACGCTCGCGACGCGATGGCGTACGTCGGCACCGACCCCGCGCCAGCGGTGGTCGTGCACGCCAGCCGCGAGCGCTTGCTCGATGCGGCCGCGTCCGTCTCCGAAGACGTCTCGCACGATGACGTTCGCGTGCTCCACGTCGCCGAGTTCGGCGAGCACGTCGAGCGCGCGAGGGCGTCGCTCGCCGACGCGACGACCGTGGGCGAGCGGTTCCGGGACGCCCAGCCCGACGACGCCGGGTCGCTCCGACCGACCATCGAGACTGCACGCGACCGGCTTCGCGAGGAACTCGAGTCGGCGCTCGCCGACCTCCCGGACGAGGACGCCGCGTCGACCGTCACCGGCGCCGACATCGCGGACACGAGGACCGAACGCCTTCTCTACGAGTTCCACTACGAGGCCACCGGCGGCGACCCCGCGTCCTCGCGCTACGGGCCCGCGTCCGGCGTGCTCGACGCCGTCAGGCAACTCGCCGCGATCCGTGCGTATCGCGCGGTCCGGGAGCGCGTCGCCTCGGGGACGCGCTACGAGGTGACCGACGCGGCCGCCGTTCGCGACGCGTACGCGACCGCCCACGAGGCGCTCCGCGCCGCGCCCCGTCGGAGCGACGCACCCGGGCTCGCGCGCGTCGCCCTCCAGTACGCCGCGGGTCACGTCCGGTTCGCGGACGAGCGACTCGCCGAGCTATCGGGCGAAGTCGACGCGCGCGACGTCGACGGCGCGTACGAGCAGTACGTCGTCCAGGGGGGCATCGCGGCGGCGACGCCGGTCGCCGTCGGCACGGCGCTCGACGCGCTCGACGCGAACTAGCGTCTCGCGACCGAACTCAACGCGGCGTCGCGCGCGTCGCCGTCGATTTGAACGTCGCCACGACGTCGCGTTCGGGTTCGAGCGCGAGGCGCTCCAGCGAGTCGACCGTCACGAGCACGGGTAGGGTCACGTCGCCGTCGCCGACCGCGACGTCGACGAGCGCGACGGATTCCCGGCGGTCGACGCTCTCGACGACGCCCGCGAACCGGTTCCGGGCGCTGGAGGCGTCCGCGCCGGGGGCGACGGCGGGGTCGTGGAGCGTGACCGCGTCCGCACGCACCGCCACCTGAACGTCGTCCGCGGACTCGAACAGGAGCGCGCGGACGTCACCCACGTCGGTCGCGACCGTCGCCAGTTCGCCGTCGCGCTCGCCGACCCGGCCGGTGAGGACCGCGACCTCCGTGCCGGCGGTGTCCGCGAACGCGGCGCGGACGCGAGCGAACCGCGCGAGGAGCGCGCGAGCGTCGTCCGTGAGTCGACTCCCGCCACCGCTCGCGCCACCTCGCTCGCGCTCGACGAGTACGCCGAGTTCCTCCTCCAGCGCGCCGATGCGCTTGTGCGCTCGCGAGTACGACCGCCCGAGCGCGTCCGCGGCCGCGGACAGCGATCCCTCGCGGTCGACCGCCGAGAGCAGCGCGACGTCGCGTTCGTCGACGGTCACGTCCCCGACCCGCAGGTGTGCTTCGAAGCCGGCGTCCATGCCGAACGCTTGCGGCGAAACCGTTATGTCTATTTCGACACAACGGTCGCTATGCGCCGGTCACGTCGCTCGTTCCTCGCAGCCGCAGGTGCGACGGCCGCGACCACGGCCAGCGTCTCGCTCGCCGGCTGCAGCGCCCTCTCGACCGGGCGTGACCCAGTTCGCGTGCTCGCAGCGGGCAGCCTCCAGCACGCCCTCGACGACGGGCTGCGGGCCGCCGTCGACGCACCCATCGCCGTCGAAGCACGTGGGTCCGCGGCCGCCGCACGCCTCGTCGCCGACGGCACGCGCACCCCGGACGTGCTCGCGCTCGCCGACGTCGCGCTCTTCGACCGGCTCCTCGACGACCACTGGCACGCCTCGTTCGCGTCGAACGCACTCGCCGTCGCCACCGCCGACACCCCCGGCGGGCGCGCCGTCGCGGCCGCGGCCGACCGCGACGACGCCCACTGGTACGACCCCGTCCTCGACGGCGACGCCGCACTCGGTCGAACAGACCCCGACCTCGACCCGCTCGGGTACCGCACCGTCTTCCTGCTCGACCTGCTCGCTGCCCGCCACGACCGCCCCGGCCTCCGCGACGCCGTCCTCTCGCGCGACCAGGTCTACCCCGAGACCGCGCTCCTCTCGGGGTTCGAGACCGGCGCGGTCGACGCCGCCGTCGTCTACGAGAGCATGGCCGTCGACCGCGGCTACGACGCCGTCGACCTCCCCGCCGCCGTCGACCTCTCCGACCCCGACCGCGCCGACGCGTACGCCGCCGCGTCCTACGACCTCCCCGACGGCGGCGTCGTCAACGGGAGCGTCGTCGAGTACGGCGCGACGCTCCGGTCCCCCGACGACGGCCGCGCCCGCGCGGTGTTCGAGACGCTCGTCGCCGGCGACTACCTCGACGCGCACGGGTTCGAGGTCCCGAGCACGTTCCCGCGATTCACGCGGGACGCGCCCGACGCGCTCGCCGACCGATGACCGGCGACGCGCCAGCGGTCGCCACGCCACGGCCGCGCCGCACCGTCGACTGGCCGCTCGTCGCCGCCGTGCTCGGGGTGGCGCTCCTCGCACTGTACGCGCTCCCCGTGCTCGCACTCGTCATCGCCACCCCGCCCGGCGAACTCCTCGCCCGACTCGGCGACCCCGCGACGCTCCGCGCCATCGGGAACTCGCTCCTCACCGCGAGCGCCGCCACCGCCGTCGCGACCGCGTTCGGCGTCCCGCTCGCGTACTGGCTCTCCCGGACCGGCGGCCGCCTCGCCACCGCCGTCACCGGCGTCGTCGTCCTCCCCTTGGTCCTCCCGCCCGTCGTCGCCGGCATCCTCCTCGTCAGCGTCTTCGGGCCGAACGGCCTCGCTCCCACCGCCACCGCGTTCGGCGTCCAGTTCACGCGCTCGTACCTCGGCATCGTCGCCGCACAGACGTTCGTCGCCTCCCCGTTCGTCGTCGTCACCGCCACCGCCGCGTTCGACCGCGTCGACCCGGCACTCGCAGACGCCGCCCGTAGCCTCGGGCACGACGAACTCGCGACGTTCCGCCGCGTCGTCCTCCCACTCGCGTGGCCGGGCGTCCTCGCCGGCGTCACGCTCACGTTCGCCCGCTCGATGGGCGAGTTCGGCGCGACCATGCTCGTCGCGTACTACCCGCGGACCGTCCCCGTCCAGATCTGGCGCGAGTTCGTCGGCAGCGGCCTCGACGCCGCACTCCCCCTCGCCGCCGTCCTGCTCGCCGTCTCGCTCGCGGTCGTCGTCGCCCTCCACGTCCTCGGCGCCGACCCCTGGCAGTGACGCGGTAGCCTGCCAACAACTAACAACCTGGGCGCGGTCGGTTCGAGCATGGCCCGCTCGCACGAGTTCGACCACGACCGGCGACGACAGATCTACGAGTACGTCGAACGCAACGGCGCCGTCGACCCGGAGGACGCCCGGCAGGCGCTGCTCGTGCAGCCCGACAGCAGCTCGAAGCCCGCGCGTTCGGGCGCCGAACTCAAGCCGTCGGTGCCGATGGCGAGCGAGGAGTTCGACCACCACGTCAGCATCCTCGAACGCGACGGGCACGTAGAGGAGCGCGACGGGAAGCTCCGCGTCGCCATCCCCATCGACGCCGACGCCACCACTGTCGACGTCGGCGACGTAGAAGCGACCGTCCGCCCCGCCCAACAGGAGGACATCGCGGGCATCCTCGGCGTCATCGAGACCATCGCGAGCGACGAATCGTACGTCGTCGCGCGCCGACTCGCCGCCGACGTCACGCGCGACGAGGTCCTCCTCCGGCACAACGAGAGCGAGGACCGCGTGTTCTTCGTCGCCACCGTCGACGACGACGCCGTCGGCTGGCTGCACGTCGAGGTCTCGCAGGCGCCGAACATGTCCCACACCGCCGAACTCACCGTCGGCGTGCTCGAAGCGTATCGCGACGGCGGCCTCGGGTCGACGCTCATGGAACGCGGGCTCGACTGGGCGCGCTCGACGGGCGTCGAGAAGGTCTACCAGAACCTCCCCGCGACGAACGACGCCGCCATCTCGTTCCTCGAAGGGACCGGGTGGACGCGCGAAGCCACGCGCGAGGGCCACTACCGCATCGACGACGAACTCGTCGACGAGGTCCAGCTCGCCATCTGGCTCGACGACTGACGAGGCGGCGAAACGGCGGAGGCTTTTCCGACTGGCACGCGTTGGCCGACGGACATGGGGCTCTTCAGCGAACTCGGTCGGAGCGTGGAGCAGTTCAAACGAACCGTCGAGTCGACCGCGGCGGAGACCGCCGAGTTCGAGTGTCGCGCCTGCGGGACTCGACTGCACACGGACCACGAGACGTGCCCCGAATGCGGCGCCGACGCCGTCCGCGAGCGCGCCACCGACGACGCGGACGACTGACGCGGTCAGCGCTCCAGGTCCGCTCGCGAGTCGACGTCGGCGAGCGACCGCGTCGAGAACCCGCTCTCTCGAACGTCGACCTCGCGGATTGCGAGCGCGTCGAGGACGTCGCGGAATCGGCGCGACCCGGCGGCGAGCGTCTCGTCGACCGCGGCCGCGAGCGCGTCGGTCCCGTACGCAGCGCACGTCGGTTTCGGGTAGCCGCCGACGACCGGAACGACCGCGTCGACCGCGTCCTCGGCCGCGGATTCGGGACTCGCAGCGTCGCCGCCTTCGAGCGCTCCCGCGAGCCACTGGACGAGCGCCGGGTCGAGCCACGGGAGGTCGCACGCCGCCACGACGACCACCGGCGCGTCCACGCAAGCGAGGGCGCTCGCCAGTCCCGCCACCGGGCCCTCGTCCGGGCGCTCGTCGAGCGCGAACCGAACGCCGACGTCGACGCCGGTGTCGTCGAGGGCGGCCGCGAACGCGTCGCGTTGGTCCGCGCGGCAATTCACGACGACCACCCTGGTCACGGTTGCCAGGGCGTCGACGACGCGCGCCAGCATCGGCTCCCCGTCGACGGTCGCGAGCGCCTTGTCGCCGCCCTCGAAGCGCGTCGACCGGCCACCCGCGAGCACCACGCCTGCTACTGGTCGGGAGCCGCGACGCTCGGCGGCGTCGTCGTCGCCGGACGCGTCCCCCTCGTTCGAGTCCGCCATCTGTCCGCGCTTCGACCACCACACCCGTAACGCCGTCGCTCCACGCGCCCATCGAGCACCACGCCGGTAACGTCGTCGCTCCACGCGCTCATCGACCCACCAGAGTCGACAGACGACGACCACCTACCCCCGAACGTATCAGAAAGAATTTACCAATCGGCGAGGGCGGAACGGCCATGGAACGTCCGAGCCCGCGCCACGTCGTCGCGACGCTCGTGCTCGCCGCCATCGTCGTCTCGCTCGCCCTCCCCCCGCTCGGCGGTCCACCGACGGTCACCGTCGAGAACCACGACCAGAACCGGACGTATCGCGTCACCGCCTACGCCGTTCAGGACGTCGACCAGCCCTCCTCGGTCGACTTCCTGGCCACCACCGACGACCGACGCGAACGCGTCCGCTTCGAGGCCGTCTTCTGGCAGAACGACGCGGACTACCGGAACGTCACAGTTGCTAGCCCCTACGGTGCGAACGGGAGCGCGCTCGTCCCCGCCGGCGGGAACGCGACCGTCGAACTCGACGGGTACGACCGCGAACCGACCATCGTCTACGTCGTCGAACTCGCGGACAGCGAGCGCGTCGTCCACGTCGACGCGACGCGCTGCAGCAAACCCGACCAGTCCGTCACGGTCGCCATCGACGACGGCGACTTCCAGAACGGGTCCAGCGTCTGCGCGTAACCGACGCCGTCACGCAAACGCGACTCGCCGGACCTGGACGGAACGAGCCCGGGCCACCGCTGCCACTCGTTCTCATTGAGGGAGAATCACACGGCCATTTCAGGGGCGAGAACGTCGTACGATAGACCAGTCATGGCTTCGAATGCGTGCAGCGCGTGGTGGCACGGCGACTGCGAGGGCACCAGCGCGTGCCCACCACGATGTCCGCGGTTCCGCGACAGCGACGGTCGCCCGTACCTCGTCCAACTCGTAACTGACGAGACAGACGCCCAAGGCGCGACCGGTTCGACCGATTCGACCGATTCGACCGACGACCTCCTCGACGGCGCCGTCGCGATGTACCGCGACTACCCCGCCGAACACCGCTCGATGGGCATCCCACCAGTCCACGAAGTACGCATCCGCGAGTGGCTCGACGGGCTCGCAGCACGCGGCCGGAACGTCGTCGCCACGCTCGACGGCGACGTCGTCGGCCACGCCGCGTACGCCCCCCGTGACGCCGCCGTCCCCGAGATGCTCGTCTACGTCGACCCCGACCACCACGGCCGCGGCCTCGGCACCGAACTCACCAAGCACGTCCTCGCGCACGCCGCAACCGACGGCTGCGACGGCGTCGCGCTCGACGTCGCCCGCGACAACCCCACCGCCATCCACGTCTACGAATCACTCGGGTTCGAACCGACCGACGAGACCCCCATGGAGGTCGAGATGCGCGTCGACACCGACCACCCCATCGTCCTCCACGTCCGGCAGCCACCCGCGGACCGCGACCTCGAAGCACCGAACTGACCGACTCCGGCGCCGACCCTGACGCGCCGAACCGATCGATTCCGACGGACGACCGCGCTACCTCTCGGCGACCGATGGCCGCTCCCGCGGGCGCTACTCGTCCTCGATGTGCGCGAACAGGACCGGGCGCTGGCTGTCGAGGATGACGTTCTGGGAGACGCTCCCGAACAACGCCTTCCCGGTCGGCGACCGCTTCCGGCCCGCGACGCAGATACAGTCGACGTCCAGCTCGTTCGCGCGCTCGACGATCTCGTCCGACGGACTGCCCGACTCCTCGTCGAGGTTGTACTCCACGCCCGCTTCCTCCAGGATCTCGGTCGCGCGCCGCACCGACCCGACCTGATTCACGGACGCCCCCGACGGGTTCTCCTGGAAGATGTGCAGTACCGTCACCGACACCTCGCTGTCCGCCGCTGGCAGGTCCGCGACCGCGTTCGCCTGCGCCGTCGCTCGCTCCTCGCTCTGGTCGACCGGGATGAGAACGTGATACATACGCCTCGCTTCGAGGACGGGTGGCTTATGCGTTCCCCCGTCATGGACGGCTCGTACCCGAAGACGTATGCCGAACGCGGTCGAGGCCCCGACGATGTCGAGCGTCTCGGCACGAATCGTCCTCGCCGTCTCGGTCGTCGTGCTCGCGCTCGTCTCGAGCCTCGTCGTCGTCGCCATCCCCAGCGGCGACCGAGCGGCCGCCGAGCCCGCCACGGCACCGCCTGACGACGACGTCGTCGCCGTGCACGCGGACGGCGTCACCGGCGACGGCGTCGACGTCGCCGTCCTCGACCCGACCGGGTTCGACACCGACGCCGACGCGTACGCCGACGCCGTCGTCGCCGCTCGCGCGTTCGGCCCCGGGCCGACCGTCGGCCCGAACGCGGGCGACGTCCACGGCACGCGCTCCGCGCGCCAGGTCGCGGCGGTCGCGCCGAACGCGAGCCTCCACCTCGCCGGGTTCGACGGGGAGACCGGGTACGGGCGCGCGATGGCGTGGGCGGTCCGACAGGACGTCGACGTCGTCGTCGTCCCCGCGGCGTTCCACGGCAAACCAGGGACGGGCGAGTCCGTCGTCGAGAACGTCACGTCGCGCGCGGTCGCCCGTGGCGTCGTCGTCGTCGTCGCCGCCGGGAACACCGCCCGCGGCACGTACCGCGCGACGTACGACCGCGTCCGGAACGGCGCGCTCGTCGTCGAGGACGGCGTCCGGAACTACCTCCGCGGCGACGACCGCGTCGTCCGCGCGTGGCTCTCCTGGACCGACGCCGGACCCGAGGAATCGTACGCGCTCGAACTCTACCGCGTCACCGACACCGGGTCGCGACTCGTCGCGCGCTCGGTCCCCTACGAAGCGGACCGGGAACCGAACGCGCGCCTGAACGTCCGCGTCGAACCCGGCACGCACTTCCTCGTCGTCCGCGGCCCCGACCGACCCACGGGGTCGACCGTTCGCGTGACGAGCGCGACGAACGGACTCCAGCACGTCACCGTCCGCGGGAGCCTCGTCGCCCCGGCGACCGCCGACGGCGTCCTCGCGGTCGGCGCGTGGAACCCCGTCCAGGGGCGACTCGCGGCGTACTCCTCCAGCGGTCCGACGCTCGCGGGTCAAGGGGTCGACGTCGTCGCGACCGCACGCGCCGACGACGGCTTCCGCGGGTCCTCTGTCGCCGCCGCACGCGCTGGTGGCGTCGCGGCGCTCGTCCGCGCCGTCCGGCCGAACGCCACGCCAGCGGTCGTCGAATCCTACCTCGAGCGGACGGCGCGCGACGTCGGCGTCGAGGGCGTCGACGCCCGCACCGGCGGCGGGCTCCTCCGGCCCGAACGCGCCGTCACCGCCGCGCTCGCCGACGCACGGAACACCACCGTCGACCCCGGAACCACCAGCGCCGCGCTCCAGGCCCGAGCGGACAGCACGCCCGACGCCCCGGGTAGCTCGACGCCCGGCGCACCCGATACCTCCACGCTCCCCTTCGTCGCGAACGCCGCGGTACTCTTCGCCTACGCCGGCGCTCGAACCACTCAAGCGCGGGTTTGAGCTACGACCACGGTTAACTTCGCGCCGTCTGAACGCTCTGGTAGCCATGGGGAGCCTCATCGAACGCGTCCAGGGGGAGGTCGCGGACAGCGACGAGGGCCCGCTCGTCCTCGACGTCGTCGACGGCGAATCCGACGTCGTCCTCGACGCACTCGCCGCCGACACCCGGCGTCGCGTCTTCCGTGCGCTCTTCGACGAACCGGGGACCGCGAGCGCGCTCGCCGACCAGCTCGACGAGAGCGTCCAGACTGTCCACTACCACCTCTCGGAACTCCAGGACGCCGACCTCGTCGAACCCGTCGACACCCGCTACTCGGAGAAAGGCAACGAGATGACGGTCTACGGCCCCGCGAGCGACCCGATCGTCTTCGTGGGGAACGAGGAGTTCGCGCCCGCCGTCGAACGCTCGATGACGCGCATCATCGGCGGCGTCGGCCTGCTCGCCGCCGCGAGCCTCCTCGTCCAGTTCGGCGTGGAGCGCCTCGCGCGCGGCACGCGGCTCAGCGGTCGCGCCGCCGAACCCGCGAGCGCGGTCGACGGCGTCGCCCCCGACGGCACGCTCGCGAACCTCCTGCTCGACGTCGTCGAGCCCGGACTCGCGTTCTTCCTCGGGACGCTCGTCCTCGTCGCCGTCCTCGTCGTCGCACGCCGCTGACCACGACCGAACGCGCCACCCCAGTCCTCGCCCGAGCGCGGTCAGTCCTCGTCCGAGCGCGGTCAGTCCTCGTCCGGCGCGCCGTCCTCTCCGTCCGGCGCATCGCGCGGGAGCGACACGGTGAACGTCGCCCCGTCGTCGTCGTTCTGCACGGACACGCTCCCGTCGTACGCGTCCACGATCTCGCGGACGAGGTACAGCCCGAACCCCGTCCCGGGACTGTCGAACCCGCGTTCGCCCTTCTCGAACACCGCCGGCAGGACGTCCTCGGGGATACCCGGGCCGTCGTCGACGACCCGAACCGTCGCCGTCGACGCGTCCGCGACCACCGAAACGGAAACAGAGGGCGACGCACGGTCGTTGTGCTGGACGGCGTTCGCGAGCAAGTTCTCGAACACCTCGCCGAGCAACCGGTCTGCGCGCACCGTCACGCGCTCGTCGGGCACCGACAGCGAGAACGCCGCGTGCCCGAACGCCTCCCGCGCCCCCTCGACCTCCGCCTCGACGACCGCCCGCAGGTCCACGGGCTCCGTCTCCCGGCTCTCGTCGACGACGAACGCCTGCATGAGCGCCCGTAGCGTCTCGATGAGCTCCACCATGTCCGCAGTTCGGCCCTGTATCGTCTCCAGGTGCGACCGGCCGGCGTCGTCGACGTGCGCGTCGAGTATCTCCGTCCGCGCTTCGACGACGTTCAGGCTGTTCAGGAGGTTGTGGCGGATGAACCGGTTCACGAACTCGAGGCGCTCGCGTTCCTGTTCGACGACCGCGCCGCGTTCGACGGTCGCGATGGCGAGCCCGAGTATCTCACCGACCTGCCCGAGCACCGCGAGCTCGCGGCCCGAGAACCCCTCGCGGCGGTACGTCGCGACGTTCAGCACGCCGAAGGACTCCTCGTCGAACGCGACCGGGACCGCCGCCCAGCGCTCCAGGCCGCGGTCCGCGAGCACGCCCATTCGACCGTCGCCAGCGACGACGTCCCGCGTCCGCACCTCGTGCCCGTCGAACGCCGCCACCGCCAGGTCGACCGCGTCCTCGTCGCCGTCCGCGGTCCCGTCACGAGACCCCTCGCCGTCGCTGTCGGTCCCCTGATGGCCGTGGGCGCCGTCGACCGGGAGCGCCAGTTCGGCGTCCGCGGCGAGCACCGAGTCGTCGGCGTCCGCGTCCGCGAACGCCACCGTCCGCAACTCCTCGCCCGTCGCCCCGTCGAGGGCGTCCACCCACGCCAGCGCGTACGACCCCGTGTCGGCGAGCTGGTCGACCACCGTCCGCTCCATCTCCAACCGGTCGGACCGATGCATCACCGCGTCCGTCAACGTCCGCACGACTGAGTGCAGGTCGTTCAACGCCGCCAACCGGTCGACGTACCGCTCGCGCTCCAGTTCGTGACTCACCCAGTCGCCGAACAGCTCCACGAACGTCACCTGCCACTCCGAGAACGCCTCCGAGCGCGCCTCCTTGTCGTAGAAACAGAACGTGCCGTACGCGTCGCCGTCGACCGTCACGGGCGCGCCGAGGTAACACGAGATACCCCACTCGGCGTTCCCGGCGCGGTCGGCGAGCTCGGGCGCGTCCCGCTCGACGTCCTCGAGGACGAGCGTCTCCTGGGTCGACACCACCTCGTCGCAGTTCGTCGTCTCCAACGCCACCGTATCCCCGGCCGCGACGTCGTCCTTCCCGGGCGCGTCCACGTACTCGAACGTGTAGTCGCCGCCGTCCACGTACGACAACGTCGCGTACGACGTCCCGACGGCTTCGCGGACGATACCGAGGAGGTCCTCGACCTTCTCGCCGAACGGCCGGTCCGCGTCCGCGACCACCTGGTACGCTCGCTGGAGCGCGCGCTCGCGGTCCTCGACGGACGCCCGCGTCGGCGGCATCGACCCGGCCGCTGGGTCCTCGGCGTCGTCCGGGTCGTCCGTATCGCCTGCAGGGTCCGCGTCCGAGCCACCGTCGGTGACCGCGACGGCGAGCGCGCGGTCGCGGACCACGTCCGGAACCCGGTCAGCGGGTGCGTCCGCTGGTATCGGGACGTAATCGTCGGCGCCCGCGCGCACCGCCTCGCTCGCGACGTGCTCGTCGCCGTCCCGAGCGTACACGACCACCGGGACGTCGCCCGCGACCGATTCGACGACCGCCACGCCGTCGGTCCTCGGCAGCTCGTACGCCGTCACGACGACCGACGCGTCCGCGGGCACCGACCCGAGGCCGTCCTCGGTCGCCTCCACCGTCCGAACCGACGCCCCGACGGCGTCGAACGCCGAGGCATCCACCGACGACGCGGCGTCCGTCACGAGCACCACCCTGGGTGTCCCGCTCCACTCCTCGTGCATTCGTCGCTACAACGACCTGCGGATACAAATGCCTAGCGTGGTCGAACCGCCGGTCGAACACGAACCACTGGAATGGGCGCGTCCCGATCGTGCACGGGTCGCTACCCGTGTCCGGGTCGTTATCCGTCCTCGCCGCGAACGCTCTCGCATGACAGATCCGTCCGTCGACGAGGCGCCCGCCGCGACCGTCCTCACCGTGTACTCGGACTACGTCTGCCCGTTCTGTTACCTGGGCCGGGAGAGCTTGCGCCGGTACCAGGCGACGCGCGACGACCCGCTCGAGATCGACTGGCAGCCGTTCGACCTCCGGAGCGGCCAGCGCGGCCCGGACGGCGAGATAGACCACTCCGTCGACACCGGGAAGGACGACGAGTACTTCGAGCAGGCGAAGGAGAACGTCCGACGGCTCCAGGAGCAGTACGACGTCGAGATGAACCTGGACCTCGCGACCGACGTCGACTCGCTCGACGCACAGGTCGCGTCGTACTACGTCAAGGGTCACTACGACTACGAGACGTGGCTCACGTTCGACGAGGCGCTCCTTGCCGCGCTCTGGCAGGACGGTCGCGACATCGGCGACGAGAGCGTGCTCGTCGACCTCGCCGCGGACGCCGACGTCGACCCCGACGAGGTCCGGGCTGCGCTGGACGACGACGCGCTCCGCGCCGAACTCGACGAGCAGTTCCGCGCCGCCCAGCAGGCCGGCGTCACGGGCGTCCCGACGTTCGCGTACGACGGCTACGCCGCACGCGGCGCCGTCCCACCCGAGCACATCGAACGGCTCGTCGAAGGCACGCACGACGCCTGAAAAAGGGAACGCGTCCCGCGGCTCAAGCTGACGGGTCAGTCGAAGTCGCCGACGAGCGCGACGACGCCGAGTATTGCCAGCACGCCACCGACCGCGAGCGCGCCGACCGTCGTCATCGAGACGCCGCCGTCACCGTCCGGCGTGCTCGTCGCCGCCGTCCCGTAGATGGTGCCGACCGTCGTCGTTCCCGCGTCGCCGCCGCGCGTCGTCGGCGGCGCGTCGGAGCCTTCCTGCAGGATGACGGTTGCGACGTCCACCTCGACGGGCTCGGTCCGGGTGTCCAGAGAGAGCGACAGTTCGTACTCGCCGGCCGCGAGCGAGTCCGGCCGGTCGACGTCCTGCGGGACGGTGACGGTGTCCGCGTCGGCCTTTGCGGACATCCCGTGTGCGTTCGGCGCGTCGACCGCCGTCTCGAACTGGAGGACGACCGTCCCGTCGCCGTTCCCGTCCTCGACGGTCACGGGAATCACGACGTTCGTCGCGTCGCTCCCGAACCGAACCGTCGCGTTGTCACGACCGGTCATATCGACCCCGATCTCGACGGTGTCGCCCGCGGCCGTCTGGTAGATGTTCTTCGTGAACGCTGCGTCGCCCGTCGGTTCGCCGCAATTGGGCGCGCATTCACCGACGACGCCGGGCGCACTCGCGAGCTCGGTGCCGTTCTTGTAGACGGAGACGGTGAACTCGGTCCCGACCTGGACGTCCCCGAAGTCGAACGTCGTCGCGAACGACCCGTCGTCGTTCACGGTCGCGACGGCGGACCGCAGGAACGGACTCCCGCCGTTGCTGGAGCGAGCGCGAACCGTCACCTGCGTGCCGCTCTCGAGGTTCGAGGTCCCCGAGATGCGTTCGTCGGCGGCCTGCTCGACGACGAGTCGCTCGCCGTCGGAGTCGATGGTCGCGTTCGGCGGCGCGTCCGCGACCGCTCCGACGCTTCCAGGGCCGGACGCGCTCGCCGGGGAACTCGCGGCGACGTTCGCCGCGGCGACCCCGCCGAGGGCGGCGATGGCGGCGAGCGCGACCGCGAACGCGACTGTCTCGCGAGCTGGTCGTCGACTCACGTCGACCACCCCTGCTCGCGTCCGCTGCAACGACCGTACCGGCGCGCACGAGGTCGTGCGCTGGAGGGCAGAGTTCGCATTGCACTCGAGACCACGGGTGGCGTACTTGTAGGACTCCCGTAACCTCAAACCGAGATTTGAACGCGCACCCCCACCACGACTGGTGTGTAATATTAGGGCATGAAAGGTCTCCTATTACTTACTAGGCGGGTTTGAAGGGGGATGCGCGCCACTGTATTCGTATGTCCGTCGGAACGCCCACCGCCAACTGGACCACGGAGTACAACTGCCCGTTCTGCGACGACACCCTCGAGGACCCCGGCGCCGCGTTCGTCGACCACATCGCCGACAACCCCGAGTGCAAGTCCGGCCACGACGCCTGGAAGTTCCACCTAACCGACGACTTCGGCGGCGCCTGACCGGACCGGCCCCAGCGAGCGCACGCGACGCACCCGACTCAGTCCCGACCGATTCAGTCCCCGACCGACTCGACTTCTCCGTCACCCGTCCCGCCGTCACCCACCGTCAACACCGGTACTGTCGACGTCCGTAACGTTCGCTCGGCGACGTTCCCCAGGAGGTACTTCGCCACCCCGCTCCGCCCGTGGGTTCCCATCGCGACCATGTCGACGTCGTGTGCCGCGACGTACTCTTCGATCTCCGCACGTGGAACGCCAGCCGTCACCGTCGTCGTCGCATCGACCCCCGCCTCCGTCGCGAGCGCGTGAACGTCGGTCACCGCGTCCGCGGCCGGTCCTCGCTGCTCAGCCTCGCGAATCTCCGACCGGACGTCCAACCCGAGCGCCGCCGTCTCCACGACCGAGAGGACGTGCACGCTTGCGTCGCATCGCGCCGCGAGCGACACAGCCACGCGCGCCGCCGCGAGCGCCTCCGGACTCCCGTCGGTCGCGACGAGCACGGTATCGTACGGGAACGACACCGTAGCGTCCTCGCCGACCGGCACCGTCAACACCGGCACGTCCGAATCCCGAACGACCGCCTCCGCGACGCTCCCGAGTTCGAAGTGCTCGATCCCCGTCCGGCCGTGCGTCCCCATCACGACGAGGTCGACGTCCACGTCCGTCGCGCACGCGACGATCGCCTCCCACGGCTCCGCCGTCCGCACCGCCGTCTCGACCGGCACGCCCGCGGCCTCGAACGTCGACGCGACCTCGGTGACGAACTCGGTCGCTTCCTCGCGCGCCACCTCGCTCTCCGGCGCCGTCTCCAGCCCTCTGACGTCGACGACGTGCAGGACGTACACGGACGCCGACAGGTGCTCGGCGAGTGCTCTCGTATGCGCGACCACGTCCCGCTGGAACGCGTCCTCGTCGACCGCCAGTAGTATCGACTCGACCATGGTTCGTCCTTCAGTGTTCGCGCCACGAGATGAAGAGGATTGGCCACCGAACCCGAGGACTCTCAGGCCTCCTCGATCTCGATGCGCGTCGAATCCTCGACGTCCTCGCGGGGGACCGTCACCGTCAGCACGCCGTGACGCATCCTCGCGGTGACCGCGTTCGCGTCCACCGGCTCCGGGAGTCGCACCGAGCGCGACGCCCGCCGATGCCGGCGTTCGTGCCGGATGAACTCGCCGTCCTCCTCGTCGACCGCCTGCTCGCGGTTCGCCGCTATCTTCAGCGTGCTATCGGTCACGCGGACGTCGACGTCCTCGCGCTCGAACCCCGGCAGGTCGACCGTCACGACGTACTCGTCGTCGTGCTCGACGAGGTCCAACGCCATCGACTCGTCCTCGGACTCCCGGGACGCGAACGGCGTCCCGCTGCTCCACGACCGCGACGCTTCCTCGAACTGTCGGCTCATCCGGTCGAACAGTTGCTCCAGTTCCTCGAACGGATTGTTCCGTGAACTCATGATGGAATCACCGGCGAGACGTACGTTCCACGCGGAGAAATACGGCCTGGACGGTTCACGGTCGACGGTGAACATACGAACCGATTGCGGTGACGAAACCGCTTCCTTCCGTCGGTATCGACGACGAACCCGTCGGTGACCGGTTACAACCCCGTCAGGAGTAGCGGACGGACGCGGCGTCAGGCGCGAGCGCTCGCGGCAGTTCCACCGCTCGGCCGCCTGTCGTAGCGACGACCAGTTCGGTAATCGCCCCCCGGTAGCAGTTCCAGGCATCACCATCGCTTTGGGTTAACTCTATTGCCTTCGCTTTCAAGGTCGATGACATGGAGGTCCGATTTCAACGCGCGAATCATCGGACCGGAAACGAGTCTGTGCTCCTGAAGTTCGAGGGCGTGCTCGACGAGCAGACCGCGTGCGTACTCGTGGACTCGGGGCATGGGGTGGACGTTTCGGCGCTGATGGGTGACGACGAACAGCTGGCTTCCGTACTCGTCACTCACGCTCACCTCGACCATTTCCGGTCTCTGGGGGAGAACGTCGTCGACGGTGCACCGGTGCTCGCGTCGGCACCGACGGCGGCGGTTCTCGAGGAGTCGCTGAGCGAGAACGAACGAAACGACAGGGCGACGGGGGACGTCGAAGGGGCACTGGATGCGCTCGAACCCGTGACGGGGTGGCGGACGCTGCTCGGCGACGACGCCGTCCGCGTCCATCCGGTACCGGCGGGTCACGCCCCCGGTGCGGCCGGGTTCGTCATCCAGTTCCGCGACGACGGCGTCGCCAGACACCTCCTCGTCACGGGCGACTTCACGCGGACGCAGACCGCCGGCTATCCGGCGCTCCCGGATTCCCTGCCCGTGGACGTGGAGGCGATGATCGTGAACGTCGCGACCGCCGACGAGTACGAACGCCGACTCCAGGAGACCCTCGAGACGACGCTCGCTCGCGTCCTCGACGACGATACGACGCTCCTGACCGGGGGGAGTCTCACCGGCGTTCACCTCGCGCGCCTGCTCGCCGCCGCGGCGAGCCGGTTCTCGCTCGACGTCCCGATCCGTCTCGTCGGACAGCCCGCGAAGCTCTACGACGCGCTGTCGCTCCCGACCGACCGGGTCGAGCTGACGCCGGAGTACGCGGACCCGGCGGCCGTGCTCGACTCGGGTGCGGTGACGATCGCGGCGCCGGAGACGCCGGTCGACGGTGGTGCGAAACGACTGTTCAAGGCTATCGAGGGGGACGCGGACGCTGCGCTCGTCCAGGCGACGACCGGTGCGCTCGACCCGGTGACGGGTGCGGCGTGTCGGACGGACGCGTTCGAGGTGCGCGCGCACCCGACTGAGGGGGTCGTCGACGGCGTCGTCGAAGGTTACGACCCGCTGCACGTCGTGGTCGGGCACGAGAAGGGTTCGGCGCTGGACGCGTACAAGGACAAGTACGCGGCGTTCGTGTGGGCGAACCAGGACGCCATCGAGCAGACGCTGTACGCCGACGGGGAGTGGCAGGCGCCGCCGTGGGTGAGCGAGCGCGCCGAAGAGTACGTATACGGGAACACGGCGACGACCGGCGGCACGCCGCTCGCGGACGACGCGGCGGCCGTCGACGCGTCGCTGCCCGCGGTGGAAGCGGGCGACGTCCTCCTGCACGCCGAAGGTATCGACGTCACGCGCCTCGGCGAGCGGTTCGGGTCGGCGTCGTCCGGCGACGCGACCGCGGGCGCCGACGCCGAGGGGAGCGAGGACCTGTCGACGGTGCTCGCGCGACTCGAGGAGATAGAGGCGCTGCTCGCGGCACGTGGCGTCCTCGACGACCGCGTCCCGGTGACCGTCGACGAGTTCGGCGACCGCACCGTCCTCGTTCTCCCGGAGGGCGTCGACGTCGACGACGCGGACGACGTCCACGTCTTCCTCGACGACGAGTGACCGCAGGCGTCCCGTCGAGCGGCCGCCGGCAGTCCCCC
Organism: Halorubellus salinus; assembly: GCF_020567525.1. Classification (GTDB taxonomy): domain Archaea; phylum Halobacteriota; class Halobacteria; order Halobacteriales; family Natrialbaceae; genus Halorubellus; species Halorubellus salinus. Next base: position 365,022 of record NZ_JAJCVI010000003.1, read on the forward strand.
GTCACTCGACTGGCAAACGTTGCACCGTCACGCATCACCAAGGTAACCCTGCTCGTAGACGTCGGTGGCGCCACGCGAGAGCGTGCGAAGCAAACCATCACTTCCATCGATGCCATGCCCGCCGGCGTCGGCGCGGGTGCCTGCCCGCGCCCGCCGGGAGCAACCTGACGCCCCCGAGCGACAGCCAGGTTAGCCTCGTTACTCGAACTCGTCCCGTTCCACCGACGCGAGCGCCGCGAGCGCGCGCTCTCGCTCGTCACCGGCGAACGTCTCCTGTTCACCGAGCCACGCCGGCGACCGGACCGCGAGCGCCGCCGCCTCGCCATCAACTGGTTCGACCTCGCCGGCAGCGGCCGTTCGCGCGACGACGTAGTCGTGAACGACGTAGTGACTCCCGTCCGCGTTCGCCTCGCGACGCACCCCCAGCGGCCGCAGGGACTCGCGACCGACGACGAGCCCGGTCTCCTCGACGAGCTCGCGGACTGCCGCCGCCTCCGGGTGCTCGCCCGCTTCGACGTGGCCGCCCGGGAACCCCCACGTGCCCCGGTCGCGACCCGCCGCGCGCTCCATCGCAAGCACGCCGCCGTCGTCGACGACGAGCACCTCGACCGCCAGCACCGGCTGCTGGAGGACCGGTCGGTCGCAGCGCTCGCAGTACGCACCCGGCGGGTCCCCCGACGGGTCGTCGAGCGCGCGACCGCAGTACGGACAGAACGAGGGCTCGAAGACCGTCACGCCCCCCTCTCCGGGACCGCCGGACAAAGGCGTTCGGCACGACGGGTTTACACGAGACGTAAACCCAGCGGTCGCGGCCCGCTCCGAGAGGCGGTCAGGGGAGGCCATGACGTGCTCCGAAAGGCGGTCACGGGAGGTCGTAGCGTCGCATCGAGTGTGTCGCGACGTACGCGCTCCCGTCGCGCACGGTCAGGAACCATCGCGGGAGGAGGTCCTTGCGGACTCGACGCCCGCAGGTGTCGCCGTAGTTCGCGTCGTCGGTCACGAGCCGCCCGGTGCGCGCCCCGTCGTCGAGGTCGTGGACGTGCGCGAACCCGCGAGCGTCGAGCGCGAGCGCGACCCCGCGGTCCGCGTCCGCGTGCACGGCCACCGCGGGCGCACCGGCGTCGGACCGCCATCGCTCCTCGCCCGAGCCGCGGTCGACGGCCACGACCTCGCCCGACGCGGACGCCGCGAGCGCGCGCTCGCCCGCCACGGCGACGCCCCGGACCGACGCGTCGTCCGCGTCCAGCCCCTCGACCCGCTCGGGGGCGACGCGCTCGCGCCAGTCTAGCTCGCCGAACTCGGCGTCGATACCGCCGAGGACGTGCCCGTCGAGCAGCACCACGACCACGCCGTTCGCGACCGTTCGCGCAACGTCGGTCACCCCGGTGCCGATGGACAACCGCCAGTCGACGTCGCCGGTACGACCGTCCACCCGCCGGACGGTCCCGTCCTCGCACGCGACCACGACGTCACCGTCGCCGACGCCGCGGACGCGTCCGCGCGCCGGGAGTGCGTGCGTCCACCGCACGTTCCCGTCGGCCGCGTCGACGCCGGCGAGCACGTGATCGCCGTCGAACCCCGAACTGGTCGGGCCCTCGAACGCCTGCACGACGACGCCCTCGCCCGTCGGCACCGGCTTCTCGAGCGCGAAGCTCTCGCCCTCGTCGAAGTCGTCCTCGCCCGCGTCAACGCGCCAGCGCTCGTCGCCGTCGCTCGCCGCGAGCGCCAGGAGTTCGTTCCGCCCGGTCGGCACGTACACCACGTCGTCGTCCACCGCGGGCGTCCCGACTCCAGCGGGTTCGCGCTCGACCACCCACGAGGCCGCGCCCGTCTCTCGGTCGAGGCGCGCGACGCTCCCGGCCCCGCCGGCGACGATGCCGTGTCCGGTCGTCACGTACACCGTCCCGTCGTCCACGACCGGCGGCCCCCAGTAGCCGAACGCGTGCCCCGCCACGCCCCCATCGGTCGCCCGCTCGGCGTCCCAGACGGGCGCGTCCGGGTCGGGGCACAGCAGGTGCTCGTCCCAGAGTGCGTTCCCCACGACCAGGCCGCCGACGCCAGCCATCGCGGCGGCGGCGACGTGCCGTCGCGTGAACTCCATGTCGTCCGGAGCCAGCACCCACCCAGGCAAGTATCTTCTGCTCGACACCTTCGCCGCAGCGAGAGCGTCGCCGGCCGCTCCGAGCGCCAGCGAGAGAAAAGCGCGCTACGTCCGCGTCGCGCGCTCCCACTTCGGCGTCGCCCGCCGGACGAGCACGCCACCCGCGAGCGCGAGGACGACGCCGCCGACCGCGATGCCCGCGAGGACGGCGGGCGTCCCCGCGCTGACTACGAACCCGGCGACGACGATGGGGACCACCGGTCCTGCGACCGCGAGCGTGAACGCCGCGAACAGCACCGTGTCGAACAGGAACTCGTTCGGCGAGAACCCCGCGAGGTAGACCGTGACGCCGAACAGGTACACCTGGAGTCCCACGTGCACGACCACCCCGGCGAGTGCGTCCCAGACGGTCGGGGACTGCCACGCGACGGCGAGCGCGTAGAACCCGACGCCCGTCGGCACGCTCACGAGAAGGAACGCGCGGCGCTTCGCGCGCAGCACGTCCGCGACGTCCAGCGGGTAGAGGCGGTACTCGTCGAGGTCGTCGAACTGCGTCAACCAGTTGTACGTCGTGAACGCCGACAGCCCGAGGATGGCGCCGAGGGTCACGCCCGGCGCCGGGTCGACCGACGCGATCTCGCCCGCGAGCTCCAGGAGGAACACGCCCACGGCGAGCAGGATGCTCCCCGAGAACACGATCTTGAACAGGCCACCCGAGGACCGCGAGACGTCGATGAGCGTCTTCGCGGTGACCGCGTCGTCGCGGAACGGCAGGCGATCCCGCCACCGACCGTACGCGTCCCCCGCCGTCCGCGCGGGCGTCGAGTAGTTCGGGTCGTACACCGCGATCCCCAGCACCGCGAGCAGCGGGATGGCGGCGAGGACGACCGTCGTCTCGACGACGGTCGCACCCTGGTAGATACCGTACGGCGTGTACCCGACGACGTCGATGCCGGAGACGACCGCGGCGGCGAGGCCGACGCCGAGCGCGAGCGCGACGACGCGCCCGGACACGCCGCGGGTCGCGAGCGAGATGCCCGCGAACGTGACCGCGACCCCCAGCAGGAACGTCGTCGTCGCGGTCCCCCAGAGGAGCGCGACGTCGCTCGCGGCGAGCTGGCCGGCGGCGACCGCGGGCGTGAACGAGAGCGCCATCGGGACCATGAACAACCCCGAGTAGTAGACCGCGTCCTTCAGGAGGAACACCGCGAGGAGGCGACGCTGCGACACCGGGAGGGTGCGTGCGGTGAACACCAGGAGCGTCATGTCGCCGAGGAGGTTCCGCGCGGCGTCCCGGCCGAGGAACGCGGTCGTCCCCGTCTGCAGGCCGAACGCGAACACGAGCGCGTGCACGCCGAGGACGAGCGTGCTCACGGTCGCCACCGCCGTCGTCGTCAACAACCACACGGCGCCCGCGCCGAGGGCGAGCACGAACAGCGGGAACGCCGCGAACCGCGCCCCGCCGAAGAGGTTCGCGTGCATCCGCCACTCCTCGCGGAGCATCCCGACGAACAACCGCCGGTTCAGCGACCCCGTCATGGACCCAGCAGGCCCTGTACCTCGGCCGTCGCCGAGCCGACGTTCTCCAGGAACGTGTCCAAAAGCGACTCGTTCGGGCCGAGCTCGCTCGGGCGGCGCTCCGCGATGAGCTCCCCGCCGGAGACGATACCCACGCGACTACACACCTCCTCGGCGACCTCGATGTGATGCGTCGAGATGAATATCGTGTTCCCCGCGTCCCGGTACGCGACGAGGAAGTCCTTCACGCGCTCCTGGACGATCGGGTCGAGGTTCGCGAGCGGCTCGTCGATGAACACCACCTCGGGCTCGTGGAGGAACGCCTGCGTTATCATCACCTTCTGCTGTTGGCCCCGAGAGAGATCCGTCGACACCGTGTCGAGCTTCTCCGCGAACGACAACCGCTCGGTCCACGCGTCGACGCGCTCGTCGACGACGTCGCTCGGGATGTCCCGCACCGTTCCGACGAAGTCGAAGTACTCGCGCGGCGTGAGGAACGAGGGCGGGGACTCCTGCTCCGGGAGGATACCGATGTGGCGTCGCGTCTCCACGGGCTCGCTCACCGGGTCGAACCCGAGGACGGACGCGGTCCCGCTGTCGGGCTGGAGCTGGCCGGTGAGGATCCTGATCGTCGTCGTCTTCCCGGCACCGTTCGGGCCGAGCGCGCCGAACAGTTCGCCTTCGTCGATCGATAGCGAGAGGTCCGCGAGCGCGGTGACGTCACCGTAGGTCTTCCTGAGGTTCGACGTACTGATGGCGACCATCTACTGGCCGGAAGGTGGGGCGGTGCGCTCTTATCGTTGTTGGGCATGGTCCCGTCCGAGGCAGCGGTCTCGCGACGAGGAACGCGCCGACGTGGGGATTCAGTCGTCGGCTGGCGTCGCGTTCTCGGTGTCGTCGCGACCCGACGTGGGGTCGTCGAACGACGGGAGCCAGTCCGGGACGACGCGAAGCTTGGAGCGTCGACCGAGCTCCTGCTGGCCGTACTGGAGGAGTATCGCGACCGCGAACACGGCGAGGAACGCGACCGCCCACGCGGGCGCCGAGACGACCGACAGTAACGGTACGTTCGCGGCGGCGAACCCGACGGTCGCGATCCCGACGACGCCGATGACCATGTACCGGAACTGCCAGGACCCGCCGCGTGCGGTCGTCACGTTCAGGTACGGGTCGAGGTCGCGAGCGCGCTCCGCGAGCCGTATCTCCTTGCCCTGTCGCTCGTACTCGACGACGTCGTGTCGTTCGAGCATCGGGAGGTGCGTCTGGTGGAGCGACGCGTACACGCTGTCGCGCGCGCCCCGCGGCGCCGGCGACTCGCCGGTCTCGGCCTCCGCGATCGTCTCGCTCAGCGAACGCAACGTTACTGGCTCGTCGCCGCTCCGGAGCTCTTCGAGCGCGAGCGCCCGACGTTCGTTCCGGAGGACGTTGTGGATGTCGTTCGAACTCAAGCGCGCGGCCGGCTCCGCCTCGGTTCCTCCGCTCGCCGTCTCCATCTGTGATGACACGGTTACCTTCCTCTACATCTAGCTAGGCTACTTCTACCACAACTGTTCGCGTTTAGCAGTACGGGTGTTTATTACGGAAGCCTTGCGGGAATATCCCTGGCGTTCGTGGTGCGAATCAATGGATAATCAAACGTTAGTAAATGGATTCCTTCTCGCCGCGGTCGGCGGTCAACCCCGGAGCGTGCTCATCAGTCCGAGCGTCGCGACGACCAGCAACGCCAGCCCGAGGAGGCCAGGGCCGTCGATACCACCACCAGCGGCGAGCCGGCGAGACGCCCACAGCGCCACGAACGCGCCACCGACCAGGACGACGCCGACGGTCGCACTCCCCGCGGCGTGCAGCACCTCCACGACGCGCGACGTCGTCCCGTCCAGCTCCGCCGTGACGTCCACGCCGTAGTTCCCGACGTCCCACACGACCATCGACGCGACGACCGCCGCGAACGTCGCGAGCGCGTACTCGCCGTCCCAGACGCCCGCCGCGACCGCGACCAGGAGCACGCCACCGGCGGCGACGCTCGGCGCGGCCGTCCGGTTCGGGATGAACCCGACACCGGCCGCCGTCGTCAACGCGCTCAGCGCCGTCGTCGTCCCGAGCACGAGCGCTATCAGGACCGCGAGCGCGAGCGCCTCCACGCCGAGTGCCTCCACGCCGGCGTCGACCACCCCCGATATCGGTCCGATCCGAAGCCGGGACAGCACCAGCTCCGGTCGGAGCACGCCGACCGCGAGCAGGATGGCGCCCCCGGGCGTCGTCGTCGCGAGCACGCGGAGGACGCGACGGCCGTCGACGTTCGCGACGCGACGCACCCCGACCGCGACCGCCGACGCCGCGAGCGCACCCAGCGCCACCGCCGCGAGCGTCCGACGCAGGACCGGGACGTCGACGACCGCCGCCAGCACGCCCTCGACGCCCACGTCCGCGAGCACGCCGTGAAGCGCCTCCGCTGGCCACGCCGTCAGCACAACCGCGAGGAACAGCGCGGTGACGCCACCGCGGACGAGCCACGACCGTGCACGACCGACGCGACGCGCGACCCCGCCACGCCGCGCCCTCGCGACGAGGTTCACGACCGGGAGCGTCCGGAGCGCGACCGCCACCGAGAGCGCCGCCGCGCCCGAGAGCGCGAGGAACCCGCCGACGTTCGCGTTCGGACCCCGGGGCGCGAGGAGCGCCGTCACCCCCTCACCGACCGCCGACTCGACCGCGCTCACGGCCTCCCCGCCGCCACCGACCGCGCCGAGCACCGCGACGACCACCACCACGCCCGGGAGTCCCGTCGCCGCCGCGGCCTGCGCGACGGTGCGAGCCCACTGCCCGTCGCCGAGCGACCCCGGTATCGCCGCGGTCGCACCGAGGCCAGCGACGAGCGCGCCGACCACGAAGATCGCGGGCCCCACCGTCAACGGCACGTTCGGGTCCGATATCGGTCGCGAGAGCGCGTACGCCGTCGCGACGACGCCGACCGCGACGCCGACGCTCCCCGCCGCCATCCACAGCGGCGAGTCCCTGTTACAGAGCGTCGACGCCACCGCGAGCGACGCACCCGCGGCGAGCCCCACGACCGCGAGTTCGAGGACGCCGAGCACCCACCCGACCGCCGCCACCGCGACCGCCGTCGTCCCGAGGACGACCGCGCCGCTCACCGCCGTCGCCGCCACCGCCTCCGTCACCAACCGCCGCCCCGACCCCGCCGCCGCCCCGGCGACCGAACTCGGCGTGCGGTCGTCGCCCGCCATCTACCGCACCTCCCTGAACGCCGGTGCGAGCGCCAACGGCAGCGGGTCCGAGAGCGACCAGTCCACGACGTGCGCCCCGGTCTCGCGGAGTCGACGCACGCGCTCCGTGCGCGTCACGTGCGTCACGCGGCCACCGAGCGTCTCCCTGTCCGTCACGTCCGGCGACACCACCGTCACGGCGTGCCCGTGCCCCGCGAGCGTCTCCGTCACCGTCACCGGGAACTCGTCGAGCGCCGGCGTCACGAACACGACCTGCGTGTGCCGGTCGAGGTACGCACGCAACCGCCGCGTCGCCGCGTCCGCATCGTCGACCCCACCGTCGGGCGACGGCGACCCCGCCACCGACGCCCGCGCGCCGTCCGCAGCCGTCGATTCGCGCGCCGACGCCCCCCGGCCAGCGCCGCCGCGACCCGCCGACGCAGCGACGGACGGGTCGCCCTCCGCGACCGCCGAACACACCGCCGACACCTGCGCGCGGAACGAATCCCCGCCCGACGGCTCCAGGACCGACGGCGACCCGGACCCGCGGGTCCCCGGGAGCGAGAGCCCGAACACGCCGATACCGACCTCGTGGCCCTCGTCCAGCAACACGCCCGTGAGGAGCTCCGCCGCGTACGACGACAGCTCGCGCGAACTCGGGTACGCCGGCCCGCACGACACCGCGACCGACTCGCGGGCGTCCACCACGACCATCACGCGCGCCGCCTCCTGCACGCGGTAGTCGATGGTCGTCAGCTCGCCCGTCTTCGCGAGCCGCCGCCAGTCGATGCGGTTCATCGGGTCCCCGCGCCGGTAGTTCCGCGTCGAGTGGAACTCGATGCCGGCACCGCCGGTCTGCGTCGGGATGGAGCCGACGAACTGCATCGTCTGGTCCCGGACCGGCGCGTCCTCGACGTGCACGCGACAGAACATCCCCGAGTCACCCGACGGCGTCACGTCCGCGCTCGACACCGCCGCGGCGCTCAGGCTCCGCGCGCGCACCGACACGTCACCGAACTCGTGCGCGCCCCGCTGGGCCACCAGCTCGTAGGTCACCTCGTGGGTCTCCCCGGCACGCAGTCCGAACACCGCCTCGGGACGCCCCGACACCGGCTCGACGCCACCAGGAACGTCGTCAACCAATCGGACGTCCGGGAGCGCGCGGTCGCTCTCGTTCGTCACCGCGAGCGTCACCGTCACGTGCTCGCCAGGGAAGGGGGTGTCCGACGACAACGAGCGCTCGACGCGCACCGCCCGCGACACGTCCGGGACCGACGACAGCGCGCCGTACGCCAGGTACCCGAGCGGGAGCGCCGCCGCGACGAACAGGACGCGGTCACCGGTCCACAGCGCCACCGCGACCAGCAGCGCCGCCGGCGCGACGGCCGTCCGCCACCGCGGCTCGTGACGACTCACGCTCACGACGCCACCTCCGACCCGTCCGGCGACCGCCCGCCGTCGCGCTCCCGGGCACCGTCGCCGTCGCGCCCTCGGGCACCGTCGCCGTCGCGCCCCCGGGCACCGTCGCCGTCGCGACCCGCCGTCGACTCGCCACGCTCCGAGTCGTCCTCGGTCGTCCCAGCAGCCGACCCGTCCGCGGTCGTCTCGACCACCGACCCCGCTGCCTGCTCCTCGACGACGGCGACGACGCACTCGACGCGCCGTCGGAACGCACGCGCCGGATACAGCCACGCGTACACGCGCCGCCACAGCGACACCCCCGGTGCCTCCGGGCCACCGAGGAACGCCGCGGCGACGCGGTCGTCGGTCCACGCACCCGACTCGACCGCTGCCCGCGCCGCGTCCGGGTCCATGCCACGGGCGGCCTGCACCGCGACCGCCGCGATCTCCAGATCCTCGCGGACGCGGTCTGCCTCCCACGCGTCCGCGTTCGGATCCGCCTCCAGCTGTGCGACGGTCCGCGCCACCGCGTAGTCGAACGCCCGCCCCGGTCGCTCCGGGTCGAAGTCGACCGACACCGCGTCCAGGTCGGGCGCCGCGGCGTCGTCGTCGCGAACGAGGCGCTCGACGGTCCCGTCGTCCGCTCGCCAGAACCGATAGACGGCGTACGCGAACACGAGAAGCGACAGCACGAGGACGACGACCCACGGCTCGACCGCCGACTCGACCTCGCTCACCGCCGCCGTCACCGGCGCAGGCAGGAGGTCAGGCGCGAACGCGGCCACGAGCCCCACCGCGAACGCGACCGTCCCGACTGCACCGACGAGCTCGCGGACCGACGGTCTGCGGCGGCTCACGCCCCCACCCCCTCGTCGCCGAACCGGTCCTCGCCCGCCTCCTCCCCACCGCCCCCATCGCCCTCGCTGGGACCGTCCCCGACGCTCGCATCGTCGCCGACGCCGGCCGTGGATTCGAGCGACTCGGCCGCCGCCCGCGCCCGCTCGACGTCCTCGTCGCTCGCCCCGTTCGGCCCGTACACCGCTCGCTCGTACGCGTCCGTCAACGTCCGCACCGGCTCGTCCGGGAGCCCTCGCTCCAGCGCCATCCGACCGACCTCGGCGGGCGTGCGCTTGCTGAGTCGCGACGGCGACACCAGCGACACGAGCACCAGCCACGCCTCGACGAGCGACCGCGGCGTCGACTCTTCCGCCGCCCCCGACGCCGACGAACCGCCCGCCTTCGGCGCCCCGACCGCGTCCCCCGGAGCGTCACCGCGGAGCCCGCGGAGCGCCGCGACGACCGCCGCGAGCACGCCCGTCACCCACGCCACGACGCGACGCCACGCCGCACCGAGCGCGCGCGCCGGCGACTCCACCAGTCGCTCGACCGCACCCCGGACGAGCGCCGGGAGCGACGGCAACCACGCGACGAACGCGTCCACGCGGTCCGCGACCGCGAACAGCGCGTTCATCGCCGCCGCCGTCGCAGCGCTCGCGTACCGCCGCAGCGCTCGCACCGCCCGCGCCGCACGACTCCGCTCGAACACCGAGCCGACGACGACCACGACCGCCAGCACGCCCACCGCGAGGACGCCGAACGCGTTCAGGAACAACCAGTCGAGGCGCGCCGACCCCGACGCACCCATCGACGACGCCAGCACCGTCGCCGCGTTCCCCACCGGGAGCGTCACCTCCGCCGTCCCGGACGCGTCCGTCGTCGTCGCGTTCACGTCGGCCGCGTCCGCGAGACTCGCGTTCGCGCCACCGACCACGCGAACCGTCGCGTCCGCCACCGGCGCGCCCGCGTCGGTCACGTTCACCGACATCGGCGTCCCTGGGAGCGCCACCAGATAGGCCGGCGTCGTCGACACGTTCGGCTCGAACAGGTCCACGTCTCGCGTCGTCGACAACGTCCCCAGGGTCGCCGACACCGTCACGTTCCCCGTCGCGTTCGCGGGAACCGACAGTTCGACGAGCCCCGACCGGTCCGTCTCCCCCATCGCGCGACCGTCGACGCGCACCGTCGCCCCCGTGACCGACTCCTCGGCCGCGCGAACCGCCGCCACCACGTCCTCGCCCGGCGACAGCGGGTCCTCGAACGACAGCGTCGCGTTCGTCACCACGTCCTTCGTCGCCTCCCCCGCGACGACGCCGCGCTCCACGCGGACCGTCACCGTCCCGGACGCGTCCGTCGGCACCGGCACGGTCGCCATCCCCGCCGCGTCCGTCCGCGCGACGCGCTCGCCGTCCAGGAGCACCGTCGCGTTCCCCAGCGCCGCACCGTCGTACTGCGCCGTCACCCGCAGGTCACCGCCCGGCACCGCGCTGCCAGCGGCGGTCACCGCCGCCGTCGTCACCAGCTCCACGACCGCCGAATCGGACACCTCTCCACGCTGCGCTGCCACCGTCACCTCGCTCGCGTCCGTCGGCAGCGATAGCCGCACCCACCCGGACTCGTTCGTCACCCCGACGACCTCGCCGTCCCGACGCACCGTCGCGTCCGAAACCGGACGTCCCTCGATACTCACCTGCATCCACACCGTCGCCCCGAGCGTCGGCTCGTCCGCCAACGCGAACGTCATGTCAGCCGCCATCGCGAACTCGCGCGTCGCCGTCTCGTTATCGGGCGACCCAGGGTCCTCCGCTGGTATCGTCGCGGAACTCCCAGGGTCGCTCCCCGCCACCGCGCCCGGGAACGCGCTCGCCGGAACCGCAGCCACGTCGAACCGCACCGACCCCGAGTCGCCCGCAGCGGGCGGCCCCGGAACGGACCCAGTTGGTCGCGTCACCGCCCCGAGATCCGCCGCTCGCATCGACTCGTTCACGTTCTCGACGCGCACCGTCAGGTTCCGCGCGTACGGCACCGTCCCGACGACCTCGCCGTCGTAATCCGTCGTCCCGACGTACTCGCCGTTGAAGAACACCGTCGCGAACGACACCGGCTCCCCGTCCCGAGTGACCGTCACCGTCACGTCGATGCCCGGCGCGGCCGACCGGTTCAGCGAGACGTTCACCGACCGCGGACCATCCACCTCCGAGGCCGACCCGTCGCCGTCGCCACCGCTCCCGTCACCACCCGACCCGTCCGTGCCGTTCGTCGACCCGCCAGTCGTCCCGTTCCCGCCCGACCCCGTCCCGGTCGACCCGTTCCCGGACGGCTCGAACGAGGACGCGTTCACCGACTCGCTCAACGCCGACTCGGCGAACGACTCCTGAACTGCCGATTCGTTCGCAACCCCCTCGTCGGCCGCCTCGCGGCCCGCGGCCGGCGTCGGGTCGAACCGAACCCACCCGACGCCCTCGAAGTACGCCTCCACCCACGCGTGCGCCTTCGACCCCGTCACCGCGTACGTCTCCTCGCCGATCTGGGTCCCCGGCGCGTACCCGACGACGTACCGCGCCGGGATGCCCTGCGACCGCAGCATCACCGCCATGCTCGACGCGAAGTACTGACAGTACCCCGCGTCCATCTCGAAGAGGAACTGGCGGGTCACCGGTCGACTCGGGTCCGTCGTCGCGTTCAACGAGTACTCCTTGTTCGCCTCCAACCACGCTTCGATGGCCTTCGCCTCAGCGTAGGGGTTCGTCGCGTCCGCCGTCACCTCGTCCGCGAGGTCGACGACGCGGTCCGAGACGTTGTCGTCGACGCCGAGGTACGTGCGCTCGATAGCGGACGGATAGTCGTACCCGGACTTCGAGAGCACGCTCGCGTCGCGCGTCGGCCGCACCGCCGTCACGGTGAACGACTGGTTCGCCGACAGCGACTCGCGCGGCACGATACCGCCGGTGTCGCGGACCGAGAGCGGCGTCGGCCCCTCGACGCTCGTCGGCTTCCACGGCACCGGCACCGCGTACGCGGACGTGTTCAGTGTCACGCGCGCCGTGACCCGCTCACCCGGGGGCGTCGTTCCCGGGACCGCCCCGGAGAACGCCGTGCGCGCGTCGTCGCGCGTCCACCCGAACCCGTCGAAGGACTGGTACGCGCCGACGCGATAGTACGAGTTCGACGCCGCCTGCACGACGAACTGGATGCCGCCCGACTGCTCGCTGAAGTTCGCGAGCGACTGCGCGCCCCCGACCTGGTAGTTCTTCGGGGACCCGACGACGTTCGGCGGGGCCGACGCCCCCTGACTCGCCGCACCCTCGGCCGCATCGGTCCCGTTCTCCGGGAGCGAGCCATCGCTCCCGTTCCCCAGCGCCTTCGCCACGTCGCCGTTCGCGAACGACGACGCGTTCACCGCCGGCCCGTCCTCGAACGGGGACCCGACCGACGGCGCGATGGCGCCGGCGAGCACGAGCGCGAGCGCGCACCCGACGACCACGACGACCTGGGCGACCCGTCGTCCAGCGCCGTCAGCGTCCGCGCTCGTCCCTGTCATTGTGGGTTCCCCAATCGCCCGACGTAGTACTTGTGTGACGTATCGGACGGGCGCGCATAAGCCCTTGGGCTGGGTCGGTCGCGCGGACACTGCCAGTATCGTTCCGTCTCGTCCCGTCGCGTCGCGGTTCCGGTCGGCGTTCACCGAGCAAGTGATGACATACCGGTAACAAGAACGGGGAACCAGTACGTTTCCGGGACAACTCGAACGCTACCGTAACAGGCCTTTGATACGAAGAGGATACCAGGTAAAGATTGCTGATTACCATGGCCAACTGGCGACGACAGGTCAAAACACTCAAACCAACTGGACCCCAGAAACTACCACATGCACGACCTGACCGGATTCCAGAGGGACCTGCTGTACACCATCGCTGGCCTCGACGAACCACACGGCCTCGCGATCAAGGATGAGCTCGAACAGTACTACGAATCGGAGATCCACCACGGCCGGCTCTACCCGAACCTCGACACGCTCGTCGACAAGGGCCTCGTCGAGAAGGGCGAACTCGACCGCCGCACGAACTACTACACGCTCACCCGCCGCGGCCGCCGCGAACTCGAGGACCGCCGCGAGTGGGAAGACCAGTACGTCGAACAGGTCGAAGCGGCCTCCCAGTAACGCCGCCCCTCGGTCCCACCCCGGTCCCCTCCGCCTTTGATTGACTTTTCGGACGCCAGCTCGACAGCGTCGGCGCTCGCGGAAGCACGCGTTTCATGGCGCAGTGGCGCGAACGCGAAACCATGGCGGCCCACGACAACCCGTTGTTCGCCGCGATATACGACCCAGTGACCGCACTCGCAGAGGCGACGGTACTCGCTCCACATCGACGCTACATCACGAACGGGCTCACGGGCCGCGTCCTCGACCTCGGCGCCGGCACCGGCGCGAGCGTCCCGTTCCTCGTGGCCGCACGCGACGCCGCTCGCCGGAACGGCGACGCCCTCGACGTCCACCTCCTCGACCCGGACCGACACATGCTCTCGCGTGCTCGCAGGGCCGCCGACGAGCACGGGCTCGACGCGACCGTCGTCTGCGGCGACGGCGAATCACTTCCGTACCCCGACGACAGCTTCGACGTCGTCGTGTCCGCGCTCGTCGGCTGCACCATCCCGGACCTCGACGCCGCCCTGGACGAGGTCGCACGCGTACTCCGTCCCGGCGGCCAGTTCCGGTTCTTCGAGCACGTCGCCGCCGACGGCCTCCAGGGGCGCATCCAGACCACCATCGACCCCGCGTGGACGCGCCTCGCCGCGGGCTGTCACCTCGACCGCGACCTCGAAGCCGCCTACCACGCACACCCCGGGTTCGACGTCGTGACCGTCGAACGCCACGGCGGCGTCCCACCGGTCGCCCCGCTCGTCCGCGGCGTCGCCGTCGCGACCGGGTAGCGAGCGCCCCCTCGGTCGCTCGACGACGACCCACGGGTATGCACGAACGTGTCCTGAACTGGTCCTCGAGCACGAACGATTCTACACCTTTATTGTGACCAAGCGGCGACTGTTCGCTGTCAGATGACCACCGAACGGGCGCCACGGGCTCACTCGCAGACCGGTCAGACCGTCGCGCGAGCGCGAACACCGCCAGCACCGACATCATGTTCGTCCTAGTCTGTGGCCTCCCCGGAGCCGGGAAGACCACGGTCGCCGGCGAGGTCGTCGACCGCCTCGGCGGCGTCCGCATCCGCACCGACGTCGTTCGCAAGGACCTCTTCGAGGACCCCCAGTACAGCGACGCGGAGACCGACGCCGTCTACCGTACCGTCGTCGAGCGCGCCGACGCCGTCCTCGACGACGACCAGCACGTCGTCCTCGACGGGACGTTCCGGGAACGTGACTTCCGGACGCCCGCGTACGCCGTCGCCCGCGACCACGACGTCGACATGGTCGTCCTGAAGGTCGAAGCGGACGACGCGGTCGTCAAGGAACGCATCCGACAGCGCGAGGACGACGCGAGCGACGCCGACGTCTCCATCTACGAGCACTACCGCGACAAGTTCGATCCCATCCAGACCGACCACGTCGTCGTCGACAACTCCGGGAGCCTCGACGCCACGCGCGACCAGGTCGCCGACGCCATCGCGAACCCGACGGCAGCGCGCCCGTCGCCCGACGCCTGAGCGACCCCTGGGTCGTCCCCTCCGTCTTCCTCCGGTGCCCGACTGCTTCTCTATTCGTCGCATCCCTGACCTCTCGGCGGTTCTCGTCCGGAACCGACGCGAGAAACTGCACGTTCGTTCCTCGAAGTTCCACAAAGCCTTTTCCGCTGGGGATTACCGTTGGCTCTGTCATGCGACGACGTACCATCCTTCGAGGGGCAGCGGCGACGGGAACCATGGCGCTCGCCGGGACCGGCCTCGCCAGCGCCGGCGGCGACGGCAACGACGAACTCGACGCGCCAGACGACTACCCGGGTGTCTCCACGCGTGAGCACTTCGACATCAACTGGTACGGCGCCGTCGAACTCGACGAGGGCACCTACAGCTACGACTCCCGCGGCGACTGGGCGAAGTACGACGACGGCGACGAACTCACCCTGTTCGTCCACGGCTGGCGCACCGAGAACGAGGACGACGGCGACATCAACGGCGCCTACACCGCCGAGAAGGCGCTCCAGGAACAGGGCTACGACCCGACCGGTGCCGTCTACACGTGGGACGCCGACAAGGGCGGCGGCATCGACGACGGCTGGTACGAAGCCCAGGAGATCGCCGCCCAGAACGGCCCGAAGCTCGCGAACTTCCTCCTCGACTGGCAGGCGAGCGACGGCCGCCCGGTCCGCCTCGTCGCACACTCCCTGGGCGCACAGGTCGTCTGCTCGGCGATGAAGAACCTCCGGGCGTGGGAGTACCCGAACGTCGTCGACAGCCTCGTCCTCGTCGGCGGCGCCGCCGACAACGAAGCGTGCGCCATCGACGGCGAGTACGGCCCTGGCCTCGAGTACGCCGCCGAATCCGTCCTCAACTGCTACAAGACCGACGACACCGTCCTCGAGTGGGCGTACTCGCTCGGCGAACTCAACACCGCCGTCGGCGAATCCGGCGTCGACGGCACCCCGCCCGCGAACATGACCGAGAGAGACGTCACCGACGTCGTCCCCGACCACTACTCGTACCCCGAACTCAAGGAAGACGGCGGTTGCATGGACGTCGTCGTCGAGAACTGGTAATCCGTAGCGTCTCGTCTCGATCCGTCCAATCTCGTCCCGTCTCGTCACGGTGCCGGCTTGCGGCGACTTCCAGCCCGGAAACTGTTCGTCATCTTTTAAGAATGCCGGCGTCGTAGTCCCGGGTATGTCAGCAGGTCCCCACGACACGCCCGACGACTCCCTCGCCATCGAGACGCGCGGCCTCACGAAGCGATTCGGCGACGTCGACGCCGTCACCGACCTCGACCTCGCCATCCCCTCCGGCGTCGTCTACGGCTTCCTCGGCCCGAACGGCTCCGGGAAGACGACCACGATGCGGATGCTCACGACGCTCACGCGCCCCACCTCCGGCGACGCGTTCGTCGCCGGGTCGCCCATCACCGACCGCGACGCCGTCATCGACCACATCGGGTACCTCCCCGAGAGCCCGCCCGTCTTCGAGGAACTCACCGCGCGCGAGAACCTCCGGTACGTCGCCTCGCTCCACGACATCCCGCGGAGCGAGGCCGACGCCGAGATCGACGAGTACCTCGACCGGTTCGGACTCGCCGACGCCGCAGACCGCCGCGTCGAAGGCTACTCGAAGGGGATGCGTCAGAAACTCGGGCTCGTCCAGGCGATCATCCACGAGCCCGACGTCATCTTCCTCGACGAACCGACGAGCGGCCTCGACCCGCGCGCCGCACGCACCGTCAAGGACCTCATCGCCGAACTCGCCGACCGCGACGTCACCATCTTCCTCTCCACGCACATCCTCAGCGTCGTCGACGAACTCGCCGACCGCGTCGCCGTCCTCCACAACGGCGGCCTCGTCGCCGAAGGCTCCCCGGACGAACTCAAGCACCGCGCCGAAGCCACCGTCGAGAGCACGCTCGAGGACGCGTTCCTCCAGCTCACCGACGACCACGACGACGAACCCGTCGAACCCGAAGACGAGGTGATGGCGTGAGCACGCCAACCGAGTCCACCGACGGTAACAGCGGCCTGCGCACGCTCCGGCACGGACTCACGCTCGGACGCGTCGACGTCAAACGAAGCGTCCGGAAGTCCATCGACCGGAAGTCACAGATACTCGCGTACGCCGTCGTCGTCCTCCTGTTCGGTGGCCTGGGCGGCTACGGCTCGTACATCTTCGGGCGCGAGGTCGGTCTCGGCGGCGACCTGCCGTTCGACTATACGATGCTCGAGGTCGCTCGCGGTGCGTTCGCACTCCTCTGGCTGTTCTTCGCGGTCATCGTCGTCGTCCGAACCGTCGGCACCCGAGGGACCCTCGAGAACGACGTCGGCATCCTCTCGGTCGTCCCGACGCGCGAGGCCGTCCTCGGCGTCCTCTTCGGCGAACTCGTGCTCGCACTCGCGTACACGCTCCCGCTCCTCTCCGTCCTCGCCGTCGGGTACAGCGCCGGCGCCGGCACGTACACGCTCCTCGTGACCGCGCCGATAGTCGCCGTCGTCGCGGCCGCCACCGCCGTCTCCTTCGCGTACCCGATCGGGCTCGCGATCAGGCACGTCGTCACGCGCATCCCGTTCGTCGCCCGCCACAAGGGACCGCTCATCGTCCTCGTCTTCCTCGCGTACATGGGACTCATCCTCTCGGACGTGCTCGGGAACCTCGCCGCCACCATCTTCGAACCGATGCAGCAGGCACCGACCGCGTGGTTCGCGGACCTCCTCCTCCTCGGGAGTGCCGCCGGCGGCACGCCGCTGCGCGCGGCGCTCGCGCTCGCGCTCGTTCCCGCCTTCGGCGTCGCGAGCGTCCTCGTGACGACGCGCGTCGCCGACCACCACTGGTTCGCCGACCCCGTCCTCGCCGGTACCGAGGACGACGACACCGACGTCGACCCGAACACCGACCGGCACGACGACGGCTTCCTGCTGCGCGTCGAGGACGCACTCGGCGGCGTCGTCGGCCGCGGCACCGCCGCCGTCACCGTCCTCGCGTGGAAGCGCGCCGCACGCGCCCCCCTGAAACTCCTGTACGTCGCGTACCCGCTCCTGTTCGCCATCGGGTTCATCGCCGACATCGTCCAGACCGGCGAGGTCCCGGCGTTCGCACCGGCGGGCGCGCTCCTGTTCGCCGCGTGGGCCGGCGCGGTCGTCTTCACGCTCAACCCGCTGGGCGACCAGGGGTCCGCGCTCCCCGCGACCGTCCTCTCCCGGGTCGGCGGCCGCCAGTTCATCGGCGCGCACGTCCTCGCCGGCGCCATCGTCACCGTCCCGATCGGGGTCGTCCTCGTCGTCGCACTCGCGCTCGCGGTCCCGCTCGACGCCGACCAGCTCACCGCCGTCGCCATCGGCACGCCCGCGAGCGTCCTCGTCGGCAGCCTGTTCGCGGTCGGCATCGGGATGCTGTTCCCGCGCTACGAGGCCGTGAACATCACGCGCTCGACGAAGGCCGTCGTCCCGAGCCTCCTCGCGTTCCTCGCGTACTCGCTGTTCCTCGTGCTCGTCGTCGCCGCCGCCGGCATCGTCTACGAGCCCGCGGTCGAACCGTTCGTCGCCGCCATCGCGAGCTGGCTGCTGCCGTTCGGGTGGTCCGTCACCGCTGACACCGTCGGGCTCGCCGCTCGTGGTGCGCTCGTCCCGCTCGCCATCGCACCTTTCGCGTCGGTCTGGTACGCCGTCCGACGGTTCGACACCGTCACGCTGGACTGACGCGGACGGCCAGCCGACGACCACTTCATCGCGTCGCGAACGCGCCAGCGAGCAGGTAGCCGTACCCGAGTGCGCCGGCGAGGCCGACGAGCGCGCCCGCGGTCTCGACCGAGTTCAGTCCCCCAGCGGTGCCGACAGCCTGGAGCGCGACGCCCGATGCGAGTGCGGTCACGGCGACGCTCGCGGTTCGGTCGGTGCAGTACGGCCACCGGCCGACGGTCGGCGGATAGAACTGGAACGTGGCGCCGACCACGGTGAGCCCGAGGAATCCGAGGAGCGTGACGCGGCGGTGCGCGACGACGAGCGCGCCGTCGAGGTCGACGACCGCGAACCACGCGCCGAGCGCCACCGCGACGACGCCCGCGACCGCGCCGCCGAGGACGCTCCAGAACGCGACGCGGCGACGCGCCGATCGCCGGAAGCACCGGCCGTAGGCGACCGCGTACGCGACTATCGCGGTCGCTTCGAGGAGCGCGCCCGCGACGAGGAACTCGCCAGCGGGGACGGTCGCAGCGAGGACGACGGGACCGAGCGCGCCCGTCGCGAGCGCGAGCACGAACGCGCCCCTGGGCGGGTCGACGACGAGGAACCGCGGCCAGAGGCGCGCGCCGAGCGCGAGCACCAGCAGGGTCGCGGTCCCCGCACCGAGGAGGTGCGTCGCCCGCGGCGGATACCCGTCGAAGACCAGCGCGACGCCGGCGAGGAGGTCGACGGCCGGTGCGGCATTCCACGCGACCGCGGTGGCGTACGAGCCCGCGACCAGGTACAGGACCGCGACCGGGACGAACGCGTTCGCCGTCCGGTCGAGGCCCGCGAGGTGCGCCTTCCCGTCGCCCGTCGCGGTCTCGGCACCCGTCGGGTTCGAGCGAACCGTCCACGCGAGCGCCGCGACGAACACCCCCACGCCGGCGGTCCACGCGAGTGCGCCCACCGTGCCGACGACGCGAGGGATCGAACCGAACGACGCGGCAGCGGCCATCCCCGCGACGCCGAGCGCCGTGAGCGGCAGCTGGACGACCATCGCTCGCGGCGCGGCGAGCTCGCGGTCGAAGTACGTCGGCACCAGCGAGTACGCCTTCCCGAACACGACGTGGAGCACGAACCCGGAGAGCGCGAGTGTCACCACCGCCCGCGATGGCGCGTTCACGAGCATCGCGACGTGCGCCGCGACCAGCGCCGCGACCGCTATCGCGACGTACCGGCGCGCCCACCGCGACACCAGCGCTACAGCCATCGTCCCCGCTTCGCCCACCACCCTGAAATCGATGGTGCCGGACGTGTTCGCTCCGGCGACGGCCAAACCAGGAACTTGACTGGTCAATCGTAATGAATGTCTTGCTTGAATAACAGGCGTTGCAATCCGTCCCGTCCCCTCTTTTCGTTCTCGCCCGCAGTACCCCGCGTAGCCCTCCACCATGACAGCCACCGACGACGGCGACGATAGTGACGACTCAGCGGACCGAGCCGTTCGGACCGACGGCACGGGCGTCCTCGCGCCCGACGACGAGACCCCTACGTGGACCGAACGCAAGACACGAACGCAGGGCCTCTCCCGGTTGACCTACGAGTACTTCGAGCGCGCCCGCCGCGAAGACGAGGACCTCCGCCAGGAGTCCGACTACGTCGAGCGGGACGTGCTCGCGTTCCCCGCGTGGCCCCACGAGACCATCAGGAACCTCTCCCTGGCGTGCTTCTTCGTCGGCATGATACTGTTCCTCGCTGGAACGCTCCCACCGCACATCGGCGCGCCCGCGAACGGGAACGAGACCCCCGCAGTCATCCTCCCCGACTGGTACCTCTACTGGTCGTTCGGGCTCCTGAAACTCGGCCCGCTGAACCCCGAGCTCTCCATCCTCGGTGGACAGACGGCGGCCGAAGGCGCGAAACTGATGACCGACCGGACGTACGGCGTCGTCGCGAACCTCGTCGTCGTCGGCATCATCACCATCGTCCCGTTCCTGAACAAAGGCAGCGCCCGACGACCCGTCGAACAACCGTTCTGGGCGGCCGTCGGCGTCGCCGGCGTGACGTTCGCGTTCACCATCAGCGTCTACTCCCTCAAGAACATCATCAGCGGCCTCGTCGACCCGCACCTGCTCCTCGACCTCTCGTTCCTGCTCCCACCGATCGCGGGCGTCATCGCGTACGCCGTCCTCCGGTCCATGCAGGAGGGATACATGTACGACCTTAACCGCAGGTACTACCGACTACGGCCACCGAAGTAAACTACGGTCACGAACACGCTGGAATCGTAGCAAGGCATTTCGGGTTCCCCCTCGAAATGCAACCAATGTATCAGAACGTCCTCCTTCCGGTTACCGCGGAGACCAGCGACACGCGATTCCTCTACCACGTCGGCGAACTCGCGACCGCGCTCGACGCCGAAGTGACGTTGCTCGCGGTCGCGGACACGAACCGCGACAGCGTCACGCTCGTCGACGGCGACGTCGTCGACGCGCTCGAGGCGGAAGGCGAACGAGCGCTCGCGGACGCCGAGGGCGTCCTCGAATCCCTCGGTCTCGACCCGGACACCGACGTCGTCCAGGGGACGCCCGCTCGAACCATCGTCGATTACGCCGAGCGCTACGAGCACGACCTCGTCGCGATGCCGACGCACGCCCGCACAGGCCTCAGGCGGTATCTCCTCGGGAGCGTCACCGAGAAGGTCGTCCGCCTGTCGCCAGTCCCCGTCCTGACCGCGCGAACGGTCGAGGACGAGGAGCTCTCGTTCCCCTACGAGCGCGTGCTCGTCGCCGTCGACGGGAGTGCGCCGTCGCGTCGCGCGAGCGAGCAGGCGCTCTCGCTCGCCAGCGCGCTCGACGCGGGCGTCGACGTCCTCTCCGTCGTCGACACCGGCGGGCTCGGGCCGGACGTCCGCGCAGAACTCGTTACGGAGCGCGCTCGCGTCGACGCTCAGGACCTCGTGCGCGGCGTCGAGACCGACGCCGAAGAACGCGGGATATCGGACGTCCGCACCGAGGTCGTCGAGGGCGTCCCGGCCGACGCCATCGCGTCCTACGTCGACGACCACGCGGTCGACGCCGTCGTAATCGGAACCACCGGGCGGACCGGAATGGACCGCGTCCTCCTCGGGAGCGTCGCGGAGAAGACCGTTCGGTCCGCGTCCGTTCCCGTCCTCACCGTCCGCGGCGACGACTGAAGGCCGACCGACGGCTTCGGTCACCGGAGCGCCCCGAAGCCAGCGAGCGCGCCAGCGACGGCTCCGTAAACGCCTCGAACCCGACGGCGCGGTCCCGTCCCCCGGGGACACGACCCCGGCGGTCTCGGTCGGTGCTCGCCAAAGCGCTTTAACGCGACTACCTCCGATACGTACACGATGCCAACGGACGACATGTCGGTCCCCGACGCGGCCGCGCACGCTGGCGACGTCATCGACCGAATCGCAGCCGCCGTCATCACGGACCGTGCGTTCCTCGAAACCGTCCTCACGGGCGTCCTCGCTCGCGGGCACGTCCTCCTCGAGGACGTGCCGGGAACCGGGAAGACGCTCACCGCACAGGGGACCGCGCACGCGCTCGGGCTGTCGTTCAATCGCGTGCAGTTCACGCCCGACCTCCTCCCGAGCGACATCACGGGCTCGCACGTCTACAACGAACACACCCAGGAGTTCCAGTTCAACGAAGGCCCGATATTCGCGAACGTCGTCCTCGCCGACGAGATCAATCGTGCGCCACCGAAGACCCAGGCCGCACTCCTCGAAGCGATGGACGAGAAGCAGGTGAGCGTCGACGGCGAGACCCGAGCGCTCCCGGACCCGTTCTTCGTCATCGCGACCCAGAACCCAGTCGAGCAGGAAGGGACGTTCGAACTCCCGGAGGCCCAGCGCGACCGGTTCGTCATCAAGACCGCGATGGGGTACCCCGACCGCGCCGGGGAACTCGAACTCATCGACCGGCGCGCGAACCGCTTCACGCAGATGCCGACGATCGACGCCGCGGTCGACAAGTCACAGGTCCGCGCGCTCCAGGAGGTCCCCGAGCGCGTGCACGTCGAGGACGACGTCCGCGAGTACCTCGTCGACGTCGCGCGGGCGACTCGCGTCGACGACCGCGCCGAGATCGGTGTCTCGCCGCGCGGTATCCAGCGGTTCTTCGAGGCGGCGCGCGCTCGCGCCGTCATCGCCGGCCGCGACTACGTCACGCCGGACGACGTGAAGTTCGTCGCCGACCCCGTGATGCGGCACCGCATCGTCCTCACGCCCGAGGCGAACATCCAGGGCGTCACGAAGGCGGACGTCGTCGACAGCGCGCTCCAGAGCGTCGACGTCCCGAACGTCACCGGCCGCTGAACCCGCGCGCGTTCCCCGGCGCCCCTCGGGTAGCCGGCACCGCTCGGTGCGCGACGGTCACTCCGTGGAAGACGCCTTCACGACGCGGACCTCGCGCTCCGACAGTTCGTCGACGGTCCGACCGACGCCCGAGAAGTGCTCGTCGTGGTCGCCTTGCTCGCCGACGACGACGAGCGTCGCGTCCACCTCGTCCGCGTACTCGAGGATGACCTCGTGGGGCGTGCCACGTCGCGTGTCGCCGTCGACGGTGACGTCGCTCGCGTCCGCCATCTGCATGACCTCGCGCACGCTGACGTCGGCGTGATCCTCCGCGTAGATGGTGGCGAGCTCCCCCGAACTGAGCGCCGGTTCTCCGAACTTGCGTTCGTCGACCACGCAGATGACGTGGAGGTCGTGTCCGCCCGCGGTCGCGAGCTCGATGGCTTCCGTTGCCGCTTCGCGAGCGTACTCGCTCCCGTCGGTCGCAAGCAGTATCGTACCCATACTGCAACTACGGGTGGGCGTCGCATAACTCGGCCGTTCGGTGCAGGGACTCGAGAATCACGCGTCGGCGACTGGTCACCAGTCGTCGACGGCTAGGTCGCCTCCGCGCCCTGGCTCTCGTGCCAGCCGCCGCCGTCGACGACCTCGAAGAGCTCCCCCCAGTTCTCGTCGTCCTCGCTCTCGGGGAGCTGGTCGCGGAGCTGCTGGAAGTCGGATTCGGGCACGAGGTCGTGGACGAGGTCGACGATGAGCCGCGCGTGGTACGCCGCGTCCGTCCCCTTCACCTGCTCGATCTCGGCGACGCGCTCGACGAACTCCGACCAGTCGAACCGCTGGCCGTACGCCTCGGGCGCACCAGCGAGGTACCAGTTGATTTCCATCGGGAGGGACGCAGCGAGGTCCTCTGCCGCGTCCTTCGGGATGCGAGCGCCGAGCGTCGAGAGCGTCGCCCGGATCGCGCGAACCGTCTCGCCGGTCCCGGGGAGTTCGAGTCTGTGCTGTACCTCGCCGGTGAATTCGTCGAAGTTCATGATGTCTCGTCGTTCGAGCGCTGACCCTTTAGCGGATGTTTCCCGGTGCTCCGGGGTACCGACCACCTCGTGACGGCACTGCGACCAGTCGTCCACCGACGAGTGACGCCCACGGTCGGCGCCTGACGAACGGAACCTCGAAGCGTCCAGGTGGCACTCGTCGGGGGATACCACCACCGACCGGGCGCTCACTGCGGGGCCGGCGCACGGTGGAACGACGTCGAGTCCGCCGACCGGAACCATCGCGGAGCCTCGTCCTCCGGCATCGACGACGGGACAGCGTTCGTCCTCTCCGAGAGCCCCGGCGACCCCACGCCCACTCCCTTCCGGGAAAGCGCGTCCCCGCGGCCATCGCCGACCAGGGAGCGGCCGTGTTCGAGTCGCTCGCCGACGAACTCGGCCTCTCCGCGAGCACTGAGACGCATCATTACATCGCCAGCACGCGACGCCATCACCGCTCTCATCATGCCGAACGACGAGCGAGGCCCCGACGCCGCTCGCCTCACGCGCACACCTGACGCTCCTGGACGCGCTCGCGGACGCGACACGGACGGCCGCGTCCCTCCCGGACCGCGCCCGGGACGTCACGTCCGTCGACGTCGGCGAGACCCCGAGCGAGGTCGCTCACGTCAGTGCGCGGTCCACCCGCCGTCCACCGGGATGTTCGCGCCCGTGATGTACGACGCCCCCTCGGACGCGAGGAACACCGCGAGCGGCGCGATCTCCTCCGGCCGCGCGGGTCGGTTCATCGGCGTCTCCCCGAGCACGAAGTTGTAGAACCGCTCCGTCTCGAGGAGGTCCTCGGTCAACGGCGTCTCCACGAACCCCGGACAGATACTGTTCACGTTGATGCCGTCCTCGGCGTAGTCGACCGCGACCTGCTGCGTGAAGTTCACGACGCCGCCCTTCGCCGCCGAGTACGACGCCGCTCCCTTCCCGCCGACGAGCCCGTAGATCGACGCGACGTTCACGACGAATCCCTCCGTCTCCATGAGGTGCGGGAGCGCCGCCTTCGTTCCGTGCATGACGCCGTCCAGGTCGATGCCGAGGACGCGATCCCACTCCTCGAGCTCCATGTCGCCGACGGACGTCTCGCTCGCCACCCCCGCGTTGTTCACGATCACGTCGAGCTTCCCGAACTCCTCAACGGTCGCATCGACGAGAGCAACGACTTGCTCGTAGTCGCTGACGTCCGTCTGCACGAACTCGCACCTGAGTTCGGCCGCCGCGGCCTCTCCATCACTCTCGCTCCGGTTCGCGATGACGACGTCCGCGCCCTCGTCGACGTACGCCGACGCGATTGCGTACCCGATACCAGACGAACCGCCGGTGACGACCGCCGTCTTCCCCTCGAGTTGCATTGTCTCTCTCCGTGAGACCGTTCGACGGCCACGCCCTAAGCGACCGCCTTGACGGACACGATCGAGACGCAACTCGTTCCCACGTCTCGCCACGTCGCTCTACCACGTCGACAACCGGCCGGCAACCGTCCGGAACGCGTCAGCACGCGGACGCGCTCGGGGACGGGAACCGGTCAGGCGTTCGCGGACGCGCTCGATGTTCCACGCGCAGCCCCTCCCGTTCGTCGGGGTCTCCACTACCATCGGTTTGTCACCGAGGGGGTCGTGGCTCACGAGCCGCCGGAACCCGTCGACGCCGACCTCGCCCTCGCGCTCGACCGCCGCCGCGAACCCGTCGGTCATGGAGACGTGCGCACCGACCCGGAACACGCCCCATACCATCTCGAGGTCGGAGGTTAACGTTCTCCTGACGTCGGTCCGTCGCCTCGAACGTTCCCCGCAATCCAAGTCCCCGAACGACGAACACTCGAGCATGGCCGGACCCGTTCCCTTCCGGGACCGAACCGACGCCGGCGAGCGCCTCGCCGCGGCACTCCACGACCGCGGCGTCGAGGCGGACCTCGTCCTCGCGATCCCGCGCGGGGGACTCCCGCTCGGTCGCGCCGTCGCGGACGCTCTCGACGCACCGCTCGACGTCGTCGTCGCGAAGAAACTCGGTGCGCCCGGGAACCCCGAGTACGCCATCGGCGCCGTCGCGAGCGACGGGAGCGTCTGGCGGAACGACGCGGCGTTCCGGAGCGACCGCGTCGACGACGCGTACTTCGAGCGCGAACGCGACCGGCAGGTCGACGCCGCCCGCGAGAAGGCGCGACGGTACCGCGACGGCGACACCGAACCGGACGTCGCCGGCAAGCGCGTGGTCCTCGTCGACGACGGCGTCGCAACCGGGTCGACGGTTCGCGCGTGCCTCCAGCAACTCCGGAACGGCGACGCCGAGCACGTCGTCCTCGCCATCCCAGTCGGCCCACCGGACACCGTCGAAGCGCTCGCGGAGCACGCCGACGACGTCGTCTGCCTCGCGGAACCACCACGATTCCAGGGCGTCGGGCAGTTCTACGAGCGCTTCACGCAGGTCTCAGACGAAGAAGCGATGACGTACCTCGATGACGCGAACTGACCTCGTCGACGGTCCGCGACGACCCCTCGCGAGCGAGAGCTCGCGTCCCGACCAGTTCCCGTCCGGTTCGCTCCCAGTCGCCGGGAACGACGGGCGGGTTCATGTACGCTCGAACCGTACGTTCACTCGTAGGGAAACCGGCGGTCGTATCGCACACGAACCCACGCAGCCACGGACACTCCAACCATGGATATCGCCGACATCATCTCCACCGACTTCGTAGAACTAGCACCCGACGAGAAGGTCTCGCAGCTCGTCGGGGTATTCGAGGACCCCGCAGTGAAGGGCGTCGTCGTCCGCGACGACGCCTTCGAGGGCGTGGTCACGCGACGACAGCTCGCGAGCTCGCATCACCCGCCCGACGAGAAGGTCGGGTCGCTCGTCTGGCACGTTCCCCGGCTCTCGCCGGACGAGGACGTCCGGAAGGTCGCCCGACTCATGATCGACGCGGACTCGCGGATCCTCCCCGTCTTCGAGGGCGACGGCCTCGTCGGCGTCGTCACCGTCGACGACGTCCTCGGCGCCGTCGAACCGTTCCTCGACGCCGCGACCGTCCGGGAAGCCGCGACCACGGACATGGTCACGGTCGAACCAGACGCCACGTTCGGGCGAGCGCTGAACGTCCTCCGCGAGCACGGGTTCACGCACCTCCCGGTCGTCGACGGCCACGACGCGGTCGGTATCCTCAGTCTCTACGACGTCGTCGACGTCACGACGCGCGCGGAGACCCGCAGTCAGGGCGGGAACGCTGGCGGCACCGACGCGGTCGGCGGCCAGATCGCTGCAAGCACCGGTCGGTCCAGAGGTGGCGGGTTCGGCGCTCGCGAAGGCGAGCGCGCTCGCGTCCTCGACCTCCCGGTCCGCGACGTGATGGTCTCGCCGGTCAGGACCATCCATCCCGACGAGACGCTCGACGTCGCCGTCGCGGAGATGTTCGACGTCGACGGGTCGTCGCTCGTCGTCACCGAGAACGGCGACCCGTACGGTATCGTCACGAAGACGGACGTCCTGGACGCGCTCACGTGGGAGGCCGGCGGGAACCGGGCCGTCCAGGTGTACGGGACGGACCTCCTCGACGACGTCCAGTACGACGACGTGGTCGCGATGATCGAGAAGTTCGACGGGATGGACGGCGGGACGAACGTCCTCGACGCGAAGATACACCTGCACGAACACGACGAGACCCACCGCGGCACGCACCTGCTGCTCGCGCGCATCCGTCTGTACACGGACGACGGCCTGTTCATCGCGTCCGGCGAAGGCTACGGCGCGACCCACGCGCTGAACGAGGCCCGGGACGTCCTCGAACGACAGATCCGCGACGACAAGACGTACGGTCGGTCGAAGAAACCGCCGAGCGAGGAGTTCTGGGAGAAGCGCTTCGGGTGGATGCTCGAGGAGTGAGGAACGAGCCACTCCTCGGTGGCGTTCAGGACGTACCTCTAAGAGCGAGGCGTTCGAGGACAGTAGCATGAACGCGCTCGCAGCCGTCCCGGCTCGCGGTCTCGCACGCGTCTGGAGGAGTCGAACGTCGGTCGCGTGGCCCGTCGACAGATGAGTTCGGTGACGCCCGTCGAACAGGCGGGCGCGCCGACGGCGTGGCACGCTCGCTCGGTCGAGGACGTCCTCGACCAACTGGACGCGACCGAGGGAGGGCTGTCGAGCGAGGAGGCCGAACGCCGGCTCGACGAGTACGGCCCGAACGAGATCACCGGCGAGAACCAAGTCTCTCCGTTCGAGATATTCCTCTCGCAGTTCCAGGACGTCCTCATCTACCTCCTCGTGCTCGCTGCGCTCCTCTCGCTCGCCGTCGGGCTCCTCCCCGGCGAGGACGCGAACGTCGTCGACGCCGCCCTCATCCTCGTCATCCTCTTCGCGAACGGCATCTTCGGGTTCGTGCAGGACTACCGCGCCGAACGCTCCATGCAGCGACTTCGCGAGCTCTCCGCGCCCGCGGCGACCGTTCTCCGGGACGGCGAGAAGCGGGAGGTGGACGCCACCGCGATCGTCCCCGGCGACGTCGTCGTCCTCGAACAGGGCGACGCCGTCCCGGCGGACGCACGACTCGTCGACGTCACGAACCTCGAGACCGCCGAGGCCGCCCTGACCGGGGAGAGCGCGACCGTCGGGAAGGACGCGGCCCCCGTCGACGAGGAGGCGCCGCTCGCCGAACGCCGGAACATGGTGTACATGAACACGAACGCGGTGAAGGGACGGGCGCGCGCGGTCGTCGTCGGCACCGGCATGGACACCGAGGTCGGAGCCATCGCGACCCAGATGCAGGCGGCCGACGACGGCGAGACGCCCTTCCAGGGCGAGGTCGACGAACTCGGGCGTCGCATCGGCGTCGGCGTCATCGGGCTCATCTCGCTCGTCGTCCTCGTCCAGTTCCTGTTCACGGCGACCGACGCCATCAGCATCCTCCTGACCGCCGTCACGCTCGCCGTCGCCGCCGTCCCCGAAGGCCTTCCCGCCGTCGTCACGCTCACGCTCGCGCTCGGGTCGCAGAAGATGGTCGACCGGAACGCGCTCGTCCGCCGGCTCCCCGTCGTCGAGAGCCTCGGGAGCATCGACACCATCCTCACCGACAAGACCGGGACGCTCACCGAGAGCCAGATGACCGTGCAGCGGGTCGCGTTCGGCGACGGCGTCTACGACGTCACCGGTGCGGGTCTCGAAGCCGAGGGCGAATTCCGTCGCGACGACGAACCCGTCGACCCCGCGGTGCTCGAACCCGTCCTGCGCTGTGGCGCGCTCTGCAACAACGCCGAACCCGCGCCCGACACCGAGGACCGCGAGTACTTCGGCGACCCGACCGAGGTCGCCCTCCTCGTCTCCGCGCGCAAGGCCGGCGTCGAGCGGGCCGCCACCCGCGTCCGCGAGGTCCCGTTCTCCTCGGACCGCAAACGCATGACCGTCGTCGTCGAGGGGACCGGCTCCGAGGGCGGTGACGACGACGCCCACACCGCGTACATGAAGGGCGCGCCCGGCACCGTCCTCGACCGCTGCGACCGCGTGCTCGTCGACGGCGAGGAACGCGACCTCACCGACGCCGACCGCGACCGCGTCCTCGAACGCACCGAATCGTTCGCGAGCGACGCCCTCCGCGTCATCGGGTTCGCGCGCAAACGCGTCGCCGACCCCGACGTCGACGAGGACGCACTCGAGGCCGACATGGTGTTCCTCGGCCTCCAGGGGATGCTCGACCCGCCACGCGACGAGGTCCCACAGGCCGTCGCCGACTGCCGCGACGCCGGCGTCCGCGTCGTCATGGCCACCGGCGACAACGTCGAGACCGCGAAAGCCATCGGCGAACAGGTCGGGTTCGACCCCACGGGCGCGATTACCGGTCCCGAAGTCGAGCGCATGACCGACGCGGAACTCGAAGACGCCGTCGAGCGCGTCGAGGTGTTCGCTCGCGTCGCCCCCGAGCACAAGGTCCGCATCCTCGAAGCCCTCCAGGCGAACGGGCATCGCGTCGCGATGACCGGCGACGGCGTCAACGACGCGCCCGGCGTCCGGAACGCCGACGTCGGCATCTCGATGGGCGAACGCGGCACGGACGTCACGAAGGAAGCGAGCGACATGATCCTCCAGGACGACAACTTCGCGACCATCCGCGACGCCATCGCCGAGGGCCGCGGCATCTTCGACAACATCCGGAAGTTCGTGAACTACCTGCTGTCCGCGAACGCCGGCGAGGTCCTCGTCGTCTTCGTCGGCGTCCTCGTCGGCAGCGCGCTCTACCCGTCGCTGTTCGCCGGGAACACGGAAGCGCTCGTCCTCACGCCCGTCATGCTCCTCTGGATCAACCTCGTCACCGACGGATTCCCCGCACTCGCCCTCGGCACCGACCCGAAAGCCGACGACATCATGGCGCGGCCCCCACGCAGCGAGCACGACCCCGTCATCGACCGTCGGATGCTCCTCTCGATCGCCAGCATCGGGACCATCATGACAATCACCGGACTCGCGCTGTTCTTCTACGCGCTCGAGGTGACGCGAGACCTCGTCGTCGCACAGACGCTCCTGTTCACGCTCCTCGTCACCATCGAGATGGTCCGCATCCACCTCATCAGGTCCCGCTACGACCTTTCCCCGCTCTCGAACCCCTGGCTCGTCGCCGCCGTCGTCCTCTCGCTTTCCCTCCAGCTCGCCGTCCTCTACACGCCACTCCGCGAGTTCTTCGCCGTCGTCGCACCGACCGTCGAACACTGGACGTGGATCGGCGGCGCGTTCGCCGCGTTCGTCGCACTCGCACTCGTGGTCGAATCGCTCGTCGAACGCGCGCTCGCGGCCTGACCGCCCACGCTCCGGGGTAGCGTTCCTCTCCGCGTCCGCGCTCCACGAGGCGCCGTCCTCGAGCACTCCGGTCGCTCAGCCGAACGCGAACGCGACCCCCTACACCTACGGCGACAGAACGCCTGTACCCGGTATGAACGGCGACGAACGTATCACGGTTCTCGGCGGCACCTTCACGCCCATCCACAACGGGCATCGGGCGCTCCTCCACGAAGCTTTCCAGACCGCGAGTCACGTCGGCGCCGACGGCGGCCACGTCATCGTCGGCCTCACCTCGACCGAGCTCGCCGAGCGAACGCGGAGCGACCCCTCGCACGTCGAACTCCTCGGGTCGTTCGACGCGAGACGCGACGCGCTCGACGCCGAACTGGAACGGATCGCGGGCGCTTACACCGCCTCCTACGAGATACTCCAGCTCGAGGACACCGGCGGGCCCGCGGCGACGCGGGACGACGTCGACGCGCTCGTTGCCTCGCCGGAATCGAAGTCCCAGCGCCGCGCGTACGAACTCAACGAGCAACGGATCGCAGACGGGAAACGACCGCTCGAGATACACACCCCGCCGTTCGTCGTCGCCGAAGACGGAAACCGGATCTCCAGTACTCGCATCCGGAACGGCGAGATCGACGTTCACGGCCGGCTCCTGGACGACGGTCCGTAGAACCCCGTAGGAGTCGGCGGTCGCCTCCCACGCGGCGACGTCGGTGACCGCTCGAAGCGCTCCAGGACGCTGCTTCCACAGGACGAGCTTCTTACTACGAGCAGTACCGGTTCCGGGGACATCCCGACCGTGACGACGAACTCGGACGAAGGTCGGGGACGTCGTCACGTCGCTCCCCGACGTCGACGCCGACGACTGCTGGGTCCTCCCGACGCTCTACGACGCGGTCGACGCCGACGCGGTCGAACGCACGTTCTTCGGCT
Organism: Halorubellus salinus; assembly: GCF_020567525.1. Classification (GTDB taxonomy): domain Archaea; phylum Halobacteriota; class Halobacteria; order Halobacteriales; family Natrialbaceae; genus Halorubellus; species Halorubellus salinus. Next base: position 396,472 of record NZ_JAJCVI010000003.1, read on the forward strand.
CGCAGGCGGGTGGCGTCGACCGCCTCGTCGAAGGATCAGCGTCCTTCGAGTGCATCGAACACGCCATCGCCGCCCCTAACGACGGTTTGACGTTCGTCTACAACTCCTGCCCGCAGCGCTCGCCCCCGTCGTGCTCGCACGACACGACCCAGTAGTTGAGACTGGCGCTCTCAATGCATACGCTCTGGGCGATACAGTATTATCCCAATCTAACATCATTTGTCAATATCGGGCGTTCTGCATGAACTGGAATGAATTTGTGCCTAACCTGTGGCCGATTTCGGCAATCGACTAAGTCAGTTCCCCGGACAGTACGATCTGTATGTCATCGGGCATCTCTCGGAAAGCGTTTCTTCGCGCAACTGGAGTCGCACTTGCTGCGACTATCGCAGGGTGCAATAGCACAACAGACAACAGCGGACCGAACACCAATACACAGACCTCTCCTGAGACTTCTCCGCAATCCGAACAACAGAATGACGACTCTCCGACGTTCGGAAATTTCTACGTCGGCAACGCAAACACAAGCAGTAGTACAGTCATCGACGGACGTGCTGAAGTCGTATATACACGGCCCGATACGGCCACCGACAAGTCACCCGTCGTAATGGTGCCTGGCCTCGGATTGTCACCGTACATTTACCGGACGACACCTGACGGTCGACGCGGCTGGGTGGAGTACTTTGCCGAAGCTGGCCATCCAGTGTATGTATTCAACCCGCCTCGAAACGTCGATTCAGGTGGCTTAGACACTGCTGCCCTCCAGAACTCTGACTCCGCGTCACTCTCTCGGTGGTCTATCGATCGAGCATGGCCGACGTGGGGGTTCGGACCTGAAGTCGGTGACCCATACGAGGACGTTCGATACCAGGTTGAGTCGGTCGACCAACTCGTTGCGTCATTCCCCGCATACGTTAGCACTGGTGGCGGAGGTGGCGGTAGACAAAGTGGGGGCCAGACGGGTGGACGTGGCGGCGACCAGAACTCCACACCTGCGGATTCCACTGAGACAGCAGCTGGAACCCAGACTGGGTCGACTACCGGAGGTGGCGGTGGGAGTCGGTTCGCACCACCCCAAGAGACTGCCGCCCTAGAGGCGCTTCTCAACCGTGTTGGTCCGGCAGTGCTGCTCGTTCACTCAGCGGGCGGTAGTTCCGGATTCACAGTTGCACAAGCTGCGCCGGACCTCGTTGAACGGATCGTCGCAGTTGAGCCGGTCGGTGCGCCGACTGACCCGCAAACTGTGGCGGAGATGGGTGGTGATGCACCGTTCATGGGCGTGTATGGCGATTATGTCGACGAGCGTGGGCAGACTGGTCGCAAGGAAGCGACCCAGACAACTGCAGAGCTCGCAGGAGAGACAAGTCCCGCATCGACGCTGCTTAGCCTTCCGGACGAAGGGATATCCGGAAATACACATCTCATGATGCAAGACGACAATAACGGTGAAATCGCTGATCGGATTATCTCCTGGATTAGTGACTGATTTGAGGCCGTAGTATCGTTCGGCCCGAGACAGAATGTATTTGCACCGACCAAATGAATACTCGATAGATGCGGCAGTTGCTCTGGTGGCTCATTGGTGGGTCTCGTGGAGGCCGAAATCGGCTTCGTATCCTCCGCGCACTCAACGACCAGCCACGAAACACCAATCAATTGTCGAATGACCTAGGTTTGAACTACAAAACAGTGCAGCACCATCTCGAAGTCCTCGAGGAGAGCAATATCGTGACCACGGAGGGTGACAATTACGGGCAGATGTACTTCCTCTCAGACAGAATGATGAACAACCTCGACATCATGGAAGACGTGGCGGAACAGGCCGGAGTTGATGATGATTCGTAACTGGATCAAGGGTCCACTTGGAACGACAGTAGCGAGTGCGACCGCCGCGAGTGGTATCGCACTCTTAGTCGCACTATTCACATCAGTTCCGTCCCATGGCCCTCCGTCGAGGGCGCTGTCCTCCCAGGTTGAACTGCTCATTCGGATGGAGGTTTTCTTTACCACCCTGAACCTCGTGTTACTGGTGGCACTCGCAGTCATCTACGTGCAGCTTTATCGCGATCTTCCGAACAAGTACACAGCAAGCCTGCTTGTGCTAAGCCTCGCGCTGCTCCTATACGCGGGTACGTCAAATCCCGTAGTACACAACGTCTTCGGCTTCCGCCCTCGCCCAAATATCGGCGCGTTCGTGTTTCTCCCGGACTTCTTCATCGGACTTGCCATCCTAGTTCTCCTCTATCAGAGCCAGACCTGAGTTCGAATCAATTTTTCAGAGGTCTGAGGTGGCTTTCATAGACTGATTTCGTTCACCGATTAGACGGACTCTTTAGCCTCTCCAGCTATCTCCTGATGTGGGTGTGACGCGTGAGTCACGCCGGACTGTCTTCCGTCGAATCGCTCGCCAACCGACTATCGAGTGGCCAGTCTATACTTCAAACCCGCTGTATGACCGCGCTTCACTTGCCGGATTAGAGTCGGATATTCGCGCCGTCGCAGGAGCTTGGTTCGATCACGTCCACCACGAGTCAGTTGAGAAGTTCGTTTGCTCACTTCCGCTAGCGTATTTTCAGTTCAACGTACACGACCGCTACGTGGGACCAACTCGCTACGAGATTGACACACTATTTCGGTTATTCGTTCTGAAGGAACTCCACGGGTGGGAGCACGAGACCGCACTCTTCGAGTACCTCGAAAGCCATCTCGAACTCTGTGAATGTCTTGGGCTGGGTGCCGTTCCCGACCAATCGACACTCTGGCGCAGTTGGCACACGCGCTTCAACGATGGGCTTCGCGAGACGGTCCAGAAAGCGGCTCGAACGATTCTCATCAAAGCGCAGAACGCCGACGTCACCGTCCCCCGCGAACCAGAGCAGATCCTCCCGGCTCGTTGCGATGACGTGGACGAATCGGTTCCAGACGACCGAGCCATTCTGGACAACGCCGATAGAGTCACCGAGCACGTCAGCCGTGTCGTGTTCCCTGCGTTCTCGCTCAATCGTGGCAAGGGCTGTGAGGTCCACGAGCACGCTTTTTGGGACCTACAGACGTATCTCGGACTGCGCGAGCGGCTGGCTGCAAACGAGGGTGCTCGCAGTTTCGTCCACGAGTCAACGCGGGAGCGGACACCACTCGGACACGCCCACCGCGACCACATTCGTGATCTCTCTATCGAGCAGATTCGAGCGATGTACCGGCAGGCGATTCGACGACTCATTGATGAAGTCGCAGAGACGGAGAAGTTCTTCCGGGCAGGGATCGTCGCTATCGACATCACCGAGGCTGCTCCCTTCACCGGCGACCGGACCGGCCACGAGGACGAGATCATCGGGACGAAAGAACAGACCGACGAGTACGCCTATCAGTGGGCGACCGTCCAGCTGGTCGGGAACGCTGTCCCACTCGTCCTCGATGCCCGCCCGGTACGGAAAGGCGAGTCACGACTAGAAATCGTCGAGGACTTGCTGGATTCGGCTGAAGAGCTCGTTCACGTCGATAACGTACTGATGGACCGGGAGTTCGATAGCCAGCACGTCCTGGAGATGATTAGTCAGCGCGGGCACTCCTACGTCGTTCCGAAGCGGATGCAGACCAACGAGAAAGCCCAGGCCAAGCGATTGCTCCAGCGCGATCAAGGCCGATATGAAACTGACCGGAAGCTCCACCTCGGCAAGAACGAGTGGCACGAGACGACGCTGATCTACCGACGGAAAGAGGACTCCGAGCACGACGATCACCGGCAGTATTCGGTGTTCATGACGAATCGGGGGAGCGGACACCTCACGGAGTACGGCTACAGGTGGGAGATCGAGAGTGGGTACAGGTCGATCAAACGGTTCATGGCGGCGACAACGTCGAAGAACTTTGGGCTGCGATTCTTCTACTTCGCGTTTGCGTGTCTGCTGTACTCGATCTGGCGAACTGTCGATCTCCTCGTCCAAGCCGAATTGACTGGCGAGTATGAGCACTCACCGGTGATTACAGCGGACAACACGCTGACGCTGCTGAAGAAGGAAACTGGAACCGGGTAGAGAGACACTCTGTCTGGGTTAGCGCGCCGTCTGAGTGGCTACACTATTGGACGTCTGAAAAATCTGCCCATATGGTTGAAGGTTTGACAAGAATGGCCGCTTGGAGAGTGATCTGGAGCAGTTTCCGCTGACCGAATCGGTCAAATTCGCGCATCACAGGCCCGCTAAACCCACTGTAGTCTCAACTTCCAACACGACCCAGTCAATATAGCGCCATGGGGTTCATCAGGGGTCTGCATTCGTCCACCTGCGGACACCGCACTTCGAGCGAGTCGCGTCGTGCTCTCTCAGCCATCCCTACCCTGATACCAGACCCGGACCGGGCCGTCGGCGACGACCTTCGACCCCGTCGAGTCCACGGAGCTGAACCCTCCCGGAACCACTCACCACCGAGGGTCTCTCTCGACACCGCGCTCGCTCTCGCCACCATCCGCTCGTGTGCCCGACCGATCCGTCCCTGGAACCGGCTTCGGTGCCCGACACACGCTGTCGCATCGAACCCTCGCCCCGTGTGCAACCTGGCTCCCGATCTCTCGCCTGGCCCGTTCGCCATCCGGTCCGAGTCCCCTTCCTGGGAGCCGACCGAAGCCGACCCCGATACCGGTCACCGAGGAAGCGAACCCGAACATCCCCCGGCCCCTGTCCGAACAGTGCCACCGACCTCCTGCCTCGACCAGGGTGTCCAGCCAGCTTGCCCCGCGGATGTGACCGGCCGGACCACTCAGGCACATCGACCGTGCTGTCTGACCGGTGTCCTTGTCCCGGCCAACTGGACGAACTCCCTGCACAGCACAGTTGGACAGTAAAACTGTATAGTTAGCTTGGGCAGTAATTGTGGGCAGTGTAATTACTCAGTCAAACGGACTGGTGTAACTGTACAGTGTTACTGCGTGGGTTGGCTGTGTGGTGTGGTTGGTTGCGTTGTCTGTGTACGCTGCTTGTGTGAATTGGCTGTGCACATGGACTGTGTTTTATTACGGATGGGTCAGTACGTACAGTCCAGATGATCACGTACACGACGTACAGTGAAGCTGGTGGGGTGGGGAAGACGACGACGGCGGCGAACCTGGCGGCTGCGCACGCCGAACGCGGCCAGCGCGTCCTCGTCGTCGACCTCGACCCACAGGAGGGCTCGCTGAGTTACGTCTTCGACGTCGCCGACGACCGCGCGGACGGCAGCGCGGACAACATCGTCCGCCACCTCATCGGACGCCCGAAAGGCGAGTTCACCGACCTCATCCGGACGGACACCGGCGAGGCCGGCGTGGACGTCCTCCCCGCGCACAACATGCTCGCGAACCTCACGCAGAACATGATGAAGGCCGCCGAGATCGAGGAGGACATGCACGTCGACGACGACTACGAGTGGCCCCGGAACGAGCAGTTGCTTCGATTGCTCCGCGAGAACGACGTCCCCGAGGACTACGACGTCGTCATCTGTGACCCGCAGGCGACCGAAGGTGACGCGCTGTACAACGCCATCTTCGCGACGCGGTCCGTGCTACTGCCCGTGGAGCTCTCGGGGAAGGGCGCGCTCTCCATCGACGGGCTCACCGACCTGGCCGAGGGCCTGGAGGCGGAGGTCGGCATCGACGTCGGCGTGCTCGGCATCGTTCCGGTCGCGTACAAGGGAACGAACACCCAGAAGGAGCACCTCTCCGAACTCGAGGCGTCGCCGTTCGACGTGCCGGCAGTGTTCGGCGAGCGCTCCAGTCTGATGCAGGAGATGTGGGAGTCGCAGGCGACCGCGTTCCGCGTGCTCGAGGAGGGCTGGAAGGAGGGCGAGAAAGGGCTGCGCCGAGAGTACGACCGTGAGAAGGACACGCTCGACCAGTACCGTGACCTCGCCGCGCACGTGGAGGGTGAGTTCGAATGAAGAAGGGAAGTGGCGACGACCCGTTCGCGGACCTCGACGAGGAGGCGTCCGGAGGGGATGATTCGGAGGCTGACCCCCAGGGGTCGGACGCTGACGAGGCGGTTCCGGCGGAGACCGACGACGAGGCCAGTTCATCAACCGAAAAGCGCTATACAGACTCGGGCGGGGGCGGTTCTGCCCAGGACCGAACCGGAACGGGCGATGCGGGCCGCGAAACGGGCGATAAAGCCGACCTTACCGACAGCGGGCGCGACGACGGCCAGACGAAGGCGGAGGCCGACGGCATCCCGTGGGTGCTCCGGCGGTCGCGCGTCAAGGAGGACCGGGAGAACGTCCACCAGTTCTTCCTCCGCGATGAGTACAGCACGCGCGAGGACGAGATCATCGAAGCGGTCGCCGGCGAACTCGACATGCGGCAGAAGGACCTCCAGAAGCTCGACGTCCGCGAGGCGATGGTCGCCTCCGCGGACCCGGAAGCCATCGCGGCCGTCCTCCGCGAGTGGGGCTACGAGTACCTGAAGTAGGGAGTGGTCGCGCCGCCCAGCCGGTGGGACGGAGAACTCGGGCGCGGCGACTCTCTCAGCGTGACCCCGGCAGGCCCTGCATCCGGACGATACCGAGGTGGGGCGTCGGGTGGCAGCCGACCGGGCATGGTTACGCGTCTCTATGCGATGCCGGTCAGCTGCCGGGGCGCCAGCGGTCGTCGTCGAACGGGCCGTCGAGTTCGGAGACGAGGGCGGCCGCGGCCGCGAACGGGTCGGTATCGCGAGCCTCGACGTCGGGTCGCGTTCGCTCGGCGTGCGCGTAGACGCCGTCGACGAACGACTCCCTGACCGACTCGTTCTCGAAGAGACCGTGGAGGTACGTGCCGATAGCGCGGTCGGTCGCGACGCTGGTCGACCCGAGCGGGCGGTCGCGGTCGACGGCTCCCGCTCGCGCGGCACGGTCGTCGGCGGTCGGCGACCCGTCACGGTCGGCGGGGGGCACGGCGCTGTCCTCGACGACGGTCGTCTCGCCCATGTGGATCTCGTAGCCGTCGACGGCCGGCGGAGAGTCGTCGCTGGCACCGGCCGCTGGGTCGAGGTAGCCGCCACCCTGGAAGGGAACGGTGACGGCTTCGACGCGCTTGTCGGTGGAGAACGCGGTCTCGACGGGGAGGACGCCGAAGCCGTCGACGACGGCTGCGTCGCCGGTTCCTTCGACGGCGGCGTTCGTGATGCGTTCGCCGAGGAGCTGGTAGCCGCCGCAGACGCCGAGGATGGGGCCGTCGAACGCGTCGAGCACCTGGTCGAAGTCGGCGTCGCGCAGCGCGCGAAGGTCGTCGACGGTGTTCTTCGTGCCGGGAAGCACGAGCGCGTCGACGTCCGCGACGGCGTTCGCCGCCCGCTCGGGGTCGAGGAACGCGACGCGAACGCCGGGCGTTCGCGCGAGCGGCTCGAAGTCCGTGAAGTTCGAGATGCGTGGGAGCCTGACCACGCCGACCGTGACGGTCCGCTCGGCGGGGACGCCGTCGTCGTCGCCGACGACGCGTCGACCGGCTGCCTGGTCCTCGTCGGGTAGCCCGAGGCTGTCCTCCTCGGGGAGCCCGGGGTCGTCGTAGGGAAGCACGCCGAGCACGGGCACGCCGGTTCTGGCTTCGAGCGCGTCGACGCCCGGGTCGAGGATGGAGCGGTCGCCGCGGAACTTCGAGATGACGGTGCCGACGACGCGCTCGCGGACGTCGTCGGGCATCAGTTCGAGCGTCCCGTAGAGGCTCGCGAACACCCCGCCGCGTTCGACGTCGCCGACGACGACGACCGCCGCGTCAGCGAACCGCGCCGTTTCGACGTTCGCGAGGTCGCGGTCGTGGAGGTTGATCTCCGCGATGCTCCCCGCACCCTCGGCGACGACGACGTCGTGCTCGCTCGCGAGCCGAGCGTGCGCATCGGCGGCCGCGTCGCGGACGCGCCCCCAGTGCTCGTCGTAGTACTCGCCGGCCGCGTACGTCCCGACCGGGTCGCCGTCGACGACGAGCTGGCTCTCACCGCTCCCCCGCGGCTTGAGGAGGACTGGATTGTGGTCGGTCGACGGCGGAACGCGCGCGGCGCGAGCCTGCACGTGCTGGCTGACGCCGACCTCGCCCCAGTCGCCGTCCGGTGAGAGTGCGACGCGAGCGTTGTTGCTCATGTTCTGCGCTTTGAACGGCGCGACGTCGACGCCGCGATCGGCGAGTCGACGGCAGAGACCCGCGACGACCGTGCTCTTCCCGACGTGGCTCGCAGTACCGGCGACGAGCACCGTCGTCGCGGTCGAAGCGTCGGGCACGTCGCCGGTTCGACGCTGGCGCATCGAGCCGTCGCGTCTCTCGGTCACGGCTCGACACTCGACGCCGTCGTCGAAAAGACTGCCGCTCGATGTCGTCGAAAAGAGTGCCGCCCGGCGTCGTCGATTCGACCGCCGCTCGCCGCCGCGACCCCGGTACAAAGACGGTACCGGCGGTACCGTTCAGATAACAAAGGTCTTCGCCGGCGTACGGTGGTTCGTGTCGTACGTCGACGCCGACCTGCCGGAGTCCGCGCCACGGTCGGAAGCGGTGCCGTCGGCGCTCCAGGGCGTCCTCGCGGTCGCGACGACGTCCACGCTGGACGCGGCGTCGACCGTCGTCGGGCTCTCGCTCGCGCCCGTGCTCGTCGAGAGCAATCCACTCGCGAGAGCGCTGTTCGCGGAGTACGGCGTCCTCCAGTCGGTCGTCGTCATCTCCGTCCTCCTCGCCGTCGTCGTCGTCGGCGTCACCGAAGCCGCAGTCCGCGTCCTGGCTGGTCGAACCCACCGGCCCGTGCTCGCCGGGAGCGTGGTCCGACTCGTCGGATACGGGACCCCGTCGCTCGTCTCCCTGTACGCCGCCACGAACAACGTCGTGCTGCTCGTCGAGCACGCACCACTGTTCGCGTAACGGCGGACTCGTCGAGCGGACCTCCAGCAACCAACCTCCTGGTAGAACCATCCAGCCACCTCCTGAATCCACGACGACGGTTTCGTTGAAACGACGTGAAATGGCGCGAACCGTCCGCCGGATAAGGTGACCTTACCGGTCTTGCGGGCCGTAACAGCCCGGTAAACGGTGCGTTGGTATCCTACCGATTACCGGTCTGGAAACGTCACCATCACGTAACCGAGTGGTAACCGACCGTCGTATACGGGCTTGAAACTGGTGGAAAGGTCTATTCATGTAGTCCCTCGCTACTCGTTCATGGTGTCACGAACCGTCTCGTTCCCCATCCGGCGCCACCAGGGTGGCGGTAAGGGGGCGTTACCGACGAGAAACGGCCCGTTCGACCGGCTGCGGCACGCACGAGGAGGACGGAGGCGAGCATGATCCCGGGGTGGGTGACTGGGGTGGATCTGGCGTGACGGACCTCGAACGTGCGTGGGCGGGCGTCGACGACGACCCGGACCTCGAACGCGACCTCGGCTACCGGCCGTTCGACGTCGAGGTCGTGGTCGCGGAACAGTACGGGCAGCTGCTCTTCCTGCCGAGCGACGACGACATCCTCGAGGAAGACTCGTTCGTCGTCGCCGACGAATCGCTCGTCGTCGACCTGGCGGACTGGCGCTGATCGACGCACCGGCCTGCTTCTCCGTTCAGTCGTCCTGCCAGTGCGCGGTCTCCTACTCCGACCACGTGGTAGCCACCTGATAACAGCCGGTCATGTGGAATGGTGACCACCGCCAGGGAACGTGGTCGGGTCGCGTTCGGATTGGCGACCTAGTACAACGGAACTACCCGAGTGGACACACTCCCTTGCTTCCGCCAACTGACGCATAACAAAGCCCGTCTCTACCCTCCCTGTTGGTATTCAGTAAGGTCGTGACAACGAATGCAAAGCCAAGATTTCCATCCCCCGAAACCCCCGTACGCGCCCTCCACGAAAGCACCCGGCCGTCAGGTTGCGAGCTCGCTCACGACCCGTCCGTCCGCCCGGCGCCACGCCGGCGGACGGGGGAGGTAACGTACTAATGTGTGGCATCACCGCACGCGTCGGGACCGAAGACTCCTCGGAGTCGCTCGTCGCGACGCTCGAGAACCTCGAGTACCGCGGGTACGACTCGGCCGGGATCGCCGTCAAGAACGGCACCGGCCTGAAGATCCAGAAGCGCCAGGGTCAGGTCGCCGCACTCCGCGCTGCAGTCGCTGAGAACCGCCTCGAGGGTGACCTCGGTATCGGTCACACTCGCTGGAGCACGCACGGCGAGCCGTCGGACGCGAACGCGCACCCGCACGTCGACTGCTCGGGTCGCGTCGCCGTCGTCCACAACGGCATCATCGAGAACCACACCGAGCTCCGCCGAGCGCTCGAAGCTCGCGGTCACGAGTTCCGGAGCGACACCGACACCGAGGTCGTCCCGCACCTCGTCGAGGAACGCCTCGACGCCGGCGACGACCCCGAGACCGCGTTCCGCGCCGCCATCACCGAACTCGAGGGGAGCTTCGCGCTCGCGATGATTCACGAGGACATCGATAGCGTGATCGCGACCCGTACCGGGTCGCCGCTCGTCCTTGGCGTCGGCGCGGACGCGAACTACCTCGCGAGCGACGTGCCCGCGTTCCTCGAGTACACGAACCGCGTCGTCTACCTCGAGGACGGCGACGTCGCCGTCCTCACCGCCGACGACTTCCGTATCACGGACGTCGACGGCTTCGAGGTGTGCCGACCCGTCGAGACCGTCGACTGGGCGGCCGAAGACGCCGGGAAAGGCGAGTACGACCACTACATGCTCAAGGAGATCCACGAGCAGCCGACGTCGCTCCAGCAGACCATCCAGGGTCGGCTGGACGGCGACGACGTCGTCCTCGAGGAGTTCGACGCCGGGTCGTTCGCCGACGTCCGCCGCGTGCACTTCGTCGCGTGCGGCACGAGCTACCACGCGGGGATGTACGCGGAGAGCTTGTTCGCGGACTGGAACGTGGACGCGCAGACGTTCCTCGCGAGCGAGTACGCGACGCACCCGCCCGCGATCGGCGAGCACACGCTCGTCGTCGGCATCACGCAGAGCGGCGAGACCGCGGACACGCTCGGCGCGCTCGAGATAGCGAAAGAGCGCGGTGCGCGAACGCTCGCGTTGACGAACGTCGTCGGATCGAGTGCCGCGCGCCTCTGCGACGACGCGCTGTTCATCCGTGCCGGCCCCGAGATCGGGGTGGCGGCGACGAAGACGTTCTCGTCGCAGGTGGCGACGCTCGTCCTCCTCGGCGAACGCATCACGCGCGACGTCACCGGCTCGCCGACGCCGGACGCGGCCGACCGCCTCCAGGCGCTCGCGGAACTCCCCGAGCACGTCCAGACCGTCCTGGAGACCTCGCGTGCGGCCGAGATAGCGGACCGGTTCGCGCACGAGGACTCGCACTTCTTCATCGGTCGCGGGAGCGCGTACGCCGTCGCGCTCGAAGCCGCATTGAAGTTCAAGGAGATCACGTACGAGCACGCCGAAGGGTTCGCCGCCGGCGAACTCAAGCACGGCCCGCTCGCGCTCGTCACCGAACACACGCCCGTCTTCGCGGTGTGTAACGGGAACAACGAGGCGAAGCTCGCGAGCAACGTCCGCGAGGTCCAGACCCGCGGCGGCCCCGTCGTCGGCGTCTGCCCGCGGTCGAGCGACGCGCTCGCCGACACCGCAGACGAGGTCCTCACGGTCCCCGCCACCCACCCCGACCTCGTCGCCATCCTCGCGAACGTCCAGCTCCAGCTCGTCGCGTACCACGCCGCCGACGACCTCGACCGCCCCATCGACAAACCCCGGAACCTCGCGAAGAGCGTCACCGTCGAGTGACCGGCTCCGCGTAGCAGTCACGACCACCTTCTCGGTTTTCTCCGTCAACAGACACTCTCCTTCCCGTCGACCATCCACCCCTGGAAGAGTTATCCAGAACCAGTTGCATCTGTCTGGCAGCAGTACCCGAATCGCTAGATACAGGCGAACGATGTAACGCGACTGGTTGTGATAGTCTCTTTCCTTGTCAGAAACGACGTGCGAGATACAGAGGGAGGTATTCAGCAGAGAGCGATTCATTGTTGGTCTCTTGTCGGAGTTAGCACGTAGCTCAGCATCTATCTCGCCGCAGGGACTCTAATGATAGTACGTGATATAATGGCGACCACGAGAGCAGCGGAGAATCTGGAGATCGTGAAGGGACTCTACGAATCGTTCGCAGAGGGTGATATTGAGGCCATACGAGACATCATGGCTCCCGATGTGGAATTGCACGAACCAAAGGGAATTGCTGGCGGAGGGATACACCACGGATTCGACGAGATCGTCGAGAACGTCTTTTCCAAGTTAGGAGATGAGTGGGTGGATGTTTCGGTCGTCCCAGAGCGATACGTCGCAGACGGTGATACCGTCGTTGCACTTCACATCTGGAGTGGTACCTCTGCCAAGACGGGGAAGTCGGTGGAATACCCGAATGCGCACGTCTTCCAGTTCAAGGACGGAGAAGTCGTTCAGTGGACATCGTACGCCGACACCGCAGTGTTCAACGCTGCGCTCGAAGAATAGCCCGTACGCTCGACCGAGGTCGTTGGCTCGATTTGAACGAGACGCGCCCTGTATTCAGCACGCCCCGCTCTCCCCCACTGCTATTTGATAGAAATCGTGGCGTTACGTTCGCACACCTACCTAACAGCAGTTTCATCGGATGAGATGTCTAACGAATAGGGTTTCAACAGAGCCTCCCGTACTCATTTGCGTGCTCGCTGCGAGCAGCCGGTATGGAACGACGACGCGTGAGTTCTGGCACGCAGTGGGAGGACGCGGTCGGGTACTCGCGAGCGGTTCGCGTCGGTGACCGCGTCGAGGTATCGGGGACGACCGCGACGGACGACGCCGGTGAGGTCGTGGGCGTCGGCGATTCGTACGCGCAGACCGCACAGATCATCGAGAACGTCGAGCGTGCGCTCGCCGAACTCGACGCGGGACTCTGCGACGTGGTTCGAACCCGGATGTACGTCACGGACGTCGACGACTGGGAGGCCATCGGTCGCGCGCATTCGGAGGCCTTCGACGACGTGCGGCCGGCGACGACGATGGTCGAGGTCTCGGGCCTCATCGACCCCGAGATGTGCGTGGAGCTGGAGGCGGTGGCGATCGTCGCGGAGGGGGCGTAGTCGAGGCAGCGACCACCGCGGGTTTACGTGAGACGTAGACCTCCAGTGGTGAGCGTCGTCGACGCCGGTGTGGCGAGCGCTATCGCGGAGTGGGTGGTGGTCGGGTGAGCGCGTGGAAAGGCGGCGTGGTCGGGTGAGCGCGTGGAAGATAAGGCGTTACTCAGGCTGCGACGAGGGCGGGACGAGCGACCGCGTCGGCGGCGTCGAGGCGTGCGCTGTCGGTCGCGGACGCGTTCTCGGCGGGGACGACGGTCGTCCAGACTTGGAGCGGCGCGAGGTCCGCGGAGTCCGGGCTCGGGGACGCGGGTGCGTCGCCCTTGTAGAGCAGGAACACGAGGCGGACGTTCTCGCCGGGTTGCTCGGGGACGACGTCGCGCGCGACCACGGATTCCTCGCCAGCGGCGAGCGAGACCCTGAACGCGTCGAGCTGTCGCGTCCCGGTCACGGTGCCGTCGTCGTCGACGGTCTGTGCGAGCACGACGACCGAGTACCGCATCCGGGTGTTCTCGTGGTTCTCGACGCCGACGTGGAACGTGTGTCCCGTCCCTGCGACGAGCTCGCTCGGGTAGTCCTCGGCGACGAGGTCGCCGTCGGCGTTCTCGTCGAGCACGTAGAACTCCGTGAACGGGTCGCTCGTGGCCGGGAACGCGGCGGTCACGCCGACGGCCGCGACGAGTACGACCGCGGCCGCGAGGAACGCCGCGTTCTGGTTCCGGGAGCCGGGGAGGACCTTCCACACGCGCCCGAGGACGCCGGAACTCAACGGGCCGCGGCGGACGTACGGCGCGAGCAGTGCACGACGCACCGCCGCCACCGCCGCCGCGACGACCGTGATCGCGGCGAGGACGCCAGCGACCGGCACGAACGTCAGCGTGGCGAGCGTCGCGAACGCCGTGCCGACGACCGCCGCGAGGAGCGCGCTCCCGACCAACGAGAGCGCAACGACGACCGCCGGCGACGGCGTCGCCGCCGCCGCCGGTTCCGCGTCGTCGAACACCGACGACCGCTCCGGGAACATCGCCGCAACGACCGCGTACCCGGGAACGAACACGAGCACGGCGATACCGAGCGTCCACTGTACCGGCCACGGGACGCCCGGGACGACGAACGCAAGCACCGCGAGCACGGCGACGCCCGCGACGAGCACGAGGTCGGTGAACCAGCGCCAGTAGACGACGTCGCTCATCACTCACTCACCTCCGAGTCGCCCGGGACCGTGCACAGCAGTACGTCGTCGTTCGCGTACACGTGGTTCCGGCCGTCAGCGCAGACCTCCGCCTGCGTGTACGAGGCGTCGGTACTCGGGTACGGTTCCGCGCCGAGCTCGTACTGGAACGTCGACGGGCCCGTCGTCTGGTACGACCGGTAGACGACCGGGACGTCCCCGGTCGGCCCGTCAGCGTCGACGACGACCGTCACCATCTTCCCTGGCGCCAGCGGATGGAACGTCCGCCAGTAGGGGTGGTCGGTCTGCACGTCAGCCATCGTTCCAGCCGACAGCAGACCGGGGATGGTGTCGCTCGCTGCGAGCTCGGCTTCGGTGAACGACGTCCGCGCGTAGCGCTCGTCGAACACCGGGTCGTCGAGCGTCGCCTTCTCCGCGACCACCATCGACGCCGGGTAGCCGAGCGCGAACACGAGGACGATGGCGACCATCACTCCCCGTGGCGCGTGCGAGACGACGTGGAACAGGCCCACGGCGGCGACGAGCGACAGCGGGACGTACAGGAACGCGATCCAGCGCCCCGGCATGAATACCGTGATGCCGAACGTGTTGAACCCGAACGTGAACACGAACATCAGTGCGCCGGCGACGAGGACGGTCGCCGTCGCGTCCATCCGCTGGCGCCAGCGGAGCATCACGAGCGCGCCGACGACCGCTGCGGCGAGCAGGAGCGCGAACCCGAACAGTTCGATGTAGGGCACGAGCGTGTCGAGGAGCGTCTCCGGGCCGCCCGTTCCCGGGACCGCCGGTTCGCTCGTGCTCACGAGGTTCAGGAACCCGGCTTCCTCGATGAACGTCTCCGAGATGACGCCGATCATCCGCACGAGGAACCCCTCGCCGGCGGTGTCCGCGCCGCCGCCCCGCCAGGGGGCGAGCGTCCACGAGACGACGGTCGCGAGGAGCGCCGCGACGAACGTCCCGCCGAGGACCAGCGTGCTGCGCTGCCAGCCGGACGCGGCCGTCGCGTCACGGACGACTGCGACGCCGACCGCGACCGCGAGCGTCACGAGCAACACGGCGGTCGACACCTGGTGCGTGAACACGACCGCGAGACTGAACGCGAACACGCCCAGCCCAACCCAGCTCTCGCCGCCCGTGTAGAACGTCTTCAGGACGAAGTAGAGGACCGCGATGAAGAACGCGAGTCCGAGGCTCGTCGGGATGACGTGGAGGCCCCAGCGGATGAACTGGTCGGCGAACGCGTACAGGGCGGTCGCGGCGAGCGCCCACCGTGCGGGCACGAACATCGCGCCGATGCCGTACACGAACAGCGCCGACAGCGGGACGACGAGACCGATGGTGAGGTAGATGCCTGCGCGAGGCGACCCCGTGACGAGCGCGCCGAGCGACGATATCACGTGGTAAAGCGGCGCGAGCAGGTACTTGCTCTCAGCGAGCGGTTCGAGCGACCCGGTCGCGGCGATGCCCTCGACCCAGACGGGGCCGTGCACCCAGATGTCGCCGCCGACGAACCCGGGGACTGCGAACAGCGCGCTGGTGCGGATGACGACCGCGGCGACGAATATCTGGAAGAGCACGACCGGTGGACTGAGCGACTCCTCCTTCACGAGCAGTATCTGGATGAGCAGGAGCGATCCGACGAGACCAGTCAGGAGGATGACGGGCAGGGAGCGTTCACCGACGAGGCGGATGGCGGCGACGAGCGCGGCGACCGCGAGCACGACGACCGCCGGGAGATACCCGGCGACCGTGTCCGAGAACTGCGGGAGCGCGACCTCGTTCGTCACGCGGTCGTGAGTCACGAGGTACGTGCCGCACGCGAGCCCGACGGCGACCGGGATGATGGTGAGGAACGGCTGATCGGCGAAGAACCGCAGGCCGAGGAGGAGAACGGCGGCGACGAGGCCGAGTTTCGCGACCGCGACGTCGACGTCACGGTCCTCGAACCGGTTCTCGAACGCGCTCCGGTAACTCATCGCTCCGCCTCGCTCAAGACCGCCATCGTAGACGTGTTCGACGGTTCGATGCGGGTGTCTCGACAGGTGCGACGCCGATGCGTCGCCCGGTCGAGGTGTTCGTGGAGGACTGACTGTCGTGGTGACACTGTTCTCGAAGTGAGTTGCGCGGAGACGGGTTTCGTTATGTCCGTCATACCGCTGGTAGGAGCGATAAACAGTCGCTTCGAGCCGCCACGGCACACTGGTTTCCCGGCGCTCATTCTGCCACCGATTCGTAGATGGCTCGGATGCGTTCGCCCATGCGTTCGGCCGATAACTCCAGCATCTTCCGGCGCCCGTCGGACGGACCGCCGCGAGCGAGGACGGTCGCGAGCGCGTCGACGAGCGCCTCGTCGGTGTCCGCGACCGTGGCGTTCCGGACGCCGTCGACGAGGTCGGGGACGTCGCCGACGGGTGTCGACACGACCGGTGCGTTGCACGCGAGCGCCTCCTTGATTGCGTTCGGCGACCCTTCGCTCTTCGAGGTCAACAGGACCGCGTCGGCCGCGTTCAGGTACAGCGGCATCCGGTCGTGAGGGACGCCGTGGATCGCGTGCAGCTCGACGTCACCGACGACGCCGGTTCCGTCCACGTCACGCCCACCGTCGCCGGTCGCGGCCGCGGTCGCGAGACCGTCGGTCGCATCCGCGCGCGGCGAAGCGGTTCCGTCGCCGACCTCGACCGCGACGGGTTCCGCCGCGAGTCGTTCACGGACCGCGTCGACGACGCGCTCCGCTCGCGGGAAGTCCTTCACTGCACGCTGTTTCGCGTACGGGAAGAGGACGTGCTTGGCGTCCTGACGCCACCCGAGGACGTCGCGCGCCACCTCGCTGGAGAACGGCCTGAATACCTCCAGGTCGATGCCGTGCGGGATGACGTGACAGTCCGTGCCCGTCGCCGCCGCCATCTCGTCGGTCATCACGATGACGGCGTCCGCGCGCTTCGCGCAGAACCGACTGAGTGGCGCGGGCTTCCCGAGGATGTCCGACCCCCAGAGGGTGAGGACGACCGGGAGGTTCGGTTGCGCGAGCGCCGCGGGCGCCGTCAGCCCGTAGTTCGCGTGCAGGACGTCGTAATCACCGAACGACGCCTTCAAGACCGCTGGATAGTACGAGACGTAGTCGAGCACGGAGCGAGACCGGTCCGCGTGGTCCGTCGTCACTCGTTTCCCTGGCACGGGCAGGACGTCGACGTCGACGCCCTGGGATTCGAGGATCCGGCATTGCTGCCGGAAGAACTCGGCTTCGTCGTTCGTCACGAGGGTGAGTACGCGCATGAGAATGTATTTGGTCGATACACCGAACCGACGGGTATTGTTATGCCCGTCCTACCCGTTCGCCGCGGTCTCGGCCGTCCGAGAACGCCTGACGAGAGCGCCGTCGCCGCGCCGGCACGGTCGTCCTGCCGTCGTCGAACCCGCTCCGGTCCGCGCGCTTTGCGGAGTTGTCGCCACCTAACAAAGCCACCGGCACGTCTTGAGTCCGGTAACTACGACGAACCCGATACTCGGGTCTCGCAACGAACTCATGCCACAGTCACAACCGAACCTCGTCCTCGTCTCGATAGATAGCCTCCGCGCTGACCACTGCGGGTACCTCGGCGACGACCGAGGACTCACACCGACGATGGACGCGATGGCAGCGGACGGCGTCGCGTTCACGCAAGCGATCGCACCCGGCCCGCAGACGTTCTCGTCGATGCCCGTCGCGTTCACCGGCGAGTACCGCCCGCCGAACTCGCTCGACGCCATCGACGCCTCCTCGCACTGGGCGCGACGCATGGGCGCCATCGAGAACCACGTCACGCGCTACGAGACGCTCCCCGAGCGCCTCAAGCGCCGCGGGTACACGACCATCGGGTTCAGTCCGAACCCGTGGACGTCGACGATATCCGGGTTCGACCGCGGGTTCGATCACTTCGTGGACTTCTCCGAGGCGTCCGCCGACTCCGAGCGATTGCGCGACCGGGTCGCGACGCGCGTCCTCGGCGAGAACCCCGACCGGAAGGCGTTCGAGATCGCGAAGGACATGGTCACGGGGTCGTCGTTCTTCGCGCAATGGGGGTCGTTCTACGACGACGTCCTCGCGGCGGTCGCCGAGGCCGAGGAACCGTTCTTCCTCTGGGTGTTCCTCATGGACACGCACTTCCCGTTCGTGACGACTCGCGAGCACCGCGTCGAGCAGTCCGCGCTCGGGATGTACTACAGTACCGCGGTCTCGCAGGGCGCGATGCGCGGCACCGACGACTCCATGCCGCCGCGAGCGATCCGCGCGACGAAACGCAGCTATCGCGACACCGTCCGCGCCGCGGACGCGTTCCTCGACGCCCTCCAGCGCGACCTCGCGCACGTCGATCCAGTCACGGTCGTGCACTCGGACCACGGGGAGTCCTTCGGCGACCACGGGAACTTCGGCCACCACCACCGCGAGCTCTACGAGGAGAACGTGCACGTCCCGTACCTCGTCCACGGGCTCGACCGCGCCGAACGCGTCGACGAACCGACGTCGCTCGCGTCGATCCCGCGAGTCCTCACCGACATCGCGGACACGGGAACCTTCGAGCCCGACCGGGCGGGCGACCCGGTCGTGGCTGCGAGCGAAGCCGGCGAGCACGTCGCCGCGCGCGAGGACCGCTTCAAACTCGTGCGCTCGGGCGACCGGATCGTGCTCTACGACCTCGCCTCCGACCCGGAGGAGACGACGGACGTTTCCACCGACCATCAGGCGGTCCGGCATCGCCTCGAGCGCGTCCTCCGCACGTACGACGACCACGTCGGAGAGAGCGCGCGACTCGACGCCGCGACGCGCGCCGTCGCCACGACCGGCGACTTCTGACCGCCCTGCCCGATAACGCGGCTGCTATTCTCTCCCAGGGACGCGACGTGCCCGTGGACGCAAGCGATCGCGTCTGACGCACCCTCACCCCACCAACGCTCGCGTTCTCGAACGCAGTACGCCCGCGATTCGACGGACGGGTCGTGGTACCCCGACTCTCGGAAGGGTTATCCCTCCAGCGGCGCTGGGTACATTTGCAATGGCAAACGGTAAGGTTGACTTCTTCAACGACACTGGCGGCTACGGTTTCATCTCGACTGACGACGGCGACCTCGACGACGACGAGGACGTGTTCTTCCACATGGAGGACGTCGGCGGCCCCGACCTCGAAGAGGGTCAGGAGGTCGAGTTCGACATCGAATCGTCCCCCAAGGGACCGCGCGCGACGAACCTCGTCCGCAAGTAAACTAGTTCTCGTCGGTCGCTAGCGGCGACGGACGACGACCCACATTCTCACAGCACTACCACCACAGAGCGACGGCTTCGTCGGACGACGCGAGGGAAGTCACTCGAACAGCACGTCGCACGCTCGAACAGCACGGCGCACGCTCGAACAGCACGGCGCTCGTGCCGTAGTGCGATTCTCGGAAGTTCAAGGACGTAGCTGCGAGCTGGCTGAAAGTCGAGGACGGCAGCGACGGGAGGAACGTACTGAACGGAGAACGAGAGTGATTCGGGCGGGGAGTCGCGGGCGCCGTCTCAGAGGTACCCGAGCGAGTCCAGTCGCTCTTCGAGCGCTTCGGCGTCGACGTCGACGTCATCGGCCGCTGGTTCCTGGTCGGGCGTTCGCTCGGTCGGGTCGGTGACCTCGCGGAGGAGCGCTTCGATGGCGACCGCGACGTACTCGTCGACCGAGTCGTACTGCGTGTACGGAAGCCGGGATTCGACGGCTTCGACGACGTGGGTCGGGAGTTCGACCGAGATAGTCTCGGCCCGTTCCTCAGGCATCGTCACCCCCCGTCTCGGTGCGGTCCCGGACGTCGGTGCCACCGTCTGTCGCCTCGACGTGCGGTTCACCGTCCGCCCGCACGTCGTCGTCAGCGTCGCTGTCGACGTCGTCGCTACCGTCGCCGGCGTCGACCCCGTCAGTAGCGTCGACGCTATCGTTTCCGTCAGTAGCGCCGACGCCGACGGCCGCGACCGCCGCTTCGACGTCCGCGTCGCGAGCCGCGAGCGGCCGCGGGCTCGCCTCGCGCGAGGTCCCCGCTATCGCGAGGATCTCGTCGACCATCACGCGATTCACGTCCATCTGTTCGTCGAGCATCCACTCGCGGCGTCGCTGCAGTTCCGCACGATCAGGCGGATGCAGGACGAGGTCCTTCGCGGCCTCGATGGCCTTCCGTTCGTCGCGGATGGACTGCAGGAGCCCGTACCGCTTCAGCGCCTTGTAGATCATCTCGCCGGTCGTCCCGACGATCGAGTTCGTCCGGATCGCGGGCGTCCCGAGGATGGCCGCCTCCGCGGACATCGTACACGAGTCGCCGAGGTACATGTCCGCGTAGTACATCACGTGGTGGACGTCCTCCGGCGGCGTCGACAGCGTGAGGTGCTCGAGGTCCTCCGGAACGCCCTCCTCGGCGGAGAGATACACCGTTCCGTGGTCCTGGAGGAACTCGACGAGCTCGCGCATCCCCTCGGGCGACAGGCCGCTGTGGCCCGCGTCGTGGTACGCGCCCCAGCCCGTGAGCCGGAGGAGGAAGTACCGTTCGTCGGGGTCGATACCGTGCTTCTCGAGGACCGACGGGTCGGGCGTGAAGTGCTTCGGGTGGAGGTACGCGAGCTCCTGGAACGGCAGGTGCCGGCGCTTTCCGGGGTCGACGTCGAGCTGGAACTGGTCGGGGACGAGGATGCGGTCCACCCAGCGGAGCGTCATCGCGTGCTGGATGCGCCGCAGCGCCATCGACCCGCGGAGCGTGTCGCAGACGATGAGGTTCTTGCAGCCGACGAGCCTTGCGACGTGCACGGGCGGGGGCGCGAGGCGACTGACGATGACGTCCGGCTCGAACTCGCGGGCGAGCTGGTACAGGCGTTTCTCGTTCACGAACATCTCCCAGACGAGCCCGGGGAACGAGTCGGCCTGCTTCGTCATCGGGACGTGCTCGATGTCGTACGCGTCCAGGAGGTCGATGGCGACCTCCTTGTGACGGGAGGCGACGAGCGTCTCGTGACCCATCTCTTGCAGGTCCGCGATGGCGTTCCGGAACAGGTGGACCTGCGCCGGGTGGCCGACGTTGAACAGGATGCGCTTCGGTTCGGCGTCGCGCTCGCCGTCGACGAACGTCTCGAACTCGTCGACGGTGACCGCGTCGATGCTCGTCATCGCGGCCACCTCCCACCGATGGTGTATACTGGTGCGTCGACGTCCTCCGGGAGGAGGAAGCGGCCGTCGAGGACGGGGGCGTCGAACCCCGTCCAGTCGAGGTCGCGGAACTCGTCGTGGCCCGCGAGCACCGCGACCGCGTCCACCTTCTGGGTCTCGAGGCGGTCCATCGGGACGCGCTCGACGCCCTCGAAGTCGGTCCAGTCGTCGACGAACGGGTCCGCGGCGAGCACGCGCGCGCCCGTCGCGGCGAGTTCGCGAGCGACGACGGGCCCCGGCGAGAACCTGAGTTCGGCGACGTTCCCGCGGTACGCGAGCCCAAGGAGGAGGACCGTCGGTGCGTCGCCGTCGACGCCGTGGGCGTCGAGCATCGCTTCGAGGAGCGCGACCGTGTGCTCGGGCATCGAGTCGTTCACGTCGCGGGCGGCGTGCAGGAGGCCGGCGTCGACCTCGGGGAACGCGCCGGCGAGGAAGTACGGGTAGACGGGGATGCAGTGCCCGCCGACGCCCGGGCCCGGCGTGTGGATGTCGCAGTACGGTTGCGTGTTCGCGACCTCGATGGCCTCGTTCACGTCCACGTCCAGCGTCCCCGCGTAGCGCGCGAGCTGGTTCGCGACCGCGATGTTGACGTCGCGGTACACGCCCTCGAACACCTTCACCGCTTCAGCGGTCGCGGCGTCGCTCGTCGCGATGACGTCGTTGCTCGTCACCTCGCCGTAGATGATCGAGGCGACCCTGGTGCTCTCCGCGTCCACGCCGCCGACGACCTTCGGGTACGCGCCGCGGACGTCCTCGAGCGCGCGACCGCTCGACGTGCGCTCGGGGCACGCGGCCGCGCCGAACTCGCCGACCTCCAGGCCGCTGATGCGAGCGAGCGTCGGCACGACGAGGTCCCGGGTCGTGCGCGGCGGCACCGTGCACTCGACGACGACGAGGTCGCCGGGCGACAGGCCCGCACCGATGCTCTCGAGTGCGGCTTCGACCGTCGAGAGGTCGGGTTCGTGGCCGTCGAGGAGCGTCGGGACCATGAGGACGTGGACGCTCGCGGCTCGCGCTGCCGCGACCGTGTCGCTGGTCGCGGAGAGCGCGCCACGGTCGACGACGTCCGCGACGAGCTCCGCGAGCCCGGGCTCGCGTTCGACGTGACAGTCGCCACTCGAGACGGTGTCGACGACGGACTCGTCGACGTCGACGCCCGTGACGTTCCCGCAGACGTCAGCGTACACCGCTGCGAGCGGGAGGCCCATCTTCCCGAGGCCGTAGACGGCGACGGGTATCTCGCCCGCGAGGAAGGCCTCGCGGAGTTCCGCGTCGGACGCCGACGGGTCGTACGCGGCCCGACGCGGCGCGTCGACCGCGCGCACTGCGCCGTCGCCGGTCATCGCGCGGTCACCTCCTTGCGTTCCACGAGCGCCAGCGCCTCGATGCGTTCCGCGAGCGCCTGCACGCGGAGCGCGTCCTCGGGCGTCACCTCCGCGGGTTTGCCCTCGCGGACGGCGTTCACGAACGACTCGAGCTCCGCCTTCAGCGGCTCGCCGTTCTCCACCATCGGTTGCTCGACGACGCTCTCGTGGCGATACCGGATGTCGCCGTTCGTCTCCAGGTACTCGGGGAACGACTCGCGGTGGATGTTCACCGACTGGCGGATGAAGTCGACGTTGACCCGGCAGGACTCTGCGGTCACCGACAGTTCGCGTATCTTCTGGCGCGTCCGTCGGCTCGCCGTGAGCGACGCGACCGTCCCGTCCTCGAACACGAGCTGTGCGACCACGTACTGCGGGTCGTGCGCCACCGCGGAGACGGACGCGACGTCGCAGTCGACGAGCGACAGGAGGATGTCGAGGTCGTGCACCATCAGGTCGAGGACGACGCTGTCCTTGATGTCGCGGTCGATCGGCGGGCCGAGGCGCTGCACGTCGAACGCGATGAGGTCGAGGTCCGGGACGACGTCGTGGAGGACGCGGGTCGCCGGATTGAACCGCTCGATGTACCCGACCTGGAGGACGAGGCCGCGCTGGCGCGCGAGCGTCGCGAGCTCCTCGCCGAGTTCGCGCTCCTCGACGAACGGCTTCTCCACGAGGACGTGCACGTCGTGCTCGAGGCACTGTTTCACCACGTCGTAGTGGTGCTCGGTCGGGACCGCGACCGACACGACGCTCGCCGCGTCGAGGAGTTCGGAGAGCGGCACGGCGTCGGTCTCGTAGTCGTCCGCGACCTCCTCGGCGCACGCCTCGTTGGCGTCGTAGACGCCGAC
Organism: Halorubellus salinus; assembly: GCF_020567525.1. Taxonomy (GTDB): domain Archaea; phylum Halobacteriota; class Halobacteria; order Halobacteriales; family Natrialbaceae; genus Halorubellus; species Halorubellus salinus. The sequence goes on from NZ_JAJCVI010000003.1 coordinate 420,115, forward strand.
GAGTTCGACACCGGGGAGTTCGGCGTACACGCGAGCGTGCTGGCGGCCCATGCTCCCCACGCCGACGACGCCGGCGGGGATGCGTTCGCGACGACCGCTCATCGCTCTCCCTCGCTTCCCGTACGGTCGAACTGGCCGGTCTCGGCGTCGCTCCGTGACACCTGACCCCGGTAACTCGCTGTTACCGTGAACGCTCCCTGCGCTTCGGTCGGTGGCGGGCTCCGAACTGTTCTTCGGCGTCGATAAGTCACGGAGAGAACTCCCGCTGGTAGACGTATTGTTATGTTCTGCTTGCCAGCGACAGCCACGTACTGACGGCCGCGCAGTCGCTCGAATCCGCCCGACGAACCGGTCTCTGCTCGCTGTCACTGCGACCGCCTGCGAAGGCTCACCGTAACTAACCCTTCACGCGCTCTCCACTCGCCCATGTATCCACGAGCAACCGTACGACGTCCCTCCGGAGGGGCCCGCTAGCCGTGGGCTCGGTCGTGTTCTCGCTCGACGCGGAACTCGCGTGGGGCTTCCCGGACTTCGACGACCCGCCGATGGATCGCGTCGACGCGTCCCGCGACGCCTGGACGTGGCTCGTCGACCTGTTCGACGAGTACGACGTCCCTGCCACGTGGGCGGTCGTCGGCCACCTGTTCCTCGACGACTGCGACGCTCGACACGCCGACCTCGACGCGCCAGACGGCTGGTTCGCGCACGAGACCGGCGCGCTCGCCTCGCGCCACGACGTCCGGTTCGCACCAGACCTCGTCGCCGCCGTCCGGAACGCGGACGTCGACCACGACGTCGGCTCGCATACGTTCGCGCACGTTCCCTTCGACCACCCCGACGTGACGAGCGACCTCGTCGACGCGGACCTCGCTCGCGCGGTCGCCGTCGCCGCCGACCAGGGGCTCGCGCTCGAATCGTTCGTGTTCCCGCGGAATGCCGTCGGGTTCCGCGACCGCCTCGCGAAGCACGGCTTCCGGACGTACCGGAGCGCGGGCACTCCGGGCGGGACCGGACTCGCCCGTGCCGCTCGCAAGGTCGCCGACGTCCTCGACCCGGGACGGGTGCCGCTCGTCGAACCGCGCGTCGACGAGTACGGACTCGTCGACATCCCGCCGTCGCTGTTCCTGTTCGGGTTCGAAGGGACGCCCCGGGACGTGCTCGCGACGGTCTGGACCGACCCCATCGTCCGCCAGGCGGCCGACGCCATCGACCGCGCTGCCGACGGCGACGGGGTGTGCCACCTCTGGCTGCACCCGAACAACGTCGTCGACGACGCCGGGCGCGCCCGACTCGAAGCCATCGTCGCGCACGTCGCCCGCCGGCGCGACGAGGACGGCCTCCTCGTGGAGACGATGCGGGACGTCGCCGACCGCGTCCTCGGGACCGAACCGACCGCGACCGTCGCCTGACTCGCTCGGACTCGCTCCACGCGCCGCTCCTCTCTCCTCGCCTCCCCTTCATCTCCCCGTCCCGTCACTCGCAGTAGGACCGTCCTGGCACGTCGGTCACCAACTGAACAAAGCCGGTCACCGACCGAAGGCCATCGCATAACAATACGTCGACTCCACGTCCGAAGAAACGACCATCATGCAACAGACACCCGAAGACGGGACGTTCTCGATGAACCGACGCCGGATGCTCGGCCTCACCGCCGGCTCCATCGTCGGCGCGACCGCACTCGGCGCGGTCTCCGGGAGCGCGCTCGCGTGGACGGACCGCCGAATCGAGTTCAAGGGCTGCAGCGAGGTGTGGGTGATGACGACCGAGAGCGACCTGAAGGACGGCACCGACGTCGCCGTCTCCAAGCCACCGCTCACGCACGTCGTCGTCGGCCTCGACGACGGCACCACCGAGTGCCGCGAACTCCTCGCGACCCACCAGCACGCGACCACCGTCCCCGGCCAGTACGGCGACCTCGCCGTCCTGAAGATGACGGTCGACGAGGGCGAGAAGGTCCTCGGCGTCCTCACGTACAACCGGCTCGCGGGCGAACCGTGGGGGAACCGCTTCGACTCCCCGTCGTGCTGGGCGATCAACGAGCACGCCTGCGCGACGAACGGCGACGCGCCGTCGTTCTTCGACGCGGACTGCATCCAGACCGCAATCGCGAACGACGACGACCTCTACGAGTGCCCGGCCGACACCGTCACCGGGAGCTGGGAACGCGGCAACGGCAGCAACGGCGGCAACGGCGGGAAGGGTAGCAAGGGCGGGAAGGGCGGGAAGAAAGGCAAAGGCGGGAAGGGCGGGAAGCAAGGCAAAGGTGCCGAGCAAGGGAAGGGGAAAGGCAAGAGCTAATCGAAGGGTCGCGGTCGCTGACGGCGACGTCTCTCCAGGCGTCGAACACTCTCTTCGTTCGGTCGGTTTCGTCACTCGAACTCGCTCTCGGCACGTCCGAGAGCGAGCGGTTCACTGTTCTATGGGATGCTCGACGAGAGATCGGTTCGCTCCGCGCCCCGCCCTGCACGTGCTCGCGTGGGACTGGGACGCGTTCAGTCGGTGGCGGCGCGCGGGTCCTCGCTCGGCTGGTCCACCTGTTCCTCCGGGGTCTCCGTCGTTCCTGCCGTCGCTACGTCGTCCAGATCGCTGGTGGCGCCGTCAGCGGTAGCCGAGTGCGTCACCGTCGGGTCGTCCGTCGAGACGACGGTCGACGTTCGGTCGCTCGTCGCCGAGTCGGCCGTCGGCGGCGTGCTCTGCGGTCGGCCGACCTTCCCGAGGACGGCCCGGGCCGTCCCTCTGGTGGCGTTGACGACGTCGCGGAGGAACGGCCCGGGGTCGCGTGGGTCCAGGTGGTCGAAGCGCGGGTTCGTGACGAACGACGCGGCCATGCTCGCGGCGGTCCGCAGCGCCGACGGTCGGTCGACGAGCGGGTTCGGTTCGGTGAGCACGCTGTGGAGGTGCACGAGTTCGCCACGCAGCAGGTGGGTGGCGATCCCCGGACGGTAGTCGACGTCCGTCGACGTCTCGCCAGTCGTCGAGAGCTCCCAGTAGAGCGCGGGGTAATCGACGCCGGCGTGCAGGTCCATCGGGAGGCTCGCCGGGAACCGCGGGTTGACCTCGAGGAGCTTGAACGTCCCGTCGCTATCACGGAGGAAGCCGACCGAGGCCATGCCCTCCCAGTCGAGTTCGTCCAGCAGTGCGAGCCCGAGGCGTTCGAGCTCCGGGATGTCGACCGCCTCGTGGTAGATGCTGGGCCCGCGCGAGTACTTGTAGCCCCGCACGAGGCGCTTCTGGCTGGTCGCGACCGGTTCGCCGTCGTGGTAGAGCGCTCGCATGCAGTACTCGACGCCGTCGACGAACCCCTGCGCGATCGGGACGTGCCCCATCGCGTCCAGGATGGCGTCGACGTCCGGCTCCTCTCCGGGCTCGAGGAAGACCGTCTTCGCTGGCGACTCGAACCCGTTCACCGGGAACCGTTCGTCGTAGTCGTGCGCGAGCAGCGCCCATCGACCCTTCACGATACGTTCGCGGTCCCAGTCCTCGACGTCGGTGAGGAGCTGGGTGTCCGGAACCGGGACGCCCGCGCGCTCCGCGGCGGCGAACAGCTCGAAGCGGTCGTGGACCGCACGCAACTGGGTCATCGTCGGCCACACGGTCCCGACGCCCGCTGCCGCGAACTCGTCGCGGTGCTTCGAGAGCACGAACTGGTCGGTCTCACGCATCGGCACGATCGCCGCGACGTCGTCGCGTCTCGCGAGCGCGAGCAGCGCATCTCGATAGCCGTCGGCGTCGGTCTTCGGGTCGGGGACGCGAACGCGTTCGTCGCAGTACCGCGACCAGAACGCGGGCGTGTCGTCGGTCTCCGATATCGCGATGGTGTGAACGCCGCGCCGGCCGAGCGACCGGAGGACGGTCGCAGCGTGTGCCGCGTTTACCGCTGGAACGACGACGGACCCACCGCTCTGAACTTGGTCTCGCATACTCCCACGAAGGCGATACTGGCGTGTAGTAAGTAGCGTCCTACCAGCCGACCGAGTCTCCTTGTCGCCCCCTCCGTACGGTCGAACCGACAGTTCGAACCGTTTCGGTCGGTGGAGTCGATTCGGTCGGTGGAGTCGATTCGGTCGGTGGAGTCGATTCGGTCGGTGGAGTCGTTTCGGTCGGTGGAGTCGATTCGGTCGGTGGAGTCGTTTCGGTCAGTGGAGTTGGTCGTCGTAGGCCTCGCAGACGTGGGCAACGAGTTCGACGATGCGTTCGCGGTCCGCGTCGTCGACGAGGTGGTGGGTGGGGAGTGGGAGGATGCGTCGCTGGAGTGCTCGCGCACCCGGGAACGCGTCGGCGTCGAGCTTCGGCCAGTCGTAGAGCCGCGACGTCTCGAAGCCGTGTGCGTCGAGCGTGTAGGCGATCTCGTTCCGGCGTTCGTGCGAGTCGACGAGGAGCCCGAACCGAACCCACTGGTGGTCCGCGACGCCCTGGAGCGGGCGGATGGGGCGGACCTGCGGAAGGTCGGTGAACGCGGTCGCGTACGCTGCGGCGTTCCGTGCGCGTTCGCTTCGCTCCTTGCGGTTGCGAGCGAACACGCGCCGTGCGACGGCGCACTGGAAGTTCGACATCGTCGGGAACCTTGCGTCCGCGTCGTACGCGACGCCGTTCTTCGCGTCCGGATGCGTCGTCACGTGGTGGTGGCCGTCGGTGTTCCGGTCGAGTTCCGCGGCGAGCCGCGAGTACGCGTAGTACCGACGCGGGTCCTGGACGAGCGCGTACCCGGCGAGTGCCGCGACGTTCGGCGGTGTCGGGTCGCGGCCGACGTCGGTGAACGTCACGTCGGGGTGGCGGCTGACGGCCATCCCGCCACCGACGGGGATGGGTTTGCCTTGCTGGAAGTTCAGGACGCTCACGTCGCCGTACGTCCCGAGTCGTCGGTCGTCGTAGCTCGCACCGAGCCCGTACCCGAGCGCTTCGAGGAGGTAGCAGTCCGCGTCGTCGGCTATCGTGCGCATCGCGACCATGTCCGAGACGTACCCGAGGACGTTCACGGCGACGACGGCGAGGACGTCGTCGTCGGTGGCGTCGCGGAGCGACCGGACGTCCGCGGCGAGCGTCTCAGGGTCGACGTCGTACCGTCGGACGTCGAGGCCGACGCCGTCGACGGCGTCCACGAAGTCGGAGCTACAGAACGCGGGCAGGAGGACGGTCCGTCTGCTCGCGTCGGTCGCCGCGAGCGCGCGGAGTGCGGCGCCGAGTGCCCGTCGATACGACGAGTACGTCCCGGCGCTATCGGCGTCGAGGAACGCGCGGATCTCGTCGACGAACTGGGTGCGGCCCCGACCGAGCGCGTGCGCGGCGAGTCCGGCGGCGACGTCGCCCGCGGTCACTCGCGTCAGCGCGCCCGGGAGGTCGTAGAACGCACGCTTCGCGGGGGGAGGGCGAACCGTCCGCTCGCCGTGGTCCGTCGACGGTTCGTCGTGAGCTATGTCCGTCCGCATCGACGGATAGAACCCGCTCTCGGGGTTAAGTAATGGGTCGCGTACCTGCTGGTCGGGGCCGTCCGGGTTGTGGTCCTGGTAGCATCGTTGGCCGGTGTGGAGGACTGGGGGGACCGGTGGCTGGTCACGTCGACGTGCTTCGTCTGGGTGGCGACGAGGCCTGGACCGACGATAACGACGGGTTCGAGCGCGTTCGTCGCGGGCACGCTCGCTGGAAGGTAGAGCGTACCGCGCCGCCCCCGGTTCGTGTCAACCCGCTAGACGCCGCGGCTCGTGATTCGCGCGGACGGCCGTGGCACGGCTTCTCTAGCCCCAGATACTGCCGGTAAGGGCATCCTACTCCGCGTATAACCGGGTTTCTGGGGCTCCACGGCGTGCTTGCTCCATTGGCCATCTCCGTTGGCATCTGGTAACCAAATCAAGCTGACCGGTCAGTACCGGTTGCATTCCGGTGGTATACCCGTAAAAACCGACTTAGTAGGTAAGGTGTGGATACCTGGGTATGGTGGACCGTAATGGTGCGGTTAACGGCACCGAATCCGACGAACACCCCCAGCGGCTCGGCAGGCGGCGACTCATGCAGCTCGCGGGCGTCACGACGGTGGGAACGACGCTTGCAAGCCTCCGTGGAAGCGCAGCAACCCCAAGTTACAAGAACACGATAACCTTCACCGGAACCGACTCGTCCGTGGAAGCGAGTTACAGTTTCGGCGTCACCGACGGCATCTCCCCCAAGGACAGCGTCGAGAACAGCGACGAGGTCGCAGCGGCCTCCGCCAGCGGCACCGTCAAAGGCGACAGTGACGCGTACGGCTTCAAGGGCTCGCTCTCGAGCCTCCAAGTGGACGGTTCCGTCCAGGTAACCATCGATTATCGCGACAACACGACGAAGAAGACGGACGGCGACCTCCTCGAGATCGTCACCCCCAGCGACGGGAGCGTCGAGTACGAGTTCGTGACCACGAGCGAACCGTCGAAGGTCACGGACAACGGCAAGAACTCCGCGGAGGGCAACGACACCGTCACGCAGAACGACGACGGGACGTGGACCGTCACGGGCCTCACCGGGAACGGCTACGGCGACGCGTTCGACCTCACCGGCGACGTCACGAGCTTCCTCCCGGAGACCGGGACGTACACGCTCCTCCTCAATGGCGAGGAGGTCACGGTCGACGAACTCGTCACGGCCCAGAGCACCGACGAGGAGGACGACGAACAGGAGGACTCCACGGACACGACCGCACACCTCCTCGAGATCACGACACCGACCGACGGGAGCGTCGAGTACGCGTTCACCGCGACCGGCGAGATCACGAAGGTGCTCGACAACGGCGACAACTCCGCGGAAGGCAACGACACCGTCACGCAGAACGACGACGGGACGTGGACGGTCACTGGCCTCACCGGGAACGGCTACGGTGACGCCGTCGAGTTCCGCGGCGACCCCGTCGAGTTCACGCCCGCGAGCGGCGACTTCACGCTGTACGTCGACGGCGAGGAGACGACCGTCACCGAACTCACCGGCCAGGAGCTCCCGACGTACACGCTGAAGGTGCAGGCCGGCGAGAACGCCGACATCGACTTCACGTTCACGGCGTCCAACGAGATTCGGAAGGTCACGTCCGGCGAGGACCCCGCGGAGTCGAGCGACACCGTCACCCAGAACAGCGACGGGACGTGGAACCTCTCCGGCCGCGTGATGAACGGGTACGCGGACACGTACGAGTTCGACGGCGAACCGCTCGACTTCAGTCCGATGGACGGCGACCTGACGCTGTACGTCAACGGGACGCAGACGACGACGTACAACTTCCTCGGCGAGGAAGCACCGACCGACGACGGGAGCGGGAGTGACAGCGGGAGCGACGACGGCGACGGCTCGACGTCCTCCTCGACGGAACCGATCGGTGGCGGCGCGGGCTACGACCGGACGGTCACGCGCGACGACGCGAACATCGTCGCGCGAACCAAGAGCGAGCTCGAGGACGGGCTCTCGGCGGCGAGCTCCGGCGAGGTCGTGTTCGTTCCCGGCAGCGAGGAGATCGACGTCGGCTGGGGCGACATCGACATCCCGAGCGGCGTGACGCTCGCGTCGAACCGCGGCGTCGACGGGTCGCCGGGCGCGCTCCTCTACACGGACGACGACGCCGACGACACGTTCTACCTCCAGGGAACCGGTCGGTTCACCGGGCTGCGCCTCCGCGGCGCCCACCCCGGTTCGGACACCGGCGGGCCGTCGGACACGAGCGGCGTGAAGATGTTCGGCGACGGCGAGCTCGACAACTGCAAGGTGTCCGGGTTCACGTACGACGGCGTCGGGCCGGAGAACGGCTCGCGTGGCCACATCCACCACAACGTCATCGTCGAGAACAACAAGAGTGGGCTCGGGTACGGCGTCCACGTCGAGGACGCCGACCCCGTCATCGAGTACAACTACTTCAACTACAACCGGCACTCGGTCGCGATGAGCGAGGCCCGCGGGAGCTACACGCTCCGGTACAACCACTTCGGGCCGACCGAGGTCATGCACAACATCGACGTGCACTCGCCCGCCGGCGGTGACTACGACATCCACAACAACGTCGTGGAGACCGTCTACCGCGAGTGGGACGGGAACCGGAACCACAACGTCAGCATCCGCGACACCCCGAGCCAGGCCGTCGTGAACGACAACTGGTTCTTCAACTCGAACGCCCCGGAGGCGGACACGACCGACGAGTACGGCCAGACGATCATCATGCCGAACAACTCGGACTGGGTGAACACCTCCTGGGACGGGAACTACTACGGCGAGGACGCGAACGTCACGTACTCGGACGTCATCCCCGGCTACGACGGTTCGCGAACGAACTGAGGCGGCACGGCGACGCTGACCACGGGCCGTATCCGGGGACTTCCAGGCAAGGCGCCCCGGTAGACTCGCCATAACAAAGCGCTCCGTGGCGGTTTATATCCTCGTGACCTCCATCGCACTCGTCGTTCTCGACACGGTGCGCGCGGACACGTTCGATTCCGCGTTCCCCTGGCTCGACGGCACTCGGTTCTCTCGCGCGTACTCGACGTCGCACTGGACAGTTCCCGCGCACGCGTCCCTCTGGACGGGACGCTACGCGAGCGAAGCCGGCGTTCACGGCGCGTCCCCGACGATGGACTGGCCCGGGACGACGCTCCCGGAAGCTCTCCAGGACGCCGGTTACAGGACGCGGTGCCTCACCGCGAACCCACAGCTCGTCCAGTACGACGGCTGGGACCGCGGGTTCGACACGTTCGACGGTGCCGCGAACCTCTCGCGGACCGACGACCGCCTGTTCGACTGGCAGGCCCACCTCGAGCGCACGACCCCCGGCGTCCGCCGACACCTGCGAGGCGTCCTCGACGTCGCCCGGAGCGACTGCGACACCGTGCGGTCGCTCCGACACGGATACAGGATGTTCCGGACGCCCACGTACGACGGTGGTGCGACCGCCGTCAGCGAGCGCGTCGCCGCGACCGACTTCGGCGACAACGAGTTCCTCTTCGTGAACCTCATGGACGCGCACACGCCGTACCGGCCGCCGCCGGGCGAACGCGACCCCGTGACGGTCGTCGTCGCCGACGCACTCGCCGGGGACGTCGACGACCCGGACCGGATCCGTGCCGCCTACGCCGAATCCGTCGCGCACCTCTCGCGGGTCTACCGCGACATCTACGCGACGCTCCGCGAGTCGTTCGACTACGTGGTGACGCTATCGGACCACGGCGAGTACCTCGGGGAACGCGGCCTCTGGAACCATTCCATCGGCCTCCACCCCGAACTCGTGCACGTCCCCCTGGTCGTCTCGGGCGACGACGTCCCGGACCGCGTTCGACACGACGTCGTCGACCTGCTCGACGTTCACCGCACGATAGCGGACCTCGCGGGTGTCGACGTCGACTCGCGAGGCCGCAATCTCCTGGGCGAGCTCGCGCCGAAGCCGCACATCGTGGAGTCCCACGGCCTGCTCCCGTTCCACCACGGCCAGTTCGAACGCAAGGGCCTCCCCGAGTCGCTCTACGATCGCTGGCGGACGCCGCTCCACGGGTTCGTCACCGAGAACGGCGCCTACGCGTACGAGAGCGAACCGGGCGCGTTCCGCGTCATCGGCGACCTCGCACCGTCGGCCGCGCGCCGGCGGCTCGATCGGCTCGTGAACGGGCTCGACCGACGGCGCGTCGACGACGCGGACGGCGGCGTCTCACGGGAGGCGATGAACCGTCTGGAGGAGCTGGGATACGCATGACATCGAGCCAGTCCGACCACGCGGCGTGCCACGCGCCCGGTCGACGCCGTCCGCTCGTCCGCGACCGCCAGCGCCGAACCAGTGGAGGGCCGGTTCGTGTTTGACCTCGACTCGTCGAACTCCCGGACGCGCAAGGGACGACCCATCGACAGACGCGACGTCCTGAAGGGCCTTGGGGCGGTCGGCGCCGTCGGCGTCCTCGGGTACGGAGTCGGCGAGTTCGCGACGAACGGCACCGGCGCGGACCCGGACCGGGACCCGGCCGCCGGTGGGGACGTCGACCGCGACGACGACCCCCCGGGCACCGCCCAGAACCCACCCGACGAGGACGGCCCGGGCGACGGAGTCGACGAAACCGTCCGGCACGCCGACGCCTACGAGCGCGTCGTCCACGCCGTCGAAGTCGGCGCTGACCCGAACGGGAAGGAACCCGTGAACGACGTCATCCTCGACAACGCGGCGCCGGGGACGCTCATCTCCTTCCCGCCGGGAACCTACCGCATCGACCCGCTCCACGTCGAGGACGTCTCGAACTTCGCCATCGCCGCCACGACGGACGAACGACCGACGTTCGTCGGAGCCGCTCGCGCGTGCGAGGACCGCCCGTACGTCCGGTTCCAGAACGTCGCCGCGTTCCTGCTCGACGGGATCGACGTCGAGTTCTCTCGCCCCGGGTCCGGCGGCGGCTTCAGGATCGACGCCGTCGGCGACGTCACCGTCCAGAACGTCTCGCTGTCCGGGAGCTGCCCCGGCCAGATCGCGGCGTTCCGACTGGACGTCATCGACCCCGACAGCCACGGCGTCGTCCGGAACGTCGACCTGCACAACGACGCGAAACGCCAGCTCACCGGCGTGTACGTCGGGCAGTACCACGCCGGCGTCGCGACCTTCGAGAACTGCTCGGTCTCGGGGTTCACGGACAACGGACTGTACGCCTCCACCCCCGGGCAGGACGACGGCGGGAACGGCCCCGTGCACGTCGTCGGCGGCACGTACACGGACAACAACATCTCGAACGTCCGCCTCGGCTCCACGGGGTCGAGCGCGCGCGACGTCACCGTCCGCGTCGACGACATCCCCGAGGGATACCAGGAGAACGCTCGCGGCATCCGGTTCCGGAACCGGCGGGACATCCTCGTCGAGGACTGCTCGGTCGAGTTCGGCCCGAACGTCTCGAACAGCTTCGGCGCCGTCGTCTTCCACGGCGATAGCGAGGGCGGCACCATCCGCAACACCCACATCCACGTCGACGCCGCGGACGTTCCAGCCATCCGGGCGTTCGCGCCGAACCAGCCGGACAACCAGAAGCCGCTCATCGAGAACGTCACCATCACCGGCGACGCCACCAACGATTACGTCGCCCGGATGTACAACCGCGACGGCACCACGTTCCAGAACTGCACGATCAAGCAACTCGGTGACCGACGCGGCGGCATCCGCCTGAAGGACATGGACGACTGCGCGATCATCGACTGCCACATCGAGGTCGACCACGACCCGATCGTCGCGCGTGACGCCAGCATCCTCGTCCAGAACACGACGATCGTGACGCCCCAGGGGACGCGACACGTCGACTCGGCCATCCTCGAAAACGGCGTCCTCTCACCACAATGACTCACCGACCAGATACCACCGACCACGCACCGACCGCGACGGCCCTCGACGCCGCAGCGAGCACCGACTACGCATCCCGCGACGCACAGACCGACGACCGACGGACGACCACCGCTGCGCCCGGAGACCTCGTCTCGCCCGGCGAGACGCCCGAACTCTCGGTGGTCGTGATAGCGAAGAACGAAGCCGACCGCATCCGCAAGTGTCTCCAATCGGTCTTCAGGGCCGCGGACGGCCTCGGTCCCTTCGAGGTCGTGCTCGTCGACTCCGCGTCGACGGACCGCACGGTCGACATCGCACGCGAGTACCCGGTCACGATACTGCGCATCCCCGAGGAACACACGGTGTCCTGTGGCGCCGGTCGCTACGTCGGTGACGCGGTCGGGCGCGGCGACCGCGTCCTCCACGTCGACGGCGACATGGAACTAACCGACGACTGGCTCCGGGCCGCGATGGAGTACCTCGACACGCACGCGGTCGCGGGCGTGGAGGGCTGCCTGAACGAGACCCGTCACCCCGAGGTCCGCGAGGTCGACAAGATCGGGGGCGTGATGCTGTTCGAGCGCGACGCGCTCGAAGCAGTCGGCGGGTTCGCGCCCTACTTGCGGTCGTACGAGGACGTCGACGTCGGGTACCGCCTCACCGCCGCCGGGTACCGGCTCGTCCGACTTCCGGACGTCTCCGCGGTCCACCCGCTCGGCGACCCGCTCCAGGAGCCGTTCCGACGGTGGCGCGCCGGCTACTATCACGGCGTCGGGCAAGCCATCCGGTACGCCGCCCGCAAGCCCCGCGTCCTCGCGAAACTCGTCGCACGGCAACGGTACAAGTTCGCGTTGCTCGCGTGGACTGCGGTCGGCGTGCTCTCGATACTCAGTACGGTCGCGGTCGTCGGCTGGGTCCTCGCGTCCGCGTTCGCGTTCGCCATCGTCGCGAAGCAACTCGGCGTCCGCGGCGCCATCCAGTTCCTGCTCACGAAGAGTCTCGCCACCGTCGGCGCGACCCGCGGCCTCTTCGACCCCGCGCCGCCCGCCGACACGTACCCGCTGTCAGCCGTCGAGGTCGTCCAGGAAGGGCGACTCCCTGCCGGGTACGCACGCTCGAAGCTCGCCTGACGACCGTCCCGCACCCCGAACCCTCGTTCCTGCTCCCGATTACGACATCCATTCCTGACCGTGGACCCTGTTCCCTCCGAAGTTCCTGTTCCCGACCAACTCGCCTCTCCCCGCCTCCGAACTGATCATCGTCCGTACTGACCACTGCCAGAACCGACCACCGCCAGAACCGACCACTGCCAGAACCAACGCCCGGCCGAACCGACCACTGCCAGAACCGACGGCCGCCTGAACCGACCACTGCCAGAACCGACGGCCGCCTGAACCGACCACCGCACGGCAGGACAGGACGGTCGCGTCGAGGAACGCGTTCCGGTCAGTTCGTGTCCTGCTCGACGAACGTCAGCGTCCAGTTCGCCGCGTCGCCGACGTCGACGCCGTCGATGGTCCACTCGTCCGTGAGCGTCCGCACGAAGTGGTTCGTCGGCGTGGTGGCGTAGCTGAGTGGCGGGTCGCGGTCGCAGAGGAAGCCGAGGTCGGCGAGGAGGTCGGTCGCGCCCGCGAGCGGTGGTGCGACGACCAGCGCCGCATCGTCGTGGTCCCGGAGCGCTCGATGGAGCAGCGCCGCCAGCGCCGCCCGCGACCGCCCCGCTCCCGGTGGCAGGACGTCGGTCACTCGCGCGACGGCGTGGCCCGGTCGCGTCGACCGGCCGAGCAGGAGCGCGCTCTCGTCGTCGTCCGCGAGGTACGTCTCGTATCGCCAATCCGGGTTCGCGGTGGAGTGCTCCCAGAACGCGGCGTCTCGAACCACGTGGATGCCGTCGGGCGGTCGCGCCCGATATCGCGCGGCGAGGTCCGCGACGGGGACCGTCCGTTCCCGACGCACCGTCACCGCGCCCGCGTCCGGCGCCATCGCGCGCCGCATCGCGTTGTACCCCGACACGGCCGGTGCGACCGCCGACGCGGCCGCCGTCGCGAGCGGACGGAGGTCCGCGGACTCGGCGACGCGCGCCGGGTCGACGAACCGATAGAACGACGCTCGCTCCTGGACCTTCCGCCAGCCGAGTCGTCGATTTCCCGCCGCGGCAGCCTCGTTCGGGAAGTTGAAGCACAACGCGGCGTCGCTCGCCTCGAACGCCGCGAGCGCCCACTCCGTCATCGCGGTGAACACGCCCTGGCGGCGATGCTCCGGATGCACCATCGCGTCCACCGGCTGAACGGCGACCACGCGCCGGTCGCCGACCGCGAGCTGCATCGGGAGGAACGGTCGCGCACCGACGAGGTCACCGCTCTCGGCGCCGTCCGTCCCATCGCTCACCGCCACCACTATCCTCGGCGCCGACACCGCCGGCCCGGACGCGTACTTCCAGTCGAACCACGCGGCGTCGCGAGCTCGCCCGAAGACCCGTTCGTACAGCGACAGGAACGCGTCGAGGTCGTCGCCGCGACGGAACGTGCGGACATCGGTCATCAGACCCGACCGACGACGCAGACACCCGTGGTAATGAGGTGATTACGACCAGAATAGAGGGTACTACGCGTCGAACCGAGACCCTGACCGGCAGCGTCAGTTGACCCAGGAGAGTGCGGCGCGTAGCGGCGCGGCGAGCGGGCGCGGGGCGCGGTCCACGATGGACTGCACCTCGTCGATACCGACGGCACCGACGCCGACGGCGACGACGAAGTACACGACGAACCCGATGGGCGGGACGACGAAGAGGGCGACCACGTCGTTCCGGATCAGTTCGTTCACACCCCACACGAACGGTGCGGAGACGACGGCGGTCGCGAGGAGGCGAACCGGTCGCACGTCCTGGAGCGGGTCGTACCCGAGCTGGTACGCGGACCACAGGAGGAACGCGAACATCGAGCCGTACCCGATGCTCGTCGCCGCCGCCGCACCCATCATGCCGTACAGCGGGATGAGGAGCGCGTTCAGCACGAAGTTCAGGCCGGCGGCGCCACCGACCGCGACGATGAGCGTCCGGAGCTTCCCCGACCCCTGTCCGATCGCCTGCAGCGGCCGTGCAGCCGCGAACCCGACGACGCCCGGGAGGAGAACGAGCAACGGGACGATCGACTCCTCGTACTCAGCGCCGAAGTAGAGCGGCACGAACCGGTCGGCGAGCACCGCCATCCCGAGCGCCATCAGGACCACGAGCAGGAGCGTGAACCGCGTCAACCGGCTCGCGATACTCGACAACTCGTCGGTCCGTCCATCCGCCCACAGGCTCGAACTCGAGTGCAAGAGCACCGTCTGGAGCGCCATCGGAACGATCCAGAGGTACTCGCTCGTGCTCAACGCCGCCTTGTAGAACCCGGTCGACTCCGGCGACCCGAACGTCCGCAGCATCAGCACGTCGACGTGCGCCATGGATAGCACGAGGAAGACGAGGACGACGTTCAGCGCGTTGAACGCGACGAGTTCCCGTAGCGGGAGTGCGCGGAGCGACCGGAACGTGACCGCCGACAGGTCCGCGGTCCGGACGACGATGAACGCCGCCGCCGCCGCGATGACGACGTTCGCGACGACGTGCCCGACGAGCATCCCCGCAACCCCCATCCCGGCGGTGACGACGAGCGTGATGCCGACCGCCATCGTCAGGAACTTCTTCGCGACGTCGAACGTCGCCGTCGCCTTCTCGTTCCCGAACCCGAGCACGGCGTGGTAGCCGATGGCGCGGAACTGCGAGACGAACACGAACACTGCGAGGAGATAGAAGTACAGCGTGAACGAGTCCCCGAACAACCACGCGGCGCCACCGACGGCCGTGAACGCGAGCAAGAGCGCGACCGATACCACGACGAGCGCCCCGCCGAAGATGAAGTAGAAGCCGACGACGCGCGCCCCCCAGGCGTCGTCGTCGTCGCGGTTCTCGCCGACGTACTTCTGGACGCCTTCGGTCACCGCCGAACTCACGGGGAGGATCCAGATGGTGAACACCGACAGCAGCACCGCGTAGTTCCCGTACCCCGCGGGGTCAAGGAGCCGGACGACGATGGGCGTGGTGACGAACGTGATGACGAGCGTCAGCACGCGAGCGCTCACGATGGATAGCAGTCGCTCGGTGAAGTTCTCGAACCCGGCCATCGCTACGACCACCTCCCTGTCGCGGGTGCGGGCGTGACGCGACCGCGCGAAGCGACGCGCTCACAGCGGCCACCACTCTCGCCCTCGGAACCGGTGCGCGTACGACGGCGAGACGACGCGCCCGCCCGGGCGAACGTGTCGTAATAGCGAGTGGTTCTCGTACCGATGGGTCTGTGACGGAGGGACTGTGTCATCTGATAGCTGCCGCGGTCGCCCGATTGCGAGCCACGGCGTTCTACCGAACAGAACCGCTGTGTCGGGGATAGTTATAGGTCGCCTAGCCACCCCGTCAGTCCCTCCCTATCCGCAGGTTTCAGCCCGAAACCGACCACCGGCACTGCCTATCAACTGGTCTACTAGTACGGACGAGTTCGGGACGCGTTCGCACCGGTATGTTACCCGTTACAAGGTACCGTCGACGCCCTCGTACAATCGTATGTCACCCGACCGAACTCGTAGCATGAGGGCGTCCGCGACCGGGCGCCCACAACCCACGACGCTCGCACGCGTCGCCGTCGTTCTCGTCGCCTTGCTCGTGACGACCTCGACCGTCGCCGCGGCAACGACCACGTTCGCCGCCGATTCGACCGAATCGCTCTCGACGAACGACAGCGTGCTCGCGCTCGAACCCACCAGCACCGTCGCGTCGACGAGCACCAGCACGCAAACCCAGGCCACCTCGAAGAAGGTGGACGTGGTGTTCGTGATGGACCGCTCCGACAGCATGAACACGGAACGGTACCAGCTCGCGAACGAGCTCCAGACGTTCCAACGCACGCTCCTCGAACGTGACGTCGACGCCCGATTCGGGCTCGTCACGTACACGTCGTCGGCGACCGTCCGACAGCCGTTCACGTCGGACTTCGACGCCATCGAGAACGCGATGATCTTCACGCCCGCCGGGAACACCGAACGCGCGTCCGACGCCATCCTGAAGGCGACCGAGATGAACTACCGGTCCGACGCGCAACGCGTCATCGTCCTCATCACCGACGAGGACGACGACAGCGACGCCGCCACTCGCGCCGAAGCGACCGACCGGCTCAAGGACTACACGTTCCTGTCCGTCTCCCCCTCGAGCGCGAGCGCCAGTGCGTGCGACGTCCACTCGCCCCCGTGCGACAGCAGTACCGACAACGAACTCCGGACGCTCGCCGACGACGTCGCCGGCGACTGGCTGAGCATCGACGCGGACGCGGAACGGACGATGGAGCGCGTCGCCACCAACGTCTTCACCGCGGTCAACGCACCCGAGAACTCCGGGAGCGACAGCCAGACCCAGTTCGAGGTCGGCCCGAACATCAACGTCGTCGAACAGTCCGTGAACCGGACCGAGATCGAGGTCGGCGAATCCGTTGAATTCAACGTCACGCTCCACAACAAGGGTCTCGTCGAAGGTACCTACAGACTGTTCCTGACGACGAACGGCGAACTGCTCGCCGAGAAGCGCGTCACCGTCGACCGCCTCTCGGAGACGAGCACCACGCTCGTCCACCGGTTCGACCAAGCGGGTGACTTCAAGATGGTCCTCTCGAACCAGCGCGTCGACGTCGTCCACGTCAACGAACCCTACCCGACGTCGATAGACGTCACCACGAACGACGCTCGCGACCGCTTACAGGCGACCGTCGCGGACGCCAACGCCGGCGTCCCCGTGACCGTCGACCTGCCGTCCGCCACGATCCTCGCAGGGACCGGGAACGAACTGACGTCCGTCACGGTCGACTCGCGACGGAACGCCGCCAACGTCAAGCACGACCTCGCGTTCGACATGACGCTCGAACGCATCGAGGCCCCGCCCGAGGGGACGCCCGCCATCGAGTCGGACGCCCGCGCGATCCGGTACCTCTCCGTCACCTCGTCGCTCTCGACGGCCGAACTTCGGTCGGTCACCTTCGAGTTCCTGCGATCCGGTGACGACGTCGAGATATACCGCTACGACAGCGACGCCGGCGAATGGATGCAGCTCACGCAGCGCCCCGTCGACGGGGCCCCCGGGCACGTCGTCGCGAGCACCAGTCGCCTGTCGACGTTCGCACTCGTCGTCGACGACCCCGCGCTCTCCGTCGGGAGCGTCGACGTCGGCGCCACCAACGTCACCGAAGGCGACCTCGTCACCGCCTCGATAACCGTCACGAACAACGGGACGCGCGCACAGTCCTACGACGCGACCGTCTCCCTCGACGGCGAATCCATCGAGACGAAGTTCGTCGAGGTCCCCGCCGGCGAGACCATCACGGTCCCGATGTCGTTCGTCGCGACCGACGCCGGCACGTACGACCTCGCGGTCGCAGGCGTCGACCAGGGCCAGCTCCAGGTCGACCCCGCACCCACCACGAGCGAACCCACCACGAGCGAGCCCACCACGAACGAACCGACGACCACCGAACCCGCAGGCGACGACGCAGTCGCCGACGGCTCCACGCCCGGGTTCTCCATCGTCGTCGCCCTCGTCGCACTCATCGCCGCCGCACTCCTCGTCGCGCGCCGGCGCTGACGGCGGTCCCTCCGAACCATCTCCATTTCGAGCTTGAATTCCTGACCCTTCGTTTCGGTCACCGCTTCCGCGAGCGAGAGCGCCGCCGCCCCGCGTCCTCCAACGAACGTTCCAGGCGGGAGCCGGCGTGCGGTCGTCGGCCATCACACATATGCGGGGGTGTCGAAAAGTCCCGGCATGGAGCGACGCGATTACTTGATTGGTGCGGTCACGCTCGGCGCGAGCGCAAGCTCGGCCGGATGCACCGGGCTCGGCGATGGCGAACGGAGCGGAAAGTCGACGACCCGACCCGACTCCGACGACGACGGCGTCCCGGACGGCGACGACTACGCGCCCTCGGACCCGGACGTCCAGTCCAAGTCGGATGTCAAGGCGGCCGCCACGACCGCTATCAAGGCCACGACCGGAACCGCGACGAGGACGACGTCGACGACCATCACGGACACCACGTCCCGGCAGACGACCGAAGCGTCCGCGTCGGTCCCGTCGAACACGCTCCAGGCGAACTACGAACCACTTCTCGGTCGAACGAGCTACTTCAAGACGTACGGCTTCACCGAGTCGACCGCCACGGTCAACCCCGCCACGCTCGAAGCCAGGTACCCGAACGGTGCCAAACTGGTTGTGTACACGTTCACGCACCCGTCGCGGGAGACCGCGTTCGCCGTCGCCAGTTCAAAGCGGTTCAGCGTCGAGGACCGCACCGATCCGTTCGAGGTCAGTGCGAGCAGCGTCGAGACGGCCGTCCCGGACGACCGCCCCGTGTACAACATCGCGCTGCTGATTCCTGGCGACCTGACGGTCGAATCTGCGGAAGCCAGCGACTTCGAGAAGCTCTGCGAGTCGAACCGGTACCGCGTGGAGGACGGCCGCGCCGTGAAGGACCCACATCCGGCGTCCCTCGAGAGCGTCGAGACCGACACGTTCGTTCGGGACGCCGGCGAAGGCAAGTTCATCCTCGACTACTCGGGGACCACCCGTGGCCGCGACTGGCAGGCGGGGTACGTCATCCACAAGTCCATCTACGTCGAACGCCTGGAGGAGCCGCGCGGTCGCAGTCGCAAGGAGTACGCTGAGGTCGCTCAGAACGGGTTCTCGGAGACCATGGGGCGGATACTCATCGACGAAGCCGAGTCCAACGGGTTCGTCAATAAGAGGGAGCAGGCGGCGTTCCTCATCGACTTCGTCCAGAACCTCCCGTACGTGACCGACGACGTGAGCAAGGGATACGACGACTACACCAAATTCGTGGTCGAGACGTTGACCGAGGGGAACGGCGACTGCGAGGATACCGCCATCTTGCTTGCGACACTCCTCCAGTCCACGCCCTTCGACTACGATGCCGTGCTGTTGTTGTACGACGACCACATGGCGGTCGGCGTCTACGGGAACGACCTCCCTGGGTACTACTACGAGTACGACGGTCGGCGGTACTACTACCTGGAATCGACGGGAGCGGACTGGGGGGTGGGTGACATCCCGGACACGTACGAAGGAGAGCGTGCACGCGTGATACAGGTCTGAGTCGGCTCTCGAACGCGCCCTCCAACCGTCGGACGCCCTCGCAGGGCCGTCGATCGAAACGGGCTCAGAGAAACAGTTCGGCGTCTGGTTACTCGACGACGCCGCGTTCGGCGTGCATGGTGGGGATGGCCGACAGGAGGGCGTCGAGGGTGTCTATCTCGTAGTCGGGTGCGCTGGCGTCGTCCTCGGGTTCGAGGTCGACGTAGCGACCGCGGCGGAGGCGGACGGTGGTCATCCCGAGTTCGTTCGGGATGCGGAAGTCGACGCGTGGGTCGTCGCCGACGTACGTCGCGCGCGTCGGGTGAACGTCGAGGTCGGCGAGGTGGTCCTCGAACACGGCGCGTTCGTGCTTCGAGCGGCCGTGGTCGTGCGTGACGAGGACGCTGTCGAAGTGGTCGCGGATGCCGAGCCGGTCGAGCTTGGACTGGCCGCCGCGGCCGTCCGTGATGAGGCCGAGCGCGTACTGGCTGGCGAGCGCGTCGAGGACGCGTTCGGTCTCCGGGTACGGGTCCAGGCTGCCGTGTGCGTCCCCGTGGAAGGCGTCGACGAGGTCGTCGACGCTGAGGCTCGGGAGGTCGTACTCCTCGAGGAGGACGTCGAACGTGCCCGCGTCGACGCTCGGGTCGAAGTACGCGGACAGGAGGTCGCCGTGCACGCGCTTCCCGGACCGGCGATGCACGAGGTCGGCTGCGGCCGCGAGGCCGGCCCTCGCGTACTCGTGGTAGTCGTAGAGCGTGTCGTCGAGGTCGAAGCACACCGCGGTCTGAATCATGGGCTGGGAGTGGTGTCGAGGTGGTCGGTTCGGTCGCGTTCGAACGCGTCGGGATGCACGTGGTACGTGCGGCCGTCGGGCGCTGTGAAGACCTCGTCCCAGTAGCGGACCATCCTGGTGCCCCACGCGACGTCGGGCTCCGGGACCGTCTCGCCGAGCGCGTGCTGGACCGCCATGTAGGGAAGGTTCGCGCCGGCGCCGACGCACATGATGATGGTGCCGGCGACCCGCGGATTGATCTCGATGACCTTCATCACGCCGTCCGGGTTCTCCTTGAACTGGACGTTCACGTTGTACTCCAGGCCGAGCGCGCGACAGATGCCCGCAGCCTCCTCGAGGAGGTCCTCGCGGCGTTCGACGACGCCTTCGAAGCTGATGCCGGCGCGAGTACGGGCTCTCGAGCGCGGGACGACGGTGTGGACGTCGTCACCGGTCGCGAGGACGTCGACGCTGTACTCGTCGCCCGGGAGGTACTCCATCACGACGAGCTCGGGGAACGCCTCGCCCGCGTCGAGGATGGGAAGGACGTCGTCGAGCGTCGTCGTCGCGGCGTCCGGTTTCTCGTTCAGGAACGCGTCGAGGTCGTTCGCGCGCTCGTCGAGCACGCGGAACCCGCGACTCCCGCTCCCGACGGGTGGCTTGAAGCACACCGGGTGGTCCGGGTAGCCGAGGGCCTCGACGGCGTCGAGGAACTCCTCGCGCGTCCCGGTGCGGTGGAACTCGGGCGCTGACGCGAACCCTTCGTCGGCGAGGAACCCGTAGAGGCCGGCCTTGTCGTTCGCGACCGCGAGCCGGTCGGGCGCGGACACCATCACGGTCGCGTCGAAGCGCTCGCGGTTCTCCGCGAGCGGCTGGAGCTCCGCGGTGCAGAGCGGGAGGACGACGTCCGCGTCGACCTCGGCGGCGAGCTCGACCATGCGGTCGACGTACTCGGGGTCGTCGCCCCTCGGGACGACCGCGTGCTCGTCGACGAGCGCGAACCCGTACGCGTCAGGGTTCATGTCGACGCCGACGATGCGGACGTCGCGGTCGGGTGCCGCGCGGAGACTCCGCACGATACCGGACGCACCGGGTGCGCCCGCACCGGTCATCAGGACGGTGACGTCCCGACGACCGGTCACCGCTCCTCACCTCCAGCACCAGCAGCGTCGGCGACGGGCTCGTCGCCGTCCCCCGCGGCAACTGCGGGTTCCCCGCCGTCGGCCGCAGCGCGCGGGGACTCGGTCGCCCGTCCCTCGGCGGTGCGTTCGCGCGCCGCGTCAGCCTCCGGGTCGATGATCACGTTCAGGTCCTCGTTGTCCTCGAGGTCCCGGAGCGTCGCGTAGAGGAACGCGAGCGCACCGACGAGCGTCGCCAGGAACCACGACCCGGCGTCCTCGCCGTCCTTCCGGACGACCGAGTTCAGGTAGCCGAGGACGCCCGCGGCCATCGACGCCATCCCGACGCCGTACAGCGGCGCGAGCGGGTCGTAGCTCTTCACGAGGTACTTGCGGTTGATGCGCCAGAGGAACGTCTCGAACAGCATCTTCGAGACGCGCGGGACGTACTCCTTGTAGTCGATGTGGCTCTTCCAGCCGTCCTGGTACGCGTACTCGGTCTGTCGGCGGACGTCCGCCACCACGACGTCGGCGGCGTTCAGGCGCGCGAGCAGGTTGTTGCAGTACCCGTAGTACTCGTACATCCCGTCGATGTCCGTCCGCTCGAGGGCGTCGAGCGAGATGGCGGTGTAGCCGTTCTGGGAGTCCATCGACCCCCAGTAGCCGCTCGCGACCTTCGTCAGGAGCGAGAGCACGACGTTCCCCACGAGGCGGAACTTCGGCATGTGCGCCCAGTCGCCGGCGCGCACGAACCGGTTCCCCTTCGTGTACCCGGCGACGCCGTCCGCGATGGGGTCGAGGTACTTCTCGAGCTCGCGCGGGTCCATCTGGTCGTCGCCGCCGAGGACCGCGGTCGCCTCCACGCCCTCCGCGAGCGCGCGCTGGTACCCGGTCTTGATGGCGCCGCCGACGCCGCGGTTCTGCTCGTGCTGGATGGGGACGACGAGGTCCTCGTAGCGCCCCTCGTGTGCGGCGTTCTTCCGGGCGGCGTACTCGGTGATCTCCGCCCACGTGTCGTCGGTCGACCCGTCGTCGATGACGTACGCGCGGTCGACGAACGCCGGGAGGTCCTCGATGACGCGGCCGACGAACCCTTCCTCGTTGTACGCCGGGACGACGACGGCGACGGTCATGTCTCGGTACATCACCAACCACCCAGGAACTCGCGGCCGGCGGTCCGACCCGCGGTCTTGCACGACGCGGTCACTGCCTGCTCGATGCGTTCGTCGAACGCCCCGTCCTCGTTCGCCCAGAGCCCGGGGTGCGTGAGGACCTGGACGGTGTCCTCGAAGTCCTCGACCGCTGGTGGGTCGTCGCGCCAGCGCTGGCGGGAGTCCGCGACGTACTGGACGTCCTCGAAGAACCGCGCCTCGTAGGTCGACGTGAACCCGTCGTAGCTCCGCGCGAACGTCCACTGCGGGGGCTTGTGGAAGGAGACGAGCCGCCGGTCGTCGCCGGTGACGGTCTCCAGGATGGCGAGTTCCTCGGCGACGCGCGCCTGGAGCTCGTCGTCGCCCGGGGGGGAGTCCGCGGGCCAGTACTCGTGCGTGCTGAAGTGGAGCGCGACCTCGTGCCCGAGCGACTGTATCTCGCGGACGGCGTCGCGCGTCTCCCCTCTGAGCGGGTTGTAGAGCGCCGAAGAGAGGAGAACGAAGTAGGTTGCCGTGACGTCACGGTCGGCTTCCAGGCGAGCCATCGTCAGCGCGTCGTCGACGGAGAGGTCCACGTCGTGCCGGAGGACGACGTCGCCGGCCGTCAGGTCGTCGTGGAACGACCGGAATGCGTAACCCGCCGCCTTCACGTCGTCGAGGAAATCGCCGTACCAATCGTACGTGAAGTCGACGGTTCGTTGCAGTTGCTTCGAGGTTTCTCCCATGTTACCTTCGGGGAGGGTCAGGACGGGATTAGTAATGAATCGCATACTCGGTTCGGCGCTCCCGCGGCCGATTCCTCGCCCTCGACAGGCGTTCGCTGCGAACGGTAACCGACTCGTACTCGCGCGAGGTGACCGGGACAGTACGAGCATACCTCCCGACGCGAACCGTTCCGCGGAAGTAGACGGTTTCCTCCAGTTTCGGCGACGCCAGCCGCGTCAGCGCCCTCGGCGTCGTCGAGCGAACGCCTCGACCCTCGTGGTGATCGCTCGGACGCCGGGAGCACCGTCGACGAGCCAGAGCACGACCGACGTGACGCCGAGTGCGACGCCGAGCGCGAGACTCGTGCTGAGGTCCCCGGTTCCGACGTCGGCGAGGTACTCGCGGAAGTAGACGAGGCCGCGTTCGACGCCGAGGTCGTCGCCGTACGGTTCTCTTTCGACGACCGGCCAGAGGACGCGGTCGATGCCGAGTGGCTCACCGGCTCTGAGCGGGGAGAGGAGGTCGCCGGCGACGTGCGTCCACGCGCCGACGAGGAACGCGACCGCGTTCCGTCGACGGCCGTCGTCGCGGACGCCACCGAGGGCGAGTAGCGTCAGTGCGAGGAGGACGAGGACGGAGTGACCGGCAGCGTAACCGGTCGGGAACACGCCGAGCCCCCACGAGAGCGGTTTGTCGACGAGGTCGGGGAACTGGGTGCCGACGGCGAGGAAGAGCACGGGGTCGCCGTCCGGGGGGTCGCCCCCGAGCAGTCTGGTGGCGGCCGAGTAGCACACGTAGCCGACGGCAGCGTGCTCCCACGGCCACATCCGTGCTATCGCGCCTCGACGTCGACGGCCCGGAGTGCGTTCACGACCTGGTCGACGTCCTCGGCGGAGAGGCCGGGATGGACGGGCAGCGAGAGCACCTGTTCGCTCGCGGCACGAGCGACCGGGACGTCCGCGTCGTAGCCGTCGTACGCCTCCAGGTCGGGGATTATCGTCGGATAGTAGATGCCGCTTCCGACGCCGGCGTCCTCGAGGTACGCGGCGAGCGCCTCCCGGTCAGTGCAGCGCACGGTGTACTGGTGGTACGCGTGCTCGCTCCCGTCGGGTTCCACGGGCGCAATGACGCCCCGGACGGACGAGAGTGCATCGGTCAACGCGGCCGCGTTCTCGCGTCGCGCGTCGATCCACTCGGGGAGTCGTTCGAGCTGGACGCGCCCGATGGCCGCGCCGATGCTCGTCATCCGATGGTTCGACCCGAGGTCGCGATGCGAGTATCCGCCCTCGGGACCGCGGCCGTGGTTCACGTAGCTCGCCGCGCGCTCCGCGACGTCCTCGCGGTTCGTGACGACCATCCCGCCTTCGCCCGTCGTCATGTTCTTTGTCGGATAGAACGAGAACGCCGCGGCGTCCCCGAACGTCCCGACGTGCCGGCCGTCGACCCGAGCCCCGTGCGCTTGCGCGGCGTCCTCCAGCAGGAGGACGTCCTCCTCGTCGGCGACATCGCGGAGCGCGGCGACGTCCGCGGGCAGCCCGTACAGGTGCACGGCGAGGATGGCGTCCGCGTCGTGCTCGCGGACCGCCGCCCGCGTGGCCGCCGGGTCCAGGTTGTACGTCCGCGGGTCGATGTCCGCGAACACCGGTTCAGCGCCGACGAGACGGATGGCGTTCGCGCTCGCGACGAACGAGAACGGCGTCGTCACGACCACGTCGCCCTCACCGATTCCGAGCCCGACGAGCGCCGCGACGAGCGCGGTCGTCCCGTTCGACGTCGCCACCGCGTGATTCGCGCCACAGTAAGCCGCGAACTCCTCCTCGAACCGCCGGACCTCCGGCCCGTCAGCGACCATCCCGGAGTCCAGCACCGCCAGCACCGCCTCCTTCTCCGCGTCACCGAACGACGGGCTCGCAACCGATATCATGCGCCCACCACCTGATTCGAGAGCAGGCGTACTCGCATTCGCTGGCTCATGCGACCACGTTCTCCGCTGCGAGTTCCTTCGGGAGCGGGCGGTGCGTGGCCGGGACCCCGACCGCGAGCGTGTTCGGCGGGACGTCCTCGGTGACGACCGCGCCCGCGGCGACGAACGCGTTCTTCCCGACGGTGACGCCCGGGAGGATGGTCGCGTTCGCGCCCACGGACACCCCGTCCTCGATGGTCGGTCCCTTCAGTTGCACGTCCTGCCGGAGCGGGTACGGGTCGTTCGTCAACACTACGTTCGGCCCGAGGAACACGTCGTCCCCGATGGACGTCTCCGGCGGGACGTACACGCCCGTCTGGATGCTCACGTCGTTCCCGACCGTCAGGAGCCCGTCCAGGACCGTGTTCGTTCCGACGAGGACGTTCTCACCGATGATGCAGCGCTCGCGGATGAGCGCGTTGTGTCCCGTCTGGAGGCCACGACCGAGTTCCGTGTCCGCGTAGACGATCGTTCCCTTGCGTATCTTCGCGTCCCCGAGGACGACCGCCGGGCCGACGTTCTCCGCGTACTCGTAACCGACGGTCGTGCCCGGGTCGACGACGACGTTCTCGCCGAGCTCCGCGACCGTCATCCCGACACCTCCCGCTGTTCGACGACGATACCGGTACTGCGTACTGTCCGTGCGTGCATGATGAATCTCCACGGGGGTGCCATCGAAGCCACCCCGCTCTGGCAGTCGATAGTCGTGATATCGGTTTTGTTATGCGCGGCCTTCGCACGCGACAGGACCACGCTGACCGGCGACCCCGCGACCGATTCCGCGGGTTCCCGTCGGAGACCTGCACGGGAACTCGTAGCCGACAGCGGAACGAAGAACGTGGCCGTGTACAGGAGCCAGGACGCGTGGCTCGTCGAACGACGGACGCGTACAATACTGCCGGGGATCGCTGTCGTGGTGCCGTAGAAGTCGCCGCGATTCGGGTGCCCGAATGGTCGCCGTCTCGATTCAGGCGGAGGACGTCTCACCCATCGTCACGCCGACGCCGTCGCCGTCCTCGTCGTCGTTCGCCCGCACCCACTGGTAGTGTGCGGCCGAACACCCGACGTTCGCGGCGACGATGAGTAGTCCCGCGAGCACGACGAGCGGTGCGGCGACGAACGGCTGCACGAGCAACGCGACGAGGAGCGTGACCGCGCTCGCCCCCGCGGTGATCGCGTGGATGCGGTGCCACGCCGGCCCCTCGTCCTCGGGCTCGAACTCGAGGTACTCGTCGAAGACCGCCGCGTTCGGACCACGTTCGATGAGGCCACGCGGCTTGTTGAACGAGACGACGCCCATGCTATCCATCTTCGGGAGGTGGCACTGGTAGAGTCCCACGTACACGCGCTTGCGTTCGCTCGAGGATAGCTGACTGACCTCCTTCCCGTTCTCGAGCGCGGCGATCTCTTCGGCGAGATCGCTCATCGAGACGGTGTCGTCGACGTCGTTCAGGTGCTGGAGGACGTAGCGACGACGCTGGTTCTTCAGTATCTCGAACACCTGGTCGAGCTCCAGTTCGGTCTCGGGCTCGGCGAGCGCTTCGGTCTCCAGTCGCTCGCTCGCGTTCACCTCTTCGGTGACCGACGTCCCCTCCTCGGTGACGTTGGTCGATTGCGATTCAGTCGACATCGGTACTCCGTTCGTTCCCCCCAGGTCCGTTCGAACCTGCGTCCATCGTGATGGCCGGGTTGTTGTGTTGCATTGGTTTGTCTCTCTCCGTTCAGCGGACTGCTTCCCTGTCGTCGAACGCCGCGTTCGGTCGTCGGCGTCCGCGCAGGTGCGGCTGGATGGTAGGCGGGTCACCGCGCGTTGACGCGGCGACCGTCGGCATCGTGCCGGTGGTCTCAGCCAATACCGGGTGCGGTCGTCAGCAACTGGCGCGCCCGGTACGTGGTCGATTCCCCTCCAGTGTCGACGGGTAGGCGCATTCCGTTCCGCGACAGTAGCGTTATACCCCGTATGACGCCTTTGTTAGACCGGCTCTATCCATCCGTATTGGTAACATACCTGTCGCCAAAAACCGCGGTCCAGTAGTCCTACCGACGGGTTACCGAACCTACTGGTAAGTACTCCGTCTCGTCTGGACCGTAAACAGAAGTCTCGTCGGTCGCTGGCTAGCGGCGCTCGTGGAGGTCGCAGACCAGGTCGGGGTCGGCGACCAGGAACTCGTCGTTCTCCAGGTGGTCGGCGTCGCTCGGCATGACCATGCACTGTTCGTTGCGGTCGCCGACCGTGATGATGCTCAGGGCCTGTAGGTCGTACCCGAGGTCGTCCTCGGGATCGGGATTCGAGGAGACGCGCTCCCAGGTCTCCGTCGCCGACTCGCTCACGCGCACTCACCACCGAGTGCGGCATCGCGTTTCAGTTTGGTTCCGGTCCACCCAGAAACCGGTCTGTTCTGCGTCGTCTGGAACACCCATCTTCCAGGCATGGTGGGAAACACCGTCCTACTGGCATTAACAGTATTGCCGAGTTAGTTACCAGAAGCGTGCGTGACGTGACCTTTGAGTGGCGTTCGGTGGTCGGAAGCCGGCGATTCTTCCTAATGCCGTGTTACCAAGAAACACGAATCACCGGCACCCACCGCCACTCGGATGGTGATGTCCGATGGGAACAGCCAGGCGCTCGTACAAGGACGTTACTCGCCGAGTCCGAGGGCTCGAAAGTGCGGGACACGACCTGGACCGCGCTCTCGACAGCAACGACGCCCACGACTGTCGACGCGAGTCACAGCGCCGTCACGAACCACGCCTTCGACGACGGAAGCACGCCCATAACAAACCACTATCTCGCCGTCGACACTCCCAATGACGCACACCACACCGACGCTCGACGCGGACTCGCCGCTCCGGGGCGCACGGATCCTCGTAACCGGCGGCGCCGGCTTCATCGGCAGCCACCTCGTCGACCTCCTCGCCCCGCACGCGGACGTCCACGTCCTCGACGACTGCTCGACGGGCACCGAGTCGAGCGTCCACGACGACGCCACGCTCACCGTCGGCACCATCACCGACCGCGCGCTCGTCGACGAACTCACCGAGACCGTCGACTACGTCTTCCACCTCGCAGCCATCCCATCGGTTCCAGCGACGCTCGACGCACCGACGGAGACCCTGGACGTCAACGCGACCGCGACCGCGTACCTGCTCGAACGAGCAGCCGAACGCGACGCGCGCCTCGTCTTCGCCTCGAGCGCCGCGGTCTACGGCCGCCCCAGTCAACTCCCCATCCCGGAGACCGAACCGACGACGCCGCGGAGCCCGTACGGCATCTCCAAGCTCGCCGCCGACCAGTACGTCCGCGGGTACGCGGACTGGTACGACTGCGACGCCGTAGCACTCCGCTTCTTCAACGTCTACGGCCCCGGGCAACGCGACGGCGTCGTCCCGTCCTTCGTCGCGCGAGCACGCGCAGGCGAACCGCTCGTCGTCCACGGCGACGGCAGTCAGACCCGCGACTTCGTCCACGTCAGCGACGTCGTTCGCGCGCTCGTGGCCGCAGCGACGACGCCGGCGACGGGCCAAGCGTTCAACGTCGGCACCGGTACCACGACGAGCGTCCTGGAGCTCGCCACCCTCGTCAGCGAACTCGCGCCGGAGACCGTGCCGGTCGTCCACGACGATTCGCGACCGGCCGACATCCAGGAGAGTTGCGCGGATACGACGACCGCTCGCGACGAACTCGGGTTCGAGGCCGCCGTCTCACTGACCGACGGACTCGCGTCGCTCGTCGGCCGAACGCTGGCCGCGGACTGAACGACGCGGTCGCCCGGACGGTGGGTTCGTCGATCGTTGGAACGACCGATTACTGCGATAGGTCGAGTGAGGTCGCTGCGCCGGACGCGTCTCTGGATTATCCGAAGTCGTTCTGGAGGGGGAGTAGTTGCTGCATCGTTCGCTCCGTTGACACTGGACGCTGTCCGACATGAGTGACCGCATACATTCGTCCCACGGCGACGAAATTGCAGTACTTACTCTGTTGGTGATTCTCGAAATATCTATATAACAAAGATACGCCCTGGCATAGGGTCTCATGGGTGGCGACGAAACGTCGCTCCACGGACGAAACCCCACCACGTCCATCAGCCACCCCGGACTCAGTCAGTCGACCCCCATCCACCCCCACACGGACGACGTTTCACTCGACATTCGACGGGGAGTCATCCCCGTACTTCCGTTTTCGCGACCGTAACTCCCTCGAGACGTAGCGTCGTTCAGCGATCGTTCCAGGTGGCACAGTCGAGACCGGGGCGCCACCGCCCGTCGCGGTCACGACGCGAACAGACCAACTACGGACTGATTCCCAACATCGTGTCGCAGTCTAGGGAAACGCTTTGGAACAAACTTCGAGTTTCTTTACTCTTGATACGGTGAATATTTATACCTGGCTGTACACGCATCTGAGAAGAATGGACGGGCAGGGGCGCTGCAGGGGCACTCGCCGACGACCGTCCAAAAAGTACGAACAATGACAGAAGCCAACTTACAGTCGAACACCGCCGTCAGTCAGCCGAGCAAACAGATCGTCGAGTTCGATCCGCGGGCGGCGGACTCGATCACGGCACGGATGGCGACCGCCGTCGCAGAGGCGACCGACCGGAACGTCACGGAGATACCACCGCTCGGGGAATGGGTCGATTGCGACGCCATCGAACAGCTGTTCTCCAGGCAGGACCCGGCCCACGACCTCTCACTGTCCTTCGAACTCGAGGACTGCGAGGTCTTCGTCTCGAACGTCGGCCGTATCGTCGTCACCCCGGACGCCGACTACGAAAGCGCCTGACGTCCGACCCGTGGGGCTCGTCCCAACGAAACCCGAAGTCACCAGAATTTCAGATGCCTTTGGAAATCGGTAATAGTACCACCGAAGTACTACCACGGTCGCTACAAAAATCTTATATAATTCCGGAGAGTATCTGAACCAATCACTGCCGTCGAGTGCACAAGGGCCGTCGACCAAAAGGGGGAGAGCGAGCACGTCCGGTACGGCGCCTCGCTCGTCGACTCGAACCGCGGGGGAGCATGAACGATACATCCGAGAACAACACCGATCCACAGAGCGAGCCAGACGGTATCGAGACGGCCGACGACGGCACTCCAGCGGCACTCGAAGACCCGCTTGTCGGCAGCGGAACCGACGACAATCTGCCGCTGGAACGGGTCTTCGACATCCTCAGGAACGAACGCCGACAGCGAGTCCTCGGGTACCTCGCCATCACCGACGACGAGGTCATCCGGATCGGTGACCTCGCCGAACACGTCGCCGCGATCGAGAACGACATGCCGGTGAACGCGCTGTCCTCGCAGCAACGAAAGCGCGTGTACGTCGCCCTCTACCAGTGCCACCTCCCGAAGATGGCCGACGCCGACGTCATCGAGTTCGACAAGGACCGCGGAACGATCAAGGTCGGCCCCAACGCCAAACAGCTCCGGCCGTACCTCGACATCGAACCGGAACCCGGCGACGAAGCGACCAGCGTCGAGACGCCGTTCGCCGTCCTCTCGGTCGCGGGCGTCGTCGCGTACCTCTTCGCCGCACTCGCCGGCGGCACCGGCATCGCGATCGGCGGTCTCGTCCTGCTCGCTGGCATCCTCGCCGCAGCCCTCATCGGGTATCGCGACCACGTCGCGTGAACGCCACGGCAAGACGCTGAACGGCCCGTATCGAACGGTTACACGTCTTCTACTCCGAATAATTCCGTGCTGTTCCCCTCAAACTGACGCATAACTAAACGCATTCTCCGCCACCTACAGGGTATCGACCGCGTCAGCGTTGCGTGACGTGGCCCAGAGACAACCATGTACGAGACACAGACACGACGAACGAACCCCGACGACACCGGCACCAGCCACCAGCTCGCCGCCGCCAGTGGTGGTCGCCAGTGAACGCCACCGGGCGGTCCGGGGCGAGACGACCCGGGGGGCCTCCGGACCGATCCATCGCCGCGATACCGCGACCCGAGTCATCGACGAGCGACGTCCAGGACCCCGCCAGAACCGGCGGTCTCGACCCGCCGTTGGCTCGTGATCGACGACGCACACGACAGCCACGGCCGGCTGCACCCATCGGGGTCGCCCGTGGCGGGTCAGTCGCGAGTGACTGGGTCACGAGCGGGTTCGTACGCTCGAAGACCCACCCCACTCCGACCGGCCGCTCACTTAAACCCACATCGACGCGAACGGGGGGGAGTTCGGTCAGCCTGCCACAGGCCGCTGATGGCTTCGCGGCGCTCGATTCCGGACCGTCGGCGCGACGCATCACGGCCGCCCTGAAGTACCAGCGTCCTACCTCGACTATTCGGAACTTAACAAAGGGTCCAACCGTCGTGGTAGGAGGTAATCGCATGCAGAACAACTCCCGGTGAATCCAAAACCGATGTCAGAATCCGAAGGAGGTGAGTTAACGCAGGATACCGTCTTCGAGATACTCAGTAACTCGAGACGGCGGTTCATGCTCTCGTACCTCCACGAGCACGACGGCCCGGTCGACCTCATGGATCTCGCGAACGAGATCGCAGCATGGGAGAACGACACGCCGGTCGAGGAACTCACCGACAAGCAATCCAAACGCGTGTACGTCTCGGTCTATCAGACGCACGTCCCGAAGCTCGTGTCCACGAACCTCATCGAGTACGACTCGGAGTCGGGACTCATCGAGCTCTCTGACCGAGCGAGCGAGATCGAGCGGTACATGCCCGAGTCCGACGACGAACGACCCTGGCATCGGTACTACGCGATTCTCGCGTTCGTCTCTGCGGCGTTCTATGCGGGCGTGGCCGTGGGCGTGCCGCTCCTGGACGTACTGCCGGAAGCGGTCGCCGGCGTCATCGTCGTCCTGGCGTTCGCCGTCCTGTCGGCGGCGCACTACGTGGCCCGTGACCGCGGCCGTCCGATCGTCGAAGATGCCCCCGTCGAGGAAAACTCATGAAACAACAATCGAAGTTACAGAAACAGGTGGACAGCGCAGTTAACTATCCAGGCCGCTTCCCCGGCCGTCCATCACGTCGCTCACCGTCGAGCACGTCGAGCACCGATGCAGGGTCCCGGTATTATCGCCGAAGACCCGCACGTAGCTCGCCGAGACGTGCCGGCCGCAGTTCGCGCACGTTCCGTCCTGCTGACCCGGAGTGGAACGAAGGTCGTCCATGGTACAATTTGACCCACTCAGTGCTGTGGCATTGTTATTCGAGCACTACGAGGTTGGTAGGATGAGCGACGAGTGGAACGCGATCGGATTCGTCATCAGCTCGAACTATCGCGTTACCGTCCTTCGACGCCTCAATCAGGGTCCTGCGACGCCCTCGCAGATCGCGAACGACGAAGACATCGCGATCACGCACGTCTCTCGTGCACTCCGGGAACTCGGCGAGCGCGACCTCGTCGAGCTCCTCGTCCCCGAGAACCGCCGGAAGGGCCGGGTCTACGGGATCACCGAGAAAGGCGAGCGTATCTGGAAGGAGATGCAGTCCCAGAACCTCGCAGAGTGACCGTACGCGACCAACCCCGCCCCTCTTCCTCGGCGATGGCCTACGTCCAGTAGTCGCCCCACCGACGTGGCCCCGTCGTTACGACGATGTCAAACGACACACTGCCGCTGACCGACGCCCACGCTGTTCGTGGCGCCGACCGGCGTTCGCGCTCACGTCGGTACACGCTTGCGCATGCGTGAGGCCTAACGCTGTTCACTCGGACACCTCGCAGGTCACTCGACGACTCCCGCGTTCCAGGCTTGCATCTCTCGATCGACGTCCGTTGCTCGCGCTCCGGTCTGACCTCGTCGTGGTGTTGGCGGCAGTGCTCCGAGAGCGCCTGGTGGTCGAGTCTTCGCGCTCCAGCCCCCGGGACTACACACTTCAGCCGCGGTGCGGGGGAACCGTCCCGCCGAGAAGTGTGAGTATCAGCGCGACGACGACCACCTGACACAGCGTCGACGAGCACGAACCGGAGACGTGGGCGAGGAGAGCGGCCTGACGAGTCAACGAGGGTCTCATGGGCGAGGAGAGTGGCCTGACGAGTCCGCGAGGGTCGCATGGGCGAGGAAAGAGGGCCGAGGAGTCAACGAGGGTCACGTGGGCGAGGAAAGAGGGCCGAGGAGTCAACGAGGGTCACGTGGGCGAGGAAAGAGGGCCGAGGAGTCAACGAGGGTCACGTGGGCGAGGAAAGAGGGCCGAGGAGTCAACGAGGGTCACGTGGGCGAGGAAAGAGGGCCGAGGAGTCAACGAGGGTCACGTGGGCGAGGAAAGAGGGCCGAGGAGTCAACGAGGGTCACGTGGGCGAGGAAAGAGGGCCGAGGAGTCAACGAGGGTCACGTGGGCGAGGAAAGGGGGCCGAGGAGTCAGCGAGGGCGGCGGTGACGGCCGCCGTTCGGGAACGGGCTCGCCAGGCGGCGCTCGTTCTCCTCGCTCTCGTCGGTCGAATCCGGCTCGGCGCCTTCCGGGAGGAGTTGTTCTGGCTTTCGCGCGTACGCGGGTGTCGCAGCGAAGGCCTGGATTCGACGCATCTCGTCTTCAGTCAGTCGTTCCACCATAGGTAACTATTGGCGTACGACACCGTTAGTAAGTGGTTCCATACGTCAGCAACTACAAGCGTAAGGTCTCCCTGTGAAACGGTACCAAGACCCAGATTCTCCGGCAGGACGATGCTACCGTGGCCGGCCGACGACGAACGGTACCGAAACACATCGGATTGACGACACGAAGCACGTCGGCGTCGCGCTCAGTCGGGAGCGCCGGCGTCGTCGACGCGACGACCGTTCTCCAGGAGGAGTGCGAATATCTTCCGCTCCGCCTTCCGGATGTGCTGGCTGAACGTCGGCGGCGCGACGCCGAGCGACGACGCCACCTCCTTCCCGCTCACCGTCCGCGGCCACTCGAAGAACCCCCCGTAGAACGCCGCCTCGAGCACCGCACGCTGACGTTCGGTCAACAGCTCCTCGACCTGCCGCTGTAACGCGGTCATCGACTCCATCGGGCGCGAGAACTGGCGCTTCGAGACGAGCTCCGCGCCCGGATACGACTCGACGACCGCGGTCGTCACCGCCCGCACGTCCGTCTCCGGCGGCACGTGCATGACGATACGGGACTCGCCGTCCTCGATCGTCGCCCGCTCGATGTACCCGCCACTCCCCATCACCTGCATGTACACCGGCGATCTCCCGGTTCGCAACTCGAACCTCGACACGCCGTCCTCGTTCGCCGAGCCGACGACCGTCACCGACCGCCATCCCTCGAACGCGTCCACGAGTCCCTCGAGCGCGTCCCGCGCATCGTCCGTCACCGTCCCGTAGACGAGGAGTTCGTCGTCGCCCACTCGCACCGTCTCCTCGAACGCGATCCGACCGCCCGGGTCGACGTCCACCGCGAACTCGTCGTAGATGGCTTCGACCCGGTACTCCAACTCCACGACCTCCTCGCTCGTCAACGCGCGCTTTCGCTCCACCGCAGCGATAGCGTGCCCGACGAACTCGCCGATACGTTCGACGACCGCGCGCTCCTCGCCAGCGAACGCGTTCTCGCGGTCCGCGTGCACGCTCAGCACCCCGTAGAGCGCGCCCTCGTACGTGATCGGTATCGCTGCCGCGGACCGGAACCCGTGTCGCTCGACGAGTCCGAGCCACGGCTCGTATCGCGGGTCGCTCGCCGCGTCCTGCACGGTCTGCACGGTGCGTTCGCGGAACGCACGCCCGACCGGGCCGTGACTCCGCGGGTCCGACGGGTCCGTCGTGACCGTCACCCCGGACAGGTAGCCCTCGACGCCCGCCTCGGTCCGGAGCGTGACCGTGCCGTCGTACGACTCCACGCCACCGATCCACGCGAACGAGTACGACGACGAGGCGGCGAGTTCCTCGCAGACGAGTGCCTCGATGTCCTCGCGCGTCGACCCCTCGACGGCCGCGGACGCGACGTCCCGAACGAGCGCGTTCATCTCGTTCAACGCCTCGAGTCTCGCACGCTGACTCTCGATCTTGCGCTCGCGGTTCACGCGCTCGGTGACGTCCCGGAGCACGCCGACGCGACCGCAGCCGTCCTCGAACCCGAACGCGGACACCTGGACGTCGGCAACGAACGTCTCGTCGGTCGTCGCACGAACCGTCCCCTCGAACCGGCCCGTGTCGCGGTCGCCGTCGTCCGTCGAGGCGAGCGCACGCTCGGCTTTCTCGACGAACGCGTCGTGAAGGACGTCCCGTGCCGACGCTCCGACGACGTCGTCCACGGAGACCCCGAGGAGGGACGCGAACGCCTCGTTCACGAACCTGAACCGGTTCTCGTCGTCGAGCACGTAGATGCCGTCCTCGACCGTCTCGACGATCCGCTCGTACGTCTCGAGCTCGCGCTCTCGCTCCCAGCGGTCGGAGATGTCCCGGAGGACGCCCGCGGTCCCGGTCATCCGTCCGTCGTCGTCCGTGAGCACCGCGAACCGGTTCTCGACGGGATACGGGTCGCCGCCCTTCGGCTGCACCTCGTACTCGGCGCGTAGTCGCCCGGGTTCGTCCGCGTCCAGCACGTCGGCGAGCTGCTGGGCGACGGTCGCGACCGCGTCGTCGCTCATCCCGATGGAGACGTGCGACCCGAGGAGCTCCGCCCGAGAGTACCCGGACGCTTCCACGGCCGCGTCGTTCACGAACGTGAAATCACCGTGTTCGTCGAGCTCGTAGACCGGTTCGCCGAGCGCGTCGACGAGGCTCGCGTACCGGCGAAGCTCGCGCTCGCGAACCACGTGGTCCGTGACGTCCCGGAGGTGGACGGCGACCCCGTGGTCGGTCGGGACGGCTTCGAGGTCGAACCACCTGTCGTCGAACCCGATTGCCTCCTCGACGCTGACCGTGGTCTCGGTGTCGAGGCACTCCGTCACTGCTTGCTTCGCCTCGGGCGTCTCGGCGAACGCCGTGTCGACGTGCTGGTCGAAGAGCACGGTCCGCTCGCCCTCGACGCCGCAGACGATCCGCGCGAACCGGTCGCCGACGTCCACGACGTACCCGGTCGCGTCCACGGTCGCGAACCCGTCGACGGCGCGCGACCGGAACGCGGCGAGCTCCTGCTCGGCGGCCGCGTACGCGTTCGACAGCTCGGACTCCCAGTCGACCTGTCGCGTCACGTCGCGCGTCGTCGCGACCACGCCGCCCGCCGCCGTCGGGCGGACGGTGACCGCCAGCCACCGCTCGGCGTCCTCGACGCGGACGCGACGCTGCCCGTCTCGAACGTCCGTCCAGACGTCACCGACCGGGTCTTCAACGCGTTCGTTCCCCTCGCTCACGAGCGCGACGCGTTCGAGGGTCTCGCGCGTCGGGTTCGAGCTCGGGTCCGCGTCCTCGAACCCGAGGTGCGAGCGGAACGTCGCGGACGCGAACCCGACGCGTCCGTCCCCGCTGAACGTCAGGATGCCGACCGACGCGTCGTCGACCGCGGCGTCGAGCGACGGCCCGGGGACCGTCGATTCCGACGCCGACTCGACCGCAACCGTCCCCGTCTCTCCGACGCCGGAGTCACTCGCAGCCGCATCGTCGACACCCGTCGCTGTCGAGGTCTGGTCCGTTGCTCGCGCCGTCCACCAGATTCGAGCGCTCGCCCCGACGGACTTCGTCCGGACGTGCCCGGCGTCGCTCAACCTGTCCAGTCGGTCGTACGTGCTTCGCCGACCGACGCCGAGCTCGTCGCTCACTTCGGTCGTCGAAAGCGGTTCCCCGGCCCCCTCGAGGACCGAGAGCGTCTCCGCGAGCGCCGGCGTGATGGAAGGCATATCGCTATCACGCCCCGTATCCACTTCAACACTCCGCCGGCGGAGGCAACCGTCCGTGGACAACTGGCTATAATCTGGTAACCGACTAGAATGCAACCCTCAGCACGCACTTGCGGCACCTCCGCATCACTCTCCGCCGACGGACCTACAATGTTCTAGGCGAGACTTAGCAACGCCGGTAGTAATACTGGATTATAGGGGGGAGTCGACCCGCCTGAACGACTATGACCGACAACTCATACGGATGGTCGCGTGACCGTGCCCACGACGGTACGTTCCTCGGACATCTCGGACCCGACGAACGGCACTCCCTGCTCTCGAACTCGGACCGACGGGCACTGATCGGGGTACTCGCCGACAGGACCACCCCGATACACCTGTCGGAA
This sequence comes from Halorubellus salinus, assembly GCF_020567525.1. GTDB lineage: Archaea > Halobacteriota > Halobacteria > Halobacteriales > Natrialbaceae > Halorubellus > Halorubellus salinus. The sequence continues at coordinate 457,388 of NZ_JAJCVI010000003.1, forward strand.
CTCGCCAGCGAGGTCGCACTGGCGTGCGCGCCGACGACCGTCGACGCGGACGCGCACCGGCGTGCGTTCGAGATCGAACTCCATCACCATCACCTGCCGCGGCTCGAGGACGCCGGCATCGTAGAGTACGACGCGACGACGAACCGCGTCGACCCCGTCCGGAACTCGACCGCGCTCTCGCCGTAACCGCTGGCATCAGCCGTCGGCCGCCGAGACGGTCGTCGAGCGAACCGACCGCGTCAACGAGGCCAGGGGCAGCAACGTCGACGGGCCCGAGAGGACCGCCGCGGACGCGGTCGCTCCGCGACCGGACGTATAGGTCAACAATACGACGCGGTAGTGGTATACTGTGCACTGGAACCGTCGGTTACAGTTAGGTCCGCGAGTGCCCTACGTGGCGGCATGTCCACAGTATTGCTAGCCGTCGACGGGAGCGAGCACGGGCACCACGCCGCCAACCGCGCGCTCGAGGAGGCAAGAGCGCGCGATGGGACCCTCCACTGTCTCTGCGTCGTCGACCGTCGAGTGCACGCCGAACCCGGGCTGAGTACCGGCGAGCTGTCGACCATCGAGGCGGAGGACCGCGGGCACCGGTTCGTCGACGACGTCGCGGAAACCGCACGGGAGCGGGACGTCCCCGTCGAGACCGCGGTGAAGCACGGCGTTCCCGTGGACGTCATCCTCGACTACGCGGACGACGTCGGCGCTGACGTCGTCTTCGTGGGCGAACACGGTGACCACGACCACCACCTCGGTGGCGTCGGCCGCCGCGTCGCGGACGCCGCCGACTGCGAGGTCGTCGTCGCCACCGAACCCGTCGACAGCACCCCCTGACCGAGTTCGACGGAAGCGCTCGCGTCGAGTACTGGTCGTTCTCACCGACTGGTAGGCACGCGCAACATTATGGCCTCTGCCGTCGTTCTTACAGGTATGCGATTCCTCATCGCGACCGACGGGTCGGCAGCCGGTGACAGAGCGATCGAATACGCGGCGTCGCTCGTCGACGCCGACCGCGACCACGTGACGCTCGTGCACGTCGTGGACCCCGACGTGTACGCGAGCACCGCCAGCGAACCACTCTCGGACGTGAGCGAAGCGGACGACCTCCTCGTCTCGACCGTTCGCGACGCCGAGGACCGCGGCGCGCGCATCCTCGAGGAGTCCATGGCCGAAGCCGAAGCCCTCGGGCTCTCGGTCGACACGGAACTCCTCTACGGGAACCCCGCCTCGGAGGTCGCGTCCTACGCCGCGGACGTGGACGCCGACGGCGTCTTCGTCGGCACGACCGGGAAGAGCGAACGCGCCGAGCGCGTCCTCGGGAGCGTCGCGAAGAACCTCGTCGAGCGCGCGTCCTGCCCGGTCACCGTCGTCCGCTGACCGGCAACCACTCGCTCACTTCCTCACCTACTACCTCGCTTACCTGGCCACTTACTCATCCACTAACTCACTCGCTCACTAATTCACTTACTCGCGCACTCGCTCGTCTTTCGACTGCGCGTGGTTCTCGCTCTGCCCGCCCCGTCACCGCGACGGCTCTCGACGGGGCGTCGATTGCAGGCAACGCGCCTCATTCCGTCCAGAGGACTCGCATCCCGCCGACGAGTAGTCTGTCGGCGCCCCAGGTGGCGGCGGCGTACGACACGAAGAACGTGGCGAGGGTCACGACGTCCAGCGCGACGACCCCGGCCACGTCGAACGTTGCGAGCGCGCGCACCGCGTCGGGGAGCGTCGCCATCGCGGCCGTGAACGTGGACGCTGCGAGCGCTCCGCCGACCACGACGGCCAGCGACGCCACGGTCGCCTCCGTCTCCGAGGGGATGCGAGCCCAGAGGGTCTCGTCGGTTCGCCCCCTGAACGCCGCGACCTGTCGACCGACCTGGTCGACGACGGTCAGCCCGAGGGCGACCCAGATGAGCGCAGCCAGTCCGAACGTCACCGTGCTCTGGCTGATCCCGGGGAACGCGTCGGTCACGACGTCGACGACTGCCGGCGTCACGCGTTCGACCACGACGTAGAACAGCACGTAGCCGAGCACGGCATCGACCGGCCCGTACGCCGGATGGAAGACGCCCCCGGCCGCGGCCGCAGACGCTTCACTGTTCGTCGCAGTACGTTCTTCGCGGTCCGTCGCAGTACGTTCTTCGCGGTTCGCCGAGCCGTGCGCTCCACGGCGGCGGTCGCCGTCGGTTCGCTCGGGTGCGTCGGCATTCCCGCTCATATGCTCCTAGACGCGGTTAGGGCGTATCAAGCAGGGCGTTGAATCTCGCGCGTCGAGAGTGGCGAGCGGCTCCGGGCGCGAACACCTGGGGGTGAACGGGAACGAGGGGGCGTGGCGGCCCGTGACCTGACGTGGTCGACGCATGGAGCCCTCCGCGTCACTCGCTGTATCCTTCCTGGAGGAATGTCCCATCCGTCTCGTACATCGAGACGAGTTCGGCGATGAGCTCGGGGATGGTCTCGTCCTCCTCGAGGTGTCTGTCGAGTCGTTCGGCCAGTTCGTCGTCGAGTTCTATCGTTCGTGGCATGGTACCAACCAACGAGAGATACGGTCGGCGAGGAGAAATAAGTTCAGTCGCCTCCGGCCTGCTGTCCCGAACCCGCGCGAGTCAGTCGTCGTCCTCGTGGTCGGTCGCCTGACGGACGGCGCGCACCACCGCGTCGTCGACGGGTTCCGGCGAGACGATACCGTCCTCGGGGTCGTACGAGAGCAGGCCCGCGTCGTCGAGCCGCGGCAGGTGGTCGTGATGGAGGACGAGCAGGAGGTGGTCTCGGCTCGGTGGCTGCGCGGACGCTCCCGTCGCGGTCCGGTCCCACTCGACGAGCTCCGTCGCGAGTTCTCCCCGCGACCACTCGCGTGGGTCGTCGAGGACGAGGTCGAGGACGCGGCGTCTCACTGTCGACCCGAGCGCGCGATGCGTCTCGGCGTCGAGACCGCCGCTCGGTGAGCACCCTCCGCTCCCGCCGGTCTGTGGGGTGTCGGAGTCGTCCTCATCCATACCAGCACACACGCAACCAATGGTAATAAATCGGTGTCCTCGTTCAAGCGAACGACGGCGCGGAGACGCGAGGACGTCGGCCCGAGCGTCCACTCCACGCCCGTTCACCCGAACCGCCTGGAACCAGACGACGTGCCGGAACAGACGCCGAGAGACAGATGGACTCACGCCCCGCTGGCGGCCGCGACCACCAGTCGCTCGCGGGACGTCGGCGTTCAGTCGCTCACTGTACGTCGACGATGATAGAGCGGTCGCTGGCGATCGTCACCGTCGTTCCCGCGTACTGGAAAGAGACGTAGACGACGGATACCGAAGGTGCCGTGAGGAGGTCGTCGAGCGCATCCGCTTCGATGGACTCCTGTAGCGGCGGGAGGTCGAGCTGCGAGCGGTCGGTCGCCGCGGCGACGGTCTCCACGACCGCCATGCTGGGGACCTTCCGCCACTCGGTCCCGGCCGTCAGCGAACTCGGTTCGTCGACGGCGTCTACGGTCCAGCCCTTCTCTTCGTTGGTGTAGTGATACACGGTATTGCAATCTCCCTACGACACGCGATCCGAACACTCGGACCGCGTCGCTCGAGCCCAGTCGACGAGTCGCCCTCGTCACCGGTCGATGCTCTCGTTAGACGGTGAGAGGAGGCTGTATCCTGGTATAAGTATACGGCGACTATCCGAGCTAGTGCCTGGAGAGCACATCGTATCGGACTACGTACCACCACTACGGCTGGGTCAGGGTTGCAGCGATTCGCGGAGGGACTGGGACGTCCGGTCGTCAGGTAACGACGATGCGTCGGCCTCGCGGAGCCCCGGTCCCCGTGGGTGGTGCGGGATGGTGCGAGCGTGCGCGTCGACGACGAACCCGAGAACGAACGTGACGAGTACCGGTTCGGGCGTCACGTACCACGTCCGGGTGCCGCCGGAGCGACCGACGCGCGCCCGACGACGCGGACGGCTCGTCAAGTCCGAGGGACGAGTTCGCACCTGGCGCTCGCCGGCCCGACCGCAGCGGTCACGCCCACACATATAAATGTCGCGAACGGCTAGACGGCAACAGAATCCGATGGCTCGTCTGAATCGAGAACGAGGAACAAAGGAATCAGTCGCCAGTTCGGACGAGCAACAAACCGACGAGTCGGAGACGGAGACGTGCCCAGAGTGCAACTCCGAGCGACTCGTCACGAGCGGGGACGGAGACGAACTCGTCTGCGACGACTGCGGGCTGGTTCTGGAAGAGGACATGATAGACCGTGGCCCGGAGTGGCGCGCGTTCAATCACGGTGAACGAGAGAGCAAGAGCCGCGTCGGCGCCCCGACAACGCAGACGATGCACGACAAGGGGTTGACGACGCAGATCGACTGGAAGGACAAGGACGCCTACGGGCGCTCCATCTCCTCGGAGAAACGCAGCCAGATGCAGCGTTTGCGGAAGTGGCAGGAGCGCATCCGGACGAAGGACGCGGGCGAGCGCAACCTCCAGTTCGCGCTCAGCGAGGTCGACCGGATGGCGAGCGCGCTCGGCGTCCCACGGTCGGTCCGGGAGGTCGCGTCCGTCATCTACCGCCGAGCGCTCAGCGAGGACCTCATCCGCGGGCGCTCCATCGAGGGCGTCGCGACCGCGTGCCTGTACGCCGCGTGCCGACAGGAGGGCATCCCCCGGAGTCTCGAAGAGGTCGCGGAGGTGTCCCGCGTCGAGCAGAAGGAGATCGGTCGCACGTACCGGTACGTCTCCAAGGAACTCGGGTTGAAGATGGAGCCGGTCGACCCGAAGGAGTACGTGCCGCGGTTCTGCTCGGAGCTCGAGGTGAGCGAGGAGGTGAAGATGAAGGCCAACGAGATAATCGACGTCACCACCGAGAAGGGCCTGCTCTCGGGGAAGTCGCCGACGGGGTTCGCCGCGGCAGCCATCTACGCCGCGAGCCTGCTCTGTAACGAGAAGAAGACCCAGCGCGAGGTCGCCGACGTCGCACAGGTCACCGAGGTCACCATCCGGAACCGCTACCAGGAGCAGATCGAAGCGATGGGCATCCACTAGCGCCCGCCGGGTCGGCCGCCGCGGGCAGTGGTCGCTGTCGGATCTACTGACGAGAGCCGTCCTCTGGGTCGGCGTTGCGGGCGAGCCGACTCGCGTAATGTCGAAGAATAAAGGACCCCTGTCTCGGAGTCACGGGTATGGACGACGTGGACATCGACGACGTTGACAGAGCGATCCTGCACGCCCTCCAGGAGGATGCGCGGAACATGTCCTCGGGGGACATCGCGGAGCGGACGGGGACGTCGGACAGCACGGTCCGAAAGCGCATCCAGCGCCTCGAGTCCAGCGGCGTCGTCAAGGGGTACGAGGCGAAGGTCGACTACCAGAAGTCGGGGCATCCACTCAGGATGCTGTTGTTCTGTACTGCGTCGATACCCGAGCGAGGCGGTCTCATCGGGGACATCCTGGAGATAGAAGGGGTTGTGTCCGTGCAGGAGCTGGTGACTGGCGAGCAGAACCTCCTCGTCACTGCGGTCGGCGAGTCCGATAGCGACATCACGCCGGTCGCGCAGGAGCTCCTGGAGATGGGGTTGACGGTCGCGGACGAGGTGCTGGTTCGGAGTCACGAGACGACGCCGTTCGGTCGGTTCGATACGGACCCTGGCGGAGAGGAATCCTAGCGGCTACTGGTTCGACGGCGGTCTAGAGGAGGACGCGGTCGACGTCGCGTTCGGTCGCGCGTCGCACGACCGCGGACAGTGGGTCGGTGGTTCCGGCGAGGTTGTCGGAGTCGCCGTCGAGGACGAGGAGTGCGGCGCGGCGGCCGGGTTCGACGACGCCGCAGTCGAGGTCGGCGATCTCGGCGCCGGCCGTCGTCGCCATCTCGAGGATCGCTCGGTCGGGGACGTCGAAGCGCTTCGCGGCGTACGCCATCTCGCGGAACATCGACGGCGCGTTCAGCATGACGTTGTCCGTGCCGAGGGCGACCGTGGTGTGGGCGCGGAGGTCGGGGAGCGGTGCTTCGCCGACGTCGAGGACGGCGTTCGCTCGTGGACAGACGACGATGGGGACGGACTGGTCGGCGACGCGGTCGAGGTGTTCGTCCTCGGCGTGCACCATGTGTACGAGGAGGTCGGGGTCGAGGTCGAGCGCCGGGTGGATGTCGGTCGCGTCGGGTTCGCCGGCGTGGATGGCGAACGGACGGTCGCGTTCGCGGCAGGCGTCGCGTTCGGCGGCGAAGTCGTCGTCGTTCGCGCCGGAGGCACCGTAGCCGTCGGCGACGTCGAGGACGGACGGGTCGTCGCTGCCGAAGACGAACGCGTGGACGTCGAGCGGGTCGGCTGCTTCGCGGAGGGCGCGTGCGCCGGGGACGCCGTTCTCGCGGAAGTCGAGCGTGGCGGCCGTCCCGGTGTCGCGCATGAACCGGAGCGTCCGTCGCATCGCGGTGACGAGTTCGTCGTGGTCGGCGGCGGCCAGTCGACGGTGTTTGCGGCTCTCTGGGGGGGCGACGGCTTCCTCGAGCGAGAGGCCGACGGCGGCGTCCTTCGCGACCGAGTCGCCCAGGTGCGTGTGCGCGTTGACGAACGCGGGGACGACTATGTCCGTCGAGTCGGTGTCGGTCTCCTCGACGGCTTCGATGCGGTCGTCGTCGACGACGACTCGGCCGCGTATCGGTTCGAACGTTTCGCCAGCGAGGATCGTCCCCGTGAGTTCTTCCATGCACACCCCTCGCCCTTCTTCACGAAATGGTTTTTGGACGGCGAATAGCGAACGATTCGGTAGTACTATGATGGTCTGGAGAGGGATTCAGGGCAAGGAGTGGTGTCGGTGCACCCGCGTTCCGGGGGCCGTGGGCGCCTCCTGCCGGCGTTCCGAGGGGCCACCTCGCTCTTTCGGTGAAAACGTAATGTTCTTTCGTGAGGATATTGCGAACGTTTTGGGAATATAGATAGATTTAATAGACAATTCGTTTCATAGTGCTCCAAGAACGACCGGTTCGGTCGCCGGGGCTGCTCCGACGCCCGGGCCGGTCGTCACCACGAACGATGGCAGGATCTAACTCGCGGACGACGGTCGGAGCGCTCCCGGACACGACGGCCGATTCGCCGCTCGTGCCCGTCGCAGCAACGTGGCTCGTCTGGGCACTGTTCGCGGCGAGCGTCGGCGCGCTCGTCGCCTGGATCCGACTCGACGGCGCCTGGGAGCTCGGCGGGCTCGTCGCCGTGGACGGGCTGACCGTCCTCATGTGGGTCGTCGTCACGTTCTTCAGCGGCGTCGTCCACAGCTACTCGCGGCGCTACATGGCCGGGAGCCATCACGAGTCGACGTTCTTCGCGACCGTGTTCGCGTTCACGCTGGTCGTGATGGCGCTCGTCGCGGCCGACCACGTCGTCCTGTTCGGCGGCCTCTGGCTTGCGATGGGCCTCCTGATGGCGGCGCTCATCGGGACCGTCGACGGCTGGCCGCAGGCCCAGGCCGCGGCCGCGGTCGCTCGCCGGTACTTCCTCGCCAGCAGCGCACTCCTCGGCGTCGCACTCGCGGCGCTCTGGTGGACGACCGACGCGACCACCATCACCGGCATCACCGACGCCACCGCCGCCATGAGCGGTCCCGCGTGGCTGCTCGCCGCCGGCGCGCTCGTGCTCGCCGCGATGATACAGTCCGCGCTCGTCCCCTTCCAGAAGTGGCTGCTGTCGTCGATGACCGCACCGACGCCCGCGTCCGCGCTCATGCACGCCGGGTTCGTCAACGCCGGCGGCATCCTCCTCGTCCGGTTCGCGCCCGTCCTGACGGTCGAGGCCGCCGTGATGTACGCCATCGTCGCCGTCGGCGGCGCGAGCGCCATCGCCGGGAAGCTCCTGAAGTCCGTCCAGCCGGACGTCAAGGGCAAGCTCGGGAGTTCGACGGTCGGCCAGATGGGGTTCATGCTCATGCAGGTCGGGCTCGGGTTCTTCGCCGCCGCCATAACGCACCTCGTGCTCCACGGCTTCTACAAGGCCTACCAGTTCCTCAGCGCCGGCGAACAGGTCGAGCACACCACGCCCAGCGAGGCGACGCCGCACACCGTCGGCCGGCTCCCGAGCGTCGTCGGCGCGACCGTCGCCATCCTGACCGGTCTCGCCGGCGGCGCGCTCTTCGCGGTCCTCACCGGGAAGGGCACCGCGGTCGACAGCGGCCTCCTGCTGACGTTCTTCGTCACGTTCACCACGCTGCACGCCGCCCGCAGCGCCGTGAACCACGCGTCGCTCTCGCCGACGGCGCGCTACGCGGCCGTCCCGCTCGTGTTCTTCCCCGCCATCCTCGTATACACCGTCGTCTACGAGGCGATCTCGGGGCTCCTCGCCATCGGCGCCGTGACGACCGAACTGACCGCGATCCACGTCGTCATCGCCGTTCTCTTCGTCGGCATCTACGTCGGCATCGAGACCGGCGTCCACGAGCACAGTCGCCGGCTCTACGTCGCGCTCCTGAACGCCACCCAACCGGACTCGGACACCCTGCTCACCGCAACGGAGGATTATAATGAGTACTGACAGCACCATCCAGGACCGCATCGACGACGCCGCGGACGTGGTCGGCTCCCTGTGGCCGATCCACTCGTTCGTCACCGCGAACCCGCTCGCCGGGTTCGAGAACCAGCCGTTCGAGGACGCCGTCGCGCAAGCAGCGACGCTCCTCGGCGGCCGCGGGTACCCGAGCGCCGATACCTTCCGGCGGGCGCTCGACGCCGGCCAGATAGACCGCGAGCGCCTGGAATCGGCGCTCGCCGACGCCGGCTACGACGCCGACCCCGAGGCGTTGCTCGACCGCATGACCGAGGAGACGGCTCGCGTGACCGACGGCGGCGAGGACGGCACCGCGGCGGGTACGACGGATGCGGCCGACGCGTCGGCGCGCGTCGACCGCGTGCTGTCGAAGTGGCTGTCGGCGTTCCTCGAGGAGGGGAGCGCGCACTGGTCGATGCCGAACCGCGACGCCGGGTTCTACAGCGCGTTCCGCGGGGTCGTCGCGCACGACGGCGCCGTCCCGGACGACGGCATCGTCACCGACCTCCCGGCGGACCCCATCGAGACCATCGCGGCCGTCCTGGAGCCGTACCCGGAGAGCCAGTGGCCGGTCGTCTTCGAGGAGCAACTCGCCGCACTCCCCGGCTGGACGGGGTTCGTCAAGCACCGCGCCGAGCGCGGCAGCGAGTGGCAGGAGGCGCACCCGATATCTCTCGAGGGCTACCTCGCGGCGCGCCTCGCGCTCCACGACGCGTTCGGGAACGATGTCGAACCCACCGTCGAGCGCGCCGAGACGCATCCCACGGACGGGATCGCGCAGGCGTTCCTCGAGGCGTGGGAGGCGACGTACCGCGGCGAGGTCGTCGATTCGGTCGCCGCCGCGAGCGAATCCATGGCCGACGCCGACCCGACGGGCCGCCCGGACGCACAGCTCGTGTTCTGTATCGACACGCGCTCGGAGGTCGTGCGTCGCCACGTCGAAGCCGCCGGCGACTACGAGACCCACGGGTACGCCGGGTTCTTCGGGGTCCCGATGCGGTACGAGGGGTACGACGCCGACGTCGCCGTCGACGCGTGCCCGCCGATCCTCGACCCGCAGCATCACGTCACGGACCACGCGACCGACGACGACGCACGCGACCGGTACGAGGGCCTGACGGGGCTGTGCGCGGCCGCCGACGAGGTCGTCGAGACGCTCGAGGCGAACGCCGCGACCGCGTACGGGTACGTCGAGTCCGCCGGGAGCGGCTACGGGCTCGCGCTCGCCGCGCGGACGCTCGTCCCGCACCGCGTCCGCGACGCGTTCGGCGCGCTCGCTGACCGCGTCCCGGACGTCCACGAGTTCACCGACCCCGTCGTCGACCACCAGCACACGTACGCGGGCGACCTCCCCGTGGGGCTGACGCCCGACGAGAAGGTCGAGTACGCCGCCGGCGCGTTCGAGCTCATGGGCTGGGAGGAGTTCGCTCGCCTCGTCGTGTTCACGGGGCACGCGAGCGAGACGGCGAACAACCCGCACGCGGCGAGTCTCGACTGTGGCGCGTGCGCCGGGAACCCGGGTGGGCCGAACGCGCGCGTCCTCGCCGCCAGCTGCAACGACCCCGAGGTCAAGGTGGCGCTCCGCGACCGCGGGTTTGACGTCCCCGACGACACCGTGTTCGTCGCGGCCGAGCACAACACGACGACCGACGAGATAACGCTCTACGACGCCGCCGTCCCCGAGAGTCATGCCGAGGACCTCGCCGCGCTACGCGCCGACCTCGAGGTCGCGCGCGAGGGCGCCGCGGCCGAACGCGTCGCGTCGATGGGCACCAACGGTGGCGTCCGCGAGACCGAGCGTCGCGCCGCAAACTGGGCGGAGACCCGCCCAGAGTGGGGGCTCGCCGGGAACGCCTCGTTCGTCGTCGGGCCGCGCGACCTCACGAGCGACGTCGACCTCGACGGGCGCGCGTTCCTGCACTCCTACGACCACTCGACCGACCCGGACGGCGACGCGCTCGAGAGCATCCTCACCGGCCCGATGGTCGTCACCCAGTGGATCAACACCCAGTACTACTTCTCGACCGTCGACAACGCCGTCTACGGCAGCGGGTCGAAGGTCACGCAGAACCCCGTCGGGAACGTCGGCGTCTACCAGGGCAACGGCGGCGACCTCATGACGGGCCTCCCGCTCCAGTCGCTGCTGGCCGCGGACGACGTCCCGCACCATCAGCCGCTCCGCCTGTCGGTGGTCGTCCACGCGCCAGTCGACCGCGTCACGAGCGTGCTCGCCGCGCACGAGCACCTCCAGGGGCTCCTGGACGACGACTGGCTGTCGCTGTCGGTCGTCGACCCCACGCAGGACCACCGCGCGTTCCACTACGACGAGGCCCTGGAGTGGACCGAGCCGTTCGAGGACGCCTCGACGGTCGACGCGCGCCCGGACGCGTCCGCGGTCGCAGACGACTGACGGGCATCACTCGCGTCCGCCCGCTCCGCCCCACCGCCTCGGCCGTCGACGCCCGTTCTCGCGACGCGGACGCGCCCTTTGAGAATCCGGGTTAAAAGCAAATATATTCCCCAGGGAGCGCTATCGTGGAGCGTATGTTCTACAACTCCTGGTCTCCGTCCGTCCATCGGAGAGTGCCCGATGCCTGACTCGAGTTCGGACCTCCCCACCGAGGCGGCACTTCGACTACTCCTCAAGGAGGAGCGACGACGGGTCATCCGAACGCTGGCAGAACGCCAGCGCGAGACGACCGTCGACCAGCTCGCGGCGGCACTCTGCGAATCACCGGCGGCGACTCCGCGTGGGAGTCGAACGGTCGACGAGGGAGACCTCGACGATGCCGTCCTCGACCTCCTGCACGTCCACATCCCCGTGTTACGGGACGGCGACGTGATAGTCTACGACCCCCAGCAGGAGACGGTCCGCCGCGGAGAGCAGTTCCGGCCCGTCCGCAACCTGCTCGCAGCCATCGACGCGCACCGCGACGGCGCCTTGACCGACACCGCTTGACTACGGCACATTACTTGACGACCACCGACGCGCGGCGTGCAGCGCGAGGCACGTCCTGCCGACTTCGTCCAGAATGCGAGCGCGTTCCGGTTCCGTAGCGCTTCCGTGCGCGCGACGGTCGTTTCGGCGAGTTAGCACGTCTGCGGCGTCGAAAAACCACCGGAATCGGTGGTTTCCGGCGTGCAGCGACAGAGAGGTTGGGACCAATTCTGCGCCTGCACGCCACCGTATCATCTGTCCTACCCCCACATAGAAGTACTGTGATGAAGTGAGTAAACTCTGCTTGGGGTTCGCGCGCTGAAAGCGGCCGAGACGGCAATCTGGTCGCTATTTTGTGATTACTAGAGTGACAACGCGCGTTCTCGGTGCGACGTACTAAACACCCAGGGGGAGAAAGGTGGTGTTGTAGTCGAGGTTGGGACCAATGGACGACGTATCAAACCAAGGACAGGCGATCGAACTACTCCAACAGCTCGGACTCAAGGAGTACGAGGCAAAGTCGTTCGTCGCACTCACGCGCCGACACCACGGGACAGCCAAGGAGATCAGCGAGACCTCCGACGTCCCCCGGACGCGCGTGTACGACGCGATCCGCGTACTGGAATCGAAGGGGCTCGTCGTGACGCAGCACTCGAACCCACAGGTGTTCCGCGCCGTGACCATCGACGAGGCCGTCAACACGCTCCAGTCGGAGTACGTCGAACGGACCGAGACCCTCCGGAGTGCGTTGAGCGGCCTCGAACCGACAGACGGCGACGACGAAACCGAGGTCACGCACGAGGTGTGGTCGATAACGGGTGGGAACGGTATCACGAGTCGCACACAGCAACTACTCGAGGGCGCGACCGACGAGATACTCCTCGTCATCGGGCACGAGAGCATCCTCACGGACGCGCTCGTCGAACGACTCCAGGAGGCCCGGGACCGCGGCGTCGACGTCGTCGTCGGCACCGCCGACGAGGCGATCCGCGGCAAGATCCAGCAGGTGCTCCCGGCGGTGGAGGTGTTCGTCTCGGAACTGGAGTGGTTGAGTCGGTCCCCGCTCCCCTCGGACACCACCGAGATCAGTCGGCTGCTACTGGTCGACCGCGAAGCGATACTGGTCAGTTCGTTCACCGAATCGTCGACCGACAGTCGAGAGCACGAACAGGGCGTGTTCGGCCGGGGGTTCGACAACGGTCTCGTCGCGATCGTTCGGCGATTGATGGCGACGGGGTCGCTGTTCAAGGACGAACCCAGAAACTCCGAACCGTGACGGCGCCAGGGACCGGCGAACGATGAACGTGTACGGAGCCGCATACCCGTAGGTGTCCCCGACCGTGGCGAGTGCCGCGGCGGCCACCAGCGTCACCGCCGCTTCGAGCGGCAGCACTGCCACGACCGTGACGAGGTCCTCGCCGGCGGGCTCGGAGACACTACGACCCTGCTGGATGGCGCCGAGTCCGGCGACGACCCCGACGAGCAGGGTCGCCCGGGTCACCGACAGCGCGTTCCAGCCAGCCGGTTTCGCTCGGGAGACGCGACCGCGAACGCCACCTATCGATGCACGCAAACGTACGCCCGGTCTGTCTCCTCGTATGCACTGGCTGACTGTGCTCTTTCGGCCCTTCGACCGATATGCCGATGCGCTCTCCGCTCGGACGCACGGTGCCGTCGCGGTCGTCTCGTTCGTCACCTTCGTCGGCACCATCGCTCTCGGGTTCGTTCCGGTGACTCGCCGCATCGAGACGTCCGGTTACTCCACTACGGACCTGCAGGCCGCGACGAGTCGGGCGGAGGTCGACGCGATACTCCAGGCGTTCGAACCGGTCATCGACGCCGTGGTACTGCTGTCGGTCCTCGACTACGTCTTCATCCTCGCCGGGTTCCTCCTGTTCTTCTCGCTGCATTCGCTCTCGATGAAGACGCTGGCAGCCTACGACACGCTCGTCCTGGTACCGAAGCTCGGGATGAGCTTGACGGTCCTCTCTCGACTCCTCGACGCCCTGGAGAACCTCTTCGTCATCCTCATCTACACGAATCCCGACGACTACGCGACCGTCCTCATCGACCTCACGAACGCCGCCGAGACGCTGAAGTGGACGGTCGTCAGCGTCGAATACCCGACGCTCGGCATCGCCATCGCGCTGGCACTCCTGACACGGTACACCGCGCTCCTCGACGGTCGCTCGTAGAACCCCTCGTAGCTGCGCTCGGAATACCCAACCGGGTACGCGCTTGGAACAACAGCCGGATACAGCGCGCGGTGCGGCGCTCTCGCCCGCCACGTTCAGCAGGCCCCGTAGCATCCTCTCCCACGGCGTTCGAGGGACCAGGCTCTCTTCAATCCTGCTTCGGGTCGCGTTGAGAGAGCAAGCCCTGGGCCAGCAACCGCCGGGAGATCACGATCAGGCCGTTGCGGAATCCTCCACCGAAGATCGCCTGCTCCTCGCGACTGCTGGGAACGATCGTGCTGACGAGAATCGTCGACCGATCGACGAGCAGGAGCCGACCGATCGCCAGGTTCTCGCCCGGGCCCTCGACGCTGCGCAGCCACTCGAGTCCCGAAAGGAACGTCGTCGCATCCGGAACTGCGTCGTGGATCTGTCCCTCGAGGGACTCGGTCACGGCGCCGATCAGTAGTTCGACGTCCGAGTCGAGTCCGTTCAGGGTGTCGACCAACTCCTCGGTCAGCAGCGAGCTATCGCCGAGGACCAGTACGACCTCCTCGGTCGCATCCCTGATGAGCTGGTTCGATCGGTTCGCGATCGCGTCCGTCCCGGACATCGACCAGACCTCCTGGACCGCGTCCTCGTCCGTCGCTTCGACCGGGTCAGCTCGTTCGAGCGCGTTCGCGAGCCGGTCGACGCGTGCCTCGTACTGGTCGCGGAGGGTCTGGGTCGCCTCCTCGATGGGGACGGCCCGGAATCGCTGCGGGCTCGTGTGCTGGACCTCGACGAGTCCCTGCGCTTCCAGCAACCGGACGGCGTCGTAGACTCGCGTCCGAGGCACGTCCGTTATCTCGCTGAGCTGTTTCGCCGTTCCGGTCGAGATGCGTGACAGCCCGACGAAACACTTTGCCTCGTACTCTTTCAAGCCGAGTTCCTGGAGTACCTCGATCGCCGCTTCCGATGTCTCATCTGTGCTCATGTGTCCCAACTCGTAACCCGGGTAGCCCGGAGTTGCGTGAAAGTTCGACCGCTGGCCGGATAGGTATTGTCACCTCTCACTCGTGACAATTAACCGAATGGAACTCGCTATACTCGCCTAACCGGCGGCCAGTAACCCTGCAGAACCGGTCCTACTCTTGCTGTTACTCCCTCACTCACAACTCTTGGACTATCCAAACCCTGGACTGTCGTCCGACCAGCAGCGCATTCTCGCGATTAACTCAGTTAATCACAAAAGGACTATACTGGCCAGCCCCGTACGGTTCACCCGGCACGAACCTCGGAACTAGTGTCCCAACCACGACCCGAAGCGTGCCGCCCCCGGCCACCTCACCGTGGCTGGGTTTCCGGAACACGCACCCTTCATCATGAGTATCGACCCGACCGACGACCCGCACGCGGCCGCCATCGAACAGCTCGAACAGTTCGGACTCAGTGCGTACGCTGCGCGGACGTTCGTCGCCCTCCTCACCCTGGGCACGGGCACTGCCAAGGACGTAAGTGGGGTCTCGGACGTCCCACGAACCCGGGTCTACGATGCGGTCGAGGAACTCCACGACCTCGGTCTGGTCGACGTGCAGCAGTCCTCTCCAAAGGAGTTCTGGGCCATCTCACCCGAAACCACCTCTCGCAAATTCGAGAAGGAGCTGGACCACCGACTGTCGACGCTGACGACAGCGCTCGACGAACTCGAACCCGCTCGACGGAGCGAGGAGCAAACCGGCGTCTGGACGGTCGACGGCCAGGGGACGGTCACGGACCGCGTGATAGAGTTCATCGACGGTGCGGAGGACGAGATCGTCTACATGACCGTCGAGGACCTGTTGACCGACGCCATCGTCGACGCGTTACGTGACGCTGCAGCGCGCGACGTGACGATCAGTCTCGGTGGCGTCTCCACGCCCGTCCAGGACGAGATCCAGACCGAGATTCCCGACGCCGAACTGTTCGAATCGCTGTGGGTCTGGTCTGACACGCCCGCGGGACGACTCATGCTGGTCGACGGGACGCAGACGCTCGTGAGCGCACTCGTCAACGGGAGCGATGCCGCTCCGACGGAGCCACCGTCGGAGACGGCCATCTGGGGGAGCGGTGAGACGAACAGTCTCGTGGTCGTGCTGAAGGCGATCTTCACGTGGCGGCTGGAGCACGCCGACCCGCCCCAGTAGGCACCCCGGTACTCGACGAGCACGAGCCTGCGACATCCTTCGAACTGCGGTATCGTCCATCCCGACGGTAGCTGATTGGTTCACACTGTCGAAGACGGAATCGGGTGGTAGCCAGAGCACCACTCCCCGTTCGTTCACGCGGTATCCGAGTGGCGACGCCGCCAGCTGTCCGCGACCGGCCACGGGATGGTCAGTCCGACGATGGAGACGTTCGTGATCGTCGTGTCGCTGCTTGTTCCGGTTTCGCACAGATGGATCTTGCTCCTCGATCTCTCGGAGGATCGTCCGTCAGATCGTGGTTCTCGCCATCGCGTATGGGGACCGGACGCACGAGGGGCATTGATGCGTCACTTACTCCGTACCCTCCGACTCGTCCAGTTGCGAATCCCGCTCTCGGGGACGGTTCACCACTGTCCGGTCTGGGAGTTCCCGTCGTCGTCGCGGTGACCGGGTGAGCAACCGCTGGAGCAACGTCTCGTCGTCCGGGTCCCGTTTCTCGATCACCTCGTACTCGACGAGGACGTCGCCGTCATCGGCCGCGGAGAGACGAAAGTAGTTGAGCTGGTAGGAGGCGTAGTAGACCGGCGGGAGAACCCCGAGGAGCGGGTCGACCCGTTGGAGGCGTTTCAGCCACGTCCCGGTGTTGACGACGAGCCGGCCGTCGACTTCGGTCGCCGACGGGCGGTGCGTGTGCCCGTACACGTACACAGCGACCCTCGGTTCGGACGCGAACACGTCCCTGGCCCTGCCGAGGTATTTCTCGACGGGTTCCCGGTCAGTTGGTGATCGCACGAGTCCGAATCGTCGGAGCGTTCTCCGAGCGTCCCACACGAAGACGGCGAGCGGGACGGAGATCGCCAGCAACAGCACGATGATGACCAGATTCACCCCGAGGACGAGTTCGACGAGTCGCCCGGCCGGCCCGAACGAGCCGAGTAGTTCCTCGACCAGTGTGAGTGGCAGCGACCACACGTCGAACCAGTCGAGCGCGAATAACGCGACGTACAGCACGCCCACGTTGAACAGGAGGAGGAACGGCACGACCGAGAAACGCAGCCACGAACTCATCTCCCGGTAGAAGTAGTTCGATATGAGCCAGTCGGGGATCTCGGTCATCGGCGTCACGGCCTGGATGTCCTTCAGCCAGTTGTACTTCCCACGACCGGAGAGCTGTCCCGCGCGACTCGTTATCTGTCGGTTCACGAAGTAACCCGGTGGGTTCGCGTATGGATTCCCGAAGTCCGGAATCCGGTTGTTCGGGTCCTCTTGCATGCCGTGTTCGACGTGAACGAGTGACTCGCCCACCGGTCGTTCGATCGATACCGTTTGCTCCAGCGTCACGTTGTACTCGGCGAGTCGCTCCACGTACTCCGGGTACGCGGCGAGTTCGTAGTCGTGGTTTCCAGGGATGAGCGTGATCTCGATCTCCCGGCCGGTTCTTTCGAACTGCTCGAACAGTTCGGGGTAGCGTTCGAGGAGCGCGTCGAACTTCTCCGGCCCCTCGACTTCGGTGAACTCCCACAACCCGAACGCGTCGCCGTTGATTATCAGTTCGGCATCCTCGTCGCGCTCTTCGAGCGCGTCGAGGAACGCGAGCAGTTCGTCCAGGAAGTCCACCTGTTCGAGCTGTTCGTCACCGCCGACGTGGAGGTCGCTGACGAAGTAATACACGTCCGCCATGTCGCTACTTCGAGTCCGGGTTCATGCAGGGGCGACCGCGTCGTTCGGCCTGTGCGTCTCCGACGCGTCGAACGGCCGATCGCAGCCCTCCGAATCGCGGTGTGGTAGTCGGGTGCCAGCTGGCGACGCGAGCCCTGGAATCGAGCATGCCGATAGCTAGAGGTCATCCTACTAAGTTATCGACTTGTTACAAAAATTAATCTCTAATAAACGATAGATAAATCACGTGTACGAGCAGGGGAACGGTGAACGACGTCGAGGCAACCGTACTGATAGACCGCTTTCTGGATTGGGCGTCTGAATCATCCTCGAAGTACCTGTGAACGTCACGTAGGCTTCTGGTATGACCGACCGCTATCGACAAACGCGAGGAAAGGTAACGACGCCATTTTCTATCATTGAGAGTGGTTAACAAAGACCGCTGCAGCGCTGGTACAGGTATGAGTTCACTTGTTGTACTCAGATTCGGCGACATGGACGGTGCTGAAGCCATGCGCGACAGGATGTACGACCTACAGAAGCGAGAGCTGATCAAGATCGAGGACGCAGCGGTCGTCGTCCGGAACGAGAAAGGGCGTGCGAAGGTCAAGCAGGCGCACAGCCTCGTCGGTGCGGGCGCATTGGGCGGCGCCTTCTGGGGCATGCTCATCGGATTGCTGTTCTTCGCCCCGTGGCTCGGCCTACTGGCCGGCGCAGCCGGCGGTGCACTCTCCGGGAAACTCGGCGATATCGGCATCGACGACGACTTCATCGAGGACGTGCGGGACGCGATCGAGCCCGGGAACTCCGCCCTGTTCCTGCTGGCCCGCGAGGGGAACACCGACCGCATCAAGGAAGAGCTGTCGGACTTCGAGCACGACTTCCAGATCATGGACACGAACCTCGCCCCGGAAGACGAGGAGCGCCTCCGTGAGACCTTCGCCGCGGAGGAAGTTGCCGGGTGAATCCATCGGGACCTCGTCGTCGACGAACCCCGACGTAACGGAGCGGAAACCGCACGCACTGAGAGTATAGCACGCTCGGACGACCGGTCACCCAGTATCACATGCGACTCGTCCAGGTTCTGATCCCCGAGGGCGCACGACCTGCCGTCCTCGACGCGCTCGACGACCAGGGTATCGATTACGCCGTGTTCGACGAGGTCGGCCGTGGTGACTTCGAGGCGATGGTTCAGTTTCCCATCCCGCCAAGCGGCGTCGAACCGGTGATGGACGACCTGATCGAGGCCGGTATCCGGGAGGACGCGTACACTATCGTCCTCTCGACCGAAACCGTCGTCTCACAGCGTCTGGCTGCACTCACCGAACGGTTCCCCGGCCTCCGGATCTCGCGCGAGGAGCTGTACGCACGGGCGCAGGATCTGGCGCCGGCGAACTCCACCTTCTTCGCGTTCCTCGTCCTGAGCACCGTCATCGCGACGACGGGCCTGCTCCTCGACTCCGCGGCGACGATTATCGGCGCGATGGTCGTCGCACCGCTGATGGGACCAGCCGTCTCCGCGTCCGTCGGCACGATCCTCGACGATCCCGGGATGACCAGACGTGGCATCAGACTACAGGTCCTCGGACTCGTCGCTGCCATCGCGACGGCGGCGGTCATGGGCTGGCTCCTCCAGCAGACCGTTCTCATCCCGCCAGGACTCGACATTCAGACGATCCCCCAGATCGCCGAGCGGACGAGCCCGAACTTCCTGTCGCTCTTCCTCGCGCTCGGGTCGGGGATCGCTGGATCGCTCAGTATCATGCGTGGCTCCGGGTCGACCCTCGTCGGCGTCGCCATCGCCGTCGCGCTCGTTCCTCCCGCCGCAACCTCCGGCCTCGGTATCGCGTTCGGCTTACCGGGGGTCGCCATCGCGGGCGCCGTGCTCGTGGTCGTGAACCTGCTCGCGATCAACGTCTCCGCCCTGACCCTGTTCTGGGTAGCAGGGTTCAAGCCACTCGACGCAGGTGCCTTCGAGGGGGTTCGCGCGTCCATCCTCTCGCGCATCGTCGTGATCGTCGTCGCCATCGCACTGCTCTCTATCGTCCTCGGTGCGGTCACCTGGACGACGTTTCAGACGCAGGCCTTCGAGCAGCAGACGCGGACCGAACTCCAGCAACAGTTCGACGAAGCAGACATCGAGGGGGTCGAGCTCGTCACCGTGACCGTCGACTACGAACCGATCGATCTGCTCCTCGGAAACGAACCGCGGGTGAACGTCCTCATCGGCGTTCCACGGGACCAGGAGGTACCGCCGGACCTCGCTCAACGCTGGGACGACCAGTTAACCGCGGAGTTCAATCGGGACGTCGTCGTTCGCGTCGGATTCCTCGAGACACAGGTATCCGACGGGAGAACGCGGGAACGACCCGAGCGACTGGTCTCCCCTGGAGTGTCTCGATGAGTTCTGATGCGGGAGGACCCAGGGGAGGAGTCGATGCCCCGGAACGACAGGAGGGGACGCTGGCGTACTGGGGGCCGGCTATCGCGGTGAGCCTCTCGATGTTCATCGCGGTCATCGATTCGACCCTGATGAACGTCGCTATCCCGGCTATCGTGTCCGATCTGGATACCACGGTTCCAGTCGTCCAGGGCGCGATAGCGGTCTACTCGCTCGTGATGGCGGCGCTGATGCTCCCCGGGGGCAAGCTTCCGGCGATGTACGGCGTCCGGCGGCTCATGCAGGGTACGCTCGTCGTCTACGCCGCCGGGACGCTGCTGGCGGCCGTCGCCTGGAGCCCCGCTGTCCTGTACTTCGGCTGGTCCCTCGTCGAAGGTGCTGCGGCCGCCGTGTTGATGCCGCTGACGTTCACCGTCCTCATCGTCACCTACGATGGGAAAGACCGCGCGAGAGCTCTCGGGGTGCTGGCGGGCGTGAGCGCGGCGGGCGCGGCTGTCGGACCGATATTCGGTGGGGCGTTGACGACCTTCGCCAGCTGGCGGTGGGGGTTCGCCCTCGAGGCGGTCGTCGTCGTCGTCGCGCTGGTGTTCGTTCGCTACGTGAGCGCCGCCCCGCTGACGGCCGACCCAGACCCACTCGACGTCGGGGGGACTGCGCTCTCCATCGCCGGCGCGACGTCGCTCGTCGTCGGCTTCATCCTCGCCGGCAAGTTCGGGTGGTTGCTCGCGACGCGCCCGTTCGTCGCCTTCGGCGTCCAGTTCAATCCCTTCGGGACGTCGCCGGCGCTCTGGACCATCGGCCTAGGACTGCTCGCGTTCGCGGCGTTCGTCCAGTACGAGTACCGCCTCGAGCGCGCCGGCCGCTCGCCGCTCGTTCCGATGGAGATGCTCTCGAACCGCTCGTTCACCACGGGCTCGCTGACCTTCGGCGCTCGAGCGCTCGTCATGGCCGGGTTCATCTTCATCATCCCGGTGTACCTCCAGTCCGGCCTCGGCTACACCGCCTTCGAGGCCGGGGTCGCGATGCTTCCGTTCTCCGTCGGGACGCTGCTCGTCTCGACGTTCACCACCGGCTGGCGCGCGTACGTGGCACCGAAAACCCTCGTCCAGGTCGGGGCCGTGCTGATGACCGTCGGCCTCCTGTTGCTGTTCCAGGACACGAACCCGGACCAGACGGTGCGGAGCATGGCCGTCCCGATGGCGGTCGTCGGCGTCGGCATCGGACTCATGACGCCACAGCTCGTCAACTCGACGCTCTCGGCGGTCCCCCAGGCGAACTCCTCGGAGGCCTCGGGCGTCATGAACGCGACCGGGATGCTCGCGTACGCGCTCGGGACGGCCATCGTCGGCGCCTTCCTCCTCGGGCAGTTCTACCGGGGAGTGATAGACGGCACGTTCCGGGCGACCGGCGCCACAGTGTCGGTGCCCCGACGCGACGAACTCGCCCTGGCACTGCAACAGGCCGCAGAGACGGCAACCGAGGCGACCCGGCAGGCGTTCCTCGCCGGGTTGACCCCCACAGAGCGGGCACTGCTCGGAGGGATCTTCGAGACCGCATTCGTCGGCGCCCAGCGCGCGACGCTGCTACTCCTCGTCGTATTCGCGGCGCTCACGCTCGCCATTTCGGCGTTCTTACCGCGCAACTCCGATAATCCATGACGCGCCGATCGCTCGTACGCTGTCAATTACTTAGCGCCATCGGCACCACCCGGTAGCTGGTATGTTCCCACTCCAGCAGGAGCCACCGTTCGACTTCCAGCAGTACGTCCCGCCACTCGTCGACACGATAACGACGATCCTGACGTTCGCCATCGTGTTCTTCCTCGTCTACCAGATCGGACGATCTGTCTCGGTTCGGGCAGTGGAGAACAGCCTGCAACGTCGGGGTTTCGACGAGACGCTCATCGGGTTCGCCGTGAGTATGACCGTCCTCGTCACGACGGTGTTCGCAATCGCGATCGCTGCAACGATAGCAGGGTTCGGTACCGTGCTCGCCGCGTTCGCGACCCTGGGTGGTGCGATCACGCTCGCGGTCGGGTTCGCCGCACAGGACCTCATCTCGAACTTCGTCGCCGGCGTGTTCATCATCCAGGACAAACCGTTCACAGTCGGCGACTGGATCGAGTGGGACGGGAAGGACGGCGTCGTTCGAGAGATCCAGATGCGGGTGACGAAGCTGGACACGTTCGACAACGAACTGGTGACGGTTCCGAACAGCGACCTCGCCAACGCGGCAGTCGTCAACAACGTCGCGAACGATCGACGTCGAGTGTCGGTCGGGTTCGGCATCGGATACGACGACGACATCGAGCAGGCACGGAGCGTCATCGTCGAGGAGGGAACCAGCATCGACGGCGTCCTCGAGGATCCCGAAGCGACGGCGCCCGTCACGGAACTGGGTGACTCGGCGGTCGTCCTCTCGGGACGAATCTGGATCGATCCGTCAGAGCACAGCTACGGGGTGATCCGGTCGCAGTTCGTCGAAGCGGTCAAGGAACGCTTCGACGATGAGGGTATCGACATACCGTACCCCAATACGGAACTCTCGGGCGGTGTGGAGGTCACGAACGACTCTGCGGGAGAGGGAGGCGTTGCTGGAGACTGACCGAGTGGTGCTTCGAGACCCCTTCGCGGGTTCGTCGTCCCATCACCGGGTAGGGAGGCCGAAAACACTCGCGGCATCACGTAGGGGGACGCCTCGAAGTCGACGGTGACTGCGTTCGATTCGGCATCGACTCGGGGCTTCCGTTCGAAAGACGGCCGAAGATCGGTACCCCCACCGGCACTCCCGGATGTGACGCGCGAGTCAGCGGTCCGCTGCCCTCGAATCGAGCCGGGCCCGCAACTGGTCGGAGAGACCGGTCAGGTACGTCGTCCCGAAGATGGCGACCAGCAGACCACCCATCGTGTTGTAGACGAGGTCGAGGAGGGTGTCCTCGAGGCCGTACTGGGTGAGCACTTGCGGGACACCGAACGATTCTGCGCCCACAGCGATGTAGAACTCGAGGAGTTCCCAGAACACACCGAACGCCATCACGAACACCAGCAGGTACGCGAACGTGAACTTCGGACCTATGTGGATGTACTCGGTGTGTTCCTGGAGCGCTCGCGTCAGCGCGTAGGCCGACCCGACGACCAGCGACGAGGACAGCGCGTGGGTCATATGATCCCACCACCACGTCGAGCCGTACAGAGTCGCGAAGTCGGGACCGAGGAGTGGCACCGTCCCGAGCGCGTGCAGGAACATCGCCAGCGTGACCCAGAGGACGAGCCCCACGTTCATGGTGATCTGGTATCTCCGCTCCAGCACTGCCGGTAACTGCGTGACGATGAGCCCAACTACGGCGTTGACCGCGATCCCGGCGTTGCCGGTGTACAGCCCGATACCGAGAATGGCGACCATCACAGCCTGGAGGAACCTGACGAGCCCCGCTTGGGTTCGCCCGGAGAGACGTATGCGGTTCTGGAAACTCATAGCGCACTCACCCCCTCTCCGCCGATGCGGTCGCGATTAGCCCGGAGCCGTCGCCGGAAGTACACACGGAAGAGACCGCCGGCGACGAACCCTGCGAGCGTCGCGGCGGTGAAGATCGTCATCAGGTCCTCGTTGGTCTCGACGAACCCCGTTCCGAGATACTGAGCAGAAACCGCCGAGCCGACCGCCCAGAAGCCCGCGGTCGCCATCGTGGCGAGCACCACGAAGACCACGGCGAAGTTCGGCGTCATTCGCACCGTCCTGGTCAACTGGAGGGAGACGACGACCAGCATCCCCAGCGCGGCGATGCTGAGACCGGTGACGAAGTCGGCGAAGAAGCTACTTCCGAGTCCCCCTACCGACAGGGGGATCGCACAGAGCAGCAACAGCGGCCACGGCACTGTCCGGGTCCACGTTCTACTGACGAGTGCCGGGGCGAAAGCGACGAGCGCCGCGAGGGCCGCCAGTGCCATCTGGACGAGCAGGAACTCCAGGAACGCGGTTATCGCCACCGTAACGAGCGCGCCGACGAGCACCCACGCGATGGCTGCGTTGATTCGCGTGTCCGTGACGAACCAATCTTCAGGAAGTTGTTGACCCATGCTCGATCTCGCTTATCGAACCGCCAGTCGCGATTCGTGCTGTCGACTCGTCGCGAGGGCGAGGACCGGGTTCGCGATGAACGTGATTCCCGCGAAGGCGTAGAGAACGGCGAGTATCGCCTGCCCGAGCACGTTCCCGAGCGCCCCTGCCGAGGAGACGTTCGCGGCGTGCACGAGCGCGCCGACGACGAGAACTACGCCGAGCAAAACTGACACAGAGCTCTCCGTGGTCAGGGGGAAAACTACTGCGAGGAGTCCGAGCATCGCGATGATAACTCTGGCGACCGTCGCGGAGCGGCCCCCAATGAGGTTCGGTTCGACATCGACTGATGTGCTAGATTGCATCGCTTATAGACTCTGTAACTCCGCCTGAGAGCATAAGTCGGTTAGACCGTTCAGTCGAATTTCTCGCGCACTCGAACTCCCTATTCGCTGGTAAGTGTACCCCAATGGCACCGTCTAGATTATCATTCATCGATTCGTCCCCATCCAGTCAGGTACTGAACTTCACCGAAACCCCAGTAGTTGAGACTGGTCGTCTCAATGCATAAGATTGGATTCGACGGTTGAACGCCAATCGTTTTCCCCGCTACCCCCTTCGATTGAATTGTACCGATCGCCGAGCACGTCGCACCGGCTATGAGTACAGGAAGCACGTATGCCACTCGCTCAACTCCTCGAACAGTACGTCAGTCTCGGTATCTTCGTCCTCGCCGCGGGGCTCAGCATCCTCAGCTTCCTCGCGTGGCGACGGGAACGCGATGGCCGCATGCGAATCGTTACGCTCGGGTACGCGATGTTCGCCGTCTACGGACTCATCGTGTTCCTCGAGTACCCACTGCTCCCGTACTTCCCGTACGCGACGCTGGAATTGCTCGAACACGGGAGTGCAATCCTGATCCTCGGTGGCCTCCTGGCGTTTTTCGTCGCTTTGACGCGACACTGAGCAATGTCGGACCCGGATCTCGAATTGGCCTCTCGGCGGGAAATCTACCAGCGGATAGCCGATACGCCCGGAATTCACTTTCGCGCGCTCCTCGACGATCTTGAGTACGCACAAGGGACGCTCCAGTACCAGCTCAGGTGGCTCGTCGATGAGGACCTGATCGACGTCTCGGACGACGGCAAGTACACGCGGTACTATCCGGCTGCCGAGTTCGACGAAGCCGATCGAATAGTGATGAACGCGCTGCGCCGGGAATACAGTCGCCGCATCCTCGCACATCTTCTCACGGACGGTCCGCTCTCGACAACCGAACTCAGCGACCGCCTCGACAAGGCACAATCGACCGTCTCGTGGCATCTTTCGAAGCTCGCCGAGGCTGACCTCGTCACGAAAGAACGCGACGGCCGAAGTGTGGTCTACGAGGTCAGCGATCCTGACCAAGTCAGATACCTCTATACGGTTCACCAGCGCTCGTTCACTGACAAAGTCGTCGACCGGATTCTGGGGCTCTGGGACAGCTACTAACTCGGGGTCGCGTTCGACGGAATCCCTCGAAGCACTAACAGACGCAACAGGAGCACGTACACGAGAAACGCCACTGAGGGTCCCAGGAGAGGACGGATGAGTCCCGTCAGATCAGTCCCGATTGCGGCCGCGTGAATTGTCCCGAAGGTGAACCCAGCATACGCGAATGAGTGGACGACGCGTGGGCCCCAGGGGCGCTGGAAGCGTTTTGCGTCAGTAAAGCCGAGCACCGCGACGACGAGCATGAGCAGTGCCCCCGCACCTACGGCGATGCCGCCGAGAAAGTACGGTATCGAGTATGCCGGCTCTGGAACCTGTCCGGTGACGACGAACCACGCATCAAGGACACCGAGTCCCGCGTGTAGCAACGTGACGATCATCGCGAACACGGATAATTCGATATGGATTCGTTGAGCGGCCTCGTGGAGCATTCCAAACGACTCCGTGTTGTAGAGGATTCCCGTGAGAACTGCCAGATACAACGCCGGATACGTGACGAGTGCGGCACCTCGGTCGAGGAGCCAGACGAGCTGTGACATCACGATGCCCCCGTCGTTTCGACGACATCGGGACAGCCGTCCGCGTCCTGGAACCCGTTTTTCGTTTCCGGTCGTGTCGGACACGTATCCGCGGAGTCGTTGATGCCATCACCATCGTAATCGGCTGGGGCCTGTCGCGTCGAAACAGTCTGGTCGACGAGGTCGCTTTGTTTTTGTTCGGTCGCTTGGGCGGCACGCACGTCTCCGATCTGCCAAAGAGCAGGGACAGCCACCACTAAGACGACCATCGCCACGACGGTGATTCGTTGCTTATGTGTCCAAGACATGTGTCTCAAAGCCATCTGTCGTATGGAAGACGCCATCGTGGATGATGAGCGCCTCTAGACCCTCCCATTCCGATGCTAATTCGCGTGCCTTGGCAAGTGGGAGTGCCGCGAGGGTCGTCGCCAGGGCGTCGGCTTCCATACAGTCTCGGCGCGCCACGACGGTGACCGATTCATGCCGAGAGCCGAGCGATTCGGCGGTCGGATCGTAGATGTGGTCAGTGCCGTTTCGCGACCGTCGGTATCCGCCGGATGTTGCGACGTACCAGTCCGTGTCGAGGACCTTCAGCGGTGTGTTGTCACCGTACGGGCTCTCGATGGCGACCGGTCCCGTCGGTGGGGACATGTCACCGCCACCACTGACGAACCCACGTCGGCCGACGCCGTCGAGTGCTTCGCTGGCCCGATCAACGATGTACCCTTTTGCAAGGCCATTCAGGTCGAGTTCGACGTCGGTCGTGATGTGAGATTCGCTGATTTGGACAGTTCCGGCATCAAACTCTGTTGGTAGCGTTTCACTGTCACCGCGCAGGAATGTTTTGAGGTCGTGTTCGACGCGGCCCTGATGAATATCGAACACCCTCTCGGTCCGGTCGTTGTATTCCAGCCCACGGCGAACGATTCGGGCAACGTGTTCGTTCCTGACTTCTCCTTTACCGTTGAGCTGGCTAACGGCACTCGCCGCATCGAAGGCGTTCAGCTGGGCTTCGAGTGATTCAGCCGTTTTTCGGGCCGCAGTAGCCCCAGCCTCAGCCCGAACGCCCGTCGCCTGAATCCGAAACGTCGTGTCACAACACTCGAACTCGCGGTGGGTGTCCCCGAACCGTTCGTAGACCGATGCGAGCGATCCCATCATCTCGGTCACTCGTCCTCTTCGTGTTCTTCGTCCTCGTGTTCCTCTTTGTCTTCATCCTCGTCGTCCTCTCCATACTCCTCGTGTTCTTCGTCCTCGTATCCGGACTGTGTCTGGACTGCTGGGGTGAACTCCTGATTCGGCGTCGGCGCATCCGCAGTAACCTGTTGGGAGGCGTCTGACGCGGGCGTATCTGGTGAGTTAGGTTGCTCGCCAGCCTGCGCGAGGCCGCCACCGGGCAGCGCGAGGGCCCCGGCGACACCAGCTGTGAGGAGCGCACCGACGAGCGTGAAGGCGACGAGTTTGTTTTTCGGGACGGGAACGCGCATGATTAGCTACCCCTCGGTTCAGAACCACTATCTTCGACGTGTCGGTCGTTGCGTTCTGCCATTGCAAATAGAGGGTTGAGACAGCCTTGGTAAGGCGTTCGCGTCCAACCATCGAATTTTCGTACAGCTATCGAATCGGTTCAGAGCGCGAGGTGGATTCTGAGTATGTCTGTGACTTCGTTATCGAGCAGCTGGTACTACTGGCGGTCTCTCTGTTTGCTCTGCGTACGGAATGATTCGGCGGTTGTACGAGGATTCGATAGATGGACGCGAACGAACTTTTCGGCGTTGTATCTACGTATTTCTATGCAGACTCGTTTACAGCGAGCAAGTCTGGTCGTTGTACTCCTGCTAGTCGTTAGTGGAGTCGGCACTGTTCAAGCGGGGGCATCACCAGTAGGTGGTGATCATATAGTCGTGAAAAATCTCGACGCAACAGAACAGTCACTCTCCCCTGTTTCGGACATGGGTGAATTGGATGGTGAGGAAGAGGAAGGTGAAGATGCAGAGGATACGGACGAAGATGAGACAGGCGCGAGTCTGATTGGAGATTGGTGGGGCCTTGGTGGCGAAGTGAATGAGGCTCCGTACATTGGTGTGGTTGAAGCTGGCGTTGTCTTTCTCGTCCTCGGTGTCCTCGAGTACAGTATTGTAAAGCGAAAGCGATTGCTGCCGGTGCAATACCGGCGGTATCAGTTACAAACACACCAGTGGGTCGTTCTCATCGGGACGGCACTAACGCTGCCACATTTCATTGCTGTCGAAGAGTGGGAAGGCTTCGGTCTCGCAGTTGCTGTCTTACTCGGTGTAGAGGTGGTGAGTGGCCTGTATGGTCGATATCTACATCGACACGTCGTCCGGCTTGGACGAGGCGATGAGACACCGTCAGTCGTTGGCCGTGTGCTGACCGTCACCAAAGAGACTCTCTTTTCACGATGGCGACGAGTACACGTCTTGCTGACTGTTGTCACTGCCATCATCCTCGTCCTCCACATTATCACCGCTATCGGTGACTGACCTTCCCGTGGTCTCGACTCAGCCTGATAGTAGAGGAATGACAGCAAAGTTGGAATTGGCCCGTTTCGGATAGTGCCGCACATCTTTCGATGGAGATGAGTCCGTACACGAGTCAGGGGTATGGAGTTCTAGTGGTCCCGAGTGACACTTCCCGCCGTGATGTCTTTCGACGAATCGCTCAACGCCCACACGTCGATTGGCCGGCCTACGACTCGACGCCACTGTACGACCAAAGTTCACTGACAGCGCTCACAGAGGATATCCGGACCGTCTCGGGGATCTGGTTCGAACACAGCGCTCACAACTCGGCCGAGGGGTTCGTCTGTCAGTATCCACTATCATACGTGGAGTTCAATCCCCACGACCAGTACTCTGGTCCGACTCGATACGAGATGCCACAGCTCTTCAGGGCGTTCCTGCTGAAAGAGATACACGGCTGGAGCCACGAAACCGCGCTTGTCGAGTATCTCCGGCAGCACCCGGGACCCCGTCACTCGCTCGGGTTCGACTCCCTCCCCGACCAGTCGACACTCTGGCGCAGTTGGAACAAGCGCTTCAGTGCTGACTTCCGTGAGGCAGTCGAGAGGACGGCGCGGACGATTCTCATCAACGCACAGAATGCCGGTGTTGCGATTCCTCGTGACCCAGAACGGAAGCTCCAGTACCACAACGACGAATCTAGTGCGACCGATCCGGACGAACAGACTGTTTTGGAAGAAGCAGCGAAGATCAGCGATCACGTCAGTCGCGTCGTCTTTCCTGCATTCTCGCTGGACCGTGGTGAGAGCTGTGAAATCCACGAGAACGCGTACTGGGATTTACAAACGTATCTCGGACTTCGCGAGCGATTGGCTGCAAACGAAGGGGCTCGCAGTTTCGTCTACGAATCGACTCGAGGTCGGACGCCGTTGGGGCACGCCCATCGCGAGCACATCCGCGACCTCTCGATTGAACAGGTGCGAGAGATATACCGGCAGGCCATCACTCGGCTCCTGAACGAAGTTGCGGAGACAGAGCAGTTCTTTCGAGCGGGGATCGTCGCAATCGACATTACCGAAGCTGACCCGTTCACCGGCGATAGAACTGGTCACGAAGACGAGATCATCGGCACGAAGGAGAAGACCGACGAGTACGCTTACCAGTGGGCGACAGTCCAATTAGTCGGCAACGCTGTCCCGATCGTGCTTGACGCGCGGCCAGTTCGGAAGGGTGAGTCTCGCTTAGAAATCGTCGAGGATCTCTTGGATTCGGCTGAAGACCTTGTTCACGTCGACAACGTGCTGATGGGCCGGGAGTTCGATAGCCAGCACGTCCTGGAGACGATCAGCCAGCGTGGACTCTCATACGTCGTCCCAAAACGGATGCAGACGAGCGAGAAAGCCCAGGCGAAACGGTTGCTCCAGCGAGACCAAGACCGATACGAGACCTCCCGGAAGCTCCACCTCGGCAAGAATGAGTGGCACGAAACGACGCTGATCTACCGCCGGAAAGAAGACTCCGAGCACGACGACCACCGGCAGTACTCGGTGTTCATGACGAATTGCGGGAGTGGGCACCTTACTGAGTACGGGTATCGATGGGAGATCGAGAGCGGCTACAGGTCGATAAAGCGGTTCATGGGGGCGACGACGTCGAAGGATTTCGGGCTTCGATTCTTCTACTTCGCCTTTGCCTGTCTGCTGTACTCGATCTGGCGAGCAGTCGATTTGCTAGTACAGGTCGAGTTGACCGATGAATATGGACATTCGCCGATCGTGACGGCCGACAACACGCTCACGCTGTTGAAGAAGGAAACCGGAATCGGATAGCGAGGATCTCCATCCGTGGTAGCGCGGCGTCTGAGTGGCTACACTACCCGCGGTCTCGGGGACGCTCCGAATTGGCTGGTAATCCAACAATAATGCCCAGTCAGGAAGCGATCTGAATCAGTTTCTGCTCATCGATTCAGCTGAAACTACGCATCACAGCCCTGCTAAACCTGGTGTAGTCTCAACTTCACAGCCTCGGAGGATGGTATCGATGCGTGCCTTCTGTTTTCTGCGATCCAATAAACCCGGTCAAGAGCCACCATATCAATATAGAGATTCGCATCAGGAACAATCAGCAAATCCTCACGCTCACTCGATAGTTACGTCCGAATCCGTTCGTGATCGACTGTTGATTGGTGAACAGCACCACGAGTCAACGGATATTCGACCCACAACTAGCCTATCCTCCGAAACTGTGGACTCCACGAGTAGACTCGGGCATCTGTTCGAGGCGGACCGTCAGCACCTCGAGAGCATCTTCGGCGAGGAGTGTCAGGACCACATCACGCCCTACGGCGCGA
This sequence comes from Halorubellus salinus, assembly GCF_020567525.1. Classification (GTDB taxonomy): domain Archaea; phylum Halobacteriota; class Halobacteria; order Halobacteriales; family Natrialbaceae; genus Halorubellus; species Halorubellus salinus. Next base: position 488,134 of record NZ_JAJCVI010000003.1, read on the forward strand.
ACAAGCCCCTATCGACGCTCGCTGACGCACGATAAGATCGACCGGAGCCGATCGAGGACAGCGAGCCGTACCCGGTGTGCGGCGATTTAATCGTGAACCGGTATGAGGTAATGCAGTGGTTCGACGGCGAGTCCCAGGAGGCATAGAAGGTCTGTGCAGTCCACTTCCGAGACCACTCAGTCGTGCCCTTCGATGATGACTGCGTCGAGAACCCCGGTGAGGCCGATGGCGAGTAACGGCGTCTACCAGTCGACGCTGGACACAGTCGGAGTCATGCGGAACGTGACTCCTAGGACTCGCAAATCTCTCCCGGTCGTGACGGTGTTCACGGTTGCAGTGATGTTTGTCGAGTACCACCAGTGATTCACAGCCGTACTATCGCAATCTTCCGTATCTGTCCCCTGGAATGTATGAACACCAATAGAAATTACCAAAAGGTATATTAGGTGGGGTGCGTGTGGTACTAATGCAGTTATGACAAACGAGAATACAAATAACGAAAACAGAAATAGCAACGATGGAGAAAATGCTAATAGTGCAATTTCAAGGAGGTCGGCTCTGAGAAAGGCAGGTGGTTTAGCAGTCGGACTCGGAATCCTGGGCACTCAGAAGACAAAGGCGCTTGAACAAGATCGGCAATATTCGGTCCCAGAAAACAATACGAGCACTATAACAACTACAGAATCATCACTACCAGATGGTGATGGTGACGGCTCTGGGGGCGTGAGCACAGAAGCGATGACAAGTGCTTCGAGTAAATTTAGCCCGTATTCGATTACAACGTCAGAAACTGCAGTTTTGAACAGTACGTGGGAGTTCGCCAGTCCGGTCCCAGGGAACAACTATCAATTAGACATTATTATCCACGCAAACCATATCTATCCTCCCCAAACCGTGTCAACGAATTTGGGAGCGGGGGGCATCAACAAGGATTGGGAGTACCGCTCAAGCAGCCCGATCGGCCCTGCATTCCATTGGCAGTGGAAAGGATGGGTGGCAGACGGGATGGGGGCAAGCAGATATGTTGATGCAGAAATAACACCCTTAGAAGCTGGAGAAGTTCAGGCGAACACGGGAACGTTCTGGCCATATCAAGACTGGGCGGTTGGATATTTGACAATAGAATGAAGGCTGTTCGAGCCTGATAATATTATCATGCCCACTCTAAGCCTCACTCAAAGACGACTGCGAATACTGCAAGGAACCGCGCTAATCTTCTCCGTCATCGGGATGACCGTATTCGTCTCAAACGGAAAGCCTATCTTCGCAGTAGTAGTTGGAGGAATCGGATTCGGTATCCTTTCGTTCATCCCAATCGGAATCATACTGCTCCTCTACTGGGCAGTGAGCGAACCGAAACCGACACCATCCCCAAAATAGTTGGCATAGGTAATCGAGGGCTCTGAAACGGTTGACCCCGAATTCTCCACTTCCTCTGTGGTGAGCGACAGCCGGTACGCTAAGAAGCTCGTCGCGAGTGACGTCGTCGGCTTCCTCGTTGCACTCGTAACCACGAATACGTTCGTACACTCTCCGATATCAGAGTGCCCGTCCTCGCCGTCTCCACTATAGCCGTGAAGAAAGGGGTGCGTAATCGTTGAGTTCGTACTCCATATCGATGGTCTGTAGAGTAGGGGTGTGAAGGCAATCGTCGGCCCAACCCATCCTCTCCAGTGATTGCGGTCGCTGTGGGAACCCAAAACACGTGATTTGTCTGATTGGCTTGTTGGATGGCGATTATGACCTGTCCTGAACGACTGTTGACCGATGCGTACATTGTCGGGGTGAAGCTCAGAACTGCACTCGACAGTGACCAATCACTTTGGACCGCCCTTCGACAGTTGGCGGGGCCGTTCGATTTACTGGATGACGGCTATCCAGAGTGGCACCCCGCACCCCACTCCTTCGAGGGGATGCTGCGGTTGTTTCTCTACCGTGAGCTCACAGGCGAGAGCTATCGCGGGCTATCAAAGTATCCTGAACTTGCCAGCGTGTTCGGCCTCGAGAAGATTCCCGATGAATCGGTACTCTCGAGAACTTGGCGTAACCGCTTCGACGACGCCACCAGGGAGTTCGTCACCACAGCCGCACACTACGTAATCAAAGAGATCCACGACCGCGACATCCTCGTGCCCGAGGCCCGACGCAAAGCGGAGGTCGTGACCCCAGACAAAGACCCGAGTGCGCTCCCGGACGAGCCGGCCGAGGACGACCCACGCGAGTTCACTACCGAGCAGATCCAGCGGACAACCCGACTCGCTCGTGACCACGGCTTCGACGGATTCGACTCCGGTCGTGCTGGGAACGCCACCTACGAGGACACCCGATTCTTCGAGTTACAAACGTTCATGGGGATGGTCGGCTGTGGCACGCCCCAGGGCGCCAACCGGTTTCAATATCGTCACAGATCGGTGGACAGTCCTCATGGCGACACGCACCTCAGAGCAGTCAAACAGTTCGACCCCGAGACGTTGATAGAGGGGTTCGACACGGCAATCGAGCGACTCATCTCGGTCATCGAGTCTGAAGCGTCGTTCCGCCGGCCTGTGACGGCCGCGATTGATATCACGACTATCCCGTACTACGGCGACGTCGAGGGAATGTCGATGGTCAGCGGCACGAAAGAAACTGACGTCAGGGCGTTCAAATTCGCGACGTTGTCGATTATCGGCCAGAACATCCCGCTGGTCTTGGGAGTAGAGCCGATTCGGGAGAGCTCGGAGTGGGATAAGAATCCGCCAAACAAGATTCATCGTGTCGTCCGACGTCTGGTAAAACGAGCCCAGGAACACGTCCCAATCGAGAGCGTGCTGTGTGACCGTGAATTCGACTCACAGCGCGTGTTTCAAACGCTGTCGAACCTCGGCGTGAACTACCTCATCCCAAAGCGAATCAACAGCGCCGAAGGGGAGGTCATCGAGACGATGGAAACAGATGGCGAAGCGGTCGCTGTTGAGACAGCTTCCGTCCACGTCGAAGCTGGAAACCACCAGATACGGTTCCTGTACGTACCCTCAACGAAAGGCGATGGCACAGCTGTCTTCGCGACGAATCTCAGGGTGGGCCCAGATGAAGCAGAAACGGTCTGTCGACGATACAGTCGGCGCTGGCAGATCGAGAACGAGTACAAATCGATCAAGCACGACTTCCTCGCGAAGACTTCCTCGAAGGATTACAGGGTGCGGCTGTTCTACTTCGTGTTCGCCGTGCTGCTGTACAATATCTGGCGACTCACCGATTTCCTGCTGAAAGCGGATGTTGATGGCCCGATGGACTACGCACCCGTTTTAACTGCAAGCGAATGTGTCGAAATCGTCGTCTCAGTGCTGATTCCACCCGACTGACGGACTCAACCCAGCTGGGTCCGCTCTCCCGGAGTGGGAACACTGTTCAGCACTCTCAAAACCCAGCTGCTATCTCACACTCTTTCGACAGGTGTCTTCAAGAGCATTCAATCCGCTGGTAATATGCCGAAGAGAATTACATACTGGCGGAGATTTTAGCGGAAACTAGACTATACTCCGAAACTCTGCAACTTCCACAAACCCGATTTGCTATCGCATTATATGGTTTATACACTACCGCATCCGCGGAATACGGCCGCTACGAGGTCTCTGGTGGCCATTCCCTGGATTCGACTGCCACTTTCGCTTTGTACAGAAAGAGCAAGTGATTAACGTGGTGTGGTCGCCTGCTGGCACCGCGATTCGCTTCGCTCCCGGAGAACCGGGCTTCCAGCCGGGTGCGCGACGATTCTCGCCTGGGCATGGCCCACCGTCGGGTCCGCTTGACGGCGAATCGGCCCGAGCCGTTCGGAAAGGTCTATGGGAGCGCCGACCCAGGCAACTGGCATGGACGAACGCGACATCGCGGAGCTCATCGAGGCCGGTATCCCCGAAGCGAGCGCGTCCGTGACGCGACCACGTGGGCCCGACGACGACGACCACTTCGCCGCCACCGTCGTCTCCCCGGCGTTCGAGGGGGAGACCGTGGTCGCCCAACACGAGATGGTGTACGATGCCCTCGGCGAGCACATGACGACCGACATCCACGCTATCGAACTGACGACGCGCACGCCCGACCAGGTCGAGGACTGACCGGCGTCGAACGCACCGCCAGTCCTCGCAGCGACCGCTTCGAGCCAGTCCGCCCTCTACGCGGCTCGAATCGGGCTTCCACGCTCTTTCGGTCGATTCCAGCGACGCAAGCCATATGGGTCCGGCAGCCCGATGGTCAGGTATGCCATTCGACCCCGAGACGGACCTGGCGCCCGAGGACGTGCAAGCGACCGTCGACGACGCCATCGCGGAGAACGACGTGGTGCTGTTCATGAAGGGGAACGAGTTGATGCCCCAGTGCGGGTACTCGAAGAAGGCGCTCGCGTTGATCCAGCGTCATCGCGACGAGTACGAGACCGTCGACGTCCTCCCGGCGCTCGACGAGTTCCGCGAGGCGCTCGAATCTCACAGTGGCTGGGAGACGATCCCGCAGACGTTCGTCGACGGCGAGTTCGTCGGCGGGAGCGACGTCCTGGAGCAACTCGAGGACGACGGTGACCTCGCGGCGACGCTCGACGCGTAACTGCAACCAGTCTTTTCTATCGCTCTCCTCGTTCGACGTCCGCCAGCGAGAGCATCGTCACTGCTGTGGATCGAGCACGAAGAGCGTGCCGCCTCGGGCGGCTCCGGGAGCGTCCACGCGTTCGACGCTAACGACGTAGTCGGTTCCCGTGAGCGGGTCGTCGAGGGTGAGGCCTTCGGCGGCTTCCGGGTTGCGTTCGTAGCGGTCCCGAAGCGACGACTGCTCGGCGAACGCGTCGTCGACGTCGGTTCCGGGTGCCTGGTCGGCGTCGACGCCGAGGACGGCGGCGGCCGGGACGTTCAGGGCGACGAGCGTGTCGGTGTCGTCGACGAGGAACGCCGGGTCCTCGCGGTCGCCGAGGCCGACCTCGGCGGCGAGGGGGCTGTCGTCGACGAGCGAGTACCGGTACGCGCCGACGACGATGGCGACGGCACTCACCGCGAACATGATCGGCGTCAGGTCCAGCGAGAGGATGCCTCCGGCGCTCAGTGCGAGGTAGGCGGCGTTCCCGACGGTCGGGACGACGACGGCGACGAGCATCGAGACGACCTGCCCGCGGTGGGCGGTGGACGCACCGAACAGGCCCTTGAGGACGAGGCCGGCGCCGACGAACAGGATGAGGTACGCGAACGCGGCGTGCGCGAAGAACCCGACGCCCCACGCGCCGAACTCGATGACCTCGGAGCCGGTGCCGGTCGCGCCCGTCCGTTCGACGGACGTCCAGATGAGGTCAGTGCGGAACCACGCGATGGCGTTCACGGCGACCGCTTCGAGGAAGAGGACGGCGAGCAGCGGGCGTCGGATCCAGTGCTCTCGCCCGGTGTACTCGAGCGCGAACAGGAACCACCCGATGGGAACGAACGTGATACCGACGTACGTGAGCTTCGACGCGACGAGCGCCACCTCGAAGCTGAAGGAGACGGTGTAGACGAACGTGACGACGAGCCACACGAGCGAGGCACCGAGCAGGAGCAGTAGTGGTCGGCCGCCCGGGCGACTTGCCCGGTCGAGGACGACGTAGAGCGCACCCATGGTCGCGAGTATCGCGACGACGAGCGTGACCTGGTAGGCGAGCGTCGGGATGAGCATGGACTTTCATGCTGTTTACTCTTTGAAAACCACTATGGCCGAATCGGACGCTCATTCAAGTGGGTCGCGTCGGGATTCGGTCGACGCGGCGGTCGACGCGAGCGCTCGCGGTGGTCGCTACTCGTCGACGGCGACGAGCTGTTTCCCGACGTTGTCGCCGTCGAAGAGGCCGAGGAACGCGTCGGGTGCGTTCTCGAGCCCCTCCGTCACGGTCTCGCGGTACTGGATGGTGCCGTCGCCGACCCAGCCGGCGAGCTGTCGGGTCGCTTGCTCGAAGCGCGCCTGGAAGTCGTTCACGAGGAAACCCTCGACCTGCGCGCGGGACTCGATGAGCGCGGGGAGCTTGCGCGGCCCGGTCGGTATCTCGGTGGCGTTGTAGAGCGATATCTGGCCGCAGACGGCGACCCGTGCGTCGACGTTCAGTCGCTGGAAGACGGCGTCCGTGATAGGGCCGCCGACGTTGTCGAAGTACGCGTCCACGCCGCCGGGTGCGGCGTCGTCGAGCGCTTCGCGATAGTCGTCGGTCTGCTTGTAGTTGATGGCGGCGTCGAACCCGAGGTCGTCCTCGAGGAACGCGACCTTCTCGTCGCTTCCGGCGAACCCGACGACGCGAGCCCCGGCTTCCTTCGCTATCTGGCCGGCGACGCTCCCGACGGCGCCGGCGGCGCCGGTGACGACGAACGTGTCACCGGGTTTGACGTTCGCGACCTCGCGCGTCCCGAAGTACGCGGTGCGGCCGGGCATCCCGAGGACGCCGAGCGCGGTCGAGACCGGGCCGAGGTCCGGGTCGACCTGCGTCAGGGAGGCGGCGTTCGCGACCGTGTAGTCGGCCCATTCGAGGTTCCCGACGACCACGTCGCCTTCCTCGTACCCCGTGCCGTTCTCGGCGACGACGTCGCCGACGACGCCGCCCTGGAGGGGGTCGCCGACGTCCCACGCTTCGGCGTACGAGTCGCCGGCGTTCATCCGGTCGCGCATGTAGGGGTCGACTGAGAGGTAGCGCGTCTCGACGACGACCTCGCCCGGGCCGGGTTCGGGGACGTCGGTCTCGACGAGTTCGAACGTGTCGCGGTCGGGGACGCCGGTCGGTCGCTTCGCGAGGACGAACTGGCGGTTGGTGTCTGTCACGGCTGTCGCTCGGGGCTGGTGCCGTAATGCGATTGGGGTCGCGGAAGGTCGCTCGGAGAGTGGAGGTCGGTCGGGGAGCTATCGTGGTTACTCGTCTCGCGGCAGGTCGAACGTGCCGGTTCGGTCTGCGGCTCTCGTCGACGCGTCGCGCACGTCGTCGACGAGGTACGGGAGGACGTCCTCGTCGTCGACGTCGTCCTCGTCGTAGAACTCGACGTCCTCGTCGTCGCGGAGTGCATCGACGTCCGCCTTCAGCACGCGGAGTTCGGCTTCGCGCGCGTCCCGCAGGCCCTTCTTCTCGCGGCCTCGTTTGGTATCTGCCATTACGATAGCGCATAGGCGTTGTGTCGTGATAACTATTACCACTAGACTGGTGGCCGTTCGGCGTCGCGTCCGCTCCCGTCGTGGCGGGTCGTCGCGTCGAGGGACCGTCATGGAACGCCGTGCAGGTCGTCGCGTCGAGGGACCGTCACGGAACGTCGGGCGAGTCGCGTCGAGAGGTGGTTTCTTGAGGACGGGGGGCGACGGTCCCCGTAACGATGGGCGACGACGGGACGGCGACGCCACTCGAGGACGCGGTGGCGGCACGCGTTCGACGACTGGAGGCCGGGAACTATCGCCGGAACAACGAGCTCGTGCTCGACGCGTTCGTCGCGTTCCAGCGAGCGCGTGGCGTGGAGACGCTCGAAGCCGTCAGCGCGACCGACTGCCGCCGGTACGCACAGCACCTCGCGGACCGCGTGCGCGACGACGACCTGGCGGCGAGCAGCGCGAACACGTACTACGACGTCGTCCGCGCGTTCCTCGGGTGGTGCGTGCGCGACGGTCGCATCCCGGAGAATCCCGCGGACACCCTCCGCGCGACCGAGGACCTCCCGACCGACTCCGGGGACGCGGACCGCCAGTACTGGTGGCCCGAGGAGCGCGAGGCGATGTTCGCGGCGCTCGACGCGGCCGTCGACGAGGCGAACGACGCCGCGGGAGATGCGGCCGGGACCGACGGTTCGAGGCGTGCGACGTGGGATCAGTTGAAGGCCCAGCGCGACCGCGCGCTGTTCTACACGCTCGGGCTCTCGGGTGCCCGCGGCGCGGAGGTCCTCCGCGACCCCGACGACGCGCGCCGGAACGGCATCACGTGGGGTGACGTGGACTTCGACGCGGGCGTCGTCCGCGTGTTCGGGAAGACCCGCGAGCACCAGACGATGCAGGTGATGACGCCGGCACTCGAGCGCCTGGAGCGATTCCGCGCGCTGCTCGCGCCGCCGAGTGCGGACTGGCCGGTGTTCGTCTCGCTACATCGACCGTCGCTGTACGCGACCCTCCGCGAGGAGCTGGGCGCGCGCGGCTGGCGCGAGGACCGCATCGAGGACCGTCTCGACGCGGACGGTCCGCTCGCGCTCGCGCGAAAGGAGGACGTGACGCCACGAGCCATCTCCCTCCAGGGTGCGCGCTCGATGATGCAGCGACGGTGCGAGGCCGCGGACGTCGACGTCGACGGCGAGTACCTCAAACCCCACGGCGGTCGACGCGGCCTCGGGCACCAGCTGTACTCGGAGAAGGCCGAACTCGCCCAGGAGGTCCTCCGGCACGAGAGCGTGACGACCACGCACGAGAGCTACCGCGAGGTGCAAGCCGAACAGCTCCGCGAGGACGCCGAAGCCGTGCTCTACGGCGACGACAGCGACGGAACGACCACTGGAACGACCGACGGTGCTCGAAGCGGGGCCGAGACGACCGACGGTGCTCGACGGGGCGACGACTGACCGATGCCGTCCCTCGCCGTCAGCATCGCGGTCTTCGTCGGGTCGCTCGTCGTCCTCCTCGGCGCGTCGGAGGTGTTCACGAGCGCGGCCGAACGCATCGGGCTCGCGCTCGGCGTCAGTCCGTTCGTCGTCGGTGCGACGGTCGTCGCAGCCGGGACGTCCCTCCCCGAGCTGTCGGCGTCGCTGCTCGCGCAGGTCGCCGGCGAACCCGGTATCGTCGTGGGGAACGTCGTCGGGTCGAACGTCGCGAACGTCCTCCTCGTCCTTGGCACGACCGCGGCGGTCGGTGGCCGCATCGCCGTCGACCGGGAACTCATGCGTGTCGACCTCCCGCTCCTCACCGCGTCCGCGGGCTTCCTCTGGCTCGCGGTCTGGGACGGCGTGTTCGCCTGGTACGAGGGCGTCCTCGCACTCGTCGGACTCACGATCTACCTCGAGTTCGTCGTCTCCGACGTCCACCGCCTCGAGGAGACCCTCGAGAGCGTGCTCTCGGAGGTCCGCGACGAGGACGTCGACGTCGACCCGGACGCCCCACGCGAACCGAAGGAACTCACCGAGGGCGTCACTGCCGGCGCGAAGACCGCCGTCGTCGCGGTCCTCTCGCTCGTCGCGGTGTTCGTCGCCGCGAACTTCCTCGTCGAGTCCATCCTCGACGTCGCAGCGACCGTCGGCGTCGGCTCGGAGGTCGTCGCCATCACGGCCGTCGCCGTCGGCACGTCCCTCCCCGAGATCGGCGTGAGCGTCGCCGCGGTCCGCCGCGGGAACGCCGACATCGCCATCGGGAACGTCCTCGGGTCGAACGTCTTCAACACGTTCGGCGTCATGGGCGTCCCCAGCCTCCTCGGTGTCATCACCGTCCCGGCGAGCGTCCGCGAGTTCGCGCTCCCCGCGATGCTCATCGCGACCGTCCTCTACTTCTTCATCGCGCAAGACCAGGAGATCACGCGCTACGACGGGTTCGCGCTCCTCCTCCTGTACGCGGTGTTCGTCGTGAACCTCTTCTCGTTCACCTGACCTCCTGACTTGGGTGACGAACCGGTAGAGTGCCCGAAGCGATGTGGTCGCGCGACACCGCGAATCGGGCATCCGTGACCGTCCTCGGCACTGTCACGGAGCACGCCGTAGGCGGCCCTGGCTCGCACGTCACCACTAACCGTCACTAACCGGCTACTTTACGTGCCCTAGCGTCAGTACGGTACGAATGCAATCCCGGTTCCATCCGCGGACCCCTTCGGTCTCGCGCCCGCTCATCCTCGTCTGTCTCACGGCGTGGGTGACGGTACTCGGTGCGTCCCTCGGTGGCGTCCTCGCACTGTCGGTGTCCGAGTTGAGTTCGTTCACCGTCGCGTCGACGGTGGTGTTCGCTGCTCTCGCGATCGCGTACGAACTCGGGTACTGAAAGCGCCGAAAATAGCTATCCCGAGGGATTCAGGCGGCGTCAGCCCCGGAGTCGCCCGTGACGCCACTCGACGAGCCCTCGTTGACCGCGGTGACGACGAACTTCGCGTTCGTCACCAGGATTCCGACGTGGTTGCTCGCGTTGTTCCGAAGTGCGGCGTACGTGATCCCCGCTCCGTCCGCGAAGTTCGGCCCGAACTTCTTGTTCCCATCCTCGCCGTTCATCACGATCTTCGAGTTCCCGGCGTCGATGTCCGACACCTCCAGCCAGTCGAGTTCGTCCGCTGCTTTCTGCTTCTTGGCACCGTCGCTGGACAGTCCCGAGAAGTCGACGAGGTACGAGAGCTGGCTGAGGTTCGGGCGCTGGAGCTCGAACGTGTACCGGAGGTAGACGTTCGTCCCCGCTGAGGTCCCGTCTGCCTCGTTGTCGAGAGCGCTGGTGTCCGCGGCTGCGCCGTAGTAGCCCGCGTCGATGTCGTGGTAGTTGTTCTGGTGGCCGCCCTCGTGTTCACCGGGGTAGTCGCTCGCGCTCCCGATGCTCACACCGTTCAGGAACGACTGGAGGTCGACGCCGCCGGGGAACGACAGACCCGCGTAGTCCGGTTTCCCTTGCTCGTCCGCGACGACGAGCGGGCTCGCCGAGGAGTTCGGTGGGTTGCCGTCGTTGAACCGCGGGTCCTGGTTCAGCGCGGCGGCGAGGTCCGTCTTGATTCGGTACCGGCCGGTCGTCCCTGGCTCCTGACGCAGGTGGCCGTTGTTGACCGACTCACCGATCCACGGCGTGGCGCGGAAGATGGGCTGCCAGCTCCCGCCGTCGCCGACCTTCGCCTCGACGAGGTAGAACACCTTCCCGACCGCGTCGTCGAGGTTCTCCCAGTGCAGGTCGAAGTCCGGGTTCGCGGTCACGGCCGTGACGTCCCCGCGGTCGTTCGAGATGCTCGCAGGGTTGGACGCCGTGATGTTCACCGACGAGGCCGCAGCGCCTCCCGCGAACGAGATGACGCCCGCGCCGCCGACCGCAGTTATCGCGCCGATGCCTCCCGCCTTCTTGAGTAGTTCGCGTCGTTCCATGTGTAATCGCCGGGTGGTCCCCCGACGACCGCACCGTCGACCCAACCTGCGTTTGTTATCCACCTCATTTCGTTTCGTAAACACCCGTGGTGGGGCGATAGCCAGCCTGTACCCGCTCCGTCGTCGTTCGGTGACTAGGTACGTGCCAGTTGGAATGCACTACCTTCGGTTGGGTCGACGGACGCTCGCCTCGAGGGGTGGAGGACGGCGTTCAGACGCACCGCTATCGTGTTGGCAGAAGAGACCGTAACGGTTCGATGCCGGGCGCAGGTGAGGGCTGTACCGGGCGCGAGCGGTCAGATTCCGAGCACGAGGTTCAGTGCGGCGACGACGACGCCCGCGAGGCCCATGCGCGCACCGGCGACGACCCACGACTGGTCGGAGATCGACCCGAGGTACGCGCCGAACGTGAACAACAGCGAGACGCCGAGCGCGACCGCGAGCGCGGTCGCGGCGAACGGGCTGAACGTCTCGTCGGCGGCGAGGAACGGGAGGAGCGGGACGAACACGCCAACGACTGGCCCGATACCGCTCATCGTCGCACTCACCGCTCGCGCCGTCCGGTTCCGGCGCGCGATGACGGTGTCGTCGAGGTCGCGGAGCATCGCCGCCTCCACGCGCAACCGGTCGGCCTTGGTCTCCGCGCGCTCTATCTCCCAGACGCTCCACACGCCGGACGTACCGAGACCGACCGCGCCCCCGGCACCGATCGCGAACACGGTCGCGCCGTCGGTGATGCCGGAGAGGTACGCGCCGACGACGACGCCGACGCTCGTCAACGTCCCGTCGAACCCGTTCGAGACGAAGTACCGGCGGGAGAGCGCGCGGACGTCCTCGTCGGCGAGCACGGCCCGCAGGCGCGTTCTACGAGACATCCGTCTAGTGGGTGTCCTGTGGCGTCGTGCTCTGCTCGACGAGTACGTCGCCAGTCACGACCTCGTCGATGGAGTGCACGGTCCCGCCGAGGTCGTCGATGGCGGCTTCGACCGCGTCGTCCGCGATCGCCTGCCCTTCGACGGTGAGTTTGACGTTCTGGACCTCGCGGTCGGTCTCGACGAGGACGGCGTTGACGCCCGCGACGCCGTCGCAGCGCGCGGCCGCGGCCGCGAACTCGCGGATGTCCGGGTCGTGGGGCTTGAGGACGTCGAGAACCAGCCGTTTCAGTTCGACCATGGCGGGCTTTCGACCGGTCACCGTTTCAAACTTCTGTGGGTGTCACCGCGACGAAGCCGGTCCCGCGACGATCATGCGCCGTCTCCGGTCGGGACGACCATCGTGTACGTCTGGGTCGTCCCGTCGGACAGTTCGACGTTGATGGTCACGGTCGCCCCCGCCATGTCCGCAGGGTCGCCGTTCACGTCGGTGAACCTGAACAGCGATATCCACGCCGTGGTGCCGTCACTGATCGTCGGCTCCGCTCTGTACGCGCCGCTGCTGGAGAAGTCGACGGTGACGCCGCCGCGGACGTCGAGGTCGGTTCCCGGAGTGAACCCGACGTAGCCGTCCGGAGGGTCGTAGTAGTCGAAGTCGCCGTCGGCGTCGACGTAGACAGCGACGGACTGCGAGGTCTCGGTGAGGTGTTCGGCGCCGTCGGTCCGGATGGTCATCTCCTCGATCGTGAGGTCGCCAGGCCCGTAGTTCGTGAGGTTGAACGCCATCCAGCCCGGGTCGCCGTTGTACTGGTACTGCGTGCTCGCACACTGGTACTCCAGGCCCCGGTGAGCGGTCTCCTCGGCGCTCCGCTCGACGGTCGCCAGCACGGCCTGGGACGCCTCGTGGACCAACCGGAGCGTCACGCGCTCGCCGGTCGTGGAACGCTGACAGTACCGCCAGGTCTCGCCGGCAGTGTATGCGCGGTCGGTCCCGTCGAGGCGGCCGTCCGCGAACGGCACGCGCTTGGTCTCGTCGGCCGTCTCCACGACGAGCTCGAGTTCGCTGCCGTTCACGCTCCCGCCACCGCGGTGGGTGAACCGGACCTCGTCGTCGAGGACGGTGGCCGAGACGCTCATCTGCGGGGCGGGTTCGGTGAGCGCGCCGTCGAGGTCGAGGACGAACGTCGCGGTCGCCCCGACGAGAACCACCGCGAGCGCGACCAGGAGCACGGTCGCTATCGCCGAGGACACGCCGCGTCTGCCGGGCGCCCGGAGGACTGGAGGCCGCATCGCGATTGCATTGGTGTGTCCGGGAATAAACCTGCTGGCCCCTTCTACCGGCCGATTCCGGGTCTCCGAGTGGGTTCGGTTTCGAGGCGGGTCGCCGATGGTCAGGCGTCGGCGGGTGCGTCCGCATCACGTCGGCGCGCGGCGACCGTCCGGGCGAGCGCTGCCGTCAGGAGTGCGAGGGTCGGGACGAGGAAGAACCACCCGATGCTGAACACGCCGATCACGGTCACGACACCGCAGAGGACGGTTGTGGCCCACGTCACTCCGATTCGTCCGGTCCACGCGCTCGCGGCGCCGACGGCGACGAGGGCGAGGAGCGCGACCGACCAGAAGAACAGCACGGGTGCGTTCCCGCCGGCCCCGAACAGGTAGTCGATGCCGGCGGTGCAGCCGCGGGTGACCGTCGTCGTCCCGTCGCTGGTCGAACTCGTCGACCGCCAGCACGAGACCGGCCCGAACGCGCCGAGCATGTAGAGCGCGCCACCGACGCCAGCAACCGTTGCGCCGCCCGCGCTCGCTCTCGCCAGCCGGTCGAGCGGCCCGCGCGCCGAGTCGCCCTCCCGACCGTCGTCGCGTCCCGTCGAACGGTCAGCCGCCGGGTCGTGGCTGGAGGATGCCGTCATATCTCGACGGACGACCGCACAGGGGTTTACGATACCGTCCGTCGCTCGCGACAGCGACTGTCGTCCGTCACACCCCGTCGGTCCAACGGGTGGTCCTCGCGGGCAGTCGGTGGGTTCTCGCGGGCAGTCAGTGGGTTCTCGCGGGCAGTCGGTGGGTTCTCGCGGGCAGCCGGTCGGGAGTCGGCTGTCAGGCGTGATGTGGGTGGACGCGTTCGCCGCTGTCGCGGTGGCGGTCGTAGCGGTCGGTCGCCCAGTCGCGCACGCGGTCGTCGGTCGAGTCGACGCAGGCGACGAGCTGGCCGTCGTCGTCGTACGCGCAGAGGAGCACGCGGTCGTCGGCGAGGGTCACCCCGACGGCCACGTCGACGGGCGTCCTGTAGAGGTCGAGGACGCCGAGGCCGAGGACGGCACGGAACTCGAGTGGGTTCTCGTCGCGCGCTCGCTCGACGGCCTCGGTCGGGAGCACCAGTTCGGTGTGCGTGCCGTCGGCCGCGAGTCGAGCGTGCGCGTCGTGATAGAGGCGACTGAGGACGGGCGAGAGCATCCGAACGCGGTCGGTGTCGAGCGCGCGGACGCGGTCGACGTAGAACCCGACGGGCCCCTGGGGGTCTTCGCGCGTGGCGGTTCGGACGGTCGCGTCGTCGAGCCAGTCGGGGTCGAGGGCTGCGGCGTCCGCCGGGAGCGCCGCGTAGAACGCTTCGAGTCGGTCGATCCGCCGGAGGTCCTCGAGGTAGTCGGCGTGCGTTCGCGCGACGACTCGCCCGGTGGTCGTCAGGTGGTACGCGCCGTCGCGTTTCTCGACCCAGCCGCGGTCGTCGAACGCGGCGAGATGTCGCTGGACGGTTCGGTGGGAGGCGTCGACGGTGTCGGCGAGCGCGGCGGGTGCAGCGGAGGCGTCTCGCAGCGCGGCGAGCACGCGCCAGCGCTCGGGCGCGCCGGCGAGGAACGTCGCGTCGTCGAGAGCGGTCACGATTCCGACGGTTCCACGCCCAGCCTCAAGGCGTTTTCCTCGCGGTCGTTCCCGGAGCGGTCTACGCCGAGGACTCCGTTTGCTGCTCCTGTTCGACGGCCATCTCGAGTATCTTCGGCGTGACGACGGCGTCGACCACCGCTATGGCGTACACGACGTACCGGATGGGCGGTTCGAGGAACAGGGTGCCGACGACGACGAGGGCGAGCGCGCCGCTGATTCCGATGCCGTGGCGGAGTATCGGGTTCTCCAGGGGACTGCTCATGTCGACGACGATACCGAGGTCGATAATCAATCTGTCCGTTTCCGAACATCCGGCGAACCTGTCGCGGGCGAGATACCATCGCCGCCCCGGTCGAACCCGCGACCGACGGGAGGGGTCTCGGTCGCCCGTCAGTCGGCGTCGGTGAGTGCGTCCAGCAGGTGCATCGCGCCGGCCTTGTCTAGGGGGTCGTTCGCGTTCCCGCAGTGCGGGCTCTGGACGCACGCCGGACAGCCGTCCTCGCACGAGCACGCGTCGAGCATGTCGAGCGTGCGCGCAGAGAGCGCGTGGACGTCCTCGTACGCGGTCCGCGCCAGCCCGACGCCGCCCGGGTGGCCGTCGTAGACGAACACCGTCGGCGCGCCCGTGTGCGGATGCAGCGGCGTCGACAGCCCGCCGATGTCGCGGCGGTCGCAGAGCACGGTCGTGGGGAACATCGAGATCTGGGCGTGCTCGGCGGCGTGGATGGCGCCCGGGAAGTCGTACTCGGCCGTGATGGCGGTCTGGACGTCGCTGGGCACCGTGTAGTAGAGTGCGCGCGTCGAGAGCGACGTCTCCGGGAGGTCGAGCGGGACCTCGCCGAGGGTCTCGCCGGACTGAGCGTCCTTGCGCTCGAAGCCCGTTATCCGCTTTCGCATCTCGACCGTCGCGAACCGACAGGGGACGTCCTCGCGCGCGAACGGCGCCGTCTCGTCGAGGTCGGCGTGCACCTCGATGGTCTTCTCGTGGAGCGTTCGCGTGTAGTAGTCCGCCCACGTCGGACTGCAGACCGCGACGTCGCGGTCCAGGTCGAGTTCGCGGACCTCGTACTTCTCGCCCTGATGGTAGTAGACCGCGCCCTCGTGGGCGTCCCGTAGCGCGTCCGCGAACGAGAGCGTCGCGAACACGTCGTTCGACCGCTCGTCGACGAGGTCGACCTCGCGGTCGTCGACGGTCCGGAGGCTCGTCTCGTGCTGGGGGCTGCCGCCGCCCGAGTACGTCCATCGCGTCCCACGGTCGGTGTCGCGGCGTTCGAGCGTCCCGTCGCGAACGAGGTCGCCGACGACGTCGTCGAGCGTCTCGCCGAAGTACGCGCGGTCGCGCTCGGCGAGCCAGTTCTCCTGGGCGGCGCTCGCGACGTGCGCGGGCAGCAACTGGTCGTTCTCCGGGTTCGAGACCGCGCGCTCGGGCGGCGAATCGAACAGACTCGCGGGGTCACCCATCACGTACTGGTCGAGCTGGTCCTCGCCGGCGACCAGGCACACGAGCGCCGGGTCCTCGCCGCGGCCCGCGCGGCCCGCGCGCTGGAACGTGCTCATCCGCGTCCCGGGGTAGCCGTCGAGGATGACGGCGTCGAGGCCGCCGACGTCCACGCCGAGTTCGAGCGCGCTCGTCGACCAGACGCCGACGAGGTCGCCGTCGTGCAACCGGGATTCGATGGCCTCGCGCTTCCTGTCGCGGAGCGCCGCCTGGTACGCCGCGACGCGGTCGCTCTTGTCGGTCTCGCCGCGCTTCCGGAGTTCGGTCGCGCACTCCTGGGCGTACCGCTCGGCGATCTGGCGCGACCCCGTGAACACGACCGTCTGGAGGTCTCGCTGCACGAGGTCACAGAACAGGTGCTTCGACTCCACGTGCGGAGACCGGCGTCGGCCGCCGTCGTCGCCCCAGCCGTCGTCGGCGTCGTACTCGGGCGGGTTCCAGAGCAGCCAGCGTCGCGGCCCGGTCGCGCTCTGGTCCGCGTCGACGAGCGAGAACCCGGCCTCGTCGCGGCCGACGACCGTCGCGGCGTGCTCGACGGGGTTCCCGATGGTCGCGGAACAACACACGAACTCCGGGTCGGCGTCGAACCGGTCGCAGAGGCGCTGGAGGCGACGCAGCACGAGCGCGACGTGACTCCCGAACACGCCACGGTACGCGTGCACTTCGTCTATCACGACGGTCTCCAGGCGTTCGAAGAACCACTGCCAGAGCCGGTGGGCGTGCGGGAGGATGCCGTAGTGGAGCATGTCCGGCGTCGTCGCGAGCACCGTCGGCTGGCGGTCCCTGACCGCGCGCTTCTCGCTGGTCGAGAGCTGGCCCGTGTACTGCGCGACGTTCACGCCGCTCCCGAACGGCAGGCCGGCGGCGAGGTCCGAGAGCGTCTCCGTCTGGTCGTTGATGAGCGCGACCTGCGGGGCGACGTACAGCGTCGTCGCGCGGTCCTCGAGCGCGCGCTCGAACGCCGGGATCGTGTACGCGAGGCTCTTCCCGCTCGCCGTCGGCGTCGCCAGCACGACGTCGTCGCCCTCGCGGACGGCGTCGACGGCGCGCGCCTGGTGGGCGTAGACGTCCTCGATGCCGGCTCCGAGGAGCGCGCTCGCGACGCGCGAATCCACGTCCACGTCCGCGAACGTCGCGTCGCGACCCGGCGTCGTCCGGTCGTAGACCACCTGCCCGTCGTAGTACGGTCGCCCCCGGAGCCACTCCACGACCGAATCCATCGGCGCTGTCACTACCCAGCCCTTCGACGCCCGCGGGTGAAAACCACTCGGTGCCGGTGCGTGCACTCCCCGGGCGGGGTCGAACGGGACCCCATCGTTCTAAGATGCCAGCCGTGGTAGAGGCGCACATGTCTTGGCTCGATGACAGGCGACATCGGCTCGGTGTCGTGTTCGTCGTCGTCTCCATCGTCTCCGTGTACGTCCTCTGGCAGATCGTGTGGACGGTGTTCTTCGCGTTGACGTTCGTGTACGTCCTCCAGCCGTGGCGTGCGGAACTCGTCGACCGGGGCCTGCGGCCGCGATTCGCCGCGGCCGCCCTCACGGTCGTCGCGTTCCTCGGCGTCCTCGGGTTGTTCGTCCCGGTGCTCCTCGTCATCTACCAGCGACGGAAACCCATCCTGGACTTCTTCCGGGACGCGCCGGAGGTCATGGAGCTCGCGTTCGGCGGGTTCACGTACACGGTCGAACTCCAGTCGCTCGTCCCGGTCGTCCGCGACACGCTCTCCTCGGTCGCGGTCGGCGTCGCCAGTGCCGCGCCCGTGCTCGCGATGAAGGTGTTCCTGTTCGTGTTCCTCGTGTACGCGCTCCTCTACAAGCCGGGTGGCGTGCGGTCGCTCGTCTTCCGGACGGTCGACGGCGAGGTGCAGGAGGAACTCCTCGCGTACCACGACCGGGTCCGGGAGACGCTGTACGGGTTGTACTTCGTGCAGGCGGCGACGGGCGTCCTGACGTTCATCATCGCGCTCCCGGTGTTCGCGCTCGCGGGGTACGGGGCGTACTTCTCGCTCGCGGTCGTCGCCGGTATCTTCCAGTTCATCCCCGTGCTGGGGCCGTCGGTGGTCGTCGTCGCGCTCGCGGCCGTGGAAGCGGCTGGTGGGGACGTCCCGCAAGCGGTGCTCGTCCTCGTCCTCGGCTTGAGTCTCGTCGCGTTCCTCCCGGACGCCGTCCTCCGGCCCCGCCTCGCGAAGTACAGCGCGGGAATGCCCGCGAGCCTGTACTTCGTCGGGTTCGTCGGCGGCATCTTCACCGTCGGCCCCATCGGCATCATCGCCGGCCCGCTCGCGCTCAGCCTCCTCGTCGAGACGTTCGAACTCGTCGCCGACGGCGTCGAAGAACGCACCCACCTCCCGCTCGAAGCAGCTGACCCCCCGCCCGACGACGACACCGACCCAGGCCCCGGTGACGGCACCGACACGACGGACCCACAGCTCGGCGACGACGCCGACCCCGTCAGCGACGGCGGAATAGACGAAGAAGCCGACACCGACGAGACGGCATCTGGGTCGTGAGGCCTAGATCGGTCACACAAGTTCCGGGCAGTGTGCTCGAAACGTCCCTCGCCTGCGAATACAACTGGTTTCGTGCGTCCCACCTCCTCTTTATTTGACCAATTTCGAACCCGGTACCGGGTGAGTTCGCCTACGCGAACTACCGCTAATCGGGTTCGTACACCAGAATTTAGCACTCTTCGCGTGAAAGCACCTAACCCACTATTTGTGTCGGGATATTGTGGTTTAGTTGCAGATGAAGTCAAAACACGACCAGTTCCAGCAAGAAGGTGAGACCAATGAGTAATTCAGGAGAAGCCTTCGAGGCTATCGGCGGGCTAATCCTCGCTGGCATCATGCTGACGCTTTTAGCGCCCGCACTAAATTCGGTTACAACGATCAACCTGACCCTCTGAGCCGGGCTGTTCATGCTCGTCGGCGTCGTCTCTGGTGTCGCAATCGTCGTAGCATTCATCAATAGCAACCTCTAATACGAGTTACAGAATCATAGCCGCTTATTTGATAATGACAGGTAAACAGGTTTCAGATGAAGGGATTTTGAACGTCTTCCGGATGTCTTCCAGACCGTTCCTTCGAACCGCAGACGTAGTCGACCAAGGCCCGATTAAAAGGCGAGGGGTCCAGAAGCGTCTAAACAAGCTTGAGCAGGAAGGCCGTATCGAGTACGAAGAGGTCGGACAGGCTCATGTCTGGTGGCTTGCTGAAAATGAACCCACAAAACCAGTAGGCGAGTCCGGTGCTCGACTTCTGAGAATCAGTTCTTGGTGTGACTGGCTGGCCAATGGGACGAAGGTATACACAGGAATCTGCTTCGGAGGAGCCAGTTTCCTGATGGTTCTCTATCTCTTCATAGCCGAAATCCCGGATTCTGCAATACCTCTCCTCACTAAACAGAAGGTAGTTGAGATCGCGCTGTCGGCAGCACTTTTGGGTTCGCTGTTTGCAGTCTCGTGGGCCGTTTTTCAGCTCGCTGGTTTCTTACTACCCAAATTAGCAGCACGAAGGAAATCTAACTGAACAATAACCACTGGCGGCTAGCGCATATTTTGTATCCGTCCTCCCGGGTCAACCTCAAATGAACCCGAAAGGGGGTTGCATACTGGTTATCGTGTTCACAAGTGAATATTGGAGAGCGATGATTCGGCACTTTCAGGGGTTTTGGACGCTTCTACACCGGTTTATGCGAGGAAATTACGTGTTCTTCCCTTGATTGAGCCTGGTTTCGGTGTTCGTGTTCACGGAATCGTATCGACCGTGGTTTATTGCGCGAATCGGTCGCGTTGGCTGAGGCCGGTGAGTTCGAGGAGGGAGGCGAAGTCGTCGCGTTCGACGATGCCGACGATCTCGGTGCCGTCGGTGACGAACGCGTACTCGGTCTTGTCCATCTCGCGGAGGGCGTCGAACGCGCCCGTGGAGAGGTCGACGCTGGGGAGGTCGGTTTCGGCGACGTCGCCGACGAGGGTGCCGGTGTCGCGGCCGTGTTCGCGGAGGGCGTCGAGGCCGACGAGGCCGACGACGCGGCCGCTGCGGTCCACGACGACGTGGTGGTCGATTCGGTCGTCGAGCACGCGCTGCGCGAACGCGTCCAGCGAGAGGTCGGCGTCGACGGTCGGACGGTCAGCGTCGTAGACGTCCTTCACCATGAACCCCTCGAGCATGCCTTCGAGCGCGACGACGCGGGATTCGCCGTTCGCGGCGCTGTACACGAACAGCGCGAGCAAGAGCAGCATCGGCGCGCCACCGAAGAGCCCGACGAGCGCGAACAGGATGGCGAATACGACGCCGACCCTGGCGGCGAGGCGCGTCGCGTCCACGTACGGGCGGTTCCGCGCGAGGAACGCGCGCAGGACGCGCCCGCCGTCCATCGGGAACGCCGGCAGGAGGTTGAACACCGTGAGCGTGAGGTTCGTGATCGCGAGGAACCCGAGGACGAACACGACGCTCGGCGCGGACGCGGGCACGACGAAGAGCACGGCGTAGCACGCGACGCCCGTGACGACGCTCGCCGCGGGACCGGCGAGCGCGATGACGAGCTCGCGACCCGGTTCCTTCGGGAGGCGTTCGAGGCTCGCGAGCCCGCCGAGGATCCAGAGCGTGATGGCGCTCGTCTCGATCCCGTATCGACGTGCGGCCGCAGCGTGCCCGAGCTCGTGGACGGTGACGCTCGCGAACAGACCGATGGCGGCGGCCCCGCCGAGCACCAGCCCGTTGTTCCCCGCCTGGAGCGTCTCGACGTCCAGCGGGACGCCCGCCAGGGCCTCGACCAGGCCAGCGTACAGCGTGATCTGGTTGGTGCCGCCGATGATCCACGCGAGCACGGGGAGGAACACCACCAGCGAGATGTTCACCTTGATGGGGATCCCCCAGACCGTGGCGATCCGATAGTTGTACATGGAAGCCCGAACGAGCGCTTCGCTTATAAACGACGGGCCTGTGGGGGGTCGCCCGCAGCGGGTTCGCGTCGCCGACCGCCCGAACGCCCTTGTGGTGCCGGGCCGTCCCCCCGGTATGGACGCGCGCGCCCTGTTCGACCTGCTCGGGGACAGCGACACGCTCACCGTCGTCTGTCACAACAACCCGGACCCGGACTGTCTCGCGAGCGCACTCGCACTCGGCCGCATCGCCGTCGCCGCCGGCATCGACGAGTACGACATCTACTACAGCGGCGAGATAAGCCACCAGCAGAACCGCGCGTTCGTGAACCTCCTCGACATCGACCTGTCGCGGTTCGACGAGGCGGCGGTCCGCGACCGCGACCCCGGCGACCTGCTCGCGTTCGTCGACCACTCGAAACCCGGCGCGAACAACGAGGTCCCCGACGACGTCGCCGTCGACATCGTCTTCGACCATCACCCCGCCGAGGACGTCCAGGCGCGGTTCGTCGACCACCGCGAGGACGTCGGCGCGACCGCCACCATCCTCACCGAGTACGTCCGCGAGCTCGACGTCGAGGTGGACGAGACGCTCGCCACCGGCCTCCTGTTCGCGATACGGCGAGAGACGCTCGGGTTCCTGCGCGGCGTCACCGTCGAGGAGTACGACGCCGCCGCGTACCTCCACGAATGCGTCGACGAGGATCTCCTGCATCGACTCTCCGTTCCCTCCATCAGCAGTGCGACCGTCGACGCCATCGCGGACGCGATCGCGAACCGGAGCGTCACCGGGTCGCTGCTCGTCTCGCACGTCGGGCGGACGAGCGAGCGCGACGCGCTCCCGCAGGCTGCGGACTACCTCGCGACGCTCGAGGGCGTCGACACCGCCATCGTGTTCGGGATCGTCGACGACGACATCCACCTGAGTGCGCGTACCACGGACGCTCGCGTGAACGTCGGCGAGGTGCTGGAGGCGGCGTTCGATGACGTCGGGAGCGCGGGCGGACACAGCGAGATGGCGGGTGGCGAGATACCGCTCGGTATCTTCGCGGATTACGCCGACGACGGCCCGCCGCTCGTCGACATCGTCGAGCGCGTGGTCACCCACCGGCTGTACGACGCGTTGAACGTCGACGAGGAAGACGACCGCTAGGCCGACGACCGGACCGGTCCGCGGTCCAAGAACGAGCGCCAGTATGGCTTCAGGGCGACAGGTAGCTTCAGGGCGACAGGTTGCGGTGGCTCGAGCGCGACAGGTTATGATGCCCCGAGTGCGATTACTCGGGTTCGATGCTGAGGTGGCCGTTCCGGCCGAGGCGGACGCGCGCGTTCGCGTACTCGAACTCGATGGTGACCGGGGCGGCGTGCGCGCTGGTGAGGATCGCTTCGAGGCCGTCCACGTCGACGGCGTTCTGCAGTGGTTCGAGGTCCAGTGCATCACAGCACATGACGTGAGCGACGGCCTCTACGACGACGATACCGGGACCTGGGACTGCTCGCCAGTCGCACTCCAGGTGGTACCGGCCATCGTCGGGGTCGAACGTCGGCTCCACGTCGAAGTGCGTCATGTGGGGGTACCTTGGATTCGAGTCACCGTGCTGTAGGACACGCAGGCATATATCTGTATGCGTGTTCCAGCAGTGCGGGGAGTGGTCGGTCCGTCGTCGTTCCTCGCCGGTGATGGCCGTGACGTCCCGTCGAACCCCGCATTCGAGGTGTCGGTCCTACTTCGACCGCCGCCGTCGCGGTTCGACGAATCCACGTCCCCGGGGTCTGACGACGCCTCGTCGTCGATGCCGAGTCAACTCACGTTCTTGCACGAGCGTGCTGCGCGCTCACCGTTTGTTCCAGGTCCTCGATGCAGTCCGTGACGGTGTACGTGGTGTCGGTCTCCGCGTCCGTCGAGGGCGCCACCTCGACGAGGGTGCCGTCGGCGTACACGGCGACGCACAGCACGGGGAACGTGATGACCTCGTAGCTGTCGTCGGAGATCATCGAGGTGACGGTACGCGTCCCGAACCCGGGTTCGAGCGTGCGGTCGTGCTCGCGCGCCCACGTCCAGAACCGCGAGTACGTCGCGCGCGCCTCCTCGCACCAGTCGTCGTCCGCTTCGGGCATGAGTTCGTGCGCCCACGCTTGCCGCTGGACACGGTCGACGTCGCCGCGCTCGACGAGCGATTCGAGCCGACCGATGACGTGTCGTTGCTGCTCGTGCGTGCCGTGCATCGACGCGCAATGGAAGACGTCGATGTGGACGTCGTCCGCGCTCGAAAGGTCTGTGTGCTCTATGGCCATGGTTCGTGTCGTCCACCGCGGGCCGCGAACCCCACCTGGAGTCGGTGCCGTCGTCGCGACCCCGCGTGCGGCGTCTGTCGGGACCCAAGCGGGCGACAGGGAAGGTTATACGCGTGGTATCCGCGAGTAATCTTTCAAGAGGTTTCACGTTCCCCGGTAGGCATCCGTTATCGACGGTACACGGCGATTACTCGTGCTAATCTGGATGGTTCACGGCGTGCATCCGGCGTCTGGCACGACGGTGCTCGACCCGGGGAGTCCTCGCCCGGTGGGTGAAGTCCTCGCTCGACTCGCGGGCGTCACTGGAAGCCCGCGGGCGAGCTGGCGTCGACGGGCTGTTGCTCGTGACGGGTCTCGTAGTGCTCGTAGCGCTCGCGGACGTCCGCTGGCACGCTCGGGTCGACGTCGGCGAACGCCGCTTCGAAGTCCGCGTGCGAGACGATGGGTCCGGGGCCGGTCTCGGGGTCGACGTCGTCGCCGACGGTCTCGAGGTACGCGCGCGTCGCTCGCGTCGCCGCTTCCCGGCAGATCGCTTCGATGTCCGCGCCGACGTACCCGTCGGTGCGTCCGACGAACGCGTCCAGGTCGACGTCCGCGGAGAGCGGCGCGTCCGCGGTCTGCACCTCGAATATCTCGCGTCGCGCGCTCGCGTCCGGCACGGGGACGTGGACCTGGCGTTCGAGGCGCCCGGGGCGCAGGAGCGCGCCGTCGATGAGCTCCGGGCGGTTCGTGGTCGCGACGACGAGGACGTCCTCCAGTCCGCCGATGCCGTCGAGTTCGGTGAGCAGCTGGCCGACCATGCGCTCGCCGACGCCGGAGCCGTTGGCCTGGCCGCGCTCGCCCGCGATGGCGTCTATCTCGTCGAACAGGACGACCGCGGGCGCGTTGTCGCGGGCGCGCTGGAAGACCTCGCGGAGCCGCGACTCGGATTCCCCGACCCACTTCGAGAGCAGTTCCGGGCCCTGGATGGACAGCAGGTTGCACTCGGATTCGGTCGCGACGGCCTTCGCGAGCATCGTCTTCCCCGTCCCCGGCGGGCCGTAGAGGAGCACGCCGCTCCCGGTATCGAGCCCCGCTTTCTCGAGGACGTTCGGGTACTTCAATGGCCATTCGACGGCCTCGCGGAGCGTGCGTTTCGCGGCGCCGAGCCCGCCGACGTCGTCCCAGGCGACCGCGGGCACCTCGACGTGCATGTCCCGGAGCGCGGACGGGTCGGCGTCCTCGAGGGCCGCTTCGAAGTCCGCGCTCGTGACGACGGGTGCTTCGCGTATCGACGCGCTCGCGGTGTCGGTGTGTGCGCGCTGGAGTGCTCGCATCGCGGCCTCCTGGACGACGCTCGCGAGGTCCGCGCCGACGAACCCGTGCGTGCGGTCAGCGATAGCGTCCACGTCGACGTCGTCAGCGAGCGGGACGTCGCGCGTGTGGATGCCGAGGACCTCGGCGCGGCCGTCGCGGTCGGGGATGCCGACCTCGACCTCGCGGTCGAAGCGCCCGCCGCGACGCAAGGCGGGGTCGATGGCGTCGGCGCGGTTCGTCGCGGCGATGACGACGACGCGGTCGGTCTGGTCGAGGCCGTCCATGAGCGTGAGCAGTTGCGCGACGACGCGCCGTTCGACGTCGCCGGCGGCGTCCGAGCGCTCGGGCGTGATGGCGTCGACCTCGTCGATGAAGATGATCGCGGGCGCGTTCTCCTGGGCTTCCTCGAAGACCTCGCGGAGGTACTCCTCGCTCTCCCCGTAGTACCGCGACATCACTTCGGCGGCGGGTAGCGACACGAACGTCGCGTCGACCTCGTTCGCGACCGCTCGCGCGAGCAGCGTCTTCCCCGTCCCCGGCGGGCCGTGGAGGAGGACGCCGGCGGGCGGGTCGACGCCGAGCTCCTCGAAGAGGTCCGGTCGTTCGAAGGGAAGTTCGACGAGCTCGCGGACGCGACCGAGGGCGTCGTCGAGGCCGCCGACGTCCGCGTACGTCGTCTCGGGTCGACGCACGCTGACGGCGCTCGCGTCCTGCTGGGACTGTACTTGCGCTTCCCCGCCGTCGCTCCGCGCTTCCCGAGGACTTTCGCCGTCCGCGTTCACGTGCCCGTCGGCGCCGTCGTCGGCAGCGTCCTCGCCGTCGTCGGCGGGGTCGGTGGACGCAGCGGGACGGTTCGCTTCGCCGGCGTGCGCGTACGCTCGCACCTCCAGGTCGGTCCCTGGCGTGACGCGTACGACGCCGTCGGGACGGGCGGCGGCGACGGCGACCGGGATCGAGCTCCGGTCGGGTGCGCCCTTGAATCTCGTGGCGACCGTGCAACCGGGGGCGAGCACGCACCCTTCGAGGTCGGCGAGCAGCGAGTGTTTGAACGACGTGAGGCTCGCGAAGGGCTCCTCGACGCCGACGAGCAGCGCTTCGGCGTCCACGGGCGTGGTCGCTGCGACGTCGACGACGTCACCGATCTCGACGTTCAGCTGCTCGCGGAGTGTCGCGTCGATGCGGACGATGCCGGCGCCTTCGTCGTCGGGGTATCCCGGCCAGACGCGCCGGAGGATCGAGTCGTCGCCGTTCGTGAGTTCGACGAACTCACCGCTCAAGAGGTCAAGGTGGGACATCGCGGCGATGTCGACCGCCGCGAGGCCGTTTCCGACGTTCTCCTCGCGGAGCGGATGTACGGTAAGTTCCATGGTGTGTGTGATGGCCGGTTCGAGACCGGCTCGACGCTAGTATTGGACACTCGTTCGTCCGTTAGTTACACTCCGCCTAGCACACCATGGGAGGGAGTAGCGTGGGACTGTTCCGACGGTAGGTTCGGAGAGACGCGGCCGTATACGGTCTGTACGGCGACGGACGGCTGGCGGTCAGCGGCCGTCGCTGGCGCGAAGTCGGGTTCCGGTGTCGACGGACGCGTACCGGGGAACGACGACGCCGGGGTCGACGTGGACGTCGTCGCCGAGGGTCGCGCTCTCGCCGACCACGACGCCGAAATCGGGTTCGGGCGTCGACCGCGGTCCGACGGTCGCCTCGGCGTCGAGCGCGTCGGGGACTTGCGTCGGTCCGACGACGTGCGTTCGCGCGCCGATGTCCGCGTCCGGCCCGACGACGCTGTCGGCGAGCGCGGACATCGACCCGATGGTGGCGCCGGACAGGAGGATGCACGACGACACCTCCGTCCCGTGTCCGACGACGACCTTCGGGCCGACGTACGAGTACGGTCGCACGTACGCGTCCGCTTCGATGCGAGCGCCGGCGGCGACGATCGCGGGACCCTCGACGACGGCGCCGTACGCGACGGACGCGCCCGGTTCGACGCGCACCGGACCGTGGAGGCGCGCCATCTCGTGGACCGAGCCCTCCACGAGCTGTCCGGGGGACCGTTCGGCCCACTCGTCGAACGCGCGTCGGTTCGCGGCGAGCAGGTCGCCGGGGGAATCCACGTCGACGTGGTCGTCGACGACGACCGGCCGGAGGTCGTGGCCGGCAGCGGTTCGCTCGACGACAGCGGCGAGGTCGCGTTCCCCGGCGTCGTTCGTCGGCGGCCGCGTCCACTGCTTCGCTTCGGCGGGCAGCGAGCACGCGCCAGCGTCGACGTAGGCGCCGCTTTCGTCGTCGTCGAGGCGTTCGACCTCGAGCGGGCCGCCGTCGCCGACGACGACGGGGTCGGTCGCGGGCTCGTCTCGGGCACGGACGCCGACCGTCGGGACGTTCGCGTAGATCGACGCGAGTGCCGCGTCGTCGTAGAGCGCGTCACCGGGCAGCACCACGAAGTCGCCGTCGAGGTGGTTGCGTGCGACGACGAGCGCGTTCGCGGTCCCCATCGGTCGTGGCTGGACGGCGTACGTCACGGGGACGCCGTCAACGGCGTCGCCGAGCGCTCGCGCGAACGGCTGATAGTACGGCGGGACGACCACGACCAGGGCCGACGCGCCCGCGGCGACCGCGCGGCGCGCGACGTGAACGAGGAGGGGGTCGCCGCCGACGGGGACGAGCGGCTTCGGGACGCTCGCGGACAGCGGTTCGAGGCGTTCCCCGTCGCCTGCGGCGAGCAATACTGTCTGCATGGACGGCTACTCTCGACTACGAGCGCTTTGCTATGCGTCGACTACCCATGCGAACCATTTGCTGTACGGTGGCCCGTCCGCGCTCGTGGACCCCTCAGCGCACCGGCATCATCGGGTACTGGCGCGACTCTCGTCTCTCGCGGGAGTCACCCCCGTCTGCCCTGCGTCGAGGACGACGCTACGAACGGGACCTCGACAGGATGATAGTCGATGCGGGCAGCGGGCGGTAGGTTGTGCCTGTCGTCCGGTCGCGCTCGTCAGGACCCCGCGTCGAGACCCCCTGCAGCGCTCGCTCGAAGCCCCGACGAATTGAACCCGCAGGCGCGCGAAGACCAAGATATGTCGAGCACCGAAAGCGACACCGTGCGGACCTGGCTCGTCGAGCGAACGTACTCCGACGACGAGCTGAACCTCGTCATCCTCACGTACGCCACCCCGGACGGCGAGCGCTACTTCCGGAAGGAGCGCGCGTTGACGTCGTTCACGAACGCGCCAGAGACGCAGGTCTCCGTCGAAGCCGACCCGGTGAACCTCGGTGCGGTCGACGACCCCGAGACCGTCGAGTGGTATCGCACGGAGGCGACGCGGATGGCCGCCGAACACGACGTCGACGACGTCCTCTAGCATCGCGCTGCTGGTCGTGGATACCGTATTGGGTGGACGCGTTCCCATCCGACGCTACGCGTCGCCATCGGGACGCTTCTGAAGGTATCGTGCTTAAGACAGTACAGCACCTATCAATATACATATGATAGCTGAGATACGCCGCGCGAACCGCGACACGCGAGCGCAGTACGCGCTCATGATCCTGTTCGGAGGGCTCTGCATCCTCGCAGCGTTCGCCCCACTCGGAGAGACCACCCGCATCGTGACCGTCGGAACGCTGTTCGGGTTCACCGCCGGCCTCTGGGTCTCGCACCTCCTCCAGGTGCTCCGACGCGCCGTCGACGAGCGCGCGAGCGCCCGCCAGGTGAGAGCGTGATGGCCGTGCACGACGAACCGTCGGTCGACCGCGACGCCGGCACTGACCGCGAAGGCTCGACAGACGAGACCGCTCACCCGGACTCGTCGACACGGCGCGAGGCGTCCGAGGACGGGTTCCTGGGGAACGTCGAGTTCCTCACCGGCCCGGACCCGAACCTCGGGTCGTTCCTCCTCGTCGTCGGCATGGTGAGCATCGTGTTCATCGCGCTATTCCAGTTGACGCTCCCGACGACCGTCGCGTACCTCCTCACCGCCGGCGTCCTGTTCGTCACCGTCATCAGCGCGCTGTTCGCGTTCCTCCTCGACGCCTTCGGGTACTTCGACACGCCCGAGGAGGCGTCCAAGGACGCACGCCAGCAGCGGAGCCCCGACGCCAAACCGTGGGTGCCCGCCGCCAGCCCCTCGAAGCCGCTCCCCCCGCTGCTGAACTTCGACGCCGACCTCCGCGCGTACCACGCCATGTTCGACGGCGACCTCCCGGCCGCGTTCGACCCGTTCCTCGAGGACTACCGGCGCCTGAAGACGAACA
Organism: Halorubellus salinus; assembly: GCF_020567525.1. Lineage (GTDB taxonomy): Archaea > Halobacteriota > Halobacteria > Halobacteriales > Natrialbaceae > Halorubellus > Halorubellus salinus. The sequence continues at coordinate 517,146 of NZ_JAJCVI010000003.1, forward strand.
CGCGGAACCGGCCGAGCATCGCGAGCGACCTCCGCGCCGACCTGAACCCCATCGGGACGCTGTTCCAACCCGGTACCGAAGGGGACCGGCTCTACGAGGACATCTCCGCGCGGCTCTTCCGGTACATCGACGCGGACCGCGAGCTCGCGACCGTCGACCGCGTGACCTTCCACGACGACGACGGCGCGGAGACCGGCGTCGCGGCGCTCGCAGGTGGCCTCGGCCGCATCGAACTCGTCGTCGGCAACGAGGGCGAGGCCGTCGACGCGACCGTCGTCGTCGAGTTCCGGGACGCGACCGGGGCTGTCGTCGCGAGCCGAACGTGCGACGCCGGCTACGTCGCTCCCGGCGCCAGTCGCACCGTCGACGTGGACGTCTTCGTCCCCACGGAGGCCGTCCGCGCGACCACCCGACTCCAGAGCACCGAGGTGCAGCGACCCGACGCCGGCAGCAGCCGTCGCATCGTCGAACCCTGACCGGCGAGCGAACGGACCGTGCTACTGATTCTCGACGCGCGAGATCAACTGTCACGCGGAGCGCCCGCTACGCGGCGGTTCACCGTCACGGAGCCCTCAGATGCGACGCCGTCCTCTCCCACGCGAACTCGTACGCGTCGCCCTCGAACCGGAACGTCGCCGCGGTCGCCTCGTAGCCGGTGACGCGTTCGGCCCAGCGATCCGTGGTGTCGAGCACGACCCGGTCGGCGTCGTCGACGAACCCGAGCGTGTTCCGGAGGGCGCGGTAGTAGCGACGCATCACCTGCTCGGGGACGTACCGGGTGGCCTCGGGCGCGGCGTCGACGCGTTCCAGCGTGGCCGTCACGCGCTCGGTCCCCTCGAAGTCGGCGTCCGGCGGCTCGGTCCGCACGGTGACGACGTCGCCGTCGACGGTCGCGGTCGCGTCGTCCGTCGGGACGACCGACCGCTGCGGGCCCGCGAGTTCGACGAGCGCCGCGCCGTCGCCACCGTCCGGCCCGTAGCCCGCGACCACCCCGTACGTTCCGCCGCCGAGCCACCCGACGCTCCCACCCGGCCCGTAGTACTCGATATCCGGCAGTGCCTCGCCGTGGTACGCGTTCAGCACGTACCGCTTCCCGGTGCCCGGCGCGAGGGCGCGACAGTCCGCGGTGTGGTACAGCGGCGCGACGTGGAACCACTCGCCGCCGTCGAGCTTGAACAGGTTCCAGTGCCCGCATTGGGCGGTCTCGCGCGACCGGTTCGCGGCGACGAACCGCACCTGGACCGGGAGCCGCGCCGCTTCGACGTCCGGCTCCACGACGACGGGCGTCGTCGCGTCCGCCTCGTGGTACCACGTCGGCGCGCTGTCACCGGGCATCGACGGCACCGCTCGACCCTCGAACTTCGAGGCCGCGATGCGGCCGGGGCGACCGGTCTCCCACGTCGCGAGCCCGAACCCGAACTCGTGCCCGTCGAACTCGTACACCCCGCGTCGCGGGAACGCCGCCGTCCGGTCCGGATGCCCGACGACGTGGTACTCGCCGAACGCGAACTCGCCGGGCGCCAGTCGCCGCACGCCCAGGCGCCAGTCATCCATCCGCGTCGCCGTCCATCGGCCGTCGTCGGCGCGCTCGACGGCAGGGGGGTCCCCGAACGCGGGATGGTTGGGCGTCGGCACCAGGAACCGTCGTCGCTCCCAGTTCGAGCCGAGGTGCTCCCGCGGCCGCCCGACCGCGTGCGGCACGTCGCTCTCGGTGCGGCCGAAGGCAGGAAGCGCCGAGAGGTCGAACGGCTGCTCGTACTCGCGCTCGTTCACCAACCACACGCGGAGGGTCGCGGGCGACGACGCCGTCCCAGTCCCCGCGAACGAGACGAGGAATCGCCCGCCGTCGTCCGTCCGCGTCCAGTGGTCCGACAGACACCACGTCTCCGGTGCCACGTCGAGTTCCACGAACGCCTCCAGCGACCCGGGCGGCTCGGGGGCGGCGTCCCCGTCCGTCGCAGTCGCCTCACTCGGGTCGTCTGTCGTCGTCCCGCTGACGGACGGCTCCCCGTCGGTGAGGGTGCCGTCGGCCGTGGTCGCGTCGGTCGTCGCGTCGTCGGTCGTGGAGGCACAGCCCGCGACCGTGGTCGTGGCCAGGGCTGCGAGGAGGGCGCGGCGTCTCACACGTGCCGCGTCCGCTTGCGCCGACAAGGGCTTTCTGGAGAGTGCAACGACGATTACAGCCACCGGTATCGACGCGGCTGCCCGCCGGTATGGACGCGGACACCCACCGGTATCGAACCGGAACGCGACTGCGTCGAGAACGAAGGTGGCGCCTTCGACCGTCGTCAGGCCGGGCTCGGGTTCCGCACCGAGGAGACGTACGCCGCGAGGTCCGTCGTCGTGACGATACCCATCGGGACGCCGTCGTCGCCGACGACCGGGAGGTGGTGGATGCCGGCCTCGATGAGGCGGTCGGCGACCTGCTCGATGGGTTCCTGCGCGTCCGTCGTCAGGACGTCCGTGCTCATGTACTCCGAGACGGGCGTCTGGTCCTTGGGCTGACGTTCGGCGACGATCTGCACGAAGTCAGTCGTCGTGAGGATACCCAGGAGGGCGTCGTCGTCGTCGACGACGAGCACGCTCCCGATGCCCGCCTCGAGCATCATGTTCGCGGCGTCCTCGACGAGCGTGTCGGGGGATACGGTCTTCGGGTCTGACGTCATCAGTTGCGCGACGAAAACGTCGTCCATACCGACGCGTACACGACACCCGCTGAAAAACCGTGCGGAACCGACCGGCGGTCGAGGGTCGACGACGCAGTACGGCGGCCGCGAACGGTGCCCGACCCGTTCTGGTTGCGAGTAAGGTTCATGTCGGCGCCGTCCTTGCCTTCGTTCGTGACTGTCATCGAGGTGTCCACCACGGTCGACGTGCCGCCCGCGGAGGCGTACGCGTTCGTGCTCGACTTCGAGGGGCACGCGGACTACAGCGAGTTCGTCAGGGACGTCGTCCGCCGTGGCGACGGGAGCGTCGGCACGCGTTTCGACATCGAGCTGTCGTGGTGGAAGCTCTCCTACACGTTCCCGACGCAGGTGACGGCCATCGACGAACCGAGCCGCATCGGGTGGCGGACCCCGAACGGCCTGCACGCCCGCGGCGAGTGGGCGTTCGACCCCGTCGAATCCGGGACCGACGGCGGCGCGACGACGACCGACGACACCGCTGGTGGAGACGCGGTCGCGTCGTCGACGCGCGTGACGCTCCGCGCGGAGTACGACCGCTCGCGGTCGCGACTCCCACGCCTCCCACCGCTCGTGTCGGTCGACGACGTCCTCTCGCGACTGAAACCGGTGGTGCGTCGGGAGGCCACGAAGGTCTTCGAGCACGCCATCGCGGACCTCGAAGGCGAACGCCGCCGCGTCACGCTCGACGTGGACGTGTACTGACCGGGCGGCGTCGACGACCCCGTGGATACCGGCCACGGTCGAGGTGCTCGCCGTGGTTCCGTGAGGTTCTTCCCGCCCGGTACCGGAGTCGCGTGCATGGAATCGGCGCTGGGGCCGCCGGCGGAGATGGCGGAGATAGCCGACGAGTTGACGCCGATGATGAGCCAGTACTTCGAGTTGACCGACCGGTACGACGACGCGCTGGTGCTCTTCCAGGTCGGGGACTTCTACGAGGCGTTCTGCGACGCGGCGCGCGCGGTCTCGCGGACGTGCGAGGTGACGCTCACGAAGCGCGAGGACAACACGGGCCGGTACCCGATGGCGGGGATCCCCATCGACAACGCCGAGAGTTACATCGAGCGCCTGCTCGACGCCGGGTATCGCGTCGCGGTCGCGGACCAGGTGCAGGACCCCGAGGAGACGACGGGGGTCGTCGACCGCGCCGTGACGCGCGTCGTCACGCCGGGGACGCTCACGGAGGACGAACTCTTAGGTGGGGCGGACAACAACTTCGTCGCCGCGCTCGCGTCCGGGTACGGGCTCGCGGTGCTCGACGTGTCGACGGGCGACTTCTACGCGACGAACCCGACGTCGCCCGCCGCGGTCGCCGACGAGATCGGGCGGTTCGGGCCCGCGGAGGCGATCGTCGGCCCGGACGTGTCCGCTGACGCGTTCGACGCGGACTGCATGGTGTCGCCGTACGACGAGACGGCGTTCGAGCGCGAGCGCGCCGCCGACCGCGTCCGCGAGTACTTCGGCGACCCGGACGCCCACGGGTTGACCGACGCGGAGGTCCGTGCGTGCGGTGCGTTGCTCTCGTATGCGGAGTACACGCGCGGCGGCGGCGCGGCGGCGACCGGCGAGATACCCGCGGACCCGAGCGAGGCCGACGAACGCGAGCGCCTCGGGTACCTGAATCACCTGACGCACTACGACCCACGCGAGTACGTCGTGCTCGACCCGACCGCGCTCGAGTCGCTCGAACTGTTCGAGCGCCGGAGCGTCCGCGGCGTCGAGGGCGCGACGCTCGCGGGCGTGCTCGACGAGACCGCGAACGCACTCGGTCGCCGTCGCCTCACCGAATGGCTCCGCCGGCCGCTCCTCGACCCCGACCGCATCGAGCGCCGGCACGACGCCGTCGCGGAACTCAAGCACGACGTCGTCACGCGCGAAGCGCTCCACGACGCGCTCCGGGACGTCTACGACCTGGAACGCCTCATCTCTCGGGTCTCGCGGGGGCGAGCGAACGCCCGCGACCTCCGGTCGCTGAAGGAGACGCTCGACGTCGTCCCCGAACTGAAGTCCACGCTCGCCGACGCCGACAGCCCGCTCCTCGTCGACGTCCGCGAGGGACTCGACGAACTCGCGGACGTCCGGGACCTCGTCGGGAGCGCCATCCGCGAGGAACCGCCGATCGAGGTGACCGAGGGCGGCGTCGTCCGCGAAGGGTACGACGCGGACCTCGACGAGTTGCGAGCGACGGAACGCGACGGCAAGCAGTGGATCGACGACCTGCAGGCCCGCGAGCGCGAGCGAACGGGCATCGACTCGCTGAAGGTCGGGAAGAACCAGGTGCACGGGTACTACATCGAGGTGACGAACCCGAACCTTGACGCCGTCCCCGAGGACTACCAGCGACGGCAGACGCTGAAGAACTCCGAGCGGTTCTACACGCCGGCGCTGAAGGAGCGCGAGGACGAGATCCTGTCGGCTGCCGAGCGTGCCGACGCCCTCGAGTACGAGCTGTTCCGGGACGTGCGGGCGACGGTCGGCGAGGAGACCGAGCGCGTCCAGGGGGTCGCGGACCGGGTCGCGCGCCTCGACGTGCTCGTGTCGTTCGCGGACGTCGCGGCGCGGTACGATTACTGTCGCCCGTCGTTCTCGGAGACCGGTATCGACGTCGAGGCGGGTCGGCATCCGGTCGTCGAGCGAACCCAGGAGTCGTTCGTTCCGAACGACGTGCACCTCGACCGCGAGGAGTTCCTCGCGGTCGTCACCGGCCCGAACATGAGCGGGAAGTCGACGTACATGCGGCAGGTTGCGTGCATCTGTATCATGGCGCAGGCGGGGAGTTTCGTACCGGCGGCGTCCGCGGACCTCCGCGTGGTCGACCGCGTGTTCACGCGCGTGGGCGCGAGCGACGACATCGCTGGCGGGCAGTCGACGTTCATGGTGGAGATGACCGAGCTCGCGGACATCCTCGCGGAGGCGACGCGGGACTCGCTCGTACTCCTCGACGAGGTGGGTCGGGGAACGAGCACGACGGATGGGCTCGCTATCGCGCAGGCGGCGACGGAGTACGTCCACGACGAGGTGGCGGCGGTGACGTTGTTCGCGACGCATCACCACGAGTTGACCGCGGTCGCCGAGGACCTCTCGGGCGCGTTCAACCTGCACTTCGCGGCGACGGAGACGAGCGACGAGGTCCGGTTCGATCACGCCGTGTCGCGGGGTGCGGCGACGGCGTCGTACGGCGTCGAGGTCGCGCAGGCGGCTGGCGTCCCGGAGCCCGTTCTGGAACGCTCGCGCGAGCTGCTCGCGGCGAGCGAATCGGTCGACGAGGACGAGGTCCCTGCGGTCGGTACGGACGCGGCGGGTGCGCCGGAGGATGGCGCGCACGCGACGCTCGACGAGTTCGCGTCGGGGTCGTCGGGGTCTGAGGCGGTGGCGCGGCGACTTCGCGAGGTGAACGTCGCCGACACGACGCCGATGGAGGCGCTCGCGCTACTCGACGAGCTCAAGCGCGAACTCGGCGACTGACGCAGGGTACCCAACTGGTTGGGTGCAGTCCACTTTTCCGATGGCACTGTACGAGTAGTTGCATCACCCACCAGGGCAACGATGCACACTCCGGCCGACCGGTGAGTGGAGCCGCGTCGCCGGCGGACTGCCGGACGGTCGGGGTGCCCACCTCGGCCGAACCCGGTGGACGTGACTCCGGTACCCCGCCAACGTAGTGTGTTACTATCTTCGTAGTCGCCAGCCGATACTATTATAGTAGTACAGATTCTACGTGGTAGTACACAACGGGCCCGGCCGCCCGGAGCTATACCGATGACAGAAACGACGTTCACGACGCTGACCGAGCGGGGTCGTACCGAGCGCGAGGGTGCCACCCGGCGACGCGAAGAGGGGACCCAACGCGAGACCACCGACGAGGCCGTCGACGAGGAGACCTGCCCGGAGTGCGACGGCAAACTCCAGGCCGACGAGACCCACGGCGAGACGACGTGCCGCGACTGCGGACTCGTCGTGGACGAGAACGAGGTCGACCGCGGCCCCGAGTGGCGCGCGTTCGACAGCCAGGAGAAGAACGAGAAGTCCCGCGTGGGCGCGCCGACGACGAACCTCATGCACGACAAGGGGCTCTCGTCGGTCATCGACTGGCAGAACAAGGACGCCTACGGCGGGCAGCTCTCGGCGCGCAAGCGCCAGCAGATGCAGCGCCTCCGCACGTGGGACGAGCGCTTCCGCGCGAAGAGCGCGAAGGACCGCAACCTCAAGCAAGCGCTCGGCGAGATCGAGCGGATGTCGAGCGCGCTCGACCTCCCGGACACCGTCGCGGAGACGGCCGGCGTCATCTACCGGCGCGCACTCGAGGAGGACCTCCTCCCGGGTCGCTCCATCGAGGCGGTCGCCACGGCGTCCGTGTACGCGGCCGCACGCCAGTCCGACGTCCCGCGGAGTCTCGACGAGTTCGAGCCCGTGAGTCGCGTCGACCGCCGCGAGTTCGCTCGCGCGTACCGGTACGTCGCCCGCGAGCTCGAACTCGCGATGGAGCCGACGAACCCCGACGACTTCCTGCCGCGGTTCTGCTCCGAACTCGGCGCGAGCGAGGAACTCAAGCGTCGCGCGACGGACCTCCTGTCGGCTGGGAAGCGCGCGCACGTCCACAGCGGCAAGAGTCCCTCCGGGCTCGCCGCAGCCGCGATCTACGCGGCGAGTCGCCTCCTCGACCAGGAGTTCACACAGGAGGAGGTCGCCGAGGTCGCGGACGTCAGCGCCGTCACCATCCGGAGTCGCTACCGCGAGCTGCTCCGGGCTGCGGACGACCAGCACTACGCGACCGCCGACTGAGCTCCCCCGCGGACCGACTGCTCCCGCGACCACCTGCTCCCACAGGCCGCAGCAGTCGGGCCACGCACCACGGGCGGCCGTCGAGTAACGACTTTCAGTACGCGATTGTAACCACCGAGAAAGCAATGGACCGAACGAGATGGCAACCATGACCGAGTACGGCACCGTCGACGCCGTCCCCGAGACCGAGGAACTCCTAGAGGCGCTCGGGTTCACGGAGTACGAGGCGAAGTGCTTCGTGGCGGCGACGCGCGTCGGCACAGGCACCGCAAAGGAGGTGAGCGAGGTCGCGGACGTTCCGCGGGCTCGCGTCTACGACTGCATGGATTCGCTCGCCGAACGCGGGCTCGTCGACGTGCAGGAGGCGAACCCGAAGAAGTATCGTGCGGTGCGACCGGAGACCGCGGTCGCGACGCTCCACCGGGCGTTCGAGACGCGGTTCGACCGGTTGAACGAGCTGTTACCGGAGTTGCACGCGACGGCGCGCGAGTCCGAGGACGACGACGTCTGGGTCATCGAGGGCGGTGCGGACGTCGCGGAACGCATGGTGGCGTTGATCGATGACGCCGACGAGTCGGTCGTCGTCGCCATCGGTGCGGAAGGACTGCTCAGCGAGGAGCTGGTGGCCGCGCTCGTCGCGGCGACCGAACGCGGCGTGTCGGTGACGGTCGGGTCTCCAGGGGAACCGATCCGCGACCGGGTGATGGCGGCGCTCCCGGACGCGACGGTGCAGGAGACGTGGACGTGGTGGAAGTCCTTCCCCATCCGACCCGGTGCGGTGTCGAGCGTCCTGCTCGTGGACGGCCGGGCGCTCCTCGTGAGTAGCGACGACCCGGGGTCGCTCCCCGGCCGCGAGGGCCATCGCGCGGTGTGGACGGACGGCGCGAACACGCCGCTGGTCGGATTGCTTCGACCGCTCCTGGAACGAGCGGTCCGCGGCGAGGCACAGACGACGGGCGAACCGTCGCCCGTCTAGGACGACCCCTCGCTCGTGTAGGAAGAACCGGTTCTGGCGACGAACCTGGTTTCAGTCCATCTCGACGACGTTCCCGCACTCGGGGCACTCGAGGTGCTGGCCGTCGCTCGTCATCACGAACTGGAGCGAGTCGGCGTCCCCGCAGTCGCGGCACTCCATGGGGACGCGAACGTCCGTGCTCCCCTTCGGGGCGCCGAGTGCCAGCACGACGGCGTCCGCGTCGCCCTGGTTCTCGCTCGTCTGGTACTCGCCGGGCGCGAACCGGATGGCTTCGTCCGGACCGACCGCGTGCTCGCCGTCTGGCGTCTGGAACGTCACCGTGCCGTCGACGACGTAGAACACCTCCTCCTGATCCATGTGCGCGTGCATCCCGCCCGAGAGCGATTGCTCGGGTTCGAGTCGGTAGTAGTTGATCGCGAGGTCGGTCGCGTTCAGTTCGTCGGTGAGTGCGCGCCGGTCGACGTCCTCGCCGGCGAAGAACCGCGGTTCGACGTCGTCGATGTCGACGTGCTCCATGCCGACGGCTACTGGACTCTCCCGTGAATCGTTTCCGGTCCACCGCAACTGCTTCCGGTTCCGGCCCCGGACCGAGCGCCGCTACCGGACCGCCGACGCGACGCCGATTCGGTCCACGTCACTCGCCTGGTGGGTCGACGGCGGCGAAGTCCAGGTCGTGATCGTCGAGGAGGCGTCTCGCACGCGGCGTGAGTCCGGGTGCGACGAGGACGCCGCGCGGGGTGGCGTCGCCGTGGAGGTCGGTCGCGAGCGCGTCCACGTAGCGAGCGAGCTGCGAGACGGCGGCCGGCCCGGCTCGTTCGCGCTTGAGTTCGAGCACCACCGGCTGCCCGTCCGCGGCTTCGGCGTACACGTCGACGGGGCCGGCTGGCGTGTCGCGCTCCGTCGCGAGCGGACGCAGTCCGGGTTCGACGAGCTCGGGCTGCTCGAGAATCCGGTCCTTGAGGTCGGCTTCGGTCCCGCTCGGCGCGCCGGTCGCGTGCTCGTCGACGTGGAACGCGGTCGCGAGGTCGATGGCGTCGAACGTGACGACGAGCTGGTCGTCGCCCGCGACCGGTCCGGCGGCGAGGACGAGCGCGTCCGCGTCGTCGTCGAGTGTCACGTCGATGCGTTCGCCGTCCGGTTGCGGGTGAAGCGGTCGATGGCCACCGGGGCCGTGCACGAGGGCGGTTCCATCCGGCTTGCAGGTGGCGTGCCGACGCGCCCGCGGGTGCTCGCGGCTGGCGCGTGTCGTCGACGCGACGGTGCACGCGCCGACGAGCGTGACGTACCGGCCCGCGTCGAGCGCGTCCTCGACGAACGACGTCGCTCTCGACGTGGTCGGGTCCCGGAGCGTCCGGACGGCCTCGTCTGACACGACCGGTCGTTGTCGCGGCCGATGGTTAAGCCTCTCGCGTCCGCGGCGGTATCCGCTCGACGCGTCGTCCGTCCACGTCCGCAACGAGCGCGTCGTAGAGGCGTCGATGCGCTCGCGCTCGCTCAGCGTCGTCGACGGTCGCGTCCGTACTCGGAAGTCCGGTCGCGCTCGCGCCGCGCCGCCACGCTCGCAGCTCCCGGGCATCGACGCTCGGGTCGCGTTCTCGGCGGAGCGACACCAGCGCGCCACCGTACGCGGCCGTCGGAGCGTCACGCCAGAACGCGAGGGGTTCGAACGCGCGAACGCAGTACGTCTCACTGACGACGAAGACCGCCTCGTGCGCGATCGGGTCGACGTACTCGGCGGCCAACGCGCCGAGGTCCTCGGCCACGCCGAGCGGTCCCGGCCTGACCCGGGACGGGCCGTTGTCGCTGCGCACGCCGCCCAGCGGCGTCGAGTCGGTGATCGCTTCCAGCAACCGGTAGCCGCAGGCACCCCACTGCGAGTACCGGACGGTGAAGCCGCCGGTCGGTCGTTCGTACCCGACGAGCGCTCGATGCCCCACTATCGCTCCCTCCGAGCGTGCATGGCGACCGTGGCCGCGTCCTCGTACTTGAACGAACGCCCGGTCGAACCGTCGGCCGCCGTCGGCAGCGTCGACACGCCGGTTCGCGCTGCCGTACCCCTCGTTCAGCCGACGCGAGGCTGTAACGTATTTGTGTGTTCGCTGCCTGGGTGGTTTCCAACGGGTATGTCCAGCGAGACGAACGTGGACGACGGGGTGGCGTCGTGGGAGTCCGAACAGGGGGCTGACGCCGAGGAACCGACGGACGGAACGAACGACGAACCGGGTACGGGTGACCGTTCGGTCGCCGAGTACACGGAACCGACGAGACGCGCGGTGCTCGCGGCGACGTCGGGGGTGGTCGGCGCGTTCGGTCTCACCAGTGCGACCGCGACTGCACGTGCTGGGGCGAGGACCGCACAGCGATCTTCGACGGACGACGGCGTGGACACGCCGACGGAATGGCTGATGAACGGATTCGACCTCCGGAACACGCGGTTCCCGAGGAACGCGACCGCGCCGACGGGGTCCATCGAGGAACGCTGGTCGTTCGACGTGAGCGTCGACCACGTGAACGGCGGGTCCTACAAGACCGGTCGCGTCGAGTACGCCCCACCCATCGTCGTCGACGGGATGGTCCTCGTCGGCGACGGGTCGCTGCGCTCCGACCGGAACTACCTGCACGCCATCGACAAGGACTCCGGGGAGCACGTCTGGCGCAGACGGATGCCCGAGATGAACACCTCGCCGGCCGTCGGCGAGGGGCGCGTGTTCGCGGCAGGGAACGCGTCGTTCGTCGTCGGCCTCGACCTCGAGACGGGGAGAGAACAGTGGAAGTGGGGGACTGGCGACGTCGTTCGGTCGTCCCCGAAGTACCACGAGGGGAGCGTGTACGTGGGGAGCGACGACGGGACGTTCTACGCGCTCGACCCCGGCAAGGGCTTCAGTCAGTGGGAGCACGACACCACGGACGACGCCAGCAACCTGCGGATGTACGGCAGTCAGCCGATCCACGACGGACTGGTGTACGTGAACACGTGGGCGCCACAGGGCGGGCCGTCGTTCCTGTACGCGCTCGACGTCGAGGACGGCGGCGAGGAGTGGACGCACCAGCTCTCGACAAACGGTGGTGGAGCGGCCCCGCCCGCAGTCGGCGACGACTATCTGTTCGTCCCGAACGGAGGACGGAACCGGATGGTGGCGTTCGAACTCGGGAGTCACGACCCCGTCTGGGAGAAGGGTGACTTCGACTTCGGCCCGCGGAACGGCGCGGCGGTCGCTGACTGCCGGGTGTTCGTCGGGTCCCAGGGCGGGCACGTGACGGCGATGGACGTGGAGACCGGCGAGTGGGCGTGGCGGTCGGATACGCGCGCGGCGGTCGAGATGCCGGTGATGGTGGCGAACGGGACGGTGTACGCGGTCGACCAGGAGGGCTGGCTGTACGGGTTCGCGGTACAGGGTGGCGGGAAGCGCTTCGAGTACGAGATCGGGGAGCAGGCGTCGACGACGCCGCGGGCGGTCGACGGCGACCTGTTCGTGGCCTCGAACAAGGACGTGCAGCGCTTGACCGGGGACGCTGGGTCGTTCTCCATCGACCCGGTATGCGAGGTCGAGCAGCGGACGACGTCTACGACGAACGCGCAGACGGGGGAACCGACGGCGACGTCGACGACGGCACCGACGGGGACGACCGGTGCGGACGATACGGACGCGGCCGAGACGACGACGTCGGGGAGCGGTGGGCTGCCCGGGTTCGGGCTTGCTGCCGGGGCGAGTGCGCTCGCAGCGGCTGCCGGTGTCGCGCTACGGCGTGCTCGACGCGAGGACGACGTCGAGTGAGGCGACGCGGACGGTCCCGACTCGGAGTGAGCGATAGTCGACCGAAAGCCGGCCCTTGAAGAGCGCTGCGGGCGAACCGGGAGCTATGGCTGTATTCACGGACCCGCCGGCGTGGCGACCGACGAGCGAGGACCCGGTCGACAACCAGTTCGGGCACGTCGTCGAGGGGACGACGCTCGACGACGCGGACGCGTTCGACGCGGTGCTCGTCGGCGTCCCGTACGACGGCGCCGTCATCTCGCGGCAGGGAGCGAGCGAGGGCCCGAGCGCGATCCGCGGGGCGCTCGCGAGCACGAAGACGCATCACTTCGACGCCGGTCCCGTGACTTCGGTGGGCGACCTCGGGGACGTTGGCGTCCCGCAGGGGCCGACGGCGATGGTGCAGTCCGCGATCGCGGACACGACCCGCGACGTCCACGAACTGGATGCGACGCCGGTGTTCCTCGGGGGCGACAACTCGACGACGTACGCGAACGCCAGCCCGTTGCTCGACGCGGCCGTCGGCGCGGAGAGCGAGTCCCTGGGGGTCGTGAGCTTCGACGCGCACCTGGACTGCCGGCAGGTCCGCGGCGACCCGACGAGCGGGTCGCCGTACCGGCAGCTGCACGACGACGGCATGGACGCACTCGCCGTCGTCGGCGCCCGGCACTTCGAGACGTCGACCGGCTACCACGACTTCGTGCGCGACAACGACTACGAGATCGTGACCGCCGAGGAGGTCGGCGACGACGACGTCGAGGCCGCCGACCGTGCGCTCGACTCGCTCGGCGACGTCGACCAGATATACGTCAGCGTCGACATCGACGTCCTCGACGCCCCCTACCAGGGGTCGAGTGCGCCCACGCCCGGCGGCATCACGACGCGCGAGCTGTTCCGGATGGTGCGCATCGCCGCGAGCGACGACCGCGTCGCCGGGTTCGAGGTCGTCGAGACCGCACCGCCGCTCGAGGAGTCCGGTCGAACGGTCGACGCGGCCGCACGGACGGTCGCGCACTTCCTCGCCGGCCACGGAACCTGAAACGACCATCGTTCCAGCCCCGACGGACCACGCCGTTCCCGCGACGCCGGGTAAGTTTCAAGTCCCTGATGCACGTCGCTCGGGCATGGACGTCATCGAACGTTTCAACGACCGGTACCCGTTCGGCCAGCACCTCGGCATCGAGATCACGGACGCCGAGGACGGCGTGGCGCGCGGGAAGATCGAACTCGACGACCATCACTCGCTCTCGGAGTCGACGCGCCTCGCGCACGGCGCGGTTCCCTTCGCGCTCGCGGACTCGCTCTCGGCTGCCGCGCTGGCGAGCGTCGAGGGGAATCCCGGGCCGACGCTGGACGTCCGCATCGACTACCTGCGGCCCGCGACCGGCGACGTCCACGGTGAAGCGGTCGTCGACCGGTACGGGAACGAGACGGGCGTCGTCGAAGCGGAACTGCACGACGCCGACGGGAATCCCATCGCGAAGACCCGAGGGGTCTACAAGACGAACATGGTCGAGGGGAAGAACCCGTTCGTGGACTCGGACTGACCGTGGACTCGGACTGACATAGTCACTCCACTCGACCCGGTCAGTCGTCCACGGGCGGCGGTGCCGCGTCGTTCCCGAGCGTCGCTCTGGCGTCGGTCGCGACTCGTTCGGCCCCGACCTCCTCGGCGAGGTCCAGTGCGGCCCTGGCGTGCTCGATAGCGCTCGGCTCGTCGCCGATGCGTCTCGCGGACGCACCAAGTCGCTGATAGACGACCGCCTGCACGTACGGGTCCGAGACCTCGTCGACGACCGATTCCGCGGCGGCGAAGCACTCGCGGGCGCGCTCGTTGTCGCCTCGCCGCTCGCTGATGCGGCCGCGGACGCACGACAGTAGCGCGGTCGGCGCGACGCTCCCTTCCGCGTCCAGCAAGCCCTCGGCGGCCGACGCGTGCTTGGCGGCCGCCTCGAGCGCGCCCGCCGCCAGCTCCACGCGAGCGAGATTGATGCGCGCCTTCAACCGCCAGGGGTCCACGCTGATGTCGCGGAACGTCTCCAAAGCCGCCACAAGCTCTTCGCGGGCAGTCTCGTGGTCCTCTCGCGCCAGCGCGAGCTGCCCGAAGCGCGTGCGTATCGTCGCCTCGACGCGCTCGACGCCGGCCTCCAGTGCCTCGTCGAGCGCCCGTTCGGCGTGGGAATCTGCCGCATCGAGGTCGCCGCGGCGCCGCGCCACCTCCGCGAGCGTCTCGTTCCTGATCGCGTCGTACATCGGTTCGCCGACCGACTCGTTGTGAGCAGCCGCCCGAGCGAAGTACGCCTCGGCCTCGTCGAGCCGCCCCAGGAGCATTGCGACGTTCCCCAAGTTATTCAGGGCGATCACGCGCCACCGTTCGGTCCCAGCGGTGTCCGCGGCGAGCAGCGACTGCCGGTGGTGCGTCATCGCGTCCTCGTACCGGCCACGTCGCTCCGCGATGCGACCGAGGGTCATATAACAGCTGGCGATCCCGTAGTTCGATCCGATGTCGTCCCGAAGGTCGAGCGTTCGTCGCGCGTACGTCTCCGCCGAGTCGTGCTCGCCCATGTGGAACTTGTCGACAGCGATGGACTCCAGGCACCTGGCCTTCCGTCGCAGGTCCCCGAGGTCGTCGAACATCGACGCGCCGACCTCCTCGTATTCCGTCGCTCGCTGGTAGTTCCCTCGCCGGAACTCGATCTGGCCGAGTCCCAGGTGACAGCGAGCGATGCCGGGCTCGTGGTCGTTCTCGCGGTGGATCTCGAGCGCGCGTTCGACGTGGTCCTCGTAGGCGTCGAGGTCGCCCTTCCGGCCTAGGACCGAGCCGAGGACGAGCAGGCAGTTCGCTCGCTGTCGGTCGAACCGCGACGGGTCGTCGTGCGCGTCGATGGCGTCGAGGACGGACCGGAACGCTGCGGCGGCGGCGTCGAGGTCGCCCGCGTCCGATAGCCGTTCGGCGCGTCGGTGCCCGCACTCGAACACGGTCGACTCGGAGCACGCGTCGCGGAGGTCGAACGTCGGGTTCTCGAACGTCCCGTAGTACGGCGCCAGCTCCAGCGAGCCCTCGCTCGCCGCGAAGAGCTGGTCCGCGAGGTCGTCCGCCCAGGCCGTCGGATTTGCCGCGATACGCTGGAGGACCGGCGAGTTCCGCGTGCGGACGTCCAGCGCCGCACGCGCGTCGGCGTTCGTCAGGTCGAAGACGTTCGCGAGCGCGTCGCCGAGTCGCTCGGGCGCGTCCACGAGGACCTCGAGCGCCTCCATCAGGAACGCGAGCGCCCACTGGTTGTGCGGCGTCCTGAGGCCGCCTCGGTCGTCGTCGACGACGAGCTGACGGCCGGTCAGCGCCGACAGGACGGCGTCCGTGGTGACGTCCGCGTCGACGGTCTGAGCCTGGACGAACTCCTCGTGGACCGGGAGCTCCGCGACCGTCAGGAACTGCGTCAGGAGTGCCGTCGACATCGTGACGTCCGAGGCGTCCTGCTGGAGCGCCCTGATGCGCTGCTGGACGTCTTCGACGAGCGGCGTCGGCGTCACGTCGTCGGCCGTCGACACCGGGTCGGCGCGGAGACAGATGTGGTGTGCGAGCAGGAACATCCCGCCGGACACGGACGTCGCGTCGCCGACGCTGTCGCGGAGTTCCTCGCCGGTCACGTCGAGCGTCGTCCCGGTCGCCGCCTCGTACCGGTCGAGGAGTCGCCTGCACTCGGACGCGTCCGGCGCCGAGACCGACGTGACGGCGACCCCGTCGTTCTTGTAGTCGCGGACGGCCGCGTCGACGGGGAGGAGTCGCGTCTCGCTCCAGTCCGAATCGCGGGCGTCGAGGAGGAACTGGACGTCGTCGGTGGACGCGTACTCCGCGGCGACCTCCAGGACCGCGTTCGCCTCCGAGCGGACCGCGTCCTCGACGACGACGAGCACGTCGTCAGTTCGTTCGCGCAGGAACCCCCTGAGGCTCGCCACGGACTCGACTGGCTGCCGTTGCCCTGACGCCCGGTAGATGGCGGTTCCGTGGCCGCTGTCGTTCCACTCGCAGGCGACGGCCTTGCAGACCGTGCTCTTCCCGGCCCCCGGTTTGCCGACGACCGCGACGTCCTCGCCCGCGTCCAGGCGTTCGAGGAGCGCCTCGGTGAGCGACCCCGACGCCGACTCGTCCGGCGCGTGTCGCTCGATGGCGAGCCCGTCCCTGACGTCCGCGAGCGTCAACCCCGTCCGGAGTGCCGTCGCCAGGTCCCGCGACTCGTGGGTCTCGAAGTACGACGCCGAGAGCAACACGAACCCTTCCGCTTCGAGCACGCGCGGGAGTGACGTCGAAGGCCCCCCGCGCTTTCTCGTCCCCGGTCCGACCGTCGGCGCCGACTCGAACGCATCACCGACGGCTTCCGCGGTCGTCCGACCCGACTCGACGAGCGCGTTCGCCCACTCCATCGCCGCCGCCGAGTCGTTCCGGACCAGACCGAACCCGCAAGCGTCCTCGTCGTACAGCAACGCGTGCACGGCCTCGACGCCGTCGTCCCTGGCCAGCACCAGCGTGAACGACGGCGTGTCGCCCGCGAGCACGTCCACGCCCTGTTCGGCGAGCCAGGAGAGCGACCGATGCTCGTTCCGAACCGACTCGTAGAGCGATTCGTCGAGGACGACGGTCGCGTCCGGTACGCCGACGAGCGCGTTCTGCCAGTGATCGAGCGCCGGGAGCGCGCGCTCGCTCGCGACGACGACCTCGACCACGTCGGCGTCGTCGATGGACTCGCGGACGCGTTCGAAGTTCGCGTACGTCCCGGCGTCGGCCGCCGAGAACCGCGCTGCATCCCGGAGGAACTCGGGCGCGACCGCCGCGTCGTGGTCGAGTCCAGCGAGCATCGGCGTCGCCTCGAGGACGTCCGTCTCCGTGGCCACGAACTCGTGGTACGCCTCCACGGCGAGCGTCGCCGCGAGCGTCGGTTCGTGGCCCGCGGACGCGTCCCTGACCAGGCCGGCGTCCTCCAGTTCGCCGACCGCGCGATTCACCGTCGCTCGCGAGTACCCGAGTTCCGCGGTCAGTTCGCGCTTCTCGAGCGGCTGGTCGGCGAGTGCGGTGATGAAGTCCGCGCGTTTGACGACGAGCGAGAGGGCGTCGGGACCGAGCATCTGATGACGACTCCTGATACGGTGCTCAGGAGACAGTGACACTAATGTCTTTAGGCGGATGGCATCCCGTCACGGAACTATCAGCGAGCGCACCTTCTCGGTCGGTGAGAAGCTGCGTCAGGCGTTGAGTAAATCCGTCCACATCGGTTCCCTTGGGGTGGGTTGGAAGTCGCCCGCTTCCGAACCCAAGAGGGAGTGTCGCGGCGGCCCGCTGGGGGATTGAACTGGTTGAAAGCGCCAGTGGGCCGCCCGCCTCGACTGCCGTCTGCCACGGTGTCCCGCTCGCATCGGAGGCCTGGGGGGTCTTCGACGTGCACCGTCTCGTCGACGTCGCTCAGTCGTCGGCTACTGGCGCGTCCGGCCCGTACTCCTGACTGATGGCCTTCCACTTCCCCGAGCGGTACCGCCAGAAGTTGATGACGGCTGGGACGAGCGCTTCGCCCAGGAACGACAGGTAGAGTCCGGCGATACCGACGGCGGGGACGACCGCGCCGACGTACGCGAGCGGGATGGCGAACCCGACCATCCCGACGACCTGACTGTAGAACGTGACGTTCGTGTCGCCAGAGGCGTCGAGTGGCCCTGCAGCCGTGCCCTTGACGCTCTGGGCGAGCACGGCGACGCACGCGGCGTACGTGAGTCCGACCGCGGTCGGGACCGTTCTCGGGTCGGCGTCCGCGCCGACGAACAACTCGACTATCGGTTGGGCGAACGCGGCGACGACCACCGCGAACACGGCGTACGTCGCGAGCGAGAACACGAGGATGTCGTTCGCGTACGCTTCCGCGTCCGCTTCGTCGCCCTCGCCGAGTTCCTGGCCGACGAGGCTGGATGCGGCGAGCGCGAACCCCCAGCCGGGCGTGTTCATCAACCCCATGATGCGGCGGACGATGACGTACGCGGCGACGACGCTCGGCCCGAACAGCGCGACGATCGCGAGCATCGGGAACTTCGCTATCGTCCACACGGAGTTCCGGCCGACCACGGGGAGCCCGATCTCGAAGACGTCCGTGATGGTGTCGCGGTGGAGGTACGTCCCGAAGGGGTCGACCTGCACGGGGAGGTCGCCGACGCCGGGGATGTGGCCGGCGAGGAGTGCGAGGACGAACGTCGCGGTGACGAGGACGTTCGCGAGCACGGTCCCGAGCGCGGCTCCCGTGACGCCCATGTCGAGCACGAAGATGAAGACGGCGTTCGCGAGGATGTTCACGATGGCGCCGCCGCCGCGGACGAGCATCGGCGTCCATGCGTCGTCCGCACCGATGAAGACGCGGCTCCCGACGAGGTTCAGGCCCGCGAACGGGACGCCGAACGCGACGACGCGGAGGTAGTCCGCGCCGGCGCGCGTCGTCGCCGCGTCGTTCGCGATGAGCGCGACGAGGTCGTGGGGGACGGACGCGAACAGCGCGGCGACGGGCAGGGTGAGCGCGAGCACGATGACGGCACTCGACCGGATCGCTTGCCCGATCTCGTCGTGTGCGTTCGCGCCGAAGCCCTGCGAGACGAGCGCGATGGTGCCTGCCGCGAACCCGCCGCCGAGCGAGAACGCGATACCCCAGAACGGCCCGGCGAACCCGACGCCAGCGATGGCGACCTCGCCGACGGCGATGCCGACCATCGCCACGTCGACGGCGTTCTTCGACATCCGCGCGAGTCCGGTGACGATGCGCGGCCAGGAGAGGTCCGTCGTCCGCACCACGTGCTCGCGGCGCACCAGCCCCAGGCGGGCGAGCAGCATGCCGACGCCGAGCAGCAGCAAGCGGACTGGATTCTGGTACCGGACCACTACGAGATAGTATTTCGATTCGAAAACATAGGGGTTTCCTTCGCGGTACGCCACGGTACGCGCTCGTGCGGTGGATGCTCGCACGGCGCCCGGTCGTGTGCGGGCAGCGTTCGGGAACGTGCCCGAGAACTGTGGCGACGGTGCGCTGGACGACGAGGGTGACGCCGGCGAGGACGGGGAACGCTGCGACCGGGAGGACTCACAGCAACGTTGATATGACCAGTTACCGTCTCGAAGTCATGAAACGAACGCTCCTCCTGTGCTGTGTCGTCGCGATGGTCGCGCTCGCCGGCTGTAGCGGCGGTGGTGGCGACGACGCCGCGGCCGCGACCAGCGACCCGTCCGGAGACGACGCGCCGGCCGGTGGCGGCACGGACGACGGCGATACTGGTGACGACTCGGCGGGCGGCGACGCCGGAGCCGATGGCGACGGCGGCGAGGCAGCCGTCGACCGACCCGAGATAGCGATGCTCGAGTTCGACCGCTCGGAACGCTACGAGTACCAGACGTACGCGTACGGCGAGAACGCGACCACCGTCGTCGACGTCGTCGTCGACGGGGACGACGCCGAGTTGACCATCTCGCACACGTCCGACGCTCGCGACGTGACGAACACGTTCGCCGCGTCGGCGAACGACCCGGAGAGCGTCATCGACGTGCTGTCAGAGAACATGGACCAGGGCGGCGTCGTGTTCGTCGCGCAATCACAGGACGTGTCCGGCATCTTCGTCCAGAACGACGTGCCCTTCGAGCTCGGCGCCGAGTTCGAGAACGAGGTCGGCAACGTCACCGTCACCGGCCGGGACACCATCGGTGGCGTCGAATGCCTGACCTACGACTTCTACTTCGGGGACGAACTGGTGGAGACGGGCTGTCTGTCGCCCGAACTCGAGATCCCCGTGCAGTGGGCGAAGGCCGACGGCGACGGTGGCGTGCGGATGTCGATAGAGTTCGTCTCGTACGAGACCGGTGACGCGCGGTTCGTCGGGCACTCCATCTCGACGATCGACGGCTGACCGGACGACGGGCCGGGGTCTCCCAGAGACCGACCACCAGTCCTTCATTTAAGTCATTCTGGTCGTAATGGGTTAGAGTGAGGAGGTTCACGCCGGGCGTCGGCGTCTCGCGCGGTTCGTTCTATCGTCTGTGGTCCCACGGTTTAAGTACCGGCGGGGTCGTAGCGTCTGCGTATGACCGAGCGGTCTGCCACGCCCGTCGACGACCCGAGGGACGTGGACGACGGGTTCGAGCGCCGGGACGTGAGCGCGGGACCGGGAGACGGGTCGCTGTCGCGCGTGGACGCGGTGAAGGACGAACGGTTCCGACGGTGGGACGTGGCGACGCCAGCGGCGACCATCATCGGTCGTGCGGAGTCCCCCGATGGGGACGTCGGCGAGAACCTGCGCCGGTTGCACGACGAGCAGCATCCGGCGATGGCCGGGCATAGCGCTCGCATGCATCGGCTGGAGAAGGCTCGCATCACGCACGCGTACGCGTCGGCGCTCGACGTGACGCCGTGGGAGCGCGATCGCGCGATGGGTATCATGACCGACCTCGACCTGACGGTGTTCGGCCAGCAGCGCGCCATCGAGAAGGTGTCGCTGGTCGTCCTGAAGTACGTCGTCGACGACGAGCGCGAGCGCCGGCTCGGGTTGCAGGACCAGGAGTTCGTCGCGGGCCTGAATCCCGACGAGATGTCGTCGCTGTACGACCGCTACGAGTCCCTGGCCGACGAGGAGCGCTTCCAGGAACTCGTGGACGCACAGGGACTGGACGTGACGAAGGTCAATAGACTGGAACGAACGCTCCGCGAGCAGGTCGTCGAGCAGGACCTGGAGGGTGCCGTGCTGGGTCGGTCCCCGTACCGCGACCCGGCGATGCCGGACGTCCGCGACGACGGGGACGCGTCGGACGTCCCCGCGAGTGGCGTGGACTCGACGTGAGCGCGGTGGCGGCTGGCGTGCGTACTTCTTCCGTGTCTTCGGTGCACCTAGCACCTAGGCCGACCAAAACCTACCAGAAAGATGAAAGTTTTATCGTTCTGCCGGTCCGAGACCCGATATGGTCGACCTCGCCGCGCTCGCGTTCGTCTTCCTCGCCGGACTCGTCACGGCCATCGCCACCGGACTCGGCGCGATCCCGTTCTTCCTCTTCGACGACGTCAGCGACCGCTGGAACGTCGCCCTCTGGGGGGTCGCCTCCGGCATCATGCTCTCCGCGTCACTCTTCGGGCTCGTCAACGAAGGCCTCGCAGCGTCGGCCGGGACCGGCGTCCCGTGGCTCCTCGTCCTCGGTCTCCTGGCCGGCGTCGCACTCGTCGTCGTCGCGAACCGCGTCCTCGAAGGCGTCCACGTCGGCGGGACCGAACCCACGCCGGACGGCGGGGAACGCGTCGCCGACGTCCACCACGACGACCACGGTGACGGACACGACGCGGACGAGCACGACCACCACGATGCCGGAGCCACCCACGACCACGGACACGACGGAGACGACCACGGGCACGACGGAGACGACCACGGGTTCGACCCGGCGGCGTTCGCGGAAGCCGACCTGAAGAAGCTCGTGCTCATCCTCGGCGTGCTCACCGTGCACTCGTTCCCCGAGGGCGTCGCCATCGGCGTCTCCTTCGCGGAACTCGGCTTCGAGGGCGGCGTCCCGATGTTCGGCCTCGTCGTGCCCGTCCTCGCGATCTTCATGACGGTCGCGATCAGCATCCACAACATCCCGGAAGGGCTGGCGATCTCCATCCCGCTGCGTGCGATGGACGTCAGCGAGTGGCGGATGGTCGGCGCCGCCATCTTCTCCAGTCTCCCACAACCCATCGGTGCCGTCATCGCGTTCGCGTTCGTTCGCGTCGCCGAGGAGTTCCTTCCCTTCGGGTTCGGGTTCGCCGCCGGCGCGATGGTGTACCTCGTCCTCACCGAGTTCGTCCCGGAGGCGCTCGAAGCCGGTGCGTCCCTCGAGGGCAAGGGGTACCGCGAACTCGCAGCGGGACTGCTCGGTGGGTTCGCGGTGATGGTCCCGCTCCTGTACGTCGGGTGAACGACGGCCGCTCGCGTCGCCGGATGCGAGAGGAGGTGTCGCGTCGCCCGATCCCGTCGAGCTCAGTCGACGTACTGATCGATCTCATCGCTCGTCGCGAACACCACGACGACGCGCTCGACGGTCCCGTCCTCGCCGACGAGCGGCTCGGCGTTCAGGACGATCTCCTCGCGTACGTCCTCGACCTCGACGACGTACCGTTCGCCCCTGAGCTCCTCGCCGTTCGCGAGGACGCGCGCCACGGGGAGCTCCGCGGCGGCGAGACGCGTCCCGTCCGGCGCGCAGAGCACCCAGTCGCTCGTATCGTACGCCCGAACGTGTAGCGACTCGGTCGGCATCCGGAGGAGTTCGCGAGCGCGCCGGTTCGCGACCACGACGTCCCCGTCCTGGTCGTGGACGACGATGTCGACGGGCGTCATCTCGACGATGCGTTCGACGAGCGTTCGCTCCCGTTCCAGGTCCCGGTTCGCGTGATACCGGTCGATGGCGTTCAGGACGCGGTTCGAGAGCACCTCGTACTGGCTGGCGTCCGTGGACTTCTGGAGGTACTCGGTGACGCCCTTCGAGATGGCGTCGCTCGCCACGTCCTCGCTCCCCTTCCCCGTGAACAGCACGAACGGGAGGTCTGGGTGGCGGTCGCGGACGGTCTCCAGGAACTCGAGGCCGGTCATCCCCGGCATGTCGTAGTCGCTGACGACGCAATCGGCGCTCTCGAGATGGGGCAGTGCTTCGTTCGGGTCGGAGAATCCCGTGGCGGTGACGTCACCGTGACGCTCCAGTTGCGTCGCCGTCAGGTCGGCGAACGCCGGTTCGTCGTCGACGCACACCACCCGGTGGGGTGCCATGGATACCGGAACGCGTTCCAGCATCAAGGTGATTGTGCTTTGGTACCAAGTTTTTCGACTGTCCCGACGGACGCCATCTTCGTACCGGGTCGTCGAGGAGCGGTGGCGGCAAGGTCGCGGCGATTCCACGTGCTTGAAGCAACTGCAGGGGTAAGGCTCCCGAGAATGGTACTTGGGACGGACAATCGCGTGTTCGCGCTCGCGATGGCGCGGCTCGCGGATTCGCTCGGGAACTCCTTCCTCGTCATCGTCCTCCCGCTGTACATCGCGAGCGGTGAGGTGTCGCTCGCGGGTCTGGAGGGGTTCTCGACGGAGTTACTCATCGGCGTCGTCCTCTCGTTGTTCGGGCTCCTGAACAGTTCGCTCCAGCAGTTCACCGGACGAGCCAGCGACCGCGCCGGGAAGCGGAAGGTGTTCATCCTCGCCGGCCTCGTCGTCTTCGGCGTCGCGAGCGCGCTCTACCCGTTCGCGTCGTCGTACTGGGGTATCGTGGGGTTGCGGGCGTTCCAGGGCATCGGTGCGGCGTTGACCGTTCCGGTCACCATCGCGCTCGTGAACGAGTACTCGACGGACGCGAGCCAGCGCGGCGGGAACTTCGGCGTGTTCAACACGTTCCGCCTCATCGGGTTCGGGTTCGGCCCTATCATCGCGGGCATCCTCATCACGGGCGGGTTCTCGTCGAACGAGGTCGTCACGTACCAGGTCGCGGGTGCGGCGATCTCCGGGTTCGATGCGGCGTTCGCGGTGGCGGTCGTCGGCGCGGTGGTGTCGTTCGCGCTCGTCTCGTACCTCGTCGACGACCCGGAGACGGACGGCGGCGCGGCGACCGACGACCTCTCCGTGGCGATATTCGGTCGCAACCAGCTGTTCGACCCGGTGTTCGTCGTCGGCGTCGGCACGTTCTTCATGGCGACGGGGATCGCGATCTACGCGACGCTCCAGGAGGTCGTGAATACCGCACTCGGGCAGGGGCCGTTCCTGTTCAGCGTGCAGTTCGCGGCGGTCGTCATCGCGAACGTCATCTTCCAGGTGCCCATCGGGCGAGCGAGCGACCGGTACGGTCGACGGCCGTTCCTCGTCGCGGGGTTCGCGCTCCTCGTCCCGAGCGTCCTCGCACAGGGGTACGTGCCGGCGGCCCAGAGCGTGCTCCCGGCGACGGTCTTCGGCGTGAACGCCGCGGCGATCCTGATGATCCTACTGCGGCTCCTCCAGGGCGTCTCGGTGGCGATGGTGTTCGCGCCCGGGTTGGCGCTCGCGGGCGACCTGGCGCGGCGCGGGCAGTCCGGGACGACGCTGTCGGTCCTGACGACAGCGTTCGGGTTCGGTGTCGCGCTCGGGCCGCTCGCGGCCGGCTACCTCATCCGGTTCGGGTTCGCGGTGCCGTTCGCGTTCGTCGCGGTGCTCGCGGCGCTCGCGTTCCTACTGACGTACTCGCAGGTGTACGAGACGGCGTTCCTCGCGGAGGACGCCGGTCGGTCGTCCGCGGACTGACCGCGGTCCGGTCTGGTACGCGGGACCGCCGACGGGTGTCGGGTGCCCGGTGTCCGGTGGCTGGTGGCGGTCAGTCGTCGCGGGGAACGGCCGTTCGAGCGGTAGCGATGGCGGCGGCGATGGCGTCGCCCGGGCAGACGACCTCGACGTCGGGGATCGCGAACGCGGATGCGTTCCGTGGGTCCTGGAGGACGGCGTAGATTCGCTCGAACGCCCCGGTCGTCCGGAGTCGTTGGACGAGCAGGAGCGTTCGAGCGTCCGACGGTGCGAGGACGACGATGGGGTCGGTGGGGGCGGCGTGCGCGGTGACCTGTGCGACGAGCGCTGCCTCGTTGGGGACGTGCGTGGCGTCGTAGCTGGCGACGTCGGCGACGGCGTCGGGGTCGGTGTCGACGTGGACGACGGGGTGGTCACCGGCGAGGCTCTCAGCGAGAGCACGGCCGCGTCGGCCGCCGCCGACGACGAGGTATCGGTCCCCGACGTCGGGTTCGACCGGCGTTGCGGGTCGGTCGGTCCGCCGTGGGTCCGAATCCGGGAGTTGTGACTCCATAACACACCTAGTACGCTGGAGTATTTATGTATTGGCCATATTTTACCGGAACGGTAAATACCTCGTGGCTCTTTTATCAGAACGGTAAACTATGTTTCGGCTTCAGACGGTCACATGCAATCCGCGCCCCCGACGACGCGTCGGTGAGCGCTCGTGACGGATCTCGTCGCAGTACTCACCGACCGGGGGCGCGTCAGGGACGTCGTCTCGTACGCGCTACGAGAGGCGCGCGACGCGGACGACGGCACGAGCACGACGGTGCGTTTCAGCATCCCCGTCGGGAGAGCGGGTGATACGGTCCCATCGGCTACCGGCGAGATGCTCGCCGCACGCGTCACCGAACTCGTCGCCGCGAGCCCCTACGGCTCGCTCGACGTCGAGACGACCACGGTACGTGTCGACGGGGAGACCCCCGACGAGCGCGTGCGTGCGCTCGTCGAGTCGATTCCAGCGACCGCCACGGACCTCGTCGTGATGCCCGGCTTCAACGAGTTCACCGTCGCCGCCGTCACGGACGCGCTCGCGGCCGCCGGCCGCTCCGGCCTCGACGTCGAACGTGCTCTCGTCGACCGACGCATCGTGCGGTCGCCCATCGCGGTCACCTCCACCACCGCGCGACTGGTGGCGACGTTCGCCGTCGCGTACGCGTTCTACCTTTTGCTGGGCGACCCGACCAAGCCCTTCGACCTGGCGACCGGTGCGGTCAGCGCGGCCGTCGTCACGCTCGTCCTCGGCCGCGTCACGTTCGAGACCGAACCCTCGATAGCGGACGTCGGCCGGCTGCTCCGTGCGCTCGCGTTCCTCCCGTACCTCCTCTGGGCGGTCGTCCGCGCGAACCTCTCGATGGTCGCGGTCGTCCTCTCGCCGAAACTCCCCATCGAACCGAGCGTCGTCCGGATCCCCGCCCCGGAGGGCCGCATCGCGCGTGCGCTCCTCGCGAACAGCATCACGCTCACGCCGGGCACGCTCACGGTCGACGTCACCGACGACGAACTCGTCGTGCACGCGCTCACCGCAGCCACTCGCGACAGCCTCGAGGAGGGCTCGCTCGCTCGCGCCGTCGACTTCGTCGTTCACGGCCACGACGCCGACGCCCCGACTACCGGCGGTCGAGGTCCCGACCACGTCCCATCCGGAGGTGACCGGTCGTGACCTCGCCGCTCCTCGCGGGCGTCCTGCTCGCCGGCGCGACGGCGCTCGTCGCGCTCGCCGCCCTCGTCCTCGGCCGCGTCGTCCGCGGACCGACGACGCCCGACCGCGTCGTCGCCGTCAACGTCGTCGGCACCACCGCGGTCGTCGTCATCGCGCTCCTGAGCGCCGCGCTCGACGAACCGGGGTTCCTCGAGGTCGCCATCGTGTACGGCCTCCTGAACTTCCTGCTCTCGATCGGGCTCGCGAAGTTCACCATCGAACGCGGCGGGGTGCTCTGATGGCCCTCGCAGCGGCTCCCGCGATGGTCCCCGCCCAGCTCGCGTGGACGCCCACGGCGATAGTGGTCGCGGCGCTCGTCGCAGCGAGTGCGTTCTTCTCGTTCGTCGCCGTCGTCGGCTTCTACCGGCTCCCGGACGTGTACGCTCGCGCGCACGCCGCCTCGAAGAGCGAGACGCTCGGGGCACTCTTCGGGCTCGCCGCCGCCGGCGTCGTCGTCGGTACCACCGGCGAGCTGTTCAAGCTCGTGTTGCTCGCCCTGCTCGTGCTCGTCACGGGCCCGACCGCGGCACACGCCATCGTCAGGTCGGCGTACGACGCCGGCACCGAACCGTGGACGCACGACGACGAGGACGAAGCCGGCGGCACGGACGGCGACGCTACCGTCGCGACCGACGGCGGCCAGAGCGCCGACCACGCTAGCAGCGTCGACGACGCGGAGGTGTCGCGATGACGACGCTCCAGGTCGTCGCACCGACGCTCGAGGTCGCGGTGTCCGTGGCGCTGCTGTCGTTCGTCGTCGTCGTCGCAGTCCTCACCGCGGTCGTCCGGGACGTCCTGACGGCCGTGGTCGTGTTCGCGGCGTACAGCCTCGGGCTCGCCATCCTCTGGGTGCTCTTCCACGCGCCCGACGTCGGCCTCACCGAGGCCGCGGTCGGCGCTGGCGTGACGACCGCGCTCTTCCTGCTCGCCATCAGCCAGACCGTCCGGCCGGCCGGCGGCCGGACGCTCGTCGACCCGCGGACGGTCAAGCCGTCGTCCGTGGTGGTCGCCCTCGGCGTCACCGTCGGCCTCCTGTTGACGGTGCCGGCGCTCCCCCCGGTCGGCGCGGCGGACACGCCCGCGTTCGGACCCGTCAGCGACTTCTACCTCGCTGACGCCGCCGACCGTGGCGTCGACAACGCCGTCACGGCCGTGCTCGTCGTCTACCGCGGGTTCGACACGTTCGGCGAGATCGCGGTCGTGTTCGCCGCCGCCGTCGCCGTACTGGCCGCACTCGGCCGGGAGACCCTCGCATGAGCGACCGCAACCGCAGCGAGGGCGCGGACGACACGACGACGCGGACGCGCTCGGAGTTCACGGACAGCCCCGTCGTCACGACGACGGTACGACTGCTCGCGCCGTTCGTCCTCACGTACGGGCTGTTCACGCTGTTCCACGGGACCGCGAGCGTCGGCGGTGGCTTCCAGGGTGGCGTCGTCGGCGGCGCGATGGTCATCACGGTCGCGTTCGCGTTCGGCATCCGCCCGACCGCGGAGTGGCTCGACGAGCGCGCGCTCGTCGCACTCGTCGTCGCCGGCCCCGTCGTCTTCGGCGTCGTCGCGCTCGCAGGGCTCGCCTCGGGTGGCGCGTTCCTCCAGTTGGACGTCCTCCCCATCCCGAAGGCGACCGTGTACGCCACCGAAGCCATCGAGATCGGTATCGGTGCGACCGTCGCCGCCGTCATCGTCGTGCTCTTCCTCCGCATCGCGGACGGCTACCGCGAACCCACCGTGGAGACTCCCGCGGACCTGGAGGGCCCCGGCGACGCGGACCCCTCGGTCGGGGCTGGAGGTGCGAGCGATGACTGACCCGCTG
Organism: Halorubellus salinus; assembly: GCF_020567525.1. Lineage (GTDB taxonomy): Archaea > Halobacteriota > Halobacteria > Halobacteriales > Natrialbaceae > Halorubellus > Halorubellus salinus. The sequence continues at coordinate 545,187 of NZ_JAJCVI010000003.1, forward strand.
TTCGGCGTCGGCGCGTGGTTCGCGCACGCCGTGTTCGCGGTCCTCGTCGGCGTCGGCCTGTTCGTGCTCGTCGACGACGACAACCTCGTGAAGAAGGTCATCGGGCTGAACATCTTCCAGACCGGCGTGTTCCTGTTCTTCGTCACGAGCGCGTACCGCGCCGACGGGAAGGCACCGCTGGTCACCGGCCCCGGGCCGTACGTGAACCCGCTCCCGCACGTCCTCATCCTGACCGCCATCGTCGTCGGCGTCGCGGTGACGGCGGTCGCGCTCGCGCTCGTCGTCCGCATCTACGGCGAGTACGGGACGCTCCGCGAGGACGTCATCCGCGAGGTCCGTGCCGCCGAGCGCGAGTCAGCCGCCGCCGAGGCGGCCGAGGAGGGGTCGCGATGACGCCCGCCGACCTCCTGCCGCTCCTGGTCGCGCTCCCGCTGCTCGCGGCGGTCCTCCCGTTGCTGGCTGCACGCGTCCGCCGGGACCTCGTGCGAGCGGTGACGGTCGCCGCGCTCCTCGCGCAGGTCGCACTCGCGCTCGCAGTGGCAGCGTTCGTCGCGACCGACGGCCCGCTCGCGACCGTCGTCGGCGACATCCCGGCCGCGTTCGGGATCGGGCTCGCGGTCGACGAACTCAGCGCGGTCGTCGTCGTCCTCGTCGCCGTCGTCGGCGTCGCCGCGTTCGCGCTCGCCGACCCCGACACGACCGGGCCCGAGGGGAGCCTCTGGCTCCTGCTCGTCGCCGGGTTCACGGGCGTCGCCGTGACAGCGGACGTGTTCAACCTGTACGTCTTCCTGGAGATATCGGGGCTCGCCGCGTACGCGCTCGTCGCGACCGGTCGCGGCGTCGACGCCGCGTTCGCCGCGTTCAAGTACCTCCTGGTCGGGACCGTCGGCGCGACCCTGTACCTCCTCGGCGTGGGGTACGCGTTCGTCGCGACCGGCACGCTCTCGATGGCCGACCTCGCCCCGGCGCTCGCCGCCGCGGGGTACGACTCGACGCTCGTCGTCACCGCGTACGCGCTCATCGCGGTCGGCCTCGGCGTGAAGCTCGCGCTCTTCCCGCTGCACGCGTGGAAGCCGGACGCGTACGCGGCCGCCCCGGGTTCGGTCGCCGTCGCGCTCGGCGCGCTCGGCTCGACCGTCGCCGGGTACGCGCTCGTCCGCATCACGTACGGCGTGTTCACCGCTGACTTCCTCGCGGCCGTCCCCGAGGTCCAATCCCTCATGGTCGCCGCCGGTGCGGTGAGCGTCGCCGCCGGCGGCGTCCTCGCACTGCGCGCGACCGACGTCCGACGGCTGCTCGCGTACTCGTCGGTCTCCCAGTTCGGCCTGTTCGCCGTCGGCGTCGCGCTCGCGCACCCCGTCGCGCTGACGGGCGCGCTCGTCGCGCTCGTCGGGCACGCCGTCGCGAAAGGCGGCCTGTTCGCCGCGACGGTCGCGGTCGAGGCACGCACCGGCGCGCGCAGCGTCGGCGAGTACGCGCGCCTCGCCGCCGCCCTCCCGGTGACCGCGGCGGTCGTCGCGGTCCTCGCGGCGAGCCTGGTCGGCCTCCCGCCGACCGTCGGCTTCGCGGGCAAGTGGTACCTCGCGCTCGGCGCCGTCGAGACGGGCGCGTGGGTCGCCGCGGCGGTCGTCGTCGCGAGCACGCTCCTCAGCCTCGGGTACGCCGGGCGCCTCGTCGAGCGCGCGTACCTCGCTCCGGAGTCGACCGATGACGCGGTCGCGACCGACGGTGGCGCCGACGCCGCCGTCGGTCCCGACGCCGAGGCTTCCCGGGCGACGACCGCGCTCGCCATCGCCGTCGCGGCCGCGGTCGTCGTGCTCGCAGTCGGCGTCGGCGCGGGCGCGCTCGCGGACTGGCTCGCGCCGGTCGTGGAGGGGTGGCTATGACGGACGTCGCCAGCGTCCTCCCGCTGCTCGCGGTCCTCGTGCCAGCGCTCGCCATCCCGCTGATACTCGCGTCCGGATTGCGACCGAACGTCCGCGAAGCGTGGACGGCGCTCGCCGGCGTCGGCACGTTCGCGGTCGTGCTCGCGATGGTCCAGTCGCCGGACACGCACGTCACGACCCTCGGGTCGTACCTCGGCGTCGAGTTCGCGCTGCGCGCGGACGCCGCCGGTCTCCTGTTCGCGCTCCTCGCGAGCACGCTCTGGCTCGCCACGAGCCTCTACAGCGTCGGCTACATGCGCGGGCTCGACGAGGGCGACCAGACGCGGTACTTCGCCGCGTTCGCCGCGTCCATCTCGGCCACGATGGGCGTCGCGCTCGCCGCCGACCTGCTCTCGCTGTTCGTGTTCTACGAACTGCTGACGCTCGCGACGTACCCGCTCGTCGTCCACGGGGGCGACACCGCGGCGAAGGCCGCCGGTCGCCGGTACCTCGCGTACACGCTCGGCGGTGGCGTGCTCGTCTTCGGCGGGCTCGTGCTCGTCGGCGCGCTCGCGGGCACCGTCACGCTCGCCGCCGGCGGCATCGCCGGGCTCGCGACCGCCGACCCGACGCTCGCACGCGCCGCGTTCGCGCTGCTCGTGACCGGGTTCGCCGTGAAGGCCGCGGTCGTCCCGCTGCACGCGTGGCTGCCCGCGGCCATGGTCGCGCCGACGCCCGTCTCCGGGCTCCTGCACGCCGTCGCCGTCGTCAAGAGCGGCGCGTTCGGCGTCACGCGCGCGGTCCTCTACGTCTTCGGCCCAGAGACCGCGAGCGACCTCGGCCTCGCGACCGCACTGGCCGTGTTCGCCGCTGCAACGATGATCCTCGCGGGCGTCGTCGGCGTCCGCCAGGACAACCTCAAGCGCGGGCTGGCGTTCTCCACCATCAGCCAGCTGTCGTACATCGTCCTCGGCGTCGCACTCCTGACGCCCCTGGCCGCGTTCGGCGCGCTCCTGCACGTCGTCGCCCACGCGTTCATGAAGATCACGCTGTTCTTCGTCGCCGGACTCGCGTACGTCGAGACCGGCGAGAAGTACGTCAGCGACCTCGCGGGCGTCGGTCGCCGGCTCCCGATAGCGATGACCGCGTTCGCCATCGCGGCAGCAGGCCTCGTCGGGTTCCCGCTCGTCGCCGGGTTCGTGAGCAAGTTCCACCTCGTGCTCGGGGCCGCCGACAGCGCGAACCCGTGGTTCGTCGCCGCGTTCCTGCTCGCGGGGCTCCTGAAGCTCATGTACTTCTGGCCGGTCGTCTACACGGCGTTCTACGGTGGTCGTGACGACGACACCGACGCCGGCACGCACCCGTTCGCGCCCGCCCACGACGAGCCGACGACCGACCGCGGTGAGGACGGTGGTGGCGAAGGAACGAACGTGCCGACCGCGACCGACGGCGGACATGCGTTCGCGCCCGTTCCGGGCCTGGAGACGTCGCCCGCGCTCCTCCTGCCCGTCCTGTTCACGGTCGGGATGGCGGTCTTCCTGGGCGTCGCCCCCACGGCGCTCCCGTTCTGGGAGCTCGCCGAGACCGCGGTCGCGGAGGTGTTCAACTGATGGACGCCCTGCTCGCGGTCCCGCCGTGGGTCGCGTTCCTCGTCGCCGCCGCGGTCGCGCTCGTCGCACCGCGGAAGGTCGGCTACCTCGTGGGCGTCCTCGCGACGCTCGCGACCGTCCCGTGGATACTCGCGTCCCCCACCGGGAGCGCGCTCGTCGTCGCCCCGCTCGGGTTCGAGCAGACGCTCGTCCGCGTCGACGCGCTCGCCCGCCCCGTCGCGGCCGTGTTCGGGTTCGTCGCCGCACTCGCCGTCGCGTACGCGTACGCGACCGACGCCGACGCCCGCACGAACGCCATCGCGCTCGCGTACATGGGCGCCGGCGTCGCCGCCGTGCTCGCCGGCGACTGGCTGACGCTCCTGCTCGCGTGGGAGCTCATGGCGGTCACCGCGACCGTGCTCGTCTGGCATCACGGCGGCGACGCCGTCCGGCCAGCGTTCCGGTACGCGGTCTACCACCTCGTCGGTGGGACCCTGCTGGTCGCCGCGGTCGCGCTCCACTACGTCGACGCCGGGACGTTCGCGTACGACGCCGGGTTCACCGCGGGCCTGCCGACCGCGCTCGCCATCCTCGGCGTCGGCGTGAACCTCGGGTTCGTCGGCGTCCACCACTGGGTGCCCGACACCTACCCGATGCCCCACGTCGCGTCGAGCGTCGTCCTCGCCGGGTTCACGACGAAGGTCGCCGTGTACGCCCTCGCTCGGTTCGCGCCCGACGGGAACGTCCTCGTCGCGTGGATGGGTGGCGCGATGGTGCTGTACGCGGTCTCCCAGGCCATCCTCCAGACGGACGTGCGCCGGCTGCTGTCGTACCACATCGTCTCCCAGGTGGGGTACATGGTCGCCGCGGTCGGCGTCGGCACCGCGGCCGGCACCGCCGGCGCGGTCGGGCACCTCGCGACGCACGTCCTCTACAAGGGCCTGCTGTTCATGGTCGCCGGCGCAATCATCTACCGCGTCGGCACCGGGTCACTGAAGCGACTCGGTGGCCTCGGCCGCCGGATGCCCCTGACGTTCGGGGCGTTCCTCGTCGCGGCGCTCGCCATCAGCGGCGTCCCCGGGTTCAGCGGGTTCGTCAGCAAGGGCCTCGTCGTGAAGGCCGTCGACAAGGCCGGTCCCGAACTCGCGTGGCTGCCCGTGGACGCGAACGTCCTCTGGTGGGCGCTCGTCCTCGGCGGCGTCGGCACCGTGCTGTCGTTCGCGAAGTTCGGCTACTACGCGTTCGTCCGCGACGCCCCTGAGGACCTCGCGGTTCGGCCGGCGCCGCGATGGCTGGCGGTCGTGCTCGTCGTCGCCGCCGTCCCGAGCGTCGCCTTCGGCGTCCTCCCCGACCTCCTGTACGGCGCACTCCCCGGTGACACCGGTGGGTTCGCGCCGTACGCAGCGAGCGAACTCGCGAAGGCCGCCGCCAGCACCGCGGTCGGCATCCTCGGGTTCCTCGCACTCCGCGGCCCCATCTCGCGGCTGCCGGTGGTCGACGTCGACCGCGTCCTCTACCCCGCCGGGAACCGCGTCGCGAACACCACGGCACGGGCGCTCGACACGCTCGGCGCTCGCGCCGACCACACCGTCTACCGCGCGTGGCGAGCGACCGTCGCCGCGATCGACAGCGAGGACCCACGCGACGTCCTCGGCGGCCCCGTCGGGCGCACGCTCGCCATCGTCGCCGCGACCCTCGCGCTCGCACTCCTCGTCGCCGGTATCGCCTGAGAACACGCAATCGAGACACTACAACACCACAATGACGACCGAACGAGACACCCGATTCGAAGCGAAGACCCCCGACTACGACGCGCTCGCCACCTGGCTCGAAGACCGCTACGACGACGACCTCCGATGGGTCGCGGACTTCCACACGCCCTCGTACAAGTACGACGTGCGGTACATCCGCGACGACCTCAAGACCGAACTCTCCACGCGACAACTGGACATCATCATCCACCGCACGATGGGGTTGTTCGATCGTGCGTACGTCGAGGAGGTGTACACGCACCTCGGCGACGCCTGCGCGCTCGTCCTCCAGCACGAGAAGGCGACCGCCGTCCACGTCTACCTCTCGGACACGGACGGGTTCGTCGTGAAGCTCCGCGCTGGGATCCCCGTCACGATCCCGGACGACGTCGACGCGTGGCTCGACGTGCTCTACGGAGGTGGGGAGTGACGCTGAACGGACTCGACGACCTCGACAGACACATCCTGTTCGCCCTGCAGCAGGACGCCCGGGAGTCGTCGTCGAACCAGATAGCCGAGCGGATGGGCGTGTCACCGAGCACGGTCCGCAAACGCATCGACCGGCTCGAGCGCGAGGGCGTCATCGACTCGTACCGCGCGGACGTGGACTACGCGAAAGCGGGGTTCGACCTCCAGATACAGATCGTCTGTACCGCGCCCATCCCCGAGCGCGAAGAGCTGACGGACGGCGCGCTGACGATATCGGGCGTGGTCAGCGTTCGCGAGATCGCGACGGGAGAAGCGAACGTGGTGGTGCGCGTGGTCGCGGAGGACAACGACGACCTGAATCGCATCGCGCGCGAGCTCTCGGATCTCGGACTGGCGGTGAGCGACGAACAGCTCATCCGGCGGGAGGAGGGCACGCCGTACGACGGGTTCGAGCAGGCTGGCGGCGTGTAGGCGACGCAGGATTCGAGCAGGCTTGTGGCGGACAGGCGACGTGCGGTCCGACGGCACACGCGGTCCGTAAACCAAAGTATTCTTGCAGGTTGACGAAGACGCGGTGAACATGAGACGTCCCTACGCAGCCAGCGAGTGGTCGCGATGAGCACGCACACCGAGAACGTCGACCTCGTGCCCAGCGACGTCGTCGTCAACCTCGCCCGAGCGGCGTTGCTGGCCGCGCTCGTCGGTGCGTTCGCGTACGTGAAGTTCCCGAACCCGGTCTCGCCCATCGAGGTGACGCTCCAGGTCCTCGGCGTGTTCCTCGCCGGCATCCTCCTCGGCCCGCTCTGGGGTGGCGCGTCGCTCGGCCTCTATCTGGCCGCTGGCGCGCTCGGCGCGCCGATATTCAGCGGCGGCGCGGCCGGGGTCGGGCACCTCGTCGGGCCGAGCGCCGGCTACCTCTGGTCGTACCCGATCGCGGCCGCACTGGTCGGGTTCCTCGCCCACGGCGGCGTCGAGACGCGCTCGCTCGAGGACCTCGCAGTGTGGCGCCTCGTCGCCGCGATGGTCGCCGGGACCACCGTCATCTACGCGCTCGGTATCGCCGGCCTGGTGGTCGTCGTCGGCTACGGCCTCGGGAAAGCGTTCGGCGTGGGCGCGGCCGCGTTCCTCCCCGCCGAAGCCGTGAAGATCGCCGCGGCGGTCGGCATCGTCCGGAGCGACGCCCTCCGAGTCGAATGACGCCGATTCGCGGGGGGAGTCGGACGACATGATCGTCGTCGACGACGTCTCGTACGCGCACGGCGACACTCGCGTCCTCGACGAGGTCTCGCTGTCGGTCGACGACGGCGAGTTCGTCGTGCTCGCCGGTGCGAACGGCGCCGGGAAGACGACGCTCGTCCGGCAGTTCAACGGCCTCCTCGAACCCGACGCGGGCAGCGTCCTCGTGAACGGGACGCCGGTCCACGCGGACCTGGTCGCCGCGCGGGCGGCGGTCGGGATGGTGTTCCAGGACCCCCGCGACCAGTTCGTCGCCGCCACGGTCGACGCGGACGTCGCGTTCGGCCCGGAGAACCTCGGGGTGTCGCGGGATGCAGTGTCGGCGCGCGTCGAGGACGCGCTCGCCGCGGTCGGCATGACGGGTCGGGGCGAGGAGCGCCTAGACGAACTGTCCGGCGGCGAGCAGTCCCGGGTCGCCATCGCGGGAGCGCTCGCGATGGACCCCGATTACCTCGTCCTCGACGAGCCGTTCGCGAGCCTCGACGCGCCCTCGCGGGAGTCGGTCCACGAGCACCTCGCGGCGCTTCACGCCGACGGGACGAGCGTCGTCGTCGTGACTCACGACGTCGGCGTGGTCGCGGACGTCGCGGACCGCGTCGTCGTGCTCGCCGACGGACGCGTCGTCCGCGAGGGCTCGCCGCCCGAGCTCCGCGGGGAACTGGGCGAGCACGCGGTCGCGACCTGGTGACCGTCGATGCGATACGAACCAGGGGAGTCGCTGCTGCACGCCCTCGACCCACGCTCGAAGCTCGCGCTCCAGGTGGCGTTCGCGGTCGCCGCGTTCGCGCACACCACCCCTCGCGGGCTCGCCGCGCTCACGCTGCTCGCCCTCGGCGTCCTCGCCGCCGCCCGACTGTCCCCGGTCGCGGTCGTCTCCGACCTCCGCGTCGTCCTCCCGTTCCTCGTGCTGGCGCCACTCGTCGAGGGCGCCCGACTCGGCGCGCCGTGGTTCGACGTCGCCGCCGCGCGGTTCCCGGCGCTTGCGGCGTACCGCGTCTTGCTCGTGCTCCTCGTCAGCGCCGCGTACGTCCACACCACCCGGACGCGTCAGTCCCGTGCGGCGGTCCAGTGGCTCGTCCCCGGCCGGGTCGGGCAGCTCCTCGGGATGGGCGTCGCGCTCGTCTTCCGGTTCGTTCCGGTACTCCTCGACGACGTCAGGCGGTCGCGCGCCGCGATGCGGGCGCGACTCGGGTCGGAACGACCGCTCCGCGACCGGATGCGTCTCGTCGCGACCAGTGGCCTGAACCGCGCGTTCGCCCGCGCCGACGCCCTCGCGGTCGCGCTCCAGGCGCGTTGTTTCGCCTACAATCCGACGCTGCCACCGCTCTCGTTCGACCGACGGGACTGGGTGGTGACGCTGTCCGCGTTCGCGCTCGCCGTCGGCGCGCTCGCGGTCTGAGCCTGGCGACGGCGACGTCGAACCGGACTCTCCGCAATCTTGTGGGGATAACACATTTCTGTCCCGGTCGAGTACCGGACTGCATGGAACCGTTCCAGAACACGAACCAACCGGACTGGGACTGGTGGTCGCGGCTCTGGCCGACGCCCGGCGCCACGCTCCGAGCGCTCGGCATCGACCGCGGCGACGCGCTCGCCGAGGTCGGCTGTGGCAACGGGTACTTCGCGCTCCCCGCGGCCCGCGTCGTCGACCCCGCCACCGTCCACGCCGTCGACCTCGACCGGACGCTCCTCGCTGAACTCGACGAACTCGCCGCACTCCACCACGTCGAGAACCTCGAGACCTCCCACGCCGACGCCCGCGAGATGGCCGACGTCCTCCCCGAAACCGTCGACGTCGTCCTGAACGCGAACACGTTCCACGGCGTCGACGACGTCGCCGCCTTCGTCACGAGCGCGCACGACGCCCTCGGACCCGACGGCGAGTTCGTCGTCGTGAACTGGCACGACACCCCACGCGAGGAGACCCGCATCCACGGCGCCGCCCGCGGCCCACCCACCGACCTCCGGCTCTCCCCCGCCGAGACCGAACGCGTCGTCACCGGCGCGGCCGCGTTCGACCCGGTCGAGACCGTGGAGTTACCGCCGTACCACTACGCCGTCCGCTTCGAGAAAGAACCGGGTGCCTGACCGGACTCGCCCTACCGGAGGTGCGAGAACGGGTCGCCCTTCGCGGCCGCGAGTCGGTCCACCTGCTCCTGGGTGAGCTCGACCTCGGCCGCGCGGAGGTTCTCCTCGAGTTGCTCGACGGTGCGGGCACCCACGATAGGCGCCGTGACGCCGTCGCGATGCAGGAGCCACGCGAGCGCCGTCTGCGCGACGGTCGCACCGACCTCGTCGGCCACCGCCTCGAGTTCGCCGAGCACGTCGAAGTTCTCCTCGGTGAGGTAGTTCTCGCGGAAGCGGTCACCGAGCCCCGCCTTCGTGTTCTCGGGATTCCGGTCGTCGCGTTCGTACTTCCCGGTCAGGAACCCCTGCCCGAGCGGGCTCCACGGGACGATACCCATCCCGTACGACTCGCACATCTCCTTGTAGCCGGCCTCGATCTCGCGGTCGACGAGGTTGTACCGCGGTTGCGTGACCGAGAACGGCTCCCAGCCCTCCCGTTCGGCGATCTCGTTCGCCTTCGCGATCTTCCAGGCGTCGGGCTCGAACGAACTCGCGCCGAGGTAGTGGACCTTCCCGTCCTCGACGAGCCCGTTCAGCGTTCGCATGAACTCGCGGACGGGCGTGTCGTCGTCGATGCGGTGCACGTAGAGGAGGTCGATGGCGTCGACGCCGAGTCGGTCGAGCATCTCGTCGATGCTCCGCCGGATGTGCTTGCGGTTCAGGCCACGGCCGTTCGGGCCGTCGCGGGTCGGCCAGTAGATCTTCGACGCGATGACGTAGTCCGCGCGGTCGCGGTCCGCGAGCCAGTCGCCGATCCACTCCTCGCTGTCGCCGCCGCCGTAGACGTCGGCGGTGTCGATGAAGTACCCGCCGGCGTCGTCGTACGCGTCGAGGAGGTCGAGCGCCGCGTCGCGGTCGATCTCGACGGAGCCGTCGGCGGCCTCGCGGCCGAATCGCCACGTGCCGAAGGGGAGTTCGCTGACGGTCAGTCCTGTCGAACCGAGGGAGACGTCGTCGATTGTTACGTCCATGATTGAGTCGTCGCCACCGCGAGTCATAAAAGCGTTCGATGCCCGCGGGCGTTTCCGGCTTCGACTCGGCGAGGGCGTGGCCGGGCGTCGGCCGCGTTCGCCGTCAGGAGTCCCGACCGAGTGCTCGACTACGTTCGCCGTCAGCAGTCGTCGAACGCCTCGCCGGTCACTGCGAGGTCGCCGTCGCTGGTGATGCGGATGACGATCCGGACGCAGCGCCTGTTCTCGGTGGCGTAGGACTCCAGGGACGCTTCGATGCGGTCCTCGCCGAGGGCAGCGTGGACGGTGTCGGCGGTACCGACGTCGACTGGCTCGTGGAAGACGCTGCTGTGGCCGGCCTCGACGACGACCGTCTCCGCGAACGCTTCCGAGGCGTCCTCGGCCGTGATTCGAATCGAGACGGCATGAGTGTCGTCGTCCTGGTTCTCGACCTCCACAGCGTCGAGGCGAACGCTGGGGCTGTTCGTCGACCACCGGGAGCTACACCCGGCAAGCGCGGCGATACCGGGGACGGTGGCTGCCAGGATTCGGCGACGCGAGAGACGACCGGTGGCGCGGAGTCGGGTCACTCGTCTGACGAGCGTACGCTCCACTGGCTCTTGAAAAACGTGCCTTGACTGTACGAACGGCTCGCGACTCATGGCCCTGGATTGGGTCGCTCCGAGGCCACGGCTGCGGTGACTCCGGTCGGTTGATGGTCTCGAACCAGCACGGGCACTCTGTCGGGACAACTGTTAACGTGCGACGGTTCATTTTGTCCGGTATGCCAACCGACGACGTGACCGACCTCGTCGCGACGCTGCACTCGCACCTCGAAGCGACCGGCGAACAACCGGTCGCCCCGAAGGAGAGCCGGTGGCTCGGCGAAGCGGAGGCCATCGCGGCGGACCTCCGGTACGCCGACGACCTGGCCCCGTCGACGGTCCGCGAGCGCGCGTCGAAGGTCGAGCGACTCCTCGCCGAGGTCGAGGACACGGGGAGTCCGGACGCCGACGAGCACGTCGCGGCCGCCCGTCGCTGTCTCGACCGTCTCGACGGCGCGCTCGAGGAAGCCGCCTGACGCGATCACGCGGTGTCGTCCACGCCGCCGACCGCGTCGACGGCGGCCTCGATGACGTCGACGACGCCCGGGACGAACGCGGACTCGCGAGCGGCAGCGTCGGTCGGCGTCGTCCACTCGACGACGTCCGCGTCGGTCTCCGGCTCGACGTCGCCCGTCGTCTCGCTCGCCGCGACGACGAACGTCGTCGAGAAGTTGTACCGCCCGAGCGGATGCCGTTTCACCGTGACGTCGAACAGTTCGAGTGCGTCCGGGTCGACCGCGAGGTTCGTCTCCTCGCGGAGCTCGCGCGCGGCCGTCTCCGCCGCCGACTCCGGGAGCTCCTGGTGGCCGCTCGGCAGGTCGAACTTCCCGGTCCGGTCGTGCTCGAACGCGAGCACCGTGCCAGCAGCGCGGTCGACGACTGCGACGCCGACCACGGGGACCGCGGCCCGCCAGTGAACGACGTCGCACTCGGGACACCAGCACCGGAGCCGCCCGTCGATGCGCTTCTCGTCGGTCTCGGTACCACAACGCGGACAGTACGCCGCCTCGTACGCGGACGGGGCGTCTCCGGTCATTGTCGAGACATCGACCCGGCAGGGGAAAGTGATACGCCCGGAACGACCGCGGTCGCTGAGAGCGCGGTCTGGCGTGGTCGCTATGGGTTCGCTCTGCGGTAGGCTGGCTGGTGGTCGCCGACCGCGACGCCGGAGAGTCGTGCACGGGGATGCGGAACAGTTCACCAGAGTACTTCGCCGTCCATTCCCCGGAGTGCTCGCGACGAAAGGTCGAAGGTGTGCGGCGTTCGATTCCTGCACCATGTCGAGGCCCCAACTCCCGGCGACGACCGTCGCCGTCGAACCGAGGTGCTGGCGGTGACCGTCGAACTCGATGGCGAAACGCTCGCACCCGAGGACGTCGTCGCCGTGGCCCGCGACGGCGAACGCGTCGCGCTCCCGGACGCCGCCCGGGAGCGCGTCCGCGAGTCCCGCGAGCGCGTCGCGGACGTCGTCGACTCCGGCGAGGCCGTCTACGGCCTCAACACGGGGTTCGGCGACCTCGTCACCGAACGCATCCCGCGCGAGGACGTCGAGACCCTCCAGACGAACCTCCTCCGGAGTCACGCCGCTGGCGCGGGCCGCGAGTGCACTCGCGAGGAGGTCCGCGCGATGCTCGTCACCCGAGTGAACGCGCTCGCGAAGGGCTACTCGGGGATCCGCGAGCGCGTCGTCGACAACCTCGTCGCGTTCCTCAACGAGGGCGTTCACCCGGTCGTGCGCTCGCGGGGGAGTCTCGGTGCGAGCGGCGACCTCGCGCCGCTCGCGCACCTCGCGCTCGTCCTGCTCGGCGAGGGCGAAGCCCACGTCGAATCGCCCGACGGTGGGCCGCCGAGCGACCGCGAGCGCGTGGACGGTGCGAGCGCGCTCGACGCGGCCGGCGTCGACCCCGTCTCGCTCGCGCCGAAGGAGGGGCTCGCGCTCATCAACGGCACCCAGTTGACGGTTGGCATCGCTGCGATGGCCGTCGTCGACGCCGAACGCATCCTCACCGCCGCGGACGTCGCCGGCGGACTGACGACGGAGGTGACGATGGGGACGACCGCGTCCTGCGACGCGGCCCTCCACTCGGTCCGCCCGCACGACGGCCAGCAGGCGAGCGCGAGGAACGTCCGCACCGCGACCGCCGGCAGCGAGATCGTCGAATCGCACCGGAACTGCGACCGCGTCCAGGACGCCTACGCCATCCGCTGCCTCCCGCAGGTCCACGGCGCAGTCCACGACGCCGTCGCGCACGTCCGCGAGGGCGTCGAGACGGAACTGAACAGCGCGACCGACAACCCGCTCGTGTTCGCCGCGGACGCGACGGACCCGCGAGCGAGCGGTACCGAGCACGCCGCCGTCCTCTCCGGCGGGAACTTCCACGGCGCGCCGCTCGCGCACCGCCTCGACTACCTCACGGCCGCGATGACGGACCTCGCCGCCATCAGCGAACGCCGCACCGACCGGCTCCTGAACCCGAAGCTCCAGGAGGACCACCTGCCGGCGTACCTCGCCGCCGACCCCGGCCTCGAATCTGGATACATGATCGCGCAGTACACGAGTGCGGCACTCGTCAACGAATGCCGGAGTCTCGGGCGTGCGGCGACCGACAACACGCCGGTCTCCGGCGGCCAGGAGGACCACGTGTCGATGAGTGCCGGCGCGGCGATGCACGCCCAGACCGCGATAGCGAACGCCGCGACCGTCGTCGGCGTGGAACTGCTCTGTGGCGCGCAGGCGCTCGAGTACGTCGACGAGGACATGTCGCCCGGCGTCGGAACCGGTGCTGCGGTCGACGCCGTCCGCGAGGTCGCGCCCGCGCTCGACGCGGACCGACAGTTGTCCCCGGAGATGGACGCCGCCGGCACGCTCGTGCGGTCTGGACTCCTCGCGGAGCGCGTCCGCGAGGCCGTGGAGGGCGACCTCGCCTGAGTCGCCGTCCGGCTCGCCGCGTCGCTCGACGACCGCTTCAGCGATTCAGAGGTCGTAGTGCGCGACGTCCGTCGACCCGCAACAGCCACAGGTGTCGGTCTCGTCGCGGAGACGCGTCCCGCACCGGCGACATTCGACGAACGAGGACTCGCGTGGCCTCCCGCTGAGCGCTTGCCGTAGTCGGTCGAACATACGCCGTCCCACTCACGGCTTGGGGATAAGTAGTGACCACGTACGGTGAAAGTGGAAACCGGATGCAGAGACTCCGATGGCAGTGATTACCACGAAGCGGCCTTTGAAGAGCAAGGTCGCGTCCGACGCGTCGAGAGCCGGGGCGTCGTCCGACGTCGACGGTCACGGACGCCGACGGTCACGGGCGTCGACCGTCACGCGCGTCGTCGTTCGTCGAGGACGGCTCGGAGTTCGTCGGGACCGTCGGCGACGACGTCCGCGTCCTCGAGCGTCGAGTCGGCGTTCGCAGTCGTCCGGTACGCGACGGCGGTCATCCCGGCTGCTCTGCCGGCGGCGAGCCCGTGTGCGGAGTCCTCGACGGCCACCGCCGCGTTCGGGTCGACGTCGACGCACGCTGCCGCGGTCTCGTACACGTCGGACGCGGGCTTCCCGGGGCCGTCGACGTCCCCGGCGCTGACAACGGCGTCGAACGCGTCGCGGAGCTCGAACCGGTCGAGGACGCGGTCGATCCACCGGTGCGGGGACGACGAGACGAGCGCCACCGCGACGTCGTCGCCGCGGAGGTCCGCGAGCAGCGAGTCGAACCCGGACATGAGTTCGACGCGCTCGTCGTAGAGTTCCCTCGCGGCGTCGTCGTAGGTCGCGAGGTAGCCGTCGACGTCGACGGTCGTGCCGTACTCGCGGTCCAGGTACGCGTACGCGTCGCGGACGTTCATCCCGGTGATCTCGCTCGCCGTGGGGCCTTCGCCTGATTGGGCGTCGACGACGTCGGGGAGGATGCGCTCGTTCTCCAGGGGCACCCAGTGGCGTTCCGAGTCGACGACGACGCCGTCCATGTCGAAGAAACAGCCGTCCATACCCGGCAGATCACTCGCCGACGGCAAACCCGTTGTCGATGTTCGGCGACAGCAGCCACCCGCTCGAGGGTGACTGCGGCCGTCGTCCGTCAAAAGTCGGATCGAACTCGTCGCGCGCGGAACGGCCCGGGGCCGTCAGAACGGCGGGCTGTAGTCCTCGTACTCGTCCATGTCATCCATCTCGTCGGTCTTGGAGGGCATGACGGCTGCGCGTGGGCCGCCGGCGCGGACGACCTCGACGTCCTCGATGCCGTCGACGTGCTCGGGGAGGCGCTTCTCGATCGCCTTCATCGTCATCGGGGCGATCCCGCAGCCGGAGCACGCGCCGCCGATGGCGACGGTCGCCGTGCCCGCCGCCTCGTCGACGTCGCGCACCTCGAAGGAGCCGCCGTGCTGCTGGATTTGCGGGACGTTGTTGCTCAGGTAGTTCCGGGTCTGCCGTTCGAGGCCTTGGGTACTCATACACGACCGACTCGGGGCCATAAGGTAATAAATCTGAGGGATTAGGGGTGCCTAAAAACGCCAGCTGTAGCGCCTGATACGTCTTATTCTGTATATCTCCGCCACTCGATGCACGTTCGCTGAAATTTTTCGTGTGGCCTAGAACTGGCCGTTCTTCCAATAGCGCGTCGCGACCCGGTCGCGGGCGATTCCGGGAGGTCCCGCTCGCGTGGACCGCACCCCCATTATTTAGGTTGGCCTAAATTCCGAAAGCCACTTATTCCTTTAGGTGAGCCTAAACCGCATGGAGGGCGCAGACGACAGCGGGGCGACCACCTGGCGACGCGCGAGAGAACGAGCCAGCGCCCCCGTCAGAGCCGCACGGCGACGAGCGACGATGGAGGAACGCAACCTGCGAGCGGAACGAACGGCCTACGACCGGTTCCGGACGACGGTCGCCGACCTCGACGTGGACGCGCCGACCACGGCCTCGAGCAGCGCCGCTACCGGCGGTCTCGCAACCGTCACCTCGATGCTCCCGTCAGTCGGCGGGTCCACGGCGACGTGCGAGGACGTTCGCGAAGCGTTCGCCGAGACCGTCCAGCCGCACAGCGTGGCGGACATCCAGGCCGACGAACCACTGATGGAGACGATCCGCGCTGAGCTCGGTGACGACCTCGCGGTCGCACTCGCACCGGGCACCGACGTCACGTTCGACCGCGCTCTCCGCTCGTCGGTCCTGGACACGGTGACCGACCGTCTCGCCGAGATCGACGCGGTCGTCGACGCGCTCGAACGCGAGGTGGCGTCCCTGAACGCGGTCGCGGACCACGTCGCCACGACGTTCGACTGGCTCGCCGCGGTCGACCGTGACCCACTCGATGCGCTCTCGTTCGACGCGCTCCGCGCACGCCACGCCGACGTCGCCGCGAAACGCGAGGCGACCGACGCCGTGGCCGCCGACCGACAGTCGTTCCTCCGCGCGCGCACCGGCGGCGGCGTCGACTGCGACGTCGCCCACGACGGCGTCAGCGAGTACCTCCACGGCACCGACACGTATCCGGCGCTCGACGCGCTCGCACGAACGAGCAGCGTCCTCGACGACTGCCAGCGAACCGTCAGAGCGCACCTGACGCGGAGGGCCTGAACCCGTGAGGTCGACGTCGGAGGCGACTCGATGAGCGGTCGCGCCCGGTACCTGCTCGCGATGTACGTCGTCGAATCCCGCGAGGACGCCCCGGTGTCGTCAGGCGAGGTCGCGGCGCTCCTCGACCGGTCGCCCGCAGCGGTCACGGAGGCTCTCGGGCGCCTCGACGACGCCGGCCTCGTCGAACTGGAACCGTACGAGGGCGCGACGCTCACCGAAGCGGGTCGCGACGCCGCCAGCGAACTCCACGAGTCCTACGTCCGGCTGTCGTGGTTCTTCAGGAGCGTCCTCGACCTCGACGACCACGAAGCGGAGGCCATGGAGCTCGCGGGCGCGGTGAGTCCCGACGTCGCCGCGAGACTCACCGACACCCTCCCCTACGACGACACCGACCAGGCGAGACCGCTCGACGGTCGCGACGGGTCCGACGACGACACCGACCAGGCAGGGGCGCTCGACGACCGCGGCGGGCCCGACGACGACTCCTGAGAGGCGTACCCCTATCACGCCGCGGGTCGTTCGAGCCGGTATGCGCGCCGCAGTGCTGGAGGCGTACGGCGAACCGTTACGTATCGAGTCGATCCCGCGCCCCGACCCCGACGCGCACGGCGTCGTCGTCGACGTCGAGGCGTGCGGGGTCTGTCGGAGCGACTGGCACTCCTGGATGGGCCACGGCGAGTGGGCGGACGACCAGGTCCCCATCGGGCAGGTGCTCGGGCACGAACCGGCGGGCGTCGTCGCCGACGTCGGCGAGCGCGTGGAGACGCTCGCGCCCGGGGACCGCGTCGCGGTCCCGTTCAACCTCGGCGACGGGTCGTGCTCGCAGTGCGTGAGCGGGCACGGGAACGTCTGCGAGGACGGGTACGCGCTCGGGTTCAAGGAAGCAGCCCCTGGTGCGTTCGCGGAAGCCGTGCACGTCCCGCACGCGGACTACAACGCGGTGTCGCTTCCGGACGACGTCGGGTTCGAGGAGATGGCGGCGCTCGGCTGCCGGTACGTCACCGCGTTCCACGCGCTCGCGCATCGCGTCGACGTGGACGCAGGTGACTGGGTGGCCGTCCACGGCTGCGGTGGCCTCGGGCTCGCGGCCGTCCAGGTCGCGTCCGCCCTCGGCGCGGGCGTCGTCGCCGTGGACGTCCGCGACGACCCGCTCGCGTTCGCCGTCGACGTCGGCGCGACCGAGACCGTCGACGCGAGCGATACCGACGACGTCCCGGGCGCTATCGAGACCCTCACCGACGGTGGCGCGCACGTCTCCATCGACGCGCTCGGCCGGGCGGAGACGTGCCGGAACAGCGTCGAGAGCCTGCGGTCGCGCGGCGACCACGTCCAGCTCGGCCTCACGACCGACGCGGAACGCGGCGAGGTGTCGCTCCCCATCGACGCGATGACGCGCTGGGACGTCTCCTTCCACGGGTCCCGCGGGATGCCGCCGACGCGGTACGACGAACTCCTGCGGACCCTCGAGGCGGGCCGACTGGACCCCGGCGCGCTCGTCTCGAACCGCGTCGCGCTCGAGGACGTCTCCGACCGACTCGCCGCCATGACCGAGTACGACACGAGCGGTATCGAGGTCGTCACCGAGTTCTGACCGAGGTGACGCCCGGCCGGTCGCGACCGGGCGCGTTCAGACGTACTCCTGGAGGACGGGGATCTCGTCGATGCGGTCGTCGTCGAGCAGGGTCGCGTCGACGCCGTGCGGTCGGTCGTACGACGTCTCCGTTCGGACGACGCGCTCGGGCGTGCAGACGAGGTCCATCGGAACGTCGTGTGCACCGGGAGCAGGCGTCTCGCGGACCTGACGTTCGTGGACGGTGGTCGCGACCGTCGTCGCGTCGTCGACGAGCCCACTCGCCGAGAGCACCGCCCACTCGAGGTCGCTGTATCCTTCGCCCTTCCCGACGCGAGCGCCCGCCTCGGAGACGGCGACGCTCCCGGAGAGCACGAGGTCGACGTGTCCGAGCGCGTCCACGCCGACGGTGTCGGCGTACCGGTCGACCTTCGACACCGTCGCCGCGGCGTCGTACTCGTCTGGGTCGAGGCGCTCGGGGTCGAGTTCGTAGAACGGTTCCTCGCTCGCGAGACGGGGCACCGCCATGTAGACCGTCTTCCCTTCACGGAGCGCGCGTCGACGAAGCGACAACTGGGGGGCGTCCGGGTTCGCCTTCACGACGTCGGCGTCCGCCCAGGCGTCCGTCGCCGCGAGCCGGTCGCCAGCGGCCTCGGCGCCGGCGAAGTTCGGGATGCGGCCGTGCGGCGGGAACGGGAACCGGGCGACGCCCGACGCCTCGAGCTCGTCCCACACCGCCTCGCGGAGGTCGTCCTTGTCCATACCGTCACCGCGGGCCGTGACCGACAAAACACTTGCAGTCCACGACACCAGGGGTGTCGGTGTCGTCGACGGCCCCGACCGCGACCGACTCGCGGTCGGTCCTCCGGAGCTGCGCTCGAAGGACGGACGTCGGCCTCTTAGAACAGCGAGATGCCCGCGGTGACGAGGTCGCCGACGGTGAGCGCGAGCACCAGCCCGACGAACATCGGGACGATGAACGGGATACCCGGCGACACCCAGACCCGCTCGGACGCGGCGAGCACGTCGAGCCCGGCGCGCAACGACTCCGGCGACGTCCCGTACGCGTCGCCCTCGACGTCCTCGAGGAACGCCTCGGCGCCCCAGGCGTCCTCGAACCCGTCGTCCTCCGCGTTCTCGTCGAGAGCATCGGCTTCGTCGACCGAGTCGGCCTCGTCGGAACCGGGCCGACCGTCCTTCGACGCGGACTCGTCGCGGTCCGATGCGACAGCAGGGTCGGACTCCTCCATGGACGCCTCGGCCGCCGACGCGTGTGCATCGAGGTTCCCGTCAGTGGGGTCGTTCGGGTCCGCGGGGAGCGTCGCCGGGTCGCGCAACTCGCTGGCGCGAGCGCGGACCGCGTCGAGGGACGCACCCCGCCAGCGCAGGTACATCCGGAGGGCGTCCAGGTCGAGAGTCCCCGCCGTCATCCCGTCGTTGCGGCCCATCAGCGTCCCGTACCGTTCGTCGACGCTCCCCGCGTCCACGCGCTTTCCGAGGAACATCGGGAGCGCGAACTCGCCGTTCGCCGCGTTCCGCGCGAACAACGCGAGCGGGTAGAGAACGCCCGCCAGGACCGTGTTCGTCAGGATGGTGAACGCGAAGCTCCCGAGCGGGTTCTCGTTCCCGGGGAGCGGCAGGACGACGCCGGCGACCTCGTAGACCGGATAGATGGGGAACAGCAGCGAGAGCACGAGCAGCGCCTTGGCGTCCGCGCCACCGAACCCCCCGAACAGCCAGAAGAGGTACGCGACGGGTGCGACCACGCCGAGGCTCACGATCGCCGCGGGGAGGACGTTCGACGCGAACGGGTACCCCGGTGCGAGGCCGCGCTGGACGGTGAGCGCGAGGAGGACGACGCCCCCGACGAACAGCGGCGGCCACACGCGGTTCGGGATGCGTCGGGTTCGAACGTCGGTGTAGGCTGCCCACGCGAAGAAGGGGACGACGAGGAGTCGTAGCAGGTCGAGGACGGAGTTCGCGTACGCGGAGGTCACGTGTCTGCCGGTCGTACCGCGAGCAAGGATAAAAACCTCCGCATCGAATCGGGCTTCGAGCCTGCGGTCGGTTCCGCGAGCGTCGCCGTCGGTTCCAGCGACGCGTGGACTGCGACGGTGCGGGCATCGAGCCGCGAGCCGACCCGGCGGTTTAAGTCGACGGGGACGGGAGTGTACGGCGAGAGACAGGCGTGTTCGGCCAGTTACTCCACATCGTCCGGTCCGGCAGTCCGCGGGAGCGAGCGACCGCCATCGCGGTGCTCCTCAGTACGACGGGTGCCATCGTGCTCGTCGTCGGGTCGTTCGCGTCCGTCGCCGCGTACTACCGGGGCGTCGTCGGGAACGCGTTCATGCTCGGCCTGCTGGCGTTCGCAGTGTTCTGGATGGCGTTCGTCCTCCTCGGGGACGCGGTCCTCACGCGCCTGTTCGCGGCCGAATGACCCGTCAGCCCCGTCCCGTCAACGCCGCGATGCGGGGACTTTTGTCCGTGTCAGCCCACGTACGGTCGTGAAGCCGTTCGATGCGGTGCTGTTCGACCTCGACGGAACGCTGTGCGAGCGCACGCAGGACACCGACGCGCTCTATCGCGGGGCGTTCGAACGGGTCGGGGTCGCCCCGTTCGGCGAACCAGAGGAACTCTGGGCGTCGCTGAGCGGCCCACCGGACCACGACGACCAGGTCGGCTACATCGGTGCCGGGTTCGCCAGGCTCGCCGCTCGCCACGGTCGCTCCGAGGTCGACCCGCTCGCGCTCGCAGCCGCCCTGACGGACCGCGTCGACGACCGACAGGTGGCGCTGGTCGACGGTGCTGACGCGGCACTCACCGCTGCGCGTGCGAACGGATCCGTGGGGTTGGTGACGAACGGACCGGAGCGCCGCCAGCGACCGAAGTTGGACGCGCTCGGTATCACGGACCGTTTCGACGTGCACGTGTACGCGTTCGACCTCGCGCGGCGCAAGCCCCACGCGGATCCGTTCGAGCGCGCGCTCGACGCGCTCGACGTCGTCCCCGAGCGGGCGCTCTACGTCGGCGATTCGTTGTCGTACGACGTCGCCGGAGCACACAACGCCGGGCTCGCCGCGGCCTGGCTCCGGTCGGACGCGGACGACCTGAACGGGTACGACCCGGAGTACGTCCTCGAAGCGCTCGGCGACCTCCGAGGACTCCTCGGGAGCGACCCGTGACCGCGTTCGACGACGCCTTCCCCGAGCCGGCGTTCCGCCGTGCCGGCGAGACGGCGCTCGCGGCGGCGACGAGCGACCGGCCGCGCGCCGTCGAATCGTTGGGTCGCGGGAACCGCAAGCGGACGGCGCTCGTCCGGTTCGAGGAGCGTGACCCCGTCGTGGTCCAGGTCTGCCCGGAGCCACGCTGGCTGGCGACGGAGTCGGTGCTCCTGGGCGAGATCTCCGAGCGGACTGACGTCCCCGTTCCGCGGGTGCTCGCCGCGGGCGCGACGGACGGGGTCGCGTTCCTCGTGACGGCGTACGTCCCGGGGGAGGACCTCCACGAGCGGTTCGTCGACCTCTCGAGGCGACGCCAGCGAGCGGTCGCTGGCGCGTTCGGCGCGTCCCTCGGCGCGCTCCACGCGGCGTTCTCCTTCGACGGGTACGGGGAACTCGCGGTCGAGGACGGCGCTCTCAGGGCGCGCGAGACGGACTGGTACGACTGGTTCGTCGCGTATGGTCGACGGGTCGTGGAGCGACTGCCAGCCGAGTTCGACGGCCTCCGCGACCGACTCGAGGCCGTGCTCGTCGAGGGCGCGACCGACCGGTCCCCGACGGCTCGGTTGTTCCCGTGGGACCTCCGCCCGGGGAACGCGCTCGTCGCCGACGGCGACCTCGCCGCGGTGCTCGATTGGGAGGCGCCGCTGGCCGCCGCCCCAGCGCTCTCGGTGGCGAAGGCGTCGTACCTCGTCGCGGACTGGTACGTCGACGACCCCGGACCGCTCCGCGAGGCGTTCGTCGCGGGCTACGAACGGGTTCGACCGTACCCGACCGTCCGGTCCGCCCACCGCGTCGCCGCCATCGCCGACAGCGCCGTCGACTCCCGCGGGACCGTCACGAACCCCGGGTACCCGGAGCGCGAGCGCGACGCCGCGGTGGCGTTCCACCGCAGCGCGCTCGCGGATTGCCTGTAACCGCCGACGGGCAGGCGACCGCTTCGGCGCCGAACGGGCGCGGTCGCCCTCGGACATCGCGTGCAGGCGGAGGGTTTATCAGAACGCGGACGATTCCGTCTGGGTATGGAGTTCGTCGCGTCCGGGGTGGCGGCGACGCACGCTGGCGTCGACGCCGAGGACGAGGTCTGGGCGTCGCTGAAGGACGCGTTCGGAACTGGCACGGAGGGGGTGGCGTTCCGTCGGTACCCGGTCGTCGACGAGGCCGACGGTCGGTTCGACCGCGAGCTCGACGTCCTGGTCCTGTCGCGCGACCACGGCCTCGTCGTCCTCGAGGTGAAGGGGTTCACGAACGAGCAGATCGCTCGCATCGACGGCGAGCGCTGGAAGCTGTCGGGGACGCGTCAGGACGCCGCGGCGCCGTACACGCAGGTCCGCGAGCAGGGGTTCCGGTTGCTCTCGCACTTCACGAAGGAGCCGTCGTTGATGGACCGTCGGGCGAACTGTGTCGTCGCGATGCATCCCGTCGTCGTGCTCCCGAACGTGACCCGCGAGGAGTGGGTTGCTCGCGGGTTCGACGACCTGCCGGCGGCGCCGCGGGTCGTCACCGGCGACGAGTTGACGCCCGCG
The DNA here is from genome assembly GCF_020567525.1 of Halorubellus salinus. Classification (GTDB taxonomy): domain Archaea; phylum Halobacteriota; class Halobacteria; order Halobacteriales; family Natrialbaceae; genus Halorubellus; species Halorubellus salinus. The sequence goes on from NZ_JAJCVI010000003.1 coordinate 567,619, forward strand.
GCGCTCCGCGAGCGCTTCGACGCGCTCCCGGACACGGAGCGGCTCTCGGCGAGCGAGTACGCGGACGCGAGAGCGGTGCTCTCGGGCGGGCAACCGATCAGCGGCGAGCGGTTCCCCGGCGCGAGCGCGACCGAGGAGAGCGCGGATTCGGTCGAGGAGGGCGACGCCAGCCACGTCGACGTCGACGACGAACCGGTCGGGCCCTCCCGCGCGGACCTGTTCGCCGAGGTGGAGTCCGGACTGAAGCGCCTGGACGAGGCCCAGGAGCGGTTCGCCCTGCAGGTGCCCGACGGCCCGCAGCAGGTGCGGGGTATCGCGGGGTCCGGGAAGTCCATCGTGCTCGCGCAGAAGGCCGCGCAGATGCACGCTCGACACCCGGAGTGGCGCATCGTGTTGACGTTCCAGACGCGAGCGCTCTACGATGCGGCGCGCGACGCGGTCGAGCGGTACTACGCGTACTTCGCGGACGACGACGTGGACTGGTCGCGGCTCCAGGTGCTGCACGCGTGGGGCGGGAAGACGAGTCGCGGACTGTACTACGACGCGGCGCAGGCGGCGGGCGTCGCGCCGCGGACGCTCTCGGACGCGAAGACGGCGTTCGGGGACGCCGACGGTGGACTGCTCGCGAACTGCTGCGAGGAGGTCCTCGACGACGGCCAGCCACAGGAGCGCTACGACGCGATCCTCGTGGACGAAGCGCAGGACTTCGACCCTGGGTTCCTGCGGTTGTGTCACGCGGTCCTGAAGCCCCCGAAGCGATTGGTGTGGGCGTACGACGAGGCGCAGTCGCTCCAGACGCTCTCGGCGCCCAGTCCGACGACCGTGTTCGGCACCGACGACGCCGGGGACCCGGTCGTGAACCTCCGCGGGCAGTACGAGGGCGGCGTCCGGAAGTCGGTGGTGATGCGGAAGGCGTACCGGACGCCGCGCCCGGTGTTGTTGACCGCGCACGCGCTCGGGATGGGATTACTGCGCGAGGACGGTGCCGTGCAGGCGTTGACGACCCAGCGCGGCTGGGAGTCGCTCGGGTACGAGGTCGAACGCGGCGACTTCCGGCGGCACGGCGAGCCCGTGGAGGTGGTGCGGCCGGACGAGCACTCGCCGCACCCGCTGCGTAACCGCGAGGCGGCACGACCGTTCCTGTCGCTGTCGCGAGCGCACAGTCGCGCCGGCGAGGTCCAGCGCGTCGCGGACGCAGTCGAGCGGGACGTCGACGTGGAGGGCCTGGCGCCGGAGGCGGTGCTCGTCGTTCCGCTCGGTGGCTTCGGGGAGTCGCGTCGGTTCGGCGAACGCGTCCGAGATGCGCTCGCGGACCGTGGCGTCGACGCGAACCTCGTCTGGGAGGGCGACGTGGACACGTTCCGCGAGGACGGCGCGGTCACGGTCTCGCGCATCAACCGCGCGAAGGGCAACGAGGCGGCGTCCGTACACGTCGCGGGCGTCGACCGCGTCGCGGACAGTGGTCGACGCGCGGACCTCGTCACGCGACGGAACGAGCTGTTCGTCGCACTCACGCGAACGCAGGCGTGGGCGTCGCTTTCGGGCGTCGACGACCCGATATTCGAGGAGGTCGAGCGCGTCCAAGAACAGGCGACCGGGCCGTTCCCGGCGCTCGAGTTCCCCGCGCCGACGCCGGACGCGCTCGATAGACGCCTCGGCGACGAACCCACCACCGGCGACGGGGACGGCGAGGGTGACGGGGACGCCGGCGAGAACGCGACGCTCGACGAGTTCGAGTGGGTGGAACAGTAGGCACTTGCCGGACGGGCGTGAACCGGTTGCCATGACCGACGTCGGCGGCGAGTCGCCGGTGGAACCGGCCGACGCGTTCGGGGCGCTCGCGAGCGAGCATCGCGTCGCGGTCCTGCGCGCGTTCGCGGACGCCGAGCGCGACGGCGAACGGACGTTGTCGTTCACCGAGATATACGATGCGCTCGAGCTGGACAGCACGTCCCAGCTCTCCTATCACCTCGATCACCTGGAGGGAACGTTCCTGCGACGCTCGGCGGAGGGGTACGCGCTGAACCGGGCTGGTGAGGACGTGATGCGGGCGATACTGGCGGGTTCGTTCACGGAGACGCCGACGTTCGAACCGCTCGCGCTGTCCGGGGAGTGCCCGGGGTGTCCGGGGACGTCCCTGGAGGCGACGTACGAGGATGGACTGTTGACGGTTCGGTGCGTGGACTGCGGGACGCGCGTCGTGACGTACGACCTGCCGCCGGCGGCGGTCGTCGGGCGGAGCGAGCGGGAGGTCCTCGAGGCCTGCGACAGGCGTGTTCGGCACGAGTACGCGGTCTCGGTCGGTGGGACGTGCGCGAAGTGCGGTGGGCTGGCGTCGGTCGGCGTCGAGGAACGCGAGTCTCGCGGGCGGACCGATCCGTATGCGGTGGCGCGATGCGAGCGCTGCAACAACAGGGTGTTCGCGCCGGTGGCGGCGCACGTCCTGTTCCATCCGGCGGTCGTCGCGTTCTACTGGCGCCACGGCGTGGATTCGACCGCGATACCGTTCTGGGACATCGGGCGGTATCTGGACGCGTGGGACGTCGACGTGACGGGGTTGAAGGTGGGGGAGCCGTCGGTGTCGGTGCAGGTTCGTCACGCTGGCGAGTCGCTGGCGTTGTCGATGGACGCGGACCTGTCGGTGGACGTCGTCGCGTCGGCTGGCGCGGAGTGAGTCGTGACGTGGCGGGGTCGTGGCGGCGTCGAATGACGGGGTCGTGAGGCGGTGGGCTGCGTGGTGGGGTCGCGACGTCGTTCGGTTCTCAAGAATGTTTGAGTTATCACACCGACAAGTTATCACTTAATCAACAAGTTATTTCACCGGTCGGTGACGACGTCCCACTATGGAACGACCACCAGCAAGCAAGGACCGCCGCCCCCGGAGTCGGGGACGACGATGACCGCCATCGACGTCCAGAACCTGACGAAGCGCTACGGCGACGACGTCTACGCCGTCGACGACGTGTCCTTCCAGGTGCGAGAAGGCGAGGTGTTCGGGTTCCTCGGCCCGAACGGCGCCGGGAAGTCGACGACCATCGACGTCCTCATGGACTACGTGCGGCCGACCGCCGGCAGCGCGAGCGTCCTCGGGTACGACGCGCAAGCGTCGGCACCCGAGGTCCACGACCGCGTCGGCATCCTCCCCGATGGCTACAGCCTCTACGACCGACTCACCGGGCGCGAACACGTCGAGTTCGCGAACGACCTCAAGGGCGCCGACGAGGACCCCGACGCGCTGCTGGACCGCGTCGGCATCCTCGACGCCGCCGACCGCACGGCCGGCGGCTACTCGAAGGGGATGACCCAGCGCCTCGCGCTCGCCATGGCGCTCGTCGGCGACCCGGAGGTGCTCGTGCTCGACGAACCATCCAGCGGCCTCGACCCCGAGGGCATCAGGGACCTCCGGACCATCGCTCGCGACCACGCTGCCGACGGCGGCACCGTCTTCTTCTCCAGTCACGTGCTCTCGCAGGTCGAAGCGGTCTGCGACCGCGTCGGCATCCTCGACGACGGCCGGCTCGTCACCGTCGACACCATCGACGGCCTCCGCGACGCCGTCGGGACGGGCGCGACGGTCACCGTCACCGTCGACGCACCGCCACGCGACCTGGCGGTCGACGACGTTCCGGGGCTCGTCGACGTCACCGTCACCGACGACGCCGTCGTCGGGACGTGCGTCGAACCGACGGCGAAACTCGTGTTCATCGACCGCGTCCGCGACGCCGGCTGTACCGTCCTCGACGTCGGCATCGACGACCCGTCGCTCGAAGAGCTCTTCGCCGCGTACACGCATCGCGACGTCGGAGCGACGCGACGCGAGGTCGAAGCATGAACCGGCCGGTCGGCCTGGGTCGCGGGGTGCCAGGATGAGCTGGCGCGTCATCGCGCGACGCGAGTACCGCGACGCCGTCCACTCGAGCCTCGTCTGGGGCGTCGTCGCACTCGTCGCCGCGATGGTCGCGGTCACGTCGCTCGTCCCGCTCGTCGTCCCGCAGTTCGACGGGGACGTCCTCTCGGGACTGGGTGCGGCGACGGAGTTCGCCGCGATGCTCGTTCCGGTCGTCGCGCTCGTCGCAGCGTACCTCGCCATCGCCGGCGAGCGCGAATCCGGGAGCATCCGCGTCCTCCTCGGCCTGGAACCACGCCGGGGCACGGTCGTCCTCGGGAAGTTCGTCGGGCGCGCGGCCGTCGTCGCCGTCGGCCTCACCGTCGGGTTCGCGCTCGCAGCGGTCCCGACGGCGATCGCGTACGGCGGCCTCCCCGTCGTCGCGTTCGCCGGCATCGTCGCGCTGACGTGCGCGCTCGGCGTCGCGTTCGTCGGACTCGCGGTCGGCATCTCGGCGGCGGCCGCGACGCGCGGTCGAGCGATGACCCTCGGTATCGGCGCGTACCTCGCGCTCGCGCTCCTCTGGGACCTCGTCCCGCAGGGCGCCCATCTCGTCGCCGAAGGCGCCGCACCCGCCGGCAGCGTCCCCGGGTGGTTCGTCCTCCTGCAGGGATTGAGTCCATCGGGGGCGTACAGCGCCCTCGTTCAGGCCGCCGTCCACGCGACCGAACCGTCGTACCCGGGGATCGCCGGCGCGGTCGCCGGCAGCCCCCCGACGTACCTTCACTGGACGGTGTTCGTCGCCGTACTCGCGCTCTGGACGGCGCTCCCGCTCCTCGCGGGGTACGTGACGTTCTCGCGGAGCGACCTCGGGTGACGCGGAAGCATCACGGAGCCGACTCACGCGGCGTCCGGGTGCGAGTCGCGGACGGCGGAACCCGCGTCAGAGGCGGTCTCGGAGGAGCGGGACGTAGTCGTCGAGGTCGAGCGCGAAGTCGGTCGCGGCGTCGACGGGCACCCACGAGTACGTGAACTCGGCGCCGACCTCCTCGCCGGTGCCGGTGACGGTGTGCGTCCACCCATCGCGTTGTTCGTCGACGGAGACGTGGTAGAAGTGCCGGACGTAGTACCGCGGCGGGTGGTGGCGACGCATCCAGACGTCCGACGCCAGCGGCGTGAGCGGGCCGCACGGACGCAGGCCGCTCTCCTCGCGGACCTCGCGCCGGAGTGCGTGTTCGAGCGGTTCGTCGCCCTCGACGGTTCCCTTCGGAACCTGTGGCCCGTCGTGGCCGGGGCCCTCGAAGACCAGGAGCTCCTCGCCGTTCCGGGTGACGTACGCGCAGACCTTCCGCGAGGAGGTCGCGGCGTCGGGATGCGCGGTCGCCGTTCCCGACGGGACCGTCGGCCGCGGCGGCTGGGCGTCGGCCTCGCTCGCCCCTACCGGTGGACGCGTCGGGTTCTCGGTCGAACCAAGCTGGTGGGCCGGCGAGCGGTTCGATTCGAGCGTCGCGTCGTCGAAGGGGGCGGGACTGGGCGCCGGGAGGGATGGGTCGCGTTGTGACATTGTGGTTCGGATGGTGGTCGCTGTGGTTCGGATGGCGGTCGCAGCAGTGGTCGAGCGCCGCCGACCCGGTTCGCGCGGGCGTCGGCGGCTGGATCGGGGCGTTCGGGGTGCGCAAGCGGCTCGTCGGTCGCCCGTCGTCGGGTGCGACGAGGGCGTTCGTCGAACGCCGGTCTGCACGTGACAAACACAGACCGATACTTAGTAGTGATGACCATATATCTCCATACACCTAGTATACTCCTCAGCATTGTCCCGGTACACGGCCCATAATCCAGACGCACGTCGAGAATCAATCGATAGAAGTGGGCGTTCGTCTCTGGCGTGTCTGGTGGTGGACGTCCACGTGATCGGAGGTCGTCTTCGAGCCCAAATCCACCGAGTCGGGACCACCAGGGTCGGAACCACGGGGGTCTGGACCCTCGGGTCGGAGCCACCCGTGTCGTGAGTCGGTGACGGGTTGCGGTGCCGCGACGCCAACAACTATGAACGGCGGGTTCGTGGGCCGCTAGCATGGACTTCGGATTGGACGACCGGACGGCGCTCGTGACGGGTGGGGCCGGCCGGCTCGGGAGCGAAGACTGCAAGCACCTCGCCCGAGAGGGCGCGGACGTCGTCGTGCTCGACGTCGACCGCGACGGCGCGGAGCGAGTCGTCGAGGAGATCGCCGAGGACCCCGACGCGTCGGGTGAGGGTATCGCGGTCGAGTGCGACCTCACGGACCGCGAGGACGTCGCGGCGACCATCGAGGCGGTCGAGGAAGAGACCGGCGGCATCGACATCCTCGTGAACAACGCGGGGTTCGTGGACGCCGTCGCGAAGCTCGAGGACTTCGACGACGACCTCTGGGACCGCGACGTCGAACTGAACCTCACTGGCGCGTACAACGTCACGAAGGAGGTCTATCCGGGGATGAAGGAGCGCGGGTGGGGGCGTATCGTGACGATGGCGAGCATCGCTGGCTGGCGCGGGAGCTTCGCGCAGATATCGTACTCGGCGACGAAGTCGGGTCTCATCGGGTTCGGGAAGACGCTCGCGCTCGAGGGCGCGAAGTACGGCGTGACGTCGAACGTCCTGACGCCGAACATCGTCATCGAGGACCTCGCGGAGATGGAACCCGAGCAACTGGAGGCGTTCAACCCGCAGTTCGAGCGCATCCGGCAGGCGACGCCGATGAAGGAACTCGGGCGCGAGGACGACGTCGCGCCGCTCGTGTGCTACCTCGCGAGCGAGCAGGCGCGCTACGTGACCGGGCAGGTCATCGGCGTGACCGGTGGTGCGGACCTCTTCTCGTACTGAACGCACCCTGGACGCGTCCAGAACGCGTCCACCGGCGTTCTCGAATGTGCGCCGGCAAGCGGTGCCGGTTACTGCGGACACGGTGGGGTCGCTGATGTTCGTGTGAGTGAACGAGACCGCCGCCTGGAGGGCGTTGAAGCAAGATTACGGCGGACGACGTGGTGTGGAGAACTCCGTTGTGCGGTGAGCGCGAGCGCTATCAGTTCCGACGGGCGACCCCGAGCGCGACGGCCAGCACCGCGAACGCGGCGAGCGCCGGCCCGAACCCGGGAATCGAGTCCACGACCGACCCCGGGCCAGTCGTCGACCCAGCGTCGTCCGATCCGCTCGACGTAGCGGTCGTCGTGCGCGTCGTGGACGCCACCGTGGGCTCTGCACCGATGGGCGACGAACCGTCGGTCGTTATCGACGGGGTCGTCGTGGTCGTCGTGGTCGTTTCCGCCGGGCGCGAGTCGTCGGTCGGGTACGGGTCCTCGGTGTCGTCGAGCCCGCCGTCGTCCGTGTCCGCGTCGAACGGGTTCGTCCGCACCTCCTCGCCGTTGGGGACGCCGTCGTCGTCGGAATCCATCGAGTCGTTCAGGACGAACGCGTCCGGGTTCGACGGAACCGATGGCGTCTCGCCGCCCGCGACGTACCGGTCGAGCCAGTCCCGCATCGACTCGTCGTTCGTCGTCGCGACGACCGCCGCCGAGAAGTTCTCGTAGGTCTCGAGGTCGCCGTAGGGGTCGTCGTCGCTGAACCGGTACGCGAGGACGTCCTCGAGCGAGCGGACGCCGCCCGTCCGCGCGGCGATCTCGGCGTCGAGCGCGGCGAGGACGAGCGCTCCCTTCTCGTAGGGGACGAGTTCGTCGCGCCACGTCGACGCGTCCGCGAGCGTCGCGTCCCTGAACGCGTCCTGCTCGACGGTCAGCGCCTCGCGGAACTCGCTCCAGGACCCGGCGCCGGTGTTCGTCGCGAGGACGTGCCCGTAGTACTCCGCGGTCGCCTCCGTCAACCAGCGGGACGTGTCGCCCCCGAACGTCCCCATCCGGGTGTGAACGAACTCGTGGGCGGCCGTGTTCTCGACGCCGTCGAGCGTCGAGTACTCGTCCTGTACCCAGAAGCTGTACCGCGTGGACGTCCCGAGTGCGGCGTCGTCGTCGACGCTGGCCGTCGGGAGCACGAACAGGCCGCTGGCGTCGTACTCGAACCCGGGTTCGAGTTCGCGGATGCCGACGCGGTACAGCGAGACGTACGCGTCCGCGGTCGCTCCCGGGCGTGCGGTCGGCGCGACGACCACGGTGAGGTTCAAGTCCCCGATGGTTCGGGCGGTCGTCGACCTCGCGCCGTCGAGCGCGTACGAGCCGCTCGCGTGACCTGGACCCGCGGTTCGCCCTTCGGTCTCGAAGCTCGGGGGAGTTCCGCGATACCGCCAGGAGACGTAGGTGTTCGGGAGGGAGACGAACGCCCAGTCGTCGCCCTCGACGCCGAGCGCGGTCTGCGAGTAGGTCTCGGCGACGTCGTACGTGAACGAGAGCGTCGGCGCGGTCGTCCGTTCGTCCCACGCGAACGACCCGTCGGATTGGCGGTCGAATCCGGTCGCGGCGGCGAGGGTCACCGCGTCGCGCTCGAGGAGCGTGGACTCCGTGGTGAACGAGACCACGTTGTCGGGGAGGGCGTACGTGAGGTCGACGCGGACGGACCCGGGTCTGTCGGGCGTCCGGTTCACGGTGATACGTTCGACGATCACCGGATCGTCGCTGCTGCTGCCGGCGGCGTCGAACTGGACGTCGTCGTTCTTTGCTGGGGCAGCACTCGAAATCGAGTTCCCGGACGTCGTCGCGTCTACGAGGCTCGGCGCGTCGGCGGGAACGGTCGCGTCTACGAGCGTCGCCGTGTGGGCGGCTGCTGGCGCGGCCTCGGAGGCTGGTGTCGGCGTGGCCGCTCCGGTGACGCTCGCGGCGGGGAGGACGAGGAGGAGCGCGACCAGGAGGACGAGGGTACTTCGCACGGACAGGGGTTGCTCGGCGGGCGAGTTAACGATGCTGGCTGGTGTCGTGTGGGGAGTTCCGGCGGGAACGCACGCTCAGAGTTCGTCGACGAGCGCGCGGAGGTTCGCGACGCGCTCGTGCGTCGGCGGGTGCGAGCGCGTCTCGACGGTGAACGTGTCCTCGTCCGTGCTGGCGTCCGTGTCGTCGAGTCCGTACGGGAGGAAGCAGAGGCCGTCGACGCCCGTGTAGTGCGTTCTCGCGTCGGTGTCTGGGAGTTCGAACCCGCGGTCGCTGAGCTTCTGGAGGGCGGTGACGAGTGCGCTCGGGTCACCGACGAGGACCGCGCCGGCGCGGTCGGCGACGAACTCGCGGCTCTCGGAGAGCCGCCGGGAGAGGAGGACGACCGGTGCGGTGAGGACGCCGAGGAGGATGCCGCCGCCGAGGACGCTGATGGCGACGAGCGTGACGAAGCCGACGACGGAGGACCCCGAGAAGAGGGCGCCGGGGAGCGAGGCGGACGCGAGCAGGTAGAGGACGAACGTGAGGACGAACCAGACGAGGAGGTTCGCGCTGCCGTCGACGTTCAGTATCTTGCGGTCGTCGCTGACGAGCGCGGGGAGGAAGCTCGCGAGCGTCATGACGGTCGCGTCGCGGTTCTTGACGTGCGCGAGTTCGTGGGCGAGCACGGCGTCGAGTTCGTCGTCCGAGAGCGCGTCGCGGAGGCCTTCGGAGACGACGACGGTGGCGTTCGTGACGCCGCCGACGGCGAAGCTGTTCGGGACGTCGCTGTCGACGACCGCGAGGTCGGGCGGTCGCATGTCCGCTTGCTTGCAGAGGCGCACGAATCTCGCGTGGAGGTCGGGGTGCGTTTCGCTGGTCGCGTCGCTCGCTGGGACGTCGGCGAGGAGTTCCTGGCGTGTGAATCGGAGTTGCGCCCACACGAACAGTGCGAGGACGGGGAGGAAGACGACGAGCCATCGGGCGACCGGGGCGGCGGTCGTGCCGACGACGGCGGCGATGGGGTCGTGGACGAACGTCAACCAGGGGTACGCGAGGAGTGCGAACACGCCAACGACGACCGCGTCGATGGCGAGTATCAGGGCGAGCGTGAGGAGGATGTCCCGCATGAGTTTCCTGTCGCGTTCCATGCCGTACCTCGTGGAAATGAAGTTGCACACCAAAAGAGTTTCCGTCCTGACACGCTCGGCGCGAGGGGTTTCGTTCCCGCCGAACACGTATCAAAGGTAATATATTTAACCGTTCGTGCGTAGGCCAAGATGTGGACCACGACCTGTACCGAGCGACACTCGCCATCGCGTGCGTGTTCGCTGTCGTCCTCGGAGCCAGCCTGTTCCCCGCCACCGGCTTCGGCACGAACCCCGTGCCCGCCGGCGCCGTCGCGAACGGGAGCGGGCAGGGCCCCGGCGACCAGGGGACCGCCACCGTCGACGAGACGACGACCGACGAGTCGACGAGCACGTCGTCGAGGACCGACGCGACCACGTCCGCGGACGAGTCGACGACGACCACCGGCGGCACCGACTCGGGCGGGTCAGACGGATCGACCGAGACCGAGACGACCACGACCACCCCGACGACCACGACCGAGGTTCCCGGGAGCGACGCCGCCGCCGACGGCGGCCTCCAGGGCGCCCTGCTCGCATCCGTCACCATCTTCTTCGGTGCCGGCGCGACCGTCCTCCTCGCCAGCGTCGGTCTGGGCCGGCATCATCGACGCCGGTACCCGGACGAATGGGACCTCCCGTCGGCCCCGCATCTCCGCGTCGTCGAGTACCTTCGACGCATCCCGCAGACGTCCCTGTCGTTCGTGATGTTCGCCGGGTCGAACGCACCCGGCATCCTCGACGGACTCGCGGACAGCATCGGGAACGCCACGTCCGGCGTCGGCGCATTGACGAGCGGTATCGGGACGCTCGGCGCGAGCCTCGGTCGCAGCCTCGCGACCATCCCCGGGGGCGTCCTGAAGGGCATCGGGAGCCTCGGTCGCGGCCTCGGGTCGATAACGCTCGGGTTCGGTGCACTCTCGTCGATCGGTTCGGGGAGCTTCCTCGGCCGGAGCGACGACCGACCCGACGAGGACCCCCGCGGCGGTGCGGGCACGACGCCCGACGCGGCGCCCGACCCGGAACCGCCGGACCCGCCCGCGTCGGTTCGCGAAGCGTTCGACCGACTCCAGGAGGACCTCGGCGTCTCCGGTGAGGACGGCGAGACGCCCGGCGAGATCGCTCGCAGCGCCATCGACCGCGGCCTCCCCACGGACGCGATCCGGTCGCTGACGACCGCGTTCCGCGACGTCCGGTACGGCGGCCGTCCCGACGAAGGCGAACGCGTGAGCGTCGCACGCGACGCCTACGAGCGCGTTCGTCGAGCACTGGAGGGTGAGTCGTCGTGAGCCGACCGTCGTCCCTCCGGAAGGATGGGAACGAGAGTGTACTTCGACCGGTCGTCGGGACGGTCGCGGGCGCCGCGCTCGTCCTCGGACTGGTCGCCGCGCTGGTGCCCGGTATCGGGGACGTCGTCGCGAGCACCGTCGGCGTCGTCGTCGGCAGCCCCGTGCTCGTCGTCCTCGTCGCGTTCGGCGGCGGTGCGTACGCCCTCGTCCAGCTCTACCGGACTGGCGTCGACGAACCGGAACCGAACCCGCTCGTGGGACTCGACCCCGAGCGCGCACACTACGACGAGAACGCCATCTCCGGGGAGGACATCGATAAGTCCGTCGAGGCCGTCGGCGGGGAACTCCCCGAGTCCAGCGCGAGGGACTGGTGGACGTACCGGGAGCGGAACGACGTGCAGTCGTCGCTCGAAAGGGTGGCGACGCGCGTCCTCGCGAGCGAGCACGACGTCAGTGCGGACGCGGCGGCGGAGCTCGTGGAGACGGGCGAGTGGACGGACGACCCGCGAGCGAGCGCGTTCCTCGGCACGGACACGCCTGACCTCCCGCTCAAGCTCCAGTTCCTCGACTGGTTGAGCGGCGAGGCGTACCAGCGTCGCGTCGAGGCGACCGTCGACGCGATCGCTCGGCACGCGGGCGTCGCGACCGGCGAGGACGCCGCCGACGATCCCGGGCGGACGGCGACCGGGTCGGCGCTCCCCGTGCATACCGCCTCGGAGACCGAACGCATCAGAGCCGCCGCCGCCGAACTCGCACCGGACGCATCCTCGACGGGCGACGACGGCACCACGTCGATGGCGGACGTCCGACTCGACGCGTCCGCTGAAACGACCGACGAGCCCGCTGGAACGACCGACGAGCCCGCTGGATCGACCGACGAGCCCGCTGGAACGACCGACGAGCCCGCTGGAACGACCGACGAGCCCGCTGGATCGACCGACGAGTCCACGCTGGCGGCAACGACGGATACTTCGGCGGACGGGACGGGTTCGACTACTGGAGCGGACGCCGCGGACGACGGGGCGTCGACGAGGGAAGATGCGAACGCCGAGCTCGCCGCGGAGCGCGGAGGTGAGGACTGATGAACGAAGTGATACTGAACGACCGCTGGCAGGTTGGGTTGCTCGTCGCGCTCGTCGCAGGCGCGCTCGGCATCGTCGGGAACAACACCGTGCTGTTCATGGCTGCGGTGGTAGGCCTCACGTACGCCGCGTACGGGTTCGCGACGTCCCCGAACGATCCATCGTTCGCGGTGTCGCGGACGCTCTCGGACGACACGCCGACCGCGGGACAGGACGTCGAGGTGACGGTGACGGTACGGAACGCGAGCCACTCGCTCGTCCCGGACGTGCGGGTCGTCGACGGCGTCCCGGACCGCATCGGCGTCGTCGAGGGATCGCCGCGGCACGCGGCGACGCTGCAGGCGGGCGAGTCGACGACGTACTCGTACGTCGTGCGAGCGCGTCGCGGCCGCCACGAGTTCGACGACGCGACGCTCGTCGCGCGGAACGTCAGCGGCGACGCGGAGGCGCGGTCGACGGCAGCGGCCGAGACGACGCTCTCGGTGAGCGCGGACGTCGGTAACGTCCCGCTCGCCCAGCAGACCATCCCGCAGACGGGGATGGTGCCGACGGACGTCGGCGGCGAGGGCGTGGAGTTCTACCAGTCCAGGGACTACCACCACAGCGACCCGATGAATCGCGTGGACTGGAAGCGGTACGCGCGGACGCGAGAGCTGACGACCGTCGAGTTCCGCGAGGAACGTGCGGCGAACGTCGTCGTGGTCGTCGACGTCCGGGACGAGTGCCGGGTTGCTCGACGGGAGGACGAACCGGACGCGGTGACGCTCTCGAAGTTCGCGGCCGCACGCCTCGTCTCGCACCTCCTCGACGAAGGGAACCAGGTCGGGTTGGCGTTCTACGGCTACGACAGCGAGTACGTGCCGCCGGGCGTCGGCGACGGGCACGCCGTCCGCATCCGGAACGCCCTGGACGCGAGCACGGAGTCGTCGTTCCCGGTCGTGACCGACGGCGGGTTCCGGACGTACGACGACGACCGGCGCGTCGACTGGCTGCGTCGACGCCTCCCCGACGGCGCGCAGGTGATGTTCGTGTCCGCGGTGCCCGACGACGAGCCCGCGGAGACCGCACGCCGCCTGCAGGCGTCGGGCCACCAGGTCCGGATGCTCGCGCCCGACGTGACGAGCACGGAGACGCCGGGGTCGACGGTCGACCGCATCCAGTGGCTCGAACGCATCGGGAAGGTCCGCGAAGCCGGCGTGAAGGTGGTGGCGTGGTCGCCCGACGAACCGTTACGGTCGGCGTTCGACCGCGCGCGCCGGAGGTGGTCGAAGTGACGGACGCGTACACGTTCGACGGGTCGCGGACGGCGTTCGGGTCGAAGACCGCGGTCGTCATCGCGGCGGTCGCGGCGACGCTCCTCGGCGTGAGTGCGGGGTACGCGCTCCAGACGCTGCTCGGCGTGGTCGGCGGGGTCGCGTTCGGGTACGCGGCGCGGGACGTCGCACAGGAGGAGCTTCGCGCTCGCATCCGCGGGAGTTCGCTGCTCATGGTCGCGTCCGTGTTCGTGGTCGCGGCGCTCGCGCTCGAGAAGGCGAACGCGGTCGACGCGGTCCTCGTCGGCGCGATCGCGGCGACGATGGGCGTGACGACGCTCGCCGCGCTCATGGACCCCGACGAGGCGGTGCGACCGGTGTTCTCGGCGCTCAGTCGGTCGTTCCTCGCGACGATAGCCGGGACGCTCCTCGCTGGCGCGCTGTACGCGAACCTCTTCTCGAACCTCGCTCTCGGGTCGTGGACGCTGTTCGCGCTCGTGCTCGCGAGCACCCCGATGGCCGGGTTCGTCGCCCTCCAGTTCGAGTTCGTCCTCATCGGGCTCCTCGCGGGCCGTGCCGGGCGGGCCGCGGCGACGCTCGAACCGTCCGGGAACCCCGAGGACGTCGACGTCGTCGGCGTCCGGGACGTTCCCGCTGGCCTCTGGGTCCTGCTCGGTATCCAGGTCGTCCTCCTCGCGTTCCCCGGCGGGTCCGGGCCGTTCGAGTACCTGCTCGCGGTCGCCGGTCCGGCCGGCGCCATCGCGGCCGCGGTGCTCTCGAACCTCTACGTCCACGCGGCGCTCCTCGTGGTGCTCGCGGTACTCGTCGTGCTCCCGGTGGTCGCGGCCGTCCGTCGGTCAGCGGTCGCGGTGTTCGGGAATCGTGCGCCGAAGACGCTCGCGTTCGCGACCGGCGGCGTCGCGCTGTCGGTCGTCGTCGTCCTCGTCTCGAGCATCCCCGGGTTCGACGGGTTCGTGACGTGGCTGGCTGGCAGTGACAGCGCGGTGACCGCCGTCGTCGACCTCTACGGGTTCGGGCCGGGCGTCCTCGGCGGCGTCTCCGGCGTGCTCGTCGTGATGGGTATCGGGTTGTTCTTCTACATGGCGGCGTTCGCGCTGCCGTTCGTCCCCGAGCACGCGAGCGGGTTCGTGTTCGGTGCGGCGATGCTGTTCGTCGCGGCGGTCGCGGGCGCGTTCGCTGGCGCACCTGCACCGGCGGTGTTCGTGACGATGGCGGCCGCGATCGCGGTCTGGGACGTCGGCGAGTACGCCGTCGAGTTCGGCGCGGAGGTCGGACGGGCGGCGTCGACGCGGTCGGTCGAAGCCGTGCACGTCATCGCGACCGTCGCCGTCGGGCTGGCGGCGGTCCTGGTCGCGTCGCTCGCGACGCACTTCTTCGTGCCCCTCATGACGGCCGTTCCCCAGGACCGCGCGATGACGGCGCTCGCGCTCCTCACGGTGGCGCTCGTCGGGTTCGCGTACCTCGCGGACACCGGGAGCGACGGCGCGGACGGATCGTAGCGCGGGCGCCGAGGTCGTCTCCTAGCGCAGTTCGGCCGGTGACGTCGTCTAGTAGAGGAGTGCGGCGTCGTTCTCGACCGCGTACACGGTTCTGGCGGCGACGTTCTCCCCGTGGTCGCCGACGCGTTCCAGGTCGCGGACGGTCAGGAGGTACGAGGAGACGTCGGTCATGGACGGGCCGCCGGACCCGACGAGTTCCCGGAAGAGCGCTTCGGTGCGGGCCTCGCATGCGGCGTCGAGTTCGTCGTCGCGTGCGGCGACCTCGCGAGCCGTGTCGGCGTCCCGGTCGAGGTACGCGTGCACGGCGTCCTCGACGATGTCGGCGGCGAGCTCGGCGACGTCGTCGAGGTCGTCGCCGAGGGTCGGCGCCCAGTCCTCGACGAGTGCGCGTTTCGCGATCTTCACCGCGAGGTCGCCGACCCGTTCCAGGTCCGTGGCGACCTTGAACGTCGCGACGACGAACCGGAGGTCGGTCGCGACCGGGTGGTGGCGCGCGATGAGGTTGATGCAGTCCCGTTCGACCTCGCGGTGGAGGGCGTCGAGGGCTTCGTCGCCGTCGACGACGGTGCGCGCGAGCGCGCCGTCGGCGCTCCGGTACGCGGCGAGCGCGAGGTCGAGCTGTTCGCGCGCCACCTCGCTCATCGTGCGGACGCTCGCGTGGAGGTCCTCGATGCGGCCGTCGACCGCCATCAGCCGAACTTGCCGGTGATGTAGTCCTCGACGCGCTGGCTCTCGGGGTTCTCGAAGATCTTGTCGGTGTCGTCGTACTCGACGAGTTCGCCACCGGTGAGGAATACGGCGGTCTGGTCCGAGATGCGCGCCGCTTGCTGCATGTTGTGCGTGACGATGACGACGGTGTAGTCCTCACTGAGTTCGTCGACGAGGTCCTCGATCTTCGAGGTGGCGATGGGGTCGAGCGCACTCGCGGGCTCGTCCATCAGGATGACCTCCGGGTCGACCGCCAGCGCGCGAGCGATGCAGAGGCGCTGCTGTTGGCCGCCCGAGAGGCCGAGGGCGTTGTCGTCGAGGCGGTCCTTGACCTCGTCCCAGAGCGCCGCCTGCCTGAGCGCTCGCTCGACGAGCTCGAGCTCCTCCTCGGTGTCGTCCCGGCCGAACAGGCGCGCCAGAAGGCCCGTGTCCAGGTCGCCGTGCTTGCGGGGCCCATACGAGATGTTCTCCTTGATGGACTTCGGGAACGGGTTCGGGGCCTGGAACACCATCCCGATGCGCTTCCG